>NZ_CP141211.1:0-2552707 GCF_035609305.1 Micrococcus sp. HOU01 | reverse complement strand
CCACGGGCACGTCCACCTCGTCTCCGACGAGGGCGGTGAACATAGAGGCCATCAGCTGCGCGGCCGCGATGGAGGCCTCTTGTTCCTCGGTCTTGGTCACGGTGTCCTGGCCGGCTGAGGAACATCAGCTGGTCCACGT
This sequence comes from Micrococcus sp. HOU01, assembly GCF_035609305.1. Taxonomy (NCBI): domain Bacteria; kingdom Bacillati; phylum Actinomycetota; class Actinomycetes; order Micrococcales; family Micrococcaceae; genus Micrococcus; species Micrococcus sp. HOU01. The sequence continues at coordinate 2,552,568 of NZ_CP141211.1, read as the reverse complement.
GATCGGCGGCCTCTTGCACGGTGAACTCGGACACCCAGCCGGCCTCGCCCAGACGTTCGACGCGGATGCGGGCGAAGTCGGTGACGAGCACGTACTTGGGCCACTCGTGCTGACCGATGGATCCGCCGGCCAGGTAGTCCAGTGCCTGGTCGTGGGCGACGTCGAGGTCGGCACCCAGGGACTTGGCCTCGCCCAGGGCGACGCCGGACCAGAAGAAGTCGATGTAGCCGGCCCCGCCGGTGGAGGCGCGCGCGGCCCCGCGCTCGAACAGGTCGATGCGCTCGGGGATCACCCCGAAGGTTCGCAGCAGGTCGGACCAGAACTGCTGGGCGAAGGACTTCTCCGTGTGGGTCTGTCCATCGGCGCGCCAGCGGTCGATGCGCTGACCCCAGGCATGTCCGAAGTCGTCCAGGGCTGTGCGGATGACGCCGCGATCTGCAAGTTGCTCCACAGGCACAACGTACAGCGACCTGAGCAAGCCCCCTCATCTGAGATAACCGGTTCGGGAGCCACGCCGCCGGCGTAGAGGGGGCAGGGGGGTGGTGTAGCTCTGCCTAGGATCGGTGGCGATGCACCCTCGCATCGCGTCATCTGCTCGAGCAAGGAACTCGCCCATGTCACGACGCTCTCTGGCTTCTCTGGCCACTGCTGCTGCTTTAGTCGCCACCGCTGTCCTCGGGGGTGCGGGATCGGCGGCAGCCGGCACCACGTACTCGGCCCCGTTGCGCACGGCTGTGGCGTCGTTGCCGGTCGCGGCGGAGAACAATGCCGGCTATGACCGGGCCGCCCAGTTCGGGGACTGGAAGGATGCGAACAGGGACTGCCAGAACACTCGGGCAGAGGTGTTGATCGCAGAGTCCAAGACCACCCCGAAGTTCACGACGGCCCGTAAGTGCACGGTGGCCACGGGCAAGTGGGTGAGCAGCTGGGATCTGCGCACGCACACGTCTGCATCGACGGTGCAGATCGATCACATGGTGCCCGTGCATGAGGCGTGGGGCTCGGGAGCCCGGTACTGGACCAAGGCCAAGCGGGTGGCGTTCTACAACGACTTGGGGGATGCCCGGTCGCTGAACGCGCAGACCTCGGCGTTGAACTCGGCCAAGCAGGCCCGCGGTCCGGAGCAGTGGCTGCCGCCGAAGAACCAGTGCAAGTACATCGCTGACTGGACCGCGGTGAAGATCCGCTGGGGGTTGAAGGCTGACGCCACGGAGAAGGCGTTCTTGGTGAAGAAGGCCGCCTCCTGCGCAAACACCACCCTGAAGGTGACCCGGTACTGAGGCTGCACGGCCGCAATGGTGCCCATTCCCTAGACGTTGACGGCTGCGCGTGTGGGCATTGGTCTGTACGGGGGCTGGCTCGAGGACTTGTGTTCGTACGCATGTCTGTCAGCGCCGCCCCTCTCCTGGAGCTTGCCGAGAGTCGAGGCGTCTGCTTCCTGCTGCGAGCCCGTCGGCTACCCCCGCCACCCTGTCCAGAGGTCTCGAGGCACCCGCCGTATGGGGCTTCTGCCGTCTTGAGCAGGCGTGGTCCTGGAGCTCCGGTCGTCCGGAGAGCGCGAACCTGCTACGGGGGTCTTACCTCGCGGCAGGGGACCGCTTCACCGTGCGGGTCGGGGTGTCGTTGTCGGCATTGGGAAGGTGGCGGTGCAGGACGCGTGGAGTCGGGGCGGCCCGCGGCAGGAGGCCCGGAACGCCGGCCACAAACGACCGTTTGCGGCGCTCGAGGGGGAGTGGTGGCTGACTGTCAAGACGCGGCGAAGATCGCACGCGACTCGTGAAGGGCAGTTCCTTGGAGGGCTCTGGGGCGGAGAGTGTCAGACGACTCAGCTCCGGTTGGACTCGATCCATCCGTGGCGGCGTACGCCGGCGTCCTGCCGTGTGCCACAGTCGAGCACGGTGAATCCCGCCGTGATCAACAGGCGGGAGAGCCCATCGACCGGCCAGTGCCACGCCGTGGTGACGGCGTGGTCGAAGGCCTCCACCTGGTTTGACGCGAAGAAGCCCAGCAGCAGTGACCCGCCAGGGCGCAGCGCCTGGTGCGCGCGCTCCAGGAGGGCAGGCATCTCCACCGGCGGCGTGTGGATGATTGAGTACCAGCCCAGGATCCCGTTGAAGGCGGCTACGGGCAGGGTCTGGAACGAGCCCGGCTCCACGCGTACCTCCGGGTGGGTGCGGTGTGCGTGGGTCACGAACTCTTCGACCGGCTCGATGCCCGTCACCTCATGGCCCCGCGAGGCCAGGTGCGCGGTCCAGTGGGCCGGCCCGCAGCCGACGTCGGCCAGAACCCCATCCACCCGGTCGGCCCAGGCTTCGACCAGGAGCCTGTCGTCCTCGGCCACGGCGTCCATGGTCCCCAGCAGCTCCGTGTACTCGGCCGCGCGGGCGCCATAGGCGGCCGAGCTGGTGGAAAGTCCTTCCCGGGCGGCGTCGTCAGGGGTCACCGCTGCCCCCCCCCGCCGGCGCGAGGACCTGCCAGAGCTCGTGGTCCTGCCAGCGACCGGCGATCTTCAGGTACTGCGGGGCCAGGCCGTAACGCTCGAACCCGTGGCGCTGCAGCACCCGACGCGACGTATGGTTGTGGTGCAGGATCTCAGCCTGCACCCGGTGCAGTCCGAGCTCGCCGAAGGCGACCTCCAGGGCCTGCCCGACGGCGGCGGTCGCCACGCCGCGGCCCGTCGCCTCGCGGGCGACCCAGTAGCCGATCGAGCAGAACTGGCCGGCCCCGCGGACCACGCTGGCCAGGGTGAGGCGACCGAAGATCGAGCCCACCTCGTCGGTGATGAGGTACGCGTAGGAGCGGTCCGCGGCGCGGTCACGGTCTGCCTGCTCGAGGGTCTCGCGTTGGCCGGCCTCGGTGAACCATCGGGCGGGGCGCTTCGGCTCCCACGGGGCCAGATGCTCGCGCTGCGACACGGCCAGCGCCGCGAGAGTCGGGGCGTCTGCGGGAACGGCGGGACGCAGATGGATGGTCATGGTCGGAGTGTAAGGACCCGCCGCGGTTGGGCAGAGACGCCCGTGGGCCGCGTCAGGAGGATTCCGACGCCGCCGTCGAACTCGATGCCGGCGAAGCGCGGACCGGTCTCCAGGGTCGTGAAGCCGAGCGAGTGGTGCAACGCGAGCGATGGTGCATTGCGGGCATTCACAACGCTGTGGAGGGTGTCTCCGTGGAGCGCTCCGACGGCCTCGATCACAGCCTGCAGCAGACGGTGACCGATGCCTCGGTGGCGAAAGGCGGGATCCACGGTGAGCCCGGCAGTGAGCCACTGCGCTGGGCCTCCAGGATGCAGAGGGGTCCGGGTGGCACCAGACCAGCCCACGACCTCGGTCCCCTCGGGCAGGGCGGCCTCGGCCACGACCAGGACGGGGGCCCGGTCGAGCAACCAGTGAGCGGCCGGAGCGTGGTCCGACGGTGTGCCGCCACGGGCCGCCATGACGACCGCCAGGGCCGGGCCGTCGTCAGGACGTGCCGGACGGATCGCCACGTTCGGTTGCGGGGCGATGTGATTCTGCGGCTGCGTGGTCATGCCGAGGGAATCTACGCGTGGAGCAGGATGCGCTCCACGACCTCCTCCGGGGTCTCTGCAGCCGTGATGCGGTGCTCGGCCACGAAGTCGAGGGGCTGCCAGCCGTGGTGCCAGCTGGCCATCTCCTCGGCGCTGAAGTCGCCGGCCTTGGGGCGTGTTGCGTGGCGGCGGACGGTCTCCGCGAAGGTGAGGTCGAAGGCGTAGAAGCGGGCGTCGTCGCTGGCGGCGGCGATCCGTTGGAGCATTGGCCCGTAGCGGCCGGCGTGGAAGATTCCGTCCAGGATCACGTGATGGCCCCGGGCCAGGCAGTGGCGCGCGGCCGCCTCGAGCAGGTCCGCATGGGCGAGGCTCTCCTGCTCCCGCTCGGCGTACACATCCCGTCGGAAGTGGTCCTGGCTGAGCACGGCGACCGGACCGTCCAACTGGGATTGGAGCAGACGGGCGACTGTGGTCTTGCCGGAGGCCGCGTTGCCGCGGAGCACGACGAGCATTCAGTGAATCTCCAGTTCTATGTGCGGTTCCGGGAGTTCGTCAATTGTAGAGATGCAGCGAAGATTTCACACGACACGCGGTGAACCCTTCTCGGAGCAAAACCTTCAGCGGGGTCTGTGAAATGTACCCCTCGGCCGCCGAGAGAGTCATCAACGCCCAGGGTCAGTACATCTAGCCGACCACCCTGACCGCTGCGTCGCGGACATGTCCCAGGCGCGCGCCTGACAGTGCGCTCATGCCGGGAAGGCGATTCTGAGGCCGTGCCACCTGCCGCTCGACTTCCGCCTCAGGCACCGGGTGCAGAGGAGTCACCTCTCGTGGTCGACGGCGGGCTATCAGTCGGGGATGCTCTCGCGTGCAGCCTTGCGAATCTGTGCTGAAGCGTGCTGCGAGGCAAAGGTCAGCAGTTGAGAAACAGCTGGCGGGCGTGAAGCAGGAACTGGTGACAGCTGATCGTTAGTGCCGGGAGGCTGAGGATGAGTCGTTGGCGGCCGTGCATCCGGTGAGCAGGAAAGCACCGACCACGACGGTGATTGCAGCGGTTTTCGTTCCGCCGTACTTCGGGAATGGCCTGAAGTTTTTCATGGGATTCCTTCCCGTGTCTGCCCGTGGTGCCAATTGGCCTTACTACCCCATAGGGGTAGTGCCTACCTGCGTGACGCGGAAGCGCCCCCGCCCGGAACGAGCCCGGGAGGGGCACTGCGTTCAGTCGTGCTTGCTGATTTCCGGTTCATGTTCGGCAATGTGCTCGGTCTCGATCTGGAAGGTCGAGTGATGGATGGAGACCTCGAAGTGTCCTGCGACGCAATCTTTGATCTCGTGGAGCGTCTGCGCGGCATGACCGTCGGTGAAACACTCGTCCTCGACGACGACGTGGGCGGTCAGGATCGGCAGGCCGGTCGCCACGGTGGAGGCGTGCAGGTCATGGACATCTTTGACATGGTCAAGTTCGAGGATGTGCGAACGCACCTTGTCGAGGTCGAGGCCCTTGGGAGTGAACTCCATAAGGACGCCGGTGGTCTCGCGCATGAGCTTGAACGCGCGAGGCACGATCAATGTGGCGATAAGCAGTCCGGCGATGGCATCGGCCTGCATGAACCCGGTCGTGGCGATGACGATCGCCGCGATGATCACTCCGAGCGACCCGAGGGCATCATTGAGAACTTCGAGGAACGCGGCACGCATGTTGAAGTTCGAGCCGCGGCTGGAGGCGAGGATGGTGATGGCGATGATGTTCGCGACCAGGCCGATGATGCCGAATATCAGCAGTTCGCTTGCGGGCACCTCCGGCGGCTCGAACAGTCGCCGGATGCCTTCGATGGCGGCGTAGGTGCCCACCGCCAGCAGCAGTGCCGACTGTCCGAGGGCTGCGATCACTTCGATACGCCGGAACCCCCAGGTGCGCTTGGAGTTGGCGGGCTTGAGCATCAGCGTCGCGGCGATCAGTGCGACCAGCAGCCCGGAGGCATCGGTAATGGCATGGGCGGTGTCGGTCAGCAGTGCGAGGCTGCCGGTGATGATCGAGCCGATGGCCTGGGCGACGACGATCGTCGCGGTGATCGAGAATGCGATCCAGAGTTTCTTGCGGAAATCTCCGGGGTGACCGGTCTCGCTGGCGGCGGGGCCGTGATTGTGTCCTGCGCCCATGACTACTTCTTGTCCGTATCTGTCGCGTGGTGGGTATGTGGGAGTCGCAGGTGCGTGCAGAGCAGGGTCTGCGTGCCGGTGGCATCGAGGAGGCGTTCGGCAGCGGCGATGAGGGTACGCAGGAGCTCGGACTGTGCCAGCGAGTACCAGGTGGAGCGCCCTTCCGGGCGCATCGTCGCCAGGCCGCACTCGACGAGGAAGCCGACATGCTTGCTCACCGTGGACTGGGCCAGGCCCATGTGCTCGACCAGGTCCCGGACCCGGTGCTCCCCGGAGGCGAGGTGCTGCACGATCGCTAACCTCGTCGGCTCCGCAAATGCCTGGAACAGGTGGGCGTACGCTACTGTCGCCACTTCGTCGAGGGTTGCCCCCTCCTCTTGAATCATCGTCATAGGGCGATCATATCGCGCTAGAGCGATATTGTCGAGTGTGATCTGTTGCTCCGACACGGAATGAAGCTCAGGGGTCCCGTCGCACCCGAGGATGGGCTACCTGGGGGATGGTCGGTCGCATAGCTGCAGTGGGGAGCTACGTCAGCTGACCATCGGCCCCGGTGGAGAGCAGGCGGGGTGGGGAGCCGATGTCGATGAGTCGGGTGAAGTAGTCCTGTGCGCAGGTGGCGAAGACCCCTACCTGCGGGTGGCTCCTCCTCTGCCCTGGCCAGGTCAGCGCCACGGTCACCCGTGGGGCATCCTCGATGGGCAGATAGACCACCTCCGGCGCGCGGTGATTGTGCGTTGTCGCCTCTGCAGTGATGCCGATGGCGTCGCCGACAGCGATGCGGGTTAACCACTCGTCCGTGTTCGCCACCGAGATCGTGCGCGGCATGCGAGCAGTCGTACTCCACAGCTCCCCGGTGGCCGTCGGAGCGGTCGCCCAGACCGCCACCGGCCCGTCAGCGAGATCGGCTAGGGTCACCGACTCCTGCCGGGCACGCGAGTCGGTACTCGTCACCGATGCAACCAGGCGTTCGGTGAACAGCGGTAACCGCTCCAAACCCGGACCAATGGCACGTTTGGGTGAAGAAGAGCGGATGAGTGCGGCATCGATCGCCCCCGTCGCGCAGGGCCCAGATCGGGTCCGTCGGGCGACTGTATTCGATGAGCTCAGCGTGCCCACGCTTCCATTCCTGGAACAGAGGCAAGGTGTGACGGCCAAAGCCGGCCCAGGCGCAACGGCACCAGGATGCGCAGTGAGGCCGTGGTGCGATCTTCCAGGTGAAAAGGTAGGTTTGAATCCGGTTCCGAGAAGGGCACATGGGCCTGGGTCCGACGATCAGACTCTGTTGTGAGCCGCGGCCCGCCCTCGCCCTCGCAACGTTCAAGTGAGTAGATCCTGGAACGGCCGAACTTCAGACGGATGCCGTAGCCGCCGTTGGGTCCGTCAGGCAGAAACTCTGCCCCCAATTCTTCGAGGGCGGCCCGCACACGCTCCTGCTTCTTCTACGACAAGTCGTGTCGCCCCTTCTCGAAGTCGCGCAACTCTTCCTTGGTCACGTTGGCTTCACGGGCGATATATTGGGCGCTCACCTTCACGAGGATGCGCGCGACGCGTGTCATGTCACCGTTGAAGATGTGCTGGCTCTCCATCACTCGCCTCCAACGACGTGTGTCCTATTGGGCTCAGCGGGAAGTGGAGGTGCCTACGGGATTCGAACCCGTGTAAACGGTTTTGCAGACCGCTGCCTATCCTCTCGGCCAAGGCACCAAGTCGCCGGCGAAGTCAGTCGCCCGGCGTGAGGCCAGCAACCAGGTTGAAGGCGCCGGTGAGAATGTTCAGCGACACGACCCCGACGACATCAGAGATCTCACGGTCGCTGTACCCGTATCCCCGAAGCTCGTCAATCTGCTCGTCGGTGATCGACGTAGGCTCACGGTAGATCTGGAGGCCGAGCGCGATCATCGCCGCGACCGGGCCGGTCATCGCCGTACCCTGCTGGGCGAGTGCGATCTCGTCATCGCTGACCCCGAGCGATCGTGCCGCGCTGATGTGCGAGGCCAGGCACATTCCGCATCCCTGCTTCGACTGCACGGCGATCGAAACGAGCTCGCTGACCTTACGGTCGAGCTTGGCGCGACGCATGGCTTTGCTCAGCTGCAGATAGCCGCCGAGCACCGCCGGGGAGTGCGCCATCGTCGAGACCATGTCTCCGACCTGGCCGTGCCGCTCGACGAGATCGCCGAGCAAGTCTCGTGAGGCCCCCACTGCGGTCTCAGGGGTCAATCGGGAAAAACGGGGCATGATGCCTCCTCTGTCAGTTCGGTCGCGAGTTCGAGGTGGGAGAACCCGCACGAGTGCGTTCCTGCTGCTGATGTTCGGCATGGAAGATCGCAGCCTCAGCCAGCGCCCCGGCATGCACACCGTTCAATAGGTAGAAGTCGCCGGACTCGCGTCGCTGCCGACTCACGATCCCGGCCGACTCCAGGCGGTGAAGCTCGTGGGAGGTCTGGTCGACGGGAAGGTCGACGATGTCCGCCAGATGATTGGCAGAGACCTCGATGTCGCGAATGGCGAGGATCATCTTCACACTCACCGGATTCGCCAGCAACGCGAAGACTCCGACCGCCGCATTCAGATGCGGTGTGTCATACGTGGCGTGCACGTGCTCAACCTTCTTCATAGTCATCAATACTACCCCATACCCCTATAGGGTATCAAGGGTTATTCAATCGATGTGACGGACTCGGAAACGCGTGGCCGGGTGCGGCGGATCGGGGTGAGGCCAGAGGCGACGGGTCCGCGCAGGAGCACGTGTCCAGTCGGGAGGGTCAACCGCGTCCAACGGCCGGCGGTTGAGATCGTGGCCCCGTTTCCTCGGCTGAGGAACCCGAAGACGTAGGCGGCGAACGCAACGCCTTGTGGCAGCGATGCGAGTGCCGTGTCCGGGGTACCCCAAACCGTGCCCCGGATCTTGCGGACGACATCGTCGCCGGGTTTGTCGGGAAGTGCTTGGGCGACGGCCTCGATGCCGGCACGGGCGCTGCGCATCAGCGTCAGGCTGGACACATCCGCAATAAGTCTCCACCCGTGTTGCGGGGGTTCGACGCTGGTCCAGGCGGGTGCCAGCGCGGTTTCCGGCAACGCCAGGGTGAGAGGGTCGGCGGTCGCGGTCAACGTTTCCACGGTGACGTCGCACTGCAGCTGAGGGTCGGAGCGGAGCGTGCGAAGGACGAGGATCGTAGGAGTGCGGTCGAGCGGACCACGGGGCGTTAGCGCGGCTGCGCTCATGCGCAGCAGCCCGGCCGCGGCCTGCAAGCGCACGCCATGGGCACCGGCCTGCGCGGCCCGCTTAGCGAAGGTGAGCGCGTCGCGGGCGGACGGCGCGTCGGCAAGGAGCAAGCGCGCTGGCATCCTGAGGGTTTGTGCCCGCCGTGTCCTGGAACGCGGTGATCGGGGTCCGGGTTCAGGAGCGAACGAGCCGGTTGATGGCGTCGGTGGCTTCCTGGATCTTCTCGACGGCCGCCTCGTCGCTGAGCTTGGCGGCATCAAGCACGCAGTGCTTGAGATGGTCGTCGAGCAGACCAGTCGCAACCCCCTGGAGGGCACGGGTCAGAGCGGAGACCTGGGTGAGGATGTCGATGCAGTACTTCTCCTCATCGATCATCTTCGCGATCCCACGCGCCTGTCCTTCGATGCGCTTCATGCGGCCGAGATAGCGCTCCTTGTCGCTGATGTAGCCGTGCTGGTGGGAATCGGTATCGACAGACATGGGCATGTCCTTACTTCTGGCGCTCCAGGACGGAACGCGTGCTGGCTTCGGGTGTGAGGTCGATGCGCCGCAGCAGCTGGGCGTTGAGCGCGACAACCACGGTGGAGGCTGACATCAGGATCGCGCCGATCGACATTGGCAGGACGAATCCCACCGGTGCCAGGATACCGGCCGCCAACGGCACCGAAAGAAGGTTGTAGCCGGCGGCCCACCACAGGTTCTGCTTCATCTTGCCGTATGCGCGTCGCGACAGCTGGATGATCGAGAGCACGCTGCGTGGGTCGGAACTGGCCAGGATCACCCCGGCCGAGGCGATGGCGACATCGGTGCCCGCGCCGATCGCGATGCCGACATCGGCCTGCGCCAGAGCCGGGGCGTCGTTGACGCCGTCGCCGACCATCGCGACCCTCTTGCCCTCTTCCTGCAGCTGGGAGACCTTCGCGGACTTGTCCTCCGGGCGCACGCCGGCGAAGACGCGGTCGATGCCGAGCTCCCGTCCGACCTCGTTCGCGACCGCCTCGGCATCGCCGGTGATCATGACGACCTCGACACCGAGGGCGTGGAGGGCGTCGACGGCGTCGCGGGATTCTGGCCGGACCTCGTCGGCGAGCCTCAGCCCGCCGACCACCTGGCCGCCGCGGAGAACGTGCAGAATGATCGCGCCCTCGGAGCGCCATGCCTCGGCCGTGCCGACCTCGTGCTGACCGGTCTCCTCGAGCAGCCGGGGCCCGCCGACGCGGACCTCCTGGCCGGAGACGGTCGCGGTGACGCCGACGGCGGGCGAGGATGAGAAGCCGCTGGCCTGCTGGAGGGCAAGGCCCTTGTCCTTGGCGGCGGTGACGATGGCCTTGGCGAGCGGGTGCTCGCTGTCGGCCTCGGCCGAGGCAGCGAGGGCGAGGACCTGGTCGGCGTCGAGTTCGCCGGTCGGCTCGACGCCGGTGACGGTGGGCTCGCCCTTGGTCAGCGTGCCGGTCTTGTCGAACAGCACCGCGTCGACCTGCCGCATGGACTCCAGCGCCAGGCGGTCCTTCACTAGGACGCCTCCGCGGGCGGCTCGCTCGGTGGCGATGGAGACGACCAGCGGGATCGCCAGGCCGAGGGCGTGGGGGCAGGCGATGACGAGCACGGTGATGGTGCGCACGACGGCCTCGTCGGGCATGCCGATGAGCGTCCAGACGACCGCAGTGACCAGCGCCGCGCCAAGAGCGAACCAGAACAGCCAGGCCGCGGCCTTGTCGGCGATCCGCTGGGCGCGGGAGGATGAGTTCTGCGCCTCGGCGACGAGCCGGTTGATGCCGGCAAGGGCGGTGTCGTCACCGGTGGCGGTAATCTCCACCCGCAGACCGGAGTCGGTGGCGACGGTGCCGGCGGTGACGGTCTGGCCCTCGCCGCGAGAGACCGGGCGGGACTCGCCGGTGATCATGGACTCGTCCATGTCGGCGCGGCCGTCGACGATGGTTCCGTCGGCCGGGACGCTGCCGCCGGGGCGCACGATGACCACGTCGCCCACGTCGAGGTCGGCTGGGGCCACCTTGACGACGTTCTCGCCCTCGACGCGCTCGGCCTCGTCTGGCAGCAGTGCCGCCAACGAGTCGAGCGCCGAGGTGGTCTGGGCCAGGGAGCGCATCTCGATCCAATGGCCCAGCAGCATGATGACGATCAGCAGCGCCAGTTCCCACCAGAATTCGAGCTCGTGATGGACGAGCCCGAGCGTGGCGGCCCAGGAGGCGAAGAAGGCCACCGTGATCGCCAGAGCGATGAGTAGCATCATCCCGGGCTTGCGGGACTTCAACTCGCTGACGGCACCGGTGAGGAAGGGCCTGCCGCCCCAGACGTACATGACGGTGCCCAGTGCCGCGGCGACCCAGCCCGCCCAGCCGGGGACCTCGTAGCCCAGCAGCATGGCGAACATCGGTGAGAGGGCAACCGCGGGGATGGCGATGACGAGGTTGATCCAAAACAGCCGGCGGAACTGGCCAACGTGGTCCCCGTGCCCGCCATGGCCGCTGTGATCTCCGTGCCCACCGTGCTGGGCATGCTCATCGTGGCCGCCGTGCTCGTCGAGGCCCGTGTGGCCTGAGTGCTGCCCGTGGTCCATGGCGTGGCCCTGATGCCCGGTGTGCTGACCCTCGCGCGTGCCGTGCGCATCCGCCGAGGCGTGCGCGGACACAGACCCGTGGTGATGCTCGCCGTGGGCGGGTGTATCGGTTTCATGGCCGTGGTGCTGGTGTGAGTTCGGGTCCGTCATGATTCCTCTCCTCCGTCATCGAGCCAGGCCGATTGCCGCTCACCCGGTGGCCGGGCAAGCGAACGTCGGCTCAGGACGCTGGTTGGATCTCGCTCTCGACGACCCACTTGTGGTTCGTCATCTTCATGCCGTCCGTCTCGTAGTCGACCATGTAGACCGTCTCATCGGTGGACGAAGCGATGGTGGCCTTTACGCCTTCCATGCCTTCCATGTGCTCGGCGAGCAGAGTCACCTCTGTGCCGTCGGCCAGACGCTCGTCGCCGGCATCCTCAATTTCTTCCTGCACGACCCACTTGTGATCAGTGACGGGGTCGCCGCCACCTGCGGGCGTGTAGTTCACGGAGTACGTGTACGTGTCGAATGCGCCGGAAATCGTTGCTGTAGCCCCTTCCATGCCTTCCATGTGGTCGGCCGTGAGCTGCACCTCGGTACCGACAGGGTAGGTGGGCTCACTGGCTTCGGCGATACCCTCGGGTGCCGGTCCGCCGTCCATCGGGTGCTCCATCTCCTCATCACCGCTTTCTGCGTTGTTGCCGCCGTGGCCCTGATGCTCCTCAGTAGCCGAAGGGTCGGTCTGCTGGTCGTCGTCTGCTCCGCTGGCGCAACCGGCGAGCACGAGCGCCACTCCGAGCGCTCCCGCTGCCAGTCCTGTTCGCAGTCTCCTCTGCATGTCATTTCCTTTCATCAATATGCCTACCATATACCCCTAGGGGGTACTAGTCAAGGATTGTGTGTTGTGTCGGTATGGATCAATCGGAAGCCCCTGCTCAGAGGGTCTGCTCGTGTTGGATGGGCAATGCGGCGATGAGGGGATGGTCGAAGCCCGTCGGTCCGGTCTTCGCGGCTCCTCCGGGAGAACCCAACTCGTCGAAGAACTCGACGTTGGCCTTGTAGTAGTCAGACCATTCGTCGGGCAGGTCGTCTTCGTAGTAGATGGCCTCGACGGGGCAGACCGGTTCGCAGGCTCCGCAGTCGACGCATTCGTCGGGGTGGATGTAGAGCGAGCGTTCGCCCTCGTAGATGCAGTCGACAGGACATTCGTCGATGCAGGCGCGGTCCTTGACGTCCACGCAGGGAAGCGCGATCACGTAGGTCATGGCTGCTCCTCTCGGTCGGGTGCGGATCGGCGGTGAGAGCCGGTGGGAGGCTCGGGGAAGTCGTCAGTCTCTGCCGGGCCTGCGGCCGGGTGCGGGATGCGCAGGCGCAGGACGGTGGCGACGAGGCTGAGGGCGATGATGATCGCACCGAGGATCGTCATCGTCCCCGACAGGGTGAGCACCGGCACGAGCAATCCGGCGACGATGGTGGGCACGCCGAATGCCAGGTAGGCAACTGTGTAGATCACAGCCATCACGGCGGCGCGTTCCGACGATGCCGTGTGGGGCATGAGTGTGCGCAGTACCCCGAGGAACGCTGTGCCGAACCCGGAACCGACGATCGCGACCGAGGCGACATAGGCTGAGTAGGAACCGAGTGCGAGGGCGCCGATGCTCACTGCGGTGCCGAACGCCAGGGCACTGGTCGCATACAGGCTGATGGTGCGGGCGGAACGCCGCTGTAGGACGGAGGAGGCGGTGACTCCGGAGATCGCCAGTGCGAAGATGACGATCCCAGCTTGGGTGTGCGTGGAGCCCCCAAGCTCACTGCCGACGAGGTCGGCTCCGAGCGCGAGGAAAAGCCCGTTGGTCGCCCACCCGGCGATGATCACGGGCACTCCGGCGGTGAACATGCGGCGCAGGTGCGGTGGCACGGTGAACCGCGGACGGAGGTCGCCACGTCGTATCTGGGTCTTCGGGGCCAGTTCCGGTGTGCTCCACACGACCGTTGCCACGATGAGGAAGGCAAGCACGAGCGACCCGAAGACGGCAGTTGTCGGTTCGGAGGTGAGATCGAGGAGAAGTGCAGCACCGAGAGCCCCGGCCCCAAGGCCAATCATCGGGCCGATCGTGTTCCACAGGGCTGCGATGTTCCGATGTGACGGGGACTCGAAGTCGATCATCATCGCCGACAGCGCCGGGATCAGCAGACCCGCTGCGAGCCCTTGCAAGGCTCGGGCGACCAGGAGCGCCGCGAGGCTACCGGCGAACCAGAACATGGCCACGCTCAGCGCCAGCGCCAAAGAACCGGCGGCCACGACCGGACGTCGGCCGACGTGGTCGGAGAGTGGTCCGAGGTAGAGCAGCGCGGCCAGGAGGGTGAAGGTGTAGACCGCGAACACGAGTGTGGTGGCGACGGGGATGAGTCCGAGCCGTTCGGCGATCTGGGGGTAGAACAAGGACGGCGCGCTGGCAGCGGCCATCATGAGAATGGTCGCTGCCAGCGAGAGCACGAAGCCCCGCCGTGGGATCTGCCTAATACAGTCTCCCGCCATCGCCTATGCCCGCACGCCGTGGAGCTGCTGCCCCCACTGGTAGACGGTGCCGACTGCGTCGATGCCAGTGACGCCGACGACGATGCCGTCGGTCTCGTGGCGGACGATGAACTCCTCACCGGCTTCCAGGTGGGCGTCTGCGCCGGCTGTGTACCCGACTCCGGAGATCATCTGACCGTAGACCATTGCCATGTAAGGGCTGCGTGGCAGGTAGGCGCCCGGATCGTCGCTAATGCCGAGGTCGTGCAATGCGGCCTGCGCGGCATGCGCACCCTGTGCGGCGGCGTCTTCCCAATGGTCGATGCGCCAGGCGTCCAGTGCTTCGTCGTGGTGCGTGGCCACGCCTCCGGCTGCGTAGACGTGGTCTGCCGCGGCGCGGAGGTGATCGTCGACGTCGATACCGTTCGTCCACGGTGACGGGGCTGCGGGCGTCGTGCCGAGCGCGAGGAGAAGGAAGTCAGCCACGACGGGATTTCCGTCGTTGAGGGTGATGGTGACACCGGATTCTGTTTCGTCGACATGCTGGAGAGTGCGACCGAATCGGGCCTGCACCTTGGCGGCATGGTCGGCGGCGAGGCGCTCAGCCACGGGCGCCCCAAACGCTCCGACGCCGGGAACTGAACTGCGGGAGACCAGCGTGACCATGTGTCCGTCGGCTTGCAGAGACGAGGCTGTCTCGGCTGCGATGATTCCACCGCCGTAGATCGCTACCCGCGCGGGTCGCCCCAGTCCGGTCAGCAGCTTTCGGATGCCCAGGGCATCCTCCACGGAGTGAAGAGCGGTGACCCGCCCTTGTCCGGCGTCGTCGCCGCCGAACACGTCAGCGGGCAGGGAGCGGGGCATGCTCCCGGTCGCGACGATGAGCGCGTCGTAGGAGACTTGTGCGCCGGAGGTCAGCTGGGCCTGCTTCGCCGAGGTATCGACTTTGAGCACGGTGTCGGCGATGACCTCGATCTGAGGCAGCGGGAGCTTGATCATCTCCGGCGGTGTCTGACCGAACGCGATTCCCTTGATGAGCATCCGCGTATAGGGCGTCTCCCCGGTGCGGGTCACCAGCGTCACCCGGACATCGTCGCGTGAGGCGAGAGTGCGGGCGGCTGCGGCCCCGGCTGCTCCCGATCCGAGGATGAGGACGTGCTGTGGGGTCATAGAAGAACTCCTGGATGCTGGTCGTGATCGAACTGATGCGCCGGCGTCAGGAGCGCACGAGGCGGGCGATGGCCTCGGACGCCTCGCCGAGCCTCTGCTCGCTGACTGGTCCGCCGGCGAGTGCGGCGTCGAGGACGCAATGCTTGAGGTGATCGTCGAGCAGGCCGAGGGCGACGTTTTCGAGTGCCCTGGTGACTGCGGAGATCTGGGTGAGGATGTCGATGCAGTAGCGGTCCTCGTCGACCATCCGATCGATGCCGCGGATTTGGCCTTCGAGGCGGCGCAGGCGATTGCGGTACTTCGTCTTATCGCTGATGTATCCGTGGACGGACGCGTCGCCGTCGCCTCCTGCGGGGCAGGTGTCGAGGTGGGTTTCGGTGGTGGGAGTCGTAGTGGTCATGTCGGTTCGCTCCGATCAGGTGGCGGGGTGCCGCAGCGGTGCCGCGGCACCCCGCACGCTGGTGGATTACGCCATGTTGGCGGCGTACTTGGCTGGGTCCGAATCGAACGCGGGCCCACAGCCAGCGCAGCAGAAGTAGTAGCGCTCATCCTCGAAGTCGCGGTAGAGGCCGGCGGCCTCGGCGGTCTTCTTGCTGACCGGGGTGCCGACCATGACCGGGCAGGTGGTCATGTCATCGGCGCCCCCGCCAAGAAGGTTCTCGCGTCCACCGTTCTCCACGGCCGGGTTGGTCTCGTTCGTGCTGCAGCAGCTGCTCATTCTCTGGTGTTCCTTCGTTATTGGATTCGTGTGGATGGGTGGGTTCTCGTACGTCACTTCGAGGCGACGCTCGTGAACCCGCGCAGGCGGAGGCTGTTGCCGACGACGAAGACGCTGGAGAACGCCATCGCCGCACCTGCGAGCATGGGGTTGAGCATGCCGAGCGCAGCGACCGGGATCGCGGCGGTGTTGTAGGCGAATGCCCAGAACAGGTTGGTCTTGATCGTCGACAGGGTCTTCCTGGACAGGCGGATCGCGTCGACGGCGGCCCGCAGGTCACCGCGCACGAGCGTGATGTCGGAGGCCTCGATCGCGACGTCCGTGCCGGTGCCCATCGCCAGGCCCAGGTCGGCCTGCGCGAGCGCGGGGGCGTCGTTGACGCCGTCGCCGACCATCGCGACGATCTTGCCCTCTTCCTGGAGGCGGGTGACGACGTCGACCTTGTCCTTGGGTAGCACTTCGGCGATGACCTCGTCGATGCCGACCTCGGACGCGATCTGGCGGGCCACGGCCTCGTTGTCACCGGTGAGCAGCACCGGGGTCAGGCCGATCTCCTTGAGCCCGCGGATCGCCTCGGCGCTCGTGGGCTTGACGGTGTCGGCGACGACGAGGATGCCGCGCGCAGCACCGTCCCAGCCGATCGCGACAACCGTCTTGCCCTCGCCCTCGGCCTGGGCCTTCGCCTGTGCGACCTCCGGAGAGAGCTTCTGCGACCAGTCCGCCAGCAGAGACTCGCGGCCGACGACGACCGGGGTCCCCTCGACGATGCCCTGCACGCCCTTGCCCTCGACATTGGCGAAGTCCTCTGGAGTAGGCAGCTGGCCGACTTCCTGGGTCGCGCCCTTGGCGATCGCCTGCGCAATCGGATGCTCGGAAGAGTCTTCCAGTGCACCGGCGAAACGCAGCAGCTCCGCACGATCCACACCGGGCTCAGTGATCACGTCGGTCAGAGTCATCTTGCCGCTGGTGACGGTGCCGGTCTTATCGAGCACGACGGTGTCGACCTTGCGAGTGGACTCCAGCACCTCCGGGCCCTTGATGAGGACGCCCATCTGCGCACCGCGCCCGGTGCCGACGAGCAGCGCGGTCGGGGTTGCCAGACCCAGCGCGCAGGGGCAGGCGATGACGAGCACGGCGACCGCTGCGGTGAACGCGGCGGCGACGGGGAACCCGCCTCCCAGCCAGGCGCCGAGGGTGATGAACGCGACGACGATGACGATCGGCACGAAGATGCCGGAGATGCGATCGGCCAGACGCTG
Source organism: Micrococcus sp. HOU01 (assembly GCF_035609305.1). NCBI lineage: Bacteria > Bacillati > Actinomycetota > Actinomycetes > Micrococcales > Micrococcaceae > Micrococcus > Micrococcus sp. HOU01. Next base: position 2,535,449 of record NZ_CP141211.1, on the reverse strand, counting down.
CACCTCGGCCTTGCCGGTCTGCGCGTCCTCGACGAGCTTCGCCATCTGTGCGAGCTGTGTGTCCGAACCCACACGAGTCGCCCGCACGACCAGGCGGCCGCCGGCGTTGACGGTGGCACCGGTGACCGAGTCGCCCTCGCGGACCTCGACCGGCACGGACTCGCCGGTGAGCATCGAGGCGTCCACCGCGGAGGAGCCGGAGGTCACGAGACCGTCGGTGGCGATCTTCTCGCCTGGACGGACGATGAACTCGTCGCCGACCGCCAGCTCAGAGGTGGGGATCTTCACCTCTACGCCGTCGCGGAGTACGGCGACTTCCTTCGCGCCCAGCTCCAGGAGGGCGCGCAGCGCGGCCCCGGCCTGGCGCTTGGATCGCTTCTCGAAGTAGCGGCCGGCGAGGATGAACATCGTCACGCCCGCGCCGACTTCGAGGTAGATGTTCGCCGCGCCATCCGACGGAGCGATCGTGAACTCGAAGGGGTGCGTCATGCCGGGAGTGCCGGCAGTGCCGAGGAAGAGCGCGTAGAGCGACCAGAGCAGTGCGACGGAGGTGCCCATCGAGATGAGCGTGTCCATCGTCGCCGCACCGTGCTTGAGGTTTGTCCACGCCGCCTTGTGGAACGGCCAAGCTCCCCAGATGATCACCGGTGCGGCCAGGGCGAGTGAGGCCCACTGCCAATACGTGAACTGCAGCGCGGGGATCATCGCCATCGCGATTACGGGAACAGTGAGCACGATCGCGCCGATCAGCCGATGCCGCAGCGAGGTGAGCTCACTGTCTTCCTCCTCCCCGGCCTCGGTCTCCGACGTGTTCGCCGTAGTGTCCTTGGGCTTGGGCAGTGCGGCCGTGTACCCGGTCTTCTCGACCTCGGCGACCAGCAGTGACGGATCGTAGCCGGCAGGCACGGTGACCTTAGCCTTCTCAGTGGCGTAGTTGACGGTGGCCGCGACGCCATCGAGCTTGTTCAGCTTCTTCTCGATCCGGTTCGCGCAGGAGGCGCAGGTCATCCCGCCGATCTCCAACTCGATGTCCGGCCCACCCGTTGGGGGCGCTGATGTGCTCATCCTCTTCCTTCTTTCTCAGCTCTCGTGCGACGCCGGGCCCTGCGGGTCAGTGGCCGTCGGAATGCGAATCGTCTGTCTTCGAGCCGTCACCGTGCTCGGCGTCGATCACGAACTCGGCGGTGTGCACCTGCCCGTCGACCTGGAAGTCCAGGTAGAGCAGGTAACGGTCGGCGGTCGGGGCCTCCGCTGCGAATCCGATGTCGGGTCCGGCCGTGTCCCCGGCCTGGGGCTGGTCGCCCTCGGCGTGGACGTGCAGGTAGGCGAGGTCACCCTCGCGCAGCGCCACCAGGTGGCCGAACGCGCCCAGGTAAGGCTCCAGCGTGGTCACCGGCTGACCGTCACGCTCGACCGAGATGGTGAGCTCGCTTGAGGTGCCCGCAGTGAGGTCGCCGTTGAGGGAGACGGTGTATCCGTCGACCTCGTCGGTGGGCTGCGCCTCGGTCTCGACAGGGGTGAAGTCGCCCGCGACCTCGATTGCGCGGGTGAGAGTGATGCCTTCGGCTTCCTCGCCCGCGGGTGTGAAGTCGGCGTACACGCGGTAGGTGCCCGCCTCGTCCCAGGTCCACGGCACCGACCAGGTGCCTGTGCTCGTGTCGAGTTCGGGGTGCACGTGCTGGAAGCCGGCGCCGTCGGTGCGCACGGCGATCAGGTGCAGGTCCTTCTCGTGCGCGGTGGTGTATTCGGTCACCGGTTCGCCGGACTCGTCGAGGATCTGGAAGCTCAGGTCTCCATCCTCGCCTGCGGCCGTGGGGGCCTGGACCGGAGAGAGCACGAAGCCGTCCGCGCTTGCGGAGACCCCGTTCAGAGCGGGCTCCGCGGTTTCCTGCGCAGCGTCGCCGTGCCCTTCACCGTGTGCGTTCACGTTACTTCCTTCTGCCCATGCTGCTGCGAAGCTATCGGGAATGACGGCGCCGGCGAGGCCGAAGGCCCCGCCGAACGCCACCACCAACCCGGCCCCGTAGAGCGCGAGCCGTCCTCCGGCCTTCATCAGACGCGCACCGCCGAGTAGCCGGCCTCCTCGACCGCCGCGAGGACCTTGGCGTCGTCGATCTCGCCCTCGGCGGTGACGTTGAGCTTGCCGGTCTGCGCGCTGACTTGGATGTCCTGGACGCCGGGGATCTCGCTGACCTCCTCGCGGATCGACATCTCGCAGTGGCCGCAGGTCATGCCCGTCACCTGGTAATCGTTCGAAGCCATCAGGTGTCCTCCTTGTATGTCGGGTTGTACGTCGGGAGTACCCCTACCGGGTACGTGTACTAGTCAAACGTATACCCATGTCAGGTATTCCGCAAGGAGGGAGGCGATCGTGTGAGCTGCATTGCGCAAGTGCTGCAAACAATGGTTGGAGCGTCCGAGGTGTGCCTTGTGGTGCACCGATGCTGCGGGGCGATCCGCTGGGTTCTGGCGCTGCGCGTCGGAGAGTAGTGACCCCTCGGCTCATCAGAACCGTGGACTGCCTTGCCGCATCGACGAAGGCAGCGAAGACTGGTACGAAACCGACTCGCGCCCAGACCCGTCAGTGAGTGGGGTCAACGCTCGGGAAGCGCGGTGCCGGAGACCCCAGGCAGGGGTCTCTGACGGTGACCCTGGTGAAGGCGCGCGGGCGCAGCAGCACGGGGACAGTCAGTGGCCGGGCCGATCCCGTGGAGGACGTCGTCACCCTCGGGGTTGTCGAGATGCAGCAAAGACTGCACGCGACTCGCCGTGAACCGTTCGGAGAGGGGGCGGGATCCGGTGTGTGAGGGAGCCTGGCCGGACGCCCCTGCCGTGCTGGGGCGGGGAGCAGGCTGGGGTATCGAGTCGACAACTCTAGGCTGTCACCGTGACCACTGTTTTAGATCACCTCCGCGCTGATGACCGCGAGCACGTCGGGTACATCGAGATGACCGACGAAGGCCTCTTCATCCCCTACGACCTCCTGCGTCGGCGATGCGGTGAACCCATGGAGTCGACCGAGGCCGAAGAACTGCTTGACACCGTCGGTTTGCAGGCGTTGGGCGAACAGTGGCTGCTTCGCACCGAGGGTGACGCATGGGTGCCCGTGGGCATCCAGGAGTTCTCACGAGAGGCCGTCACAGTGGCGCCGCGGCTCGATGACAGGGCGGTGGCCAAGGCGCCGGATCTCACCGCGACGGTGATGTTGTCGTTGCCGACGGATCGGCTCCGTTCCGCCGAATGAGGCTGGGCGGTTCCCTTCTCAGGCGAAGATCTCCCGCAAGGGTGTCCACCCCACGGGAAGCGGCCCGCAGATGGCGGCTCGTTGCCTGTCTGCCTCATGGGACCAGCCCTGAGCTTGTCCCGGGCTGCCGACCAGACCCCGGGCCAGGCGGAGTCCCACGTCCTCCAGGACGGCGTCCGGGGCGCTGCCCCGGCGCACTGAGGCGCGCACGCTCCAGGGTTCATCCGCCCAGCCACCCCCGCGCAGACTGCGGTAGTCGCCGTAGCGGGCGGGATCGGCGTAGTCCCAGCACCATTCCCAGATGTTGCCGAGCATGTCGTGCAGACCGTGCGGGTTGGCTTTCTTCATGCCGACGGGCTGGGGGCCCTCAAGGTGGTCGAGGCTGGTCCAGGCGATGTCTTCAAGCGGCCCGTAGGTGGGCGAGGTCGTTCCGGCGCGGCAGGCGTACTCCCACTCGGCCTCGGTGGGCAATCGGTACCCGTCAGCGCTCGTGTTCCAGGTGACGGAGCGTCCGTCCCCAGCATGCGTGTAGGCCGGCTGCAGCTCTTCAGCATTGGATAGCTCGTTGCAGAGGTTGATGGTCTCGAACCATGTCAGAGGCGTGAGCGGGCGTCCGGTGCTCCGGTCACGGAGGGGGTGCACGGCCATCTCGAAGGGCTCCAGTTCCACATCCCGTGTGGTCCCGCGACGGGCGTCACGCAGGGTGATTTTTCCCGAAGACAGGGTGGCCATGGAGGGCTGGTTCATGGCGTCAGCGTCGCACACGGGCTGACTGGAGAACCACGAGCTGCACCCGGACAGGGTTCAACTGTCAATACCTAAGTGGCTCGTGGTCGTATGAAACATATTTGCGCGTTTGTGAAATCTTCGCTGCATCTCGACATCAATGACACCCGGGTCTACAGAGCGTCAAGCGTTCAGGCGCTTCCTGGCGTATGAAACATATTTGCGCGTTTCTGAAATCTTCACTGCATCTCGACAGCCGGTCCCTCTGGACCGGCACGGGCGCTGACGTCGGGGTCATGGCCCCCCGCTCCTGAACACTGTTCAATGAACACTGTTAGAGTCCCTCGAGTCAGACCCACCCGGGGCCGAGCCCCGCCCACCGGAGAGGCCCGCATGACCGCCACCCAGGACTCCCCCGCCGTCGACCCCCGCCCCGCCGCCGCCCTCGACCCCGAGGCCCTCGTGGACCGCATCGAGGCGGGCCACGTGCTTACCGCTGAGGAGGCCGTCGCTGTGCTGGACGCCCCGGACGCGGACACGTTCCGCATCGTCGCGGCGGCCTCGCGCCTGCGCGAGAAGCACTTCGGCCGCACCGTCAAGGTCAACTACCTGGTCAGCCTCAAGACCGGCCTCTGCCCGGAGAACTGCACCTACTGCTCCCAGCGGCTCGGCACCGAGGCCGAGATCCTGCGCTACACGTGGCTCAAGCCGGAGGAGGCCGTCCGCCAGGCGGGTCTGGGCATCGCCGGCGGCGCCTCGCGCGTGTGCATGGTCGCCTCGGGCACCGGCCCCACGGACCGCGACGTCGACCGCGTGGCCGGCATGGTCGGCGACCTCAAGGCCCAGCACCCGGACGTCGAGGTGTGCGCGTGTCTCGGCTTCCTCAAGGACGGCCAGGCCGAGAAGCTCAAGGACGCCGGCGTCGACGCCTACAACCACAACCTCAACACGGCCGAGTCCCACTACGAGTCCATCTGCACCTCCCACACCTACGAGCAGCGCGTGGACACCGTGCAGCGGGCGGGCGCCGCCGGCCTGTCCTCCTGCAGTGGCCTGATCGCGGGCATGGGGGAGACGCACGAGCAGCTCGTCGAGGCCGTCCTCGCGCTCCGCGACCTGGACTCCGACTCCATCCCCGTCAACTTCCTCATGCCCTTCGACGGCACCCCGCTGCAGGGCCACCAGCAGCTCACGCCCCTCGAGTGTCTCCGGATCCTCGCCATGGTCCGCCTGGCGTGCCCGGACAAGGAGCTGCGCATCGCCGGCGGCCGCGAGATGCACCTGCGCTCCCTGCAGCCGGTCGGCCTGCAGGTGGCCAACTCGATCTTCCTCGGCGACTACCTCACCTCCGAGGGCCAGGACGCCGAGGCGGACCTGCAGATGATCGCCGACGCCGGCTTCACCGTGCTCGGCGCCGAGGAGCGTGCGCAGCAGGCCGCGGCCGACGACGGCGCCTCGGCCGGCGGCTGCTGCGGCGGCACGGACGACGCCGGCCCGTGCGGCTCCGGTGCGGCCGGAGCTGCGGAGGACGCCTGCCCCGACACGGGCGCCGAGGGCACCGTGAAGCCCGAGCTGCGCCGCCGGGGCGCGGGCACGGCCGAGCCCGCCAACGCCTGAACCCGCGCTGACCGCCGTCGTCGGGAGCGTGCTCAGCGAACGGCGCGGATCCGCCGCACCACGCACACCACGATCACCGCGAGACCGGTGAGCGCACTGACGGCCACGAGGGCGAGGCCGCCCACGATGCCGACGTCCATCGCGGTGCTCGTGCCGAGCAGGTCCATGAGCACCGGGGTCGTGGCGCCGGAGTCCGGGTGGTCGCCGCCGTCGGGGAAGATGATCGCGGCCAGCGCGAAGGACCCCCAGGAGACGCCCAGCAGCGTGTGCAGCAGGCGCCCCAGCCGGATGCCGCCCCGCTGCTCATCCTGCGGGTTCACGCGGGGCAGGAGGAACAGGCTTCCCACCAGGACCATGAGGACGAGTTCGTGGGGCAGGGCGCCGAAGACCATGTAGATGACCGTCATCCAGCCGTTCGCGCCGAAGTTGGAGCGCAGGGCGAGCGCGATCAGGGGCAGGGCGAGGAGGGCCAGCGCCCACGGCAGCACGGCCCAGGGGCGCCACGTGCCCACGCTCGGGCCCTTGCGGGTGGGGGTCGGGGAGGCGAACTCCGAGTGCTGGGTGCCGGGCGCTGCGGTGCTCATGGCGCCAGCGTAGCCAGAGGGTGGCATCCGTCACGCTGGTAGGATTCGGGGGTACGGCCTCCGTGCGCACCGCAAGGGGGCGTTTTCCATGTACGGGCCGGTCCGGGACGACCCGCGGCCCTGAGGAGAGATGCAGATGCCAGCGATCGCGATCGTCGGAGCCCAGTGGGGCGACGAGGGCAAGGGCAAGGCCACCGACCTGCTGGGCGGGCGAGTGGACTACGTCGTCAAGCCGAACGGCGGCAACAACGCCGGGCACACCGTCGTCGTCAACGGGGAGAAGTTCGAGCTCAAGCTGCTGCCCGCCGGCATCCTCTCGCCCAACGCGGTGCCGGTGATCGGCAACGGCGTGGTGGTGAACCTGGAGGCGCTGTTCGAGGAGATCGACGGGCTCGAGTCCCGCGGCCACTCGTGCGAGCACCTGAAGATCTCCGCCAACGCCCACCTCGTGGCGCCGTACCACCAGACCATGGACAAGGTGACCGAGCGGTTCCTGGGCAAGCGCGCGATCGGCACCACCGGCCGCGGCATCGGCCCCACCTACATGGACAAGGTGGCCCGCCTGGGCATCCGCGTGCAGGACATCTTCGACGAGTCGATCCTGCGCCAGAAGATCGAGGGCGCCCTGCGGCAGAAGAACGAGCTGCTGGTGAAGCTCTACAACCGCCGCGCCGTCACCGTGGACGAGATCGCCGAGTACTTCCTGGGCTACGCGGACCGCCTGCGCCCCATGGTCGTGGACTCCGTGAACCTGCTCAACGACGCCCTGGACGAGGGCAAGGTGGTGCTCATGGAGGGCGGCCAGGCCACCTACCTGGACGTGGACCACGGCACCTACCCGTTCGTGACCTCGTCCAACCCGACCGCCGGCGGCGCGGCCGTGGGCGCGGGCATCGGCCCCACCCGCTTCTCCCGGACCATCGGCATCGTGAAGGCCTACACCACGCGCGTCGGCGCCAGCCCGTTCCCCACGGAGCTCTTCGACGAGATGGGCGAGCAGCTGCGCACCACCGGCGGCGAGTTCGGCGTGAACACCGGCCGCCCGCGGCGCACCGGCTGGTACGACGCCGTCATGGCCCACTACGCCGCGCGGATCAACGGCTTCACGGACTACTTCCTCACCAAGCTGGACGTGCTCACCGGCATCGAGAAGATCCCGGTGTGCGTGGCCTACGAGGTGGACGGCGTGCGCCACGACCGCATGCCCATGACCCAGACCGAGTTCCACCACGCCAAGCCGATCTTCGAGCACTTCGACGGCTGGACCGAGGACATCTCCGGCGCGCGCGAGTTCACCGACCTGCCGCTGAACGCCCAGCGCTACGTGGAGGCCCTCGAGAAGCTCTCGGGCTGCCGGATCTCCGCGATCGGCGTGGGCCCGGGCCGCGACCAGGTGGTGCAGGTCCGCGACCTCGTCGAGGGCTGACCCGGCCCGCCGCCCCGCCCCCGGCCCACCCTGGCCTGCACTTTCGAACGTGAAAGAGGGCGAATGGGCGCTTTCGAACGTGAGATAGGCCCTATCTCACGTTCGAAAGCGCCCGGGGGTCCGCCGGTCAGTCGGCCAGGCGGCCCGTCGTCGGGAAGCGGTCCCACACGCGGTGCGCGGGCAGGAGCTGCTTCAGCGCCGCCACGGCGGCCGCGCCGTCCGCCGCGGACTCGACGCCCTTGCCGGACACCTGGGCGGCCGCGAGGACGGCCTCCGCCGGCTCGAGGGCGAGGATCGCCTTGGAGTGGCGCCACATCTCCTGCAGCACCTTGATGACGCGCGGGTCCACCGCCTCGGGGTCGGCGGCGCCGGCCTTCTGGTCCAGGCCGGGGGCGGCGTCGGCGGCGGGGGCCGCCGGCGAGGCCACGACCACGGCATCCAACTCGATGGACGCGGCGGTCAGGTAGGTCCGCTGGGCCACGATCTCCCCGGCCACGGGGCCGCCCTTCGGCGCGATGACCAGCGGGACCATGCCCGCACCGTGGATGCCCTGCACGAGGGCGTCCAGCTCCTTCTCGTCCACGGACTCGCCCACCACGACGCCGACCTGACGGCCGTCGAGCGGCCACGCGCCGCCGATCTGGGACAGCACGGGGGAGGGCTGCACGTCGGCCGGGGTCTCGGTCGGCGCGGGAACGGGGATGCCCAGGCCGTCCGCGACCTGCTGGGCCAGTCGCGTGTCGATCGCGGCGAGGTGGGCCAGCTGGCGCTCGCGGATGGTCTGCTCGTAGCACTTGCCGAGCTCGAACGTGTACGCCTGCGCCACGTGCTCGCGCTCCACCTCGGAGAGGGAGAGGAAGAACAGGCGCGCCTGCGAGAAGTGGTCGTCGAAGGACGCGGCGTGCGCGCGCTCCTTCACCGAGGCCGGCAGCGGCTCCGGGTGCTCGATGAACGCGTGGTCGTCCGCGGGGGTTTCGTACGGCAGGCCGCCGTCGAGCGAGTTGGGCCGGTACGGCGCCACGCCGCGATGCACGGCGCTCTGGTGGAAGCCGTCACGCAGCATGTCGTTGACCGGGGCGTGCGGGCGGTTGATGGGCAGCTGGTTCCAGTTCGGCCCGCCGAGGCGGGTGAGCTGCGTGTCCAGGTAGGAGAAGAGGCGGCCCTGCAGCAGCGGGTCGTTGGTGACGTCGATGCCGGGCACGAGGTTGGCCGGGTTGAAGGCCACCTGCTCCGTCTCCGCGAAGTAGTTGGACGGGTTGGCGTTCAGCGTCATGCGGCCGAGGGGCTGCACGGGGGCGAGCTCCTCCGGGACCAGCTTCGTGGGGTCGAGCAGGTCGATGCCCTCGAACATCTGCTCCTCGTTGTCCTCGAACACCTGCACGCCGAGCTCCCACTCGGGGAAGGCGCCGGCCTCGATGGCGTCGGCGAGGTCACGCCGGTGGAAGTCCGGGTCCATGCCGTTGGTGAGCAGCGCCTCCTCCCAGGTCACGGAGTGCACGCCGAGCATCGGCTTCCAGTGGAACTTGACCAGCACGGTGGAGCCGTCCGCCGCGATCAGGCGGTAGGTGTGGACGCCGAAGCCCTCCATCATGCGGTAGGAGCGCGGGATGCCGCGGTCGGACATGTTCCACAGGGTGTGGTGCTGGGCCTCGGTGTGCAGGGACACGAAGTCCCAGAACGTGTCGTGCGCGGACTGCGCCTGCGGGATCTCGCGGTCCGGGTGCGGCTTCACCGAGTGCACCACGTCCGGGAACTTGATGGCGTCCTGCACGAAGAACACGGGGATGTTGTTGCCCACCAGGTCCCACGTGCCCTCGTCCGTGTAGAACTTGGTGGCGAAGCCGCGGGTGTCGCGGGCCAGGTCCATGGAGCCGCGGGAGCCGGCCACGGTGGAGAAGCGGACGAACACCTCCGTCTCCTTGTCCTTGGCGAAGAGCCCGGCCCGGCTGATCTTCGCGGCGGTGCCGTAGCCGCGGAACACGCCGTGGGCGCCGGCGCCGCGGGCGTGGACCACGCGCTCGGGGATGCGCTCGTGGTCGAAGTGGCTGAGCTTCTCCCGCAGGTGGTGGTCCTGCAGCAGGGTGGGGCCGCGGCGGCCGGCCTTGAGCGAGTGGTCCGAGTCCTGCAGGCGCACACCGTGCGCGGTGGTCAGGTACGGGCAGCCCTGCGCGGCGGTCGCGGGGTCGGCGCCGGTGTCCTGGCCGGTGGGGGAGACCTGTGCCGGACCGCGCTGGTCCGGGGCCGGGACGGCCACGGGCTGGTCCGGGTGGGTGAGGGCGGTGTGCTCCTCGAGGTCGGGGGTGATCGGCCCCGGCGTGCCGGGGATGTCGGGCTGCTGGGTGGTCATCGCGTCTGCTCCTGTGGTGTCGACGTGCCGCGCGGTGCCGCGCGGATCGGGGGCGGAGGACGACGGCGGCCGATGCGGGCCGACGTCGTGCCCGGTCCCCAGCGTGGCGGCTGGCCCCAGCGCTGACCAGGGCTGACGGCCACCGGCAGGGGCCTGGCTACCCTGGGGGCATGAGGATCAGCGTCGGACAGTTCGGGCCCGTGGGCGACGTCGAGGAGAACCTGGCCGTGATGGCCCGCCTCGCCGCCCGCGCCGCGGGCGAGGGGGCGGACCTCCTGGTGCTGCCCGAGGAGGCCATGCTCGGGGCCCGCGAGGTGGGGGAGGAGTTCCCCGACGCCGTCGCCGCGGCCTGGGAGCCGTTCGCCGCGGGCCTGGCCGCGCTGGCGCGTGAGCACGGGATCGCCGTCGTCGCGGGCGGCTACGAGCCGGGACCGGACCGGCGTCCCTACAACACGCTGCTGGCGGTGGGCGCGGACGGCGCCCGGCTGGGCGCGTACCGCAAGCTCCACCTCTACGACGCGTTCGCGCACCGCGAGTCGGACCGGATCACCCCCGGCGACGGCGGCGTCGCGGCGATCGAGCTCGGCGGGCTCCGCCTGGGCCTGCTCACCTGCTACGACCTGCGCTTCCCCGAGCTGTCCCGGCGTCTGGCGGTGGAGGGCGCGGACGTGCTCGTGATCCCCGCGGCGTGGTTCTCCGGCGAGCACAAGGTGGACCACTGGCGCACCCTGCTCAAGGCCCGCGCGGTGGAGAACACGGTGTGGGTGGCCGCGGCCGACACGTGCTCGGACGGCACCGTGGGCCACTCGATGATCGTGGACCCGCTGGCGCTGCCCGTCGCCGAGCTCGCCGACGAGCGGGAGGCCGTGGTGACCGCGGAGGTCACCCGCGAGCGGATCGACGAGGTCCGGGAGTTCCTCCCCTCGCTCGCCAACCGCCGCACCGACGTCCTCTGAGCCGCCCCCCGCCCGGCGGACGGGTCACCATTACCCCCTCGGGCTGGGAAAAGCCTAAAATCACGTCAGACGTGCAACCAGACGGGCGCCCCGGCGCTCGGAACGCGCCCCGCCCGGGGCGGGACGGGAGATCAGAGATGACCATCAACGCCGACGGCAGCCACGCCGTCCAGCCCCACGCCGCGAACGCCCACACCGCCCCGGCCCGCCCCGTGCGCCACGCCGTGGTGGAGGAGGAGGTGCTCGAGCCGCTGGGCCCGGTGGAGGGCTGGGGCTTCACCAACCGCGTCATCCTCGTCTCGGTGCTCGTCGTGATCATCGGCAACGTCGTGCGCGTGCTCACCGGCGACCTGGGTGATCCGAACGGCTCCGTGGCGCTGGGCGAGACCGGCCACGGCTGGGTCGTGCTGGTGCAGTCGTTCATGTTCGGCCTGGTGGGCGGCGCCCTGGCGGGCGCGGCCGGCTACCTGGTCGTGCTGCTGATGGGCGGGGCTGCCCGCTCCGTCGTGCGCTACGTGGTCGGTGGCGTGGTCGGCGGCTTCCTCGGTGCCGTGGGCCTGTTCGCGGTGTTCTCCAACACCGTCCTCTACGGGGCGGGCCTGCACCTGTTCTGGATGCTGCCGGTGGCGGGCCTGCTCGGCGGCCTCTGGGCGGGCGTCGTCTCCTCCCGCCGCTGATCCCCGCAACCGGCGCCTCGGGCGCCGGCCGCAGAGAAAGGCCCCGGTTCCGGCTCTCGCCGGGCCCGGGGCCTTCTCCGTCATCACTCGCACCTTCGATGAGGTGGCTTCAGCCTACGAACTCGCCTTGGGCTTTCCAGGGGAGTCGGCTGGGCGTTCCCTGGGAGTGTCGGCCGCCCCGAGCAGGTGCGCGAGCTCGCCGGTGGCGGCGACGAGGGCCGCCCCGCACCGGTCCGCCAGCTCGTCCGTGCAGCGGTAGGCCGGCACGAGCGTGCTGAGCGCACCGACCACCGTGCCCGCCACGCTGATGGGGGCGGACAGCGAGGTGACGTCCTTCTCCACGGAACGGGTGCGCAGCGTGTAGTCCCCCGCGGCCACGCTGCCGCGCAGGGCGTCGCCCACGGCCGTGCCCGCCAGGGGGACGGTGCGTCCGACCCAGTTCGTGTGGCGGACGGAGTGCGTGCCCTCCACGATCGCCAGGTAGACGGCGGAGTCCGGAGGGGTCGTCACCGAGAGGTAGACGGATTCGCCCGTGGCGGCCACGACGTGGTCCATCGGCCCGCGGGCCAGCTGCACGAGCGAGTCCCGGGAGAAGGCCCGCGCCCCGAGCTGGATGAGGCGCACGCCGGGGCGGTAGGCGCCGTCGTCGTCGCGGGCCACGAAGCCGGATCCCTCGAGGCTGCGCAGCAGGCGCAGCGCCGTGGACGCCGGCAGCTCCGTGGCACGGGCGGCCTCGGTCAGGCTCAGCCGGGGCTGCTCGGTGACGGCGGCGAGCAGGTCCAGGGCCCGGTCCACGGTGCGCGTCGAGGCGGTGGGGGTGGTGGTCATGACAGGGAGCGTAACGGGTGCGGGACACACGGATCGGGCTTGCGCGTGAGCCGAGTCACTGTTTCAATGTTCGGAAAGTGCATGCCGAGCCGTGAAATCACAGGGGCCACTCGTCCCGGCGGCGCACGCACCCCGTCGAGAGGAACTGCCATGGCCGTGGGCTTCACCCAGCACGACCCGTCCCGCACCATCCGCGCCCCGCGCGGCACCGAGCTGTCCGCCAAGTCCTGGCAGACCGAGGCCCCGCTGCGGATGCTCATGAACAACCTGGACCCCGAGGTCGCCGAGCGTCCCGAGGACCTCGTCGTCTACGGCGGCACCGGCCGCGCGGCCCGCTCCTGGGAGGCCTACGACGCCATCGTCGCCACACTCAAGGACCTCGAGGAGGACGAGACCCTCCTGGTGCAGTCCGGCAAGCCGGTCGGCGTCGTCAAGACCAACGTGTGGGCCCCGCGCGTGCTGATCGCCAACTCCAACCTCGTGGGCGACTGGGCCACGTGGCCGGAGTTCCGCAAGCTCGAGGCCGAGGGCCTGATGATGTACGGCCAGATGACCGCCGGCTCGTGGATCTACATCGCCACCCAGGGCATCCTGCAGGGCACCTACGAGACCTTCGCCGCGATCGGCCGCAAGCGCTACGACGGCTCCCTCCAGGGCACCCTCACCCTCACCGGCGGCTGCGGCGGCATGGGCGGCGCCCAGCCCCTGGCCGTCACCCTCAACGGCGGCGTCTGCCTGATCGTGGACGTCTCGGAGGACCGCCTGCGCCGCCGCATGGGCAAGCGCTACCTGGACGAGGTGGAGACGGACATCGACAAGGCCGTCGAGCGCGTCATGCAGGCCAAGCGCAACGGCGAGGCCGTCTCCGTGGGCCTCGTGGGCAACGCCGCCGAGGTGTTCCCCGAGCTGCTCGAGCGCCAGAAGGCCGGCACCGTCGAGATCGACATCGTCACCGACCAGACCTCCGCGCACAACCCGTTGTCCTACCTGCCGATCGAGATCGACGAGAAGGACTGGCACGCCGAGGCCGAGGCCGACCCGGACACCTTCACCAAGAAGGCCCAGGAGTCCATGGCCCGCCAGGTCGAGGCCATGGTCGGCTTCCAGGACATCGGCGCCGAGGTGTTCGACTACGGCAACTCCATCCGCGACGAGGCCCGCAAGGCCGGCTACTCCCGCGCGTTCGAGTTCCCGGGCTTCGTCCCGGCCTACATCCGCCCGCTGTTCTGCGAGGGCCTCGGCCCGTTCCGCTGGGCCGCGCTCTCCGGCGACCCGGAGGACATCCGCGTGACCGACGAGGCCCTGAAGGAGCTGTTCCCCGAGAACGAGCACCTGCACCGCTGGCTCGACGGCGCCGCCGAGTTCGTGGAGTTCGAGGGCCTGCCGGCCCGCATCTGCTGGCTGGGCTACGGCGAGCGCCACAAGGCCGGCCTGCTCTTCAACCAGCTCGTGGCCGAGGGCAAGGTCAAGGCGCCGATCGTGATCGGCCGCGACCACCTCGACTCCGGCTCCGTGGCCTCCCCGTACCGCGAGACCGAGTCCATGCTGGACGGCTCCGACGCGATCGCCGACTGGCCGCTGCTCAACGCGCTGACCGCCACCTCCTCCGGCGCCACCTGGGTGTCGATCCACCACGGCGGCGGCGTCGGCATCGGCCGGTCCATCCACGCCGGCCAGGTGGGCGTGGCCGACGGCACCGAGCTGGCCGCGGCCAAGCTCGAGGCGCTGCTCACCAACGACCCGGGCATGGGCGTCATCCGCCACGTCGACGCCGGCTACTCCCGCGCCGCCGAGGTGGCGAAGGAGCGCGGCGTCCGTGTGCCCATGGAGGCCACGATCCGGGACTGACCCCGGTCACGTCGTCGGACGACGACGGTGCCGCCGCGCCGTCGCCGTCCGACGACTTCACCGCCGCGAGCCGGACGGGCATCCGCTCGTCCGGCTCGCGATCGAAAGGACACCACGATGGACTCGTCCCGCCCCGCAGACCACGAGCTGCACACCGACACCACCGCGATGGCCGCGATCGAGGCCGACGCGCCCCGCCCGCCGGCGCGCTGGCGCATGATCGTCTACTCGGCGATCGGCATCGTCATGTTCTTCGTGCCCATCACGATCAACGGGGCGAGCTCCATCCCGCTGGACCACCTGGTGACCTGGGTGCGCGGGCTGCTCGGCCCGGCCGAGCGCTGGGTGGGCCTGGCCATCATCGCCGCAGGCGCCGTGTACCCGTTCGCCTCGGGTCGCTGGCGGACCAGCACCACGCGGGCGGTGTTCGCGTTCCTCGCCGTGCTCGGCCTGGTCGCCTCGGCGATGGTCGTGTTCGGCGTGGGCCCGAGCTGGATCCTGGACAAGAGCATCGGTCCGTTCCTGATGGACAAGCTCGTGGTGCCCGTGGGCCTGATCGTCCCCATCGGCGGCGTCTTCCTGGCCCTCGTGATCGGCTACGGCCTCATGGAGTTCGTGGGCGTCTACCTGCGCCCGGCCATGCGGCCGATCTGGCGCGTGCCCGGCCGCGCCGCCGTCGACGCCGTCGCCTCCTTCGTGGGCTCCTACGCCCTGGGCCTGCTGCTGACGAACCGCATGTACACCGGCGGCCGCTACACGGCCCGCGAGGCGGCGATCATCGCCGTCGGCTTCTCCACGGTGTCCGCGACCTTCATGGTGATCGTGGCCAAGACGCTGGGCCTGATGGACATCTGGCTCTGGTACTTCTTCGGCACCCTCGCGGTGACGTTCGCGGTCACCGCCATCACGGTGCGCATCCCGCCGCTGAGCCGCATCCCGGACGAGTGCTACCCGGGCGTCACCCACTCGCCCGAGCAGGCCGTCACCCGGGACCGCTTCCGCGTGGCCCTGCGCGCCGCCGAGCAGACCCTCGCCGAGGCCCCGTCCCTGCCGAAGAACATCTGGGTCAACTTCCGGGACGGCCTCGTGATGGTGCTCCAGATCCTGCCCTCCATCATGTCCGTGGGCCTGATCGCCCTGGTCCTGGCCACCTACACGCCCGTGTTCGAGTGGATCGGCGTGATCTTCTACCCGCTGTTCTGGGCGCTCGGCTACTCCGACCCCGGCCTGCTGGCCTCGGCCTCCGCCACCTCGATCGCCGAGATGTTCATCCCGGCCACGATGGCGGCCGGTCACGAGGACCTCGTCGCCCGGTTCGTGATCGGCGTCGTCTGCGTCTCCGCGATCATCTTCTTCTCCGCGGTGGTTCCTGCCATCCTGGCCACGGACATCCCCGTGAAGATGTGGCACCTCCTGGTGATCTGGGTCGAGCGCGTGGCGCTCACCATCGTGCTGGCCACGCCGCTGGCCCACCTGGTGGCCGCGCTCACCTGAGGCCCACCCCACCGCCCCACCCCCGTCCGTCCCGCAGAGAGGCCCCCATGCGCTCCACGCTCATCACCGACATCGCCGAGCTGACCACCGTCGACCCCGAGGGGCGGGTGCTCACGGACGCGGCCGTCGTCGTCGAGGACGAGCGCATCGCCTGGATCGGCGCCGCCGCGGACGCCCCGGAGGCGGACAACCGGGTGTCCGTCGAGGGCCGCGCCGTGCTGCCCGGCTGGGTGGACTCCCACACGCATCTCGTGTTCGACGGGGACCGCTCCGCGGAGTTCGAGGCCCGCATGGCGGGCGAGTCCTACGCGGCCGGCGGCATCGGCGTGACCACCTCCGCCACCCGTGCCGCCTCGGACGACCGCCTGGCCGAGCTGGTCCGCGGCCGGGTGGCCGACGCGGTGGCCGGCGGCACCACCTACCTCGAGACCAAGACCGGCTACGGGCTCACCGTGGAGGAGGAGGCGCGCCACGCGCGCCTGCTGGCCGGGCTGCGCGAGGAGGGCCTCGTGGACGAGGTGACCTTCCTCGGCGCCCACCTCGTGCCCCCGGGCCGGGACGCGGAGGACTACCTCGACGACGTCGTCGGACCGATGCTCGAGGCCGTGCGGGAGCACGCGGGCTGGGTGGACGTGTTCTGCGACGCCGGCGCCTTCGACGCCGAGCAGACTCGCCGCGTGCTCGCCGCGGGCGTGGCGGCGGGACTGGGCGTGCGCCTGCACGGCAACCAGATCGAGCAGGGCCCGGGCGTGGGCGTGGCCGTGGAGTTCGGCGCCGCCTCCGTGGACCACGTCAACCACCTCTCCGACGCGGACGTCGAGGCCCTCGCCGGCACCTGGACCGGCTGGGACCGCGCCTCGGCCACCGGCACGCCCGGCACCGTGGCCGGCTGCCTGCCCGCGTGCGACCTGTCCACCCGCGCCCCGCTGGCGCCCGCGCGCCGCCTGCTCGACGCCGGCATCGAGGTCTCCCTGGCCTCGAACTGCAACCCGGGCACCAGCTACACCACGTCCATGAACTTCAACGTGGGCACCGCCGTGCTGCAGATGCACCTGACCCTCGCCGAGGCCGTGCGCGCCGCCACCCTCGGCGGGGCCATCGGCCTGCGGGCGCAGGACCGCGTCGGCAGCCTCGAGGTCGGCAAGCGCGCCGACCTGCACGTGCTCGACGCCCCCGCCGCCATCCACCTGGCCTACCGCCCCGGCATGCCGCTGACCCATGCGGTCTGGCGTGCCGGCCGCCGGGCCGTCTGATCGACCGACAGCAAGGAGAACGCATCACCATGACCACCCCTCCCGCCACCGTCACGCTCGGCACGTCCGGGGCCACCCTGGACGACGTCGTCGCCGTGGCCCGCCACGACGCCCGCGTGGTGCTCGCCGACGACGTGCTCGAGACCGTCGGCGCGGTGCGCCGCCACGTCGAGGCGCTGGCCGAGGCCGAGACCCCCACCTACGGCGTCTCCACCGGCTTCGGCGCGCTCGCGGACAAGCACATCCCGCTCGAGTCCCGCGCGCAGCTGCAGAAGTCCCTGATCCGCTCCCACGCCGCCGGCATGGGCCCCGTGGTGGAGCGCGAGGTCGTCCGCGCGCTGATGTTCCTGCGCGCCACCACGCTGGCCTCCGGCCGCACGGGCGTGCGCCCCGTGGTGGTCGAGACCTTCGTGGCCATGCTCAACGCGGGCATCACCCCCGCCGTGCGCGAGTTCGGCTCGCTGGGCTGCTCCGGCGACCTCGCCCCGCTCTCCCACGTGGCCCTGGCGCTGATGGGCGAGGGCGACGTCGTCGGGGCGGGCGGCGCGCTGCGTCCGGCCGGCGAGGCGCTCGCCGAGGCCGGGATCGAGCCGGTCGAGCTGCGGGAGAAGGAGGGCCTGGCCCTCGTCAACGGCACCGAGGGCATGCTCGGCATGCTGATCATGGCGCTGGCCGACCTCGAGGAGCTCGCCGACACCGTGGACCTCACCGCCGCGATGTCCGTGGAGGCGCTGCTCGGCACCGACCGCGTGTTCGTGCCGGAGCTGCACCTGCCGCTGCGCCCCCACCCGGGCCAGGCGACCTCCGCCGACCGGATGCTGAAGATCCTGGCGGGCTCGCCGATCGTGGCCAGCCACAAGGAGGGCGACTCCCGCGTGCAGGACGCCTACTCGCTGCGCTGCGCCCCGCAGGTGGCCGGCGGCCTGCGCGACACCCTCGCGTACGTGCGCACCGTGGCCGAGCGCGAGCTCGCCGCGACCGTGGACAACCCGGTGGTGCTCGACGACGGCCGGGTGAGCTCGAACGGCAACTTCCACGGGGCGCCCGTGGCGTACGTGCTGGACTTCCTGGCCATCCCGGTGGCCGACGTCGCCAGCATGTCCGAGCGCCGCACCGACCGCATGCTGGACCCGGCCCGCTCACACGGGCTGCCCGCGTTCCTCGTGGACAACCCGGGCGTGGACTCCGGCATGATGATCGCCCAGTACACGCAGGCCGGGCTCGTCTCGGACATGAAGCGTCTGGCCGTGCCCGCGTCCGTGGACTCCATCCCGTCCTCCGCGATGCAGGAGGACCACGTCTCCATGGGCTGGCACGCCGCCCGCAAGCTGCGCTCGGCCGTGGAGAACTTCCGCCGCGTGCTCGCCGTCGAGCTCGTGGCCGCCGCCCGCGCGATCGAGCTGCGCGCCCCGCTGCAGCCCTCCGCCGCGACCGGTGCCGCCGTCCGCGTGATCCGCGAGGCCGGCGTGCCCGGCCCCGGCCCGGACCAGTACATGGCCCCGCAGCTGGCCGCCGCCGAGCAGGCCCTGCGCGACGGGTCCGTGCTGGCCGCCGTGGCGGAGGCGCTCGCGGGCGTATCCGCCGATGCCGAGCCGCAGGACCTGGCCGAGGAGTCCGAGGGCGCCGAGGCCGAGGGGCACTGACGCCACAGAGTGGTCAGACGCCACAGAGTGGTCACGACATGCCGCGTGCGTCTGCACGGGACGGCGTGTCGTGACCACTCTGTGTGTGGAGGGGGCGGCCTGCGGGTCGGGCCCGGTCGCCTCGGCTCAGGTGAGGAGCACCGTCGTCGTCCTGTGCCGGCCGACGATCGTATGGATCAGGCGGGAGACAATCCGGGCAACGCCATGTGGTTGGTGTCGTGCGGTGAAGCCGGAACGGCGCGATCAGTCCGATTGCAGCACGACACCAGCTAAGGGCTTATCCCAGGAGTCCCTGTTGTTCGGCCCAGCACTTGAATCCCCCTGGGCCGAAGGGAAGCCGGTAATCGCCCATGATGAGATCGTCAGCGAGGCTCTCAACCATGGGAACGGTGAGTTGCTCCTTGCGGATCGCCTCACAGAGCAACCCGAGGGTGCCGGTGCACTCGAGCTTCTCGCGCTTGGCCAGGACGCGGGGCACGTTGTCGTCGATCACGATGCGATACCCGTGCGTCCGACCGAGGGCTAGAACGCCGCATTCGCCCCGGTTCCGACCGCCCGCCACAAGGTGCTCCTCGTATCGGGCGAAGGCCGCGAGGAACTCGAGGTCCTCGCTGCGGTCCACGACGATCCATTCGGCGTCCAAGATCTGCCGGAGATCTGGGTGCTGGTACTGCTGGTCCCTGATCTCCTGCTCCACACTCTCCGGAATCACGGCATGGCCGGCTGTCAGGAACTTGAGCACACCGAGCCATCCTTTCAGGGTGAAATGGCGCAGTGGTCCCGTATCGAAGACGTAGGTCTCCGGAACGGCGGTCACGAGACGTACTCCCAGATCTCCTGTTCCTGACGTGGGGGAAGGTCCGGAAGGTCGTCGTCGTCGAAAGTCCCATCCAAGAGGTCGAGTGTGCGTTCACGCGAGAGCTTCTCGGCCTCGAACAGCGCGATGACGTGCTTCTGGTACACCCGGGGCTGGGTAGTGCCTGCCATCTCGTCAGACGGGTACAGATCGTGGGTGATGATGTCCGTCTGCGTGGTCTGCACAGCGCGGATGTCGTTTGCCGTGGAAGCGTCCACCAATTCCAGGTCGTGGAGTCGGCGGGCCAGGGTCGACATGTCCACCAGGTAGGTGCCGGCGATCTTCACAGCGGCAGTGCGGACATCGCCTGAGTGAGCTGCGGCGGGCCATTCCTGTAAAAGGACAGCTGCTGGCAGGAGAAATGCTCGAGCGAACCGATCGAGGCGACCCTCGATGTCCGGGCCGGTGTGGGCGGTGCGCCAGTCCACCGTGTATTCATCGGCAAGTAGGTAGTGCCCAAGCTCGTGCACGGCGGAGAGGCGGCGTCGCCCGACCTTGGGGGTGGAATTCACCAGGGAGATGCCGCCCTCGGCGAGGAGCACCGTTCCCGCGTCAGCGGCGTCCACGCCGAAGTTGCGGGAGAACAGGAGCAGGCCAGCAGTGGCCAGGTGCGCCTGGAGGTCCTTTACGGGTTCCGTTGCTGTATACCCGACGTGCTCGCGTGCCCGGGCGGCCATGTCGTCGGCCTCGTGAACGGACTTGGGCTGCTCCCAGGGGTCCCGCACGCCGAACCCCTCGATGGGATGCAGGCCGTGCAGGAACTCGACGTCTGCGAGGAGTTCGGCCAGCAGGTGGTCCACGGCCGACTCGGTGGTATCCAACCCCTGGGCGGAACGGTGCGAGACGAGCGCTGGCGCAGGCTCGGTGAAGAACGACTGCATTCGGGTTCCCAGGGCATCGGCGATGGAGGCCAGCTCCAGGGCAGTGACCTTCCGTTGTCCGCCTTCGATCCGGTTGACCATGGTGCGCTCGAGGCCAACGGCGGTAGCTAGGTCCTGCTGGGACATCCCGCGACGCTCCCGCGCGGCACGTACACGGGCACCCAGCGAATGAGGAGTGGTCGGCGACATGTGTGCGATTCTCGCACACATGGCACTGGCGGTGAACCCTCGTCGCATACGCTGATGCGTTCGAGAACAAGCGCCGCGCCGCACTGCTGGTGATGGCCACCGGCACCGGGAAGACGTGCACCGCCGTCGCCCTGGTGGACCAGATGGCCCGCGCCGGATGGGTCAAGCGCGTGCTCTTCCTGGCGGACCGGCAGGCCCTCGTGAAGCAGGCCGCGGACGCCTTCGTGGAGCACGGCTTCGTCGGCACCACCGTGAACCTGCTGAAGAACCGGCACGGGGAGGGACGCGTCTACGCCTCCACCTACCCCACCATGCTCGGCCTCATCCAGGAGTCCACCGGCCAGGGCGCCCGCTTCGACCCCGGATACTTCGACCTGGTGATCGTGGACGAGGCCCACCGGTCCGTATACGCCAAGTACGGCGAGATCTTCCGCCACTTCGATGCCCTTCTCGTGGGCCTCACCGCCACCCCCAAGGACGAGATCGACCGGAACACCTACGGCCTCTTCGGCCTCGAGCCCGGCGTGCCGACTGATGCCTACACCCTCGACGAGGCCGTGGCGGACGGGTTCCTGGTGCCGCCGCGGGGCGTCTCCGTGGGCACCACCTTCCTGCGTCGCGGCACCCGGTACGATCAGCTTCCCGCCGAGGAGCAGGAGGCCTGGGACGCGCTGGACTGGGGCGAGGACGAGGCGCCCGAGGAGGTTTCGAGCGAGGAGATCAACCGGTTCCTCTTCAATGCGGACACCGTGGACCGCGTGCTCTCCACCCTCAGGGAGCACGGCCACAAGGTGGCCGGCAGCGAACGGCTCGGCAAGACCATCGTCTTCGCCAAGAACCAGCCGCACGCCGAGTTCATCCTGCAGCGGTTCGACGCCCAGTGGCCGGAGCTCGGCGGCCGGTACGCCCAGATCATCACCCACGCCAGCCGCTACCCGGACGCCCTGCTGGACGACTTCAAGACCCCCGGCAAGGCCCCGCACATCGCCATCAGCGTGGACATGCTGGACACGGGGGTGGACGTGCCCGACGTCGTCAACCTCGTGTTCTTCAAGCTCATCCGCTCCAAGACCAAGTTCTGGCAGATGATCGGCCGCGGCACCCGCCTGCGCCCGGACCTCTACGGGCCGGGGAGGGACAAGGAGGACTTCCTCGTCTTCGACTGGTGCCAGAACCTCGAGTTCTTCAACCAGGACCTCCCGGAGTCCGACGGCTTCACCCAGAGGTCCCTCACCCAGCGGTTGTTCGAGGACCGGCTCGCGCTCGTCGTCGCCCTCGACGCCCTGGACGATGACGCTGGGGCGCCCGCCGCCGTCGGGCCGGAGGAACGCGCGGTGCGCGAGCTGCGCCGCACCGCCGCCGAGGAGCTGCAGGCGGCCATCGCCCGCCTGACCCTCGAGAACGTCCTGGCCCGCCCTCTCCGCCGGGAGGTCGAGGAGTTCCAGCGGCCTGAGGCGTGGACGTCCCTGAGCGCCCAGGCCGCCGAACGGGCACGTGCGCTGGCCGGGGTGGTCACCGGGTTGCCGGGGGAGGACGTCGACGCCAAGCGCTTCGACCTGCTCATCGTGCGCCGGCAGCTGGCAGACCTCACCGGGGAGGCTGGCACGGCCGAGCGCATCCGGGCCACGGTGCAGTCCCTCGGGGAGAACCTGCTCTCCAAGGACGCCATCCCCGCCGTGAAGGAACAGATCATCCTCCTCGAGGCCGTGGCCGGGGAGGAATGGTGGGAGGGCGTCACTCTCGGCATGCTCGAGCACGCCCGGAAGAAGCTGCGCGGGCTCGTCCAGTTCATCGAGAAGGTCCGCCGCTCCCGCGTATACACGGACTTTGCGGACACGCTCACGCAGCTTGAGGAGGTCGACGTCGTGCGGCCGACGCCCGGCGTGGACATCGAACGGTTCTGGGCCAAGGTCAGCGAGCCGCTGCGCCACAACGAGTCCTCGCTGGCGCTGCAGAAGCTGCGCCACGGCAAGCAGCTCACCGAGCCGGACCTGGAGTCGCTCGAACAGCTGCTCCGGAGCATCGGGGCCGAGGACGCGCACCTGGCCGCGGCGAAGTCCGAGGGCGAGGGACAGTTGGGCCTGTTCGTGCGCATGCTAGTGGGGATGGATCGTGCCGCCGCGCAGGGCGTGGTCGCGGACTTCGTCCAGGACCGGACGCTCACCCAGGCGCGGATCCGCTTCCTGGGTCACATGGTGGAGGAGCTTACCGCCAATGGCGTCCTGGACGCCGGCCGGCTGTTCGAATCTCCCTACACGGACGACGCCCCCGGGGGGCCGTTCGGCCTGTCCGAGGAGGCGCAGGTGTACTCCCTGCGCGAGCGGCTGGACCTCGTCCGGACGTCTGCGATGGTGCCGGGACCAGAAGCGAACGCGGGCGGGGACGAGGCGCGCGGCGTCGTCGCATGACCTGACCGGACGGTGAGCCGAGTCGTGATATCCGCCCTTCTGCGAGCCTCCAGTTTCTATGACTGCTCACGTAGTGTTCAGACATGACTCCCGTCACCTGCCCCAGGGCCCCCAAGCGAGGCCATAGGAAAGAAACTGCTCGTGCACGTTGTCCGCACTGTGGCTCTTCCCCAGGTCCGGGCGTTACCCCACCAACAGAGACATTGATCGCTCTGCCCCCAGGGCCGGAGGGTGCCGATAGACAGACTTCCCCAATGGAATGTGAGCGACGTCGTCGAATCGATGAAGTGCTTCAGTTGGCTGGTGACCTTCTGGTCACGGAAAGCATCCGGGAAGTTCGTACGCACCTTCTCGATTTTGCCGTAGCCTACGGCGAACAGGGGCGTGGACGAGTGCGGCGCCATGCTATGTGCCAGGTACTTGCCGAGGTGGCGAATGCGCTAGATCCAGGCGAATACATCGATGAAGCAGCCGCTCGCATCAGGACAGCCCTCGCCACGGCAGGTCTTCCTCGACCGGTCGTCGCCTTGGCAATCGCAGCGACAAAGAAGATTGCAGCGGGAGCCGTGGAGGGGATCAATCCGACTGGGCAGATTCGTTTGGCGATCTGGATGCTCATCTCTGTGCTCTGCCCGAGGCCGGAGGTGTGCCCGGCTCAGCCAAAATCAGGCGTGGAGGTTCTTAAAGAAGCTCTGGAAGATGCAGAGTCTGCTTTCTGATCATCACAGAGGCTGAGTGACCCTCAACGCACCTCGCTACCTCAGCGGCGGTGGCGGCCGACGATCGTGTGGATCAGCCGCACCGCGGCCCTCGCGGTGCGGCCCCCGCGCCCGAATGGACCCCGGCCCGCTCAGGCCAGCAGCGACGCGTCCGTCCGGTGACGGCTGACGATCGTGTGGATCAGCCGGGCCGCGGCCTTCGCCGTGCGGCCGTCCACGTCCAGGGCGGGGTTGAGCTCCACGACGTCGGCCAGGGCCAGCTTCCCGGACTGGGTGGCCTCCAGCGCGCACGCGTGGATCACCTCGTACGGCACGCCGAAGCCGGCCGGTGCGCTCACCCCTGGGGCGACGGCGGCCGGCAGCACATCCAGGTCGATCGTCAGGTAGAGCACGTCCACGGCGTTGATGAAGGAGCGCACCCAGCGGCGCACGCCGGTGACGTCGGCGGTCTGGGCCTGCTCGTCGGTCACCCACGTGACCCCGCGTTCGCGCGCGGTGTCGAACAGGGCCCGGGTGTTGTTGGCCTCGCTGATGCCCACCACCGCGTAGGAGAGCTGATGCTCCGCCCCCTCGGCGTCCCGCAGCGCCTGCAGGAACGGGGTGCCGGAGCTGGGCCGCGGCGCCTCGCGCAGGTCGAAGTGCGCGTCCAGGTTGAGGATGCCCACGCGGGTGCCAGCAGCCACGCGCGTGGAGCCGGTCAGGCCCGTGATCGAGGCGTAGGCGGTCTCGTGTCCGCCGCCGAGCACCACGGCCAGGTCGTGGGCGTTCAGCAGCCCGCTGACCACTGTGCCCAGCTCGGCCTGGCCCGCCTCGAGTTCGCCCGGGGCGTCGTCGTCGCCGCGGTCCACGGACACGTCGCCCGCGTCCACGAGCGCGCCCGTGCCCTCGAGGTACGCGAGCGAGGCGAGCGCACCGCGCAGCGCCTCCGGGCCGTCCTCGGCTCCCACGCGGCCGTGGTTCCGGCGCACGCCCTCGTCCGAGGCGAAGCCGATGAGCGCCGTGGACCGCGCGCCCGACGTCGGAGCGCCGGCGCCGGGGTCGCGCTGCGGCGTCGTGGGCTCGCCGCGGCCGTCGGCGGGGCGGACGACCTGGTGCCAGCGCAGGTGCTCGGGGGTGTCACCGTCGGTGCGGCCGGTCCAGGCGGGGGAGAGGGACGAGGAGGGGAGCTCGGAGGTCATGGGACCATCCCACGCCATCGACGGGCGGGTGCGCAACGACGGCCGGACGACGCCCGACACGGGGCGTCGCCCGCCTAGCGGTCCAGTTCCTGGCGCCGCGAGCTGATCACGCCGGTGACGAAGCCGGCGAGGTTGAGCCCGCCGTGGAAGCGGGCGTGCTCGATCTTCACGCAGCGGTCCATCACGACCTCCAGGCCCGCGGCCTCGGCCTGGCGCGCGGCGTCCTCGTTCCAGATGCCCAGCTGCAGCCACACGGTCCGGGCGCCCACGCGGGCGGCGTCCGCCACCACCTCGGGGGCGTCGGAGGACTTGCGGAACACCTCCACGAGGTCCGGGGTGACGGGCAGGCCGTCCAGCGAGGCGTACACGCGGTGGCCGAGGATCTCCTTGCCGGCCGCGGCGAGCACGGGATTCACGAAGTAGACGTCGTACGTGGTCGAGCTCAGCAGGTACGTGGCCACGAAGTAGGACGCACGGGCCGGCTTGTCCGAGGCGCCGACGATCGCGATCGACCGGGTGCGCCGCAGCATCGCCAGGCGCTCGGGGGCGCCGGGGCCGGTCCAGGTGCGCTCGGGGTGGGTGGTGCTCATGGCTCAGGCCTCCTGCTCTGCGGGGACGACGGCGCCGTCGCGGGCGCGGCCGGTGGCCTCGGTCAGGGCCTGGTCCAGGTCCCAGAGGATGTCCTCGAGGTCCTCGATGCCCACCGAGATGCGGATGAGGTCCGCCGGGATGCCCGCGGCCACGAGCTGCTCGGCGGTGAGCTGCTGATGGGTCGTCGTGGCGGGGTGCAGCACCAGCGTCTTCGCGTCGCCGATGTTGGCCAGGTGGGAGGCCAGCTGCAGCGCGGAGATGAAGCGCGACGCCGTCGCGCGCCCGGCCTCCGGGCCGGAGGCGCCGTCGTCGGTGTCCGTGGCTGCCGGGGCCACGCCGAAGCTGAACACCGAGCCGACGCCCCGGGGCAGCAGCTGCTGCGCGCGGGCGTGGTGCGGGTGGTCGGGCAGGCCGGCGTAGCGGACCCAGGAGACGCGCGGGTCCTCGTCCAGCCACTGCGCCACGGCCTGCGCATTCGCCAGGTGGGCGTCCATGCGCGGGGCCAGCGTCTCGACGCCGAGCAGCAGCTGGAACGCCGACTGCGGGGCCAGCGACGGGCCGAAGTCGCGCAGCTGCTCCGAGCGGAGCTTGGTGAGGAAACCGTACTCGCCGAAGTTGCCCCACCAGGAGACGCCGCCGTACGAGGGCACGGGCTCGGTCATGGACGGGAACTTGCCGTTGTCCCACGGGAAGCGGCCGGACTCCACCACGACGCCGCCGAGCGTGGTGCCCTGCCCGCCGAGGAACTTCGTGGCCGAATGGATGACGATGTCCGCGCCGTGTTCGATCGGCCGGATCAGGTAGGGCGGGGTGAGGGTCGCGTCCACGACGAGCGGCACGCCGTGCCGGTGGGCGACGTCGGCCAGGCCCGGCAGGTCCACGACGTCACCGGAGGGGTTGGCGACGATCTCCGTGTAGACGGCCTTGGTGTTGGGCTGGAGGGCGGCCTCGAAGTCCGCGGCCTCGGCGGAGTCCACGAACGTGGTCTCGACGCCGAACCGGCGCAGGGAGACGTCCAGCTGGGTGATCGTGCCGCCGTACAGCTTGGAGGACGCCACGATGTGGTCGCCGGCCCCGGCGAGGGCCGCGAAGGTGACGAACTCGGCGGCCATGCCGGACGCCGTCGCGACGGCCCCGATCCCGCCCTCGAGCGTGGCGACCCGCTCCTCGAACGCGGCGACCGTGGGGTTGCCGATCCGCGAGTAGATGTTGCCGTACTTCTGCAGCGCGAAGAGGTTGGCGGCGTCTTCGGCGGACTCGAACACGAAGGAGCTGGTCTGGTGGATCGGCACCGCGCGGGAGCCGTGGACGGCGTCCGGGACGGCGCCCGCGTGCAGCGCCTGGGTGCGGAAGCCGAACTCGTGGTCAGCCACGGGGGTCCTTTCGATGGAGGCTTCGGGACAGTCCGCCCCATTGTCCCGGGCGAGGCGCGCCGGGGGCAGGGTGGGCACGTCGCAGAGCGTCACGCGGCGCCGGCCGGTGCCGTGCAACGCGGGTTGAGTTATCACCGGTTACGCGGGCCTGGACCCGTGACAACTCAACCCGCGTTGGACGGGACCCATGACAACTCAACCCGCGTTGGACGGGCGGGGGCGGATCAGCGCGTGCGGGCGAGCCGACGCCGGACCAGCCCCACGATCCGCCCGAACCCAGCGCGCTGGTCCTCCCAGGTGCAGCGCAGGGTCGTCCATTCCCGTTCGAGGCAGTACGCGTCCCGACGGGCGTCCCTCGCCTGCTGCTGAGCCGTGCGGTGGCCGGCGCCGTCGTACTGGAGGGCCAGGCGCGCCCCCCGGTACCCGAGGTCCACGACGGGCGAGGCCGGGTCGGCCGGGTCGACGGCGACCTGCAGCTCCGGCTCCGGCAGCCCGGCCCGGATCAGCGCGAGCCGGAGGAAGGTCTCGGGCGGGGAGTCGGCCCCGACGCGCACCTCCGCCAGCGCGGCACGTGCGAGACGGACACCCGGCCGGCCACGGCAGCGGGCGAGCACCTCCGACAGCTCGGACACGGTGGCCACGGGGTCCGCCCGGCCCGTCGGCGTCCACGGCGGACGCACCAGGTGGTCGCCGTCCGCGATGAGCCAGTCCACCTCGTGGGGGCGGAGCATCCCGGCGAGGTCGAACCAGGTGCGCGCCGCCGTCGTGACGCGCTGGCCGTCGGGAAGCTCGAGCACGTGGTCGGAGGGCAGCCGCACCCGGTGGCTGACGACGCCGTCCAGGTCGGTCCGGTGCGTGCGCGCGGAGCGGTCGAAGGTCAGGTGCAGTCCGGCGGGCCGCGCGAGGCGGGGCGGCAGCGGCAGTCCGTGCCAGAGGGCGGCAGAGACGTGGGAGACCACCCCGCCCGTGAGGCGGACCAGCGCGGCCGCGCCGTCCGGGGCGCACGGGTCGGGGATGCCCGCGGTGTGCACGCCGCGGCAGATCCGGGCGAGGTCTGCCGCGAGGGTGCGGCGCCACGGCAGGCCGGCGGCGTGCAGCTCGGCCGTCGTGAAGGCGCCCGCGGCGAGGGTGGACGGCAGGGGCGTGCGCGCGGTCATGGGGTGAGCCTGCCGCCCCCCGGCCCTGCGACGGGCCGAACCGACGCGCCCTGGGGAGGGCCGCCGTCGTCGTGGTGGCTGTGCAGGAGCGGCCGGCCCGCCGGTCATGGTGGCACCGGCGCGACGCGGGTTGAGTTATCACGGGCGCGAGCCGCCTGGACCCGTGATAACTCAACCAGCGTTGCAGGGGGGAGCGGCCGGCCCGTCGGTCACGGCGTGCGGTCCACGGACACCAGCTCCACGTCCTCGAGCCGCCCGCCCCGCACCACCGCGCGCATCAGGGTGCACACCGGCTGCCGCCTCCGGTCCGTGCAGGAGCCGGGGTTGAGCAGCCGCAGCCCCGGGTTCGCGGTGTCCGGACCGGCCACGGTGTCCCACGGGATGTGGCTGTGCCCGAAGACCAGCACGTCCGCGTCCGGGAACGCCGCGGCCATGCGGCGCTCGCGGCCGGCCGCCGGGCCCGTCTCGTGGACCATCGCGATCCGCACCCCGCCGATCTCCACGCGCGCCACCTCGGGCAGCCGCGCCCGCAGCCCAGGCCCGTCGTTGTTGCCCCACACGCCCACCAGCCGGGCGGCCCTCGCGTCGAGGTCGTCGAGCACGTCCTCGGCCACCCAGTCGCCGGCGTGGAGCACGACGTCGGCCCGCGCCACCTCGGCCCACACCTGCGCGGGCAGAGCGCGGGCGCGCCGCGGGATGTGGGTGTCCGCGATCAGGAGCAGGCGGGCGGCGTCGTCGTCGGGCACGGTCCGCCTCACCGTGCCGCGTACGCGCCGAGCCAGATCGCCAGCGGCAGGCCGACGATGAACACGGCCACGAATCCGCGCACCAGCCACCGGCCCACCGGGGTGGCGAGGTTGACCGTCGCGCCCACCCCGTAGCCGGGACGCTTGGCGGGGAAGACAGCCGGGTCCTCGGGGTCGCGCTTGAGCCCCAGGGGCGTCCACATCTCGTCCTCGGCGCGTTCCGCGGCCGTGGGCCGGTACTCGAGGTCCGCCGCGACGCGGTCCGACCAGCGCGTCCACCGCTGCGTTCCGGCCCGCAGTACCGGGAAGATGCCCACCATGAGCACGGTCAGTGTGAGGGGCAGGAGCCACCACGGCATCGTCCACGCCCCGGCGGCGAGCACCTCGGCCGTCGTCGGGGCCAGCACCAGCACGATGAGCACGCACGACCACCCGAGGCTTTCCTGGACCCCGCGGTGCACCCCCGTCTGGCGCACGCGCCGCCACGGGGACAGTCCCGGATCCGTGGGGGTGAGGGCGGTGACCATAGCGGAGACCAGCGCCAGGAAACCCGTCATGCCGAGGCCGATCAGCGGCCCCGCCGCCACCGTGCCGAACGAGGTGTCCTCCCACGCATCCGGCCGCCCGTCGACGCCCCAGTGCGTGGGCACGCGCTCCGGCAGGCCCGGCAGGGCGACGAGGGCCCACCCCAGCAGCGCCAGGCACAGCACGGCCGCGAGCAGGAACGGCAGCCACGGACGCAGCCGGCCACGGCGCAGGGCGGCGCGCTCGGCGGCGGGGACGTCGTCGGGGGCGGGACGGGACGGGTGGGGCATCGACACAGGCTAGCCTCAGCCCCTGCCCGCCACACCCGGTGACCGGCCCGTCCAGACGGCGGCCGCGCACGCCGCGATCACCAGCAGCATCCCCGCCAGGTCCAGCGGGGTGAGCTCCTGCCCGCGCACGGCCCACGCGGTCAACGCCGCCGCGATCGGCGACAGGCACGTCAGCAGGGAGAACAGCGCGGTCGGCATGCGGCGCAGCACCTGCAGGTCGATCCCGTACGGCACCGCCGTGGACAGCAGCGCCACGGCCAGCCCCACGCCCAGCACCACGGGAGAGAGCAGGGCCGCCCCCGCCGTCGCGACGCCGACCGGCAGCGCCACGAGGGACCCGGCGGCCGTCGCCAGGGCCAGCCCCTGCACCCCCGGCAGATGGGTCCCCGCGCGCCGCGAGAGCAGGATGTACGCCGCCCAGCACGCCGCCGCGGCCAGCGCGAGCGCCACCCCCACCGGGTCCAGTCCCGCCCCGCCGATCCCGCCGCCCGCGCTGAACCCCTCCCGGCCGAGCACCCCGATCCCGGCGAGCGCGAGGGCCGCCCACGCCGCCGACCGCCACGACGGCCGCGCCGCCACGGACAGCGCCAGCGGCCCGAGCACCTCGAACGTCACGGCCACGCCCTGCGGGATCCGTGCGAACGCCTCGTAGATGGCCAGGTTCATGCCGGTCATGGCCGCGCCCAGCCCGACGACGGCGGCCCACCCCCGGGGGCCCAGGCCGGCGAGGGCGGCGCGGCTCGGCCGGGTGACGAGCAGCAGCACGGCCGCGGAGAACACCACGCGCAGGGCGACCATGGCGGACGCGCCGACGTCGTCGAACAGCAGGCCCGCCACGGACGCGCCGAGCTGCTGGCTCAGCAGTGAGAGCAGGACGAGCAGGACGAGACGCACGGGCTCAGCCTAGGGGCGCGCCGCGCCACCCCGGCCCCGGCCGGCGCGGGACCGCTGCTGCCGGAGGACCACCGGGGGGCCCGGTTCCGCCGACCCCGACGCCGCGGGGAAACGTCACGCTGACGTGCGCTAATCCGCCTCGTCGTGGGAGGGTGGGCGACGCGTGCCCGCGCAGACCCCGCCCCCGACCCCAGGAGGCCCGCATGGCCCGGCCCCAGACCGTCCTCACCGTGGTGGCCGCCCGCCGGCTCACCCCGCACCTCGTGCGCCTGACCCTCGGCGGCGAGCAGTTCGACGCCGTCCACGCCCGCTGGGCGGAGAAGGGCGCCACGGACCAGTACGTGAAGCTGCTCTTCGCCGACCCCGCGCTCGGCCTCGAACCCCCGTACGACCTGGACGCCCTCCGCGAGCGTCTCGCCCCGGAGCAGCTGCCGGTCCGCCGCACCTACACGGTGCGCCGCATGGACGCGGCCGCCCGCACCATGGACGTCGACTTCGTGGTCCACGGCGCGGACGGCGACGGCGCCGCCCCCGGGCACGACGGCGGCCTGGCCGGGGCGTGGGCGGCGTCCGAGCCGGTGGGGCAGCAGGTCGCGTTCCTGGGCCCGGGCGGCGCCTACCGACCCGACCCCACCGCGGACTGGCACCTGCTCGCCGGCGATGAGTCCGCGCTGCCGGCGATCGCCGCCGCCCTCGAGGACCTCGCCGCCACGGACGCCGCGGCGGCCGGTCTCGCGCTGATCGAGGTGACCGACGCCCGGAACGAGGTGCCCCTGACCGCGCCGGCCGGCGTCGAGGTGCGCTGGCTGCACCGCGGCGGCCCCTTCACCCCGGAGACGACGCGGTTCGCCGCCGCCGTCGAGGACGCGGCGTGGCGGGACGGACGGGTGCACGCGTTCGTGCACGGCGAGCGGGAGCAGGTCAAGCGCGTCCGGGCGCACCTCACGGACGTGCGCGGCGTGGACCGGCGGCAGCTGTCGGTGAGCGCGTACTGGGCCTACGGCCGCGCCGAGGACGTGTTCCAGGCGGAGAAGCAGACCCCGGCGGGGCAGATCTTCGAGGACGGCACCACCGGCGGCTGACCCGCACAGGGTCGGCACAGTAGAAGTTCCGGCGTCCCTCAGGGCATGACGGGCCAGGGGTGACGTGAGAGGGTCGACGCGACATCGTCCGGCGGTCCCCGGCCGCCGGCACGTCCGCACCTCTGTGAAGGAGTCCCCATGAAGACGCCCGCACGCCTCGCCGTCGGCATGCTCGCCGCCTCCGGTCTGCTGCTCACCGGCTGCGCCTCCGACCCGACGCTGGAGGAGAGCTGGCCCGAGGTCCGCCAGAAGGTCGTGGATGCCGAGAGCCTGCGCCTGAAGATGGAGGGCACCGCCGCCGACAAGGAGGAGGACAAGGACGACGCGTCGGCCTCGGCGTCGCCCTCCGCCTCCCTGGGCACGGACGCCATCCAGTCCGCGAACGTGGACCTCGCCGGCGCCACCGACGACTCCCACCTCCGGGGCACCATGAACGTGGACATGGGGGCGGCCACCATGGCCATCGAGGTCCTGCGCCGGGACGCCGACGTGTTCTTCAAGCTCAAGGCCGACGGTGACGACCTGCCCCCGGAGATGGGCATGTTCTCCACCCTCGTGGGCGACCGCTGGATCAAGACGAACGCCGAGCAGGCCGCGCAGATGGACATCTCACTGGAGGAGATCATGTCCGACCTCGAAGAGGACATGCCCGCCGCGGACGCCTTCGACGGCAAGGACCTGAAGGCCGAGGAGGTGGAGCTCGAGGGCAGGAAGTACCTCAAGTACGCGCTGCCCGAGGAGCACCACGAGTTCGGCCGGACGATGCTGATCGACCCGGAGAGCACGACCCTCTACCGTCTCGAGGACGTGAACTCGGAGGACGAGGACGTGGACGCGAATGCCACCTTCACCGAGTGGAACGCGGTCGAGGCGCCCGAGGCCCCCGCCTCGGAGGACGTCCTCGACCTGGCCGAGCTGCAGGAGCTGGCCGGCTGACCCGCTGCGCGATCCAGGTGGGCCGGCGGGGCGCCACGGCATGATGTCCTCATGGACCGCGCCGCCCCCACCCCGCCCGTGAACGCCCTCGCCCCGGACCTGCCGGAGGACATCGCCCGGGAGGCGATCGCCTTCCGCCGCCTCCTCCACGGGCATCCGGAGCTGGACCTGCACCTGCCCCGCACCCAGGCCGCCGTCCTCGAGCGGCTCGAGGCCCTGCGTGCTGAGGCGGGGGAGGATGCCGCCACCGGCCGCCCCGCGCTGGAGACGGGCGTGGGCCGGGCGCTGAGTTCCGTCGTCGTGGTGCTGCGCGGCGGGGCCCCGCTGCCGGAGGGGGCCCGGCGGCCGGTCGTGCTGCTGCGGGGGGACATGGACGCCCTGCCCGTCACGGAGGAGACCGGGCTGGAGTACGCCCCCGCCGTGCCGGGCACCATGCACGCCTGCGGCCACGACCTGCACACCGCCGGCCTCTACGGCGCGCTGGCGTGGCTGGTGCGCCGTCGCGGGGAGCTCACCGCCGACGTGGTGGCCATGTTCCAGCCCGGGGAGGAGACCGGCGGCGGCGCCCTGCACATGATCCAGGAGGGACTGCTGGAGGCGGCCGGGCGACCGGTGGACGCCGCCTACGCGATCCATGTCTCCTCGGGCACGTACCCGCGCGGCGTCCTGCGCAGCCGCCCGGGGGCGATCCAGGCCGGCTGCGACGACCTGGTGGTGACGGTGCACGGTCGAGGCGGGCACGGCTCCGTGCCGCACCTGGCCCAGGATCCGGTGCCCGTGGCCGCCGAGATGGTGCTGGCGCTGCAGTCCGTGGTCACCCGGCAGTTCGACGCCTTCGACACGGTGGTCGCGACCGTCGGGCACCTGAGCGCGGGCACGG
Source organism: Micrococcus sp. HOU01 (assembly GCF_035609305.1). Lineage (NCBI taxonomy): Bacteria > Bacillati > Actinomycetota > Actinomycetes > Micrococcales > Micrococcaceae > Micrococcus > Micrococcus sp. HOU01. Next base: position 2,502,101 of record NZ_CP141211.1, on the reverse strand, counting down.
CGGCCAACATCATCCCGGACAGCGCCACCCTCGCCCTCACCCTGCGGACCTTCTCCGCGGACGCCCGCGCCCGGCTGCGCGCGGCCGTGGAGCGCATGGTGCACGGGATCGCCGCGGCGCACGGCATGAGCGCGCAGGTCCGGGCGGACTGCGCGTTCCCGGTGACGGCCAACGACGCGGACGCGGTGGCCTTCGCCCGCGGGGTCGTGGAGGACCTCTACGGGGCCGACGCCTACCGGGAGCTGCCCGAGCCTGAGCCCGGCAGCGAGGACTTCTCCGAGGTCCTCCAGCGGGTGCCCGGGGCCTACGTCCTGCTCGGGGCGGTCCCGGAGGGCGTGGACCCGGACGAGGCCCCGGTCAACCACTCCCCGCAGGCCGTGTTCGACGACGCCGTGGTGCCGCGGGCCGCTCAGGTGCTGGCCGAGCTGGCGCTGCGGACGCCGCCAGCGCCGGCGTCCTGAGCGCGACGGCCGGCCCGGAGCACCTCGGCGATCTGTGCGACGCACGGCTCGTTCTGGAGGCTCGTGGTGTCCCCGAGCGCGGTGCCCTGGTGCAGCTGCGTCAGCAGCCGCCGCATGATCTTGCCTGAGCGGGTCTTGGGCACGTCGGGGACGAAGACCACCTCGGCGGGCTTGGCCACGGGCCCGATCACCCGTCCCACGTGCCGCCGCAGCTCCTCGGCGCGGTCGGCGGCGGAGGCGCCGGGGCCGTCGTCGCCGGCCAGCCAGCCCTCGTGCGCCACCACGAAGGCGACGGCGGCGTGCCCGGTGGTCTCGTGCGGCACGGGGCACACCCCCGCCTCGATCACCTCCGGGTGCGCCACGAGGGCGGACTCGATCTCGATGGTGCTCAGCCGGTGCCCGGAGATGTTGATGACGTCGTCCACGCGCCCGAGGATCCAGACGTCGCCGTCCTCGTCCCGCTTGGCGCCGTCACCGGCGAGGAACCAGCCCGCCTCGCCCTGGTCCGCGTAGTCCTCCCAGTACGAGTGGAAGTAGCGGGCCGGGTTCCGCCACACGGTCCGCGCCATCGACGGCGAGGTGCGGGTGACCACGATCCGGCCCTGCAGGCCCTCGGGCGTGGGGGCGCCGTCGTCGTCGACCACGGCCACGTCCACCCCCGGCAGGGGTCGGGAGCCGCAGCCCGGCTTGAAGGCCGTGTCCGTGGGGCGCGGGGAGAGCACGGTGGCGCCCGTCTCGGACTGCCACCACGTGTCCACCATCGGCAGGTCCGGGGTGTCCCGGCCGATCTGGGTCCGCGCCCACGTCCAGGCCTCCGGGTTCACGGCCTCGCCCACGGTCCCGATCAGGCGGATCGAGGACAGGTCCGGACCGCCGTCCGCGTGCGCCGGGATCCCGTCCGGATGCCAGCCCTTGAGCGAGCGGATCAGGGTGGGCGCCGTGTAGTAGCTCGTCACCCGGTAGCGCTCGATCACCTCGAAGTGCCAGGCCCGGGTGCGGGGCGTTCGGCACGCCCTCGTAGATCACCTGCGTGACCCCGTTCGAGAGCGGACCGTAGATCTCGTAGGTGTGCGCGGTGACCCAGGCCAGGTCCGCGGTGCACCAGTGGACGTCGTCGTCGCGCCGTGCCGGGTCCGGGTGGGAGAACAGGAAGTCGTGCGTCCACGAGGCCGCGGCGAGGTACCCGCCGGAGGTGTGCACGAGCCCCTTGGGCTGTCCCGTGGTGCCGGAGGTGTACATGATGAACAGCGGGTGCTCCGCGTCGAAGGCGCGCGGGGTGTGGGTGTCCGGCTGGCGGTCCACGACGTCGTGCCACCACAGGTCTCGGCCCTCGGTCCACGGGATGTCCCGGTGGCCCGTGCGGTCCAGGACGAGGACGTGCTCGATCGCGTTGTCCCCGGACACGGCCTCGTCCGCGTTGGCCTTCACGGGGACGGCGGCACCGCGGCGGAACTGGCCGTCGGTGGTGACGAGCAGCTTGGCGCCCGTGTCCTCGACGCGGAACCGCAGCGCCTCCGCCGAGAACCCGCCGAACACGAGCGAGTGCACGGCGCCGATCCGCGCGCACGCCAGCGTGATGACGATCGTCTCGACGAGCACGGGCAGGTACACGACGACGCGGTCGCCCGCCTCGATGCCCAGCTCCTCGAGGGCGTTCGCGGCCTGGGCGACCTCGCGCTGCAGCTGTGCGTAGGTGACGGCGCGGCGGTCGCCGGGCTCGCCCTCGAAGTACAGGGCGACCTTCTCCCCGCGCCCCGCCGCCACGTGCCGGTCCACGCAGTTCACGGCCACGTTCAGGGTGCCGTCCTCGTACCAGCGGATGTCCGGGCCGCGCTCGGCGGCCGGGTCCGGGGCGGTGAGGGAGCGTGTCCGGGTGAAGGGCCGCTCCCAGCTCAGACGTCGGCCGGCCGCCTCCCAGAACGCGAGCCGGTCCGACTCGGCCACCGGACGGCCGTCGCCGCGCCCGCCGTGCAGCCGGTCCGCCGGGCGGCCGGGGTGGACGTCCGGGTCGGCGGCGTCGACCAGCGTCTGCGGGAGGGGGCCGGGCAGCGTCGCGAGGGCCGCGGCGGGCACGCCGTCGTTCGGGCCGCGGACAGCCCCGGAGGCGCCCTCCTCGGCCGGGTCGGGGCGGGCGGGGTCCTCGGTGGGCGTCATGGGCGGCGGTCCTCCTGGTCGGCGGGTCCGACCAGGGTAGGGACGCCGACGACGGCGCTCCGCCCGCCGTCGTCACCGGCGGTCATGCTCGGCCCGCCGGGCCCCCGCGGGCGTCCGGCGCGGGCCAGGGCGACGGCGGCCGGTGGGGACCCCGTCCCACGGCCGTGACGCCCCGGCCGCCTGGCTGCCCGCGCGTGTCAGAGTAGGTCCATGACCACCTACGCCACCCTCGCCGCCCGGTACGCCGACGCCTTCGACTCCGTCGCCCACGGCGAGCGGGCCCGCGAGGCGGGTCGGCACCTGCCGTTCGCCGCGCTCGGGGAGCTGCAGGCCGCCGGGTTCGGCAAGGTCGGCGTCCCCGTGGACGCGGGCGGCGAGGGCGGCGGCAGCGAGACCGTGCTGCGCCTGCTCATGGATCTGGCCGCCCGGGACGTGAACACCGCGCACGTCTGGCGCTCCCACCTCGTGTTCATCGCCACGGCCATGGACCAGGCGCCCGCCCGTCGGGAGCGGTGGCTGCGGCACATCGTCGACGGGGACTGGGCCGGCTCCGCGCTGGCCGAACGCGCCGGCGGGGCCGCGCCGGGCCGTGCCGCCACCCTGGCCAGCCGGGACGAGGGCGGCACCTGGGTCGTGCGGGGGCAGAAGTACTACGCGACCGGCTCGGCGTTCGCCACGTGGACCGCCGCGACCGTGGGCATCGAGGGGGCGGACCTCGTCTCGCGCCGGAACTCGAAGCGGGCCGGGGGCGCGGTCCGCGAGCCGGACCGGGCCGTCGCCGTCGTGCGCGTGCGTCAGCCGCGCGTGGGCATCAAGGACGACTGGGACGGGTTCGGCCAGCGCCTGACCGCCACCGGGTCCGTGGTGCTCGACGACGCCGCGGCCGAGGAGCTGCTCGAGGTGCCGCGGCAGGACGGGCCGGTGCCCGTGCTCATGGAGGCGACCCTGCTGGCGCTGCAGGCCGGGATCGGTCGGGCGGCGCTCACGGAGGGCACGCAGCTGCTGCGGAAGCGGCGCCGCACCTTCAACACCGGCACGGCCGCGCTGCCCAAGGACGACCCGCAGCTCCTCGAGATCATGGGGCAGCTGGCCGGGCGGCAGGCCGCGGCCGAGCTGATGGTGCGCGAGGTCGGGCGTCTGCTCGACGAGGGGCAGGACGGCGCCGACGGGGCCGGCCCGGCTCAGGCCGACGTCGTGGCGGCGTGCGCCGAGGCGATGGCGGCCGCGTACCGGGCCCAGGCCGTGGTGCCGGAGGCCGTCCTCGAGGTGTGCACCCGCATCTTCGACACGCTCGGCGCGTCGGCGACGTCGGCCGCGCTGCGGCTCGACCGGCACTGGCGCAACGCCCGCACCCTCGCCACCCACGACCCGGCGGCGTTCAAGGTGCGCATGGCCGGCGACTGGCTCGTGAACGGCACCCCGCCGACCGCCTACACGTCGGCGGGCGAGGTCCCCGAGGGGGACTGACCCGGCAGCGAGGCGGCCGGACGTGCCGGGCTCAGGCCCAGCGGCGCAGGGCCCGGCGCTCCAGCAGGCCGAGCAGCCAGTCGGTGAGCTTGCCGAGCACGGCGAGCAGGATGATCGCCAGGATCAGGCGGTCCGTGCGTCCGTTGTTCTGCGAGTCGGTGAGCAGGAAGCCCAGGCCCATCGAGGACGCGATCAGCTCCGCGGCCACGAGGAACAGCCAGGCCTGGGCCAGGGCCAGCCGCAGGCCGGAGAACACGGCCGGCACCACGGCGGGCAGCTGCACCGTCCGCAGCAGGGACAGCCCGTGGTAGCCGAAGGCCCGACCGGCCTCCACCAGGTGCGGGTCCACATGGCGCAGGGCGGCGTAGACGGTGGTGAACACCGGGAAGAACGCGCCGATCGCGATGAGGGTGACCTTGGACTCCTCGCCGATCTGCATCCACAGGATCAGCAGCGGCACCCAGGCCAGCGAGGGCACCGCGCGCAGCGCCCCGATCAGCGGGGCGAACAGCGCGTCCGCCCACCGGGACAGCCCGAGCGCGGACCCCACGGCCAGCCCGAGTGCGGCGCCGAGCAGGAAGCCCAGCAGCACGCGCTGGGTGGAGATCCCCACGTGCAGCCACAGGTCGCCCCGCTCCAGCAGGTTGACGCCGGCGCTCAGCACCGCGCCGGGGGAGGGCAGCTGCACCGCGGAGAGCAGCCCGGCGGCCGTCACCGCCCACCACAGCACCAGGAGGACGGCGGGCGCGGCCAGGCCCACCACCGCCCGGGCGCCGGGCCGGTCCAGCACCCGGGACCGCTGCCGTCGGCGCGCCCCCGTGTCGCCGTCGTCGTGACCCGACCGCTCGCGCGCCTCGGGGCCCGTCGTCGCGGCGGGGGTGGTCAGGGCGGTGCTCATCGGATGGCCTCCTCGGCGAAACGGGTGTCCAGGATGCTCGCCAGGGCGGCGTCCACCTGGTGCTGGTAGTCGACGGACCCGGTGTCGACCAGGATCCGTCCGACCCCCGTCAGGGCGTCGAGCAGCTCCTGGCCCGGCACGGGGCTGACGTCCGCGTTGGTGCGTTCGAGGATCACGGTGCGGGCGACGTCGGGAGAGATCTTCGCGGCCTCGGCCAGGATCCCGACGGTCTCGTCCGGGTGCTCGAGCGTCCAGGCGCGGGCGCGTTCGTACGTGTCCAGGACGGTCTGGGCGGTCTCCGGGTCCTCCTCGAGGAAGGACTCCGTGGCGTTGAGGACGGAGAACGTGTTCAGGGCGAGGTCCCGGTGCAGGAAGCGGGCGCCCTCGGCTTCGGCCTTGGCCATGATCGGGTCGAGCCCGGACCACGCGGCCACCGATCCGCCGGCGAGGGCGGCGCGGCCGTCGGCGTGCTGCAGGTTCTGGATCTCGACGTCGGCCGGGTCCACCCCGGCGGCCTCGAGCGCCTGGACGGCGAAGAAGTACGGGTCCGTCCCGCGCGTGGCGGCCACCGTGCGGCCCGCGAGCTGGGCGACGTCCGTGATGTCAGAGCCGGGCGGGACCATGAGCGCGGACCACTCCGGCCGCGAGGCGATGCCCACGATGCGCGTGGGCGCTCCGTTGGCCCGGTTCAGCAGCGCGGCCGAGCCGGCCGTCGACCCGATGTCCACGGAGTTCGATCGCAGGAGTTCGTTGGCCTTGTTGGAGCCGGCGGAGAACACCCAGTTCACCCGGACGCCGCGGGGCGCGAGCGTCTCCTCCAGCCATCCCTGATGGCGGATCACGAGGGAGAGCGGGTTGTAGGTGGCGTAGTCGATGCTCAGCGTGTCCGGACCGTTCACCGGCCCGGCCCCCGCCTCACCCTGCAGGACGCATCCGCTCAGGCCCAGGGGCAGGGACGCGGCCAGCAGGCCGAGCGCCGTGCGACGGGTCAGGGATGCGGTGCCCGCGCCGCTCATCGGGCGTGGCTCTCGACGCCGAGGCCCTCGAGGAGCTCGGAGCGCAGCCGGGCCAGGCGGGCGTCCGCGCGGTCGCGAGGACGGGCCCCCGGCACGTCCACGATCCGCCCCACGGTCGCTCCGGGGCGGGCCACGCCGTCGGGCGCGGGGACGTCACGGGCGAGCAGCAGCACGCGGTCGGCGAGCTGCAGGGCCTCCTCCACGTCATGGGTGATGAGCAGGACGGTGGTGCCGGTGGCGGCGTGCACGTCCAGCAGCAGGTCCTGCATCTTCAGGCGCGTCAGGGCGTCGAGCGCACCGAAGGGCTCGTCGAGCAGCAGCACGCCGGGGCGGCGCGCCAGGGCACGGGCGAGCGAGGCCCGCTGGGCCATGCCGCCGGAGACCTCCCGGGGGCGGTGCTCCGCGAAGGGCGCGAGGCCCACGAGCTCGAGCAGCTCCTGCACGCGGGCCCGGCCCGCGGCGCGGTCCAGCCCCCGGGGCAGGCCGAGTTCCACGTTGCGGCGCAGGGTGCGCCAGGGCAGCAGGCGCGGCTCCTGGAAGCCGACGGCGGTGCGCTCGTCGTAGGGGCGCACGGGCGAGCCGTCGATCAGCAGCTCTCCGTCGAAGTCCGGGTCCAGGCCGGCCACGGCGCGCAGCAGCGTGGACTTGCCGCAGCCGGAGGCGCCGATCACGGCGAGCACCTCGCCGGGCGCCACGGTCAGGTCCACGTCGCGCAGGACGACGCGTGGTCCGTCCGCGGTGGGGAACGTGCGCCCGACGCCGCGGAAGACGACGTCGAGGCTGTGGCGGTCCTCGACCCGGACCGGGGTGGAGGCGGTGGCACGGGAAGGCGCGTGCACGCTCATGGAGGGCTCCCATCGTCGCTTCGTCGTCGGTGTCGGCGCCGGACGGACACGGATGCCAGTAGACCACCGTGGGCCCGGTCGGCCGCGCGTTCGCCCGGCCGCCGGCGCCGGAGGGGTCACACGGGCGTCACACCGGGGGCGCCGTCGGTCCTGGCACGGCCGGCCGGGCCCAGCGCCGAGCCAGCGCCGGCCCCAGTGCCGAGCCAGACGTTTCGGTCGTCTCTGCAGGGTGGAAACAGCAGATTTCTCTGGCTCAGCGCTGGGGTGCCGCTGGGTCGCCGCTGAGTCGCCACCCACGGACATGTCCTCCCTCACGGTCAAGGCATGTCACGAACCGGGCGCCGGACGCGTGGCCGGGCCCGGCGGGGCCGTCATGAACCCCTGGGCCGGGCCGACTTCCACCGCCGGCCGCGTCGGCGTTGCATGGTGCGGAACCGTCGCCCGCCCGGCCGCGCCCCTGCGCCGGGCGGCCTTGGAAAGGAGATCCATGAGCACCGCCGAGAACGCCGAGGCCGGAGCACCCACCCGCCCGGACGAGAACCGCGAGATCCTCTTCAACGCATTCGACATGAACTGCGTCGCCCACCAGTCCCCGGGGCTCTGGCGTCACCCCGACGACCACGCCCGCGACTACAACACCCTGGGCTACTGGACGCACCTGGCGCAGACGCTGGAGAAGGGCCTGTTCGACGGCCTGTTCATCGCCGACGTCCTCGGCCCGTACTCCGTGTACGGCGGCACCTCCGAGGCCGCCATCAAGACCGGCGCGCAGACCCCCGTGAACGACCCGTTCCTGCTCGTCTCCGCGATGGCCGCGGTCACCGAGCACCTCGGCTTCGGCGTCACCGCCGGCACCGCCTATGAGCACCCCTACCCGTTCGCCCGCCGCCTCGCCACGCTCGACCACCTCACGGGCGGCCGCGTGGGCTGGAACGTGGTCACCGGCTACCTGCCCTCCGCCGCCCAGAACATGGGCCAGGACGACCAGATGGAGCACGACGAGCGCTACGAGCACGCCGACGAGTACCTCGACGTCGTCTACAAGCTCCTCGAGGGCTCGTGGGAGGACGACGCCGTCGTCTACGACAAGGAGTCCGGCGTGTTCGCGGACCCGGCCAAGGTCCACGACATCGCCCACCAGGGCCGGTACTTCACCGTGCCCGGCCACGCCGTCACCGAGCCGTCCGTGCAGCGCACCCCCGTGATCTACCAGGCCGGCGCCTCGACGCGCGGCCGCGCCTTCGCCGGCAAGCACGCCGAGGCCGTGTTCATCAACTCCCCCACGAAGGAGCTGGCGGCCGCCACCGTGAAGAAGATCCGCCAGGCCCTGGTGGACACCGGCCGTGACCCGTACGACGTGAAGATCTTCGCGATGCAGACGATCGTCACCGGGGCCACCGACGACGACGCGCGGGCCAAGTACGACGACCTGGCGCAGTACGTGGACCCGCTCGGCGGCCTCGTGCTCATGTCCGGCTGGATGGGCATCGACCTGTCCCAGTACGACCTGGACGAGCCGATCGGGGACGTGAAGTCGAACGCCATCCAGTCCACCGTGGAGACCTTCCAGAAGGCCTCCGGCACGGACGAGGAGTGGACCGTGCGCAAGCTCGCCGAGTGGGTGGGCATCGGCGGCTTCGGCCCCGTGATCGTGGGCGGCGGCGAGTCCGCGGCCCGCCAGCTCGTCGAGTGGGCCGATGAGACCGACGTGGACGGCTTCAACCTCGCCTACCACATCACCCCGGGCACCTTCGAGGACATCGTGGAGTTCGTGGTCCCGGAGCTGCAGAAGCTCGGCCGCTACAAGACCGCGTACACGGACGGCACGCTGCGCCACAAGCTCTTCGGGCGCGGCGACCACCTGCCGCAGAACCACCACGGCGCATCCTTCGCCCTGCGCCGCCGGTAGGGTGACGCCAGTGGCCGCGGCGCCCTGCCTCGGCCGGCAGCAGCCCCAGGAGGAGAACATGCAGCGCAGACGTGCCGTCCGCGCGGCCGGGCTCGGCGTCGTGGGCGCCCTGGCCCTGGCCGGGTGCGCATCCGAGCCGCAGTCGGCGGGGGAGGCCTGGCATCAGGCCCGCACCCAGTTGGACGAGGCCGAGACCGTCCGACTCGAGACCGCCTACACCACCGGCCGTCAGGGCCCGCAGTCGGTCCGCTGGGACATCGCCGGCCGGCTCGACGGCGGCGACGCCGAGTCGAAGGGCGTCATGCAGGTCGGCCGCGACTCGCACATCACCATGGAGTCCCGTCAGGTCGGCGAGGACGTCTTCGTGCGGGTCGACGTGGACGGGTCCGACGTCCCGGACGACGTCCAGATGATGTACTCCGACCCGCAGTGGCGCCGTGTCTCGGCCGGGGAGGGGCAGGAGCCGCCCCTGAAGTCCCTCCTCGACCAGGTGGGCTTCCCCGCGGCGGACGCCCTCGACGGCGCCGAGGTGCGCGCCGAGGAGGTCGACTGGGACGGCGGCACGGCCTACCGCTATGCCGTGCCCGAGGAGGTCGCCGACGCGGCGATGGCCGAGGGCGACGTCACCCGGGTGCACTCCTTCACGGTGGACGACGACGGCGAGCTGGTCGCGCTCACCGTCGACGACGGCCGGGCCGCCCAGCAGTACGCCCTGAGCGACTGGAACCAGATCGAGCCGGCCGAGGCGCCGGAGGAGGTGGCCGAGTGAGGCAGCGCCAGACCCAGACCCGCCGCACCCGCCGCGGCCTGTCCCTCGCCGCCGTCGGGGCGGCCGCCCTGCTGCTCACCGGCTGCGCCTCGGGCGACGACGCCCCCGGCGCCTGGGACCGCGCCCGCACCCAGCTCGAGGAGGCCGACTCCGTCCGCATGGTCACCGAGCTGCGGTCCGAGGCTCCGAGCAACGGCCGCGCGGTCCCGGACTCGGTGGACATCTCCGGTCCCGTGGACGGCTCGTCCATGCGGTACGTGTCCGTGTACAAGGACGACGGTCTGATCACCCGGGACGAGTCCCGGATCGTGGACGGCACCGCGTACTCCCGGTTCACGGTGGAGCGCGCCGGCGCGAGCGGCGAGGACCGCCCCGCCTATGTGGAGCGCTGGACCGCCACCCCGTACGAGAGCGATCCCCGCGCCACCGGCATGGGCGCGATGGTGAGCTCGCTGCTGGGCTCCCTGCCGGAGTCGGGCGGCCTGGACGACGTCGAGGCGGACGCGGACGGCATCCGCCGCAGCGGTCAGGACGCGATCCGCTACGTGCTGGACGAGCCCGTCTCGGGTCCGCAGGAGGGCGTGGAGCTGACCGCGTTCACGGTGTCCAAGGAGGACGGCCGCCTGCTCACCGTGGAGACCGAGTCCGCCGGCACGAAGGCCGTGGTGACCCTCTCCGAGATGGGCGAGGTGGATCCGGTGCAGGCCCCGCCGGCCGACGAGGTCCTGAAGCAGGACGGCTGACCCGGCCCACGACGACGGCGGCCCGCCTCCCCTCGGGGAGGCGGGCCGCCGTGTCTGCGCGGGTCAGCGCGTCTGCGGACCCTCGGCGCCCAGCGGGGTGGACGGGTCCGAGACGGTGTCCGGCTCGGCACCGTGGCTGGCCGCCGAGGTGACGTTGTCGTTGTTGGCCTCGGTCACGCGGTCGTCGCGGGCGTCGTTCTTCTTGTCGTTGCCCTGCATGGCATCCTCTACCTTCGTCGTGGCCTTCTGCACCGGATCGGAGTTCTTCACCTCAGTGAACTTCTGCTGGGCGGTCTCCTGGACCTGGCCGACCTTCTCCTGGGTCTTCGGGTCGTTCCAGAGCTTCTGGGCGTTCTGGGTCATCTTCTCGAGGTTCTTGCGGCCCTCGGCGGAACCGAGCAGGTAGCCGAGCGCGGCACCGAGGCCCAGGGTGATGAGGCGCATGAGTGGTCTCCTTCGTATGTCGGGACCGCGCCGACCCTCTTGGGTGGGCCGGGCGGCGCGCTGATGCGCTGTCCTGTGATCACTTTGGCCACCGCAGCCCGCGGCGTCAACGGCTGAGGCGCACCGCAGCGCCAGGCGGTCGGTGGCGCGCGTCCCCGCCGTCCCGCCTCACGACGACGGCCGCCCACCCCGGGAGGTGAGCGGCCGTCGTCGTGCCGGGGACCGTGGGGCCCCCACGGGGTCAGCCGAAGTGCTTCGGCAGGGTGGCCTCCCAGGCCTCGCGCAGCTCCGCGATCGGCAGGGTGAAGGCGTCCTGGACCTCGAGGGCCGCGGAGTCGGCGTCCACCACGCCGATGCGCACGGCCGCGTAGCCGCGGGCCGTGGTCATGTCCGTGAACCGGACCTCCTCGGTGCGGGGCACGGCCACGACGGCGCGCGCCTGCGACTCGGAGAACAGGGCGGTGAACAGGTCCACGCCGTCGCGGCGCAGGACCTCGTCCAGCACCACGCGGGCGCCCACGCCGAAGCGCAGCACCATCTCGGACAGGGTGGCCGCGAGGCCGCCGCCGGAGACGTCGTGGGCGGCGTCGATCATGCCGTCCCGGGACATGTTGACCAGCAGCTCGCCGAGCAGACGCTCCTTCTTCAGGTCCACCTTCGGCGGCAGGCCCCCGAGGTGGCCGCGCAGGCGCGCGAACTCGGAGCCGTCCAGCTCGTCCGCGGTCTCGCCCAGCAGGTAGATCGCCTGGCCGTCCGCGTCCGGGGCGAAGCCGGAGGGGGTGCGGCGCAGGACGTCGTCGAGCTGGCCGAGCACCGCCACCGTGGGGGTGGGATGGATCGGCGTGCTGCCCGTCTGGTTGTACAGGGACACGTTGCCGCCGGTCACCGGGATCCCCAGGGCCTGGCAGCCGTCTGCCAGACCGCGCACGGCCTCCGCGAACTGCCACATCACGTCCGGGTCCTCGGGGGAGCCGAAGTTCAGGCAGTCGGAGACGGCCAGAGGCACGGCCCCGGCGGTGGTGACGTTGCGGTACGCCTCGGCCAGGGAGGCCTGCGCGCCCGTGTACGGGTCCAGGTAGGTGAACCGGTCGTTGCAGTCCGTGGCCAGGACCACGCCCATGCCGGTCTCCTCGTCCACGCGCACCACACCCGCGTCGTCCGGGGCCGCCAGGGCGGTGTTGCCGCGGACGTAGCGGTCGTACTGGCGGGTGATCCACGAGGTGTCCGCCAGGTTCGGGGAGCTCATCAGCTCCACGACGGCGGCGCGCAGCTCCTCGCCCGTGGCCGGCAGGTCCTGGCCTGCCTCGGATGCGCGGAACGTGTCCGCCTGGAGATCGTCCTGCCAGGCCGGGCGCGCGTAGGGCCGCTCGTAGACCGGGCCGTCGTGGGCCACGGTGCGCGGGTCCACGTCGACGATGACCTCGCCGTCCCAGGTGATGACGAGACGGCCGTCGCCGGTGACCTCGCCCAGCCAGGAGTACTCGACGTCCCACGTGGCCATGACGGCCTCGAACGCGGCGACGTTCTCCGGCGTCACCACGGCCATCATGCGCTCCTGCGACTCGGACATGAGGATCTCGCCCGGGGTCAGCGTGGAGTCGCGCAGCAGCACGTCGGTCAACTCCACCCGCATGCCGCCCTCGCCGTTGGAGGCGAGCTCGGAGGTGGCGCAGGAGATGCCGGCGGCGCCGAGGTCCTGGATGCCCTCGACGAGGGAGTCGCGGAACAGCTCGAGGCAGCACTCGATGAGCACCTTCTCGGAGAAGGGGTCGCCGACCTGCACCGAGGGGCGCTTGGCGGGCTTGCCGTCGCCGTCGAAGGACTCGGACGCCAGCACGGAGGCGCCGCCGATGCCGTCACCGCCGGTGCGGGCACCGAACAGGACCACCTTGTTGCCCACGCCGGAGGCGTTGGCCAGGCGCAGGTCCTCGTGCTTGAGCACACCCACCGCGAGGGCGTTGACCAGCGGGTTGCCCTGGTAGATCGGGTCGAAGCGGGTCTCACCGCCGATGTTCGGCAGGCCCAGGGAGTTGCCGTACCCGCCGATGCCGGCCACCACACCGTGGAACACGCGGGCGGTGTCCGGGTGGTCGATCGCGCCGAAGCGCAGCGGGTCCATCACGGCCACCGGGCGGGCGCCCATGGAGATGATGTCGCGCACGATGCCGCCGATGCCCGTGGCCGCGCCCTGATAGGGCTCCACGTAGGAGGGCGAGTTGTGGGACTCGACCTTGAACGTCACGGCCCAGCCGTCACCGAGGTCGGTCACGCCGGCGTTCTCACCGATGCCCACCATCATGTGCTGCTTCATCTCATCGGTGAGCTTCTCGCCGAACTGGCGCAGGTGCACCTTCGAGGACTTGTACGAGCAGTGCTCGGACCACATGACCGAGTACATGGCCAGCTCAGCCGCGGTGGGGCGACGGCCGAGGATCTTCTTGATCTCGGCGTACTCGTTCTCCTTCAGGCCCAGCTCGGCCCAGGGCTGCTCGACGTCCGGCGTCGCCTGGGCGTCCGCGACCGTCTCGATGTTGAACTGCTGGCTCATGCATGGCCTCCACGGCTGGCGAGGGTGGTCAGGACGGAGGTGAAGAAGCCGAGGCCGTCCACGCCCGAGCGGGGGCCGGCGGCGGTGTCCGGGCCGAAGCCCGTCTCCACGGCGTGCTCCGGGTGCGGCATCAGGCCGACGACGTTGCCGGCCGGGTTCGCGATGCCCGCGATGTCCCGGCGCGAGCCGTTCGGGTTCCAGCCCTGATAGCGGAACACCACGCGGCCCTCGGCCTCGAGGGCGTCGAGGGTCGTCGCGTCCGCCACGTACTGGCCGTCCTGGTTCTTCAGGGGCACGGTGATGGTCTGGCCCTGCTCGAAGTCGCGGGTCCACACGGTGTCCGTGCTCTCCACGACCAGTTCCTGGTCGCGGCAGATGAAGTGCAGGTGGTCGTTCTTGACCATCGAGCCCGGCAGCAGGTGCGACTCGGTGAGGATCTGGAAGCCGTTGCAGATGCCGAGCACCGGCAGGCCGTCCGCGTCGCCCTCGGGGCCGCCGGCCGCCGTCGCCACCTCGTCCATCATGGGGGCGAAGCGCGCGATCGCGCCGGCGCGCAGGTAGTCGCCGTAGGAGAAGCCGCCCGGGATCACGACGGCGTCCACGCCGGCGAGCGTCCGCTGCGGGTCCGCGTCGGCGTGCCACAGGGAGACGGGCTCGGCGCCGGCGAGGCGGACGGCGCGCAGCGCGTCCACGTCGTCCAGGGTGCCGGGGAAGGTGATGACGCCGATGCGCGCGCCGCTGAGCGGCGTCGTCGGCGTCGAGTAGTCGCCGATGAGGGGGAGCTCGGTCATCGGGCGCCCTTGGCCTCGTCCAGGACGGCCACGTTCACGACGTCCTCGATGACGGGGTTGGACAGCATCTCCTCGGCGGCCGTGCGGGCCTGGGCGAGGATCTCGTCGGTGACCTCGCCCTCCACGGTGAGCTCGAAGCGCTTGCCCTGGCGGACCTGGCTGAACTCGGTGAAGCCGAGGCGGGGCAAGGCCCCGTTGATCGCCTTGCCCTGCGGATCGAGGATCTCGGGCTTGGGCATGACGTCGACGACGATGATGGGCATGAACACGCTCCTGGGTGCGGGACGATGCCGCGGAGCAGGACGGTGTAGATGCCGTCTCACGCCCGGCCCTGGGCGCTCCGCGTGCTTGCCCGCCCAGTCTACTCGGCCGCCCGGACGCGGGATCGTGGGTGTGATGGGGGCGGCACGCGGCAGCCGGCCCGGCGTAGCCTGGCGGCATGAGACCTCAGCAGACCCGTGTGTCCCCGCTCGGCCGATGTCGGCCGATCAGCCCGCTCGGCCCCGCGCTGCTCGCCGCGGCGGCCGGCGTCGTGCTGACGGGAGTGCGCCGCATCAAGGCCCGCTCCGCCCGGCGTCGCGCGACCGCACGCCCGCGCCGGTGACCCGTCCCGAGCCCTGCCCCTGCGGGTCCGGAGCCGGGCTCGCGGCGTGCTGCGGCCGTCTGCACGAACGTTTCGCCCGGGACGGCACTCTGACCGCGCCCACCGCCGAGGCGCTCATGCGCTCCCGGTACACGGCGTTCGCGCGGCTGGGCGAGGCTGGGACAGCAGAGGCCCGGGCGATGGCCGACTACCTCGCCGCGACCTGGGTCCCCGAGCACCGGCCCACCGTGGCCGAGCTGCTGCCGGGCGCGGGGGAGGAGGCGCCGCGGTTCACCCGCCTGGCGGTGCTGGACGTGCGGGACGGCGGGCCGTTCCAGGACGCCGGGACCGTGGAGTTCGTGGCCGTCGGCGCGGGGGCCGGGGGGCGGTTCCGGCTCCATGAGGTCAGCCGGTTCCGCCGTGAGGACGGGATCTGGCGCTACGTTAACGGCGACGTGCGCTGAGGCCGGGGCGGCGCGTCGGACGGCGGCCGGCGGTGACGCGTCAGAAGGCGGAGAAGATCCCGGCGCCCACGCTGAGGACCAGGCCCAGGATGGCGATCCACGCCACCAGGGTGACGATCGGGCGGGGGCGACGCGGGGCGTCGTCGTGCCAGTCCACGCCCTCCAGCTCCGGAGGGGTGCGCAGCTCTCGATCCATGGCCCCAGCCTCTCATGCCCCACGCCGCCCCGGGCTCAACGCGGGTTGACTTGTCACGGGTGCTGGGCGCCCGGACCCGCGACAACTCAACCCGCGTCGCCGTCCGGGGTGAACAGGTCCTCGATCCGCCGCCCGAACACGGCCGCGAGGCGGAAGGCGAGGGGGAGTGAGGGGTCATAGCGGCCCTTCTCGAGGGAGATGACGGTCTGCCGGGAGACGCCGAGCTCGTCGGCGAGCCGCTGCTGCGACCAGCCGAGGCGGGCACGCTCGTCGGGGATGGTGTTCTCCACGGCTCAGCCCCGGCGCTTCAGCAGGAGGTAGCGGACCGCGGCGGAGAGCGTCATGGCGAGGAGCAGCACGACTCCGGCAGTGCTCGCGTCGAGGTCCCACCCGGCGAGGCTCGCCACGGCGGTGCCCAGGCCGGCCAGGATCAGGAGGTCGTGGAACGCGCCGGACGTCGCCGTCGTGTACCAGCGACCCTCCACGGTCTCCTCGGTGTTCCGGACCGCGCCGCGGAGGGTGTCCCGGTCCACGAGGAGGGCCCAGGCGACGGCAATGGCCACGGGCAGGATGATCACCGCGAGCACGAGGCCGATCAGCGGGGCGCGGCGGGGATCGGCGTCGGGGGCCAAGGCGGCCAGGCCGTAGGCGATGATGCCGAGCAGCCCTGCCAGGAGGGTGCCGAGCAGCAGGGAGACGGCGATCAGTCGTCCCGTGCCGCCGCCGAGCCGAGCGGACCTGCCCCAGCGGGGGCGTGTGTCCCGGCGGGGGTCGGTGGTGGTGCGGGGCGTCTCGGCGGCGGAGGCATCGAGGTCGCGGGTGTGCGGGGAGGCCATGGCCTGCTCCTTCGTGCGGTGCCGGGTCCCGTGCCCGGCGATGTGAAGCAAGCTTGACAGTCAAGCACGCTGGACGTCAAGCACCCTTGACTTCCTCTTGGCCCCGGGTGGTGTCCGTGGACGTCTCCCGAGCGTGGGCCGGGGCCGGCGGCACGAGGGCCAGCCACAGCGGCTCGAGCTCGAAGCCGAGGGCCTCGTTCATCCGCAGCGCGGCCGTGTTGACCTGGGCGCCGCCTGTGCCCCAGACCCGTCCGCCCCGGGCATGGGTGGCCAGCACCGAGGCCGCCTTCACGGCCGTGCCCACGCCCCTGCCCTCATGCCCCTGGCGGACCGCCGTCCGGTCGACGTCCCACCGGGCCTCCCCTCGTCCGTCCCCCACGCGGTCCAGCAGGGTGAAGCCGATCAGCTCCGCATCCGCAAACGCTCCGACGGCGATCCCGTCCTCTCCGGCGATCCGCGCCTCGAGGTCTTCCGGCA
This sequence comes from Micrococcus sp. HOU01, assembly GCF_035609305.1. NCBI lineage: Bacteria > Bacillati > Actinomycetota > Actinomycetes > Micrococcales > Micrococcaceae > Micrococcus > Micrococcus sp. HOU01. Next base: position 2,485,500 of record NZ_CP141211.1, on the reverse strand, counting down.
CGGGTGTGTGGAACGAGCCGTCGGTGCGCGGGAAGCGGGGGGCGGCCGCGGTGTCGAGAGCGCGCAGGGCGGGCGAGTCGGCAGCCTCCAGCACCCGCACCTGGACCCCCTGCGCTTCCACCGCGGCGACGAGGTCGCGGTAGGGGGCGAGGCCGGCGTCGTCGGCCAGGTGCAGCCGGGCGCCCCAGGACCGAGACCGCACCGTCCACCCGGCGTCCTGCAGGGCGGCGGCCTCCGCAGTGTCCTCGCGCAGCACACGGGCCTCGGCCCCAGGGATGGCGACCGGCGTCATCATCTGCACGGGGACGTGGTCCCAGGCCGCGGTGCCGGGGTGGACGTGCGGGAAGAGCTGGGAGGCCGGGTCGGTGGGGTCGCCGGGCTCGCGGCGCACCGCGAAGCCGGACTCGGCGAGAGCCTTCTCGTCCAGGGCGGCGAGGAACGCGTCCGGGCGGTCTGCGTACGCCACCGCGGCCACGGCCGCGGCCTGCCGGACGTCCTCGGAGGCGTGCAGGAAGCCGACCTCGGGGAACGCCGCCCCCCGCGTGGACGGCGCGTAGCGGCCCGTGCGGCGGGCCTCCGCCCAGTCCTCCGGCAGGGTGATGTGCAGGATCATGGCGCCAGGGTACCGGCCGCGGTTAGGTTGGGCGCATGGCCGCCGTCGGGACCCTCACCCAGCTCGTCATCCAGTGCGCGGACGCGCGGGCGCTCGCCGACTTCTGGCGGCGCATCCTGGACCTGCCCGACCCGACGGGCGACGACGGCTGGATCACGCTCGAATGGGCTCCGGTCGGGCGGCTGACCTTCCATGAGGTCCCGGGATACGAAGCGCCCCCGTGGCCGGGTGAACGCGGTGAGCAGCATGCTCACCTCGACCTGCTGGTGGCGGACCTCGAGGAGGCCACCGCCCGGGTCCTCGACGCCGGCGCGCGCCCGCTGACCGAGGTGCAGAACCCCGGCCCGAAGGGCTGGCGGGTGTTCGCCGATCCCCAGGGCCACCCGTTCTGTCTCGTCAGCGTGCCCGAGTGAGTGCACCCGCCCCGCCCCGTCCCGAGGAGTCCGTCATGTCACTGCGTCTCTCCCACACCACGTGGGACGCCCTGGACCCGTTCGCCGTCGCCGAGTTCTGGCGGGGGCTGCTCGGCTGGGACGTGGACGAGCCGGACTGCTACGCGCCCGGCTCGGACGAGTGCTCGATCGTCGGCCCCGAGGGTCAGGTGGTGCTGTTCTTCCGGGTGCCGGACGCCAAGTGCGTGAAGAACCGGGCCCACATGGACCTGCGGGCGCAGGCCCCGTCCACCCGGGACGCGGAAATCGAGCGGGCCCTCGCGCTGGGTGCCGTCGTCGTCGACGACCGTCGCGGCGATCTCGGCTGGGCCGTGCTCGCGGACCCCGAGGGCAACGAGTTCTGCATCCTCGACGGCTGACCCCGCCGGTCAGACCGCTGCGTCCAGCACCGCCAGCAACCGCGCCCGCAGCGCCTGGCCCCGTTCGGCGAACTCGCGCTGGCGCCGCGCGTACTCGGCACGCCCGGCCGGCTCCTCGATCCGCACGGCCGCGTAGCCGTCGCGCCCGTCGGAGAGGTCGTCCACCCCGGTCAGGTTGTACGGCGAGGCCTCCATGTCCAGCCTGCGGATGTCCCACGCGAGGTCGAAGCAGTCCGCGAGCAGGTCCGAGTCGACCACCGGCACCAGCTTGTACGCCCACTTGTACAGGTCCATCCCCGCGTGCAGGCAGCCGGGCTGCTCCATCTCCCGCATCCCGGCGCGCGTGGGCAGGACGCCGTCGTCGCCCTCGTTGCGGTCGCGGGCCTCGGGCGCGAAGAACCGGAACGCGTCGAAGTGCGTGCACCGGATCCGCGAGCCCTCCACCACCGCGTCCGTCCCCTCGGCCCCGAGCCGCAGCGGCAGCTGGGAGTGCCGCACCCCGTGCACGTCCGAGCGGTACGCCATCGCCCACTCGTGCAGCCCGAAGCAGCCCAGGCGCGGCGCCCGCTCCGCCGTGCGCGCGAGCAGTTCCCGCGTGAACGCCACCCCCGACGCGCGGTCGGCCAGCACCGCCGCCACGTCCACCAGCCAGCCGCCCACCGCGCGGCCGTCGACGACGGCGCCCGCCACCTCACCGGCCTCGACGCGCCGGTAGTGCTTCCACTCGCCCCGTGGGGTCGTGCCCAGCTCGGCCGCCTCGGCACGGGCCGCGGCGCCGTCGTCGTCCGCGAGGAGGACCCCCGGCCCGGGGTGCCAGCGCTGCAGCGCGGCGGGGGAGTGCGTGTAGTAGCCGAAGAGGAAGTCCTGCACCGGGTGCTTCTCGCCCCGCATCCGCAGGGCCACCAGCGGGTCCGTGCGCCGGGCGATGCGCTCGCGGTGCGCCCGCGCGTGGGCCCGCCACACGTCGGCGGGCAGGGCGACGACGGCGGTCGGCGGGGGCGCGGGGGCGGTGCGTGGCTCGGGCATGGCCCCACCATCCTCCCCCGTGGCGCCCCTCATGAGCGAGCGGGCCCACGTGATGCCGACGCGGGGAGCGCACTCCGGCGGCCCCAATTCGACGGTCCTGGACGTTGCCTGGCAAAGATCTGGTCAAACGCCCTACCGGACGGTAGATTGCACATATCTCGCTGTGGTGCCCATCACATGGGTGCCGATCTCCCCGTCCCCCGGCGCCATCCCCGCCGGTGTGCCACGGGCGAGAGCTGGGCGGACCTTGATGAGAAAGGCGGAGGCAATGCCTCAGAACCCCACCCCTGCCCGGCGCCGTCGGGCCCTGGCCGCGGCCGTCGCCGGCGCGAGCCTCGTGGCCGCTCCCGCGCTCGCGGTGTCGGCCACCGCCGTCGAACTGCCCGACGGCAGCACCGTCTCCAGCCCGCAGGGCGAGGTGCAGGTCCAGCAGCAGTTCGAGGACGGCCGCTACTTCGTGGTCCTGAAGGACCAGCCGTCGGTGACCGCCCCCGAGGCCGGCGCCGTTCCGGGCGCCGCCCCGAAGGCGAAGTTCGACCCCTCGCACCCGCGCGTGAAGAACTACGAGGCCAAGCTCCAGCGCCAGCAGGCGAAGGTCGCGAAGGCCCACGGCGCCAAGGCCGAGATCTCCTTCCAGCGCGCCGTGAACGCGTTCGTCGCCGAGCTGACGGCCGAGGAGGCCCAGGCGATCGCGAAGGACCCGGCCGTGCTCGGCGTCGCGCCGGACGAGCAGGTGGCCCCGGACTACAGCTCCACCGAGTTCCTCGGCCTGCCCGGCAAGAAGGGCACCTGGAAGTCCGTGTACGGCAAGGCCGAGAACGCGGGCAAGGGCGTGGTGGTCGGCGTCATCGACTCCGGCATCCACCCGGACAACCCGTTCATCGACGGCCAGCCCGTCCAGCCGCTCAAGGGCAAGGCCAAGGTCGGCGTGCCTTACCGCACCGCGGACGGCCAGATCGCCGTGCTCAAGGCGGACGGCACCACCGCCACGGCTGACTGCGAGACCGGCCCGGACTTCCCGGCGTCGTCGTGCGACTCCAAGCTGATCGGCGCCTACGCCTTCTCCGACGACTTCGAGCGCTTCGTCCCGGTGGACGAGCGGGCCCCGGAGGAGCGCATCTCCCCGCTGGGCGTGTTCTCCCACGGCACCCACGTGGCCACCACCATCCTCGGCAACACCGGGGTGGAGCAGACCATCGACGGCGACTCCTTCGGCGAGGGCGCGGGCGTGGCCCCGGCCGCCCACCTGATCTCCTACAAGATCTGCTGGGAGGACACCGACCCGGACACCGGCGGCTGCTACACCTCCGCCTCCGTGGCCGCCGTCGAGCAGGCCATCGAGAACAACGTGGACGTGCTGAACTACTCGATCTCCGGCTCCAACACCTCGATCGTGGACCCGGTGGCCATGGCCTTCAAGTCCGCCGCCGAGGCCGGCATTTTCGTGGCCGCCTCCGGCGGCAACTCCGGCCCCGGCCCGAACACCGTGAACCACGGCTCCCCGTGGCTGACCACCGTGGCCGCGGAGACGTTCTCCAACGAGCTCACCGCCACCGTGCAGTTCTCCGACGGCACGCAGCTCCGGGGCGCCTCCTCGGCCCGCACCGGCGTGGGCCCGGCCGAGGTCATCCACGCGTCCGAGGTCGCTGCCGGCGACGCCGAGGCCGCGCGTCTCTGCCTGCCCGGCGGGCTCACCGAGGAGGCCGCCGGCAAGATCGTGCTCTGCGAGCGCGGCGTGAACGCCCGCACCGAGAAGTCGCAGGTGGTGGAGGAGGCCGGCGGCGTCGGCATGATCCTCGTGAACACCCCGTCCGGCTCGCTCGACGCGGACATCCACGCGGTGCCGACCGTGCACATGAACGACAGCGGCGTGATCGAGAAGGTGAAGTCCTCCGACCTCACCGCCACGATCGTCCCGGGCGACACCACCGGCCTGCCGGAGGACCCGCTGCCCCAGATCGCCGGCTTCTCCTCCCGCGGCCCGGCCAACGCCGTGAACCAGGAGCTCCTGAAGCCCGACCTCGCCGCCCCCGGTGTGAACGTGATCGCCGGCGTCTCCCCGCTGGACCCCGACTACCACGGCAACACGTTCGGCCTGATGTCCGGCACGTCCATGGCCTCGCCGAACCTGGCCGGCATGGCCACGCTGCTGATCGGCAAGTACCCGGCCTGGTCCCCGATGGCCGTGAAGTCCGCCCTCATGACCACCGCCGGCGACGTGTACAACGCCGACGGCACCGTGAACACGGACAACTTCGCCACGGGCGCCGGCTTCGCCGATCCGGCCGCCGCCGCCCGTCCTGGCCTGGTCTACGACTCCGGCAAGGAGCAGTGGGACGCGCTGCTGCGCGGCGACATCGCCGGCCGTGACGTGAACGTCCCGTCCCTGGCGATCCCCGACGTCGTCGGCTCGGCCACCGTGACCCGCACCGTGACCGCCCTGGAGAACGGCCGCTGGCGGTTCTCCGCGAACGTGCCCGGCTTCGAGGTGACCGCCTCCCCGGCCGTGCTGGACCTGAAGGCTGGCCAGTCCGCCGACGTCGAGCTGACCGTCACCCGCACCGACGCCGCCGTGAACACCTGGACCCACGGCTCCATGTCCTGGACCACCGCCAAGGGCAAGGCCGTCCCGGAGGTGACCTCCCCAGTCACCGTGAAGGCGAAGTCCGCGACCGTCACCTCCGCCGTCGAGGGCTCCGGCGCCACCGGCTCCGCCGACGTGGAGATCACCCCCGGCGTGACCGGTGAGCTGACCCCGCAGGTCCTGGGCCTGGGCAAGGTGGACTCCACCGTGGCCGCCGCCACCGCGAGCAACTCGCTCGTGTCCAGCGCACTGGCCGTGTCCACCGTGACCGTGGAGGAGGGCACCAAGTCCCTGGTGGCCTCGATCAACGCGGGCGCCGCCGGCGCCGACTGGGACCTGTACGTGATCACCCCCGAGGGCAAACAGCTCTCCCGGGCGACCGCGGACGAGTCCGAGACGCTGACGATCGCCGACCCCGCCCCGGGCGCCTACACCGTGGTGGGCCACCTGTACGCGGCCAACGGCGGCAAGGACACCGGCACCCTCGAGACGCTGAAGCTGCGCGAGGACGCGGGCAACCTCACCGTCTCCCCGAACCCGGTCCCCGTGACCTCGGGCGAGGCCACCGAGGCGACCCTCTCCTGGTCCGGCCTGACCTCGGGCACCTGGAAGGGCCTCGTCACCTGGGACGCGGGCGTCACGACCGACGTGACCGTCCAGGTCCCGTGACCGCCCACCCCCTCCGTCCTCGCTGACGGAGCGGGAGGGACCCCCGCACGACGACGGCCCCGCACCTTCACGCTGAGGGTGCGGGGCCGGCGTCGTGGTGGGTGGGGGAGGGGCGGGTGCGGCGTCAGCGGCCGGTGCCGCCGTAGACCGTGGCCTCCTCCTCAGCGTCGAGGCCGAAGGCGGCGTGCACGGCGCGGACGGCGTCGTCGAGCTTGCTCTCGGCGGTGACCACGGAGATGCGGATCTCCGAAGTGGAGATGAGGTCCACGTTCACGCCGGCGTCGGCGAGTGCCTTGAAGAAGGTGGCGGAGACGCCCGGGTTGGAGCGCATGCCCGCGCCGATCAGCGAGAGCTTGCCGATCTCCGGGTCCGAGACGATGTCCTGGAAGCCGATCCGGTCCTGGGCGGCGCGCAGGGCGGCCATGGCGTCCTTGCCCTCCACGATCGGCAGGGTGAAGGAGATGTCCGTGCGGCCCGAGCCCTCGCGGGAGATGTTCTGCACGATCATGTCGATGTTCACGTTGGACACGGCGATCACGCGGAAGATCTCGGCGGCCTTGCCGGGCACGTCGGGGACGCCGACGATCGTGACCTTGCCCTCGGAGCGGTCGTGGGCGACGCCGGAGACGATGGGCTGTTCCATGGGAGCGCCTTCCTGAAGGGTGATGGTGTCGTTCGGGTCGGGCATGATCCAGGTGCCCTCGTGGTCGGAGAAGGAAGAGCGCACGTGCAGCGGCACGCCGAAGCGGCGCGCGTACTCCACGGAGCGCAGGTGCAGCACCTTGGATCCGGAGGCCGCCATCTCGAGGGTCTCCTCGGAGGAGAGCTCGGTGAGCTTGCGGGCGGTCGGCACGACGCGCGGGTCGGCCGAGTAGACGCCGTCCACGTCCGTGTAGATCTCGCACACGTCCGCGCCGAGCGCGGCGGCGAGGGCGACGGCGGTGGTGTCCGAGCCACCGCGGCCCATGGTGGTGATGTCCTTGGACTCGGGGCTCATGCCCTGGAACCCGGCCACGATGGCCACGCGGCCGGCGTCGAGGGCCTCCTGCACGCGGTGGGGGTTGACCTTGACGATCCGGGCCCGGCCGTACGAGGTGTCCGTCAGCATGCCGGCCTGGGAGCCGGTGTAGGAGCGGGCCTCGACGCCCTCGGCGTGGATCGCCATCGCCAGCAGGGACATGGAGATGCGCTCGCCGGCCGAGAGCAGGATGTCCATCTCGCGTGCCGGCGCGTCCTGCGTGAGTTCGGCGGCGAGGTCGAGCAGCTCGTCCGTGGTGTCGCCCATGGCCGAGACCACGACGCACACGCGGTTCCCGGCCCGTACCGTGTCCGCGATGCGGCGGGCCACACGCTGGATGCCGGCGGCGTCGGCCACGGAGGAGCCGCCGAACTTCTGGACGATGAGACTCATGGGTCGCTCCGGACAGGGTCGAGGGTCGGTTCGGGCCAAGTCTAGGGGCGCGCACCCGCGCGGGTCCGCCAGGTGAATCCCTGTTCCGGATGCTGGACCCGGCGCCTGCGGCAGGCCAGGACGACGGCGCCCGCGGCCCCGCCTGCGACCCCGGTCGGGCCGGAATCGGCGCCGGGATCATCCCCCGGGTGGATCCGCGTCCGTGCGCGGCGCGGCAAGGATGGGGCCATGACCGCTCCAGTGCCCCCGCCCGCCTCACCCGTCCTGGGGGTGGCCGCCCACGACGGGATCGTGGCCCACGGCCTCGCCCGCTCGTTCGGCGCCGTCCATGCGGTGCGGGATGTCTCCCTCACCGTGCCCGCCGGCTCCGTGACGGCCCTCGTCGGCCCGAACGGCTCGGGCAAGACCACGCTCCTGCTGATCCTGGCCACCCTGCTGCGCCCGGACGCCGGCGCCGTGTCCGTGGCCGGCGTGGACGCGGTGCGCGAGCCCGTCGAGGCCCGGCGGCGGCTCGGCTGGATGCCCGACACCCTGGGCGTGTGGGAGGAGCTGACCTGCCACGACATCCTCGCCAGCCTGGGACGGCTCTACGGCATGGGGAAGGCGGAGGCGTCGGCGCGCGCGGACGAGCAGCTCGAGTGGGTCGAGCTCACGGAGTTCGCCCACCGGCCCGCCCGCGTGCTCTCCCGCGGCCAGCAGCAGCGCCTGTCCCTGGCTCGGGCCACCGTGCACCGGCCCTCCGTCCTGCTCCTGGACGAACCCGCCAACGGCCTCGACCCGGCCGCCCGCATCCGGCTGCGGGACAACCTGCGCGCCATGGCGGCAGCCGGCACCGCCGTGCTCGTCTCCTCCCACGTGCTCGCCGAGCTCGAGGAGATGTCCGACCGCGCCGTGTTCCTCCGTGAGGGCGCCACGGTGGCCACCCAGGAGTTCCGCGCCACCGACAACCTCGCCCGCCCCTACCGGATCGCCGGACCCGACCCGACGGCACGGGACACCCTCGTCCGCGCCCTCGAGACCCGCGGCCTGACCGTCACCGCGGCCACCGGCGCCGGCGCCGGCCAGCGTCGGGACGGCGTCGTGGTGCAGCTGCGGGGCGAGGCCGCCGCGGCCGCGCTGCTCGCGGACCTCGTGCGCGAGGGTGTGCTCGTCAGCCACTTCGCCCCGGAGGGCTCCCGCCTCGAGAACGCCTACCTGGGCCTCCATCTGGAGAGCCCCCGCACCGAAGGAGACCGGCCGTGAGCACCGCCGTCGCGACCTCGATCCACGACCGCCGCCCGCCGCAGCCGCAGCCGGGGGGACGCCTCGGCGCGGCCCAGGCCGTGGCCACCGTGGTGGGGATGGAACTGCGTCAGCGGCTGCGCTCGCGCGGCTGGTACGTGCTGTTGGGCGTCTTCTTCGTGGTGGTGGGGGCGGTGACCCTCGGCGCCCTCGGGCTGCGCGGCCTGGGCGTGGCGGAGATGGAGGCGTCCGGCCTGGAGCCGGAGCTGGCGGAGCAGCAGATGCGCGCCCTGGGGCGGACGCTCTTCGACGGCGTCCTGCTCTTCGTCCTCACCCTCTCGCTGCTGGTCTCACCCGCCCTGGCGGCCAACGCGATCTCGGGCGACCGTGCCGGCGGCACTCTGGCCATCACCCAGGTCACCCTGCTGCGGACCGGGCACCTGATGGCGGGCAAGTGGCTGGCCGCGTGGATCGCCTCCGCCGCGTTCCTCGCGGCCGCGCTGCCGTGGCTCGCGGTCGCGGCCGTGGTGGGGCGCGTGTCCCCGTGGGCCGTGCTGGTGGGGCTCGTGATGATCCTCGTGGAGTTCGGCATGATCGCGGGGATCGGCGTGGCCGTCTCGGCGATCGCCGGGCGCACGCTGTTCGCCGTCGTGGTGACGTACCTGATCGTGGCGGCGCTGACGATCGGCACCCTGGTGGCCTTCGGGCTGTCCCTGCAGTTCCTGCAGACCGAGGTGCGGGCCAACGACGCCGAGTACGGCTCCATGACGGCGGAGCCGTTCACCGAGGCGGAGCTCGAGAAGATGACCCCGGAGGAGGCGGAGCAGGCCTGGGCCGAGTACGAGGCGGCGCACCCGGAGCTGGTCGACGGGATCGCCGACCGCTGCGTCGGCCCGGTGACCACCCGGACGATCCCCGACCCGCGGCGCAGCGGATGGCTGCTCGCCGCGAACCCCTACGCCGTCCTCGCGGACGCCTCCCCCTGGGAGGCAGGGCTCCTCGAGAACGGGACCCGGGTGGATCCCGGGCCGCTCAACATGCTGTCCGTGGGGCTGCGCTGGACCCAGCGAGACCCCGTCCGGGACGTCGAGTGCCTCGACGGCGAGCTGCGCGGTCTCGACCAGAGCGGCGTTCCGGACCGGCAGGGCACCTGGCCGGTGTGGCCGCTTGGTCTGGCGATGCAGGGTGTGCTGGTGGCCGGGCTGGTCTGGTGGGGCCACCGTCGCCTGGACACCCCGGCCGGGCGGCTGCCCGCGGGCACGCGCGTGGCCTGAGCCGGGCCGGCGTCGGGCGGGGCCTGCTCGACGCCGGCCGGTGTCAGCCGCTGATCAGGCGGCGTCCTTCGAAGGCACGGCCGAGGGTGACCTCGTCCGCGTACTCGAGGTCCCCGCCGACGGGCAGACCGGAGGCCAGGCGCGTGACGCGGATGCCCGTGGCGCCGAGGAGCCGGCCGAGGTAGGTGGCCGTGGCCTCGCCCTCGAGGTTGGGATCCGTGGCGAGGATGACCTCCTGCACGGCCTCGTCCTGCAGCCGGGTGAGCAGCTCGCGGACGTGCAGCTGCTCCGGGCCGATGCCGGCGATCGGATTGATGGCCCCGCCGAGCACGTGGTAGCGGCCCTGGAAGGCGCGGGTGCGCTCCATGGCCATGACGTCCTGCGACTCCTCGACCACGCAGATCTGGGAGCGGTCCCGGCGCTCATCCCGGCAGAGCGAGCACACCTCGTCCTCGGAGACGTTGAAGCAGACCGAGCACAGCCGCACCCTGTCCTTGACCGTGCGGATGGCGTCCGCGAGCCGCAGCATGTCCTCCCGGTCCGCCTCCAGCATGTGGAAGGCGATGCGCTGGGCGGACTTCGGCCCGATGCCCGGCAGGCGGCCGAGCTCGTCGATCAGGTCCTGCACCGCGCCCTGGTACATCCGTCTCCCTCGTCCGATAGTGCGTCTCGTGGTCCGTGCGCCCCGACGCGGCGCCGTGGTCCGGCGCCGCGTCCATCATGCCCGCGGCCCCGGACGGCGTACGGGCGCGTTCGCCTCAGGCGTCGTTGGGGCGTTCCTCGAGCAGACGGCCGCCGAGCACCCGTTCGACGACGGCCCGGCCCACGAGGCCCGAGTCCTCGAGCGGGACGTCGTCGTCGCTGACGACCTCGTCCTCCCACCCCACCCCGGACGTCGCCAGGGCGGCGGGGCCGGTGTCGGCGGGCCGGGTCAGGCCGCGGCCCTGGGCGGCCTCGCGGGCGGCGCGGATGGCCGCGGCCCGCGCGTCCAACGACGGCGGCGCCGAGGCTCCCCCGGCAGGCTCGACGTCGGCGGGGCGCGCCCCGAGCGAGGCCGCGCTCGGCCGGCCCCCGGCGGGGGAGCCCGGCGAGGCGTCCGGGGCGGGGCCACCGGGAGCGCCGGGGCCGCCGCCCGTCCCGCCGCCGCCGCTCGAGCCCGCGTTCACCGGAGGCTCGAGGGGCCCACCGGCCCGCAGCCGCTCCATGAGCCGCGGGTACATGCTCGCCGGATGGCCCGAACCCGGGAAGTCCGCCCCGCCCGGGCCGGCAGCCGCACGCGGCGTGGCGTCCGCGTCGTCGGCGGGCACGCCCGGATCGGGGGTCTCGTCGGCCGTGGGCGCGCCCGTGGGGCGCCGCTGCTCGTCCGAGGACGGGCCGGCGCCCGAGGCGGCCGGGTGGAGATCGCGTCGCTCCGTGGCCGCTGCGTCGTCATCCGGGGCGGGTGACGGCGTGGCAGGCCGGGCGGAGTCACCGTCCGCGGCCGCGCCCGCGCCGTCGTCGAAGCCGGCGGGACGGGTCGCGCCGAAGCGCTTCGCGAACTCGGCGCGCAGCTCCGCCTCCGGACGGGCGAACACGGGGATCGAGTGCTCCTCCTCGCGGACCAGCGGCCCCGGGTCGTAGGCCCGACGGACCTCCTCGGCGCTCGGCTCGCTCTCGCCGGGGGTCGGGGCGTCGGGCTGGACCGGGGAGTCCTGGCCGGCGTCCGGCGCGGCGCCGCCGGGGGCCGGTGCGGCCTGCGGCGGCGCGCCCCAGTCCTCGACCGACGGCACGGGGCCGTCCCAGCCGGCGGCGCCGACGGGCCGCTCCTCGGCGTCGCGGGCCGGCGGGGTCCAGCCCTCGGGGCCGTCCGAGTCGTCCTGCTCCGCGTCCGGGTCGAACGCGGGCAGCGAGTCCCACGGGTCCTCCTCGGGCGGGGGAGCGTCGTCCCAGGCGGGCGGCTCCTCATCCGGGCCGCCCCAGCCGTCCGCCGGCGGGGCGGGGGCGGGCGTCGTCGACGACGTCGGCGCCGGCCCCCAGGAGGTGGCGGGAGCCGCGGGCGTCCAGGCGGGGGACGGCTCCGGCGTCTGACGCTGCTGCGTGGCCCGGGGCGGAACGGCCGGCGGCGCCGGATCGTCCTCCGCGGTGGAGGGTGCGGCGGAGCGCGGCGGGGTGGGGCGGGAGGACTCCGGCTCGCGCGGGGCCTGCCCCGGTGCCGGAGCGGGCCGGTTCGGCTGCGCCGTCGGTCGGTCGGGCCGGCCCTGCTGCGGGGCCGGACGCTCAGGCCGGTCCGTCCGCGCCGGGCCGGCCGGGCGAGCGCTGGACTGTGCGCGGGCGTCCCCGGTCGGCGCGTCCCCACCGAGGATCAGGTCGAGCCGCGGGCGGATGCCGAGCACCTGGTGGACGGCCTCGCCGAGCACGCGGTCGCCGCCCCGGCCGAGCAGCGACTGGCGGGGCCCGTCCTGCTGGAAGCCGATCGTCAGCAACGAGCCGTCGTAGCCCGCGACGCTCGCGTTGTCCTTCACCAGCATCCACACCAGGCGTGAGGCGTCCTCGAGGGCCGTGAGGATGTCCGGCCAGGCCCGGCGGATCATCTCCACCTGGCTCGCCGCCGGGGCGGGCGTGGGGCCCGACGGCGCGGCCGTCTCCTCCGGCCCGTGGGCGGGGGCCGGCGCGGCACCGGTGCGCTCCTGGGCCTGGGACCGGCCCTCGGGCTCGGGCCGGCCCTCAGGCTCGGGGCGGCTCCCGGCCTCCGGGCGGCGCGTGTCCCCGGAACGGGCCCCGACCTCAGCCGGTTCGGGCCGCTTGGGCTGCGGCGCCTGCTGCGGACGCTCGGACCCCGTGGCCCCGGCGGCGGCGTCCCCCTCCGGCGCCTCTGCCGCGGACTGCGGGGCAGGCGGCGTCCAGCGCTCCGGCGGGGCGGTGGACGCGGTCGGCGCGGGCTCCTCCGGCCGCCGCATGGCGGCCCGGGCGAGCGCGGCACCGGTCAGAGTGCTGGAGCCCTCCGCGTTCTCGGCCGATCCGCCGCCGTCCGCGGCGGGCGTGCCGGACCGGGCCGGCGTCGTCGTGCCCTCGGAGGCGCCGTCCTCGATGGGCGCGGCGCCACCGAGCTCGAGGCGCCGTTCGAGGGCCTCGAGGCGGGCGGCCAGGCCGCGGTGCGTCTCGTCCGAGGCGGGCAGCAGCAGGCGCGCCATGAGCAGCTCGAGGTGCAGGCGGGGACTGGTGGCCCCCACCATGTCCGTCAGCGCGAGGTTGGTGATGTCCGCGAGGCGGGAGAGCTCCGCGCGGGAGAGCTGCGCGGCCTGCGCGGAGAGACGCCGCACCTGGTCCTCCGGCATGCCGTGCAGGATCGCCCCGGCCTCCTCCGGCAGGGCACGCGCGATCACGAGGTCGCGGAAGCGGTCCAGCAGGTCCTCGACGAAGCGGCGCGGGTCCTGGCCGGACTGCACCACGCGGTCCACCACGCGGAACACGGTGGGGGTGTCGTCCGCGGCGACGGCGTCGATCACGTCGTCCAGCAGGGCTTCCGGGGTGAAGCCGAGCAGGCTCACCGCGAGCTCGTAGGAGACCTGGCCCTCCTGGGCACCCGCGATCAGCTGGTCCAGCACGGAGAGCGTGTCACGCACCGAGCCCGTGCCGGCGCGCACCACGAGCGGCAGCACGCCCTTCTCCACGGACACGCCCTCCTCCGCGCACAGCTGCTCGAGGTAGGCGATGAGCGGCTCCGGCGGCACGAGCCGGAACGGGTAGTGATGGGTGCGGGAGCGGATGGTCCCGATGACCTTCTCCGGCTCCGTGGTGGCGAAGATGAACTTCAGGTGCTCCGGCGGCTCCTCCACGATCTTGAGCAGCGCGTTGAAGCCCGCCGCGGTGACCATGTGCGCCTCGTCGATGATGAGGATCTTGTAGCGGTCCCGGACCGGGGCGAACGTGGCCCGCTCGCGCAGGCCGCGGGCGTCCTCCACACCGCCGTGCGAGGCCGCGTCGATCTCCAGCACGTCCAGCGAGCCCGGCCCGCCGGTGGCCAGGTCCCGGCACGAGTCGCACTCGCCGCACGGCGTGGGCGTGGGGCCCTGGGCGCAGTTCAGGCAGCGCGCGAGGATGCGGGCGGACGTGGTCTTGCCGCAGCCGCGCGGGCCGGAGAAGAGGTAGGCGTGGTTCACGCGGTCCTTCGCCAGTGCGGTGCGCAGCGGCACCGTGACATGGTCCTGCCCGATCACGTCCTCGAAACGGTCCGGGCGGTAGCGGCGGTACAGGGCGGTGCTCACCCTCGAAAGCCTATCCGGCGGGCGGACGGGCTAAGGAAGCCGGGGAATGCGCCCACCCGCCGGCCCGTTCCCTGGCCCATGACCACCACGCACATGCACACCGACGCCGAGGACACGATCCACCCCACGCAGCCGGCCCCGGACGCGGGACCGCTGAGTCAGGCCGAGATCGACCGCCTCTTCGCGGACCGCCACACGACGCAGCTCTTCTCGGACGAGCCCGTCGACCTCGCGCTGATCGAGCGGGCCTACGCGGACCTCCGCTGGGCGCCGACCGCCATGAACAACCAGCCGCTGCGGCTCGACGTCGTGGACAGCCCCGAGGCCCGTGCCCGCCTGACTCCGCTCATGATCGAGTTCAACCGGGAGAAGACGGAGCGCGCCCCGCTCACGCTGATCGCCTCCTACAACCTCGACTGGCACCGCCACATGGGCCACCTCGCCCCGTTCCGGGAGGGCTTCGAGGAGGACGCCGAGGGCAAGCCGGGCATGCGCGAGGGGATGGGCCGCACGAACGCGCTCATCCAGGTGGGCTACCTGCTCGTGGCCCTGCGCGCCCACGGGCTCGAGGTCGGCCCCATGGCCGGGTTCGACGCCGCCGCCGTGGACGCCGAGTTCCATGCGGACCGTGCCTGGAAGTCCCTCCTGGTGATCAACGTGGGCCACGCCGCCGCAGACGACGAGAAGGCGCAGCAGCCCCGCCAGGGCCGCCTCGACTTCGACCAGGCCGCCCAGGTCCTCTGACCGGGGCCGGGCCTGCGGCGGACCAGGGCGCCGGCCCGTTCAGAGCCCGGTGAACACCCACGGATCACGCGGCAGGGCGGCCGGGTCGAACGCGGGCACGGCGGCCGCCAGCGGTCCCGCGGGCAGGCCGAGGGACTCCAGCAGCCGGTCCCGCACCCGCTCGGGGGTCCACGCCGGGTCCTGCGCGGAGAGGTCCTCGAGGGTCACGGCGCCGTCCCGCTTGGCCAGCCGCCGCCCCTCCGTGTTCAGCACGAGCGGCACGTGCAGGTACTCCACCGCGGGCGTCGGCTCCCCGCGCGCGGCGCACAGCGCCTCGGCCAGCCAGCGCTGGCGCGGGGCCGAGTCGAGCAGGTCGTCGCCGCGGACCACCTGGTCCACGTCCTGCGCCAGGTCGTCCACGACGACGGCCAGGTTGTACGCGTACGCCCCGTCGTTCCGGCGCAGCACCAGGTCGTCGACCAGGCCCGTGACCTCGCCGTGCAGCACGTCCACGGCGGTCGCGCGCGGGATCTCGCCCGCCGGCAGGCCCGCGACCTTCGCCACGTCGATCCGCAGGGCGGCGGGGCGCACCCGCCGTCGCTCGGCCCGCTCGGCCTCGGTCAGGCCGCGGCAGGTGCCCGGATAGAAGCCGGGCGGACGCAGCGGCACGGCGCCGCCGGAGGCGGGGGCGCCGTCGTCGGGTCGCGGGTGCGGGGCCGACGTCGCCTCGGCGATGTCCTTGCGCGAGCAGAAGCACTCGTAGACCGCGTCCGCGCCGTGCGCGGCTCGCAGGGCGGCCACGGCGGCGTCGTACAGGGCGGTGCGTTCGGACTGGCGCACCGGCTCGGCGTCCCAATCCAGCCCGACGGCGGCCAGGTCCGCCCGCTGGTCGGCCTCGGCCCCGGAGCGCACGCGGTCCAGGTCCTCGACCCGCAGCAGGAAGGCACGGTCCGTGGCGCGCGCCGCGAGCCACGCGACGAGCGCGGTGCGCAGGTTGCCCAGGTGCAGGCTTCCCGTGGGGGAGGGGGCGTAGCGTCCGGCGGGCATGGGATCTCCTGGGGGAAAGTGAAGACCCCTCACGCACCTGCCAGAGCCCACCTACCCTTGCTACCTTCCGGTCCTGGGGGAGTTCAGCGAGATGACACCACGTGAGGGGCCGCCGACAACTCTACCAGGGTGGCGGCGGGCGGAGCGATTCGGGGCACGGCGAGCCCCGGGCCGGGCCCGCGCCTCCCGCGGGGGATTGGCGCGGCCCAGGACGATCTGGTTATGATGGAGATTGCCCTCGCGCGGTCCGCCGCAGGAGGGCGCACCAAGGAGGATTCGCCTAGCGGCCTATGGCGCACGCCTGGAACGCGTGTTGGGTTAACAGCCCTCGGGGGTTCAAATCCCCCATCCTCCGCGGGCAAGCCCCGGGACCCCAGTGGTTCCGGGGCTTTTCGC
The DNA here is from genome assembly GCF_035609305.1 of Micrococcus sp. HOU01. Taxonomy (NCBI): domain Bacteria; kingdom Bacillati; phylum Actinomycetota; class Actinomycetes; order Micrococcales; family Micrococcaceae; genus Micrococcus; species Micrococcus sp. HOU01. The sequence continues at coordinate 2,469,481 of NZ_CP141211.1, read as the reverse complement.
ATGTCCGGGGCCGCTGTCGTCGCGGGCCGCGCGCCCGGATTCCCGATCCGCCACGCTGGATGCGAGACGCGGGTCACATTTGCGCGTATCCTTCTCCCCAGTTGTCCGGGACCGCCGGCGGCCGCCGCTCGGAGCTCGCACCGCACCGGCCATCCCCACCCCGATCTGGAGACCCCATGTCCTTCGCAGATCTCATCACCGCCGTGAACGACGTCATCTGGTCCCCGGCCCTGATCTGGCTCTGCCTGATCGTCGGCCTCTACTTCACCATCCGGACCATGTTCCTGCAGTTCGTGAACATCCCGGACATGGTGAAGCAGCTCCGCGAGGGCCAGGACTCCGCGGACGGCACCTCGTCCCTCCAGTCCCTCATGATGTCGCTCGCCGGCCGCGTCGGCATGGGCAACATCGGCGGCGTCGCCACAGCCATCGCGTTCGGCGGCCCCGGTGCCGTGTTCTGGATGTGGGTCATGGCCCTGCTCGGCGCCGCCACGTCCTTCATCGAGTCCACGCTCGGCCAGATCTACAAGGAGCGCGACCCGGACACCGGCGAGTACCGCGGCGGCCCGGCGTACTACTTCGAGAAGGCCTACAAGCACACGGCCGCCGCCCCCGCGTTCAAGGTGTACGCCATCCTGTTCGCCGTCGTCACCGTCTTCGCCACCAGCTACTTCCTGCCGGGCGTGCAGGCCAACGGCGTGGCCGCGGCCGTGGGCGAGGCGTGGGCCGTGCCCGCCTGGGTCGTGGCCCTGGCCATGGTCATCCTGCTGGCCTTCATCGTCCTGGGCGGCGTGAAGCGCATCGCGACGTTCGCCGTCTACGTGGTGCCCGTGATGGCCGTGCTGTACATCATCCTCGCGCTGATCGTGCTGTTCCTGAACTTCGACCAGATCCCCGAGGTCTTCGGCTCCATCTTCGCCAGCGCGTTCGGCGTGCACGCCGTGTTCGGCGCGATCCTCGGCCTCGCCATCCAGTGGGGCGTGAAGCGCGGCGTCTACTCCAACGAGGCCGGCCAGGGCACGGGCCCGCACGCCGCCGCGGCCGCCGAGGTCTCGCACCCGGCAAAGCAGGGCTTCGTGCAGGCGTTCGCCGTGTACATCGACACGCTCTTCGTCTGCTCGGCCACCGCGTTCATCATCATCTCCACGGGCGCCTACCGGGTGTACTCGGACGGGTCCGGCTCCGGCCTGCTGTTCGAGGGCATCGTCTCGCCGACGGCCTCCGAGGGCCCGGCCTTCGTCCAGACCGGCTTCGACGCCATGTTCTCCGGCTTCGGCCCCACGTTCGTGGCCGTGGCGCTGGCGTTCTTCGCCTTCACCACGATCGTGGCGTACTACTACATGGCCGAGGTCAACATCGTGTTCCTCACGCGCAACCTGCGCAACGGCATGGTCCGCCGCGTCGCGCTGCGCTTCCTGCAGGCCCTGATCCTCGTGTCGGTGGCCTACGGCGCCGTCGCCACCACGGGTGCGGCCTGGGGCCTCGGCGACATCGGCGTGGGCTCCATGGCCTGGCTGAACATCCTCGGCATCCTGGTGCTGCAGGGCCCGGCCCTCAAGGCCCTCAAGGACTACCGCGCACAGAAGCGCCAGGGTCTCGACCCGCAGTTCGACCCGCGCCCGCTCGGCATCCGCAACGCGGACTTCTGGGAGCACCGCGCCGACGGCCTGATCACCCAGGGCGTCGCCGGCACGGCCGAGCACCCGATCGTCGCCGAGGGCGGCGCCCACCGCGCCTGACCTACCGGCGGGGCTGGGCTCTCCCCGCCCCACCACGACGACGGCCCGGACGCCGCCAGCGTCCGGGGCGTCGTCGTGCGCGGCAGGTCAGAAGAGCTGGCGCAGGTTCGCCTTGGCGAGGTCGAGCAGCTTGGTGCCCTTGCCGTCGAGGACGGTGCGCATGGCGTAGAGCGCGAACCCCTTGGCCTGCTCGAACTCGATGCTCGGCGGGATCGTCAGCTCCTGACGCTCGGTCTTGACCACCAGCAGCGCCGGCCCGTCGTGGGCGAGGAACTCGCGCATCACCGCGGGCAGGTCCGTCGTGTGGTCCGCGCGGAAGCCCTTGATGCCGACCGCCTCCGCGATCGCCGCGAAGTCCGGGTTCTCCAGGCCCGTCCCATAGGGGACGAACCCGGCGGCCATCATCTCGAGCTCCACGAAGTTCAGCGAGTCGTTGTCGAACACGAGCGTCTTCACGGGCAGGCCGTTCTGCACGAACGACAGCAGCTCGCCGAGCATCATGGCCAGCCCGCCGTCGCCGGCCATCGCCACCACCTGGCGGGTGGGGTCGACCGCCTGGGCGCCGACCGCCTGGGTGACCGCGTTGGCCATGGAGCCGTGGGACAGGGAGCCGATGATCCGGCGGCGCCCGTTCATCGTCAGGTACCGGGAGGCCCAGATCACGGGGGAGCCGACGTCGGGCAGGAACACCACGTCGTCGTCGGCCAGCTCGTCGAGGAGGCGGGCCACGTACTGCGGGTGCACGCGTCCGCGTCCCGGGGAGGCCAGCTGATCGAGGTCCTTGCGGGTCTTGGCGTAGTGCTTGAGCGCCTTGTCCAGGAACGCCGACGACGAGTTCCCGCGCAGCAGCGGCAGCAGAGCCTGGGCCGTCTCCTTCACACCGCCCACGAGCGGCACGTCCACGGCCACCCGTCGGCCGATCTGCTCGCCGCGCACGTCCACCTGGATGACCGTGGCGTCCTCGGGGTAGAACTGCCGGTACGGCAGGGAGGAGCCGAGGATCAGCAGCGTCTCGGCCTCCTTGAGCGCGTGGTAGCCGGAGGCGAAGCCGAGCAGGCCGGTCAAGCCGACGTCATACGGGTTGTCGTACTCGATCCGGTCCTTGCCGCGCAGAGCGTGGACGATCGGGGCCTGCAGGCGCTCCGCCAGGGCCACGACCTCGTCGTGGGCGCCGGCCGCACCTGCGCCGGCCAGGATGGTGATCCGCTTGGACGAGTCCAGGGCCTCGGCGGCCTCGCGCAGCACGGAGTCCGCCGGGATGACGCGGGACGGCGTGTGACGGATCACCTCGGGCTTCGCGGAGAGCTCGGTGAGGGCCACGTCGCCCGGGATCACGAGCACGGCCACGCCCCGCTGCTCGACGGCGGCCCGCATCGCGGTGCGCAGCATGCGGGGCATCTGGTCCGCCGAGGAGACGTGCTCCACGTAGACGGAGCACTCGCGGAACAGGTCCTGCGGGTGGGTCTCCTGGAAGTAGCCCGAGCCGATCTCCTCCGACGGGATGTGCGCGGCGATCGCGAGCACCGGGGTGCGGGAGCGCTGGGCGTCGAACAGGCCGTTGATCAGGTGGAGGTTGCCCGGACCGCACGAGCCCACGCAGACCGCGAGCTCGTCCGTGAGCTGGGACTCGGCGGAGGCGGCGAAGGCCGCGGTCTCCTCGTGCCGGGTGTGCACCCACTGGATGCCGCCGTGGGAGCGCAGGGCCTCGGTCAGCCCGTTGAGGGAGTCCCCGGGCACGCCGTACATGCGGCGCACGCCCGAGGCGTGGAGGGTCTCGACGATGTTCTGGGCGACGGTGGCCACGGTGGAACCTCTCTCTGGTCGGGAGGCGCCCGGGCCGGTTCGGCAGGGGCGCGGCATTCCCTTCCACGCTAGGGGTCGAGGTCCAGGCCCGGGGAGGGTCGGCCGTCCGCAGAGGGGGCGTCCGGCCTGGTCAGCGCAGCAGGTCGCGCTCCACCCAGCGCAGCAGGGACTCGCCCGCCCGCTCGTGGACGTCGTCGGCGTCGCCGATGCCGCGTTCGGCGAGGATCGCCGCCGTCACCACGCCGTAGGGCTTCTCGGGGACGCCGTCGGCGGGCCGCACGTCCATGTGCTCCACGGCGAGTCCGCGCTCGTGCAGCCGGTCGGCCATGGCGTAGTCGCTGCGCGAGTCGCCCGCGGTGAGCCAGCGTTCGGGCACCGGGGTGCCCGCCTCCGCCAGCAGGTCGAAGCAGCGCTCGACGCCCAGGTCCTTGCCGGAGGAGCGGTGCTCGACGTCCACCGAGATCACCGAGGGGGCCACGCGCACCTCCTCGGCGAGTCCGCGCTCGGCGAGCAGATCCTCGACGCCCGCGGCGACGTCGTCGCGCACCCGCTCGTACTCCGTCTGGTCGGCGCCGACCGTCTTCTCGAGGGAGACCATGGCCAGCTTGGTGCGGTCGGTGAACTGCAGGTCCCCGGCGCGCTCATCGTTCAGGGCCCAGATCGCGTCACGGGTGTCCGCGTCGATGGCCATGTCCGGGTCGGTGCGGAGCCAGTCCGGGGCGGTGCCGTCCACGGTGACGTCGGGCAAGTCCCCGGAGGGCACGGCGGAGAACGGGAACCACACGGCGCCCTTCTCGCAGACCGCGTGGAAGGGAGCGTCGTCCGGGAGGCCCGTGTCCCGCAGCGGGGCGATCACGTTGTGCAGGAGGAAGTCCGTGGAGCGGCCCGTGTTGAAGCCGACCGGCACCCCGCGCCGCGCGAGGCGGACGAGCACGTCGATGATCCCCTCCGGCACGGTCCGGGTCTCGGTGGAGGCCACGGGGCCGTCCACGTCCAGCAGGAGTCCGATCGGGGAGGGAGTGCGCATGCCCCCACCCTAGGCCGTGGTGGCCCGTGCCCGCGATGGGCCCGGCGGCTACGCTGACCCTGAGACCCGCCCCGCCCGGGGCGCACCCCCGACGATCACCCCACGGGAGCACCCATGAGCACCGCCACCGACCTCGGCCCGTCCCGCAGCCCCTTCGGCCCCGACGCCGCGGCGCGCGTCCCCAGCTCGGGGACGGGGCTGTCCTCGACGGGCGGCCGGGTGGCCATGCTCGTGGTCGTGATCCTCGCGGTCGTGGCCGCGTTCCTGGGCTCCGGCGTCGTCGGCGGCCTGACCCCCGTGGCCGAGGCCGCGGGCGGCTGGCTCGGCCCGGACGCCACCTGGGTGTCCCCGGCGACCCCCGCGTTCGGCATCTGGTCCGTGATCTACGCGGGCCTGCTGGCGTACGCCGTGTGGCAGTTCCTCCCCTCGGCCCAGTCTGCCCGTCACGACCGCCTGCGACCGTGGATCCTGATCTCGGTGCTGCTCAATGCCGCGTGGATCTGGACGGTGCAGGCCGGGCTGCTGGGGCTGAGCGTCGTGGTGATCGCGCTGCTGCTGGCGTGCCTGGCGTGGATCCTGGTGCTCCTCGAATCCGTCCGCGCGCACAGCTGGGGCGAGCGGATCCTCCTGGACGGGGTGCAGGGCCTGCATCTGGGCTGGGTCTCGATCGCCGCCGTGGCGAACCTGGCCGCGTGGCTGGCCTCGACCGGCGTCGTCGGCGATCCGGGGCAGTCGTCCCTCTGGGCGAAGGTGATGCTCGTGGTGGCCGTGCTGATCGGTGCGTTCACGGCCGTGTACAACGGCGGCCGCCCGGCTCCGGCGTTCGCGCTCGCGTGGGGTCTGGTGTGGATCGGCGTCGGCCGCGCGGACGGCACGGGGCTGCTCTCGGGCAGCCTCGCCCTCCTGGCGTGGGGCGGCGCGGCGATCGTCCTGCTGTGCTGGCTGGCCGCGCTGCTGCTCTCCCGCCGGTCCGCGACGGGCGAGGCCCGCGACCTCGTCCTCGACGCACTCGACGGCGGCGGCGACCCCATCGACGGCCGTCGCTGACCCCCGTCGTCATTGACGGAACGGGGACCGATGCTGTCGTGACGTGCGGCAACACCTGTGCCTCCCACATGCGATGATGTGGTGATCCGAAGGCCCCGCCTCACGGCGGGGCCTTCGTCATGTCCCCGTCCCTTCCCCTCCAGGATCCTCGTGCCCCTTGCCCGTCTGCGCGCGGCGCTCCCCGCGGCCGCACTGTCCCTGCTCCTGCTCACCGGCTGCACCGCCACCGACGACGGCGTCATCCCGGAGAGCACCGAGGGAGACGTGGTCACGGTCGAGTCGATCTCGGACGGCGACACGCTCCGCGTGACACTCGGCGAGGTGTCCACGCGGGTGCGCCTGCTCAACATCGACACCCCCGAGACCCGCCACCCCTCGAAGCCGGTCGAGTGCATGGGCCCGGAGGCGACGGCGGCGCTGAAGTCGATGATCAGCCCCGGCGACACGGTGGTGCTGCGGTACGACCGCCGGCTCTACGACCGCTATGACCGCCTCCTCGCCGGCGTGTACGCAGACGGCGTCCTGGTCAACGCCGAGATGGCCCGCCTGGGCTACGGCGAGCCGGCGGTCTTCGACGGCAACGACCGTTTCCTGCCCGAGGTCGAGGCGGCGTGGGAGGAGGCCCGGGCGAACGGCGTCGGCAGGTTCTCCGGGGAGTGCGGCACCGCGGCCCCGACCCCCGCCCCGGAAGCGGCCCCGGCCCCCGCCCCGGAGGCGGCCCCGGCCCCCGCGGCCGGCGACGCGGGGCCGGTGAGCGGAGCCGACTCCGAGTGCCCGGACTCCCACCCGGTCAAGGCGAACGACAACTCGGGCATCTACCACATGCCCGGTCAGCAGCACTACGGCAGGACCAACGCGCGCCACTGCTACGCCTCCGCCTCCGCGGCCCAGGCGGACGGCTACCGCGCGGCCCGGCGCTGAGGGCCCCGCGCACGACGACGGCCGCCCACCTCGCCAGGTGAGCGGCCGTCGTCGTCCGTGCCGAACGTGCGCCCGGCGCCGCGCCGGGTGCGGTCAGCGGCCCTCGTGGACGGCCCGCAGCTCGTAGCCCTTCTGCTCGAGCTCCTCCTGCTTCTCGGCCTTCTTGACGAGGGCGCCGGCGTCCTTCGGGGGCAGCTTCACGGCCTCCTCGGCGGGCATGCCGGCGGTCAGCTGCTTGGCGCGCTCCACCTCGGTGTCCAGCTCGAGGCCCAGCAGGAGCACGATGTTGAAGATCCACAGCGCGAAGAGCAGGGCCATCACGCCGCCGATCGCGCCGTAGGCCGAGTAGCCGGCCAGCGTCGTGAAGTAGAAGTACAGGCCCACGGAGGCCAGCACCATGCCCACGAGGGCGAAGATGTTGCCGGGGCCGAACATGTGGAAGCTGGGCTTCTTCACGTTCGGGGTCATGTAGTACAGGGTGGCGATCAGCACGAGCACCAGGAGGATCACCACCGGCCACTTCACCCACGCCCAGATCGGCAGGAACGTGTCCGAGAGGAAGTTCACCACGGAGGTGAGGCCGAGCGGCCCGGCGATGGGGGCGAGCAGGCCGTCGACGAGGGCGCGGTTGAGCGCCAGGGAGATCAGCACCAGGACGATGCCGATGAGCATGACGACGGTGGTCAGGAGGTTCGTCAGGGTCAGCTTCACGAAGCCGCGGCCCTCGGCGTAGTTGTACACCTGGTTCGACGCGCGGTTGAACGCCTTCACGTACGCCGAGGCGGACCACACCGCGGTCAGGATGCCGACCACCAGGGCGATGAGGCCGCCCGTGGACTGCTGCATCAGGTTGTCCACCACGCTCTGCACCACCGACTGGTAGTCGGACGGGACCATGGTGGTCAGCTGGGTGACCAGGTCGTCGACCGCCGAGCGGTTCGAGGCCAGCACGAGCGTGAGGATGGAGAACACGGCCAGCAGGGCCGGTGCCAGCGAGAGCACCATGAAGTACGTGAGCTTCGCGGCGAGGTCCGTGCCGCCGTCGTTCAGGAACTCCTTGAACGCCCGGGTCGCCGCGTACTTCCAGCCGGCGCCGTCCAGCTTGACGCCCTTCAGGCGCTCGGTGCGCTCCTCCGGATCGATCTTCGCGGCCTCCAGGGTCGCGTCCACAGGATGAATGGCCACGTCGGTCCTCTCACGCTCGGGGCAGGGTGTGGATCGGGAGTCACGGTAGCGGACGGGTGCCCCATCCGTCCCGACCGGAGCGGCGCTGGGCCGCGGACCCGGGCGATCAGCACTCGATGACATTCACGGCCAGGCCGCCGCGCGAGGTCTCCTTGTACTTGGACTTCATGTCCGCGCCGGTGTCGCGCATGGTCGTGATGGCCTGGTCCAGGGTCACCCGGTGCGAGCCGTCCCCGAGCAGCGCCAGCCGGGCCGCATTGATGGCCTTCACGGACGCGATCGCGTTGCGCTCGATGCACGGCACCTGGACGAGGCCGCCCACGGGGTCGCACGTCAGCCCGAGATTGTGCTCGATCCCGATCTCGGCTGCGTTCTCCACCTGGTCCACGGTGCCGCCGAGCACGGCGCACAGCGCGCCCGCCGCCATGGAGCAGGCCGAGCCGACCTCGCCCTGGCAGCCGACCTCGGCGCCGGAGATGGAGGCGTTGCGCTTGTACAGGATGCCGATCGCCGCCGCGGTGAGCAGGAACTCGACCACCTTGTCGTCGCGCTCCTGCTGCGTGGCGTGCTCGGGAAGCACGAAGCGCATGTAGTAGAGCATGACGGCCGGGATGATGCCCGCGGCGCCGTTCGTGGGCGCGGTGACGATGCGCCCGCCCGAGGCGTTCTCCTCGTTCACCGCGAGCGCGAAGAGGTTGACCCACTCCATGGCCCACATGGGGTCGGTGCGGTTGGTGGTCTGCAGCAGGTGCTCCCGCAGCGCGGGGGCCCGACGGCGGACCTGCAGTCCGCCGGGCAGGATCGGCTCGGTGCGGGTCACGCCGTTGTGGACGCATTCCTCCATGACGGCCCAGATGGCCAGCAGCTGGGTGCGCAGCTCGTCGAGGTCGTGCCGGGTGGCCTCGTTGGCGAGCATGAGCTCCGCGATGCTCAGGCCCGCCTCGTGGCAGCGGGCGGCGAGCTCGGCGCCCGTGGAGAAGGGGTACGGTTCGCCGGTGTCGCCGTCGTCGGTGCGGTTGACGTCCTTGGTGGCGTCCAGCTCGGCCTCGAGCTCGTCCGAGGTGACCACGAAGCCGCCGCCCACCGAGTAGTAGTCGCGGGTGTGGAGCTGTTCGCCGGCATCGTCGTAGGCGGTCAGGCGCATGCCGTTCGGATGCCCGGGCAGGGACTCGCGCATGTGCAGCGTCAGGTCGCCCTGCCGGTCGAAGACGATCTCGTGGCGCCCGTCCAGGGGCAGCCGACCGCCCGTGACGATCTCCTCCACGAGCCCGGTGCAGGCGTCCGGGTCGATGGTCTCAGGGTCCTGGCCGGCCAGGCCGAGCAGCACCGCGGTGTCCGAGCCGTGGCCCACGCCGGTGGCCGCCAGCGAGCCGAACAGCTCGGCGTGCACGCGGGCGGTGCGCTCGAGGACGCCGTGCTGGCCCATGCTGTCCGTGAAGCGGCGGGCAGCGCGCATGGGCCCCACGGTGTGGGACGAGGACGGGCCGATGCCGATCGAGAACAGGTCGAGGACGCTGAGCGCCATGCAGTGCTCCTAGGGTGCGAGCGGGACGCGCGGTGGCCGGGGGTGGGGGCCGGACGCGCGGAGCCGGGAGATCCAGTGCAGACCAGACTAGGGGCACGGGGCCCTGCAGGCCATGGGGTCGCGACTCGCGGTCCGCGCTGCTCTCCGGCCCGTCACCCACCGCACGGCCCGGAGCCGGGAGCGCTCAGAGGATGTTGTCCTTGGACTCCTCCACCTGCGCGGCCGCGCGGAACGCCGTCAGGTCACGCAGATACTCGTCCGCGTGGGGGAACACGGGCCCCTGCCCGGCCACGAGCATGACCCCCTCGAGGGGCTCGAACCGGGAGCGGCCCGCGTGGATGTCCTCGCCGGCGTCGACCAGGGTGCGCAGCTGCCACCATGTGGGGGCCATCAGGTTGACCTCGCCGGCCCGGAAGCGGCGCAGCAGCTCGGCGGGGGACGCCCAGCCGTGGCTGGCCGCCTCGGAGGACATCCGCTCGGGGGACTGGCCCTGCGGCAGGTGGACGGCGAAGAAGAACGTGTCGTAGCGGCGCGGGCCCCCGTGCGGGGTGATCCACCGGGACCACGGCACGAGCGCGCCGGCGTCGGGGCGCAGCCCCTCGCGGTCGAGCAGCTCCCCGAAGTCCACCTCGTGGCGCTCGACGGCGTCGCGCAGCTCGTCGGGGAACGCGGCCACCCGGGCCGGGTCCACGGGGGTGCCGGTGACGGCGTCCCGGGCCAGGAGCACTCCGGTCTCCTCGAACGTCTCGCGGACGGCGGCGGCCAGCACGCGGCCGGCGCCCTCGGCGGGGTCGAGCTCCGCGAGGGTGCCGTGGGCGTCCACGGGCTCGTGCGGCAGCCCCAGGCGCCGGCCCCAGTCGGCCAGATCCGTGCCCTCCCACAGCCGGTCCGGCAGGTTGTCCGCGGGGTCCACGCGGCCGCCGGGGAAGGCCGTGGCGTGGGCGCTGAAGGCCATGGTCCCGGCGCGGCGGACGGTGAACACCGAGGTCTCGCCGCCGGCCCCGGGCCGGACCAGCACGAGGGAGGAGGCGGGCACCGCCGGGACCCGGGGCCGGTCCTCTGCGGGCGGGGCGGCGGGGCTCACGGTGCCTCCTCGGTTCGGGCGATCATGGTCCGGACGCGCGGGCCGACGACGGCGGCCCCGGCCGCTCCCGCGCGGGGGTCATGCGGCCCGGATGTGCGCGGACCCGTAGTCTGTAGCGTAAGTCACCGTGCTCGGGGCGGAGGCCCCGGGGCGAGACCGCGACCCAAGGAGGAGAGGCCGTGAAGATCCTGGTGCTGGCCAAGCAGGTGCCGGACACGTGGCAGGAACGTGAGCTGAGCCTGGAGACCGGCTGGGTGGTGCGCGACGGCGCGGCCGAGCCCGTGCCGGACGAGATCAGCGAGCGCGTCATGGAGGTCGCCCTGGGCTGGCGGGACGCCGGCGCGGACGTCGAGATCGTGGCCCTGACGGTGGGCCCCGAGGACTCCTCCAAGACCCTGCGCAAGATGCTGGCCATGGGCGCGGACTCCGCCGTGCAGATCACCGACGACGCGCTCGTCGGCTCGGACGCCGTGGAGACGGCCCGCGTGATCGCCGCGGCCGTCGAGAAGGAGGGCGCCGACCTCGTGCTCGCCGGCACGCTGTCCACGGACGGCGGCACCGGCGTGGTGCCGGCCATGGTCGCCGAGCTCCTGGACCGGCCCTACCTGCCGCACGCCGAGGCCCCCGAGCTGACCGACGGCGAGCTGACCGGCACCGTGGCGACCTCGGACGCGGACGTGCGCGCCGCCGTCGCCCTGCCCGCCGTGGCGAGCCTGACGGAGAAGACCCCCGAGCCGCGGTTCCCGAACTTCAAGAACATCATGGCGGCCAAGAAGAAGCCGCTCACCGTCCTGTCCCTGGCCGACCTCGGCATCGCCGCGGGTCCGGCCGAGGCCGCCTACCGCTCCGTGATGGTCTCGGCGGACACGCGTCCCGAGCGTGCCGCGGGCGAGAAGATCACCGACGACGGCACCGCCGCCGAGCGGCTGGTGGAGTTCCTCGCGGGCCGGGGGCTCGTGTGAGCGCGAACGTGGAGGAGACCGAGATGACGACGCAGACCGACGCCGCGAACAGCGGTCAGACCGTGCTGGTGCACGCCGAGATCGGTGCAGACGGCGCGCTCCGCCCGGTCGTGGCCGAGCTGCTCGGCGCCGCCGCCACCGTGGGCGTGCCCGAGGCCGTCCTCGTGACCGGCGCGGAGGGCAGGGACGCCGCCGTCGCCCGTCTGGGGGAGTACGGCGCCACGCGCGTCCACGTCCTCGTGGCCGACGACGCCGCCACCACCCTCGGCGACGCCGCCGTGCAGGCCCTCGCCGCCGCGACCGCCCGCACCGCGCCCGTGGCCGTGCTGCTCTCCGGCAGCCCCGAGTCCCGCGCGGTGGCCGGCCGCCTGTCCGTCCGCGCCCGCGGCCCCGTGTGCGCGGATGCCGTGGGGCTGCGCTGGGCCGACGACGAGGTCATCGCCCGCCACTCCGTGTTCGGCGGCGACTACCTCAGCGAGTCCACCGGCGAGGGCGGCCCCCGGATCATCACCGTGCGCCCCGGCGCCGTCGCGGACCGAGCCCCGGCCGTCGAGGCGCCCGAGGTCGTGGAGCTGGCCGCCGCCGAGCTCGGCCCGGTGACCGCCGGCGCCCGGGTGCTCGAGGTGAACGCCCGCACGCAGAACTCCGCCCGTCCGCCCCTGCGCGGCGCGAAAACCGTCGTCGCCGGCGGACGCGGCGTGGGCTCCGAGGAGGGCTTCGCGATCGTCGAGCAGCTCGCCGACGAGCTCGGCGCCGCCGTGGGCGCCTCGCGCGCCGCCGTCGACTCCGGCTACACCGCGGCCGAGCGCCAGGTGGGCCAGACCGGCGTGATCGTGTCCCCGAACCTGTACATCGCCCTGGGCATCTCCGGCGCCATCCAGCACCTGGCCGGCATGAAGACCGCCAAGACCATCGTGGCGATCGACAAGAACGAGGACGCCGAGATCTTCGAGCACGCCGACTTCGGCGTGGTCGGGGACATCTTCCAGGTGGTCCCACAGGTCATCGAGCAGCTGCGCACCCGCCGCGGCTGAACCGGTGCGGGCGCGGTCCGCTGCGGACCGCGCCCCTCGGACGAGGAGAAGCATGCCCAAGCAGCGAATGGCCGGTTACGTCCCCCTGAAGGGCGCCCCGGCCGAGACCGAGCCCGCCCCCGCCCCGGGGCAGGACACCACGACGGCGGCCCTGGCCCCGGTGGTCGCGCCCGCCGTGCCGGTGGCGCCGTCCGCGCCGGCGTCGGGCCTCACGCCCCTGTCCGCGCGACGCCGCATGGCCGGGTACGTCCCGTTCGCCCGCGAGGCCGAGTGGCTCGGCGGTGCCCCCGCCCCGGCCGCGGGCTCGACCCCGGCCGCCGCTCCGCCGCCGCCCGCCGCCCCCGAGCCCATCGCCGCCTCCGCGTCCCCGACGCGGGCCCCCGCACCCGCGGAGACCGAGCCCGTCGTGCCGGACGTGGCGGCCGCCGTCGCCGCCGCCGCGACCGGTGCGCCCGCCGCGTCCGGGGCGGGCGCGCCCGTGGAGTCCGACCTCGTGCCGCTCGCGGAGCGGCGACGCATGGCCGGGTACGTGCCGTTCGCCCGGGAGGGGGAGTGGTTCACCGAGCTGGCTGCCGTGGGCGCCCCCACCGCGCCGGAGACGGTGGCGCAGGAGGTTGTCGCACCGGAGCAGGCCACCGCCGAGCCCGCCGCCGCGGCGCCGGCCCGGCCGGTCGTCGCCGAGCCGGCCGATGTCGAGCCGGCCGATGCGGAACCGGCCGTCGCCGCCCCCGTGGCCGCGGAGCCGGCCCCCACCGCGCCGGACACCCGTTCGGCCCCGCCTGCCTCCGCCGCGCAGCCGCCCCGGGCCGCCCCCGGGGCCGCCCCCGGTACGCCCGCGCGGACCGCGGAGACGGACGCCGCCGAGGCCACCGCCCCGTCCCGTCTGCGCAAGGCGCTGCCGGCGCTGGCCGGCGTCGTGGTGCTGGCGCTGCTCGCTGTGCTGGCCGCACGCTGGCTGCGGAGCCTGGACCCGGTGGCGGACTTCATCGCGACCTACGACGGGCACCCGGTCCTGCCCCAGGGCACCCCCGAGGGGATGCCCTGGTGGATGGGCTGGCAGCACTTCCTCAACATGTTCCTGATGGTGCTGATCATCCGGACGGGCCTGCAGATCCGCCACGAGACACGGCCTCCGGCCAACTTCACGCCGACGAAGGACGGCCTGTTCTCCGCGCGGGGCAACACCCCGAAGAAGTTCTCGCTCACCATCTGGATGCACCAGGCCCTCGACGCGCTGTGGTTGCTCAACGGCGCGATCTTCGTGGTGCTGCTGATCGTCACCGGCCACTGGGCGCGGATCGTGCCCACGGACCCGCACGTGTTCCAGCACGCCCTGTCCGCCGGCATCCAGTACCTGTCCCTGGACTGGCCCACCGAGAACGGCTGGGTGCACTACAACGCGCTGCAGATGCTCTCCTACGCGCTGGTGGTGTTCGTGGCCGCCCCGCTCGCCGCCCTCACGGGCTGGCGCATGTCCTCGTGGTTCCCCACGGAGGCCAAGGGACTGAACAAGGCGTTCCCCATGGAGGTGGCCCGCAAGGTGCACTTCCCGGTGATGGTCTTCTTCGTGGCGTTCATCGTGGTGCACGTGTTCCTCGTGGCCTTCACGGGCCTGCTGACGAACCTGAACCACATGTACACCTCGCGCGGCGGCGCCACCGACGCGTGGGGCCTCGTGGTGTTCCTCGTGAGCGTGGCGGTCACCGCCGCCGCGTGGTTCTTCCTGAAGCCCGCCTTCACGGCCCCCGTGGCCTCCCGGTTCGGCACCGTGGGCCGCTGAGCCGGCCCCACGACGGCGACGCCTCCTCCTCCCGGGACTTTCGAACGTGATGTCGGGGGAATGAGCGCTTTCGAACGTGGGATAGGGCCTCTCTCACGTTCGAAAGCGCTCGGGCGCCCGGGCGGGCGGGGCGTCAGCTCCGGGCAGCGCGGAAGGTGACCTGCACCTGGACCATCGGCTTGTCGGCCACGGGGACGCCGTCGGCGCCGACCGGCACGAGGTCCACGTCCACGAGGCGCAGGGACCGGCCGGCGTGCCGCACCCGCGTGAGGGCGACCATCTCGCCGTGGCCCGGGCGCACGAACACCACGCGCACGGCCTGGACGTCGTAGCGCTCGCGGTCCGGCATGGCCGCCTGCGCGGCGGTGACCGCCCGCAGCGTCATGGCCCCGCCGTGGACGGCGCCCGACGGGTTGGCCAGCTCCGGCTTCGGGGCGAAGCAGGCGCCGGCGGTCGTCGCGGCGGCGACGGCGGGGCGCACGTCCGGATCGGCCGTCGGCAACAACTCGGGGCGGGCGGCCAGCAGCCCCGGCATGGGCACGCGGGTCTCGGCCCCGCGGGGCAGCCGTCCGGCCCAGACGAACTCGGCCATCCGCTCCGGCGCTCCGGCCGGCACCGACTGGAACCAGCCGGTCGCCTCGACCACGCGACGCCCGTCCGCGTCCTCGAGCCACGCGCGGGCCACGCCGCCGCCCGCATCCCAGGCCAGCGGGCGGGTCCAGCACTCCAGCAGCGGGCCGTCCTCGTCCCCGGCCGTGACGGCCGCCGCGTCGAAGGCGGGCAGCGGGCCGAGCACGTTGACCTGCAGCTCGGTGGTGACCACGGCCTCGATGTCCCGGGCCGCGTGGTGCACGGCCACCGCCGTGGCGTTGTCCATGATCACGGTGGCCGCCGCGCCGGTGGGCCGACCGTCCAGGTCGAGGCACCACGGGCCGACCTCGAACGCGGCCGGGTTGAGGGCGCCGTCCCGCTCGGTCATCAGCGCGTGGCGGCGGATGCCGAACAGCTGTTCCGTGCGGCCGGAGGGGTGGGAGCGGGGGCCGGTGGGCGAGTCCGCGGTGGGGCTGGTGGTGGTCTGCACGGGGAGCACGCTAGGGCGTGTCTGAGAATAGATGCACGAGTCAGCTGAGACCCTGGGGACATGTCCCGCTTCCAGATGCTCTCCGATGCCCAATGGGAGTTGATCGCCCCGATGCTCCCGACCCGGACCGGCCGTGCCGGCAGGCCGTTCGCCGACGCCCGCACGATGGTGGAGGCGATCATCTACCGATATCGGTGCGGGATTGCATGGAGGGATCTGCCCGAGGTCTACGGGCCTTGGCAGACCGTGTGGACCTGGCACCGGCGCTTAGCTGAAGAGGGCACCTGGGATGCGGTGCTGGCGAGGCTGACCGCCGCCGCTGACGCCGAAGGCCTGATCGATTGGTCGGTCTCGGTGGACTCCACGATCGCCCGTGCGCATCAGCACGCGACGAACATCACCCGCCTCACAGGGGGATGGGTCGAACTACAGGAATCTGCATGAGGAGCCGGCCGATCACGGCATCGGGCGCTCCCGGGGAGGGCTGAGCACGAAGATCCATCAGCTCGTCGATGGGACCGGGCTGCCGCTGGTCAGCCTGATCACCCCCGGCCAGGCAGGGGACTCCCCGATGCTCCTTCCTCTTCTGGAGCAGCTGCGCGTGACCCGGCCAGTAGGGCGGCCCCGGACCCGCCCCGAGGCCGTGCTGGGCGATAAGGCGTACTCCTCCCGGGCGATCCGCACCCACCTGCGTGCCCGCCGGATCAAAGCCGTGATCCCCGAGCCGGCGGATCAGCAGGGCCACCGCAGGCGCCGCGGCTCGGCCGGTGGCCGTCCCGTGGGCCTGGACTCGCAGGCTTACAAGGGCCGGAACGTGATCGAGCGCCAGTACGCGCACCTGAAGCAGTGGCGGGGCCTGGCGACCCGGTATGACAAGTACGCGATCGTCTACCGGGCCGCCGTGGTGTTGAATGCTGTGCTCGCGTGGTCCAAACGATTGTCAGACATGCCCTAGCCCACGGCCCGGTGGCGACACGGCAAATCATTGGATGTCCTATTATCATGGTGACGACAGTCACACCCTGTCGCCGCCCGCGGTGTCACCCCCGCACCACCCCGTCGTGGACCGCCCGCGCGGCCGGCCCGAGCCCCAGGAGGACGAACCCATGTTCCCCATCACCGACGACCAGAAGGCCCTGGTCGACGCCGTCCGCGACTTGGCCGAGCAGCGCGTCGCCCCGCACGCCCTCGACTGGGACGCCGAGTAGCATTTCCCGGTGGACGTCCTCGCCGAGGCCGGCGAGCTCGGCCTGGGCGGCATCTACGTGGGGGAGGAGCACGGCGGCACCGGCCTGGCGCGCACGGACGCGATCCTGATCTTCGAGGAGCTCGCCAAGGCGGACCCGGCCTTCGCCGCCTACATCTCCATCCACAACATGGTCGCCTGGATGATCGACTCCTTCGGCAGCGACGAGCAGCGCGCCCGCTGGATCCCCGACCTCGTGGGCATGGAGCACCTGGCCAGCTACTGCCTCACCGAACCCGGCGCCGGCTCGGACGCGGCCGCGCTGAAGACCCGCGCCGTCCGCGACGGCGACCACTACGTCCTCAACGGCGTCAAGCAGTTCATCTCCGGCGCCGGCTCCTCCGGCTACTACGTGGTCATGTGCCGCACCGCGGACACGGGCGCCCGGGGGATCTCCGCCGTCGTGGTCCACAAGGACACCCCCGGCCTGTCCTTCGGCCCCAGCGAGAAGAAGATGGGCTGGCACACCCAGCCCACGCGCCAGGTGATCTTCGAGGACGTCCGCGTGCCCGTGGCCGACCGCCTCGGCGAGGAGGGCGACGGCTTCCGCATCGCCATGAAGGGCCTCAACGGCGGCCGCCTGAACATCGGCGCCTGCTCGATCGGCGGCGGCCTGGCCGCCCTGGACAAGGCCACCCGCTACCTCAAGGAGCGCAGCGCGTTCGGCGAGCCGCTCACCACCAAGCAGGCCCTCGTCTTCGAGCTCGCGGACATGTCCGTGAAGCTGGAGACCGCCCACACGATGCTCATGCGCGCCGCGGACGCCCTGGACCGCAACGACCCGGACACCGTGCGCCTGTGCGCCATGGCCAAGCTCGTGGCCACCGAGTCCGGCTACGAGGCCGCCGACACCGCCCTGCAGCTGCACGGCGGCTACGGCTACCTGCACGAATACGGCGTGGAGAAGCTCGTCCGGGACCTGCGCGTGCACCGGATCCTCGAGGGCTCCAACGAGATCATGCGCATGATCGTGGGCCGCGGCCTGATCGGCTGACGTCGGGGGCCCCACCCGGTCGCCCCACCCAGCACGGCGCCCCGCGGTCCCCACACGTGACCACGGGGCGCGGTCCGTCGGGGCGGGCTCAGCCGAGCTGCAGCGGGTCCACCCCGGACACGGGCTCGAAGTGCCCGGCCACGTCCTCGGTCGAGACGTCCTCGAGCCGGGCCGGGCTCCACGTCGGATCCTTGTCCTTGTCCACGAGCAGCGCGCGGATGCCCTCGGCCATGTCCGGCTCGCGCATCAGGTGGGTGGCGATCGTGAACTCCTGGCGCAGTGCGTCGGCCACGGTCAGGTCCGCTCCGCGCGCGGCCAGCCGGCGCTGGGCCTCGTGGGCCACGGCGACGGCGGTCGGGGACTTGGTGCGGATGGCCTCGGCGGCCTGCCCCGCGGCCTCGGCGTGCTCCCCGCCCGCGGCGGCGCGCTCGTCCAGGGCGGCGAGGACCTCGGCGGCCGTCTCCCGGTCGTAGACGTCCTCGATCCACTCCCGGCCGGCCACCAGCGCGGAGGCGGGCTGTGCGTCCTCGGCCACCGCGAACCGGGCCAGCACCTCGTCGGCGGCGGCGAAGGCGGCCTCGTCGCGCGCGCCCGCGTCCGCGGCCGGGCCGAGGGCGCCGAACGCCGCGGCGAGGGCCTGCTCGAGCTCGTCCAGCCGGGCGGACTCCACGAAGACGTCCGCCAGGCCCAGGGCCACCGCGTCGGACCCGGAGGCGTGCGCCGAGGTCGCGGCCAGGTGCCGGCCCGCCTGGAAGGGTGCGCGGGCGAGGTGGAAGGAGCCGCCGACGTCGGGGGTGAACCCGATCGCCGTCTCGGGCATGCCGGCGCGCGTCCGCTCGGTGGCCACACGGTGCGAGCCGTGCGCGGACACGCCCATGCCGCCGCCCAGGACGACGCCGTCCATGAAGGCCACGTACGGCTTGGGGTAGGCGGCGATGCGCTCGTTCATCGCGTACTCGTCGCGGAAGAACTCCTCGGCCTCCGCGAACCGCCCCGCCAGGAGGGAGGCGCGCAGGGAGACGACGTCGCCGCCGGCGCACAGTCCCTTCTCCCCGGCGCCGCGGATCAGCACGCCGCGCACGGCGGGGTCCGCGGCCCAGTCGGTCAGGGCCGCGTCGATCGCCCGGACCATGTCCTGCGTCAGCGCGTTCAGGGCGCGCGGACGGTTCAGCGTGATGCGGCCGAGGCCGTCGCGGACCTCGAGGAGCACCTCGTCCGCCGCGCCGTCCTGCCCGGCCGCGGGGGCCGTCGTCGCCGTGGTCTGCGCGTCGCTCATCGGTGCTGCCACCCCGCCTCGCGCTTCGCCGCGAACGCGTCCATGCCCTCCTTCTGGTCCGCCGTGGCGAACGCGGCGTGGAACACGCGGCGCTCGAAGGCGATGCCCTGGGCGAGCGTGGTCTCGAACGCGGCGTTGACGGCCTCCTTGGCCATCCAGGAGGCCGGCTTGGACTTGGACGCGATGGTCGCGGCCACCTCCAGCGCCTCCTCGAGGGCCTTCTCGTCGGCCACCACGCGGGAGACGAGTCCGATGCGCTCGGCCTCCTCCGCCCCGATCATGCGGCCGGTGAGGATCATGTCCATGGCCTTCGCCTTGCCCACGGCGCGGGTCAGGCGCTGGGAGCCGCCCATGCCGGGGATGACGCCGAGGTTGATCTCGGGCTGGCCGAACTTCGCGCCCTCGCCGGCCACGAGCACATCGGCCATCATGGCCAGCTCGCAGCCGCCCCCGAGGGCGTAGCCGGTCACGCACGCCACGATGGGGGTGCGGGCACGGGTGAGCCCGTCCCAGCCGGCGAACCAGTCGGCCGCGTACATCTCGGAGAACTCCTTGGTGGCCATCTCCTTGATGTCCGCACCGGCGGCGAACGCCTTGGGGGAGCCGGAGAGCAGGATCGCCCCGATCTCCGGGTCGGTGTCCAGCTCCTGTACCGCCGCGACGACGGCGCGCATCGTCGCCTCGTTCAGCGCGTTCAGGGCCTTTGGCCGGTTCAGGCGGATGTGGCCGACCCGGCCCTGCCGCTCCACGATGATCGGCGACTCGGCGCCGTCCGGGGTGGTCTGCTCGCTCATGCCTCGCTCCTGTCCGTGTGGGATGCTCGGATGTCCTCGATGATGCCGGAAAAGTCGCGGGCGGCGCCTTCTCCGGCGGCGTACTCGGCGTACTTGGCCTGCGCGAGGCGGCCCAGGTCGGCCGCCACGTCCTGCTCGTCCAGGGCCGCGAGCGCGAGCCCGAGGTCCTTGGCCATCAGGGCGCCGGCGAAGCCGGGCTGGAAGTCCCGGTTCGCGGGGGAGCCGGGGACGGGGCCGGGCACCGGGCAGTTGGTGGTCAGGGACCAGCACTGCCCGGAGGCCTTGCTCATCACGTCGTACAGGGCCTGGTGCTGCAGGCCCAGGCGCTCGCCCAGGACGAAGGCCTCGGCGACGGCGATCTGCGTGACCCCCAGCACCATGTTGTTGCAGATCTTCGCGGCCTGGCCCAGGCCGGCGGCCCCGCAGTGCACGATTCGCGCGCCCATGACCTCGAGCAGCGGCAGCACCTCGGCGTACACCTCGTCCGAGGCGCCCACCATGAAGGCGAGGGTGCCGGCCTCGGCGCCCACCTGGCCGCCCGAGACCGGCGCGTCGGCCGCCCGCATGCCCGCCGCCTCCGCCGCCGCGGCCGCCTCGCGGGCCTCGGCGACGTCGATGGTCGAGCAGTCCAGGAACACGGTGCCGGGCCGGGCGGCGGCGAGCAGGCCGCCGTCGCCGTCCTCACCCCGGTAGACGTCCAGCACCAGGCGTCCGTGGGGGAGCATGGTCAGCACGACGTCGGCCTCCGCGGCCGCCGCGGCCGTGTCCGTGACGGTCTCGACGCCGGCCGCACGGGCCTTCTCGAGGGCCTCGGGGACGAGGTCGAAGCCGAGCACGCGGTGGCCCGCGGCGGCGAGGTTGGCGGCCATGGGGCCGCCCATGTGGCCGAGGCCGAGGAACAGAACGGTGGTCATGGGGTCCTCCTGGTCGGGACGGGCTGCGGGGCGGTCAGGAGCCGGCCGGCATCACGAAGCTGGCGCCCTCGCGCACGCCGGAGGGCCAGCGTGTGGTGACGGTCTTCGTCTTGGTGTAGAACTTCAGCCCGTCCGTGCCGTGCTGGTTCAGGTCGCCGAAGCCGGAGGCCTTCCAGCCGCCGAAGGTGTAGTAGGCGATCGGCACGGGGATCGGCACGTTCACGCCGACCATGCCGGTGTCCACGCGGGTGGAGAAGTCGCGGGCGGCGTCGCCGTCGCGGGTGAAGATGGCCACGCCGTTGCCGAACTCGTGCTCGTTCACGAGCGTGAGCGCCTCCTCGTAGTCCTTCGCGCGGACCACGGAGAGCACCGGGCCGAAGATCTCCTCGCGGTAGATGCTCATCTCCGGGGTGACGCGGTCGAACAGGGTGGCGCCCACGTAGAAGCCGTCCTCGTGGCCCTCGACGACGACGCCCCGGCCGTCCTCGACCAGGTCGGCGCCCGCCTCGACGCCGGCCGCGATGTAGCCCTCGATGCGCTCCTTCGCGTCCTTCGAGACGACGGGGCCGAAGTCCGAGGACGCCTCGAGCGACGGGCCGACCCTGAGGTCCTTGATGCGCTCGCGGAGCAGCGCGATCAGGCGGTCGGCGGTCTCCTCGCCGACCGGGACGGCCACGGAGATCGCCATGCAGCGCTCGCCGGCGGAGCCGAAGGCGGCGCCGACCAGGGCGTCGGCGGTCATCTCGAGGTCCGCGTCCGGCATGACCACGGCGTGGTTCTTGGCCCCGCCGAAGCACTGCGCGCGCTTGCCCATGCGGCCGGCGTGGGCGTAGATGGACTGCGCGATCGGGGTGGAGCCGACGAAGCCGACGGCCTTGACGCGCGGGTCCTCGATGAGCGCGTCCACGGCGGCCTTGTCGCCGTGCACCACGTTGAGGGCGCCGGCGGGCATGCCGGCCTCGAGGGCCATCTCGGCCAGGCGCACCGGGACGGAGGGGTCGCGCTCGGAGGGCTTGAGGACGAAGGCGTTGCCCGCCGCCAGGGCGATGCCGGCCTTCCACAGCGGGATCATCGCCGGGAAGTTGAAGGGCGTGATGCCCACGGCCACGCCGAGCGGCTGGCGGATGGAGTGCACGTCGATGCCGGTGCCCGCGTCGGCGGTGAACTCACCCTTGAGCAGGTGCGGGGCGCCCGCGGCGAACTCCACGACCTCGATGCCGCGCTGGATGTCGCCCTGGGCGTCCGGGACGGTCTTGCCGTGCTCCTGGGCGAGCACGGTGGCCAGCTCGTCCATGTTCTCGTTGATCAGGTCGACCCAGCGCAGCAGGATGCGGCCGCGGCGCTGCGGGTTCAGCCTCGACCACGCGGCGAAGCCCTCCTCGGCGGAGGCCAGGGCGGCGTCGATCTCCTCGGCGGAGGCCAGCGGCACGCGCCCCGCCACGCCGCCCGTGGCCGGGTGGTAGACGTCGCCGTGCCGGCCGGAGGCGCCCTCGCGCCGCTCGCCGTGCACGAAGTGGGGGATCACGGGGGCGGTCTCGGTGGGCGCGGTCTTCTCGGACATGGGGGCTCCTCGCGGGTCCAGGCGGCAGGCGGACGCCGGGCGGCGCCGCCCACGGCGGGCGTGACGGGCCCGGCCGTGCGTGTGATCTGGGTTACTCTTCCGCTAATCTAGGATGAGAACGTAGGACATGCAACTATCGAACTCGGGGGGTATCCCGAGGAGGAAGGGAGGGTCCGCCCATGGACCTGTCGAACCAGAGCGCGATCGTCACCGGCGGGGCCTCGGGCCTCGGCCATGCCACCGCCCGCCGCCTGGCGGACGCGGGCGCCGCCGTCGTGGTGGTGGACCTGCCGGACCGCGAGGGCGAGACCGTCCGCGCGGACGCTGTGGCCGCCCTCGGTCCCCGTGCGCGCTTCGTGACGGGCGACGTCACCGCCGAGGGCACCGCCCGGGAGGCTGTGGCCGCCGCGCTGGAGGCCGGGCCGCTGCGGGTGCTGGTCAACTGCGCCGGCGTGGCGACGCCGGGCAAGCTCGTGGGTCGCGACGGGCCGCTGTCCGCCGAGGTGCTGAGCCGGGTCCTGGCGATCAACACGGTCGGCACCGTGGCGATGATGGCCCAGGCCGCCGCCGCGATGAAGACGCAGGAGCCGCTCGGCGAGGACCGCGGCGTCATCGTCAACACCGCGTCCGTGGCGGCCTACGACGGGCAGATCGGCCAGATCGCGTACTCCGCCTCCAAGGGCGCCGTGGTCGCGCTGACCCTGCCCGCGGCCCGCGAGCTCGCCTCCTCGCAGATCCGCGTGGTCACGATCGCCCCCGGTCTGATGGAGACGCCCATGATGGCCGGCCTGCCCGAGGCCGCCCGCGAGGCGCTGTCCACCAAGACCCCGCATCCGGCCCGCCTCGGCCGGCCCGAGGACTACGCGCTGCTCGTCGAGCAGATCGTGTCCAACCCGTTCCTCAACGGCGAGGTCATCCGGCTCGACGGCGCCGTGCGCCTCGAGCCCCGCTGAGTCGGGCGGCCGGGGAGCGCGTCAGGAGGAGGTGTGCTCCGCCGTCGCGGGCGTGCCGGCGTCGAGGCCGTCGACCTGGAAGTCGCCGGCCTCGGCGCGGAACCGGCCGAGGACGTCGATGAGGGTGTCCACGTCCGCCGGATCGAAGCCGGAACGGCCGAAGACCTCGGCGTTGAGCGTCTCCGTGGCGGCGACGGCGACGCGCCGGCCCTCGTCCGTGAGGGCGAGCACGAGCGCGCGGCGGTCCGACTCGTGGGGTGTGCGCTCCACCAGCCCGGCGGCCTCGAGCCGGTCCACCGCATTGGTCACCGAGGTGGGGTGGACCTGCAGGAGCGCGGACGCCTTGGACATCCGCATCCGCTTCTCGCGCGAGAAGTTCAGCAGCGCCAGGAGCTCGTACCGCGCGAAGGTGAGCCCGTAGGGCTTGAGCGCGGCCTGCGTCCGACCCAGCAGGATCTGCTGGGCTCGCATGATCGAGGTGATGGCGGCCATCGGGCGGGCGACGTCACCCCATCCGTGACGCTCCCAGTTCCGGGCGGCCTCCCGGATGGGGTCCTGGGCGAGGGGTGGCTTCTTCATGGCGCTCCAGACTAGCGGCGCACCGGGGGTCCCCCGCCACCGCCGGACACGGACGGGGCGGTGGCGGGGAACGGCCGGTCAGCGCTGCAGGTCCAGGTCCTCCTCCCGGAACTCGGTGCCGTAGCCGTCCGGGGCGGCGCCCGTCTGGGCGCGCTCGACCTCGGCCTTGCGCAGCTCCACGCGGCGGATCTTGCCCGAGATGGTCTTCGGCAGCTCGAGGAACTCGATGCGGCGGATGCGCTTGTACGGGGGCAGCTGGGTGAGCGTGAACTGCAGGATCGCCCGGGCGGTCTCCGCGGTGGGCTCATGGCCCGGGGCGAGGGTGACGAAGGCCTTCGGCACGGCCAGTCGCAGCTCGTCCGGGGTGGGGACGATCGCGCCCTCCATCACGGCCGGGTGCTTGACCAGCACCGACTCCAGCTCGAACGGGGACACCTTGTAGTCCGAGGACTTGAAGACGTCGTCCGCGCGGCCCACATAGGTCAGCACGCCGTTCTCGTCGCGGCGGGCGATGTCACCGGTGTGGAACACGCCGTCGCGGAACACCTCGTCCGTCTTCTCCTGGTTGCCGTAGTAGGACTTCAGCAGGCCCACCGGACGCGGGTCCAGGCGCAGGCAGATCTCGCCCTCCTCGGCCTCCTGGCCCGTGAGCGGGTCGAGCAGGGTGACGTCCATGCCGGGCAGCGGGCGGCCCATGGAGCCGATGACGACCTTCTGGCCCGGGGTGTTGGCGATCTGCAGGGTGGTCTCGGTCATCCCGAAGCCGTCGCGGATCGTGGTGCCCCACGCCTTGTGCACCTGGTCGATCACCTCGGCGTTGAGCGGCTCGCCCGCGGAGATGGTCTTGGTCGGCGGGGTCGTCAGCTGCGCCAGGTCCGCCTTGATGAGCATGCGCCACACGGTGGGCGGGGCGCAGAAGCTCGTGACGCCGTAGCGCTCCATGTTGGCCATCAGGGCCGCGGGGTCGAACTTGCGGGCGTTGTGCACGAAGATCGTGGCCTCCGCGATCCACGGGGCGAAGAAGTTGGACCACGCGTGCTTGGCCCAGCCCGGGGAGGCCACGTTGAGGTGCACGTCGCCCGGCTCCAGACCGATCCAGTAGAGCGTCGTGAGGTGGCCGACCGGGTACGAGGTGTGGGTGTGCTCCACGAGCTTCGGCTTCGAGGTGGTGCCCGAGGTGAAGTAGAAGAGCAGCGTCTCGTCGGCGGGGGTCGGCTCGGCCGGGGTCAGCTCGGTGGCGGCGTCGTCGGCGTCGTCGTAGGAGAGCACGGTGTGGCCGGCGACCTCGGGGGCGCGGCGCGCCGGGCCCTCCGCGAAGACGCCCGGCACGTGCACCAGGTGCAGGTCCTCGCCGACGCCGGCGAACTTGGCCAGGTCCTCGGCGCCGGCCACGGCCCACGCGGCGCCGGCGCGCGTCACGCGGTCCTCGAGGTCCCCGGAGGTCATCTGCGTGGTGGTGGGCACCATGACCACCCGCAGCTTGATGCAGGCGAGCATGAACTCCCACAGCTCCACCTGGTTGTTCAGCATCAGGATGAGGCGGTCGCCGCGGCGCAGGCCCTGCGCGGAGAGCCAGTTCGCCACCCGGCTGGAGGCCGCGGAGAGCTCGGCGAAGGTGCGCTCGGTGCTGCGCCCGTCGTCCTCGGCGATGATCAGCGCCGGCACGTCCGCGCGGGCCGGGTCCTGGGCCAGGCGGTCGAACCAGTCGAAGCCGAAGTTGAAGTGCTCGAAGCGGGGCCACTCGAACTCGGCGCGGGCGCGCTCATAGTCGGTCTGGCACTCGACCAGCAGGTCGCGGGCCGCGCGGAACACCTCCGTCGGTGACGGGGCGGCGACGGCGGTGGGGTCCTGGACGGTCATGGGTCCCTCCTCGGGATGGCTGCTGAACGGATCCTTGGCCGGGGGTCTGTGATCTGGAACACTACTGGCAGACCTGGATAGTTGGAAGTCCTACAGTCGGATTCGCGGCGAAACCGCCCGCCGTCGTCGGACCGCCCCGAAGGAGAGCCATGACCGCCATCGCCGACCGCCCCGTCCCCGCCTCCGGCGCGCCCGCCGTCACCCCCGGCCTGCCCCACGTGGACCTGCTGCGCCTGCGGGACCGCCTCGAGCCGGCCGAGCGTGCCCGGCTCGACGCGATCGAGGACCACCTGCAGACCCGCGTGCGGCCGCACCTGACCCGGTACTGGGACGCCGAGGAGTTCGCGTTCGACCTGCTGCCGGGTCTCGCTGAGCTGGGCCTGGGGCGCCTCGTCCTGGATGGCTCCTCCTCGCTGTTCCAGCAGCTCGTGCACGCGGAGATCGCCCGTGTGGACCTGTCCCTGTCCGCCCTCGTGGGCATCCACAACGAGCTCAACCTCGGCATGATCGCCGGCCTGGGCTCGGAGCGGCAGAAGACCACGTGGCAGGGGCGCCTCGAATCCTTCGATGCCCTGGGCGCGTTCTGCCTCACCGAGCCGGACCACGGCTCGGACATCGCCGGAGGCCTCGCCACCACCGCCACCCGCGACGGCGACGAGTGGGTCATCCGCGGCGCCAAGCGCTGGATCGGGGCCGGCACGATCGCCGACGTCGCGCTCGTCTGGGCGCGCGACACCGCCGACGGCGAGATCAAGGGCTTCGTGGTGCCCACCGACACCCCCGGCTACGAGGCCACCAAGATCAGCGGGAAGATGGGCCTGCGGATCATGCAGAACGCGGACATCACCCTGGACGTGCGCCTGCCCACGGACGCGATCCTGCCCGGCGCCACCACCTTCGCCGCCACCCGCGCCCTGCTGCGCGACTCGCGCATGTGGGTCGGCTGGCAGGGCGTCGGCGCGCAGATGGGCGTGCTGGACGTGCTGCGCTCCTACGCGCTGCGGCGGGAGCAGTTCGGCCGCCCGCTGGCCGCGTTCCAGCTGATCCAGGCCCAGATCGCCGAGGTCGCCGGCAACCTGGCCGCCTCCGCCGGGATGATGCTCCAGGTGGACGCCCTGCGGCAGGAGGGGCGGATGGAGATGATGCACGCGGCGATGGCCAAGGCCACCTCGACCCGGCTGGCCCGGTCCTCGGCGGCGCTCGCCCGCGACGCCCTCGGCGGCAACGGCCTGCTCACGGAGCACGAGATCGCCAAGATCATGGGGGACGTGGAGGCCATCTACTCCTACGAGGGCTCCTACGGCATGAACACCCTGATCGTGGGGCGGGCCCTCACCGGCGTCTCGGCCTTCGTGTGAGCCCCACGTCCCGCAGGTCCTGGATCAGCGGGCGGTGGGCGATGAGCAGCAGCACGCCGGCCACCGGGATGACCACCTCGAAGCCCAGCCAGAGGTAGCCGGCCGCGCCCGCCACCCCGCCCAGGAAGAACAGGGCCACGAGCAGCGCCAGCAGTCCCACGCGCCGCGGTTCCCCGACGACGGGGGCCGCGGCCCCGGGCGCGTTGCGGTACAGGATCTTGCCGAGCTCGACGCCGATGTCCGTGACCATGCCCGTCACGTGCGTGGTGCGGATCGGCCACGCCCCGATGCGGGTGATCAGCGCGTTCTGCAGGCCCATGGTGAAGCACAGCACGGCCACCACGACGAGCGGCCGGTGCGCATCGCGGACGTGCTCGGCGAGCAGGCCGAACACCAGCATGCCGACGCCCTCGAGCAGGAGGATGTTGGCGTACCGCGACCGGAGGCCGTTGACCCGGCCCCAGTTGAACACCAGCGCGCAGACGACCGCGCCCAGGATGAACATGGCCAGCGCGAGCAGGCCCGTGCCGACCAGACCCGGGGCGTGGAGGACCGCCGCGTCCGCCATGGACGCCACGATCCCCGTCATGTGGGACGTGTACGTGGCCACGGCGACGAAGCCCACGGAGTTGAGGATCCCCGCGATCGCGGTCAGCACCAGCGCCAGGTGGGTGTTGCGGCGCACGGTGCGCTCGGGGGCGCACAGGTTGAGCACCCCGCCACCCTACGACCGGACGCCGCCGTCGGCGCCGACGCGGGAGGCGCCGTCGTCGACGCCTCCCTCACCGTGCCCGGGCTCAGTAGCTGGAGTAGCCGTCCTCCGACAGGGTGTGCTTCTCGTCGCCGGTGATGGCGGGGTTGAACACCGAGATCAGGTGCATGTCCTCGGTGCCGCCGCGCAGGTCGTGCGGCTCGTGGTCCGGCAGGACGTAGATGACACCCGGCGTGATCTCGTGGACGGTGCCGTCCGGCTCCACCACGGAGCCGTTGCCCGCGATGCAGTAACAGGCCTCCTGGTGGTTGCGGTACTGGAGCTTCGAGGACGATCCGGCGCGCACGATCGTGTGGGCGACGGCGAAGCCCATCTCGTCCTTCGCGGTGATGAGGCGTTCGGAGGTGCCTCCGCCCCACTCGACCTTCTCGACGTCGTTTCGGCTGCGGGTGTACATGCGTGGATCGCTCCCTCGGTCGGCTCCGGGGCGGAGGAACACGTCCGCCCGTCCTCGCCACGGTAGGCCCGGGCGCGTGGGGCGGCTCAACCCCTCCCGGACGCCCGTTTCGTCAACGAAAGCGCTCCGACGCGCCGCCGTTTCGTCAACGAAAGTGGGAGTGGGGGTCAGGCGAGCAGGGTCGCGCCGAGCCCGCCCACCGCCACGGCGACGGCGGTGCTCGCCGTGCCCAGCACGAGCGGCCGCGGCCCGACGGCGGCGATCGAGCGCAGGTGCACGCCGAGACCGAGGGCCGCCATCGCGGTGGCCAGCAGCAGCTGCTGCACCAGCGCGGCCGCGTCGAGCACACCCGCCGGCAGCCAGCCGGTCGCGCGCACCAGCACGGCCAGCAGGAACCCCACCACGAACCACGGCACCAGCGGCCGCCCGCCGGCGGCGGGGGCGCCGTCGTCGAGCGTGGCCGGCTCGAGTGCGTCCCGGCGCCGCTGCCACCACGCGAGCCCCATCATCACGGGCCCGAGCATGACCACGCGGGCGAGCTTGACCGTCACCGCCACGGACAGCGCCGTCCCGCCCACCAGGCCGCCGGCCGCCACCACCTGCGCCACCTCGTGCGTGGCCGCGCCGATCCACAGCCCGGCCGCCTGCTCCTCGAGGCCCAGGGCGCCGGTGAGCAGGGGCATCACCGGGATCATCAGCGTCCCATAGAGCACCACCAGGCCGATCGCGGTCGCGACCATCTCGCGCCGCGCCCGCACCACCGAGTCCGCCGCCGCGACGGCGGCCGCCCCGCAGATCGAGGAGCCCGAGGCCACCAGCGCGGTCAGGTCCCAGGGCAGCCGCAGGGCGCGCCCGAGGACGAGGGTCGCCGCGAACGTCACGCCGACGACGCCCACCACCAGCGCGATCACGCCCGGCCCGAGGGCCAGCACGTCCGAGAGCAGCAGCTGCAGGCCGAGCAGCACGATGCCCGCGCGCAGCACCGGCTTGGCCGCGAACGCGACGCCGGGCGCGAGCCGCTCCGGCACCGGGGCGAGGTTGCGCCAGGCCAGGCCCGCCAGGATGGCGAGCAGCAGCGGGCTGAGCGCGGGCGCCCAGGGGCGCACCGCCGTCGCTGTGCCGACGGCCGCGAGGCCGAGCCCGAGGCACGCCGCCAGGCCCGGTGCACGGGAGGAGAGGGCAGAGGTCGGGGTCACCCCGCCACCCTAGGCGGGGTCGGACAGGGCCCGGCCCCGAGCATCCCGTCTCGCCCCCCGGTGGCCCTGTGACGCGGCCTACACGTGTGGGATACTGACGGCACGCCGCATGCCCCGCGCGGGAGAGCGTCGGCGCGCGTCCTGCCCCGGCCGGCCGCGTGAGCAGGCCGCCGAAGGAGCAAACCCTCCCCGGGAATCTCTCAGGCATCCGTACCGCGTGGGGTCAGGCGCTCTGGAAAGCGTCTCACTCCGCCGCGCCCGCGTCCGGACCGAGACCACCGACGGTGCAAGCCGCCCACCCGGGCGTCGGAAACTCTCAGGTCCATGACAGAGCGGGGAGGAGCAGACCCACGCCGTGACCACGGCAGGATCCCCCGGAGGTACCCCGTGACCAGCCCCCAGACCACCGAGAGCACGACCGCGCTGCCCCACGAGCGCGTCGAGCCCAAGGACACCGCCTCGGCCCCCTTCGTGGCCCGCCACATCGGCCCGCGCCCCGCGGACGTCGAGCACATGCTGCAGACCCTGGGTTACGACTCGCTCGAGGCCCTCGTGGACACCGCCGTCCCCGCCGGCATCCGCCAGCCGAAGCCCCTCGAGCTGCCCGCCCCGCTGACCGAGTCCGCGGTCCTGGAGCAGCTGCGCGAGATCGCCGGCCGCAACGTCATGAAGACCCAGATGATCGGGCAGGGCTTCTCGGACACCGTCACCCCGGGCGTCATCCTCCGCAAGGTGCTGGAGAACCCGGCCTGGTACACGGCCTACACGCCGTACCAGCCGGAGATCTCCCAGGGCCGCCTCGAAGCCCTCCTGAACTACCAGACGATGGTCCAGGACCTCACCGGCCTGGACATCGCCAACGCCTCTCTGCTGGACGAGGCCTCCGCCGCCGCCGAGGCCGTGCTCCTCATGCACCGCGCCAACCGCCGCAGGACCGACGGCGTCACCCTCCTCGACGCGGACCTCTTCCCGCAGACCCTCTCCGTGGTGCGCCTGCGCGCCGAGGCCGTGGGCATCGACGTGCGCGTGGCCGACCTCTCCGCAGGCATCCCGGAGGACGTCCGCGCCGAGGTCGAGGAGAAGGGCCTGTGCGGCGTCGTGCTGCAGCAGCCCGGCGACTCCGGCCGCATCCACGACCACGCCGCCGTCATCGCGCAGGCCAAGGAGGCCGGCGCCCTCGTGACCGTCGCCGCGGACATCCTCTCCCTCGCCCTGATCACCCCGCCCGGGGAGCAGGGCGCGGACATCGCCGTCGGCTCCACGCAGCGCTTCGGCGTGCCCCTGTTCTTCGGCGGCCCCCACGCCGCCTACATGGCCGTGAAGGAGGGCCTGCAGCGCAGCATGCCGGGCCGCCTCGTGGGCGTCTCCCACGACGACGCCGGCAAGCCCGCCTACCGCCTCGCCCTCCAGACGCGCGAACAGCACATCCGGCGCGAGAAGGCCACCTCCAACATCTGCACCGCCCAGGCGCTGCTCGCGATCGTCGCCTCGATGTACGCCGTCTACCACGGCCCCCAGGGCATCGCCCGCATCGCCCGCCACGCCCACGCCCAGGCCGTCCGCCTGGCGGAGGCGCTGCGGGCCGGCGGCGTCGAGGTCGCCGAGGAGCACTTCTTCGACACGATCACCGTCCGCGTGCCCGGCCGGGCCGAGCAGGTCCTGCAGGCCGCCGAGGAGAACGGCGTGAACCTGCGCCTGGTGGACGCGGACACCCTGCGGATCGCAGCCGATGAGACCACCGTCGACGCCGACCTCGTGGCCGTCCTGACGGCGTTCGGCCTGGACGCGGGCTCCCTGCCGGCCTCCGCGCACGAGGGCGCCGTGGCCACCCCGGCCGTGCCGGAGTCGCTGCGCCGCTCCTCCGCGTTCATGACGCACCCGGTGTTCAACACCCACCACTCGGAGACGAAGATGCTGCGCTACCTGCGCCGCCTCTCCGGCTACGACCTGGCGCTGGACCGCACCATGATCCCGCTGGGCTCGTGCACCATGAAGCTCAATGCCACCGCGGAGATGGAGGCCATCTCCTGGCCCGAGTTCTGCTCCATCCACCCGTTCGCGCCCGACCACCAGACCGAGGGCTGGCGGTTCCTGATCGCGGACCTCGAGGCCAAGCTCGCCGAGATCACCGGCTACGCGGGCGTCTCGGTGGCCCCGAACGCCGGCTCGCAGGGCGAGTTCGCGGGCCTGTGGGCCATCCGCCAGTACCACCTGGCCCGCGGTGAGGGTGAGCGGGACATCTGCCTGATCCCGGCCTCCGCCCACGGCACCAACGCGGCCTCGGCCGTGCTGGCGGGGCTGAAGGTCGTCGTCGTCGCCACCGCCGACGACGGCACGATCGACGCCGCCGACCTGGACGCCAAGATCGCGGCGAACGAGGGCCGCATCGCGGCCATCATGATCACCTACCCCTCCACGCACGGCGTCTACGACGCCGACGTCAAGGAGGTCTGCGCCACGGTGCACGCCGCGGGCGGCCAGGTGTACATCGACGGCGCCAACCTCAACGCGCTCGTGGGCCTGGCCCAGCCGGGCGAGTTCGGCGGAGACGTCTCCCACCTGAACCTGCACAAGACGTTCTGCATCCCGCACGGCGGCGGGGGCCCGGGCGTGGGCCCCGTGGCGGTGGGCGAGCACCTCGTGCCGTACCTGCCCTCCCGCGAGGCCCTGATGACCGCGGCCCCGCACGGCTCGGCCGGCGTGCTGCCCATCTCCTGGGCCTACATCCACCTGATGGGCGCCGAGGGCCTGCGCTCCGCCACCGCGCACGCGCTGCTGGGCGCCAACTACATCTCCCGCCGCCTCGCGCCCCTCTACCCGACGCTGTACACGGGCAACGACGGCCTCGTGGCGCACGAGTGCATCCTCGACCTGCGCGAGCTCACGGCCCGCACGGGCGTGACCGCCGAGGACGTGTGCAAGCGCCTCATCGACTACGGGTTCCACGCCCCCACCCTGGCGTTCCCCGTGGCCGGCACGCTCATGGTGGAGCCCACCGAGTCCGAGGACCTCGAGGAGATCGAGCGGTTCATCGAGGCCATGGAGGCCATCCACGCCGAGATCACCGCCGTCACCCCGGAGACCGTGGCGGACTCCGTCCTGCGTCGCGCCCCGCACACCCTCAACGTCCTGATGGCCGACGAGTGGGATCGCCCCTACTCGCGCGCCCAGGCGGGCACGCCGGTGCCGAGCCTGCGTCTGGACAAGTACCTGCCGCCGGTGGGCCGCATCGACGGCGCCTACGGCGATCGCAACCTCGTGTGCTCGTGCCCGCCGCCCGAGGCGTTCGAGGGCGCCGTGGCCGACACCGCCGACGAGGACTGAGAGGATCACCCCCATGAGCGATTCGACGCGCAACTCCCCGCTGCACCCGGTCCACGAGGCCGCGGGCGCCACGTTCACGGACTTCGGCGGCTGGAACATGCCCCTGAAGTACGGCTCCGAGCTGGCCGAGCACAAGGCCGTGCGCACCTCCGCCGGCCTGTTCGACCTCTCCCACATGGGCGAGATCCGGGTCACCGGCCCGGAGGCCGGGGCCATGCTGGACCACGCCCTCTCGAGCGTGCTCTCCACGTTGAAGCCCGGCCGCGCCAAGTACGCCCTGTGCCTGACGGACGCCGGCACCATCCTCGACGACACGATCGTCTACCGGATGGACGACGGCGAGGCCGGCTCCGAGCCCGACTACCTGGTGGTGCCCAACGCTGGCAACATCGCCGCGGTCCACACCGCGCTGAACCAGCGGGCCTCGGGCTGGGACGCCGTCGTCGAGGACGAGTCCTCGACCACCGCCCTCGTGGCCGTGCAGGGCCCGCAGGCCGAGAGGATCCTCGCCCGGGCCATGCCGGAGGCCGCGGCGCAGCTGGCCGAGCTGAAGTACTACGGCCACCTGACCCTGACCGTGCCCACGGACGCCGGTGACGTCATCGCCGTCGTCGCCCGCACCGGCTACACCGGTGAGGACGGCTTCGAGCTGTTCCTGCCCGCCGCCTCCACCGCCGAGGCCGGCGACCGCGGCTCCGCCGTGTGGAACACGATGCTCTCGGCCGCGGACGAGGCGGGCGTGGAGCTGACGCTGTGCGGGCTCGCCTCGCGGGACTCGCTGCGCCTCGAGGCGGGCATGCCGCTCTACGGCAACGAGCTGGACACCGGGCACCAGCCGCACGCCTCTGGCGTCGGCTTCGCGGTGCCCGCGAGCAAGGAGGCCGACTTCGTCGGACGATCCGCGCTGGTCGGCAGGGACGACGTCGAGGAGGTCCTCGTGGGGCTGCAGGGCGCGGGTCGGCGTGCCGCCCGGCACGGTTACGCCGTGCTGGACGAGTCCGGCGAGCGGGTGGGCGAGGTGACCTCGGGCGCCCCCAGCCCGACCCTCGGACACCCCATCGCCCTGGCCCGTGTCCGCCGCGACGTGGCCGCCGAGGGCACGTCCCTGCAGGTGGACCTGCGCGGCCGCGGCGAGCCGTTCACCGTGGTGGCCACGCCGTTCTACCGCCGGGAGCGCTGAGCCCGACGCAGCCGTCCCTCGGCCCGCCGCTCGGCGGTCCCGGGGCCCTTCGCTAGACTCGGGCTCCGGGCCGTCGTCGCGGCCCCCCGTCCCGCCGTCCACCTGCAGGAAGTCCGCATGACTCACGTCGCCGCCCGTGCCCGGGTCCCCCTGAAGGGGCTGCTGGTCTTCCTCGCCGTCGCCGCCGTCCTGCTCCTGCTGGGCATCGTCACCGTCCTCCGCGGCGTGGCCGCCGACGCCGCCCGCGTGGACATCGTCACCGTGCTGGACGGCAACACCGTGGTGGTGAACCAAGGCGGCACCGAGCGGACCGTGGTCCTCGCCGGCGTCACGAGCGCGGGCCGCAACCCCGAGGGCCTCAAGGTCGGCCCCAACCTCTGCATGGGGGAGGAGTCCTACGCCTGGCTGCGTGATCGGCTCCCGCAGGGGGCGACCGCGAGCATGACCACCTCGGACGAGGGCGCGCCCGAGGGGATGGAGAGCGCGGTCATCTCGATCGGCGGCGGCACCGTCAACGTGGCCATGGCGGAGGCCGGCATGGCCGCCCCCACGGAGGTCGCCGTCGGCAAGCGCCTGGCGGAGGAGATCGCCCAGGCCAATCAGGAGGCCGTGGGTCGCGGCGTGGGGCTCTACGACATCGAGGAGCCCTGCACGTACCAGAACCGGCTCTACGAGGCCCAGTTCGCCCTGGAGCAGATCCCGGAGGACGCGGAGGCGTCCCTGACGAAGATCGACGAGCGAGCGGTGGAGTACGCGGCCGGCCTGGACCAGGTGCGCCTGGTGCAGCAGGAGATCCGGGCCCTCGACCCGGAGAACGGCACGTTCGCCGACCTCGCCTACGGGCCGGCCAAGGAGTCGCTCCTGGCCGAGGCGGACCCGGTGGTGGAGCACGGGATGCAAGTCCTGAAGGACCTCAACACGCGGCGCAACGAGATCGCGGCCCGTGGCTGACCCCGCCGCGCTCAGTCCAGGGCGAGGGTGACGAGCCCGAGCTGGGCCGCCCGGATGATCAGCTGGACGCGGTCGCGGACCTCCAGCTTGGCCATGATCCGCGTGAGGTTGGCCTTGACCGTGGACTCGGAGACGAAGAGGTTCGCGGCGATCTCCGGGTTCGACTGACCCCTGGCCAGCAGCCGCAGCACGCCCAGCTCCCGCTCGGTGAGGTCGGAGCCGTCGGGGCTGCCGGGCTGCACCGAGGTGGGGCCCACCGTCGGCCGGTCCCGCTCGATCGAGGCGAGCAGCTTGGTCGCCACGGCGGGGGAGAGCACGGACTCGCCGCGATGGACGGCCTGAATGGCGCCCAGGATGGCCGGCGGCTCCGCGTCCTTGAGGAGGTAGCCGCCCGCTCCGGCGCGCAGGGCCGGCACGAGGTAGTCCTCGGACGTGAACGTGGTGATCGCCAGGACCCGGATCGCGGGGTGGGTGTCCTTGATCCGGCGTGTGGCCTCCACCCCGTCCATCAGGGGCATCTGCATGTCCATCAGGACCACGTCCGGCTCGATGGCGGCGCACGCCTCCACGGCTTCGACGCCGTTGGCGACCACACCCACGCAGGTCATGCCGGGGGCAGAGTCGACGAGCACGCGGAGCGCGCCGCTCATGAGCGGCTGGTCGTCGGCGATCAGGATGCGCAGCTCTTCGGACACGCAGGTCAGCGTAACCGGTGCTGTGGCGCATGCCACCTTGTCGGCGTCGGGGCGAGGCCGGGGTGCCCGCCGGCCGTCATCTGCGCCATGCCGCGGCGCGGCCTGTGCGCGGCGTGCACCATTTGTGACGGGCGTCATACATACTGGGGCCATGAAGACTCGCGCTCTCCTCGCTTCCGCTCTCCTTCTCGCCTCCACCCTCGTCGGCGCTCCGGCCGCCGCCGCCTCGGCGGCCTCGGCCGAGGACGACGTCGTCACGACCCTGGGCCTCGGCAAAGGCACTGCGGAGTGGACGTGCCGCCACTTCGGCATCTGGTGCGACTGACCCCGGGGCGGTCCGCCCCCGATGCCTGATTCGAGCCCATCGACCCCCTCCGTCCGGAGCGGCGCGCCCTCCCGGGCGCGCCGCTCTTCGGCGTGGCGTCAGGCGCGCAGCCTGCGGTGGCGCGCGTTCTGGGCCGCGGCGCCGCTGAGCCGCGTCTATCTCGCCTTCGGGTCGGCGTTCCTGCTCGCCTCGACCGCGTCCGACATCGGTCTGTTCGGCCCGGGCCACGGCGTCATCCCGGTCCTGGACGGGATCGCCATCGCGTCGGTGACCAGCGCCTTCCTCGCCCAGTGGTGGCGCAGCACGGTGGGCTTCGCCCTGCTCCTGCCCGGGGCCGTCGCGACCGTCGTCGGCGGTTCCGAGGTGCTCTTCGCCGTCGTCGCGCCCGTGGTCCTCGGGGCCGTCGCGGCGACCGCCCGTTCCTGGGGGTTCGTCGTCACGGCCGCCGTCCTGGCGCTGACCTGGGGCGTCGCCCAGCCGTTCGCGGTGGGTCAGGCGAACGCGACGTGGTTCATCCTGCTGCTCATGTCCATGGGCCTCGGCGGCGGACTCTTCATCCGCGAGAGCCTGGCCCGGCGGGAGCGGGATCGCCGCCGGGTGTTCGAGGCGGAGGAGCGGGCCCGGCTGGCCGCCGAGGCCGAGCGTCGCTCCCTGGCCCGCGATCTGCACGACGTGGTCGCGCACAACCTCACGATCATCTCGATGCAGGCCCGGACGGCACGCTACCTCGGCACTCCGGAGGCGGCTCAGGGCGTGCTGGACGTGGTGGGCGACTCCGCGAAGGACGCGCTGCGGGACCTGCGGCGCATGCTCTCCATCCTCCAGGAGGACGGGATCGTGGACCCGAGCGGTGAGCCGGGCGCCGCGGGGGGCGCGGACGGGGCGACGTCCGCGGATCCGGTGCTGTCCGTGGCCCAACTGGCCGAGGAGCTGCGCAGTCTCGGAATGACGGTGGAGACGGACGTCCGCTGCGACCAGAACGCGATGCCGATCTCCGTGCGCTCCACCCTGCACCGGGTGCTCCAGGAGGCCACCACGAACGTCGCCAAGCACGCCGGCGAGGGCGCGCGCGTGTGCATCGAACTCCGCGACGCGGGGCCGGACGTGGTGCTCGAGGTGGAGAACACCGTCACCGAGCGGTCCGGCCCGCCGCAGTGGAACTCCTCCGGTGTGGGCCTGAACTCCATGCGGGATCGCGTGGCCACCTTCGGCGGCACGATCGAGGCCGGGCCGGGGGGCTGGGGGTGGCGGGTGCGCGCGGTGCTCCCCAGGTCCGTCTGACGAGGCCGACGCCGTCGCAGCGGCGGACCAGACCCATGTGACCTGCATCACATCAGGGCCCGAAAGTCTGCACCTTCCGCCACTGTCGGGGGCGCCGTCGTCCCTCCTAGAGTGGGTCATGCCCCATTGAGACGGTGCACAGTGCGAATCACGAGCCGGGATACATGCCTGAGGGGATGCGGGCCCCGGACGCGGTTCCGAGAAGGACGATGGCCATCCGGCCATCGTCCTTTTCGTTGTCGGGCGTGCTCAGGCCGGCTCGGCGGGCGACGGCTCCGGGGTGACCGTGCGGACGAGGGGACGGGCCGCCGTCCGGCCCAGGGCCATGAGCACGGCGGCCGGGAAGCCGATCACCGGGATGAGCATCGGCAGGATGCCCGCAGCGCCCTGCGTGAGCACCACCAGGCCGTAGAGCATGCCGATCAGCGCGTACGCCAGCACGTGGACCCACTGGTTGAGCACGTGCCGGAACGCCCAGTTCACGAGCAGGCACAGCGGCAGCCCCACCACCAGCCCGGCGACCCCGACCACCGTCAGCAGCGGTGTCAGGCTGCCGAAGGCCTGCAGCCCCGGGACCACGGCCAGGATCGCCACCACGGCGGCCATCACGAGGTTGGGCAGCAGCCAGGCCACGAGGAACCCGTTCAGTCCCATGCGCAGCTGCGGGCGGGGGCCGGAACGGGCCGCGCGGCGACGGGCACGGGCGGCGGACGCGACCGGGGCGGGGGTGGTCATGGCGGGAACTCTCCGGGAGGGGGATCGACGACGTCGGGCGGGTCCCCACTGTAGTGGGCCGGGCTGGACGGGCCCCGGGAGAGTTCCCGGTCAGGCGCGCCGGTCGCCGTCCACGTGGAAGGTCAGGTCCTCGACGCCGGGGAAGGACTCGATCTCCTGGAACGCGTCCCAGGCGTCGCTGTCCGCCTCGGCGTCCGCGGGCAGGGTCACCGTCAGGGCGCCGATCTCCCCGTCGATCACCTGCAGGCGCAGCTCGAGTTCGTGTCCTCCGGCGGAGCCGGAGGCGAAGCGGCCGCGGACGGGCCAGACGCAGTCGTTCGGCACCGCGCGACGGATGTCATCGTCGGTCTGGACGACGAGCGGCACCCAGTCCGGGACCTCGCCGGCTTCACGGATGGCCTCGGCCACCGAGGTGACGGTGCGCGCGTGCGGCAGCTGGGAGCGCAGCGCCTCAGCCCCGGGCAGGTCCCGGCCCTCGGCCAGCGCCGGGTCGAGCAGGGTCTCGAGCAGCACGCGCACCTCGACCGGCAGCTCGGCGGTGGCCTCCGGCTCGACCTCGTCGACCGGGTCCTCGTCCAGGCCGGCGGGTCCGGTGACGGCGAGTTCGACGGCGTCGCGGCGGGTCCGGCGGGCGTCCTCGTTGGCCAGCAGCATCGCCAGGGAGGCCGCTGCGGCCAGCGCGACGCGCGGGGCGGGGACGCCGACCCGCTGGAGCCCGCGCACCACGGCGCCGTCGATCCGGTCGTTCAGGCCGGTGGCACGCAGCGCGACCGCCGCGACCGCGCCGCCGACGGCCAGTCCGCCGAGCCCGCGCAGGGCACGCGCGGCGGGGGAGGGGGCCACCTCGCCGTCGGCGATCGCGGCGGTGTGGAGGGCGCCGGCGGTCTCGGCCGCGAGGAACGTGCCGCTGACGGCGGCCTCGAGCTCTGCGAGGGCCCGGCGCTCGCGCCCTCGGCGGGCGTGCGGATCCAACAGGGTGAGCCCGCCGACCGCGGCCGCCGCCGCCAGCCCGTAGAGCCGGCCGCCCGGGGCGAGGGCGCGCTGGCGCAGCGCGGGGACGACGGCCTCCGCGTCGTCGACGGGAACGGACGACGCCGAGTGGTGGACCTCGCCGGGGGCGGAAGGGGCGGGGGAGGGGAGCTTCATGCCCCCAGTGTGGCGCACCGCCCGGCTCAGGACGAGTCAGCGGCCCACGTGCGCGCTCAGGCGGAGCGCAGGCCGCCCTGCCACAGGGCGGCGAACGGCGTGCGGCCCTCCACCGCCTGCGCGATGCCGGCTCCCACGAACTCCTTGGCGCGGCGCGCGGCCTCGAGCGTGGTGGCGCCCTTGGCCAGCTCGGCGGTGACGGCCGCGGCGAGCGAGCAGCCCGCACCGGAGACGCCGGACTGGCCGATCTTCGGGGCGGAGAGCACCTCCACGGTGTCCCCGTCCACGAACACGTCCACGGCGTCCGGGCCGGGCAGGTGCATCCCGCCCTTGGCCAGCACGGCCGCGCCGGAGATCTCGTGGATGCGCCGAGCGGCCGCCGTCAGGTCCTCGACCGAGCGCACGGTCATGCCGGAGAGCTGCTCCGTCTCGAAGTGGTTCGGGGTGGTGAACGTGGCCAGCGGCAGCAGCTCGGCCTTGAGCGCCTGGTCCGTGTCCAGGGCGTGGCCCGGCTCCTGGCCCTTGCAGATGAGCACGGGGTCCAGGACCACGTGGTCCCACGCGGCGCGGCGCAGGGCCGCGGCCGAGGTGCGGATGACCTCCGGGGAGCCCTGCATGCCCAGCTTCACGGTGCGCAGCCGCTCCGGGTAGTCACCCTGGATGGCGTCGAGCTGCTGCTGGAGGATCTCGGTGGGCACGGGGAAGAAGCGGTGGTTCCAGTCGTCCTCCGGGTCGAAGGAGACGATGCAGGTCAGCGCCACGATGCCGAAGACGCCGAGTTCCTGGAACGTCTTGAGGTCGGCCTGGGCGCCGGCGCCGCCGGTGGCCTCGGACCCGGCGATGGTCAGGGCGAGCGCGGGGGCGGAGGCGGAGTGCTGGGGGGAGTGAGCGGTCTGGGGCATGCGCCCATGGTAGGACCGACCCCGGACGGGAAGCGCCCGACGGCCGGCGGTGTTCACCGGGGAACGAGGGTCCTCGGACCCGGAGCGTCCGCCCGGGCGCCCCGAGCGACCCGCGAAGGACGGGGACGGACGTGCTCGAGTTCCTCACCGGCACGGGCCTGGCCACCTCGGCCGGCGGCATCGTGTTCGCCTCCGGCGTCGGCGCCGAGGACGTCTCGGCGGCCGGCCTCGTCGCGGCCGCGCTGTTCCTGCCGGTGCTGGTCGCCGTGCTGGTGGTCGCCGTCGTCGTGGGCCTGTGGCTGCTGGCCCGGCGGTTCCGCGCGCGGCGGACGCGAGGCCGTGCCGCGGCCGTGCCGGGTGGACCAGAATGGACGGCATGATCCTCATCAACCTGAAGTTCACCGTCCAGCCCGAGCGTGCCGACGAGTGGATGGACGCCGTCGCGAAGTACACCGCGGACGTGCGCTCCGAGCCCGGCAACCTGTTCTTCGAGTGGTACCGCCCGGTGGAAGGCGGCCCGAACGAGTACTTCCTGCTCGAGGGGTTCACGGACGAGGGTGCGCAGGCCCACGTCGCGTCCCCGCACTTCCAGGAGGGCCTGGACGCGATGCGCCCGCTGCTGGCGAGCACGCCC
Source organism: Micrococcus sp. HOU01 (assembly GCF_035609305.1). Taxonomy (NCBI): domain Bacteria; kingdom Bacillati; phylum Actinomycetota; class Actinomycetes; order Micrococcales; family Micrococcaceae; genus Micrococcus; species Micrococcus sp. HOU01. Next base: position 2,429,220 of record NZ_CP141211.1, on the reverse strand, counting down.
CAGATCATCTCCGAGCAGGTCGGTGCGGAGGGCTTCGGCCCGATGGGCGAGCTGCAGATCGACTGAGCCCGCCCCCGGCCGGAGGAGGCGACGGCGCCCGCGTCACGAGCGTGACGCAGGGCGCCGTCTCTGTATCCGGGGTCACACCCTGGCTACGGTGAGCGCATGAGCGCCGAGCAGAACAGCACCCAGACCCCCGGCCACCGCACCGCCCACGTCCCTGCCGGCCAGGATCTCGGCCACCGCTGGTCCACCCGCGAGGCCGATCACGACGATCCGGCCGACCGCCGCGCCGTCCGCCAGATCGCCGAGCTCGCCTTCGCGTCCACGGCCGAGGCCGACCTCGTCGAGGCGCTCGCCGGCGGCGCGGAGGGCTGGCTGCCCCAGTACTCCCTCGTGGCCATGACCGCCGCGATCCCCGGCACGGACCTGCAGTCGGACCCGATGGGCTACGGCACCCTGGTCCGGGCCCACATCGACCACGCCGAGGTGATCGCCCTCGCCCCGCACGGCGTCCTGCCCGAGCACCAGGGCGAGGGCGCCGGCACCGCGCTCGTCAACGCCCTGCTCCAGAAGGCCCAGGCCGACGGCGAGGAGGTCGTGGTGGTCTACGGCTGGCCCGAGTACTACGCGAAGTTCGGCTTCCACCGGGCCTCCGAGCACGGCGTGCACGCGGCCTTCGCGCGTCAACCCGAGGCGCTGCAGATCCTCACGCTCCAGGACGGCGCGGAGGTGCCGGCCGGCGAGTTCCGCTACCCGCCCGCGTTCGGGGCGGAGAACGCGCAGGTCGCCGGCCGCTGAGGGCGGGGCGTCAGCCCACGAGTCGGCGCACGGCGGCGAGCGTTCGTTCGGCCTCGGCCGGCTCGGCCGTGAGCCGCGCGATGACCTCCGCGAGGTCCGCGCGCAGGCCGGCCTCGGCGTCGTCGGCCGGGGCGTGGAGCCACGCCCGCAGGGCGCGGTTGTGGACGGCCACCACGGCCGCCGCCAGCCCGACGGCGACCCCGCCGCGCGCGGGCGTGTCCGGCAGGGCCGTGGCGAGCCAGCCGGAGAACAGCTCCGTGTAGCGGTGCGAGGTGAGCAGCTCGCGCGTGCGCAGCGCCTGGGAGCCGCGCAGCAGGCGGGAGCGCGCCCGGGCCCGGTCCGGATCGGCGGTGTGATGCCGGAAGACCTGGAGGACCGCCTCCTCCAGGGCCTCCCGCACGCCGAGGGAGGTGCCGCGCAGGAAGTCGTCCAGGCGGGCGAGCAGCGCCGCGTGGTCGGCGAAGACCACCTCCTCCTTCCCGCCGAGGTGGCGGAAGAAGCTGGCCCGGCTCATGCCGGCCTGGCGGGCGAGCTGGTCGGCCGTGACGGCGTCGTAGCCCTCGCGGTCCAGCAGGTGGATCAGGGCGGTGAGGGTGTCCTCGGCGGGCGTCGTCATGCGGGCCATGGTGCCACGGGCGCGGAGAGGAGGTGAGACTGCGTCTGATTCTGTGAGATGGCGTGTCAGTTGGTGTAGGGTGATGGCGGACACACCCATCTCTCCGACCCCGCCCGGGAGGCCACCATGACCGAGACCCTGCCCACCGTCGAGCCCGAGTACGACGTCGCCACGCCGCTGGACACCGACTTCTACCTCGCGCTCGCGGACGTCTCCGACGCCGAGAAGGATGTGTGGCGTCGGGCCCGCGCCTTCGCGCTCGAGCCGGACGTGCTGCCCCGGATCCGGGAGGCGTGGGACCGCCACGAGTACCCGCTGGACCTCGTGGCCCGCCTGGGGCAGGCCGACCTGCTGCGCGACGGCGTCCCCGTGGACGGGCTGCCCGACGTCTCCCGCGTTGCAGCGGGCCTGGCCATGATGGAGCTCTCGCGCCTGGACGGCTCGATCGCCACGATGACGGGCGTGCAGGGCGGTCTGGCCATGCGCTCGATCCAGCTGTGCGGCAGCGAGGAGCAGCGTGCCGAGCACCTGCCGGCCATGGCGCGCGGCGAGCTCTACGGCGCCTTCGCGCTCACGGAGCCGACCCACGGCTCCGACTCCGTCTCGCTGGAGACCCGCGCCGAGCGCGTCGACGGCGGCTGGCGGCTGCACGGGCACAAGAAGTGGATCGGCAACGGGGCCGCCGGCGGCGTGACCGTGGTGTGGGCGCGCAGCGCCGAGGACGAGAAGGTCCGCGGGTTCATCGTGCGCCAGGAGTCCGAGGGCTACACGGCCGAGGTCATCAAGGGCAAGGTCGCGCTGCGGGCCATCGACCAGGCCCACATCACCCTCGACGGCGTCTTCGTGCCCGACGCCGACGTCCTGCCCGAGGCCCGCTCCTTCAAGGACACCTCCCGCGTCCTCTTCGCCACGCGCGTGGGCGTCGCGTGGTCCGCCCTCGGGAAGGCCGTGGGCTGCTACGAGGCGGCGGTGCAGTACGCGGGGCAGCGCATCCAGTTCGGCCGGCCGCTGGCCGCCGCCCAGAGCGTGCAGACCCGCCTGGCCGAGATGCTCTCCCAGCTCACCCAGGTGCAGCTGCTCGTGCTGCGTGCGACCCGGCTCGAGGACGAGGGCCGGCTCACCGGGCCGATGGCGTCCCTGGCCAAGTACTCGGCGACGCGCGCCGCGCGGTCCATCGCCGCGAACGCGCGCGACCTGCTCGGTGGCAACGGCATCCTCATCCAGAACGAGGTGGCCCGCCACTTCGCGGACATCGAGGCGATCCACACCTACGAGGGCACCGAGACCGTGCAGGGGCTGATCATCGGCCGCGAGATCACGGGGGTCGGTGCGTTCGTGTGAGATGACGCGAGCGGGGGCGGCGGCGTGAGCCAGAGATTTCTGCTGGTACGCACGCCCCCCTGCCGCCGATTCGTCTGGCTCGGCGGCCGATTCGTCTGGCTCACGCAGGCAGAGGGAGCCGCAGGTGGGCGGCGAGGTCGCGCAGCAGGGCGTCGAGGCCGCGCTGGGTGACGACGCTGGCGGTCACGCGCAGCACGATCCACCCCTCGGCCTGCATCCGGCGGTCGCGCTCGATGTCGCGGCGCCACTGCTGCGGGTCCGTTCGGTGATGATCGCCCTCGTACTGCACGCAGACGCGGGCCTCCCGCCACACCAGGTCCGGCCGGACGGTGGACCCGTCGCTCAGCACCAGCAGCGGATTCACCTCCGGCTCCGGCACACCCGCGTCGGTCAGCGCCAGTCGGAGGAGCGTCTCGGCCCTCGAATCCGCGCCGTTCCTGAGCAGCGGCAGGGCCGCTCGCAGGGTCCGCGTCCCTCGCCTCCCGCGCACCCGCAGCACCTCCGCCTCCAGATCACGCACGGTGCACCGCGGATGCTCGCCGGGACGACGCCGGCCCGCCGGGCCGTCAGCCCGTTGCAGCAGGCTGTCCCCGGCGGCGACGACGTCGGCCAACGGCAGACCCAGCTGCGCCAGCGCCGCCCAGGTGGCGGCCGGCGTCGTGAGTCGCACCCGGGCACGCACCAGCACGGGGTCCTGCGGGTGCAGTTCATGCCCGACGACGCCGCTGCGGCGCGGCGCCCCGCCCTCGGCCCGCGTGCGCCCCAGATGGATGGGGCCGCGCTCCCACTGCCGCGGCAGCCACATCTCCCAGAGGCGAGCGGCGGTGGCGTGGGTGGCCGCGGTGCCGGGGTTCGTCCGCTGGAGGGCGCGGACGACGTCGGCCAGTGAGGGCTGACCCCCGGCGGTGTGCCGCAGCCCGTGGTGCGGGGCGTCGAACCGGGGGCCGCGCAGCTGCGAGGCCGTCAGACCGGCCTGCAGCCCCGCGGCGACCGGGAAGACGGGGCTGAGGGCGGCGTCGTGGTGCGGAGGAGGGGCGACCATGCCGCCAGCCTCCCCTTCCACCAGCGGACCCGGCGCCGCGACCGCGAGGGCCGTGGAGGGCGAGCTGCGCCCGCGGCCCTGTGCAGGAGCCGCTGAATCGTCTGGCTCACGTCTTCCACGCGTCCGAGCGGCGCCGAGCCAGACGAATCGGTCGTGACAGCCCCCTCAGAACAGCAGAAACGTCTGGCTCGCGCCCGTCGCAGCGTGCTGGCTCCCCCCCGCAGCGTGCCGGCGCACCCAGCGCCCCTCAGCCCTTCGGGGCGTAGTACCGGCCGAGGGTCTCGGCCTTGAGCTCGGCGAGCGTGCCGTCCTGCATGGCCGCACGGATCCGGTCCACGAGCGAGACCGTGAACCGCTCGTTGTGGATGGAGAGGAGCGTGTGCGCCACCATCTCCTTCGCCTTGAACAGGTGCCGCAGGTACGCGCGGGAGTAGTGGGCGCACGTATAGCAGTCGCACTCGGGGTCCAGCGGGCCGAAGTCGCGGCGGTACTTCGCCCCGGGCAGGTTGTAGCGCCCGTCGCGGGTGTAGAACGCGCCGGTGCGGGCCACACGGGTGGGGGAGACGCAGTCGAAGGTGTCGGCGCCGTTCTCGACGGCGGTGAACAGGTCATCGGGTTCGGAGATGCCCAGCAGGTGGCGCGGCTTGTCCTCGGGCAGCTCCTGCGCGCACCAGCCCACGATGGTCCCGAGGATCTCCTTCTCCAGGGCCCCGCCGACGCCATAGCCGTCGAAGCCGGAGGTCACGCCGTCGAGCTCCCCCGCGGCCGGGAACTCGGCCCGCATCGCCGCGAGGTCGCGGCAGGCCTTGCGGCGCAGGTCCTCGTACTGGGCCCCCTGGATCACGCCGAACAGCGCCTGGTACGGCCGCGCCGCGCGGACCCCGGTGAGGCGGGCGTGCTCGTCGAGGCAGCGCTGGGCCCATCGGCGGGTGCGCTCGAGCGCCTCCTCCTGGTAGCCGCGGGAGTTGTGCAGGGTGGTCAGCTCGTCGAAGGCGAACATGATGTCCGCGCCGAGGTTGTGCTGGATGCCCACGGACACCTCGGGGGTGAACCGGTGTCGGTCCCCGGTGAGGTGGGACTTGAACCAGACGCCGTCGTCGTCGACGTTGGCCAGGCGCTCCTTGCCGGGGGCGACGGCGTCGTCGACGCCCTGCCCCTCGGGCGCGCCGGGGCCCTTCATGTCGATGACCTTCTTGAAGCCCGAGCCGAGGCTCATCACCTGGAAGCCGCCCGAGTCCGTGAAGGTCGGCCCGGGCCAGTTCATGAACGCGCCGAGGCCGCCGGCCTCGTCCAGGAGGTCGTCACCGGGCTGCAGGTACAGGTGATACGCGTTGGCCAGCAGCGCCTGCGCGCCGAGCTCCGCCATGGACTCGGGCAGCACCGCCTTGACCGAGGCCTGCGTCGCGACGGGGATGAACGCCGGCGTCTGGATCCGCCCGTGCGGCGTGGTGATGACGCCCGTGCGGCCCAGCGGGGCGCCGTCGTGCCCGGGGGTCTCCAGGCGGTGGGTCACCTCGAAGCCGAAGTGGTCCGGGTGCGCGGGAACGGCGGGGGGCTGCGGGGTGTCGGGCATGGGATCCAGGGTAGTGGGGGCGTCCAAGCAGGGAGGCGGGGTGGAGCGGCGTGGTCCCGAACGGGATGTCCCTGTCGGGAGTCCTCAGAGGCGAGTACACTGGACATCACGGGACGCGCTTCGGCGTCTTCCGTCCAACCGGACCCCCGCCTTCGAGCGGGGGTTTCGTGTGTCTGCGTTCAAGGGGTCCAGACGTAAGAGTGCTGACGGATCTTGTTCAGCGATCGGCCGATGGCGTTCATTCGGCGAACGGCATCGCGGTGGCGCTCAGTGACATGGCGGCGGCGCTGCTCGAAGTACGTCAGGACGTCCACGGCCTGCAGCAGGCGGCTCTGGTTCGAAGGGCCGAAGTACATCGTGTCCAACAGGTGGTCGAGTGCTCCGTCGGAGAGGCCCTGGACCGAGGCGGCTCGCATGCGTCGGTAGGTCAGACGGCTGTCATCGCGGAGGTGGTGGTCATCGGCGATCACCAGGAGGCCGTCCGCACGCAGGGACGTCCTCCGGTGCACGCGGTTCAAGAGCTGAGCGGACACCACGATGTGCGGTTTGGCGTCTTCCCATCCAGGCCGCTGACGCAGCCTGTCGACGTCGACACCCTGGAAGCCGAACCACGGGGTGTGCGCGGCGATGAGTTCGACGGCGCGTTGGCTGGCCCATGCGCGGACGCCGACGGGGGCGGCAGTCCAGTCGTCCTTGCCGTTAAACACCGCAGGCCATGGAACTCGAGCTGCTCCGGCACCGCCTGCGGGTGGTCGGCTCGGAGCTGTGCATGGAGCTGGTCCAGGTCCCTTGCCTGCCTGTCCCTCAATCAGTCGCTTCAGACTCTTTCCCACTTGTCGCTGAGAGCCGACCCTGGTGGTCGCGGGACCAGCGGTCGCCAGCGGCGTCGGTGAAGGTGAAGGCGGTCACCCGGAACCGTTCGGCGTTGGTCAGCGGCCGGGGGACCACGTCCAGTTCATCCGCCTGGACGCCGTAGCCCCACTCGTTCTTGCTCAGTTCGAAGTAGGTGCGTCCTGGAGGCAGCATGGCGGCGGTGAGATCGGGAACGGGATACTTCGACGCCACCGTGGCCCGTGCCCCGTAGACCGGGACCTGGGAGGAGTTCTCCACGGCGAGGAACCAGCGCCGCGTGGGTGGGGCGCCGAACTCGTCATTGATCCGGGCGGCGACGCACATCCACGCGGCGACCTGGCGTGCCTGTTCCTGCTTTTCGCGCAGGTCCTGCCGCTCGTCGCGGCCCTTCTCGATCTGGCGCAACCGCCACGACTCCACGGCGGACCATGCCGCGGCCAGGAGCGCCAACACGGAGACCACGAGGGCGATGACGTTCGCAGCGTCCATCAGAACATCTCCTCCTGCGCAGTGGAGAAGTCCCGCTTGATCGTCTTGGGAACCTTCCGTTCGGTCGGGGTCGGTTCGGGGAGTTCGTTCGCCGGGATCAGGTCTCCGGCGAGGATCTCGTCCAAGAGGTCTGCCTGGTCGCCGCCCAGTGACACGGTCTCGGTCAGCACTCGGAGCAGATCGAGCAGCTCGTCGTTCCACTCGTCTGCCCACTCGATGGGGCGGATACGGTCCAGCGGGGTGGCTGCCTTGCCGGCGGCGCGGCCGATGCCGGTGGCCGTCCGGGCGCCGAGCCACTTGTCCAGGACGTTCATGCCGGACACGGCGAAGGCCCTGACCTCCGGGCTCACGCCGGTGACGACGCCGTCCCCCACCGTCAGCCGCTGGGTCGCAGGGTTGTAGGACACGGCCCGCGGGGAGGCAGGCAAGGCCGTCACGGGGGCTTCCCAACCCAGGCCAGGAATGCGGGGTACGCGGCCGGCGGGACGGCCTACACCAGTGAACCGCTCCCCGTAGGTCTGCAGCCACAACAGACGTTCACCCAGCTTCACGGCACGGGTGAACAGGTCAGGGTCGGCAGTCAGCGGCACGCGGACGGGGCTGCCCTCCAGGGCTTCGTCGAACCGCTGGACGTAGGCGTCGTGGCCGGCGACGCCCATGACATAGGCGGCCAGGTCCTCCGGTGTGACCTCCTGCCTGTAGCGCTCCCCCAGCAGCGGGAGCAGCCCGCCGGTGACGTTGGGCTGAGTGGCTTCAGCATCCCGGTAGAGCGGGATGACGTCCTTGCCGCCACCGGACCCGAAATAAGAATTCAGATCGGGCACATAAGCAGACGCGTAGACGGCGGGTCCTCCACTGATCCTCGACGAGCGAGGAGACACCATGTACACCTGACGGGTAGACCAGGACTGCCACAGCGAGGGGCTATCGGTCTTAGCGAGCCGCGGGTCGTCGAAAGTCCACTGGCGGTCGAAGGAACGCCATCCCAATCTCACAATGGGCGCATGGGATGCTGAGGGAGCCAGGGCGCTGATGGGGTCCATTCCCTGAACTACGGTATGAATGTTTCTCCCCCATCGGGACGTCACATACTTGTGGGCGCGAACTTCAGCGTCGGTTTCTCGTAGGAGTTCCTGCCAGCGACGACGGAGGGTGTCTGGATCGGGTGCCACAGGCCACGCGCGGCTGAATTGGATCCCCGGCTGCTGCCAGGGGAAGAGGTCTGCCAGGGCGGGCATGGCCGCCCAGTCCTCCCCGCCGCTGGCCGGTGCCAAGGGGTCGCCCGCCCCACCGGGCAGGCGCTCCCATAGGGCGTCGCTGGGATCCAACCGGGCCACCGCGTCCAGGGCCGCGAACTTCTCCGCGCGCGTGCCCCGGAAGCGCCGGTAGTACACGGATGCTTCCCGGGCAGCCTCACCGGTGCGCACCAAGGTCACGATTGCCACCGGGGTCTGGATGTCGAAGACGTTCTCCTCCTGGCGGGCCCCGCGGCCCTCGCCGCCAAGGTCCATCACCCAGATCTCACTGGCCGTCCGACGGGCCAGATCGCGCAGACCCACAAAGGCCGGGCCGGTCAACCACGAGGATGCCGTGATGAAGGAGATGATCGCCTGGTCCCCGGGGTCCTGCTGGAACGCCTTCCAGATGGCCCACCGCCAGAAATACACGTACAGGTTGTACAGCGAGGCCTGGGCGGAGAAGATCACTCCCTGCTCCTGGGCGGGGCCGATCACGTCGTCGAACAGCGCGTCCTCGCCGTCCCCGTGCTCCACCCAGCCGCCGGTGCCGGAGGTCACCCGGTCATAGGGCGGGTTGCCGATGGCCACGGTGATGCGCCGGTCCCGCTTGATCTGGCGGGCCGCCTCGGCGGCCTCGGCGAGGACCCGCGCGTCGCCGAACAGTCCCGCCTCCATGCCCGCCGAGGGGTCCTCCAGGGTGTCCGTCAGGTACACGCCGATCTCCTCCGCCTGGAAGGCGTGACCCTGCGCCTCAGCGAGCCGCTGGCCGATGCGCAGGTGCGCCACCGAGTATGGGCCGGGCAGCAGCTCGAAGGCCAGCAGGTTCTTCGTGAGGTTCTTGGCCACCTGGGCCACCCCCGCCGGGCCGCGTTCCTCCCGGGCCGCTGCCTCCGCGCGGTCGATGACCGCCAGCGGGTAGGTGCCGGAGCCCGTCGCGGGGTCCAGCGTCACCACCGAGGGGGCGCCGAAGCCCAGGGTCTGACCGAAACGTTCCCGCAGCAGCGCGTCCACCACGCGCACCTGGCACTGCACCACACTGATCGGCGTGTAGTAGACACCCGCGCGGTTACGGGCGGCCGGGTTGTAGCGCTGGAGGAAGTCCTCGTAGAACCACAGCCACGGCTCACCACGGGAGTCCGTGGAGCGCTCGATGGCGGCCACGTCCATGCTGGACACCAGCCGCATGATGGCCCCGACCTCCGGGGCGATGTACTCCATGAGCGCCGGGATGCCGATGATCGGTCCGAGGGACGCCGCCAGAACATTGCGGTGGGCCGTCTCCAGGGCGTGCTTGGCCTCCTCAAGCGTCACCACGCCGTCGGCGTTCCGGTCCGCTTGGCCGGAGAGACCGGCGATGGCCATGGAGTAGGCCACCACCTGGGCGACGTCGCCGGCGAACTGGGCGTCCGTGGTTGTGTGGTGCACCGTGTGGTCCCAGGCCGCCTTCGCCTCCCGCACCGAGCGGTAGTTGTTGGACAGGCCTTCCTGGAGGCGCTCTCGAAGGAAGCGGGCCAGCGGGGCCAGGCGGTCCGCGAGCTGGCTCACTCGGGTGATCGGCCGGGGCTGGGCCAGGGTGAACTGTTCCAGGACGGTGCGCAGGCGGTCCGCGTCCCAGCCTGCGACGCCGTCGACGGGCAGGAACGCGGTGTCCACAAGGGAGCCGGAGACATAGAGGGCGATCTCGTCTCCGTTCGAGACGAGCAGCGCGTCCAGCTGGGAGAGCAGGTCCCACTGGCCCTTCTCCCGGCCGCGCCACTTCTCTCCGATGACCGTGTGGCCGGGTGCCTTGAGTTCCACCCATCCGCAGGGGCGACCGTCGATCAGGGCGGCGAAGTCCGGGCGCACGCCGTCGAGCTGGGCCTCTCGCAGCAGGCTGAGGTCCCCAATCCCGGTGACGGAGGAGAACGCGCGCAGGAACTCGGAGACCGGGACCGTCAGCTGCGCCTCCGGCTCGGCGGAGACCCCGCTCGTGGAGGCGAGCCGCACGTCACGGGCGTACGTCTCAGCGAGCTGGGCGAGGGGTGCGTCGATCATGTGTCCTGCCTTGCAGTGAAGAGGGTGGCGCGAGTCACTCTATCCAGACGGGGTGTGCTCGACTGGGCCGACACCGCGGAGGCCGGCCTCACCCCGCTCGTGGCGAGAAATCTGGTCGGGCTCGCCGGCGCCCTCGTCCTCCTCGCCGTCAGTCGCCGGGACACGCCCTCGGTCCGGCAGCCGGACCCGGCCGCCCCGGCTCAGCCCAGCACCACCCGCGCCACCGCGCTCGCCACCACCAGGTCCTGCCAGGGCATGCCGGTGGTGACGAACAGGGCGGGCTCACCCTCCCGCCGACGCGCGGTCCCGGCCACGAGCTCGGCCAGCGTCACCGTGTCCTCGATCCCGGCCAGGGCCCCGGAGGCCACCGCGAGGGTCACGTCCCCGGCCTCGCGGGCGGCCGAGTCCCGCGACTCCACCGCCACGGTCGCGCGGCGGGCCAGGGCGTCGTCGGTCTCGCGGGCGTCCGTGGTGTGCGAGCCCATGGCCACGACCGTCGCGTGCTCCGGCACGAGCGTCCCGTCGAACAGCGGGGCCGTCGCGGCCGTGCACGTCACCACGACGTCCGCCTCCGCCACGGCTTCCGAGTCCGCGGTGCTCGCGGTCACGCCCAGCTCCGCTTCGATGCGCGCGGCCAGGGCGGCGGCCCGGTCGGCGTCGCGGCCCACCACGGACACCCGTTCCAGCCCGAACACGTCCTGGAAGGTGAGCGCGTGCTCCCACGCCTGCACGCCCGTGCCGACCACGACCAGGTGCCGGGGCGAGGCGTCCGCGAGCAGCCGCACCCCGAGCGCGGACACCGCGGAGGTGCGCAGGCCCGTCAGCTCGACGCCGTCCAGCACGGCCCGCGGTGCCTGGCCGGGGGTGCCCGGGGCGCCGAACAGCACGTAGACGCCCTGGATGACCGGCAGTCCGCGCTCCGGGTTGTCCGGCGTGAGGGTGAGCAGCTTGGTGCCGACCTCGCTCCCGCGCGTCGAGGGCATCTGCAGCAGCTGCCCGGCGGCGGTGGACACGCGGGTGCGGGGGGCGTCGGCCTCCGGGTCCAGGCCGGCGGCGAGGGCCGCCTCCAGCGCGTCGACGGCGGCGCGCGGGCTCAGGGCGGCGCGCACGGCGGGGCCGTCGATCCAGGGCAGGGAAGCGGTGGCGCGGTGCGTGTCCATGCGGCCACGCTACGGGGTGGGCCGGGCGGGCTCACCCGAACAGCGTGCGGAAGTTCGCCAGGATCCGGCGCGGGTGCTCGGGATCGACGGCGGCCAGCCCCGCCACCGTGGGCTCGTACTCGCCCGGGGCGAAGTACCCGTGGTCGCGGTAGATCTCGAGGCGCTCGAGGATCCCGGCCTGGTCCAGCTCCGGGTGGAACTGGGTGGCGTACTGGCGGGTGCCGAGCCGGAACATCTGCACGGGACAGTCGGCGCCCGCGGCGAGCAGCACCGCGCCGGGCGGCAGCGCGCTCATCGCCTCCTTGTGGCCCACGTACGCCGCGAACGTGCGCGGCACCCCGGCCAGCACCGGATCCGCGACACCCTCGTCGGTGAGCGTGACCTCGACGGGCGCGGCCGATTCGCCGTACGCGTTGTCCACGACGCCGCCGGCGTGCCGGCCCAGCGTGCCGACGCCGTAGCAGCAGCCGAGGAACGGCAGGTCGCGGCGCCGGACGACGTCGAGCATCCGGCCCAGCTCCGCCTCCACGGCGCGCTGCACGGGGGACTTGGTCTCCTCGGGATCGGAGCCCGTGAACGGGCTGCCGGGCAGGATCACGGCGGCGACGTCCGCGAGCTCCGCCTCCCAGTCCAGGCCGTGCGTGGCCACGTCCGGGCGCTGCACGACGCGGTCCAGGCGCAGCACCCGCAGCCGGCCCTCCGGATAGCCGCCCAGTCGCTGGACGGCCTCGACCTCGGCGGCCGCGGCGTCGTCTTCGGGGCGCGTCTGGACGAGGAGGAACGGCCGCGGATGCGGGCTCGGGATGGCGCCGGTCGGGGTGGTCATCTCGGCAGACTAGCGGGGCATCGGGCCGGGAGGGCGTGACGGCGTCGCGGGGCGTCGTCGGGGGCGGGTCGCGGTCAGCGGTCGGCCCAGGGGCGGGCGTCGGAGGCCCACGGCAGGGGACGGACGCGTTCCTCGGGCAGCGGGTCCGCGGCCAGCCGGCCGTAGAGGTGCACGTCGAGCCGCCGCCCGCCCGTGCGGAGGCGGCCGCGCTGCGTGCCTTCGTGACGGAGCCCAGCGGCCCGGGCGACGGCCCCCGCCGTCGGGCTGTCCGCCCGGTGGGCCAGTTCGATCCGCTCGAGGCCGCCCTCGGCCAGCTCGGCGTCCGTCACGGTGGTCGCCGCACGCGACATGATCGCGTCCCCGCGCCAGCCCTGATGCAGCCAGGCGGTGAGCGCGCCGGTGCCGTGCGCCTCGTCGCGCACGACGGCGACCAGGCCGATCAGCGTGTCCGTCCCGCGCTCCACCACGGCGACGGCGTCCGTCCCCTCCGCCTGGACCAGTCCGTCGACGTAGGCGCGGGCGGAGGCGTCGTCGGTGACCTCTGCGGGGTCGGCCATGCCGACGGTGCCCGCGTGGAAGGCCGCCAGGACGGCGGGCGTGCCCGTGGCGCGGAGGGGGCGGAGCTGGGCGGGTGCGGGGCCGGTCATGCCGGGAGCACAGCCCCGACAGGGGCTGGAGAGTGAGGTGCGCCACACGAGTCGGACCCCGGAGGGCGTGTCACCGGCGCGTGGCGGCCTTCGCCTCGAGCTCGTCGGCGAGGGTGCGCAGCGTGCCGAGCTCACGGGCGATCCGGGAATCCAGGTCCGCGTCCGTGAGCGTCTTCGAGCCGCCGCGGGCGCGCAGGTAGAGCAGCTGGTCGAACCGGGCGCGGCGCCACTGATACTCGGCCTCGGCGTCGCGGGCCTGCAGGGCGCGGGAGATCTCCCGGTCGTAGAGCGGCGGCTCGTTGAGCTGACGCTGGCGCACCTCGAGCACCCGGGCCGCCCGGCCCGGCTCGGAGGGGACCTCGTCCGCCTCGAGCAGGCGCCGACCGAGGTTGGCGGCGGCGATGTGCTCGCCCTCCTCGCGCAGGATCAGCGACGCCAGGGACAGCGCGGCCTGGATGGACTTCCACCGCCCCACGGCCCCGTCCCACGGCAGGTTCGTCAGCAGGCCCAGGGTGGCGAGCGTGCCCTCGGTGTCCTCGTGCAGCAGGTAGAGCCGCTCGGCCATGCCGAACACGTCCTCCAGCTGGGAGCCGGAGCGCAGGTTCAACCCGTGCGAGAGCCGGGCCGCGGTGGCGGTCAGCTCGGTGTCCTCGAGGTGGCGCTTGCCGACGGCGACGATCCGCTCCTCGGGGGACCCCGCGTCCACGGGGGAGAAGGTGGTGTCCGGGACGGCCCTGCGCTCCTCCGGGCGGTCCGTGCGGACCCGGATCACGGAGCCGTGCGCGATCTTGACCTCCCGGCCGCCCTCGAGGGTGGCGATCACGAGCGCGGGGGTGCCGAAGTCGTCCCGCATCACCCGGGTCGAGGCCACGGGCGGGGCGGGCTCGCCGCGGCGGGTCAGGAAGCTGTCCCCGGGCTGCACGTCCTGGGACTTCAGATGGCGGAGGTAGCCGCCGACGACCGGTGCCATGCTCAGCGCCCCCATCCCACGTGGGCGAGGGCCTGGCGCACCAGGTCCCCGCGGCCACCGATGAACTCGGCCTGGATGTCCTCGCCGAGGGCCTCCTCGGGGGTGAGCCACGTCAGCTCGAGCGCGTTCTGGCGCGGCTGGCACTCACCCGTCACCGGCACCACGTAGACCAGGGCCACGGCGTGCTGGCGGTCGTCCGTCAGCCCGGTCTCGGACGGCGCCGGGAAGTACTCGGCGACGGTGCAGGGGACCACCGACGGCGGCAGCTGCGGGAACGCGAGCGGGCCGAGGTCCTTCTCCAGGTGGCGCATCAGCGCGGCGCGGATGGTCTCCCGGTACTGGACGCGGCCGGAGACGAACGTCCGCTGGAACGTGCCGGTCTCGTCCGCCACGTAGAGCAGGCCGATCTCGGTGACGTAGCCGAGGGAGTCCAACCGCACCGGGATGGCCTCCACATACACCATGGGCAGCCGACGCCGGGCCTCGTAGAGGTCCTCGTCGGACAGCCAGCCCGGATTCGGGTCGGGGGTGCGCACGCTCATGGTTCTGTTCTACCGGAGTTCCGCGCCGGGGGCACACCGGGTCCCGCGTGTTCCGCTCACCACTTGGCGCGGAAGTACTGCCGGGCCATCGGCACCTGCTCCGAAGGGACGTCGAGGGCGAGGGCGGCCGCGGTCGGCCAGTTCGGGTTCGCCAGGGCGGCGCGGCCCACGCAGACGGCGTCGGCGCGGTCCTCGTCCACCACGGCCGCGACCTCCTCGGCGCCGGTCAGCGAGCCGACGGCGGACACCACGATCCCCTCGGTGCCCTCCTTCACGGCGGTGGCCAGCGGCACCTGATAGCCCGGGCCCTGAGGGCCCTCGTAGGTGTCCCCGATGCCCGCGGAGGACAGGTCGAACCAGTGCACCTGCCCCTGCAGCTCCTGCGCCAGGCGGACGGTCTCCTCGATGCTCCAGCCGCCCTCGACCCAGTCCGAGCCGGAGATGCGGATGCCGAGGACCTTGTCCGCGGGCCACACCTCGCGCACGGCCGCCACGACCTCCTTGAGGAAGCGGGTGCGGCCCTCGAAGTCCCCGCCGTACTCGTCGGTCCGGGTGTTGGTCAGCGGCGAGAGGAACTGGTGGATGAGGTAGCCGTGGGCGGCGTGCAGCTGCACGGCGCCGAAGCCGGCACGGTCGGCGCGCTCGGCGGCGTCGGCGAAGGCCTGGACGGTCTCCCGGATCTCGTCCACCCGCATCGCGTGGGTGCGGATCTCCATGGAGTTGGTGGCCACGCCGGAGGGGGAGAGGGTCTCCCAGGAGTCGGGGCCCTCGAGGATCGGCTGCCCGGCGGGCGCGCCCGGGTGCATGGGGACGGTCGAGGCCTTGGCGCCGGCGTGACCGAGCTGGATGGCGGGCAGGGCGCCCTGGGAGGCGATGAACTCGGCGATCGGCGCCCACGCGTCCCGCTGCTCGTCGTTCCACAGGCCGGTGTCCCACGCGGAGATGCGTCCCTCGGGGGTGACGGCGGTGGCCTCGGCCACCACGATCCCGAAGCCGCCGGCCGCGCGGGCGCCCAGGTGCTGGAAGTGCCAGCCGTGGGGGACGCCGTCGCGCGCCTCGCACGAGTACTGGCACATCGGCGGCAGGATCAGGCGGTTGCGCACGCGCACGCCGTTGATCTCGATCGGTTCGAAGATCGCGGGCACGGCGGGGGCGTCGG
Source organism: Micrococcus sp. HOU01 (assembly GCF_035609305.1). Lineage (NCBI taxonomy): Bacteria > Bacillati > Actinomycetota > Actinomycetes > Micrococcales > Micrococcaceae > Micrococcus > Micrococcus sp. HOU01. The sequence goes on along the minus strand of NZ_CP141211.1, from coordinate 2,413,930 downwards.
TCTGCGGGGTGGCGGTCTGAGTCATGCACCCCACCCTACGAGCGGGTCCGGACACGGGAGGGCTCGCGTCCGCCGCGGGCGGAAGGGCGGGCCGGCCCGTGCGACGAGAGAAGTCGTCACCGCTGCTGCGTCCACCCCTACCCTGGGCCCATGCCCTCCTACCGCGCCCGCCTGCAGATCGGCGACCTCCTGCCCGGCCACCGGCCCGAAGAGGTCATGGACCTGGCCGAGGCCGCCGTCCAGGCCACGCACGTGCTCGCGGCCAAGGACATCGAGGTCGTCGCGCGCGTCCCGCGGATCGTGCTGCGCTTCACGGTGCCCGGCTCGCACCGGGCCGGCGAGGACGCCGAGGCCGCCGAGGTGGCGCGGCGGATGGCGGAGGCGGTGTCCGGCGTCGCCGTGACGGGCCGGCTGGACGTGCTCCGGCGCGACGGCGGCCGGTGGGTCCCGGTGCCCGCTGGGCTCGGGCGCTGAACGGGGCCGGGCTCAGGCGCCGGCCGGGTGCGGCCGGCGGGCGGCGTCGCGCTCGATCTGGCGGGCCCAGGAGCGGCGCACGGCCGCGGCGGTGACCAGCAGCAGCGCCCCGAAGGCGGCCGCGAGACCCACCCACACGCTCTGCTGCGCCCCGAGCGGGCTGGGCAGCAGGCGGGGCAGGGCGAGGCAGAGCAGGGTCCAGGCCATGCCCAGGGCCACACCCATGCGGCCGCGCCCCCCGAGCACGAGGCGCAGGGCCGCCAGCAGCAGGGCCACCAGCACCAGCAGGGCGAGCAGCTCGGTCGGGAACCAGCCGACGTGCACACCCCAGGCGTGGAGGGCGGCGCCCACCGCGGTGGGTGCGCCGGCGAGGAGGGTGCCCAGCAGCACGCCGAGCGCGCCGTCCTCGGCCACCCGTGCGACGCGGCGGGCCGCCGGGCGTGCGCCGAGCCGCCGGACCACACGGAGCATGAGGACGAGGGCGAGCAGCCACGGGACGACGTCGAGGCCCCCGGGGGCCAGGACGGCCAGGGGGAACCACAGCGCCAGCGCCAGCAGGGCCCCCGCGATCGCGCCCCGGATGCGGCGGTGCCGCGGCGACGCGCCCTGGCCCCGCCCCCACTGCCGCAGCACGTACATGCCGGTCAGCAGCCACAGCACCGGCCAGATCGCCGGGTGCAGCGGGGACAGCCCGAACACGCTCGCGTCGGGGCCGTGTCGGCCGTCGGCGGTGAGCGGGTAGGCGCCGGCGTCGAGCGCGGCGAGCCCCGGGACGCGGCCGGCCAGACCGAGGCCCCACGCACCGGAGAGCACGAACAGCGCCCACACGACGGTCAGCAGCGCCTGGCCGCGTCGGTCCGCAGCGGTCGGTGAGCCGGCCGGCTCCTCGGGCGGCGCGGGGGTGTAGCCGGGGATCAGGGGCAGGGCGCCCGTGACCGGCCCCGCCGAGGAGTGGGCGGTGGCCTCGGCCCGGACGGCCTGCGCCTTCGTGGAGAGCCGCTGCCGCCGCCGCCACTCGGGCAGGGCCACCCGGGCCCGGGCGAAGAGCTCCTCATCGGTGAGCCGCTCCTCCGGGTCGGACAGCAGCGGCCGGTCGGCGGCGGCCGGGAAGACCTCGGGGCCCTCGAGCTCGCGCGCGGCCCGGGCGAGCGCGCGGGACTCCCGCTCCTCGTGCTCGCGACGGCGGCGGGCGGCGTCCTCCGCCGCACGGCGCTCGGCCTCCCGGGCGCGGTCCTCGAGGAGCCGGGCCTGGGCGAGGGCGCGTTCGGCGTGCAGCACGGTGTGGGCGCGGACGCGGGCGGCCTGGCGACGACGTCGCTCGGCCTCGAGGCGGGCGGCCTCCTCCGCCTCGCGACGGCGCCGCTCGGCCTCCTCGGCCCGACGGCGCCGCTCGGCCTCGACGCGTTCGGCCTCGGCCTCCTGCCGACGGCGCTCCGCCTCCGCCTCCGCCTCGAGCCGGAGCCGCTCCCGCTCGGCGAGCGCGGCCTCCTCGCGGGCCCGCCGCTCCGCCTGCACGCGGGCGCGCTCGGCGGCGACCTCCGCCTCCCGGCGGCGCCGTTCCTCCCGCTCCTGTCGGCGGGCCTCCGCCTCGGCGGCGGCACGGGCCTTCTCCTCGGCCGCCACCCGACGGCGCCGCTCGGCGTCACGCCGACGGCGCTGCTTCTCCTCCTCGCGGCGGCGGCGGGCCACCCGCGCGGCCTGGGCCCGGCGGGCCTCCTCGTCGAGGCGGGCCTGGAGGGCTGCGGCGTCGCGGGCCCGGGCGGCGTCGCGGGCCTGGGCCGCGGCGGCGGCCTCGGCGACGGGCCGCTCGTGCTCGGCGGCCCGGCGACGGGCGGCCTCGGCGGCGCGCTCCCGGCCGGCTCGCAGGCGGGCCCGCCGGCGCTCCTCGGCCGCAGTGCGGCGGCGTGCGGCCTCCGCGGCCTTCTCCGGGTCCCGCCCCGGGGCGGGGAGGATGCGCTCGACCGTGCCGACGAGTGGGTCGGTGAAACGGGCGAGGTCCGGGCTGCCGAGGCGGTCCAGGATCTCGCTGAGGTCGCGGCGTGGGCGCTGCTGGGCGGGAGCGCCCGGGGTGCGCAGTCGGTCCATGGCGCGGTGCACGTCCGCGCGGCGGTCCTCGCGCACGCGGCGCTCGGCGGCGGTCTCGGGTCGGCCCGAGCGCAGGGCGCGCTCGTGACGGCGCAGATCGCGGCGGGAGATCTCCCCGGGCGCGGCCAGGGCGCGGCGGGGGCGCTCGGCGGGGGCACGCGTCGCGTCGTCGTCGGGACGGGGCGCCGAGGCGTCCCGGAGGCGCTCGAGCGCGGCACGGGACTCGGAGGACGCGTCCTGCATGCTCACCCCTTCCGGCCCCGGCGACGGTGGGCCATGATTCCCGCGATCATCAACCCTGCAAGGGTACCGAACACCATGCCGACCACCGCGGACGCCCACCACGGCAGGCCGGTGGCCCGGCCGGTGAGCCAGCCGAGCCCCACCATGGACCCGGACCACGCGAGCGAGCCCGCCCCGGACAGCCACAGGAACACGGGCCAGCGGATCCCGCCGATCCCGGCCGCCGCCATCGACGCCGTCCGTCCGCCCGAGACGAACCGCAGCACGGACAGCCCCGCCAGGCTGCCCGCCGGGCCCACCCGCACCAGCAGAGTCCGGATCCCCCGGTGGATCCGCCGCCACCACGCCCAGCGGTCCAGGCGGTCGGCGAGGCCGTGGCGGAACAGCGCGTAGAGGCCGACGTCCCCGGCCCAGCAGCCCAGCCACGCCGCCAGCACCGCGGCCACGGGGGAGACCCGGCCCTCGGCCGCGAGCGCCCCCGAGCCGATGACCACCACCTCCGACGGGACGGGCGGGATCGGGGCGTCCAGGGCCACGAGCAGCGCGGTGAGCGGGTGGAACCACGCTCCGAGCGCGTCCATCAGGGCGGCCGGGTCCCCGCCCGTCACCGCGGTCGCTCCTGCAGCTCGGCGGGGGAGGTGAACTCCCGCTCCTCGCCCGTCACCGGGTCCGTGAAGCGCAGCGACCGGGAGAGCAGCTGCAGGGGCCGTGCGACGTCGTCCGGGGCGAGGTCGAGCAGGTCCGGGTAGAACGGGTCGAACGCGATGCCCAGGCCCAGGGCGGCCAGGTGGATGCGCAGCTGGTGGGTGCGCCCCGTGCGCGGGGTGAGCCGCAGGTGCGCCACCCGCCGGCCGGCCAGCGTCCCGGCGGAGACGCCGACGCCCAGCAGCTCCACGCGGGACTCCGCGTTCGCCCCGGCGTGGGGCCGGTTCGAGCGCCGGGTCCGGACGGGGGCGCCCGCGCGCCGCCCGGAGGCCGCCGCGGGGATCTCCTCCACCACGGAGCGCAGGACCCCCTTGTCCTTGCGGATCCGGCTGCGCACCGTCAGCGGGAACCGCCCCAGGATGGGGTCGGTCGGGGCGCCGGGGCCGCGGGCGCCGTCGTCGGGGGCGTCCGGCAGGAGCGCCACGGCCTCGTAGGTCTTGGCCACGGCACGCCGCTCGAAGAGCAGGTGGTAGGCGCCGCGGGTGGCCGGGTTCGCGGAGAACATCACGACGCCGGCCGTCGCCCGGTCGAGCCGGTGCAGGGGCACGAGGTCATCGAGGCCGAGCTCGTTGCGCAGCCGCACCAGCGCGGTCTCCTGGACGAAGCGGCCGCCCGGGGTGGTGGGCAGGAAGTGCGGCTTGTGGATGACCACGAGGTGCTCGTCGCGGTGCAGGAGCGTGTGCGTCACGGGCAGCGGGGCCTCGTCGGGGACGTCCCGGTAGTACCAGAGGTCGTCGTGCACGCCCAGCGGCGTCGTCGGCGTCAGTGCGGTGCCGTCCGCCGCCACGACCTCGCCGCGGGCGAAGCGCGCGCGGATGCCCTCCGGGTCCACGTGACCGAACCGGTGGAGCACGTAGTCCTGCGCGGTGGGCCAGCCGGAGGTGGGCAGGCGCAGGCGCGTGGCGTTGACGCCGTTGCGCGGGGGGAGGGGAGAGGGGACGGCCACGGGTCCATCCTCCCAGCCCGGCGCGGCTGCGTCCGACCGGCGCCGCTCAGTCCGACCGGCCGGGCCGGCCGGAGCCGGTGGTCTCGTCCTCGGCCGGGCCGCGGTCCTGCGGGGTGAGCACCACGACCTCCTCGGCCGGCGCGGCGCGCCCCGTCACCTCGTGCGCCGGGACCGCCCCGCCGACGTCGACCACCACGGTGTCCAGCACCGCGCCCGCGGGGACCTCGCAGTCGCCGAGCAGGAGGCTGCCGCGCACCGTGGCGCCGGCCGCCACGACCACCCCGGGGCCGACCACGCTGTCCGAGACCTCGCCCTCGATCCGGCAGCCCGGGCTGAGCAGCGAGCCGGAGACGCGGGCGTCCGGGGCCACCCACGCCGGCGGCGCCTGGTGGGGGTTGGTGATCAGCGGCCAGCCCTCGGCGGCGACGTCCAGGCCGGTGCCCTCGAGGATCTCCCGGTGGGCGCGGACGTACGCGTCCAGGGTGCCGATGTCCCGCCAGTACCCGACGAGGCGGTGCTCCCGCACGCGCCCCCGCGCCACGAACGCCGGGATGATGCTCTCCCCGTAGTCGCCGAGGGAGGAGCCCACGGGGTCGCCGTCCTCATCGGTCTCGCCCTCGTCCTTGGTGGCCGCCTCGTCCTCGCCCGCCACGAGGTCGCCGACCACCTCGGAGAGCGCGGCGACGTCGAACACGAACACCTCGGTGGCCACGAGCGTGCCCGCCGGGTCCTCCGGCTTGTAGGCGTAGTCGGTCACGGCGCCGTCGTCGTCCACCCGCACGACGCCGAAGCGTGAGGGGTCCTCGTCCGTCTCGGTGGTGACCACGGTGAGCTCGGCGCCGGAGCGGGCGTGCTCGGCCAGCACGGGGCGCAGGTCCAGCTGGTACAGGTGGTCCGCGGAGAGCACCACGACGGTCTCGGCGCCGAACTGCTCCAGCAGGGGCAGCTGCTGGGCGATCGCGTGGCCGTTGCCGCGGGCGAAGCCCTCCTCGGCGCGGCCCTGCGCGGGAGGCAGGAGCCGCAGGCCGTGGCGGGTGCCGTCGAGATCCCACGGCCGGCCGCCGGCCAGGTGCTGGTTGAGCGTGAAGGGGCGGTACTGCTCCACGACCCACACGTCCCGCAGGCGCGAGTGGGCCAGGTTGGACAGGACGACGTCGATCAGCCGGTACTGGCCCGCCAGCGGCACCATCGGCTTGGCGCGGGCCGCGGTGAGCGGCATGAGGCGACCGCCGGTGCCGCCGGCCAGCACGAGCGCGACGACGGCGCCCTCCGGGTCCTTGGGGAACGGGTCGGCCATGACTCCTCCTCGGGTCGGGGCGGGTTCAGCGTAGGAAACGGGGACGACACGCGGCCACCGTTCGGGCGCGTCCGGGTCAGCGCTGGCAGTGCGGGCACCACCACAGCTGCCGCGCGTCGTCCTCGGGGGAGCCGTAGTCCTCCTGGCGGACGGGGCCGCGGCAGCGCAGGCAGGGGGCGCGGTCGTGCCCGTAGACCCAGGACGACGGCGTCCGGCCGGGTGCCGTGCCGGGTGGCGGGCCGGACGGGACCAGCACCTCGACCCCGAAGGGTCGCCCCGGGTTCGGGCGCACGCCCGTGGTCCGGCGCCGGGCACCCGTGGCGGGGGCGGCGGGCGGGACGTTGGCGCGCAGCAGGTCCCGGGCGAGCAGCACGAGTCCGGCGACGTCGCCGACCTCGCCGATCGGCCGGTGCGGGTCGATGCCGGCCAGCAGGAGGGTCTCGCAGCGGTAGATGTTGCCGATCCCGGAGACGAGCCGCTGGTCGAGCAGGGCCAGGCCGACCGGCCGCTCGGGCCGGGCCGTGAGCCGCCGCACGCCCTCGGCGAGCAGGGCGGCGCCGTCGTCGGGCGTGTCCCAGGCCGGGTCCAGCAGGTCGGGGCCGAGGTAGCCGAGGACGGCGGCCTCGTCGGCGGTGGGCACGAGGGTGAGGAGGCCCAGCTGGGCGCCGAGCACGCGGTGCTCCGCCGTCTCCAGCACCGCCCGCACCTGCCAGGCGGGGGCGTCCCACCGCGCGTCGACGGCCGAGACGAGCCAGCGCCCCTCCATCTTCAGGTGCGAGATCAGGGTGAGCGCACGGGCGCCGGGGCGGGCCGCGGGCGGGGTCAGCCGCATCAGCAGGTACTTGGCGCGCGGCAGGACCTCGGCCACCGTCCAGCCGGTCAGGTCCGCGGTGGCGTGGCGGGGCACGCGCAGATCCGCGTGCGTCAGGACCCGGCCCTCGAGCACGGGGCGGAGCCGGTGCGCGACGCGGACGAGGGAGTCGCCTTCAGGCACGGGCCGTCACCGGCTCAGGCCGCGTTGAGCTGCCAGGTCACGCCGAAGCGGTCCCCGACCCACGCGAAGCGGCGGGAGAAGCCGTAGTCGTCGGGCGGCATGTAGTCACGGCCACCGTCGGCGAGGAGCGCGTCGTGGATCGCGTCCACCGCGGTGGCGTCCGGCAGCTCGACGAACAGACTGATGGCCGGGGTGAACGTGAACCCGTGCGGGGTGAAGGAGTCGAAGAACCGCAGCCGTTGGCCGGCGATCTCGAGCTCGCCGTGCAGGACCTTGCCCGCCCATTCGGCGCCGCGCGGGGAGGAGTCGTCGAAGAGGTCGCGGCGGACCTCGGTGACCGGCAGGTGCTCCACGAACGCGGTGAGGTAGGCGTCCATGGCCGCACCGGCGTCACCCTCGAACAGGAGGAACGGGGTGACGGAGGGGTCCGAGGGGTGCGGCAGGGAGTGCTCGAGGGCCTCGGGGGCGGTGCCCACGTCCTCGGGCGGGGCGGCGTCGATGCTCATGGGCCGAACCTACCCCCGGGCCCCGCCTCCGCGACAGGGCCACCCCGGGCAACGCGGGTTGAGTTGTCGCGGGTGTTCGACGGCGGGACCCGCGACAACTCAACCCGCGTTGCGGACGGACGGAAGGACGGACGGACGTGGGTTCTCAGTTCCGGAACCGGATGCCCGACGGGCTCGAGTAGAACCCCGCGGCCAGCAGCGCCTCGGCCAGCGGCGTGCCGAGCACGGGCCCGCCGTTGACCTTCTCCAGGCTCAGCCGCTCGGTCCGGCCGGTCCGCAGCGCCCACACGAGCGCCTCCGCCGCGGCCCGCAGCTCACCCGGCTCCTCCGTGAACGCGAGCAGCGTGCGCCCGCCACGCTCCATGTAGAGCGCCAGCCGCCCCGCGATCAGCACGACGACGGCGCCCGCCTTCCGACCCGGGCGGTGGCCCGTGGGCACGACGCCGTCCGGCCCGGCCGGCACGGATGGCCAGTCCAGCGCGGCGCCGTAGGGATTCGCCGGATCCGTCGCGGCCAGGGCGAGGGCGAGGGGGGCGGCGTCGACGGCGGCGTCCTCCTCGTCCCGCTGGAACCCGCGCAGCCGATCCACCACCGCGCCGGTGGAGAACTGCGCGCCGCCCAGCCCGTCGACGAAGTGGCCGCGGCGCACCTGGCCCGCATCCTCCATCCGGGTGAGCAGCCGGTACTGCCCCGCGAACCCGCCGGGGACCTCCTCGGCCACCACGGAGCCGCGCGTGATCACGCCGTACCGGTCCAGCAGCAGCTCGGCGGTCGCGTGGGCGCGGATCGTGGGGTCCTGCTCGGCGGCGGGCAGCAGGGACCAGCGGCCGGCCGAGCGGGCCTGCTCCGCGGCCGAGAGCCCGACGGTCCCCGCCGTGAGGCCGGCCGAGCCCCGGGCGCCGCCCTCGGGCGAGGTGAGCCCCGCGTACCGGCCACGCCCGCGCACCCCGGCCAGCCGCCCGCCGAGCCCGCGCCCGGCCGCCGCCCCCGCGGCCCCGCCCGTCCGCGCGGTGCGGGCCCGCGGCGTCTGCCGGCCGGTGCGGTGCGCGGTCTTGCCGAGCGAGAGCAGGCCGCGGACGGGGGCGAACGTGTCGTTGCCGACCCGGCCGTCCCACACCAGGCCCCACAGCGCGCCCAGCACCGCGGGGCCGCGGGCCAGGTCGGCCGGGTCGCGGTGCGGGTCGGGGCCGCCCGCCCCGCCTGCGCCACCCGCGTCGCCGCCCGCCGCCTGCACCGCCCGCACCCGCTCCACGAGCTGGGGGAAGAACCAGGCCCCGCCGCCGGCGAGCACCTCGAGCACGGCCGCGCGCAGGGCGGCGTCGGCCGGCGTCTCCTCCGCGGGCTCGGGCCGGCGCAGCGTGAGGTCCACGGCGTCGGCGGGGTGCAGGGCCACCCAGCCGTCGTTGCCGGTGGCCTCCCCGACGCCCGACCACACGTACTCGCCCGTGGCCAGCAGCTCGTCGAGCAGGGCGGGGGCGTAGTCCCGCACGCGGGCGGGCAGCACGAGGGACTCCCACGCGCTCGCGGGCAGGGGCGTGCCGGCCAGCTGGTCCAGGACGGTGGCCACCCCGTCCACGCCCTCGAGCGTGGCCGGCGGCCGCCAGGCCCCGTCGCGCCCCGCCCGCGGCCGCAGGTGCTGCCAGTCGGCGAGGAACCGGGCGTAGGCGGCCTGGTCCACCGGCTCGACCTCGGCGCGCAGCGCGGCGAGGGAGCGCATGCGGATTCGCCGCAGCACCTCGGCGTCGCACCACTCGGCGTCCAGGCCGGTGGCCCCGGGAGTGCCCTCCGGCCGGAACGCGCCCGTGCTCACGCGGCGCTCGGTGGCCAGGCGCTCCAGCACCGAGAGCACGACGGCGCCCCCCAGCCCCAGCGCGGCCCCCGCCTCGGCGGCCGTGAAGGGGCCGTGGGTGCGGGCGTAGCGGCCCACGAGGTCCCCGAGCGGGTCGTCGACCGGATCGAGGAACGCGGTGGGCACTCCGTGCGGGATCGGCGTGCCGAGCGCGTCCCGCAGGCGGGCGGCGTCCTCGACGGCGGCGAACCGCTCGACCCCGTCCTGGCGCAGGCGGAACGCGCGGCAGGCGCGCTCGAGCTCCGCCAGCATCCCGGCGACGGCGTCCTCGTCCGCGGCCTCCTCCGCCTCCCCCTCGGCCCGTGTGCGCCGCGCGGCCTCCGCCACGGACAGCGGTCCCAGCAGGCGCAGCAGGTCCGCCACGCCCTCGACCCCGCGGGCGCGCCGGTCGGGCGCGAGCCGCTGCAGCTGGGCCTCGACCTCCGCGATGACCCCGGCGTCCAGCAGCTCGCGCAGCTCCTCCGTGCCCAGCAGCTCGGACAGCAGTGCCGGGTCGAGGGAGAGCGCGGCGGCGCGGCGCTCGGCCAGCGGGGAGTCGCCCTCGTAGATGAACTGCGCGATGTAGCCGAACAGGATGGACTGGCTGAACGGCGAGGGCGCCGTCGTCGTGACCTCCACGAGCCGGACGGCCCGCGAGGCCACCCGCCCCGCGAGCTCCTTGAGCGCAGGGAGGTCGTAGACGTCCTGGAGCACCTCGCGCACGGTCTCCAGGATCACGGGGAACCGCGGGTGCTTCCGTGCCACGTCCAGCAGCTGCGCGGACCGCTGCCGCTGCTGCCACAGGGGGGTCCGCCGCCCGGGGTCACGGCGCGGCAGCAGCAGGGACCGGGCCGCGTTCTCCCGGAATCGGGCCGCGAACAGCGCGGACCCGCCGACCTCCGCCGTGACGATCTCGTCCAGCTCCTCGGCCGTGAACTCGAACAGCTCCGCGCCCGGCGGCTCGGCGTCCATCAGCGGGATGCGCAGCACGATCCCGTCGTCGGCCGCCATCGCCGCGCCCGAGCCGGTCTCCAGCCCGTACCGCTGCGCCAGCCGCGCCCCCACCGCGAGCGCCCACGGGGCGTGCACCGCCATGCCGTAGGGGGAGTGCAGCACGACGCGCCAGTCGCCGAGCTCGTCCGTGAACCGCTCCACCACGAGCGTCTGCTCGGTGGGCAGCACCCCGGTGGCCTCGCGCTGGTCGGCGAGGTAGGCCAGCAGGTTGTCCTGCGCCCACGGGTCCAGGCCCGCGGCGGCCAGGCGGGTGCGCCCGGCCTCGGGGTCCGCGTCCAGCTCGCGGCGGAAGCGCCCGACGGCGTCGCCCAGCTCCGCCGGCCGGCCTGCGGCGTCGCCCCGCCAGAACGGGAGCTTGCCGGGCTGCCCGTAGGCGGGCAGCACCAGGACGCGGTCCGCAGTGATGTCCACGATGCGCCAGCTCGTGGCGCCCAGCAGGATGACGTCCCCCACGCGGGACTCGTAGACCATCTCCTCGTCGAGCTCGCCGACCCGGCGCCCGCCGGAGCGGGCCGAGCCCGCGGACGCGGTGCCCGCGGACTCGGCGGTGTCCCCGGCCGCCGCGCCGCCGGGGGTGCCGTCCGCGCCGCCGTCGGAGGCCAGGAACACCCCGAACAGGCCGCGGTCCGGGATGGTGCCGCCCGAGGTGACCGCGAGGCGCTGGGCGCCGGGGCGGGCGGCGAGGGTGCCGTTCTCCCGGTCCCACAGGATGCGCGGGCGCAGCTCGGCGAACTCGTCCGAGGGGTAGCGGCCGGCCAGCAGGTCGAGCACGGACTCGTAGGCGGAGAACGGCAGCGTGGCGAACGGCGCGGACCGGCGCACGAGGTCGAACCACTCCTGTGCGTCCAGGTCCGCGATGGCGACGGCGGCCACGGTGTGCTGGGCGAGGATGTCCAGCGGGTTGGCGGGGATGCGCAGCGACTCGATGCGCCCGGCCGTCATGCGCTCGGCCACGACGGCGGTGTCCACGAGGTCGCCCCGGTGCTTGGGGAAGAACACGCCCCGGGAGACCTCGCCCACCTGGTGCCCGGCGCGGCCCACGCGCTGCAGGCCCGAGGCCACCGAGGGCGGCGACTCCACCTGGATCACCTGGTCCACCGCGCCCATGTCGATGCCCAGCTCGAGCGAGCTCGTGGCCACGACGCAGCGGATCTGGCCGGTCTTCAGCGCCTCCTCGACGATGGCGCGCTGCTCCTTGGACACGGAGCCGTGGTGGGCGCGGGCGAAGTCGGAGACGGTGCCCGATCCGGTGCCGGTCTGCCCGGCCACCTGGGCGGGGCCGTGGAAGCCGGTCGGGTCCGGTGTGCGGAAGCCGGGGACGGCGTCCGGGTGCTCGGCCGCGGCGGCGGCCTCGGCGCGGGCCTCCCAGATCTCGTTGAGCCGGCCGGTGAGGCGCTCGGCCAGGCGGCGGGAGTTGGCGAACACGAGCGTGGAACGCCGCTCGGCCACCAGGTCCACGATCCGCTCCTCGACGTGCGGCCAGATGGACCCGCCCGTCACCGCGCCCTCGTCGCCGAGCCCGCCCGTCGAGGAGCCGGGTCCCAGGTCGTGGGCTGCGGCGGGGGAGGAGAGGTCCGTCAGGTCCGGCACCGGCACCGTGACCGTGAGGTCCCAGCGTTTGGCCGAGGCGGGCCGCACCACCGTCACCGGCTGTGTGCCGCCGAGGAACCGGGCCACCTCGGCGGCCGGCTCGACCGTGGCGGACAGGCCGATCCGCTGCACGGGGGCGTCCAGCAGGGCGTCCAGGCGCTCGAGGGAGACGGCCAGGTGGGCGCCGCGCTTGGTCCCGGCCACGGCGTGCACCTCGTCCACGATCACCGTGCGGACCCCGGCCAGCGCCGCGCGGGCCTGCGAGGTGAGCATGAGGTACAGCGACTCGGGCGTGGTGATGAGGATGTCCGGCGGATCCTGCTGCAGGCGCCGCCGCTCGGCCGCCGGGGTGTCCCCGGAGCGCACACCCACCCGCACGCGCGGCACGGGCCTGCCCTGGTGCGCGGCGGTCTGCGTGATGCCCACGAGCGGGGCCCGGAGGTTCCGCTCCACGTCCACGCCGAGTGCCTTCAGCGGCGAGACGTAGAGGACGCGGGTGGCCGCCGTCCCCTCGGCGGCGGGCTCGCGCACGAACGAGTCGAGCGCCCAGAGGAAGGAGGAGAGGGTCTTGCCCGAGCCGGTCGGCGCGATCACCAGCGCGTGCCGCCCCGAGGAGATCGCGTCCCACGCGCCGAGCTGGGCCGGCGTCGGGGCCTCGAACGCGCCCGTGAACCAGGCGCGCGTGGGCTCGGTGAACCGGCCCAGGACGACGTCGGCTGCGGGCGTGGGCGCGCCCGCTGCGGTCTCCGCGGGCCCGCTCATGCGTGGTGGTACGGTCGGCCGGCGGAGATCTCCTGGGCTCGGTAGACCTGCTCCGCCAGGATCAGCCGCACGAGCTGGTGCGGGAAGACGAGCGGGGACAGGGACCAGACGCGGTCCGCGCGGGCGTGGACCCGGGCGTCCACCCCGTACGCGCCTCCGATGACCATCGTCACCGGGGCGCCGACGTCGAACCGGCCCTGCAGGTGCCGCGCCAGGCCCGGCGAGTCGAACGCCGTCCCCCGCTCGTCCAGCAGGATCAGGTGCTCGTCCGCGCCGACCGCGCCCAGGATCCGGTCCGACTCCTCTGTGCGCGCCGCCTCCTCCTGCCGCGCGGAGTGCGGCAGCAGACGCCACGAGAGGTCGTAGGGCTTCTTGAGACGCCGCTCGTAGCGGTGGATCCCGTCGACGACCCACGCCTCATGCTTCTTGCCGATGGCCAGCACCCGAACAGACATGGCCCCATGATCGCACCGGCCGCGGACACGGTACGGGGGTCGGCCCCCGCCGCTCGGTTACGCTCGCCGGGGCGGGGTGCCTGGCTCCGCACCGGAAGGGGGCCCATGACGTCGACCGCACGGTCCGCGCGGGTGTCCCGCCGCGCCGCGCTCGGCCTCGGGGTCGGCGCCCTCGCGGTGGGCGGGGTGGCCGTCGTCACCGACCTGGCCGGCGCGCCCGCCGGGCCGCTGGGCGCCAACGCGACGGCCCTGTACGGCATGCGCAGCTCCACCGGGCACACGTACGCGGCCCTGCCCGGGCGCGCCGGACGCATCGACGTGTACCGGCCGCCGGGCCAGGGCCCGTTCCCGGTCCTCGTGTGGAACGCGGGCTCCGGCTGGCGCAGCGATCGCGGCTACAGCGACGGTGTCGACGTCGCCCGCGGCCTGGTCCCGCACGGCTACGCCGTCGCCGCGTTCTCGGTGCGCAGCTCCAAGCAGGGCACGTTCCCCGCCCAGGTGGAGGACGCGACGGCGGCGGTCCGCTGGGTGCGGCGCAACGCCCCGGGCCTGCAGCTGGACGCGGGGCGGGTGGCCGTGGCCGGCTCGTCGTCGGGCGGTTGGAACGCCCTCATGGCCGGCCTCACGGGCGGACAGGACCTGGACCGCGAGCAGGTGCCGCTGCCCGGCCGGGAGGTGCCCGACGGCGGCCACGCGATCCCGGAGGAGGACCGCGTCCACGCGATCGTGGACTTCTTCGGCCCCACGGACTTCCTGACGATGAACCGCCAGATGTTCCCGGGCGCGTGTGCGGACTACAACCGCGCGAACCGGCTGGAGCACTGCCACCTCGACGACCGCAGCACCAAGTCGGACATGCTGGGGGTGCCGGTCCTGGCCTCGGGCGGCCTGACCCGGCTGGCCTCCCCGATCGCGCACGTGCGCCCAGACTCGCCGCCCCTGCTGGTCGTCCACGGGCGCAAGGACGTCACGGTCCCGTGGGGGCAGAGCCTCGAGCTGTACCGGGCCGCCGAGGCCGCCGGGCTGCGCACGGTGTTCTACTCGGTGGCCGAGGGCGGCCACGACCTGGGCATGATGACCGCGAAGACCCGCAGCGCGGAGGTGCTCCGCAGCGGTGTGCCGGCCAGCGCCGTGCACGCCACCATCTCGTGGTCCGCGGTGGCCTCGTTCCTGGACGCCGTCCTGCCGCGCTGAGCCGGCGGCCGGACCCGCCCCGGCATGGCGAAAGCCCGGGAGCACGAGGCTCCCGGGCTGCACATCTGGCGGTGACGGTGGGATTTGAACCCACGGTACGGGGTTACCGTACACAGCATTTCGAGTGCTGCACCTTCGGCCGCTCGGACACGTCACCAGACCAGGACACCCTACCCGAGCCGTGGCAGCGCGCCCAAACCGGCCGCCCGCCGTCGTCGGGCGCGGGCGCGTTCAGTCGCGCTGGGCGGCGAAGAACTCCCGCAGCAGCGCCGAGCTCTCCTCGGCGCGGACGCCGGCGCGGACCTGCACCCGGTGGTTGAAGCGGGGGTCGCGGACCACGTCCAGCACCGAGCCGCACGCGCCCGCCTTCGGGTCCCACGCCCCGAACACGACGCGCGGGATGCGGGCCAGCAGCAGCGCGCCGGCGCACATGGGGCAGGGCTCGAGGGTCACCACGAGGGTGCAGTCCGTCAGGCGCCAGCCGTCGCCCGCCCCGGCGGCGGCCCGCAGCTCCGCCCCGCGGCGCAGCGCGAGGACCTCGGCGTGGGCGGTGGGGTCGTGGTGCTGCTCGCGCTCGTTCCCGACGACGGCCAGGACGGTCCCGTCGCCGGCCACGAGGGCGGCGCCGATCGGCACGTCGCCGGCCGCTCCGGCCGCGCGGGCGGCCCGGAGGGCCAGGCCCATCCACGCGTGCTCCTGCTCGGCCGTGGGCGCGGGGGAGGGGACGGGGGCGGACACGCGGCCAGCCTAGCGGCGGTGTCGGCGCCCCCGCGGGCGCGGGGGCGGGCGCAGGGGCGCGCGTGGGCGGTACCGTGGGCGCCATGCGCGTCCACATCGTCGACCACCCGCTCGTGGCCCACAAGCTCAGCGTCCTGCGGGACAAGAAGACCCCGTCCATGATCTTCCGGCAGCTCACGGAGGAGCTCGTGATGCTGCTCGCCTACGAGGCGACGCGCGACGTGGCCATGGAGGAGGTGCGGATCGAGACCCCGGTGACCGAGACCACCGGCTTCCGGCTGGCCCGCCCGCGTCCGCTGGTCGTGCCGATCCTGCGCGCGGGGCTCGGGATGCTGGAGGGGATGACCAAGATGGCGCCGTCCGCCGAGGTCGGGTTCCTCGGCATGGCCCGCAATGAGGAGACGCTGGACATCGTCACCTACGCGGAGCGGCTGCCGGCCGACCTGTCCGGGCGTCACGTGTTCGTCCTGGACCCCATGCTGGCCACGGGAGGCACGCTGATCGAGGCCATCCGCTTCCTCTACCAGCGTGGCGCGGCGCGGGTCACGTGCCTCTGCCTGCTCGGGGCGCCCGAGGGCATCGAGCGGCTGGAGGCCTCGCTGGGCGACGTCGAGGTGGACCTGTACCTGGCCGCCGTCGACGAGCGCCTGGACGAGCGGTCCTACATCGTCCCCGGCCTCGGCGACGCCGGCGACCGGCTCTACGGTCTGGCGGAATGACCTGAACGGACCTCCGCGTCCACCACGAGACGACCACGGCCCCCGCCCCCACCCGGCGGGGGCCGTGGTCGTCTCACGGGAGCGTCTCCGGCGGGGGCGTCAAGCGGGGCCGCGAATGTGTCGTCCATCTAGTGGACGTCACGACCCGCTGTGACCCGTCATCATGGCGTCACATGGAAAACCTGGAAGTCGCCTGCATAAATATTCCGCATACTCATTGGTCCGGCGGCCCGCTCCCGCCTGTTGAACAATGAGAGAGTCGCGCGGGCGAGCCGAGCGGCGGCGCGACGCTATTCCGATCCGCGAATAGTGATGTTGAGCACATTCAGGACTCTTCTTCTCAAATAACGAGACAAAAGCGCGAACGTTACTTGCCAGTCCCTCGGTGAAGTCACATTCTTGTCATGTGACGCCTCGTCCGCCGCACCGACCGAGCGGTGGAGGGGCCATGAGCCGAAAGAGGAGTGGTGGCCATGGGTCAGTCCGCCGGATACGTGCACATCTCCGTCCGCAACGCGCAGCGCCGGGCCGACGGCATGTCCCGCCGAGGCCAGGCCCGCGCAGGCCTGCGCCTGGCCGGTGGCACCGACGCCCCCGACTCCCAGACGGCGCCGACGCCGGTCCTGGCGCCGAACGGCATCCCGGGTCCCCAGGCGGTGGCCCGGGAGAACGAGGCCCGTGGGTTCGTCATCTACGTGGGCATGGACGAGCTGGCCGCCTCGGCCGCCGGCACCTCCCTCACGCGGCTGGCCAACGAGCTGCGCCACTATGTGGAGTCCCTCGTTCCCGGGGCGGAGTCGCACGCCGCCGTCGCCCTGGCCCCCGCCGGGGCCGAGGGCCGCGACCTCGAGGTCGTGCGCCAGGTGCTCGGCGATCCGACCGTGCAGGGCGGTGCCAGTCCCGACCTGGCACAGGCGCCAGCCCCCGTGTCCACGCGTCAGCCCGGTGTGCTGATCGATCTGTCCCGGCGCGAGGTGCAGCTGGACGGCGAGTCCCTGAACCTCACCTTCAAGGAGTTCGAGCTCCTGAACTACCTCGTGGAGAACGGGGAGCGCACCGTCGGTCGCGAGGAGCTGCTCGACGCCCTGTGGCGCAACGCCGACGAGGTGCCCAACGAGCGCACCATCGACGTGCACATCCGCCGACTGCGCGCCAAGCTCGGCCGCCTCGCGAACACCGTGCGCACCGTGCGCGGCCAGGGCTACCGCTTCTACCGCCACCCCGAGGTGGTCGTGTGGGCGGCGCCGGAGTACAGCATCTGACCCGCGCCCGCCCGTGTCCGACGACGGCCCCCGCTCACCCGAGCGGGGGCCGTCGCCGTAGCCTGGCCGCATGAGCACCGCCGACGCGAAGACCCTGATCGTCCTCCGGCACGCCAAGGCCGGTTGGCCCGACGCGGCCGACGACCATGCCCGCCCGCTCGCCGAGCGAGGCCATGCCCAGGCGCCCGCCGCCGGCGACTGGCTCCGCGAGCACGACCTCGTCCCGGACGCCGTCGTGTGCTCCGACGCGCTGCGCACCCGTCAGACGTGCGTGTGGGTGTGCGAGCGCCTGGGCGAGCTGGCACCCACGCCCTACCTGGACCCGCGGCTCTACGGCGCCGACGCGGCGCGGGCCCTGGCCGTCGTCAACGAGACGGAGGAGACCACGCGACGGCTGCTGGTGGTGGGCCACATGCCGTGGGTGCAGGAGCTGGGCATGCGGCTGATGAGCCTGGACTCGGACCAGGACGCGGCGCTGCGCATGAGCGAGCACTACCCGCCGCTCGGGATGCAGGTGTTCCGGGTGGAGAAGCCGTGGGCCGAGCTCGACGGCCGCGACGCAGCCCTGACGCACTTCGTGGTTCCGGGGCGCTGACCTCCGCGGCGGCGCGCGTGGCAGAGGCGCGCCGACATGACGAAGACCCCGCTCCAGCAGGAGCGGGGCCTTCCGGTCGTGCGCCCAAAGGGATTCGAACCCCTGACCTTCTGTTCCGTAGACAGACGCTCTATCCAGCTGAGCTATGGGCGCATCATCCGATCCGCCGGAGCGGCTCGAACTCGTAGAACACTACAGGACCTCTCCGGCGAAGTGCAAATCGACGCTCTGCGTCGGCCTGTGTCGGGGGCGTGGCGGGGGCGCGGCCATGATAGCCGGGCTCGGGTACCATGGCAGGACCGTGCGGCCACAACGATGTGGTGCGCGCTTCGGCGGTGCACGCATCGGAGTGGACGGGACGGAACGGCCCCGGACCCCAATGGGAGGACTCTCCACCATGGCTGACAACGCCACCACCTCGTTCGCGGATCGCGCCCTGGCGGACGCGCCCACGGACTACGCCCAGCTGCGCGAGTGGGTCGCTCAGATCGCAGAGCTGACGCAGCCGGACTCTGTCCAGTGGGTCGACGGCTCCGAGGAGGAGCGCGACCGCCTCGCGGACGAGCTCGTGGCGGCGGGCACCCTGACCCGCCTGGCCGAGGACAAGTTCCCCAACTCCTTCGCCGCGTTCTCCGATCCCGCCGATGTCGCCCGCGTGGAGGACCGCACCTTCATCTGCTCCGAGAAGGAGGAGGACGCCGGCTTCACCAACAACTGGATGGACCCGGCGAAGATGCACGGCATCCTCGACGACGCGTTCACCGGCGCCATGCGCGGCCGCACCATGTACGTGATCCCGTTCGTGATGGGCCACCTCGACGCCGAGGACCCGAAGTACGGCGTGGAGATCACCGACTCCGCCTACGTGGTCCTGTCGATGCGCATCATGGCCCGCATCGGCCAGGACGTGCTGGACAAGATGTCCCGCGAGCAGGCCTTCTACGTGCCGGCCGTGCACTCCGTGGGCGCCCCGCTGGAGCCGGGCGAGCAGGACGTGCCGTGGCCGTGCAACGAGACCAAGTGGATCGTGCACTTCCCCGAGGAGCGCTCCATCTGGTCCTTCGGCTCCGGCTACGGCGGCAACGCCCTGCTCGGCAAGAAGTGCTACGCGCTGCGCATCGCCTCCGTGATGGCCCGGGACGAGGGCTGGCTCGCCGAGCACATGCTGATCCTCAAGCTGACCAACCCCGAGGGCCGGTCCTACCACATCACCGGCGCCTTCCCGTCGGCCTGCGGCAAGACCAACCTCGCCCTCATCGACCCCACCATCGAGGGCTGGAAGGCCGAGACCCTGGGCGACGACATCACCTGGATCCGCGCCGGCAAGGACGGTGAGTTCCGCGTGATCAACCCGGAGACCGGCTACTTCGGCGTCGCCCCCGGCACCGGCTGGTCCACCAACCCGAACGCCATGCGCGCGATCTCCAAGGGCAACTCCATCTTCACCAACGTCGCCCTCACCGACGACGGCGGCGTGTGGTGGGAGGGCATGACGGACGAGGTCCCCGAGCACCTCACCGACTGGCGCGGCAACGACTGGACGCCCGAGTCCGGCCGCCCGGCCGCCCACCCCAACTCCCGGTTCTGCACGCCCATCGAGCAGACGGACATGCTGGCCGACGAGTACCGCGACCCGCGGGGCGTGAAGCTGGACGCCATCCTGTTCGGCGGCCGCCGCAAGACCACCGTGCCGCTGGTGACCGAGGCCTTCGATTGGGAGGACGGCATCCTCAAGGGCGCCACCCTCTCCTCGGAGACCACCGCGGCCGCCGCCGGTGCTGTGGGCGTCGTGCGCCGCGACCCGATGGCCATGCTGCCGTTCCTCGGCTACGATGCCGGCGACTACCTGGCCCACTGGGCCAGGGAGTCCGGCAAGGCCGACCCGGAGAAGCTGCCGCGCATCTACCTGGTCAACTGGTT
Source organism: Micrococcus sp. HOU01 (assembly GCF_035609305.1). Taxonomy (NCBI): domain Bacteria; kingdom Bacillati; phylum Actinomycetota; class Actinomycetes; order Micrococcales; family Micrococcaceae; genus Micrococcus; species Micrococcus sp. HOU01. The sequence continues at coordinate 2,394,603 of NZ_CP141211.1, read as the reverse complement.
CCGCCGCAACCGCGACGGCGGTTTCGCCTGGCCCGGCTTCGGCGAGAACTCCCGCGTCCTGAAGTGGGTCGTGGAGCGCCTCGAGGGCAAGGCCGACGCCGTGGAGACCCCGATCGGCTTCATCCCCACCCCCGAGTCCCTCGACCTGACCGGCCTGGACGTGTCCGACGCGGACCTCGAGGACGCCCTCAAGGTGGACCGTGAGGAGTGGGCCGAGGAGAACGAGCTCATCGAGCAGTGGCTCGGCCGGTTCGGCGAGTCCCTGCCCCAGGCCATCCGCGATCGCTTCGAGGCGCAGAAGGCCCGGTTCGCCCAGGCCTGAGCCCCGCCGCACGCGGAACGGCCCGCACCCCATGAGGGGTGCGGGCCGTTCCGCGTTCCGGGGCCGGATCAGGCGGCGAGCCAGATGTCCGGGCCGAAGATCTCGTAGCGGATGGACGTCGCGGGCACGCCGGCGTCGATCAGCGTCGAGCGGGTGGACTGCATGAACGCGAGCGGGCCGCAGAGGATGACCTCGGCGCCGGAGGGGAGCTCGATCTCGGAGGGGTCCATGCGGCCCTCGTGGACGGTGATGCCCTCGGGCGCCTGCTCCGGGGCCACGCCGAGCCACAGGTGGGCCTGGGCGTTCGGCAGCGCGGAGAGCGACTCCGTGAGTTGCCCGAGCAGGGCCACGGACTCCAGGGAGGCATCGGCGTGCAGGACGACGACCTCACGGTCGGACCCCTGTTCGGCCAGCGAGCTCAGGATGGAGGCGGCCGGCGTGATGCCGATGCCCGCGGTGGCGAGCATGAGGGGCGCCGAGTCGTCCTTCGGGGTGATCTCGCCGTAGGGGTTGGACAGCTCGATGACGTCGCCGACCTCCACGTTCTGGATGAGCACGGGCGAGACCTCGCCGGCCTCGTCCAGCTTCACGGTGATCACGCGCTCGGTGGTGGAGGCGGCGTGGTCCGAGAGCGAGTACTGCCGGGCCTGGCGCAGGCCGTCGGCCACCTTGACGCGCACCGAGACGAAGCCGCCGGCCTCGCCGGGGGTCTGCGGGGTGTCGTCGGCCGGCTCGAAGCGGAAGGTCACGGCGGCGTTGCCGGTGGGCTCCTTGGAGACGACCTTCCAGTCGAGCCACATCTTGTCGTTGGCCTGCTTGGCGTAGAGGCCCTTCTCGAGCTTGATCAGGGCGTCGGCCATGAGCCAGTACACCTCGGTCCAGGCCTCGGCGACCTCGGGGGTCACGGCGTCGCCGAGGACGTCGGCGATGGCCCAGAAGAGGTTCTCGTAGACGATCTGGTACTGGTCCTCGGTGATGCCGAGGGCGGTGTGCTTGTGCGCGATCCGCGCGAGCACGGCCTCGGGCAGGGTGCCCGGGTTCTCGAGCAGGTGCACCGCGAACTTCACGATGGAGCCGGCGAGGGCCTGCGCCTGCTCGCCGTTGCGCTGGTTGGCGCGGGAGAAGACGCCGTCGAGGAGCTCGGGGTGGGCCTCGAACATGTGGGCGTAGAACTTCGGCGTGATCTCCGGCATGTGCTCGGCGACGACGGCGGCGGTGGCCTCGATGACGGGGCGGGACTTCTCGGACAGCACGGGGGTCTCCGTCTCTTTGGTGGCGAATCTTGCGCTGATTTTGCCAGATTACACCCGGCCGTCGCCGGCGGGAACTCGCCCCCCGGCCCGTTCCCTCAGTGCGTCACGGGGATCTCCGGCAGGCCCAGCAGCACAGGCCCGCCGACAGGCCCGGCGCTCACCAGATCCCGGATCCGCACGGTGTCGAGCTCGGCGAGGAAGGCCTCGCGTGCGCGGTGCAGGGCGCCGCGCAGGCGGCAGTCGCCGGCGTAGGGGCACGCCACCCCGGAGTCGCGCCCGGCGCAGTCGATCACCTCGTCGCGGCTGCTCAACGTGCGCACGAGCTCGCCCACACGCTGGTCCAGACCGGCCGCGGCGATCATGGCCCCGCCGTGTCGACCGCGCAGCACCTCGATGGTCCCGCGGCGACGCAGCTCGGCGACCGCCTTGATCACGTGGTTGTAGGGCACCTGGATCCGGTCCGCGATCTGCTGGCTGGTGAGCCGTTCCCCCTCGGCCGCCGCGAGCGTCATCAGCACGCGCAGGCAGACGTCGGTGTAGGCGCTCAGCTTCATCCCGCCATCATCCCACCGGTGCACGGCGCCGCCGCGCCTGCGGTGTCCGGGCCGGTTGGCATACTGACGCCATGGACGCCACCTCGCACCCCGACGCCGGCCCCCGCCTCCCCGAGACCTCCGCGCCGGGGGGCGACGCCGCGCTGCACGAGGAGGCCCTGGCCGTGCTGCGTCGGCTCGTGGACCGGCCGGACGCGCGATTCAAGGACGGACAGTTCGAGGCGATCGAGGCGCTCGTGGCCCACCGCCGCCGCGCCCTGGTGGTGCAGCGCACCGGCTGGGGCAAGTCCGCCGTGTACTTCGTGGCCTCCCTCCTGCTGCGCGCCCGCGGCGCGGGGCCCACGCTGATCGTCTCCCCGCTGCTGGCGCTCATGCGGGACCAGGTCGCGGCCGCCGCCCGGGCGGGCGTGCGTGCGGTGTCCGTGAGCTCGGCGAACGCCACGGAGTGGGACGAGGTCCGGGCCCGGCTCGCGGCGGACGAGGTGGACGTGCTGCTGATCTCGCCCGAGCGCCTCACGAACCCCCGGTTCCGGGACGAGCAGCTGCCGGACCTCGTGGCGCGCATGGGTCTGCTCGTGGTGGACGAGGCCCACTGCATCTCCGACTGGGGCCACGACTTCCGGCCGGACTACCGCCGCATCCGGGACCTGATCGGGCTGCTTCCCGCCGAGGGGCCGCGCGCGGTGCCCGTGCTGGCCACCACCGCCACGGCCAACGCCCGTGTGGTGGCGGATGTGGTGGAGCAGCTCGGCGTCGCCTCCGAGCAGGACGTGTTCGTGCTCCGCGGCCCCCTGGCCCGCGCCTCGCTGCGCCTGGGCGTGCTGCGCATGCCCAGCCCGGCCGCGCGCCTGGCCTGGCTCCTCGACCACCTCGCGGACCTGCCGGGCTCCGGGATCGTCTACGCCCTCACCGTCTCCGCCGCCGAGGACACGGCGCGCGCCCTGCGCGAGGCGGGGCACGAGGTGGTCGCCTACACGGGCCGCACGGACCCGGAGCGGCGCGCCGAGATCGAGGAGGACCTCAAGGCCAACCGGGTGAAGGCCGTCGTAGCCACCTCGGCGCTCGGCATGGGCTTCGACAAGCCGGACCTGACGTTCGTGGTGCACTTCGGCGCGCCGGGCTCGCCCGTGGCGTACTACCAGCAGGTCGGCCGCGCCGGCCGCGGGACGGACCACGCGGACGTGCTCCTGCTGCCCGGGCCCGAGGACCGTCGCATCTGGGAGTACTTCGCCACCGCCTCCATGCCGGACGAGGAGCAGGCGCGCGCCGTGCTGGGGGCGCTCGCGGACCACGGCGGGGCCCTCTCCGTGGCGGCGCTCGAGCCGGCCGTGCGGATCAAGCGCACCACCCTGGAGCTGCTGCTCAAGGTCCTCGCCGTGGACGGGGCGGTCGAGCGGGTGGGCGGCGGCTGGCGCGCCACCGGGCGGGAGTGGACGTACGACGCCGAGCGGTACGCCCGCGTGGCCGAGGCGCGCCGGGCCGAGGAGCGGCTCATGCTCGACTACCAGACCACGGACCGGTGCCGCATGGAGTTCCTGGCCCGCACCCTGGACGACCCCACCGCCGCGCCGTGCGGCCGCTGCGACGTCTGTGCCGGCCCCTGGTACCCGACGGGATCGGACGGGGCGGCGCAGGAGCGCGCGGAGGCCGCCCTGCGCCGCACCGGCGTGCCGATCGAGCCCCGTCGCATGTGGCCCTCGGGCATGGACCGGCTGGGCGTGCCCGTGAAGGGGCGCATCGCGCCCGAGTCACAGGCCGAGGAGGGTCGCGCGCTCGCCCGCCTGACGGACCTCGGGTGGGGCACCGTCCTGCGGGACCTGCTGGACCGGGAGGACGCCCCGGTGCCGGAGGAGGTCCTGCGGGGCGCCGTCGACGTCCTGGCCGGCTGGGGGTGGCGAACGCGGCCGATCGCCGTCGTCGCGATGCCCTCGCGCACCCGCCCGCAGCTGGTGGGGTCGTTCGCCGAGGGGATCGCCCGGATCGGCCGGCTGCCGTTCCTCGGCTCGCTCGAGCACGCGCGCGGCGGCCCCACGGCCGGGCCGGGCGGCAACAGCGCCTACCGGCTCGGGTCCGTGTACGGCCGGTTCGCCGTCCCCGAGGCGATGGCGCAGATGCTGCGCACCGCCCCGGACGCCGGCCGCCACGGCCCCGTGCTGCTGGTCGACGACCTCGTCGACTCGCGGTGGTCGCTCGCCGAGGCCGCGCGGGTGCTGCGCGAGGCCGGCGCGCAGGGGGTGCTGCCGCTCGTCCTGGCCCAGACCGGATGAGCCGCCGCGGTCAGCGCTCCGCGCGGACGATCGCCAGCACGGCGTCGCGGAGCGCCTCCATGGTGGCGGCCGTGCGGGCCTCGCCGTTGTAGCGCAGGAACGGCTCCGTGTTGGACGGGCGGAGGTTGAACCACCACGTGCCGTCCTGGGCGGCGATCGTGGTGCCGTCCATGCGGGTCACCGTGGTGGCCACCCCGGCGAAGTCCTCGTGCACGGCCCGGCCCTCGCCGACGCCCTCGCCCACGGCGGGGGCGAACTGCGCCACCACCGCGGCCACGGCGGCGTCCTTGTCCTCGACCTGCGAGTTGATCTCTCCGGAGGCCACGTACGGCTCGTACTCCTCGGCCAGCTCGGACAGCGGCTGCTCCTGGCCGCCCAGGGCCGCCAGCACGTGCATGGCCGCGAGCATGCCGGTGTCCGCGTTGAAGAAGTCGCGGAAGTAGTAGTGCGCGGAGTGCTCGCCGCCGAACACGGCGGACTCGGCGGCCATGACCGCCTTGATGAAGGAGTGGCCCACGCGGGTCTCCACGGCCCGGCCCCCGTCGGCCGCCACGAGCTCGGGGACGGCGCGGGAGGTGATCAGGTTGTGGATGACCACGGGGGTCTGCTCGCCGTCGGCCTTCGCGCGGGCGATCTCGCGGCGGGCCACCAGGGCGGTGATCGCGGAGGGGGAGACCGGGGCGCCCTGCTCGTCGATCACGAAGCAGCGGTCGGCGTCGCCGTCGAAGGCCAGGCCGATGTCCGCGCCGTGCTCCACGACGGCGGCCTGCAGGTCCCGCAGGTTCTCCGGCTCCAGAGGATTGGCCGGGTGGTTCGGGAAGGTGCCGTCCAGTTCGAAGTAGAGCGGCTCGATCTCCAGCGGCAGGGCGGCCAGCTCGGCGTCGCCGAGGACGGCCGGGGTGGTCTTGCCCGCCATGCCGTTGCCCGCGTCCACCACGACCTTCAGGCGGCGCACCCCCGTCAGGTCCACGAGCGAGCGCAGGTACGCGGCGTAGCCGGGGAGGATGTCCTCCTCCGTCACGGTGCCGGTGGTCTCGGCCGCGGGGATCTCACCGGCGTCGAGGTACGCCTGGGCCGCGTCGCGGATCTCGAACAGCCCGGTGTCCGAGGAGACCGGCACGGCGCCGGCCTGGGCCATCTTCATACCGTTGTACTCGGCCGGGTTGTGCGAGGCGGTGAACACCACGCCCGCGGCCTGCTTCACGCCCGCCGCGTAGTAGAGCATGTCCGTGGAGATCAGCCCCAGGGTGACGACGTCGGCGCCGCGGCGCGTGGCGCCCTCGGCGAAGGCCGTCATGAACGCGGGCGAGGAGGGGCGCATGTCCCCGCCGACCAGCACGGTCTGGCCGGCCAGGCCCAGCACGTCCACGAAGGCCGCGCCCACCGCGCGGACGCTCTCCGCCGTGATGGACTCGCCCACGATGCCGCGGACGTCGTACGCCTTGAAGGAATCGTGCAGGTCGAGGGAGGGAGTCGAGGTAGTCACCCGACCGATGGTAGTGGACAGCCTGGATACAGTGATGGCGTGCCCCCGACCACTCCGCCCCCGCCCGCGGGGCCCCCGGCCGTGCCGCCGTCGGGACCCGCGCCGGCCGCGCCCGGGGAGCCCGCGTACCGCAGGCTGCTGATCGGGCTGTTCCTGGCGGGGGTGGCCACGTTCGCCCAGCTCTACTCCCCGCAGGGCCTGCTGCCGCTGGTCAGCAACGACCTGGGCGTCCCCGCGGACCGTGCCGCCCTGCTCGTCTCCGCCGGCACACTCGGCCTCGCTGTGTCGGTGGTGCCGTGGTCCCTGGCCGGGGACCGGTGGGGCCGCCGACGCGCCATGGTGGTCTCGATGGTCTCCGCCAGCGCGTGCGCGCTCACGGGCGTCCTCGCACCCACGTTCGAGGCCATGCTGGGCCTGCGCCTGCTCGAGGGCATGGCGCATGGGGGCGTCGCGGGACTCGCCGTGGCGCTGCTGGCGGAGGAGGTGGTCCCGCACGCGGTCGCGGCGGCCGCCGGCACCTACATCGCCGGCACCACCCTCGGCGGGCTCTCCGGCCGGCTCCTCGCCCTGCCCGTCGCGGAGGCGTCCTCGTGGCGCGGCGGGATGCTGGCCGTCACCGTGGTCGGGGTGCTGTGCACGGTCGGCTTCCTGGCGATCACGCCGCGTGCCCGGCGTTTCACGCCGTCGCCCACCTCCGCGGCGACGCTCGTGCGCATCGTGCGCGGCCATCTGCGCTCGCCGGAGCTCGTCGCCGTCTACCTGCAGGGGGCGCTGCTGATGGGCGGGTTCGTGGCGCTGTACAACTTCGTGGGGTACCGCCTGCTCGACCCGCCGTTCTCCTGGACGCCGACGGCGGCCGGCCTCGTCTTCCTCGCCTATCTCGCGGGCACGTGGTCGTCGCCGCGCGCGGGTCGGCTGGCCGCGCGGGTGGGCCGGCTGCCCGTCCTGGCCGGCGCGACGGCGGCCATGGCGGCGGGCGTCGCCCTCACGTCGGTCCCGCATCCGGCGGTGCTGGTGCCCGCCCTGGTGCTCGTGACGGGCGCGTTCTTCGCCGCCCACGCCGTGGCCTCCGCGTGGTCCGGGACGGACGCCCCCACGGGCCGCGCCCAGTCGACCTCCCTGTACAACTTCGCGTACTACGCCGGCTCGAGCCTCTTCGGCTGGCTGGGCGGCGTGTTCCACGAGTCCCACGGGTGGCCGGGGACGGTGCTGATGGTCCTGGCCCTGGTGCTGACCGCCCTGGCGAGCGCCGTCGTCGTGCTGCGCGGACGCGGGACGGCCCCGGCGCGCTGAGCCGGGGCCGTCGTCGGGGCGGGTGTCAGTGGGTCGACCCGCCGGTCACCAGCCGAGAGCCCAGGCATCCGTGCCGGTGGCGGACCGGGCCTGGTCGCGCCAGGCGGCGAGGACCTCCGGGTCCTGCAGCTCGAGCCACGCGATCATCTGCTGGTAGGTCACGCAGTAGGTGTCCTCCTCGACGCAGACCTCCCGCATGACCTTCTCCACCGCCGGGTTGAACGCGTTGAGACCCCAGTCGTTGAAGTGGTTGCCGAAGACCAGCGGGGCGCGGTTGCCCGCGAACGCCGAATCGTACATGTAGCGGTAGGTGCGGTACTGGAAGTCGGTGAGTCGGGCGACGTCCTCCGGGATGTCCTTGCCGCCGTTGCCGGAGATCCAGAAGTTGTAGTCCATCGCCATCACGAACGGGCTGGCCGCGCCCTTCTCGGCGAGCACGGGGGACCAGGTCATCGGCATCTCGAACTCCCAGATCCCGTCCTCCTGGTAGGGCCAGGCGACGCCGGAGGCGGCCGCGGCACGCGACGTGTCGTACTCGAGTCCGTTGTCCTTCCACATCGGGACGAGCTGGTCCCACTCCCCGTCGAGGCAGGGCAGACGTCCGCCCTTGACGTCCTCGGGGGTGACCTCCAGCGCCGGCAGGGAGCTGCCCGGCTTGTAGGCGCCGAGGTCGGAGAGGATGTCCGTGAACGAGCCGTACTCCTGCTTCCATTCGGCCGTGGACCACTGGTCTGCGCCGTACCTCGTGGGCGCGCACAGGTGACCCGCGTAGTGGGTGCCGATCTCGTGGCCGGCGGCGTGGGCCGTGTTGATGTTCTCGATGCGCTGCGCCACCTCGGCCTCGTCGCCGCCGAACTCCGTGCCCACGTAGCCGGGCTCGTTGCCGGGCGCCGTGTAGTTCTCCCTGTTGGCGGTCTCGATGAGGTTGATCGCGGACTGGAACACCGTGAACTTCGCGTCGGAGTCCGCGGCCGCGTCCAGGAAGGTCTTCCAGCGCGCGTCCTGACGGCCGCCGTCAAAGGAGAAGAGGACGAACTGCGGCGGGCGCTCCTCCGCCGTGAAGGCCCGCATCGGCACGCCCTCGTGGGAGCGGGCGGCCAGGGGGAGCGCGGGGTCCGGGGGGTCTGCGGCGGCCGACGGCGAGCCCTCGCTCGACGACGCGGCCTCCGAGGAGGCCGCATCCGAGGACCGTCCCTGGGACGACGAGGCCTCTGATCCGTCCGCAGATGCGGGCGACGAGGCGGCAGCGTCCGTGGAGCCCGAGGACCCGGCCGCCGTCCCCTCGTCCCCCTGCGGGGCGGCACAGCCGGCCAGCACGAGGGCGAGCGCCACCGACGTCCCCCACCAGCGGCGTCGCCGGGGCGAGGGGGTGTCGACGGTGCGGGCGGACGGGCGGGGGAAGGACATGCCGTCTTCTGGCTCGGTCGAGTGGCGGGCGGAGTGTCTCCTCCATGGCCGCCGTGTCCAGACACGGAGGACTCCGCATTCCACCGTAGGGGAGGCCCCCCGGTGGCTCTGGAGCCCTGGCAGAACTGTGACCAGGTTGTGATGTGGCGCCGCGGCCGCCGGCATGGCCCTCGCGGGCCACACCTAGACTGGAGGCATGGAATATCTCGTCCCTGTCCTCGCGGTGGTCGTCATCGGCGCCCTCGCGTTCGCCGCCGCCCGGTGGATGTCGGCCGGTCGAGCGCGTCAGGCGGCGGACCAGCGCACGCCGTCCGGTCGCGGGCTGGACATCGGACCGGAGCGGGCGCGTCTGGCAGCGGGGCTGCTGGACGAGGACGCCCATCGGCGCGTGTACGGGCACATCGCCCAGAGCCGCGTGATGGAGGCCGTGCGCGACTACCGCGCCCACACGGGACGCGGCCTGAAGGACGCCGTCATGGACGTGCAGTCCCTCGCCGTGCATCCGCAGGTCTACTCCGAGCCGGTGCAGGAACCGGACGCCACGTCCGCCGGAGTCGCGGGGCCCGTTCCCGGCGGCCATGGGGAGCCCCATCGGGACGACGCGGCCCCGGCCGACACCCCCGGGCCGAAGCGGCCCGGACAGGATTCGAGCGGGCGGGGGGAGCCGGACGCCCAGACGCCCGATCGCGAGACCTCTGACGCCGTGGCCGAGGACGACGCCCGGCAGGACACCGACCACGCCTCGGCCGCGCCGCGTCCGACGGCGCCGTCCGCCGACGAGTTGACGACCCTGACCGTCCCGGCCGAGTGGACCGCCGCCCCCGCCGAGGAGGAGCTCCCCTTCGAGGTCGAGGTGATGCGGGGGACGGAGTCCGTCCGGCTCTCCTCGCAGGACCTGCCGCCGTGGCTGCGCGACCAGCTCGCCGCCATGGTGCGGGACGGCAACCTCGAGTCCGCCGCCGTCCAGCTGTCCAGCCACTCGGAGCTCTCCGTGCCGGAGGCGTACGAGCTGCTGCGCCGCATGCGGGAGCGCCGCGGGGAGGGCTAGTCACCGGCCGGTCGGCATGTCAGGTCGCCGCGCGCAGACGCGAAGAGGGCCGGAATCGCGTGGATTCCGGCCCTCTCTCGCGGAGACGGGGGGATTTGAACCCCCGGCCCAACTTTCGTCGAGCCCTTCATTAGCAGTGAAGTCCATTCGGCCGCTCTGGCACGTCTCCTCCGTCCGGCGCGCCTCGCACGGGGCGACGCGCGGTCAGACCGGTTCAGCTTAGCGCGCCAGGCCAGGGCAGGGCAAAGGAGCGGCGTGCTCACGGACGGATCACCACCGCGCACGAGCGGGGCCCCGGATCCATGGATCCGGGGCCCCGAGTGATCTGTCAGCCGTCCGGCCTGAGCCCGACGCGTCCGTTCAGATCAGATGCGATCCTTGCGGCCGTTGCGGCCGTCGAGGTCGCGATCGGTGGCGTCGCCGTCGACCTTGACGTCCTCGTGGCGGACCTCCTCGGTCACCGTCTCGGTGTCCTGCACCTGGCGCTTGCCCAGGGAGACCTTCTCGGCCTCCACGGTCTTGTTGACGACCGGGGTGTCCTCGTAGGTGGTCACCTCGACGTCGCCGTCGCGGTCGGCGGTGCGGGCCTCGGCGGAGTTCGGGTCGACGGACTCGCGCTCCACCACGACCTCCTCGCGGGTGACGGGCACCTCGACGGTCTCGGTGGTGGTGTAGGCCTGCTTGCGCAGACGGACGCGGCCGGTGGCGCGGCGCTCGGTGCCGACGTTCAGGTGCTCGTCCTTGACGACGACGGAGTCGGCGTCGGTCACGTCGCGGCGATCGGGGTCGGTCACGTCGCGGCGATCGGGGTCGGTCACGTCGCGGCGGTCGCCGTCCACGACGGCCTCGTCGCGGCGGTCGGCCACGCCGGCCACACCCGCGGTGCGGGCCACGCGGGCGGCGCCGGCGTCGGTGCGCACGTCGTCACGACGCACGTCGCCGTCGTGATCCGCGGCGGAGTACTCCATGGAGTAGTATTCGTAGATGCGCTGCTCCTCCTCGGGGGTCAGCGAGCCGTCCGCGTCCACGTTCGGGGCGTCCTTCACGAAGGACTTCTCGAAGGGCACCGTGATGCCGTCGGCGGTGGTCTGCGCCTGCTGCAGCGGCACGAAGGTCTCGCGGGCGCCGAACAGGCCGGTCTTCACCGTGACGAAGGTGGGCTCGTTGGTGACGTCGTCGAGGTAGACCTGACCGACGGAGCCGATCTTGTCGCCGTCGGTGGCGAAGACGGTGGAGTTCTGCAGCTGGTCGAGAGCGTTGCGGTCCATGAGGAATTCTCCTTCTGAATTGGTGTTCTGTTGCCTTACGCTCATTCACAATTCCCCATCGGCCCGAGTGGCGTCAACCATCGGCCCCCCGGATTCCCAATTCCCAGACTTCTCCCAGAATCTCGACGTGATCCGCATGATTACGCGGATCCTCCGTCCGTGCCTGCTGTGGATCCTGGGGGATCGGTGGGAGTGTGGCGCATGCGGTCCGCGACCCTTGACGGCCACCGATATTGTGTGGAATACGCGCGCCGCAGGCGTGAAAACGATCCCGAGGAGAGTGGAGGCCCCATGTCCGAGCCCCTGGTGGCCGAGCGCCGCCTCGCAGTGGTGGGAGCCGGCCCCCGCGGCGTCATGCTGCTGGAGCGGATCCTCGCCCGGCTCGAGGGCGCGGCCCCGGACGCACACCCCCGGCGGCTGCGCATCGACGTCGTGGACCCCTACCCGCCCGGGCCAGGGCGGGTGTGGCGCACGGACCAGTCCGAGCTGTACCTCATGAACACCCCCGCGTTCTTCCCGACCGCGTGCGCCGCCGACAACCCCGGTCTGCGCCCCTCCACCGCCGCCCAGACCTTCGACCAGTGGCGTCGCGTGCACCCGGAGGCCAGCCTCGGCGTACGCCGCCACCAGTACCCGGCCCGAGCGGTCTACGGGCGCTACCTCCGGCACCTGTACAAGGACGTCGTCGCGGGGCTGCGCGCCCGCCCCGAGGTCGTCGAGGTCGTCGAGCACCGCGCGGAGGCCACCGCCCTGCACCCCCGGCCCGACGGCGGCGCCCGCCTCGAGCTGCGCGACGCCGACGGCGCGGTCTCCGGGCTCGACGCGGACGCCGTCGTGCTCTGCCTGGGCCATCAGCCGGCGGAGCTCAGCCCCGGCCAGAACCGGATGGCCGCCGCCGCGCGGGGCCGGGACGAGCTGCACTACCAGGGCCCGCAGATCCCCTCCGACGTGGACTGGGAGACCGTGGAGGCCGGGGCGGACGTCCTCGTGCGGGGCATGGGCCTGAACGCGTTCGACCTGCTGGCCCAGCTCACCCAGGGCCGGGGCGGGGTGTACCGCCGCACCGGCGACGGACCCGGCCGGGCCCTGCGGTACGAGCCGTCGGGGGACGAGCCGCGCCTGCACCTGATGTCCCGCCGCGGCATCCCGTACCTGCCCAAGGCCGAGGTGGACGCCTTCGTGCCCCGCGGCGTCACCCTCAGCTACCTCTCCGACGCCGCCGTGGACGACCTCGCCGCCCGGCACGGGGCCCTGGACCTCGCCGAGCACCTCTGGCCGCTGCTGCACCGCGACGTGGTCCGGCACTACTACGCCACGCTCGTCCGGGCCCAGCCCGAGATCCTCGGCGGCCCCGTCGAGGCGCGCCGATTCCTCGGGGAGCTCGTCGGCCAGCTCGAGGAGGCCGGCCGCGGCGCCCCCGTGACCTCCGCGCACGCCGAGGAGCTCCTCCAGCGGTACGCCCCCGGCCGCCGCTTCCTGGACATCCTGGCCTATGGATCCCCGTTCGAGGACGCCGTGTTCGCCTCCCATGAGGACTATCAGCGGGCCGTCGCGGACCTCATGGAGCAGGCCTGCGTGGAGGCCGCCCTCGGGGAGGAGTCCCCGTTCATGATGGCCGTCGGCGCGCTCCATGCCGGCCGACTGCGGATCAAGGCGTGGATCGCCGAGGGTCGGATCGCCGAGGCCTCCCGCATCCGGGACGTCCAGGGCTGGTTCGAGCCGCTGGTCGAGGGCCTCGCCTCCGGCCCGCCCCTGTGGCGCGTCGAGCAGATGCTGGCGGTGCACCGGGCCGGCCTGCTCACCTGGGCCGGCCCCGCGCCCGTGGTCGAGGCCGAGGACCACGGGTTCACCGCCCACAGCCCCCAGGTGGGAGCGCAGGACTCGCTGGGGCCCGCCGTCGTCGAGGGGGCCTGGCTGGTGGAGGCGATGATGCCGCCCAACCGCGTGCAGGCCGCCGCCTCCCCGCTGGTCCGTCAGATGCTGGCGGACGGCGTCGCCGCGGCCGGGACGTGGGAGGACGAGGAGGGCGTGCGCGTGCCCGCCACCGGCTTCGACGTCACGGCCCGCCCGTACCGGCTGCGGGCCGCGGACGGCACGGCCCACGCGGACGTGTTCGTGCTGGGCCTGCAGCTCTCGGGCGTGCAGTGGGGCACCGCGATCGCGGCCGAGGCCGGGGCCGATCCGGCCGGACGAGCCCTCTTCCTCGCCGACGCCGACGCCGCCGCGGCGGCCGTGCTCGCCGGCTGAGCCCCCACGACGACGGCGGGGCCGCCCGGGTGGATCCCGGACGGCCCCGCCGTCGTCATGCCGGGTGCGGCGCCCCGCGTCCCGTCAGGGACGGACCGGCCCGCGGCCCTTGCCGGGGTGCTCCGGGCCGTGGCCCTTGCCCGGGTGGTCGCCGCCGTGACCCGGGGTCGCGCCGACGCAGCGCAGCCACTCGCGCACGGAGTTCGCGGGCTTGCCCGGCACGCCGCGCGGATCGGTCACGCCGTCGCAGGTCTCGCCCGGGGAGGGCTCCGGCTCCGGGGTCGGCTCGGTCACGGGCGCGTCGAGCTGGAGGCCCACCAGGATCGGGTTGTGGTCCGAGGACCGCCACTGGTCCGCGGAGTACAGGTCCTCGGCCACGTAGTTGTGGCGCGAGTACTCCAGTGCCACGGATTCGTTCGCGTTGATCATCCAGATGTCCTGGCCGGTGATCGCCGTCGCCGCCGACGGCGAGGCGTAGATCCCGTCCAGGCTGCCGACGGCGCCGCCGAACGCGTACGAGTACTCGCCCGTGAGCGCGCCCTGCGAGAGGTACCCGGCCGCCTCGAGCACGCGGATCGGGTCCTCCTTCTCGTAGGCGTTGAAGTCGCCCATCAGCAGGACGCGGTCGGTGCCGGTCTCGGCCTTCATGCGCTCGGCGAAGGCCACGAGGGCCTCGGCCTGGCCCACGCGGTCCGCGTTGTACGCGCCCTGGCCGTCGCCCGCGTCCACGTTGTCCCCGGTCGCACCCGAGCCGCCCTTGGACTTGAAGTGGTTGGTGATCGCCACGAAGTCGGTGCCGGCCGCCCCCTCGGACGTGCCGTCGGCGGCGCGGAACAGCTGGGCCATCGGCTCGCGGGCGTTGTCGAAGTTCGTCTGGTCGTCCAGGATCACCGACTCGCCCACCGGGGTGACCTCGGCCGGCTGGTAGATGAACGCGGAGCGGATGACGTCCTCGTCCGCGAGCGCGGGACGGGTGGCCGGGGAGGCCACGTAGGCCCAGCGCTGCTCGCCGGCCTGCGCGTTGAGGGCCTCCACGAGGTGGGCCAGCGCGTGGTCCCGGTCGAGGCCGAACTTCTCGGAGTTCTCGATCTCCTCGAGCGCGACCACCGAGGTGCCGAGGCCGTTGATCGCGGCCGCGATCTTCTCCTGCTGGCGGGCGAACGCCTCGGAGGTGTAGGCGCCGCGCGGCAGGCAGCCGTTCGTGGTGACGGGGGTGCCGGCGCGGTCGCGGTAGGCGCTGCAGCCGGCCACGTCCTGACCCAGGGTCGTGAAGTAGTTGAGCACGTTGAAGCTGCCGACGGTGACGTTGCCGCCGACCGCCTCGGGGGCGGCCTCGGCCGGGCGGGTGTCCTCGATCGTCACGGGCTGGACGGCGGCCGCCGTGGCGTCGGTGAGGTGGCCCAGCGGCTGGAAGGACCACGCGTCGAAGCGCCAGTCGAGGATGACTCCGGTGGTGAACTCCAGGCCCGCGCCCACGCGCACCGGCTGGTCTGCGTCCAGGTACGGCAACGGGTTCTGGTTGCCCGGCGAGCGCATGAAGTTCGTGGTGGCCCCGTCGTCGAGCACGATCAGCTGCTGCGCGTTGGCGGCCGCGACGGCCTGGGCCTCGGCGCCGGGCCGAGCCACGGACGTCGGGTTGTCCAGCGGCGTGGTGCCGGGGACGATGCCGAGGGAGCCGTACTGGTTGAGGGAGTAGTTGTCCGTGACCGTCCAGTCGCCCTGCGGGGCGAGGACCATGCCCTCGAGCGCCTCACGGTCGGCCTCCTCCAGCGGGAACTCCACCGGCGTGGGGGCCACGGCGCCGGGCTCGGCGACCGGCAGCACGCCGCCGGCGGCGACCTTGATCTGCGTGAGGCCGTAGTGCTCGGCCGCTTCGCCCGTGACCTGGACGTGGTCGCCGAGCGTCACGGAGCCGACCGTGTCCGGCGAGTACACGAACACGCCGTCGGAGGCGCCCGGGGTGGCGTCGGGGGTGTCGCCGCCGGTGCCGGCGGTCTGGATGTAGTAGCCGTCGTAGCCGCCCGTGGAGTACACGGCGGTGACGACGCCGGTGGTGGTCACCTGGCGCCCGGCGTACGGGGTGGCCGTGCCGGTGCCCTGGAGCTGGGCGATGGTGATCCGCTCGGCCGGGGTCGGCTGCGGCTCGGGCTCCGGGGTCGGCTCGCCGCCGGTGGCGGCGGCGTTGGTCGGGGTGACCTGGTCGGTGACGGTGAAGTCGGCGCTGTTGTCGTCCGTGTCCACGCCGTTCGTGCGGGTGAGGGACTTCGGGTCCGAGTTGGCCGAGGGGGCGC
This sequence comes from Micrococcus sp. HOU01, assembly GCF_035609305.1. NCBI lineage: Bacteria > Bacillati > Actinomycetota > Actinomycetes > Micrococcales > Micrococcaceae > Micrococcus > Micrococcus sp. HOU01. The sequence continues at coordinate 2,379,167 of NZ_CP141211.1, read as the reverse complement.
CGGCAGCCGCTGTTTCGAAGGTGTTCGTGGCTCCGTAGCCGAGCACGTCCGCGACGCCCGGCACCTGGCCGGTCACCACGGAGCCGACCGGCAGGTCCGTCACGGTGCCCGCCTGGCGCGCGAGCACGATCGTGCCCTTGGTGCCCGCGGGGTTGAACGCCCCGCCGGCCACGAGGTCTGCCTGCGGCAGGGCCGCGCCCGCGGTGCCGTTGGAGCCGCCGGAGACCAGGAAGTGGCCCTTCGCGGGCACCGTGCCGGACAGCGCGACCGTGCCCTGGGTCGCGGCCGTGCCGGCGGCGGAGCGGTACTGCAGGGACCAGCCGTCGAGGTTGATCGGCTGGTCGGTGGGGTTGTAGAGCTCCACGAACTTGTGGGTGTACACGGCGTTCGCGGAGCCGCCGTTGGTGTATGCCTCGTTGATGACGAGGGAGTCGCCGGCCGGGCTGGCCTGGGAGGGCAGGGCCACGGCGGGGGCGAGCAGGGCCAGGGCGGCGGTGGTCACCGCGGTGCGCGCGGCGAAGCGGGGCAGGGGGGTCATGTCGTCCTCGGTCTCGTTCTCGATGGGTCAGCGCGGCAGGCCCGCGGCGGTCAGCCAGGCATGGGCGGAGAAGACGGGGTGCGTGGCGGCGCCGCGCTGCACGCCGCGGCCCTTGCCCGGGTGGTCCTCGCCCTTCACGCGGCCCTTGCCCGGGTGGTCGGCGCCCTTGTCATGGCCCTTGCCATGACCCTTGCCCGGGTGGGTCGGGGCGGGCTGCTCCGGCTCGGTGGGGGACGGGGCCGCGGTGACCTCGAGGGCATGGCGCACCACGGTCGTGCTGCCGTCGGCGTAGCGCACGGTCATCACGAGCTCGCCCGTGCCCGCCGCGGCGGGGGCGGTGATCCCGGAGAGCGTGACGGTCTCGGAGCCCGCGGGGACGGCCACGGTGCCCAGGGCGGTCTCGGTGCCGTCGGCCGTGCGGAAGGCGACGTCGACCGCGGTCGCCGCGGGGGCGCCGTCGGAGTCCACCACGAGGTCCCCGAGGGTCAGGCCGACGGCCTGCCCGGCCTCGACCGAGGCGGGGGCGTCGGTGACCGGCACGCCGTTCTTGCCGAAGTCCGGGGCGACGGCGCCGTGGGCCGCGTCCTGGGCGCGGGCGTAGTCCGTGATCGCCTGGGAGTCCAACAGGCCCATGTTCACGAAGTTCTGGCGGCCGGTCGCGAAGGCGGTGTAGCCGTCGGGGGCCTTGGTCGGGTCCCCGAGCGTCGTCCAGGTGTCGTCGGCCAGGAACGACTGGCTGGCCACCGTGTACATGCGGTCCGCCTGGAGCGGCTCGCCGTCGATCCACACGCCGGTCACCTTGTCCCCCTGCGGGCGGGACTCGTCGTAGGTCCAGGTCAGCTCCTCGGACCAGCCGAGGGTGAACTTGCGCACGTCGTTCCGCCAGTTCTCCTCGAGGGCCAGCTTGATGGAGGAGCCCGGGATGTCGAAGTAGGTGATGGTGTTGCCGAACGGCGCCATGTCGAGCAGCTCGCCCAGGGTGAGGCGACCGACGAGGTCGGCCGGCTTGGCCGGGAACGCGCCGCCGTCGGTGAAGCGGTCCGTCAGCAGCTCGGAGCGCAGGCCGCCGGGGTTGGTCACGCCGAGGTCCACCTCGGGGTTCGCCTGCTCGGCGGCGTGCTTGACGGCGTCGCCCACCCAGGTGCCCAGGGTGGTCTCGGCGGCGCGCGTGCCGCCGGCCTTCCAGGAGCCGCCGGCGTCGATGAGCTTCTGGTAGTCGGTGGTGATGGAGGCGGACAGGTCGGCCACGACCTCGCCCTGCAGGTCCTCGAAGACCGCGACGGCCTCCTGCTCGATCGCGTACACCTGGGCGGTGACGGGGGATTCCGCGGCGGCCTCGGCGGGGGCCTGCGTGGACCGGGCCAGCAGGCGCGGGGTGAGCCCGGTGACCTCGCCGTCGGCGCCCACGGTCAGCTCGACGGCGGCCAGGTGGCTGCCGGAGGCGCCCGCCTGGATCACGGGGCGGTGGGCGCCGCCGGCCGTGGTGTCGTACTGGTAGAGCTGGTGGGTGTGGGCGTTGAAGATGACGTCCACGGCGGAGGAGGTCTCGCCGACGATGCGGTCGAACTCGGCCCGGGCCGCCCGCTCGGCGGCCAGCTCGCCCGCCCCGGCGGCGCCGTCGTGGTACGAGGCCACGATCACGTCGGCGGCGTCCTGGGCCTCCAGCTCGTCCGCGACCGCGTTCACGGCGGCGACCTCGTCGAGGACCTCGTTGCCCTTCAGGCCCGCGCCGGTGGTGGTCGCGTACAGCTCGTTGGGGGAGGCGCCGATGACCGCGACGCGCACGCCGTCGACGTCGAAGACGGCGTGCGAGGTGAGGACGGGCTCCTTGCTCGTCGGGTCCACCAGGTTGGCGGAGAGCACCGGGAACTGGGCCCGGGACTCCACACGGCCCTGCAGGTCGTCCAGGCCCTTGTCGAACTCGTGGTTGCCGGCGGTCAGCGAGGCCAGGCCGAGCGCGTTCATCACGTCGATCGTCGGGTTGTCCTGCTGCACGTTGGACACGGACTTCGAGCCACCGATCAGGTCGCCGGCGCTGGTCAGCAGCGTGGAGCCGGCGCCGTGCTCGGCCTCGAACGCGGTGCGGTAGTCCTCCACGGTGTCCGCGAACTGCGTGCCGATGTAGTCCGCGGACAGCGCGCCGTGGAAGTCGTTGAAGGACAGGATCGAGATGGTGGTCTCGTCCGCGGCGGCCGTCTCGACGGCCAGGGCGGGCGCCGCGCTCGCGGGCGCGAGGACGAGGACGGTGCAGGCGGCCGTGGTGACGGCACGGCGGCGGAACAGGCTGGGCATGGCTCTCCCCGGGATGCGTGATGACAGAGGTGCGCCGCCGGTGGACGGCGGGGTGACGCGGGGAGTCCATCACATCCAGGTGGCCTCCAGGTGAACGAGAGGCGGCGGGCCGTCCGGCCCGCCGCCTCTCGTCGTGTGCACGCGGATGGTGAGGGATTCGAACCCTCGGCACGGGGTCACCGCGCACCGGTTTTCAAGACCGGCTCCTTCGGCCGCTCGGACAACCATCCCGGGCCTGACCGCGACGGTGTGGGCCGCCGCGTCGAGGACCCACTCTAGCCCGTGGCCCGGCGGGCGGCCGGTGGCGAGTCCGGCCCCCGCGCGCGAGGATGGACCCTCGACCCCCGACCAGAGGAGGAGACCCCCATGGACGTCCCCGCACAGATGCGCGCCGTGCGATTCACCGGTGCCGGCGACAACGGCGTCGTCCGCGTGGGCCACGAGCCCGTGCCGGACCCCGGCCCGGGCGAGGTGCTGGTGCACGTGGCCGCCGCGGGTCTCAACCGCGCGGACATCGCGCAGCGCGAGGGCCGCTATCCGCCGCCGCGCGGCGCCTCCGAGATCCCCGGGCTCGAGGTCTCCGGCACCGTGGCGGCGCTGGGACCCGAGGCCGGGATGCCGGGGGAGGGGCGCTTCGCCGTCGGTGACCGGGTGTGCGCTCTCCTGGCCGGCGGGGGCTTCGCCGAGTACGTCGCCGTGCCGACGGGCCAGCTCATGGCCGTCCCCGACGGCGTCGGCCTCGTCGAGGCGGCGGCCCTGCCGGAGGTCGCCTGCACGGTGCACTCGGCGCTCGTGGGCCGTGCGGGCGTGCAGGCCGGGGACCGGGTGCTCGTGCACGGCGCCACCGGCGGCATCGGCTCCTTCGCCGTCCAGTTCCTCGCCGCGCTCGGTGCACGGGTGCTGGGCACCGCCGGCGGCCCGGAGAAGGTGGCGCTCGGTCGGCGGCTGGGCGCCGAGCACATGTTCGACCACCGCGCCGCCGAGTCCGGTGCCTTCGCCCCGTGGGTCAAGGAGGTCACGGACGGCCACGGCGCGGACGTCATCCTCGACGTCGTCGGCGCCCCGTACCTGGCGCCCAACGTGTCCGCGCTCGCCCCCGAGGGACGCATCGTGACGCTCGCGGTCCAGGGCGGCGCCGTCCCGGAGGACTTCAACATCATGAAGCTGGTGGTCAAGCGCGGCTGGCTCACGGGGGCGACGCTCCGCTCCCGCTCGGTCGTGGACAAGGCCGGGATCGTGGCCGCGGCCGAACGTGCCGTGTGGCCCCTGGTGGCGGCGGGCCGCATCGACGCGAGCGTCGGGGCGTGCTTCCCGCTCGCCGAGGCCGCCGAGGCGTTCGACTGGTTCGACTCCGCCACCCGCACGGGCAAGGTCGTGCTCGTCACCGACCCCGCCGACGCGCGCCGGCCGTCCGGCGACCGCGCATGAGGGGGCCCTTCGCACGCTTCCGTCAGGAGCGTGCCGACGACCGCGAGCTCGGCACGGGGCTGTGGCGCCGTGCCCACGACCGACTCAGCCGGGCCCTGGACCGCTACTGGCAGGTGCTGGAGGGCCAGCGGGGCACGGACGTGCTGAGCCCCGAGGAGCGCAACGGCGTGGTCCACGCCGGCAACGTCCTCACGGAACGGCTCCCCGCGGTCCGTGCCCTGTGCGTCCGCCTGCACCGGGACCACGAGGGCGACGGCGAGCACATCCCGGCCGAGGCCGCCGACGTCCACCGTGAGCTCTCCCGCGCCGCGCACGAGCTGGCCGCCACCGCCCAGGCCCTCGCCCTGTACCGGCTCGGTCAGGGTTCGGCGGAGTCGGTCGGCCGGCACGCCGAACGCACCCTCGGCCACCTGGACCGGGCGGAGGAGCTGGGAGCCGGGCTCTGACGGCGGCGCGCCCCGGACGGCCGGCCCGAAGACGAGAGGACCCCGCCGCGTGATCACGCGGCGGGGTCCGGGGGAGCCCCCTGCCGGATTCGAACCGGCGACCTGCTCTTTACGAGGGAGCTGCTCTGGCCAGCTGAGCTAAGGAGGCACGTGACCGTGAACGGCCACGGCTGACGAGCATACCGGTTTCGCGGCCCCGATTCCACCGCGCGGCCGGGCGCGCGGGCCACCGACTGTGGCCCGCGCCTTCCGCAGGCGTTCACCCCCAGGCCACGCCGCGGCCAGACGGGGACGGTTCCCTGGTGGGCACACACCGTCGACGGGAGACGCATGAGCCTGCCCCACGCCCCTCGCACCCCGGCACCCCCCGCCGCGGCCTCGTCAGCCGCGCCCCTCCGCCTGGCCGTGGTGGACATGTCCGGCACGTCCATCGTGGAGCACGGGCTCCAGGACACGGCGTTCGCCCGCACGTTGGACCAGCACGGCGTCCCGGCGGGCACGCCGGAGCACGACGACGCCGCTCGGCGGTTCCGCGCGCTCCGGCCCACCTCGCGCACGGCCGTGTTCCCCCGCGTGTTCGCCGACCGGGCGGTGGCCGCGGCGGCGACCCGCACGTTCGAGGCGGCCTTCGACGCGCTGCTGGCCGAGCACGGCGTCCAGGCCGTCCCGGGCGCGGAGGAGGCGCTCGTCCGCCTGCGCGCCCTCGGCCTCCACGTGTGCCTCTGCACCGGCTACGCCCGCCACACCCAGAACATGATCCTCGAGTCGCTGGGGTGGATGGGCCTGGCGGATCTGAGCCTCTCCCCGGACGACGCCGGCCGCGGCGTCCCCTACCCGGACATGATCCTCACCGCCCTGCTCGGTCTCGACCTCGACGACGTCCGCAGCGTCCTGGTGGTCGGGGACACCGCGGAGGACATGACGGCCGGGCGCCGCGCGGGGGCCGGACTCGTGGTCGGCGTGCGCACGGGTCGCGACGCGGACGACGTCCTGCTGGCGGCGGGCGCGGACCGGGTGGTGCCGGGCCTGGCCGACGTGCCGGACCTGGTGGTCCGCACCCGCTGAGCCGGCGCCGGCCCGCCCCGCGCGGCCGCTCAGCGACGTCGCGGGGTGCGCACCCGGCGGGGCAGCAGCGCCAGCATCATGGCTTCGAGGGCCAGCTGCTCCGGCACGTTGGCGGCGATGCGCTCCCGGGCCGTGGTGACGGCGTCGATCCGGGCGAGCACCTCGGCCGAGTCGCCGGCGGTGCCGCGGGCGTACGCCTCGATCTCGTCCCGACGGTGCTCGTTGATGAGCTCGCCCTCGGCCCCCAGCTGCACGCGCAGCACGTCCCGGAACAGGCCCATGACGTCGATCATGGCCCGGTCCAGCGAGTCCCGGACGGCGCGGCGCCGCCGGCGGGTCTGGTCCTCCTCGAGCCGTTTGACGTGGTGGCGGAGCTTGGGCGGGACGGGCTCGCCGGGCTCGAGGCCCAGGGAGCGGCGCAGTGCCTCGAGCTCCTCGGCGTCCCGGGCTTCGGCGGCGGACTCGGCCTCGGCCTTGGACACCTCGGCCAACGTGGCGGCCAGGGCCATCGCGTCGGAGACGGCGGTGGCCTGGAGCGGCAGGGAGAGGATGCGCTCGCGGCGTTCGAGGGCCTCCGGGTCCCGCGCGAGGCGGCGGGCCATGCCCACGTGCGACTGGGAGATCCGGGCGGTGGTGAGCGCCGTCTCGCGGTCCAGCCCGTCGCGGCGGTGCAGCAGCTCCGCCACCTGCTCCACGGCGGGGATGCTCAGCGTGATCAGCCGGCAGCGGGAGCGGACGGTGGGGAGCACGTCCGCGGGGGACGGGGCGCACAGCATCCAGATCGTGCGGGCCGGCGGCTCCTCGATGGCCTTGAGCAGCACGTTCGTGGCGCGCTCCGTCATGCGGTCCGCGTCCTCCATGAGGAAGATCCGCCAGCGCCCGGTGGCGGGGGTGGACTGGCCGGCCTCCACGAGGGCGCGGACGTCCTCGATCCGATAGCTCACCGCCTCGGTGGCCAGCACGGTCACGTCCGGGTGGGTGCCGCCGAGGACGGTGCGGCACGCGTGGCACTCGCCGCAGCCGCGCGCCGCCGGGTCCGCGACCTCGCACTGCAGGGCCGCGGCGAACGCACGCGCCGCCGTCGACCGGCCGGAGCCGGGCGGGCCCGTGAACATCCAGGCGTGGGTGGGACGGTCCTCGGCCGCGGCGCGGCGCAGCTGGGCCACCGCGGCCTCCTGGCCCGCGAGGTCCGCGAACACGGCGGGGGCGGGGGCCGTCATCGGTCGGCCGCCTGGGCGGTGACGCGGGCCAGCGCGCGGGCGGTGAGCTCCTGCGGCGGCAGCGCGCCGTCGAGCACGAGGTACCGCTCGGGCGCGGCCGCCGCGCGCGCGAGGAAGGCGGCGCGCAGGGCCTCGTGCCGGTCCGCCGTCTCCCGCTCCATGCGGTCGGGGGCGCCCTCGCCCCCCGCCGCGCGCCGGTCACGCCGGTCCGCGGCGGTGGCCGCGTCCACGTCGATCAGCACCGTCAGATCGGGGACGAGGCCGTCCGTGGCCCACTCGTTCAGGGCGGCGATCCGCGCCTCGCCCAGCCCGCGCGCCGCGCCCTGGTAGGCCACGGACGAGTCCACATACCGGTCCGTGACGACGACGGCGCCCCGGGCCAGCGCGGGACGCAGCGTGCGGACGGCGTGGGCGGACCGGGCCGCGGCGAACAGCAGCGCCTCGGTGCGGGGGTCCACGGGGGCGTGCCCGGGGTCCAGCAGCAGCTCCCGCAGCGTCTCGCCCAGGTCCGAGCCGCCGGGCTCGCGCGTGAGCACCACCTCGCGGCCCGCGGCGCGCAGGGCCTCGGTCAGGGCGCGGGCCTGGGTGGACTTGCCGGATCCGTCCGGTCCCTCGACGGCGACGAACAGGCCGCGATGCTCGGTCTGGGTGCTCACGCCTCGAGCCTAGACGCCGCCCCGGACGGGGAAGGAACCCGGCCGGGCCGACCGCCTAGACTGACCGGCATGAGCGCCCCCATGCACGTCGCCCTCCTCGTCGACCACTGGCTGTTCCGCGTCCTGGCGATCGCCGCGCTCGTGCTCGAGGTCTGGGCGCTGGTGGATGTCGTCCGGCGCCGCCCCGACGACTTCGCCCGCATCGGGGGCCGGGACAGGAGCTTCTGGCTGATCCTGACCGGCGTCGCCGCCGTCGTCGGGCTCCTCGGCGTGCTCGCGGGCGGCGGGATGGGCATGTTCGGCCTCGTGGCCGCGTGCGTGGCGTGCGTCTACCTCGCTGGCCCCCGCCAGGACATGGGCCCGGCCCTGCGCCGCTGAGGGCCCCGCGCCGTCGGCGGCGCCCTCATGACGACGGCGCCACCGCCGCCCAGCGCACGCTCAGCTCCCCGCGCCGCCACTGGTGCGGGCCGCCCAGCACGGGCCAGCCCGCCGAGCGCAGCGTGCCGACCGTCGCCAGCCACCGCTGCCGCGTCCCGTAGGCCGCGAGCGGGGCATGCGCGGCCCACGCGGCGTCGGCCTCAGCCAGGAGCCGATGGACGGGCTCCCCGGGCACGTGCCGGTGGATGAGGACCTTCGGCAGGCGCGCCGCCACGTCCGAGGGGCGGGCGAAAGACCCCAGCCGGAGGGCCACGGTCAGGCTCGCGGGCCCGTCCCGACGCAGGTCCACCCAGGCCGCCCGCCGGCCGTCCTCGGAGCAGGTGCCCTCCACGAGGACGCCGTCGTCGGCGAGCCCCGCGCACAGCAGGGACCAGATCGCGGGCACGTCCTCCTCCCGGTACTGGCGCAGCACGTTGAATGCGCGCACCACGGTGGGCGGCCGCGGCACGGGCAGCTCGAAGCCGCCGACCGCCCAGGTGACCCCCGGCAGGCCGCCGGCCCGCTCCCGGGCCCGGGCCACCCGAGCGGGGTCGATCTCGAGGCCCACCAGCTCGAGGGCCGGGTTCTGCACGCGCAGCCGCTGGGCCATCTCGACGGCGGTCACCGGCTCCGCGCCGAAGCCCAGGTCCACGGCCAGCGGGCGGGGCGTGCGCCGCAGCAGGGGGCCGTGCACGTCCGTGAGCCAGCGGTCCACCCGGCGCATCCGCTGCGCCGCCGTCGTGCCGCGGGTGATGTGGCCCTGCGGGCCCCGTGCCGGGCCGGGGCCAGGCGTCGTGCGCGCGCGCAGCCGCCGGGCCTTCTCCACCATGGGTTCCAGCGTAGGGGAGCGGCGGGACGGGTCCGCCTAGGTGTTGTGGGTCATGAGGTTCTTGACACGAGGCACGGGCTGAGATGAGACGAGCGGGCTCCGCCCCGCAGGATGGGAATTGCGACATCCACTCATCCGCGGAAGGAAGCCCGCTCGTGACTCACGCTAACGCACCTCTGACCCCCACCGGCCGGCTGCGCATGGTCCACCGCCACCTGAACGACGGGATCCCGCAGTCCCACGTGGCCGCGGAGTTCCGCGTCAGTCGGCCCACGGTGGCCACCTGGGTCGCCCGCTACCGTGCCGAAGGCGAGGCAGGACTGCAAGACCGGTCGAGCCGGCCCCATCGCTCACCTGCCCGGCTCGACCCCGCGATCGTGGCCGAGCTGGAGGCCCTGCGCCGGGCCGAGAAGTGGTCCGCCCGGCGCATCCATCACCATCTGGTCGGCGAGGGCCACCAGGTGTGTCTTCGCACCGTGGGGCGGTGGCTGCACCGGGCCGGGATCTCCCGCCTACGGGACCTGACCCCAGCCGGAGAAGACCTCCGCCGGCAGCCGGCCCGGAGGATCACCGCGAGGGGGCCAGGGCACATGGTGCACCTGGACGTGAAGAAGATCGGACGCATCCCTGAAGGGGGAGGCTGGCGCGCCCACGGAAGAGACAGTGAGGCAGGGCGTGCTTCCAAGCGGGGGTCTGGCCAGCGGGTCGGCTACACCTACCTGCACTCGGCGATCGACGGGTTCACCCGCCTGGCGTACACGGAGGCGCTGGAGGATGAGCGGGCGGTGACCACGATCGGGTTCTACTGCCGGGCCCGCGCGTTCTTCGCCGCTCACGGCATCACCGCGGACCGGGTGGTCACGGACAACGGGAACAACTACCGGGCCGTGGACTTCACCGCGAAGGTGGTCTCTCTCGGGGGCCGGCATCACCGGATCCGCCCCTACACGCCAAAGCACAACGGGAAGGTCGAGCGGTACAACCGGCTGATGGTCGATGAGGTCCTCTACGCCCGCCCCTACACCTCAGAGCGGGCTCGGCGTGAGGCCCTTCAGGTGTGGGTGAATCACTACAACTACCATCGGCCGCATACGTCCTGCGGAGATGCTCCACCGGCCTCGTTGGCCCCGGTGCGTGTCAACAACGTCATGCCCTCCTACACCTAGGATGGTGACATGGCGAACACCACGTACACGCTGGTCCTGCTGCGGCACGGTCAGAGCGAATGGAACGAGAAGAACCTGTTCACCGGCTGGGTGGACGTCCCGCTGACCGAGAAGGGGCGCGCCGAGGCCGCCCGCGGCGGTGAGCTGCTGGAAGCGGAGGGCATCCGCCCGGACGTGGTCCACACGTCCCTGCTCAAGCGCGCCATCACCACGGCCAACCTGGCCCTCGAGGCCGCGGACCGCCAGTGGATCCCGGTCAAGCGCAGCTGGCGCCTGAACGAGCGCCACTACGGCGCCCTCCAGGGCAAGGACAAGGCCCAGGTGAAGGAGGAGTTCGGCGAGGAGCAGTTCATGGTCTGGCGCCGGTCCTTCGACACCCCGCCGCCCGCCCTGGACGACGACTCCGAGTTCTCCCAGGTCGGCGACGAGCGCTACGCGGATCTGGGCAAGGACGCCCCCCGCACCGAGGCCCTCAAGCAGGTCATCGACCGCCTGCTGCCCTACTGGGAGGAGCAGGTCCTGCCCGACCTCAAGGCCGGCAAGACCGTGCTGATCGCCGCGCACGGCAACTCGCTGCGTGCGCTGGTCAAGCACCTGGACGGCATCTCGGACGAGGACATCGCGGGCCTGAACATCCCGACGGGCATCCCGCTGGTCTACGAGCTGGACCAGAACTTCAAGCCGATCACCGCGAACGGCCGCTACCTCGACCCGGAGGCCGCCGCGGCCGGCGCGGCCGCCGTGGCCGCCCAGGGCTCCGCGCACTGACGCGCCCGACGACGACGGGCCGGGACCCCCGTCGGGGGCCCGGCCCGTGGCGTCGGGGACGGTCAGGAGCCGGTGGCGTCCGGACGGTGGGTCGCCCACTCGCCCGTGACGAGGTAGCGCACCTTGGCGGCCACGGACAGGCCGTGGTCCGTGAACCGCTCGAGGTAGCGCGAGGCCAGCGTGACGTCCGTGGTGGTGGCCGGCGTCGCGCTCCAGTCCGGGGCGGCGATCGCGCGGAAGACGGACAGGTGCAACGCGTTGACGTCCTCGTTGAGGGCGTCGATCCGGTCCCCGTGCGCCAGGTCCTGGGTCTCGAGCAGCAGGACGACCTCCTCGGCCACCTCCACGGCGGCGTCGCACATCGCGGTGATCACGGTCCGGACCTGTTCCGGGATGACGTGCTCGGGGTAGCGCAGCCGGGTCAGCTGGGCCACGTGGCGGGCGAGGTCGCCCATGCGCTCGAGCGAGGAGCTCATCCGCAGCGTGGCGACGACGGTGCGCAGGTCCGTGGCCACGGGCGCCTGCAGCGCCAGGATGCGCACGGCCTGCTCGTCGAGGGACTCCTGCAGCTGGTCGATCCGCGCGTCCTCCGAGATGACCCGTTCGGCGCCGTGCACGTCGGCCGTCTCGAGGGCGGCCTGCGCGTCCATCATGGCGCGGTGCACGAGGCGGGCAATCTCGGTCAGGTCGCGGCCCAGCCGTTCGAGGTCGGCTCGGTAGAGCTCGCGCATGGTCTCCTCTCCCCGGCGACGCCCGTGCGCCGCCGACCCCGACTCCCCGGGGCAACGGTCCACCCTGGCAGGGCAAGATGAACGGCCCATGAACGCCGATCGTCCGGCGTCTGGCGACGCCGGGCCAGCCCGTCTCCGGGCCGCCAGAGGCTAGTCTGGTGCCGTGGATCCCGTCATCATCGGCCTGCTGTGCGGAGCGGTCGGACTGTTCACCGGAGTGGCCTCCATGCTGGCCTTCCGGGCGTCCGAGCGCTCGCGGACAGTGGACCTGACGGTCGGCGAACCCACCCTCGCCCCGGGCGCCGCCGAGGTCCTCTCCGTGGTCGGCCGCGCGTACGCGGTGGTGGACGACGTCGACGGCGTGGTGCGCGCGAACCCCGCGGCCTACGCCCTGGGCCTCGTGCGGGGGCACTCGCTCGTCCAGGACCAGCTGCGGGAGCTCACGCGGACCGTGCGGGCCGACGGCGTCATCGTCGAGCGCCGCATGGAGCTGCCCCGAGGACCCCTCGGGCAGTCGAGCCTCGTCGTCGAGCTGCGCGTGGCCCCGCTGGACGAGGAGTACATCCTGATCCTCGCCGACGACCGCACGGACGTGACCCGCACCGAGGCCATGCGCCACGACTTCGTCGTCAACGTCTCGCACGAGCTCAAGACGCCGGTGGGCGCCATCTCCCTGCTCTCCGAGGCCATCGGCGACGCCGCGGAGGACGAGGAGGCGGTGCGTCGCTTCGCCGCACGCCTGGGCGTCGAGTCCCGCCGGCTCTCGGCCCTCGTGCAGGACATCATCGAGTTCTCCCGGCTGCAGGCCAAGGACGTGGTCCAGGACGGGGGGCCCGTGGACCTCAACGCCGTCGTCGCCGACGCCGTGGACCGCCTGCGCCTGACCGCCGAGGACCGCGGCATCGCGCTGCGCGTGGGCGGCCGCGTGGACGCGGTGGTGCACGGGGACCAGGACCAGCTGATGACCGCGGTGCGCAACCTGGTGGACAACGCGGTGCGCTACTCCCCGGAGGGCACCACGGTGGGCATCGGCCTGAGCTCCGTGGACGGGCTCGCGCAGGTCACCGTCACGGACCAGGGCATCGGCATCAGCCCGGAGGAGCAGGAGCGGGTCTTCGAACGCTTCTACCGCGTGGACGCGGCGCGGTCGCGTCAGACGGGCGGCACGGGCCTGGGGCTGAGCATCGTCAAGCACGTCGTCATCAACCACGGAGGGGAGGTCACCCTCTGGTCCCAGCCGGGCCGCGGGTCGACCTTCACCATCCGCCTGCCCGAGTGGGGGGACGGTGTCGCCGTCGACGGCGCGCCGGGCGCCGCCCACGTCACCGAGCGGCGCGGTCACCGGGTGACCGCCTCGGCCGCACCCCCGACCCGGAAGGAGACGAGCGCATGAGCCGCATTCTGATCGTGGAGGACGAGGAGTCGTTCAGCGACCCCCTGTCCTACCTCCTGGAGAAGGAGGGGTTCGAGGTCACCGTCGCCGCCGACGGCAACGAGGCCCTGAGCGTCTTCGAGCGCGACAGCGCGGACCTGATCCTCCTGGACCTGATGCTCCCGGGGATGTCCGGCACCGAGGTGTGCCGTCAGGTGCGCCAGCGCTCCAACGTCCCCGTGATCATGCTGACCGCGAAGGACTCGGAGATCGACAAGGTCGTCGGCCTCGAGCTCGGGGCGGACGACTACGTGACCAAGCCGTACTCCTCGCGTGAGCTGGTGGCCCGCGTCCGCGCCGTGCTGCGCCGTCAGGGGGAGCAGGAGGAGCCGATGTCGGCAACCATCAGCGCCGGCCCCGTGCGCATGGACGTCGAGCGGCACGTCGTCTCCGTGGACGGCGAGCAGGTGTCCCTGCCGCTCAAGGAGTTCGAGCTGCTGGAGATGCTGCTGCGCAACGCCGGGCGCGTGCTCACCCGCGGCCAGCTGATCGACCGCGTGTGGGGCTCCGACTACGTGGGGGACACCAAGACCCTCGACGTGCACGTGAAGCGCCTGCGCTCCAAGATCGAGCCCGATCCCTCGAGCCCCCGCTACCTCGTCACGGTGCGCGGCCTGGGCTACAAGTTCGAGGCCTGACCGGGGCGCTCCGCCCGCGACGACGACGGCCCCGGCTCCACCTCACGGTGGGGCCGGGGCCGTGGCGTGCCGGGCGCAGGCCCGGCGGAGGTCAGTGCTCCTCGCCGTAGTGGTGGGTCTCCTCGTGGAGGTGCCCGACGAGATCCTCCTCCGAGGGCTCGACTCCCTCGGGGAGCAGGTCACGGTACTGCTCCTGGGTGGCGCTCAGCAGCGGGACGGCCAGGTCGGCGGTGCCGCCGTTGCCGGAGACGGTCACGGGCAGGTTCTCGCCGACCCACACGCCCTCGCGCTCCAGGACGGTCGTGTTCGCCTCGTCCTCGAGCTTGCGGCTCTCGCCGGCGGGGACCTTCAGGGTCGCGGAGCCGCCGCCCTCGGCCTGGAAGGTGTAGGTCTGATCCTGGCCGGAGGTGTTCTCCACGGTGCCGATCAGGCGGGCGGGGCCCGACTCGCCGTCGCCGACGAGGGCGAGGTTGCGGTAGCTCAGGAAGTCCTGCTCCTGGCCGTTGATGCCGTCCGAGGGGGAGTACTGGATGGCGGTGGCGATCGGGCTCACGGCGGAGCAGCCGGTGGCGCCCAGCAGGGCGACCGCGGCCAGCGCACCTGCGGCGAGGTGGCGCCGGGCGGGCCGGGATGCGTTCTTCACAGAGGTCTCCTCAGGTGCGATGACGTGCTCAGGAGCCCCGAGGCAGGGGCCCTGCCAGGTCAGGCTACCGCATCCAGGGACGCCGGCAGGCCTGTGCTGCGGGGTCGTCCACTATCACATCCGGAGGCCGAAGATGTGACGGCACGCGCGGCATGACGAGGCCGCATGATAGAATGAGACGACTGAAAGGGGCACAACAACATGGTTTTTGAGGTCGGAGAGACCGTCGTCTACCCCCACCACGGTGCTGCGCGGATCGAGGAGATCAAGATGCGCACCATCAAGGGGGAGGAGAAGATGTACCTCAAGCTCAAGGTGGCGCAGGGAGACCTGACCATCGAGGTCCCTGCGGAGAACGTCGACCTCGTCGGCGTGCGTGACGTCGTGGATGCGGAGGGGCTCGAGCACGTCATGGAGGTCCTGCGCGCCGAGCACGTGGAGGAGCCGACCAACTGGTCCCGCCGCTACAAGGCCAACCTGGAGAAGCTCGCCAGCGGCGACGTCAACAAGGTGGCCGAGGTCGTCCGCGACCTGTGGCGCCGCGACCAGGACCGCGGCCTGTCCGCCGGCGAGAAGCGCATGCTCTCGAAGGCCCGCCAGGTGCTCGTGTCCGAGCTGGCACTGGCCAAGAAGGTCACCGAGGAGGAGGCCGAGGGCCGCCTGGACAAGGTGCTCGAGGGCTGACGAGCAGCACACGGCAGGGGAGGGGCCCGCGTCCACGACGCGGGCCCCTCCCCTGTCTCGTCCCCGGCCACGGCCGTCGCCGCCGGGGGGGTCCCGGGCCGCGGACACCGGCGCGCTCCCTAGGATGAGGCCATGCCCACCGCCCTCGTGATCGCCGCCGCCGGCGCCGGCACCCGCCTCGGCGCCGGGCTGCCCAAGGCCCTCGCCCCCCTCGCGGACGGCCGCACCCTCCTGCACCACTGCCTGGCGTCCGTCGCCGCCGCACGCGCCGCCGGGCTCGCCCTCGACGCCGTCGTGGTGCTCACCCCGCCGGCGGGGGCCGACGCCGGCCGCGTGGCCGCCGAGGTCGACGCCGGTCCGCGACTGGACGTGCCCGTGCACTGCGTGCCCGGCGGCGCCGAGCGCGCGGACTCGGTCCGCGCCGGGCTCGCCGCGGCCGCCCGCGCTCTGGCCGACCTCGCCCCGGCGGGGGCGCCCCGCCGCGTCCTCGTCCACGACGCGGCCCGCGCGCTGACCCCGCCGAGCGTGTTCGGGGCCGTGACGGCGGCGCTCGAGACCGGCGCGGTCGCCGCGGTCCCGGGCCTGCCGCTGACGGACACCGTCAAGCAGGTCACTCCCGGCCGGGGCGGCGTCGACGTCGTCGCGGCCACGCCGGCCCGCGCCGGCCTGCGCGCGATCCAGACGCCGCAGGGCTTCGATCTGGGCACCCTGCTGGCGGCCCACGAGGCCGTGCGCGCGGACCCCACGCTCGACGCCGCGGCGCTCACCGACGACGCGATGGTCATGGAGGCTGCGGGGCATGAGGTGGTGGTGGTGCCCGGCGACCCGGCGGCGTTCAAGGTCACCGCCCCCGCCGACCTCGACCTCGCCCGCCTCGAGCTCGCCCGCCGCGCCCCCCAGGAGGAGGCTCCCATGGACCAGCCCGCCCGCCCCGCCGCGGCCGCCCCCCTGCCGCGCGTGGGGATCGGCACCGACGTGCACGCGTGGGCACCCGAGGACGCCCCCCGGCCCCTGTGGCTCGGCGGCATCCACTGGCCCGGCGAGCGGGGCGTGGCCGCGACCTCGGACGGGGATGTGGCCGCCCACGCGGCGTGCAACGCCCTGCTCTCCGCCGCCGGCCTCGGCGACCTCGGCGCCGTGTTCGGCGTCGACCGGCCCGAGATGGCGGACGCCTCCGGCGCGGACATGCTCCGCGAGGTGCTGCGCCTGCTGACGGAGGCGGGCGTCGCCGTCGGGAACGTGGCGGTCCAGGTGGTCGCACCCCGGCCCAAGGTGGGCACGCGCCGCGCGGAGATGGAGGCCGCCCTGTCCGCCGCCCTCGGCGGGGCCCCCGTGTCCGTCTCCGCCGCCACGACGGACCGGCTGGGCTTCATCGGGCGCAGGGAGGGGCTGGTGGGGATCGCGACCGCGCTCGTCGTCCCCGCGGCCTGAGCCCGCGTCGGCGCACCGACTAGGCTGGCAGAGCCCCGTCAGGACCCCGCCCCTCCGGAAGGACCGCGCCCCATGGCCCAGCGCTTCTACGACACCCGCACCGCGCAGATCCGGGACTTCGAGCCCCTCGTGCCCGGCGAGGCGTCGGTGTACTACTGCGGGGCCACGGTGCAGGGCATGCCGCACGTGGGCCACGTGCGCAGCGCGATCGTGTTCGACATCCTCATCCGCTGGCTCGAGGCCACCGGGCTGCGCGTCACCTCGGTGCGGAACGTGACGGACATCGACGACAAGATCCTCGACCGCTCGGCCGCCTCCCACGAGGCCGGCTTCGAGGCCTCGGACCTCTACCCGGCCCGCGAGCCGTGGTGGGCCCTGGCCTACCGGTTCGAGAAGGCGTTCGACGCCGCCTACCTCGCCCTCGGCGTCCGCCGTCCCACCTATGAGCCGCGCGCCACCGGCCACGTGCCCGAGATGTTCGCGCTCATCGAGCGCCTGATGGAGCGCGGCCACGCCTACCCCGCGCAGGACGGCTCGGGCGACGTCTACTTCGACGTCCGGTCCTGGGAGCGCTACGGCGAGCTCACCCGCCAGCGCGTCGAGGACATGCAGGACGCCCCCGACGCCGACCCGCGCGGCAAGCGCGACCCCCGCGACTTCGCCCTGTGGAAGGGCGCCAAGCCCGGCGAGCCCGCCACCGCCGTGTGGGAGTCGCCCTGGGGCGCCGGCCGCCCCGGATGGCACCTGGAGTGCTCGGCCATGTCCACGAAGTACCTCGGCGCCGAGTTCGACATCCACGGCGGCGGCCTGGACCTGCGGTTCCCGCACCACGAGAACGAGCTGGCCCAGTCGGCGGCCGCCGGTGACGGCTTCGCCCGCTTCTGGCTGCACAACGGGCTCGTCACCTACGGCGGCGAGAAGATGTCCAAGTCCGTGGGCAACACGATCTCCCCCGAGGAGATGCTCGGCATGGCCCGCCCGACGGCGGTGCGCTATTTCCTGGGGCAGGCCCACTACCGCTCCCAGCTCGACTACCGGCCCGGCGCCCTCGACGAGGCCGAGGCCGCCGTCGAGCGCATCGAGGGCTTCACGGCCCGCGCCCGCGCTGCCGGCGCCGTCCCGCCCGCCCCCGACGGGGCGCTCGCGGACCGCGTGCCCGCCGCCTTCCGCACCGCCATGGAGGACGACCTCAACGTGCCCCAGGCGCTCGCGGCCCTGCACGAGGCCGTGCGCGCCGGCAACTCGGCGCTGGCCGGGCAGGACCTCGACGCCGCGGCCGCCCGCCTGGCCGAGGTGGAGGCCATGACCGCGGTGCTGGGCCTGGACGACGTGCCCGAGGGCGACGACGCCGCGGCCGGCCCGGTGTCGGACGCCCTCGACTCGCTCGTCCGGTCGCAGATCGAGGCGCGGGCACAGGCCCGCGCGGACAAGGACTGGGCCACCGCGGACCGCATCCGCGATGCGCTGGCCGCGGCCGGCGTCGTGGTGGAGGACGGCGCCGACGGCGCCACATGGCGCCTGGCGGACTGACACCTAGACTGGAGGGCGATCCGGCGGCGCCCCGCGTGCCGCCGCCCCCGTCCCCGGCCCGCAGGAGTCCCGCCATGTCCACCGCCCCCCGCTCCGGCGGATCCCGCAAGCCCAAGGGCAAGAAGGGCCCCATGAAGGGCACCGGCGGCCACGGCCGCAAGGCGCTCGAGGGCCGCGGACCCACCCCCAAGGCCGAGGACCGGGTCTACCACAAGGCGCACCGCGCCAAGCAGCTGGCCGAGCGCTCGGCCGCCAAGCGCGGCCCCGTGAAGGACCAGGTCCGCGGCCGCGTGAAGCTCACGGACGAGACGGTCTCCGGTCGCAACCCCGTGCTCGAGGCGCTACGCGCGGGCATCCCGGCCAAGGCGCTGCACGTGGCCGTGCGCATCGAGATGGACGACCGCGTCAAGGAGGCCCTGCGCCTCTGCCTCGAACAGGGCGTGCCGGTCCTGGAGAACACCAAGCCGGAGCTGGACCGCCTCTCCGGCGAGGCCGTGCACCAGGGCATCGTGCTGCAGATCCCGCCCTATGAGTACGCGGACGCCACGGCCCTGGCCCTCGACGCGCTCGCGAAGCACGAGAAGGGGCACCTGCGGACCCCGCCGCTGCTGATCGCGCTCGACGGCATCACCGACCCCCGCAACCTCGGCGCCATCATCCGGGCCGGCTCCGCGTTCGACGCGGACGGCGTGATCGTGCCCGAGCGCCGCTCCGTCGGCGTGACCGCCACCGCCTGGCGCACCTCGGCCGGCGCGGCCGCGCGGGTGCCCGTGGCCCAGGCCGGCAACCTGAACACCACCCTCGTCGACCTGCACAAGGCCGGCTACTTCGTGCTGGGCCTCGACGGCGGCGGGGACGTCTCCCTGCCCGGGCTCGCCCTGGCCACGGAGCCGCTCGTGCTCGTGGTGGGGGCCGAGGGCAAGGGTCTGTCCCGCATGGTGCGGGAGCACTGCCAGCAGATCGTGTCCATCCCGATCGACTCGACGATGGAGTCCCTCAACGCCTCGATGGCGGTGGGCATCTCCCTGTACAAGATCTCGGTGCAGCGCGCCGGCGGGCGCTGACCTCCACGGCGTCCCGCCCGGGATGACGGCCGGGCGGGGACGCGGGGGTCGCACACGAAGCCCAGCGGGGCAGAGTGTCCACCGTGATGCCCATCACATGGCAGGATGTCGCGTGGACACGCCCACGTCTTGCCCGTGACGCGCGTCACCGCGCACAGTGTCTGCACTGTGTCCGACGGGCCCCCGTCGGCGAGCGCATCCCGCACCGCACCATCAGAACGAGGTCCGTCTCATGAAGCACCGCTCCCTCCCCCTCACCGCCGCCCTCGCCGTCGTCGCCCTCGGGCTCACGGCGTGCGGCGACTCCGGCTCCGGCGGCTCCGGCTCGTCCTCCGCCGCCGGCGGCGAGGGCTCCTACACCGTGGGCATCAACCAGCTCGTCTCCCACCCGGCGCTCGACGGCGCGGCCGAGGGCTTCAAGGAGGCGTTCGAGGACGCCGGCCTGGACGTGACGTTCGAGGAGCAGAACGCCCAGGGCGAGCAGGCCACCGTCACCTCCATCGCCTCCACCTTCGCCAACGACGCGGACGTCGACCTCGTGGCCGCGATCGCGACCCCCGCCGCGCAGGGCACCGCCTCGGCCGTGAAGGACAAGCCGGTCGTGTTCATGGCGGTCACCGATCCGAAGGGCGCTGAGCTCGTGGCCTCGGACGAGGCCCCGGGCGGCAACGTCACCGGCGTCTCGGACCGCAACCCGGTCAAGGAGCAGCTGCAGCTGCTCAAGGACGTGAAGCCGGACGCCACGACCGTCGGCATCGTCTACAACTCCGGCGAGGCCAACTCCAAGGTCCAGGTGGACCAGGCCAAGGAGGCCGGCAAGGAGCTGGGCCTCGAGGTCAAGGAGGCCACCATCACCAACTCGTCCGAGGTCCAGCAGGGCGTGCAGTCCCTGTCCGGCGTGGACGGCATCTACGTGCCCACGGACAACGCCGTCGTCTCGGCGCTGGAGACCGTGGTGGGCTACGGCGAGGAGCAGCGCATCCCCGTCATCTCGGCGGACATCGACTCCGTGGAGCGCGGTGCCCTGGGCACGTACGGCATCGACTACGAGGCGCACGGCAAGCAGGCCGGCGAGATGGCCGTGAAGATCCTCAAGGACGGCGCGAAGCCGGCCGAGCTGCCCGTGGGCTACGCCGACCCGGCCAACCTGCAGCTCGTGCTGAACCCGAAGGCCGCCGAGGCCTACGGCGTCGAGATCCCCGCCGAGCTCACGGACAGGGCCGACCAGCTCGTCGAGGGCTGATCCCGCGCCTGACCCGCCTCCGCGGCGGCCCGGACCACAGGGTCCGGGCCGCCGCGGAGCACGTCGACGGCCGGCCCACCCCGCCCGCCGTCGTCCGTCCCCCTCGCACCGCCCGAAAGGCACCCACCCCATGCTGACCGCAGTGGAACTGGGTCTGATCTACGCCGTCGTCGCGCTCGGCGTGTACCTGACCTTCCGCATCCTCGACTTCCCCGACCTCACGGTGGACGGCTCGTTCACCACCGGCGCCGCCACGGCCGCCGTGCTCATCACGGGCGGCACGCCGGTGCCACTGGCCATGCTCGCCGCGTTCGTGGCGGGCGCGCTCGCGGGCCTCGTCACCGGCCTGCTGCACACCAAGGGCCGGATCGACGGCCTGCTCGCCGGCATCCTCACGATGATCGCGCTCTACTCGATCAACCTGCGGATCATGGGCAAGGCCAACATCCCCCTGCTCGGCCAGGACACCCTGTTCACGTGGCTCGACAACCTGGGCCTGGCCCGGAACTGGGGCTCGATCCTCGTGCTCTTCCTCGGCGTGTTCGTGGTGAAGCTGATCCTCGACTGGTTCCTGCACACGGACCTGGGCCTCGCCCTGCAGGCGACCGGTGACAACGAGGAGATGATCCGCTCGTACGGCGTCTCCACGGACCGGATGAAGATCCTCGGCCTGATGATCTCCAACGGCCTCGTGGCCCTCGGCGGCTCCCTGCTGGCCATGTACCAGGGCTTCGCGGACATCTCCATGGGCATCGGCCTCATCCTCGTGGGCCTGGCGTCCGTGATCGTGGGCCAGGCCGTGTTCGGCCAGCGCACGGTCTTCTGGGCGACGCTCGCCGTGATCGTCGGCGCCGTGCTCTACCGCCTGATCATCCAGTTCGCCCTCAACGCGGGCCTGAGCCCGAACGACATGAAGCTGATCTCCGCGGCTCTCGTCGTCGTGGCCCTGCTGCTGCCGCGCTTCGGCTTCGCCAAGCGCCTGAGCCTGCGCACTCGGGGCACGGCCGCGACCCCGGGGCCTGCCGCCGCCGCACCGGCCACCGCCGGCATGCCCCTGACCGGCGAGCCGGGCGGCGCCGCCCCCGCCGCATCCGTCCCCGAGGAGGCCCCCCGTGCTTGAGATCTCGCAGGTCTCCAAGACCTTCTTCCCGAACACCGTCAACGAGCGGCGCGCCCTGCAGGGCATCGACCTGCACCTGGCCGAGGGCGACTTCGTCACCGTGATCGGCTCCAACGGCGCCGGCAAGTCCACGATCCTGAACACGATCGCCGGCAAGCTGCTCCCGGACACCGGCACCGTGGCCGTAAGCGGCAAGGACGTCACCCGCATGCCGGACCACCGCCGCGCGGCCTCGATCGGCCGGGTGTTCCAGGACCCGACGGCGGGCACGGCACCGAACCTCACGATCGAGGAGAACATGGCCCTGGCCTGGCGACGCGGGCACGCCCGCGGGCTCTCGCGGGGCGTCTCCCGCGCCCGGCGCGCGATGTTCCGCGACGAGCTCACGAAGCTCGAACTCGGCCTGGAGAACCGCCTCACCGCCAAGGTCGGGCTGCTCTCCGGTGGCCAGCGTCAGGCGCTCAGCCTGCTCATGGCCACGTTCTCCGGACCGAAGATCCTGCTGCTGGACGAGCACACCGCCGCCCTGGACCCGTCCCGGGCGGAGCTGGTGACCCGCCTGACCCGGCAGGTGGTGGCCGAGCACCGGCTCACCACGCTGATGGTCACGCACAACATGTCCCAGGCCCTCGAGGTCGGCAACCGGCTGATCATGATGCACGACGGCCGGATCATCCTCGAGCTGGACGAGCAGGAGAAGGCCGGGCGCACCCCGGCGGACCTGCTGGCCGAGTTCGGCAAGATCAAGGGCGCCGTCGTGGACGACAAGACCATGCTGTCCTGAGCGTCCCGTCCGGCGCCCCGTCCCCGGCCCGCCCCTCCGCCCCCCACGGCGGGCGGGCGGGCCGGCCGTTCTCACCGGCGCGGCCGCGGGGTAGCGTCGTGGCGTGAGCACCGTGAAGCCCGACACCCAGAGCGCCACCGCAGCCGATGTCCGCCTCCAGACCGTCACGGGGCGTATCCCGGTGACGGACGTGCAGCCCGTGGTGCTGGACGGCCGGTTCCCGGCGAAGGCCGTGGTCGGCGAGGACATCCCCGTCCGCGCGACCGTGTTCCGCGAGGGCCACGACTCCGTGCGCGCCACCGTCCGCCTGTTCGACCCGGCCGGCGCCGAGGTGCAGCGCGTGCAGATGCGTCCGGGCCGGCCCGGCCTGGACGAGGTCGTGGCCACGCTGCGGCCCGCCGAGCCGGGCCTGCACCAGTTCGTGGTCGAGGGCTGGGACGATCCGGTGGGCACGTGGAAGCACGCGGCCACCGTCAAGATCGCCGCCGGCGTCGACGTGGAGCTGATGCTCGCCGAGGGCGCCGCCCTGTTCCGCCGGGCCGCCGAGGACGCGGAGCGCTCGGCCGAGGACCGCGCCGTGTTCGAGGAGGTCGTTCGCGGCCTCGAGGACGAGTCGCTCATCCCGGCCCAGCGCCTGGCCTCCGCCGAGTCGGCGGAGGTGTCCGCCGTCCTCCACGCCCGCCCCGTGCGGGAGCACCTCACGAGCTCCGAGCTCTACCCGCTGGACGTGCAGCGCGAGCTCGCCGGCCGCGGCGCCTGGTACGAGTTCTTCCCCCGCTCCGAGGGCGCCCGCTTCGACGAGGCCTCCGGCACGTGGTCCTCCGGCACCTTCGCGACGGCGGCCGACCGGCTCCCGGCGGTCGCCCGGATGGGCTTCCAGGTGGCCTACCTGCCGCCGATCCACCCGATCGGCACCACGCACCGCAAGGGTCCGAACAACACGCTGACTGCCGGGCCGCAGGACCCGGGCTCGCCGTGGGCGATCGGCGGGCCCGAGGGCGGGCACGACGCCGTGCACCCGGACCTGGGCACCGTCGAGGACTTCGAGGCGTTCGTGGCCGCGGCCGCGGACGAGGGCCTCGAAGTGGCCCTGGACCTGGCCCTGCAGTGCTCCCCGGACCACCCGTGGGTCACCGCGCACCCGGAGTGGTTCACCACCCGCGTGGACGGCACCATCGCGTACGCGGAGAACCCGCCGAAGAAGTACCAGGACATCTACCCGCTGAACTTCGACAACGACCCGGACGGCCTCGCCCAGGCGGTGCTGGACGTGGTGCGGGGCTGGGTGGCCCGCGGCGTGCACATCTTCCGCGTGGACAACCCGCACACCAAGCCCCTGTGGTTCTGGGAGTGGCTGATCGCGAAGGTCCGTGCCGAGGAGCCGCGCGTCGTGTTCCTCGCCGAGGCCTTCACCCGTCCCGCGATGATGCACGCCCTGGGCAGGGTCGGGTTCCAGCAGTCCTACGGGTACTTCACCTGGCGGAACACCGCCGAGGAGCTCGCGGAGTACCTCCAGGAGATCTCGCACGAGACGCCGGCGTTCTACCGCCCCAACCTCTTCGTCAACACGCCGGACATCCTCACGGAGTACCTGCAGCACGGCGGCCCGGGCGCGTTCCGGATCCGCGCCGTCGTCGCGGCCACGGCCAGCCCGCTGTGGGGCGTCTACGCCGGGTTCGAGCTGTTCGAGCACGTGGCCCGGCCCGGCGCGGAGGAGTACATCGACAACGAGAAGTACGAGTACCGTCCCCGGGACTGGGAGGGCGCGGAGGCCGCGGGCGCCTCGCTCGCCCCGTACCTCACCCGGCTCAATGAGATCCGCGCGGCGCACCCGGCGCTGGGCGACCTGCAGAACCTGACCCTGCACTCCTCGACGCACCCGGACCTGCTCGTGTTCTCGAAGACGCGCTCGGCCCGGCCCGAGGGCGCGCACCGGGACGCCGAGGCGGTCACCGACGCCGGTCCCGCGGAGGACACCCTGATCGTCGTCGTCACCACGAACCCGCACGACGTCGTCGAGGCGACCCTGGACCTGGACCTCGAGGCGCTGCGTCTGCGCCCCGAGGACCGCGACGCGTCCGGGGCCGTCGAGGTGGAGGACCTGCTCACCGGCCAGCGCTGGCAGTGGGGCCGCACCCCGTACGTCCGCCTGGACCCCAACGTCGAGCCCGCCCACGTCCTGCGGATCGTCCGGAACGGCTGAGCCGCTCCCGACGCCCGCCGTCCCCAGAACAGGAACCGCCATGACCCCGTCCGCCGCCCCCCGCCCCGCCGTCGCCCCGCTCGCCGTGGACCCGGAGGTGCTGGCCGCCGTCGCGCAGGGCCGGCACCACGATCCGCACACCGTGCTGGGCGCCCACCCGCATCCCGACGGCGCCGCGGTCACCTACCGCGTGCTGCGCCCGCTGGCGCGCACGGTCACGGTGGTCCGCGCCGGCGACGGGCAGCGCGTGGAGCTGACGCACGAGCACGACGGCGTGTTCGCGGGCGTGGCCCCGACGCCCCGTGTGGCCGGGGCCGCCGCGGGCGACTACCGCGTCGAGGTGGCATACGAGACCGAGGACGGCACGACCGGCCCCGTCCAGGAGCAGGACGACGCGTACCGGCACCTGCCCACGCTCGGCGAGCTGGACCTGCACCTGATCGGGGAGGGCCGGCACGAACGGCTGTGGGAGGTGCTCGGCGCCCGCGTGGTCCGCACCTCCGCCGACGAGGCCGTCGGCACGGCCTTCGCGGTCTGGGCGCCGAATGCGCGGGCGGTGCGCGTGGTGGGCGACCACAACGGCTGGGACGGCCGGACCCACGCCATGCGGTCCCTCGGCTCCTCCGGCGTGTGGGAGCTGCTGGCGCCCGGCGTCGGTCACGGCGACCGCTACAAGTTCGAGATCCTCGGTCGGGACGGGCTCTGGCGGCAGAAGGCGGACCCGATGGCCCGCTGGACGGAGGTCCCGCCGGCCACGGCCTCGCGGGTGCTGGAGTCCGACTACGACTTCGGGGACAGCGTCTGGATGGAGCGCCGCCGCGTCACGGACCCGCATGAGCGCCCGCTGAGCATCTACGAGGTGCACCTGGGCTCGTGGCGGCCCGGGCTCGACTACCGGGAGCTGGCCGAGCAGCTCGTGGAGTACGTGCAGTGGCTGGGGTTCACGCACGTGGAGTTCCTGCCGGTCGCGGAGCATCCGTTCGGCGGGTCCTGGGGCTACCAGGTGACCGGCTACTACGCCCCCACCTCCCGGTTCGGCTCCCCGGACGAGTTCAAGCACCTGGTGGATGCGCTCCACCGGGCGGGGATCGGCGTCATCGTGGACTGGGTGCCCGCGCACTTCCCCAAGGACGAGTGGGCGCTCGCGCGCTTCGACGGGACCGCCCTGTACGAGCACCCGGACCCGCGGCGGGGCGAACATCCCGACTGGGGCACCCTCGTGTTCGACTTCGGCCGCACCGAGGTCCGCAACTTCCTCGTGGCCAACGCGCTCTACTGGCTCGGCGAGTTCCACATCGACGGGCTGCGCGTGGACGCCGTCGCCTCGATGCTCTACCTGGACTACTCGCGCGAGGACGGGCAGTGGGAGCCCAACGTGCACGGCGGCAACCACAACCTCGAGGCCATCGACTTCCTGCGCGAGGTCAACGCGACCGTGTACCGCCTGCACCCCGGCGTCCACATGATCGCGGAGGAGTCCACGGCCTTCTCCGGGGTGAGCGCTCCCGTGGACGCGGGCGGTCTCGGCTTCGGCAAGAAGTGGAACATGGGCTGGATGCACGACACCCTGGCCTACCTGTCCCAGGACCCGGTCAACCGCCGGTGGCACCACGGGCAGTGGACGTTCTCCATGGTGTACGCCTACTCGGAGAACTACGTGCTGCCGCTGTCCCACGACGAGGTCGTCCACGGCAAGGGCTCCCTGCTGGGCCGCATCCCGGGCGACCGTCGGCAGCAGCTGGCCACCCTGCGTGCCTACTACGGCTACATGTGGGCCCACCCCGGCAAGCAGCTGCTGTTCATGGGCGGGGAGTACGCGCAGCCGAGCGAGTGGTCCGAGGGCGAGGGCCTGGACTGGCCCGTCTCGTGGGACGAGGCGCACCGCGGGGTCCAGTTGACGATCCGGGAGCTCAACGCGCTCTACCGCAGCAAGCCGGCGCTGTGGTCGCTGGACCACAGCCCGGAGGGATTCGCGTGGGTGGACGGCGGCGACGCCGACGGCAACACGCTCGTGTTCCTCCGCCTGCCCGCTGCGCGGGTGGTGCCGGAGACGCGGATCGACGACGACGGCGCCGCGGTCCCGGCCGCCGAGCCGGGCGGTGCCCCGCTGCTGTGCATCACGAACCTCTCGGGGTCGCCGCGCCAGGGGTTGCGCGCGGGGGTGCCGTCCGCGGGGGAGTGGACGGTGGTGCTGGACACCGACGCGACCGACTTCCACGGTGACGGCTGGCGGGAGCAGACCGGCCAGTCCGAGGTGGTCACTGCCCATGAGGGCCAGTGGCAGGGCCAGCCGGCCCACGTCACGGTGAACGTGCCGGCGCTGACCACCCTGTGGCTGCAGCCGAACCCGGACACGACGGGCACGCCCTGAGGCGTGGTGCACGTCACGGTCGGCGGTCTCGGCGCGGAAGCGTCGAACGGGGCCGGCCAGGCCGAAGAAATCCGCGAGAACAGGCGGAAGCCGACCGTCCACCCGTGCCCGGACGCGGGGTGTCACCCCTGTTTTTGTGTTCGGTGGGATTCGGGTGTAGACTTCCATCTCGTGCTCAAGACGCCGACCGGGTGACCGGGGGGCGGGGTGAAGAACACAGAATCCGCGGATTCATGCCGAGAATGGCAGGTCCAGGGCGGGTGGTGCTCACCGGGTGCGCGGCCGGCAGTGATGCGGGTCGGGATTCCTGAAGACGATGATCTGGTTTGACAGCCGGGGATCGTGTGGTAAGGTTTTTGAGGCCTTCCACGTGGATGGTCCGGTGAGTGTCCGGCCCCGCGGTGAGCGGAGTTAACATGGTCGGATCGCGTGGTAAGGTTTTCTAGCCCGGCCACGTGAACGGACGGTGAAGGCTTCGGACACGGAGTTGACACGGTCGAATCGGATGGTCTAGGATGGAGAAGTTGCTCCAGAGCGAAACGGCCCGCGGAGTGGGTCGCTGAAGCTGGAAGCGCCTGTTGTTTGAGAACTCAATAGTGTGCCAAGTTTGTTGATGCCAATTGTTTTAACACATATTGGTTGATCATCGCCTGCCACCCCCGTAGTGTGGTGATGGTCTGCCAGGTATTGAATGGATGTCGTGGTGGTTATTTCCGGCTGCCACGGTGTTGTTCTGTAATTTTTTTACGGAGAGTTTGATCCTGGCTCAGGATGAACGCTGGCGGCGTGCTTAACACATGCAAGTCGAACGATGAAGCCCAGCTTGCTGGGTGGATTAGTGGCGAACGGGTGAGTAACACGTGAGTAACCTGCCCTTAACTCTGGGATAAGCCTGGGAAACTGGGTCTAATACCGGATAGGAGCGTCCACCGCATGGTGGGTGTTGGAAAGATTTATCGGTTTTGGATGGACTCGCGGCCTATCAGCTTGTTGGTGAGGTAATGGCTCACCAAGGCGACGACGGGTAGCCGGCCTGAGAGGGTGACCGGCCACACTGGGACTGAGACACGGCCCAGACTCCTACGGGAGGCAGCAGTGGGGAATATTGCACAATGGGCGCAAGCCTGATGCAGCGACGCCGCGTGAGGGATGACGGCCTTCGGGTTGTAAACCTCTTTCAGTAGGGAAGAAGCGAAAGTGACGGTACCTGCAGAAGAAGCACCGGCTAACTACGTGCCAGCAGCCGCGGTAATACGTAGGGTGCGAGCGTTATCCGGAATTATTGGGCGTAAAGAGCTCGTAGGCGGTTTGTCGCGTCTGTCGTGAAAGTCCGGGGCTTAACCCCGGATCTGCGGTGGGTACGGGCAGACTAGAGTGCAGTAGGGGAGACTGGAATTCCTGGTGTAGCGGTGGAATGCGCAGATATCAGGAGGAACACCGATGGCGAAGGCAGGTCTCTGGGCTGTAACTGACGCTGAGGAGCGAAAGCATGGGGAGCGAACAGGATTAGATACCCTGGTAGTCCATGCCGTAAACGTTGGGCACTAGGTGTGGGGACCATTCCACGGTTTCCGCGCCGCAGCTAACGCATTAAGTGCCCCGCCTGGGGAGTACGGCCGCAAGGCTAAAACTCAAAGGAATTGACGGGGGCCCGCACAAGCGGCGGAGCATGCGGATTAATTCGATGCAACGCGAAGAACCTTACCAAGGCTTGACATGTTCTCGATCGCCGTAGAGATACGGTTTCCCCTTTGGGGCGGGTTCACAGGTGGTGCATGGTTGTCGTCAGCTCGTGTCGTGAGATGTTGGGTTAAGTCCCGCAACGAGCGCAACCCTCGTTCCATGTTGCCAGCACGTAATGGTGGGGACTCATGGGAGACTGCCGGGGTCAACTCGGAGGAAGGTGAGGACGACGTCAAATCATCATGCCCCTTATGTCTTGGGCTTCACGCATGCTACAATGGCCGGTACAATGGGTTGCGATACTGTGAGGTGGAGCTAATCCCAAAAAGCCGGTCTCAGTTCGGATTGGGGTCTGCAACTCGACCCCATGAAGTCGGAGTCGCTAGTAATCGCAGATCAGCAACGCTGCGGTGAATACGTTCCCGGGCCTTGTACACACCGCCCGTCAAGTCACGAAAGTTGGTAACACCCGAAGCCGGTGGCCTAACCCTTGTGGGGGGAGCCGTCGAAGGTGGGACCAGCGATTGGGACTAAGTCGTAACAAGGTAGCCGTACCGGAAGGTGCGGCTGGATCACCTCCTTTCTAAGGAGCATTAGTGCCCGTTGCATCACCGCGTGTGTGATGGCGGGTTGCTCATGGGTGGAACATCAATGAATGGTGCCAGTGGTGGTGCCGGCAGTGCTCGAGTACGTCATGCCTGTGAGGGTGTGGTTGGAATGGGTGGTGTTGGTGGCTGCGAGCTGGTGTTGGCACACTGTTGGGTCCTGGAACAGCAGGCACCCTGACCTGTGAGGGTTGGGGTTGTTGTTTCTGGTGTCCGTGCCTTGTGAAGCTGGCCTGTGTGGTTGGTGGATGGGGTGTGGGTTGTTGTTTGAGAACTGCATAGTGGACGCGAGCATCTTATTTTTTGTTGCTGCATCGTTGATCGCACTGTTCCCCCCTGGGGTGGTGTGTGAGGTGTGGTGATGCCGAGAATGACATCTTAGTTAGATATTGCTCATTTGAGGACTTTCATTGTGTGTGAAAGTTTCCAAGGGCGCATGGTGGATGCCTTGGCAACAGGAGCCGAAGAAGGACGTGGGAATCTGCGATAAGCCTGGTGGAGTCGATAACCGGACGTTGAGACCAGGATTTCCGAATGGGGAAACCCCGCACGACGTGTCGTGTGACCCCCGGTTGAACACATAGACCGGGTGGAGGGAACGTGGGGAAGTGAAACATCTCAGTACCCACAGGAAGAGAAAACAAAAGTGATTCCGTTAGTAGTGGCGAGCGAACGCGGATGGGGCTAAACCGTATGTGTGTGATACCCGGCAGGGGTTGCATGTGCGGTGTTGTGGGCCCCTCCTTGTCATGTCTGCCGGCATGGCGCAGTGAGGTGCGGGCATATAGACGAACCAGTGTGGATGCTGGACCGTAGAGGGTGAGAGTCCCGTAGTCGAAATGTGTTCCGCCGCTGTTGGAGGGTTGCCCGAGTAGCACGGGGCCCGAGGAATCCCGTGTGAATCTGCCAGGACCACCTGGTAAGCCTGAATACTACCTGTTGACCGATAGCGGATCAGTACCGTGAGGGAATGGTGAAAAGTACCCCGGGAGGGGAGTGAAATAGTACCTGAAACCATGTGCCTACAAACCGTTGGAGCCTCCTTGTGGGGTGACAGCGTGCCTTTTGAAGAATGAGCCTGCGAGTTAGTGATACGTGGCGAGGTTAACCCGTGTGGGGAAGCCGTAGCGAAAGCGAGTCTGAATAGGGCGATTGAGTCGCGTGTCCTAGACCCGAAGCGGAGTGATCTACCCATGGCCAGGTTGAAGCGCGTGTAAGAGCGCGTGGAGGACCGAACCCACTTCAGTTGAAAATGGAGGGGATGAGCTGTGGGTAGGGGTGAAAGGCCAATCAAACTCCGTGATAGCTGGTTCTCCCCGAAATGCATTTAGGTGCAGCGTCACGTGTTTCTTCCCGGAGGTAGAGCTACTGGATGGACGATGGGCCCTACAAGGTTACTGACTTCAGCCAAACTCCGAATGCCGGGAAGTGAGAGCGTGGCAGTGAGACTGTGGGGGATAAGCTTCATAGTCGAGAGGGAAACAGCCCAGACCACCGGTTAAGGCCCCTAAGCGTGTGCTAAGTGGGAAAGGATGTGGAGTTGCTGAGACAACCAGGAGGTTGGCTTAGAAGCAGCCACCCTTGAAAGAGTGCGTAATAGCTCACTGGTCAAGTGATTCCGCGCCGACAATGTAGCGGGGCTCAAGTACACCGCCGAAACCGTGGCATTCAGTTTTGCTGGATGGGTAGGGGAGCGTCGTTCACGAGGTGAAGCCAGCGGGTAACTTCTGGTGGATTGTGGACGAGTGAGAATGCAGGCATGAGTAGCGAAAGACGGGTGAGAAACCCGTCCGCCGGATGACTAAGGGTTCCAGGGTCAAGCTAATCTGCCCTGGGTAAGTCGGGACCTAAGGCGAGGCCGACAGGCGTAGTCGATGGACAACGGGTTGATATTCCCGTACCAGTGAAGAACCGCCCATGCTGAGCCGGTGATACTAACCGCCCGAACCATCCCGAACCCCGTCTTTGACGGGGTCGGTGATGGGGAGCGCGGGACCTGAACCGGGGAGGCAAGCGCATTAACAGGTGTGACGCAGGAAGGTAGCCGGGCCGGGCAATGGAAATGACTTGGTCTAAGGGTGTAGGGCTGCCGGTAGGTAAATCCGCCGGCTGTATGCCTGAGACCTGATGGGCGCCCACGTGGTGGGTGATCCGGTGATCCTATGCTGCCTAGAAAAGCATCGGCGCGAGGTTCAAACTGCCCGTACCCTAAACCGACACAGGTGGTCAGGTAGAGAATACTAAGGCGATCGAGAGAATCATGGTTAAGGAACTCGGCAAAATGCCCCCGTAACTTCGGGAGAAGGGGGGCCCCAACCTTGAGCACCACGTGCTGGTGTGAGGGGATCGGGGCCGCAGAGACCAGGGGGAAGCGACTGTTTATCAAAAACACAGGTCCATGCGAAGTCGTAAGACGATGTATATGGACTGACTCCTGCCCGGTGCTGGAAGGTTAAGGGGACCCGTTAGCTTCGGCGAAGCGGAGAACTTAAGCCCCAGTAAACGGCGGTGGTAACTATAACCATCCTAAGGTAGCGAAATTCCTTGTCGGGTAAGTTCCGACCTGCACGAATGGAGTAACAACTTCCCCGCTGTCTCAACCATGAACTCGGCGAAATTGCATTACGAGTAAAGATGCTCGTTACGCGCAGAAGGACGGAAAGACCCCGTGACCTTTACTATAGTTTGGTATTGGTATTCGGTGTGACTTGTGTAGGATAGGTGGGAGACTGTGAAGCGGGCACGCCAGTGTTCGTGGAGTCGCCGTTGAAATACCACTCTGGTCACTCTGGATATCTAACTTCGGCCCGTGATCCGGGTCAGGGACAGTGCCTGATGGGTAGTTTAACTGGGGCGGTTGCCTCCCAAAATGTAACGGAGGCGCCCAAAGGTTCCCTCAGCCTGGTTGGCAATCAGGTGTCGAGTGCAAGTGCACAAGGGAGCTTGACTGTGAGAGTGGCAGCTCGAGCAGGGACGAAAGTCGGGACTAGTGATCCGGCGGCTCGTTGTGGAACGGCCGTCGCTCAACGGATAAAAGGTACCTCGGGGATAACAGGCTGATCTTGCCCAAGAGTCCATATCGACGGCATGGTTTGGCACCTCGATGTCGGCTCGTCGCATCCTGGGGCTGGAGTAGGTCCCAAGGGTTGGGCTGTTCGCCCATTAAAGCGGTACGCGAGCTGGGTTCAGAACGTCGTGAGACAGTTCGGTCCCTATCCTCTGCGCGCGTTGGAAATTTGAGAAGGTCTGTCCTTAGTACGAGAGGACCGGGACGGACGAACCTCTGGTATGTCAGTTGTACCGCCAGGTGCATGGCTGATTAGCTACGTTCGGGATGGATAACCGCTGAAAGCATCTAAGCGGGAAGCCGGCTTCGAGATGAGATTTCCTTGCCCCTTTGAGGGTGTGAGGCCCCCAGCTAGAACACTGGGTTGATAGGCTGGATGTGGAAGCGAGGACTGAAGACTCGTGAAGCTGACCAGTACTAATAGGCCGATGACTTACACACACTCTTATCCTATTGCTTGCTTCAAGGTGATGGGTTGGTGTTCGCGTCCACTGTGCGGTTGTCTGATTGCAACCGGCTGTCTGCTTGTTGGTGGATGGTTGGGGTGTTTTGAGTTGAATAGTGTCACTGTTGTGTGACCCGTAGGTTTCCCTGCTGTTGCCCGTGTTGAGGGTGGTGGTGTGGGGTTAGGGTTACGGCGGTCATAGCGTGGGGGAAACGCCCGGTTCCATTCCGAACCCGGAAGCTAAGGCCCACAGCGCCGATGGTACTGCAGCCGGGAGGTTGTGGGAGAGTAGGTCGCCGCCGGACATTCTTTGAGGGAAGGGCCTCGCACTGTTGGTGCGAGGCCCTTCCCGCATTCCGGGGAGGATTCACCGGGCGGCCCCGTGCGATCTGCACGGGGCTTTCTGCGTTCCCGGGTGCATTCCCCGCGGCGCTCAGAACTCCTCGCCGGCCCGCAGCCGCGCCGTGAGCGCGCGGGTGAGTCGGCGGCGCAGCCGGCCGTGCTCCGTGCTCTGCTCCAGAAGGCGCGCGTGCACGGCGTCGGCATGGGCCGGCTTCTCCGAGTCGGGGAGCGCGAGGAAGTCGCGCAGCAGCGGCTCCAAGCGCCCGGTGAGGGCGAGCACGAGCTCCTGGGCCTCCACGGGCCGTGTGCGCTGCAGGCGAGTCCAGGCCGGGGCGTACTCGGCGGCGTGCTCGACCATCTCCCACGCGAGGGCCCAGCTGTCCGGGCGCAGCCGGTGCCGCTCCGCGCGCAACAGCTGTCGCAGGGCGGCCACGGCCTCCTCGAGCTCGGCAGCGGCCGGGGCGCCGTCGTCGTCGGGGGAGGGGCTCGCGGAGGGACGCAGGAACGGCCACCAGCTCATCCCGGCCTCTCTCGGATTCGTCGGGTGCGCAGAGGTCTCATGCGTGCGATTCTGCCCCGCATCTCGGTTTGGCGGCACCCGGTGTGGCTGGTATAGTCGCACTCTGTTGGATTCAGGTCTGAGACCTCCAACGGGGTGTGGCGCAGCTTGGTAGCGCGCGTCGTTCGGGACGACGAGGCCGCAGGTTCAAATCCTGTCACCCCGACCAGAAAGAGCCCCCGCCGATCCGGCGGGGGCTCTTCTCGTCTGTGGGTGCAGTCGGGTGCGGGGCGTCAGTCCTGGCGGGACTCCAGGAACCGCAGATGCTCGGGGCGCGCCGGGTCCACTTCGCCGGCCACGTCGTCGTGTTCGTCCACCCAGTCCTTCACGTACGGGCACACGGGGACGATCCGGCGGCCCGCGGCCACGGTGTCCTCCAGCGCCTCGCGCACGAGGATCGAGGCCAAGCCCCGGCCCTCGTACTCGTGGTCGACCTTGGTGTGCGGGAAGATCCGCTGGGCCGGGCCGTCGGCGGTGTCGTCGTCGATCGCCACCGTGAAGCCGGCCACCGTGCCCGCGTCATCGACGACGATCTCGTACCCCTCCGCGTTCTTGCGGACCTGCGGGTGCTCCAGGCTCGGGGTCTGCTCGGTCATGGTCGATCCTCTCGTTCCTCGGTGGACCCCGCCGCCGGGCCGGCGACGGGGAAGGGGTCAGCCGTCCCGGCGCCGCACGGGGTGATGGGACAGGATCGAGATGCGGTTCGTCAGGTTCATCACGATCGCGACCCACTGCACGGCCGCGTACTGGGCGTCCGTGAGCACGGCGGCCGTGGAGGCCTGCACGTAGTTCAGCTGCTCCTGCTCGGGGAGGTCCGTGACCGCCTCGGCGAGCTCGAGCGCGGCGCGCTCCTGCTCCGAGTACACGGCCCCGGCCTCACGCCACGCCGGCAGCAGCCCCAGGCGCTGCACGCTCAGGCCGGCGTCGGCGCCCTGGCGGGTGTGCCGGTCCAGGCAGAACACGCAGCCGTTGAGTTGGGAGACCCGGAGGTTCACGAGCTCCACGAGCTGCCGGTCCAGCCCGGCCTGCTCGGCGGCATCGCGCGCGGCCGAGGCCAGCGGCCCGACCGCGTGCCACGCCTCGGGCACGGCCTTGTCGAGGAAGAACGCGAGGGGGTCCTGACGGGGTGCGGGGGTGTCAGCGGCGGTCATGGTCCTTCACTGTCTCGCAGAACGGGGCGGTGGGCCAGGGACCGGGTGCCCGGCCCGGACGAGCTTCCGGCTCAGATCCGGCCCCGATCGCCTCAGAATCGGCCGGACGAGCCCGCCCCGGAGAACGAGCCGCCCGAGGATCCGTAGCCGGTCCCGGAGGAGCTGGACTGCGCCTGGCGGTGGTCCTGGACGGACCGCTCGCCGGCCTGGTGGCCCGTGGTGAAGGCCACCACCGTCCAGTAGGCATCCGCCGGCAACGCGGAGTCCAGGATCGAGCCGCGCGCGGACCGGGCCGGGCCACGGTGCGAGCGCAGCTCGTCGCGCAGCAGCTCACGCTCGGCCTCGTCCTTGCCGAAGGCCGCCACCTCGGCGTCGGCGAGGGCGGAGACCAGCCCGGTCAGGCGACGCCGCAGCGCGTCCAGCTCGTCCAGCGCCGCGGCCGGGGTCAGGCGCTCCTCCTGCAGGTCCGCGCCCAGCGCCTCGAGCCGGTCCTGCGCCTCGGCGCGGAAGGACTCCAGCGCGGCGACCGCGGACCGGACGGGTCCGGCGGAGCCGACGGAGGAGGCCAGCGTGCCGACGGCGTCCAGGTCGGCCCGCAGCGGGGCGGTCTGCTGGTCCCACGCCGCCGGCCACCCCGGGTGGCGGTTGAGGAAGGTGTTCGCCGCGGCCACGGCGTCGTCGAGGCGGTCGAGCTCACGGGCGCGGTCCCGGACGTCCTCCGCGGCCCGGGCATGCTCCGTGCGATGCAGGCTGCGCTCCGGCAGGGCCTCGAGGCGGTCCAGTTCCGCCGACGCGTCGAGCGCCTGGCGCCGGAAGCCGCGGAAGCGCTCCATCAGCGCGGCCGCGTGGGGCGAGTCCTCAGGCACCGTGGACGCGTTCACCTCGGTGGCGTCCATCTCCAGGGTGACGGAGGTCAGGTGGGTGCGGGCCTCGGCCAGCAGGTCGGCCGTCCGGCGGCGGCGACGCCGTCGGCTCGCGAGCACCGCGGCCGCGGCGCCGCCGCCCGCCACACCGACGATCCCCGCGCCGAACCACAGCTCGGGAGCCTGCCACCAGGGGCGCCCGATCAGCTCTGCGGCGGCGCCCGTCACCTCCACGACCGTGTCCGTCCATCGGGCCGCACGGGCCGCCTCGTGGCCGGCCTCGCGCACCTCCCGCAGCTGGTCCGTGCTGAGCATCCGGTCCTCGCCCACGTACACCCCGATCACCCGGTTGTCCGGGTCGAGCGCCACGATCACGAGGCCGTCGGCCCACTTCTGGCCGTCCGCGCTGAGCCAGTCCGGGTGCTCGGCGCGAGCCCGTTCGAGCACCCGCCCGTTGAACGCCTGGGACGCGCGGTCGTCGTCCAGCGCGGAGAGGTCCGGGCCGCGCTCGGTGACCACGGCGACGCGGGTCGGCTCCCGGAACTCGATCCCCGCCAGGTCACGGCGCAGCTGGGCGGGGTCGATCACGCCCGCGTCATCCACGAGCTCCACCCGGTCCCAGGCCACGGCGTGGGCCTGCGGCGCGGCGGCCACGACGGCGCCCGTCACCCCCGCCGCGACCGGCAGGGCGACGACGGTGGCGGCCGCCGCCGGTCCGGTGAGGGCGGCGGCGGACAGGGCGACCGCGGCGAGCGTGCGGCGGGCGGTGCGGTGCGTCGGACGGGTCACGGGGGCCTCCTGGAGGGGTCGGCGGTCCCGCCCAGCGTAGGCACCGCAGGGCCGGTGTCGCCTCAGCCGGTGGACGCGTCGGCGAGCAGCACGGCGAGCAGGCCGGCGTCGTGCGCAGTGCCGAACCCCGCCGCCCCCGGCTCGAGGGCCCCGGCCCGGTCGAGGCCCGTGTAGGGGACCGCGTCGAAGCCCATCGCGGTGACGAGGGCGACCACCGTGTCGCGCGCAGCGGCGACCGCGGCCGGGTCGGCCGCCGCATCGGCCGGCTCGGTGCCCACCGCGAGGGCGCGACGCGGGGCCGTGGCGCGCCCGGCGTCCTCCAGGTCGTGATGCGAGATCTCCGAGAACGCACGCACGACGGGCACGCGCAGCCCCGCGGCGGCCCAGCGCTCGGCGATCCGGGTTGTGCCCGGCGCGCCGTCGTCGTCGAGCCACGCCGGGACGGGCTCGCCCCGCCACGTGTTGGTCAGGTCCACCACGGCGCGCGTGGCCGGCCCGGCGAGGGCGAGCGGGTCGACGTCGTCGAGCGCCTCGCGCGGCACGGCCACGACGACGAGCTCCGCCTCCGCCGCCAAGTCCTCGGCCGACACGGCGACGGCCTCGGGCGCGTAGATCGTCAGGTGGCGCTGGACCGCCGCGGGGCGCCGCGTGCCCGCGACCATCACCCGCGGGGCGGCCGTGCCCGGGGAGAGGCGGGGGATGCGCGCGATCGCCCGTGCCAGCGCGGTGCCCGCCCGCCCCGCACCGAGGATGCCGACGACGCGGGGCAGGGCGTCCGCCGGCGCCGCCGCCTCAGACGAGCTCATTGCGCTGGCGTCCCAGCCCGGTGATCTCCACCTCGACGACGTCGTCGGGACGCAGCCACGGGCGGCGGCCTTCGGCGTCCGGGCGGGCCAGGGCGACCCCCGCGGGCGTGCCGGTCAGGATCAGGTCGCCCGGGTTCAGGGTGATCAGCTGCGAGGCGTAGGAGACCAGCTCGGCGGGGGAGAAGACGACGTCGGCGACCCTGTCCTCCTGACGCAGCTCGCCGTTGACGTGCGTGAGGACGCGCGCGTCCGCCGGGAACTCGTCCGGGGTGACCAGCCACGGACCCACGGGCGTCGAGGCCTCCCACACCTTGCCCTGCAGCCACTCGGAGGTGCGACCCTGGAAGCCGCGCATGGAGATGTCGTTGGCCACCGCGTAGCCCGCGATGTGCTCCGGGGCGTCCTCGACGGCGATGCGTCGGCCCGGCTCCCCGACCACGATGCACAGCTCGCCCTCGTAGTCGACCCGGTGGTCCTCCTCGGGGACCTCGATCGGGTCCAGGGCACCCGTGAGGGACTGCGGGAACTTCGCGAACAGCGTCGGATGCTCAGGGCGCTCCAGGCCCGTCTCGTCGATGTGGTTCGTGTAGTTCAGGCCCACGCAGAACACCTTGGTGGGGAAGGGGACGAGCGTGTCGTAGACGAGGCCGGAGGTGTCCAGCAGGAGGGACCGGTCGGCCTGCGCCGCGCGGAGGGCGCCCTCCACCGTCTCCCGCTGCTCCTCCGGCGTGGCGGTGAGGTACTCGCCGACGTCGCGACAGTCCGGCAGGGCGACGGCGCGCACGGCGACCTCGGGGTCCTCGGGGTGCACGGAGGTGATGACCGCGGCGAACGTGGCGCCGGGGTAGGCGGCGTCGGAGTCGGGCTGGCGGAACGTGGCGAGCTTCATGGACCCATCCCATCACAGGGCGGCGGGTCCAGACCCGGGGCGGGCGGACGTGAGACGGTGAGGCCATGAGCACAGCCCCCACGCATCCGCCGCTCGACCTCGACCCGACCCCGGCCACCCCGATCGTGCTCGGGACCATGGCCTGGGGGTCCGTTCCCCCGCCGCCCCCGGACGCCGATCCGGGGGCGGGGCCGGAGGGGCCCGCGGGCGCAGCCCAGGCCGAGGCGGCCGTGGAGCGTGCCCGCCGCGCCCTGCGCGCCGGGATCGAGGCCGGCGTCGACCTGCTGGACACCGCGGACATCTACGGGGCCGGCCGCTCCGAGGAGACCGTCGGCCGGCTGCTGCACGAGCTGCCCTACGAGGAGCGCTCCGCCCTGAAGGTGCAGACCAAGTGCGGGATCGTCCTGCACGAGACGGACCCGGCCGGGCGGCGCCTGACCCGCTACGACTCCTCGCCTGAGCACGTGCGCGCCTCGCTGGAGAGCTCGCTGTCCCGCCTCGGCGAGCAGCGCGTGGACACCCTGATCATCCACCGGCCCGACGTCCTCACGCCCGTGGCCGACACCGTGCGTGCCTTCCTCGACGCGCGGGAGGCGGGCCTGGTCGGCAAGCTGGGCGTCTCCAACCTCGGCGTGGGCCGCGTCCTCGAGTTCCAGCGCGAGCTCGAGAGCCAAGCGGCGGACGGGACCGGGCTGGCATGCGTCCAGGTCGAGCTCGGCCTGCACCACCGCACCCTCGTGGAGGCGGTCGTGCTCGCCAACCACCCGGACGCCCCCGCGGACGCCGACGCCGGGCGCCTCGGCCCGGTGTGCGCCGCCGAGGGGATCGAGCTGCAGGCCTGGGGGCCGCTGGGCCAGGGCCGGTTCAGCTCCGGCGACGACGGCGCGGCCGGCGTCGTCGGCGAGGTCGCAGCGGAGCTGGGCGTCAGCCGGGAGGCCGTGGTGCTCGCCTGGCTGCTGCGCCTGCCGTGGGGCGTGCGGCCCGTGATCGGCACCCAGGACCCCGAGCGCGTCGCCGCGTGCGCCGAGGCGGCCGCCGCGGCCGAGGCGATGGACTCCGCGCAGTGGCACCGTCTGTGGACCGCGGCGCGGGGCCGGCCGCTGCCCTGAGCGACCCGTGGGCGTGAGGGATGTCACACTGGGGGCATGACCTTCGAGCCCGTCAACCTCTTCACCCCCTGGCTCGCCTACTGGGCGGCCGCCCTCGCGCTCGTCGTCGGCGGCATCCTGCTGGCCGCCGGGATCTGGCGTGAGCGCCGGCACCGCCGGCACGCTGACGAGCACGGACGCAACACCGAGGTGGACGTCCTGGACAACACCCGGCTGCAGCGCCGGGTGGGGGCCGTGGTGCTGGCGGCCGCGGCCGTACTGGCCGGCGTGGGTGTGTGGACGCACCTGGCGGGGCTGGACACGCTGCGTCAGAACCTGACGGCCAAGTACGGCTACACCTCGATCGAGCGCATCCGCCAGTCCGGCACGGGGTTCATCATCGACCTCACCCAGCCGGACGGAACCGTCCTGCGGGACGAGATGGTCCTGGTCGACCCCTCGGGCGAGCCCTTCGTCGGCGAGGACATCTTCCACAACCCGCCGGAGAAGTACGAGGACCTGCCGCTGCGTCCGGCCCCGTGACCGCGCCCGCCGTCGTCCGTCGGGCCTGATGCCGCGTCGGCGGCCTCTGTTAGCGTCGCCGCGTGAGCACCTCGACCGTCCGTTCCGCCCCCACGTCCACCTACCGGCTCCAGGTCAGCCCGGATCTGCCGCTGGAGTCCGTGGCCGGGCTCGTGCCCTATCTGCGGCGCCTGGGCGTGGACTGGCTCTACCTCTCGCCGCTGCTCGAGGCCGAGCCCGGCTCCGACCACGGGTACGACGTCGTGGACCCCACGCGGCTGGACGCCGCCCGCGGCGGGGCCGAGGGACTGGACATGGTCGCGCGCGCCGCGCACGAGGCGGGCATGGGCGTGCTCGTGGACATCGTGCCGAACCACGTGGGCGTGGCCACGCCCCAGGCCAATCCGGCGTGGTGGGACGTGCTCGCCCACGGTCCCGAGGCGGCGCATGCGGCGTGGTTCGACGTGGACTGGGCGGCCGGCGGCGGGTCCCTGCTCATCCC
Organism: Micrococcus sp. HOU01; assembly: GCF_035609305.1. NCBI lineage: Bacteria > Bacillati > Actinomycetota > Actinomycetes > Micrococcales > Micrococcaceae > Micrococcus > Micrococcus sp. HOU01. The sequence continues at coordinate 2,339,157 of NZ_CP141211.1, read as the reverse complement.
CGTGCTGGGGGACGGTCCTGACGGGGACGCGGACGCGGAACTGGACCGTCTCGTCGTCGACGCCGAGGGCGGCCGTCTGCGCTACTGGGACAACGTCTACCCCCTCGCCCCCGGATCGCTCGAGGCGGCCGAGGCGGAGACCGGTCTGCGCGCCGCGGAGGTCTTCGCGGCGGCGGACCCGGCGAAGGAGCCGACCGCGGAGCAGACCCGCCTGGCCCGCGCCGTGCACGACCGCCAGCACTACCGGCTGGTCGGCTGGCGCCGCGGCGACGCCGAGCTGAACTACCGCCGCTTTTTCACCGTCACCACGCTTGCGGGTGTCCGGGTGGAGGAGCCCGAGGTCTTCGACGTCGTCCATGCCGAACCTGCCCGCTGGGTCCGCGAAGGGCTCGTGGACGGGCTGCGCGTGGACCACCCGGACGGCCTGGCGGACCCGGCCGGCTACGCGCGGCGCCTGCGCTCCCACGTCCTGCCGGAGGGCTACCTCGTGGTGGAGAAGATCCTCGAGCCCGGTGAGGCGCTGCCCGCGGACTGGCCCGTGGACGGGACCACCGGCTACGACGCGCTCGGCGAGGTCGAACGCGTCTTCATGCATCCCGAGGCCGCGGGCGATGCGGCCGAGGACGCGCGCCGTCGTCGGGAGTGGGACGAGGCCGTGGTGCGGGCCAAGCACGACGTGGCCACCGGCTCCCTCGCGGCCGAGACCGCCCGGCTGGTCCGCGCCGTGCACGCCCTCGGCGCCCACCCGGACGAGGACGTGGCCGCCGCGTTCGCCGCCGTGCTCGCCCGCCTGCCCGTGTACCGCACCTACCTGCCCGTGGGCCTGGCCGTGCTCGAGGGCGCGCTGGAGGACGCGGCCGCGGCGGAGCCGGGCCTCGCCGACGTGCTCGGCGACCTGCGGCCCGAGCTGACCGACCCGGACTCGCCCGTGGCCCGCCGGTTCCAGCAGACCTCCGGCATGGTGATGGCCAAGGGCGTCGAGGACCGGTCCTTCTACCGGTACTCGCGGTGGGCCAATCTGAACGAGGTCGGCGGAGACCCCTCCCACGTCGCCCTGTCCCTGGCCGACTTCCACGCCGCCCAGCAGGCGCGCCAGGCCGCCTGGCCGACGGCCATGACCACCCTGAGCACCCACGACACCAAGCGCGGCGAGGACGTGCGCGCCCGCATCGCCGTGCTCGCCGAGGAGCCCGACCGCTGGGCCGCCGAGCTCGCGGAGCTGAGGCGCCTCCACCCGCTCGGCCACCCCGACGCGGAGCGGCTGCTCTGGGAGTCCATCGTGGGTGTCTGGCCCACGGACGGCACCGCGCCGGAGGAGGAGCGGATCCTCGGCTTCCTGCAGAAGGCCTCCCGCGAGGCGGCCCTGGCCACCACCTGGACGGACCAGGACCCCGAGTTCGAGGCCCGGCTCGCCGCGCTCGCCGCCGCCGTCACCTCCCCCGAGGGGCCTGCGCGGGGCGTGCTGCAGGCCGTCGCGGACCGCATCGCCGAGCCCGGCCTGGTGGTCCAGCTCGGCCACAAGCTCGTCCAGCTCGCCGCCCCCGGCGTCCCCGACGTCTACCAGGGCACGGAGGTGCCCTTCCCCACCCTCGTGGACCCGGACAACCGCCGCCCCGTGGACTTCGCGGCCCGGGCCGACCTGCTGGACCGCCTCGACGCCGGCCACACGCCCGGCCTCGACAACCCCGCCGCCGCCAAGCTGGCCGTCGTGGCCGGCGTGCTGCGCACCCGCCGCGACCGGCCCGAGCTGTTCACCGGCCACCGCCCCCTCGACGTCTCCGGCCCCGCCGCCGAGCACGCGATCGCGTTCGACCGGGGCGGGGCGCTCGCCGTGGCCACCCGCTGGCCCGTCCGCCTGGCGGCCGCGGGCGGCTGGGGCGAGACCGTCGTGACCGTGCCGGCCGGCCGGTGGGAGGACGCCGTCACCGGCCACCCCGTCCACCCTGACGCGCGCGGCGCCGTGCGCCTCGACGAACTGCTCAGCACCCTGCCCGTCGCGCTGCTCGTCCCGGCGCACGCCCCGTCCGACCGCCGAGAGAGGACCGCCCCGTGACCGAGCCCCGTCCGGCCGACGCCCCCGCCCCGGGCCTGCACCCGATCGGCTCCGACCCCCTGGACCCCGCCGCGGCCGAGCGGGCCGCCGTCGACGCCGCGCGCGTCGTCCCCTACGCAGTGTGGGCGCCGCACGCAGAGAGCGTCGACCTCGTCCTCGTCGACACCGAGCCCGGCGCCCTGCACGACGCCGAGGACCGCTGGCCCGTCGCCGCCGTCGTGGCCATGGACCCCGCCGCCGGAGGCTGGTGGACGCCCACGGAGGACCCGCTGGCCACCCTCGGCCTCGACGCCGCCCAGCCGCCGGCCGACCCCGGCTACGGCTACCGCGTGGACGGGGCGGACCCCGTGCCGGACCCCCGCTCCCGCCGCCAGCCCGACACGGTCCACGGGCCCTCCCGCCGCGACGTCGCCGGCCGCGCCTTCGCGTGGCCGGACGAGGGCTGGACCGGGCCGCCCGGGGTGGAGTCCGATCCGGCCGCACCCCAGGGCGGGGGCCTGCGCGGCGCCGTCCTCTACGAGCTGCACGTGGGGACCTTCACGGCCGAGGGGACCCTCGACGCCGCCATCGCCCGCCTGCCGCACCTGACGGACCTCGGGGTCACCCACGTCGAGCTGCTGCCGGTGAACTCCTTCCCCGGGCCGCGGAACTGGGGCTACGACGGGGTGGCGTGGTTCGCCGTCGACGAGTCCTACGGCGGCCCCGCCGCCTACCGCCGCTTCGTGGCCGCCGCCCACGCCGCCGGCCTCGGCGTGGTCCAGGACGTCGTGCACAACCACCTGGGCCCCTCCGGCAACTACCTGCAGGTGTTCGGGCCGTATCTGGGTCAGGGCGGCACCGGCTGGGGCGACGGCCTGAACCTGGACGGCGCCGACTCGGACGAGGTGCGCCGGCTCGTCCTGGACAACGTCCGCTTCTGGCTCGAGGAGATGCGCGTGGACGGGCTGCGCCTGGACGCGGTGCACGCCCTGCGGGACGCCCGCGCCGTGCACCTGCTCGAGGAGATGGCCGCGCTCGCGGACGGGATCGCGGCCCGTGCCGGCCGACCCGTGCCCCTCCTGGCCGAGTCCGACCTCAACGACCCGCGTCTGGTGCTGCCCCGCCACGCCGGCGGGCTCGGCCTCGCCGCGGCCTGGAACGACGACGTCCACCACGCCCTGCACGTGGCCGCGACGGGGGAGACCCACGGCTACTACGCGGACTTCGCCCCGCTGGAGGCGGTGGCCAAGGTCATGGAGCGCACCTACTTCCACGACGGCACCCGCTCCACCTTCCGCGGCCGTGACCACGGGCGCCCCGTGCCGGAGGCTGTCCCCAACCACGCGTGGGTGGCCAGCATCCAGAACCACGACCAGGTGGGCAACCGTGCCGGCGGCGACCGCACCGCTGCCGCCCTGTCCGAGGGTGCGCTCGCGGCCGAGGCCGCCCTGCTGCTGACCGGCCCGCACGTGCCGATGCTCTTCATGGGGGAGGAGTTCGCGGCCTCGACGCCGTGGCCGTTCTTCACCTCGTTCCGCGAGCCCGAGCTCGGGGACGCCGTCCGGCAGGGACGACGCCGCGAGTTCGCCGCCCACGGCTGGGACCCGGCCGACGTCCCCGACCCGCAGGACCCCGCGACGCGGGACGCGGCGGTGCTGGACTGGGCGGAGGCCGCGGGCGGCACGGACGGCCAGGGCCGCGGGGTGCGCGTGCTCGCCGCCTACCGCACCCTGATCGGCCTGCGCCGCACGCTGCCCCAGCTCACCGACCCTCGCCGCGACCGCGTCCGGGCCGAGGTGGACGCGGCCCGGCGCCACGTGCGCCTCACCCGCGCCGGCGAGGACGCCGACGTCGTCCTGCTCGTCGCCCTCGGCGCGGAGCCGCTTCCCGTGCCCGCGGACCTGACGCGGGCGGAGCTGCTCGCCGGCCACGGCGACCACGGCCCGCTCGGCCCCGGCACGGTGCCGGCGGCGGTCCCGGCCCCCGGCTTCCTGCTCCTGCGCCGCTGAGCCGTGTCCGGCGTCAGTCCGCGTCCGCAGGCGGGACGGCGCGCAGCATGGTGGTCGTGGGGTGCAGTGCCACCGCGTCCTCGTCGCGGCGGGCCCGCAGCACCGTGTCCACGTAGGAGTCCACCGCCTCCTGCAGGGGCACGGCCCGGCCGCGGGCCTCGGAGAGGTACCAGCGGTGCTCGAGGAGCTGGTGCATCACCTCGGCGGGCTCGAGCTTGGCTCGCAGCTCAAGGGGCACCGAGCGGACCACGGGGTCGAACACCTCCACCACCCAGCGGTGCGCCGCAGCCTCGATGTCCATGTACGGGTCCCACTCCCGGCGGGCGGCCTCGATGTCCACGAGCAGCCGGCGGGCCTGGTTCTCCTGGACCTCGAGTCCCGTGAGGCGGGTCAGCCGACGGCGGTGGTAGCCCGCGTGGATCTCGACGGGCCGGGCGATCATCATCCCGGGGGCGTCGGCGGCGCGCAGTGAGTACTCGGCCAGCTCGAACCCGAGCTCCTGCAGGCGGCGGACGCGGCGGTCCAGGCGCCACGGCTCGGCGCGGGGGAACAGCAGAGGCTCGGTCAGCTCGTCCCACAGCCGGCGGTAGGAGGCCACGAGCAGGTCCGGCGTGGTGACGGGGTCCACCTCCGGGTCCAGCAGCCCGCTGGCCTGCAGGTCCAGCAGCTCGCCGCCCACGTTCACGGCGGCCACGTCCAGGTCGTGCTCGCGCTGGCCGTTGGACAGCCGCTCCCGCAGCTCGCCGGTCTCGGCGTCCACCAGGTGAGCGGCGAACCCGCCCGCGTCCCGCCGGAACAGGACGTTGGACAGGGAGACGTCACCCCAGATGAACCCCTCGAGGTGCAGTTCCACGAGCAGCGTCGCCAGCGCGTCCATGAGCCGCACGAGGGTGCGGCGCTCGAGGCGCTCCGAGAACACGGCGCGGTACGGCAGGGAGAAGCGCAGGTGCCGGGTCACGAGGGCGGCGGGCAGGGGCGTGCCGTCGTCCTCCGTGCGTCCGGTGACCACGGCCACCGGCACCACCGACGGCGCCGGGCTCCGCTCGAGCCGGCGCAGCAGCCGGTACTCGCGGAACGCGAGTTCTTCGGTGGTCTCCTTCACCGCCACGATGCCCCCGCCCATCCGGGCGAAGCGCACCACGTGACGGGAGATGCCCCGCGGCAGGGCCGCCAGCACCTCACGCGGCCACATGTCGAGGGGGAGCACCCAGGGCAGGGCGAGCAGAGACGTCGCCGGGTCCTCGGTCGCGTCCCCCGACGGGGCGCCCGTGATGGTCAGTCGATCGACGGGGGAGGGGGTCTCGGCGGTGTCCATGGTCACGATCCTTCCAGACAGGGCCGCTATGCTCGCCTGGCGCGGCGCGCCCGCTGCCCGCCGGCTCCGGTGCTCGACCCGGACCGACTGCCCCACGAGGAGGACCCTTGGCCCGGAACATGTCAGGCTCGCACACCTCGGCGACGGACGCTCGTGCGCGTGCCCGCCAGATCCAGGAGGAGCAGCGCAGGAAGGACAGTCGCCGCCGCACCGGCGTCATCTGGGGCTCGGTCCTCGCGGTGGTGCTCGTGATCGGCCTCGTCGTCGCGTTCGTGCTCAACCGCAACGGCGACGACGCCGCCACCGCCGGCCCCATCCCCGCCGTGGCGAACGAGCAGGGCGGCATCGAGTTGGCCTCGGCCACGGCCCTGGCGGAGGGCGCGGGAGAACGCGAGGTCGACCCCTCGAAGATCGAGGTGCCGAAGCAGTCCGCGAGCTCCCAGCCCGAGACCCTGCCGAACACCGAGGCCCGGGCGGACGGCGAGCCGACGCGGATCGTGCTCTACGCGGACTTCAACTGCGTGCACTGCGCGGACTTCGAGTCCACCAACGCGGACCAGATCGAGCAGTGGCTCGAGCAGGGTGAGGCCACGGTCGAGTACCGGATGGTGGACTACCTGAGCGCCCCGAATAACCAGAACTACTCGGCCCGCGCCGCCAACGCCGCGTACTGCGTGGCGGACCAGAAGCCCGAGGCCTACAACGGCTTCGTGGCCGCCCTGTTCGCCGCCTACGACGAGCACCAGGGCAAGGGCCTGGACAACGCGGCGATCACGCAGCTCGCGCAGGAGCACGGCGCGGACATCGCCTCCTGCGTCGAGGACGGCACGTTCCGCTCCGCGGTCGAGCACACCACCCGCCAGGCGCGCGTCGCCGGCGTGGCCGGCACCCCCACCGTGTTCGTGGACGGGAAGAACTGGGCCCTCGACGGCGAGGACAAGACCTTCGCCGACTGGGCGGGCGCCAAGATCGCCGGCTGACCCGGCTGACCCGTCGCCGAGGTCCGCGGGGCGTCCCCACGCAGGGGGCGCCCCGTGCCGTCCGCCCGGGCCTTGTACGCTGGGAGGGTCGGCCGCGGCGCCCCCGGGCGCCGGCCGCCGGCCTCCTTAGCTCAGCTGGCCAGAGCAGCTGCCTTGTAAACAGCAGGTCGCCGGTTCGAATCCGGCAGGGGGCTCCACCCCACCGCGGGCCCGACGGCGCCGCGCACCTCCGCCGGGAGGGCGCGGCGCCGTCGTCGTGTCCGGCGCGGGCCGACGCTGGGGTGCCGCTGTGCGCGCCCCGACCATCCGCCCGGCCCGGCTGGCGGAACCGCGAGAGATGCCTCGACCATCCGCCAGACTTCGGCCCGCGGCCTCGCCGTGACGGAATCGTGACCCTACCGTGAGCTCAGTCACCCTGGCCCGAGCCCCTCGGGCGCCCGCATCCGGTGACCCAGAACTCCGAGGAGATCCCGTGCAGTCCTCCACACCCCGCAGCACCCGCCGCCGCATCGGCGCCCTCGTGGCCGGCGCCGTCCTCGCCGGCGGGACCCTGACCTCGTCCCCCGCGCTCGCGGCCCCCTCCGGCGGCGCCCCCGCCGCACCGGCAGCGAGCCCGACCGCCGCCTCACCCCTGGCGGCGGCGCAGGTCGAGGACCCGAGCGCCGACGGCTACGACTCCTTCATCGTCACCTACAAGGAGACCGCCGCCAACGCCCACGCGAAGGGCCGCGCCAACGCCTGGGGCAAGGCCGCGAAGGAGGCCGGCGTCTCCGTGAAGGAGCTGCGTGAGACCGCGCTCGGCTCCCGCGTGGTCAAGGCGGACCGCAAGCTGGATCAGGCCGAGTCCGCGAAGTTCATGGCCGACCTGAAGGCCTCCGGGGCGGTCGAGGCCGTGGAGCCGGACGCGCTCCTCACCGCCACCGGCCTGAGTCCCGTGGACGCCCTCTACTCGCAGCAGTGGGGCTTCACCGGCAGCCACGGCATGCGGGTCCCCGGGGCGTGGGATCGCACGACGGGCTCCGGTGCGACCGTGGCCGTCATCGACACCGGCATCACCTCCCACCCGGACCTCGACCGCAACGTCGTGCCCGGCTACGACTTCATCTCCGACGGCAGGGCGGCGCGCGACGGCGGTGGCCGCGACTCCAATCCGCGTGACGAGGGCGACTGGTACGCCGCCGGCGAGTGCGGCACCGCCGGTGCCTCCGACTCCTCGTGGCACGGCTCCCACGTGGCGGGCACCGTCGCGGCCGTGGCCGACTCCCAGGGCGTCGTCGGTGTGGCGCCGAACGCGAAGATCCAGCCGATCCGCGTGCTCGGCAGGTGCGGCGGCTCGCTGTCCGACATCGCCGACGCGGTCGTGTGGGCTGCCGGCGGCACGGTGGCGGGCGTGCCGGCCAACCCGAACCCGGCGGACGTCATCAACATGTCCCTCGGTGGCTCCGGCATGTGCGGCACCACCTACCAGAACGCGATCAACGCGGCCGTCTCCCGCGGCGTGCCCGTCGTCGTGGCCGCGGGCAACGAGAACCAGCCCGCCGCCAATGTGCGCCCGGCCAACTGCCAGAACACCGTCGTGGTGGCCGCCTCCACCTCGCAGGGCGCCCGCGCCTCGTTCTCGAACTACGGCTCCGCCGTGGACGTGACCGCTCCGGGGGCGAACATCATCTCGACCGTGAACAACGGCGCCACCACCCCGACGACGGCCGGCCACGCCGCCTACAACGGCACCTCGATGGCCACCCCGCACGTCGCGGGCCTGGCCGCCCTGCTGCTGGCCGCGCAGCCGAGCCTCACCCCGGCCCAGGTCGAGTCCACCCTCACGTCCACGGCCCGGTCCATGCCGGTGACCTGCTACGCAGGCTGCGGCGCCGGTCTGGCGGACGCCACCAGGGCGGTCTCCTCCCTCGGCGGCAGCTCCTGACCGGGGCCCGCCCCGGGCGCCGGGGCCTCGTTGGTCGCCCAGGGCGGTTTCGAGCCCGGCGCCACGCTGACCGACGCCTGACGTGCTCGTCGGCTCTCGACGGCCGCTCCGCCGTGCGCGGGGCGGCCGTCGCCCGGGTGGACAGGCGACGCCGCCTGAGGTATCGTTCTTCGAGTTGTCACCCCCATGGGGCGACGCCCGGATCTTTAGCTCAGTTGGTTAGAGCGTTCGCTTCACACGCGAGAGGTCGCTGGTTCGAGTCCAGTAAGATCCACCGCAGCAGGGCCCTCCTCCGGGAGGGCCCTTTCGCATCCCCGGGCCGCGGTGCCGAAGGCCCCGGCGGGGGAGGTGTCGGCGTGGTTGGATGGACGCGTCGGCGGGGCTCGGCCCACCGCCGTCTCGCGTCCAGCGCCCGCATACGGAAGGAGAGGGTGAGCCGCATGGAGCAGGAGGGCACCCAGGAGCCGGCGCGGTTCGACCCCCGCATCGCGGAGCCCCCGGCCGTCCCCACGCTCATCCCCGTGCTGCGCCCGGCCGGCGCCGAGGACGCCGCCGCTGTCGGCGACCTCGCGATCGACCCGGAGGACCCCGGCCTGCTCGACCTCGACCCGGCGGAGTCGGCCCACCCGGCCGCGGCCGCGGTCGCCGTCGAGCCGACCGAACCGCTGCCGCCCGTGGTCCGCCCCGCCGCCGCCGATCCGGTCCCGGCGCCGGCGCCGGAGCCGGAGGAATCGGCCGAGCCGGAGGAGACGCTGCCGGAGCCGGCCGCGGACGCGCCCCTGACCGAGCCGCCGCTGTCCGAGCAGGTGCCCACCTCCGTCCTGGCCCCCGCGGAGGCCGACGGCGCCCTGCCCGCCCCGGACGTGATCCCCGCGCCGGACATCACCGTCCCGGACCCGGTGGTCCCCGTGGGCCCGCCCGAGAAGCGCGGGCGTCGGCGCGGCCGGCGCTCCCGCGAGGTCTTCGTCGAGAACCTGCCGACGCAGGCGCTCGTGCTGGCCGACCGCCTGCACTCCTCGCCGTACGGGCGCCGCATGCACTCCACGCTGCAGCAGCGCCGCGCGGAGGCGCAGGCCCTTGAGGCCCGCACGACCCTGGACTTCGCGCTCAAGCTGGGCGAGACGATGTTCAGCTTCGGCGCGGCCTCGCTGGACGTGGAGACCTCGATCATCGTGGCCACGCAGGCCTACGGGATCCTCGAGACCGAGGTGGACCTGACCAACCAGTCCATCTCCCTGAACTACGCGCCCGACTCCTCACGCGGCGAGGCCCCGTTCACCCTCCAGCGGGTGGTCCGCTCGTCCTCGGTGAACTTCGAGGGGCTCGTGGCCGTCCACCGGCTCGTCGAGGAGATCGCCGCGGGCGAGGTGGACCGGGCCGAGGCCCAGCGCCGGCTCGTGGAGATCCGGCATCAGCCCAAGCCGTTCCCCGCCGTCTTCGAGGTCCTCTTCTCCGGCGTGTTCGTGGCCTGCTTCGTGCCGTTCATCGGCGGGACCTGGACGGGCGCGGCCCTGGGCATGGTCTCCACCTGGCTGGTCTTCTGGCTCAAGGTCCAGGCGGACAAGGCGCGCTTCCCGGAGATCTTCTCCACGATGTTCGGGGCGATCACGGCCACGGTGATCGCGCTGATGGCCCACGCCCTCGACCTGCCGGTCAACCCGGCGCTGGTGATCGCCGGCGGCATCATGATGCTCCTGCCCACGGCGAGGTTCGTCACCGCGGTGCAGGACGCCATCCACGGCTTCCCGGTGACCGCCGCGGGCCGCTTCCTCTCCGCGCTGCTCGTGTTCGCCGGCGTGATGGCCGGGATCATGATCGCCGTGGGCATCGGGGATCTCGTGGGATTCGAACAGCTGGACCTGGCCGAGGCGGGGACGCTGAGCTATCCGCCGCTGCTGCTGCTGGGCCTCGTGATGGCCGCGGGCATGGCGGACGCGGTGGTGGAGCAGTCGCGGTGGCCGCAGATCCTGGCCTGCGGTCTCGTGTCCGGGGCCGGCTTCGGCGCGTACCTGGCCGCACAGCAGATCGGGGTCAGCGACCGGCTGGTGCCCGCGGTCGCCGCGGCGGCGGTCGGGTTCCTCGGCCGCCTGGTGGCCCAGCGGCTCGCAGCCCCGGCGCTCGTGATCGTCCTGCCGTCCATGCTGTTCCTGCTTCCCGGACTCACCATGTTCCGGTCCGTCTACGGGTTCACCGTGGAGACCGGGGCCACGCTGCTGGGCGTCGAGGGACTGTTCAACGCCGCGGTCATCGTCGTGGCGATCGCGGCCGGCGTCGCCTTCGGCAACACCCTGGCCAAGCCGATCACCGACCGGATGGGCACGCTGCTGCCCACCGAGCTCGTGATGCACCAGCGCGGCTGACCGGCGGCCCGGCTCAGTCGGGCAGGCGCCAGTCCACCGGGGCCGCGCCGGCCGCCTCGAGGAGCCGGTTCACCCGGCTGAACGGCCGGGAGCCGAAGAACCCGCGGTGGGCGCTCAGGGGCGAGGGATGCGGGGACTCCACGACGCCGGCCCCCGCCGCCGTCAGCAGCGGCGCCATGCGCCGCGCGTCGGCTCCCCACAGCAGCCCCACGAGCGGGGTGCCGCGCGCGCAGAGGGCCCGCACCGCGGCCTCCGTGATCTGCTCCCAGCCGAGGCCGCGGTGGCTGCCGGGTGCGCCGGCCCGCACGCTGAGGGCGCGGTTCAGCAGCAGCACGCCCTGGTCCGTCCACGCGGAGAGGTCCCCGTGGGCGGGCGGGGTGATGCCGAGGTTGTCGTGCAGCTCCCGGTGGATGTTGGCCAGGGAGCGGGGCAGCGGCCGCACGTGGCGGTCCACCGCGAAGCTCAGGCCGATCGGATGGCCCGGCGTCGGGTAGGGGTCCTGGCCCAGCACGAGGACGCGGACGTCCGCGAACGGCTGACGGAACGCCCGCAGGATGTGCTCCGGCGCCGGCAGCACCTGCTCTCCGGCCGCCCGGCGGGCCCGCAGGGCCTCGCCGACCTGCTCGAACGCGGCGGCCTGCGGGGCGAGGGCCGCCTCCCAGCCCGGATCCAGGGGCGCGATGAACTCCATGCCCCGAGGGTAGACCGGGTGGGTACAGTGGCCGCCATGTCCCACCCCACGCCCGTCTCGCCCGATCCGGCCCCGGACGAGGGTGCCCGCGCGCGGGCGCGACGGGACGAGCTGACGGACCTGGAGCGTGCGGTCCTGGACCTGGAGGCCGCCACCTGGCGGTACGGCGGGGCCAAGGACCACGCCGTCCGAGAGCGTCTGGGGCTGTCTCCGACCGCCTATTATCAGGTGTTGAACGGATTGCTGGACCGTGAGGCCGCCCTGGCCTACCGACCCCTGCTGGTCACGCGGCTGCTGCGCAAGCGCGGCACCCGCAGCCGGGCCCGGAGGGGACCCGCGGATCCGGCGCCGTCCACGCCCGCTTCCCGCCAGGAGAACTGACCCATGGCCTACCAGCCCGACCGCTTCGACGAGGTCCCCGAGTACACGGACCAGCGCGGCGCGCACCGCGAGTCCTTCGCCGCCGCCGGCGCGACCGCCGCGGGCGGGGGTCGCCGCCTGAGCCCGCTGCTCTGGGTGGCCGGCCTCGTCCTGCTCGCCGGCCTGTTCGTGGGCGTCGTCCTGCCGTGGCTCACCGGCGACCGCTCCGAGCCCGTCGCCGCCGAGAGCTCGACGACGGCCCCGGCGGTCGAGCCGTCGACGTCGACGTCGGCGTCGTCCGAGTCCTCCTCGGCGTCCTCCGCGTCGGTGTCGACTGCATCCGCGACCGAGTCCGCCACCCCGTCCGAGGACACGGCGGAGGCGTCCCGTTCCGCGGCTGCGGCCGCGGCTGAGTCCTCGCGGGTGGCGCAGGAGGCGGCCGCCGCAGAGGCCGCCGAGTCGTCCCGGGCCGCCGAGTCGTCCCGTGCCGCCGCGGAGGCCGCTGAGTCGTCCCGTGCCGCCGCCGAGGCACAGGCGGCGGAGGCCTCGCGTTCCGAGGCCGCCGCGCAGTCCGCAGAGGCGTCCCGGTCGGCGGCGGCCGTCCAGGCGGCGGAGTCCTCGCGCGCCGCCGCGTCCCGTTCGGCCGCCGCGGCGGAGGCCTCGCGCTCGCAGTCCGCGGCCGCGTCGAGCTCCCGTGCGGCCGCGCAGTCTGCGGCCGCGTCGAGCTCTCGTGCGGCCGCGCAGTCTGCGGCCGCGTCGAGCTCTCGTGCGGCCGCGCAGTCTGCGGCCGCGTCGAGCTCTCGTGCAGCCGCGCAGTCCGCGGCCGTGCGCGGCACCCACGTCACCGTGTACAACGCGACCCGTACCCAGGGCCTCGCCGCCTCCTACGCGCAGCGGCTCACGAGCTCCGGCTACACCTCGGTGGACGCGAAGAACTGGAGCGGCTACGGCATCCAGTCCTCCACCGTCCTGTACAACGGCTCGGCCAACAAGGCCGCCGCCGAGGCGGTCGGCAAGGAGCTCGGCTTCCCGGTCATGCAGACCCCGAACCTGCAGGTGAACGGCGTCGCGGTGGTCGTCACCGGCTGACCCGACCGTCGTGCGGCCGTGCCGGCCGCGCACCCTTTCCGGCCCCCGGCGGGGCGCCTTCCGAGGCGTTCTGCCGGGGGCCGTCCGCCGTCCGCGGAAGGGCGGGCCCCGCACTGCGGACCTTTTGCACTCTCCCGGTGCGAGTGCTCATAATGGGGTTAGCACTCCGAAGGCGCGACTGCCAGCCGTACCCCGGTCGGTCCGGCGCCGTGGAGGAGGACCTGTCCACCGGTGAGGCCCCCCAGGGGCCGTCCGTCGCGGGCATCGGCGCGGGTCAGCCACCAGCAGTAGGAAGCCGACGTCCAGAAAGGACCTGCACATGGCCAAGACCATCGCATTCGACGAAGAGGCCCGCCGCGGCCTGGAGAAGGGCCTGAACACCCTGGCCGACGCCGTGAAGGTGACCCTCGGCCCCCGCGGCCGCAACGTGGTGCTGGAGAAGAAGTGGGGCGCCCCCACCATCACCAACGACGGCGTCTCCATCGCCAAGGAGATCGAGCTCGAGGACCCGTACGAGAAGATCGGCGCGGAGCTCGTCAAGGAGGTCGCCAAGAAGACCGACGACGTCGCCGGCGACGGCACCACCACCGCCACCGTGCTGGCCCAGGCGCTGGTCCGCGAGGGCCTGCGCAACGTGGCCGCGGGCGCCGACCCGCTGTCCCTGAAGCGCGGCATCGAGAAGGCCGTGGAGGCCGTCACCTCCGAGCTGCTCTCCGCCTCCCGCGAGATCGAGACCAAGGACCAGATCGCGGCCACCGCCTCGATCTCCGCCGCGGACAAGCAGATCGGCTCCCTCATCGCCGAGGCCCTGGACAAGGTCGGCAAGGAGGGCGTCATCACCGTCGAGGAGTCCAACACCTTCGGCCTCGAGCTCGAGCTCACCGAGGGCATGCGCTTCGACAAGGGCTACATCTCCGGTTACTTCGTGACCGACGCGGACCGCCAGGAGGCCGTCCTCGAGGATCCCTACATCCTCATCGTCAACTCGAAGATCTCCTCCGTGAAGGACATGGTGGCGATCCTCGAGAAGGTCATGCAGTCGGGCAAGCCGCTGCTGATCATCGCCGAGGACGTCGAGGGCGAGGCCCTGGCCACCCTCGTGGTCAACAAGATCCGCGGCACCTTCAAGTCCGTGGCCGTGAAGGCCCCGGGCTTCGGTGACCGCCGCAAGGCCATGCTCGCCGACATCGCCATCCTCACCGGCGGCCAGGTCATCTCCTCCGAGGTGGGCCTGTCCCTGGAGAACGCGACCCTCGACCTGCTGGGCACCGCCCGCAAGGTGGTCATCACCAAGGACGAGACCACCATCGTGGAGGGTGCCGGCGACGCCGAGCAGATCGCCGGCCGCGTGGCCCAGATCCGCTCCGAGATCGAGAACACCGACTCGGACTACGATCGCGAGAAGCTGCAGGAGCGCCTCGCCAAGCTGGCCGGCGGCGTGGCCGTCATCAAGGCCGGCGCGGCCACCGAGGTGGAGCTCAAGGAGCGCAAGCACCGCATCGAGGACGCCGTGCGCAACGCCAAGGCCGCGGTGGAGGAGGGCATCGTCGCCGGCGGCGGCGTGGCCCTGATCCAGGCCGGCGCCAAGGCGTTCGGCGGCCTGCAGCTCGAGGGCGACGAGGCCACCGGCGCGAACATCGTGAAGGTCGCCATCGAGGCTCCGCTGAAGCAGATCGCCTTCAACGCCGGCCTGGAGCCCGGCGTCGTGGCGGACAAGGTCAAGACCCTCGACGACGGCCACGGCCTGAACGCCGCCACCGGCGAGTACGAGGACCTGCTGGCCGCCGGCATCAACGACCCGGTGAAGGTGACCCGTTCGGCCCTGCAGAACGCCGCGTCCATCGCGGGCCTGTTCCTGACCACCGAGGCCGTCGTCGCGGACAAGCCCGAGAAGGCCGCCGCCGGCGCCGAGGGCATGGACCCGATGGGCGGCATGGGCGGCATGATGTGATCAGCCGCTGAGCCGGCCCGACCCGTTCGGGCGCCAGCCTGCGAGGCCCGTCTCCCCGTCCGGGGAGGCGGGCCTCGCCGCGTCCCGGGCCGGCACCGGGGCGCCCCGCTCAGGCCGAGAGCGCGGCTCGTTCCGCCGCCAGGTTACGGCGGGCGGCGGCCTCCCAGCGTGCTCGGCCGGGCGCGGTCCGATACAGCCGCCCGGCGTCCAGCAGGGCGTCCAGCACCGCGCCGCGACCGCGGGCCCAGTCCGCGTCGGACACGTGCGCGTAGTCCCGCCGCACCGCGGCCACGTAGCGGGCGTAGGCCTCGGGGGAGCGGCCGAGGACCTCGAGGTCCGCGTCCGAGAGCACCGCCCCGGCCGCGTCGTGCGGGGCGGGGTCATGGGCCGCGGTGAGCAGCACGAGGCGTGCCACCTCGTCGACGACGTCGGCCGGCACGGCCAGCCGCGGATCGGTGAGCACGTCCCGGGCCAGGGCGGCCGAGTCCGCCTCGTCCTGGCCGGCGGGCGCGGCGGGGTCCCCGACGTAGACGGCGTCGTGGAACCACGCGGCCAGGCGGACCGCACGCGGATCCGGCCCGGCCTTCGCCCCCGCCCGCTCGAGCAGGTCCACGGACTCGAGCACCGCGAGCAGGTGGGCCGGGTCGTGGTAGTGCCGATGCGGCTCCGCCCAGCGGGCCAGCAGGTCGCGTCCCGCCGTCGTCACCGCGTCCGGGCTCGCCGCCGTGCCCTCGAACAGCCGCGCCCAGCGCCGGGCGAGGACGACGTCGCGCTTCTCGGCGCGGCTCCGGGCGGGCACGCGCAGCCCCGAGGCGGCGAGGCGGCGCACCAGCTCCCGTCCGGTGACGGGCACCGCCCCGCGGGCCACGAGCTCGGCGCGTCGGTGCGCGGGCACGTCGTAGTGGTCCCGGTCGAAGGCCCGCTCCGAGAGCCCCGCCGCCCGCGCGAACGCGTGGAGCTCCTCGAGGGAGGCGTCGGAGACGAGGTGGGAGAACACGGTGCCGTGGGCGGGCCACGCGGGCGGGTCGATCAGGACGGTCATGCCCCCACTCTAGGAAGCACGGACCGGGGCGCGGCCGGCCGGCCGCACCCCGGACCGTTCCGGGCGCTCAGAACCGGAACATCGCGGCGTTGGCGGTCTCCGCGTCCTGGTACTGGGTGGCGGCGGCGTCCATCGCGCGGCGGATGCCCGCCAGGGACTCCTCCACGCGCTGCTGGGTGGCGCGCCACTCGGTGAGCACACCCTGGAAGTTCGCGGCCGCCTGGCCGCGCCAGGTGTCCTGCAGCTGGCGCAGGTTGGCCTCCATGGTGCTCACCTCCGCCTGGAGGCGGCCGATGGAGCCCTCCACCGCCCCGCTCTTGGCCCGCAGGTCCTCGACGTCGATCTGCACGATGCTCATGTGACTGTCCCCTCTGATGAGTGCTGATGGGCGGCGGGTGCCGCCGGGCACCACGCTAGGGACGCGCGTCGCGCCCGGCCGCCGGGTTGTCCCCGCCTGGGGACGGGACGCTGGCCTCGGGCGCCTGTGCAGGAGCAGACACCCGACGGCGGCGCTCGGCCGAGGCACGACGGAACCGCTCCGCCGCCCGCAGCAGGCGGCTGCGCCGGGCGGCGTCCGCGGCGCTGGCGCCGGCGCCCGACGGCGCGGTCAGGGCGAGGGGGCCGCTGGGCGGACCGGCCGCGTCGTCGTCGGTGTCCTGCGCGGACGGGCGCTCGTCCTCGACGTCCTCGTCCGCCTCGTCCTCGAACGGCGCCCACGGCAGGTGGACGGAGAAGGTGGCGCCGCCGCCCTCGGTCTCCAGCAGCCGGACGGAGCCGCCGTGCTGGGCCACGATCGCCGCGACGATGGCCAGGCCGAGCCCCGTGCCGCCCGTCTCGCGGTGCCGGGAGGTGTCCGCGCGGTAGAACCGCTCGAAGATGCGGGCGCGGTCCTCCTCGGACACGCCCGGCCCGTGGTCACGGATCTCGATCACGGAGCTGCGGCCCGCGCCGTCCGCCCCGGCCCGGCCGCCGAGGTGGTCGACCGTGCCGACCGCGATCTCGATGGGGGTGCCGGCGGGGGTGTAGCGCAGGGCGTTGGCCATGAGGTTCACCACCACCTGGCGCATCCGGTTCTCGTCGCCGAGGATGGGCGCCGGAGCCGCCCGGTCGCCGTCGGGGCCCACGAGGGTGACCTTGCGGTCCGGGGCGTTCACGGACGCGTCCATCATGGAGTCCATCGCGAGGATGAGCAGGTCCACCGGGGCGTGCTCGAGGGGGCGCTGCTCGTCGAGGCGGGCCAGGGTGAGCAGGTCCTCCACGAGGCGCGTCATGCGGGTGGCCTCGGACTCGATGCGCTGCATGGCGGCGGCGACGTCCTCCTCCTCGCGCAGCCCGCCGTGCCGGTACAGCTCGGAGAACCCGCGGATGGTGACCAGGGGGGTGCGCAGCTCGTGGGAGGCGTCCTGCACGAAGCGGCGCATCTTGTCCTCGGAGATCTCCTTGTCCCGGAACGCGGACTCGATGTGCGCGAGCATGGCATTGAGGGAGCGGGAGAGCCGGCCCACCTCGGTGTCGGGCGCCGCGCTCTCCACGCGCTGGCTCAGGTCGCCGGCGGCGATCTTGGCGGCGGTGCGCTCCACGCGGTTCAGGGTGCGGAACGCGCGCTGGACCGCCAGGTTGGCCACGATCACGGTGCCCGCCGTCGCGAGCAGGCCGATGGTCACGACGATCGAGGTGACGCGCTCGACGGAGGAGGTCACGCTCTGCAGGGGAAGGGCCACGGCCATGGTGCCGTCGCCGCTGCTGAGCCCGTACAGCTGCACGCGCCAGCCGCTCGAGTCCGGCTGTGTGCCGGGCACCTCGAAGGAGGCGGAGCCGCGCTCCAGGGCCTCGGCCGGGGTGATGTCCGGCAGGGCCGGCTCGTCCGCACCCGGCATCACCGGGGTCTGGACGACCCGCGCGCCCTCGTTGTCCCACACGACGCCGTAGAAGCGCAGGATGGGCAGCTGCGGCATGTAGTACTCGCCGGTCTGGGCGACGTTGGCCAGGTACATCGAGACGGTGTCCCGGTTGGCGGCCATGTCCTCGTCCAGCTGGCGCACCGCCTCCTGGCGGAACAGCACCGCGGTCGCCACGGCGGTCACGGCGACCAGGGCCAGCATGAGCGCCGCGATCATCACGACCAGCTTGGTGCGCAGGGACTGCCCCTGCCACGCGCCCCTCAGCCAGGCGCGCGGATGGCGGACGCGGGCCGCCGCGGCGTCGAGCCGCGCACGCACGTCAGCGCTTGTCCGCGGTGCGGAGCATGTAGCCGACGCCGCGCTTGGTGTGGATCATCTTCTCGCGGCCGCCGACGTCGATCTTGCGGCGCAGGTAGGAGATGTAGGACTCGACGATCGAGGCGTCCCCGTTGAAGTCGTACTCCCACACGTGGTCCAGGATCTGGGCCTTCGAGAGCACCCGGTTCGGGTTCATCATGAGGTAGCGCAGCAGCTTGAACTCGGTGGGGGAGAGCTCCACGACCTCGCCGCCGCGGCGGACCTCGTGCGCGTCGTCGTCGAGCTCGAGATCGTCCACGCGCAGCACCGCCGCGTCGTCGTCGTCGAGGGAGGCAGTGCGGCGCAGCACGGCGCGGATGCGGGCGACCACCTCGTCGAGGGAGAACGGCTTGGTCACGTAGTCGTCACCGCCGACCGTCAGGCCGGTGATCTTGTCCTCGGTGCCGTCCCGCGCGGTGAGGAACACGACGGGGAAGTGACGGCCGGCGGAGCGCAGGCGGCGGGTCACGGTGAAGCCGTCCATGTCCGGGAGCATCACGTCCAGCACGGCCAGGTCCGGCTGGAACTCCTCGGCGGCGTCCAGGGCCTCCCGGCCGTTGGCCGCGGCCGTGACCTCGAAGCCGGCGTAGCGCAGGGACGTGGAGAGCAGCTCGCGGATGTTGGGCTCGTCGTCCACCACCAGGAGGCGTGCTTCGGGGTTCTGAGGCTGCATGGAGCCCAGTCAACCGCCCCGACCTGGGAACACCCTGAAAGGGTGCTGGATGTCACGGGGCGTCGTTGGCCCGACGGCTCAGGGGCGCGAGCGCCGGACGGCGCCCAGCACCACGTGCAGCAGCATCAGGCCGAAGCCGACGGGCAGGCCGAACAGCGCGAGCGCGAACAGCGCCGGGGACGCCGGCCACGCCAGGAAGTACGCGACCAGCAGGGCCACCAGGGCCAGAGCGGACACCGCCGTCACGGCCACGCCCAGCACCAGGACGACGCCACGACCGCCCCGGTGATCGGCGGGGTCGGCGGCGGGCGCGGAGGCGGGGAGGGTGGAGGTCCGAGGCATGCCCGCCACTCTAGTCGGGCTATCCTGGGAGGTCATTGACGACCACGTCCTCCGCCGTCCCCTCCGGGCGCACGGCCAGGCTGGTCCCACCGATGCCGCGGCGCACCGCCACGCCGGTGCCGGACCCCGCCGACCCGAGACGAGAGCACGGCCGCCCCTGCGGCGCCGGCCCGACGCGGTGGACCCATATGACGAGGAGCAGGTGACGCACATGCCCACCGGGCGCATCAAGTTCTACGACTCGACCAAGGGCTTCGGGTTCGCCCAGACGGACGAGGGCGAGGAGGTCCACGTGCCCGCCTCGGCCCTGCCGGCCGGGGTGACCGAGCTGCGCGGAGGCACCCGCGTGGAGTTCGGCGTGGCCGAGGGCCGCCGCGGCAAGCAGGCGCTCTCGCTGCGCGTGCTCGACGCCGCACCCTCGGTGGTCCGCAACCACCGACCCGGCGCCACCGAGATGGCCGTCCTCATGGAGGACCTCATCACGTGGCTGGACCAGACCTCCAACGGCCTGCGCCGCGGCCGCTACCCCCAGCGCGCCCAGGCGCAGAAGATGGCGCAGGTGCTGCGCCGTGTCGCCGACGACCTGGAGGCCTGAGCCATGACCACCCACGACGACGCCCCGCGCGTCGACCACCGGAGCCCCGACGCCGAGCCCGCGCCCGCCGAGGAGAGGACGGCCGCGCCGCCCGCGCGTCGCCGGGCCCCGCGCCGCGACGAGCTGCTCGCCGCCGCCGTGGACGCCGCCCGCGCGGGGCTGGCCGGGCTGGCCGCCCCGGACGAGGTGGGGGAGCACGTGGACGTGCTCGTGGACGACGACCGGCTCCTGACGCACCGCTTCGCGTGCCGCATGCCCGGCTACGCGGGCTGGCTCTGGTACGTGACGATCGCCCGGGCCCCACGCGCCAAGCAGGTCACCGTGTGCGAGACCGGCCTCATGGCGGGGGAGGGTTCGCTCGTGGCGCCCCCGTGGGTGCCGTACGCCGAGCGCGTGAACGAGGAGGAACGCGAGCGGCACAAGGCCGTGGCCGAGGGCCGCGTGCCCGGCGCCCCGGCGCCCGAGGCCGCGCCGGACGACGCCGCCCAGACGGCCCCCGAGCCCGCGGCGGCCGACCGCGGCTGAGCCGGCGCACCCCGGCGGCTCAGGCCAGGCGCTCGACCACGTGGTCGATGCAGCGCAGCAGCGCCGCGACGTCCTCGGGCTCGGTCGCGGCGAAGGTCGCGATCCGCAGCTGGTTCCGGCCGAGCTTGCGGTAGGGCTCCACGTCCACCACGCCGTTCGCGCGCAGGGCCTGGGCGACCGCCGCCGCGTCGACGTCGTCGGAGAAGTCGACGGTGCAGACCACGGCGGAGCGGTCCTCGGACCGGGCCACAAACGGCGTGGCGAACGACGACGCCTCGGCCCACGCGTACACGCGCGAGGAGGAGTCGGCGGTGCGGGCGGTCATCGCGTCCAGCCCGCCCTGACCGTTCATCCAGCGCAGCTGCGCGTCCAGCATGACGAGCGTGGCCA
The DNA here is from genome assembly GCF_035609305.1 of Micrococcus sp. HOU01. NCBI lineage: Bacteria > Bacillati > Actinomycetota > Actinomycetes > Micrococcales > Micrococcaceae > Micrococcus > Micrococcus sp. HOU01. The sequence goes on along the minus strand of NZ_CP141211.1, from coordinate 2,318,621 downwards.
GCGCGGGCGTGTTGTAGGTCTGGTCCTTGAGGGAGTTCTCCACGGCCGTGGCCAGGTCCAGGAACGCCGGGATCCAGCGGCCGGACTCCTTGATCTCCGCGACCCGCGCCAGGGCCCGCGGGGAGAACAGCGCGAGCCACAGACCGCCGTCGGACGCGAAGTTCTTCTGCGGCGCGAAGTAGTACACGTCCGCCTCGGACACGTCCACCGGCAGGCCGCCCGCGGCCGAGGTGGCGTCGACGACGACCAGGGCGTCCTCGTCGATGCCCGCGGGGCGGACGACGGGCGCCATCACGCCGGTCGAGGTCTCGTTGTGCGGCCACGCGTACACGTCGACCCCGGCCACGGCCTCCGGCTCGGGGCGGGTGCCCGGCTCGGAGGTGCGGATGTCCGACGGGGCCAGGAACGGCGCCTGGTCGGTGGCCTTGGCGAACTTCGAGCCGAACTCGCCGAAGCTCAGATGCTGGGCGCGCTCGCGGACCAGGCTGAAGGCGGCCGCGTCCCAGAACGCGGTGGAGCCGCCGACGCCGAGGATCACCTCGTAGCCCTCCGGCGCCGAGAACAGCTCGGCGACGCCCGACCGGACGCTCGCCACCAGGTCCTTGACCGGCTTCTGGCGGTGCGAGGTGCCGAGCAGCCCTGCCGCGTCCTGGAGCGCCCTCAGCTGCTCGGGGCGCACCTTGGACGGGCCGGCGCCGAAGCGGCCGTCGGCCGGCAGCAGGTCCTGGGGGATGGTGATCTCGGCGGGGGAGGTCATGCGTGCTCCTGACGCTTCGGGGTCGCGGGTCGTGCCCATTCTCCCGCGCCCGGGACCACCGGCCGTCCACGTGACTCACGCCTCGCTAGGATGTCCGGGACGAAGAGCCCGAGGGAAGAGGACGCGCCATGACGGATCTGATCGACACCACCGAGATGTACCTGCGCACGATCCTCGAGCTCGAGGAGGAGGGCATCCCCCCGCTGCGCGCCCGCATCGTCGAGCGACTGGAGCACTCCGGACCCACCGTCTCCCAGACCGTGGCCCGCATGGAGCGGGACGGGCTGGTGCACGTGGGCACGGACCGTCGGCTGGAGCTGACCGTGGCGGGCCGCGAGCGGGCCGTGTCCGTGCTACGCAAGCACCGCTTGGCCGAGCGCCTGCTCGCGGACGTGATCGGCCTCGAGTGGGAGCTCGTCCACGAGGAGGCCTGCCGCTGGGAGCACGTGATGAGCGACCAGGTGGAGCGCCGCCTGCTCACGTTGCTGGAGAACCCCACCGAGACCCCCTATGGCACCCCGATCCCGCCCCGGCCCGAGCAGGCCTCCGCCGAGGACTGGAGCCGCGAGATGGGCCTGGCGGGCACCCGGCTCTCCGAGGAGGCCGCCACCGCCGGCCGGTTCCGCGTCCGCGGGCTGGCCGAGGGCGTGCAGACCGACCCCGAGCTGCTGGCTCAGCTGGCCGGCGCCGGCGTCACCCCGGGCCGCGTGGTGCGTGCCCAGGCCGCCCGCGACGCCGGGTACATCCGAGTCGAGGGCGAGGCGGAGAACGGCGCGGCCGCGGACGGCGGGGCCCTCGAGCTCGCCGAGGCCACGGCCGCGCACGTGTGGGTCGAGCGTCTCGACGGCTGAGACGCGGTGCGCCGCCGTCGTGCGTGACGGGGGCGTGATGGCCCGGTGACGGGCCGGTGAACCTCTTCCGCCGCCGCAGGCGACACGTGGCGCGCCGATGCACCCGCGTCTAGCGTGGAGACACGACGCCCCTGTGTCCCCACGCTTCCGAGGCCCCCGATGCGCACACTCGTCCTCAACGCCGGCTACGAACCCCTCTCGGTCGTCTCCGACCGCCGGGCGCTGCTGCTCGTGGCCACCGGCAAGGCGAGCGTGCTCGAGGACGCCGGTGACCCGATGCGCAGCCCCACCCGCGCGTGGGGCCGGCCCCTCGTGATCCTGCTGCACCAGTACATCCGGGTGCCCCACACGGATGCGGCCCCGGTCTCCCGCAAGGGCGTGCTGCGCCGGGACGGACACCGCTGCGCCTACTGCGGCGCCCACGCCACCACCGTGGACCACGTGCGGCCGCGCTCGCGGGGCGGCGAGAACTCGTGGGAGAACCTCGTGGCCTGCTGCCTGCGCTGCAACGGGGCGAAGGCGGACCGCTCGCTCGAGGCCCTGGGCTGGCGGCTGCGGGTGGAGCCGGTGCGCCCGCGCGGGGCCCAGTGGCGGATCCGCGAGCTGGAGCGGCCCGCCGAAGCGTGGCGGGACTACCTGCGCCTGGCGGCCTGACGCCGGAAGCGGAATCGCGCCCGCCCGTGCCCGGCGGTTCCTAGACTCTCCAACGGTCGAGAGAGCGGAGGGGCCCATGAGCATGGAGTCGGCGGCACGGATGTCCATGATGCGGATGACCCGCGGGCAGTCCGACGCCCAGCAGAGCCTCGCCCGCGGCACGGTGCGCCGGACCATCGCGTTCGCGGGCCGGTACCGCACCCGCCTGATCGTGTTCGTCGCGGCGTCCATCGTGGGCGCGGTGCTCGGCGTGGCCTCGCCCGTGCTGGCCGGCGACGTCGTCAACGCGATCACCGGCGGCGCGGACCGCGGGCTCGTGGTGCGGCTGGCCCTGCTGATCGCCCTCGTGGCGGTGCTCGACGCGGCGCTGTCCGTGTTCACCAAGTGGCTCTCCGCCGGGCTGGGGGAACAGGTCATCTACGACCTGCGCACCGCCGTGTTCGACCACGTGCAGCGCATGCCGGTGGCGTTCTTCCAGCGCACCCGCACCGGCGCGCTCGTCTCGCGCCTGAACAACGACGTGATCGGGGCGCAGTCGGCGATCTCGCGGACGCTCTCCGGCGTCGTCGCGAACGTGGTGTCCGTCGCGCTGACCCTGGGCGTGATGGTGGCCACCAGCTGGCAGGTCACCGTCCTGTCCCTCGTGATGCTGCCGCTGTTCCTGCTGCCGGCCCGGGCGGTCGGCTCGAAGCTGGCGGGCCTGTCCCGCGAGCGGGCCGGGCACAACGCGGCCATGGGCGACCAGATGACCGAGCGGTTCTCCGCTCCCGGCGCCACACTCATCAAGCTCTTCGGCCGCCCCGCCGCCGAGTCCGCCGAGTTCGCCCGCCGCGCGGACCGCGTGCGCGCCACCGGCGTGGACATCTCCGTGCGCCAGGCCGTCTTCACCACGCTGCTCACCCTGGTCTCCGCGCTCGCGCTCGCGGCCGTGTACGGCGTGGGCGGGCTCCAGGCGATCGCGGGCACCCTCGACGCCGGCGACGTCGTCACCCTCGCCCTGCTGCTGACCCGCCTGTACGCCCCCCTGACCGCGCTGGCGAACGCCCGCGTGGAGATCATGAGCGCGCTCGTGAGCTTCGAGCGCGTGTTCGAGGTCCTGGACCTGGAGCCGCTCATCACGGAGCCCGCGCGGCCCGCGGCCCTGCCGGAGGGGCCCCTGTCCGTGCGGCTGCGGGACGTGCGCTTCGCCTACCCCACCGCGGAGCAGGTGTCCCTGGCCTCCCTCGAGGAGGTCGCCGTGCTGGACACGCGCGGCGGCGAGGAGGTGCTGCACGGGATCGACGTGGCCGTGCCCGCCGGGGCCACCGTGGCCCTCGTGGGCTCTTCGGGTGCGGGCAAGTCCACCATCGCCTCGCTCGTCACGCGCCTGCACGACGTCACCTCCGGCGCCGTCGAGATCGGCGACGTGGACGTGCGGGACCTCGCGTTCGCGGACCTGCAGCGGGCCGTGGGCATGGTGACCCAGGACGGCCACCTCTTCCACGAGACCGTGCGCGCCAACCTGACGCTGGCCCGCCCCGACGCGACGGACGAGCAGCTGTGGGACGCCGTCGAGCGGGCCCGCCTGCGCCCCGTGGTCGAGGCGCTGCCGGACGGGCTGGACACCGTGGTCGGCGAGCGCGGCTACCGCCTCTCCGGCGGCGAGCGGCAGCGCATGACGATCGCGCGGCTGCTGCTGGCGGCTCCGCGCGTCGTGGTGCTGGACGAGGCGACGGCGGCGCTGGACTCCACCAACGAACGCGCCATCCAGGAGGCGCTGGGGGAGGCGCTGGCCGGGCGGACCGCGATCGTGATCGCGCACCGGCTCTCCACCGTGCGCAGCGCGGACGAGATCCTCGTGGTCGAGGCCGGGCGGATCGTGGAGCGCGGCACGCACGCCGCGCTGCTCGCGGCGGGCGGGCGGTATGCGGAGCTCTACACCACGCAGTTCGCCGACGCGGAATGAGGCGGCGACCGGACCGGCCGCCCAGGTGCCCCAGGCCGGAATCGAACCGACGGCCTACCCTTTAGGAGAGGGTCGCTCTATCCAACTGAGCTACTGGGGCGCGGACCGTGCGTCGGTCCGGTGAGCGAGTCTAGCCGAGCCCTTCAGGCCGCCCGCGTGGCGCGACCACGACGGCGCCGCCCGGCCCACAGCATCACGGCCACCGCCAGCGCGAGCAGCGCCAGCAGGACCCAGCGGGTCAGCGTCAGGGCGGCGGCCAGGCCGGTGCCCGGGCCGCCGGCGGCGATCGCCTGCTCGATCGCGATGTTCTCGCAGATGTCCACGACCGCGAACAGCACGCCCAGCCCGAAGACGGCCCACTTGGCGCCGACGGGACGCAGGCGCCACGCGCCGACCGCGGTGACCGTCAGCGCCACGGCGATCGGGAAGATCACGCCGGCCGTCTTGTGCACCCAGTTCAGCTGGCCGCGGGCGTCCTCGTCCATGACCGCGGAGAGCGCACGGATGTGGTCCTGCCCGTAGAACAGCAGGGAGTCCGGCATCGCCAGTCCGCCGCTGAGCTGGGTCATCTGCTGCAGCACCAGCAGGTGGAGGTACGCGCCCACGAGCAGGGTGGTCACGATCAGCGCGCTCACCGGGATCGCCGGGCTGCCCTCGCGCTCAGCGGCCGCGGCGAGGTCCTCACGGACGTTGACGTCCCGCAGCGTGGGACGGGAGCGCGGGGACTCGGCGACCGGGCGCGCGGCGGGCCGCGACGGGCGCGGACGGGACTTGCGGGACTTCTGGGACACGGGGCACCTCCGCGGTCCATCCTCCCAGACCGTCCGAGCCGGCCCGGCCTCGTCCGTCCCGTCCCGCCCCGCCCAGCTCACTTTCGAACGTGAAATCGGGGTCATGGGGACTTTCGAACGCGAGATGGGCCCCACATCACGTTCGAAAGTGCGGGTGGGGTGGGGTGGGGGGCGGGGTCGAGTCGGGGGCGGCTCAGTCCGCGTGGCGGGGCCGCGGGCGGGGGACCCGGACGGGTGCGTCGGCCGCCGGCTCGGTGGCCGGGGCCGGCCCCGCGGTGGGCTGCGGCTCGGACGCCGGCTCGACAACCGACAGGGGCGCCGTCGTCGGGGCGGGCTCGGCGGTCTGTGCCGGCACGGCGTCCGCCGCCTCCGACGCCGAGACCCGGGTGCGTGGCCGCGCCCGGACGCGTCCCGCCGTCGGGAATTCGAAGAGCCAGCGCACCCGTCGGTAGCCGAGCGCGAGGGCGAGCGGGACGAGGAACGTGAACGACGCGATGGCCACGTAGAAGTCGACCGGACGGACCGCGGCGAGGTCGCGGAAGGCCGCCACCGCCAGGATCAGCACCGGCATGTGGGCGACGTAGAGGACCATCGAGCGGCGGCCGCAGAACTCGAGGAACGGCAGACGCGGCAGGCGCGGGCCGAGCCACAGCACCACGAGGATCCCCGGCAGCGCGGCGAACACGGACCAGGGCTGGCGCTCCGCCACCACGAGCGCGCCGGTGCGCGTGGCCGTCACGGTGAGCACCATGAGGATCACCGCGATCACGCCCAGGGCGGCGGGCGCCGTGCGGATCCGGGGGAGCAGACGCGCGGAGGCGGCACCGAGGAAGAAGTACACGCCCCAGTACAGCGGGCGCACCCAGTCGCGGGGGCCGCTGACGAACTCGAGGAGCAGGACGAACAGGACGACGGCGACCACCAGCGCCGGGACGCGACGGATCACCGGGCCGATGAGGTAGCAGAGCATGAGCACCCACAGGAACCACAGGTGCCACGCGCCGCCGCGCCAGAACTCACCGGACAGCAGGGACCCGGGCCTGCCCGTGGCCAGCGCCAGCACGACCATCCAGACGACGAACGGCCACAGGATCCGCTCCGCCTTGCCGCGGTAGTACGTGCCCAGCGGCTTGGACACGGAGCGGGGCAGCAGGACGCCGGACAGGAACACGAGCATCGGCATCCGCCACGACTGGAACACCTGCGCCACGTTCGCGAACGCCACGGAGCTGAAGGCCGCGTCGAGTCCCTGCGGCATCGTGTAGGTGTGGGCGAACATCACCAGCAGCACGGCGAACCCGCGCATCGCGTCCATCCAGGTCATCCGGCTGGGGGTGGACCCGTGGGACACGGGCGGGGTCGGCGTGGTGGACATGGCGGCTCCGGGGTGACGTGGTGGGGCAGGGGAAGGAGGCTCCGCCGCCACATCGCGCGGAACGCCCAGAAGACCATAGCGGGCCGGTCGATTCCCGCCGGCTTTCGAACGCGAAATGGGGGTCATGGGGACTTTCGAACGCGAGATAGGCCCCGCATCACGTTCGAAAGTGCGGACGGGCGGGGTGGGGTGGGGATGTCGACGGCGGCCCCGCTGTCGCGTCCGGGGCCGCGCCTAGACTGGGTCCGCCATGGCTGACCTCTTCTCCGCGCTCGGACGCACGCCCCTGAACCTCGACCGCACCCGCCGCCCGGCGGACCCGGAGACCGCCCTGCCCGGGCTCGTGCCCCCGGCCGTCACGCGCGCGGCCGCGGACCCCGAGGCCTGGGGCGAGGACGTCCGGCCGGCCGCGCCGACGCACACTCCCGAGTCGCTCGTGGCGGGGCTCAACCCGCAGCAGGCAGCCGCGGTGACCCACACGGGGGCGCCGCTGCTGATCGTGGCGGGCGCCGGCTCGGGCAAGACCCGGGTGCTGACCCACCGCATCGCGTGGCTGCTCGCCACCGGACGGGCGCGGCCGCACGAGATCCTCGCCATCACCTTCACGAACAAGGCCGCCGCGGAGATGCGCGAGCGCGTGGCCGGTCTGATCGGTCCCACCGCCCAGCGGATGTGGATCTCCACGTTCCACTCCTCCGCCGTGCGGCTACTGCGCAACGAGGCCGCCAACATCGGGCTGAAGTCCACGTTCACCATCTACAACTCGGCGGACAGCCTGCGCCTGGTCACCACCGTCGCCAAGCAGCACGAGCTGGACCCGAAGCGCTTCGCGCCCAAGGCCCTGCTGAACCGCATCAGCTCCCTGAAGAACGAGCTCGTGGAGGCGGACGACTACGCCGCCACCGTGGCCGAGGGGGACCCGTGGGGCCGCGCCGTCGCCGCCGTCTACCGGGACTACACGGCCCGCCTGCGCCAGGCCAACGCCCTGGACTTCGACAACCTGATCGGCATGACGGTCCACATGTTCGAGGCGTTCCCGCGCGTGCTGGACAACTACCGCCGCCGGTTCCGCCACGTCCTCGTGGACGAGTACCAGGACACCAACCACGCCCAGTACCGCCTGATCCGGCTCCTCGCCGGCCCGGCGGGTGACCCCGAGGGCGTGGAGACCCCCGGCGGCGAGCTGACGGTCGTCGGCGACTCGGACCAGTCCATCTACGCGTTCCGCGGCGCGGACATCCGCAACATCGTCGAGTTCGAGCAGGACTTCACGGACGCCGTCACCATCAAGCTCGAGCAGAACTACCGCTCCACGCAGACCATCCTGGACGCCGCCAACGCGGTGATCGAGCGCAACCCGGACCGCCGTCCCAAGCGCCTGTGGACGGCCGAGGGGGAGGGCCCCGCGATCGTCGGCTACGCCGCGGAGAACGAGTCCGCCGAGGCGGAGTGGATCGCCACCACCATCGACCGGCTGCAGGACGAGGACGGGATCCGCCCGGCCGACGTCGCCGTGTTCTACCGGACCAACGCGCAGTCCCGTGCGCTCGAGGAGCGGCTGGTGACGCGCGGCATCCCGTACCGGGTCATCGGCGGCACGCGCTTCTACGACCGCAAGGAGATCAAGGACGCGCTCGCCTACCTGCGGGTGATCGTCAACCCCGACGACGACGTCAACGTGCGCCGCATCCTCAACGAGCCCAAACGGGGCATCGGGGACCGGGCCGAGGGCGCCATCGCCGCGTGGGCCGAGCGCAACCGCTCCACGTTCTCCGCGGCCCTGCGCGACGCCGAGAACGCCCCCGGCATGGCCGCCCGCTCGCTCAAGGCCGTCCGCGGCTTCGTGCAGATGATGGACGACCTCGGCCAGGTCGCCGAGTCCGCCGGCCCGGCCACCGTCCTGGAGGCCGTCCTCGAGCAGTCTGGGATGCTGGCCGCCCTCCGCGAGTCCGAGGACCTGCAGGACGAGTCCCGCGCGGACAACCTCGGCGAGCTCGTCGCCGTCGTCCGCTCCTTCGAGACGACGCACCCGGACGGCACCCTGTCCGACTTCCTCGAGCAGGTGGCGCTCGTGGCGGACGCAGACCAGCTGCCCACGGCCCCGGACGTGGAGGGCGAGGCGCTCGCCGAGCAGCAGGGCCAGGTCACGCTCATGACGCTGCACACCGCCAAGGGCCTCGAGTTCCCCGTGGTGTTCCTGACGGGCATGGAGCACGGGGTGTTCCCGCACGCCCGCTCGATGACGGACGAGAAGGAGCTCGCGGAGGAGCGTCGCCTCGCGTACGTGGGCCTGACGCGCGCCCGCCGTCGCCTGTTCCTGACGCGCGCCGAGGCACGCTCGCTGTGGGGCCAGCACCAGTTCAACCCGCCCAGCCAGTTCCTCGGGGAGATCCCGGAGACGCTCATCGACTGGGAGCGGGAGGGCACCACCCGCTCGGCCGGCTCGTTGAGCCTGACCGGCGCCGGCACCTCGCGCTACGCGGGGCGGTTCGGCGGCGGGCGGCCGGCCTGGCGGTCCCGGGACGACGACGGCGCGCGGCCCCAGCGCCTCACCCGCGGGGACGAGCCGGCGGACCTCACGGTGCCCTCCGGTGTGGTGCGCGGGAAGGCGCCGAGCCGGGTGCAGCCGCAGAAGGAGATCGTGGCGCTCAGCCCAGGTGACCGCGTCTCCCACGCGACCTTCGGCGAGGGGCGCGTGGACGCCGTCGCGGGCGCCGGGGACAAGACCGTCGCGACCGTCACCTTCGACGTCACCGGGGCGCAGAAGCGGCTGCTGCTGCGCTACGCCCCGCTGACGAAGGTCGAGGGCTGACAGGACCGGCCCGCCGACCCCCCGGTCTCTCCGGGGTGTGGACTAGAGTGAGCCGTGGAACGCCGCCGTCCGCCGCCCTGCTGTGCCCCCGTGCCCGGCCCGGCCACGGAGGGGGCGTCGACGTCGGCCGCGCCCGCGGGCGAGGCCGGCAGACCCTGTCTTCGACCAAGAAGGACACACCACCGTGGACCTGTATGAGTACCAGGCGCGCGATCTGTTCGAGGCGCACGGCGTCCCCGTGCTGGCCGGCATCGTTGCGCAGACCCCGGACGAGGCCAAGGCGGCCGCGGAGAAGATCGGCGGCGTCACCGTCGTCAAGGCACAGGTGAAGGTCGGCGGCCGCGGCAAGGCCGGCGGCGTGAAGGTCGCCAAGACGGCCGACGAGGCCTACGAGCACGCCAAGGCCATCCTGGGGATGGACATCAAGGGCCACACCGTGCATCAGGTCATGATCGCCCAGGGCGCCGACATCGCCGAGGAGTACTACTTCTCCGTGCTGCTGGACCGCGCGAACCGCACCTACCTGGCCATGTGCTCGGTCGAGGGCGGCATGGAGATCGAGCAGCTCGCCGAGGAGCGCCCCGAGGCCCTGGCCAAGGTGCCCGTGTCCGCGCTGACCGGTATCGACGCCGAGACCGCGCAGAAGATCGTCGCCGAGGCGGGCTTCCCCGAGGAGCTGCGCGCCGACGTCGCCGAGGTCATCCAGAAGCTCTGGGAGGTCTTCGAGAAGGAGGACGCCACCCTCGTCGAGGTGAACCCGCTGGTGAAGACCGGCGACGGCACGATCCTCGCCCTGGACGGCAAGGTCTCCCTCGACGACAATGCGCAGTTCCGCCATGAGGGCCACGCCGCCCTCGTCGACGAGCGCACCGAGGACCCGCTGGAGGCCAAGGCCAAGGCCAACGACCTCAACTACGTGAAGCTGGACGGCCAGGTCGGCGTGATCGGCAACGGCGCCGGCCTCGTGATGTCCACCCTCGACGTCGTCGCGTACGCCGGCGAGCAGCACGGCGGCGTGAAGCCGGCCAACTTCCTGGACATCGGCGGCGGCGCCAACGCCGAGGTCATGGCCAACGGCCTCGACGTCATCCTGGGCGACGAGCAGGTCAAGTCCGTGTTCGTGAACGTCTTCGGCGGCATCACCGCGTGCGACCAGGTCGCGAACGGCATCGTCAAGGCCCTCGAGATCCTGGGCGACGCCGCCACCAAGCCGCTGGTCGTGCGCCTGGACGGCAACGCCGTGGAGGAGGGCCGCCGCATCCTGCAGGAGGCGAACCACCCGCTCGTCACCCTGGCCGCCACCATGGACGAGGGCGCCGACAAGGCCGCCGAGCTCGCCCACTCCGCGAACTGACCGTTCGGAAAGACTGAGGAAACAGCTATGTCGATCTACCTGAACAAGGACTCCAAGGTCATCGTCCAGGGCATCACCGGCGGTGAGGGCACCAAGCACACCCGCCTCATGCTCAAGGCCGGCACGAACATCGTGGGCGGCGTGAACGCCCGCAAGGCCGGCACCACCGTGTCCCACGAGGACAAGGACGGCAACGCCGTCGAGCTGCCCGTCTTCGGCACCGTCACGGAGGCCATGGAGAAGACCGGCGCGGACGTGTCCGTGGCCTTCGTGCCGCCGGCCTTCGCCAAGGACGCCGCCATCGAGGCCATCGAGGCCGAGATCCCGCTGCTCGTGGTCATCACCGAGGGCATCCCGGTGCAGGACACCGCCGAGTTCTTCGCCCTGTCCCAGTCGAAGACCGGCGAGGACGGTAAGCCGAAGACCCGCATCATCGGCCCGAACTGCCCCGGCATCATCACCCCGGGCGAGGCCCTGGCCGGCATCACCCCGGCCACCATCACCGGCTCCGGCCCCATCGGCCTCGTGTCCAAGTCCGGCACGCTGACCTACCAGATGATGTACGAGCTGCGTGACTTCGGCTTCTCCACCGCCATCGGCATCGGCGGCGACCCGGTCATCGGGACCACCCACATCGACGCCCTCGAGGCGTTCGAGGCCGACCCGGACACCCAGGCCATCGTGATGATCGGTGAGATCGGCGGCGACGCCGAGGAGCGTGCGGCCGAGTTCATCAAGGCCAACGTCACCAAGCCGGTCGTCGGCTACGTGGCCGGCTTCACCGCCCCGGAGGGCAAGACCATGGGCCACGCCGGCGCCATCGTCTCCGGCTCCGCCGGCACCGCGCAGGCCAAGAAGGAGGCCCTCGAGGCCGCGGGCGTGAAGGTCGGCAAGACCCCGTCCGAGACCGCCCAGCTCATGCGGAAGATCCTGCAGGCCCAGGCCTGATCCCGCGGTGCGGGGCGCCGAATCCGGCGCTCCGCACCGGCAGGCGGAGGCACCACGGCCCCTGTCCCTCGTCCTGAGGGGCAGGGGCCGTGTGCTGCGCGGGGTGGAGCGGGCGGTGGACGCCCGTCAGCCCACGTTCGCGCCGAAGAGCAGGCCGAGCACGTAGGTCACGGCGGCGGCGCCGTAGCCGATCGCGAGCTGGCGCAGGCCCCGGGCCAGCGGTGAGGAGCCGGACAGCAGCCCGACCACACCGCCGGTGAAGAGCAGGGCCGCGCCCACCATCACCGCCGCCAGGCCCAGGGCCCACAGCCCGGACATGCCGAAGATGTACGGCAGGATCGGGATGAGCGCGCCGGAGGCGAAGAACGCGAAGCTGGACAGGGAGGCGCTCCACGCCGAGCCGATCTCCGCGAAGGAGTCCGAGTGGTCCACCGGCCCCTGGGAGCCGTCGGGACGGGCGGAGAACTGCGGGTTGCAGTCGCACGTGAGATAGCCGAGGCGCTCGAGCGCGCGGTGCTCGGCGTCCTCGGGCGTCATGCCGCGGGCCAGGTAGACGAGCTTGAGCTCGTTGTGGTCCAGGTCCAGGTGCTGGGCCGCTTCGAGGGTGATCTGGGTGGGGGAGGAGGCCTCGAGCAGCTCCCGCTGGGACCGCACCGAGACGTACTCGCCGGCCGCCATGGACAGCGCGCCCGCCAGCAGGCCGGCCACGCCGGTGAACAGCACCACGGACGGCGCCACGCCCGTCGCGCCGATGCCCATCACGAGCGCCAGGTTGGAGACCAGCCCGTCGTTCATGCCGAAGACGGCGGCGCGGAAGTTGCCGGCCAGCTGCTCGCGACCCCGGGCGGCGAGGCCGCGCACGACCTCCTCGTGGATGGCCTCATCCGCCACCATGCCCTCGGGGGCGTCCTGGTCCTCCGCGTAGGGAGTGTCCGACTCGGCGCGCTGAGCCAGGGCCAGCACGAACACGGAGCCGAAGATCCGCGCGAGCCAGCGCAGCAGGATGCGGTGCAGGGAGGGGCGCGGCGGGTTCTCCGCGTGCTCGCCCAGGAGGGCCCGCCAATGCTGTTCGTGGCGGCGCTCGGCCTCGGCGAGGCCGAGCAGGATGTCGCGCTCCACGCCGTCCTTGCGAGCGGCGATGTCGCGGTAGATCTGGCCCTCGGCGATCTCGTCGGCGAGGTAGCGGCGCCAGCGTCGGACCTGTTCGCGGGTCGGCTCGGGACGTGCCGCGGGCGTGGCGGTGTGGGCGGGGCTCATGGGGCTCCATCGGATGGGCGGGCGGGGACGGGCGGCGCCGTCGCGGCCGGGCGCGCCCGACCGGCCAGTCTACGCCGTCGCTACCATGGCCGCATGGACGCAGCAGAGACCCCCGACGGCCCCGAGGCCGCCGCCCACGACGGCGGCCGGCCGGCCTGGCAGCGCCGCCTCCTGGCGGGCGGGGAGGAGCCGGACCCCCGGTTCACGCTCGCCAACGAGCGCACGTTCCTGGCCTGGGTCCGGACGGCGCTGGCGCTGCTGGCCGGCGGGGTCGCGGTGGAGGCGTTCACCGGCGCCCTCTTCGCGCCGCCGGTCCGGGTGGTGCTGAGCACGGTGCTGCTCGTCCTGGCGGCGCTGCTCGCCCTGGGCGCGGGCGCGCGCTGGCTCCGGGTGGAGCGTGCGATGCGCCGCGGCCGTCCGCTGCCGCTGCCGCTGATCGTCCCGGTCCTGGCGGGGGGCGTCGTGCTGGCCGTCGTGGTCCTGATGCTCGCCGTCGTCCTGCCGCGGGGCTGAGGCGATGCGCCTGCATCACGACCCGGGGCTGCAGCCCGAGCGCACCGTGATGAGCTGGGGCCGCACGGTCCTGGCGCTGGGCGTCCTCAGCCTCACGTTCCTGAGGTGGTGGCCGGCCGTCGGCGCGTGGGCGTTCGGGCCTGCGGTGGTGGCGGCCGTCGGCGGGGCGGCGGTGCTGGCCACGCAGCGCCGGCGCTACGTGGCGCAGGCAGACGGGATCGCGCGGGAGCAGGCCCGGCCGGCCCTGGCGTCGGTGGCCTGCATGGTCGCGCTGGTGGTGGGCTTGGCGGCCCTCGGGATCAACGCCACGCTGCTGCACGCGACCTGATCCGCGGACGACGACGGCACCCCTCACCTGCGCGGGCAGGTGAGGGGCGCCGTCGTGCCTCCGGAGGCGGACCGCTCAGCGGGCGATCATGCCGTGGGGGTCGATGACGAACTTCTCCAGGGAGCCCTGGTCGAACTCCGCGTAGGCCTGGGGTGCCTCGTCCAGGCTGATCACGCGCGGGTTGACCATCTCCGTCAGGTACGGCATCCGGTCCCACAGGATCGACATCATCAGCTGGCGGTTGTAGCGCATGATGGGCGCCTGGCCGCCGATGATGTGGGGCGACTTGATCCAGGCCTTGCCGAAGTCCACCGGGAAGGTGCCCTCCTGCTCGGCCTTCGTCTCCGCGATCGGGTCCGGCCCGTAGATGCCGATGATGCCCGTGGCGCCGCCCGGACGGGTGATGTCCAGGACCTGGTTCACGGCGGCGATCGGCTGCATCTCATCGGACGCGGAGCCCAGGCCGTGGGCCTCGGAGCCGACGCAGTCCACCGCGCAGTCCACCATCGGCTCGCCGAGGATGTCGTTCACGGCGTCCTGCAGGTTCTCCGTGGTGGAGAGGTCGATGGTCTCACAGCCGTGCTTGCGCACCAGCTCCAGCCGCGAGGCGTCCTGATCGCCCACGATGATGCACGAGGCGCCCAGCAGCCGAGCGGCGGCCGCGGCGCACCGGCCCACAGGGCCGGCGCCGGCGATGTAGACGGTGGAGCCGGGCTTGGCGCCGGCCGACATGAGACCGTGGAACGCCGTGGGCAGGATGTCCGAGAGCACGGCGAGATCCAGGATCCTCTCCATCGCCTGCTCCTGGTCCGGGAAGCGCAGCAGCTGGAAGTCGGCGTAGGGCACGAACAGGTACTCGGCCTGTCCGCCCTGGAAGTCGCCCAGATTGAAGCCGTAGGCGGCGCACGCCTGCTCCGGGTTGGCGGTCTCACAGACCTCGGTGCGGCCGGCGCGGCAGTTGCGGCAGCGGCCGCAGGCCACGTTGAACGGCACGGAGACGAGGTCGCCCTCCTGCAGGAACTGGACGTCGCTGCCGACCTCCAGCACCTGGCCGGTCATCTCGTGACCCAGCACCATGCCCTCGGGTACGGGGAAGGAGCCGCGGTAGATGTGCAGGTCGCTGCCGCAGATGTTGGTCGCGACGATCTTGAGGATGACGCCGTGCGGGGCGGCGGAGCCGTCGGGCATCTCCAGCTTGGGGAAGTCCAGCTCGTCGACGCGCACGTCCTTGATGCCGTGGAATGCCACGGCGCGGTTCTTGGTGGTCATGAGAACTGTTGCCATTCTGTCTCCAACGAGGCCACGACGGGGCGGGAGACGGGGCGAACCCGAGGGGGAATCCCGGTCTCAGGCTGTACGGAGACACTAGGGGCCGGGGGGAGCCCGCGTGAAGGGTCGCCCGCCGCCGCCCGCCGCACCGCATGGTCTCGGCCACCGTGTGGGCGTCGGAGGATCACAGGCCCCGGGGTCGTCGGCCAGCGGCACTCTCAGACCGCGGGGCCGACGCCGTGGCGGGAGCGCACCCGCCAGGCCTCGAGGACCGCGGGATCGGTGGGCCGGGTCATCAGGCTGAGGAGGACGTACACGACGGCGGAGGCGGCCAGGCCGACGTAGATCGGCTCGTTCGCGAAGACGCCCTCGAAGGGCTCCGCCGCGTTCAGCTCGAGCCAGCCCATGGTGCCGAGGGTGCCCACCGTCCCGACCACCATGGACCACAGGGCCGCCGTGCCGGTGCCGCGCTTCCACACGAGGCCGCCGACGATCGCGACGAACAGGCCGCCCACGAGGATGTCGTACGCGATGGTCAGGGCCGCCACCACGTCCGGGACGACGATCGCCAGCCCCAGCACGACGGCGCCGAGCAGCAGCACCCAGCCGCGGTTCGAGGCGAGCTCCGCCGCGGTCTCCGGAGCCTCGTCCTCGGCGGTGGCGCCGTCCTCGGCGGCGGTGGCCTCGCCGCGGAGGATCGGGAGGATGTCGGTGCGCATCACGGTCGAGGCCGCGATGATCGCCCCCGAGGCGGTGGACATCATGGCCGCGACGGCGGCCGCCAGGGCCACGCCGCCCACGCCGACGGGCAGCAGGTTCTGGGCGACCCACGCGAACACGTCGTCGGTGGTGGCGATGTCCGCGGTCACCGTGCGCGCGGCCATGCCGATCAGGGCGCCGGCGACGCCGTAGACGATGCAGTACAGCCCCGCGGTGGCGCCGCCGATCTGCGCCACGCGCGGGGAGCGGGCCGTGAACACGCGCTGCCAGACGTCCTGGCCGATCAGCAGGCCGAGGGTGTAGACCACGAAGTAGGTGACGATCGACTGCACGCCGATCCCGTCCCAGCTGAAGAACTCGGCGCCCAGGCGCTCCTGCATGGCGCTCCAGCCGCCGGCGTTGGCCAGGGAGAGGGGGAGCATGAGGGCGAACAGGCCGACGGTCATGATGAGGAACTGGGCCATGTCGGCCAGGGTGATGGACCACATGCCGCCGAGCACGGAGTAGGCCAGCACGATGCCGCCGCCCACCAGGACGGACAGCCAGCGGTCCCAGCCGAAGAGCACCACGAAGATCGACGCGTAGGCGCCCGTGGAGGTGGCGGCGAGCATGAGCGTGTAGGCGAGCATCACGAAGGAGGAGGCGTGGGAGGCCCCGCCACGGCCGTACCGCAGGCGGAGCATCTGCGAGACGGTGTAGATCTTCAGGCGGGCCAGCATCGGGGCGAACGCCACCGACAGGATGAGCACGCCGACGCCGATGGCGGCCACGAGCCACGCGCCGGAGAGCCCGAACTCGTAGCCCAGGCCGACGCCGCCCACGGTGGCGGCGCCGCCGAGCACGACGGCGGCCATGGTGCCGGTGAACAGCACCGGCCCGAGACGGCGGCCCGCCACGAGGTAGTCCTCCGAGCTGGCGGCGCGGGCCTTGCCCCACCAGCCGAAGGCGAGCATGCCGACCAGGTAGACGGCGACGATGGTCAGGTTGAGGGTCACGGGCGGTCCTTGGGGCGAGGGGATCCGGGGCGCCGGATGCGGGGGCGCCGCGGCGGGACAGGAGTGATCGGCGTGTTGCCGATCACACGAACCGGGTCTACGGTAAACACATGTTGCTTATCAGACAACATGTCGTCCAGGGGGACATCGGCGATGTCGCCTGGCCGACGTCGGGAGGAGCGCGATGAAGGCCCTCCCGCTCGAGACCGCGCCGGGCCAGGCGCTGATCGGCCGCCGGCTGCGCGCGCTGCGCGAGGCGCGGCGGCTCACCGTGGCCCAGCTGGCCGAGGCAGCCGGCGTCAGCAAGGGCTTCCTCTCCCGCCTCGAGCGGGACCTGACGAGCCCGTCCGTGAGCACGCTCGTGACCCTGTGCCAGGTGCTCGGCGCGAGCCCGGGCGACGTCCTGGACGCGCCCGAGGTGACGGTCGTGCGCCTCGCCGACGCCCCCGCGGTCAACCTCGGCGGCGAGGGCATCCGCGAGCGCCTGATCACCCCGCGCGGCCGTCGCGACCTGCAGATCCTGCGCGCTGACATCGCGCCGCGCGGCCGCGGGGAGGCGGAGCTGTACACCGTGGACTGCCGCGTGGAGGCGGTGCACGTGGTCACCGGCCGCCTCGAGCTGCGGACCACCGAGGCCGTGCACCTGTTGGAGGAGGGGGACACCGTCACCTTCCCCGGCCGCGAGCCCCACTCGTGGGCCAATCCGGACGACCGCCCCGCCGTCGTGCTGTGGACCCTCGTGGGCCACGCGTGACCCCGTCCGGCGCGCCCACACCGGAAAGACCAGACCGACCAGACCGAACCGAACCGCCCAGAGAGGACATCCAGATGCTCGAGATCCCCCGCGTCGAGGACAACGGCCGCCTCGGCCCCGTGAACTCCGCCCTCGTGCCCCGCTACGGCGGCACCCCCACCTACGCGCTGCTGCCGCGCCTGGACGAGGCGGCCGCGGCCGGCGTCGCCCCGGAGATCAAGGTGGTCGGCGTGCCGTTCGACGCCGGCGTCTCCTACCGCCCCGGTGCACGCTTCGGTTCCGGCCACGTGCGGCAGTCCTCGCGGCTGCTGCGCCCGTACAACCCCGCCACGGACACCTCGCCCTTCGCGCAGGCCCAGGTGGTGGACGCCGGGGACATGGCGGTGAACCCGTTCACCATCGGCGAGGCCATCGAGGCGATCCAGCAGGACGCGATGGACCTCACCGAGGACGGCTCCTCGCTCATGACCATCGGCGGCGACCACACCATCGCGCTGCCGCTGCTGCGCGCCGCCTCCGCCCGTGCGGGTGAGCCGGTGGCCCTGCTGCACTTCGACGCCCACCTGGACACGTGGGACACCTACTTCGGCGCCGAGTACACCCACGGCACGCCGTTCCGCCGCGCCGTGGAGGAGGGGATCCTGGACACCGAGGCCATCTCGCATGTGGGCACCCGCGGTCCGCTCTACGGCAAGAAGGACCTCGACGACAACCACCGCATGGGCTTCGGCATCGTCACCTCCTCGGACGTGTTCCGTCAGGGCGTGGACGAGATCGTGGACCAGCTGCGCCAGCGCATCGGGGGCCGGCCGCTCTACATCTCGGTGGACATCGACGTCCTCGACCCCGCGCACGCGCCGGGCACCGGCACTCCCGAGGCCGGCGGCATCACGAGCCGTGAGCTGCTCGAGATCCTCCGCGGCCTGCGCGGGCTGGACATCGTCGGCGCGGACCTGGTGGAGGTGGCCCCGGCCTACGACCACGCCGAGCTGACCGGCGTCGCCGCCTCCCATGTGGCGTACGACCTCATCTCCCTGATGGCCGACCGCCGCGCCACCCGCGCGGCCGCCGGTGAGGAGCCGGGCCGATGACGGACGAGCAGACGACGACGGCAGCTCCGCGGCGCAACGGCGGCGATCTCGCCGTCGAGACGCTCCACGCCCTGGGTGCACGGACGGTCTTCGGCATCCCGGGCCAGCACGCGCTCGGCCTCTTCGACGCCCTGTCCCGCTCCCCGCTGGAGTTCGTCTCGAACCGCGTGGAGAACAACGCCGCCTTCGCCGCGGACGGGTACGCCCGGGCCACCGGCGAGGTCGGCGTCCTGTTCCTGTCCACCGGCCCGGGTGCGCTCACCTCGCTGGCCGGCCTGCAGGAGGCGTACGCCACGGGTGTGCCGATGCTCGTGATCGCCTCGCAGATCCCGCTGTCCGGGCTCGGTGCCCGGCGCAAGGGCATGCTGCACCAGCTGGACAACCAGAAGGCCTCGGCCCGCAACGTCACCAAGGCCCAGTTCACGGTGCACCACGCCTCGGGCATCCCCTCCGCCATCCAGGACGCATGGGCCGAGGCCGTCACCGTGCCGCAGGGGCCGGTGTGGGTCGAGATCCCGCAGGACGTGCTGCTCGGCGAGGTCATGGTGCCCCCGGTCGAGGACGCCCTGGCCGTGCCCTACAACCATCCGCCGCGCGCCGAGCTCGTGGCCGAGTCCGTGCGCTGGCTGCGCGGAGCCGGGCGGGTGGCGATCGTGGCCGGCGGCGGTGTGCGCCGCTCCGGTCGGGCCGCGATGGCGAGCCTGCGGGAGGTCGCGGAGCTGCTCCAGGCACCCGTGGTCTGCTCGCCGGGCGGCAACACCGCCTTCCCGTGGGAGCACCCGCTCAGCCTCGGCGGCTGGGTGGAGGACCGCCTCGTCACGGACCTGCTCGAGGATGCGGAGGTGCTGCTGGTGGTGGGCTCCTCGCTCGGCGAGGTCACCTCGAACTACTTCACGCTCGAGCCGCGCGGCCGCCTCATCCAGGTGGACGCGGAGCCGCGCGTGCTGGAGACCAACCATCCCACGCTGGGGGTGCGCGCCGACGCCGGCCAGGCGCTCGAGGCCCTCGCCGCGGCGCTGCGCGAGTCGGGCTCGGTGTCGCAGGACGCCGCCGTCTGGCACGGCCACACCCCGGCCGAGGTGGTCGCCGACGTCAACGCGCGGATCGGCGCCCGGCTCGACGCCCAGGACCTCGGCGTGGAGCGCCGGCTCCTGGCGGACATCCGCGCCGCCGTCCCGTCGACCATGCAGACGTACTGGGACATGACCATCGCCGCCTACTGGGCGTGGAACTGCTGGGACGCGCAGGAGGGCGAGTTCCACTCGGCGCAGGGCGCCGGGGGCCTCGGCTACGGGTTCCCGGCCGCGTTCGGCGGCGCGCTGGGCCTGGCCCACCAGGGACGCACCGGGATCGACGGGCGCGTGCTCGCCGTCGCCGGCGACGGCTCGGCGATGTACTCCATCGCCGAGCTCGCGGCCGCCAGGCAGCACGGCGCGGCGGTGACGTGGCTGATCATCGACGACGGCGGGTACGGCATCCTGCGCGAGTACATGGAGGGCGCGTTCGGCAAGGCCACGGCCACCGAGCTCGACCGGCCGGACTTCCAGGCCCTCGCCGCCTCCTTCGGCGTGCCCGCCGAGACGGTGGGAGTGGGGGACGTGCGCGGCGCGCTCGAGCGCGCGTTCCAGGCGGACGGGCCGAACGTCGTCGTGGTGCAGACCCGCCTGGCGATGTGGGCGCCGAGCCACCTGGGGGAGGCCCCGGAGGTCTGAGCCGGCCCGGCGCCGGAATCGCTGACTCGACCCTGAGAGTGCGCGCCACCTTTCCAGGTGCATGTTTCAGCAACGGAGCTGGACCGGCAGGTAGTTGAGGCGTCGACCGAGGCGCCGGCGGTCCCGCCCGTGTCAGAAACCGCCCAGGAGATGTCCTGGAACCATCCCGCCGATCTCACGAAAACGTCCGGCATCCGTTGCCATGCTGGCCTCTCGACGCGGCCCGCCACCCGGCGGGCGCCCCACGAGAGGAACTCCAGGGCCCCCTGGCTCCCGACCCGCTCCCGCCGTCCCTTCCCCCAGGTCTCCGAGGGAGGCGAGGCCCCCGCCGTCACGCCCACCTTCGAGGGCCGGGCCTTCCACCGCCCGGCCGAGGACGTCGAGGACCAGGGCGCCGCCTTCGACGTCGGCACGCTCGTCTCCCGCCGCAACGCGCTGGGCATCTTCGGCGCGGGGGCGGGAGCCCTCGTCCTCGCCGCGTGCGGTGTCCAGGAGGGCGCCTCGTCCTCCTCCGGCTCGACGTCGGCGAGCGCCGGCTCCTCGTCACCCGCGGCCTCCTCCTCGTCGGCGGCGAGCGCCTCGCCGTCCGCCACCCTGACCGAGATGGTCACCGAGACCGCAGGCCCGTACCCGGGCGACGGCTCCAACGGCCCGGACGTGCTCGACGCGTCCGGCATCGAGCGCTCCGACCTGACCACGAGCATCGACACGGGCACCGTCGCCGAGGGCGTCCCGCTGACGGTGACGATGAACGTGATCGACATGGCCCACGGCGACGCCGCGATGACCGGCGCCGCCGTGTACCTCTGGCACGCCGACGCGCAGGGCCGCTACTCGATGTACTCGGACGGCATCACGGAGGAGACCTACCTGCGCGGCGTCCAGGTGGTGGGCGACGACGGCACGGTCACCTTCACCACGGTGTGGCCCGGCTGCTACGCCGGCCGGTGGCCCCACCTGCACTTCGAGGTGTTCCCGGACAGGGCGTCCATCACGGACGCGACGAACAACGTCCTCACCTCCCAGATCGCCATGCCCGAGGAGCAGTCCGCGCAGGTCTACGCCACCTCGGCCTACGACGGGTCGACGGCGAACTTCGCCAAGGTCAGCCTCGAGACGGACAACGTCTTCTCGGACGGCTACGAGACGCAGCTGCCGCAGATCACGGGCTCCGTGGAGAAGGGCTTCGCCATCACCATCGACGTCCCGATCGACACCACCACCGAGCAGGAGCAGGGTGGGATGGGCGGGCCCGGCGGCGGGCAGCCGCCGGCGGGCGGCGAGGGCGGGCAGCCCCCGGCGCGCCCCTGAGTCCGGCGGACGTGGGCTGAGCCGTCCGACCCGGCCCGAGCGTCCTGCCTGCGGCTCAGTCGGTCTGGGACTCGTTGCGCTCGGGGTGCCGGCCGAACACGAAGTGGCGGCCGGACACGCGCTGGACGTCCACGCGGACGTAGAAGTCCTTCAGCGTCGGCACCCACGGCTCGATGCCGAGGGACTCGGCCTCCGCGATCTCCGCCTCGGTGTCCAGGCGGCGCGCGGTGCCGTGCACGAGCACGGACCAGGCCTGGTCGGCCAGGATCCCGTCGGCCTGCACCACGACGCGCGGATTCACCGTGAGCTCGGCGAGCTTCGAGCCGGGCGCGGTGCGGAAGTAGATGGCGCCGTCGTGGGCCCGCACGTTCACCGGCACGATGTCCGGCCGCCCGTCCACGGCCAGCCCGAGACGCGCGTGGCGCACGCGGCGCAGCAGTCGCCAGACCTGGTCCTCGTCCAGCACCAGGACGGCCTCGCCGTCCGGGTGCTCGAACATCAGGTGGTCCCCGGGCTCCGCGACCGGATCGGGGCGCTGCATCGACGGGGCGTCGGCGGTGTCGTGGTGCTGCGGGGTCATCGGGGCCTCCTGGCGTGCCGGGACGGGCGCCGTCGGGAGCGGCGCTGAGATCGGGCTCACACCCACTCTAGACATGGTCGGTCGCCCGCGAGGCGAGGATGTCGCCCAGCACCGCCGCCGTCGTCGGCGCCTCGCGGCCCGGGGCGACGGCGAGCGCGAACGGGCACGTGTGGGCGCGCGGGCCGTCGTCGACGAGCCGACCCGACGACGGCGCCCCCGGGTCCGGCGTGAGCCACCTGCCCCCGGCGCGGCGCAGGATCAGCTGCCCCGCCGCGACGTCCCAGGGCTTGGTGTCCACGTACAGCGCGGCGTCGGCCCAGCCCGCCGCCGTGTGGGCGAGCTCGAGGGCGCCGGAGACGGTGCGGCGCACGGTCGCGTGGGCGGCCACGAGACGTCCGAAGCGGCGCAGCGCCTCCTCGCCCTCGCGCGCGATCGCCTCGCCCGCCGGATAGGAGGTCACGAGGTTCTGGGCGCGCTCGCCGCCGGCCGGCGCCGGCCGGGCGACCTCGGCCAGCGGGCGCTCCGGCCCGTCGCCGCGGGTGAGGTAGGCGCCGTCCCCGTCGGCGGAGAACGCCAGCCCGCCCACGGGGTCCAGCACGACGCCGGCCACCACCTCGCCGTCGACCTCGGCGGCCAGGGACACCGAGAACATCGCGAAGCCGTGCGCGAAGTTGGAGGTGCCGTCGATGGGGTCGACGATCCAGGTCAGCCGGGCGGCCTCACCGGTGCCGGCCTGCGCCCCGAGCTCCTCGCCGAGCACGCCGGAGCCGGGGACCGCCGTCGTGAGCGCGGCGACGAGCCGGGCCTCGGTGTGTCGGTCGTGCACGGTGACGAGGTCGTGGTGCGTGGTCTTGGCCTCGGGCCCGATGGCGGTGGGGGAGCGGAAGGCGGCGGCGAGGTCGCCGACGACCGCGCGGGCGGCGTCGAGGGCGATCGCGCGGAGCTCGGCGGGGCGGGGCAGGGCTGGGCTCATGCCCCGAGCCTAGGCGGGGGTCCGGACACGCCGGACCGCACGCGAGACAATGGGGCCGACCCCCCCGAGCAGAGGAGCCGCCATGACCGAGCACCCCCTCCCGACCCCCGACGACGACGCCACCCTCACCGGCCCGCAGACCCCCACGCCCCAGCGCGTGGCCGCCGTGCGTGCGCTGCGCGAGCTGCTCGCCGCCGGCTACGGCACCGAGGCCCGGCCGATCGCCTCCTACGGCGCCCCCGCGCCCGGCACCCTCGGCGGCGTCTACCCGGACTACGACAACCGCGTGTTCCCCGGCCTCGTGGCCGCGCAGGAGCTGGCGGGCATCGACGTCGACTACCTGCGGAACGTGGACCGGGTGAGCGAGGCCGGCATCGCCGAGGCGTCCCTGGCCGACCTCGGCACGCTGTTCACCTACCTGGTGCGCGGCGAGCGGTTCACGGACGGGCACGTGGCCGCCGCGATCGAGAACGGCAAGGTCGGCCGCATGCTGGACCGCCTGACCGCGCTGGTCCCCGAGATCCGCTGAGAGCGCGCGCGGTGCGGAATACTGGACGCATGCCCGCAGCCTCCGACGCACCCACGCCCGCGCCCCGGCGCGGCCGCCTGGCCCCTTCCGGTGACCCCACTCCCGTGGAGAACGTCGCCACGCACCTGCAGGAGGGATGGAACCGCTGGCACCGCGCCCGCGCGCTGCGTGCCGGCAACGTGCCGACGGTCATGGCGTTCACGGGCTACGGCAGCACCAGCTGGGTGCGGATCCTCTCCCGTGTGGTGATCGCCTCCGACGAGGAGTTCATGAACGGCCGTCGGCTGTCGAAGGTGGTGGCGGACGGCATGCGCGGCTGGCGCAACTTCGTGGCCCCACCCATGGCCTATGCCGAGGTGGAGGTGCAGGTGGGGGACCTGCGGACCACGGTGCGCACGGACCGGATGGGCGTCGTCGACGTCGTGCTGGACGTCGAGCTGGAGCCCGGCTGGCAGACCGCCACCCTCCATGTCGGCGGCCAGGAGGAGCGCGCCGTCATGGACCTGTACATCTGCGAGCCGGGTGCGCGGGTCGGCCTGGTCTCGGACATCGACGACACGGTGGTGGTCACCTCGCTGCCCCGCCCCCTGCTGGCGGCCTGGAACTCGTTCGTGATCGACGAGCACGCCCGCACGCCCACCCCGGGGATCGCCGTGCTGCTGCGCCGGATCGCCGAGCTCGAGCCGAAGGCCCCCGTGCTGTACCTGTCCACGGGCGCGTGGAACGTGGCGCAGACCCTCACCCGCTTCCTGGGCCGCAACCTCTACCCGCTCGGCGCCCTGCTGCTGACCAGCTGGGGGCCCACGAAGGACCGCTGGTTCCGTTCCGGCCAGGAGCACAAGAGGGTCCAGCTCGAGCGCCTCGCCGAGCAGTTCCCGGACATCCAGTGGATCCTGGTGGGCGACGACGGCCAGCACGACCCCGAGATCTACGCCGAGTTCGCGCAGCGCCACCCCGACCGGGTCAAGGCGATCGTCATCCGGCAGCTGACCCCCTCCCAGGCGCTGCTCGCGGGCGGCCGGGCGGAGGACACCCGCCATTCCACCCCGGGCATCCCGTGGTGCTACGGCCCGGACGGGGCCACGCTGTCCAATCAGCTCGAGGACCTGGGCATCCTGCCCGTCGAGTTCGTGGACGTGCAGCCCGAGGCCTGGCGCGAGGACATCCTCGGCGACGACGAGGCGCCGGCGACCCTCGACGCCGCGGCGCAGCGCGACGGCCGGTCCGCGGACGAGGAGGCCGCCCGATGACCGCCTCGCGCTCCGTCGAGGTCCGCATCCCGCTGCGCTGGGCGGACATGGACGCCTACGGCCACGTGAACAACATCGCCGTGGTGCAGCTGCTGGAGGAGGCCCGCGTGGCGGCCTTCGGCGTGCCCGCGAACACCGGCGCCGGTGGCGGGCAGGCCCCGCCGATCGACCTGCTCGAGGGGGTGGCCCCCGGTGTGCGGACGTTCATCTCCGAGCACACCGTGAAGTACCGGGCCCAGATGCCCTACCGCCCCGTGCCACTGCGCGTGGTGGTGAGCGTGGACGCCGTGAAGGCCGCCTCGGTGCACGTGGGCTACGCCCTGCACGACGGCGTCGACGACACCCTCTGCGCCACCGCGACGTCCGTCATGGTGTTCGTCGACGGGCAGACGGGCCGCCCCGTGCGCATCAGCCCCGAGCAGCGGGCGGCCCTGGCCGGCTGAGGTGGGCTGCGGCGGGCTGCGGACCGCCCGGCAGCCGCCCAGCGACATCACCGCTGTGCAGCACGGCTGCGATGTCGCAGAGCGGAGGCCCGCCGCTCGGGCTCGCGAAGGTCGGGACCGGGCCCGTGGGACGGCCGCGGATCAGACCGAGCGGGGGACGCCCGCGGCGGTGAGGATCCGCGCCAGCCGGTCCGGCCGCAGGAGGTCTCCCCACGTCCAATGCGCGCCCGCCCGGGTGACCAGCTGCAGGGCCACCTCCCGTTCCTTCTCCCGGCGGATGCTGGCGCGGCGGGCCGTGTCGTCACCGTCGAAGAACGACAGGTCGTACTTGCCCAGCCCGTCGAACTCCCCGTACACCCCCACCTGCTCCCACCAGAAGTCCGTGCGGGCCACCTCGCGTCCGTTCGCATCCCGGTGGCGATGCTGCAGGGCCGTGGGCGGGACGAAGCCGAGCTCGTGGACGATGGCCCGGCTGTAGGACTCGCCGGCGGATTCCGCCCGCGCGTCGGCGAAGTGCCAGGCCCGCTCGAATCGGCGGAGGGCGGCCGCCGATCCGAGCCGGCTCTCCGCCTGCCTCGCCCAGCGTGCGGCCTCCTCGGGCCGGGCTCGGACGAGCGCGTCCAGCGTGGCCACGGCGTCGCGGAACGGGGTGGCCGCGCCGAGGACCAGCAGCACCGTGGGCAGCGGATCCGCCAGGACGGTCCCGAGGCTCTGCCCGTCGGACAGGACGGCCTCGACCCGCTGAGGCGCGGCGGGGTCCGCCTCCGGCAGCCCCCACCGGGGTCGGCGGCGCGGCAGGCCGGGAGGCCGGCGGTTGTGGGCCATCAGGGAGGGGGCGAAGGGACGGCGGGTCAGCGGCCCGGCGCCGTGATGCCCGGGGGAGGGGGCGCGCAGCTCGAGCGCGGGCGGCTCGACGGCCGGCCCCAGACCGTGCAACCGGGCCGCGGTCAGGCCCGTGAACACCGTCGCGGGGCGGGCGATCGAGAGGGCGACGGCGGACACGACCGCCCTGTCCCACGGACGCAGCGCGGCCCAGTCGCTGACGCTGATGTAGACGCGCGGGCAGAGCCGCACGAGGACCCCGCGGGTCCAGGCGCGTTCGAGACGGCGCCGCGCCGCCCCGTCGTGAGGGTCCGCCGCGCTGAGCAGGGGCCCGCGTCCCGGGAGCAGCGCACGCGAGTGGTCGGAGAGCAGGGTCATGCGGCCCAGTCTCGTGGGCCCGTCGGGGGCGCGACGGGTCGGCCGCGCCGGCGGTGGAGGGCACCCGACGTCGGGGGGCCTGTGCAGGAGCCGGGCGCCCTCAAGCGACCGCCGCCCTGCGACATCACCGCGCGTCAGAACGGCGGTGATGTCGCAGGGCGGCGGAGGATCACGGAAGGGGCAGGGCGGGGACTCAGACCACGCCCTGGGCGATCATCGCGTCGGCGACCTTGATGAACCCGGCGATGTTGGCCCCCGCCACGTAGTTGCCGGGCGTGCCGTACTCCTCGGCGGTCTCCACGCAACGGTCGTGGATGTCACGCATGATCTGCTCGAGCCGGTCGTGGGTGTAGTCGAAGTTCCACGAGTCCCGCGAGGCGTTCTGCTGCATCTCCAGCGCCGACGTCGCCACGCCGCCCGCGTTGGCGGCCTTGCCCGGGCCGAACAGCGTCCCGGAGTCGACGAACAGGTGGGAGGCCGCCTCGGTGCAGGGCATGTTCGCGCCCTCGGCCACGGCCTTCACCCCGTTCTTCAGCAGGGTTCGCGCGGCGGACTCGTCGAGCTCGTTCTGGGTGGCACACGGCAGGGCCACGGTGCCCTCGACGTCCCAGACGCTGCCGCCGGTCACGTAGCGGGACCGCCCGCCGCGGCGCTCGGCGTACTCGGAGATACGGCCACGCTCGACCTCCTTGATCTGCTTGAGCAGGTCCAGGTCGAGGCCGTCCGGGTCCACGATGTAGCCCGAGGAGTCGGACGCGGTGAGCACGGTGGCCCCGAGCGCGGCGGCCTTCTCCGCGGCGTAGATGGCCACGTTGCCGGAGCCGGAGATCAGCACCTGCTGGCCGTCCATGGATTCGCCGCGCGTGCGCAGCATGGAGTCGACGAACATCACGGCGCCGTAGCCGGTGGCCTCGGTGCGGACCAGCGAGCCGCCCCACGTCAGGCCCTTGCCGGTGAGGGCGCCGGCCTCGAAGCGGTTGGTCAGTCGCTTGTACTGGCCGAACATGTAGCCGATCTCGCGGGCACCCACGCCGATGTCGCCGGCCGGCACGTCCGTGTGCTCACCGATGTGGCGATGCAGCTCCGTCATGAAGGACTGGCAGAACCGCATGATCTCGCGGTCGGACTTGCCGGCGGGGTCGAAGTCCGAGCCGCCCTTGCCGCCGCCGATCGGCATGCCGGTGAGCGAGTTCTTGAAGATCTGCTCGAAGCCCAGGAACTTGACGATCCCGAGGTACACGGAGGGGTGGAAGCGCAGCCCGCCCTTGTACGGGCCGAGCGCCGAGTTGAACTCCACGCGGAACCCGCGGTTGACCTGCACGACGCCGGCGTCGTCGATCCACGGCACGCGGAAGATGATCTGGCGCTCCGGCTCGCAGAGGCGGTGCATGACCCCGGCCTCGACGTACTGGGGGTGGCGCTGCATCACCGGTCCCAGCGCCTCGAACACCTCGGACACCGCCTGGTGGAACTCGGCCTCGCCGGGGTTGCGCGCGAACACTTCGTCGCGCAGGGTCTCCAGAGACTCATTCATGGTGTCCTCCTCGGACGTCGGGGTAGAGACGCCCCGCGGTGCCCCGCCGTGGCGCGCCGCGGTCGGAGGAGGCCGCGGTGCCTGACGCCCATCCTGACAGGGAGCGCGCTCTGTTACCGAAATGAGACGCGGGCCACCCCGGGCCCTGCGTTCGGCTCAGCGCGGCGGCGCGGCCTCGGTGTCGATGCTGGCCTGCTGGCTCTCGCTGTAACGCGGCCCCGCCACGGTCGCGTCGTTGACGAGGTCGTCCAGCCGGGCGACGTCGGCCGGGGTCAGCCGTACCTCGTGCGCGCCCCGGTCCTCGAGCCAGTGGTCCCACGAGGTGGTGCCCGGGATCGCCAGGACGTCCTCGCCCTGGGCCAGGACCCAGGCGACGGCGAGCCCCGCCGTGCTTGTCCCGAGCCGGACGGCCTCGGCCGAGAGCGCCTCGCGCAGCGTCAGGTTGGCCTCGTAGTGGCCCTCGGCGAAGCGGGGCAGCCGGTGCCGCAGGTCTCCCGCGTCCAGCCCGCCCAGCCGCGGCGGCGCGTCCGTGAGCAGGCCGCGGCTGACGGGGGAGAAGGCCACGAAGGCGGTCCCATGGCGGCGGCACGCCTCGAGCACGCCCCACTCGGGGTTGCGGGTGGCCAGGGAGTACTCGGACTGCACGGCCGCGATCGGGTGGACGGCCACGGCCCGGGTCAGGGTGGCGGCCGAGACCTCGGACAGGCCGATCGTCCCGATCTTGCCCTCCGTGACGGCCTCCGCGAGCGCCCCCACGGACTCCTCGACGGGGACCTTCGGGTCCAGCCGGTGCAGGTAGTACAGGTCGATCCGGTCCTGGCCGAGCCGGCGCAGGGAGGCGTCCACGTGCGCGCGCAGCGTCTCCGGGCGGCCGTCGATCCGCCGCTGCCCGTCCCGCACGAGCCCGCCCTTGGAGGCGAGCAGGACGCGCTCGCGGACGTCCGCCCCCGCCCGGGCGAGCGCGCGCCCCACGAGCTCCTCGCTGCGGCCGCCGCCGTAGAGGGTGGCGGTGTCCAGGTGGTCGGTGCCGTCGTCCAGCACGCGGGTGAGCAGGTCGACGGCGGCGGCGTCGTCGAGGAATCCGGAGTAGCCGTGCACGATGTTCATGCACCCGAGGCCGACGGGGTGCACGTCCTTGCCGGCGAGGCGGCGGGGCGCGGCGGGATCGGGCAGGGGGCCGGGCTCGGCGGGGCGGGGGTGCGGGGTGGCGTCCATGCCCGCCACCCTAGCCACGGCTCCGGACGCGAGACCCGGGCCGCACGGCGTCCGGCCGGCGTCCGGCCCGGGGCTCAGCCGAACACGCGCGCGGCCAGCAGCGACGGCGCCGTCAGCAGCCGGCGGGCCAGCTCCACGCGGCGGCGCTCCTGCACCGCGATCGCCTTCTCGTAGTAGCCCATGAGCTGCTCGCACAGCACCGGCCAGGTCCGGCCCTGCACCGACGCCCACGCCGCGTCGGCGAACGCGGCCCGCTTGACGTCGTCGTACACGAGGTCCGCGACGTGGCGGCGCAGCTCGTCCAGCTCGCCGGGCGGGTAGAGCCAGCCGGTGCGGGAGGCGTCCACGATGTCGAGGGGGCCGCCGCGGCCGACGGCGACGACGGGCACGCCCGAGGCCATCGCCTCCTGCAGCGTCTGGCCGAAGGTGTCGGACTCGCCGGGGTGCACGAACAGGTCCAGGCTGGCCACGTGGCGCGCGAGGTCCTCGCCCCCCTGGAAGCCGGCGAAGTGCGCGCCGGGCAGCTCCCGCTCGAGCTGTTCGCGCAGCGGCCCGGAGCCGATGACCACGAGGCGGGTGCCCGGCAGGTCCGAGAGCACCCGCAGGTCCCCGACCTGTTTCTCGTGCGCCAGCCGCCCCACGAAGCCCACGAGCTTCTCGCCGTTCGGGGCGAGCTCGGCGCGCAGCGCCTCGTCCCGCTTGGCGGGATGGAATCGGCGGGAGTCGACGCCGCGGCCCCACAGGTGCACGCGTCGCACCCCCTGGCGGTGCAGCTGCCGGACGGTGAACGACGACGGCGCGAGCGTCAGCGTGGCCGTGTTGTGCAGGCGCGCCACGTGGCTCCACAGCACGTCCTCCAGCCACGGGGCGCCGTACCGGGCCGCGTAGCCGGGGACCTCGGTCTGGTAGACGGCCACGGAGGGGATGCCGAGCTCCTCGGCCGCCTGCACCGCGCGCCAGCCCAGCACGAAGGGGGAGGCGATGTGCACCACGTCCGGGGCGAAGTCGGCGAGCATGCCGCGCAGCCGGCCCACCGTGCCGGCGGCCACCCGCACGGAGGTGTACCCGGTCAGGGGCACGGAGGGCAGGGTGCGCACGGGGAAGCCCTCGACCTCGCGGGGGGCCTCACCGGCGCCCGCGCGTTGGGTCCACCCGGCGGACCACGAGGCGGCCGGGGCGACCACCATCGCCTCGTCGCCCCGTTCCCGCAGGTGGCGCAGCACCTGGAGGATGGAGTTGGTGACCCCGTTCATATGGGGCAGGAACGATTCGGCGACCACGACGACACGCACGTGGCCGACGCTAAGGACCCCGGACCACGGCCGGGACACCCGCCGACGACGGCCCGGTGACCCCGCGGTGAACTCTCGGGGCGCGTGACGGTTGTCGCACCGGCCCGCGCGGCCCGCCCCCGTCCAGGCGCCGCCCGGAGTCGGGTGGCACCATGGACGGGTGAGTTCCCGCCCCGCTGCGCCCCGTCTGCTGCGCCCCGTCCCCCTGCCGCTGTGGCTGCAGGGGGTGGTCGAGGCGCTCGTCACGGCGATGATCAGCCTGCTGGCGGTCATGGTTCCCACCCTCGCGGTGTGGGCCACGGGCGGGTTCGAGCGGCCGACCATCGAGGGCGCCGTCCAGGTGGGCGGCGTCCTGTGGCTGGCCCTGCACGCGGTGCCCGTCACCGTGGCCACGGCCATGCCCACCGCGCCGGATCACCTCATCACCGGCACGGCGTGGCTCGTGCCGTGGGGCCTGACCCTGGTCCCGCTCGCGCTGTCCTGGCGGGCCTGCCGGCGCCTGGCCCGCGCGTCCTACCGGGACCAGGCGTGGCAGGCCTTCGTGGGCGCGGTGGGGGCCTACGCCCTGGTGGGGCTGGCCGTGGCGTTCCTGCCCGGCACGGACGAGCTGACGGCCCACCCCGCCCCGGCGGCGCTGCTGCCCGCCCTGCTCTTCGGCGTCGCCGCCCTCGCGGGGGCGCGGCGCGAGGCCGGCACCTGGGCGCACCTGATCGGCCTGGACCTCACGGAGCGGATCTCGCGGCGCTCGCAGTACGAACGCTGGGCCGGCTCGTACGCCTGGTCCGTGGTGCGCGCCGCGGCCGTCGCCGTGCTCGCCCTGACGGGCCTGAACGCGCTGCTCGTGGCGGGGCGGCTGGCCGTCGAGTGGGCCGCCGTCGTCACCGTGGCCCAGGCGATCGGGGGCGGCCCGCTGGGCGGCCTGCTGGTGGCGCTGCTGCAGATCGGCTGGCTGCCCACGTTCACCGCGTGGTCGATCGCGTGGACGGCGGGCCCGGGGTTCTCCGTGGGCGCGGACAGCCTCTACTCCGTGTTCGGCGCGACGCCGGCCACCGCGCCTGCCCTCCCGGTGCTGGGTGCGCTGCCCGTGACGTGGTCGCCGTGGCAGCTGCTCCTGCTGGCCGTGCCGATCGGCGCCGGCGCCGTGGCCGGCGTGTGGCTGCTGCGGGAGGGGGAGAACCACCTCGACGACTGGCTGCACACCCGTCACGGCAGCCGCGCGGTGTCCCTGACGCTGTCCACGCTGGCCCTGGCCGTGCTCACCGGACTGCTCGCCGGGCTGCTGCTGCTCGTGCCGCTGGCCCTCACCTCCGGGACGCTCGGGCTCGGCACGCTGACGGACATCGGCTCCCACGTCTGGGCGGTGTGCGCCGCCGTCGCCGGGTGGGTCGCGCTGGGCTGCGCGGCCGGCTACCTCGCGGCCCTGGCCGTGGCCGGGCACCGGGACGGGACGACGACGGTGCCGCGGTCCGGCGACCGCACTCCCCGCATCGGGCCGCTGGCCGCGCTGCGCGGCCGGCCGTCCCCGCGCCGGGCGCGGGACTGACGCCCGCGGCTCAGGGTCGCAGCTGGGGCACCCCCGTGCGCTCCTCCACCTGACGGGTGAACTCGTCCGCGCACGCCTGCTGCGCCCGCGCGGTGAGCGCGGAGGCGCTGCACTGCTCGAGCTGGGCCGTCGCGTCCCACGCGAGCAGCGGCAGTGCCGCCGTCGTCAGGCCCACCAGTGCCATCGCCATGCCGGCGGACGCCACCGCGCGGGTCAGCCCCGAGCGTTCGGCGCCGCGGCTCGTGACCCACACGCGCACGCCGAGCACGAGGGCGACCAGCCCCAACGCAAGGGCGATCAGCTTCCACGGCAGCACGAGGGAGAAGGAGAGCAGCATCCCCAGCAGCGCCACGGACTGCCACAGCAGGGCACGGCCGGTGCGGACGCGGCCGGGGTCCGGGGCGCCCTGCGGCGGGCGGGGCGGGGAGGAGGGAACGGGGGCGGACACCCCCTCACCCTACGATGGGCGCATGCGCATCGTTGCCCTCGTCTCCGGTTCCGGCACCAACCTGCAGGCCGTCCTCGACGCCGTCGCCTCCGGCGCCCTGGACATGGAGATCGCCGCGGTGGGCGCCGACGTCGCCGACGCCGGCGGCCTGGAGCGTGCCCGCGCCCACGGGATCGAGACGTTCGTGGTGTCACCGAAGGACCACGCGGACCGACGCGCGTGGGACGAGGCGCTCGCGGACGCCGTCGCCGCCTACGCGCCGGACTGGGTGGTGTGCTCCGGGTTCATGCGGATCCTGGGCGCCCCGCTGCTCGAGCGGTTCGAGGGCCGCATCCTCAACACCCACCCGGCCCTGCTGCCGTCCTTCCCGGGGGCCCACGGCGTCCGGGACGCGCTGGCGCACGGGGTGAAGGTCACCGGCTGCACCGTGCACGTGGTGGACGCGGGCGTGGACACCGGCCCGATCCTCGCGCAGGCCGCGGTGCCCGTGCTGGACACGGACACCGAGGCCGAGCTGCACGAGCGCATCAAGGTCCAGGAGCGGGCCCTGCTGCTGCGCGTGCTCGGCGAGCTCAGTCGGCGCTGACCTCGAGGGCGCGGCCGCGGGTCTCCGGGGCCAGCGCCAGCATCGCCGCGCAGGCCAGGACCACGAGCCCGCCGGTGACGGCGAACGCCCCCGGCAGCCCGAGGGCGGGGACCAGCGTGCCCACGAAGAGCAGCGGGCCCAGGCCCGCGCCCACCCGCGAGGCCGCCGACGCCCAGCCGAAGCCGGAGGCGCGCAGCGTCGTCGGGTACAGCTCGGAGACGTACGTGTAGAGCACCGGGATCGCGACCTGCACCACGAAGCCGAACGCCAGCACGAGCGGCAGCACCGCGGCGGGCACGTCCAGCACGCTCGCCAGCCAGACGGTCAGGGCGCTCGCGACGACGGCGCTGACGGCCAGCAGCCAGCGGCGGCCGGTGACCTCGATCAGCACGGTGGCCACGACCACGCCGAGCAGGCCGGCCGCGGCCATGCCGGAGGTCATGATGAAGGCGCGGCCCTCCGCGTAGCCGGCGTCGATGAGGAACGTCGGCAGCCACTGCAGCGCGATGTAGTAGACGAGCATGATGGCCACGAACAGGGCCCAGGCGACCGCGGTGATGCGCGGGGAGAACCGCCAGACCGCGGCGAGCTGCGCGCCGACGCCGCTGGAGCGGGCCGGCTCGGCCGGGGGCATCGTGTAGGGCCGGCGAGGCGCGCCGGTGGCCGCCACCATGCGGTCGATGACGGCGCGGGCCTGTGCCTCGCGGCCCCGGCTCATCAGGAACAGCGGGGACTCGGGGATGCCCAGGCGCACGACGAACACGAGCAGGGCCGGCAGGACCATGGCCAGCAGGGGCAGGCGCCAGTCGCCCCACGTGCCCACGAGCCAGGCGGAGACGAGGCCGCACAGCGCGGCGCCGACGGGCCACCAGCCGTCCATCGCGGCCAGGACGCGGCCACGCAGCCGGCGCGGGGTGAACTCGCCCACGAGCGCGTAGTCCACGGGGATCGTGCCCCCCAGGCCCATGCCGGCCACGAAGCGGAACAGCGCGAACCACAGCAGGGAGTCGGTCAGCGCGCCCGCGATCGTGAACACGGA
Organism: Micrococcus sp. HOU01; assembly: GCF_035609305.1. Taxonomy (NCBI): domain Bacteria; kingdom Bacillati; phylum Actinomycetota; class Actinomycetes; order Micrococcales; family Micrococcaceae; genus Micrococcus; species Micrococcus sp. HOU01. Next base: position 2,284,552 of record NZ_CP141211.1, on the reverse strand, counting down.
GAAGATCGCGAGCGTCCACGCGAACGCCGCCTTGCGGCCGATGCGGTCCGCGATGGTGCCCCACAGGAACGCGCCCACGGCCATGCCGATGAGGTTGGCGGTGCCGATCCACGCGGCGTCGGCCTTGTCCAGGGCCCACTCCTCGCGCAGCAGCGGGATCATCACGCCGTTGAGCGTGACGTCCCACGCGTCGAACATGAAGCCCAGGCCGCCGATCAGGAAGATGCGGCCCTGGACGGACCAGCGCCACGGCAGCTCCTGGACGACCGCCTCACCGGTGGGCAGGGCGGCGTCGGGGGCGACGACGTCGGGCGCGGGCCCGGGGTGCGCGCCGTCGGCGCTGGGGCGGGGCGGGGTGGCGGAGGACATGGTCGGCTCCCGTTCGTCGGGTGGAGTGGGGGGCGGTCCGTCACGCGGACGCCTGGGCCATTATGCGGCCCGGCCTATGCTGGAGGACACCCGGACCCCCTCGAAGGAGCGCCCCCTCGTGACCTCTGCCCAGCCCACCACCACCGTCCTGGACACGGTGCCCCTGAAGCGGGCCCTGATCTCCGTGTACGACAAGACCGGCCTCGAGGAGCTCGCCACCGGGCTCCACGCCGCGGGCGTGCAGATCGTCTCGACCGGCTCCACCGCCCAGCGCATCGCCGCCGCCGGTGTGCCCGTCACCGAGGTCGCCGAGGTCACCGGGTTCCAGGAGTGCCTGGACGGCCGCGTGAAGACGCTGCACCCGCGCGTGCACGCGGGCATTCTGGCCGACCGTCGTCGCGAGGACCACGTGACCCAGCTGCGCGAGCTCGAGGTGGAGCCGTTCGACCTCGTCGTCGTGAACCTCTACCCGTTCGTGGACACCGTGAACTCGGGCGCCGCGGAGGACGCCGTCGTCGAGCAGATCGACATCGGCGGGCCGTCCATGGTGCGCGCGGCCGCGAAGAACCACGCGTCCGTGGCGATCGTCGTGGACCCGGCCCGCTACGGAGAGGTCGTCCAGGCCGCGCAGTCCGGCGGCTTCGACCTGCACGCCCGCCGGCGCCTGGCCGCCCTGGCCTTCGCCCACACCGCGGCGTACGACAACGCCGTGGCCGCCTGGACCGCCGCCCACTTCGGCGAGGACACGCACGCCGACGAGATCCCTGTGTTCCCGCCCTACGCCGGCTTCTCCCTCGAGCGCGCGCAGATCCTGCGCTACGGCGAGAACCCGCACCAGCCCGCGGCGCTGTACCTGGACTCCTCGGCGGCCCCCGGCATCGCGCAGGCCGAACTGCTGCACGGCAAGCCGATGAGCTACAACAACTACGTGGACGCCGACGCCGCGGTGCGCGCCGCCTTCGACCACCCGGTCCCGGCCGTGGCGATCGTCAAGCACGCCAACCCGTGTGGCGTGGCCGTCACGGACGAGGGCACGGACATCGCGCAGGCGCACGCCAAGGCCCACGCGTGTGACCCGGTCTCCGCGTTCGGCGGCGTGATCGCGGCCAACCGCCCCGTCACCGCCGCCATGGCCGCCCAGGTGAAGGACGTGTTCACGGAGGTCGTCGTGGCCCCGGCGTTCGAGCCCGAGGCCCTGGAGATCCTCTCCGCCAAGAAGAACCTGCGCCTGCTGAGCCTGCCCGAGGGCTTCCTGCGGGACGCGGTGGAGGCCAAGCAGGTCTCCGGCGGCATGCTGCTGCAGATCGCGGACGCGGTGGACGCGGACGGCGACGACCCGGCCACCTGGACCCTCGCCGCCGGCCCCGCCGCCGACGAGGCCGTCCTGGCCGACCTGGCCTTCGCGTGGCGCGCCGTGCGCGCGGCCAAGTCCAACGCCGTGCTGCTGGCCCACGACGGCGCCACGGTGGGCGTGGGCATGGGCCAGGTCAACCGCCTCGACTCCTGCCGCCTGGCCGTCGAGCGCGCCAACACCCTGGGCGCCGCGCAGACCGGCGGGCAGGACGTGAGCAGCGCCGGCGGCGCGGAGAACGTCTCCGGGGAGGGCGCCCCCGAGCGGGCCCGCGGGTCCGTGGCCGCCTCGGACGCGTTCTTCCCGTTCGCGGACGGGCTGCAGATCCTCATCGACGCCGGCGTGAAGGCCGTCGTCCAGCCGGGCGGCTCCGTCCGGGACGAGGAGGTCGTGGGCGCGGCCGAGGCCGCCGGCGTGACCCTGTACCTGACCGGGGCGCGCCACTTCTTCCACGGCTGAGCGGGGCGGGCCGATGGTGTGGAGCCCCTCGGCCTGGTCGTCTCCTTCTTCATCGCCCAGGCCGTGCGGGGCACCTGAGCCGGCCACGATCCACGCCGCCGTCGTCGGGGGGCGCCCCCGCCGACCCGACGCCCCCCTGGTACCCGGGCGACCCCGCCCGGCCCGGCGAGGGCACCGGCGACGGCCGGGGGCGCTGACGCCGAGCCACACACGGTGTGGCGCGTCCGAGGCGCCGGGTAGATTGGCGGGGAGTCACCCGTTCCCTGCCGACGAGGGCCGCGTCTCGAGTGCGGCCAGAAGGAGAGATCATCCGCATGTCGAAGATCATCTACACGCTCACGGACGAGGCGCCCATGCTGGCCACCGCGTCGCTGCTGCCGATCGTGCGTGCCTACGCGGGCACCGCCGGCGTGGAGCTGGAGACCCGTGACATCTCGCTGGCCGGCCGCATCCTCGCCGCGTTCAAGGACGTCCTGCCCGAGGACCAGCGCACCGCGGACGCCCTCGCCGAGCTCGGCGAGCTCGTGAAGTCCCCCGAGGCGAACGTCATCAAGCTGCCGAACATCTCCGCCTCCGTGCCGCAGCTGCGCGCCGCGATCAAGGAGCTGCAGGCGGACGGCTACGCGCTGCCGGAGTACCCGGACGAGCCGAAGACCGATGAGGAGAAGGACGCGAAGGCGCGCTACAACTCGGTCAAGGGCTCCGCCGTGAACCCGGTGCTGCGCGAGGGCAACTCGGACCGCCGCGCCCCGAAGGCCGTGAAGGCGTACGCCAAGCGCTTTCCCCACTCGATGGGCGAGTGGACCCCTGACTCCAAGACCGCCGTCGCCACCATGGGCGCGGACGACTTCCGCGCCAACGAGCAGTCCGTGACCCTGCCGGCCGCCGACGTGCTGACGATCGAGTTCACCGGCGAGGACGGGAAGACCACCGTGCTCAAGGAGGGCCTGAAGGTCCTCAAGGGCGAGGTCGTGGACGGCACGTTCATGTCCGCCAAGGCCCTGGACGCGTTCCTCGCCGAGCAGGTCAAGCGCGCCAAGGAGGAGGGCATCCTCTTCTCCGCGCACCTGAAGGCCACCATGATGAAGGTCTCCGACCCGGTGATCTTCGGCCACGTCGTGAAGGCCTACTTCTCCGAGCTGTTCGAGAAGTACGGCGAGCAGCTGGCCGCCGCCGGCCTGTCCGCGAACAACGGCCTCGCCGCGATCGAGGGCGGCCTGGACAAGCTCGACGCCGAGACCGCCGAGGGTGTGCGCGCCGCCATCGCCGCCGCCTACGAGAACGGCCCGGACGTGGCCATGGTGAACTCCGCCAAGGGCATCACCAACCTCCACGTGCCCTCCGACGTGATCGTGGACGCCTCCATGCCCGCCATGATCCGCACCTCCGGCCGCATGTGGAACAAGGACGACCAGACCCAGGACACCCTGGCCGTCATCCCGGACTCCTCCTACGCCGGCGTCTACCAGGCCGTGATCGACGACTGCAAGGCCAACGGCGCCTACGACCCCACCACCATGGGCACCGTCCCGAACGTGGGCCTCATGGCGCAGAAGGCCGAGGAGTACGGCTCGCACGACAAGACGTTCATCATGGACGCCGCGGGCACCGTGGCCGTGAAGAACTCCGCCGGGGAGACCCTGCTCTCCCACGACGTCGAGGCCGGCGACATCTGGCGCGCCTGCCAGACCAAGGACGTCCCGGTGCGCGACTGGGTGAAGCTGGCCGTGACCCGCGCCCGCGCGTCCCAGACCCCGGCCGTGTTCTGGCTGGACGAGACCCGGGCCCACGATCGCGAGCTCATCAAGAAGGTCGAGGAGTACCTCAAGGAGCACGACACCGAGGACCTGGACATCCGCATCCTCTCCCCGGTGGAGGCCGCCAAGCTCTCGGTGGAGCGCATCCGCCGCGGCGAGGACACCATCTCCGTGACCGGCAACGTGCTGCGTGACTACAACACGGACCTGTTCCCGATCCTCGAGCTGGGCACCTCCGCGAAGATGCTCTCGGTCGTCCCGCTGCTCAACGGCGGCGGCCTGTTCGAGACCGGTGCGGGCGGCTCCGCGCCGAAGCACGTGCAGCAGCTGGTGGAGGAGAACCACCTGCGCTGGGACTCCCTCGGTGAGTTCCTCGCGCTGGCCGTGTCCTTCGAGCACGAGGCGGTCGCGAACGAGAACCACCGCGCGCGGGTCCTGGCGGACACCCTGGACGCCGCCACCGGCACCCTGCTGATCGAGGGCAAGTCCCCGAAGCGCAAGGTCGGCGAGCTGGACAACCGCGGCAGCCACTTCTACCTGGCGCTGTACTGGGCCCGCGAGCTGGCGAAGCAGACCGAGGACGCCGAGCTGGCGGCCGCGGCGAAGCCGATCGCCGAGGAGCTGGAGGCCCAGGAGGAGACCATCCTGGCCGAGCTCAACGGCGTGCAGGGCTCCCCGGTGGACCTGGGCGGCTACTACTGGCCGGAGCTGGAGAAGGTCACCTCCGTGATGCGCCCGTCCGCGACGCTCAACGCGATCGTGGACAAGCTCTCCGTCTGAGCGACTGAGCGACTGAGCGGCTGAGCGCCGGGGGCCGGGTCGCGTGCGTGGAGCGCGCGGCCCGGCCCCTTCTCGTGTCCGCAACGCGGGTTGAGTTGTCACGGGTGTGCGTGCCCGGGACCCGTGACAACTCAACCGACGTTGCCGTGGGGAGGGGCCGGTCAGCCCGCGCGCGCCGCCTCGTGGGCCAGCAGGGCCTGCTTCGCGGCGGTGCCGTAGAGGTAGTGGCCGGCCGCGCCGTCGGCGCGCACCACGCGGTGGCAGGGCACGACGACGGCCACCAGGTTGGCGGCGCACGCCCCGCCGGCCGCGCGCACGGCCCGCGGGGCCCCGCACCGTTCGGCCAGGCCGCCGTAGGTGGCGGGGGAGCCGGGAGCGATGCCGCGCAGCTCCCGCCACGCCCGCTGCCGGAACGCGGTGCCCGGCTGGGTGACGTCGAGGGCGTCCAGCGCGACCACGTCCCCCGCGGCGTAGGCGGCCAGGGCGTCGGCGACGGGCTGGGAAACACCCGGACGCGGCTCCACGGGGCGCGGGTTCATCTCGCGGTCGGCGGTCTCCGGGTCCAGGGCCACGAGCCGGTCCATGAGCGTCTCGAGGAGGCGCCCGACCGCGGCGGCGGGGGGCTGCGAGTCCCCCGGCACGGCCACGCCGGAGGCGCGCACCGTCTGGTCCTCGGGGGAGAAGACGGCCACGAGGGTGAGCTCGGTGGCGGGCAGGGCGGCGGCGGTCCAGCGCAGCTCGGGAAGCAGGTCCATCCCCTCATTGTCCTGCACGGCCCGGCCCGGACAGGTGTTCGCCCGTCCGCTCCCTGTGTCAGGCTGGCGTCCATGACCGAGATCCGCGTCTTCGAGCACCGCACCCTCCTGCGCCACCCGCGTGAGGTCGTCTTCCGCTGGCTGGAGAACCCCGGCGCGCTGGAGCGGCTCACCCCGCCCTTCGCCGGCGAGGTGGTCCAGGGACCCACGGACGGCCTCCGCGTGGGCTCCGAGTCGCGACTGCGCATCCAGGCCCCCGGGGCGGCCGGCCTGTTCGCCGGCGCGGCCCACGGGATGCTCACCGGCCTGCTGCCGGACACCGTCGCCTCCCGCCTGCCCGGCGGGGCCGCGCCCGCGGTGCCGTGGCGGGCCCGCCACACGGCCTACGAGGAGGGCCGCATGTTCCGGGACGAGATGGTCTCCGGCCCTCTCGCCTCCTGGCGGCACACGCACCTGCTCGACGACGCTGCGCCCGGTGAGGCGGACACGGCGGACGGCCGGCGGGGCACGGTCGTGACGGACCACATCGAGTACGCCCTGCCGGGGGAGTCCCTGGTGTCCCGCGTGCCCGGTCTGGGCGCCGCGGCCTCGCGCCGCACCCACGAGGCCTTCGAGGCGGAGCTGGGCCGCCAGTTCGCCTATCGGGCCCGCGTGATGGCCGATGACCTGGACTTCCACGCCGCCCATCCCGGCCCCCTCGTCGGCGGGCCGGCTCGCACGGTCGCCGTGACGGGGTCCGGCGGACTGATCGGCCGGCAGCTCTGTGCCCTGCTCACCACCGGCGGCCACCGCGTCATCCGGCTCGTGCGGAGCCCGAAGAAGGCCGGCGCGCTGGACGCGGCGCTGTGGGACCCCGGCCGGGAGACCGTGGACGAGGACGCCCTGGCCGAGGCCGACGTCGTCGTGAACCTGGCGGGCGAGCCCATCGCCGGCCGGTTCTCGGACGCGCACAAGGAGGCCGTGCACGACTCGCGCGTACGCGGCACGCGCACCCTCGTGGACGCGCTCGCCCGGATCGCCGCACGGGAGGGGGACGACGCGCGGGCGCGGGCGCTCGTGAACGGCTCGGCGATCGGGTACTACGGGGCGGACGCGGGCACGGGCCCGTTCGGCAGCGGCCTCGTCGAGGATCTGGAGCCCGGGGACAACTTCCTCGCCGAGGTCGTCGCGGACTGGGAGGCCGAGGCCCGACGCGCCGAGACGTCCGGCATCCGGGTGGCGATGCTGCGGACCGGCGTGGTCCTGAGCCCGGCCGGGGGCATGCTGCAGCAGGTGCTGCCGCTGTTCCTCGCGGGGCTCGGCGGCCCGGTCGCGACCTCGGGCGGGGAGAGCCACGACGGCAGCCCGTGGCTGAGCTGGATCGGCGCGGATGACATCGCGGGGGCCTTCGCCCACGCGGTGCTCGACGACGGCGTCACCGGCCCGGTGAACGCGGTGGCGCCCGAGCCGGTCACGGCCCGGGAGTTCGCCACCGTGCTCGGGCGGGTGCTGCGCCGGCCCGCGGTCATCCCGGTGCCCGAGGCCGGGCCGCGCCTGCTGCTGGGCGAGGAGGGCCGAGTGGAGACCGTGGCGGCCGACCAGAAGGTCGTGGCGGACCGACTGGTCGCCTCCGGCTACGAGATGCGCGACCCGGAACTGGAGGGCGCGTTGCGCCACATCCTCGGGCGGTGACGGGGGTGGGGCGACGTCCCACGGGGACGCCGCCCCCGCGGGTTGTCAGTCCTGCAGCGCGCCGGTCTCCCGGATGAGCTGGCCCAGCGCGGTGAACGCGTCGCGGGCCAGCGCCTCCCACAGGGCCAGGGCCAGCTGGGGGAAGCCCTCCTGGAGCGCGACCATCACCTGGGCGGTGAGGACTCGCGCCGTCACCGGCCCGCGCGCGCGGACGGTGGAGGGCTGGCGGCCGGGCTGGCCGAGGGCCATCTCGCCGAACGTCATCCCCGGGGTGAGCAGGGTGCGGCGCACGCGGCGGCTGCCCGTGCCCTGACCCGAGAGCTCCACGGTGCCGGAGACGATCACGTAGATGCCGCCGAACGGCTGGCCGGCGCGACGGATGATCTGGCCGTCCGCGTAGACCCGCTCGTCCATCATGGACTCGAGCAGACGCGCGTCGTCCGCGGAGAGGTGCTGCAGCAGAGGTGCCACGGCCGCCTCCTGGGCGTCCCGCGGCAGCAGGTGGGGGGCGTGCCGGGAGAGCAGCCGCTGCTCGGCCCACTGGGCGGCCCGCGAGCGGGAGTCGAAGAACACGAACTGCGCGCCCTCGGCGGCGGGGTCCACCCCCTCGGCCTCATCCTGCAGTGGCTCGGGCAGGTCCACCTCCACGGACTCCTCGACGGCCGACATCAGCTCCTTCATCTCGGCGGCGTCCCGGTCCACGACGACGATGTCGAGTCCGTTGCCCAACGCGCGGGCGAACCACTGGGCCACCAGCAGCCGGGCCGGACGGGAGATGGAGCTGACCGAGCGCATGTCCACCACGAGCGTCTCGAGGGCCTCCGGCAGATCGCGGCTGACGCGAGCGATCGCGTCGACCTGGCTGAAGCCGAGGTGACCGCCCAGCTCCATCACGTGCACGGTGTCCGCGAACCGCCCGAGCGCCTCGAGGACGACGGCGCTGCGCACCGTGCCCGAGGGCGCCTGATCGATCCGGTAGTGGGTGCGCAGGGCCGCCCGCGGGGAGCCGGTGACCACCGACGGGTGCAGCTCGAAGTCCTCGACGATGGTCCGCAGGGCGGCCATCGCCACGGTACCGAGCCCGTTCTCGTCCGTCGTGTCCGACTGCAGCGCCAGACCGAGGTGGCCCGGCACCACCACGAGCACCGTGCCGCCGCGCGTGGACGCCCAGCCGGGCTGGCCGACGTCGTACGCCCACCGGGAGTCCCGGGTGTCCATGCCGCAGGAGTCCATCACGGACAGCACACCGCGGACCGTCTCCTCGCTCAGCACACGGTCCCCGGTGACGGGGTGGACGCCGCCGTGCGCGAGGGTGCCGGCGAGCAGGGCGAGGTCCTCCACGGTCACGGTGGCGGCACGCACCGTGGCGATGTCCTCGAGCAACGTCTCGGGGTCGGCGTCCAGCGTGTCGAGGGACTTCATCAGCCACGCAGCCGACCGGGTGTGGTGCTGGGCGCGGTTCTCCGCACGCGCGGCCGACTCCGTGACGGTGACCTCGCGGTCGAACAGTGCGGAGAGCAGCTGCATCATGCGTGCGGTGCGGTCGCGGCCACCGCGGCCCTTCACGAGGGAGGCGGTGGCCACCGCGCCCGCGTTCTGCAGCGGGTTGTGCGGCAGGCCCGTGACGGCGTCCACCTCGACCCGGTGGTCCAGGTCGCGCACGGGGGCGGCTCCCACGCGCTCGCCCACCCGCACCGCGCCGAGGTCCTCGAGGGCCTGCGCGTGGAACAGGGGAGAGGCGAGCGTGGCGAGCGGCACGGGCGTCATGGATCCGGAGACGTAGCGGTGCCCGTCCACCAGGAGCATCGCGACGCCCAGCCCGTCCGGGACCTCCCCCTCACCCGCGTGGGCCGACGTGAGGCGATCGAGGTGCTCCTGGACGGGTGTGGTCATGGGTCACAGCCTAGTCAGTGGGACGGTCCCGGGACAGCGTGGCGGAGGCGGGCACAATGGGTCCCGATGCCCACCCCCGTCGATCCCGTCACCGTCCCCTCCGTCCTCTCCGCCGCCCTCGGCCGCCTCAGCGCCGGCCTGACGTTCGCCGCCGCCCTGCCCGAGCTCGGATCGGCGCTGGACGCGCGCGGGGCGGCCGTCGTCGAGGCGCCCCCGGGCACGGGCAAGACCACCGTGGTCCCGCCCGCGCTCGCGGTCCGGCTCGCGGACCACGGCGGCGGGCGCGTCCTGGTCACGCAGCCGCGCCGGGTCGCGGTGCGCGCGGCGTGGCGGCGGCTGCGCACGGCGGTGCTGGCCGCCGCGGCCGACGTGCAGCCCGGCGCCGACCCCGACGCGCAGGCTCGACTCGGGGACGCCGCCGTCGGGTATGCCGTGCGCGGCGACGCGGCGGGCGGCGGGGCCTCGGTCGTCGAGTTCGTGACCCCCGGCCTGCTGCTGCGCCGCCTCCTCGCCGACCCCGGGCTCGACGGCGTGGACGCGGTGGTCCTGGACGAGGTCCACGAGCGGGACCTGGACACGGATGTGCTCTTCGCCCTCCTCGCCGACCTGCGGCAGCTGCGCCCCGAACTCGTGCTCGTGGCCATGTCCGCCACCGTGGACGCGGCGGCCCTGGCCACCCGCTGGGCCCGCGGCATGGGGGAGGAGGCGCCCCTGCCCGTGGTCTCCACCCCGGCCGTGCTGCACCCGCTGCGCGAGGAGCACGCCCCCTTCCGCGGCCACCGCCTCACCGCCGAGGGCCGCGTGGACCGGGCCTTCCTCGACCACGTCGCGGCCACGGCCGTGCGCGCCCACGCCGAGGCGCTCGACGCCGACCCGACCGTGGATGCCCTCGTCTTCGTGCCCGGCGTGGCCGAGGTCGAGGCGGTCGCGGGGCGCGTCGCCGCGCTCGCCCCGGACACCGAGGTCCGCGTCCTGCACGGCCGCCAGGAACCCGCCGACCAGGACGCCGCGCTCGCCGGCCGTATCGACCCCGCCGTGCCGCGCGTCGTCGTCGCGACGGCGGTCGCCGAGTCCTCGCTGACCGTGCCCGGGGTGCGCCTCGTCGTCGACTCGGGCCTGGCCCGAGAGCCGCGCCGGGACCGGGGGCGGGGCATGGCCGGGCTCGTCACCGTCCAGGCCTCGCGTGCGGCCGCCGGCCAGCGGGCGGGCCGCGCCGCCCGCCTCGGCCCCGGCACCGTGGTCCGCTGCCACACCGCCGCGGCCCTGGGCACCGCGCCCGCAGCCCCGACGCCGGCCCTCGCCGTCGTCGACCTCGCACCGGTGGCCCTGGCGTTCGCGGCGTGGGGCGCCCCGGGCGGCCGCGGGTTGACCCTGCCCGAGGACCCGCCGGCCGACGCGATGGCCGCCGCCGAGCGCACGCTCGCCTCCCTCGACGCGGTGGACGCGGACGGGCGCATCACCCCGCACGGAGCCGTCCTGGCCGAGCTGCCCCTGGACCCGCCGCTCGGCCACGCCCTCCTGCGCGCGGCACCGTGGACGGGGCCCCGCCCCGCGGCCGAGGCGACGGCGGCCCTCGCCCTGGACCTGCGCGCCCCCGGGGCCGACCTCGAGGCACTGGTCGCGGCCCTGCGGGACGGCCGGCACCCGGAGGCCGGGCGCTGGCACCGGGAGGCGGACCGACTGGAACGACTCGCCCGTCGGCACGCGCACCACGCCCCGGAGACGCGGGAGCCGGACGAGCCCGGGCCCGAGGCGGCGGCGACCGCGCGGCGGCACCCCGCCGGCCTCGTGGCCGCCCTGGCCTTCCCCGCGTGGATCGCCCGACGCGCGGGGGAGGCGGGCGCGTACCCGTTCGCCTCCGGCACCCGCGCGGCCCTGCCCCGCGACGCCGCCGGCGGCGACCTGGCGGGGCAGGAGTGGCTGGCCGTGGCCGAGGTCGCCCGCGTGGCCGGGGACGCGGCCGGCACGGGTGCCGCGATCCGCGCGGCCGCGCCGATCGACCGGACGCTCGCCGAGCTCGCCGGCGCGGGCCTGCGGCGCACCGAGGACACCGCCGACTGGCGCGGGGACCGGCTCACCGGCCGCCGCGTGGACCGGCTGGGCGCGCTCGTGCTGACGGAGACGCCGGCCCCCGTCGCCCCCGACGCCGCGGCCCAGGCCGTGCGCGCCGCACTCGCCGCCGACGGCCTCGCCCGGTTCGACCCGAGCGGTCGGACCGAACGCCTGCGCCGCCGGGTGCACCTGCTCCACCGCGTCCTCGGCGCCCCGTGGCCGGACCTCTCGGATGCGGGGCTGCCCGGCCTGGACGCGCTGGTCGACGGGCTTGCGGCCGACCTGGCCGCGGGGCGGCCCCTCGCGCGCCTGGACGCCGAGGCGCTGCTGCGGGGCGCCCTGCCCTGGCCGGAGGCGGGCCGGCTGGACGAGCTCGCCCCCGAGCGCCTGCCCGTGCCGAGCGGGCGCGCCGTCGTCGTGGACTATCCGGGCGTCCACGAGGACACCCCGCCCGTGGTCGCCGCCAAGCTGCAGGAGTTCTTCGGGGCGCGTGTCACCCCCGCTGTGGCGGACGGTCGTGAGCCGGTGGTCCTGCACCTGCTCTCCCCGGCAGGCCGCCCGCTCGCCGTGACCGCCGACCTGCCCTCCTTCTGGGCCGGCCCCTACGCGCAGGTCCGGGCCGAGAACCGCGGGCGGTACCCCAAGCACCCCTGGCCCGAGGATCCCGCCGCCGCGGAGCCGACCGCCCGGACGAGCCGCCACGCCCGCTGAGAAAGGGGTCCGCGAAACGTGCAGGAATCGCTGTGATGCGTGATGATGGCCGTCACATCCGACTCGCATCGATTGAGGTTCCACTTGTGAGACACGACACGCGGGCACGTCAACGGCGCCGGGCCACGCTGGCCGGCGCCGTCGCCGCGGGCGCGCTGATCCTGGCCGGGTGTGCTCCGGCCGAGCAGACGCCCACCCTGACCTGGTACACCAACCCCGACGACGGCGGGCAGGCGAAGATCGCCGCCCAGTGCACCGACGCCGCGAACGGCCGGTACAGAGTCGAGACGTCCATGCTTCCGACGGACGCCGCCTCCCAGCGCGAGCAGCTGACCCGCCGCCTCGCCGCGGGCGACACGTCGATGGACATCATGTCCCTCGACCCGCCGTTCGTCCCCGAGCTCGCCGAGCCCGGCTTCCTGGCCCCCGTGCCGGAGGAGATGCAGGCGTACGCGAAGGACAACGCCCTGGAGGGCGCGCTCGCGGCCGCCAGCTGGAAGGACGAGCTCGTCACGGTCCCGTTCTGGGCCAACACGCAGCTGCTCTGGTACCGCAAGTCGGTCGCCGAGGCCGCGGGGCTGGACATGTCCCAGCCCGTCACGTGGGACCAGCTGATCGAGGCCGCCCGCAGCCAGGACAAGGACCTGGCCGTCCAGGGCGCCCGTGCGGAGTCCATGACCGTGTGGCTCAACGCGCTCATCGAGGGCGGCGGGGAGCAGATCGTCCCCAACGCCGAGGCGCCCACGGACGAGGTCACCACGAACCTCGACTCCGAGGCCGGCCGCACGGCCGCCCGGATCATCTCCACGATCGGCAAGGAGGGTCTCGGCAGCGCCGGCCTGCCGACCCAGGACGAGAACGCCTCCATGCTGCTCTTCCAGGGCAAGAACGGCTCGTTCATGGTCAACTGGCCGTTCGTCTGGCCGGCCACCCTCGGCTCCGTGGAGGAGGGCTCGCTGCCGGAGGACCTGCCCGAGGACATCGGCTGGGCCGTCTACCCCCGCACCGTCGAGGGCAAGGACGCCGCGCCGCCCGTGGGCGGCATCAACCTGGGGGTGGGCGCGAAGTCCGAGCACCAGGACCTCGCCTGGGACGCGATCTCCTGCATCACCACCACCGAGCACCAGAGCCAGTACTTCGTCGAGAACGGCAACCCGCCCGCCGACCCGGCGGCCTACGACGCCCCCGAGGTCGCCGAGAAGTACCCCATGGCGGACACCATCCGGGAGTCCCTCGAACTCGGCGCCCCGCGGCCGCAGACCCCGTACTACAACGAGGTCTCCACCGCGATCCAGCAGCGCTACGCGCCGCCGTCGGGCGTCTCCGAGTCCACCCCGGCCGAGACCGACGACTTCATCCAGGAAGTCCTGAGAGGGGAGCGTCTGCTGTGAGCCACGTCGACACCGCACCCGCCGCATCCACCCCGCGCGCCGCCGAGGGTCGTCGCCCCCGCCGGGTGAAGTCCCAGCGCGCGAAGTCCGAGGCGCGTCTCGGCTGGCTCCTGGCCGGCCCCGCGTTCTTCGTGATGCTGTTCGTGGTCCTGTACCCGATCCTGCAGGCCCTCTACAACTCGCTGTTCACGTACCGGCTCACCGCGCCGGGCGACCGCGAGTTCGTGGGCCTGGGCAACTACGGCGTGATCCTCACGGACCCCGTGTTCTGGAAGGACCTCGGGGTGACCCTGCTGATCACCGTGGTGACCGTGGTGGTCGAGCTCATCCTCGGCTTCCTGCTGGCCCTGGCCATGCACCACGCCATCAAGCAGACCCGCGGCCTGATCCGCACGATCATCCTGGTGCCGTACGGCATCATCACCGTGGTCTCCGCGTTCGCGTGGTTCTACATGTTCTCGATCGACTCGGGCTACATCAACGCCTGGTTCGAGTGGCTGCCGGGCGTCGACGCGGACCTAAACTGGTTCGCGCAGGGCAGCACCGCGCTGTTCGTGATCATGCTCTCCGAGATCTGGAAGACCACCCCGTTCATCTCCCTGCTCCTGCTGGCCGGCCTGGCCCAGGTGCCGGGCGACCTCACCGAGGCCGCCTCCGTCGACGGCGCCTCCTGGTGGCAGCGGATGAAGCTGGTCATCCTGCCGAACATGAAGGCCTCGATCATGGTGGCCGTCCTGTTCCGCGCGATGGACGCGTTCCGCATCTTCGACTCCATCTACATCATGACCAACGGCGCCTACGGCACCGAGGTCCTCTCGCTGCTGGCCTACCGCACGTCCATCGGCCGGCTCGAGATCGGCATGGGTTCGGCGGTCTCCGTGATCCTGTTCCTGTGCGTGGCCCTCATGGCGGTCATCGCCGTCAAGGGCTTCAAGGTGGACCTGGCCGACCGAGGAGGTTCCAAGTGAGCACCGCCGCATCCGCTCCCGCCCCCGAGGGCCGCGCGCCCCACCGTCGCGGCACCGGCAAGGCCACCGCACTGTGGTGGATCCTCACCGTCGTGATCGGCGTGTGGTGCCTCTTCCCGCTGTTCTCGATCTTCGCGACCAGCTTCAAGACGCCCGCCGACCTCTCCAACGGCAAGCTGCTGCCCACCCAGTGGTCCACCGTGAACTACGAGGAGATCTTCGTGGGCGGCTCGCGCGAGCTGTTCCTCACGGCGCTGCGCAACTCGATCGGCATCACCGTGATCGCCACGATCATCGCCGTCATCCTGGCCACGCTGTGCGCCTACGCGATCGCCCGCCTGGACTTCCCGGGCAAGCGGCTCGTGCTCACGGTGTCCCTGATGGTCTCGATGTTCCCCGTCATCTCCCTGGTGACGCCGCTGTTCAACATGTGGCGCACCCTCGGGCTGTACGACACGTGGCTCGGCCTGATCATCCCCTACCTGTCCCTGACCCTGCCGATCTCCATCTGGACCCTGGCCGCGTTCTTCCGCCAGATCCCGTGGGAGCTCGACCAGGCCGCGCAGGTGGACGGCGCGACCCCGCTCGAGGCGTTCCGCAAGGTGATCGTCCCGCTGGCCGCCCCCGGCGTCTTCACGACGGCGATCATCGCCTTCTTCATCGCCTGGAACAACTTCGTGTTCGGCATCTCCCTGACCTCCACCGAGACCGCGCGCACCGTGCCCGCCGCCCTGGCCTTCTTCACCGGCGCCTCGCAGTTCGAGTCGCCGACCGGGGCCATCTCGGCGGCCGCGATCATCGTGACCATCCCGATCGTGATCCTGGTGCTGGCGTTCCAGCGTCAGATCGTGGCCGGCCTGACCAACGGCGCGGTGAAGGGCTGAGGCCCGCACACGAGACCTCCCGAAAGGACCCCCCGATGGCCTCCATCACCCTGAACCACATCGACAAGACCTACGACGACGGCTTCCACGCCATCAAGGACGTGAACCTGGAGATCGAGGACGGCGAGTTCGTCATCCTCGTGGGCCCCTCCGGCTCCGGCAAGTCCACGCTGCTGCGCATGATCGTGGGCCTCGAGGACATCACCGACGGCGAGATGCTGATCGACGGCCGCCGCGTGAACGAGGCGGCCCCCAAGGACCGCAACCTCGCGATGGTGTTCCAGAACTACGCGCTGTACCCGCACCTGACGGTGTACGAGAACATCGCCTTCCCGCTGCGGCTGATCAAGGAGAACAAGCCCTCCGAGGAGGAGATCGACCGCAAGGTGCGCGACGCCGCCCGCGTGCTCGAGCTCGAGGACCACCTCGAGCGCAAGCCCGGCAACCTCTCCGGCGGCCAGCGTCAGCGCGTGGCCATGGGCCGGGCGATCGTGCGCGAGGCGGACGCGTTCCTCTTCGACGAGCCGCTGTCCAACCTGGACGCCAAGCTGCGCGGGCAGATGCGCGCGGAGATCTCGCAGCTGCAGCGCCGCCTGGCCACCACCTCCGTCTACGTGACGCACGACCAGACCGAGGCCATGACCCTGGGCGACCGGGTGGCCGTGCTCAAGAAGGGCGAGCTGCAGCAGGTGGCCAGCCCGCGCGAGCTCTACGAGCAGCCGCTCAACCTGTTCGTGGCCGGCTTCATCGGCTCGCCGTCGATGAACTTCCTGCCCGCCTCGCTGAAGCAGAAGGAGGGCGGCCACGTGCTGTCCTCGCCGATCGGCGACATCCCGGTGCCGCCCGAGAAGGCCCGCGCCGCCGAGGGGCGGGACATCGTCTTCCTCGGTCTGCGGCCGGAGTTCTTCGAGGACGCCGAGCTGGTGGAGGACAGCCGCCGCGACCAGGGCTCCACCTTCGACGCGACGCTCACGCACCTGGAGTGGCTGGGCCACGAGCAGTACGGCTACATCGAGTTCGATCCGGACCCGGCCGTGGCCGAGATGCTCTCCTCGCTGGCCAAGGACCTGGACGCGGACGAGCTGCGCCCCGTCGTCGTGGCCACCCTCTCCGGCGAGTCCCGCGCCCGGCCGGGCACGCCGACCCGCCTGTGGGTGGACACGACGCGGGTGCACCTGTTCGACCCGACCACCGGTGAGAACCTCACCCGCGACCCCGAGGCCGGCGCCGAGCTGACCCGCCGGGCCGCCGAGGAGCGTCGCCGCCAGATCGAGATGGCGGCCGAGCGTGACGCGGTCGCGCGCGAGGCGGACGCGCCGCGCCGCTGAGCCGGCGCCGGGGACGCCGGAGGCGGGTCAGTACCCGCCCTCGGCGTCCACCAGGCCCTCCAGCTCCGTCCCGGCCGCGCGGGCCCGCAGGTTCCGCTCGACCCGCGCGTGGAGCAGCGGGACGCACATCTCCGGGGTGTCCGCCGTATGCGGCGTGATGAGGGCCCGCTCCTCAGTCCAGAGCGGGTGGCCCTCCGGCAGCGGCTCGGGGTCGGTGACGTCCGTGCCGAAGCCGTGCAGCCGGCCCGCCGCGAGGGCCTGGACGACGGCGTCCGTGTCCACCAGCGCCCCGCGGGCGACGTTCACGAGCACGGCGTCCTCGTCCAGGAGGGCGAGGCGGTCGGCGTCGAACATGCCGCGGGTCTCCTCGGCGCCGCCGCGGCGATCATCACCACCTGTGCGCCGGGCAGGACCTCGTCGAGGCGGTCGGTCGTGACGGTGCGGTCCGCGCCGGGCACGTCGCCCGCGCGTCGGCGGACCGCGGTGACGCGCACGTCCCAGGTCTTGAGCAGGCGGATGTACTCCTGTGCGATCCCGCCGCCGCCCACGACCACGGCGGTCAGGCCGTTCAGGGTGCGGCCGGAGGAGGGGCCCCACGTGGTGGCGCGGACGCGCGCGGGCAGGTCCCGCAGCAGGGCCAGGGTGAGCAGCAGTGCGTGCTCGGCCACCGGCGGCGCGTACGTGCCCTTGGCGGACGTCCACACGATGTCCGGGCGGCTGCGCACGAGCGGGACGAACGGCTCGATCCCGGCGAACGGGAGCTGCACCCAGCTCACGTGGGGGTGGGCGGCCAGGGCCGCGGCGAGTGTGTCGACCGGGATCGGGCGGACCATCAGCAGGGCCGTGGCGGAGGCGTCGCCCTCGGCCACGGCGGCGCCGCCGACGTCGGCCACGGCCTGCTCGGCCAGCCGACGGGCGTGGGCGTAGGGGGTGTCGGCGACGTCCTGCGCCGCGGGGAGGATGAGCAGGCGTTCGGGGGCGTCGTCGGGTCGGGTGCGGGGGAGAGCGGAAGTGGTGGGCATGGTGCCCACCGTCCCACATCCTCCGGGCCCGGTTCAGCCGGCGACGGCGTCCCGGTGCGCGGCGGACAGCCGCAGGTAGGTGGCCGCGTTCTTCTTGAGGCCCTCCCGCTCCTCGTCCGTGAGGGGGCGGCGGACCTTCGCGGGGACGCCCGCCACGAGCGAACCGGCCGGGACCTGCGTCCCCTCGAGCACCAGGGCGCCGGCGGCCACGAGCGAACCGGCGCCGATGACCGCGCCGTTCATCACCGTGGCGGACATGCCTATCAGGCAGTCGTCCTCCACGGTGGCCCCGTGCACCACGGCGGAGTGGCCCACGGAGACACCGGCGCCCAGGGTGCACGGGAAGCCCTCGTCCGCGTGCAGCACCACGTTGTCCTGCAGGTTGGTGCCCGCCCCGACGCGGATGGGGGCGGAGTCACCGCGGGCGGAGACGCCGTAGAAGGCCGAGGAGCGCTCGGCCATCTCGACGTCGCCGGTGATCGCGGCGGTCGGGGCGAGGAAGACGAACTCGTGGATGCGCGGGGTGGCACCCGCGACGGTGATGATGTGGGCCATGCCACCAGCCTAGGCGGGCAGCACGACGGCGCCGCGTGGCGCCGTCGTCCCGGGCTCAGCTGAAGACGACGGTCCGCCGGCCGTCCGCGAGGACGCGGTGCTGGGCGTGCCAGCGCACGGCCTGCGCGAGCGTGGAGCCCTCGACGTCGCGGCCGCGGGCCACGAAGTCGGCGGCGGTCTGGGCGTGGGTCACCGGCTGCACGGACTGCGCGATGATCGGGCCCTCGTCCAGGTCGGCGGTCACGTAGTGGGCGGTGGCGCCGATGAGCTTCACGCCGCGTTCGTGCGCCTGGTGGTAGGGGCGGGCGCCCTTGAAGGAGGGCAGGAACGAGTGGTGGATGTTGATGGCCATCCCGGCCAGGTCCCGGCACAGCTCGTCCGAGAGGATCTGCATGTAGCGGGCCAGGACCACCAGCTCGATGTCGAACTGGGCGATCAGGTCGCGCAGCCGGTCCTCCGCGGCCTCCTTGGAGTCCCGGCTCGAGGGGTCCTTGGAGACGGGCACGTGGATGAAGGGCACGCCGTAGAAGGAGGCGAGCGGCTGCAGGTCCAGGTGGTTCGAGACCACCACGGGGATCTCGATGGGCAGGGTGCCGGCGCGCTGCTGGAAGAGCAGGTCGTTGAGGGTGTGCCCGTCCTTGGAGCACATCACGAGGGTGCGCATGCGGTGCGCCGCGTCCCACAGGCCCATGCGCATGCCGAACTCCTCGCGCACCGGCGCGAGCGCCTGGTCGATGTCCTCCCACGTGGCCGGGGTCACGAACTCCACGCGCATGAAGAAGTCGCCGGTGTCCGGGGAGTCGTACTGCTGCGACTCGGTGATGTCCGCCTCCACGCCCAGCAGGGCGCCCGTCACGGCGTGCACGATGCCCTTGCGGTTCGTGCAGGCCAGCGTGAGCACGTGGGCGTGCTCGGCGCCGGAGGCGGGGGAGGGGCTGGGGGAGAGGGCTGCCGTGTCCATGGCGTCGATGGTAGGCGGTGCCGACCGCGCGGAACCGCGGGATGACGGGGCTGATCCCTGGTCGGGGGGCCGGGCCCCGTGTCATCCTCAAGACCAGGTTCCCCGCCGCGTGGCGGCGGGGGAGGCACGACGCGGCGCCCGGCACGGCCGGTCGCCCCAGCAACCGAGGAGCACCCCATGCCACAGTCCACCCTCTACTGGATCATCGC
Organism: Micrococcus sp. HOU01; assembly: GCF_035609305.1. Classification (NCBI taxonomy): domain Bacteria; kingdom Bacillati; phylum Actinomycetota; class Actinomycetes; order Micrococcales; family Micrococcaceae; genus Micrococcus; species Micrococcus sp. HOU01. The sequence continues at coordinate 2,265,436 of NZ_CP141211.1, read as the reverse complement.
GGCGATCATTGTCGTGCTGTTGATCCTGATCATCCTCTCGGTGGTCGCCTCGCGACGTCGTCGCGAGGCCGAGACCGAGGTGGCCGAGACCCTGCTCGAGCGCCGGGGCGTCAGCGCGGACACCGCGGGTGAGCAGGCGGCCGCCGCCGCGGCCGCCCCCGCGGCCCCGACCCGCCTCTCCCGCCTGGACGAGGTGGCGGCCGAGAAGGACGCTCGCCCCGCGGCCGCGGTGAAGCCCGCCGGGGGTCCGGCTGCGTCCGACACCGCCGCGGCGGACCGCGAGACCGACGAGTCCGTGGCCGGCGTGGCCGGCGGTGCCGGGGTGACCGTGGACCAGCACGACGCCCCGAGCGCCGACGCCGCCGCTCAGACCCACCGCCGCGACGCCGCGGCTCCGGCCACCCGGGGCACTCTGCGCCCCGCTCCGGCGGCGCCGAGCACGGCGCGCGAGGCGGACACCGTGGGCCTGGGCGCGGCCGGTGTGGCCGGCGGCTCCGGCGTCACCCTGGACGAGCAGACGCCCGCGGCGGACGTCCCGGCGACCCCGGCCTCCCCGTCTGCGGTGACCGAGACCCCCGCCCCGGCGGCACCGGCCGCCGAGGCTCCGCAGCACAGGAGCCACCTCACCCCGGCTCCCGAGCACGTGCACGGGACCGTCCCCGCCGACGAGGTCGCCGCCGAGCACACCCCCACCAAGGAGCTCGCCACGGAGGCGATCCCCGTCCCTCAGGGCGAGCACCTCGAGACGCACACGGTCGCCACCACCGCGCACGGCTCGGTCACCGTCGTGGCCACCGAGTCGGACCAGGCCCTGCAGAACGGCGCCGACGGGGCGGAGCGCTCGGCCGCCGGGTCCCTGCGCATCGACGGCACGCCCGGGGTGCCCGGTCGCGTGGCGGAGGCGGACCGCGGGCCGGCGCGCACCGATGACCACGGCGCGGACGTCGCGCAGCCGGCGGCGGTCGAGCCCGCGGCTGAGCGCCCGCCGCTCGAGGCCGCCCCGGCCACCCGCCGGGCCGAGGCCCCGGAGACCCACGCCGGCACCACGCCGGCCACGCCCCTGGGCGGCACCCCGGAGCTGGATCCGACCGCAGCCTCGTCCGGCCGCGCGGAGGACACCACCCCGGCGACCCGCCGCGAGGCCCGCGCCGCGCAGTCGGCGGCAGCCGCCGGGGCCGCCGGGACTGCTGGGACCGCCGGGACTGCCGGGACCGCCGCGCCGACGTCGTCGACGCCCACGACCGTGGCCCCGGACACCTCCACCTCCTCCGCCCCCACGGATGAGGAGCCCGCCGAGGACGACACCGAGGGCGCCGCCCTCCCGGATCTGCGGGCGGACCGCGACGAGACCCGAGCCTCGGACGCTGAGGGTGAGTCGAAGCTGGCCCAGGCCGGCGCCGTGGCGGCCTCCGCGTTCGAGACCGTGCGTGACAAGGTCGCCGTCCCGCTGCGGGACAACGTGGCCGTGCCCGCCAAGGACAAGGTCGTGAAGGTGGTCAAGGACAAGCTGTCCCAGGCGCAGGAGCGCCGCTGGGGCAAGCGCTGACCGGAACAACCGCCCCACGACGACGGCGGCCGCCCCCTCGTGTGAGGGAGCGGCCGCCGCGCGTTCAGCGGAGCCCGCGCGGGCGCCCGCCGGGGGAAGGAGCCGTCAGATGCGGGCCTCGCCGCCGGCCTCGACGCCCGGGATGCCGTCGCCCTCGTGGCGCTTGACCTCGTCCTCGATGCGCTGGCCGATCGTGGCGTCCACGTTCTTCCAGTACTCGAAGGCGCGGGCCTGGACGTCCTGGCGGACGCCCTTCAGCGCGCCGGCCACGGTCTCCACGAAGTCCTCGCGCTCCTGGGCCGAGAAGACCTCGCGGACGAGGGTGCCGGCCTGACCGAAGTCGTCGTCGTCCGCGCGCAGGGCCTGGGCCTCGCGGGTCAGGGTGCCGTCGGCCTCCCAGCCGTCGTCCACCGGGCCGGTCTCGTCCGACCAGGAGTCGCCGTTGGAGTTCGGCGCGTAGGTGGAGCGGTCGCCGGTGTGGTCGTACCACATCTGGCCCTCGAAGGCGTAGTTGTGCACCGCGTTCTTGGGGCGGTTCACCGGCAGCTGGTTCACGTGGGCGCCCACGCGGTACAGCTGGGCGTCGTGGTACGCGAAGGCGCGGCCCAGGAGCATGCGGTCCGGGGAGAGGCCGATGCCCGGCACGGTGTTGCTCGGGCTGAACGCGGCGGACTCGATCTGCGCGAAGTGGTTCTCCGGGTTGCGGTTCAGGGTCAGCGTGCCGACCTTGATGCGCGGGTAGTCCTTCTGGGAGATCGTCTTCGTCAGGTCGAAGGGGTTGAACCGGTAGGTCTTGCCCTCCTCGTAGGGGATCGCCTGGATGTAGAGGTCCCACTTGGGGTGGTCGCCCTTGGCGATGGACTCGAACAGGTCCTGGCGGTGGAAGTCGGCGTTCTCGCCGGCGATCTTGGTGGCCTCGTCGTTCGAGAGGTTGTGCACGCCCTGCTGGGAGATGAAGTGGTACTTCACCCAGTGCTTCTCGCCCTGGGCGTTGACCCACAGGTAGGTGTGGGAGCCGTAGCCGTTCATCTCACGCCAGGTGCGGGGCAGGCCGCGCGGGCCCATCAGGTAGGTCACCTGGTGCGCCGACTCGGGGTTGTTGGTCCAGAAGTCCCATTGCATGGTGGCATCGCGCAGGCCGGAGTCCGGCAGACGCTTCTGCGAGCGGATGAAGTGGGTGAACTTCATCGGGTCGCGCAGGAAGAAGATCGGGGTGTTGTTGCCGACGATGTCGTAGTTGCCCTCCTCGGTGTAGAAGCGCAGTGCGAAGCCGCGCACGTCGCGCCAGGTGTCCGGGGAGCCGAGCTCGCCGGCCACGGTGGAGAAGCGCAGGAGGGTCTCGGTCTTCGTGCCCGGCTGGAACACGAGGGCCTTGGTGTACTTCGACACGTCCTCGGTCACCTCGAACTCGCCGAAGGCGCCGGAGCCCTTGGCGTGCGGGCGGCGCTCCGGGATGTTCATGCGGTTGAAGTGCTGGTGGGTCTCCAGCAGGTGGGTGTCGTGCAGGACGATGGGCCCCTCGCTGCCCACGGTCAGGGACTGGCGGTCGCTGATGGCCGGGGCGCCGTTCTGGCGGGTGGAACCGGTCGCGTGCGGGGTCGTCTTCTGGTACTCCGTCATGGAACTCTCCTTCGTCGATCGACGTCGGCCGCGCACCGATCGGCGCGGTGGGCGGCGTCATCCCCGATCTTGGCATATTTCTGAATCAGTCAAAAGAACCGGGTGCCGGGGTCGGTCGCCGGGGCCGCGGGCCGCCGTCGCGCAGGCCCGACGACGGCGCCTGGTCACTAGGATGGAGGGCACCGGAGCCTTCCGGCCGCACAGACCCCCGTTCGAAGGGAACCCCCGTGACGCAGACGCCCGACATCAACACCCAGCCCCTCGCCGAGGTGGACCCGGAGATCGCCGCGGCGCTCGCGGACGAGCTCGGCCGCCAGCGGGGCACGCTCGAGATGATCGCCTCGGAGAACTTCGTGCCGCGCGCCATCCTCGAGACGCAGGGCTCGGTGCTGACCAACAAGTACGCGGAGGGCTACCCGGGCCGCCGCTACTACGGCGGCTGCGAGTTCGTGGACGTGGCCGAGAACCTGGCCATCCAGCGCGCCAAGGACCTGTTCGGCGCCGAGCACGCCAACGTCCAGCCGCACGCCGGCGCTCAGGCCAACGTGGCCGTGATGACCTCGCTGCTGGACCACGGGGACACGATGATGGGCCTGTCCCTGGCGCACGGCGGCCACCTGACGCACGGCATGAAGCTGAACTTCTCCGGCAAGAACTACAGCATCGCCGCGTACGAGGTGGAGCCGGACACCCACCGCATCGACATGGACAAGGTGCGCGAGAAGGCCCTCGAGGCCCGGCCGAAGGTGATCGTGGCCGGCTGGTCCGCCTATCCCCGTCAGCTCGACTTCGCCGCCTTCCGCTCGATCGCGGACGAGGTCGGCGCCCGGCTCTGGGTGGACATGGCCCACTTCGCCGGCCTCGTGGCCGCCGGCCTGCACCCGAACCCGGTGCCGCACGCCGACGTCGTCTCCTCCACCGTGCACAAGACCCTCGCCGGCCCCCGTTCGGGCTTCATCCTCTCCACCGAGGAGCTGAAGAAGAAGATCGACTCCGCCGTGTTCCCGGGCCAGCAGGGCGGCCCGCTGATGCACGCGATCGCGGGCAAGGCCGTGGCCTTCAAGATCGCCGGCTCCGCGGACTTCAAGGAGAAGCAGGAGCGCACCCTGGCCGGCGCGCAGATCCTGGCCGAGCGCCTGACCGCCCCGGACATGGCCGAGCACGGCATCTCGGTGCTCACCGGCGGCACGGACGTGCACCTCGTCCTGGTGGACCTGCGCGAGTCTCAGCTGGACGGCAGGCAGGGCGAGGACATCCTGCACGAGGTCGGCATCACCGTGAACCGCAACTCGGTGCCGTGGGACCCGCGTCCGCCGATGACCACCTCCGGCCTGCGCATCGGCACCCCCGCGCTGGCCTCCCGCGGCTTCGGCGAGGCCGAGTTCCGCGAGGTGTCCGACGTCATCGCCGAGGCCCTCAAGCCGAGCCCGGACGTGGAGGCGCTGCGCGCCCGCGTCGTGAAGCTCACCGAGGACTTCCCGCTGTACGACGGCCTCGAGGGCTGGTCGAGCCGGCGATGACCGCGAAGGTCCTGGACGGCAAGGCCACCGCCGCCGCGATCAAGAAGGAGCTGCGCGGCCGCGTGGCCGCCCTCGCCGAGCGCGGGCACACCCCCGGCCTCGGCACCCTGCTCGTCGGTGAGGACGCCGGCTCGCAGAAGTACGTGGCGGGCAAGCACCGCGACTGCGCCGAGGTGGGCATCGAGTCCATCCAGCGTGAGCTGCCCGCGGACGCGACGGAGGAGCAGATCCTCGACGTCGTGCGCGAGCTGAACGAGGACCCGGCCTGCACGGGCTACATCGTCCAGCTGCCGCTGCCCCGGCACGTGGACACCCAGAAGGTGCTCGAGGCCATCGACCCGGACAAGGACGCGGACGGCCTGCACCCCATGAACCTGGGGCGGCTCGTGGCCTCGGTCGGCGGCGAGCTGGACTCGCCGCTGCCGTGCACCCCGGCCGGCTGCGTCGAGCTGCTGCGCCACCACGGTGTGGAGCTGGCCGGCAAGCACGTGCTCGTGATCGGCCGCGGCGTGACCATCGGCCAGCCGCCGGCCTCGTGCTCACCCGCCGCGAGGTCAACGCCACCGTGACCCTGGCCCACACCGGCACCACGAACCTCGACGAGCTGCTGGCGAGCGCCGACGTCGTGATCGCCGCCGCCGGCTCCGCCCACATGGTGACGCCGGAACAGGTCAAGGAGGGCGTGATCGTCCTGGACGTGGGCGTCTCGCGCGTGACCGGGGAGGACGGGAAGTCCCGCGTCCTGGGTGACGTGGACCCGGCCGTGAAGGAGAAGGCGGCCTGGATGGCGCCGAACCCGGGCGGCGTCGGGCCGATGACCCGCGTCATGCTGCTGGCGAACGTCGTCGAGGCCGCCGAGCGCGCCGCCGACGGCGAGGACTGGGCGGGGGAGCGGGTCGGCGCCTGACCTCTCCCCGCCCCGCGACGAACCCTGCGAATCGCAGGGTTCGTCGCCGAGGGGGCGGCACGCGTCCGGGCGGGCGATGCGCCTATGCTGTCGGCTTGTGAGCCCCACCACTCTGCACGCGTCCCCCGGCGACGCCTCCGTCATCCGTGCCCGTGGGCTGCGCAAGCAGTACGGCGAGTTCCACGCCGTGAAGGGCATCGACCTGGACGTGCGCCCCGGCGAGTGCTTCGGCCTGCTCGGCCCCAACGGCGCGGGCAAGTCCACCACCATGCGCATGCTCGCGGGCACCTCGCAGCGCACCGCGGGCGAGCTGACCATCCTGGGCATCGACCCGGAGGAGGACGGACCGGCCGTCCGCGCGCGCCTGGGCGTGGTGCCCCAGCAGGACAACCTGGACGAGGAGCTCACCGCCCGGGAGAACATCCTGATCTACGGCCGCTACTTCGGCCTGCCCTACTCGTACCTGCGGCCCAAGGCCGAGGAGCTGCTGGTCTTCGCCCAGCTCACCGAGAAGGCGGACGCCAAGGTCACGGACCTCTCCGGCGGCATGAAGCGCCGGCTCGTGATCGCCCGCGCCCTGGTCAACGAGCCGGCCCTCTTCCTCCTCGACGAGCCCACCACGGGCCTGGACCCGCAGGCCCGCCACATCCTGTGGGACCGCCTCTACCGGCTCAAGGAACGCGGCACCACGCTGCTGCTGACCACGCACCACATGGACGAGGCGGAGCAGCTGTGCGACCGGCTCGTCGTGGTCGACGGCGGCGAGATCATGGCCGCCGGCACCCCCGCCGAGCTCATCCGCGAGCACGCCTCCCGCGAGGTCCTCGAGGCGCGCTTCGGCGCGGACCGCAACGAGGCCGCAGCCCGCACCGTCCAGGCCCACGCGGGTGACGGCGTCGTGCACCGCGTCGAGGTCCTCCCGGACCGCGTCCTCGTCTACGCCCGACGCGCGGACGACCTGCACGACGTCGTGCAGCGCCTCGTCGACGAGGGCGCCCTGCCCGCCCCCGTCACCACGCTGACCCGCCGCGCGAGCCTCGAGGACGTGTTCCTCATCCTCACCGGCCGCACCCTGGTGGACTGACCCGTGCCGTCCCCCATCACGACGACGGCCCCCGGCCCCGCCTCGCCCGCCGAGCCGCTGCGCCCGCCGGTCACCGCGGCGGCGTCCGCGGAGCGCGTGAGGCGCCGCGGCGTCCTGCTCTACGCCGAACACCAGCTGCGGAACATGCGCCGCTACGGCGCGGTGCTGCTCGTCGGGGCGCTCGGCGAGCCCGTGCTCTACCTGCTGGCCATGGGCCTGGGCCTGGCCCAGCTCATGGGCGGCGGGATGCCGCAGGACGCCCTGGGCGGGGTCTCCTACGTCGCGTTCATCGCCCCGGCGCTGCTGGCCTCGGGCGCGCTGATGACCGCGTCCGTCGAGTTCTCCTACCCGGTGATGGGCGGGTTCCAATGGCAGCGCACGTACTACGCGGCGCAGGCCACTCCGCTGTCTCCGGCGCAGATCGCCCTGGGCCACCTCGCGGCCGTGAGCCTGCGGTTCGTGTTCCAGGCCGCCGTGTTCCTGCTGGTGATGCTGGCGTTCGGCGTGGTCTCGAGCCCGTGGGCGTGGGTGCAGGTCCTCACCGCCACGCTCGGCGGGCTCGCCGTCGGCGCGCCGATCATGGCGTTCGCCGCCTCCCTGAAGGAGGACAAGGGCCAGTTCGCCACCCTGCAGCGGCTCGTGGTCATGCCCCTGTTCCTGTTCTCCGCCACCTTCTACCCGCTGGACGTACTGCCCGTGTGGCTGCGCTGGATCGGCTGGCTCTCCCCGCAGTGGCATGCCGCCCAGCTCGGCCGCGTGCTCTCCTACGGGATGGCCGAGCCGGTCTGGCTCACCGTGGCGCATGTGGCGTTCCTGCTGGCCCTCGCGCTCGGCGGGGCCTGGCTCGCGGTGCGGATCTACACGCGCCGCCTCGGCTGGGTCCGAGGCACCCCGGACCGCGACGCCGTCACGGCCGCCCGCCGGGACCGTGCCCCGCGCCTGGGCCGCCGTGCCGCGCGCACCGGGGCCGCCCGCGCCGACGTCGCACCCGCCGCCGCGCAGGCGGGCCCGGCCGCGCCGTCGTCGTCGGTGGTGCGGGAACACGCCGTCGCCGTGCCGCCCATGCCCGAGATCCCCGTGCGCCGCGGCCCGCTGGCCGGCGCGTACTCGGGCAACGTGCGCGCGGTGATGGAGCGGGCGTTCCTGTCCCTGAAGTCCAACAACTGGGTGGTGTTCTTCTCCGGCTTCTTCGAGCCCGTGCTCTACCTGGCCTCCATGGGACTGGGGCTCGGCGCGCTGGTCGGCGACGTGGCCGGCCCGGACGGCGCCCCCGTCCCGTACGGCATGTACCTCGCCCCCGCACTGCTGGCGGTCTCGGCGATGAACGGCGCCATCTACAACTCCACGTGGAACGTGTTCTTCAAGCTGCGCTACGCGAAGACGTACCAGACCATGCTCTCCACGCGGCTGGGCCCGCTGGACGTGGCGCTCGGGGAGATCGCGATGGCGCTGCTGCGCGGGCTGATCTACGCGGTCGGCTTCCTGATCGTCATGACCGTGGCCGGGCTCGTCACCTCGTGGACGGCGCTGCTCATGATCCCCGGCGCCCTGCTCGTGGCGCTGGGCTTCGCCTCCCTCGGCATGGCGGTGACGAGCTGGATGAAGACGTTCCAGCACATGGACTGGGTCCAGATCGTGCTGATGCCCATGTTCCTGTTCTCGGCCACGTTCTTCCCGCTCGCGGTCTACCCGGAGCCGATCCAGTGGGTGATCCGCGTGTTCCCGCTGTGGCACGCCGTGGAGATGATGCGCGCCCTCGCGGTGGGCGTGCTGAGCTGGGCGACCGCCGGCCACGTCCTCTACTTCGTGGTGATGGCCGGCGTCGGGGTGTGGCTCGCCGCCCGCCGGCTCGGCGCGCTGTTCCTGCGCTGAGGCCCCCGCGGGCCGGTCAGGCCGCGCGCGCGGCGCGGCGCCGCCGGACCACGTCCAGGGCCGCGACCGCGGCGGTGAGCGCCCAGCACACGGCCACCATGCCCATGGCGGTCGAGGCCGCGTGCGCGTACGCCGCGGCCGACGGCGGACCGGCGCTCTCGGCTGCGGCGCCGGCCAGGGCCGCGAAGAACGCGCCCGTCACCACGGACAGGCCCAGGGCGGTGCCGAGACGCTGCGCCGTCTGGGCGACGCCGCCGGCCGCCCCCGCCTCGTGGCCGGCGACGTCGTCCATCATCAGCACCTGCGTGCTGGTGAGCAGCAGGGCCTGCGAGGCCGACTGCACGATCAGCCCCACCCCCACGATCCACGGCGACCACGCGCCGGCCGCGCTGCGCTCGAACGCGAGCGCGAGCACCCCCAGCGACACGAGGCCCACGAGGGCGCCGAGCAGCACGAGCACGGGCCCGCGCCGCTGCACCATCGAACCCACCCACGGGGACAGGGAGGCCACGACGACGGCGCCGGGCAGACCCACGAGGCCGGCCTCGAGCGGCGTGAACCCCATGCCGCGCTGCAGGAAGATCGCCACGATCGCGAACACCGCCGGCATGGTGGCCAGGTAGATGGTGGACTCGAGCGCGCCGATCGTGAAGGACGGCCGCCGGAACAGGGCCGGGTCCACCATGGGCTGCACGCCGGTGGCCGACGCCCGGGCCTTCACGCGCTTCTCCCACAGCCACCACGCCGTCACGAGCGCGGCGGCGAGGACCAGCAGCCAGGCGGTGCCCGGGACGATGAACGGCACCATGAGGCTCACCCCGCCGGCGCCGAGCAGCAGGGCGCCCACCGGGTCGAGCGCGGCGATCCCGCGTGGTCCGGGGGCGGGGGGCAGGCCGTGCACGCGGGTGGGCGGCGGCAGCCAGAGGGCGCCCATCGCGACGGCGGCCAGGCCCACGGGCACGTTCATGAGGAACGTGGAGCGCCAGCCCCACTCGGGGCCGAACGCGCCGAGGAACAGCCCGCCGAGCAGGGGCCCCACGGCCACGCCGAGGCCCACCACGGTGCCGAAGAGCCCGTAGGCCCGCCCGCGGGCGCGGCCGTGGAAGTTCGACTGGATGAACCCGATGACCTGGGGGTTGAACACGCCCGCGCCCAGGCCCGTGAGCAGGCGCCCGGCATTGAGCAGCAGGGTGTCCCCGGCCAGGCCGGAGAGCAGGGAGCCGAGCATGTACAGCGTGATGCCCGCCAGGAACAGGTTCTTGCGCCCCCACAGGTCGCCGGCGCGGCCCGCGGCCACGAGCACGGTGCCGAACGTCAGCATGTACCCCGCCAGCACCCACTGCAGATCCGCGCTCGTGGCGTCCAGGCCCGACTCGATGGCCGGCAGCGCCACGTTCACCACGGACACGCTCATCAGCGCGAGGAAGAGCGGCATGAGCAGTGCGGTGAGGATGCGGCGCTGGTCAGGGGTGAAGGCCCCGGACGCGGGGTCGGCGGGGTGCGGGGTGCGGGGGGTCATCGCCACAGGATAGGTGCCGACGCGGGCCGCCCGATTCGGAGCGCACCCCACGATGCGGGATGATGGAGGGCAGACCCCACGAGCCCCTCCGGAGGAGCACCCATGTCCCAGTCCCTGACCCCCGGTCCCGACGGCGCGCGCCGCGGCCCCCGCGCCGGCCTGCGCGTGGGATCGCTCGGCTTCGTCGCGATGATCGTCATCCTGATCGTGGCGATCATCTTCGCCGCGAACCAGAACGACGTGATCGGGTGGCTCGTGGTCGCCGTCGCCGCCGGCTGGCTCGTGTTCGCGGTGGTCGTGTACCTGCAGATGCGCCGCGGCGTCCAGGCCGCAGGCCGCAAGGTGGACACCGCCATGCAGAACGCCCGCGCCGACCTCGCCGCCCTGCGCGGCCGGGACACCGACGCCGCCGCCCCCGCGGTGGTCCCGCAGGCCCCGGCCGCGGACCCCCTGCGGGACACCAAGCTGGACCACTCGTTCAAGATCGCCCAGGTGCAGGTGCGCGTGGTGCGCGAGCAGCTCGCCGCGGGCGAGGGCATGGATCGCGAGATGGTGGACCGCGCCCTGGAGACCATCGACATCACGGCCTCCAACGCCCGCGACATGATCAAGGAGTCCAGGGCCGGTGGCGCCGAGGGCCCGGTGAGCGGGACGGTGATCGGCTGATGACGGCGCTGCCCGAGAAGGACCCCGTCACCGGGAAGTACCCCGAGCCCGCCGAGGGCGAGCCCGTGGTGCACGCCAACGCCGGGGCGCCCAAGGCCGACGGCGCCGTGCGCGTGGCCACCGTGAACGTCAACGGCATCCGCGCCTCGCACCGCAAGGGGATGCGGGAGTGGTTCGCCGGCCGCGGCGTGGACGTGCTCACCCTCCAGGAGGTGCGCGCCCCCGCGGACGTCACGGCGCAGCTGGTCCGCGAGATCGTGGGCGAGGACTGGGACGAGGTGCACCTGGCGGACGCCGTGGCCGCCGCCAAGGGGCGGGCCGGCGTCGCGATCGCCTCGCGGTTCCCGCTCGGTGAGGTCCGCACGGGCATCGCCGACGCCGACGGGTACTTCGACGACGCCGGCCGCTGGATCGAGGCCGTCCTGCGCCTGCCGGACGGCTCGCCGCTGACCGTGGTCTCCGCCTACGTGCACTCGGGCGAGGTCGACACCCCGAAGCAGGTGGACAAGTACCGGTTCCTCGACGAGATGGTCCGCCGCCTCTCCGAGCTGGCCGCGGGGGAGGGGCACGCCCTCGTCACGGGCGACCTCAACGTGGGCCACACCGAGCTGGACATCAAGAACTGGAAGGGCAACGTGAAGAAGGCCGGCTTCCTGCCCGAGGAGCGCGCCTACTTCGACCGGTTCTTCGGCGAGCTCGGCTTCACGGACGTGCACCGCGCCCTCGCCGGGCCGGTGCCGGGCCCGTACACGTGGTGGTCCATGCGCGGCAAGGCCTTCGACAACGACGCCGGGTGGCGCATCGACTACCACATGGCGACCGCGGGCCTGGCCGAGCGGGCGACGACCGCCGTCGTGGACCGCGCCCCCAGCTGGGGCACCCGCTTCTCCGACCACGCCCCGCTCGTGGTCGACTACCAGTTCTGACCGTGCAGGAGAGACCCGAGGCTGAGATGACCATGAAGAAGAACTCCGTGCAGGACGTCCTGGCCCAGGACGCCGCCGCCACCGCCCACCTGGCCGGCGCGTCCGCCCGGCACCGCGTGCTCTCCGGCATGCAGCCCTCGGCGGACTCCCTCCACCTGGGCAACTACCTCGGCGCCCTCGTGAACTGGGAGCGCACCCAGGCCGACTTCGAGGCGTTCTTCTTCATCCCCGACCTGCACGCCATCACCGTGCCGCAGGACCCGGCCGCGCTCGCGGAGCGCACGCGGGTGGCCGCCGCGCAGTTCATCGCCGGCGGCATCGACCCCGAGCGCTCCACGCTGTTCGTCCAGTCCCAGGTCCCCGAGCACGCGCAGCTGGCCTGGGTGCTGACCTGCATGACGGGCATGGGCGAGGCCATGCGCATGACCCAGTTCAAGGACAAGTCCGCCAAGCAGGGCGCGGACGCGGCCGGCGTCGGCCTGCTCGCGTACCCCATGCTCATGGCCGCGGACATCCTGCTCTACCAGCCGCACGGCGTGCCCGTGGGCGATGACCAGCGCCAGCACGTGGAGCTCACCCGCGACCTCGCCCAGCGCTTCAACCACCGCTACGGCGAGACGTTCGTGGTGCCCACCGGCTTCTACCCGGAGACCGGCGCGCGCATCTACGACCTGCAGGACCCCACGTCGAAGATGTCCAAGTCCGCGGCGTCCCCGAACGGGCTCATCAACATCCTCGAGGAGCCGAAGAAGACCGCGAAGAAGATCAAGTCCGCGGTCACCGACGACGGCACCGAGGTGCGCTTCGACCGCGAGGCCAAGCCCGGCGTCTCCAACCTGCTGACCATCCTCTCCGCGGTGTCCGGCACGCCGATCCCGCAGCTCGAGGAGGAGTTCGTCGGCAAGATGTACGGGCACCTCAAGGTCGCGGTGGCGGACGCCGTCGTCGAGCGCCTGGCCCCCGTGCGCGAGCGCGCCCTCGCGCTGCTGGACAACCCCGCCGAGCTCGACCGCATCCTCGCCGCCGGCGCCGAGAAGGCCCGCGCCGTGGCCACGCCCGTGCTCGAGGACGTCTACGCCAAGGTCGGCTTCCTGCCGCCGCTGCGCTGAGCCGGGCCGCACCGGCCCCGCGGCCTGCCGACGACGGCCCGCGCCCCCGACCTGCGGGGGACGCGGGCCGTCGTGTTTCTCCGACTCGAGGTGGAGGCGGTGGCACGTGCGCGGCTGACAGGATGGAGGCACCGCCCCCGCTCCTGCCGCCGTGGGGGCGAGCCCCACCGACAGAGGAGTGCCGGAGCCATGTCCACCACAGTCGCGACCCCCGGGGTCGCCGAGGTCCCGCCCGGGGCCGAACCCGTCCTGGAGACGGAGAACCTCGTCAAGGTCTACGGCCGCGGGGCGTCCCGCTTCGACGCGCTGAAGGGCATCACCCTGCAGATCCAGCGCGGCGAGTCCCTGGCCGTCGTCGGCAAGTCCGGCTCCGGCAAGTCCACCCTGATGCACCTGCTGGCGCTGCTGGACCAGCCCTCCGCCGGCGTCGTCGCGATGGACGGCCGACCCGTCTCCCAGCTCAAGGCCGCGGAGATCTCGCAGCTGCGCAACGAGCGGTTCGGCTTCGTGTTCCAGCAGTTCTTCCTGAACCCGAACCAGACGGTCCTGGAAAACACCGTGCTGCCGCTGAAGATCGCCGGCGTGGGCCGGGCCGAGCGCGCCCGCCGCGGCATGGCGGTGCTCGAGCGGCTCGAGCTCGCGGACAAGGCGAAGAACAAGGCCACGGACCTCTCCGGCGGCCAGAAGCAGCGCGTGTGCATCGCCCGCGCGCTCGTGAACAACCCGACGGTGCTGTTCGCGGACGAGCCCACGGGCAACCTGGACTCCGCCACCTCGGCGGCCGTGGAGGACATCCTCTTCGGCCTGCACCGCGACGAGGGCATCACCCTCGTGGTGGTCACGCACGACGACAACCTGGCCGCGAAGTGCGACCGTCGCGTCGAGCTGCAGGACGGCGTGGTCATCGCCGACGAGCGCGTCGGCACCGAGCGGGACGGAGCACGGGCATGAAGGTCACCGACGTCGCGGGCACGGCGCTCGCCAACACGATGCGCTCCAAGCTGCGCACCTTCCTCACCGTCGTCGCGATCGTGATCGGCGCATTCACGCTGACCCTCACCACGGGGCTCGGCGCGGGCATCAACAAGTACGTGGACAACGTGGTCGAGGGCTTCGGCAAGCCCGGCGAGCTGACCGTGATGAAGCAGCAGGACATGTCCTCGGCCGGCGCGGCGAGCGGTTCGCCCCAAGAGTACACGGAGCAGGACGCCGCCGGCGGCGAGATGTTCGGCATGCCGCTGCTCACCCAGGAGGACCTCGCCGCGATCGAGGACACCGAGCACGTCACCGAGGTGAAGACCTATCGGGTGGCCGAGCCGGAGTACATCCAGGGCCCGGACGACCGCAAGTGGCAGACCGGCTTCATGGGCAGCTCCGGTGAGATCGACATGCTCACCTTCTCCGCCGGCCGTGCCCCCGAGGCCGGCGCCGCGGAGATCGTCATGCCCGAGTCGTGGGTGGACGATCTGGGCGCCAGCGACGCCGAGGACCTGATCGGCACGGAGCTGACCGTCGTGGCGGCGACCCCGCTGCAGGAGCACAAGTCCGTGAAGGCCACCGTGGTCGGTGTGACGAAGGCGGCCGCGTCCGGTGCGGGCACCGCCCCGACGCCGTCGGAGTCGCTCGAGCAGGCGATCTACGACATCACGACGGAGGGCCTGCCGGAGTCCCAGCGGGACACCTACTTCCAGGCCACGGCGATCGTGGAGGACCCGGAGGCGAACGAGGACGCCGTGAAGCAGGCGCTGGCCGACCAGGGCCTGCTGGCGCAGACCCTCGAGGAGCAGCTCGGCGTGATCCGCGGCATCATCGACGCCGTCACGTGGGTGCTGACCGGCTTCGCGCTCATCGCGCTGCTCGCCGCCAGCTTCGGCATCATCAACACCCTGCTCATGGCGGTGCAGGAGCGCACCCGGGAGATCGGCCTCATGAAGGCTCTCGGCATGACCGGCGGGAAGATCTTCGGCCTGTTCACCATGGAGGCCGTCGTGATCGGCCTGCTCGGCTCGCTGATCGGCATCGGCCTGGGCGTCGCCGTCGGACTCATCGCGAACCAGGTGCTGACCACCGGCCCCCTCAGCGGCGTCACCGGCCTGGTCCTGTTCGCGGTCAACCCCCTCGCCCTGCTGCTGATCCTGCTGCTGATCGTGGCCATCGCGTTCATCGCCGGCACCTTGCCCGCCCTGCGTGCGGCCCGCAAGGATCCCATCGAGGCACTGCGGCACGAGTGATCCTGCCGCCGCGCCCGTCATCACCACCACCCGCACCCCCGACACCGAGGAGCTCACCATGACCACCGATCGACCGCACCAGGACCCGAACCCGGGCCAGCCCGCCGCGGGCTCCCGCTACGGCACGCAGCCCTACGCGGCCCCGGGCTACGGCGCCCAGCCGGGCAGCCCGTACGGCATCGTCCCGGAGCCGGCCGCGTTCCCCGCGCTCCTGACGCTGACACTCACGTCGCTCGCGCTGTACGTGCTGTCCTCCCTGCCGGCCCTGTTCGGCGGCGAGGAGAGCATCGAACGCATGCGGGACTCCCTTCGCCAGAGCGGCCTCACCCCCGAGCAGGTGGAGGAGATCGCGCCTGTCGTGGGCGCCTCCGTGACGGTGGGCACGATCATCGTCCTGCTCATCGGCGTGGCCCTGTACGCCCTGGTGTACTTCAACCTCCGCGGGGCCAAGAACTGGGCCCGCATCCTCGGCATCGTCGTCGCGATCCTGGGCACCCTCAGCGCCGTCGGCGGCATCTTCTCCTTCGTGACCTACCCCGGCATCGGCGGCGTGCTGGCCTCCGTGCTCAGCCTGGCGCTGGTGATCGTGAACATCCTGTGGCTGGTCAAGGCCTTCAACCCGCAGGTCGCGGCCTACACCCGTCAGGGCCGCCGCGCCTGACCCCGACGCCGTTCGCCGGCGGCGAGTCCTGGGTCGCCAGCCCTCGCCCCGGCGTCGGCCAGCGGAGACCATGGCGACATGGCCTCCGATCATCGACCCCCGCATCCCGTGTCCCCCGACTCCGACGACCTGGACGGCGGCGGGCGGCCCGTGGTGGGTCCGGACGAAGCGCGGCGGCGCATCGCCGGGCACTCCGGCCCGGACGCCCGCCCGCTCATCCGCCCCGATGCCCGCACCCCCGGCGTGTTCCGGGCGCTGCTCGGGCTCACGGTCGCGTCCGCGGTCCTCTACGCCGCGTCGATCCTGCGGAACCTCCTCCCGGGCGCGGCCCAGGACATCGCGGACTCGCTGCCCGAGGGCGGCGCGCAGTCGCCCGCGATGACTGCCGAGGCCATCGAGGGCGCCCTCACCGGCAGTGTCTGGTTCGCGACCCTGCTGGGTCTGGCGGTCTACGCGATCGTCCTCGTCGGCCTGACCCGGCACAGCAACACGGCGCGCATCATGGGTGCCCTGTTCGCCTCGATCGCCATCTTCGTGACGCTGCTGGGGGCCATCCGCCTGTTCGTCTTCCCCGCCGGGGACGTGGTGCTGCCCCTGGTCCTGGGCGGGCTGTTCGCGCTCGTGAACGCGGCCTGGCTCGTGTGCGCCTTCAACCCGGGCCTCGCGACGACCTTCCTGCGCCGCCGGGCATGATGGGGGGCATGCACCCCCTCCACGACGATCCCCACGAGACCACGGAGCGCGACCCCGGTCCCGATCGCGCGGCCCTGCGTCCCCTGCGCCTGTTCCAGACCGTCACGGCGGTCACGGGGGCACTGAGCGCGGCCGGCGTGGGGGGCGTGCTCGCGCTGCAGTTGTCGCCCACCTATGCCCGCGCCGTGCTGGAGGCGCGCTCCTGGGGCGCGAGCGAGGTCACCGACGCCGACGTCGCCGCGTTCCTCACCCCGGCGGGGGCGGGGCCGGTGGCCGCCGCGGCGGTGGTCGTCCTGACCCTGGTGCTCCTGGCCGGCATCACCCGCCGGATTCGGGCCGTGCGCCCCGTGGGGAGCGTGTTCGTGGTGCTGGGGATGCTCACGGCGGCCTTCTGGATGGTCGACGGCGGGCGGATGGTGCAGGCCGGGGGAGGGGGTCCGGTCGTGCTGGGCGCCGTCGTCGGGATGCTCGTGTCCAGCGCGGTGTGGCTGCGTGTGGCACACCGGCGGGAGACGCGCGACGCCTTCGACGTCTGAGCTCGCCCCGCCTCCGACTCCGCCTCCGGTCCCGCCCGTCCCCACGCCGAGGCCCGCAGACACGCCGCTACGCCGGTCCGGTGACGGCGCGTCTGCGGGCCTCGGCGGGAGGGGGCTCCGCCCACGACGACGGCGGCCCGCCTCCTCGTGCGAGGAGACGGGCCGCCGTCGTGGTGCGGGGGATCAGAACTGGCGGGCCAGGATGGCCTGCTTCACCTCGGCGATCGCCTTGGTCACCTGGATGCCGCGGGGGCACGCGTCGGTGCAGTTGAAGGTCGTGCGGCAGCGCCACACGCCCTCCTTGTCGTTCAGGATCTCCAGGCGCATGTCGCCGGCCTCGTCACGCGAGTCGAAGATGAACCGGTGCGCGTTGACGATGGCGGCCGGGCCGAAGTACTGGCCGTCCGTCCAGAACACCGGGCAGGACGAGGTGCACGCGGCGCACAGGATGCACTTCGTGGTGTCGTCGTAGATCGCCCGGTCGGCCTGGGACTGGTAGCGCTCCTTGGTGGGCGCGTGGCCCTCGGCGACCAGGAACGGCATGATCTCGCGGTAGGACTGGAAGAACGGGTCCATGTCCACGATCAGGTCCTTCTCCACCGGCAGGCCCTTGATGGGCTCCACCAGGATGGGCTTGGACAGGTCGAGGTCCTTCAGGAGCGTCTTGCAGGCCAGTCGGTTGCGGCCGTTGATGCGCATGGCGTCGGAGCCGCACACGCCGTGGGCGCAGGAGCGGCGGAACGACAGGGTGCCGTCGTGGTCCCACTTGACCTTGTGCAGGGCGTCCAGCACGCGGTCGGTGCCGTACATGGTCAGGCGCCACTCGTCCCAGTAGGACTCCTCGGAGGACTCCGGGAGGTAGCGGCGGACCTTGAGCACGATGTCGAAGCTCTCGACCTCGCCTGCGCCGCCGCCGGCGGACTGGGTCTGCGCCTGGGCCACGGGGGCCTCGGTCTCGGTTGCTGAGTGGCTCATCAGTACTTACGCTCCATCGGCTGGTAACGGGTCACGACGACGGGCTTGGTCTCGAAGCGGATGCCCTTGACGCCCTCCATCTCCGCCGTCTCGTCACGGTAGATCATGGTGTGCGCCATGAAGTTCTCGTCGTCGCGATCGGGGTAGTCCTCGCGGTAGTGGCCGCCGCGGGACTCCTTGCGGCCCAGGGCCGCGAGGGTCATCGCCTCGGCGATGTCCAGGAGATAGCCCAGCTCCATGCCCTCGAGCAGGTCGAGGTTGAAGCGGTGGCCCTTGTCCTGGACGGACACGTTCTCGTAGCGCCCGCGCAGCTCCTCGATCTTGGCCAGTGCGCGGCGGATCGAGTCCTCGTCGCGGAAGACCTGCATGTCCGCGTCCATGGACTCCTGGAGCTCGGCGCGGATGTCCGCGACGCGCTCGGAGCCGGTGGCGGAGCGCAGGTTCTCGATGTGCTCCACGG
Source organism: Micrococcus sp. HOU01 (assembly GCF_035609305.1). Taxonomy (NCBI): domain Bacteria; kingdom Bacillati; phylum Actinomycetota; class Actinomycetes; order Micrococcales; family Micrococcaceae; genus Micrococcus; species Micrococcus sp. HOU01. The sequence continues at coordinate 2,247,111 of NZ_CP141211.1, read as the reverse complement.
TCGGCAGCTCGCCGCCCTCGGGCAGCTCCACCCAGTCCGCCTGCACGGCGTACTCGGCGGCGTAGATGCCGGCGCGGCGGCCGAACACGTTGATGTCCAGCAGCGAGTTGGTGCCCAGGCGGTTGGACCCGTGCACGGATACGCAGGCCACCTCGCCGGCGGCGTACAGGCCCGGCACGACGGTGTCGTTGTCCTGGAGGACCTCGGCCTTGATGTTCGTGGGGATGCCGCCCATGAAGTAGTGGCAGGTGGGGAACACCGGCACCGGCTCCGTGTAGGGCTCGACGCCCAGGTACGTGCGGGCGAACTCGGTGATGTCCGGGAGCTTCTCGTCGATGTGCGAGGGCTCCAGGTGCGTCAGGTCGAGCAGCACGTAGTCCTTGTTGGGACCGGCGCCGCGGCCCTGACGGACCTCCTCGGCCATGGACCGGGCCACGATGTCGCGCGGGGCGAGGTCCTTGATGGTGGGGGCGTAGCGCTCCATGAAGCGCTCGCCGTCCGCGTTGCGGAGGATGCCGCCCTCGCCGCGTGCGGCCTCGGAGAGCAGGATGCCCAGGCCGGCCAGGCCGGTCGGGTGGAACTGCACGAACTCCATGTCCTCCAGCGGCAGGCCCGCGCGGTAGGCGATGGCCATGCCGTCGCCGGTGAGGGTGTGGGCGTTCGAGGTGGTCTTGTACACCTTGCCGGCGCCGCCGGTGGCGAAGACGACCGACTTGGCCTGGAAGACGTGGATCTCGCCGGTGGCCAGCTCGTAGGAGACGACGCCGGCGGTGCGCTTCTGCTTGTAGGCGGTGCCGTCCTCGCGCACGGCGTCCTCCTCCACCAGCAGCAGGTCGAGCACGTAGAACTCGTTGTAGAACTCCACGTTGTGCTTGACGCAGTTCTGGTACAGCGTCTGGAGGATCATGTGGCCGGTGCGGTCCGCGGCGTAGCAGGCGCGGCGCACGGGCGCCTTGCCGTGGTCACGGGTGTGGCCGCCGAAGCGTCGCTGGTCGATCTTGCCCTCGGGGGTGCGGTTGAAGGGCAGGCCCATCTTCTCGAGGTCGAGCACCGCGTCGATGGCCTCCTTGGCCATGACCTCCGCGGCGTCCTGGTCCACCAGGTAGTCGCCGCCCTTGACGGTGTCGAACGTGTGCCACTCCCAGTTGTCCTCCTCGACGTTGGCGAGGGCCGCGCACATGCCGCCCTGGGCCGCGCCGGTGTGGGAACGCGTGGGGTAGATCTTGGTGAGGACGGCGGTGTGCGCGCGCTGACCGGCCTCGATGGCCGCGCGCATGCCCGCGCCGCCGGCGCCGACGATCACCACGTCGTACTTGTGCACCTGCATTCAGGTCTCTCTTTCTGGGTGTCTGTGACGCGGCGGCCGCTCGGGCCGGCCGCACCGCAGGGTGAACGTTGCCGGGGTCAGCCGCAGAAGGCCGGGGAGCCCTCGAGCAGGGCGCCGGAGGCGTCCACCATGCAGGGATCGAAGGTGAAGATCACCAGGGTGCCGAGGATGATGATCACGGCCGTGGCGATGTACAGGATCATCGTCAGCCAGAAGCGGGCGCTGCCGCGGCGGGTGTAGTCGTTGATGATCGTGCGCACGCCGTTGGCGCCGTGCAGCATGGCCAGCCACAGGAGGGCCAGGTCCCAGAACTGCCACAGCGGGTGCGCCCACTTGCCGGCCACGAAGCCGAAGTCGATGGCGTGGATGCCGTCGCCCACCAGCAGGTTGGTGGTCAGGTGCACGGCGATCAGCACGACGAGGAAGACACCAGAGATGCGCATGAACAGCCAGGCGAGCATCTCGAAGTTGCCGCGGCCGCCGCCGTCGCGCGTGTACTTGGGGTCCAGACGGCGGCTGCGGGGCGCCGCGATGGTGGTCTCAGCGGTGGTGCTCATGGCTCAGTGACCTCCGAGTGCGAGGCTGAAATGACGGATGGCGAAGCCCAGGGTCAGGACGACCCACAGCCCCAGCACGATCCACAGCAGGGTCTTGTGGTGCTGGGTGCCGCCCTTCCAGAAGTCGACCAGGATGATGCGCAGGCCGTTCAGGGCGTGGAAGATGATCGCCGCGACGAGGCCGGCCTCGCCGAGCGCGAAGTACCACGTCTTGTACGAGCCGATCACGGCGTTGTAGGCCTCGGGGGAGACCCGGACCAGGGCCGTGTCCAGCACGTGGACGAGCAGGTAGAAGAAGATGACGACGCCGGTGACGCGGTGGCCCACCCAGGACCACATGCCGCCGTGGCCCCGGTACAGGGTTCCGCGGCCGTTCTTGGCCGGGGCCTGCGCAGTGGCGCTAGACACGGTTGATACCTCCAGGGGGAATGCACGATCCCGGTCCTCCGCCGTGGGACGACGACGGGCAGGGGCGTGTGCGAGTGGATTCCTCCGCCTAGGGTAGACCCTTCCCGCGCCTCCGTGCCCGATCGGGGACCCGGGCGACCACTGTGACGCGTGCGGCGCCCCGCCGCCGTCCTGTTCGGTCTGGGCTGTGCCCCGCCTGGGACGCGTCGAGTGGTCCCCCGTCCGGACGGTTCCGTAGTCTGGGCCGGTGAGCACCGATCCGAACCTGACCGATGCCCCGCGCGAGGCCGCGCCGGGCACGGCCCTGTCCCGCTTCCACGCCGTGATCCCCGCCGGGGGCGTGGGCACCCGCCTGTGGCCCCTCTCGCGGGCCGCCGCGCCGAAGTTCCTCCACGACCTCACCGGCTCGGGCCAGACCCTGATCCGTGCCACGTGGGACCGTCTGGCGCCCCTGGCCGCGGGCATGCTCGTGGTGACCGGGGAGGCCCACCGGGAGGCGGTGTGCACGCAGCTGCCGGCCCTGGCGGAGACGGATCTGGTGCTCGAGCCCTCGCCGAAGGACTCCGCGGCCGCCATCGGCCTGGCCGCGGCGATCCTCTCCCTGCGTGACCCGGACACGATCATGGGCTCGTTCGCGGCGGATCAGGTGATCTCCCCGGTGGAGGTCTTCCAGGACGCGGTGCGGCAGGCCGTCGAGACGGCGGCCACCGGCCGGATCGTGACCATCGGCATCGAGCCCACGCACGCGGCCACGGGCTTCGGCTACATCCGCCGGGGCCGCCGCCTCCGCGTGGCCGGCGCTCCGGACGCGCATGACGTCGCCGCGTTCGTGGAGAAGCCGGACCTGAAGGTCGCCCAGCAGTACGTGAAGTCCGGCCGCTACCTCTGGAACGCGGGCATGTTCGTGGCGCCCGTGGGCCTCATGCTGGCCCACCTCGAAGAGAACGAGCCCGCGCTGCACGCCGGCCTGATGGAGATCGCCCGCGCGTGGGAGACGCCGGAGCGGGACGAGGTCATGGCCCGGGTGTGGCCCGAGCTGACGAAGACCGCCATCGACTACGCCGTGGCCGAGCCCGCCGCCGCCGTCGGCGACGTGGCCGTGATCCCCGGCTCCTTCACGTGGGACGACGTGGGGGACTTCGCGGCGATCGCCCGCCTGAACCCGGTCAAGGACGCCTCCGGCATCACGGTGATCGGCGACACCCCGCGGGTGTACTCGGACGACGCGTCCGGCGTCGTGGTGACGGACACGAAGCGCGTCATCGCGCTGATCGGCATCGAGGACGTCGTCGTGGTGGACACCGAGGACGCGCTGCTGGTCACCACCACGGAGCACGCGCAGGAGGTCAAGAAGGCCGTCGAGGCGCTCAAGGCCGAGGGCGTGGACGAGGTCCTCTGACCGCGTCCCCGGCCGGGTCCGGTCCGCACCGACCGGCACCCCCGGAGTAGGGTGCTGGGCCATGACCACCTCCGACTCCGTGCTGACCGGGCCCCGTCCGACCTCCGTCCCCTCGGTGGGCCCCGTGGTGGCCGAGCTCGAGGACGAGATCGTGTCCTTCCGCCGGGACCTGCACCGGCATCCCGAGCTCTCCTATGAGGAGTACCGCACCACCGACCGCATCGTGGAGCTGCTCTCCGGCTATGGGCTCTCGCCCGTGCGGATGGAGTCCACGGGCGCCTATGTGGACGTCGGGGAGGGGCCGGTGGTGCTGGCCCTGCGCGCGGACATCGACGCGCTGCCGGTCGAGGAGGAGACCGGCCTGCCCTACGTGTCCGTCAATGACGGCGTCGCGCACGCGTGCGGCCACGACATGCACACCGCCGTCATGGCGGGTGTGGCCGTCGCCCTCGGCCGCATCCTCCGCGGGGCCACCGCCGACCCCGACCTGCGCGCGGTCGGCGAGCGGGTCCACGGCACGGTCCGCGTCATCTTCCAGCCCGCGGAGGAGCGGCTGCCCGGCGGCTCCCTGGCCGTGCTGCGGCAGGGGATCCTCGACGACGTGCCCCGCATCCTGGCGGCGCACTGCGACCCCCAGGTCGACGTCGGCTCGATCGGCACCCGCATCGGCGCCATCACCTCGGCGGCGGACACGATCCGGATCACCCTCACCGGACGCGGGGGGCACACCTCGCGGCCCCACCTCACCGAGGACATGGTCTTCGCCCTGTCCCAGATCGCCGTGAACGTGCCCGCCGTGCTCTCCCGGCGGATCGACGTGCGCTCGGCCGTCTCCGTGGTGTGGGGGCAGATCGCCGCCGGCAGCGCGCCCAACGCGATCGACAACACCGGCTACCTGGCCGGGACCATGCGCTGCCTCGACGCGGACGTGTGGGAGGAGGCCGGTGCGCTGCTCGACGAGGTGGTCCGGCAGGTGGCCGCGCCGTACGGCGTGCACGTGCAGCTCGAGCACGTGCGCGGCGTCCCGCCGGTGCACAACACCGAGGGCGAGACGGCGCTGATCGAGACCGCGGCGCGGCGGGAGCTCGGCTCGCGGGCGATCGTCCTGACCCCGCAGTCGATGGGCGGCGAGGACTTCGCCTGGATGACCCAGAAGGTGCCCGGCTCCATGCTGCGCCTCGGCACCCGGTCCCCGGGTGGCCCCATCTACGATCTGCACCGCGGGGACTACGCGCCGGACGAGCGGGCCATCGGCGTGGGCATGCGGGTCTTCACCGCCGCCGCGCTGCAGGTGCTCACGGGCGAGGACCACCACTGACCCCGCCGCCCGCACCCGCCGGAGGGGACGGGCCCACCGTTCGGTAGACTCGCGCTCATCCGGACGGGGCCGCCCGCACGGGCCCCGTCTTTCCGCGGCCACCGGCCGCGGACCTCGCACCGTGCCTTCCGAAATGAGGACCCCATGGGCATCGCCACCCCCTCGGCCGCGCGCCGTCGTCGTCTCCTGCTCCCCGTCGCCGCGCTCGGCGTCTCCGGCCTGCTGCTGACCGCGTGCGGCGCCCCGCCGGAGCAGTCCGAGGCCTCGGGCTCCGGCGCCGCCGAGAGCGAGGCCATCGCCACCGTGGACGGCGTCGGCTCGGACAACAAGGACTACAAGGCCTGCATCGTCTCGGACGAGGGCGGCTTCGACGACCGCTCCTTCAACCAGTCCTCCTACGAGGGCCTCAAGGCCGCCGAGAAGGCCTACGGCATCACCACCAGCGAGGCCGAGTCGAACGAGCCCAGCGAGTTCACCCCGAACGTGACCGCCATGGTCAACGCCGACTGCGACGCCGTCATCGGCGTGGGCTTCCTCCTCGGCGACGCCATGAAGCCGATCGCCGCGCAGCACTCGGACACCCACTTCTTCGGCGTGGACGTCACCGCGGAGGGCTTCTCCGACAACTTCCAGAAGCTCACCTACGACACGGCGCAGGCGGCGTTCCTGGCCGGCTACCTGGCGGCGGGCACCACCGAGACCGGCACCGTGGCCACCTACGGCGGCATGGAGATCCCCACCGTCACCATCTTCATGGACGGCTTCGCCCGCGGCGTGGAGCACTACAACGAGGTCAAGGACAAGGACGTCAAGGTCCTGGGCTGGGACAAGGACGCGAAGACCGGCTCCTTCACGGGCGACTTCAAGAACGTGGCCAACGGCAAGACGAACACCGCCAACTTCATCAACGAGGGCGCCGACATCGTGATGCCGGTGGCCGGCCCCGTGGGCCTGGGCACCCTGGACGCCGTCCGCGAGGCGAACCAGGGCGGCAAGGACGTCAAGGTCATCTGGCCGGACTCGGACGGCTACGAGTCCACCAAGGACGGCAACCTGATCCTCACCTCGGTGAAGAAGAACATGGGCCAGTCCGTCGCCGACGTGATCGCCGCGGACCTGAAGGACGAGTTCTCGGCCGAGCCCTACGTGGGCACGTTGGAGAACAAGGGCGTCGAGCTGGCCCCGTTCCACGACTTCGAGGACACGGTGCCGCAGGAGCTCAAGGACGAGCTCAAGGACCTCGAGGCCAAGATCGTCTCGGGCGAGCTGAAGGTCGGCTCGGAGTACTCCCCGGAGGCCTGACCCGCCTCGCCACCGCCGCAGGGCCGGCCCGGACCCCTCCGGACCGGCCCCGCGGCGCGCGGGCGCCCGGCCCGCCCCCGCCGCCGAGCGCGGCACCACGAGCATCGACCAGACGGAAGGCCCTCGATGAGGCTCGAACTGCGCGGGATCACCAAGCGCTTCGGCTCGTTCGCCGCGAACGAGGACGTGAACCTGACCGTGGAGTCGGGGCGGGTGCACACCCTCCTCGGCGAGAACGGCGCCGGCAAGTCCACCCTGATGAACGTCCTCTTCGGGCTCTACGAGCCCACCGAGGGGGAGATCCTGCTCGACGGCGAGCCCGTCCGGTTCTCCGGCCCCGGCGAGGCCATGCGCGCGGGCATCGGCATGGTGCACCAGCACTTCATGCTCGTGCCCGTCTTCACGGTGGCCGAGAACGTGGCCCTCGGCGACGAGCACACCCGCGCCCTGGGCGTGCTCGACCTCGAGGCCACCCGCCGGCGGATCCGGGAGATCTCCGCGCAGTACGGCTTCGACGTGGACCCGGACGCCGTCGTCGAGGACCTGCCCGTGGGCGTGCAGCAGCGCGTCGAGATCATCAAGGCCCTCGTCCGCGACGCGCGCATCCTCATCCTGGACGAGCCGACCGCCGTGCTCACCCCCCAGGAGACCGACGAGCTGCTCGGCATCATCCGGCAGCTGCGGGCGGACGGCACGGCGATCGTGTTCATCTCCCACAAGCTGCGCGAGGTCAAGGCCGTCTCGGACGACATCACCGTGCTGCGCCGCGGCCGCGTGGTCGGCACGGCGGAGCCCTCCGCCGAGGCCGCCGAGCTGGCCGCCCTCATGGTGGGCCGGAACGTCGTCCTCGAGCGGCGCAAGACGGCCCCGACCCTGGGGGAGGAGACGTTCCGCGTCGAGGACCTCTCCGTCGTCTCGCCCACGGGCCAGGTGCTGCTGGACGCCGTGTCCTTCGCCGTCCGCCAGGGCGAGGTCCTCGCCGTGGCCGGTGTGCAGGGCAACGGGCAGACCGAGCTGACCGAGGCGATCATGGGCCTGGTCAAGGCCACCGGCTCCGTCACCCTGGACGGTCGGGAGCTGATCGGCCGGTCCACCCGCCAGATCATCCGCGCCGGCGTCGGCTTCGTGCCCGAGGACCGCTCCACGGACGGGCTCGTCGGCCCGTTCTCCGTGGCGGAGAACATGGTGCTCAACCGGTACGACGTCGCCCCGGCCGGCAACGCCGTGCAGATGCGCCCCGCCGCGGTGCGGGCGCTCGCCGAGCGCCGCGTGGCCGAGTTCGACGTCCGCACCCAGGGCGTGGACCTGCCGGTCTCCTCCCTCTCGGGAGGCAACCAGCAGAAGGTCGTCATGGCCCGCGAACTCGTGGACGGGCTGCGCCTGTTCATCGCCTCGCAGCCCACGCGCGGCGTGGACGTCGGCTCGATCGAGTTCCTGCACGACCGGATCATCGCCGAGCGCGACGCCGGCACCCCCGTGCTGATCGTCTCCACCGAGCTGGACGAGGTCCTCGAGCTGGCGGACCGGATCGCCGTGATGTACCACGGGCGGATCGTCGGCATCGTGCCGGGGGACACCTCGCGCGAGACGCTCGGCCTCATGATGGCCGGCCAGACCCCCGACGACGCGGCCCTCGCCTCCGGCGCAGACGTCGCCGCGGGCACGCCCGGCACCGCCGGTGAGGCGCCCGCCGCCCACCCCACCACGGAAGGAGAGCGCCCGTGAGCACCGCCGCCCCGCAGCGCCCGGCCCCCGCGTCCGACGCGGCCGCCCGGCCCGCCCCCGCCGACTCCGCCCTGCGCCGGATCCTCTCGGGCAACGGCACGGTCACCGCCCTGGCGATCCTGCTGTCCCTGCTGATCTCCGGCCTGCTGATCATCGCCGTGGACGAGGACGTCCGCGATGCCGCCGGCTACTTCTTCGCCCGCCCGGGAGACCTGCTGTCCGCCGCCTGGGCCGCGTTCGCCGGAGCCTTCGCGGCCCTGTTCCGCGGCGCCGTCTTCAACTACCGGGCCTCGGACGCGACGGGCATGCTCTACCCGCTCACCGAGACCCTCACCGTGGCGACCCCGCTGATCATCATCTCGCTGGGCATCGCCATCGCCTTCCGGGCGGGCCTGTTCAACATCGGCGGCCAGGGCCAGTTCATCTTCGGCGCCATGTTCGCCACGTGGTTCGGCGTGCACCTGCACCTGCCGCCCGGCGTGCACCTGCTGCTCGTCGTCGTGATGGGCGTGCTCGGCGGCGTGCTGTGGGGCTCCGTCGTCGGCGTGCTCAAGGCCTGGACGGGCGCGCACGAGGTGATCCTCACGATCATGCTCAACTACGTGGCGGTGAACCTGCTCGCGTACCTGCTGAACACCCCCGTCCTGCGGGCGCCCGGCACCACGAACCCGGTGTCCGCTCCGCTGGACCGCTCCGCCATGTTCCCGCGGCTGCTGGGGACCGACTTCCGGCTGCACTGGGGCTTCTTCGTCGCGCTGCTGGCCGTGCTCTTCACGTGGTGGCTCATGCAGCGCTCCACCCTCGGCTTCCGCCTGCGGGCCGTGGGCGCCAACCCGGACGCCGCCCGCACGGCCGGCATCTCCGTGAAGGGCTCCTACGTGGCCGCCATGGCGATCTCCGGCGGCCTCGCCGGCCTGGCCGGCGCCACCCACGTCGCCGGCACGGAGAGCACGCTGAACACCTCCGTGGCCGGGTCCTTCGGCTTCGACGCGATCACGGTGGCCCTGCTCGGCCGGTCCCACCCGGTGGGAGTGCTGTTCGCGGGCCTGCTCTTCGGCGCCCTGCGCGCCGGCGGCGTGACCATGCAGACCGAGACCGGGGTGCCGGTCGACATCGTCCTCGTGGTGCAGTCCGTGATCGTGCTGCTCATCGCGGCCCCGCCGCTGGTGCGTGCGATCTTCCGACTGCCCGCCCCGGGCGCCGCCCGTGCCCGCCGCGCTGCCGACCCCGTGACCCAGCCCGCCGTGGCCGGCGCCGCGGTGACCGGCGCCGGCGGCCACGCCGCCGCCCCGTCCACGGGCGTCCAGGAGGCCGCGGCCACCGCCGTCGCGGACCCGCAGGCCCCGACCACGCAGCCCACGGACACGGCCCCGACCCACCGCCCGCACGAGCAGAAGGGGGACGCCCGATGAGCGCGACCGCCGCCCGGCCCCACGCCGACGTCGTCCGCCCCGAGGCCGCCGAGCCCGCCCGGGTCGTGGTCCGGCACTGGACCACCCCGATCGCCCTGACGATCCTGACCCTGCTGGCCCTGGCCGTCTTCGCCCTCGGCGCCCCCGAGGCGACGGCGACCTTCCGGCTCTCCCACGCGTCCGACGCCGTCGTGCTCCCGGACCTGACCGCCGACCCCGTGCTGGGGGGCTGGCTGCTCGTCGGGCTCATGGCGGTGCTCACCGTGGTGGCCTGGCTGGCGACCCTGCGCTCGGGGCGCACCCCCGGCTGGGCCGCGGCCCTGTTCGCCGTCGCGTTCGTGGCCGCGTTCCTCATCTGGGTGATCGGCTCGGCGGACAACACCACCGTGTTCCTCACCGGCCTGATCGCCGGCTCGTTCGCGCTGGCGGTCCCGCTGATCTTCGGCTCGATGGCCGGCATCCTGGCCGAGCGCTCGGGCGTGGTGAACATCGCGATCGAGGGTCAGCTGCTGGCGGGCGCGTTCACGGCCGCCGTCGTCGGCACCGCCACCGGCTCGCCCTGGGCGGGCCTGGCCGCCGCCATCGTGGCCGGCGTCCTCGTGTCCTGGCTGCTCGCCGTGTTCTCGATCAAGTACCTGGTCAACCAGGTGATCGTCGGCGTCGTGCTCAACGTGCTCGTGGCCGGCCTGACGAGCTTCCTGTACTCCACCGTCCTCACGGGCGGGGACACCGAGCTCAACGCGCCGCCGCACTTCCCGAACCTGCGGATCCCGGGCCTGGCGGACATCCCCGTGCTCGGGCCCATCCTGTTCGACCAGACGATCCTGGGCTACGCGATGTACCTGCTCGTGATCGCGCTGTGGTTCGCCCTGTTCCGCACCCGCTGGGGCCTGCGCGTGCGCGCTGTGGGCGAGCACCCCAAGGCCGCGGACACCGTGGGCATCGACGTGAACCGCACGCGGTACGCCGCCGTCCTGCTGGGCGGTGCGGTGGCCGGCACGGGCGGGGCGTTCTTCACGCTCGTCTCGGCGTCGTCCTTCTCCAAGGAGATGACGGCGGGCCAGGGCTTCATCGCGCTCGCGGCCGTGATCTTCGGCCGCTGGAACCCGATCGGCGCGTTCTTCGCGGCGCTGCTGTTCGGCTTCGCCACCAACATGCAGTACGTCCTGGCGATCCTCGGCACCCCGGTGCCGAGCCAGTTCATGGCGATGCTCCCGTACCTCGTCACGGTGTTCGCCGTGGCCGGCCTCGTGGGCCGCTCGCGCGGCCCGGCCGCCTCGGGCGTGCCGTACGTGAAGGAGTAGCCGTGGCGGACGGACAGCACACGACGACGGCGCCGCGCGTGGACTGGGACCGGCTGCGGGCCGCGGCCCTGGCCGCCACGGAGCACGCCTACGTGCCCTACTCGGGGTTCCGGGTGGGCGCCGCCGCGCTCACCGAGGACGGCCGCCTCGTCTCGGGCTGCAACATCGAGAACGCGTCCTACGGGCTGACCCTGTGCGCCGAGTGCGCGCTGCTGGCCGACCTGCGCATGGGCGGGGGCGGCCGACTGGCCGCGTTCGTGTGCGTGGACGGCGAGGGCGTGCTCACCATGCCCTGCGGGCGGTGCCGCCAGCTGCTGTACGAGTTCCGCGCCCCCGGGCTCGTGCTGCTCACCCCGGCGGGGGAGCGGGGGATCGACGCGGTGCTGCCGGACGCCTTCGGCCCGGCCGACCTGGAGCGGGCGGACCGTCCCTGACCTGCGGCGCGCTCCCGGGCCCGCTCGCTAGAGTCGGAGGCTGACCGTCGCAGCCGTCCTCCGAGGAGAACCCCATGACCGCGCAGCCGCAGGCCGAGCCCTTCGACGCCGTCGAGGTGATCCGCACCAAGCGGGACCGGGGGACGCTGTCGCCCGAGCAGATCGACTGGGTGGTGGACGCGTACACCCGCGGCGTGGTGGCGGACGAGCAGATGTCCGCCCTGGCCATGGCGATCCTGCTCAACGGCATGGACCGCGCCGAGATCGCCCGCTGGACGGACGCGATGATCGCCTCGGGCGAGCGCATGGACTTCGGCGGGCTCACCACCCCGGACGGCCGCCCCCTGGCCACCGCGGACAAGCACTCCACCGGCGGCGTGGGGGACAAGATCACCCTGCCGCTGGCCCCGCTCGTGGCCTCCTTCGGGGTGGCCGTGCCGCAGCTGTCCGGCCGCGGCCTCGGCCACACCGGCGGCACCCTGGACAAGCTCGAGGCGATCCCCGGGTGGCGGGCCGACCTCAGCAACGAGGCGATGCTGCGCCAGCTCTCCGAGGTGGGCGCGGTGATCTGCGCCGCCGGCTCCGGCCTGGCCCCGGCGGACAAGCGCCTGTACGCCCTGCGCGACGTCACGGGCACGGTGGAGGCCATCCCGCTGATCGCCTCCTCGATCATGTCCAAGAAGATCGCCGAGGGCACCGGCGCCCTCGTGCTGGACGTCAAGTGCGGCTCGGGCGCGTTCATGAAGGACGAGGCGTCCGCCCGCGAGCTGGCCCGGACCATGGTGGACCTCGGCCGGGACGCCGGGGTGGACACCTCGGCGCTGCTCACGGACATGTCCGTGCCCCTGGGCCGGACGGCCGGCAACGCCCTCGAGGTCCGCGAGTCGGTGGAGGTGCTCGCCGGCGGCGGCCCGGCCGACGTCGTGGAGCTCACCGTGGCGCTCGCCGCCGCGATGCTCGCCGGCGCCGGGGTCACGGACGTGGACCCGGCCGAGCACCTGGCCAACGGCCGGGCGATGGACGTGTGGAACCGGATGATCGAGGCCCAGGGCGGCGACCCCCGCGCAGCCCTCCCGACGGCGGCCCACACCGAGGACGTCGTCGCGGAGACGGACGGCGTCCTCACCGAGCTGGACGCGATGGCCGTGGGCCTGACCGCGTGGCGCCTCGGCGCCGGGCGGGAGCGACAGGGCCAGGCCGTCCAGGCCGCGGCCGGCGTCGAGGTGCACGTGCGCCCCGGCGAGCGCGTGGCCCGGGGTCAGAAGGTGCTGACCCTGCACACGGACACGCCGGAGCGCTTCGAGCGGGCGAGGGCCGCGCTCGCCGGCGGCTGGTCCGTCGGCGAGCTCGACGACGACGCCGCCCGGGCCCTGCGCGAGCGCTCCGTGATCCTGGACCGGATCGGCTGACCGGATGCTCGCGTGGCTCGAGGGGGCGATCCTCCACGCCTCCGCGCAGTGGTGGGTCCTGCCGCTGACGCTGCTGCTGTGCCTGCTCGACGGCATCGTGCCGATCTTCCCGTCGGAGTCGGTGCTGGTGGCCCTCGGCGCGATCGTCCGCGACGGGCATCCGTTCTCCCTGTGGGCGCTGTGGGGGGTCGGCTTCGCGGGCGCGTTCCTGGGGGACGTGGCCGCGTACGCGATCGGCCGTGCCGTGGGCGTGGAGCGGTTCCGGTGGATGCGGCTGCGGCGGGTGCGGGCCACGGTCGAGGTCGCCCGTCACCACCTGCACAGCCACGGCGCGCTGCTGCTGTTCACCGCCCGGTTCATCCCCGGCGGCCGCGTGGCCCTGAACCTCACGGCCGGCGCCACCCGCTATCCGCCGGTGCGGTTCGTGGCGCTGGACCTGCTCTCCACGGCCAGCTGGGCCGCGTACTCGATCATGATCGCGCGCCTGACCGCGGGCTGGCTGGAGAACCCGGTGCTGCAGATCGCCGTCTCCGTGACGGGTGCCGCGCTCGTGGGCCTGCTGCTGGACCGCCTGCTCAAGGCCCTGCTGCGCCGCCGGCTGGGCGCCGGGGTGAAGGGCCTCACCCTGGCCGAGCAGGAGGCCCTGCGCTGAGCGCCCTGCCGTAGAGTGACGCCCGTGACGACGACGCAGCTTCCGGACACCGCATCCCCCTCCCCGCTCGAGGTCGACCTGGCCGTCCTGCCCAAGGTCTCCCTCCACGACCACCTCGACGGCGGCCTGCGCGTGGGCACCGTCCTCGACCTGGCCCGCGAGGCCGGCGTCGAGGTCCCCGCGGACACCGTCGAGGGCCTGGCCGAGTGGATCGCCGAGCACGCCAACGGCGAGTCCCTCGAGAAGTACCTGCAGGTCTTCGCCCTGACCACCGCCGTGATGCAGACCCGCGAGCAGCTGCGCCGCGTGGCCCGCGAGTTCGTCGAGGACCTGGTCGCCGACGGCGTCGTCTACGGCGAGATCCGCTGGGCCCCCGAGCAGCACCTGGCCGGCGGGCTGAGCCTGGACGAGGCCGTCGAGGCCGTGCAGGCCGGCCTGGACGAGGCGGTCGAGGCCGCCGACGCCGCGGGCCACGTGATCCGCGTGGGCCAGCTGGTCACCGCGATGCGGCACGCCGACCGGGCCCAGGAGATCGCCGAGCTGGCCGTGCGCCACCGCGAGGCCGGCGTCGTGGGCTTCGACATCGCGGGCGCCGAGGCCGGGTTCCCGCCCTCCCGCTTCGCCGACACCTTCACGTGGCTGGCCGCCCACCACCTGCCCGTCACCGTGCACGCGGGCGAGGGCGACGGCCTGGACTCCGTCCGCTCGGCCCTCGTGGACGGCCGCGCCCTGCGTCTGGGCCACGGCGTGCGCCTGGCGGAGGACATCTCGGTGGAGTACGGCGGCGTGGACGAGGACGGCGAGCAGCTGGACGAGCTGACCGGCATCGTGGACCTGGGCGAGACCGCCGCGTGGGTGCGGGACCGGCAGATCGCCCTGGAGGTCTGCCCGTCCTCGAACCTGCAGACCGGCGCGGTGGACGCCGCGGCGGGCATCGCGGGCCATCCCATCGACCTGCTCGTGCAGCTCGGCTTCCGCGTCACCGTGAACACGGACAACCGGCTCGTCTCGGACGTGTCCCTGACCGACGAGCTCTACCTGCTCGCCGAGACCTTCGGCTACTCGCTCTCCGAGCTGCTGGACCTGCAGCTCAACGCGGCCGAGGCCGCCTTCCTGTCCGTGGACGAGCGCGAGGACCTCGCCGAGATCCTCGTGGCCGGCTGGGGCGAGGTCATCTCCGGCGACGCCGTCGGCCCGGTCCTCGAGGAGCTGGACGACGAGGACGAGGACGACTGATCCGCCCGTGAGCGCGAGTGTGGACCGTCTGGTGGCGGTGGTCGAGGCCCTGCGCGACCACTGCCCCTGGACGGCCGAGCTCGCCCACGCCGACCTCGCCGAGTACCTCGTGGAGGAGGCGTACGAGGCGGTGGCGGAGATCGAGTCCCGCGACGCCGCCGCATGGGCCGACGTGCCCGCGCGTCGGGCCGACGGCGCGTATCCCGCCCTGGCCGCCGAGCTCGGGGACGTCCTGTTCCAGGTGGTCCTGCACGCCGCCGTCTCCCGGGCGCCGGGCGCCCCGGCGGAGACGGCCGGGTTCCGCCTGGACGACGCCGCCGACGCCCTCACCGCCAAGATGATCCGGCGCAACCCGCTCGTGCTCACCCCCGAGGGCGGCCTGCGCCCGGCCGAGGAGCTCGCCGCCGTCACGCCCGAGGCCGTCGAGCTGGCCTGGGAGCGGGTCAAGGCGCAGGAGCGGGCCGCCGCGGGGCTCTCGTCCGCCGCCCCGGCCCACGACGACGGCGGCACCGGCCCGGGCCTCGACGTCGGCGACATCCCGGCCCGGCTGCCGGCGCTGGCCGCCGCCGCGAAGGTGGTCGACCGCGCGGCGCGGCAGGAGCCGGACCCGCTCGCCGCGCACGTCCCGGCGCCGGCCGCCGAGGCGGGGGAGCGCCCGGCGGCGGTGTGGCCGGGCGAGGCCGCGCTCGGGGCGGAGCTGTTCGCGCTGGTGCGCCGGGCCCGGGCGGCGGGGCTGGACCCCGAACGGGCGCTGCGCACCACGGTGGCCCGGGTGCGTGCGGGGGACTTGTCGGCGCTGCGTCCGTCCGGCTGACGCGGCGCCGCGCCGGCCCGGCCGCCGCCCCGACCGCGCCCCAGCGACATCGCAGCCGGGGGGAACGGCGGTCTTGTCGCCGGCGCGCGGCCGACCGGAACCGGAGGTCCCCGCTAGGCTGAGGCCGTGTCCACGCCGCGGGCACGACTTCCGACTTCGATTGAAGGAGACCCGTCCATGGCCCTGATCGACGCCATCCACGCTCGCGAGATCCTCGACTCGCGCGGCAACCCCACCGTCGAGGTGGAGGTCCTGCTCACCGACGGCTCCCTGGGCCGCGCGGCCGTGCCCTCGGGCGCCTCCACCGGCGAGTTCGAGGCGGTCGAGCGCCGTGACGGGGACAAGAAGCGCTACGGCGGCAAGGGCGTGCTGGACGCCGTCGCCGCGGTCGAGGGCATCGCGGAGGAGCTCGAGGGCGAGTTCGCCGCGGACCAGCGCGCCGTGGACCGCGCGATGCGGGACCTGGACGGCACCCCCAACAAGGGCAAGCTGGGCGCGAACGCGATCCTGGGCGTGTCCATGGCCGTCGCCGTGGCCGCCGCGCAGGCCTCCGACCTCATGCTCTACAAGTACCTGGGCGGCCCGAACGCCCACGTGTTGCCCGTGCCGATGATGAACATCCTCAACGGCGGCGCCCACGCGGACTCCAACGTGGACATCCAGGAGTTCATGATCGCCCCGATCGGCGCCCCGTCCTTCCGCGAGGCCCTGCGCTGGGGCACCGAGGTCTACCACGCCCTGAAGACCGTGCTGCAGGAGAAGGGCCTGTCCACCGGCCTGGGCGACGAGGGCGGGTTCGCCCCGTCCCTGGAGTCCAACCGGGCCGCCCTGGACCTCATCGCCGAGGCCGTGACGAAGGCCGGCTACCGCCTGGGCGAGGACATCGCGCTGGCGCTGGACGTCGCCTCCTCCGAGTTCTTCGACAAGGGCTCCTACACCTTCGAGGGCCAGCAGCGCTCCGCCGAGGAGATGGCCGCCTACTACACCGAGCTGGTGGACAACTACCCGATCGTCTCCATCGAGGACCCGCTCGACGAGGACGATTGGGACGGCTGGCAGCACCTGACCGCGCAGCTGGGCGATCGCGTCCAGCTGGTGGGCGACAACCTGTTCGTCACCAACGTGGAGCGGCTGCAGCGCGGCATCGACGAGAAGGCCGGCAACGCCCTGCTCGTGAAGGTCAACCAGATCGGCTCCCTGACCGAGACCTTCGACGCGATCTCCCTGGCCCAGCGCCACATGTTCCACTGCATGATCTCGCACCGCTCGGGCGAGACCGAGGACACGTTCATCGCGGACCTCGCGGTGGCCACCAACGCCGGCCAGATCAAGACCGGCGCCCCGGCCCGCTCGGACCGCGTGGCCAAGTACAACCAGCTGCTGCGCATCGAGGAGGACCTGGCCGACGCCGCCGTCTACGCGGGCCGCTCCGCCTTCCCGCGCTTCCGCGGCTGACCGTCCCCGACGACGACGCGCGGGCCCTCCCGGATCCTTCCGGGCGGGCCCGCGCCCGTCCCGGCGCGACCAGGAGCCTGCCAGGGGCGGGCAGTACGCTGGGAGGGTCCCCGCCACGCGTCCGAAGGAGTCCGCGATGAGTCCGCGCCGCCCCCGCGTGCCCCGTGTCGACCCGACGACGGGCGCCCCGCGCCGGACCGCCGTCGCGGCCCCGGCGGCCCCGACGACGGCCTCCCCGAAGGCGGACGCGCCCACGCCGACCCCCGCGGCCCCCACGCCGGCGCCCGCGGCGACGGACGCAGAGGTCATCGACCTGCAGAGCGTCCAGGAGCGCCGCCAGGCCGGTCACCCCGGACACCTGGACGGGCACCCGGACGCGGACCGGGCCGACACGGCCCCCGCCGGGGACACCGCCGCCCCCGCATCCCCGTCGGCACCCCCGCGCCGCACGGCTCCGGCCCGCCCGGCCGGGCGTCGGCCCCGGCCCGCCCCCCGCCGCGCCGCATCCGCCGCCGCCACGGCCGCCCGCCGTCGGGCCCCGCTGCCGGAGCCGGTGCCGGCCCGGCAGATCACGGGCCGCTCGCTCATCGTCGTCGCCGTGCTGCTGGTGGCCGCCGTCCTGGTGGCGCCCACGCTGCGCGCGTTCCTGAACCAGCAGCTGGAGATCTCGGCCGCGCGCGAGGAGATCGCCACCATGCAGGCCCAGCGCGAGGACTACGAACGGCGGATCCAGCTGTGGGACGATCCCGCCTACGTGACCCAGCAGGCGCGTGAGCGTCTCGAGCTGGTCATGCCGGGGGAGACCCTGTACTCCGTGACGGGGCGGCCCTCCGAGACCGACACCGAGGCCGAGGACACGCCCGCCGCCGGCGCGGACGAGGTCGTCAACACCCGCCTGCCGTGGGCCGAGGGCCTGTGGGACTCGGCCGTCCGCGCCGGGCTCGAGTGAACCCCGCGTCCCGCCCCCGCCCGCACCACCCCCGCACCCCCGAGGACACCATGACCGTCAGCCCCCGCCCCGCCCAGGACCGCACCGTCACCGAGCAGGACCTGGACACCCTGTCCCGCCAGCTCGGCCGCCCGGTCCGGGACGTCGTGGAGATCGGTGCCCGCTGCGTGTGCGGCAACCCCCTCGTGGCCACCACCGCGCCGCGGCTCTCCAACGGCATCCCGTTCCCCACGACCTTCTACCTGACGCACCCCGTGCTGACGGCGGCGGTCTCGCGCGTGGAGGCGGACGGGGAGATGGCGCGCATGAACGACCGCCTCGCCCAGGACCCCGCGCTCGCGGCCGCGCACCGCGCGGCGCACGAGGCCTACATCGCCGAGCGGGACCGGGTCGGGGCCGAGGCCGGCACGGGGCCCGTCCCGGAGATCGCCGGGGTCTCGGCCGGCGGCATGCCCGAGCGCGTGAAGTGCCTGCACGCCCTCGTGGGCCACGCGCTCGCGGCCGGGCCGGGGGTGAACCCGCTCGGTGACGAGGCGATCGCCCTGGTGGCCCCGTGGTGGACGCCCGAGGTCTGCGCGTGCGAGGGCGCGTGGGACGAGGCCGCGGCGGTGCCCACGAAGGACCTGTCCCGGCACGTGAGGCACCTCGAACGCGTCGCCGCGCTCAAGGAGGTCACGGTGGCCGGCGTGGACTGCGGCACGAACTCCATCCGCCTGCTGATCTCCCGGCCGGCCGGGACGGATGAGACCACCGGCGCCGTGGCCGACCCGACGGCGCCGCTGGCCGACGTCGTGCGCGAGATGCGCGTGGTGCGCCTGGGCGAGGGCGTGGACGCCACCGGCGCGTTCTCCGACGCCGCGCTGGAGCGCACCTTCGCGGCGGTGGACGAGTACGCCCGCCTGGTCCAGCGCCACCACGCCGGCCGGGTCCGGTTCGTGGCCACCTCCGCCAGCCGGGACGTCTCCAACCGGGCCGCGTTCGTCGACGGCGTCCGGGAGCGGCTCGGCGTCGAGCCGGAGGTCGTCTCGGGCGCCGAGGAGGCCGGCCTGTCCTTCGCGGGCGCCGTCTCCGCCGTCGAGACCGCGGACCTGGGCCCGGAGGACCTCGTGCTCGTCGTGGACCTCGGCGGCGGCTCCACCGAGCTGGTCGTCGGCACGCCCGCGGGCGAGGTCGTGGGCGCGGTCAGCCTGGACATGGGCTGCGTGCGGTTCACCGAGCGTCATCTGCGCTCCGACCCCCCGACGTCGGACGAGGTCGCCGCGGCCCGCGCGGACGCCCGCCGCCTCCTCGACGACGCCGCCGCCCGCCTGCCGCTGGAACGCGTGGCGCGCGTGGTCGGCGTGGCCGGCTCGGTGACCACCGTGACCGCCGAGGCCCTCGGGCTCAGCACGTACGAGCCCGAGGCCATCCACGGTGCGCGCCTGCCGATCGCCGAGTTCCGCGCGGCGGCGGAGGGCCTCGTGGCGGCGACCCGGGCCGAACGCGCCGAGCGGGGGTTCATGCACCCGGGACGGGTGGACGTGATCGGCGCGGGCGCGCTGCTGTGGAGCACCGTCCTGGAGCGGGTGGCCGAGGTCGCGGGCGTCACCGAGGCCTGGGCGAGCGAGCACGACATCCTGGACGGGATCGTGCTCTCGCTGCGGTCCTGACCACGACGGCGGAGAGTGGAGGGGCCGGGCCCGTGCGTGCGTAGACTGGCGGTATGTCTCTCACTCCTGAACTGTCTCCCAAGCCGCGCCTGCTGATCGTCGGCGGCGGCTACGCCGGGTTCCATGTCGCCCGCGAGCTGCAGAAGAAGGTCGCCGAGCGCGGCGGCGTCGTGACCGTCGTCGACCCCCGCCCGTACATGACGTACTACCCGTTCCTGCCCGAGGTCGTGGGCGGCCACATCGAGGGCCGCCACGTGAACGTGGACCTGCAGACGCACCTCAAGGACGCCGAGGTCGTCCGCGGCGCCGTCGTGTCCGTGGACCACGCCGGCCGCACCGCCGTGGTGCGCGGCGAGGGCGGCGACGAGTTCGAGATCCCGTACCAGGACATCGTGATGACCGCGGGCGCCGTGACCCGCGTGTTCCCCATCCCGGGTCTGGGCGAGCAGGGCATCGGTCTGCGCTCGGTCGAGGAGGCCGTCCAGCTGCGCAACCAGATCCTGGAGCGCCTGGACGCCGGTTCCCTGATGACGGACGCCGAGGAGCGCAAGCGTGCCCTGACCTTCGTGGTGGTGGGCGGCGGCTTCGCCGGGATCGAGGCCATCGCGGAGATGGAGAACCTCATCCGCAACGCCGTGGAGCGCAACGAGCGCCTCTCCCAGTCGGAGATCCGGATCGTCCTCGTCGAGGCCATGGGCCGCATCATGCCCGAGGTCTCCGAGGAGCAGGCCCAGGGCGTGGTGGAGCACCTGAAGGACCGCGGCATCGAGGTCCTGCTCAACACCTCGCTGGGCGACGCCACGGACGGCGTCATGAAGCTCGTGGCCATGCCCTCCAAGGAGGAGGCGGAGACCTTCGCGGCGGACACCCTCGTGTGGTGCGCCGGCGTGGTGGCCAACTCCGTGGTCAGGAGCACCGACTTCCCGGTGGACGACCGCGGCCGCGTGGAGGCCACCCCCACCCTGCAGATCAAGGACGGCGAGGCCGGCGCGCTCGAGGGTGCGTGGGCCTGCGGCGACGTCTCCGCCGTGCCGGACCTGACCGGGGCCGGCCCGGGCGGCTTCTGCGTCCCGAACGCCCAGCACGCCATCCGTCAGGCCAAGCGTCTGGCCGCCAACTACATGGCCGTGCGCCACGGCGAGGGCGAGGTGCAGGAGTACGTGCACAAGTCCCTGGGCACCGTGGCGGGGCTGGGCTTCGGCCGCGGCGTGGGCAACCCGCTGGGCACCAAGATCGCCGGCATCCCGGCGTTCCTGGCCCACCGCGGCTACCACGGCTACGCGATGCCCACCCTGGAGCGGAAGTTCCGCATCCTGTCCGGCTGGGTCGCCGAGACCCTGTTCGGCCGTGACTCCACCTCGGTGGCGGGCCTGGACACCCCGTTCAACCCGTTCCGCCGCGCCGCGGGCGTCGAGCTCGAGCCCGGCCGCTTCGAGCGGCAGCGGGCCCTCGAGTCCTCGAAGGGCTGATCCCGCAGCCAGCGGGCCGCCGGCCCCGTCCGAGCGCATCGGGCGGGGCCGGCGTCGTCCGCACCCGGGCCCGCGTCCACGGGCCCGCCACGCCCCCGTGGCCCAACTGGCAGAGGCGGCCGACTTAAAATCGGCGTGTTGCGGGTTCGAGTCCCGCCGGGGGCACCACGCGTCTCCCCGCGCGCCTCGCTTCTGCGCCCACCGTGAACAGCCGGTGAACCGGCGCGGATCCACGCTCCGACCCCGCGCGCGGACACAGACCTCCCGATAGGATCGTGCTGAACCCCGGGGCACGAACGCGGCTCACTGCGGCGGCGTGCGACCGGGCCGACTCGACCCGAAGGAGTGAGCCGTGGCGAATCCGGTCATGAACTCTCAGAACTTCCAGCAGCAGATGCAGGGCGGCGGACAGGCGCAGCCCGGTTGGTACCAGGGCGGGCAGCAGTCCGCGCAGTCCCCGTACGGCCAGCAGCAGAGCCCGTACGGCCAGGCCCAGGCGTTCGGCGCCGGCCAGGCGGCCCAGCAGTACGCGCACCAGCAGTCCATGGAGGACGCCTTCCGCGCGCCCTCCGCCTGCCCGGAGCAGACCGGCCGGATGACCTTCAACGACGTCGTCGGCAAGACCGGCCTGATGCTCGTGCTCGTCGTGGTGGCGGGCGCCGTGGGCTGGTTCTCGCCGGGCCTGATGATCATCGGCGCGATCGCCGGCCTCGTGCTGGGCCTGGTCAACGCGTTCAAGCGCGAGCCCTCGCCCGTGCTGATCATGGCCTACGCCGTGGCGCAGGGCCTGTTCCTGGGCGGCATCTCGGCGTTCTTCGAGGGCGCCTACCCGGGCATCGTGGTGCAGGCCGTGCTCGGCACCTTCTCCGTGTTCGCGGTGATGCTGGCGCTCTACACCTCGGGCAAGTTCCGCCCGACCCCGCGCATGACGAAGATCGTCATGGGCGCCATGATCGGCTACCTCGTCTTCATGCTCGTCAACCTGGTCCTCACCTGGACCGGCATCGGCAACATGCGTGAGGGCGGCCTGGGCCTGATCATCGGCGCGATCGCCGTGCTGCTCGCCGCGTACTCGCTGACCATGGACTTCGAGATGGCCGCCGTGGGCGTGAAGAACGGCGCCCCGCAGAAGTACTCCTGGTCCGTGGCCTTCGGCCTGACCGTGACCCTGATCTGGCTGTACATCGAGATCCTGCGCATCGTCGCCATCCTGCGCGGCAACAACTGACCGGCGCCCCGTCCCCGCACGGAGACCCGCACCGCCGCCCCGGTCCTGCACAGGGCCGGGGCGGTCTGCGTCCGCGAGGGCGTAGATTGAGGGGGTCCCTCGCCGCCACCCAGGAGGTCCCGTGACCGAGACCAGCGACCTGCCCGCCTTCGGGGCCCCGGACGCCACCGGCACCCAGCACCGCCTGCACCGCGGGTCCGCGGAGGCCGTCGTCGTCGGCCTGGCCGGTGCCCTGCGCAGGTACCGCGTGTCCGGCGTGGACCTGACCGAGCCGTACGGCCCGGACGTGGTCCCGCCCGCCGCCAACGGCATCCAGATGAGCCCGTGGCCGAACCGCGTCGCCGGCGCCCGCTGGATCCTGGACGGCGTCGAGCAGCGCCTGGACGTCACCGAGCCCGCGCGCGGCCACGCCAGCCACGGCCTGCTGCGCAACACCCACTTCGTCACCGAGACGTTCTCCGCCCACGCGGTGACCCTGCGCGGTGAGATCCACCCCCAGCACGGCTGGCCCTTCCGGCTCACCCACCGCGTCACCTACGAGCTCGAGGCGGACGGCGGCCTCACCGTCACCGCCGAGGTGCAGAACCACACGGACGCCACCGTGCCCGTGGCGGTCGGCGCCCACCCGTTCCTGCGGATCGGGGACGTCCCGACGGCGGAGCTGAGCCTGCGCGTGCCCGCGGACGCCTGGATCCGCACGGGGGAGGACCTCATCCCCGTGGAGACCCTGCCGGTGGACGGCACGGACCTGGACTTCCGCCGCGGCCGGGCCGTGGGCGAGGCCGCCCTGGATGTGTGCCTCACCGGCCTGACCCCGGACGCCGACGGCCGGCACCGCCAGACCCTGCTCGCCGCGGACGGCCGCGCCGTGACCCTGTGGTCCGACCACGCGTTCGCCTACACCCACGTCTTCGTCACGGACCGGCTGCCCGGCCGTGACACGGCGCTCGCGGTGGAGCCGCTCACCGCTCCCGCGGACGCCCTGAATTCGGAGGAGGGCCTGCACCGGCTCGCCCCGCACGCCCGCTGGAGCGCCCAGTGGGGCCTGACCCCCCATGTCCCCGACCACCCACACGAGGAGGATCGCGCGTGAGCTCGACCCTGGCGGCCCAGACCAAGATCGACAAGGACGTGCCCTACGGGCTGACGGTGGCCGCGGCCTGGTCCTGGCGGCTGGTGGCCGTCGTCATCGGCATCGGCGTCGTGGTGTACCTGCTGGGCTTCGTGAGCCTCGTGGTGATCCCGATCCTCGTGGCCGCGCTGCTGGCCACCCTGCTGGCCCCGGTGTTCCAGGCGATGCGGCGCATCGGGGTGCCGGGCGTCGCGGCCGCCCTGCTGTGCGTGCTGCTGCTGGTCGTCGTCGTGGTGGGCCTCATGGGGCTCGCCGGTCAGCAGATCGTGCAGGGCTTCGCCGAACTGGGCGACCAGCTGGGCCAGGCCGTCGACGACGCGATCGCCTGGCTGGCCGGCGTGGGCGTGGAGATCCCCCGTTCCGGTGCCGGGCTGGAGGGCCTGTGGCAGACGCTGCGGGACAACTCCGCCACGGTCATGAACAGCGCCGTCTCGTTCGGCTCCACGGCCGTCAACATCGGTGCGGGCCTGTTCATCGCCCTGTTCTCCCTGATCTTCTTCCTCTACGACGGCGACCGCATCTGGCGCTTCCTGCTGATCTTCGTGCCGAAGGCGCACCGGGCCACCGTGGGCCGCGCGGGCCGCTCGGGCTGGCAGTCGCTCGGCTCCTACGTGCGGGTCCAGATCTTCGTGGCGTTCATCGACGCCGTCGGCATCGGCATCGGCGCCCTGATCCTGGGCGTGCCGCTGGCCATCCCGTTGGCCGTGCTCGTGTTCCTGGCCTCGTTCATCCCGATGATCGGCGCCACCCTGACCGGCGCGATGGCGGTGCTCCTGGCGCTGATGTCCAACGGCCTGGTCAACGCGCTGCTCATGCTGGGCGTGGTGCTGCTCGTGCAGCAGATCGAGTCGAACGTCCTGCAGCCGCTCGTGATGGGCAAGGCCGTCGCGCTGCATCCGCTGGCCGTGTTCCTGGCCGTCGCCGCCGGCTCCACCGTCCTCGGTCTGGCGGGCGCCGTGTTCGCCGTCCCGGTGCTGGCCTTCGTGAACAGCTTCGTCCGCGCCCTCACCGCCGACACCCCCGAGGAGCTCACGGAGCGGACGGACCACGCCCTCGAACCGGGCGGCGCGGAGGACGAGGCGGCCGGCTCCCACCGGTACCGCCCCTCGGCGCACGACGACGCCGCTCTCGCCTCCGAGGCCGACGCGGGCACCCGGCACGGGGACGACGCCTGATGGGCGCGACGCAGGCCACGGACACCCCGGACCGGGCCGTCCCGACGCCGTCGCCCCGGTGGGTGCGGCCTGCCAGCGGCCCGCCGGCCCCGGCGGCGCTGCCCGTCACGCTCGAGGAGATCGAGCGGGCGCGCGAGACGCTGCGCGGGATCGCCGAGCTCTCCCCGCTGCAGCACTCCCGGGCGCTCTCCCGGGCCGTGGGCACGGACGTGCACCTGAAGTGCGAGAACCTGCAGCGGGCCGGCTCGTTCAAGGTCCGCGGCGCCTACGTGCGGATGGCGCAGCTGAGCGAGGAGGAGCGCGGCCGCGGCGTCGTGGCCGCCTCGGCTGGCAACCACGCCCAGGGCGTCGCCCTCGCGGCCGCCAAGCTCGGCATCCGCGCCCGCATCTTCATGCCGCACGGCGTGGCCCTGCCCAAGCTGCAGGCCACCCGGGACCACGGCGCCGAGGTCGTCCTGCACGGCTCCACCGTGGACGAGTCCCTCGCCGAGGCGCAGCGGTGGGCCACGGAGACCGATGCCGTATTCATCCCGCCGTTCGACAACCCGGCCGTCATCGCGGGCCAGGGCACCGTCGGCCTCGAGATCCTCGACGTGCTGCCGGACGTGGACACCGTGATCATGGGCATCGGCGGCGGGGGGCTCATCGCCGGCACGGCCGTGGCCCTCAAGGAGGCCGCCCGGCGTCGTGGGCGCACGGTGCGCGTCATCGGCGTGCAGGCGGCCACCGCCGCCGCGTTCCCCGGCTCCCTCGAGGAGGGCCGCGTCCAGGTGCTGGAGAGCGTGTCCACCATCGCGGACGGCATCGCCGTCGGCAAGCCCGGGGCCCTGCCGCTGCGGATCGCCGCCGAGCTGGTGGACGCCGTCGTGACCGTCACGGACGACGAGATCGCCGCGGCCCTCGTCCACCTCCTCGAGCGCTCCAAGCTCGTGGTGGAGCCGGCGGGCGCCGTCGGGGTGGCCGCCCTGCTGGCGGGCCGCACGGCGGACCTGGGCTTCGAGCTCGGCACCACCGCCGTGATCCTCTCCGGCGGGAACATCGATCCGATGCTCATGCTGAAGTCCATCCAGGCCGGACTGTCGGCGGCGGGGCGCTACATGACCGTGCGCATCCCGCTGCGGGACCGCCCGGGCGAGCTGGCCACGATCTCACGGATCATCGCGGACACGGACGCCAACGTGGTGCGCGTGGACCACACCCGCGTCGGCCCGGAGCTGTCCATGGGCGGCGTGCACATCACGATCGACATGGAGACCCGCGGCGCCGAGCACTCCGCCCAGGTCCTGGAGGCGCTGCGCGCGGCCGGCGACAGCCCGGCCCCGCTGCCCTGACCGGGCCGGCTCAGGCCGCGGAGCCGGCGGCGGCCGCGGTGACGGTGCCGCAGGTCCCGCCCACCGCGCGGCGCACGGCCTGGACCAGGAGGTCCTCGCGCGTCAGCGCCTCGATGCGGCGGACCATCTCGCGGCGGTCGTAGCGCTCGTGGGCGCCCGGCAGCAGGCGTCGGGCCAGGTTGAGGTGCTGCAGCACGCCGAGCAGGAGCACGTCCTCGTCGGAGGGCTCGGCCTCGTCCAGGACCACGGCGGTCAGGTGCGCGAGCAGCTCGGCGCGTTCGGTGCCCCGGGGGACGTGCCGGGTGGCCAGGAAGGCCTTGCGCTCGGTGAGGCGGCCGGTCTCGGTCAGATGGGCGACGACGGCCTTGCGCAGATCCGGCTTGCCGGCCGCCACGGTGGACACGAGCGGTCGGCCGGCCAGGGCGTCGACCTGTGCGAGGGAGGAGTCCAGGACGGGGTCGCCGGTGGTGCCGGCCGCGGTCACGAGCACGCGGGCCCGGTCCACGGGGACGTCCTCGAGGGTCACGATCCCGGCGGAGCGGTGGTCGGCCAGCGCGGCGGCCGCAAGGGCCACGCGGTGGTGGGATTGGCTCTCGGAGAGCCCGTCCTCGCGGGTGAGCAGCAGGTGCGCCTTCTCGACGGTCAGCATGGGGCCAGAGTAGCAACGGGGGCGCGGTGGGACCCGGGACGGACGACGGCCGCGGCCCCTGGAGGGGACCGCGGCCGTCGTCGGAGCCGGGGTCGGTCAGCCGGAGTAGGGCTGGACGTCCTTGACCTCGACCTTGATGTCCTTGCCGTTCGGGGCGGTGTAGGAGACCTTGTCGCCCTTCTTGGCACCGTTGATGGCCTCGCCGAGCGGGGAGCGCTCGGAGTAGACCTCGAGCGACTCGTCGTCCGCGGCGATCTCGCGGTTGCCGAAGAGGAACGTCATCTCGTCGCCGGCGACGACGGCGGTCACCACGGTGCCCGGGTGCACGGCGCCGTCGTTCTCGGCGGCCTCGCCGACGCGGGCGGTCTCGAGCAGGTGCTTCAGCTCCGCGATGCGGCCCTCGTTCTTGGACTGCTCCTCGCGGGCGGCGTGGTAGCCGCCGTTCTCCTTGAGGTCGCCCTCATCGCGCGCGGCCTCGATGCGCTCGATGATCTCCTGGCGGCCGGGGCCGGAGATGTACTCGAGCTCCTTGGAGAGGCGGTCGTACGCCTCCTGGGTCAGCCACGGGGCGTCGGACTGGCTGGTGGTCATGCTCTGTTCCGCCTTTCTGTCTCGGGTGATGCGGAGTCCGGGGCGCGGCGCACCGCATCCGGTGCGCGATCCGCGTCCGGCGGACGCGCCCGCATGCGAAAGACCCCGCCGATCAGGAGGACGCGCGTGACCCGAGGGCTCCGTGCGACGCCTGCCTGACTCACCGGCGGGGCGGGAATGCTCCGACGAGTCTATCCGGGCGGCGTGCGTCACACCAAAGGCGGCCGCTACGCCGAGGGCGGAGCGGCCGGGAGGGCTCAGACCTTGCGGCAGGTCTCGACAACGCCGGAGTCGCCCCGCACCACGGTGCGCACGTCCACGGTGTAGCGCTGCTGCGCGTCCGAGGGGGAGTCCCGTCGGTCGGCCGGCAGGGTCTCCAGGCGGACGGTGCGGAAGCCGACGGGGGCGGCGTGGGAGTCGGTGACGAGCACATCGCACTCGGCCTGCACGCCCTCCGGGACCGAGGCCTGGAAGGTGACGGTCGCGTGGCCGTCGTCCTCGATGGTGAAGCCGACGTCCTTGTACTCGATGGCGCCCACGGACATGTTCAGGCCGATCCACACGGACAGCAGCACGGCCACGACCAGCCCGAGACCGCCGAGGCCCGCCCACAGCCGACGACGGCCCGGACGCGTGTGGTCCGTGCCGTACCGGTTGGCTAATGTGGGGTCCTGCGCGCGGACCGCGGGGGCGTGGTGAGACATCCCCTCCACCCTAGCCGCTGCCCGCCGCCGGAGGCCGATGACGACGTCGGCCTGGACCCCTCACGCCGCCGCCCCCGCGGCGGCCCTGCCATCCGGACAGGAGTGTGCGATCCCCGTGACCGATCAGACCCCCCAGGCCCAGCCCGCCGCAGGCACCGCCCTGCCGCCCTCCACCGG
This sequence comes from Micrococcus sp. HOU01, assembly GCF_035609305.1. Lineage (NCBI taxonomy): Bacteria > Bacillati > Actinomycetota > Actinomycetes > Micrococcales > Micrococcaceae > Micrococcus > Micrococcus sp. HOU01. Next base: position 2,219,305 of record NZ_CP141211.1, on the reverse strand, counting down.
GCTGCGTCTCATGGCGGTGCACGCCCACCCGGACGACGAGTCCTCGAAGGGGGCCGGCACGATGGCCGCCTACGCGGCGGCCGGGGCCGAGGTCATGGTCGTCACGTGCACCGGCGGCGAGGCCGGCACCCTGCTCAACCCGTCGTTCGGGGACACCACCCGGGCGGACCGGGACATCGCGGCCGTGCGCCGCGAGGAGATGGCCGAGGCCGCGCGCATCCTCGGCGTCCGGCACGCCTGGCTCGGCTTCCTCGACTCGGGCCTGCCCGAGGGGGATCCGCTGCCCGCCCTCCCGGCGAACTGCTTCGCCGAGGTCCCGCTCCAGGATGCGGCGACCCCGCTGATCTCGCTCGTGCGCCGGTTCCGCCCGCACGTGCTCATCTCCTACGACGAGGTCGGCGGCTACCCGCACCCGGACCACCTGCAGGCCCACGCCGTGACGATGGAGGCCTACCGGGCCGCCGGCCTCGCGGACGAGTACCCCGAGGCCGGGCCCGCGTGGGAGGTCTCGAAGGTCTACTACGACTGCGGGTTCAACCCGCGGAAGTTCCGCACGATGGCCGCGGTGGCCGAGGCCGACGGCGAGGACGTGCCGTTCGCCCGACGCCTGATGATGTTCGACGCGATGGACGCGATGCGCGAGGTGCTGCGCCGCCGTGAAGCCGGGGAGGACGTGCCCGACCCGGAGGTCATCCCGCCGTGGGTCACCGCGGACCACGACGTCACCACCCAGGTGGACGTCACCGGCTTCCTCGACGAGCGCGACGCCGCCCTGCGGGCGCACCGCACGCAGATCGACCCCGACGGCATGTTCTTCGACGCCCCCCACGACCTGCAGCGGCGCGCCTGGCCGTGGGAGGATTTCGCGCTGATCGACTCGCGCGTGCCCTCCGAGCTGCCGGAGCACGACCTCTTCGCCGGCCTGCGCTGAGCCGCCCCGGCTCGGGCCGTGCAGCCGGGGCCGGTAGAGTGGGGCGGCGTGACACCCCTGTCTGGCCTTCCCCTCGTCCTCACCGCGCTCGCGGCCGCGAGCCCCGCGCCGGTGCCCGCCGTCCCGGAGCCGACGCTGCGCCCCGGGCTCGAGGAGGCGGAGGTCACCCCCGGCATCGAGGGGTTCCTGTTCACCGCGCTCATGGTGGTCATGGCGATCATCGTCCTCCGCGTCATGGTCCGCTCGGTGCGCCGCGTCCAGCAGCGGTCCCCGGAGGCCGAGGCCATGCTCGTGGAGCGCCATCAGCAGCACCTGCCGGACGAGGTCCGCGCGGGCGGCGAGCACCTAGACGCGGACTCCGAGGACCGGCTGCGCCGCCTGCAGGAGAAGTACCCCGGCTACCTCCAGGAGCCGGCCCCGGAGCCCCAGGCCCCGGACACCGGACGCGACTGACCGTCGTCGGGCCCGTGCACGCCCGAGATTCGGCGCCGGAGACTCCACGCCCGAACCCTTGAGGCCCGCAGACGCGCCGCTACGGCATGGACGTAGCGGCGCGTCTGCGGGCCTCGGCGCTGCCCGGCGGGGCGCAGACCCCCGTCCCTGCCGCGCTCAGGCGACGAGGAGCACCGCCCGGTAGATGGCGACGGCGTGGCACACGAAGCCGGCCACCGTGAAGGCGTGGAACAGCTCGTGGAAGCCGAACCACTCGCGGTGGATCGTGGGGGCCTGCAGTGCGTAGAAGACCGCGCCCGTGATGTACGCGACGCCGCCGGCCACGATCAGCCACCCCGCCGCCGCATCCGCGGCGAAGAAGTCGCCCAGGTACAGCAGCGCCGCCAGCCCGAGCACCACGTACACCGGCGTGTAGAGCCAGCGCGGCGCGTCCGTCCACAGCATCCGGAACGCGACGCCGGCCACGGCCCCCACCCACACCAGGGTGAGCAGCACCCGCGCCCGGTCCGGAGCCAGCAGGGCCAGGGAGAGCGGCGTGTAGGTGCCGGCGATGACCAGCATGATGTTCGTGTGGTCCAGCCGCTTGAGGACACGGGAGACCACCTCGTTCCACTGCACCAGGTGGTACGTCGCCGAGACCGCGAACAGCAGCAGGCCCGTCACGGCGTAGACCGCGCTGGCCCACCGCAGCGTCCCGGTCGGCGCGAGCGCGATGAGCACGATGCCGGCCGCGAGCGTCAGCGGCGCCATGACCGCGTGGATCCAGCCGCGCAGTCGGGGCTTGTACAGCGGATGGTCGGGGTCGCGGATGCGCTCGATGCGCCAGCGCAGGCGACGGGCGGCGTCGGTCTCGCGGAGGGGTGTCACAGGGTCCATGCCTCCATTGTCGTCGGTCGGCCCGGGGCCGGCGCACGGGATGGTCGCTGTGTGCCGCGCGCGTATCCTGGAGGCTCGCAGGACCGTCCGAGAGGGGAGCGCGCCGTGGGTCGACCCGAGGCCTTCTACCGCCTGTACGAGCGGCGGCTGACGCGCGGCCTGGACCCGGAGCGCCTGCCCCGGCACATCGGCGTGCTGGTGGACGGCAACCGTCGCTGGGCCCGCGCGTTCGGGGCGTCCACGCAGCAGGGCCACCAGGCCGGAGCCGAGCGCATCCTCGACTTCATCGGCTGGTGCGACGAGGCCGGCATCCCCGTGGTCACGCTCTACATGCTCTCCACCGAGAACCTGCGGCGTCCGGCGGAGGAGCTCGCCCCGCTCCTGGAGATCATCCAGACGACGGCGGAGCGCCTCGCCCAGCCGGCCGAGGGCCGCGCCCCCGTCTGCGTGCAGCCGGTCGGCGCGGTGGACCTGCTCCCCGAGCCCATGGCGCGACGGCTCGCCGAGGTGGCCGAACAGACCAAGGACCACGACGGCGTGCACGTGAACGTGGCCGTGGGCTACGGGGGCCGCCAGGAGATCCTCGACGCCGTGCGCGAGCTGCTGCGGGACGAGCACGCCCTGGGCCACAGCGCGGCGGAGGTGGCCGAGTCCGTCACCGTCGAGCAGATCGCGGACCGGCTCTACACGCGCGGCCAGCCGGACCCGGACCTGGTCATCCGCACGTCCGGGGAGCAGCGGCTCTCCGGGTTCCTGCTCTGGCAGTCCGCGTACTCGGAGTTCTACTTCTGCGAGGCCATGTGGCCCGCGTTCCGCAAGGTCGACTTCCTGCGTGCCCTGCGCGACTACGGCAGCCGTCAGCGCCGGTTCGGCACCTGACGGTCGGCGCGGCCCCACCACAGGCCCAGCAGCACCCCGACGACGGCCCCGGCCAGGTGGCCGGTCCACGAGATGCCGGGTGCCGGCAGCAGGCCGATCAGGCTCGAGCCCAGGTGCGTGAGCGCGACGAGCACGGAGACGACGACCGCCCCGATCCGTCGCACCGCGATCCCGTAGACGATCAGGAACGCGATCAGCGCGTACACGATCCCGGAGGCGCCGATGTGCACGCCCGGGGTGCCGATCACCCAGGTCAGCAGGCCCGAGCCCAGCCAGGCGCAGACGAGCAGGGCCACCGGTCGGCGCGAGACCAGGGCGGCCAGCGGACCGAGGACGAGCAGCGCCGTCGTGTTGCCGATCAGGTGGGCCCAGCCGGCGTGCAGCACGGGGGAGAACAGGACCCCGTCGAGACCGTCGAGGCGTCGGGGGATCAGGCCCACGCCGGGGATGATCACCCGGCCGAGGAAGATCAGCACGACCTGCGCGACCCACATGGCCGCGATCAGCACGGCGGTGGGCGCGACGGCGCCCAGCAGGCGGCCGCCGGCGCGCTCGGCCAGGGTCGGGGCGGGGGCCGGGCCGCCCGGCCGATCGGGCAGGCCGGGGGACGGGCGGTGCATGCTCATGGGCCCTCCTGGGGACGGGGAGCGGGCGGCCGTCGGGACGTCGGCGGCGCGTCTCCAGTGTAGGGAGCGCGGGACGTCGGGGCCGTGGCGGGGCTCGGACGGACCGTCACCGCGACTTCATCCCGGGTTCACCGTGCCGGGACCCGGCGGACGACGCCGCTTCCTAGCGTGGCCCGTGGGCGGACCCCCGCACGCACGGTTCACCGGCACAGGAGGCAGACATGGTGGCAGAGCTCGTGGAGCACGCGCAGACCCGGCAGGAGCCGCCGAGGCCGAACCGGCCGGGCCAGGCGCGTGCCGAGGCGGGGCCGGCGGAGGCGACCGGCCTGCGGACCTACGTGGTGGACACGTCCGTGCTGCTCTCGGACCCGCGCGCCCTGCTGCACTTCGCCGAGCACGAGGTGGTCCTGCCGCTCGTGGTGGTCTCGGAGCTCGAGGCCAAGCGCGCCGACCCCGACCTCGGCTACTACGCGCGCACGGCCCTGCGCCTGCTCGACGACCTGCGCGGCCGCCACGGCGCGCTGGACCAGCCCGTGCCGATCACCCCCGAGGGCGGCACGCTGCGGATCGAACTGAACCACGTGTCCGTGGACGTGCTGCCCCTGGGCATCCGCGGCACGGACAACGACTCCCGCATCCTCGCCGTCGCGAAGGCGCTCGCGGACGAGGGCGCCACGGTCACGGTTGTGTCCAAGGACCTGCCGATGCGCGTGAAGGCGGCGGCCATGGGCCTCGCCGCGGACGAGTACCGCCACGAGCTCGTGCGTGACTCGGGCTGGCGCGGCACCGTCTCCCTCAGCGTGGCGCAGGAGCGGCTGGACGCCCTCTACGACGACGGCGAGGTCGACCTGGCCGGCGTCCCGCTGGGGACCCTGACCGGCACGGGCGTCGAGACCGGGCCGGAGGAGGCCCCGGCCGAGGCGGACCGCCTGCCGATCAACACGGGGCTGGTGCTCACCGCGCCCCGGGGCTCCGCTCTGGCCCGGGTCGGCGAGGGCGGCCGAGCCTGCCTGGTGCGCGGGGACCGCGACGTGTTCGGCCTGCACGGCCGCTCCGCCGAGCAGCGGCTGGCCATCGAGCTGCTGACGGATCCGAGCGTGGGCATCGTCTCCCTCGGCGGCCGCGCGGGCACCGGCAAGTCCGCGCTGGCGCTGTGCGCGGGCCTCGACGCCGTGATGGAGCGCCGCGAGCACCGCAGGGTGGTCGTGTTCCGCCCGCTGTACGCCGTCGGCGGCCAGGACCTGGGCTACCTGCCCGGCTCCGAGGGCGACAAGATGGGCCCGTGGGCGCAGGCCGTGTTCGACACCCTGGGCGCGCTCGTCTCCCCGTCCGTGGTGGACGAGGTGGTGGACCGCGGGATGCTGGAGATCCTGCCGCTGACGCACATCCGCGGCCGCTCGCTGCACGATGCGTGGGTGATCGTGGACGAGGCGCAGTCGCTCGAGCGGAACGTGCTGCTCACGGTGCTGAGCCGGATGGGCCGCAACTCGAAGGTGGTGCTGACCCACGACGTCGCCCAGCGGGACAACCTGCGCGTGGGCCGGCACGACGGCATCGCGGCCGTGGTGGAGCGCCTCAAGGGCCACCCGCTGTTCGGGCACGTGACGCTGACCCGTTCCGAGCGCTCGCCGATCGCCGCGCTGGTCACGGACCTGCTGGAGGAGGGCCGAGCCTGAGCCGGGCATGAAAAAGGGGCCGCTGCCGAAGCAGCGGCCCCCGGCGGGGGTGCTCGGCCCCGCGGAGGGGGGATGGGGGACCGAGGAAGCCCGCCACCATGGCCCCTTTGAAACGGGATTGAGGCCATGGGGTCTGTGTGAGCCCCGTACGTCCATCAGACGGCCGGAAGCTCGTGACTTCAGAGTAGACCCGTGCGGGGGGGGTCGTCGCAATGGGCGGCTCCGGTTGCGCTGTGGGCAGAACACCGGGTGGCCGGACCGTGAACGCGAGGTGGCCGGATCGCCCTGTGGACGGCGACCCGGCGTGTGCGCCGTCCGGCCTAGGCTGGGCGCATGAGCGGGGTGGGATGGGCGTGGGCGCACGGTGCGCCGGCGACGGCGGTGCTGTGGTCCCTGGGACTGGTGTGGTTCGCGGTGTGCACGGGCGTGCTCGTGCGCACGGACCTGCGCGAGCACCGGCTGCCGAACCGATGGACGCTGCGGCTGGCGCTGGGCGGGTTGACGATGATGACCGGGGGAGCGCTGCTGGCGGGCCGGGGTGACCTGGCCCTCTGCAGCCTGCTGGGCGGTCTCGGCTACACCGTGGCCATGCTCGCGCTGCACGTGCTCAGCCGCGGCGGCCTCGGGATGGGCGACGTGAAGCTGGCCGGCGGGCTGGGCGTGTACACGGGGGCGCTCGGCCCGACGGCGGTGCTCGCCGCCGGGGTGGGCGCGATCCTGCTCGGCGGAGTGGTGGCGGGGCTGCTGGTGCTCGCGGGTCGGGCGACGGGGCAGACGGCGCTGCCGTTCGGACCGGCGATGGTGGCGGCGGCCACCGGAGTGCTGGTGCTGGCGTGAACGTCGGACGGCCGCCCTCCGCACGGGAGGACGGCCGCTCGTCGTCGTGGTCCGGGAGGCGGCGTCGCGCCGCTCACCGAATCCGCAGGATCACTCCGGGTGGGTCATGGACATGGTGTCCAGGGCCTTGTCCAGCTGCTCCTCGGTGACCTCGCCGCGCTCGACGTAGCCGAGGTCCACGACGGCCTCGCGCACGGTCATCTTGTTCGCGACGGCGTGCTTGGCGATCTTGGCGGCGGCCTCGTAGCCGATCACCTTGTTCAGCGGGGTCACGATGGACGGCGAGGCACCGGCGAGGAAGGCGCAGCGCTCCTCGTTGGCCTCGATGCCGTCGATCATCTTGTCCGCCATGACGCGCGTCGTGTTGGCCAGCAGGCGGATCGACTCGAGCAGGTTGGCGGCCATCACCGGGATGCCCACGTTGAGCTCGAACGCGCCGTTGGTGGAGGACAGGGCGACGGTGGTGTCGTTGCCGATGACCTGGGCGCACACCATGATCGCGGCCTCGCAGATCACGGGGTTGACCTTGCCCGGCATGATCGAGGAGCCCGGCTGCAGGTCCGGGAGGGCGATCTCGCCGAGGCCGGTGTTCGGGCCGGAGCCCATCCACCGCAGGTTGTTGTTGATCTTCATGATCGAGTACGCGATGTTCCGCAGCTGACCGGAGGCCTCCACGAGGCCGTCACGGTTGGCCTGGGCCTCGAAGTGGTTGCGGGCCTCGGTCAGCGGCAGGCGGGTCTCCTCGGCGAGCAGCTCGATCACGCGGGCGGAGAAGCCCTGGGGCGTGTTGATGCCGGTGCCCACGGCGGTGCCGCCGAGCGGGACCTCGGCCACGCGGGGCAGCGCGCACTGGATGCGCTCGATGCCGTAGCGGACCTGCGCGGCGTAGCCGCCGAACTCCTGGCCCAGGGTCACCGGGGTGGCGTCCATGAGGTGGGTGCGGCCGGACTTCACGATGCCGGCGAAGTCCTCCGCCTTCTTCTCGAGGGAGACGGCCAGATGGTCCAGCGCCGGGACGAGGTTGTTCACGAGGGCGGCGGTGACGGCCACGTGCACGGAGGTCGGGAACACGTCGTTCGAGGACTGGGAGGCGTTGACGTGGTCGTTGGGGTGCACCTCGTCCTCGGAGCCGGCCTCCTTCAGGGCGCGGGTGGCGAGGGTGGCGAGCACCTCGTTGGTGTTCATGTTCGAGGAGGTGCCGGAGCCGGTCTGGAACACGTCGATCGGGAACTGGTCGTCGTGGTCGCCGGCGATGACCTGGTCCGCGGCGGCGACGATGGCGTCCGCGCGCTCCTGCGAGATGATGCCCAGCTCGGCGTTCGCCTTGGCCGCGGCCTTCTTGACCTGCGCGAGGGCGTGGATGTGGGCGGGCTCGAGGCCCTTGCCGGAGATCGGGAAGTTCTCCACGGCGCGCTGGGTCTGCGCACGGTAGAGGGCGTCCACCGGCACCTTCACCTCGCCCATGGTGTCGTGCTCGATGCGGAACTGCTGATCGGTGTTCTCTGCGGTCATGGTCACATCCTAGGACGGCGCGGGCGCCCGGTGCCGCACCGGACGCCCGACGTCGTCAGACCGCCAGGTCGCCGTGCACGCGGCCCGGTCGCGCGGTGCCCTCGGACAGCGAGTAGGTGAGCCCGACGACGGCGGTGCGCCCCGACTCGACGGCCGCGCGGACGGACTGCGAGGTCTCCAAGAGGTGGTCGCAGGTCTGGTCCACGTGCTCGGCCACGAACTCGTCGACCTCCTCCAGACCGCGGCGGCGCCCCGCCAGCACGGACGGGATGATGCGCTCCACGAGGGGGCGCACGAAGCCGCGCGGCATGGTGCCGGAGATGTAGGACTCGACCGTCGCCGTGACGGCGCCGCACGAATTGTGGCCCAGGACGATGACGAGCGGGATCTCCAGCACGTCCACGCCGTACTCGATGGAGCCCAGCACGGCGTCGTCGATCACGTGGCCGGCCGTGCGCACCACGAACACGTCGCCGAGGCCCAGGTCGAAGATGATCTCGGCCGCCAGGCGCGAGTCGGCGCAGCCGAAGATCACGGCGACCGGGGCCTGACCGGCGGTCAGGTCGCTGCGCCGCTCCGCGTTCTGGTTCGGGTGGCTCGGCTCGCCCGCCACGAAGCGGCGGTTGCCCTCGGCGAGGACCTCCCACGCCTCAGCAGGAGTGAGGCCGGAGGTGGGGACGACGACGTCGGGGGTCGGCGTCGTCTCGGGGCGGGTGTGGGGGGTCATCGGGTCTCCTTCGCGACGCCGTGGGCCAGGTCTTCGAGGACGGCGTGGTCGCCGGTGGTGGTCAGCACCACGGTGCTGCCGTCCACCTCCGCCACGAGCCGTCGCTCCGGCTTCGTCGGATCGGCGTGGAGGTCCCACGCGATCCCGTCGATCTCGATCGTCTCCGACGTCGGGACCTGGTCCACCCGCAGGCTCACCCAGGTGGGGTCGACGTCCTCGGCCTGCTGCAGGCCCGCGAACACCGTGTCCGTGACCACCCAGCCGACGTCCCACGTGGAGACGCCGTCCAGCTTCTGCAGGCGGGCGTAGTTGGCATACCAGGACTCCGGCACCTCGGGCGCCAGGGCCGGCAGGTCGCCGTCGTCGTGGGGGACCGTGGCGGCCTCGGCGGCGACGTCGACGCGGTCCTCACGGGGCCGCTGCGGCGGCTCCGGGTTGAGCAGGAGGACCACGGCCACGATCGCCAGCAGAGCCGCCAGGGAGAGCACCATGGCCATCCACGGCTGCCGGGCCCGCTGCGCCTGCGTGGCGGTCAGGACGGGACGGGGGGCGGGGGCGTGGGGGTCGGCGGAGCTCACGGTCAGCATTGTGCCACCCACGGGAGGCCGCCCCCGTAGGATGAGGACCGGGGCAGAGCCGCCCTCACGCCCCGTCTCGTGCGGACGGAGCGCCGCGAGCAAGGATCGGAGCAGCGATGACCAGCGCGTCCTCGGAGAAGACCGGCTACGAGAATCACGTCCCGGACCGCAACCTGGCCATGGAGTTGGTGCGGGTGACCGAGGCGGCGGCCATCGCCGCGAGCCCCTGGGTGGGCTACGGGGACAAGAACAAGGCGGACGGCGCCGCGGTGGACGCGATGCGCGCGTTCATGGACACCGTGGCCATGGACGGCACCGTGGTGATCGGCGAGGGCGAGAAGGACGAGGCCCCCATGCTGTTCAACGGCGAGCAGGTCGGCGACGGCTCCGGCGCCGCCGTGGACGTGGCCGTGGACCCGATCGACGGCACCCGCCTGACCGCCATGGGCTACAACAACGCGCTCTCCGTCTTCGCGGTGGCCGAGCGCGGCACCATGTTCGACCCGTCGGCCGTGTTCTACATGGACAAGCTCGTGGTGGGCCCCGAGGCCGCCGACTTCGTGGACATGCGCCTGCCGGTGAAGCAGAACGTGAACCTCGTGGCCAAGGCCCTGGACAAGCCCGTTTCCCAGGTGACCGTGTGCGTGCTGGACCGCCCCCGCCACGAGGGCCTGGTCAAGGAGATCCGCCAGGCCGGCGCCCGCGTGAAGTTCATCCTGGACGGCGACGTCGCCGGCGCCATCGCCGCCGCCCGCCCGGGCACCGGCGTGGACATGATGATGGGCATCGGCGGCACCCCGGAGGGCATCGTCACCGCGTGCGCGATCAAGGCCACCGGCGGCATCATCCAGGGCCGCCTGGCCCCCACCGACGACGCCGAGAAGCAGAAGGCCCTCGACGCCGGCCTCGACCTCGACGCGGTGCTGACCACGAACGAGCTGGTCACCTCCGACCACTGCTACTTCGCGGCCACCGGCATCACCGACGGCGACCTGCTGCGCGGTGTGCGCTTCGCCGACGGCCGCGTGCACACGCAGTCCATCGTGATGCGCTCGTCGTCCGGCACGGTCCGCACCGTGGACGCCGAGCACGACGTGAAGAAGTGGTCCAAGTGGCTGGGGGACCGCGACGCCCGCTGAGCCCGCGGGCCGGTCTGCCGGGCTCAGCCCCGCGGCAGGCCGGCCACGTGCACCGTCGCCGGGGCGCCGGCCGCGGCGCGGACGGCCAGCGGGCCGGACGCCGTCTCCGCGGCGGGCAGGAACACGGCCTCGCCCGGGCCCAGCTCGATCTCCTGGCCTGCCAGGGCCAGGCTCGCCGTGCCGCGGGTGACCACCGCGATCCCGGGCCCGTGCACGTCGAGTCCGTGGACGGCGTCGTCCTCGAGCGTGGCCTGGAGCAGCTCGAACTCCTCGAACGGCGGGCGGAAGGCCACCACGGAGTCGGCCACGCGCTCGGGCTCGGTGGAGGGCACCGGCAGCGCCTCGAAGGTGACCACGCGGCGCAGCTCGGGCACGTCCACGTGCTTCGTGGTGAGTCCGCCGCGCAGCACGTTGTCCGAGGCCGCCATGACCTCCACGCCCAGCCCGTGCAGGTACGCGTGCACGTTGCCGGCGGGCAGATGGATGGCCTGACCCGGGGCCAGGTCCACGCGGTTGAGCAGGATGGCCACCACCACGCCGGGGTCGTCCGGGTGGTGCTGGGCGACCTCGAGGGCCGTGGCCAGCGAGGGGTCGCGCTCGGCCAGGTCCGGCGCAGCCCGCAGCACGTCCACGACCTGCGCGACGGCGCCGGGGGCGCCCCACACGGAGTCGGGGTCGAGGATCGAGGTGAACGCGTCCTCGAGGTCCCCGGCGGCGAGGGCCTGGCTGATCCGGGCGGCGGCGACGGCGACGGCGGACGTGTCCCCGTCCGCCCGCTCCGTGAGGGCGCGGGCCAGGGCCTCGAAGCTGTCCGAGGAGACCTCGGGGGAGCGGAAGCCGCACATCGCCGCGAAGGGGGTCAGCGCGAGCAGCATCTCCGGCTTGTGGTTCGCGTCCATGTAGTTGCGCTCCGGGGCGTCAACCGGCACGCCGGCGGCCTCCTCCGCGGCGAAGCCCGCGCGGGCCTGCTCCAGGGTGGGGTGCGCCTGGATGGACAGCGGGGCGCCCGCGGCGAGCAGCTTCATCAGGAAGGGCAGTCGGCCCTCCGGCGCGGCGGGCCCGAGACAGCGCTCCGGGTCCGCGGCCACCACCTCGTCCAGGCCGACGTGGGCGCCGTCCGCCACGACGGCGACGCACGGGGCGCCCGGATGGTCGCCCAGCCACAGCTCGGCCTCGGGGCGGCCGGTGGGCTCGCGTCCCTGCAGGTCGGCGAGGAGCGTGGGGGAGCCCCAGGCGTAGTCACGGATCACGGGCTTCAGGACGTGCATGCGCCCAGCCTAGATCAGCCCGTCGGCCCGCGCGTCGCGCCTCACGGGGCGGGGACGCACAGCCCGTTCGTCGAGGACGCGTGGTTCAGCACGTCCTCCTGGCCCAGGTCCTCGGCCATCATCAGGTCCTCGGCGGTGAAGGGCTTGCCGTCGGAGCGGGTCGGCGGGGCCGGCCACGTGGCCGGGTCATCCTCGTCGACGTCGGGGGTCTGCGTCTCCTGCGCGACGACGGCCAGCGCGGTGAGCAGCGGCGTCGCCGTGACGCCGGTCGGGTCCGACCCGGCGGTTGCGGACTCGTCGGCCAGCATCTCGTCCACGCGGCGGTGGACGAGGTCGTAGTCGGGATAGGTGGTGAAGTGGGTGCCCGTGTCGCCGAAGTCGGGCGGGCCGACGGTCAGCCGCCGCATCTTGTGGCCGCGCGAGCGCTCGGCGAGGTCCACGAACGTGCCCAGCTGGGACTGCGGCAGGTCGGTGGTCACGATCTGCTGGCCCGCCGCGAGGATCCCCTCGAAGCGGGTGAGCACGGTGGCGGGGCTGAACTGCTCCAGCATGGCCGCCTGCATGCACTGCTGCCGGCGGATGCGGGCGTAGTCGGTGGACCATTGCCGGGAGCGGGCGAAGGCGAGCGCGTCGTCGCCGTTGAAGTGGTGGGTGCCCGGCTCCCACCAGATGTTGCCCCAGGCGCCGTCGGGCCGGACGCCGCGGTGGACCACGTAGCCGCCGCTGACGACGTCCACCCCGCCCATGGCGTCGATCAGCTGGGCGAAGCCGCCCATGTCCATGAGGGCGTAGCCGGAGATGTCCAACCCGAGGATGCCGCCGGCGGCGTCCTTCATGGCCTCGGCACCGGGGTGTTCGGCGTCCGGGTAGAGGTCTGCGTGGTGCTCCTCCACGTCCGTGTAGAGGGCGTTGAGGATGCACTCGTCGCCGCAGTCGAAGCCGTTCGGGTACACGTCCCACAGCGGGGAGCCCTCGACGAACGGCGCGTTCTGCAGGTTGCGGGGCAGGGAGAACATCACGATGGCGCCGGTGCGGGCGTCCACGGAGACCACGTGCATGGAGTCCGGGCGCAGCCCCTGGCGGCCCTCGCCGGCGTCCGCGCCCAGGACCAGGATGTTGTAGCGGCCCTCGGCCTCCGGGACGGCCGGCCCCTCCCGGAAGACCTCGCCGAGCGCGCCGCGGCTCGTGTTCGCGGCCCAGCCGCCGTAGAGCAGGGCGCCGCTGGTGAGCACGAGCGCGAGCGCGGTGACCGCCGCCGTGATCTTCCGCGCGCCGGGGGCGAGCAGGTGCAGCCGGATCAGCCGGAACGTGTCCACCCAGAGCACCGCCCAGCCCACCGCCAACGCCGCCAGGACCACCGCGAGCCCCAGCAGCACGCCGTCCCGGGCCATCAGCGAGATCAGGCTCGCGCGGGAGACCAGCCACCACAGCAGCCCGAGGATCAGCACGGCCCACACGGTGACGGTGACCCGCAGCGCCACGCGGCCGAGCCGGCGGCTGCCGGCGACGAGCTGGGCGCCGCCGGGGACCAGCAGGGTCAGGGCGGTGAGGATCAGCGCCCGGCGGGTGCGCTCGGTGGGGGAGGCGACGCGTGGATCTCGGAGCGGGTCGGGCTGCGCGTGACCGGCGGGGACGGATCCGGTGGCGGGCGACATCAGCGGTCGGCGGCCATCTGCTCGCGCAGGCGGGCCCCCTTGGCCCGGGCCTGGGCGTTGAGCTCGTCGGCGTGCTCGGCGAGGGCGGCGCGCAGGCGGTCGCCCTCCGCGGTGTCGGCCGAGGCGAGGATGCGGGTGGCCAGCAGGCCGGCGTTGCGGGCGCCGTCGATGGAGACGGTGGCCACCGGCACGCCGGCGGGCATCTGGACGATCGAGAGCAGGGAGTCCATCCCGTCCAGGCTCTTGAGCTTCACGGGCACGCCGATCACGGGCAGGGGGGTGACGGCGGCGAGCATCCCGGGCAGGTGCGCCGCGCCGCCCGCGCCGGCCACGATCACGCGGATGCCGCGCTCGTGCGCGCGGGCGCCGAACTCCACCATCTCGTGGGGCATGCGGTGCGCGGAGACCACGCCGACCTCGACGGGCACGTCGAGCTCGCGCAGGGCCTCGGCGGCCGCGCTCATCACGGGCCAGTCAGAGTCGGAGCCCATCACGACGGAGACGACCGGGGCGTCGTCCTGCAGGGGCTGGGCGGGGGTCTGGGGCGTGGCGGTCATGGGCGGGCCTCCGTCTCGGTGCCGGTGGTGGGGGCGTCGTCGCGCAGGAGTGCGGCGGCGGACTCGGCGGTCCGCACGGCCTCCTCGAGGCTGAGGCCGTGGTCCGCGACGACGTTGACGTGACCGACCTTGCGGCCCGGGCGCACGTCCTTGCCGTAGAGGTGGACCTTGGCCTGCGGGTGGGCGGCGAGGGCCACGACGCTGCCGGCGTGCAGGTCCTCGCGGGCGCCGCCGAGGACGTTCTTCATCACGACGCCGGCCCCGCGGGGGGCCGTCTCACCCAGCGGCAGGTCGAGCACGGCGCGGACGTGCTGCTCGAACTGGCCGGTGACGGCGCCGTCCATGGACCAGTGGCCGGAGTTGTGGGGGCGCATGGCCAGCTCGTTCACCTGGAAGCCCGGGCCGACCCCCGGCGTCTCGAACAGCTCGACCGCGAGCATGCCGGTGACGTCCAGCTCCTCGGCGAGGCGGACGGCCGCGGCGGTCGCGGCCGCGGCGACGGCCGGGTCGAGGTCCTGGGCCGGGGCGACCACGAGGTCGCACACGCCGGCCACCTGGACCGAGTCGACGATGGGGTAGACGGCCACCTCACCGGAGGGGGTGCGCGCCACCTGCGCGGAGAGCTCACGGGAGAAGGGGACGAGGGCCTCGGCCAGCAGCGGGGCGATGCCGGCGCCGAGCCACGCGGCCAGGGTGCCGTCCGCGGCGGAGGCGCGGGCGTCGTCGGGGTCGTCGAGCTTGAGCACGCCCTTGCCGTCGTAGCCGCCGCGGGCGGTCTTGAGGATCATCGGCCAACCGTGCTCGTCGCCGAAGGCGAGGACGGCCTCGAGGTCGTCGACCGGCGCCCACGCCGGGTTCGGCAGGCCCAGCCGCTCGACGGCGGCGCGCATGACCAGCTTGTCCTGCGCGTGCTGCAGCGCCTCGGGGCCGGGGCGCACGGCGACGCCGGCCTCCTGCAGGGCCCGCAGGTGCTCGGTGGGCACGTGCTCGTGGTCGAAGGTCACCACGTCCACCGTGGCCGCGAACGCCCTCAGGTCCGCGAGGTCCGCGTGGTCGCCGACCACGTGGGGGGCGACCTGGGCCGCTGACGCGTCCGGGGCCTCCGCGAGCACGCGGAAGGGCACGCCGAGCTCCGCGGCCGCGCCCGCCATCATGCGGGCCAGCTGCCCGCCACCGATCACACCGAGTCGAGGGGAAGTCACCCGCACAGGGTAGTCGGACCGGCTGAGAACTCCGTCACGGAGGGGCGGCCGACGCCGGATCCGAGGAGGTCGCGCGCCGGGGGCGCGGCTACAGTGTTCCCCAGCCCTGCGCGGGTCCGGCCCGCGTGCACACCCCCGTCTTGAACCGAGGAGTCCACGCCCATGCTGTCCGATCTCTGGGGCCGCCTGACCGGGATGGCCTCCCTGCTGTGGCGGGAGGTGGCCAAGTTCGGCACCGTCGGTGCGGCCGCGTTCGTGGTGGACTCGCTCGTCTTCTGGTGGATGATGACCGGCCCGCTCGAGGGGTCCAACGTCAAGGCCAAGATCGTGGGCGGCGTCGTCGCCACCCTGTTCAGCTGGGTCGCCAACCGCTACTGGACGTTCCGGGACAAGCGCTCCTCGAACAAGACGCGCGAGCTCGTGATGTTCCTGATCATGAACGCGATCGGGCTGGGCATCCAGGCCGGCTGCGTGGCGATCGCGCAGTACCTGCTGGGCGTGACCGACCCGACCGGCCTGTTCATCGCCGGCAACGTGATCGGCCTGTTCTTCGGCACCGTGTTCCGCTACTTCGCCTACCGGTTCTGGGTGTTCAAGGAGAAGCTGGACGTGGAGCCCGGCTTCGCCAACGACCTCGCGATCATCACCGGCCAGATGCCCGTGCTGCGCGAGGACCAGCTGCGTCCGCGCGGCCGGCACCGTACCCCCGACGCCGGGGTCTGAGCGCCCCGGCCTGACCCCGCCGCCCCGTCAGGGGCGCACGGTCACCGCCCGACCCGCGTCCCACGCCTCCAGCGCGGCCCGCACTCCCGCCCACGTCAGGCGGGGGCGCGGGCCGTCGTCGTCCGGGGCGACGTCGGCCCCGGCCGGGATCGACGCGGGCCGCACGTGATCCACGGGGCCGGGCAGGGCATCCGGCTGGGCGCGGATCTCGGCGGCCACGTCCACGACGGCCGGGTCGGCGGCCGGGCCGTCGAACTCGGGCTCGAGGCCGCGCGGCAGGGCCACGGCGAAGACGGCCACGGACGGGTCCGGCCACGCCTCGGGCCGGTCCGTGAGGACGGCGGCGGGGGAGTCGCCGTCGAGGGCGGGCTCGGCCTCGGCGCAGAGCACGCCGAGGGCGAGGGCGTGGGAGAGCCAGTGGACGGGCAGGTCCAGGGCGACGGCGTCGCCCGCGCCGATGCCCTCGGCGCCGAGCAGGCCCGCGAACTTGGCGGCCCAGTTCACGGTCACACGGCCCGAGAGCTCGATGCGCTGGTCCACCGCGCCGGGCTCGTCCGGGGCCCCCGGCTCCTGGACGAGCGCGGGCCGCGGGGAGGAGGCGAGGCGGAGCACGAGGGGGCCGGTGGACCGGGGCACGGAGAGGGAGACCATGGGCCCAGTGTGGCACCCGCTCGGTTTGACTCGGCATGAATCACACCGATGTAATGAACCCGGGCCAACGGTCCCGCCAGGAGGGGCCCGCCGGATTGCCCGGCACCCGCGCGGACCGCATGGTCACCCGGCCCACACCGCCACGTCGATCCCGGGAAGAGGCGTCACACATGGAGCAAACCCAGCGAGTCGAGGACGCGCACCGCGCCGATCCCGCGCCGGCGCCTCGTCCGCGGAGCGTCCCCAGCGACTGGTTCCTCGACCCCGCCGACCCGCAGGCCAGCGTCTCCAGCGCGAGCCTCGAGGATCAGGCGACCGCCTTCCTCACCGCCCACGACCTCGACGGCGAGACCGGCACCCCGGCCGCCACCGTCACCGCCCTCTTCCCCGGTGACGCGCGTCCGGTCGAGGCCGTGCCCGTCTCCGCCGACTGGGCCGCCATCCCGGGCGTGACCACCGAGCCCGTCGAGGGCGAGCTGGCCTGGCAGGCGGACGCCCTGTGCGCGCAGACGGACCCCGAGGCGTTCTTCCCGGAGAAGGGCGGCTCCACGCGGGACGCCAAGCGCGTGTGCGAGGCCTGCACCGTCAAGGACGCGTGCCTGGAGTACGCCATGGCGAACGACGAGCGCTTCGGCATCTGGGGCGGGCTCTCCGAGCGCGAGCGTCGCCGCCTGCGCCGCGCCCGCGCCTGACGCACCGCGCTCATCCGCCGGGCGCGGTGCCCGGCGCGGACCACCCGGTCCGGGCTCAGCCGCGGCCCCAGCTGGGGTCGAGCACCTGCGGGTCCACGCCCAGCGCGTCGGCGCAACGGCTCAGCGCCACCCCGTAGACGGCCCCCTCGAGGTCGGCCGGGTCGGCCGCGTCCCGCAGCGGCCGCTCAAACAGGGTGATCAGCACCCCGTCCCGGCCCTGCCGCTCGGCCCGCGCGAACAGCGCCTCCTCATCCCGTTCCCGGCCGGCGTGCAGCTCGCGCAGCCGCTCGTCGAGCCGGTCCGGGATGCGCTCCACCCGCGCGGTCACGTGCCGCAGCCCGGGCGCGTCCAGGGAGCCCAGCCGGTCCACCGCCTTCTCGACGGCGGTCAGCAGCGCCTCGCCCCGGCCCCGCTCCGAGCGCGCACCGAACGGGCGCGGATGCCGCAGCCCTCGGCCACGGCGGTCCCGGACGCCGCGCCCCGTGGGGGAGGAGACGCCGGCCTCGGCCGGGCCGCCCTCGACGCCCGGCTCGGCCCCCGCGGCGTCGCCCGCCCGGAACGGCAGGGGGTCGAGGGGATCGGAGGAGGCGGACGCGGTCATGCGCGCCATGGTAGGCCACCGCTCCGGGCCGTCCGCCGAGTAGGGTGGCGGGCGTGGGACCCATGCGACGCTGCAGCAAGACCGGATGCCAGAGCCCTGCCCTGGCCACGCTGACGTACAACTACGCGGACTCGCAGGTGGTCATCGGGCCCCTGTCGCGCCGGGCGGAGCCGCACACGTACGACCTCTGCGGCGAGCACGCTCGGCGCACCACGGCCCCGCGCGGCTGGGAGGTGCTGCGGCTGGAGCTGCCCGAGCACTACGAGGCCGTCGACGCGGACGGCGGCGTGCGCACGGTCCCCACCCGGCCCATGGCCGTCCCGCCGGCCCGCCCCGGGCTGCGCGTGGTGCGTGACGGGGACTGACGCGGCACGTGTCGTGCCGTCCTGGGCCTCGCTAGGCTGGAGGGCATGACTGAGACCTCCGCAGAGTTCCGCACCCCCGACGTCGACCCGGCCTTCGCCAACCGCACCACCGTGCCCGGTGCCTCGTTCGACTTCACGGTCCGGGACCTGTCCCTGGCCGAGGCGGGCCGCCACCAGATCCGCCTGGCCGAGCACGAGATGCCGGGGCTGATGTCCCTGCGCGAGGAGTACGGGGAGGCCCAGCCGCTCAAGGGCGCCCGCATCGCCGGCTCCCTGCACATGACCGTGCAGACCGCCGTGCTCATCGAGACCCTCATCGCCCTCGGCGCCGAGGTCCGGTGGGCCTCCTGCAACATCTTCTCCACGCAGGACGAGGCCGCGGCCGCCGTCGTCGTGGGCTCGGGAACCCCCGAGGACCCGCAGGGCGTGCCGGTGTTCGCCTGGAAGAACGAGTCCCTCGAGGACTACTGGTGGACCGCCTCGCAGATCCTCACCTGGCCGGGCGCGGACGAGGATCCGGAGCGCGGCCCCAACATGATCCTGGACGACGGCGGCGACGCCACCCTGCTGGTGCACAAGGGCGTCGAGTTCGAGGCCGCGGGCGCCGTGCCCAGCGCCACCGAGGACGATCCCGAGGAGTACCGGATCATCCTCGAGACGCTGCGCCGCTCGCTGGCCCGCGACCCGCAGCACTGGACCCGCACCGCCGGCACCCTGCGCGGCGTCTCCGAGGAGACCACCACGGGCGTGCTGCGCCTCTACCAGCTGGCGCAGGAGGGCCGCCTGCTCTTCCCGGCGATCAACGTGAACGACGCCGTGACCAAGTCCAAGTTCGACAACAAGTACGGCATCCGCCACTCCCTGCCGGACGGCATCATGCGCGCCACGGACGTGCTGATCGGTGGCAAGGTCGCCGTGGTCTGCGGCTACGGCGACGTCGGCAAGGGTGCCGCCGAGGCCCTGCGCGGCCAGGGTGCCCGCGTGATCGTCACGGAGATCGACCCGATCTGCGCGCTGCAGGCCGCGATGGACGGCTACCAGGTGGCCCGCCTCGAGGACGTGGTGGGCGAGGGCGACATCTTCGTCACCACCACCGGCGGCAAGGACATCATCATGGCCGAGCACATGGCCGCCATGAAGGACAAGGCCATCGTGGGCAACGTGGGCCACTTCGACAACGAGATCGACATGGCCGGCCTGGCCCGCATCCCCGGCGTCGTGAAGACGGAGATCAAGCCGCAGGTCCACGAGTGGACCCTGGACGGCGGCACGGAGGCCGAGCGCAGCATCATCGTGCTCTCCGAGGGTCGCCTGCTGAACCTCGGCAACGCCACCGGCCACCCCTCGTTCGTGATGAGCGCGTCCTTCACCAACCAGGTGATGGCGCAGATCGAGCTCTTCGGCGGCTCCACGGGCACCGGCGCCCTGACCGGTGAGCACTACGAGAAGCGCGTCTACACGCTGCCCAAGGTGCTGGACGAGAAGGTCGCCCGCCTGCACCTGGACGCCCTCGGCGTCGGGCTGACCGAGCTGACCAAGGTCCAGGCCGAGTACCTCGGCGTGGACGTGGCCGGCCCCTACAAGGCCGACCACTACCGCTACTGATCCCCGGCGCCCGCGGGCGGACGGACCCACTCGAGAGAGGCACGAGCATGGCTTCCCATCAGGCCGGCCGCGGGCGCGACGAGCGCGCCGGGGCGGAGGACTTCGAATCCGGGCTGGACTACGGCGCGTTCGTCGAGGACGACGCCGCCGACGATCCGAACCGCACCCAGGCGCTGCCCGCCATGGGCCGGGACGACGACGGCGGCGCCCAGCACACCTCGGCGCTCAGCCCCGAGGACCTCGCCGCGCTGCGCGGCGGGGACGCGGCGGCCGCGGACCGACGTGACGCCGACCGCCCGGCCGCGGACGCCGACCGCGACATCGTCGCCTCCCGGGCCGTGCCCGAGGGCGACCGGCGTCCGCTGCCCGGCGCCGACGAGCTCGGCCCGCTGAGCGCCGCCGTCGGGGCCCGCGCGGCGGGTTCGAGCGCAGCCGCCCCGGTCGACCGCTACCCCGAGGACGGCACCGCCGCCCCCGTGGCGCAGGCTGCGGCCCTGCAGGGCCCCACGCCGGAGGAGCGCGCGCGCCTGCCCAAGGCGGGTCCGCGCCTGGCGCAGGTGCTGCTGGCGATCCTCGCCCCGCTCGCCCTGCTGCTGGCCGCCGTCCGCCTCGTGGCGAGCCCGGTGTTCCTGTGGCTGGAGTACCACCGGCCCGGGTTCCCCGCGGACCGGTTCGGCTTCACCCTCGCCGACCGCATGCACTACGGCTCCGCCGGGCTGGACTACGTGACCAATCTGGCCGGGCCGCGGTATCTCAGCAGCCTCACGCACCAGGGCGCGCCCCTGTTCACCGAGGTCGAGGTCGACCACATGACGGACGTGAAGACCGTGCTGTGGATCGCCACCGCGGCGCTCGTCGTGCTCGTGGTGGTGTGCGCCCTGCTCATCGCGTCCCTGCTGCGCACCAGCCCCGGCGGGGTGCGCCGCGCCCTGTTCGCCGGCGCCGTGTGGCTGCCGCTCGCGGTGATCGCGCTCGCGGTCCTGGCGGTGCTGGGCTGGGAGACGTTCTTCGCCGGGTTCCACTCGCTGTTCTTCGCGGACGGCACGTGGACGTTCTCCGTGCAGGACGCGCTGATCCGCCTGTACCCGAGCCAGTTCTGGGTGGACGCGGCCGTGGTGGTCGGGCTGGTGACCCTGCTGGCGTCCCTCGTGACGCTCGTGCTCACGTGGCCTACGCGCCGCCGTCGTGAGCTGAGCGCGGACCGCCGCGAGCAGCTGCTGCGGACCCGCCTGCGGTGGGCCCGGGAGGACGACGCCGTGGTGCGCTGACCGCCGCCGGATGGCACCGGGAACGGGCCGGGAGGACGAGGCGTCCTCCCGGCCCGTCGTCGTCCGGGGGCGCGGGGTCAGCGACGGTAGAGGGCCTCGACGTCCTCGGCGTGGTCCTCGATCACCTGGGCCCGCTTGAGCTTCTGGGACTGGGTGACGTGCCCGGAGTCCTCGGTGAACGGGTGGTCCAGGATGCGGAAGCGGCGGATGGACTCGGCGCGGGAGACGCCCCCGTTGACCTGGTCCACCGCCTCCTGGATCGAGGCCAGCACGGTGGGGTCCGTCGCGGCCTCGGCCGGCGTGAGGCTGAGCTCGCGGTCCAGGGCCCACTGGGTGAAGGCCTCGGTGTCCAGGGTGATGAGGGCGCCCACGAACGGGCGGTTCTCCCCGACCACCACCACGTGCTCGATGAGCCGGTGCTGGCGCAGCGCCTCCTCCATGGGCGTGGGGTATACGTTCTTGCCGCCGGCGGTGATGATCACGTCCTTCTTGCGGCCGGTGATCCGCAGGAAGCCGTGCTCGTCCAGCGCGCCGATGTCCCCGGTGCGGAAGAAGTTGTCCTCCATCGCCTCCGCCGACGCCTTCGGCATGCCGTGGTAGCCGTCGAACACCACGGGGCCGCGGATGAGGATCTCGCCGTCCTCGGCGATCTTCACCGTCACCCCGGCCACGGGCAGGCCCACGGTGCCCACCCGGTGCGCGCCGGGGATGTTCACGGTGGCCGGCGCGGTGGTCTCCGTGAGGCCGTAGCCCTCCACGATCGGGATGCCGGCGCCGCGGAAGAAGTGCACCAGCTTCCGGGGAGAGGGCGGACGCGCCGGACACGCACGAGATCACCTCGCCGCCGAGGGCCTCCCGGATCTTGCGGTAGACCAGCCGGTCGAACAGCGCGCGCCGGGCGCGCAGCAGGGCCGAAGGCCCGGGGCCGTCCCCGAACTCGGCCTCGTCCACGGCCGTGGACCACTCGATGGCGGTGCGCTTGGCGGCCGCGTAGATCGGCCCGGTGCCGCCCTTCTGGGCCTTGGCCTCGATGCCGGCCTCGACCTTCTCGAACACGCGCGGCACGGCCAGCAACCACGTGGGGTGGAAGGAGGCGAGGTCGCCGAGCAGCGTGGCCGGGGAACCGGAGTGGGCCACCTGGATGCGGGCGTACAGGCAGATGACCTGGACGGCGTGGGCGAGCACGTGGGCCAGCGGGAGGAAGAGCAGGGTGCGCGACGTCGTCGTCGGGGACCACTGGACCACCTCGCGCGCGAAGTGCA
This sequence comes from Micrococcus sp. HOU01, assembly GCF_035609305.1. Taxonomy (NCBI): domain Bacteria; kingdom Bacillati; phylum Actinomycetota; class Actinomycetes; order Micrococcales; family Micrococcaceae; genus Micrococcus; species Micrococcus sp. HOU01. The sequence continues at coordinate 2,197,222 of NZ_CP141211.1, read as the reverse complement.
GCACGTTGATGGCCGCGCCCACGAAGTTGCCGTGCGTGATCACGGCGCCCTTCGGGCGGCCGGTGGTGCCGGAGGTGTAGACGATCGAGGCGGGGCTGGCGAGGGTCGCCAGGGAGCGGGCGTGCTCGACGGCGTCGTCCGACACGAACGCGCCGGCCTCGGCCAGCTCCGCCAGTCCGGCGTCCGTCAGCGGGAACGTCGCCACGTCCACGCCCGCGTGCCCGGCGGCCTCGGCGACGCGCTCGTCGAGCTCCTCGCTGCCGACGGCGACCACCCGCAGGCCCGAGTCCGTGACGATGTGCTCCACCTGGTGGGCCGAGGAGGTCTCGTAGATCGGCACGGAGACGGCGCCGGCGAACCACACGGCCTGGTCGAGGACGGCCCACGCGTAGGAGGTGGGGGAGAACAGGCCCACCCGGTCCCCGGGCTGGACGCCGCGGGCGATGAGGCCGGCCGCCACGGCGCGCACCTGGGTCAGGAACGCGGTGAAGTGGACGTCCACCCAGCCGCCCGCGCCGTTGCGCACGGCGTACACGGGGGCGTCCGGCCGGTCGGCACAGGAGGCGACGATCAGGTCCGTGATGTTGGAGTCCGCCGGCGGCATGCCGACGAGCTCGGTGGCGGACTCATGGACGGGGCTCTGGTTCTGCACGGTCCGAGCGTATCCATTTCCGGGCGTGCGGCGCGCGGTCGGGCACGCCCGCGCCCGGGACGCGACCGTCAGATCCAGCTGCTGAACCACATCCGCCAGCGCCACTGGTTGTACGGGATGACGTCGCCGATCCAGACGGGCAGGAAGAACAGGGACACGGCGACGGCGATCGTCACGTACGCCAGCACCAGGGCCGAGCCCCAGCGGGGCCCGGGCCGGCGACCCGGCCGCAGCAGCAGCGAGAGCGCCAGGGCGATCATCATCACGAAGAAGGGCTCATAGGCGATCGTGTAGAAGAAGAACATGGTCCGCTCGGGCCACAGGAACCACACCAGCTGCCCGGCCACGTAGGCGCTGAGCAGGGCGCCGGCCCGCCAGTCCCGGTGGCGCACCAGCAGCCACACGCACACGAGGACGGCGGCCAGGCCCGTCCACCACACGAACGGGTTGGCGATGTCCGTGATGGCCGCCGAGCACGCGCCCGCGGCGTCCGCCGGGCAGATCCCCTCGCCGGGCTCTGCACCCTCGTAGTAGTAGCTCACGGGCCGGCCCATGAACGGCCAGGTCCACGGGTTGGCGGCGTAGTCGTGGGGGCTGGTGAGGCCCTGGTGGAAGGTCGTGGACTCCACGTGGTAGTGCCACAGGGAGCGCAGCGGACCGGGGACCAGCCCGGCGAGCAGGCCCTCCGGCGGGTTGTCCCGGTGCCAGTCCCGGTAGTAGCCGCCCTCCGTGACGAACCAGCCGGTCCACGAGGCCAGGTAGGCGACCAGGCCGCCGCCCACCACGGCCACGAACGCGTACAGGCCGTCCTTCTCGACGCCGGCCCACGCCCAGTGCCGCACCCCGGCGGTCCGGCGCGCGGACATGTCCCACAGGACCGTGAGCAGGCCGAAGGCCGCCATGAACGCCAGCCCGGAGAGCTTCACGGCGCAGCCGGCGCCCAGCAGCACGCCCGCCAGCAGTCGCCACGGGCGCCAGCCGAGCCACGGCCCGCTGGCCAGGGCGTCGCGTCCTAACCGGGCGACGTCGTGGGCGAGCCGCGCCGCGAGCAGCCGCCGCCCGTGGACGCGGTCGGCCAGCAGCGCGGCGAAGGCCGCGAGCACGAAGAACGAGAGGAAGATGTCCAGCAGCCCGATGCGGGACATCACCAGGTGGTGGCCCTCCACGGCCAGCAGCAGCCCGGCGACCGCGCCCAGGGACACCGAGCGCAGCAGGTGCTGCGTGGCGAGGGTGACCAGCAGGACGGACAGCGTGCCGGCCACCGCGGCGCTGAACCGCCAGCCCACCCCGTTGTCCGGGCCGAACGCGAGCATGCCCAGGCCGATCAGCCACTTGCCCAGCGGCGGGTGCACCACGTAGGCGGCTCCCTCGAGCGGCTCCGCCTCGCCGCGCGCGAACGCGTCGTTGACGTCCTCGCCCCACCGCCGCTCGTAGCCGGACTCCAGGAGGGAGTAGGCGTCTTTGGGGTAGTAGGTCTCGTCGAAGATCAGCTGGTCCGGGTGGGCCAGGTTCGTGAACCGCAGGACGCCGGCGATCACCGTGACCAGCAGCGGCAGGATCCAGTGCCACCGCGTCAGGGGCGCCGCACTCACCCCGAGGCGGGCGCGCAGGGCGGCGACGCCGAAGGGACCGTCGTCGGCCGCGACGGCGGCGGGGCGGGGGGCGAGGGCGGTGGCGGGCACGGGCTCCATGCTAGGCGGCGGGGTGGAGCAGGCCTCCTCGACGTGCGGCCTGCTCTCAGACGTGGCCGAGCGGCCACCGGCGGCGCACGGCGGGCGGGAGGAACCCTGCGACGCGCTGGATCCGGTCCTTGTGGGGGCGGAGCCGGTACTTGACCGCTGCCAGCGTGTCCACCGAGCGTTCCCGCCAGACACGGCGGGCGCCCCTCAGGGGGCTGCGCACTCTGACGTGATACTTGTCCAGGAGCGGCTCAGGGACGATCTCCTGTCCGATGTCGAAGCGGTCGGCGAAGCGGGCGATGCCGAGTTCCTTGTCCGGATAACCCGTGAAGTGCATGACGAACGCGTCCGTCAGGGAGTCCTCGTAGTAGTGCCCGCGCGAGTTCAGCTCTCGGTGGCCGACGATCCGGACGCGCTTGGCGTGCCCGCCCGTCTGGATGGCCCACCACATCTGGTCCTGGTCGCCGTGGGTGAACAGACCGTCGCGATCGTTGTCCCACCAGGCCCGGACCGTGGCCAGGTCCGCTGTCGAGGTCGACTCCACGATCGTGCGCGCCGTCTCGTCGTTCCGGAGCAGCATGACCCCGGTGTTGATGCGTGACCAGAACCCGTTCGGCTCTGTGGGCCCTTCGGCGATGACCAGGCTGATGTCGTCACGCTCGGCCTCGGAGATCAGGCGTCGGAGGTTGTCCGCCTCGAAGTCGGTGAAGAAGGCATCGTCGTCCATCCACACGAGCCAGTCATAACGTGGGAGCAGCCGGCGGAGGATGGCGACCTTGTAGTCGAACTTGGTGACGATATGCGGGTCGATGCCCGTCTCGAGCCGGTAGTCCAGCCCGTGCTCTCGAGCGTAGATCGCGTGGTTGACGTAGGAGCGCAGGCGGATCTCGTCGCCACCGGACGTGATGCAGATGCGGGGCTCGACGGGCATGGTCCTGACCTTTCGGAGAGGCGTGGGCCCGGGCGGGCTCGGGGCGGTGCCTCTACGATCTTGACATATGACCCCGAGACCGACTGATCTGCCGTCCCCGTCCGGCCGCATCGTCCTGGCCGCCACCCCCATCGGCAACCTCGGGGACGCGTCCGCGCGCCTGCGTGAGCTGCTGGCGGAGGCGGACGTGATCGCCGCCGAGGACACCAGGACCGCGCGGCGCCTGTGCGCCGGTTTGGGCGTCACGCCGACGGGCAGGGTGGTGGCCCATCACGAGCACAACGAGGCGGCCTCGACCCAGGGGCTGCTGGACCAGGTGCGGGGCGGTGCCACGGTGGCGGTGGTCTCGGACGCGGGCATGCCCACGGTCTCGGACCCGGGGTACCGGCTCGTGGCGGCCGCGGTGTCCGCAGGGCTGCCCGTGACCTGCGCGCCCGGCCCCTCCGCCGTGACCACCGCGCTCGCCCTCTCCGGCCTGCCGACGGACCGGTTCGCCTTCGACGGCTTCGTCCCCCGCAAGGACGGGGAACGACGGCGATGGCTCACCTCCCTGCTGACCGAGGCCCGCACCGTGGTCGCCTTCGAGTCGCCGCAGCGTCTGGCGGACGCGCTGGCCGTCGTCGTGGAGGTCCTCGGTGCGGAACGGCCGGTGTGCGTGGCCCGCGAGCTCACCAAGCTGCACGAGGAGGTGGTGCGCGGCACCGCGGCCGAGGTGCATGCCTGGGCTGCGGAGCGGCACGCGGGGGAGGGGATCCGCGGGGAGATCGTGCTGGTGATCGGGCCGCCCGCGCCCGGCGCCGAGGCGTCCGAGGCGGACGCCGTCGCCGAGGTGGCGGTGCTGGTGGAGTCCGGCACCCGGCTCAAGGAGGCCGTGGCCGCGGTGGCCGGAGCCCACGGGATGCGGAGCCGGGAGCTCTACCAGGCGGTGCTCGCGGCCCGGGGCTGACACGTCCCCGGCTGCACAGATGCTCATGCGCGATGGCGCGGCCCCGGGGCCTGGCTAGGATCAGCCGTGGAGCCGCTGCCGACCGCTGCCGGACGGCGTCGGAATACCCGTGGCCGTCCACCCGTTCCCCTGAGGGACGCGGGGCGTGCCGCCTCCGACCACCGACCCCGAAAGAGGTGCATCATGACCGTGACCGCTGAGCGCGAGAAGGCGCTGCTGGAGTCCGTCCCCACCGGCCTGCTGATCGACGGCGAGTGGCGCGATGCCTCCTCCGGCAAGACCTTCGACGTGAAGGACCCGGCCACCGGCAAGGTCATCGCGAGCCTGCAGGACGCGAACTCCGACGACGCCATGGCCGCCTTCGACGCCGCCTGCGCCGCGCAGGCCGATTGGGCCCGCACCCCGGCCAAGGAGCGCGCCGACATCCTGCGCCGCGCCTACAACCTGATCAACGAGCGCGCCGAAGACTTCGCGCTGCTGATGACCCTCGAGATGGGCAAGCCGCTCGCCGAGGCCCGCGGCGAGGTCACGTACGGCAACGGCTTCCTGCGCTGGTTCTCCGAGGAGGCCTGCCGCCACTACGGCCGCACCCTGACCGTGCCTGAGGGCACGCTGCGCATGCAGGTGCACCATCGCCCGGTGGGCCCGTGCCTGCTGATCACCCCGTGGAACTTCCCGCTGGCCATGGCCACCCGCAAGGTGGGTCCCGCCGTCGCCGCCGGCTGCACCATGGTCCTCAAGGCCGCCAAGCTGACCCCGCTGACCACCCAGCTGTTCGCGCAGGTGATGCAGGAGGCCGGCCTGCCCAAGGGCGTGCTCAACGTCGTGGCGGGCTCCTCCGCCTCGTCGATCTCCAGCCCGATCCTGCAGGACCGGCGCCTGCGCAAGGTGTCCTTCACCGGTTCCACCCCGGTCGGTGTGCGCCTCATGAAGGACGCGGCGGACAACGTGCTGCGCACCTCCATGGAGCTCGGCGGCAACGCCCCGCTCATCGTCTTCGAGGACGCGGACCTGGACGCCGCCGTCGAGGGCGCCTTCGCCGCGAAGATGCGCAACATGGGCGAGGCCTGCACCGCCGCCAACCGCTTCCTCGTGCACGAGGACGTGGCCGAGGAGTTCACGCAGAAGTTCGTGGCCAAGCTCGAGGCGCTCAAGCCCCTGCGCGGCACCGACCCGGAGTCCACCCTCGGCCCGATCGTGGACGAGGGCGCGCGCGACGACATCGACCAGCTCGTCCGGGACGCCGTGGCGGCCGGCGGCGAAGTGCTCACCGGCGGCCACAAGATCGAGGGCGACGGCTACTTCTACGCGCCGACCGCGATCAAGGTGGAGAAGGGCAACCCGATCCTCCAGCAGGAGATCTTCGGCCCCGTGGCCCCGATCGTGACCTTCTCCTCCGAGGAGGAGGCCATCGAGATGGCCAACGACACCGAGTACGGCCTCGCCTCCTACGTGTTCACCAAGGATCAGGCCCGGATGTACCGCGTGGCCGAGAGCATCGAGTTCGGCCTCATGGGCTACAACGTGGGCGTCATCTCCAACCCGGCCGCGCCGTTCGGCGGCGTGAAGCAGTCGGGCCTGGGCCGCGAGGGTGGCGCCGAGGGCATCGAGGAGTACACCTCGGTGCAGTACATCGGCATCGCCGACCCGTGGGCGGCCACGAAGGCCTGACCCTCGCGCCGAGCCGTGTCCTCCGGGGGCGGTATCGGGTGGTATCCGACGTGGATACCACCCGATGCCGCCCCCGAGGCATGTCGGGGGCCCGGGTTCGGCTCCCTAGAGTGGGGTGCATGGCCCACGCATCCGAGACCCCCCTCGCCTACCGTGCCCCCGCCCCGCAGCCGGACGACGACGGCGGCCCGCGCCGGGACGCCCACGAGGAGAAGTCGGGCCGCAAGCGTCGTCTCGATTACCCGCCCGCACCCGAGCCGCTGCCGGTGCCCGTCGTGGACAACCACACGCACCTCGACTTCCGCGACGGCCTGGTCCGCGTGGACGTCCACCAGGCGATGGACGCGGCGGAGGCCGTGGGCGTGACCGGCGCGGTCCAGGTGGGCTGCGACGTCGCCTCGGCCCGGTTCACGATCGCGGCGATCGAGGCCGAGCCCCGCCTGCTCGGGGCCGTGGCGCTGCACCCCAACGACGCGGCCCGCCTGGCCGAGCGCGGCGAGTTCGAGGAGGCGTTCGCGCAGATCGCGGAGCTCGCCCGCCACCCCCGCGTGCGCGCCGTCGGCGAGACGGGCCTCGACTACTTCCGGACGCAGGACGAGGCCGGCCACGCCGCGCAGCAGGAGTCCTTCCGCCGGCACATCCGACTCGCCCGCGAACTCGGCACGGCCCTGCAGATCCACGATCGGGACGCGCACGACGACGTCGTCCGAATCCTGCTCGAGGAGGCGGCCGACGGCGGGCTGCCCCCGCACGTGGTGTTCCACTGCTTCTCGGGCGGCCCCGATCTGGCCCGCACGTGCGCCGAGCACGGCTGGCACATGTCCTTCGCCGGTCCCGTCACCTTCAAGGCCAACGACGAGCTGCGCGAGGCGCTGCGGATCGCCCCGGCCGAGCTGCTGCTCGTGGAGACGGACGCGCCCTTCCTCACACCGCATCCGCATCGGGGCCGCCCCAACGCGCCCTACCTGATCCCGCTGACGCTGCGGGGCATGGCGGAGACGCGCGGAGACGACGTGGCGGCCCTCGCCCGCGCGGTGAGCGAGAACACCGCCCGGGTGTACGGGGCGTTCTAAGCGGATCCAGACCCGGCCCCTAGGATGGGCGACGTGCTGACCCGACTCCTCAAAGCCCGGCTGCCCGAGGGAACGCAGTACCTGGTGGACCGCCCCATGCGGATCCGCCTCGTGTTCGTGGTCCTCGGGTCCGTCCTCGTGGCCGGCCTCGAGATGGTGGCGCTCGCCTCGATCCTCCCGCTCGTCAGCCTGCTGACCTCGGGGGAGCTGGGCTCGCCGGCGCTCGAGGGGCTGCTGGCCCGATTCGGGGCCGTGACGGTGCCGGAGCAGACGGTGGCCTTCGCCGTCGTGATCGTGCTGGCCTTCCTGCTCAAGGCGATCCTGGTGCTCGCGTTCCGCTGGTGGACCATGGGGTTCACCAACCAGAACCTCATCCGCACGTCCGCCACGCTGCTGCGCTACTACCTCCGGGCCGACTACGGCCTGCACCTGACGCGCACGGTCGGCACCCTGGTCAACAACGTGACCGGCACCTCCAGCATGGCGTACACGGGGGTGGTGAACGCGTCCGTCACGTTCCTCACGGAGGCCGTGACGCTCGTCGCGGTGGCGGTCGTGGTGGGCGTCGCCATGCCGCTGACGGGGCTCGGGATGGCCCTGTACTTCCTCGCCGTCGCCTGGGTGATCAAGACCGTGATCCGCCGCCCGGCCTCCCGCCTGGGCTGGACCCTGGTGACCGCGGGGGAGCGGGCCAACACGGCGGCGCTGCAGGGCCTGGAGAACTACAAGGACGTGAAGATCCGCGGCAACGACTCGGCCTTCATGGAGGAGTACCGCGCGGCCCGCATGGAGAGCGCCGAAGCCACGCGGCTCAAGATGATCCTCACGATGATGCCGCGCTACGTGCTCGAGGTCGCCTTCGTGGCCGCCATCGCGGCGCTCGTGGCCGTGGCCTTCATCCAGGGCCGCGGCGAGGAGGCGTTCGGCTCGCTCGCCCTGCTCGCGATGGCCGGCTTCCGTGTGCTGCCGTCCATGGCCGCTCTCATGGCCACCACCAACGAGATCCGCACCTCCTGGCCGGCCTTCGAGCGCACGACGGCGGAGCTCGCCGCCGCGCAGCCGGTCCTGCACGCGGCGGACCGGCCCTACGAACGCATCACGTTCGAGGAGTCCATCGAGGTGCGGGACGCGTCCTTCACCTACCCCGGCAAGGCCGAGCCGGTCCTGCGCGACATCGACCTGCGCATCCCCTTCGGCTCCTCGTACGCCTTCGTGGGCGGCAGCGGTGCCGGCAAGACCACCCTGGTGGACCTGGTCATCGGCTTCCACCACGCCCAGCGCGGCGGGGTCTACGTGGACGGGGTGGAGCTCGAGGCCAACCCGCGCGGCTGGTGGGACAACGTGGCGTTCGTCCCGCAGTCCGTCACCGTGGTCAACGGGACGGTGCTGCACAACGTGCTCCTGGACGTCGAGGCCGCCCAGACGGCGGACCGGGCCGAGGTGGAGCGCGTGCTGCGTGAAGCCCAGCTGGGGCAGTGGCTGGACGAGCTCCCCGACGGGCTGGACACCGTGATCGGCGAAGGGGCCGTGGGCGTCTCCGGCGGCCAGCGCCAGCGCCTGGGCATCGCGCGCGCGCTCTTCCGGCGGCCCCGCCTCCTCGTGCTCGACGAGGCGACGTCGGCCCTCGACAACCTCACGGAACGCCGGGTCACCGAGGTGATCGAGTCGCTGCGCGGACGGATCACGGTCATCGTGGTCGCCCACCGTCTCTCCACGGTCAAGCGCTGCGATCAGATCGTGCTGATGGACCAGGGGCGGATCATCGGCCAGGGCACGTTCGCCGGGCTGCAGGAGACGAGCCCCGAGTTCCGCGAGCTCGTCCGGCTCGGTGACCTCTCCACCTGAGCGGACCCCGCGCCGCTGCGTCCCGGCTACCCCGTCCGGCGCCCCGATAGACTCGCGGGCATGGTCCAGCCCTCCCCGCACCCCGCCCCCGCCCCGCTGCTGAGCGCCGCGGACGTGCGGCGCATCGCCGCCGAGCTGGACCTGCGTCCCACCAAGCAGTGGGGCCAGAACTTCGTGATCGACCCGAACACGATCCGGCGCATCGTGCAGGCCGCGGACGTGACCGCGGACGAGCACGTGCTCGAGATCGGCCCCGGTCTGGGCTCGCTCACCCTCGGCCTGCTGGACGCGGCCGCCGCCGTCACCGCCGTCGAGATCGACCCGGTCACCGCCGCCCGCCTGCCGCGCACCGCCGCCGAGTTCCGCCCCGGGGCCGAGGACGCCCTCGCGGTGCTGCACGCGGACGCCATGACGCTGAGCGAGCAGGCCCTGGCCGAGGTCCGGCCCGCTGCCGCCGCCGGCGGCCCCACCGCGCTCGTGGCGAACCTGCCCTACAACGTGGCCGTGCCCGTGTTGCTGCACGCGCTCGCGGTCCTGCCGGGGCTGCGGCACGGCCTGGTGATGGTGCAGGAGGAGGTCGCGGACCGTCTCGCGGCCGGGCCCGGCTCCAAGGTCTACGGCGTGCCGTCCGCCAAGGCGGCGTGGCACGCGGACGTGCGCAAGGCGGGCACCATCGGCACCCAGGTGTTCTGGCCGGCTCCGCGCATCCACTCCGGGCTGGTCGCCTTCACCCGGCGCGAGCCGCCGGCGGGCGGCGCGCCCCGCCGGGAGGTCTTCGCCGTGGTGGACGCCGCCTTCGCCCAGCGCCGCAAGACCCTGCGCGCCGCGCTCGCCTCCTGGGCCGGGTCGCCGCAGGCGGCGGAGGACGCCCTGGTGGCCGCCGGCGTGGACCCGCGCGCCCGCGGCGAGGCCCTGGACATCGCGGCCTTCGCGCGGATCGCCGAGCACGGCCCGCGGCGCGCGGCGGAGGAGGTGAGCGCATGACGACGGAGGACCTCGGCCTCGACCCCACGGCCCGGCACGTCACGGTCAGCGCCCCCGGCAAGGTGAACCTGTCCCTGCGGGTGGGACCCCCCGGCGCGGACGGCTACCACCCCGTGGCCACCGTGTACCTGGCCGTCAGCCTGCGGGAGACCGTCACGGCGATCGCGCGCACGGACGGGAGGATCACCGTCGGCCCGTCGGGCCGCCACATCAGTCTGGCGGACACCCAGGACGTGCCCTGGGACGAACGCAACCTCGCGCACCGCGCCGCCGCGCACCTGCGGCGCACCCTCGGGCTCGATCCTGACACCCACGGCGTCCACCTCGAGGTCGCCAAGCAGGTCCCGGTCGCGGGCGGCATGGGCGGCGGCTCCGCCGACGCGGCCGCCGCGCTGCTCGCGTGCAGCGCCCTGTGGGAGACCGGGCACACCCGCGCCGAGCTCGCCGAGCTGGCCGCCCCGCTGGGCGCGGACGTGCCCTTCAGCGTGCTGGGCGGCGCCGCCGTCGGGCTCGGGACCGGGGCCGAGCTGACCCCCGTCGCGGCCCGCACCCCGGTGCACCTCGTCCTCGTCCCGGCGGACGCCGGGCTGTCCACCCCCGTGGTGTTCCAGACCCTGGACGAGCTGCGCCGGGAGGGTCACCTGCCCGACGGGCCGACGCGCCCGGAGGTGAACGAGGCCGTCCTGCGGGCCCTCACCGCGGCGGACCCGCTCGAACTCGCCACCGCCATGGACAACGACCTGCAGACCCCGGCCGTCGTCCTGTTCCCCGAGCTCTCGGACGTCCTCGACCTCGGCCTGGACGAAGGCGCGCTGCGCGGCATGGTCTCCGGCTCCGGCCCCACCCTGCTCTTCGTGGCGCAGGACGAGGCCTCCGCGCTGCGGCTGGCCTCGGCCATCGAGGAGCGCACGGGCGTGCGCGCCCTCCCCGTCCACGGCCCCGTGCCCGGCGCCCACGTGCTGTGACACCCGGCGGCGCACCCCGCCGCACCCGACCACCCCTCCTCCGTCCGGAAAGGACCACCTCCTCCATGGCCCACCTGCTCGGCGCCGAGAACATCGGCATCGCCTTCGGAACCCGCACCGTCCTCGAGGGCCTCTCCCTCGGCGTGGATGAGGGGGACCGGATCGGACTCGTGGGCCGCAACGGTGACGGCAAGTCCACGCTCATGCGCATCCTCGCCGGCCTTCAGGAACCCGACACGGGCCGCGTCACCCGCCGCGGCGGCGTCCGCGTGGGCGTGCTGGACCAGCAGGACCGGCTCGACCCGGAGCATACCGTGCGCCAGGCCGTGGTCGGGGACGTGGACGACCACGTGTGGGCCTCAGACCCCAAGGTCCGGGACGTCCTGGGCGGTCTCCTCGACGGCTTCGACCTGGAGCAGTCCGTGCGGGGCCTCTCCGGCGGCCAGCGCCGTCGCGTCGCCCTGGCCCGTCTGCTCGCCGGGGACGACGACGTCCTCTTCCTCGACGAGCCCACCAACCACCTGGACGTCGAGGGCGTCGCGTGGCTCGCCCGCCACCTGAAGCAGCGCTGGCGCCCCACCGACGGCGGCCTCGTGGTGGTCACCCACGACCGGTGGTTCCTCGACGAGGTCTGCACGCGCACGTGGGAGGTGCACGACGCCACGGTGGACCCGTTCGACGGCGGCTACGCGGCGTGGGTGCTCGCGCGCGCGGAGCGCTCCCGGCAGGCGGCGGTGACGGAGCAGAAGCGTCAGCAGCTCGTGAAGAAGGAGCTCGCCTGGCTGCGCCGTGGCGCCCCGGCACGCACGTCGAAGCCGAAGTTCCGCATCGAGGCGGCCAACGCCATCATCGAGGACGTCCCCGCCCCGCGCGACTCGGTGTCCCTGGCGAAGATGGCCACGGCCCGGCTGGGCAAGGACGTCCTCGACCTCGAGCACGTGAGCCTGACGCTGGGGGAGAAGCCGATCCTCGACGACGTCACCCTGCGCCTGGCGCCCGGCGAGCGGCTCGGCGTGGTCGGCGTCAACGGTGCGGGCAAGTCGACCCTGCTGCGCCTGCTCGACGGGCGCATCGCCCCGGACTCGGGGCGGGTGAAGCGCGGCAAGACGGTGGTCTCGGCCACCCTCACCCAGGACGTGAAGGAACTCGACGACGTCGCCCACCTGCGCGTCGCCGAAGTCATGGCCCGCGAGGGCTTGTCCTTCCAGGTCGGGGACCGCGAGATGTCCTCCGGCCAGCTGCTCGAGATGCTCGGCTTCGGCACCTCCCGGCAGTGGACTCAGGTCTCCGAGCTCTCGGGCGGCGAGCGCCGGCGCCTGCAGCTGCTGCGCCTGCTCGTGGGCGAGCCCAACGTCCTCATGCTCGACGAGCCGACCAACGACCTGGACACGGACACCCTGGCCGCCGTCGAGGATGTGCTGGACGGGTGGCCGGGGACCCTGGTGGTGGTCTCCCATGACCGTTACCTGCTCGAGCGCATCACCGACCACCAGGTCGCCCTGCTCGGGGACGGCAAGGTCCGCGGCCTGCCGGGCGGGGTGGACCAGTACCTCGAGCTGCGCGCCGCGATGGACGACGCCGGCGGCCCGGCCCGGGGAACCGGCGCGGCCCGAGGCCGCAACGACGTCGTCGGGACGTGCGCGGGCATGGGCGGGCCGGAGGAGGACACCGGACCCACCGAGGCGGAGCGTCGGCTGGCCCGCAAGGAGATGGCCCGGCTCGAGAAGCAGATGACCCGGCTACGGGACCGCAGGTCCGGCCTCGAGGCGCGGATGGCCGAGCTGGGGCAGGCGCAGGACTTCGACGCCCTCACCGCGGCCTCCGCCGACCTGAAGGACCTCGACGCGCAGCTGGACGTCCTGGAGGAGGAGTGGCTGCAGGCCGCTGAACTCGCCGAAGGGGACTGACCGGCGGGCGCTCACAGGAGGGTGCGGCGGACGGCACAGCCATTCACAATTTCCGACCTATAATCGGGGGCCGGGGCACAGCAATGTGCTCGACCCCCACGACGTGAACCATCCCCCACGTCAGGACGGAGGAGCAGAGCGTGATCGCGAGTCCCGGTGATGAGTCGACCACGCACCGCATGGGCTCGACGGCCCGCGGTCGTGTCCTGGGTCGGCCCTGGGAGCGGGGCCTTCCGCTGCTCGTCCTCATCGTGGACGTGGTCGCGGTCCTGCTCGCCACCTTCGTGTCGGCCCAGCTCCGCTTCGGCGGATCGCGGCGCACCACCCTCCCCGGCACCGAAATCATCGACTACAGCGTCATCAGCCTCGCGCTGAGCGCGGCCTGGGTGCTCGCGCTGACCATCCAGGGCTCGCGGGACATCCGGATCCTGGGGGTGGGCAGCGAGGAGTACAAGCGGGTCCTGCAGGGCACCCTCTATCTCTTCGGCACCGTCGCGATCCTCGCCTATGCGGCAGGTCTCGAAGTGGCGCGCGGCTACGTGGGCCTGGCGCTGCCGCTGGGCGTGCTCCTGCTCCTGCTGGGCCGGTTCCTCGTGCGCGGGTGGGTGGCCCGGCAGCGACACCGCGGCAGGTTCCGGCGGCGGCTCCTGCTCGTCGGCGGCCCGAAGGCGGTCCGGCACATCTTCCAGGCCCTCGACTCCGAGGCCAGCGCCGGCTACGCCCCCGTGGCGGCGGCTCTCCCCGGATACAAGGCCCGGCAGGCGGACTACCTCCCGATACCGGTCTCCACGGACCTGGACACCGTGGAGGACGTGGTCGCCCTCGTGGAGGTGCGCGACGTCGAAGCCGTGGTGATCACCTCGGGCCATTCGTTCGTCCCCGGGGACGTCCGCCGACTGGGCTGGGAGCTGCAGGAGCGCGGCGTCTCCCTGATCATGGCGCCCGCGCTCGTGGACGTCGCCGGACCCCGCCTCCACACGCAGCCCCTCGCGGGTCTGCCGCTCATCCACCTCTCCACTCCGCGCCTCTCCGAGGGCAAGGCGTTCGCCAAGCGGGCGTTCGACGTCGTCGCGTCGGGTCTGGGCCTGATCGCCATCTCGCCGCTGTTGATCGCCGTCGCGATCGCGGTCAAGGCCACGGACGGCGGGCCGGTGCTGTTCCGGCAGGAGCGGATCGGTCTCGGCGGCAGGCCGTTCACCATGCTCAAGTTCCGTTCCATGGTGGTGGACGCCGAGGAGATCCGGCAGCGGCTCGTCTCGGACGGCGGGGATGCGGACGTGCTGTTCAAGATGAAGGACGACCCGCGCATCACCCGGGTCGGCAGGCTCATCCGCCGCACCAGCATCGACGAGCTGCCCCAGCTCGTGAACGTGCTGCGGGGGGACATGTCCCTCGTGGGCCCGCGGCCCCACCTGCCGCACGAGGTCGAGGCCTACGAGCAGTACGTGCACCGCCGCTTCCTGGTGCAGCCCGGCATCACGGGCCTCTGGCAGGTCTCCGGCCGCTCCGACCTCCCGTGGGAGGAGGCGGTCCGCCTGGACCTCTACTACGTGGAGAACTGGTCCATCCTGGGCGACCTCGTGATCCTGGGCCGGACCGTCAAGGCCGTGATCGCCGCCGACGGCGCCTATTGACCCCGGATCCGCGCGACCTGTGTGGAAGAATGGGCCGTCGTCGCCGCCCCCTGGGGTCCGGCGCTCCGCCCTGGTGTAATGGCAGCACGCCGGCCTTTGGAGCCGTGCAGTCTAGGTTCGAATCCTAGGGGCGGAACACCCGTCCTCTGACCTCCACCGGTGCAGGAGCCCTCATGTCCCAGCCGTCCCCCCGTCCCTCCGCCGTGATCGTCCTGGCCGCGGGTCAGGGCACCCGCATGAAGTCGACGACGCCGAAGATCATGCATGCGATCGGGGGGCGCTCCCTCGTGGGCCACGCGCTCGCGGCGGCCTGGTCGCTCGCGCCGGAGCACCTCGTGGCCGTGGTCCGGCACGAGCGGGCCCGCGTGGCCGAGCACATCGAGACGGTGGCGGCCCAGCTGGGCATCGACGCGCTGGCGATCGCCGACCAGGACGACGTGCCGGGCACCGGCCGCGCCGTCGAGCTGGGCCTGGCCGCCCTGCCCGCGGACCTCGAGGGCACCGTCGTGGTGACCTACGGCGACGTCCCGCTGCTGACCCCGGAGACGCTCGCCCGCCTCGTCGCGGACCACGAGGCGGACGGCAACGCCGTCACCGTCCTCACCGCCACCCTCGAGGACGCCACGGGCTACGGCCGCATCGTCCGCGACGCCGAGGGCCTCGTGGAGCGGATCATGGAGCACAAGGACGCCCTCGCCCACGCCGAGTCCACGGGGGACGACTCCTTCGTGGCGATCCGCGAGGTCAACTCCGGCATCTACGCCTTCGACGCCGCCCTGCTGCGCCGCACCCTGCCGGAGATCTCCACGGACAACGTGCAGGGCGAGAAGTACCTCACGGACGTGCTCGGCATGGCCCGCGCCGAGGGCGGCCGCGTCGCCTCGGTGGGCACGGACGACGTGTGGGAGGTCGAGGGCGCCAACGACCGCCGCCAGCTCTCCGACCTGGGCCGCCAGCTCAACGACCGCGTGCTGCGCGGCTGGATGAAGGAGGGTGTCACGGTCGTCGACCCGTCCTCCACGTGGGTGGACGTCACCGTCTCCCTCGCCTCGGACGTCACGCTCAAGCCCGGCACCCAGCTGCATGGCACGACGTCGGTGGCCACGGGCGCCGTCGTCGGCCCGGACTCCACCCTCACGGACACGCAGGTGGGGGAGGGCGCCGTGGTGAAGCGCACCGACGCCACGGAGGCCGTGATCGGCGCGGGCGCGACCGTCGGCCCGTTCACCTACCTGCGCCCGGGCACGGTGCTGGGGGAGGACGGCAAGATCGGCGCGTTCTACGAGACCAAGAACGTGACCGTGGGCCGCGGCGCCAAGCTCTCCCACCTGGGCTACGCCGGGGACGCCGAGATCGGCGAGTACACCAACATCGGCTGCGGCAACATCACCGCCAACTACGACGGCGTCAACAAGCACCGCACGGTGATCGGCGCGCACGTGCGCACCGGCTCCAACACCGTGTTCACGGCCCCGGTGACCGTGGGCGACGGCGCCTACACCGGCGCGGGCGCCGTGGTCCGCGAGGACGTGCCCGCCGGGGCCCTGGCGCTGAACGCCGTGAGCCAGCGCACCCTCGAGGGCTGGGTGCCGGCCAAGCGCCCGGGCACCTCCTCGGCCGAGGCCGCGCGGGCCGCCGGCGCGGAGGGCTCCGGCGCTCAGGGCTGACCCCGCGCGCCCGACAAGAGGTCGGCGTGTCACAACCGTACCGATTCCGGTACGGTTGTGACACCAGAGATGAGGTGGTGATCCCGTGACGTATCGTGACGATCTGTGGGACGTGGCTGCGGGGAACCACGGGGTCATCACCACTACGGAAGCGGAGGAGGCGGGCGTGCCCGCCGTCGAGGTCCGCAAGCTCGCCCAGCGCGGCGTTCTGCGGAGGCTGGCCCACGGGGTGTACCTCCATCGCCAGGTTCCCCGCGACCGGTTCACGGACGCGGCGGAGGCCGTGGCCACGGGCGGTGAAGATGCATTCCTGGACTGGGACGCAGTGCTGTCACTGTACGACCTCGCCCTGGTCGATCCCTCCGTCGTACGGGTGGGCGTGACGAGGCGGTACCGCGGCTCGCCGCGCGCGCATGTACGAGTGACACGACGCCGTCCCCCGCCGGGCGACGAGGACCTCACCTTTCACAGCGGCGTGCGAGGCCTCACGATCAACCAAGCCCTTCGTGAGGCACTCGACCGCATCCCTCTCGAGCGCGTCGCCGCTGCGATCGAGGAGGCCCGCGCGCGCGGGCTGCTCACGGTGGGCGAGGCGAGGAGCTTGAAGAAGGACCTGGAGGCGCGGCAGAACGGTGGACATCGTGGCGGTCGATGACGTGGTCGTGGGCCTGGGCGATCTGGGAGCTCGAGGTGCGCCCAGGAGCGAAGGCCAACTCAACCGTCGACTGGAGGCGATCGCTGACGCGATGGGCGTTCCGGTGGACCGGGCGCGCCGGTTGCTGGGAGCAGTGATCGTGGCGCAGATGTTGCCGGAAGGCGTCGTAGTCAAGGGTGGAAATGGCGTTCGACTCCGACATGGAGCCACCGGGACGCGGGCGACCCGGGATCTCGATCTACTGGCTCGCGATCCCCAGCAGGCGCTGAAGGACTTGACCGGGTTCGTCGACCGGGGATGGGGGGCCGCGCCCGGGAGCAAGAGAGAACTCAAGGCCGACCCGGCTGCGACCCGGGTGGCCTTCTTCGGCACGGTGCATGAGGACGATCCTGCGGAGCCTCTCGGAGTGCCCGATCCCTACGTCCTGTCACGAGCGAAGGTGACCCTGCATTTTCTCTCCGCGAGGACAAGTTGGGTGTCGGTCCCGATCGAGATCGGGCGCGACGAATTCGAGGGCAGCACGCTGGCGCAGCCAGTCGAGGTCGTGGCACCCCAGGTCGCGGAGGCGGTCACCGCGTTGGGATGTGGAACACCGCGGTCTGTGGCCGTGATGGCTGTCGAGCAGCAGCTCGCACAGAAGATCCATGCCGTCACGGATCCACATCAGACGCGAGGCCACGATCTCGTGGACATCCAGTTGCTCTGGCATGGGGCGGAGGCCGAGGGTGGTGTCGACATCCCGTTGCTCGCAGATCTCGTCAGCCGTACTTTCATGTTTCGGTCACCCGGCCGGACTGCGGCAGGACACACACCGCATGAGTGGCCGCCTCCGGTCGCTCACGTCCGGACTCTCGAGCAGGGGTACCTGGATGCGCTGGAGGAGACACGAGTGGGTGCGGAGGGACAGGCCAGGCTCCTGCAGCCGCGCGTGTCCGACGCGGCGGATTGGCTGGAGTCGTTGATCACAAGGATCGCGCGGGCCGCCGGCGCCGAGGGCTCCGGCGCTCAGGGCTGACCCCGCGCGCCCTAGGATGGGTGCGAGGACCGGGCCGCCCCGGGCGGCCGACACCGACGCCGGACGCCGTCGGTCCTGGAACGCGAGACGACGAAGGATGTTGAGGACGTCATGACGGAGCTGAGCCGCAGCGAGGACAAGCGACTGGTGCTGGCCACGGGCCGCGCCCACCCCGAGCTCGCGCAGGAGATCGCCGAGGAGCTGGGCACCGAGCTGCTCCCCATGAGCGCCTACGACTTCGCCAACGGCGAGATCTACGTGCGCTCGGGCGAGTCGGTGCGCGGCAAGGACGTGTTCATCATCCAGTCGCACCCGGCGCCGCTGAACAACCACCTCATGGAGCAGCTGATCATGGTGGACTCCATGAAGCGCGCCTCCGCCCGCCGCATCACGGTGGTCTCGCCGTTCTACCCGTACGCCCGCCAGGACAAGAAGGGTCGCGGCCGCGAGCCGATCTCGGCCCGTCTCGTCGCGGACCTGTACAAGACCGCCGGCGCCTCCCGCGTGATGAGCGTGGACCTGCACACCGCCCAGATCCAGGGCTTCTTCGACGGCCCGGTGGACCACCTGTTCGCCATCCCGCTGCTGGCGGACCACATCCGCTCCAGCGTGGAGGGCGAGGAGGTCACGGTCGTCTCCCCGGACACCGGTCGCGTGCGCGTGGCGGAGCAGTGGGCGGACCGCCTGGGCGGCGTGCCGCTGGGCTTCGTGCACAAGAGCCGGGACCTCACCGTTCCGAACAAGGCCGAGTCCAAGACCGTGGTCGGGGACGTCGAGGGCCGCGTCTGCGTGCTGATCGACGACATGATCGACACGGGCGGCACCATCGCCGGCGCCGTGCAGATCCTCAAGGACGCCGGCGCGAAGGACGTCATCATCGCCGCCACGCACGCGGTGTTCTCGGACCCGGCCGCCCAGCGGCTCGGCGAGTGCGGTGCCCGCGAGGTCGTGGTGACCAACACCCTGCCCATCCCGGAGGAGAAGCGCTTCGAGACCCTCACCGTGCTCTCGATCGCCCCGCTGATCGCCCGCGCGATTCGCGAGGTCTTCGAGGACGGCTCGGTCACCAGCCTGTTCGACGGCGTCGCCTGACCATGGTCGAGCGCCTCGAGCCGGCCCGCGGGGACGACGTCGACGGCGGCGAGGCGGGCGCCGCGCCGCGGCCTCGCCGTCCGCGCCTGCCGTTCTGGGCCTCCCTGCTGGTGAACGTGGTGGTGGCCATCGCGGTCGTCGCCGTGGTGCAGGCCCTGTGGGTGAAGGTGTACTCGGTGCCGTCCGGCTCGATGGAGAACACCCTCGAGGTGGGGGACCGCATGCTGGTCAATCGCACCGCCTACCCGGACGGGATGGCCGACTCCCAGGACGTGGTGGTCTTCACGGCCAACGAGGACTGGGCGCACCCCATGCCACCGGAGGGGGCCGTGGAGAACGCCGTCCGCACGTTCGGCGACCTCACCGGCATCGGCCGCTCGCACGAGCAGGCGTTGGTCAAGCGCGTGGTCGGCACCGCGGGGCAGACCGTGGAGTGCTGCACCGCCGAGGGCGCGGTGACGGTGGACGGGGAGCCCCTGGACGAGCCGTACATCCACAACGACCTGCCGTTCCTCCGGGACGAGCTGGACTGCGAGTCCGAGGTGATGTCCGCGCGCTGCTTCGGCCCGGTCACCGTGCCGGAGGACTCGATGCTCGTGCTCGGCGACCACCGCTCGAACTCGGCCGACTCCGTGATCGCGTGCCGCGGCGTCCCCGCCGACCAGGCCGGGGACTGCGCGCGCTTCGTCACCCGCGAGGACATCGTGGGCGAGGTCTTCGTGACCGTCTGGCCGCCCACGCACTGGGGCGGGCACTGATCTCCTGAGGGGACGGGGCGTCCTGGGTGCCGGCCGCCTCCGGGCCGTGCCAGGCTCAGCCGGTCGTGGCCAGCTGCGCGGTGACCAGGGCGTCCATCGCCTCGTGCACCCGGGCCTCGGCGTCCTCGGGCACGGGTCCTTCGGTGCGGAGGCAGGCCACCACGTCGGCGGCCGTCCGCGGCTCGTCCAGCAGGAGCCAGACGGACGGGCCCAGACCTTCGAGCACGACCAGGCGGTCCGAGGCGAGCAGGACCAGGCGGCCGCTGTCGGTCAGGATGCCGTCGTCGACGGCGCAGCGGGACACCGCGCCCGGGGTTGCCACTCCGACGGAGGCCGAGAGCTCTTGGACGGTGAGTGCCTCCCAGGCGGGGGTGACGAGCGTGGGCGGGGCCGCCAGGAGGCCGTCGACGACGCCCCGCAGGTCCTCGGCTTCGGCGTAGACCAGGCGTTGGGCGCCGCCGACCGCGTCGAGGACGCGGCAGAGCGTCACGAGGCCGCGGGGGAGCAGGGAGAGGGAGGAGGTCTGGGGGACGAGCGCCGCGAGCGCGGCCACGAGTTCTATGGCCTCCGCTCGCGGCGTCACCGGGCCTGCCGGATCCCGCACGCGGTCCAGCACGGCGATCCGGGCCAGCCGGGCGTCGGGGAGGGTCGGACCGAGACCGAGGTCGTCCGGGCCTCGCTGGGTCTTCGGGCGCACTCCCCGTGACCCCAGCAGGGACAGCGGTTTGGGGTAGGGCGTGACGGTCAGGCCGTCTGGTGCGATGATCGCCGTCTCGTCGGTGAGGTAGGCGAAATGGGGTCCCAGCCGGCGCGTGGCCGTCGTCTTGCCCGTCCCGGACGCCGCCACCAGGACGATCGCCGCCCCGGTGTCCGGTGCGGCGAGGCACGCGGCATGGAACAGCAGGTGGGTGCCGCGGGCGGACTCGATCGCCCGTGAGGTCGCCAGGGACACCAGGTCCTCGTGCCACTGGAGCCACGGAGACGCGGTGTGGGCGCCGCGGTGCGCATCGGTGTGGGTGGGCGGCTGCACGACCTCCACACCGCACCGGGCCCAGGACGCGATGACCTCCGCGCGCTCGTCTCCTGTGAGGCCGCTCACCGTCACGGCATCGAGACCGGTGCCGATGCGCAACGCGGTGGTCTCGCTCATGGCTTCGTCCTCCCCCTGGGCGCCGGGCATGGCTCACCCTTTCCATCCCGTGGCTGTCCGGTCAGTGTACTGAGAGCCGTGCGGGCGGCCATGGCGCCGCCCCACCGGCTGGCACGGGTCTTCGCCAGAGCCTCCCTATACTCGACACAGGTTCTCGGGCGCTGAGTGCGCCGTCCATCCGAGCTGAGGGAGGAGCCCGCATGGCAGCCCAGTCGCCCACGGCGGCGGTGACCGTGGTGATCCCGCACTACGGCGATCCGGCCCCCACCCTCGCCCTCGTCGACCGCCTGCTGAGCGATCCCGGAGACGCGCTGGCCGCCGTCGTGGTCTCGGACGACGCCTCGCCCACCCCGTACCCCGAGGCGCACGATCCGCGTCTGACCGTGGTGCGCCGCGAGCGCAACGGCGGGTTCGGGGCGAACGTGAACACCGGCCTGGCCGCGGTCACCACCGAGCTGGCCCTGGTCCTCAACTCGGACGCCGAGATCACGGGGGCGCAGATCGACGCGCTGGTGGCCGCTGCCGCTCCGTACCAGCCGGCCGTGGTCAGCCCGCAGGTCGTCAACGAGGACGGCACGCCGCAGTGGTCCGGGCGGCACTTCCCGACGGTCCTGCACCAGACCGTCGAGTGGCTGACTCCGCTGGCCCGCTTCCGTCACCTGGACGTGCTTCACGAGGCCGTGGGGCACGACGTCGCGGCGGCCAGGTCCGCCTCGCCCGTGGCGGTCGACTGGGTGATGGGCGCCGTGCTGCTCCTGCCGATGGCGCAGGTCCGCGCCGTCGGCGGGTTCGACGAGGAGTACTTCATGAATTCCGAGGAGGTCGATCTGCAGCGCCGCCTGCGCGAGCACGGTGTGCCGTCGATCGTGGTGCCGGCCGTCCGTGTGCCGCATGGGCTGCACGGCTCCTCGGACCCGCTGCGCCGACGCGGCTGGCTGGTGGACTCCCGGTACCGCTACGCCCGGAAGTTCGGCCACCCCCGGGTCCTCAAGGCCGCGCTCACCGCGGCCACCGGGGCGAACTTCGCCGTGAACGCGCTCCGGCAGGCCCGGGGTGTGGACGTGGACGCCCGCGCCGTGCTCCGGGACGAGCACGCGCTGGTCTGGAGGGGACAGCGCCGATGAGCGCCACCGGCTACACCGTGCCCGCGCCGCCCGACGCGCGGGGCGGCCGCTCACCGGAACGGCTGTTCCTGGTCTCGCCGGCGTTCCACGGCTATCACCGCTCCATCGCGGCGGCGTGGGCGGCCCAGGGCTTCGACGTCACGGTGCACTGCTACGACGCCTACGCCACGCTCGGCATGAAGCTGCGGAACAAGGGGCTGCTCGAGCTGCCGCAGAAGGCGGGCGTGGACCGCACGGCCGCGCGGGTCGCCTGGGACACCGGGCGGGCCGTGGCCGCCTTGCGGGAGGCCCGACCGGACCGTGTGCTCGTCATCAAGGGGGACTCGCTGGGCGAGGCCTTCTGGTCCGAGATCCTCGAGGCGGGCCTGCCCCGCATGCTCTGGCTGTACGACGACCTCGCGCGGCACGACTACTCGATGGAGTTCCTGCGCTCCGTCGGGCCGGTGCTCAGCTACGCCCGCTCCGAGGCCGAGCTGCTGGCCGGCGAGGGCGTGGACGCCCACTACATGCCCAACGGTTTCGACCCGGCCATGGCGCTGCCCCAGGTGCCGCGGCGCGACGAGCTGGTCTTCGTGGGCTCGCGCTACCCGAACCGCGTGGAGCTGCTCTCGCGCCTGGCCGCGGCCGGGGTGCCGGTGCGCGCCTACGGGCGTCAGTGGAGCCACCACCCGGTGGACCGCCTGCGCACGTGGGAGCTGACCCGGCCGGACCTGCCGGCCGAACGGGACATCCCCCTCGAGGAGGCGTACGCCGTGCAGGCGGCCGCCGCGGGCGCCATCAACATCCACGGCCTGCAGGCCGGCCACGCGATGCGGACCTTCGAGGTGCCCGGCATGGGCGGTCTCCAGCTCGTCGATCGGGCCGACGTGGCCGAGTTCTACGTCCCGGACGAGGAGGTGCTCGTCTTCGAGGACACGGACCACCTCATCGAGCTGGGCCGCCGGGTTGTCGCGGATCCCGCCTGGGGAGCGCGCATCCGGGAGGCCTGCTGCTGCCGGTCGCACGCGGAGCACACGTTCGCGCACCGGGCGGCCATGGCCCAGGGGTGGTGGGCATGACCGACGCGCCCCTCTTCTGGCGCTCCGAGCACCTGCCGCGCTGGCACGCGTGGCAGCGCGCCCAGTGGCCACTGACCCGGCGGGCCGCGGACACCGCACGCTCGACCGTGCGCGGCGTGGCCGGCGCCCTGACACGCCGCCGGTCCACCGGCGACGACGTCCCCCGCCTGCTCCTGCCGGCGGGGGACGTGCACACGCTCGTCGCCCTGGAGTCCTTCGGCCCCACGCAGCTGGCCGCGCTGGCCTCGCCCGTGGCCGCCCTGGCCACCGCGCGGCCGGAGGCCGCCGCCGGGGTCGGCTGGGTGCTGCCCGCCGGAGACGCACCCGCCCTGCCCGGGGCCGTGGGCCACCGGGAGCACGCCGCCACCGCCGACGTCGTGAGGGATCGCCTGTCCGGGCTCCGCCGCGTCCTGGTGGCGGGGGAGTACCTGCCCTCGGGTCGCGCCGCCGTGCGCTGGGCCCGTCAGCGGGGGGCGCAGATCGGCGTCGTCCAGCACGGGCTGCTGGCCGTGTCCACGCCGCCCGTCCCGCAGGACGCCACCCTGTACGCCTTCACGAGCACGGACGCGGACTGGTGGACCCAGGGCCGCGCCGATGTGGAGGCCGTCCCGGTGGGCTCGGCGCTGCTGGAGCAGGCCCGCCGGACCGCGCCCGCGCTCTCGGGTGCCGGGGACGACGGCCCCGGGGTGTTCCTCGGCCAGCTGCACGGCGCCGAACTGCCCCGCCGGGACTTCGCCGCGGCCGCCGAACAGTACGTGCGGGCCACCGGCGCCGCCTACCGCCCCCACCCGGCCGAGCGGGACCGCCTCTCCCGCGGCCAGCACGCGGCCTGGCGCAGGGCCGGTGTGCGGATCGACGACGCCGGGGCGCCCCTCGTCGCCACGCGCGGGCCCGTGGCCGCCGTCTTCTCCACCGGGATCCTCGAGGCCGCGCAGGCCGGCAGACCCGCGTGGGCCGTCCACCCGGACCCGCCCGCCTGGCTCGAGGGGTTCTGGCGGCGCTACGGCATGACCCGGTGGCGGCCCGGCCGCACCCCGGAGCCCACCCCGCCCCTGGCCTCGCCGACCGCGGACCCCGCGGCCGCGATCGCCGAACACGTCTGGAAGGAGACCGTGTGAGCATCCTGTGCGTCATCCCCGTGCGCGGCGGGTCCCGGGGGCTGCCCGGCAAGAACATCCGCCTCCTGGGCGGCCATCCGCTCGTGGCCTGGACCATCCAGGCCGCCCTCGAGGCGGAGGAGGACCTGCACGTGGTGGTCTCCACGGACTCGGCCGAGATCGCCGAGGTCGCCCTCCGCTACGGCGCGGACGTCCCGGGCCTGCGCCCGGCCCACCTGGCCCAGGACTCGACCCCCACCGAGCCCGTGATCGAGCACGTGCTCGCGGCCGAGCGCGCGGCCGGCGTCGAACCGGAGGGCGTGATGCTCCTCCAGGCCACCAGCCCGCTCCGCCTGCCCGGCACTCTGGACCGCGCCGTGCGGCAGTTCCGGGACACGGGGGTGGACTCGCTGGTCGGCGTCGTCCCGGTGTCCCCGTTCCTGTGGCGCCATCCCGAGGATCCCGACGGGGAGCCGATCCCGGACTTCGACGTCACGGCGCGCAAGCGCCGGCAGGACATGTCGCGCGCCGACCTGCGGTTCCGCGAGAACGGCTCGCTGTATGTGACGCGCCCCTGGGTCTATGACCGGCTGCACAACCGGCTCGGCGGCCGGATCGGCATGCTGGAGCTCGACGACCTCGAGGGCGTGGACATCGACACCGAGCTGGACTTCGCCCTGGCCGAGCAGCAGATGGACCAGTACCTGGCGGTCCAGAAGGTGCTCCAGCACCGCCCCGACCTCGGTGCCCCGCGCACCGCCGAGACCCCCACCACCGGCCCGAACCGCACCCCCGGAGGCACGCAGTGATCATCGAACGCAGGCTCACCCCCTATCTCGTCTTCCCCGAGGACTCGCTCCTGGCCGCCCTGCAGAAGATGACCGACAACCGCGAGCGCACCGTGTTCGTGGTGGATTCCCACGGTTTCCTCGTCGGCTCCCTGACGGACGGGGACGTGCGCCGCTGGCTCGTGGCGCATCCGGAGGCGTCGCTGGACGTGGCCGCGGCCGACGTCGCCCATCGCGACCCGGCGACGGCGCCCCTGGGCGCCTCCCCGGCCGAGATGCGCGAGGCCCTGCCCGCCGGGGCGCTGCACCTGCCGCTGCTGGACGAGCGCGGCCGCCTGACGGCCCTGGCGATCAACCGGGAAGCGGAGCTGCGGATCGGCGGGCACCGGATCGGGGAGGGCCACCCGGCGTTCCTGATCGCGGAGATCGGCAACAACCACCAGGGTGATGTGGACCTGGCCCGCCGTCTCGTGGACCTGGCCGTCGAGGCGGGCGCGGACGCCGTGAAGTTCCAGCTGCGGGACATGGACGCCCTGTACCGGCAGTCCGGTGCGGCCACCGCCGGCGAGGACCTGGGGGCCCAGCGCACCCTGGACGAGCTGGCCAAGTTCTCGCTCTCCGCCGAGGACATGGTGCGGGTGTTCGACCACGTCCGGGACGCCGGCGTCGCCCTGATGTGCACCCCGTGGGACGCCCCGTCCATGCGGGTGCTGCGCGAGTATCCGGTGGACGGCGTGAAGATCGCCTCGGCGGACCTGACGAACCACGGGCTGCTGCGGGACGCGGCCGCCTCCGGCCTGCCGATGGTGCTCTCCACCGGCATGTCCCGCGAGGAGGAGATCCGCGAGTCGGTGGCCCTCGTGCGCTCCTTCGGCGTCCCCTTCGCGATGCTGCACGCCCAGTCCACGTACCCCGCCCCCTACAAGGACGTGAATCTGGCCTACCTGGACCGGCTCGCGGAGATCGCGCAGACGCCGGTGGGCTACTCGGGCCACGAGCGCGGCTTCCACGTGGCCCTGGCCGCGGTGGCTCGGGGCGCCGCGATCATCGAGAAGCACTTCACCGTGGACCGGGGGCTCGAGGGCAACGACCACAAGGTCTCCCTGCTGCCGGAGGAGTTCGCGCAGATGGTCCGGCAGACCCGGGACATCGAGGAGTCGATCGGCGTCGGGAGCGAGCGCGTGGTCTCCACGGGCGAGGCGATGAACCGCATCAACCTGGCCAAGTCCCTGGTGGCGGCCCGTCCGCTGCGGGCCGGCGCCACGATCACCGCCGACGACGTGACCGTGAAGTCCCCGGGCCGTGGCCTGCAGCCCAACGAGCTGCCGCGTCTGGTCGGCCGCACGCTGCACCGCGAGATGGCCGAGGGCGACTTCTTCTTCGCCGGTGACCTCACGGACTCGGTGCCCACCGGGCGCCAGTTCCAGTTCCGGCGCCCCTGGGGCCTGCCGGTGCGCTATCACGACGTCGAGGCGCTGACGAAGGACTGCACCCCGGACTTCCTGGAGTTCCACTTCTCCTACAAGGACCTCGAGATCGACATCGACTCGGTGTTCCGCGAGCCCATGCCGATGGGCTTCACCACCCACCTGCCGGACATCTTCTCCGGTGACTTCCTCGTGGATCTGGCCAGCGACGACGACGCCGTATGGGAGCGCTCGATCGCCGAGGTGCAGCGCACGATCGACATCACCCGGGACCTGAAGCGCTGGTTCCCGAACGAGGAGGAGCCCATCATGGTCATCACCATGGGCGGGTTCACCCTGGACCGGCACATCCGCCCGGAGGAGCGGCTGCCGAAGTACGAGCGCATCGCCGAGGCCGTGCAGCGCCTGGACACCTCCGGCATCCGGATCGCCGCGCAGACGCTGCCGCCGTTCCCGTGGCTGATGGGCGGTCAGCAGTACCACAACCTCTTCATGGACCCGGACGACACCGTGGCGTTCGTGGAGGCCACGGGGGTGCCGCTGTGCCTGGACATCTCCCACTCCAAGCTCTCGGCCACGTTCCTGGGGATCCCCTTCTCGGAGATGGTGGAGAAGCTGGCCCCGCACACCATCCACCTGCACCTCGTGGACGCCACCGGTGTGGACGGGGAGGGGCCGCAGATCGGCGAGGGCGACGTCGACTGGCCCGTGCTGTGCGAGCAGCTGGACCGCCTGGCCCCCGGGGTGAGCTTCATCCCGGAGATCTGGCAGGGCCACATCAACAACGGCGAGGGCTTCTGGACGGCCCTGGACCGCCTGGAGCAGTGGCTGTGATCCCCGAGGCGGTGACGACCGCCCCGGCCCCGCTGACGCTCTGGGTGGTGCCCGTCGCCGACCTCGGCGGCGTGGCCCGGCACGTCCTCGACGTCGCGCGCGTGGGCCTGCCCGGCCTGCGTCTGGCGGTGCTCTGCCCCGAGGGGCCGCTCGCCGAGCGCCTGCGCGAGCAGGGCGCGGCGGTGTTCACCGGGGACGTCGGTCCCGACGCCGGCCTGGCCGCCTCGGTGCGGACGCTCCGGACGGCGGTACGCACCCTGCGCCCGGCCGCGGTCCACACGCACCTGGCCTACGCCGACCTCGCGGCCTTCACGGCGCTGGGCGCGGGGCGGGCCCTGCGGCGGGCCGGTGCGCCGGCGCTGCTCAGCACCGAGCACGGGATCGCCCCGGACGACCAGCTGTACAACCGGGTCGCCGCGGCCCGGGTGAAGAACGCCGCGCACCGCGCCCGGCTGCGCGGCACGGACCTCGTGATCGCGGTGGCGCAGTCCACCGCGGACGTGCTGCGCCGCAAATGGGGCGCGGGGGCGCCCCTCACCGTGGTGCGCAACGGCGTGGACGGGCCCGCGGTGCGCGCCGCGGCCGCGGGGCAGCGCCGCGCACCGGGGGAGGGGTTGCGGATCCTCTCCCTGTCCCGGCTGGCCCCCGAGAAGAACCTCGACCGGCTGATCGCCGCACTGCCCGCCCTGCTTGACCGGGACCCCGGGACGCGGTTGACGCTGGCCGGCTCGGGTCCCCTGGAGGGGCAGCTGCGCGCCCAGGCCGAGGCGCTCGGTGTCGCGGATGCGGTGGACCTGCCCGGCTTCGTGGAGCCGTGGGGGGCCATGGCCGAGCACGACGTGCTGGTGCAGCTCTCCGCGTGGGAGAACCTCAGCTACACCCTGCTCGACGCTGCGGCCGCGGGCCTGCCCGCCGTCGCCACGGACGTGGGCGGCAACGGGGAGATCCTGCCGCCCGAGCGCCTGGTCCACGAGACCACTCCGGCGGCCATCGCCGACGCCGTCGTGCGTGCTGCGGCCGAGGGCCCGGGCGAGGTGCGCGTGGGCGACGTGGAGACCATGGCCCGGGCGACCGCCGAGGCGACCCTCGAGGTGCTCGGGCGCCGGGTGGGGAAGGTGGGTACCCGATGACCGCAGCGAGCCCGAACGAGCCGGGATCGGCGTCGGTGGCCCCGGCCGAGAAGCGTGTTCCGGGCCCCCGGTTCCGGGAGCTGGACGGTCTTCGGGGGATCGCGGCGCTGGCCGTGGTGTTCTCGCACTACACAGGCGCCCACAATTCGCACTACCCGCAGGATCCCGCCGCGTTCCACGATGCGGCCTGGGGCGCCGCCGGCGTGCAGCTGTTCTTCATCATCTCCGGGTTCGTCATCTTCATGTCCGCCCGTCGGGCCAACCGGCCGAGCGACTTCGCCATCTCCCGGGCGGCCCGGCTCTATCCGCCGTACTGGATCTCCCTGGTGTTCGCCGTGGTGCTGCTCCTCCTGCACCCGGTGCCCGGCTTCCCCTTCACGTGGAGCCAGGCCCTCCTCAACCTGACGATGGTCCAGCGGTGGGTCGGCGTGGACAACGTGGTGGACGTCTACTGGACGCTCGCGGTGGAGATGCAGTTCTACGTGATCATCCTGATCCTCCTGTATCTCACGCGCTGCCGCCTTTCGGACCGCGTGGTGCTGTGGGGGAGCCTCGCGTGGTCGGTGATCTCGTGGGCCGTGGTGTTGTTCACCGCGCCGCACGTGGGCTCGGACCCTCAGCGGGACCCCATGTGGGTGAAGCTCCTCAACAACGCCACCGTGGCCGAGTACGCTCCGTTGTTCGTGCTGGGGATGGCCTTGTACATCGCGCGGCAGACGGGGCAGCACCGCGGCTGGGTCGCGGCGGCCGCGGTGTCCGCGGTGGGCAGCACGTTCGTCATGCGGGGGATGCCCTTGGCCCTCGAGGTCCTCGTGGTGGTGCTCCTCGCAGTCACGGTGATGCTGCGGAAGAGGACGTCCGTGCTGCTCCTGGCCCCTGTCCAGTGGTACGGGAAGATCAGCTATTCCCTCTACATCCTCCACGCCATCCCCGGATACATCCTCATCCACGCGCTCTGGCCGTATGTGGGCCGGAACATGGCCATGCTCGTGGCCTTGGCCGTGGTCTCCGTTCTCGCCTGGGCCCTGCAGAAGTACGGGGAGGAGCACCTCGGCCGCGCGGCCAAGCGGGGGCTGACCCGCGTCCGCTCCGTCGTGGACGCGCGCACCGGACATCCCCGATCCCTGGGGTCGGCCCGATGACCGGTCGTATCTGGATCCTGGCGAACCAGGGCGAAGTGGGTGGCGGCGAGGTGATGCTGCACCACCTCGCCACGGCCCTGCGCGAGCTGGGGCGGGACGTGGGTGTCGTGGCCCCGGTGCACCCGGCCGAGACCGCCGATCGTCTGGCCGCGGACGGTTTCGACGTGGTCCGTGTGGGTGGGCCCGGACGCCTGGGGTACCTGCGCGCTCTCCGGGCCTGGGACCGTGGCCGAGGCAAGGACGACGTCGCGTGGTGCAACGGGCTGCTGCCGGCCGCGGCGCTGGCCGGTCGGCCGCGCCGGATCGTTCACCTGCACCAGGTGCCCGAGAAGCCGGTTCTGCGCGTGTTCTCCGCCCTGGCGCGTCCCGGTGCGCTCGCGGTCCTCGTGCCCTCCCGGTTCGCGGCGGACCGCATCCGCGGGGCCCGCGTGCTCCACAACTGGGTTCCGGGCCCGACGGCGCCACAGACACGGCGGGCCCGCGGTGCCGATGAGCCGGTGACCGTGGGATTCCTCGGCCGGCTGTCCGAGGACAAGGGCATCGTCACCCTGCTGGAGGCCGCCGCGCTGCTGCGGAAGACCGACCCGGGTGCTTTCGTGTTCCGCGTCGCGGGGGAGAGCCGGTTCGTGGCGGATGACGAAGCCGAGCGGCTCGCCACCGCCCTGAAGGCAGCCGGTGAGGACGTCCAGGTGCTCGGCTGGCAGGACACCGGCAAGTTCCTGGCCTCCGTGGACGTGCTGGCCGTGCCGTCGCAGTGGGCCGAGGTCTTCGGCCTGGTGACGGCCGAGGCGATGGCCGCGGGCGTTCCGGTGGTGGCCTCCGATGCCGGGGCCGTTCCCGAGGTGGTCGGCAGCGCTCACCCCTTCGTTGTTCCGCAGCGAGACGCGGCCGCGCTCGCGGACTGCCTGCGGGCAGTACGCGCGGTCGATCTGGGCACGGTGGCCCACTCCCAGCGGCACCGCTGGGCGTCGCTGTTCTCACCCGAGGCCGGACGCGCCGCCGTCGCCGAGCTCCTGGATGACCTGTCCCTATGAACCCCGCGGAGGACTCATGACAGAGACGCCCCTGACCCCCGAGGCCAGCGTGATCGTCCCCAGCCGGGGCGGCGCGCAGCGGCTGCCGCGCCTGATCGGCGCGCTCGCCGCGCAGGAGGACGCCCCGGCCTTCGAGGTCCACGTGGTCGTGGACGGGGATGTGGACGGGTCGGAAGCGGTGCTCGCGCAGTTGGCCGCAGAACATCCGGGCCTGGACCTGAGCTGGACCGTCTTCCGGGAGAACCGCGGACGGGTCGCCGCGCTCAACGCCGGTGCCGACGCGACGTCCGGCCGCATCCTCATCCGCGCGGACGACGATCTCGAGCCCGGACCGCACTACATCCGGGACCACGTGGCCGCGCACGCGGGCGGGCCACGCGGCGTGATCGGATTGACGGCCAACGTCCTCCCAGACTCCGCCTACCAGCGCGTCTACGGTGATGCCCAGGATGTCCTGCACCGCGAGCACGCGTATGCGCTGCCGGCGGATCAGCAGTGGCGGCACTGGGCGGGCAACGTGTCCGTCCCCCGCGCCCTCCACAAGGAGCTCGGCGGCTACGACCCCGACTACCGCCGCTATGGCTGGGAGGATGTGGACTTCGGCTACCGGCTCCATGCCGCCGGGTACCCGGTGGAAATCCGGCCGGAGCTGGAGACCCGTCACCACGCGGCAGCGGTCACCACCTACACCAAGGCCCGCCGGGCTCTGCATTCGGGGTCCGCCCGGCAGATCTTCATCGCCAAGCACGGAGTGGACGCACTCGGCGGGGACCGCGCGCCGGGCGGGCCGTGGGGCGCCGCCGTGCGGGCGGTGGCCGCTCTGAGCACGGAGCGCACGATCCAGTACAGCTCCGCCGTCATCGAGCGTGCCGCTGCCGTGTTGCCAGCGCCGATCGCACGAAAACTGATCGCGTTGCAGGTCGAAGCCGCAGCGGAGACCGGACGCACCCGGCCGGGGCGCGCCCACCAGCAGTTCTGAGGGGAGCACCATGACCGACACGCCGCACGGCCAGATCGCCATCGCCCACGACTACCTCACCCAGAAGGGCGGGGCGGAACGGGTGGTGCTCGCCCTGCACCGGATGTGGCCAGATGCCCCGATTTACACGACGTTCTACGACCCCGAGGGGACCTTCCCGGAGTTCAAGGACGCACGCATCATCACCTCGCCCCTCAACCGGGTGGGAGTGCTGCGGAAGGACCCGCGGAGGGCCCTGCCGCTGCTGCCCCTGGCCTCCTCACTGCTGCATGTGAAGGAGCCGGTCGCCGTCGTCTCGACCTCCGGCTGGGCGCATGGATTCCGCTACGACGGCGCCACGCTCGTCTACTGCCACACCCCGGCGCGCTGGGTGTATCTGCTGGACGACTACCTGGGCGAGGGAGGCCGGGACAGCATCAAGGGCCGGATCGCCCGCGCGCTGCGCCCGGGCCTGCAGATGTGGGACCGCGCGGCCGTCCGGCGCCGATCACGCTATGTGGCCAACTCCACGGTGGTGAAGGAGCGGATCGAAGACGTCTACGGGCTCGACGGTGTGGACCTCGTGTTCCCGCCGCACTCCGTGAGCACGGACGGCCCGCAGGAGCCGATCCCCGGTGCCGAGCGGCTGGCGGGGGACGGCTTCCTGCTGTCGGTCGCCCGTCTCATGCCGTACAAGCACGTGGACGTGACGATCGAGGCCGCGGCCCGCGCGGGGCGGCCGCTCGTGGTGATCGGCAAGGGCCCGGAGGAGGCCCGGCTGCGGGCGATGGCGGGGGAGGACGTGGTGTTCGGCCAGGACCTCACCGACGCGCAGCTGCGGTGGGCATACGCGCACGCGACGGCGCTGATCGCTGCGAGCCACGAGGACTTCGGCATCACGCCGCTCGAGGCGAGCGCGTGGGGCGTGCCCACCGTGGCGCTGCGGGCCGGTGGTTACCTGGACACCATCGTGGAGGGCGTCAACGGGGTATTCGTGGAGGAGCCGACGGTGGATGCGGTGGCCGGCGGGGTGGAACGTCTGCTGGAGCATGACTGGGACCGGGCCGCGATGCAGGCACACGCCGAACGGTTCTCGGAGCGGGAGTTCGCGCGGCTGCTCCTCGAGCAGGTGCAGGCCGTGGAGGACGTGCGATGACGTGGGTGGTGACCGGCGGGGCCGGGTACATCGGCAGTCACGTGGTGGGCGCCTTCCTGGAGGCAGGGATGCCGGTGGCCGTCGTGGACAACCTCTCCACGGGACGTAGGGATTTCGTCCCGGAGGGGGTGCCCTTCGACTCGGTGGACATCACGGACACCGCCTCCGTGGCGCGCGTCCTGCGGGCTCACGGTGCGATCGGCGTCGTCCACGTGGCCGGGTACAAGTACGCCGGCGAGTCTGTGACGCGTCCGCTGGTGGCCTACCGGACCAACGTGCAGGGCACCGCCAGCGTCCTCGAGGCGATGCACGAGGCCGGCGTGGAGGACGTCGTGTTCTCCTCCTCGGCGGCGGTGTACGGGACCCCGGAGCACGACCGCGTCACGGAGGGCACCCCACCCGCGCCCGAGTCGCCGTACGGGGAGACCAAGCTGATCGGCGAGTGGCTGCTGGCCGATCAGGCCCGCGCCACGGGACTGCGCCACACGAGCCTGCGCTACTTCAACGTGGTCGGCTCCGCGCCCAGCGGCGCGCCGGATCTGAGTCCCCACAATCTGTTCCCCCTCGTGTTCTCCGCCCTGGAACGAGGGGAACGACCGCGCATCTTCGGCGAGGACT
The DNA here is from genome assembly GCF_035609305.1 of Micrococcus sp. HOU01. Classification (NCBI taxonomy): domain Bacteria; kingdom Bacillati; phylum Actinomycetota; class Actinomycetes; order Micrococcales; family Micrococcaceae; genus Micrococcus; species Micrococcus sp. HOU01. The sequence continues at coordinate 2,164,232 of NZ_CP141211.1, read as the reverse complement.
ACCCGACGCCGGACGGCACCTGCGTGCGGGACTACGTCCACGTGGTGGATGTCGCCCGCGCCCACGTCCAGGCCGCCCTGGCGTTGCAGACGGGCCGGCGCCTGCAGCCGGTGTACAACCTCGGGTCGGGAGAGGGGACGTCGGTGCGGGAGATCATCGACGCGCTCCTGGACGCCGCCGGCGCCGACGTGGAGCCCGAGGTGCGCGAGCGCCGGGCCGGGGACCCTGCCCGCATCGTTGCCGACGGCGCTTCGGCGCAGCATGACCTGAGGTGGGAGCCGAGCCGATCGGTCGCGCAGATGGCGCGATCGGCGTGGGACGCGCGGAGGCGATTCTCTGCCGCCTGAGCGGGCGGGGCCGCGGCGGGCCCGTCCCCGGGCTGCCCGGCCTCAGGAGGTGGATGCGTCAGCCGGCGTCGCGAGATCCCTCGGTGTTTCCCACCCCATGACCGATGCCATGCGGTGGAGCCGCCGTCGCCAGTCGAGGGTCTGCCGGGCCCGGTGCTGCCGCTCGAGGGCGTCCTCGGGCGTCCAGGCCGACGCGATCTCGCGCAGCACAGGCCAGGCGTCGTCCCGGGAGGACGGCGAGATCTCCCGCGTGGCACCGGGCCAGAGGACCGACTCCGCCGTGCTCGGTGCCGCCCCCACCACCAGGCATCCGGCGGCGAGGGCGTCCATCCATCGGCCGGTGAGATAGTCGCGCGTGGGGTGGGTGTAGGAGGCCGGGCTCACCAGGTTGGAGAACGCCAGCACGGTCTTGGCCTGCAGGAGGGCCTGCCGGACGTTGGCCTGGTTCACCAGCGGATCATGGGCCAGGGGCGGGCGCCCCGCGAAGACGAGGTCGTGCGCCGCGGCGTCGGCCGCGGTCGTGGGGTCGTCTTCCCATGCGGCCGGCTGGCGGCCCAGTCGGAGCAGATCCACGGGGCGGTCACCGTCGACGAGGGGGAACTTCTCGGTGTCCGCGCCCCACGGGAGGACGTCCACCGGTTTGCCCGTGATGCACCGCCACTCCTGGACGAGGCCCGGGTCCGTGATGAACACGTGGTCCACATGCGGCCCCTGCCGCAGAATGCGCGGCGTGCGATCGGTCCAGAAGGAATCGATGATCCACACGGCGGTGGACTCGTACCCGGGGAACCAGAGCCGGGGGTGGGCCAGGTAGGCGACCACGGCCGGGTTCGGCGCGATGACCAGGAGGTGGCGGCCTCGCAGCCGAGCGACGCGCGGCAATGAAGCGGCGGCCTTGCGCAGCGCGGAGACCTCGCCCCGGTCATCCACGTCGATGACCCGGGCATGGAAGGTCTGGGCGGCGAGCTGGACGAGCTCCGCCACGGGACCCCAGCCGGACCCGCCCGGACGGACGTAGAGGATGTCGAGCTTCATGGGTCCCGGCGGCCGTCAGCGGCCGTGCTCGAGGAGATCCAGCAGGTACCTGCCATACCCGGACTTCACGAGCGGCTCGGCGCGCTGGCGCAGCTCGTCGTCCGTGAGGAAGCCCTGACGCCAGGCGACCTCCTCCGGGGCGCTCACCTTGAGGCCCTGGCGGGAGTCGATGGTGCGGATGAAGTTCGAGGCGTCGTTGAGGTCCTTGAACGTGCCGGTGTCCAGCCAGGCGGTGCCGCGGGGGAGCACCTCCACGTTCAACGTCCCCCGCTCCAGGTAGGTGCGGTTGACGTCGGTGATCTCCAGCTCGCCGCGTGCGGAGGGCTTGAGGGCCTTGGCGATCTCGACGACGTCGTTGTCGTAGAAGTAGAGGCCGGGCACCGCGTAGTTGCTCTTGGGCTGGGTCGGCTTCTCTTCCAGGGACACGGCCTTTCCCCCGCTGTCGAACTCCACGACGCCATAGGCGGTGGGGTCGGCCACCCAATAGCCGAACACGGTGGCCCCGTTTACCTCAGTGTGCCGGCGCAGCTGCTGGCCCATGCCAGGGCCGTAGAAGATGTTGTCCCCCAGGACGAGGGCAACGCGATCATCGCCGATGTGGTCTTCACCCAGGATGAAGGCCTGCGCCAGGCCATCCGGCGACGGCTGCTGCACGTAGCTGAGTGAGATGCCGAACTGGGATCCATCCCCGAGAAGGCGGTGGAACTGGTCCGCATCCTGCGGGGTGGTGATGATCAGGATGTCGCGGATGCCCGCCAGGATGAGCGTCGACAGCGGATAGTAGATCATCGGCTTGTCATAGACCGGCACGAGCTGTTTCGAGATACCGTGCGTGATCGGATGGAGGCGTGAGCCGGTGCCGCCGGCCAGGATGATGCCCTTCATGGTGTCGACTCTATCGGGGCGTCACCGGGTCGGCGCGTCGTCGCCCGGGGACCCCGCCTGCAGAAGCCGCTGGACATCGGCCCATGATAATGGCGGCACGCCCTCGATCGGACGCAGCGTCCCCCGGGGATACCATGCGGCGCTGGCGACGGCCTCACCGGCCAGGAGCCGCCGCCACACCCTGCGCAGGTCGTCCTCCGAGGCCGAGCCGAGCCAGCGCCAGTGGTAGGCCTCGCCGTCGTCGAGATCTGCCTTCGCCACGGCTGCGGCCCCAATGCGGGTCTTCCTGGCGAACTGCTCGAAGGACCGCCATGGCATGTGGAGGATGCGCAGCCCGTCAACGTCGCGGGAGCCGGGTCGGCTCACCTCGTGGTTGCCCATCGCGACGACCGCACCCTCCCAGGGGCGAAAGGCGACTTTGTCGTCGAAGTGGCGTGCGGTGTCCAGGCGCCACTGCTTCCCGTCGAGGGTCGGGAACAGGTTGTACAGGTGAGCCCGGCGCACGGGTGTCCCCGAGGCGGCGAGGGCGTCGACCAATCGGCCATGCGGGGCGAACCACAGTTCGTCCGCGTCGAAGGGGATGATCCACCGGGCCCCCGCGGCGGAGACCAGGTCGGCCAGGCGGGTCATCTTCGCGGATTGGTAGTAGGCCGGCTCGTTGTCCGTGCCAACGTGGAGCTGAGGGAACTCGTTCGCCAGTCGTGCCAGCACCTGGGGGGTGTCATCCTCGGAGAGGTTGTCCACGATCAGCAGGTTATCCACGCCCTGCCGCACGAGGTGGCGGACCGCCGTCTCGATGACGTCCGCCTCGTTCCGCACCATGGCGATCGCCCACGGTCCCGGGTGGTGTTGGAGTGGAGGGACATCGAGACCGTTCTCCGCCGCGGTGTACTGGGCGCGGAAGACGGGATCGGATCGCAGGCGCGCGGCCTCGGTGCGCCGCTCCGAGTCCCTACGGGCCAGGAAGACGCGGTGTTTGAGGGCGCGCGCGGAGGAGAGGAGATCCAAGGGGGTCACTTCCGTCATGGGGAGGCAAAGCTCTCTCGATAGGGTAGCGGCATGGCCCCCCGCGATCTCGTCGCCGGCGCTCGTGCGCGGGCGCTATCCCTCGTACGCACCCAGCAGCCCTTCGTCCTTTGGGGGGCTGAGCCCATGAACGGCGGCAATTACCTGTACCTATGGGCGACGGCATGGGCGCGGCACCGGGACACCGGCGAGCGGTGGCTCGTGCGGCACAAGCCCAAGATGGACCCCTGGCTTCAGGAGTTCCCCGCGTTGCGCGACTTGACGGTCGGTGAGTCCGATGTGAGCTGGCGGCAGAAGCGGACGGTCGAATGGGGGCAGCAGGCGGGGAGGGACTTCCGCTTCAAGGATCTGAGGGACTTCGCACGCGAGCTGATGTTGGCCAGTAAGACCTTCGGTAGGCGCATGGCAGCCCGCCCGCACGAGGCTGTCGTTGTCAATGTGCGGCGCGGCGACTACTACACGGACGAGAAGCTCAAGGCGGTGTTCGGCTTCGACATCGCCGGTTACGTGCATGCCGCGTTGCACCGCATCCCTGCGGAGCGGCGTGATCGGGTTGTCGTCGTGTCCGACGACCCCGACTGGTGCGCCACCAATCTCGACTTCCTCGGGAGGGGGAGGTCCGTCTCCTTCATGCCGACGCCTCACGACATGTTCGAGGATCTGGCCCAGCTGGCCGTGGCGCGCGACCTGATCCTGGCGAACTCCACGTTCTCCTATTGGGGCGGGTATCTCGCCAGCGCGCGCTCCGCTCGTGAGCGCCCACGGACCGTGTTCGCGCCGTTGCACTTCAACCGCCTCTACAGCGACGGCGAGTCCCCGCTGCTCCTCCCTGAATGGACGGCGATCCCCGATGACGAGTTCTCCACGCCAGACCGACTCCACAGAGAGGCCTAACCTCATGTCCACTCGCGAACACAGCTCTTTGGCCCCGACGACGCCTTCGGTGTCCGTAGTGATCCCTGTCTACAACGGCGCACGGACCCTGCCGCTGCAGCTGGAGGCACTCCACACGCAGGTCGGTGCACGGGACTTCGAGGTTGTCGTTGTGGACAACCGCTCCACCGACGACCTGGAGGGCGCCATCCGGCCCTTCCTGGAGTCCGGCCCCCCGCTCAGGATGGTCCGAGCCGACGGGCACCAAGGGTCCTCCTACGCCCGCAACCGGGGGATCGCCGCCGCCCGCGCCCCCTACGTCATGTTCTGCGACGCCGACGACGTCGTCTCCCGTCACTGGGTGGCCGCCGGTGCGGCAGCATTCAAGACGGCTCCTATCTGGACCGGCAGCGTGGCGCACCTGCCTGCGGAGACCTTCGACCAGGGGCTGGACGCCGTCCGGGACCGGCTCGGAGACGACACCCGGCCCCCGGACGGACCCGGCCGGGAGGTCTCCGGTCCTTTTCCCGTGCTGATGGGGGGCAACTTCGGAGCGTCCCGGGAGCTGCTGGTGGCCATGGGGGGCTTCGACCAGTCGTTCCCCCACGCGGGCGACGACAACGACCTCGCCTTCCGCCTCCTGCGTGCCGGGCACCGGCTGGTGGAGATGCCGCAGGTGAGGGTCGCATCCCGGGGCAAGGCCAGCCCGCAGGCGGCTCGCAGGATCGCGTTCCGGTCCGCGAAGGCTCATGCGCTCCTGGCGGACCGGTACGGCGTGTGGAATCGTTCAAGGGCTGCGACGTGGGCGAGCGAGCCCGTGCGGTGCCTGGGTGCAGCGGTGAAGATGGCGGCGTATCCCGCGACGGCCGACTGGCGAGGGCTCGCCTCGCGGACGGTGATGGCCGCCGGTACGCTGGTGGGAGCCGTGGAGTACCGTATGCTTCGCCGTCGCCCCACGCCGTTGGTCGGCCTGGGCCTCGACCCCGAGGTCCCGGCGCTCCTCGGGGAGTCGCGGAAGGGCGTGGGCGGACCCGGCGACCCTGAGCTGGTCAGTGTGGTCATCCCGGCGTACAACGCCGAGGCCTACATCGCCGAGCAGATCGAGAGCCTGGCCGTGCAGGTGGCCGCCCCGGAGTTCGAGGTGATCGTGGCCGACAACGGGAGCACGGACCGCACGGCATCGGCTGCCCGCGAAGCGGCGGAGCGCTGCGGTCTCACTGTGACCGTCGTCGACGCCCGGGGGCCGGCCAGCGCCTCTCATGCCCGCAACGTCGGGGCTCTGGCGGCCGTGGGCGGGGTCCTGCTCTTCTGCGACGCAGACGACTTCGTCGGGCCCGAGTGGGTCCGGGAGCTCGCCGCGGCCGTGCGCTCGCGGAAGAATGCCCTGGCCGTGGGGACTCTCCTCCACGGGCGGTTCAACGACGGCGCCGTGCTCGCCGCCTATGACATCCCGCCCGAGACCGGCGAGCCCGACACGGACGCGGCCGGGTATCCGGAGGTGCACGGCGGGTTCGCCGGGCACCTTCCCACCGTCGCGGGCAATGACTTCGGCGTCCGTCGCTCCACCTACCTCGCGGTCGGCGGGATGGACTCATCGTTCCCCGGCGGCTCTGAGGAGACGGACTTCTCCTGGCGCGCCCAGCGCCGCGGGGCGGTCGTTGTGCACGCGCCGCGCGCGGTCGTCCACTACCGCCTGCGGTCCACCCCGCAGACCGTCTTCCGGCAGCAGCGGATCCAGCAGGTCGGCCGAATGCTGCTGTGGATCCGCCACCGCGACGAAGGCATGAGCGGGCCGAGCTGGCGGGTATCGGCCACGGAGGTGGCTCGACACCTTCCGGCCTATGTCCTCACCCGCGAGCGCGGAGCGCGGTTGCGACACGCCCGGATCGCCGGCGGTCACCTGGGCGCTCTGCAGGGGATGGTCCGCTATCGGCTGTTTAAGCGGATCCCACCCCGGAGGCTGGTGGACGGGGCCTCCGCCGTCGTCTCCTGAGCCACGGGCCCTCCTGCCTGTCGGGACCGCCGCGGCGGCTGGCCGGGTTGCTTCATCGAGCCGCGATGTCATGCAGGGTGGCCCGGACGGCGAGACGCGCGGCTTGCCACCGCGAGCGCAGCGCTACCGCCGTCTTCACGCGGGCCAGGAAACTTCCGGCACGGTCGGGGGTCTCGCTATCGCGGGCAAGGGACTCCGCGTCTCGCGTCGTGGACCCGCCCATGTAGGTCACCAGTCCGGGCCTCAGGACGCGAATGTCGAGACCGTACCTGTCGCGAAACAGCGGCCAGTCATCGGCGATGGTCCAGGGCCCGCCGGCGTCCTCCACGAGTCCCGAGACGAGCTTCTGCGCTCCCGAGCGCGTGATCAGGTAGAAGGCTGTCGTGTACGGGTTCCCGGCGAACCGACCCAGACGCCGGATCCGCCCGCCGCGCACGAGAGGGCGTGACAGCAACGACAGCTGGGCCTCAGTCATTAGAAGCCGTTGGAATGCCAGTGAGGGGTTCGTCGGGCCGCGGTCGGCCAGCACCGCGACGTCGAAGGTGTCGTCCTTCAGGATGTCGTCTATGACGGCCCCCGTACCGGCTGGCATAAGGACGTCGTCCTCGGAGATGAGGGCGACCCCGTCCTCGGGGCCTGTGCTCGACGCAAAGGCCTCGAGGACCCGGAAGTGGCTGATGGCGCAGCCTGCCTGGCCGGGAGTTGGTGCGGCGTCATAGCGGTCCGCGAAGCGGGCGTCATTGAAGTGCTGGGACGGATCCGAGGTGGAGCCGTTGAACGCATCGTAGAAGCGGAACCAGGCGGCCCCTGGTCCGTCCATGAACCGGGAGCGTCGATCACTGTCGGGGAGCGAGATGCACACCCGTCGCTCCAACCGGCTTGAACGAACCATGCGCCCAGCATAGCCAAGGGCGGTTCCCCCTTCCGATGTTCCGGCCGAGGTCTACCTGTCGAGGTCCCAGCACCCTTCCTCCAGCACGGTCCACGAAGGCTTGAGCTGGTGAGCACGACCACCGTTGAGGTTGTGGCTGAACAGGGCCGGTGAAATGACGAGACGCCCCGGGTGCAGATCGTCACCGATGTACCCGCCCCAGTAAGAGAAGGTGGAGTTCGTGATGATCAAACGGCGGGCATGCACGACGGCGCGCAGGTCGTGGAGGAGGTCACCGTCCTCATAGACCACCGCGCCGTGAGGCGCGAGGACGGGACCGAGGTGCTCCCTGCACCAGTCTAGGCCGTCCGAAATCACCACGATGCGTGCGAGGGGACCGGAGAGCGCCGCTGTTCGGCTGAGGGCGGCCCGAACGTAGGCCACCTGGTCCATTCCGAACTCGGCCTCATGCTGGGGAACCGAGTAGTAGTCGCCCCGCCGCACATTCACGACGACGTCTTCCTCGGAAAGGCCATCCGGGTCTGTGGCGACGGGGGAGCCGGGGAGCAGCACCTCACGGATGAAGTCCTTGAGCTCGGCGGGCTGATAGGGGACCGGCAGGGGGGACTCCTCCCGCCACGGCATCACCCGTCGTGCGGTGAAGGGTACGCGGTCCCTCGGGACGAAGTAACGGTCCCGCAAATTGGGGAAGAGTCCGACCGCTGTCTCGCGCTTGGGGTGCAGCAGGACCCTGCGCCCCTCGTGATGTGCGTCGCCTTCGAACGCCCACAGCCCTTGATAAAGGAGATTTCCCAAACCCATCCAGTCAGGAACCCAGGACACAGGATCGCCGCGGCGGATGGCTGTCAGGGCGCGTGACTTCGCCTTGTCGAGAAACTTCATGCCTCGCAATCTACAGGGCGGTCGTGGCCAGAAGAGAAGCGCCCTGGGTTTCGTTCCGATCCCGACGAAGGAGAATCGGAACATGCCCAAGAAGTTCAGCCCCGATCTGCGTGGGCGCGCGCTCAGGATGGTCCTGGAACGACAAGCCACGCAGGGAGGGCCCCGTTCGCATTCCATCCGGGCCGTGGCCCCGCAGCTCAAGGTCAGCGAAGAGACCTTGCGGATGTGGTGCAACCGTCACGGTCACGAAGTAGCCCAGGCAACCGCCTTAGAGACCCCTGCGGAGGAGATCCGCTGGCTCAAACGTGAGCTTGCTGAAGCCAGGCGCGCGAATGAGATCCTCAAGGCCGCCTCAGTTTTTTCGCCAGGGAGACTCGATAAGCCCCACGACGAGATGATCGCGTTCGTCGACGAGCACCGCGATCGGTTCGGGGTCGAGGCTATCTGCCGCACGCTTGGTTCGACGGAATGTGAGTTTATCACCTCCCGCGGCTACCGCGCCGCCACGACACCGCCGCCTACTTCTCGGACCCTGAGAGACGAGACCCTCACCGAGGAACTCCGCCGGATATACGCGGAGAACTACGGGGTATACGGGGTCCGCAAGTTGCACCACGCCATGGCCCGGGCCGGCGGGCACGTCGTCTGGGACCAGATCGGGCGCGTCATGTGGGCCGTCGGCCTGCAGAGCGTCAGACGCGGCCGCAAGCCGATCACCACGTGTCCTGCCCGTCAGCCGGATCACCGCCACGATCTCGTGGAACGACGCTTCACCGCGCGGCGCCCGCATCAGCTGTGGGTCGCTGACATCACCGACGTGCGCACGATCGCCGGGTTCTGCTACGTCGCGTTCATCACCGACGTCTGCTCCCGGCGCATCGTGGGCTGGGCCGTCCCAGCCTCGCTGCACACTGCGGGGCTGCCGCTGCTGGCTCTCGAGCACGCGCTGTTGAGCACAGGAGTCAGCCGGGGCTGGCGGGGCTTGGTGCACCACAGCGACAGGGGCTTTCAGTACGTCTCTCTGACGTGCTCGGGCGCGCTCATCACGGCCGGGCTGAGCGCATCAGTGGGCACGGTGCGCGACAGCTTTGACAACGCCCTCGCCGAGACGGTGAACGGCCTCTACAAGGCCGAGCTCATCCACTCCGAGCGGATCTGAGAGTCCGTTGAGGCGGTCGAGCTGGCCACCATGGGGTGGGCGCACTGGTGGAACACCGCCCGCCTCCATGAGGCCCTCGGCTACCGCACTCCCGCAGAGGTGGAGACGGCCTACACTCACGACCAGGATGTAGCGCCCGTTGCGTTCTGACCTCTGAACGAAACCCAGGGCGCTTCAGGCCCCGCTGCTGGTATTCCTCGATACCCTGACCTCATGCACCTCCTCGTCACCGGCGGCGCCGGGTTCATCGGCTCGAACTTCGTACACCACGTCGTCCGCGAGACCGGGCACGACGTCGTCGTCCTGGACAAGCTGACCTACGCCGGCAACCGGGAGAACCTCGCCGGCCTGCCCGAGGACCGCGTCACTCTCGAGGTCGGGGACATCTGCGACGCGGCCCTGGTGGACCGCCTGGTCGCCGAGTCGGACGCCGTCGTGCACTACGCGGCGGAGTCCCACAACGACAATTCGCTGAACGATCCCTCCCCGTTCATCCAGACGAACATCGTCGGAACCTTCGTCCTCCTCGAAGCGGCCCGCAAGCACGGCAAGCGCTTCCACCACGTCTCCACGGACGAGGTCTACGGCGACCTCGAGCTCGACAACCCGGCGAAGTTCACCGAGACCACCCCGTACAACCCCTCCAGCCCCTACTCGGCCTCGAAGGCCGGCTCGGACCACCTGGTGCGCGCGTGGGTCCGCTCCTTCGGCGTGCAGGCCACGCTGAGCAACTGCTCCAACAACTACGGCCCGTACCAGCACATCGAGAAGTTCATCCCGCGCCAGATCACCAACCTGATCGACGGCGTCCGCCCCCGCCTCTACGGCCAGGGCGTCAACGTCCGGGACTGGATCCACACGGAGGACCACTCCTCGGCCGTGCTGCGCATCCTCGAACGCGGCCAGATCGGCCGCACGTACCTGATCGGCTCGGACGGGGAGAGGAACAACAGGGAGATCGTGGAGATCCTCCTCGAGCTCTTCGACCGCCCCGCAGACGGCTACGACCTCGTCGCCGACCGCCCCGGCCACGACCTGCGCTACGCGATCGACAACACCGCGCTGCGCACCGAGCTCGGCTGGGAGCCGCAGTTCACGGACATCCGCGCCGGTCTGGCGGACACCGTCCGCTGGTACCGCGAGAACGGGGCCTGGTGGCGCCCGGCCAAGGACGCCGTCGAGGCGAAGTACCGCGCCCAGGGCCAGTGAGGGGGCACCGCTGATGCGCATCACCGAGACCGCCATCCCCGGCCTGCTCGTCCTCGACCTCGACGTCCACGGGGACAACCGCGGCTGGTTCAAGGAGAACTGGCAGCGGGAGAAGATCCGCGCCCTCGCCGCCGAGCACCCCCGCCTGGCCTCGCTCGCCCCGGTGCAGAACAACATCTCCTTCAACGACGCCGTCGGCACCACCCGCGGCATCCACGCCGAACCCTGGGACAAGTACGTGGCCGTCGCCCACGGCCGGATCTTCGGCGCCTGGGTGGACCTGCGCGAAGGGCCGTCCTTCGGCGCCGTCGCCACCGTGGAGCTCGGCCCGGAGAAGGCCGTCTTCGTGCCGCGCGGGGTGGGCAACTCCTACCAGACGCTCGAGCCGGACACGGCCTACACCTACCTGGTGAACAACCACTGGTCCGCTGACGCGCAGGGCCAGTACACGTTCCTCAACCTCGCGGACCCGACGGCGGCCATCGCCTGGCCCATCCCGCTCGAGGACGCCGAGCTCTCGGCCAAGGACCGCGCCCATCCGATGCTCGCGGACGTCACCCCCATGCCGCCCGCCCCGATCCTCGTGCTCGGCGCCGGCGGCCAGCTCGGCCGTGCCCTCGTGGCTCGCGCCGAGGCCGCGGGGATCCCGGTGGAGGCCCACGGCCGGGATACGTGGGACATGACCGATCCGGCGTCCTGGCCGAGGGAGCACTTCCGCGGCCTGCGCGCCGTGGTCAACGCGTCCGCCATGACCGCGGTGGACGCCGCCGAGACGCCCGAGGGCCGGGCCCAGGCCTGGGCCGTCAACGCGACCGCCGTCGCCGAACTGGCGCGCCGCTGCACCGAGGCCGGCGTGCCCCTGGCCCATGTGTCCACCGACTACGTGTTCGACGGTGCCCTCCCCGTGGGGCAGGGGCACCCGGTGGACCACCCGCTCGCGCCGCTGGGTGTCTACGGCCAGTCGAAGGCCGCCGGCGAGGCCGCGGTGCGCACCGTGCCGCGGCACTGGATCGTGCGCACCTCCTGGGTGATCGGGGAGGGGAAGAACTTCGTGGCCACCATGGCTTCCCTCGCCGAGCGCGGGATCGACCCCGCCGTCGTCGCCGACCAGCACGGCCGCCTCACCTTCGCCGACGACCTCGCCGACGCCCTGCTGCACCTGGTCACCACGGACGCGCCCACGGGCACGTTCCACATGACCAACAGCGGCGACGTGGTCACCTGGCACGACGTCGCCCGGTGGGTCTTCGAGGACACCGGCCACGACGCCGCGCGCGTCTCCGCCACGACCACCGCCGCGTACCTGGCCGGCAAGGAGGGCGTGGCCCCGCGGCCGACGAACAGCGCCCTCGACCTCGGGCCCCTGGCCGCCGTCGGTTACACCGCCCCGGACCAGCGCGAACGCCTGCGCACGTACCTGAGGCGCTGACCCCGTCTCGCATGACGAAGCCCCCGCCGGCTTCGGCGGGGGCTTCGTGCGTGGGGGCGATCAGCTGCGCGTGCGGGCCTTGCGGCGTGAACGCCGCCCCTTCTTCGCGGACGAACCGACGCTCGAGAGGTACTTCTCGTAGGACTTGTGGTACGTGCTCTCGTACCCGTAGCCATAGGAGTAGCCGCCGCCGCGCTGGGAGCGTGCGACGCCGTTCATGACGACGCCCAGCAGATGCGCGTCCACCGCGGCGAGATTCTCCACAGCCGCCTCCAGGTGGTCCTTGCGGGTCCGCCCCTGACGCACCACGAGCACAGTCCCGTCCACGGCCGTGGCCAGGAGCGAGCCGTCCGTGACGGGCAGCAGGGGAGGGGAGTCGACGATGACGAAGAAGTCCTCCGACGCCAGCTTCAGCAGGGCCCGCATGCGCTTCGAGCCCAGCAGCTCCGACGGGTTCGGGGGCGTCCGGCCGGCGGGGAGCAGCGTGAGGTTCGGGATTCCGGTGGCCGCGAGGGCGTCGTCCGGCTGCACCTCACCGGCCAGCACCTCGGACAGGCCCACGTCGCCCGCCACCTGGAAGAGCTCGTGCTGCCGGGGGCGCCGCAGGTCGGCGTCCACCACGAGCACCCGTTCGCCTGCCAGGGCCAGGGCGCGGGCCAGATTCGAGGCGACGGTCGACTTGCCCTCGGAGGGGTCCGCGCTCGTGAACGAGACGACGCGGGGCGGCTCGTCGACGGAGACGAACTTGAGGTTGGTGCGCAGCGCCCGGATGGCCTCGCCGGCCCGGGGATCGAGGTCCACGGCCTCCTCGCCCGTGCGAGTCAGGGACGCGTTCTCTGGAACGGCGCCGATCACGCCGGCGCCGGTGATCTCCTTCACGTCGGCGCGGCTGCGCACCTTCACGTCCAGGAGACGACGGAGCACGGCGATGGCGAGTCCCGCACCCAGTCCGGCCACGACGCCCAAGAGGACGTTGCGCCGGGTGTCAGGGCTCACGGGGGCAGAGGGCACGCGGGCGTCGGACAGCGGCACGACCTCCAACGGGCTGTTCTTGTCCACGTCCGCCGCCACGTCCGCCGTCGCCTGCAGAGCACTGTTCGCGAGCTGCGCGGCGGTCTCGGGATCCGTCGAGGTGGCGGTCACCTTGATCATGCTGGACTCGGGGACGAGCACCGCGGAGAGCGAACCGTCGCCGTCCTGCCCCGTGTCCTGGGCCACGCGTTCACGCACGGCCTCGCTGTTGATCAGGGCGACGTAGGCCTGAGCCCGGCTCTCGGCGGGCAGGTTGCTGGTGATGAGGCTCTGATCTGCAGCCCGCGCGGCGAGGAACCCCTGAGATTCGGATGCGTAGATCCGGGGCTGCAGTGCGGAGTAGCCCCAACCCAACAGACCCCCCACGAGGGCTGCTGCCAGGAGCAGCAGGAGGTTGGCGCGCAGAAGGCGGAAGAAGTCGACGATCGTCACGGAGCACCTCGGGGGTCATGGACGGGGATGCGCGGGCCGTTGTGGCCAGGAAACGCACAGGTCCACGGTACCAACACCCACCGTGCGCTCTGAGGGCCCCGAGGACGACGCCCGCCACCGCGCTACGCTGAGCCGAGTATCGCCCGGCGTCCACGAAAGGTTCCGCACCATGCGCCCGAGCACGCCCCGTGACCGGACGGCTGCCCGCGCCATGGGGGCCGTCGCGCCACCCGAGGCCCGGCCTGCCAGGCGTCACGCCTCACTCGGCCTCGTCCCGGACGGTCAGGCCGCGTGGACCCGCTCCCCGTGGAACCCCTTGGTCACGCCGGCCTCACCGCGGCTGTTCGAGGCCGTGCTGGCCATCGGCCTGGTGATGGATGCGTTCACCGCTCCCGGCCTGCCGATCCCGTTCGCGGAGTTCTCCGCCATCCTTCTGCTGCTCCTCGCCTCATTCCGGCAGCCCCGCCGGGACCTCTCCCACTACGGCGTGCTGGCCCTCGTCGCACTGGCCCTGGTGGCGTATCTCGTCGCGGTGACCGTGCACAACGACCTCGACCCCACGCGTCGCGCCACGAGGATCACGCTCCTGATCCTGCTGATCTACGCCATCGCCAGCGAGAGGATCGACATCAAGGGCGTCCTCTACGGGATGACGGCCGGCGCACTGATCAACGTGCCCCTCTTCTACGCGGGCCTGGCCCCGGACACCTACGGCGGCTACCTCACCGGGTTCCTGGGGGACAAGAACGTCTCCGGCCTCTTCTACGCGCTCCTGCCCGTGCTGCTCGTGGCCACCATGCAGCGCATGGGCCCCAAGCTCCTCGTGCTGGGCGCCGGCTCCGCCCTGACGTTCCTCACCGGCTCGCGGACCTCGATGGCCGGTCTGCTCTGCGCCGTCGTGTGGATCCTCGTGAGCCCCTACCTGGGGCGGGTCCTCCGTATCGCACTCGCGGTCGTCATGGGCTGGTTCGTCAGCTGGGCCGAGGAGAACCTGGCCGACCTCGGCATCTTCGGAGACCGCACCGGCACGGACTGGTTCCGGGCCGAGATCCAGCAGGCGTCCGCGGAGAAGGTGGCCGACACCTCGTTCTTCGGCCAGGGGCTCTCCACCGCCGTCGTCGATCTGGACAACGTGACCATGTTCTTCCACAACTCCTATCTGGGGCTGCTGGTGGAGGGCGGCTGGCCGTTCCTGATCGTGGTGGTGGGCGCCTACCTGTGGCTGTGCCTGCGGCCCTTCGCCCGGACGCACCGATCGCCGTCGCGGGTGGCCGTCGAGGCCGCCGCGGTCATCATCCTGGTCACCTCCCTTCAGCTCGGTGAGGTGTTCATCACGATCTTCGGTGCCATCGTGCTCGGCTGCGGCCTGCTGCTGAGCGCCCAGGAGGACGACGAATCCCACGGCGCGTCTGCGGGTGAGCGGGCTCACCGCCGCAAGCTGGACCGCATCGTGGAGCGGTCCCGGCGCGCGGGCGTCTGAGCCGGCCCGCCGGCGCCGGTGCTATCCTGTCCAGGTTGCCCAGGCGAGGGAGCGCGCGCTCCGTGATCGACGAGGCCGCCGCCGCGCGTCAGCATGCTGACCCGCTGCGGCACTGAAGCCCCCTCCTGGCCGCATCCCGCGCCGCCCCCGGCTGCGCGGCCGAGACCCCCACAGGAGGACGCATCATGTCTGACCAGCTCAAGATCAAGGTCACCCGCCGCACCGACTTCGGCAAGGGTGCCGCCCGCCAGGCCCGCCGCGCCGGCCTGATCCCCGCCGTCGTCTACGGCCACGGCCAGGAGCCCGTGCACCTGCTGCTGCCGGCCCAGGAGACCACCCTGGCCGTCCGCAACCCCAACGCCCTGCTCACCGTCGTGAACGAGGCCGGCGAGGAGCACCTGGTCCTGCCCAAGGACATCCAGCGCCACGCCATCAAGGACACCGTGGAGCACCTGGACCTCATCGAGGTCCGCCGCGGCGAGAAGGTCATCGTCGAGGTCACCGTGCATGTCGAGGGCGAGGTCGCCCCCGGCAACGACTACGTGCTGGACTACGTCACCGTGCCGGTCGAGGCCGACGCCACCGACCTGCCCGAGGCCGTCACCATCTCCGTCGAGGGCCGCGAGGCCGGCGACCACGTGTACGCCCCGGACGTGCAGGTCCCCGCCGGCACCACCCTGCAGCTCGAGGACGACATCGTCATCGCCACCGTCTCGGAGGTCGTCGAGCAGGACCTCGGCGACGAGTCCGTGCAGGAGGAGCAGGCCGCCGAGTCCGCCGAGGGCGAGTCCGAGGGCTCCGAGGACTGATCACGCCATGACGACGGGGACCACGCTCATCGTCGGGCTCGGCAATCCCGGGCCCGAGTACGAGCGCACCCGTCACAACGTCGGCCAGATGGTGGCGGATGAGCTCGCCTCCCGCATGGGGGTCGGGTTCACCCGCCACCGGGCCGGCGCCGTGGTGGCCACGGGTCGCCTCGGCATCGGGGGACCGCGCGTCGTGCTCGCGAAGCCCACCGGCTACATGAACGTCTCCGGACGCCCCGTCTCCGCGCTGGCGTCCTTCTACGGGATCGGCCCCGAGGACCTCGTGGTGGTCCATGACGAGCTGGACATCCCGTTCGACACCCTGCGCCTCAAGCGCGGCGGGGGAGAGGGCGGCCACAACGGCCTGAAGTCCATCACCGCCTCGCTCGGCACCAAGGACTACGCCCGCGTGCGCGTCGGCATCGGCCGGCCTCCGGGCCGCATGGACGTGGCCGACTTCGTGCTGCGCCCCTTCACGAAGCCCGAGCAGGACGTCCTGCCGCTGCACGTGGACCGCGCGGCGGACGCCGTCGAGAAGCTCGTCACGGACGGGCTCGCGCCCGCCCAGCAGGCGTTCCACTGAGCCTCCCGCCCCGGGCGGACGTCCTCGACGGGGGTGCAGCCCCACGCTCAGGGGGTCGGGGTCACGGCGCGGGCCAGAGCGTCCGCGATGGTCTCCAGGGCGGGATCCATGATCTGGATCATCTCCGCGTACCCCTCCACCGGCCCGCGGAACGGGTCCACGACGTCGAGGGGCTGGGCGGTCGACCGCGCGAGGGCCCGGTGGCGGGCCGCCTCCGCCGCGAACGCACGCACCCCGCGACCGGCGGGGATCCAGTCCCGCCCGTCCCGCTGGTCCATCGCGCGGACCAGCGCCGCGAGCTCCAGCACGGTGAACACCCGCGCGACGGCCTGCGGCACTTCTTGGAGTGCGAAGCGCATGTGCTCCTGAGCCGCGGCCAACACGAGATCCGCCTCCGCCACCATGAACGGTTGCAACGCTGCGGGACGGTGGCCTTCCAGCCCGGTGACGCCGGCCTCGGCGCCGAGCCGCACGAGCGGCGGCGGCACCGTCAGTGCCTGGTTCGGCTGGGAGCCGGCGCTGCCGACCTCCACCCGGCCGGGGGCCAGGACCGCCAGCCGGCCCTGCAGGGCCCGGCTCGCATAGGCCGAGCGGCACACGTTGCCGGTGCACACGATGAGCACGGCGTCCGGCGAGGGAAGGGCCCGGCGCCCCCGCCGGGCAGGCGGAGCCGAGCTCGACAGCGCCGGGCGACGGGCGAACGAGATCAACTGCGCGCGGCTCCGCCGTCACGCTCGAGCCACGAGGACAGCGCCCGGGCCTGACGATTGACGACCTTGCCGACCATCGGCTCGGCCTTCGCCGCGAGCTTCGAGCCCACCAGCGGGATCCGGCAGACGAGGGTGCCGTCCACGGAGAACTGGGAGCCCTCACCGGCGGCGGTCAGGCGGAGGGAGCCGTCCGCCGTCGCCTTGGCGGAGGGCACGGTGATGGTGGTGGTGCCGGTGCGGGAGCCGTCCGCGGCGGGCGCGTCCCACCGCTCCACCTGCTCCACCTGGAGGGCGGAGCCGATGAGCTTGCGGGCCATGTCCGGGACACGGTCCGGGATGCGGTCCGCGGGCAGGGAGCGCACGGCGGTGACGGTCATCGGGCCCTCCGGGGAACCCTCCACGGAGAACGAGACCAGGGAGCCGCCGAAGGACTCGACCACGGAACGGTGGAAGTCCTCGGACGCCAGGGCGGCTGCCACGGCCGACGGCGGGTGCGGGATGGGCTGCTGAGCGGAAAAGGCCACGGTGTCTCCTCGGGGTCAAGTCGGGCCGCGCCCGGCGGGCCGTGAGAGGCCGGCACCGGTTCGCCGACGGCGATGGGCGTCCATCCCTCACCTTATATGCTGGCCTCCGCGACCCGGGTCCCGTGCACGGCGCCGGGACCGGCCGCGCGACCCCTCGTGAACCCCCTGGAAGGTGTGTCCGCCATGTCGGCACTCTGGGCCGTGGCCCTCATCATGCTCCTGAGCGGGACGGCGAAGCTCCGTTCCGGCGAGGACGTGCAGGCCACGTTCACCCGACTCAGGGTGCCCCGCCCGTTCGCGGCCCCCGCCCTGGCGCGCGCGTTCCCCTGGCTCGAGCTGCTGCTCGCCGTCGCCCTCCTGCAGCCCTTCACCCTGCTGCGTCCCGTCGTCGGCCTGGTGGCCGTGGCCCTCTTCGCCGCCTTCCTCGCGCTCGTGGTCCGGGCCCAGGACGACGGCGTCTCGTGCGGCTGCTTCGGCGAGGCCTCGGCCGCCCCGATCTCCCGCACCACCGTGGTCCGCAACGTCGTCTTCCTGGTGCTCGCCGTCCTGGCCCTGGCCGAGGGGATCGTCTCGCTGGCGGTGCACGGCGCGGGCCTGGCCTGGCAGCCGCTCACCGCCTTCGGCGCCGGGGCGTGGGCGTGGGCTCTGCTCGTGTCCGTGCTGCTCGCGACCGCCGCGTTCCTGGCCGGGCGCGAGTCCGTCCCGGCCGCGCCCGACGCCGCCCCGGCGACGCCCGAGGCTGAGGCCGCCGTCGACCCGGCCGACGGTGCCGAACCCGAACGCCACCCGTTCCCGGACGCCGTCGTGGTCGCGGACGGCGAGTACACCGGTCTGCACCGGCTGGTCACGGACGGGGCCGTGGTGGCTCTGCGCCTGTCCACCGGATGCGGCTCCTGCGCGCGGGTGATCGAGCGGCTGGACGAGTTCAAGGACGCGCTCGGGCCGGTCCGGCTGCGGGTCCTCATGCCCCAGCACGCCCCCGGCGCCGAGGGGGCGATCCACAGCGGCGCCGTCGACGCGTCGCTCGTGCTCGCCGACCCGGCCGGCGCCGCCTCGCAGGCCCTCGGCCTGCACTCGTTCCCCACCGCGGTGCTGCTCGGCACGGACCGGCTCACCGCCGGCGGCCCGGTGGGCGGCGCCGACGACGTCCTCGCCTTCCTCGAAGAGATCCGGGAGATCATGACCACCGAACTGCCCGCCGCCACGGACGGCTCCACCGCCACCCCGGAGGTCCGCGCATGAGCGCCCCCGAGACCACCCCCGTCCTCGCCCCGCTGCTGCCGCGCCTGCGCGCCGAACGCGCGCTCGAGGCGGCCGCCGCCTCCGCCGCCCGGCCGCTCGAGTCCCGGGGCGTCGAACTGGAGATCGGCCTGCCCGACGGAGCCCGCGCGCCCCTATTGACCGTCCTGGCCGAGGCGCTGGCCGAGGGCCACGGCGAGCGCGCCGCCGTCCTCGTGGTCACCGCGACCACCCGCGAGGCCGAGGACCTCGTGACCGACCTGGCCGCCTGGGCCCCCGCCGGTGCCGCCGCGCTGTTTCCGTCCTGGGAGACGCTGCCCCACGAGCGACTGTCCCCGCGCTCGGACACCGTGGGCGCGCGCCTGGCCGTGCTGCGCCGCCTCGCCCACCCCGAGGAGCACGCGGAGGGCCCGCTGCGCATCGTCGTCGCCCCGGTGCGCGCCGTGCTGCAGCCCCTCGTGGCCGGGCTCGGCGAGCTGAGCCCCGTGACCCTGCGGACGGGGGAGGAACGGGACTTCGACGGCGTGGTGGCCGCGCTCGTGGACGCCGCCTACTCGCGCGTGGACATGGTCAGCCGACGCGGCGAGTTCGCCGTGCGCGGCGGGCTGATCGACGTGTTCCCGCCCACCGAGGACTACCCCGTGCGCATCGAGTTCTTCGGCGACGAGGTGGAGCAGATGCGCTGGTTCTCCGTGGCGGACCAGCGCTCCCTCGAGGACACCACGGAGGACGGCTCGGGCCACCCGTCCGAGCTGTACGCGCCCCCGTGCCGCGAACTGCTGATCACGGACCACGTGCGCCGGCGCGCGAAGGAGCTGATCCCGGCCATGCCGGCCGCCGCGGACATGCTGGACCGGATCGCGGAGGGCGTGGCCGTGGAGGGCATGGAGTCCCTCTCCCCGCTGCTGGCCGAGGCCATGACGTCGCTGCCGCGCATGCTGCCCGCCGGGTCGCTGACCGTCCTCGTGGAGCCCGAGCGCCTGCGCGGCCGCGCCGACGACCTGCTGGCCACCAACGAGGAGTTCCTCCAGGCCGCGTGGGCCGGTGCCGCGCAGGGCGCGGTCGCCCCGGTGGACGTGGCCGGGGCGGACCAGTCCGCCGCGGGCGGCTTCCTCACGGTGGCCGAACTCCGCGCGGCCGCGCTCGAGCAGGACCAGGGGTTCTGGTCCGTCACCGCGCTGGTCTCGGACGATGAGCTGCTGCCCGACGCCGCCACCCTGCGCGCCACCCTCGGCGTCCCGCAGACCTTCTCCGGCGACATCGAGGCCATGGTCGCGCACACCCGCGTCCGGCTCGCGGAGGGGTGGCATGCCGTGGTCCTCACCGACGGCCCCGGCTCCGCCCGCCGTCTCGCCGAGCTCACCACGGAGGCCGGCCTCACCGCCGCCGTGGTGGACGGGCCCCTGCCCGCGGACCTCGCCCCGGGGCGGGTCTCCATCGCGACGGCGCCCGTCGGCTCCGGCTTCACGATCCCGGACGCGCAGATCGCCCTGATCACGGAGCACGACCTCTTCGGCCGGCACCGCACCGCGGGCACGCGCGCCCCCGGGGCGCGGCTGGCCCGGAAGCGGCGCAACGCCGTCGACCCGCTGACCCTGCAGCCCGGTGACCACGTGGTGCACTCCCAGCACGGCATCGCCCGCTTCGTGGAGCTGCAGCGCCGCAAGGTCACCGGCGGCCCGCGCACCGCCCCCGGCGCCGAGGAGTCCTACCGCGAGTACCTCGTGCTCGAGTACGCGCCCTCGAAGCGCGGCGCCCCGGGCGACCGGCTGTTCGTGCCCACCGACCAGCTCGACCTGATCTCCACCTACGTGGGCGGGGAGACGCCGTCGCTGTCCAAGATGGGCGGCTCGGACTGGGCGCAGACCAAGTCCAAGGCCAAGCGCGCCACCCGCGAGATCGCCGGCGAGCTCATCCGTCTGTACTCGGCCCGCATGGCCTCGCGCGGCCACGCGTTCGCCCCGGACACCCCGTGGCAGGGCGAGCTGGAGGGGGCGTTCCCGTTCATCGAGACGCCGGACCAGCTGACCACCATCGAGGACGTCAAGAAGGACATGGAGGCGGCCGTGCCCATGGACCGGCTCGTCTCCGGCGACGTCGGCTTCGGCAAGACCGAGGTGGCCGTGCGCGCCGCGTTCAAGGCGGTGCAGGACGGCAAGCAGGTGGCCGTCCTCGTCCCCACGACGCTGCTCACCCGCCAGCACCACCAGACGTTCTCCGACCGGTTCGCCGGCTTCCCCGTGAAGGTGGCCGCGCTCTCCCGGTTCCAGACCGCCAAGGAGTCCAAGGAGGTCATCGAGGGGCTCGCGCACGGCGAGGTGGACGTGGTGATCGGCACCCACCGGCTGCTCTCCGACCAGGTGCAGTTCAAGGACCTGGGCCTGGTGGTCGTGGACGAGGAGCAGCGCTTCGGCGTCGAGCACAAGGAGGCGCTGAAGAAGATGCGCACCAACGTGGACGTGCTCGCCATGTCCGCCACGCCCATCCCGCGCACCCTCGAGATGTCCCTCACCGGCATCCGTGAGACCTCCACGCTGGCCACCGCCCCGGAGGAGCGCCACCCCGTGCTCACCTCGGTGGGCCCGTACTCGGACCAGCAGGTCACCGCGGCCATCCGCCGCGAGCTGATGCGCGAGGGCCAGGTGTTCTACGTGCACAACCGCGTCACCACCATCGACAAGGTGGCCAAGCGCATCGCCGAGCTGGTGCCGGAGGCGCGGATCGCCGTCGCCCACGGCAAGATGAGCGAGGCCCGGCTCGAGCAGATCATGGTGGACTTCTGGGAGCGGAAGCTCGACGTGCTCGTGTCCACCACGATCATCGAGACCGGCCTGGACATCGCCAACGCCAACACCCTGATCGTGGAGGACGCCCACCGCTACGGCCTCTCGCAGCTGCACCAGCTGCGCGGCCGCGTGGGCCGTGGCCGCGAGCGGGCGTACGCGTACTTCCTGTACGACCCGCAGAAGCCCCTCGGCGAGGTGGCCCTCGAACGCCTCAAGGCCGTGGCCACCCACAACGAGCTCGGCGCGGGCATGCAGCTGGCCATGAAGGACCTCGAGATCCGCGGCGCCGGCAACCTGCTGGGCGGGGAGCAGTCCGGCCACATCGCCGGCGTGGGCTTCGACCTCTACCTGCGGATGGTGGGCGAGGCCGTGGCCGACTTCAAGGGCGAGGAGGACACCGCGCCCGCCGAGGTGAAGGTGGAGCTGCCGGTCAACGCCCATCTGCCGCACGACTACGTGCCGGGGGAGCGGCTGCGCCTGGAGATGTACCGCAACCTCGCCCAGGCCGCGGACGACGCCGCCGTGGACGCCGTGGTGGAGGAGCTCAAGGACCGCTACGGCCCGCTGCCGGAGCCGGTGGAGGCGCTCGTCGCCGTCGCCCGGTTCCGCAACCGGGCGCGGGCCGCGGGCGTCACCGAGGTGATGCTGCTGGGCCAGAACGTGAAGTTCGGCCCCGCCGCGGACCTGCCGGAGTCCCGTCAGATGCGCCTGACCCGCATGTACAAGGGCGCCCAGGTCAAGCCGGCCCTGAACGGCGTCCTCATCCCGCGGCCCAAGACCAAGCCGGTCATGGGTCAGGATCTCGTGGACGTCCCGCTGCTCGAGTGGGCGCAGCAGGTGGTCGACGCGATCTTCGCGCCGGAGAGCTGAGCCGGGTCAGGCCGTCCGCACGCGGACGAGGACGCCGTGCGCCTCGAGCATCTCGAGGAAGGCGTGGACGTCGGCTGCGACGTCGGCGGGGTAGAGGCCGAACGCCTTCGCCACCTGGACCGTGACCTCCGTCGTCGACAGCGGCGCCGGCGGATCCGCGACCAGGTCGTCCTCCGGCGTGCGGCCGCCCACGAGGACGTCCCAGATCACGTCGCCCGAGGCGCTCAACAGCAGCGGCTGACCGGCCTCGAGCGTCATGACGACGGCCTGGCCGCCGGCGGTGCGGGCCCACGCGATGTCGGGGGCCAGGGCCCAGCCCTCGGTGGTCTCAACGGTCACGGCGCACCGCCTTCCTCCAGGCCCAGCCGGCGAGTGCGCCGAGCCGGGCGCGCTGCTCGCGCCACAGGTCCGCGCGGGTGACAGGCCGGCCCAGGCGCATCTGCAGATGGGGGCGGTTCACCGGGATCGTGCGGGCCACGAGGACGGCCCGCTCCCGCGCCGTGGCGGCCGACTGCCACCGGGTGCGGAACAGCTCCAGACCGCTCTGGCTCTCGTGCAGCGCCGCGAAGAGGGTCAGCTGCCTGGAGTCGACGCCGTCGGCGGCCTCGCCCGTGGCGACGTGCCAGGCCGCGCCCGCGTCCAGCCGGTGGGCTTCCTCGCGCAGGGCTGCCCAGCTTTCGGCGGGCAGGGATTCCCGGATGTGCCGGACGTCGTGCGCGCCGCGATACGGATCGCGGGCCGCGTGGACGATGACGACGAGCCGCTGGTGGCACGGGCTCGGCACCGGAACGGGCCGGCCGGCGATCACGAGGTGGGTGTGCTCGCTCCACAGGGTGTCGAAGGCCGCCTCGGGGGACGGGCCGAGTCCGGGGAAGAGCCGATGCACGTCCACATACCCCAGCTGGTCATGCCAGAGCGTGGCCGCGTGCTGGAAGATCGATCCCTCCGAGAAGGTGGCGACCGGTTCCCAGCCGTGGGAGTCCAGGAGTGCGATGACGGCGGCGGCATCGGTGGGATGGACCAGCAGGTCCACGTCCGAACTGCGGCGGTGATCGGGGTAGACGCCGGGCTCGGTGGCGTAGCCCTTGAGGTGCAGGGCGCGGATGTCGGCCCGGCCCAGCAGGTGCGCGATGCGGGCGTGGGCGAGGCGGACGCGGATCTCGAGGTCCAGGGACGGCGGGGCGGCCGGTCGCTGTCCCGTCGCACGTTCCCCCATGGCCGCGAGCTTAGCCGACCGAAAGGAGGGCCCCTCATCCACACG
The DNA here is from genome assembly GCF_035609305.1 of Micrococcus sp. HOU01. Lineage (NCBI taxonomy): Bacteria > Bacillati > Actinomycetota > Actinomycetes > Micrococcales > Micrococcaceae > Micrococcus > Micrococcus sp. HOU01. The sequence goes on along the minus strand of NZ_CP141211.1, from coordinate 2,140,776 downwards.
GACGCACAGGGATGCTGGCAATGAGCTGTGCGGCCCATCTACACTCAGCTGGAGAGCTCCACAGCCGATGCTCACCGAGTATCCCGCGGTGCTCCGTCCACTCGCGTGACCCCGTTCGGGCGCGAAAGCCACACCTCGACTCGAAACGAGTGAAGCCATGCAGAAGAACACCTCCACCCTCTCCCGTCGCAAGGTGACCGCCGGCATCGCGTGGTCGGTCCCGGCCGTCGCCGCCGTCGCCGCCGCCCCGTTCGCCGCCGCCTCCCCGACCGGCTGCGCCGCCGTGACCACGGGAACCGCCGAGAAGTTCCCGGGCGGTGGCCACCCCGATGGCATCAAGCAGGCCTACGGCTTCACCATCACCATCACCAACACGTCGCCCACCCCCGTGTACGTCGACCCGGGCACGGTGACCGTGGTGTTCGGCGGTCATACCACCCGAAACGGCGAGGCGCGTCTCTACACCGCCAACCCGTGCAGGGGAGGCAAGCGACTGGCCGCCATGGACCCCGCGCTGCTCCTGCAGTCGGGCCAGTCCAAGACCTACTACTACGTGGTGAACAACACCGGCAACTCGGCCAACGAGTCCGGCTGCGTCGAGGGCAAGCTGCAGCTGGCCCTGCCGAAGGGCGCTCCCGAGGGTGCCGATCTCTGCAACGACGGCGTCGTCGAGTTCAGCAACTGCTTCGAGACCACCCCGCCCACGGCGCGCTGCTGATCGTCTGAGCACCACCGTGAAGGGCCCCGCCTCCTCAGAGGCGGGGCCCTTCTGCATCCCCGTGCCCGCGTCGTCATTGCGACGACCTGGCCCTGCGGCCGGGCGCGGTCAGCGTCGTGACGTGTCGCCCGCGGTCCCGGCCGCGGCCTCGGCGGCGTCCCGGGGCGCCTGGTAGTAGGCGTCGTAGCTGCCGCCGTCCGCGCCGTAGCCCCCGCCGTAGTAGTCCGAGCCCACGCCGGAGGCCGGGGTGCCGTTGAGCACGACGCCGAGCACCCGGGCGTTGACGCCCGCGAGCATGTCCCGGGCCACCTCGAGGTGCTCCTTGCGGGTCTTGCCGTGGCGGATCACCAGGACGGTGCCGTCCACCGCCGTGGCGAGCAGGGTGGAGTCCGTGACGGGCAGCACGGGCGGGGCGTCCACGAGCACCATGTGCGTCTCGGCGAGGGCGGTGAGCAGGTCCCTCATCCGCTCGGAGCCGAGCTGTTCGGACGGGTTCGGGGGAGTGCGGCCGGCAGGCAGGAGGAGCAACCCGTCCTCGCCCACGGGGATCAGCACGTCCTGGAGGGCGACGTCCCCGTTGAGGACCTCGGACAGGCCCACACGGCCGTCGACGCCGAACTGCAGGGCCTGACGGGGGCGCCGCAGATCGGCGTCGATGAGGATCACCGGCTGGCCGGCGGCCGCCACGGTCAGGGCCAGGTTGCCGATCACCGTCGACTTGCCCTCGCCGGGGTTGGAGCTGGTGAACGCGATGGTGCGGGGCGGATCGTCCACCGCAGCGAACCGCAGGTTGGTCCGCAGCTGACGCACCGCCTCCGACGCGCGGGGGGAGAGGGGCGCCATCGGCGCCGTGCGTTCCGCCTTCATGCTGGGGTCCAGGGGGATGGCGCCGAGCAGGCCCGCCCCGCCCGCCACCTGGGCGTCCGTCGTCGTCCGCACGTTGACGTCCAGCAGCCGCCGCAGGAGCGCGACGATCAGGCCGAGGACGAGGCCTGCGCCCAGGCCGTACAGCAGGTGGCGGACGCGGTCCGGGCTCGAGGGCGTGGCCGGCGCGAGGGCGTCCTCCATGGCCGTGACCTTGACGTTGGACGTCGGATCGAGCTCGTTCGCCACGTCGGCGGTCGCCACGAGCGCCCCGTTGGCCAGCGCGGCGGCCTGCTGCGCATCGGGGGCCACGGCGGACACCGTGATGAGGTTCGAGTTCGGCACCAGGGCGGCGCTCATGGTCGCGCCGGCGGTGTCCAAGCCCTCGGACGCGATCCGCTCGCGGACCGTGCGGCTGTTGATCAGCGGGATGTAGGACTGGGCGCGGGTCTGGGCGGTCTCCGTGCCGGAGATGCTCGCCTCCCCCTCCACCGTGACGAACGCGGACGAGGTGGCGGTGTACAGCGTGGGCTGCAGCAGCGAGTAGACAAGGCCCATCGCCAGGCCCAGCGCGGCGCATCCCAGGATCACCAGGCGGTTCGCGCGCAGCACACGGAGGAAATCGATGATGTTCATGGTGTCCCAGGATCGGAGGGCATCGGCTCAGCTCACTCTAACAAGGGGGACAGCCCATTCCTTCGCACTCGTCTACGCTGGGCGTGGGGCGGAGACGTGCCCCGGGATGACGACGGAGGAGCGGTCATGACGGTGGGGTACGACGCGCGGGGGTCGCGATCCTCCGATCCTCGCTACGTGGCCCTGCAGGCGGAGCGGGAGAAGCACGCCCGCGCCGCCGCCCGCGGCACGTCCGTGTGGTCGGCCGACCAGGACGCCGTCGTCCCCCGCGAGCCCCTGCGCATCCCCGAACTGCTGCTCGGCGCCCTGCTGGCCATGGAGGCGTTCGGCGTTCCCCTCGGCCCCGTGGCGCTCCCGCTGAACGAGGCGGGCATGCTCCTGCTGCTGGCCCTGGCGCTGTGCCGACGGTCCCGCCGCGATGTCTCCGCCCTCGGTTTGACCGCCGTGCTCGCCGCCGCCGTGCTGCTGTTCCTCGCGATCGTCTCCGTGTCCCAGGGCATCCCGGACCTGGAGTGGCTGCGCCGGTGGGTGCGGATGGCGGCCCTCGTCGGGCTCGTCGGCTGCATCGCCGGCGGCCGGCTCAGCCTGCGCTCGCTGGCCGTCGGGCTCGGCGCCGCCATGGCCCTGAACGTGCCCCTCTTCTATGCCGGCCTCGTGCCCGCGCCCTACGGCAGCTTCCTGACCGGTGTCCTCGCGGACAAGAACGTGGCGGGCCTCTACTACGCGGCCATGCCGGTCCTGGCGCTCGCCCTCGTGCGGACGCGGCGGTGGAAGCTGATCCTGCTCGTCGCGGCAGCGGTGTGCGTCGTCCTCACGGGCTCCCGCACCTCCATGGCGGGCTTCGCCTGCGCCGTCCTGTGGCTCTGGCTGACGCCGCGGATGGGGGCGGGTCTGCGCCTGGTCCTGCTGGCGGTCCTCGCCTGGGCGGTCGCGTTCGCCGAGGAGAACCTGGCCCGCATCGCCGTCTTCGCGGACCGCACCGGCACGGACTGGCTGCGCTCGAACATCCAGGCCGAGACGGCCGTGCGCGTCGCGGAGACGCCGTGGTACGGCCGGGGCCTCACCACGGCGTACGTGGACTTCGGCGGTGCCACGTGGCACTACCACAACTCCTACGCGGGCCTCTACACCGAGGGCGGTGTCGTGCTCCTCCTCGCCGTCCTCGGCGCCTACGCAGTCTTCGGGCTGCGCCTGTTCAGCGCCCGGCTGCGCACCCCCTCGCGCGCGGCGGTGGAGGCGGCGGCCGTCGTCGTGTTCGTCTCCGCGACGCAGCTGGGCGAGGTGTTCATCACGATCCCGAGCATGCTCGTCGTCGCCGCCGGCGTGACCCTCTGGCTCGACGAGCGGGACGCCCCGCTCGAGAGCGAGGTGCTCGAGCGGCGCCGTCGTCGGGTGCTGGCCGCGGCGCGCCGGGGGCAGCACGCCCCGTCCTCCGGTGGGCACGCCGTCCCCGATCTCTGACGCCGGCCGGTCAGGCGCCCGTCGGCTCCTCCTCCACGAGGTCCCCGTCGAGGGCCCGGGCGATCTCCCACGCCAGCAGCTCGACGATCGGCTGCGCGGTCTGCGCCATCGCGGCGTAGCCCTCGGCGGGGCCGCGGAACGGGTCCGGCAGATCCGCGTCCGGTCGCTCCCCCTGGGCGATCAGGCGGGAGCGCAGCTCCGCCAGCGCCGTGACGAGCGCGGTGACGCCCGCGCCCGGAGGGACCGACGCGGCGAGCTCCTCGCCGTGGTCGCGCAGGAGGGTGCCCATGCCGAGGATCGTGAAGGTCCGGCGCACTGCCGCGGGGTCCTCGCGCAGCACCTCGTCCAGGTGGTCGTCCGTCGCGGTCAGGACGAGGTCCTGGTCCGCCAGCGAACGCCCGGTCAGCTGCTGCGGTCGATGCTGCGTCAACGCGGCGCGGACGCGGCGGCTCGGCGCGAGGTCGAGCAGCGGGCCGGGGACGGTCAGCGCCTGGTTCGGTTCCGTGCCCGCGCTCGTGACCACCGCGCGGCCCCGGTCGCCGAGCAGGGCGTTGAGCTGCGCCTGCAGCGCGTACTCCACGTAGGCGGAGCGGCAGATGTTGCCCGTGCACACGACGAGGACGCGGGCGCTCGGCAGGGGGCCGGGGACACGGTCGGCCGGTGAGGCGGGCGAGGCCGGCTCAGCGGCCGCGGCGGTCGCGGGAGCCACCGCGCGCTCGGCCGGCGCCGCATGCTGCCGCGGCGCGGCGGGGTCGGCCGGGTGGGGGAGGAACGCCGGGCCGAGCCGGAACTCGGCGAGGCGATCCTCCCGCGCCGTGGAGGCCGCCGGGGCGCCGGCGTCACCGCCGTCACCCGCCGGGTGGCCGCCGTCGTGGGCCGGCACCTCGGGCTCCTCCGGCGTCGGCGGCAGGAACGGGTTGCGGATCGGGGGGCGATGATCCCTGCTCATGGGTGTGTCCTCTCCGAGGCGGTCGTGACGCGCGGCAGCGCGGACGTGACGGGGTGCGGGGGCTCCATGCGTCGCAGGCGGTGCACCGGGTGCCAGCGGCGGCGCGCCCCCGTGAACGGCTTGGACAGGGGGGTGGCGAGCAGGGCGAGGCCTGCCAGCCAGCTGAGGGCGAGCGCGAGGGCGAACTTGGCGGCGTTGTTCTCCACGCCGTGGCGCGTGACCCACATCAGCACCCAGCCGTGCAGCAGCACCACCACCGTGCCCGTCCGGACCAGGGCGGTGATGGCGAGGCGCAGGGCCTGACCGGTCCCGGTGCGTCGGGCGAAGGAGCGCAGCAGTCCCTCCACCGTGGAACCGAACACGAGCACCATCCCCGCGGACGTCAGGACGCCCACGACGGGGGTGAGCACCGGCGTGCCGAAGCCGCCGAACTTGATGTTGGGCGGCTCCAGGCCCAGCCGGACCGCGACCAGCCCGAGCAGCACCAGGCCGACGCCGATGAGCGTCCGATGGCGCCGCACGTGCGGCTGGACGCGGCGGCGGAACATCTCGCCGCTGAGGACGAACAGCAGGCACGGCAGGGCCAGCCCGACGCCCAGTGGCGTGCGGGCGATCGCGGAGTCCGGCACGAGGTGGGCCCACGCCAGCCCGGCCAGGCCCACCGCCCAGGCGACGGCGGACGGGAAGCGCTCGAGGAATCGGCGCAGCACCGTGGTGAAGAACAGGACGGAGATGAACCAGAACGCCCACCACGGGGGCTCCTGGTCCGCGCCCCCGTACCAGCCGGTGAGCATCAGGCGCCGCAGGAGGTCGGGGTCGTCGGCGAACCACGCGAACGCGGCCACGGACATGAGCGCCGCCCACACCAGGTACGGCACCATCAGGCTCCGGAAGCGGCCCCGCACGTCCGTGGCCCAGGGGCGGCCGCGCGTCCAGAAGTAGCCGGTGAGGAAGAAGAACAGCGGCATCCGCCAGATCTCCAGGTACCGGCTGAAGGTGAGGTCCGTCAGGTATGCGTGACCCAGCACCACCGCCGCGATGGAGACAAGCCGAAGGGCGTCCACCCCCGTGTTGCGGGTGGACGCCCTTCGGCGCGCGGCGGCCGGACGACCGGTGTCAGCGATCCTCGGCTCCGGGCTGGCTCAGCGGTGCGCGGCGCCGGTCTCGACGGCGTGGGCACCGGTGGCGGCGTGGTCGACGGCGGGGCGGGTGTGGATGGCGGTGGTGTCCACGGTGTCGCTGCGGCCCAGGAACGCCTTGGGGATCATGAAGGCCACGGTGGCCAGGGCCAGCGCGATCAGGCCGGGGATCCAGACCGACTCGAGCGACCAGAAGCCCATGGCGTAGAGGCAGCCGAGGAACGCGCCGAAGGCGACGATGAAGGCGATCAGGGAACCCCAGACGCCGCCCACGTTGGAGTGGTCGATGGCCTTGCCGTTGCGGATCACGTGATGCTCCTTCGGTGCGGTCCCGGCCGGGGCGGACGCCCGGCCGAAGTGATGCGAGTCAGTCGGATCCCAGGATAGCAAGCGCGGAGCTGGCCCCGATCCGGGTGGCGCCGGCCTCGATCATCGCCAGGGCGTCCGCGCGGGTGCGCACCCCGCCGGAGGCCTTCACGCCGATGCGCTCGCCCACGGTGCGGCGCATCAGCGCGACGTGCTCGACGGTGGCGCCCGCGGTGGAGAAGCCCGTGGAGGTCTTCACGAAGTCCGCCCCGGCCTCGACCGCGGCCTCGCAGGCCAGGACGATCGCGTCGTCGTCCAGCAGGGCGGTCTCCACGATCACCTTGAGCAGCGCCCCGCCGTCGCCTGCGGGGCCGTCCGCGTGCGCGGCCTCGGCCACGGCGCGGACGTCCGCGACGAGCCGGTCGCGGTCCCCGGCGCGGGCCGCGGCGACGTCGAGGACCATGTCCACCTCGTCCGCGCCGGCGTCGATCGCCTGCCGGGCCTCGAAGGCCTTGACCTCCGAGGCGTTGGCGCCGAGGGGGAAGCCGATCACGGTGCAGGTCAGCACGTCCGAGCCCGCGAGCTCGGCGGCCACCAGCGGCACCCACACGGGGTTGATGCAGACGCTCTTGACCCCGGCCTCGCGGGACTCGGCCACGAGGCGGCGCACGTCCGCCTCCGAGGTGTCGGCCTTCAGGGCGGTCGCGTCGATGTACTTCGCCAGCTCGGCGGTGGTGAGGGAGACGGTCATGTCCGCCAGCCTACCGAGGCTCAGCCGCCCACGAGGGCCGTCACCTCGGCGCGCAGCGCCTCGAGCCGCTCGGCGGCCGCGGCCGGGTCGGCGTCCCGGGTGCCGAGGTAGCACTTGAGCTTCGGCTCGGTGCCGGAGGGACGCACGAGCACGCGGGTGCCGGAGTCGGTGGCGAACAGCAGCGCGTCCGTGGGCGGCAGCCCGTCCCCGCCGGCGGCCAGGTCCCGGCGCACGGTGACCGGCTCGCCCGCGAGCGTGGCCGGCCCCTGCTGACGCAGGGCGGTCATGGTGCGGGCGATCAGGGACAGGTCCGCCACGCGGACCGAGACCTGGGCGCTGGGCATGGCGCCGGTGACCGCATCGACGTCGGCCAGGGCGTCCGTCAGGCCGCGTCCCTGCGCCGTGAGGGCGGCGGCCAGCTCCGCGGCCATGAGGGCGGCCGTGATGCCGTCCTTGTCCCGCACCATGTCCGGGTCCACGCAGTAGCCGAGGGCCTCCTCGTAGCCGAAGCCGAGGTCCGGGGCGCGGGAGATCCACTTGAAGCCGGTCAGCGTGACGTGGTGCCTCACCCCCTTCGCCTCCGCCAGGGCGGCCAGCTGCGGGGAGGAGACCACGGAGTTCGCGGCGCTGCGGCCGGCCGCGTGCAGGGCCGGCATCGCGTGCGCGCCCAGCAGCGTCCCGACGGCGTCGCCCGAGAGCATCCGCCACGTGCGGACGCCGTGCGCGTCGGTGACGGGCGCGGCCAGGGCCAGGCGGTCGGCGTCGGGGTCGTTGGCGATCACCAGGTCCGCGTCCACCTCGGCGGCCAGGGCGAGGGCGAGGTCCATCGCCCCCGGCTCCTCCGGGTTGGGGAACGCGACCGTGGGGAAGGCCGGGTCCGGGGCGGCCTGCTCGGCCACCACGTGGACGGGGCCGAAGCCGGCGTCCTCGAGCAGGCCCGGGACCACGGCGCCGCCCACGCCGTGCAGGGGCGTGTAGACCACGCGCAGGTCGCGGTGGCCGTGCCGGCCGTCGTCGAGCACGCCGAGGGCCGCCGCGCGGTAGGCCTCCAGCAGGTCCGGCCCGGCCACGGTCCAGCCGTCGTCGGCGAGCGGGATGTCCGCGGCCCACGCCGCGTGGTCGATGCGGGCGGCGATCTCCGCGTCCGCGGGGGAGACGATCTGCGCCCCCCGGCCCGCCTCGTCCGTGAGCCGCCCGCCGAGGTAGACCTTGTAGCCGTTGTCCGCGGGCGGGTTGTGGCTGGCCGTGACCATCACGCCCGCGTCCGCGCTGAGATGGCGCACCGCGAAGGCGAGCACCGGCGTCGGCAGCGGGTCCGGCAACAGGACGGTCTGCACGCCCGCGGCCGTCAGGACGGCGGCCGTGTCCGCGGCGAAGGCGGCCGAGCCGCGTCGCGCGTCGTACCCGACGACGGCCAGCGGCGGGGCCGCGTCCCGTCCGACGCCGTCCCACAGGTGGGCGGCCAGACCCGCCGCGGTGCGGCGCACCACGAGCCGGTTCATGCGGGACTCGCCCGGGCCCTCCTCGGCGCGCAGGCCGGCGGTGCCGAAGACGAGCGGCCCGGCGAAGCGGGCGGCGAGCACCGCCCGGGCGGCCGCGGCCTCCGGGCCGACGCCGGCGGCCGCGTCGAGCTCGGCGCGCAGGGTGTCCCGGTGCGCGGGATCGGGGTCCTCCGCCGCCCACCGCTCAGCCCGGGCGAGGACGTCCTCCGGGAGCGCGGCGACGTCGTCGTGCGGGGGATGCGCGGGCATCAGAGCCGCCCCACGATGTCCGCGAGCAGGCGCGCGATGCGCGGGCCGGCGGCCTGGCCGGCCTCGACGACCTCGGCGTGGGACAGTGGCGTCTCCGAGATGCCGGCGCCGAGGTTGGTCACCAGCGAGATGCCGAACACCTCCAGCCCGGCGTGACGGGCCGCGATCGCGTCCAGTGCCGTGGACATGCCGACGAGGTCGCCGCCGAGGGTGCGCGCCATCCGCACCTCGGCGGGGGTCTCGTACTGCGGGCCGGCGAACTGGACGTACACGCCCTCGCGCAGGGACGGGTCCACCTCACGGGCGATCGCGCGCAGCCGCGGGGAGTAGAGGTCGGTCAGGTCCACGAACGTGGCGCCGGCGAGCGGGGTGGCGCCGGTGAGGTTGATGTGGTCCGCGATCAGGACGGGGGTGCCCGGGGCGATCTCCGGGTCCAGGCCGCCGCAGCCGTTGGTCAGCACCACGGTGCGTGCCCCGGCGGCGGCGGCGGTGCGGACGGTGTGCGCCACGGCCTGGGCGTCGCGGGACTCGTAGAAGTGCGTGCGCGAGCCGAAGACGAGGGCGTGCGTGCCGTCCGGCAGTCGGACCGAGCGGATCACCGCGTTGTGGCCGGGCACCTTCGGGGCGTGGAAGCCGGGCACCTCGGCCAGCGGCACGGCGGCGACCTCGTCGCCGATCAGGCCGGCGGCCTCGCCCCAGCCGGAGCCGAGGACGACGGCGACGCGGTGCTCCGCCACGCCCGTCGCCCGGGCGATGGTGTCGGCGGCCGCGCGGGCCTCGGCGAAGCCCGGATGGTCGCCGGTCAGGGGGGAGTCGGGGGAGGGGATGCTGGTCTGGTCGGTCACGTCGTGGAGTCTAGGCGGTGTCCCGTGGGCGCGGGCTAGGACTTTCCCGTCCGCGGCGGACACAATGGAGCCCGTGACCGAGGAAAACAGCACCTTCATCCCGTCCCTGACCATCATCGGCGGCGGCCCCGGCGGCTACGAGGCCGCCATGGTGGCCGCGAAGCTGGGCGCCCGCGTGACCCTGGTCGAGCGCCAGGGGTTGGGCGGCGCGGCCGTCCTCACGGACGTGGTCCCCTCCAAGACGCTGATCGCCGCCGCCGACTCGATGCGCCGCGTGGGCGCCTCCGTGGACCTGGGCGTCGATCTCGGCGGGGCCGAGGTCCACGCGGACATGGGCCAGGTCGGCCGCCGCATCCTGAACCTGGCCCACGAGCAGTCCTCGGACATCCGCGCGGGCCTCGAGCGGGTCGGCGTCCGGGTGATCGACGGCGTGGGCCGCGTCGTCGGCCCCCACGAGGTGTCCGTCCGCGCCCTCGACGACGCCGACGCCGGCGCCGAGCCCGAGATCATCACCTCGGACGCGATCCTCGTGGCCGTCGGCGCGAGCCCCCGCGAGCTGCCCACCGCCGTCCCGGACGGCGAGCGGATCTTCAACTGGAAGCAGGTCTACAACCTCAAGGAGCTTCCCGAGCACCTGATCGTCGTGGGCTCCGGCGTCACCGGCGCCGAGTTCGCCTCGGCCTACAACCGCCTCGGTGCCAAGGTCACCCTCGTCTCCTCCCGCGACCGCGTGCTCCCCGGCGAGGACGCCGACGCCGCCGAGCTGCTCGAGAAGGTCTTCGAGGACAACGGCCTCAGGGTGATCGCCCGCTCCCGCGCCGAGGCCGTCGAGCGGACCGAGACCGGCGTGCGCGTGCACCTCTCCGGCGAGGGCGCCGAGGACACCCCGTCGATCGAGGGCTCCCACGCCCTCGTCGCCGTCGGCGGCGTGCCGAACACGGCGGGCCTCGGTCTCGACGACGTGGGCGTGAAGCTGGCCGACTCCGGCCACGTGATCGTGGACGGCGTCTCCCGCACGTCCGTGCCGAGCATCTACGCGGCGGGCGACTGCACGGGCAAGCTCGCCCTCGCCTCGGTGGCGGCCATGCAGGGGCGCATCGCCGTCGCCCACCTGCTCGGCGACGCCCTCAAGCCGCTGCGCCCGCACCTGCTGGCCTCGAACATCTTCACCTCGCCGGAGATCGCCACCGTGGGCGTCACGCAGGCGCAGGTGGACTCCGGCCAGTATCAGGCGGACGTGCTGCGCCTGGACTTCCACACCAACCCTCGCGCCAAGATGTCCGGCGCGGAGGAGGGGTTCGTGAAGATCTTCGCCCGTCAGGGCTCCGGCACCGTGATCGGCGGCGTGGTGGTCTCGCCGCGCGCCTCCGAGCTGATCTACGCGCTCGCGCTCGCGGTCACGCACAAGCTGCACGTGGACGACCTCGCGGACACCTTCACCGTGTACCCGTCCATGTCCGGGTCGATCGCGGAGGCGGCACGCCGCCTGCACGTGCGCATCTGACCCAGAGACAACTTTCGGTCGTGAGATAGGGCCTATCTCACGACCGAAAGCGTCCATTCCCCCGATGTCACGTTCGACAGTGCGGGCGGGGGCCCGGGCGGGCGGGGTCAGCGCGCGGCGCGACGCTCGCGGGCCGAGGTGACGGTGTCGAGGTCCGTGTGGCGGGTCTCGGGGGAGAGCGCCAGCGCGATGACGGTGATCGCCGAGGCGGCGGCCAGGTAGTAGCCGACGTAGGAGACGTCGAACTTCTGCACGAGCCAGGCGGCGATGAACGGGGTCAACGCCGCGCCGAGGATCGAGGACACGTTGTACGCGATGCCGGAGCCGGTGTAGCGCGTGTTCGTGGGGAACAGCTCAGGCAGCACCGCGGACATCGGCCCGAAGGTCAGGCCCATGAGCGTCATGCCCGTGGCCAGGAACGCCAGCATCAGCGGCACGTTCAGCTCCGCGCCCACGCCCATGTTCTCCGGCGAGAGCCACAGGCCGAACGAGAGGCCGAACAGCACCATGAGCACCGAGATCACGATCAGGGTGGGGCGGCGGCCGAAGCGGTCCGCCAGCAGGCCGGAGACCGGCACGAACGCCGCGAAGAACAGGATGCCGACCAGCTGCAGCACGAGGAATTCGGCGTAGGGGACACCCAGGAAGCCGTTGGCCGGCTTGCCGATCGCGTAGGAGAGGATCCACGTGGTCATCAGGTAGAAGAGCACGTAGGTGGCGTACATGACGAAGGTGCCCAGGATCAGCTCCCACCAGTTGCGGCGGAACACCTCGCCCAGCGGCGCCTTCACGCGCTGGTCGCGGTCGAGGGCGCGCTGGAAGACCGGGGTCTCCTCGAGCTTGACGCGGACGTAGAGGCCCACGGCCACCATCACGATCGAGAGCAGGAACGGCACGCGCCACACCCACGTGAGGAACGGGCCGTCGAGCACCGGGCTCGTGGAGTCGTGGCTGAAGCCGAGCACGAGCGCGAGGAACAGGCCGTTGGCCAGCAGGAAGCCGATCGGCGCGCCGAGCTGCGGCCACATGGCCGCCTGCGCGCGCTTGCCGTCCTTGGCGTACTCGGTGGCCAGCAGGGCGGCGCCGGACCACTCGCCGCCGAGCCCCAGGCCCTGGAAGAAGCGCAGCAGCGTCAGCATGGCCGGCGCCCACAGGCCGATCTGGAAGTACGTGGGCAACAGGCCGATGAGGAACGTCGCGATGCCCATGGTCAGCAGCGAGCCGATGAGCGTGGTCTTGCGGCCCACGCGATCGCCCAGGTGGCCGAAGACGACGGCGCCCAGCGGCCGGGCGACGAACGCCGCGCCGAAGGTGGCCATGGAGGCCAGCAGGGCCGTGTTGTCGTCGCCGCCCGCGAAGAAGATCAGCGGGAACACCGAGACGGCGGCCGTGGCGTAGATGTAGAAGTCGTAGAACTCGATCGAGGTGCCCACCAGCGAGGCGATGATGACCCGCGAGCGGGGCACCTCCTCCGCGGTGGCGGCCGCGTCCGACGTGAGATCGGTGGGGGCGCCCGGGTTCACGGGCGGGGTGGAGTGGGACATGGTGTCTCCCTGGTATGACGGGCACAGGGGGTCGCGAGCGACCACGATGTGAGACGAAGATGCGTGCCAGGTTAAGCCTCGTCGCGCCGATCTGCGAGAGTCATGTCCCCGTCGTCCACCATGTGGAACCAGCCCACGACGCCGGCGCTCCCCGCCGTCGTCGCCGGCGGCTCACTCCGCGTCGGCGATGGTGGCGATCACCGTGCCGGCCGTGACCGTCTGGCCCGGCTCGACCTCGAGCCCGCTGACCACGCCCGCGCGGTGGGCCGCGAGCGGCTGCTCCATCTTCATGGCCTCCACGACCACGATCAGGTCGCCCTCGGCCACGGTCTGGCCGTTCTCGGCGGCGACCTTCACCACGGTGCCCTGCATTGGGGCGGTCAGCGCGTCCGTGCTGACGGCCGCGGCCACCGGCGCGCCGCGCTTGCCGCGGGGCCGGCGTCGTCCCGCACCGGCCCGCTGGGCCGCGCCGGAGATCGTGTGCAGGGCCTCGCCCCACGTGGGCAGGGTGACGTCCACGCGCTTGCCGTTGACCTCCACGGTCACGGTGTGGCGTGCCTCGCGGGGGCCGGCTCGGCCGGGGTGAGGGCGCTCGGCTCGATGTGGTTCGCGAACTCCGTCTCGATCCACCGGGTGTGCACCGAGAACGGCTCCTCCGAGCCGGCGATCTCGGGGGCGAAGGCGGGGTCGCGCACCACGGCGCGGTGGAAGGGCAGCACCGAGGGCATGCCGACGATCTCGGCCTCGCGCAGGGCGCGGGCGGCGCGCTGCAGGGCCTGGCGGCGGTCCGCGCCGGTGACGATCAGCTTGGCGACCATGGAGTCGAAGGCCCCGGACACGGTCTCGCCCTCCACCACGCCGGCGTCCACACGGACGCCGGGGCCGCTGGGCATGCGGAACGTGGTGAGCCGGCCGGGGGCGGGCAGGAAGTTGCGGCCCGGGTCCTCGCCGTTGAGGCGGAACTCGATCGAGTGGCCGCGGGGCTGCGGGTCCGTGTAGCCGAGGGCCTCGCCGCGGGCCAGGCGGAACTGCTCGCGCACGAGGTCGATGCCGGTGATCTCCTCGGAGACCGGGTGCTCCACCTGCAGGCGCGTGTTCACCTCGAGGAAGGAGATGGTGCCGTCCTGACCCACGAGGAACTCGCACGTGCCCGCACCGACGTAACCGGCCTCCTGCAGGATCGCCTTGGAGGACTCCACGAGGCGGGCGTTCTGCTCGTCCGTGAGGAACGGCGCCGGGGCCTCCTCCACGAGCTTCTGGTTGCGGCGCTGCAGCGAGCAGTCGCGGGTGGAGATCACGACGACGTCGCCGTGCACGTCCGCCAGGCACTGCGTCTCCACGTGGCGCGGCTTGTCCAGGAAGCGCTCCACGAAGCACTCGCCCCGGCCGAACGCAGCCACGGCCTCACGGACCGCGGACTCGTAGAACTCGGGGATCTCCTCGCGCGTGCGGGCCACCTTGATGCCGCGGCCGCCGCCGCCGTAGGCCGCCTTGATGGCCACCGGCAGGCCGAACTCGTCCGCGAACGCGACGACCTCCTCCGTGCCGGTCACGGGGGAGGTGGTGCCCGGCGCCAGCGGGGCGCCGACCTTGGTGGCCAGCTGGCGGGCCGAGACCTTGTCGCCCAGCCGGTCGATCGCCTCGGCGGGCGGGCCGATCCACACGAGGCCGGCGTCGGCCACGGCGCGCGCGAAGTCCGCGTTCTCGGAGAGGAAGCCGTAGCCGGGGTGCACGGCGTCCGCGCCCGCGCGCTCGGCGGCGTCGAGGATCTTGCCGATCACCAGATAGGAGTCGGCGGCGGTCTCCCCGCCGAGGGCCACGGCCTCGTCCGCGAGCATCACGTGCAGGGCGTCCCGGTCCGGCTCGGCGTAGACGGCCACGGAGGTCAGCCCCTCGTCCTGGCAGGCCCGGATGATGCGCACGGCGATCTCGCCGCGGTTGGCGATCAGCACCCGGGAGAACCGGCGCTCCGCCGCGGGGTCGACGGGCGGGACGACCGAGGCCTGCGGTGCGTCGGCGATGCTCATGGGCGATGGACTCCTCGGACGATCACGACTGGGGGTGCGGGCGCCACGTCCGGGGTCGTGCCCCTCACCCGCTGGGGCGAAAGGCGCGGGACGGCGCCGACTCTGACCAGCACCCTACTCGTTGTGGCGGAACCCTCCGAGGCACGCGGCCCTGTCGCGCCGGATCAGCGCTGCGCGTTGGAGGGTTCCCACAACCGGGTGAAGTCCTGGCCCAGGGCCGCCGCGGCCCGCCGCAGCCACGCCACGGACAGCCCGATCACCGCGTTGGGGTCCCCGTCCACGCCGTCCACGAGGGCCGCGCCCGCGCCGTCCACCGTGAACGCGCCCGCGCAGTGCAGCGGCTCGCCCGTGGCCACGTAGGCCTGGATCTCGGCCTCGGTGACGGCGCCGAAGCGCACGACGGCGGACACCACGCCCGCCTCCGCCGCCATCCCCGACGCGGCCCCGGACTCCGGCAGCACCAGGCCCAGCCAGTGGCCCGAGTGCAGCACGCCCTCCCGGCCGGCCTGGGCGCGCCAGCGCTCGACGGCGACCTCGGGCTCATAGGGCTTGCCGTGGGCGCGGCCGTCGAACTCGAACACGGAGTCGCAGCCGAGCACGAGCGTGGGGGCCTCGACGCCGGCGGCCGCCACCCGGGCGGCCACGTCGCGGCCCTTGGCCTCCGCCAGCAGGCCCGCCAGCTCCGCCGGCGACGGGTCGCCCGCCGCCGCGCCCACGGCCGCCTCGTCCACCCCCGAGACGACGACGCGGAACGGCACCCGCGCCCGGGTCAGGACCTCCGCTCGGCCGGGGGAGGCCGAGCCGAGCACCAGCCGCAGGCCCGTGCCGAGGCCGGCCGCGCCGTCGTCGTGCGGGATCACGCGAGCGCCTCCCGCAGGGTGTCCAGGCCCATGCCGCCCAGGCGCAGGGCCCGGGTGTGGAAGGCCTTGAGGTCGAAGTCGGCGCCCTCGGCCTGCTCGTGCTCGGCGCGGATCTGCTCCCAGATGCGCTGGCCCACCTTGTACGCCGGCGCCTGCCCCGGCCAGCCGAGGTAGCGCGTGAACTCGAAGCGGCGCTGGCCCTCGGAGATCCTCAGGTGCTTGGTCAGGAACGCGTAGCCCTTCTCCGGGGTCCACGCGCCGCCGCCCTCGGACTCGGGGGCGTCGAAGCCGCAGTGGTAGCCGATGTCGAACACCACGCGGGCCGCGCGCATGCGCTGCATGTCCAGCATGCCGAGGTGGTCGCCCGGGTCGTCGAGGAAGCCGAGCTCCTCCATGAGCTTCTCCGCGTACAGCGCCCAGCCCTCGCCGTGGCCGGACGTCCAGCAGAAGCTGCGGCGCCACAGGTTGAGGTTCTCCCGGTTCATCATGGCGGTGGCGATCTGCAGGTGATGGCCCGGCACGCCCTCGTGGTAGACCGTGGTGGTCTCCGCCCACGTGGTGAACTCGTCCTCGCCCGGGGGCACGGACCACCACATGCGGCCGGGCCGGGAGAAGTCGTCCGAGGGGCCGGTGTAGTAGATGCCGCCCTCCTGGGTGGGGGCGATCATGCACTCGAGCCGGTCCATCGGGGCCGGGATCTCGAAGTGCTCCTTCATGGCCTCGACCGCGTCGTCGGAGAGCCGCTGCATCCACGTGCGCAGGGCCTCGGTGCCCTTCAGGGTGCGCTCCGGGTCCGCGTCCAGGATCGCGCGCGCCTCCTCGATCGTGGCGCCCGGCCGGATGCGCTCGGCGTCCGCCTGCTGCGCGGCGATGATGCGGGCCAGCTCCTCCTGGCCCCAGCGGTAGGTCTCCTCGAGGTCGATCTCGGCGCCGAGGAAGACGCGGGAGGCCAGCCGGTAGTACTCGATCCCGACGCCGTCCGCCTCCGGGGCGTGCGGGCGCAGCTCGGCCTCGAGCGTGTCCGCGAAGTCGCGGTAGGCCTGCGCTGCGGTGTCCGCGCCGGAGCGGATGCGGGCGGCCAGGGCGTCGTCCACGACGTCGGCTGCCTCGGCCCGCTCGACCAGGCCCGGGAAGAACCCGCCCGCGGCGCCGTGGGCGCGGGCCTGTTCCACCACGATGTCCACCTGGCGCACCGCGGCCACGTGGCCGGCGTCGCGGGAGGCGAGCAGGGACTCCGTGTAGCCGCGCAGGGCGGCCGGCAGGTTCTCGAGGCGGCCGGCGATGTGGCCCCACTGCTCCGCGGTGTCCGTGGGCATGAGGTCGAAGACCGCGCGGATGCTCTGGGCGGGGGAGGCGATGTTGTTCAGCTCGGTGCGGCCGGTCGCGTGGATCTCCCGCTCGAGGCCGATGCGCTCCTGCATGGCCGCCTTCGTGACGCGGTCCGTCTCATCCTGCAGCTCGAGCGCGGCCAAGTCCTCGAGCAGGCGGGCGTTGAGCTCGTCGTCGGCGCGGGCGCCGGCGGGGGAGAAGTCCGTGTACTCGGTCTCTCGGCCCGGGAAGCCGAGCTCGGTGGCGGTGTCCGGATGCAGGGCGAGGAGGTCGGTCACGTAGCGCTCGGCGAGCGCGTCGATGGCGGACGGGGTGCGGGCGCCGTCGACGGCGGCCTCGGAGGTGTGCTGGGTCATACCGGCACTCTAGGCGCTGGCGCCCGCGTCCCGGCTCACTGCGGGCCCGCGCCCTGACGCCACTGACCGCGGCCGGGCCGGGCCCACAGGCCCAGGTCGCCGCGACGGCGGAGCGTGCGGTCCAGGGGGCGGGGGTCGGCGGCCTCGGCGGCGAGCCGGGCGGCTTCGGCCCGGGCCGCGGCGGCCGCCTCGAGGACGGCGGCCAGTGCGGCCATCTCCTCCGGCTCCAACTCCGGGCCGCTGAGCTGCAGCGGGTCGGCCGACGGCGGCGTGGCCTGCGTCGACTCGTCGTTCTCGTCCGGGGCGCCCGGGCCCAGCAGGGCGCTCACAGCGGCATGTTCCCGTGCTTCTTGGCGGGGCGGGCCTCGCGCTTGTGCAGGGTGGCGCGTAGGGCGCGGATGAGCTGGCCGCGGGTGGCGTGCGGGGGCACCACGGCGTCCACGTAGCCCAGCTCGGCGGCCTGGTACGGGTTGAGCAGCTCGGCCTCGTAGTCGGCCACGATCTCGGCCCGGCGCGCGTCGACGTCGCCGCCCGCCTCCGCCGTCGCCTTCAGGTCGCGCCGGTACAGGATGTTCACGGCGCCCTGGGCGCCCATCACGCCGATCTGCGCGCTCGGCCAGGCCAGGTTCAGGTCCGCGCCGAGCTTCTTGGAGCCCATCACGATGTACGCGCCGCCGAAGGCCTTGCGCGTGATCACGGTCAGCTTCGGCACGGTGGCCTCGGCGTAGGCGTAGATCAGCTTGGCGCCGCGGCGGATGATGCCGTTGAACTCCTGGTCCGTGCCGGGCAGGAACCCGGGCACGTCCACGAGGGTGATGATCGGGATGTTGAACGCGTCGCAGAAGCGCACGAACCGCGCGGCCTTCTCCGAGGCGGCGATGTCCAGGGTGCCGGCGAACTGCATCGGCTGGTTCGCGACGACGCCCACGCTCATGCCGTCCAGGCGGGCCAGGCCGGTGATCACGTTGGGCGCGTACAGCTCCTGCAGCTGCAGCAGGTGGCCCTCGTCCACGATCGAGGCGATGACCTCGAGCATGTCGTAGGGCTGGTTGGCGGAGTCCGGGACGATCTCGTCCAGGGCGAGGTCCTCGTCCGTGGGCTCCGGGTCCGCGGCCTCGAAGGTCGGGGCCTCCGCGAGGTTGTTGGAGGGCAGCAGCTCGAGCAGCTCCTGCACGTAGGCGATCGCGTCCTCCTCCGAGGAGGCCATGTAGTGGGCGGTGCCGGAGGTGGCGTTGTGCGAGCGGGCGCCGCCGAGGGTCTCCATGTCCACGTCCTCGCCCGTGACGGTCTTGATCACGTCCGGGCCGGTGATGAACATGTGCGAGGTCTGGTCCACCATCACCACGACGTCCGTCAGCGCCGGCGAATAGGCCGCGCCGCCGGCGGAGGGGCCCATGATCAGCGAGATCTGCGGGATCATGCCCGAGGCCAGGACGTTGTTCCGGAAGATGTCCGCGAACTGGGCGAGGGAGGCCACGCCCTCCTGGATGCGCGCGCCGCCGCCGTCGAGGATGCCGATCACGGGGCAGCCGTTGCGCGCGGCGAACTCCTGGACCTTCACGATCTTCTGGCCGTTGCGCTCGGACAGCGAGCCGCCGAACACGGTGAAGTCCTGGGAGTAGACGGCCACCTGGCGCCCGTCCACGGTGCCGAAGCCGGACACCAGGCCGTCGCCGGCCGGGTGCTTGGCGTCCATGCCGAACGCGGTGGTGCGGTGCACGGCCAGCGCGTCCAGCTCCACGAAGGAGCCCTCGTCAAGGAGGAGGTCGATCCGCTCGCGCGCGGTGTGCTTGCCGCGCGCGTGCTGGCGCTCGACGGCGTCCGGGCCGCCGGGCGCGGCCGTCGCCTCGAGCCGCCGATGCAGGTCGGCCAGCCGGCCGGCCGTGGTGGTCAGATCGGGATCGGTCACACGTCCTCCTTGTGGTGGTCCGCCAGATGCGGAGGCTCAGTCGGCCAGTCTACGGGCCGCCGCGGACGCCCTCGGTTGGAGGAAGCCCACAAACGGCGAGGACGTCGGCCCGGGCCGCCCCTCCGCGCGCCCCGGCGGCGGATCGGCCCGCCCAGCCCGCCCCCGGGAACGCCGTGTATATCTAGGGGCATGCACCCCGACGACGCCCCCACACCGGATCTGACCTGGCTGGACTCCGCCGGCTCCACGCAGGATGAGCTCCTCGCGCGGCTGGACCGCGAGGGGCACCGGCACGGTGCGGCCGTGGCCACCGCGGACCAGCGGGCCGGCCGGGGTCGGCACTCCCGCGTGTGGAGCGCCGCGCCGGGGGCGGCGCTCGCCCTGTCCGTGTACCTGCGTCCCGAGTCCGGCGGGGTGCCGGTCTCTCCGGCCCACCTGAGCTGGCTCTCGCTCGTCGCCTCCGCCACGGTCGCCGAGCGCCTCGCGGCCCGGGGTGTCCCGACGCACGTGAAGTGGCCGAACGACGTGCTCGCCAGGGACGGGCGCAAGCTGTGCGGCGTGCTGGCCACGGTGGCGCTGTCCTCGGACGGCAAGGGGCCCGGCGTCGTCGTCGGGATGGGCGTGAACCTGGACCACCGCGGGGCCGCCCCGGTGGACACCGCCACGGACCTGGCGGAGTGGATCGGCGCGGACGCCGTGCCCGCGCCCCGGGACCTCGCGGTCGAGCTGCGCGACGCCGTCGTGGCGGCCGTGGACCGCTTCGCGGCGGGCGTGGCGGGGCAGACGACGGCCGTGGACGGACGCCACCCCGCCGTGGCGGCCGTGGCGGACCACCTCTCCACCTTGGGCCGTGCGGTGCGCGCCGAGCTGCCCGGCGGCGGCGTGCTGGAGGGCACCGCCGTGGGCCTCGGCCCCGGCGGCACCCTGCGCGTGAAGCACGTCACACCGGACCGTGGCACAATCGAGACCGAGGTCAGTGCGGGGGACGTGGCCCACCTGCGCGGAGACGTCCATCGCGGCGCATGACACACCCGTCCCGGTCAGGAGGTGACCGCCGTGCGACTCGAGCCCGGTGAGCAGGTGATGGTCCGCACCCGCACCCACCCGCGCGCGCTGCTGCGCCCGGCCGCGGTCCTCGTGGCCGTCGCGTTCCTGCTCGGCCTGGCCGTCGGCGTGCTCGCACGCCCCGACCTGCCCGGGATCGTCGCCGCGAACCGCGCCGTGCTCGAGGCGGCCGCGTGGGTGGTCGCGGCGCTCGTCCTGCTCCCCGGCACCGTCCGCCCGCTGTGGCGCTGGGTCTTCCGGCGCACCGTGCTCACCGACCGCCGCATCCTCCAGGGCGCCGGCGTCGGCGGCTCCGGTGCCGCCATGCCGCTCGTGTCCATCGCCGACGTGCAGCGGCGCCGCCGCGGCTCGGGTGCCGGAGACCTGCACATCCTCTTCCAGGAGCCCGCCCGCCAGGTCCACTGGCGGCTGCGCGACGTCCCCGAGGCCGCGCGCTTCGAGGAGGCCCTGGCCCACCTCACCCGCCAGGCCCGCACCGCAACCTGGCCCGCCCCCGTCCCGACAGGAGACCTCCGATGAGCCGTCCGGAGACACCGGACACCGCACCGCTGCCGATCGTCCCGTCGGCTGAGGACGAGACCGCCCGCGACGTCGAGGAGCGCTCCGCCCAGCCCGCCGGCTGGACGAGCGCGATGCGCACGCTCGACGCCGGCCTGGTGGTGGGCCCGCGCGCCTACACCTCGCGGGAGGTGGCGCGGCGCCTCGGCGTCTCGATGGGCTCCGCCCGGAAGATCTGGCGTGCGCTGGGCTATCCGACGTCGCCGGAGGGGCACAAGGCCTTCACCGAGGCGGACATCGAGGCGTTCGAGTCCGTGCTCACGCTCGTGCGCTCGGGGACCCTGAACGAGGACACCGCCATCTCGCTGGCGCGCTCGATCGGGCAGATGACGGACCGCATGGTGGTGTGGCAGATCGAGGCGCTCGTGGAGGACAAGATCGCCTCCGAGGACCTGACGGACCCGGAGGCACGGCGGGCCGCCGTCGACATGCTCCCGGACATGGTCGGACCGCTCGAGAAGGCCATGCGGATCGTCTACCGGCGCCAGCTCAACCGCGCCGTGCAGCGCCTGACCGTGCGCGTGGAGGCCGGGCTGGCGGCCAGCGCCCGGGGCCGCGACGGCTCCGAGTCGGACGCGCCGCTGCCGCTGGCCCGCGCCGTCGGCTTCGCGGACATGGTCTCCTACACGACGCTCTCCCGGACCATGGACGACCGGACGCTGGCCCGCATGGTGCTGCGCTTCGAGTCCCTCGCCGCCGAGACCATCTCCGCCGGCGGCGGCTGGCTCGTGAAGACCATCGGCGACGAGGTCATGTTCAACGCCGAGACCCCCGAGGCCGGTGCCGCGATCGCGCTCTCCCTGGCCGAGACCATCGCCGCGGACGAGGAGCTGCCCTCGGCGCGCGTCGCCCTGACGTGGGGACGGGTGCTCTCCCGCATGGGGGACATCTACGGGCCCACCGTGAACCTCGCCGCGCGGCTGACGTCCCTGGCCGATCCGGGTACCGTGCTCGTGGACGCCATGACCGCTGCGGCCCTGTCCCGGGACGAGCGCTTCGTGCTCGTCCCGCAGCCGCCCAGGATCGTCCGCGGGTTCGGAGAGGTCCGCCCCTCCCTGCTCATGGACGGGTCGGCCCAGACCCTGCTCGCCGACTGATCGAGGACCCCGTGGACCCCCGCCCCGAGACCCCGTCCGCGCCGCGGCCCCAGGCCGCCGGCGCCACCCACGTGGGCGTCGTCCGCGACCTGAACGAGGACGCGTGGACCCTCGTCGGGGAGCCGCTGGTGCTCGCCGCCGTGGCCGACGGCATGGGCGGGCACGAGGCCGGTGAGGTGGCCTCGGCCGCCGCGATCGAGACCCTGCGCCGCCGCGCCCCCGAGGTGCTCGCCCCGGGCACGGCCCACACGCCCCAGGAGCTCGGCCACCTGATCCACGAGGCGGACGCCGCCGTCGTCGAGGCCGGGCTGGGGCGCTCCGGCACCACCCTGACCGTCCTGGCCTGCCTGGACACGGAGCGCGGCCGCTGGGCCGTGGCGAACGTCGGCGACTCCCGGGTGTACCTGCGGCCCGTCGGCTCGCCGGTGCTCCAGCAGCTCACGGTGGACCACTCGGCGGTCCAGATGCTCGTCGACGCGGGGGAGCTCACCCCCGCCGAGGCCCGCGTCCACCCGCGCCGCAACGTCATCACCCGCGCGCTCGGCTCGCGCGAGGCGCTCACGGTGGACGTGGCCGAGATCCCCCTCGCCTCCGGGGACCTCGTCCTGCTGTGCAGCGACGGCCTGACCGGCGAGCTGCTGGACGAGGAGATCCGCGCGCTGATCGACGACGCCGACACCCTCGAGGACGCCCTCGAGAAGCTCATCGGCGCCGCCCTGTGGCGCGGCGGCCGGGACAACGTCACGGCGGTGCTCGTGCGCATCCCCTGACCCGGGTGCGCCGTCCGGGACGCCGACTACGCTGGGCCGGGTGAGCACCCCCAAGGAATCCGCCGCCCAGCCCGATCCGCAGGACATCCCCGCCGCGGACCTGCGGGAGGAGTACGAGGACCTCGTGGAGCGGGTCCGCGCCGCCCGGACCGCCTACTACCAGCGGGACGCCCCGGAGATCTCGGACGCCGAGTACGACGCGCTGTACCGCCGCCTCGAGGACCTCGAGGCCCTCCACCCCGAGCTCGTGTCCAACGACTCGCCCACCCAGGAGGTCGGCGGGGAGGTCTCGGAGGCGTTCGCCCCCGTCCGGCACGGGGCCCGCATGTACTCGCTCGAGGACCTGTTCTCCGTCGAGGAGCTCGAGGTCTGGTTCCGCCGCGCGGCGCAGGCCCTGACGCAGGTGCGGCCGGGCGTGGCGCCCCGCTGGCTCGTGGAGGTGAAGATCGACGGGCTCGCCGTCGCCCTGCGCTACCGGGACGGGCGGCTCGTGCAGGCCGCCACCCGCGGCGACGGTGTCACGGGCGAGGACGTCACCGCCAACGTGCGCACCATCGGGGACATCCCGCACGAGCTCTCCGGCGAGGGCTGGCCCGCCGAGTTCGAGGTGCGCGGCGAGGTGTTCATGTCCTCCGCCGCCTTCGCCGAGCTCAACGCGCGCCGTGCGGAGGAGGGCCAGACGCCGTTCGCGAACCCGCGCAACGCCGCCGCCGGCGCCCTGCGTCAGAAGGACCCCGCGGTCACCGCGCAGCGCCCGCTGGCCATGTTCGTGCACGGCATCGGCTCGGTCGAGGCGTTCGGGCTGGACTCCCAGCACGAGGTGTACGACGCGCTCGCGGGCTGGGACCTGCCCGTGAGCCCCTACACCCGCCGAGTGGAGGGCGCGGACGAGGAGGCGGTGGCCGCCGTCGTCGCGGTGATCGAGGAGTACGGCCGGCGTCGGCACGAGCTGATCCACGAGATCGACGGCATCGTGCTGAAGGCGGACGCGTTCGCGGACCAGCGCTACCTCGGCCACACCTCCCGCGTGCCCCGCTGGGCCGCGGCGTACAAGTACCCGCCGGAGGAGGTGCACACGCTGCTGCGGGACATCGCGGTCTCGGTGGGCCGCACCGGGCGGGTGACCCCGTTCGCGGTGATGGAGCCGGTCACCGTGGCCGGGTCCACCGTCTCCCTGGCCACCCTGCACAACCAGGACGTGGTCAAGGCCAAGGGCGTGCTGATCGGGGACACCGTGGTGGTGCGCAAGGCCGGGGACGTCATCCCCGAGGTCGTGGGCCCCGTGCTGCCGCTGCGTGAGAAGGCGATCGAGGCGGGCCGGGAGCTGCGCGAGTTCGTCATGCCCGCGCACTGCCCGTCATGCGGCACGCCGCTGGCCCCCGCCAAGGAGGGGGACGTGGACCTGCGCTGCCCCAACGCCCGCTCCTGCCCGGCCCAGCTGGCCGGCCGCGTCGAGCACCTGGCCAGCCGCGGCGCCTTCGACGTGGAGGCGCTCGGCGAGGAGGCCGCCCGCTGGCTCGTCCAGGGCCCCGGCGAGGACCCGGCCGAGCACGAGGGGCACGTGCGGCCCGAGGGCCCGGGCCCCATCACGGCGGAGGCGCAGATCTTCGACCTCGCCTCCGGCACGCCGGAGGAGATCACGGGCCCCCGGGGCGAGGACGGGTTGACGGACCTGCAGCGCTCCCTCGGCGCGGTGCGCGTGTGGCGCGAGGGCCGCACGAAGGTGGACGGCCGCCTGGTGCCCTCGGGCGTGTTCACGCTCAAGCCGTACTTCTTCACCGCCGGCACCGCGAAGAAGCCGTCCGCGCCCACGGCCAACACGCTGCGCCTGTTCGACGAGCTCGAGAAGGCCAAGTCCCAGCCGCTCTGGCGCACCCTCGTGGCGCTGTCCATCCGGCACGTGGGCCCGACGGCGGCCCGCTCGCTGGCCACGGCGTTCGGCTCGATGGCGGCGCTGCGCGCGGCGGCCGAGGCCGGCGACCGGGACCGGCTGGCCGAGATCGACGGCGTCGGCCCGATCATCGCGGACGCGCTCATCGAGTGGTTCGCCGAGGACTGGCACCGGGAGATCGTGGACCGGTGGGCCGCGGCGGGCGTGGTCATGGAGGACGAGCAGGACGAGTCCACCCCGCGCACGCTCGAGGGCCTGACCGTGGTGGTCACCGGCTCGCTCGAGGGCTTCTCCCGCGACTCCGCGAAGGAGGCGATCCTCGTGCGCGGCGGCAAGGCCTCCGGGTCCGTGTCCAAGAAGACCGACTTCCTGGTGGCCGGCGACGCCGCCGGCTCCAAACTGGACAAGGCGCAGTCCCTCGGTGTGCCCGTGCTGGACGAGGCCGGGTTCACGGCGCTGCTGGCCGGCGGCCCGGACGCGGTGCGCCCGGCGGACACGGACGATGCCACCGACGGCGCCGCAGACGGGGAGGCCTCGGCATGAGCGCGCGCATCACGGTCCCGGGCCTGCTCGTGGTCGCCAAGGCCGCCGCGCGCGCCGGCGCGGACGTCCTGGCCCGGCGCTGGACCGGTCACCACCCGGCCGTCCCGCTCGGCATCGAGGAGATCGGCGCGGAGACGAAGTCCTCCGGCTCCGACTGGGTCACCGACTACGACCGCCGCGCCGAACAGGCCGTCCGGCAGGTCATCGCCGGCTACCGCCCCTCGGACGAGATCACCGGCGAGGAGTACGGCGCCACCCTCCCGGCCGAGCCGTCCGGGTACCGCTGGTCCATCGACCCGCTGGACGGCACCACCAACTTCGTGCGCGGCCTGCCGCAGTTCTGCACCTCGGTGGCCGTCACCGGCCCGGCGGACGCCGAGACCGCCGACCTGCTGGGGGTGGCCGAGGGCACCGAACGCTGGCTGGCCGGCGTCGTGGCGGCGCCCGCGCTGGGACGCACCTGGTTCGCGAGCGCGGGCCGGGGCGCCTTCAGCACCGCGGACGCGACGACGGCGGGCGTGGACGTGCCCGACCGGGACGCCGCCCCCGTGCGGCTCACCGGTCCCGTGCCGGGGCGCTCCGGGCGGCTGCTCGCCACCGGCTTCGGCTACGACCCCGCTCGCCGGGCCCTGCAGGTGCGCGCGCTCGCGGCCCTGCTGCCCGCGTTCGGGGACGTGCGGCGGATCGGCTCGGCGGCGCTGGACCTGTGCATGGTCGCGGACGGCACCCTGGACGCCTACGCCGAGTTCGGCACGCAGGAGTACGACTGGGCCGCCGGCGCGCTGGTGGCGGAGGAGGCCGGCGTCGCGGTGACGCGGCCCGCCTCGGCGGACGGCACGGCACATCCCGACTGGATGGTGGCCGGCGACGTGGACGCGGCCGCCCTGGCCGCCGTGATGGGGGAGATGGCATGAGGCGGATCGTCGGAGACCCGTGGTTCTACCCGGTCCTGTTCGTGGCCGGCGGCCTGACGTTCATGATCGCGGGGACGCGCCTGCAGCAGGTCGGCATGATCGTGGCCGGGCTCGTCCTGGCCGGCTACGCGGTCACGTACCGGTGGGCGGTGCGGGTCCGCTCGCGGCCGTTCGCCGGCGCGCAGGCGCACGTCGAGGGCGGCGGCGTCGTCGTGTTCTGGCGGCCGGGCTGCGCGTTCACGAAGCGGCTGATCAAGGAACTGACGGCGCAGGAGCGGGGCCGCGCCTACTGGGTGAACATCTGGCAGGAGCCGGCCGCCGCGACGTTCCTCGAGGGGCTGCACGAGGCGCGCGACGGCCACCCCCACCAGGCCGTGCCCACCGCCTGGCTGCGTCGGCGCGACTACGTCGTGGCCACGGACGCGACCCGCGCCCGCCTGAAGGACACGCTGCGCCAGCACGCCGGAGGTGACGCATGAGCGCCCTCGTCCGCCCGCTGCGCCCCGAGGACCACGAGGCGGTCGCCGAGCTCACCCTGGCGTCCTATGTCGACGGCGGCCACATCGCCCCCGACGACGCCTACGTGAAGACCCTCATGGACGTGGCCGACCGGGCCGGCCGCGCGGAGGTGCTCGTGGCCGAGGTCGACGGCGAGGTGGCCGGGTCCGTGGTGCTCACCCCGCCCGGCTCGCCCCTGGCCGAGACCTCCGGCGACGGGGAGTACGAGTTCCGCATGCTCGCCGTGCACCCGCGGTTCCACCGCCGCGGGGTGGGCGGCGCCCTGCTGGCCGAGATCGTGGCGCGGGCCCGCGCCGAGGAGGACGTGGACGCCGTCGTGCTGACCACCATGCCCTCCATGACCGGCGCCCACCGGATGTACGAGCGCGCCGGCTTCGTGCGCGTCCCGGAGCGGGACTGGTTCCTCGCGGACGTGGTGCCGGACCTCGACCCGGCCGACGAGACCGGCCCGTTCCTCGTCTACCGGCTCGCGCTGGACTGACCCCGGGCGGGACATCGGCGCCGGGACCCCATTCGGGGCGGGAAATCCCTGTCATGCGGGCCCGGAGCGCCGCGGTGGGGTGGATCTCCCGCCTCGAAGCGGTGGCGGCGGCCGGGCAGGCCCCGGCACTAGACTCGATTCCGATGTGGCCGCCGCCGCGCCGGCGTCGTCCACCCCGCCCCGACCCGTCACACGAGGAGATCCATGCCTGAGATCACCCGGGATCAGGTGGAGCATCTGGCTCGCCTGGCCCACATCCGGATGACCGACGAGGAGCTGGACACGATGTCCGGCGACCTGGAGAAGATCCTGGAGCACGTCTCCGCGGTCCAGGCCGCCGCGGGCGACGACGTGACGCCGACGTCCCACCCCATCGCGTTGCAG
Organism: Micrococcus sp. HOU01; assembly: GCF_035609305.1. NCBI lineage: Bacteria > Bacillati > Actinomycetota > Actinomycetes > Micrococcales > Micrococcaceae > Micrococcus > Micrococcus sp. HOU01. Next base: position 2,113,605 of record NZ_CP141211.1, on the reverse strand, counting down.
AACGTGTTCCGCGAGGATGTGCCCGCCGGCATGCTCACGCAGGAGGAGGCCCTCGACCAGGCGCCGGACTCCGAGGACGGCCAGTTCAAGGTCCCCGCCATCCTGGACGGAGAGTGATCACCCCCATGACCGAGACGTTCGACGTGAACGCGACCCTCGGCGCCGACGAGCTCGTCCGGCTCACCGCGCTGCAGATGGCCGAGCGCCTGCGCGCCGGCACCACCACCTCCGTGGAGCTCGTCCAGGCCCACCTGGACCGCATCGCGGCCCACGACGGCGACGTGCGCGCCGACGCCGACGGCGACCGCGGCGTGCGCGCCTACCTCCACGTGAACACGGACGAGGCCCTCGCCGTCGCCGCCGAGGTGGACGCGATCCGCGCCGCCGGCGGCCCCGAGGCCGACGCCCTGCACCCGCTGGCCGGCGTGCCCGTGGCCGTGAAGGACAACATCGTCACGCGCGGCCAGCCGACCACGGCCGCCTCCCGCATGCTCGAGGGCTGGCTCAGCCCGTACGACGCCACGGTGGTGGCCCGCCTCCGCGAGGCCCGCCTGCCGATCCTCGGCAAGACCAACCTCGACGAGTTCGCGATGGGCGGCTCCACCGAGCACTCCGCGTTCGGCGTCACCCGCAACCCGTGGGACGGGGACCGCGTGCCCGGCGGCTCGGGCGGCGGGTCGGCGGCCGCCGTCGCCGCGTTCCTGGCCCCCTTCGCCCTCGGCTCGGACACCGGCGGCTCCGTCCGTGAGCCCGCCGCGTTCACCGGCACGGTCGGCGTGAAGCCCACCTATGGCGCCGTCTCGCGCTACGGCCTGATCGCCATGGCCTCCTCGCTGGACCAGATCGGCCCCGCCTCCCGCACCGTGGCCGACGCCGCGGCGCTGCAGCAGGTCATCGGCGGCCACGACCCGCAGGACTCCACGTCCCTGGCCGACGCGCCGGCGGACCTGACCGCCGCGGCCCGCGGCCGCGACCTGGCGGGGCTGCGCGTCGGCGTCGTGACGGACCTGCCGGCGGACGCGTTCCACCCGGGCATCCGGGCCGGCTTCGACGAGCACGTCGCCGCCCTGCGGGAGGCCGGCGCGGAGATCGTGGAGGTCTCCTGCCCGAGCTTCGACGCCGCCCTCGGCGCGTACTACCTGATCATGCCCTCGGAGGCCTCCTCCAACCTGGCCCGCTTCGACGGCGTCCGCTACGGCCACCGCGTGGTGCCCGACGGCGGCGGCACCATCGAGCAGGTCATGGGCGCCACCCGCGCCGCCGGCTTCGGCGCCGAGGTCAAGCGCCGCATCATCCTGGGCACCTACGCGCTGTCCGCCGGCTACTACGACGCCTACTACGGCTCCGCGCAGAAGGTCCGCACGCTCGTGCAGCAGGACTTCGCCCGCGCCTTCGAGCGGGTGGACGTCCTCCTCACGCCCACCGCGCCGACCCCGGCGTTCGAGCTGGGCGCCAAGACGGACGACCCGATGACCATGTACGTCAACGACCTGGCCACCATCCCGGCCAACCTCGCCGGCGTCCCGGGCATGTCCGTGCCGGGCGGCGTCGTCGACGGGCTGCCCTACGGCCTGCAGCTGATGGCGCCCGCGCGCGAGGACGCCCGCCTGTACAAGGCCGGCGCCGCGCTCGAACGCCTCGTGGCCGAGCGCCGGGGCGGGCCGGTGTGGGCCGAGGCCCCCGAGCTGGAGAAGGGCGCGCAGCGCGCCACCACCGCGACCACGGCAGGAGGCCGGGCGTGAGCCACGCAGAACAGACCATGGACTTCGCGGAGGCGATGGAGCGCTTCGACCCGGTGCTGGGCTTCGAGGTGCACGTGGAGCTGAACACCGCCACGAAGATCTTCTCCTCGGCGCCCAACGCGTTCGGCGATGAGCCGAACACCAACGTGACCCCGCTCGACCTCGGCCTGCCGGGCACCCTGCCGGTGCTCAACCGCGAGGTCGTGGAGTACGCGATCCGCCTGGGCGTGGCCCTGGACGCGCAGGTGGCCGAGACCTGCCGGTTCGCGCGGAAGAACTACTTCTACCCGGACACGCCGAAGAACTTCCAGACCTCCCAGTACGACGAGCCGATCGTCTTCGACGGCCACCTGGACGTCGAGCTGGAGGACGGCGAGGTCTTCCGCGTGGAGATCGAGCGCGCGCACCTCGAGGACGACGCCGGCAAGCTCACCCACGTGGGCGGCTCCGGACGGATCCAGGGTGCCTCCGCGTCCCTCGTCGACTACAACCGTGCGGGCGTGCCGCTCATCGAGATCGTCACCAAGCCGATCGTCGGCGCCGGCGCGCGGGCCCCCGAGCTGGCCCGCGCCTACGTCACCGCGATCCGGGACATCGTCAAGGCGATCGGCATCTCGGACGCCCGCATGGAGCACGGCAACGTGCGCTGCGACGCGAACGTGTCCCTCATGGAGAAGGGCGCCTCGGAGTTCGGCACGCGCACGGAGACCAAGAACGTGGGCTCCACGCGCGCCGTCCAGCACGCCGTCACCCACGAGATCCAGCGCCAGGCCGCGGTGCTCGCCGCGGGCGGCACCGTGACGCAGGAGACCCGCCACTGGCACGAGGACACCCGCAGCACCACCTCGGGCCGCCCGAAGTCGGACGCGGACGACTACCGGTACTTCCCGGAGCCGGACCTCGTGCCCGTGCACGTGGACGCCGGGTGGGTCGAGCGCGTGCGCGCGGCGATGCCGGAGCTGCCCGCCGTGCGCAACAAGCGGCTCAAGGCCGAGTGGGGCTACGCGGACGAGGAGTTCCGCGACGTGGTGAACGCCGGCGTGCTGGACGAGATCGTCGCCACCGTGGAGGCCGGCGCCTCCCCGGCGGCGGCCCGCAAGTGGTGGATGGGCGAGATCGCCCGCCTGGCCAACGTGGCGGAGAAGGAGGTCGCCGAGCTCGGGGTGACCCCCGCCCACGTCGTGGAGATCGAGGAGCTGATCGCGGCCAAGACGATCAACGACAAGATCGCCAAGCAGGTCCTCGGCTTCGTGGCCGAGGGTGAGGGCTCCCCGAAGGAGATCGTCGAGGCCCGCTCGCTGGCGGTGGTCTCCGACGACGGCGCCCTCACCGCGGCCGTCGACGCCGCGATCGCGGAGAACCCGGACGTCGTCGCCAAGATCCAGGGCGGCAAGCTGCAGGCGGTCGGCGCGCTGATCGGCCCGGTCATGAAGGCGACGCGCGGCCAAGCCGACGCCGGCCGGGTGCGGGAGATCGTGCTGGAGCGGGTCGGGGTGGGCTGAGCAGCCGACCGATGGGCTCACGCGCGGCGCGCGACGGGCGGTCGCCACTTGATCGCCCAGGAGGATGTGAGACCCCTGGTGTCCGGCGACCGTGTAGTAGATGATGGCCACACTTCTGACAGGTCGTCCTCTCCCGGCCCCCTGACGGCACAGGGTGGGCGGCGCGCCTCCGAAGTGTAGCTTCCATCCGAGAGAAGGGGTCCCTCCCATGACATGTCGACGCACTCTGCTGGGAGCCGGCCTCGGCGCCGTCGGCGCCGCGCTGATCGCCCCCGCCGCCTCGGCGGCCACCGGCTCCACCACGTACCGCCAGCTCGTGATCACCCGGGTCACCTACGACTACTACCGCCGCGAGTACGTGGGCACCGGCATGTACGGCGGCGAGCCCGTGCGAGTCCGTTACACCTACTCGTACCGCCTGTACCGTGGATCGCACTGGTGGAGTCCACGACCCACCAGCAGTGTGAGGACGAGCGGATCGAGTCGGCCTCCCAGTGGACCTGCCTCAACGGGTGCTGGTACCCGGTGTACATCGTGTCGTGCCTCTCGCGCGAAGAGGGTGGTAGCGGCTCCGCAGTGGGGCCGTGACCGTACCGGCATGACGGGAACAGGCAACGGGGCGGGGCGTCGAATCCGACGGTCCGCCCCGTTCTGCTGTGCGAACGCTGCGAGGGGCCGCAGTGCTCCCCCTCCCCGCCATCGGAACGTCATGTGCGGTGATTACTTGAGGTAAAGTTTGAGGTGGCAAAACTGAGATCCGGAACAAAGTGGACCCGAGGGTGCGACACACGCCTCTGCCGCCACCTCGACTCTCACCTCTGCCGTCACCTCGACTCTCACCTCTGCCGTCACCTCGACTCTCACCCCAGGAGCACCCTCATGACCCAGTTGACTCGTCGTCGCGTCGCGCAGGGGCTGGCGTGGACCGCCCCGGCCATCGCCGCCGCCGCTGCCGCCCCCGCCTTCGCCGTCAGCCCCTCGCAGACGCTGGCCTATCGATTCCGTGGGTCGATCTACACCTCCCTGGTCAACAACGGCGTCGGCTGCAGGAACACCACGTACGGTCGCTCCGGGTTGCGGCTCTCCAGCCTCTCGCTGTCCAACCAGGTGCCCATCGGGACCTCGCCCCTGGGGTTCTCCATCGTGGAGATGCCACGCACCGACGGATCCGGCCTCTCGCCGCGGACCACGGCCACACTGGCCAACCCCGTGCAGCTCGTAGTCGCGTACCCCAGTGGGATGGTCGCGAACGTTGCGCAGCCGTTCACCTTCACCAACGGCACCGGTGCCAACTGGAGCGCGCCGACCCGCCGCACGGCCACTCTGACGAGCCCCGACGGCATCACGCAGACCTACGACGTGTTCACGTTCACCTGGCTCGGCAACCGCTCTCAGTCCACGACACAGGATCGGACCGCCTCAGGAACCCGTCCCACCAGCTGGGCGGGCACCGCCCTCACCGGCAGCTGGGCGGTCAACACGAGCTACTGCGCTGTGGATACCGCCTACTACCTCTCCAACTACTACTCCGGGGGCACCGCCGCGGCCCTCGGCCGCACCGCCGGCAGCTACGGCACCTTCACCACGGCCAACGGGTACACCGGTCTGGTGGTCTCCAACTCCCCGTCCACCGGCGGATGGATCGCGATCAACTGAGCCCGGCGGCGCCCGTCGCTCCGGACTTCGTCGGATCGCCGTGTCCCCGGAGGCTGCAGGACACCCTGGTGGTCGGGCCGTCTCAGTCGCCTGCCCCCGGAGGCGCAACGACGGCATGGTCGTCGGAGAGAGGGTCCTGAGCGGGACGTGCAGACTGACGGGCGGCCTATCAGCGCCCCGCGAGGGCGCAGGACGCCCGCTCGATGCGCGGCACCACCTTGCGCAGCAGCCGCCCCCAGCGGGGGGCGCGGCCGGTGAGCTCCTGGCGGGCTGCGGCGTCGTCGAGGGAGTCCAGGCCGGCGGCGCCCAGCCACACGCGGGCCCGGCGGGCCTCCGCGGGCGTGCGGGCGATGTCCTCGATCCGCTCCTCGCCGTGCCAGATCCCCAGGTAGGCCACGTTGCGGGCTCCGTCGCCGGCGTGGGCGAGGTCCCAGTCCAGGATCCCGGAGAGCTCCCACCGCACGTCGTCCCCGTCCGGGGCGGGCACCCAGTGCATGTTGTGCCCGGCCAGGTCCCCGTGCACCAGCGCGGGCCCGTCCGGGGGCGCGGCGGCCCACGCCGTCACCGCCCCCGCGATCCTCGCGACGAGGCCGGCCCAGTCCGCCGGTAGCGCTCCGGCGTGCTCTGTCGGCAGGGACGCGCCCAGCCGCCCCACGCGCGCCACGCGCTCCGCGGTCCACGGACCCCGGAACGCGAACGCCGGGCCGAGTCCCGCCGCGACGGCCGGGTCGGTCACGTCCACGGTGTCGAGGGCGTCCACGATTCCCCGCAGGACGGTCGGGTCGCCCTCGTGGGGCGGGTGCGGCTGCCCCGGCACGAACGCCTGGAGGACGGCCGCGGCGAGGGGGCGGCCGGCGTCGTCGTCCCGGCGGAGCACCGCCGACAGCGGACGCGGCACCGCGAAGGGCAGGCCCGCGTCCGCGAGGGCCGTCACCAGCCCCACGCGGCGCGGCAGGTGGGCGGCGGGGGAGTCCTCGGGCGCCCAGGCCGCGCCGACCGGGGCGCCGGCCTCGCTGACCCGGGCCATGCGCAGCACGGCCAGGCCGTCGAGCACCAGCACGCGGTGGAACTGGCCGGACTCCACCACGTGCCCGGCCGACCACGCGGCGGCGCGCAGCCGGTCCGCGAGCGCGGCGGGCACGTCCGGGAGCAGCCGGGTCAGGGCCTCGGCCGCCAGCTCGAGCTCGGACGCGACGGGGGAGGAGGTCATGTCCCCACGCTAGCGTCCGGGCGCGCGGGGGATACTGGCCCGCATGATCGGCCGCCCCGACCTCCGTTCCGACGCCGCCCCCGCCGCCCGGCCCGCGCTGCCCGCCCCGTCCGCCCGGACGGTCCGCTGGGAGATCGCGATCGTGCTCGGGCTCTCCCTCGGCCGCTCCGCGGTCTACGCGGTGGTGCAGCTGATCGACAAGGCCACCCGTGCCCCGCTGGGGGAGCAGACCACGGTGCTGAACCCCGCGCTCAGCCCGCGGTGGGGCTTCGACCTGACCTACCAGCTGCTGGACATCGGCTTCGCCCTCGTCCCCGTGCTGCTGGTGCTGCACCTGACGTGGCTGCGCGGCCGGAACCCGTTCCGGACCCTCGGCCTCGACCTGCGCCGCCCCGGCCGGGACCTGGCCTGGGGCGCGGGCCTGTTCGCGGTGATCGGGCTCGGCACCCTCGGCGTCTACGCCGCCGGCCGGGCCCTCGGGATCACGACGGCGATCGTCGCCAACGCGATGGACGAGAGCTGGTACCAGGTCCCGGTCCTGCTGCTCTCGGCCGTGCGCCACTCCCTGCTCGAGGAGGTCATCGTGGGGGCCTGGCTGGTCGACCGGCTCGGCTACCTGCAGCGGCTGAGGGCCGCGGGCCTGCACCGCGATCCGGCGCCGGCCGTGCCGTCGTCGTGGGCGAGCGCCGAGGGCCTGTTCCTGCCGACCCGCGTGGCCGCCGTCGTGCTCGCCCTCGCGCTGCTGCGCGGGGCCTACCACCTGTACCAGGGGGTCGGGCCGGGCGTGGGCAACGCGCTGATGGGCGTGGTGTTCGTGCTCGTGTTCCTGCGGGTGCGCCGGGTGATGCCGCTGGTGGTGGCGCACTTCCTGCTCGACGCCGTCGGGTTCGTGGGCTATCCGCTGCTGGCCCGGGCGGGCCTGCTCGGCTGAGTCACCGCCCCCACGGCGGCGGCGGGGCGGGTCAGAGGGTGACGTCGCCCCGCGGGGTCTGGAAGGTCACCGAGACGATGCCGGGGGTGCCCGACGGCGCCACGTACTCCACGTTGACGTCCGCGACCGCGGACTCCTCGCCCTCCTCGCCCAGCCACTCGAGCAGGCGCTCCGGGGAGCCGGCGATGCTCAGCCGCTCGATCGAGGCCTGCGCCTCGGCCGCCTGCGAGGGGTGCATGTCCTCCTGACCGTCGGCCCAGCGCAGGATGTACGGCAGCTGCGGGTCCGCGAGGGTGCCCTTGATGCCGATCTGCCGCCAGGACAGCTCCCGGCCGTCCGGGAAGCGACGGTTGCCGGGGACGGCCTCACGGCCGAGGCGGCGCTCGAACCGGCCGATGTCCGTGGTGGCCACCGCCCAGCTCATCCAGCCGCCGCCCTGCTCGGTGCGGGCGCGCACGAGCTGGCCGAACGGCGCGCTGAGGGAGGCCGGGTGGTCCAGGGCCTCGACGACCTCCAGATACTGCCTGCCCGCCATGGGGAACAGGGCGTTCTGCGTGCCGAAGCGGGGGTGGACACCGCCCTTGATCCGCTCGATGCCCAGCGTCTCGGCGATGCGGGCGACCGTGGCGTCCAGGCCCTCGGGGCCGGCGGCGTAGGACACGTGGTCCATGCGACAGGTGTGCACTGCGCTGTTCCTCTCCGTTCCCGGGCTGCCCCGGGGGTTGACCTGGTGCGAGTCGATGGGCGTCGAGCCCTTGACGGGTCGGGCGCCCCCGTGCGGAGAGCGTATCCGCGTGTGACACGCGTGACGAAATCGTGGCGGGGCGGCGGGCTACACTCGGAGGCACGGTCACGAGAGTCAGCAACAGGCCCCGGCATGCTGACCGGCAACCCTCCTTCCGCGGTGGGGTGCCCCGGGTGACGACCAGGCCGGCCCCACAACGGACGCCGGCAAGCGCGGGCCGATCCCACGGCCCCTCTCGACGGCGCCGGGTCATCTCCGGCACCTCGACGACGCCGGTCTGCGAATCGGCACGTCGGCCGGCGGGCGGGGCGGCCGGGTCCGGCCCCTGAACCCCTCAGGAGGGTCCGCCATGACCGACCAGACCACCCCGACCCCCGACGCCTGGGGCTTCTCCACCGCGCAGGTCCACGCGGGCGTCGCCGTCGGCCAGCACGCCTTCGGTGCGACCGCCCTGCCGATCTTCCAGACCACCTCGTACAACTTCCCGTCCGCCCAGGTGGCCGCGGACCGGTTCGCGCTCAAGGACCTCGACCCGCTCTACACCCGCATCGGCAACCCGACGCAGGGCCCGGTGGAGGAGAAGATCGCCGCGCTCGAGGGCGGTGTGGGCGCGCTGCTGCTGGCCTCCGGTCAGGCGGCGACGACGTTCGCGATCCTCAACCTCGCCGGCGCCGGCGACCACGTGGTCGCCTCGGCCAGCCTCTACGGCGGCACGCAGAACCTGTTCAAGCACACCCTCGCCAAGGTCGGCGTCGAGACGACGTTCGTGACCGACCCGGACGACATCGAGTCCTGGCGCGCCGCCGTCCGGCCGAACACCAAGGCGTTCTTCGGCGAGACCCTCGGCAACCCGCGCGGCGACGTCCTGGACGTGCGCGCCGTCGCCGACACCGCCCACGAGGCCGGCGTGCCGCTGATCGTCGACAACACGCTGGCCACCCCGTACCTGCTGCGACCGATCGAGCACGGCGCCGACGTCGTCACCCACTCCGCCACGAAGTACCTCGGCGGGCACGCCGCGGCCATCGCGGGCGTGATCGTCGACGCCGGCACGTTCGACTACGCGCAGCACGCCGAGCGGTACCCCGGCTTCAACGAGCCGGACGAGTCGTACCACGGCCTCGTCTACGCGCGGGACCTCGGGGTGGGCTCGCCGCTCGGCGCCAACCTGGCCTTCATCCTCAAGGCGCGCGTGCAACTGCTGCGCGACTACGGCTCGGCCATCTCCCCGTTCAACGCGTTCCTGGTGAACCTCGGCCTGGAGACCCTGTCCCTGCGCATGGAGCGGCAGGTGGCCAACGCGGCCGCCGTCGCGCGCTGGCTCGAGGGCCGCGACGACGTCGAGCACGTGGTCTACGCCGGCCTGGAGTCCAGCCCGTGGCACGAGCGCGCCCAGCGCTACCTGCCGAAGGGCGCGGGCGCGTTCGTCTCCTTCGAGATCGCGGGCGGCCGCGAGGCCGGGGCCGCGTTCGTGGACGGGCTCACCCTGCACCACCACGTGGCCAACATCGGCGACGTCCGCTCGCTCGTGGTGCACCCGGCCTCGACCACCCACTCCCAGCTCACCGACGACGAGCAGCGCGCCGCCGGCGTCACCCCCGGCCTGGTGCGGCTCTCGCTCGGCGTGGAGGACATCGAGGACATCCTCGCCGACCTCGAGCGCGGCTTCGCGGCCGCCGCTCGCCGCGGCGACGACGACGCGGGGGAGCGGGCATGACCGCCGTCGCCACGCGTCCGTCGCGCACCGCGCTGCCCCGCGGCGGCCGCCACCGTCTGCGGGTCGGCGAGCTGCGCACCGAGACCGGCGGGCTGCTGCCCGACGTCGAGCTGACCTACGAGACCTGGGGCACCCTCGCCGCCGACGGCTCCAACGCCGTGCTCGTGCTGCACGCCCTCACCGGCGACGCGCACGTGGCCGCGCACGAGGAGGACCCGACGCCGGGCTGGTGGGACGCCCTCGTCGGCTCGGGCCGCGCCGTGGACACGGACCGGTGGTTCGTGGTCGCCCCCGCCATGATCGGCGGCTGCCACGGCTCCACCGGGCCCTCGACGCCCGCGCCCGACGGGCGGCCCTGGGGCTCCCGGTTCCCGTTCCTCACGCTGCGGGACGCGGTCGAGGCCGAGCGGCGCCTGGCCGACCACCTCGGGATCGGCGCCTGGCGTGCCGTGATCGGCGGATCGATGGGCGGGGCCCGCGCCCTCGAGTGGGCCGCGACCCACCCCGCGCGCGTCGCCGGGGTGGGCGTGCTGGCCGCCACCGCGGCCTCCTCCGCCGACCAGATCGCGTGGGGCCAGGCGCAGACCGCGGCCATCCGCCTCGACCCGGACTTCCAGGGCGGCGACTACTACCCCGGCCCCGGCCCCGTGGCCGGCCTGGGCATCGCCCGGCGCATCGCCCACACCACCTACCGCACGGCGGGCGAGCTCGGCCAGCGGTTCGGCCGGGAACCGCAGGGCGTCGAGGACCCGTTCGGCGCCGTCGTCGGGGTGCCGGGCGGGCGCGGGCGCTACGCCGTGGAGTCCTACCTGGACCACCAGGCGGCCAAGCTCACCGACCGGTTCGACGCGAACTCCTACCTCGTGGTCACCGAGGCCCTCATGGGCCACGACGTCGGGCGCGGGCGCGGCGGCGTGGCGGCGGCGCTCGCGGACTACCGGGGCCGGGCGTTCGTGGCCGCCGTCGACTCGGACCGGCTCTACCTGCCGGCCGAGTCCGAGGCGCTCGCGGCGGCGCTGCCCGCGCGGCCGCCGGTGCACACGATCGCCTCGCCCATCGGCCACGACGGGTTCCTCACCGAATACGGCCAGGTGGCCGACACGCTGAAGCGCACCCTCGCCCTCTGAACTTTCGTTCGGGAAACGGCGGCGTGTCGCGGCACTGTCGTTCGAGAAACGGCCACCGGCCCCCGCCGGCCGGGGTCAGGGCTCGACGACGTCCAGCGGCTCGGTATGGTCTGAGCCCTGCGGCATCGGCGCACCGAAGAGCGGCTCGGGGACGGGGCGCTTGGCCGTGACGCCGTCGCCGGAGGAGACGCCGCGGAGGCGGCGGACCACCCACGGCGCCAGGTGCGTGCGCACCCACGCGGCGTCCGACGCGCGGGCCGCGCGCCACGTACGCGGCGTCGGCGGGGCCAGGCGCAGGTGCTCGAGGCCGTGCTCCACGCCGAGGGTGTCCAGCACCATCGCGGCGATCGTGTGGTGGCCGAGCGCGGAGAAGTGCAGGCGGTCCTCGGCCCACATCTCCCGCCGGGCGAGGTCCTTGAGTGACCACATGTCCGGCACCAGCGCGTCGTGCCGCAGGGCGATGGTGCGCACGTTCTCGTTGTAGATCGCCACGGTGCCGCGGATGCGGCCGATGACGGGCGTGCCCTTCACGTCGGTCGCGTTGAACAGCAGCACGGTGGCGCCGTCGGAGGCCAGACGCTCGACGACGGCGTCCAACCGGACCGCGATCTCGTCCGGGTCCGCGCCGCGCAGGATGTCGTTGCCGCCCGCACACACGCTGATGAGGTCCGGCCGCAGGGCGAGCGCCGGCTCCACCTGGTCCTCGGCGATCTGGTCCAGCAGCTTCCCGCGGACCGCCAGGTTGGCGTAGGCCAGGTCCTCGCCGGGCGGCGTCAGGCGGGAGAGCTCCTCGGCCAGGCGGTCGGCCCAGCCGCGGTGGTAGCCGGGACGGTCCGGGTCCGGGTCGCCGATGCCCTCGGAGAACGAGTCCCCGATGGCGACGTAGCGGCGCCACGGATGGGCGGCGGGGTTGTCGACCGGGGTCGCGTCGGAGGCGTGCGGAGGCTGGGAGGAGGATGGGTTACCCACGGGTAGGATTCTGCCCACGTCGCGCGGGAGGGGTCAACCTCCGGGAGGGGCCGACCGTGCCGCTCGCTAGGCTGGCGGACGTGAACGCGAACCCCACCCCCGCCGTCGAGCCCGTCGTCCGCTGGTCCCGCCCCGAGGGCGAGCGCACCGAGGACCTGCTGATCGTCCTGCACGGCTACGGCGCGAACGAGGACGACCTGTTCGGCCTCGTCCCGCACCTGCCCGAGCACGTCACGGTGGCCGCCGTCCGCGCGCCCCTGCCCCTGCAGCCGGGCTCCCACGCCTGGTTCCCGCTCTCCCAGGACCCCGTCACGGGCGAGCTGGGCTCCACCGCCGAGCCGGTCCGCGAGGCCGTCGAGGCCCTGCACGCCTGGGTGCAGGCGGTGCGCGGGGACTTCCGCACCGTCTCCCTGCTCGGCTTCTCGCAGGGCATGGCGATGGCCACGTCGCTGCTGCGCCTGGACCCGGAGGCCTACGCATGCACCGTGGCGCTGTCCGGCTTCGTGGTGGACCCGGAGCTCACCGAGCCGCGGCTGCGCGAGCTGTTCACCCGCGACGACGACGTCGCCCGCGTCCGACCGAAGGTCTTCTGGGGCCGCGGCCAGGAGGACCCGATCATCTCCGAGCCCCGGGTCGAGGAGACCCATGCCTGGCTGAACGCCCACGTGGACCTCATGAAGATCGTCTACGCCGGGCTCGGCCACGCGATCAACGAGCAGGAGCTGGGCCACGTGAAGGAGTACCTCGCCCACATGGTGCCGCCCCGCGGCTGACGCACCGGACACGCTCGACGACGGCGCCGCGGCCGCCCGACGGGGCGTCGGCTCAGGCCTGCCCGGCCTGGACGACGAACGCCTCGCCGGCGAACTCGACGACGTCCCCGTCGTGCAGCTGGGCGCCGCGGCGCGTCTCCACCGCGCCGTTGACGGTGACGAGCCCGTCGGTGACGACGTCGCGGGCCATGGCCCCGTCCTCCACGAGGGAGGCGAGCTTGAGCGCCTGGCCGAGGCGGATGGACTCGTCACGGATGGGCAGGGGCTGGGCGTCGGGTGCGTTCGTCTCGGTCATGGTGTCCATCATGGCCGGTAGGCTGGACGGGATCGACCGGCGCGCCGCGCCGGAACGGGCCCGCCGCCTCGAAGGCGGCCGGGCGCCGTCGTCGTCGTGATCCCCTCCCGCCCCGCCGATGAGTACGGAAGTGATGCCCCCATGGCTGCCAAGTCCCCGCTGGACAACGTCATCAACCTCGCCAAGCGCCGAGGCTTCGTGTTCCAGGCCGGTGAGATCTACGGCGGTTCGCGCTCCGCGTGGGACTACGGGCCCCTGGGTGTGGAGCTGAAGGAGAACATCAAGGCGGAATGGTGGAAGACCTTCGTGCGCTCCCGTGAGGACATGGTGGGCCTGGACTCCTCCATCATCCTGCCGCGCGCGGTGTGGGAGGCATCCGGCCACGTCGAGACCTTCACCGACCCGCTCGTGGAGTGCACCCAGTGCCACAGGCGCCACCGCCAGGACCACCTGCTCGAGGCGTTCGAGGCCAAGAAGGGCCTGGCCGAGGGCATGGCCGAGATCGTGTGCCCGGACTGCGGAACCCAGGGCGCCTGGACCGAGCCGCAGCTGTTCTCGGGCCTGGTCAAGACCTACCTCGGCCCCGTGGACAACGAGGAGGGGCTGCACTACCTGCGCCCGGAGACGGCGCAGGGCATCTTCGTGAACTTCCTCAACGTGCTGGGCGCGGCCCGGAAGAAGCCGCCGTTCGGCATCGGCCAGATCGGCAAGGCGTTCCGCAACGAGATCACCCCGGGCAACTTCATCTTCCGCACCCGCGAGTTCGAGCAGATGGAGATCGAGTACTTCGTGCCGCCGGCCGAGGCGGGCCAGCACTTCGACCGCTGGGTGGAGGACTGCTGGGACTGGTTCATCGACCTCGGCATCGACCCCGCGCACCTGCGCCGCCTCGACGTGCCCGCGGAGGATCGCGCGCACTACTCGGACGGCACCATCGACCTCGAGTACGACTTCGGCTTCACCGGCGGGGACGGCTGGGGCGAGCTGATGGGCATCGCGAACCGCACCGACTACGACCTGGGCCAGCACACGACGCACTCCGGCACGAAGATGCAGTACTTCGACCAGGCCAACAACGAGCACTACACCCCGTACGTGATCGAGCCGTCCTTCGGCCTGACCCGCGCCATGATGGCGTTCCTCGTGGACGCCTACGCCGAGGACGAGGCCCCGAACGCCAAGGGCGGCGTGGACGTGCGCACCGTGCTCAAGCTGGACCCGCGCCTGGCCCCGGTCAAGGCCGCCGTGCTCCCGCTGTCGAAGAAGCCCGAGCTGCAGCCGGCCACCCAGTCCCTCGCGGCGGAGCTGCGCACCCTCTGGAACATCGAGACGGACGACTCCGGCGCGATCGGCCGTCGCTACCGCCGCCAGGACGAGATCGGCACCCCGTTCTGCATCACCGTGGACTTCGACACCCTCGAGGACCAGGCCGTGACCATCCGCGAGCGGGACACCATGGCCCAGGAGCGCGTGGCGCTGTCCCAGGTGAAGTCCTACCTGCTGGAGCGCCTGGTCAAGTGAGCGGGGACGTGACGGGAGCGGCCGGGGCCGCGGGGCACGACGACGGCGGCGCGCTGTTCGACTCCGCCGCGGTCGCCGGCGGGGAGATCGTGCTGCGTCCCTGGCGGCCCGGGGACGACCTGGCCCTGCTCGAGGTGTGGGGTGACCCGGCCAACGCGCAGCAGCACCAGGACCGGGCGATGCTCGCCGAGGACGCGGAACGGCCCTGGCGCCGCGCGCTCGTGGCCGAGGCCGCCGGCGTGCCGGTGGCGGCCGGCGTCGTCTACGCCTCGTCCGTGCACCCGCGGCGGCTGTGGCTGTACGTCGAGACCGCGGCCGCCGAGCGGCGCCGGGGCATCGGCCGGGCGCTCGTGGCGGCCCTGCGGGGGCTCGCCGCGGAGGCGCACGCCGCCGGCGCCATCCCGACGACGGCCCTGAAGGCCCGGTTCGCCAAGGACGCCCTGGTGCCTGGCGTGGCCGGCGCCGACCCGCAGACCGAGGCCGACGGTGCGACGGGCCGCCCGCCCGTGGACACGGACGCCGTGCAGTCCCAGACCGCCGCGCTGGCCGCCGGCACCGAGGCGTTCCTCGTGGCCGAGGGCTTCACCCCCGTGCAGCGCTCCCGCCGCGTCGCGATCGCCCCGGGGGCCATCGGCCTGCCGGACGTGCGCGGGGAGGAGCACCCGGACGGCGTGGTCCTCGAGGAGGCCTCGACCGGCTCCGTCGAGCTGACGCAGGCGGTCACCGCGTTCTACGACGCCGTGCACGCCTGGGATCCGTCGACCCTCAGCGTCGGGGCCGCCCAGCAGCTGCTGCTGGGTCCGGCCACCGGGGCCGCGGGCGCCGTCGTGCTCCGCGACGCGCCGAAGGCCGAGGGCGGGCGCATCCGCGCGTTCGCGGTGTCCTACACGCCGGAGCGCCAGGACGCGCCGGCCGACGTGCTCGTGGGCTGGGATCCGGAGCTGGGGGAGGAGGACGCGCTGCAGGCCGTGGCCGACCTGCTCGCCCTGCTCGTGGCCCAGTACCCCGTGCAGATCGAGGTGGACGAGGCGATGGCCCCGCTGGAGCGGATCGTGGACGGGCTCATCGGCGGCAACGCGGCGCGGACGCTGGTGGACACGTACGTGTTCGTCGACGACGCGCCGGGCGCGTGAACCGGGCGGCCACAGCGGACCGCCGGCGGGCCCGCACCCTGCGGGGCACGGTCCTGGCGGTGGCCCTGCTCAACGGCGCCTACCTGGTGGTCGAGATCATCCTGGCCCTGGGGATCGGCTCGGTGGCCCTCGTAGCGGACTCCGTCGACTTCTTCGAGGACTTCGCCGTCAACCTGCTGATCTTCGTGGCGCTCGGGTGGACGGCGGCCCGGCAGGCGGTCATCGGCAAGGTCATGGCCGGGATCATCGTGCTGCCGGCCGTGGCGGCGCTCGTCATGGCGGCCACGAAGGTCGGGGACCCTGACCCGCCGGCCGCGGGCGTGCTGTTGGGGGTGGCCGTCGGCTCGATCCTCGTGAACCTCGTGTGCGTGGCCCTGCTGGCCCGCGTCCGCACCGACGGCGGCTCCCTCACCCGGGCGGCGTGGCTCGCGGCGCGCAACGACCTCGTGGCCGGCGCCGTGCTGATCGCCCTGTCCGGGATCACGGTCCTGACGGCGTCGGGCTGGGCGGACATCATCGTGGGCGTGCTGCTCGTGCTGCTCAACGGCTCCGCCGCCAAGGAGATCTGGGAGGCCGCGACCGAGGAGCACCTGGCGGCCCAGGCCCTCGCCGGCGAGGTCGACGACAACTGAGCGGTTCCTACGGGGCGACGGGCAGCCGGGCGGCGAGCACCGTCCCGACGGCGGCCAGGCCCAGGAACACCGTCAGCGCCGGTGCCAGACCGACGGCGCCGGCCAGTGCCCCGACCGCCGGGCTGAGCCCGACCCCGGCCAGCCGCATGCACCAGCTCGTCACCGCCAGCCCGGTCTGCGGCTTGAGCCCGGGCGCCTCGTCGCCGAGCGCATAGGCCACGGGCACCACCACGGCGCAGCCCAGCCCCGCCAGCGCCAGCCCCGCGAACGCGGCAGGCACGGCCACCGGCCCCGGCAGCGGCCAGGGCCAGTCCCAGCCCCACGACGACGGCGCCCAGCCCCGCCGTCAGCGCCCCGCGGCGTCCCAGGGCGGCGAGGGTGCGGTCGCCTGCGAGGCGGCCGACGAACTGTGCGCCGAGCAGGGTCGACGCGCCGAGCACCGCCGCGGCGGGGTCCAGGCCGCGCTCGGTGATCAGGAACAGGGTGGCCCACGCGTTGCCGAACTCCTCCACGCCGAAGCCGGCCATCCCGATCACCACGGCGGGGACGAGCGCGGCCACGGCGGCGCGGCGGGGGAGGGCTCGGGTGGCCGGGGCGGGCGGTGCGGGCGTCTCCGACGGCGCGGGTGACTGATCCGCGGCGTCGCGGGCGGAGACCGAGTCCGCGGGAGCCTCCGCCAGGAACAGGCGCCGGACCCCCAGCAGCACCGCGACGCACACGGCGCCGTTGAGCCCCAGGTGCAGGGCCGCGGGGCCGCCCACGGTGATGACCGCTGCACCGAGCCCGGCACCGGCGGCCGCTCCGAGGCTCCAGCCGGCGTGCATGGTCGTGAGCACGGGCCGGGCCAGCCGGGCCTGCACCTGCAGGCCCTGCGCGTTCTGGGCGGTGTCCACGCTGCCGGCGAGCATGACGCGGCGGGCGCCGAACCGGCGCAGGATCGGGGCGGGCAGGGGCCCGGCGAGCGTGCCGCCCACGGCGAGCGCGATGACGAGCAGGCCGAACGCGGCCGGGTCCAGGCCGAACGCGGCCTTGGCCTCCGGGTAGTGCGGGATGAGCGCGCCGAGCAGGGCGCCGTTCGTCGCGAAGGCGGCGGTGACGGCCCAGCGCGCGCGACGGGCTCGGGCGACGCCGTCGTCGGCGGTCGGGAGGTGCGGCGGGGCCTCGCTCATGCATCCCAGCCGAGCAGGCGCCAGACCTCCGCCCAGCCGGCGAAGATCTTCGCGTTGTACTCGACCCCGAGCTGGTTGGGGTTGGCGAACAGGACCCAGTCGGCGGCGGCGACGGCGTCGTCGGCGGCGAGCTTCTCCGCGACCTCCTCGGCGGACCCGGCATAGGTCGGGCCGGAGCGGGCGGCGCCGCCCTCGAGCATGCCGGAGGAGTCGCGCGAGGCCCGCTCCCGGCCGAAGTACAGCTCGTCCTCCCGGTCCTGGATGACGAACGCGGAGCGCGTGACCGCCGTGCGGCCCGGACCGGCGTGGCCGGCCGCGGCGAAGGCCTCCCGGTAGCGGGCGATCTGGTCGGCCTGCTGCACGTGGAAGGGGCGGCCGTCGTCCTGGAGCAGGAGCGTGGAGGAGAGCATGTTGTAGCCGTCCGCGGCGGCGCCGGCCACCGAGCCCACGGAGCCCGACCCCCACCAGATGCGGTCTGCGAGCCCGGGGGAGTGCGGCTCGATCCGCAGCGGCTGCGAGCTGTGCGCCCAGCCGGAGGTGAGGTCCGGCGTCGCGATGCCCTCGCCGCGCACGGCCGAGAGGAACCGGCGTCCGCGCTCGCGGGTCACGTCGGCCCAGGTCTGCCCCTCGGCGAGGGCGTAGCCGAACTGCGCCTGGCCGTCGAGGGCGGCCTCGGGTGAGCCGCGGGAGACGCCGAGCTCGAGCCGGCCGCCGGAGATGAGGTCCGTGGTGGCGGCGGCCTCGGCCATGTACAGGGGGTTCTCGTAGCGCAGGTCGATCACGCCGGTGCCGAGGCTGATCCGCTCGGTGCGAGCGGCCATCGCGGCGAGGATCGGGAACGGCGAGGAGAACATCCGCTGGAAGTGGTGGACGCGGAGCCAGGCGCCGTCGAGTCCGGCGTCCTCGGCGGCCACGGCCATGGCGACGACGTCGTCGAGGGCCTGCCGCGCGTCCGGGGCGGTGCCGGGCCGGTGGATCCAGTGGCCGAAGTTGAGGAAGCCGAGGTGCTTGCGGGTCATGCCGGGTGCAACCGCGGGGCGGGCGGGGCTGTTCCCGGTGCTCGTCTGACCGCCGGCCGGCGACATCACCTGCGGGCAGACCCGCGGAGATGTCGCTGCGGAGCGGTCGATCGCCGCGGCGTCCGCCATACTGGCGGGCATGAGCGAGCAGTGGAGCGAGAAGGACATCGAGCTGGCGAACCGGCTCTTCGACATGGCGCGGGACGGGGACACGGCCCAGCTGAAGGCATACCTGGGCGCCGGGGTGAGCACGCGCCTGCGCAACCACGCGGGCGACTCCTTCCTCACCCTCGCCGCCTACCACGAGCACCCGGACACCGTGGCGATGCTGATCGAGGCCGGCGCCGAGATCGAGCACGCCAACGATCGCGGCCAGCGCGCCCTGACCTGCGCCACGTTCAAGCGGGATGTCGCCTCGATGCAGCATCTGCTCGCGGCCGGTGCGGACCCGGACGCGGGCACCCCCTCGGCGCGGCAGACGGCTCAGATGTTCGCCGGTGCTGACCTGCTGGCGGTGCTCGACGGTGAGGACGCGGCGCCGTCGTCGGAGGCCTGACCCGCCGCCAGGATCGTCTGCCCGTCCCGGCGGGGCGCCTCGGCGGTCGCCTCCCAGCGGGCCTCGTCGTGGGGCACGGCGACGCGGGTGCCGGGTGGAATGGAAGAATGGGATCCGACATGACTTCTTCCCACACCCTTCCCGCCGCGGCGGTGACCGACGCCGACCACGTCGCCGACCTCCACGCCGCGCACTACGCCAAGTCCGCCGGCGCGGGTCGACGCATCACCGACGACGATCAGCTCCACGAGGCCCGCCACCCCGCCCCGACGACGGACCGCCTGGCCCTGCCCCCGCTGCGGCTGGGGCCGCTGACCATCGACGTCCCCGTGGTGCTCGCCCCGATGGCCGGCATCACCAACACGGCGTTCCGCCGCCTGTGCCGCGAGTACGGTGGCGGCCTCTACGTCAACGAGATGGTCACGGCACGCGCCCTCGTGGAGCGCAAGCCCGAGTCGATGCGGATCATCCAGCACGATCCGGACGAGGTGCCCCGCTCCGTGCAGCTCTACTCGGTGGACCCGGTCACCACCGGCGCGGCGGTGCGCATGCTGGTCGAAGAGGACCGCGCCGACCACATCGACATGAACTTCGGCTGCCCCGTGCCCAAGGTGACCCGCCGCGGCGGCGGCTCGGCCCTGCCGTGGAAGTCGGAGCTGTTCGCCTCGATCGTCAAGGCGGCCGTCACCGAGGCCGCGAAGAAGGACATCCCGGTGACCGTGAAGATGCGCCGCGGCATCGACGAGGACCACCTGACCTTCCTCGACGCCGGCCGCACGGCCCGCGACCTCGGCGTCGCCGCCGTCGCCCTCCACGGCCGCACCACCCGCCAGTTCTACTCGGGGACCGCCGTGTGGGACGACATCGCCCGGCTGCGCGAGGCCCTGCCGGACATCCCCGTGCTCGGCAACGGCGACATCTGGTCCGCGGAGGACGCCATCGCGATGGTCGAGCAGACCGGCGTGGACGGCGTCGTGATCGGCCGCGGCTGCCAGGGAAGGCCCTGGCTGTTCGGGGATCTGCAGGCCGCGTTCGAGGGCCGCCAGGACCGGTTCCACCCGACCCTGGGCATGGTCGCGGACACGCTGTACCGCCACGCCGAGCTGCTCGTGGACACCTTCGGCGGCGACGAGCTCAAGGCGCTGCGGGACATCCGCAAGCACGTGGCCTGGTACTTCAAGGGCTACCCCGTGGGCTCGGAGATCCGCACCGCCCTGGCGACCGTCCCGGACCTGGCCACGCTGCGCGAGATCCTCGCCCGCGTGGACCGGGACCAGCCCTACCCGGGCGAGGCCGCCGAGGGCCCGCGCGGCCGGGCCGGCGCCCCCAAGCGCCCGCACCTGCCGGACGGCTGGCTCGACTCCCGCGAGCTCAACGCCGAGCAGCAGGCCATGATCCAGGCCGCCGAGCTGGACGTCTCCGGTGGCTGAGCCCACGACGCCGGAGCCCGCCGCCGGAGCGCCCGCCGCGCCGTCGTCGCCCTGGACCGGCGCCGCCCACCAGCCGGTGCTGTTCGGCCCCGAGGGCCGGCCCCCGTATGCCGGCCGCGCTGTGCAGACCCCCGGCTACACGCCGTGGGACCGGGAGCGGTGGCTGCCCGAGCCGCCCAAGTCCTCCTACCGTTCGGACTTCGAGCGGGACCGTGCCCGCGTGCTGCACTCCGCGGGCCTGCGCCGGCTGGGGGCCAAGACCCAGGTGGTCGCCCCGGACGCGGACGACTTCGCCCGCACCCGCCTGACGCACTCGCTCGAGGTGGCCCAGGTGGGGCGTGAGCTCGGCCGGTCGCTGGGCTGCGACCCCGACCTCGTGGACACCGTCTGCCTGTCCCACGACCTCGGCCACCCGCCCTTCGGGCACAACGGGGAGAAGGCGCTCGACGCGCTCAGCGAGGACGTCGGCGGCTTCGAGGGCAACGCCCAGACCCTGCGGCTGCTGGCCCGCCTCGAACAGAAGAAGCTCTTCGCGGACGGCTCCTCCGCGGGCCTGAACCTCACGCGCGCCGCCCTCGACGCCGCGTGCAAGTATCCGTGGACCTGTGAGGACGCCCCGCTGCGCCCGGACGGCACCCGTTCGCGCAAGTTCGGCGTCTACGAGGACAACCTGCCCGTGTTCCGCTGGTTCCGCGCCGGGGTGCCCGGCACGCGCACGTCCATGGAGGCCCAGGTCATGGACCTCGCGGACGACATCTCCTACTCCGTGCACGACGTCGAGGACGGCGTGGTCAACGCCGTGTTCCAGCTCAAGTGGCTGGCCATCCCGGAGCACCGGGAGCGCGTCGTGGAGACCACCCGCCAGTGGTACCTGCCGCACACGGACCCGGCCGAGGTCGACGCGGCCCTGGCCCGCCTCGAGGCCACCGACGTGTGGGTCTCCGAGATGGACGGCTCCCGGCGGGCGCTCGCGGCGATGAAGGACATGACGAGCCAGCTGATCGGCCGGTTCTGCACCGCCGCCTTCGACGCCACGCGCCAGGTGTTCGGCAACGATCCGCTCACCCGCCACGGCGCCGACGTCGTGGTGCCCGAGGAGACGGAGACCGAGATCGCCGTGATGAAGGGCATCGCGGCGGCCTACGTGATGACCGCGGAGCAGCGTCAGCCGCTCTACGCGCGGCAGCGCGAGGTGCTCGCGGAGCTCGTGGCGCTGCTGGAGGCCACGGGGGACCGGTACCTCGAGCCGATGTTCGCGTTCGACTGGGCGCAGGCCCCCGACGACGCCGCCCGGCGCCGCGTGGTGATCGACCAGATCGCCTCGCTCACCGATTCGACCGCCGTCGAGTGGCATCACACCCTGGTGCAGGGCGCGGAGTTCCGGCGCGTCTGGCTCTGAGCGCCTGGGCTGGAACGCGCAGCCGACGGGCTGCGGCCCGGTGACGATCAGTCCAGGTGGATCTCAAGGGCCGCCTCCAGCAGCGCGGCGCCGTCGTCGGGGGACAGCGGCCCGAAGTGGCCGAAGACCTCGGCGCTGACCGCACCGAGCAGAGCCGTCCAGGCACGGGTGGCCGCGGTGACCTGAGGCGCCGTGGCCTCCACCTGAAGCTCCTCGACGGCCTGCGCCACGAACGGCGGACTGAGCCGGGCGGCGTCGTCGTCCTCGGTGCCGGGGGTTCGGAAGGCGCCGTCGGCGGCGGCCTGCAGACCGTGCCGGGTCAACCGCAGCCCGGGGCCTGAGGTGCGTTCGGCCGGGGCGTGGTAGCCGGGAACCGGTGAGCCGTAGATCAGCGCCCACTGCGCCGGGTGGGCCAGCGCCCAGGTGCGCATGGCGTGGGCGAGCGTCCGCATCCGGGTCCGCGGCTCGGTGATGCCCGCGATGTCCTGTTCCACCGCATCGGCCAGGGAGGAGAAGGCGTCCTCCAGCAGCCGGGTGAGCAGCTCGTCGCGGCTGGCCACGTACCGGTAGACGCCGGAGGGCACCACCCCGAGTTCGCGGGCGACCTCGCGAAGGGACAGTCCGGCGGCGCCGTGCTCGGCCAGCTGCCGCCGCCCGACAGCGAGCACCAGCTCGTCCATCTCGGCACGGGTGCGGCGGGGGCGGGGCATGGATCCATCATGGCATCCGCTCGCAGAGGCTCCGGCGTGGGGTGCGGAGGCGATAGAGTGAGCACCGCTCACTCACTGGTGAGCGGCGCTCACTTCCGGCTCGTGGGGTGCGCGTCTTCGCCGTCGTCCCGGGAGTCCCCATGCATGCCGCCGTCTTCGGTGCCGGTCAGATCAGCTCCGCCCTCGTCCCCCTGTTGCTCTCCGCTGGCCACTCCGTCAGCATCGTCCGCCGCCGCGCCTGGACGGACGAGGACGCCGCACGGCTGTCTCCGGCCGGTAAGCGCGGCGCGCTCACCCTGCTCACCGGCGACGTCGGCGACCCGGCTCTGCTGCGGCAGGCATTGGACGGTGCCGACGTGGTCTTCCACCTGATCCATGCCGCCTACTCCACCGAGGTGTGGCGCCGCGAGCTTCCGCCGCGGGAGCGGGCCGTCATGGACGCGGCCGCCGAGCGTGAGATCCCCGTCGTGTTCCCGGAGTCCGTCTACGCCTGGGGGCATCAGGCCGAGGACCTCCATGAGGGCCGAGCGGTCAGCCCGTGCTCTCCGCTGGGTCAGGTGCGCGCCGAGCTGCTGGCCGCGCGTCGAGAGCACCCGGCCCGGACCCTGTCCGTGGTCGCTTCCGACTTCATCGGGCCCACCGCGGCCGCCACCAGCGTGCAGGCCCTTGTCCTGGATCGCGCCGCCGCCGGCCGGCGTGCGGTGGTGTTCGGCGACCCGGACCAGCCGCACGCGCTGACACGGCTGCCGGACCTGGCCGCCGCCCTGCTGCGCTGCGCGGAGCACGCCGAGGACCTGGCCCCGTCCGGGGACGCGGTGCTGCACGCCCCGACGCCGCCGGCGCGCAGCCTGCGCGCCGAGGCCCACCAGGCGGCGACGACGGCCGGTGTGCCGCTGCGGGGGATGCTCGCCGTGCCCGGCCCCCTGCTGCGGGGCGCGGGACGGTTCTCCGTGACGGCGCGGGAGCTGCACCGGCAGCGCTACCTGTGGACGCGGCCCTGTGTGCTGCGGCCCGGCGTGCTCGGGCAGGCCCCGATCAGCTGAGCAGCGCGGGCAGGATCACCCCTGCCGGGCCGGCCAGGCGGTGGGTCACCGCGAGGGACAGCTCCGTGAGGTCCGGGTTGATCTCCACGACGGGCGCCCCGGCCCCCAGCGCGACGAACGGCAGGGTGGCGGCCGGCTGGACGATGCCCGAGGTGCCGACGACGACGCACAGGTCGCAGTCCTCGAGCGCGGCGAAAGCCCGGTCCCAGGGCTCGGCCGGCAGCATCTCCCCGAACCACACGATCCCCGGGCGGATCAGCCCGTCCCCGCACACGGTGCAGGCCGGCGGTGCCTCGTGGAGCATCGCCTCGAGGTCGGCCTCGGAGCCGGCCGTCTCCTCGTCCGCGGGCGCGCCCGGGTCGACGTCGGCGGGGGCCCCGCAGTCGGCGCAGCGGTGCTCGAACAGGGACCCGTGCAGATGGGCGAGCACCCGGGCGCCGGCCCGCTCGTGCAGATCGTCCACGTTCTGGGTGACCACCTCCAGGCCGGGCGTGCGCCGCTGCCAGGCGGCGACGGCGTCGTGCCCGGGATTCGGCCGACGGGCCCGCACCATCCGGGCCCGCCACCGGTACCAGGACCACACGAGCGCGGGATCCGCGAGGAACGCCTCCTCCGTGGCGAGCTCCTCCGCGGAGAACCGCTCCCACAGGCCGGTCTGGGCGTCGCGGAACGTGGGGATGCCGGACTCGGCGCTCATCCCCGCCCCGGAGAGCACCACGGGACGCTCGGCGGCGGCCACGAGCGCGCGGACGGCGTCCACCGCGGCGGGGTCGAGGTCGGGGGCGGAGGCGGCGAGGACGGGGTGCGGATCGGCCATGTCCCCAGCCTAGGTGTTGTGGGTCATGAGGTTCTTGACATCCGTACCGGGCTGAGATGAGACGAGTGGGCCTCTCCCGCAGGATGGAAGTTCCTCAACAACCCACCTGCCAGAAGAGACCCACTCATGACTCACGCTAACGCACCCCTGACTCCCACCGGCCGTCTCAGGATGGTCCACCGCCACCTGCACGACGGGATCCCGCAGGCGCACGTGGCCGCCGAGTTCCGGGTGAGCCGGCCCACGGTGGCCACCTGGGTGGCCCGCTACCGCGCCGAGGGCGAGGCCGGGCTGCTCGACCGGCCCAGCCGTCCGCGCCGTTCACCTGCCCAGCTCGACCCCGAGGTGGTGGCCCAGATCCAGACCCTGCGTCGCAGGGAGAAGTGGTCAGCCCGCCGCATCCATCACCACCTCGTCTCTGAAGGCCACCAGCTGTGCCTGCGCACTGTGGGCAGGTGGCTGCACCGACTGGGCATCTCCCGGTTGCCAGACCTCGCGCCCACGGGTGAGGACCTGCGCCAACGACCCCAGAAGATCACCGCCCGCGGCCCGGGGCACATGGTGCACCTGGACGTGAAGAAGATCGGGAAGATCCCTGACGGGGGCGGCTGGCGTGCTCACGGACGTGAAAGTGAAGCAGGCCGTGCTTCCAAGCGTGGTGCCGGCCGGCGGGTCGGGTACACCTATCTGCACTCGGCGATCGACGGGTTCACCCGCCTGGCGTACACCGAGGCGTTGGAGGACGAGCGGGCGGCCACGACCGTGAGCTTCTACTGCCGGGCGAGGGCGTTCTTCGCCGCCCACGGCATCACCGTGGACCGGGTGATCACGGACAACGGAAACAACTACCGGGCTGCGGACTTCACCGCCAAGGTGGTCTCGCTCGGGGGCCGGCACCACCGGATCCGCCCCTACACCCCGCGCCATAACGGGAAGGTCGAACGCTACAACCGGCTGATGGTCGATGAGGTCCTCTACGCCCGCCCGTATACCTCAGAGACAGCTCGGCGTGAGGCGCTGGCCGTGTGGGTGAACCACTACAACTACCATCGGCCTCATACCTCCTGCGGGGACGCCCCTCCGGCCTCGTTGGCACCGGCCCGAGTCAACAACGTCATGCCCTCCTACACCTAGGCAGGCGGCACGGGTGGGCGCCCCCCTTCGTTTGGGGGCGGTTTGCGGCGTTATTCCGTCGGAATACCGCCGAATATCGCCCCCGAACCCGTGAGTGGGGTCAGGTGAGGTCGGGCGACGTCGTCGGCAGGCCCGTGCCGGCGGCGCGGGCGAGGGCCCGGCGCAGGCCGCGGGCCTTGAGGAGGACCTCGTCGTGCTCGGCGGCCGGGTCCGAGTCCGCGACGATCGCCCCGCCGGCCCCCACGGACCAGCGGCCCCCGGCGAGCACGGCCGTGCGGATCACGACGGACAGCGACGTCGTCCCGTCCGCGCTCAGCATCCCCAGCGCCCCGGAGTAGACCCCGCGCGGGGAGGCCTCCCACGCGGCCAGCAGCTCGACGCTGCGTCGCTTCGGCGCGCCCGTCATCGACCCGCCCGGGAACAGCGACCGCACCACGTCCACGGGTTCGACGCCGGCCCGTGCGGTGCCCGTGACGGTGGAGACGAGCTGGTGGACGCTCGCGTAGCTCTCCACCGCCATGAGGGAGGGCACCTGCACGGAGCCGGGCTCGCACACGCGGGAGAGGTTGTTGCGCAGCAGGTCCACGATCATGAGGTTCTCGGCGCGCGTCTTGGGGTCGGCGGCGAGCGCGCGGGCGGCCTCGGCGTCCCCGGCCGGGTCGGCCAGCCGGGCGGCCGTGCCCTTGATCGGCTTGGTGCTGTACCGGCCCTCGCGCCCGGAGAGGAAGCGCTCGGGGGAGGCGGAGACCACGGCCCACCGGCGGGAGCCCGTGCCGTGCTCCAGCAGCGCCGCATACGGGGCCGGCTGGTGCGCGGCGAGCTCGTGGAAGAGGACCAGCGGGTCCACGCGCAGCCCGGGATCGGCGTCGAAGCGGGTGGTCAGGCACAGCTCGTAGGAGTCGCCGGCGTGCAGCGCGGCGCGGCAGCGGGCGATCTGCTCGGCGTACGCCGCCCGGTCCTCGCGCCACGTGCCAGGCGCCTCCTCATCGGCCCGTGGTCCCGGGACGGCGTCCTGCGGCGGGGGTACGACGGCGTCGCCCGCCGCCGTCTCGAGAGCGCGGCGGGCCGCGGCGAGGGCGCGGCGCACGTCCGCCGCCCAGCGGTCGGCCCCGGCCTCCGCGGTGGTCGGATCGAGGGAGACGACGCAGCAGTGCAGCACCCCGGCCGCGTGGTCGGCCACGACGTAGCGGGACGGGCGCACCCAGAACTGCGCGGGCAGGGGCGCGGGGTCCTCGGCTCGACGTGAGGGCGGTGTCACCCCCAGATCCGCCAGGCCGAGCTCGTAGCCGAGCCAGCCGACCAGGCCGCCGCGCAGGGGGAGGCCCTCGCCGCCGACCACCGGCCGGGGCGCGGCCGCAGCCGCGAGGTCCGCCCACGCGCGGTCTGGATCGGCGGGGTTGTCGTGCCGGACCAGCCGCGGGCCGGGGAGGGCGCACGGCCCTGCTCCTCGCCGAGCACATCCAGCCCGTCGCCTGCCACGGACCAGCGTGCCTCGGCCGGGTCCGGCAGGGCGGAGTCCAGCCAGAACGACGCGGCCCCGCGCACGACGGCGTGCGCATAGACCGCGGCCACGGCGGTCGCCGCCGTGTGCCCGGCCGCGGCGAGCGCCGCGGCGTCGAGCGTGCGGACGGCGACGTGCAGGGGAGTGGAGGCGTCCTGGGGCGGGGCGGGCGCGGTGGGCATGGCCCCCAGCGTAGGGGTCAGCCCCCGTCCGGATCGCTCCGTACGCTGGCGGCATGCCGTCCTCCCCGCCCCGCCGCGCCCTGGTCGCCGCGCTCGAACGCCACCAGGTGGCGCTGTACCTCGCGGGGATCGCCGCGGGCGCCGTCGTCGGGTGGGCCGTGCCCGGGGCCGACGCGTGGGCGGTGCTCGTCGAGCCGGTCCTCGCGCTGCTCCTGCTGGCGACGTTCCTGGCGGTGCCGTTCGCCGCGCTGGGCGCGGGCCTGCGGGACGGCAGGTTCCTGGTGTCACTGCTGGTCCTGAACTTCGTGGTGGTGCCGGCGGTGGTGTTCGGGCTGAGCCGGTTCGTGGCCCACGACGACGCGCTGCTCGTGGGCGTGCTCCTCGTGCTGCTGGCCCCGTGCGTGGACTACGTCATCGCGTTCACCGCGCTCGCGGGCGGGGCGGCCGAGCGGCTGCTGGCGGCGGCCCCGCTGCTCATGCTCGTCCAGCTGGTCGTGCTGCCCGTGCTGCTGCGCGTCGTCGCCGGCGAGGCGGCGGTGGCCGCGGTCGACGTCGGGCCCTTCGTCCGTGCGCTGGTCATGCTGATCCTGGTGCCGCTGGCCGTGGCCGCCCTCGTGCAGCGCACGGCGCGGCGGGGTGCGCCCGGACCCCGGCGGGCGGCCCGTGCGGTCGAGGAGGGGATGGCGGCGGCGATGGTCCCGCTCATGGTTGTCACGCTGTTCACGGTGGTCGCCTCCCAGATCCGCGGGGTGGGGGAGCGGCTGCCCGCGCTGGCCGCCGTCGTGCCCCTGTTCGCGGCGTTCGCCGCCGTGATGGTGGCCCTCGGCGTGGTGGCTGCGCGGTGGGCGCGTCTCGACGTGCCCGCAGGTCGGGCGCTCGTGTTCTCGGGCGTGACGCGGAACTCCCTGGTCGTGCTGCCGCTGGCGCTGTCCCTGCCGCCGAGCCTGGACCCGGCCCCGCTCGTGGTGGTGACGCAGACGCTCGTGGAGCTCGGGGCGATGGTGAGCCTCGTCCGGCTGGGGCCTCGGCTGCTGCCGCTGCACGGGCAGTCCGCGGGGGCGGGCGCGCGGCGAACCGTGACCTGACCCCCCCAGAACGTTGCCTTTCCGTGACCGGAATCACGGTCCCGGGTGGCTATCGTGGGCGACATGAGCCCTTCATTCGTGTCCTCGGCCCGCCGCCGTCGCCACGGCGGCCTGGCCTCGGCCGCGCTGTTCCATCCGCTGGTCGAGGCGGCCACCGGCGCGCTGCCCGTCATCGACCCCGCCACCGGGCGCCCCGCGTCCGAGGGAGCGGGCGCGGCGCGGACCGAAGCGCCCCGCGCGGCGGGGACCGGTCCTGCACAGGCCGCAGCGGATGCCGAGCCGTCCACGGAGGCCGGTTCCGCTCGGGGCTGACCGCCCCGCCCCGTCCCTAGAATGGTCCGCATGGCTGGACTGATCGTGCGCAAGGACATCGACCTCGTCCGCGAGCGCACGGATCTGAAGGCCGTCGTGGAGGAGTTCGTCACCCTGCGCTCGGCGGGCGTGGGCTCATTCAAGGGGCTGTGCCCGTTCCACGACGAGCGGACGCCGTCGTTCCACGTGCGCCCCGGCGTGGGCACCTACCACTGCTTCGGCTGCGGCGCGCACGGGGACGTCATCAGCTTCCTCATGGAACTCGAGCACACCACCTTCATGGAGACCGTGGAGCGACTGGCGTCCCGCGTGGGGGTGGAGCTGCACTACGAGGACGGCGGCACCGGCCCGGACAAGGCGGAGACGGGGCGCCGTCGTCGTCTGTTCGAGGCGAACAAGGTGGCGGACGAGTTCTTCCGTCGTGCCCTCGGCTCGCCCGAGGCGCAGGCCGCCCGCGACTTCCTCACCCAGCGGGGATTCACACAGGAGCACGCGGCGCAGTTCGGCCTCGGATATGCCCCGCAGGGGTGGTCGCATCTGCTGGACCACCTCCGGCAGCGCGGCTTCCGGGACGAGGAGCTGCGCGCCTCCGGGCTGGTGTCCGAGGGACAGCGCGGCCTGTACGACCGGTTCCGCGGCCGTCTGCTCTGGCCCATCCGGGACATGACCGGCGCGACCATCGGCTTCGGCGCGCGCAAGCTGTACGACGACGACCCCGGGCCCAAGTACCTCAACACCCCCGAGACGCCGCTCTACAAGAAGTCGCAGGTGCTCTACGGGATCGACCTGGCCAAGCGGACCATCGCCAAGGAGCGTCAGCTGGTGCTCGTCGAGGGCTACACGGACGTGATGGCGGCCCACCTGGCCGGCGTCGGGACGGCGGTGGCCACGTGCGGCACCGCGTTCGGCGCGGACCACATCAAGGTGGCCCGCCGCCTGATCTCCGACGACGGCACGGGCGGCGAGGTGATCTTCACCTTCGACGGCGACGAGGCCGGGCAGAAGGCCGCGCTCAAGGCGTTCGACGAGGACCACCGCTTCCTCGCCAAGACGTTCGTGGCCGTGGAGCCCAGCGGCATGGACCCGTGCGATCTGCGCATGCAGAAGGGCGACGAGGCGGTGCGCGCGCTCATCGCCTCGCGGCGGCCGCTCTTCGAGTTCGCGATCCGGGCCGGGCTCAAGGACTACGACCTGGACACCGTGGAGGGCCGCGCCGGCGCCCTGCGCCATGCCGCTCCGATCGTGGCGGGCATCAAGGACGCCGTCCTGCGTCCCGGCTACGAGCGGGAGCTGGCCGGCTGGCTCGGCCTGGACCCGAACGCCGTGCACCGCGCCGTGGCCGCGGCCGGGCGCGCGCCGCGGCGGGGTCCCGAGCCCGAGGCGCGGCCGGCCCCGGCGGACGACGGGGAGGCGATCGGTCCCCAGGGCCGCCACGGGGAGGCTGCCGCCCCGGCGCCGCGGATCGTGGTGCCGGTGGATCCGCGCGACCCCGTCGCCCGCCGGGAGCGGGAGTCCCTCGAGGTGGTGCTGCAGCATCCGACCCTGCTCTCCGCGGAGCAGTGGACCGCGCTGTACGCCGCCCGCTTCACGGTCCCGCAGTACGCCGCCGTCCACCAGGGCGTGAAGATGGCCGGGTCGGCGGGGGCGACGCCGCAGCGCTGGGTGGACGCCGTGCGGGATGCCGTGCCCCAGGAGGTGGCCGGCGTCGTGTCCGAACTGGCCGTCCGCGACCTGCCCGCCCGCACTCCCGAGGATGTGGACCGGTACTGCCGGGACATCATGAACCGCCTGTTCGCCCTGCAGATCGTGCACCGCAAGGAGGAGCTGCTCGGGCGCCTGCAGCGGCTCGGCCCCGAGGGCGACCCCGCCGAGTTCACCCGCCTCAACAGCGAGCTCATGGAATTGGAGGCGCGCCGCCGGGCCCTCCGCGCCGACGACTGACCCCCACCCGTTTTCGTTCGGGAAACGGCGGCTTCAGGGGCGTTTTCGTTCGGGAAACGGCGGTCCGCCAGCCGCGCGGCGTCAGTGCTCGTCGACCGTGAGCACCTCGCCGGACGTGGCGTCGATCTCGACCTCGGGGCCGTCGGAGCCGTCCTCGCGGTCGAACCCGACCTCCCACTGGAGGGTACCGTTGTCGTCGTCCAGGTCCATCTCGTCCAGGGTCACCCCGTCACGGCCCTCCCGGGCGGTGTCGAGGGCTTGCTTGGCGGTGACCTCGGCCTCCTTCGCCTTCTGGACGTCCTCGGAATCCGACTCGCGGTCGGTCTCGGTGATGTCGCCGTCGGCGGTGACGTCCAGCTCCTTCACCTCCTCGCCCACCACGACGTCAACCTCCCAGGTCGTGTCATCGTCGTTGGCATCCACCGCGACGATGATGCCGTCGGCGTACTTCTCCAGGACCGCGTCGATCACCGCGTAGGCGGGCTCGTCGGCCTGGCCGGTGGCCGAGCCGCTGCCGGCCGCGGCGGCCGTCGACGAGGCCGAAGCGGAGGAGGCTGATGACGACGCCGAGCCCGACGCGTCGTCCGTGGCGGGGGTGCTCGCCAGGGACGAGGAAGCGTCGACCTCCGGCGAGGCGGAGCCGTCGTCGCCGTTGTCAGACGTGGTGCCGCAGGCCGCGAGGGCGAGGGCGGCGAGCATGCCCGTGCCGGTCAGGGCGGTCTTGCGCGTGAGGGTCGTGATGGTCATGGACACGTCTCTCCTTCGGGTCCGTTCCTGATGGTTCTGGGGGTGTCCGCGCACCGTAGGCCCGCCGGAACCGTGCCTGGCAAGGGCCCGGTCCCCGGGCATGGGTAGGACGACGACGGCGCCCCGCGGCCGGGTGGCGCGCAGGCAGGGGCTCTGGTAGAGTTCCATCCGTTGTCCGAACGGCTCCGGTGGTTCGCGGCACATTCCCCCGTAGCTCAACGGCAGAGCATTCGACTGTTAATCGAAGGGTTGTTGGTTCGAATCCAACCGGGGGAGCCGAGCAGAGGCCCCTGCACCGACCATGTCGGTGTGGGGGCTTCTTCGTGCCTGGAGGATGACCGGGCCGAGCAGTTCCGCGAGCGTGATGTCGAAGACCTCCGCGATGGTGGCCAGCTCCTCCAACGTAAAGGCCACCCGCGCGCGAAGCCGGTGTGAGATGCCGCTCTGTGAGACGCCGAGCGCCGCTGCTAGGTCCGCCTGGCGTTTGCCGGAGCGGGCGAGCCAAGCGCGCACCTCTGCGGCGACCATCGAATTGAAATCCGAGCCGCTCTCCTCGTTCGAGTTCGTCATGGGCAAGACCCTATGGCTCAGGCGAACGGAGCACAAGGTCAGAGAAAAAAATTTGCGATGACCGCAAGACGAGGGCTGGGCAGATATGCGTACAGCGCATACAGTGTGGGCCATGAGCAATCACACCCGTTGCGTCAGGTCGAACCTGGCAGCCGAAATCAGTAGACGAGACCTAACCCAGGCCCGCGCAGCGGCACTGGCCGGTCTCACCCCGGACGGTCTTTCCAAGCGGATGTCCGGGCAGGTCGAATTCCGCCTAGGCGAGCTGCTGGAGCTCGCCCGTGTCCTGGGCGTGCCGTTCGCGACGTTGGTAGCCGGCATCGATGCTGCAGATGAACAGCTGGCCGAGGCATGAACGGCTATTCACTTCAGCTGGCCTACACCCCAGAGGCGGCTCGAGAAGTCACAGACCAGATCAAGACCGGCCTGGAGTCCGTGTACCACCTGATCCGGTCCGCGTATCGGGGGCGGGCTTGGGAAGTTCTGGGGTACCGGAGCTGGGACGAGTACGTGACTCGGGAGTTCGGCAACTTGCATCTTCGGCCACCGCTGGAAAAGCGACAGGACATCGTGCTGTCCCTCCGTGAGGTGGGGATGAGTACTAGGGCGATCGCATCCGCGACACAGATCAGTGAGGCCACGGTGCGGCGGGAGCTTAAGCACGCAGGTGCGTCAAAAGACGCACCTGGACGTGCACCGGCCTCCGTCGTCGGGGTCGACGGGAAGACCTACGAGGTCACGAGGCCCGCTCGCATTGGAAACCTCGAGCCCTCCATGGGGGTCCGAGGTGGTCAAAGTGATGTTGACGCGGTCTTGGACATGCCGGCCGAGGACTTCGGGATCGAACCGCTGGACTTGGTCCGGCACGACGAGGAACAGAAGGGCCGCGCGCGTCGGGTGCTGACTGCGTTCAACGGGTCGGGTGCGGCCGCGGTGCCAGCGCTGATCAAGGCGGCTACCCCGGTGGCCTCGCTGGTGTCGCCCGCGACGGGTAAGGCGCTGGTCGAGGACGAGGACCTTCACGGGGTCGTGTGGGACTCGGTGCGGTGCGTGCGGACGCTGGCGCACGTGATCCGGTCCGTGGGTCATGTGGACGGTCAGTCCCAGGCGGAGATCCGGTCGACGCTGCGGGATGCGGTGGACAACCTGGATGAGGTGCTGAAGAAGATCGAGGAGGGCACGCGATGAGCGCGCAGCAGATGTGGGAGGCCCGAACGTCTGGGCCGAAAAGGGCGGAAGCCCCGGCCAGCGTGCAGGCTGTCGGGGCTTCCGAAAACGCTCAATCCGAGACGGTGCACATTCCAAAGAACACGCTGGTCGAGCACTCGAAGGATAGCACCGGGGCGCGGCCCACGGGCAGTGGGATTCGGTCGCTTCCCCGCCGGGTGAACCCGAACGATGGCCGGTTCATCCGGGCTGTGGTGGCCGGGACCGCTGTGGCCGGTCTGGTGGCGTTCTCCATCTCGTTCGCGGCGCTGTACGAGGTCGCGGCGTGGCTGGGGCTGCCGCCGTTCATGCATTGGGCAGTGCCGGTCTTCATCGACCTGGCGATCCTCGTCTACGCGGGCTCCGTCCTGGTGCACGAGTCCCGAGGGGAGTCCGCGCGGGCGTCGTGGTGGGCGCTGGGGGCGTTCACGGGCCTGTCGATGATCGCCAACGGGGCGCATGCGTGGAGTGCTGAGAACGCGAGCGTGTGGCAGTCCGTGGTGGGTGCGCTCATCGCGGTGATGGTTCCGGTGGCGGTGTTCGTGGCCACGGATCAGCTGGCGCGGGTCGCGGTGGAGAACCCGGACTCGCGGCGGGCCGAGCGCGCATCGCAGGTGTCGGAGGAAGCAGAGCAGCTGAAGGCTCAGGCAGAGCTGGATCGTCAGCGCGCGGAGCTGGAGGCCGAACTCGCGGCGAGCCGCCGGCAGATTGAGGCCCAGCGGCGCGAGGCCGAGCGGGAGGCCGAGGTGGCCGAGGCTCGGCACCGGCAGGAGCTGGAGCGGATGGAGCGTCAGGCCAAACTCGAGACCGAGCGCGAGGACCGTGAGGTTCAGCCGGCCGTGGTCGAGGAATCGCAGGTTGCCCAGGGGGTCGAGGTCGTCGAGGCCGTGGCGTCGTCAGAGCCGGTCGTCGCAGAGACGAAGACGGTGGAGAAGGCATCGGGTGCGGACATCACCGCATGGATCGTGGCCCGTGCGCAGGAGGGCCAGGTGCCCTCTGCAGCGGAGGTCGCAGAGCAGTTCGGGTGCTCAGAGCGCACCGGGCGTCGCCGCTTGGCCGATGCCCGTAAGACGCACGCTGAGGCGTTCGGGACCGGGGAGGAGCAGGCATGAGCATCGAAGCGATGAAGTGGGCGCAGAAAGTCGCGGAGACGGGCCAGCTCAACACCGGCCAGGCGTTCGTGCTTTTGCTGCTGGGTGACCATGCGGACGAGGCGTGGTCGTGCCACCCGAGCCAGGAGTTGTTGGCCAGGAGGTCGGCCCAGACGGTGCGTTCGGTGGAGCGGCACATCGCCCGCCTGCGAGACCTGGGCCTGGTGGACACCGAGTCTCGGTACGGGGACGGGCGCGGGCGGATCGGCTTGAGGTACTACCTCCGCGAAGAGGCCCTGAACGGCCTTGTCCAAGACCGCGAGACCCGCATGAACACGCGACCCGACAATCTGTCGGGTAAATCTGAGACGGGCGTGTCAACTTGTCTGTGTAAGCGGGGTGGTCACAGGTAGGGGTTGATCCGGTCGGGGTAGGCCGCGGCGAGCTGGGCGAGGGCCTGCTTCCAGTTCGTGACGGCCTGACCTTCGACGAGCCGGCCCTGGGCTTTGCGCTGGCCGGCGGGTTTGCCCCGGTCCCGAGCGCGTTCGGCGGCGCGTTTGTCTTCGATGTTGCAGATCGCGAGCCAGAGCAGCTTCACCGCCGCCTCGGTCGAGGGGAAGTGGCCGCGGTTCTTGGTCACCTTCCGTAGCTGGAAGTTCAGCGACTCGATGCTGTTGGTCGTGTAGATGACCTTGCGGAGCATGGGTGGGAACTGCAGGAACGGGATGAACCGCTCCCAGGAGTTCGCCCAGGTCGCGGCTGCAGACGGGTACTTCGTGCCGAGCTCGGAGGCCTCGAACTCGGCCAGCGCCTTCCTCGCGGTCTCTTCGTTGGGGGCGGTGTAGATCGGCTTCAGCGCGGCGGCGACCTTCTTGCGGTCCTGGTAGGCCACGAACCGCATCGCGGCCCGGATCAGGTGAACCACGCAGGTCTGGACCATCGAGTCCGGCCACGTCGCCTCGATCGCCTCCGGCAGGCCCTTGAGCCCGTCGCAGCACACGATCAGCACGTCCTGCACGCCCCGGTTGGCGAGATCGGCGCAGACGTGGGCCCAGAACGCCGAGCCCTCGGTGTCCTGGACCCAGATCCCCAGCACGTGCTTGATGCCCTCGAGGTCCACGCCGACGGCGATGTAGGCGGCACGGTTGAGGACCTGGCTGTTCTCTCGGATCTTGATCCGGATTGCGTCGAGATAGATCACCGGATAGAACTCCTCCAGCGGCCGCGACTGCCACGCCAGGACCTCTTCGCTCACGGCGTCGGTGATGTTGGAGATCGTCTCGTGCGACAGGTCCGTGCCGATCGTGGAGGCCAGGTGGTGCTGGATGTCCCGGATCGTCATTCCGCCGGCATAGAGGCTGATGATCATGTCATCCAGGCCCCCGAGGCGCCGCTGGCCCTTGGGCACCAGGCGCGGGGTGAACGACCCGCCCCGGTCTCGCGGGACGTCCAGCTCGATCGGCCCGACCTCGGACTCCACGGTCTTCGGGGTGGTCCCGTTGCGGGAGTTGGCGTGCTTCGGCGCCTCGCTCGAGCCCTTCTCGTAGCCCAGATGGCTGGTCAGCTCGGCCTGCAGGCCCCGCTCGAGCGCGGCCTTGACCAGCGCGGGCACGAACCCGCCGTCACCGGTGAGCTCGACGCCGCCCGCGTCGATCTGCGCGAATAGGGAATCAAGCTGCCCTGAGGCTTTCAGCTGCTCGACCAGGTCCTGGCCCGAGGGCTCGCCTGGGTTCTTCTCGTCGGTCATGGTCATGATTCTTACCGTTCCTCTCGGTACGGCTTACACAGACCATCTGACACGCCCTCTGAGACCCGCATGAACACGCGACCCGACAATCTGTCGGGTAAATCTGAGACCCGCATGAACACGCGACCCGAAAACCTGTCGGGTAAATCTGAGACCCGCATGAACACGCGACCCGAAAACCTGTCGGGTGAGTCGACTCACCGGACAATTTCGGCGGACTCACCCGACAATCGCGACTTTGCCGACTATAAGGATCGCGCGCGGACTAACCCTCAAGAACCCTCATCTGTCCGTCCGTCAGTCCGTCAGTCCGGTGCAGTGCGCGCGGAGACGACGACGGACGACGGACGACGGACCGATCAGGCCATCGACGGTGGGGAAGCCGTGGGGCTGGTCCATCGGGGTGTGGTCCTGGCGGACCTGGTTCAGCGGGTGCCGGCGGCTGCGGACCTCGGAGACGGGCAACTGCGGTCCATCGTGGACGTGGTCTTGGCGCGAGCCTCGGGGCCGGTGCGCAAGCCCACGGCCTTCGTGGCGCGGTCGTTGGCCTCGGAGTTCGAGGAGTTGGTCGCGGTGACCCGGCCCCGGCCGGTCGCCGTGGCTCAGGCTCCGGCTGCTTCGGGGCAGGTGCGTGAGCTGCGGACCGGTGAGCCGTGCCAGGACCCGGACGTGCACGTCCCGGCGTATGGGCAGGCTGTGCTTGCGGACTGCCCGCACTGCCGGCTGGAGCGTCGGGCGATGCCACGGGCATTGATGGAGGCGGTGGACTGATGACCGGGCAGGCGGACCGGGTGGCTCCGGCGGGGATGGTGCTGGTGACCGGGGACGAGCTGGCGGAAGCGGTGGCCTCGGTGCGAGGCACGGTGGTGGCCGTGCTCGGACCCTCGGGCAACGGCGACGTCGTGGAGGACGTGCTCCAGAGCACGTGGGAGTCCGCGTGGCACTCCCGGGAGCGGTTCGATCCGGACCGGGGTTCCCTGCGGACCTGGGTCGGCACCATCGCCCGGAACCGAGCGGTCGATCATCTGCGGGCGGTCGGCCGGTCGCGGGCGGGCCAGGAGGCGCTGGAGGCTTCCGCGGTGGCGCGGGAGAAGACTGCGGTGTCGATGGTCATGGAGGACCCGGCCGAGGCTGTGGTTGAAGCGCTGGCTGCACACCGGGAAGTCGCGGAGGTGATGCGGGTGGTCGAGTCGGTCATGGAGTCCTCGGAGATGACGGCCCGTGCCCTGGCCGTGGTGCTGGCGTTCGGGGATGACGTCGTGGCGGCATCGGAGACGATGGGCGTCTCGGTGACCGCACTGCGTCAGGCCCGGCGTGAGCTGGTGCGCTGTGCCCGGGTGGTCCGGGCGGCGCAGGAGGTGGCCCGTTCGGGGCAGGCGGTGACGATGCGCGTGCTGATCGGCTGCCTTCCCGACGACGGGGACGCGGGGGACTGGGCGCGGCAGGTCGCGTTGGCCTGCGCGCAGGCGGGGGGCCGGATGGAAGCGGTCACGGTCGAGGACGTCATGCAGGCCACCGGGTTCAGCCACTCCACGAGTCGGCAGTACCTGGCCGAGACACGGCACCTGCTGAGGGTGGCGACAACGGTGATCCGAAACGAGAGGGCAGAGAAGTGAGAGAGCAGACGGAGTTCGAGCAGAGCCATGACGGGCCGGAGGGTCAGGAGCCGCGCGTGGTCTACGTAGAGCGGGACCGAGGGCTGTTCGCGTCCGTGCGGCGACTGCGCCA
Source organism: Micrococcus sp. HOU01 (assembly GCF_035609305.1). Lineage (NCBI taxonomy): Bacteria > Bacillati > Actinomycetota > Actinomycetes > Micrococcales > Micrococcaceae > Micrococcus > Micrococcus sp. HOU01. The sequence goes on along the minus strand of NZ_CP141211.1, from coordinate 2,076,265 downwards.
GCGCACGGGTGAGGCCGGGTGGCGGTGGGTGGCGGAGTCCGTGGACGCGCCGCTGCCGACGTCGTGGCAGGAGCGTGTACCGGACAGGTGGGACTCGGCCCGGGGTCGGTGGGTGATCGCGGCCGTGGCGCTGGCAGTGCTCGTCGTGTGGGTGCTGGTGGTGGTGCAGGCGATGGCGGGCTGACAGACCTTCGCGGTGGCGACCGCGAACCCAGGACGAGACACGACAACGAAGCAAGACGCGTCAGACGAGCGACGAGGAGTCGGACATGTTGAACGGAATCAACCCAGACGGGCTGTCGGGGTGGTCTCAGATCAGTGGATGGGTGGTCGGGACGGCGCTGGTCGTGCTGATCCTGGCGGTGGGCGCTGGCGTGGTGCTGGCGGTGTGGGGCAGGGCCTTGTTTTCGCCTGGCGGGATGCGGAAGGGGTGGACGATGGTCGCGTTGGCGGCGGTGGGGGCGACGGTGCTGGGCGCTGGCACGGCCGGCGCGAGCTGGGGGGCTGGGCTGGGTACGAGCGAGCTGATGCCCGCCGGGGCCAGGCCACAGTCGGTCGCGATCGAGAAGAACGCCCCGAAGCAGACCTGCAACCGGCAGGCGGTGCGCGACTTCGACGACGAGGATCCGAAACCCTCACGGAGGGATCGGGAGGCTCTGCTGAAACGGCTGGCTGGTGATGACGTGGCTGTGGCGGGCTACGAGATGGGCAAGGACGAGGGCGTCTCCACGGACGGCATCGTGTCCCTGAAGTGGTACGCCCAGGCGGTTTCCACCGATGGCACGGCTGATTGTTCGGCGGCGAACGAGACGGCTACGGAGTGCTCGGAGATCGAGGTCCACATCAACCGGCTGTCGGGCGACATCTACACGGATGCGGTAGTGAAGGTGAAGGCTCCGGGAGCGAACTGCTCGGCGGCCTGACGGTCCCGGGGGTGGCCCCCGTTTCCTGCTGTGGCAGGGGACGGGGGCTTTCTCGTGTCCGGGGAGGCGACATGCGTGGCGGTGCGGCGCGTCGTACATCTGGCAGCGGGCAGGAGTTGCCCGTTCGGTCCGGAAGGTATCCGGGCCGTCGTCACATCACATCCCTACGGGAGGACCTCTGATGAGCAACCTGATTCACGCGGCCACCACGGTGGCTGCCGGTGTCCCGGACATCGCACCGCGCTTCGACGGGCCGTGGATGCCCACCATCCAGAACGTCACGGGCCTGGCGTTGGGCACCTTCCTGGTCGTCCTGATCGTTGCCGTCGGCATCGGCGTGCTGGTCTGGATCTTCGGCAAGCTCTCCTCGAGTGGCCGCGCGCAGGACGTGGGTATCAGCTTCGTGGTCTGGGGCGTCTTGGCTGCGGCCCTGATCGCCGGTGCTGCGGGCCTGATCGGCTGGGGCGCGGGCCTGCCGCTGTTCTGAGGTCCTGAGCGCACTCACGGAGGGAGAGAACGATGTGGGAGAAGGACTTCGAGGAGTTCCTGCGGGGTTCGATCCTGGGGCTGGCGAAGGCCGCTGCCGGGCTGATCGAGCAGGCTTTCTCCGTGGGTGCGCTGACCCCGGAGTGGTGGGTCACGGTCGTCGGCGGTCAGGTCACTACGACGGTGGCCGGTGGCGAGAGCACGGTGATCGACCACCCGGGGATGCTGAACATCATCGTGGTGGCGATGATTCCGCTGCTGGTGATCTTCGTGGCCGTGCAGGTCGTGCTCTCGGCGGTGCGCGGGTCCACGGCGGGCATGGTGCGCGCGTTCCTGGCGGCGGTGTTCAGCATCCCGGCGACCTACGTGGTGGTCGGGCTGGTGTGGATGGCGATGGGGGCGACTCAGCAGCTGACCTTGTGGATCTTGCGGGTCGGTTCCGGTGGCACCGATGGCGAGGACGAGGCGGTGGCCGGCGTGCTGGGACTGTTCGGTCTGACCTATGACGCGGCCAACGACAAGATCCTGCTGGACGAGAACTTCGCGCAGTGGGAGATGGCCAGCGAGAACTCGGAGAACGGGATGATCGTGGTCGCGGTGATCATCGCGTTGGTGATCTTCTTCGCCTGCTTCGTGCTGATGGCGATGATGATCTTCCGTCTGGTGCTGATTCTGATCTTGGCCTCGTTCGCGCCCCCGGCGATCTTCTCGCTGGCCCTGGAGCCGGCCAAGGCGCTGGCGGGGCGGTGGCTGTCGATGATGCTGGGGCTGATCATGGCCGGGCCGCTCGCAGCCGCCGTCGTGCGGCTGGGCATGGCGATGGCGGCATTGTCCACGGATTGGGTGCAGACCGTGGCTGGCATGGTGCTGGTGTTCGTGGCCGCGGCCATGCCGATCTTCATGCTTGCGATCACCGCGTGGCTGGCTGGCGGTGCCGGGCAGGCTGAGCAGGCGGGCGTGATGGCCGCGAGCCGGGCCGGGCGTGGAGCAGTGAATTCGATGCGGGGCGTTTCGGCGCGGGCTGGCCGGATGCGCCAGCGTGCCGGGGCGATGGTGATGCGAGGAGGCCGCTGATGGCAACGATGATTCAGGAGTCGATGGACTCGGAGTACGACGACGTCCGGTTCCCCCAGGAACGGACTCAGGGACTGATCCTGGGGCTGACCCTGGAGCAGGTGATCGTGGTTCTGGCCGGTGTGCTGATCGGCATGGCGTTCATTCTGCGTGGCGGGCCGGCCATGTTCGTGGGCATCGGGCTGATGGCCGTGATCGGCGCGTTCGGTGCGACTCGGTTCCGTGGCCGGTCCCTGCCTGGCTGGGTGTGGGTGGCGGCGCAGTACCTGCGGCGGGGGACAACGGATCAGCTCGAGTACCGCCAGGGGATGGCCCCGGCACACGTGCTGGAGCTGGTGGACGGCGAGCCGCAGGCACCCGTGAGCGAGGCAGGGCCGCAGGCCCAGCGTGATGCGAAGGGGCGGATCAAGCCGGGTGAGCCGGCACGGTTCCGGCTGCCGGGTGTGGCCGGAGAGCTGATGGTCTACGCGATGCCCAACGGGGCCGGGTTCGTCTGGGACCCGCGCGCCCGGGAAGCGGTGGTCTGCGCGAAGGTCATGACGACGCGGGGCTTTGACCTGGAGTCCTTCGACGCTCAGGAGGAACGGTCCCTGTCGTGGGGATCGTCGCTGGCGGCGCTGTCGCGTCTGCCGGGTGTGGTGCGGATTCAGGCTTCGGATCAGACGACGCTCATCTCTGGTGCGGCCGTGGAGGACTTCTACGAGTCCAAGCAGGAGGGCGCGGGCCGGACAGGGGCAAGCATCGACCCGTTCCTGGACCAGGCGTTCCGTGAGCTGATGAAGGAGGCCCAGTCGATGCCGGTGCACGAGCAGTGGCTGACGCTGGTGGTCTCCCCGTCGAAGATCACCTCTCAGGTCAAGGCGCTCGGCGGGGGCACCCCGGCGCTCATGGAGCACATGGTCAAGCTGATGACGACGGTGGAGAGCACGCTGCCGCGCTCGGGGACCCAGGTGACCGCCTGGCACTCCCCGCGCACGCTGGCCGGCCTCTCGCGGTCGGCATTCGACCCGGACGCCTCGGTGATGGTCTCGACCATGAAGGCGGACGGGAAGACGGCGGGCACCGCGCCCTCGAGCGCGGGACCGATGGCCGTGGAGGTCCATGCGGGCCACATGGTCACGGACGGGAACTACCACCGCACCTACAAGGTCTCCGAGCTGCCGCAGAACCTGGCCCGGCTGGGGTTCCTGGACGAGCTGGTGTTCGCCGGGGACTTCCGGCACACGGTCTCGGTGTTCCTGGCGCCGGTGGAGCGTGGGGCCGCGGTGCGGTCCGTGCAGCGGCGCAAGACGGACTGGCACACGAACTCGCGGCTGATGAACAAGCTCGGTCGCATCGGTTCGTTGGAACATGACCAGTCCCTGGAGGACGTCGAGCGTGAGGAGGCCGAGCTGCGGCGTCGGCACACGGGCGTGGAGGTCGTCGTGCTGGTCACGGTGACCGGGGCCTCGCGGTCCGAACTGGAGTCCGCGGCGGCGGAGGTCGTGGCCTCCGGGATCACGGCCGAGTGCGAGCTGCGCCCGGTGTGGATGGAGCAGGACGCGGCGTTCGTGGCCGGCGCCCTGCCGTTCGGAAGGATGAAGCTCTGATGCGTGAAGAACCGAAGGTCGATCTGTTCCAGATCATCGAACCGGGCAAGATGTCCCTGCGTGAGGCCAGGGTTGCTCAGCGGAAAATGAAGATGGCGCAGGCGCAGGCGCGGCGTCTGCGCAACCGGGAGGCGCGGGAGGAGCGGTTCCCTCAGCCGCAGTGGGGCAAGGCCGGACCGCGCGGGACACGGCAGCTGCGGGGGCTGCGCACGCTGGCCCCGCGGCCGGTTCGCACGACGACGCACACGGCCTCGACGGCGTACCCGTTCGTGGCCGGCCCCGGTCTGGGTGCGCGCGGGCTGATGATCGGCAAGGACATGCACGGCGGCGGCGCGTTCTGCTTCGACCCGTGGGCGCTCTATGAGGCCGGGATCATTTCGGGCATGTCCATGATGCTGTTCGGCCAGGTCGGCACCGGGAAGTCGTCGCTGGCCAAGTCGCTGGCGGTGCGGCAGGTGCTGGCCGGGCGCAAGCTCTCGGTGGCCTCGGACAAGAAGGGCGAGTGGACCCGTGTGGTCAAGGGCCTGGGTGGATCGGTGATCCAGGTCGGCCCTGGCCTGGACACGCGCCTGAACCCGCTGGACCCGGGCACCCGGCCCTCGACTGACGTTCAGGGCGAGCCGATGACGGACCGGGCGTGGGCCTCGATGGTGCGGACCCGGCGCATGTCCATCTTGGTGGCCCTGGTGAAGATCCTCACCGACCGGGACATGACCTCTCCCGAGCACCACGTGCTCTCGGCGGGCCTGGACGCGGCCGTGGCGGTCGCGGACGCCGAGGGCCGGCCGCCGATCATCCCGGACGTGATCCGGGCGCTGGACGCGGCCCGCGCGGACCCGGACGCGATGAAGGCGGAGGCCGCGTCGGTGACGATGATGACGTTGGGTCGCGTGTCCTCCGGTGACCTGGCCGGCATGTTCGACGGGGAGACCACGGTCGTCCTGGATGAGCAGGCGTGCGCGACGAGCATCGACACCTCCGCGTTGCTGGGTGCCTCCCCGGAGGCGGTGCGCGTGGTGAACGCGTGCGCGGGCGCGTGGACCGAAGCGATGGTCACTACGCGCGATGGCGGGCAGCGGATCGTGATCTACGAAGAGGGCTGGGACAACATCAGCTCCGAGGCCGACCTGCGGCGCATGGTCGAGCAGTGGAAGCTCAGCCGCGCGTACGGCATCTTCAACGTGCTCGTGCTGCACAAGATCGCTGACCTGGACATGGCTGGTGATCAGAGCTCGAAGATGGCCGCGATGGCCCGGTCTCTGCTGGCCGACGCGGACGTGAAGGTGATCTACCGGCAGGACCGGTCCGCGCTGAAGATCACGACGTCGGAGATGGAGCTGTCCGACCGGGAGCGGTCCCTGGTGCGGTCCCTGCCCAAGGGCACGGGCCTGTGGCGGCTGGGGGATTCCTCGTTCGAGGTGCAGAACGTGCTCACGCGGGCCGAGCTGCCGCTGTTCGACACGGACGAGCGCATGGACAAGGCGAAGGAGGCGGTGGCCTGATGCGACGCGAACGTGGCAACAACGCGGTCCTCGAGGGGGACAACCCGGCCGAGACGGCGCTGATCTGGCTCATCGGTCCGGCCGTGCTGCTCTACGGGGCGTACCTGCTGGCCGGGTTCCTGGCCGGGCGTATCCACTGTGGAGCACCGACCAAGCCGGACTCGCTGTTCGCGCCGCTGGGCTTCCTCGTGGGCGAGCACGACCCGGCCGCGTTCGGGACCACCGTCCAGGGATGCACGGCGACCACCGGCGGGGTCATCGGCTGGCTGATCGGTCTGGGGGTGCTGGCCCTCGTGCTGCTCGGCGTGGCGGTGACGGCGTGGAGCCGGTACCAGCAGTCGGACAAGAAGTTCATCAAGGAGCTGCGTGAGCGCGAGGGCCTGGCCCGGTCTGCGGAGATCACCAAGACGGTGGGCCGCAAGTCGGTGCTGTCCCGGGTGAAGAAGGTCCGGCCCTCGATCAAGAAGCCGGCCATCACGGACGGGGCCATGCGTCTGGGCAAGGCCGAGGGCGTGGACGTGTTCGCGTCCTACGAGGAGTCGGTGGTGCTGATCGGCCCGCCGCGCTCGGGCAAGGGCGTGCACCTGCTGATCGGTGCGATTCTCGACGCACCCGGCCCGGTCATCACGACCAGCTCTCGCGCGGACAACCTGGGGGCCACGGCCGAGCTGCGCAAGAAGAAGGGGCCGGTGGCCCTGTTCGACCCGCAGGGACTGACCGGTCAGCCCTCCACGCTGAAGTGGTCCCCGATCACGGGCTGCGAAGAGCCGCGTGTGGCGAATCAGCGGGCGTCGTCACTGATCGGTGCCTCCGGCCTGGGGTCCTCCAGCTCGAACGCGGAATGGCAGGCCCCGGCGATCACGATCATGGAGTGCCTGCTGCACGCCGCGGCGCTGGGTGAGCGCACCGTGGATGATCTGATGCGGTGGGGCAACAACCCGGCCGAGGCCAAGGAAGCCGTGAAGATCCTCACCGAGCATCCCAAGGCCGCGCTGAACTGGAACCTGGTGCTCAAGGGCATCATCGAGGGCGACCCGAAGCTGCTCCAGTCCAAGTGGTTCGGCGTCGAGGGCGCGGTCAAGGGGCTGTCGGTGCCCGAGGTCCGCGACGTACTGCGACCCAACCGGTTCGAGGAGACCCTGGACATCGACAAGTTCCTCACCGAGTGCGGGACGCTCTACATCGTGGGCACCAAGACCGGCGGCTCGTCGGCCGGCCCATTCCTGATCGCGATGATGGACGCCATCACCGAGCGTGCCCGCGAGCTGGCGGCGAAGTCGCCCGGGAACCGGCTGGACCCGCCGCTGTCCCTGGTGCTCGATGAGATCGCGAACATCTCCGGCGCCTGGCCGGGGCTGACCCAGCTGATGGCTGACGGCGGCGGCGTGGGCATCTCCCCGTTCGCGGTGTTCCAGTCGATGGCTCAGGCCCGCAACGAGTGGGGCGAGCAGCAGGCCCAGGCGCTGTTCGACGCGGCCACGGTCAAGATCCAGCTCGGGGGTGCCTCGAACGTGTCCGACCTGGAGCAGTTCGCCAAGCTGGCCGGCCAGCGCAAGATCATGCGGACCTCTAGGGCATGTCTGACAATCGTTTGGACCATGCGATCACAGCATTCAGCACCACAGCGGCCCTGTAGATGATCGCGTACTTGTCATACCGGGTCGCCAGACCCCGCCACTGCTTCAGGTGAGCGTACTGACGCTCGATGACGTTGCGGCCCTTGTAGGCGTCCGCGTCGAGGCCAATGGGGCGCCCGCCGCGGGCACCGCGCCGTCTGCGGTGGCCCTGCTGGTCGGCCGGTTCGGGGATGACCGCTTTGATCCCACGGGCGCGTAGGTGGGTGCGGATCGCCCGGGAGGAGTACGCCTTATCGCCCAGCACCGCCGCAGGGCGGGTCCGGGGCCGCCCTACTGGCCGGGTCACGCGCAGCTGCTCCAGAAGAGGAAGCGGCATCGGGGAGTCCCCTGCCTGGCCGGGGGTGATCAGGCTGACCAGCGGCAGCCCGGTCCCATCGACGAGCTGATGGATCTTCGTGCTCAGCCCGCCACGGGAGCGCCCGATGCCGTGATCGGCCGGCTCCTCACGCGGATTCTTGTAGTTCGATCCATCCCCCTGTGTGGCGGGTGATGTTCGTCGCGTGCTGGTGGGCGCGGGCGATCGTGGAGTCCACCGAGACCGACCAATCGATCAGGCCTTCGGCGTCAGCGGCGGCGGTCAGCGTGGCCAGCACCGTGTCCCAGGTGCCTTCTTCGGCCAAGCGCCGATGCCAGGTCCACACGGTCTGCCAGGGCCCGTAGACCTCGGGCAGATCCCTCCAAGCGATTCCGCACCGGTACCGGTAGATGATCGCCTCCACCATGGTGCGGGCGTCGGCGAACGGCCTGCCGGCGCGGCCGGTCCGGGTCGGGAGCATCGGGGCGATCAACTCCCATTGGGCGTCGGAGAGCATCTGGAACCGGGACATGTCCCCAGGGTCTCAGCTGACTCGTGCATCTATTCTCAGACACGCCCTAAGTCGCGCGGCAAGGACCACACCTCGGTCTCCGAGCAGATCCACGACACCGAGGTCGTCTCGGTGGCGGAGCTGCGTCGGCTGCCGTTCGGGTGGGGGGTCCTGCTGAACCGTAACGGCCGGCCGATCCTGATGCAGATGACCCGCTGGTGGGACCGCAAGGACGGCAAGCAGATCAAGGAGGCCGCGGGGCGGTACTCGAAGGCGCTGCTGGCCGAGCTGGAGTCCAAGGACCCGGCCCCGTCCACACCGACCGACGCGGACCGGGCCGAGGACTCCGTGGCGGCGTTGGACCCGGTGCCGGAGACAACCCCGGCGATCCCGGTGCGGTGAGGGCATGGGCAGGTTCGGGCTGCATCGCACCGGCTCGGCCGAGTACAAGCGGTACCTGCGGTCTCAGGCCTGGGGGTACAGGCGGGTGCGGTGGTTCGCAGACTGCCGGCAGGGCGGCCAAGAGCCGGCCTGCCAGGTCTGCGGGATCACGCTGACCGAGGCTGGGACCCTGGACCTACACCACGTCTCCTACAAGGGCGTGGGCCAGGACGAGGAGGGCCGGTGGCAGGCCCGTGAAGCGCACAACGACCTGATGCCGTTGTGCCGGGACCATCACCAGCGGCTGCATCAGATCATGGACGGCAAGAAGGAGTTCTTTGGATGGGACCGCAGGCGGGCCACGGTCGTGATCGTGGCCAGGATGATCCGGCAGAGGCAGGCATGAGCACGGACGGGGGTGCACGGTGCCATGTCTGCCAGCGGCCCGTCTCCACGAGGTGGCACTGCACCGATGGACGGCACCTGGACCGCGCCGAGTGTCGTGCCGCCGGCGGAATCGGGGTGTGGTTGTGCGGGACGTGCGAGGACGCTGCGCATCGCTACATGCGCTCGACCGGGGCAGGCGGGCGCGAGGCCGTTGAGGAGCTGTTCGTCCGGCTCGAGCGGCTGTTGGGCGGGCCAGCACGCCGGTACACGAGGGAAGGACGGAACTGATGGCATCGCCCTGGGTTGAAGACGACGAGCTCACGGACTGGGAGGGGCCGGCGGCCGCCGATGACGACGGACAGACGGGGACTCCGCTGCCCTACGTTGACCCGGAGGTCGCCGCGGAACTCGCGGGCGAGGGTCCGCCGGTGTGGATGGGCACGCGGTGGCGGGAGATCGAGGCCGAGCTCCAGTGGGAGGCGTGGAACACGCTGCGCCGCTGGGTGGACTGGTTCGTGGCCGAGTACCGGCTGGTGACCTCGGTAGTGCCACCCTGCTGGTACAAGCACTCGGACCTCACCGCCGAGCTGTACGCGGCCATGTGCATGGAGTACAAGGTCTGGGAGGAGCAGGCTCCAGGGCTGGGGCCGATGATGATGTGGCATCCCCACGTGGAGATGCTCACCGCGCGTCTGCGTCGCATGGTGGATGAGGCCGGCTGTGCGAAGACCGGGGCGCATAAGGACCCCGAGGCGTACGGGGATCGGCCTGCGTTCACGTTGGACTACGACGAGGACAACTTCACGGCCTGGGCTGGTACCACCCGTGAACAGGACACCCTCGAACGGCCCGAAGAAGGCGTTCAGTACCTACGCGCCCGTGTGCTCAACGGCGACGGGGACGAGGTGGCCGTGTCGAATCCCGTGGGCCTGGCGGCTCGTCGGACGCCGTCGAACGTGACCGCTGAGGTGGTGACGACGTCCTCCACTCCGACAGAGCCGAGCGTGCGCGTGCTCGTGTCGAGCACTGACCCGGACGTGGAGGTCGAGTGGCAGACCTCCACGGACGGGGACCTTTGGTCCTAACCGACCCGGCCAGCGCGTGGCCCCGAGTGCGACGGGCGCATTCCGAGGTTAGGGCCGGTCGTCATGCGTACCGTCTGCGTCCTCACGGAGCGCACGCCCCACCTACGCAGCCCACCGCACCACCGACTCCCTTCGCCAGGCAGGAGCCACCCGGCCACCCACTCCCTCAATTGCTGCATCGGTACCGCCTGCCCCAAGGAACGGAGGAGACTCAGTGGTCCGCCCTGTACCTATAGCAGCCGAGCAGACGCGAGGAGGAGGCCACCGGGACGTAGCGGGAGTGTCGGCACACTTGGGCTCACGGGCGCGTGGATTGTGCTCGGCGGCGTGGTGTTGGGCGCCTTGATCGCAGGCGGGGTGGCGTTACTGACGGACAAGCTGGCAGATGACCACGCCAGACACGCTAAGAGGAAGGAACACGCAGCCAGTATCGGTGCAGAGTGCCTCCGCGAGGTTGACGGTGTTCAACAGCACCTGCTCGACGGTGTCCATGAGCACGGCGCCGTGCCGGGCGACGACGGAGAATGGGGTGAGACGCCCAAGGTGGCACGGATCGCTCAGGCTATTAGCTCTACAACCCGTAGACAATGTCGCTGCAGAGCTTGTGGACGTTTTCGAGACATGGGAATCAGACGCTGATGGGCGAGGCCGGGACGTTCCGGAGATCCACCAACGGTTCGTCAACGTGCTGCGGGTGTATCTCCACTGTGCGGACAACTGACGACGAAACAGGCGGCTTTAGGCATGGAAGGTCCGGCCACGAATCTCGTCCGAACACCACGGCACACGTTGACCAACCGGTATACCCCATTGCAGGCCTCCACGCGAGCAGCGCATCAGGTAGAACCTCCTTGAGGGCAATTGGACACATACTGAAGGAGGTTCTGAGGTGTATCTAGGTGGCGGCAGCAAGGGCCCTTTGTCACACCATAAAAGGAGAGCCGCAAACAAGGCAGTAAAGAACCGCGGTGTGATCCTCGGGGATCTTAACCGGTTCGAACTGGTGGCAAGGTGAAGTCACGATGGTCATGTCATCCGGTTCCACTAGGGGTTCTGCCGGCCTGAGCGTTTCGTCACGCCCCCGCTTGTACTGGAGTCCCTTCTTGCCACGAAACATTGACTCAAGCTCCACATGCGCAATCTCATACATTCGGGCTCTAGCCGCCCTTTCGAGCAGTTCAATCTGTTCCGGGGTGTACCACGAGTCGTCAGGGGCCGGTCGTCCACACAATGGGCAGTTGTAGGCGGGGGGTCGGGCGTGGTTCTCGGCCTCTTCATTAGCCGGGCCGCTATGCCACTTGAACTGCCGACTGCAGTGAGGGCACTCGCGGCGCACGAACCCATCGGTATCGAGTGGGACCGATACCTGAACAATGTACTCACCGTGCATTGACGAACTCCTCGGTCTCGATCGCTACGCCATCGGCTGTCTTTCCCGTGACAGTCACCATGAAATACGGCGGGTTGGCGGAGGCCATAGTTAGATAGCGTCTTGTGGTGACGGATTTTCCAGCCGGCAGTTTTGGTACCGGGAAGCCCTCCTTGTACCACTCGTGAGCGTTCTCCTGGTCATCGGCCAGAGCGAAGTCCAGGTCATAGACATCGCCGGGGCCATGATTCGTGATGGTCAATCGCTGTTGACTCTTGCCTGACTTGTCGAAAGCCACCTCGAGGCGAGGTTGACCGGACGTTTGGGATGACGGGAGCTTTCGCCCGAGTGGCAGTCCACCGCCAGGAGGAGCAGGCGGGTTGAGGTCGCCTTCCGTGTGCCAGTCCGTCCCCTCGAGACTGACGGCACATCCGGCGGTCCCAAGACGCTGAGCCAGCTGTTGTCGTTTTGTGGTGGAGTTGTCGAGCCGAACCACGTGGCGACCATGAATGTCGCTAAAGGTCTTAATCTGGCCAAGCTCCACGATGATCGTCCGATCTGCATCCCGCGCCAAGGCCATCCCCGCCTCAAAGAGGACGTTAGGTGTAGGAGGGCATGACGTTGTTGACACGCACCGGGGCCAACGAGGCCGGAGGAGCCTCTCCGCAGGAGGTATGCGGCCGATGGTAGTTGTAGTGATTCACCCACACCTGCAGGGCCTCACGCCGAGCCCGCTCTGAGGAGTACGGGCGGGCGTAGAGGACCTCGTCGACCATCAGCCGGTTGTACCGCTCGACCTTCCCGTTATGGCGCGGGGTGTAGGGGCGGATCCGGTGATGCCGGCCCCCGAGAGAGACCACCTTCCGGGTGAAGTCCACGGCCCGGTAGTTGTTCCCGTTGTCCGTGACCACCCGGTCCACGGTGATGCCGTGAGCGGCGAAGAACGCGCGGGCCCGGCAGTAGAACCCGATCGTGGTCACCGCTTTCTCGTCCTCCAACGCCTCGGTGTACGCCAGGCGGGTGAACCCGTCGATCGCCGAGTGCAGGTAGGTGTAGCCGACCCGCCGGCCTGCACCACGCTTGGAAGCACGGCCTGCTTCACTTTCACGTCCGTGGGTGCGCCAGCCGCCCCCGTCTGGGATCTTCCCGATCTTCTTCACATCCAGGTGCACCATGTGCCCCGGCCCTCTCGCGGTGATCTTCTGGGGTCGTTGGCGCAGGTCTTCTCCGGCCGGGGTCAGGTCCCGTAGGCGGGAGAGCCCGGCCCGGTGCAGCCACCGTCCCACGGTACGAAGACACACCCGGTGGCCCTCGGAGACGAGGTGGTGATGGATGCGCCGTGCGGACCACTTGCGCTCCCGCCGCAGGGCGTGGATCTGGGCGACCAGAACCGGATCGAGCTGGGCAGGTGAACGGTGCGGCAGGCTGGGCAGGTCCTGAAGGCCGGCTTCTCCCTGGGCGCGGTAGCGGGCGACCCAGGTGGCCACCGTGGGCCGACTGACGCGGAACTCCGCGGCCACGTGGGACTGCGGGATCCCGTCGTTCAGGTGGCGGTGGACCATGCGCAGCCGGCCGGTGGGGGTCAGAGGTGCGTTAGCGTGAGTCACGAGCGGGCTTCCTTCCGCGGATGAGTGGATGTCGCAATTCCCATCCTGCGGGGCGGAGCCCGCTCGTCTCATCTCAGCCCGTGCCTCGTGTCAAGAACCTCATGACCCACAACAGTTAGGGCGGGGCTGCATCTGGGGGCGGGTCTCCGGATCGTCGGGGTAGGTCAGTGACTCATGTAGATGCGCTACGTCATCGGGGGTTTGCAGGACAACTACGGCCTGGGCTGCGCTGAAGGCCACGTCCAGGACGTCCCCGATGTACGGCGATCCCTGCCCGGTCATCGCGATGGCTTCGGACCATTCGATGGGCTTCAGCCCGATCGAGCGGAGGAAGGTGAACAAACCCATTCGCGCGGGCTCGTTACGTCCGTGGATGACAAAGACCTGGCGAGGGTCAGTCTCGGGCTGCTCTTCTGTCACTGGGTAGTTCCTCTCGTCGGAAGTGTGTTAGTTGCCTGATTTTGGTAGTTCGTACGCTGCTTGGCACATCTGAGGGCCCCTGGTTAGACGAGTTGGCTACTCTCGCTCGCCCCACGTGCTCTACGGCTACTTCGTAGGTTCGGCTTCCAGGTTGGAGAAATCCGTATCATATTGGTCCTAATACAAGGAGCAAAAATGTCGAGCAACCTCTGTTTCTCGCAGACAAGGGGAGTGTCCCGTGGTTCCCTAGGGCAGCTTAAGCGGTGTAAAGCAATGGTGCCGCAGATAGTCTCTAAGGCCCAGATATCACATACACAGATTTTTGACAGACCAAACACTGTCGCAGGTAGTGTGGCCGTCCTCATGTGAGACTGTCAACAGATCGACCGATATTGCCTATCCCACGGGGCGGAATCCGAGCCGCTGGTAGATCCTCATGGCCGCATCTGAGGTGCCCTGTCCGAAGCGCAGACTCAGAGTGTGGTCACCGGCGTCGCAGCAGGTTGCGATGGCGTGTTGGACCAGAGCCCGCCCGATCCCCTTCCCGCGTGCGTGGGGAGCAATGAAGAGGTCGATGATGAACGGACCCGTGAGGTGTGCGTCCCAGATCGAGTGGGTGACCACCATGATGGCTCCGGCGAGACGGCCGCCCACCCACGCTGTAGTGCTCGCATCGGCGCGCAGCTTTCCGTAGTCACCGCGGAAGGTCGCGTTCATCTCCTCGCGCGCCTCGTCTAGATCGGAGGCAGCGACGTCGGGTGGGTAGCTCATGAGATAGCACTGGGCCAGATCGTCGGCCATCCCAACGTCCAACCCTCGAAAGTCGAGTCCTCCAGGGAGCTGGTCAGCAGGGTAGAGCTGCGGCAAGTGAAGAGTCAGAAGGTCAGTGGGCACAGTTGTTCCTCTCGTGATGGTGGGGTGTTCAGTGCGATGCCGTCAGAGAGTGAACATGGCTAGGAAGATAGCAGTGCGGAGGCGCAGTGGAGATAGGGCGAGGCGCTCGGAGTGTGAGGGGTTGGTCTCGTGCTCGGGAAGCGCAGCCACGAACGACCGTTTGTGCTGGGGTGGCCCCTCGATCAGCCGTTACGGCTTTCACCGGGGTGAGCAGCGCCGGGTAAGGCTCGGGCTGGTGTCGCCTATCACGGCGTCTTCCGAACCGCCCAGGAATTACGGTGAGCGTTCTCGGGGGTGGGGTGAAATTTGACGTCCACTTGATAAGGGAATACGTTCATCATGAAAGAATCCATTTCGTGAAAGGAGAGACAATGGCGATCATCTCCACCGTGGCCGATGACTTCGACGGCTCGACCCCTGCTGAGGCGGTGCGTTTCTCCGTGGCGGGGCGTGATTACGAGATCGACCTGTCCAAGGAGCACCGGGCCGAGCTGGACGCGATCATGGCCGAGTTCCAGGACCGGCTGAAGAAGTTCACCGACGTCGCCCGGCCGGCCGGCCGCGCCGCGTCCACCGGGCGGACCCCGGCTCGCCGTTCCTCGGGTTCCGGCGTGGATGCCTCCACCGTGCGGCTGTGGGCCGTGGAGAACGGGTTCGACGTGAAGGACCGCGGACGCATCCCGGTCGAGGTCATGGACGCCTACCGCAACCGCGGCAAGAAGGGCTGAGCCCGCAACTCGCTTGGACGTCGGCCCATGCGCTGCATGGGCCGACGTCCAAGCGAGTATGGCGGGGCCTACCCGGCGTTGTGGTGGTCAGATTCGTGGCGCGCTCTAGGACGGCCACAAACGACCGTTTGAGCCGCGTGCCTCTGAGAGTCACCTACCCGCCGCATCCGCAGGCGGAGGATGGCGAAAGCGCTCATCCCCCAGAGTGGGGCTGGCGTCCATGGCGCTGATGGGGACCGATGCTGGTCGAGGTGCACGACCTGCACGCCTCGCGCATCGACTCCGACACCCCCGTGCTCTCGGCCCATGTCACCGTGCGCGATGAGTGCCTGACCGCCGGGCACCTGGGCACCGTGCTGGCCGATCTGCAGCGGTGCGTGGCCGAGGACTTCCACGTGGCCATCGAGCACTCCACCTTCCAGATCGAACCGGCCGCCCACCGCCACACCGAGACCCACCACCCCTGACCCGCCCCTTACCCTGATACCACCGCCATCCCTACCCGATTGGAACCCTTGTGAGCACACCGACCCGCAATCCCACCCCCGCCAACTCCTCAACCTCGGGCACCACGTCCCGCAAGGCCAAGACCATCGTCTGGGTCGTGCTGGCCGCCGTGGTGGTCGCCGGGGTGATCGCCGGGGTGGTGGCCGTCGGCGCCGCTCGAAACGCCACCCCGGACGCCGCCGCGACGCAGGCCGGCCAAAGCGCCGCCCAGGGGTCCGGGCCGACCACCGCGGAGGAAGCCGGAGAGCTCGTCGTGCGCCCGAACAGCCGGGTGCTGTCCAAGGCCCCGAACGAGCAGGCCGTGCTGGTGGAGTTCCTGGACTTCGAGTGCGAGGGCTGCGGGGCGGCCTACCCGGTCGTGGAGGAACTGCGGGCCGAGTACGCCGACACGGTGACCTTCGTGACCCGTTACTTCCCGCTGCCCGGGCACCGCAACGCGATGCCCGCGGCCGTGGCGGTGGAGGCCGCCGCCCAGCAGGGTGAGTACGAGGCGATGTACCAGCGGATGTTCGAGACCCAGGCCCAGTGGGGTGAGGCCACCGAGGACAAGAGCCCGGTGTTCCGCGGTTATGCCGAAGAGTTGGGCCTGGACATGGCCGCCTACGACAAGGCGGTGGCCGACCCGGCCACCCGCGCCCGAGTCGAGGCGGACGTGGCCGACGGCATCGCCCTGGGGGTGCAGGGCACCCCGACCTTCTTCCTGGATGGTGAGATGCTCACCCTCACCTCCCTGGAGCAGTTCCGCGCCGAGGTCGACGCGGCCGCAAGCAACTGAGCCGCACCATGCGCACCCCTGCCACCGACACCGACTCACCCGTGAAGACTGAACCCCTCACCGACCTCCCCACCGAGCGCGCAGCCGATCCTGATCCGAGTGCCCCGGCGCCGGTGCCGGCTGTCGCCCGGCACCGCCCCTTCGGTCTGGTCCTGCTGGTCACCGGGGTGGTCGGTTGGGTGGCCTCGGCGATCCTGGTGCTCGAGCGCCTGGAGTTGTACGAGGATGCCGGGCACATCACCAGCTGTGACATCAATCCGTGGGTGTCCTGCGGGCGGGTGATGGGCACCTGGCAGTCCGAGCTGTTCGGCTTCCCCAACCCGCTGATTGGGATCGTGGCCTTCGCCGTGGTGATCTCGACCGCGATGGTGGTGCTCTCCGGGGCCCGGCCCGGGCGCTGGTACTGGGCCGGGCTACAGGCCGGGGTCACCCTGGGGATGGTGTTCGTGGCCTGGTTGTGGTTCCAGGCGTTGTTCGTGATCCACATCCTGTGCCTGTACTGCATGATCGTGTGGGCGGCGATGATCCCGCTGTTCATCCTGCTCACCGTGCGCAACCTCGCCCACGGCGTGATTCCCGCCCCGCCCGGGGTGGTCCGGTTCGCCACCGGCTGGGCCGGCACCCTCATCGCCGTCGCCTACGTCACCGTCACCGGTTCTGTCTTCGTCCAGTTCCTCCCCGCCTTCACCGGCTACTAAGTCCCCCGCCACCACCATCCCCCCAGCAGCGAGGAACTCTCCGACCATGGCCGACGCGGACGTCCTGGTGATCGGCGCCGGCCTAGCTGTTGTGGGTCATGAGGTTCTTGACATGGGCACCGGGCTGAGATGAGACGAGGGGGCTCCGCCCCGCAGGATGGGAATTGCGACATCCACTCATCCGCGGAAGGAAGCCCGCTCGTGACTCACGCTAACGCACCTCTGACCCCCACCGGCCGGCTGCGCATGGTCTACCGCCACCTGAACGACGGGATCCCGCAGTCCCACGTGGCCGCGGAGTTCCGCGTCAGTCGGCCCACGGTGGCCACCTGGGTCGCCCGCTACCGTGCCGAAGGCGAGGCAGGACTGCAAGACCGGTCGAGCCGGCCCCATCGCTCACCTGCCCGGCTCGACCCCGCGATCGTGGCCGAGCTGGAGGCCCTGCGCCGGGCCGAGAAGTGGTCCGCCCGGCGCATCCATCACCATCTGGTCGGCGAGGGCCACCAGGTGTGTCTTCGCACCGTGGGGCGGTGGCTGCACCGGGCCGGGATCTCCCGCCTACGGGACCTGACCCCAGCCGGAGAAGACCTCCGCCGGCAGCCGGCCCGGAGGATCACCGCGAGGGGGCCAGGGCACATGGTGCACCTGGACGTGAAGAAGATCGGACGCATCCCTGAAGGGGGAGGCTGGCGCGCCCACGGAAGAGACAGTGAGGCAGGGCGTGCTTCCAAGCGGGGGTCTGGCCAGCGGGTCGGGTACACGTACCTGCACTCGGCGATCGACGGGTTCACCCGCCTGGCGTACACGGAGGCGTTGGAGGATGAGCGGGCGGTGACCACGATCGGGTTCTTCTGCCGGGCGCGCGGGGTAAGAGTCCCGTGGAGTGGTGGGGTTTGGGTGGCCGGTGTGGCTCCCTGACATAGTGGGGTCATCGGCGAGATGCTCGGTGTGTACCGCCAAGCACTCACCAGAGGAGATCTCACCGATGACCCTTCCCCAGTCTGCCGTGTCCGACCTGCTGGACGCACTTCGCGCCGGTGACGGCGTGGACCTGGTCCGCGAGTCCGTGCGGATGGTCCTGCAGGAGCTGATCGAGACCGAGGCCGCGCAGGCCATCGGAGCAGGCCGCTACGAACGCACCGACACCCGCGCGACCGAGCGCAACGGGTCCCGGCCCAAGCTGCTCACGACCAAGGGCGGTGACGTCACGGTCGCGATTCCCAAGCTGCGCACCGGGTCGTTCTTCCCCTCGATCCTGGAACCGCGTCGGCGGATCGACCAGGCGCTGTACGCGGTGGTGATGGAGGCCTACGTCCACGGCGTCTCGACCCGGTCGGTGGACAACCTCGTGGTCGCCCTGGGCGGGACCGGGATCTCCAAGTCCGAGGTGTCGCGGATCTGCGCCGGCCTGGATGAGGCGGTCGGGGCGTTCCGCACCCGGGCCCTGGACCACGCCCGCTTCCCCTACGTCTACCTGGACGCGACCTACCTGCACGTGCGCTCCGAGGCCGGGATGGTCGTGTCCAAAGCGGTCGTGATCGCCACCGGCGTGACCGAGCACGGCCGCCGGGAGATCCTGGGCCTGGACGTCGGGGACAGCGAGGACGAGGTCTTCTGGCGGGCGTTCCTGGCCGGTCTGAAGAAGCGCGGCCTGGGCGGGGTGCAGCTGGTGATCTCCGACCAGCACGCCGGCCTGGTCGCGGCGCTGAGGCGGGTGTTCCAGGGCTCGGCCCACCAACGGTGCCGGGTGCACTTCATCCGCAACGTGCTGGCGCACGTGCCCAAGGCGGAGACCGAGATGGTCGCTGCGGTCTTCCGCACGATCTTTGCCCAGCCCGACCTGGCCTCGATGGCCAAGCAGTGGGACAAGGTGCGGGACGACCTCGCCGCCCGGTATCCCAAGACGGCCCCGCTGATGGACGACGCGAAGTCCGAGGTCCTCGCGTTCGCTGCGTTCCCGCGCGAGCACTGGCGCAAGATCTGGTCGACCAACCCCCTGGAGCGGCTGAACAAGGAGATCAAGCGCCGCTCCCGCGTCGTCGGGATCTTCCCCAACGAGGCCGCGGTCATCCGCCTCGTCGGGGCCGTGCTGGCCGACACCCACGACGAGTGGCAGGTCGACGACCGCCGCTACCTCTCCGAAGCCTCTACGGCCAAGATCTACAAGACCAGCAATACTGAACCTGTCGCCCTCGAAGAAGGCGACCGGTAGGCAACGAGCATCACCTCAAAGCCCACCACTCCGCGGGGCTCTGTCGGCGCGGGCGTTCTTCGCCGCTCACGGCATCACCGCGGACCGGGTGGTCACGGACAACGGGAACAACTACCGGGCCGTGGACTTCACCGCGAAGGTGGTCTCTCTCGGGGGCCGGCATCACCGGATCCGCCCCTACACGCCAAAGCACAACGGGAAGGTCGAGCGGTACAACCGGCTGATGGTCGATGAGGTCCTCTACGCCCGCCCCTACACCTCAGAGCGGGCTCGGCGTGAGGCCCTTCAGGTGTGGGTGAATCACTACAACTACCATCGGCCGCATACCTCCTGCGGAGATGCTCCACCGGCCTCGTTGGCCCCGGTGCGTGTCAACAACGTCATGCCCTCCTACACCTAGCCGGCCTGGTCATGGGCCACTACCTGAACCGGGCCGGACTGCACCCGCTGCTCGTGGACCGCGCCCCGGCCCTCGGGCACAGTTGGCGGTCCCGCTGGAACTCACTGCGCCTGTTCACCCCGGCCCGGCACAACCGACTCGCCGACTTGCTTTTCCCGGGGGATCCGGAGGCATACCCGGGCAAGGACGCGGTGGCCGACTACCTCCAGGACTTCGCCCGCCACCAAAGCCTGACCCCAGCGACCGGCACCGCGATCACCGACCTCCACGGACGCCTCGGCGCGTTCACCGCCACCACCGCCACCGGCCGGCAGCTACGCGCCCGCAGCGTGGTCGTGGCCACCGGCGCCTTCGGGACACCCTTCCTCCCCGACTGGGCGGCCCGGGACGGGCGCGGGCCGCGGCAACTCCACGCCAAGAACTACCGCACCCCGGCCAGCGTCCCCGGTCAGGAAGTGCTGGCCGTCGGTGGCGGGAACACCGGGGTGCAGATCGCCCT
Source organism: Micrococcus sp. HOU01 (assembly GCF_035609305.1). Lineage (NCBI taxonomy): Bacteria > Bacillati > Actinomycetota > Actinomycetes > Micrococcales > Micrococcaceae > Micrococcus > Micrococcus sp. HOU01. The sequence continues at coordinate 2,056,286 of NZ_CP141211.1, read as the reverse complement.
GGAGCTGGCAGCGACCGGCAAGAGGGTGCACCTGTCCACCGGCCGGCCCCGCCGACACCTGCCCCAACGCCTCGGAGGCAAGGACATGTTCTGGTGGCTGACCCGCACCGGGGCGATGAGCGCCCCGGCCGGCTCGGTGCCAGGGAAGTGGCTGCGGGCCCATGACCCCATCATCGGCACAGACCGGGCCGCTCTCACGGGAGTGAACATCCGGACCCGGCCTCGGGCGACCGGGCTGCAGGGCGGCATCGTGGGGTTCGCCGACGGCACGCGGTACACCCCCGAGGTCATCGTGTGGGCCACCGGGTACCGGCACGCCGACCGGTGGATCCGCATCCCGGCCGCCCTGGACCCCACCGGGGTTCTGCACGCCCCCGAGGGGGTGAGCCCGGTCGCAGGGTTGTACACGATCGGGCGGTCCTGGCAACGCAACCGCGGCTCGGCCCTGCTCGGCTTCGTCTCCACCGACGCCGCACCGCTGGCCCAAACCATCCTTACTGCACTCGCCAAGGCCCCGTGACTCCGAGGCCCTTGTCTCACGAGCGGAGCATTTAAGTGACCCCGTGGACGTCGACGCTTCTGGGCGGACAGCATGCGCCGCCATTTAATCCTGAAGGAAAGCCGCCATCTATCTCACAAAGCCACACCCACTCTGACGTGATGGTCTCGTAGGCGGCAGGGACGTGTAAAGGGGTATACCCCTTTACACACCCCGCCCGCCCACGAGACCATCACGTCAGAGACGGTCCCAAACCGGGCCGTTAGACAGAAGTGTCGGAGGGTCTAAGACGTGGTTGGACAGGCCGTGGGGTACGTGCGGGTGAGCTCGGCGGAGCAGAACCTGGATCGTCAGCTCGAGGCGGTGGGGGAGTGCGACCGGGTCTTCGAGGACAAGATCTCCGGCAGCTCGAGGGCCAAGCGCGCCGGGTTGGCCGAGCTGATGCGGTACGTCCGCGAGGGGGACCTGGTGAAGGTCGCCTCGATGGATCGGCTGGGACGGGACACTCGGGACCTGTACGCGATCGTGGACGAGCTCACCGACAAGGGGTGTGCGGTGCAGTTCGTGTCCGAGCGCATCACGGTGGACAAGTCCGGGACCTCTCCCGTGGACGGGCTGATGTTGAGCATCCTGGCGGCGTTCGCTGAGTTCGAGCGCCGGCGGATCAAGGAGCGCCAGGCCGAGGGCATCGCCCTGGCCAAGGCGAGAGGCAAGTACGTGCAGGCCTCGAAGCTCTCGGGCACGGACGTGGAGCAAGCGCGGGTGATGATCAACATGGGCATCCCGAAGGCGGAGGTGGCGCGCACGTTCGGGGTGAGCCGGCAGACGCTGTACACATCTCTTGCTCGCATGGGGCTATAAATAGGCGCTAGTTTTTAATGCTACTGGCGCGAGCGGCCTGTTGGTGAGGTGCACGGAGGCCCTGGGCAGGCTTACCGTGATTCTACTGAGCGATGAACTCGGGCCACGTCATACGTGACCAGTTCAGCGAATTTATAGGGGGGATTGGGGGGATTGCGAAAATGGGCCGGATGGGAACGATTTCAGTCAAGGGCGGGATAGGCGGGATAGCGGCCACAGGCTTCAGGGGGCCTTCATGAGACTTCCGCGTCCAAGCGACTACATCGCCATAATGATCCCGTACATTACCCTCCACAAGCCTGCCGAAGTGGCGGCCCTGGCGGCCAAAGACCTGTGTCTGGTCGATGTAGGCAACCACACGGCCAGCGAGGTCGAAGAGAGTGTCATCTTTCATCCAGGCGCACGTATATCCGTTGCGATCAAACAGAGCTTCCATATGTCAATGCTACAGGAGCATTGAAAATTGTCTTCAGGCTGAGCTCCTCATCCTCACCCGGTTAGCTCCGCATACCGAGTGAAGAGCAACTCCTGACGTTCTAGCTCGGTACGGCACCGGCGGGGTGCTCCCATGATCTTGTCCATCACGGTGTCCAACCCGTCGTGGGCTCTCACCAGGACCGGGTCCATGCTCAGAGGTGCGTAGTGCTGGGCCAGGGATCGCTCGGGGTGGAGAGCCCGGGCTTCGAGGACTTTCTGGCCGGCCTTGGCTAGAGAGGCTCGGTCCTTGTCGGTCAGAGCAGGCAGGGGGAAGCCGTTCCAGGTGATCGTGCTGGAGAACGAGATGCGGGACTCCAGTCGTCCTCCGACGGTCTTCATCCAGGTGATGAACATCGAGGAGGAGGCCACGGCGAAGACGATGCCGTCGGGGTCCACGGCACCGTAGACCTTGTTGGAGATGATGACGTCGGGCTCGAAGTGGGCCACGGGCAGGTAGGCGCGCCCCTCACTGCTGACTTCTGGGATCCCGACGAAGGGCACATCGGAGACGAGGCCGCGCTGGCGGAACAGGTGGGGGAAGCGCGCCCAGTCCCGGGTGGAGGCGGCCTTGGACTTGGCCCGTTCAGCGGCCACGCCCTGGAGGCGACGCTTGAGCTCGGGGGAGCGGGAAGGCGCGTCGGGCTCCATGTCGGTCAGCCAGAGGCACCAGCGTTGCTGGCCGCGGATGAGTTCGACCGCGCCGACGTAAGGGCGCACGTAGGGGGCCATCACCGGGTCGGCCATCACGGCCTGGTACTGCTCTGCGGTGACGATGAGGTTGCCGTCATCCGTGGGCTTGGAACCATAGACGACCTCCGGCATGTCGGGGGCGAGCGGGGTGCTGCGCTTCTGCACCAGCACGTCGGGTCCGTCCACCAGGTAGGCGTTGATCGTCTTCACCCCGGGCACCTCGCGGGCCTCGCCTCGTGCGTGCTCGTATTTGAACAGGCGTGCCTTGGCGTCCCGGTCGCGGGTGAAGCCGATGATCACGCAGTGCACTGCGGCCTTGCCGGGGGCCTGGGAGTCCCACGCGAAGGTGCGGTGGGCGAACTTGATCCGCCAGCCGGCGGCGAAGATCGGGGCGAACAAGCGGGCCGGCTGGTCCCCCTGAACGATCGAGTTCGTGGTCACGAACGCCCACTCCCCATCCCGCTCAGCCAGAAGGCGCAGGGTGAGTGCGTGCCAGGAGGTCACGAAGTCCAGGCGGGAGAGCTGCTTGCCTTCTCCCCAGGCTGCCTGCATCAGCGCCAGCTGGGCAGCCGTGCGGGTGTGGTCACCTAGGAACGGGGGGTTGCCGAACACGAACGTGCGCCCGGCCGGGGCGGGGAGAGCCTGAGACCAGTCGAGGGTGAGCGCGTCGTGCTGGTAGATCGTGGCGGTGATCTTGATCGGCAGACGCACCGGGGCCTGGCCGAGTGCGGCGGCCAGCTGCCGGTTGGCCTGGTGGTCCACTAGGAACATGGCGGTCTCGGCGATCTTGGCCGGCCACCAGTTGATCTCGATCCCGTAGAACCGGTCGATGTGGATCCGCTGGTCCAAGCTCACGTCCAGGGACAGGTCCTGGGACCCGGTGCGGCGGCGCTGGTCGGCCAGCAGGTCCCTCTCGATCTCGCGCAGCTTGGCGTAGGCCAGGTTCAAGAAGTTGCCGGCTCCGCAGGCCGGGTCGACGTAGATGTTGGCGGCCATCTCCTCGATCAGCCCGATCACCTCACGCCGGGTGGTGGTCTTGTTCTGGATGAGCCGGTCCGCGCGGGCGCGGTACTCGTCCAGGAAGAGCGGGCCGATGGTCTTGAGGATGTTCTCCTCGGAGGTGTAGTGCTCTCCGTCCCCGCGGCGGGCCTGCTTGGACTTGACCAGTTGGAACATGGAGCCGAATACGGCCGGGGAGATCTGGGTCCACCGGAACCGGCAGGCGGCCACGAGCGCGTCCCGGAAGTCGTTGGTGAGGAAGCCGGCCGTGGAGGTGCCGTCGAAGATGCCGCCGTTGACGTAGGGGAAGCGGGCCAGAGAGTCCGGCACGCCGCGGCGCCGGTTCTCTGGGGTGTTGAGCACGCGGAAGAGCGCGTCGAGCTGGGGGCCGAGGTTGTCGGCGGTGGTGTCCCACTCCACCCAACGCTGGAACAGGTCGGCCTCCCACAGGCCGGCGTCGTCTCCGTAGAGCAGGAACAGCAGCCGGGTGAGCAGGATCGAGGCCTGCTGGGTGGCGAACTCCTCCTCTTCGGCGTCCTCGGGGGCCTCCTCGCCTACGGGTACGTCCACCTCGTCCCCGACGAGGGCAGTGAACATGGAGGCCATCAGCTGCGCGGCCGCGATGGAGGCCTCTTGTTCCTCGGTCTTGGTCACGGTGTCCTGGCCGGCGAGGAACATCAGCTGGTCCACGTGGTCCGCAGCGTCTTCTACGCCGAACTCGGCCACCCAGCCGGCGTCTCCGAGACGTTCGACGCGGATGCGGGCGAAGTCCGTGACGAGCACGTACTTGGGCCACTCGTGCTGACCGATGGACCCGCCGGCGAGGTAGTCCAACGCCTGGGCGTGGGCGACGTCGAGGTTAGCGCCCAGGGACTTGGCCTCGCCCAGGGCGACACCGGACCAGAAGAAGTCGATGTCGCCGGCCCCACCGGTGGAGGCGCGCGCGGCCCCGCGCTCGAACAGGTCGATGCGTTCGGGGATCACCCCGAAAGCGCGTAGCAGGTCGGACCAGAACTGCTGGGCGAAGGACTTCTCCGTGTGGGTCTGTCCATCGGCGCGCCAGCGGTCGATGCGCTGACCCCAGGCATGTCCGAAGTCGTCCAGGGCTGTGCGGATGACGCCGCGATCTGCAAGTTGCTCCACAGGCACAACGTACACGGGGCCCTGCCGTTCTAAACCTAAGAATCGGGGCCGAGAGGGTCAGCTGGAAACGGGCGGTTTCTCTACGTGGGTGTCGATGAGGAAGCCGGCGATGGCGAACCCCGCGTTGACCGCGAGCTTGGCATGGCGAGGTGCTGGCCCCACAGAGCGCTTGCCTCGACCGTGGGCGTCGCTGAGGGCATTCCTCATCGCGGCCAGTCCTCCAACAAGCGTTGCCGCCCCGCTGAGGATCTGCTTGATGATCTGTTCGCTGTGCTGATCCGGTGCCACCTGCATCGCACTTGAGGTGGCCTTGTAGAGCCGAGCGAGATCCCACCCGTCTTCGTACTTCACTCCGCGTTCATCGCAGATGTGCTTGCACACGCTCTCGATGGTGGTGCGGGTCGCGGTGATAGCTCCGTCTGGGTCGTCCTGGACTTTGGTCAGCGCGGCCTGCCAGGACCTGTTGACGGCCTCCCAGTCCTCGAGCTTCTGCAGGGACTCCTGTGCTGCCTGCGCGCCGGGGGTGCCGGCGGAGAGGAGCATGGCCCGTAGCCGGGTGAGCTCCCCTTCAGGGGGGCGGCCGTTTTTGAACTCGCCGTCGTAGGAACACAACTCCAGTAGCACGGCGCGTTGTTGAGGCAGCGGAAGAGAATGCAACCCGGTCTGGAAGATCTGCCATCGGGAGGGGCTCCCGTTCCACCGATAGGGGCCCAGCACGTCGGTGTAACGAGCGAAGAAGTCATGGAGCTGGGGGCCGCTGAAGCCTGTCTCCTTGGCGAAGAGCGAGGTGGCTAGAGAATCGATCCGGAACGGCAAAAGCGTTGGAGAGGTAGAGGCCATATACGCTCCTAGGGCGTGTCTGACAAACAGTCTAGGGGCCCACTGGCACCTTGGAAGGCATGTCCCGTTTCCAGATGCTCTCCGATGCCCAGTGGGAGCTGATCGCCCCGATGCTGCCTACTCACACGGGCCGGCCCGGCAGGCCCTTCTCGGATGCGCGGATGATGATCGAGGCCATCATCTACCGGTACCGGTGCGGGATCGCCTAGCGCGATCTGCCCAAGGTCTTCTGGCCGCGGCAGAGAAGTGTGGACCTGGTATCGACGCATGGCCGAAGAAGGCACCTGGGATCGGGTGCTTCAGATGCTGATCGCCGCAGCGGACGCGGGCGGTGCTCGCGTAATCCAAACGATTGTCAGACACGCCCTAGTGGCTGTGCTCACCCTCCTGGCCACCATCGTGCTCAGCTGGGTCGGTCTGGGAAGTTAGGCAGCCGCCGACGCCTGAAACGCCGGTAGCGTCGGCCGCGCGGGACACGAGGTACCCCTAACGACCAGCAACTGGGCTCATGTTGGGGACCTTGGCGGCATCCTAAGGCGCCCCCCCTGAAGAGGGTCGCCTTGTGCACCACCACGACGCTGACCGTGACGCGGTACTGACCTGACAGGTCCCATCGGTGCCCGCGTCCTTAACTGCACTTGGTTAGGGGCGGGCGCCGTCGTATGCGGTGGCGGCAGACCCTAGTGATTCCACGGCCGGTGTGCAGGGTCTGGGTCTGGGCCAGGTTGGGGGGGGGAGTCTCTTAGACGGGGGTGGTGAAGGTTCCGGCGAGGTTCTGGAGTTGGTAGATCCACGCCGTCCAGATTCCGGTGGCCATCAGGACGCCGACCAGCACGAGCAGGGTGCCGCCGGCGATATTGAAGGCGCGCATGTGGCGGCGCACGAAGCCCAGTGCGGTGCTGACCCAGCCCAGGCCTCTGGCGACGAGCACGAAGGGTATGCCCAGTCCCAGGCAGTAGACGAAGCCGAGCAGGGCCCCGCGCCATGCCCCTCCGGTGGTGGTGCTCAGGGCCAGCACGGCGCTGAGTGTCGGTCCCATGCAGGGTGTCCAGCCCAGGCCGAAGCCCAGGCCCAGCAGTGGGGCTCCGGCCAGGCCGGTCCGGGGGGTGAAGGAGGGGGTCGTGGTCCGTTGCAGGAAGGTGAGCATGCCCATCAACGCCAGTCCCATGAGGATGACGAGGACGCCGAGGATGCGGATCAGCAGGTCCTGCCAGCGCAGCAACCAGCCGCCGATCAGACCGAAGGCGGCCCCGTAGAGGGTGAAGACGGCGGCGAAGCCGAGGATGAACAGGCCCACTCCGGTCATCACCCGGCGGCGGTTGTCCGGGCGGGTGGGGTCGGACAGTCCGGAGACGTAGCCCAGATATTCGGGCACGAGCGGCAGGATGCACGGCGAGAGGAAGGAGACGATTCCGGCGATGGCGGCCAGGGGGATGGCCAGCAGCAGAGCGCCGGATTGGACCGTCTGAGCGAAGTACTCGCCCATTCATTTCCTCCTACGGGTCAGGACGGGGGTGCCGGGCCAGAGGTCTCGGGCGGGCTGGGCACGGTGGGTGGGGGTGAGCGATAAAGGCATGTTCTTTCCTGGGCGGCCACCGTGCGATCCCCCCGTGGATGGAGGGGTGTGGGCCGAGCGGGAGGGTCAGTGGATGTAGGAGAAGACGCCCATCATCCCGGCCTCGGCGTGGTAGGCGTTGTGGCAGTGGGTCAGCCACTGACCCGGGTTGTCCGCCTCGAAGTCGAAGACGATGGTTTGCCGGGGTTTGATGATGACCGTGTCCTTGCGGGCGCCATGGTCGGCCAGCTGGAAGGTGTGGCCGTGCAGGTGCATGGGGTGCCACATGTCGGTGTCGTTGGTCATCGTGACCCGCACGCGTTCGTCCAACCGGAGTTCGAAGGCGCCCTCGAAGGGGTTGGCCGGGTCGAAGCGTCGCCCGTTGATGCCCCAGTCGTACTCCATCATCGATCCGGTGAGGCGTACCTCGTGGGTCCTGGTCGGGTCCTTGGGTGGGAGCAGGACGGATTCGTGTGCCTTCAGTCGGCTGCCATCGAGCACGGTTCCGCCCAGGGTCTGCGGGAGCCGACCGGAGAGCGTGGTCTTTGGACCGGCTGCGATGATGCCGTAGGCGTGGCCGGTCTTGCCCTCGGGCAGGGCCAGTACGGGCACCGCCTGGTCGCCGAGGGTGATCAGCACGTCCAGGCGTTCGCCCATCCCCAGGACGACGGCATCGGCCTGGCGGGGCTGGACCGGGAACCCGTCGGTGTGGGTGATGGTCAGTTCCTGGCCGGGGATCCCGACCCGGTAGGCGGTGTCTCCGGCCGCGTTGATCAAGCGCAGGCGGATCCGGTTGCCCGGGGTGCTGGAGAAGGTGTCCGGGTCGGATGGGGGGCGGCCGTTGAACAGGTGCACGGGGATCTTCACGTCGCCGGCGTCCCCGCCCAGATAGTCGCTCTCAGCGCCCATGAGCATGTGCTTCATGGGCATGCCCGAGGAGCTGTCCTGGCTCATGGACCCGTGGTCCATGCCCGCCATGCCGGCCATGCCCTCCATGTCGCCGGACATGTCCATCCCGGCGGAGAGTTCCTCGACGACGTCCTGCGGTGTTCCGGTGATCCCGTCGAGCCAGTCGTCCAGGATCACGACCCATTCCTGGTTGTAGCTGAGGGGCTCGTTGGGGTCCTCGACGATCAGGGCCCCGTACAGGGCGCGTTCGCGCTGGGTGTCGAAGTGGGAGTGGTACCAGTACGTGCCCGGATGGGACAGCCGGAAGCCGTACGTATAGCGTCCTCCGGCGGCGATGGGGTCCTGGGTCACCCCCTGGACTCCGTCGGCGTCGTTGCGCAGGGCCAGCCCGTGCCAGTGCACGCTCGTGTCCTCGGGCAGGTTGTTGGCGACGCTGACCTTGAGCAGATCCCCGGTCTGGGCGCGCAGCAGCGGCCCGTTGAGGCCGTCGTTGTATCCCCAGGTGGTCAGGCCCCGACCCTGGAGGGAGGTCTCGAGGGGTGCGGCGGAGAGCCGGTGGGTGACGGTGGTGCCCGAGGCGGCGCGTCGTTTCTCGTACTCGGCGACCAGCGGGTCGGTGGGCAGGATGCGCCCTGACGGTTGGGGGCTGATGGCGGGATCGGCGCAGGCGGCCAGCCCGGCCAGCGCCAGGGCCCCGACGGAGGCGCCCAGGAAGGTGCGGCGGGTGGTCAGTGAGGAGGTCATCGGTTCTTCTTTCCGTCATCCGGCCCCGTGTCGCAGGCGGGCGCGACGGGGCCGGGCATGGCTGATCAGTTGCTGGGTGAGGCCGGTGGCGTACCTGGGCTGCGTGCCGCTGTCACCCGGAGGTATTGGCGGACCTTGCGCTCACCGGTGGGGCGCGGCCGGGGGCTTTAGGTGCGGCTGATGGCCAGTTGAGCCAGTGAAGGGTCCACGGGGGCCGGAAATGGGCAACCCAGGGCAGGGGTGGTGCGGTCAGTCCCCCACCGGGGCTAGACAGGAGGGCCCGGGAGGCCAAGTGGGAGACGACAGGTGCCTTGGTCAGGGCCGAGGCGCAGGTATCGTCCACGGCCTCCAGGGCACAGACCGGCAGCCCGGGGTCGGCTGCCTCATCCCCGGCAGGCTCGGCCGGGAGCACGACCTCGGGCACCATGCCGGCCGGACCGATGGCCCCCGGCCCGAGGTGATGAACAGTTGTGGCGGCGGCCGTACCGGTGGCGGCCCAAGCCGCGCTGGTGCCCGTACCAGCGTGCATCCCGAGCAGGCTCAGGATCAGCGCGAGGGTGCCCAGAACGGTTCGCAGGGCGGGCCAGCCGGACAGGGGGTGGCGGGAAGTGCTTCGGTGTCCTGCCGCCATCCGCGTTGTCCTTTCCTGTCCGTCTGCGCTGATCGAGGTTCGGGTCCGGGCCGGCTGGGGGCGGTGGGGCCCGGTCACAGCAGCTGTTCGGTGGTGTTCCCGCCGTCGGTGGTGGACAGCACGGTCGAACCGATGACCAGCAGTGCTTCGGTCTGCCCGTCGTCGGTGATGCCGGCGCCCAGGGCGGAGGCCGTGCCGACCGGGCGGTCGCTGGCGGTCCAGGTGTCGCCGGCGTCGGTGCTGGTCAGCAGGTGTCCCTCGGTGCCGGCGCCCACGGCGGTGGTGTCATCGGCCCAGGCGACCAGGTGCATCAGCTGGGGGGTGTCCAGGGTGGTCCAGGTCGCGCCGTGGTCGGTCGAGCGCAACATGCCGGTTTCGGTGGTGGCCAGCACGGTCCCGGTTTGGGGGGAGATCGCCAGCGATGCCGGGGCGACGGGGATCTCAAGGCTCTGCCAGGTGAGGCCGTCGGTGCTGGCGCGCAGTTGCCCATCGAAGCCGAGGACCCCGTTCGGGCCGGCGGCCAGGGCGTGGAAATCGGATGCGCCGCCGCGGGAGAGCACCGTCCAGCTCTGGCCCCGGTCGGTGGACTCGGCCAGGCCCAGCGGCTCGGGCAGGTCGGTGCGCGGCGCGGGGTGACCCGAGGCCAGGTAGCGGCCCTCGGGAGTCAGGGTGAAACCCATGAAGTCCACGACCGGACCGACCTGGGTCAGCTCCCCGTCCTGGAGCCGGAACAGGCCCTGGTGGGTGGCCAGCAGCACCTCACCGGACTCGGGGTCCCGGGTGAGGGCATGGACGTGGGTGATGGCCGTGCCGGTGCCCTGCGTGCCGGTGCCGGCCGCCGGGGATGTCGCGGGGTTCGGCGCGGCGCAGGCGGTGAGGGTGCCAGCGCCGAGCAGGGTCAGCCCGCCGGCGATCAGGGTTCTGCGGGTCAGGGGGGTCATGGAGCCTTTCCGCCCCGGGCCAAAAGGCGGGGCTTCTACCATTGTTGGCCGGTGACGCGCCGGGATGGGGCGGTTTGCCTTGAAGATTCGATGAAGATTCCCCGCCCCGGCACCGTTCTGAGCCGCCGGGGCGCGAGACAGAGCGAGACTGGACCCATGAACTCTGGCACTGGCACTGGGACTGACACTGGGACTGGTCCGGCGGCCGGCCGGGTGTTGGTGGTCGATGACGAGAAGCCGCTGGCGCGCATGGTGGCCACCTACCTGGAGCGGGCCGGCTGACGAGGTGGCCCTCACCCACACCGGCCCGGCCGCAGTGCAGGCCGCCCGGGTTCACGAGCCCGACGTGATGGTCCTGGACCTGGGCCTGCCCGGGCTGGACGGGATCGAGGTGTGCCTGCGGGTGCGGGCCTTCTCCGAGTGCTATGTGCTGATGCTCACCGCCCGCGGCGATGAGCACCACCGGTTGGCGGGATTGGCGGTGGGGGCCGATGACTACATCACCAAACCCTTCAGCGTCCGGGAGCTGGTCGCCCGGGTGGGGGCGGTCATGCGCCGGCCGCGCACAACGGTGTCAGCCCCCGAACCGGAACGGGTCTGCGGTGACCTGGTCATCGACCTGGCCGCCCACGAGGCCCGCGTGTCGGGCCAGGTGGTGCAACTAACGCGCACGGAGTTCGACCTGCTGGCCGCCTTGTCGGGGCGCCCGCACCAGGCCTTCTCCCGGCGCCAGCTGATCGATATCGTCTGGGACCCGGCCTGGGTGGGCGATGAACGGCTCGTGGACGTGCACATCAAGAATCTGCGCCGCAAGCTCGACACGGACCCGGCCCGCTATATCGACACCGTCCGCGGGGTCGGCTACCGGATGGCGGAGCAATGACCGGCCGGCGGCGCTACCAAGGATTAGCGGCCCGGTTCTTCCTCGCCCAGCTGCTGGTGGTGGGGGCCAGCGTGCTGGCCGCGGTGGTGGTGGCCTCCCTGGCCGGCCCACCACTGTTCCACGAGCACCTGGAACAGGCCGGGGCCAGACACGATGCAGCCCAGGTGCTGCACGTGGAGCAGGCCTACCGGGACGCCAATTTCTGGACCCTGGGCGTGGCCCTGGCCACGGCCTTGATCTGTTGTCTGGCATTGACCTGGCATGTCGCCCGCCGGATCCAGAGTCCGATCAACGCCCTGACCCAGGCGGCCAAGGCCATGGCCGGTGGACGGTACGACACCCGCGTGCCGGCCATGGGCGCCGGCACCGAGGTGGAGGAGCTGGCAGGGTCTTTCAACACCATGGCCGCACGGCTTCAGCGCACCGAGGACACCCGGCGACGGATGCTCTCGGACCTGGCCCACGAGCTGCGCACCCCCGTCTCCGTGCTGACCGTCTACCACGAGGCCCTGCAAGACGGGGTGTCCCACTGGGACGAGCCCACCGGTGAGCTGATGGGCGAGCAGCTGGCCCGGTTGACCCGGCTGGTGGAGGACATCAACGACGTCTCCCGCGCCGAGGAGGGCCGGATCGAACTGGACCGCAGCCCCCAAGGGGTCAGCGGGCTGCTGCATGCCGCGACCGAGGCCCACAAGGAGGCCTACGCCACCAAGGGCGTGGCCCTGACCATGGACGCCGATCCGGGCCTGGCCGTGGACGTGGACCGCCAGCGCATAGGCCAGGTCCTGGGCAACCTGCTCACCAACGCCCTGCGCCACACCCCGGCCTGGGGCCGGGTCACCCTCGAGGCCCGACAAAGCCCGTCCGGGGTCACGCTCAGCGTCACCGACACCGGGGAGGGGATCTCTCCCGAGCACCTGCCGCACGTCTTCGAACGCTTCTACCGCGGGGACACCGCCCGCGACCGTGACCACGGCGGCTCCGGGGTCGGCCTGGCCATCTCCCGAGCTCTCATCCAGACCCACGGCGGCACCCTGAGCGCCACCTCCACCACGGCCGGGGCGACGTTCACCATCGACCTGCCCACCAAGCAGCCCCCCGACCAGCCCACCTACCGGCGCACCCGTTTATCCACCGTGAACACCGGCGCTCCACCCCTTGAATGATACCCCCGGGGGGTATATACCAAGAGGAGAGGCGCCGTCCGGCGCCGCCCTCAGACCTGAAGGAGACCGTCATGACCGAATCCGCCCGCACCCCGCTGCCGGGGGCCACCAACGGCTGCTCGTGCTGCGCCCCAGCCGCCGACGCCACCGCCCCCGCCGGGCGCCAGAGTGCCGACCCAACCGGGACGAGCGCCGGCGACGCGACCTACCAGGTGGAGGGCATGACCTGCGGACACTGCGTGGGCTCCGTCGCCGAGGCCGTGAGCGCCCTGGACGGGGTGGACGATGTCCGGGTCGAACTGGTCGCCGGCGGGGCCTCCCCCGTCACCGTGACCGGGCCCGCCTCCGCGGACTCCGTGCGGACGGCCATCGAAGCGGCCGGCTACCGCGTCCGGATCTAACCGACCCATCCCCTCGAGGTCGGCGCCCCACCGCCGAGCCGGTCGCCGAACAGACCGCCGAGCAGAAGGAACACCATGAGCACCCCGCACCACCACGATCACCCCACCGACCAGACCGCCGAACACCCAGACCCGAACCCCCACGTCGGCCACGCCAACCACACCGACCATGCCGCCCACCACCCCGCGGACGCCGACACCCACGGTCAGGCCATGCCCCAGGGCCACGCCCACTCGGCCCTGGACGAGGACCACCAGGTCCACGACCACGGTCAGCACGCCGGGCATTCCACCGCGATGTTCAAGAACCGGTTCTGGGTCTCACTGGTGCTCTCCATCCCGGTGGTGTTCTTCAGCCACATGGTCGGGCAGCTGCTGGGCTACCACGTCCCCGAGTTCCCGGGCTCGGCGTGGATCGCCCCGGTGCTGGGCACCGTGATCTACCTCTATGGCGGCATGCCCTTCCTGAAGGGCGGGCTGACCGAGTTGCGCGCCCGCCAGCCCGGGATGATGCTGCTGATCGCGATGGCCATCACGGTGGCCTTCGTCGCCTCCTGGGTCACGACCCTGGGCATCGGGGACCTGATGCTGGACTTCTGGTGGGAGCTGGCGCTGCTGGTGGTCATCATGCTGCTGGGCCACTGGATGGAGATGCGCGCCCTGGGCGCGGCCTCCTCCGCCTTGGACGCGCTGGCGGCGCTGCTGCCGGAGGAGGCCGAGAAGGTCGTGGACGGTGACACCATCACCGTGCCGATCACCGAGTTGGCCGTGGGCGATGTGGTGCTAGTGCGGGCCGGGGCCCGGGTGCCGGCCGACGGGACCATCCTCGAGGGCACCGCGGAGTTCGACGAGGCGATGATCACCGGGGAGTCGAAGCCCGTGCTGCGCCAGGCCGGGGACACGGTGGTCGCTGGGACCGTGGCCACCGACAACACCGTGCGGGTGAAGGTGGCCGCCGTCGGGACCGACACGACCCTGGCCGGGATCCAGCGGATGGTCGCCGACGCCCAGGAATCCTCCTCCCGCGCCCAGGCGTTGGCCGACCGGGCGGCGGCCCTGCTGTTCTGGTTCGCCCTGGTCGCGGCGATCATCACCGCGATCGTGTGGACCGCGATCGGCCAGCCCACCGACGCGGTCACCCGCACCGTGACCGTGCTGGTCATCGCCTGCCCGCACGCCCTGGGCCTGGCCATCCCGCTGGTGATCGCCCTCTCCACGGAGAAGGCCGCCAAGTCCGGGGTCCTGATCAAGGACCGGATGGCCCTGGAGCGGATGCGCACCATCGACGTGGTCCTGTTCGACAAGACCGGCACCCTGACCGAGGGCGCCCACGTCGTCACCGCCGTCACCGCGATGCCCGGCGTGTCCGAGGCAGAACTGCTGGCGGTGGCCGCCGCGGCCGAGGCTGACAGCGAGCACCCCGTGGCCCGGGCCATCGTCACCGCCGCCGGGCAGCACCCGCAGGCCAGCACGTTGCGCAAGCGCGGCACGGACTTCAGTGCTGCCATGGGCCGCGGGGTGCGCGCCACCGTGGACGGCTCCGAGATCCTCGTCGGGGGCCCGAACATGCTGCGCGAGCTTAACCTGACCATGCCGGCGGAGATCACTGAGCACACCGCCTCCTGGACCGCGCGCGGGGCCGGGGTGTTGCACGTGCTGCGCGAGGGGTCCGTTATCGGCGCGGTCGCCGTGGAGGACAAGGTCCGCCCCGAGTCCCGGGCCGCCGTGGCCGCCCTGCACGCCCGCGGCATCAAGGTCGCGATGATCACCGGCGATGCCCGCCAGGTCGCCGAGGCCGTCGGGGCGGACCTGGGCATCGACGAGGTCTTCGCCGAGGTCCTCCCCCAGGACAAGGACACCAAGGTCACCGAGTTGCAGTCCCGGGGACTGTCCGTGGCCATGGTGGGCGACGGCGTCAACGACGCCCCGGCACTGGCGCGGGCCGAGGTCGGCATCGCCATCGGCGCCGGCACCGACGTGGCCATGGAGTCCGCCGGCGTTGTGCTGGCCAGCAACGACCCCCGCGCGGTGCTGTCGATGATCGAGCTCTCCCAGGCCAGCTACACCAAGATGATCCAGAACCTGGTGTGGGCCACCGGCTACAACGTGCTCGCCGTGCCGCTGGCCGCCGGCGTGCTCGCCCCGATCGGGTTCGTGCTCTCCCCCGCGGTGGGCGCGATCCTGATGTCCGCCTCCACCATCGTGGTCGCCCTCAACGCCCAACTGCTGCGCCGGATCAACCTGGACCCGGGCCACCTGGCCCCCCTCGGCGCCCCCCGGCCGGAGGCTGCCCTTCAACCCGCGACCTCCTGATCGCGTCTCTTGGCGCGAACTCTGATATGAACCCTCAACCCACTATGGAAGGACCCACCATGAAACGCACCATGACGCTGACCGCCCTGGCCCTGGCCTCCGCCCTGACCTTGACCGCCTGCGGCACCGGCGCCCAGGACGAGAACGCCGGCGCTGAGGCCTCGGCCACTGCGACCAGCTCCGCCCCGGCCGCCACCCCTGCGGCCACGGCCACCGCGACACCGTCCACCACGGCGACCGGTTCGGCTGAGGAGGTCTCCGCCGAGCACAACGACGCGGACGTGATGTTCGCCCAAATGATGATCCCGCACCACCAGCAGGCCGTTGAGATGAGCGAGATGCTGCTGGCCAAGGATGACGTCCCGGCGGAGGTGGCCGCGTTCGCCCAGAAGGTCATCGACGCCCAGGGGCCGGAGATCAAGCGCATGAACTCCATGCTCACCGCCTGGGGCCAAGACCCCGTGGACACGGACGGCATGGACGGTATGGAGGGCATGGACCACGGCGGGATGTCCGGGATGATGTCCGAGGAGGACATGACCGCCCTCGACCAGGCCCAGGGCACCGAGGCCGCCCGGTTGTACCTGGAGCAGATGACCGCCCACCACAAGGGCGCCGTGGACATGGCCAAGGACGAGGCCAAGGACGGCCAGAACCCGCAGGCCGTGCAGCTCGCCGAGCAGGTCATCGCCGACCAGGAGGCCGAGATCACCGAAATGCAACAGATGCTCGACAAGCTCTGAGCACCGTCGTCCGCTGCGGGCATCCGGTGAGACGCGGCTGGCGATAGACCCCGAAACCGGAACGGGTCCTCCAGGAAAGGAGACGAGCATGCAGGACAAGATCAAGGTCGCGGTGAACGGGTACGGGGTCATCGGCAAACGCGTCGCCGACGCGGTCCGGGCCCAGGAGGACATGGCGCTGGTCGGAGTCAGTGACGTCATCGCTGACTACCGGATCGCGACTGCGGCCGGGAAGGGTATCCCCGTCTACGCCTCTACCGAGCAGGCCCTACCGGTGATGGCGGATGCCGGCCTTCCCGTCGTCGGAGGCCTGCACGACCTGCTCGAGAACGTTGACGTCGTGGTGGACTGCACCCCGGCCCAGGTGGGCGCCGGCAACCTGGAGCTCTACCGTGCCCACGGGGTCAAATCCGTGTTCCAGGGCGGGGAGAAGCACGATCTCACCGGCCACTCCTTCGTCGCCCACGCCAACTACGCCACCGCCCTGGGCCGGGACAGCACCCGGGTGGTGTCCTGCAATACCACCGCCACCGTCCGGGCCCTTACCGCGCTGAAGGACGTCGGACTGCTGTCCAAGGCCCGGGGGGTGCTCATCCGCCGGGCCACCGATCCGTGGGAATCGGACCATTCCGGGATCATGAACACCATCGTCCCCGAGGGCCGAATCCCCAGCCATCAGGGGCCCGACGCCCAGTCGGTGGTCCCGGACCTGGACGTGGTCACCATGGCCGCCAAGGGAGCCCACACTCAGAACCACCTGCACTACTGGACGATCGAGCTCACCCGCCCGGCCGAGAAGCAGGAGGTGTTGGAGGCGTTCCGGGCGATGCCGCGGATCGCCTTCGTCCGGCGCTCGGACGGCGTCGTGGCGGTCAATAGCACCGTGGAACTCATGGAGGACCTGGGCCGGCCCCGGGGTGATATGTATGAGGTGGCCCTCTGGGAAGACATCCTCACCGTGGACGGCAACGAGCTGTACTACACCTACACGGTGGACAACCAGGCGATCGTCGTCCCCGAGAACATCGACGCGATCCGGGCCCTCACCGGAACCGTCGACGACGGCGGCGAGTCCATCCGGCGCACCGACCGCGCCGTGGGGGTGCGCCAGGACTTCGTGCGCTCCTCGGTGGCTGCCCGTTGAACTGCGCGGCAGACGCCGCTGAGGCGGTGCCCGGCCCCAGGAATGGGGGGTGGTCGGACACCGCTTCGGCGGCCGCGGACTACCGCAGCGGTCCTATGGCCTCCGGTCAGGTGCGAGAGGCCGTCGCGATCGCGTTGATGGCCTCATCCAACACCGCATTGAACTGCGCTGGGCTCTGGGCCGTACTCAGCCCTTCGGTCAGGGCGCGGGAGAAGCTGGCGATCACGCCGTGGTTGCGGGCCAGCAGGGTGGTGGCCTGGGCCCGGGTATAGCCGCCCGACAGGGCCAGGACGCGGATCACTCGGGGATGGTCTGCGAACTCGCGGTAGAAGTCCGCCCGCTCCGGCAGCGTCACTTTGAGGATGACCGACTGGTCGTCTCCGAGCTTGTCCAGTTGGGCGAGGATTGCCGCCTTGAGCTGGTCCTCCACCTCGGCCTTGCGGGGGCTGCGGATATCCACCTCGGGCTCGATGATGGGCACCAGCCCGGTAACGAGGATCTGACGGGCGAGCCCGAACTGCTGCTCCACGACGGAGTCCACCCCGTCCCCGGGCAGCTTGATGACCGAGCGCATCTTCGTCCCGAACATGTGCTTTTCGACGGCTCGAGACAGTAAGTCATCCAGGTGCGGGATGGGTTTCATGAGCTGGGCGCCTTGCTGTTCCGGGGCCAAGCCCTGGTCGATTTTGAGGAAGGGCACGATGCCTTTGCTGTTCCACAGGTAGTCGCCCGTGGGGGAACCCTCCACCTGGCGGTTCATTGTGTTCTCGAACAGGATGGCCCCCATGACGCGCTCACCGTCGAAGCTGGGGCTGGTGATGATACGTGTGCGCACCTGGTGTACCAGGTCGAACATCTCCTCTGGGCCGGAGTAGGCATCCTTGTCGATCCCGTAGAGGTGCAAGGCCGCCGGGGTGCTGCCCCCGCTCTGGTCCAGCGCCGCGACGAATCCGGCACCGTTCCTGACCCTCTGATACTTCTCCGAGTCCATGGGAGCCTTCCGCGGCGAGGGAGCACGGTGGTCCGGGTTCCCTGCGCGCGTCATGGACGACTGGCCGCCCTCAAGGGGGAACGGTCATCAGCAGGCTCAACCCAGGGTGACGAGCAGGTCCGCGCAGGCCTGCTCACACCGGCGGCAGGCCTCGGCACACACCTTGCAGTGCTCGTGCATCTGGGCGTGGCTCTCGCATTCGTCCCCGCACGTCTTGCAGGCGGCCCGGCAGGCCTCGAGCAGGGCGCGGGTGGTCTCGACGTTGTTGCCGGTCTGCCGGGACAGCATCCGGCCTGTGGCGGCGCAAACATCGGCGCAGTCCAGGTTCAACCGGATGCACTGCCTCAGGTCGGCCACCATGTCCTCGGCCAGGCAGGCGTCCGCGCAGGCCGTGCAGGTCTGGGCGCACTCGAAGCAGGCCTGGATGCACTCGGCCAGCTTCTGCCGGTCGATGTTGCCCACATTCTTTGGGTAGGTGTCCAGCATGGCGCTCACGTGATGGGTCATGATGTGCTCCTTCGTCGATCTGATCCGACGCACCGGCCTTCGCCGGCCCGCCCTGCCATCGACCGTAGACCGCCCCGCCGACGCGGGTGAAGGGCTCAACCTTGAAGGTTCCGTGAAGATCGCCGGCCACGGAGGCCCGCGGACTCCTTTACGGGCAGGGATGACGCAGGTGTGACCAGCCGCCCCTCAGCCCGGCCGACGGCCCTGAGGACCACGCCGACGGGGAGGACCAGCAGGGCTCGCCTCAACGTGGATCCTGTCGGACCGGACGGTCGGTGTCGGGAAGAGCGCTTATGCGATCCGACCAGGGGCGTCGAGGCCGCCGGTGCAGGCCGCCCCGGGCTCAGGCGCGTCGGGGGAGTGCCAGTACTCGGCCACGAACTGCTCGATCCGTTCATCCTCCGGGGAATCCACCGCCACCTGCGCCTGCCAGGCCGAAAGCACGATGGGCGAATCCAGGCCCTCGTAGGGGGCCAGGACGACATAGGCGGCCGGTAGGGCCGTCCGCAGGGCATCGACTTGCTCCTGTGAGAGCGCCTCGGAATCGTAGGCGACCCAGGCGGCACCGTGCTCCAAAGCGTGCACGGCATTCTCGTTGGGTACCGGTTCGGTGTAGACCCCACAGTTGAGCCAGGCGCTGGCATGATCGCCACCCACCGGCGGCGACTGCTCGTAGTCCACAGGGGTGCTCACGTGGTTAGCGCTGAGCCCCTCGAAGGTCTGCAGCCCGGCGATCTCAATGTCCTCCCGAGCCTGGGGCGGAGGATTCTGAATCACGGCGAGCGTCACCAGCCCGCCGACCACGGCGATGGCGGTGAGCGCTCCCGCTCCGACCAGAACCTTCCGCCGACGTTCAGCCTTGGCTTCCGGGTCTGCCGTGAGTTTGGTTGACATCTGATCTGTGGTCCCGGGAGGGACTGCTGGAAGGATGACCCCATGCCCGCTGCATACCCCCGAGAGTTCCGCCAGGACGTGGTCGCGATCGCCCGTAAGGGTCAGATGCCGATCGCGCAGGTCGCTAAGGACTTCGGCATCGCCGAGTCCTGCCTACGGCGCTGGCTGGCCCAGGATGATGTCGAGGCCGGGATCCGGCCCGGCATCACCAAGGCTGAGAACGAGGTGCTGAAGGCTCTCAAGCGCCGCAACCGCGAGTTGGAGATGGAGAACGAGGTCCTACGGCGTGCGGCCGCGTATCTGTCCCAGGCGAACCTGAAGTTGGGTCAGTCCCCAAAATGACCTATCCCGTCGTGAAGGACCTGGCCCGCGACGGGATTCCCGTGAAACTCTCCTGCCGGGTCCTCGGGTTCTCCCGTCAGGCCTACTACCAGTGGCTGGCCGAACCTGTCAGCGAGCGGGAATGGTCCGACGCGCATGCCGCCAACGCCGTCTTCGATGCCCATGCCGATGACCCGGAGTTCGGATACCGGTTCCTGGCTGACGAGCTCCGCGAGCGTGGCTTGTCCGTGTCGGACCATCAGGTGTTGAAGGCCTGTCGGCTCGTGAAGGTCCGCTGCTGCCACTCGGTCCGTCGCGGCTCGGGCAAGCGTCCTGGCCCTGTCGTTCATGATGGTCTGGTTCGTCGTGAGTTCCGCGCTGAGAAGCCGAACCAGCTGTGGCTCACGGACATCTCAGAGCATTGGGCCGGGGATTCCAAGCTCTATCTCTGCGCGGTCAAGGACGTGTTCTCGAACCGGATCGTGGGCTACTCGATCGATCGGCGGATGAGCTCGCAGCTGGCTGTGGATGCCCTGCAGATGGCTCTGGCCCGGCGCGGAGGAAAAGCCGGCGTCCAGGGCTGCCGGGTGCATTCGGATCGAGGATCGCAATTTCGAGCCAGGCGATTCGTGGAGACGCTCCGGGTCAACGGCCTGGTCGGGTCGATGGACAGGGTCGGTGCTGCTGGGGACAACGCGGCAATGGAATCCTTCTTCGCGCTGTTGCAGAAGAACGTGCTGAATCGGCGTCGCTGGGAGTCCTTCGACCAGCTCCGGCTCGCGATCGTGAGCTGGATCGAGCGGACCTATCACCGCCGTCGTAGGCAGGCCCGTCTCGGGAGACTCACCCCTGTCGAGTTCGAGATGGTTCAATCAGTCCAGGCGGCTGCCGCCGCCTGATAACTCGTGTCAAGCAAACTCATGGCAGACCCGAAGAGGTCCTCTTGAGCGAGAGGGATCAGAGAGCAATAGCGGTGCATAGAGAACGCGCAGTATGGTGGGGCGCGTCACATCCACTCGAAAGAGACTCTCATGCCCGACAAGCATCGACCGCGCCTCTCTCGTCTAGCCCAGTCCGGGGCCGCGTTTTCCCTCGTAGGAGCCCTCACCGTCAGCAACTTCGGGGCTACCGCCTGGGCGGCCCAGCCCGCCTTCACCCCTCAAGCAACAGACGGGTACGCAGCCGCCGCCTCGCTTCCCGGCGACTTCGAGAATCAAGGAAGCACATCCAGCGAGTGGGATGATTACTTCTCTGATCTTCTAATCGAGGAAAAGAAGACCGGCCCGGAAGTAGCCGAAACGCAGGCGTTGCCCTGGGCTGTCTATAGGTGCCTCATGGGAATCGGTCTCAATGGGCCTCAGATCACCCAGATCATGGTTCGGGGGACCCCTGAGGCGTTTCTCGCCGCAGGAGGACGGGCTGCGCTTGCCTGCCTGAGGGGAAAGTGACCTATGCCACTCCGAGGCATTTCCCGCTCAGCCCTTGAAGAGGAGCTAAGGGCAGTCAACGCGAAACTCTCCACCCACCCTCTAGCATCCGCTCCAGTCAAGGAAGCGCACGCACTCATTGCAACGATGCAAGGAGCAGACAAGGCAGAGGTCTCCAAAAGGCTGTCTGACAAGGGGCTCCCATCCCTCGACGAACTTGGAGCCCTCCAGCTCAAGGGGTCAGTTTCTTGGTGGCGACTAAACAGGAAGAAGAATAAGCTCGAAAAGAAGCTAGAAGAAAAATCAGAATGACGAATATTATAGTCGCTTTGATTGAGATCCTCGCTTCTAGCTTTGTGGCCCCACCCCCTCCTGTGATTAGTTCACTTCTTATGAAGAATTGAACTACTTTTCACACTGGCACGGACTACCCAGCTCCAGCCAATCCCAAATGGCCCTCCCGCGTCCTCGTGGAGCGGTCCGGGGTGCACCCCGTATGGGACTGGTGTGCGATTGTAAGCGGCCATGAAAAGCTGCCCATAGGTGGCCAGGGAATGACCCGCTGACGGCCATGAGGACTGCCCAGTGATGGCCACGGGAACTGCCCGGTGCTGGCCATCTGGTTTGCCCGCGTTGCTCGTTGCCCGCCGCGTCGTGAGCCGGCGGGGGCCTCCTCCCCGGGTTGGATATCGGTGTCGAATCGAATCCAGCGAGGAAGAGGCCCTGAATGAAGGATGCCGCAGAAACCATGAAAATACTCAGTGCCTATGACCTGACCAAGTCATTGCGGGGCGCCGCCGAGCTGGCCGGTTGCTCCCATCACACCGTGGCCCGGCTGGTGCGGGCCCGCGACGCCGGCCAGACCCCTGGATCCGGAGCCAGCCGCCCGAAGGTCACCGATGTCTGGCTGCCCAAGATCGAGGAATGGGTCGAGGCCTCCACGGGCAGGATCCGCGCCGATGTCGTGCACGCCAAGCTCACCGCAATGGGCTACACCGGCTCTGAGCGCTCCACCCGGCGGGCGGTGGCCGAGGTGAAGGCCGCCTGGCGGGCCGGGAAGCGCCGGGTGCACCGGCCCTGGATCACCGAGCCGGGCGCATGGCTGCAGTACGACTTCGGCGATGGGCCGGCGATCGACGGGGCCAAGACGGTGCTGTTCGTGGCCTGGCTGGCCTGGTCCCGCTACCGGATCGTCATCGCCCTGCGTGATAGGACGGCTCCGAGTGTGTTCGCCGCCCTGGACCGGTGCTTCCGGCTGATCGGGGGCGCGCCGACCTATGTGCTGACGGATAACGAGAAGACAGTGACGGTCTCTCATGTGGCCGGGGTGCCGGTGCGTAACCAGGCCACCGTGGCGTTCGCTCGGCATTACGGCGTGGAGGTGCTGACCTGCCAGCCAGCGGATCCGGCCGCCAAGGGCGGGGTGGAGAACGCGGTGAAGCTGGCCAAGGCCGACCTGGTCCCGAAGGACACCAACCTGCGGGACCAGTACGCCTCGTTCGCTGAGCTCGAGGCCGCCTGCGCGGGGTTCATGGCCATGGTGAACTCCCGGGAGCACCGGGTGACCCGGCGCCGCCCGGACCACATGCTCGCCGAGGAGACCAGCGCGTTGCATCGGATCCCCGCCACGGCGCACACCGTGGCCTACGGGGTGGGACGGAAGGTGCCGGAGAACACGCCGATGGTCTCCTTCGAAAACGCCCAGTACTCGGTGCCCGCGCACCTGCTCGGGGCCGAGGTGTTCGTGCGCCATCACGGCACCGGACCGGACTCGATGGTGGTGATCATGCACGCCGGTGCGCAGGGGCCGGTGGAGGTCGCCCGGCACCGGGTGGCCCGGCCCGGGTCCCCGGCCATCGACGACGCGCACTTCCCCGGCCACGAGACGGACAAGGTGCCCGGGGACTACACCCCGGTGCCCCGTTCGGCGGCGGAGGCCGAGTTCCTGGGCATCGGGGCCGGAGCGAGGACCTGGCTGGTGGAGGCCGCCGCGGCCGGCACCAGCCGGATCGGTCAGAAGATGGCCGAGGCCGTCACCCTGGCCAAGCTCGCCGGCACCGACCAGGTCGACCGCGCCCTCGGGGTGGCCGCGGTGCACCAGCGCTTCGCCCACGGCGACCTGGCCTCCCTGCTCACCGCCGCCGGCCACCGCACCGGGATGCACACCGCCACCGAGGAACGGTCCCTGACCCAGGGCACCGCCGGCTGGGCCGGCCTCGGTACCTCCAACACCGAGGGGGCAGCCCGGTGAGCATCCACACCCCGAACACCGCCGCACCGGCGCTGCCGGCCGATTTGGAGGCGCTGTTGCGGCAGCTGAAGATGCCCCACGCCCGCGGTATCGCCGCCGAGGTACTGGCCACCGCCCGGGCCCAACGCTGGGAGCCGGCCGAGGTCCTCAAGGCCCTGCTGGTCGAGGAGACCACCGGTCGGGCCCGATCCATGCTCGCCGCCCGGCGCAAGGCCGCCGGGTTCCCCACCGGCAAGACCTTCACGACCTGGGATCCGGGCGCCTCCTCGATCCCGGCCCCGACCCAGCAGTCCCTGCGCACCCTGGAATGGCTCTCGCGCAGAGAGAACCTCGTGGTCTGCGGGCCCTCCGGCACCGGCAAGACCTTCTTCCTCGAGGCCCTGGGCCAGCAGGCCGTGGAGGAGGGCAAGCGGGTGGCCTGGTTCACCCTGGAGGACCTCGGGGCGATGATCCGGGCCCACCGGCCCGATGACACCATCACCAAAGCCGTCGCCCGAATCCTGCGCGCCGACCTGATCGTCATCGACGACATCGGCCTGCTGCCGGTCGCCGACGATGCCGCCGAGGGCCTCTACCGCATCGTGGACGCCGCCTACGAGAAACGCTCCGTAGCGATCAGCTCGAACCTGCACCCGGCCGGCTTCGACGAGCTGATGCCCAAGACTCTGGCCACCGCCACCGTGGACCGGCTCCTGCACCACGCCCACGTCTGCCAGACCACCGGAGACTCCGTACGGATGACCCAGGCAATGGCCGGGAAGGGAGTCATGCCACTGAACTGATCCCATCACGGTGGCCAGCACCACCACCCAAACGGGCAAACCAGCTGGCCACCAGTGGGCAGTTCTGATGGCCACCAGCGGGAAGAAACACTGGCCGCCTATGGGCAGAACTCAATGGCCCTTGACATGCGATCAGGTGCCCGCTGGATCGGGCCGCCTGACTGACATCGGACGGGACCGGGACACGACGCCGTCGGTGATGTCGGAGGCACAGGAGAAGACGCGCCGTCTCGTAGCCTGGCCGTTCGTGGCGGGGCGGGTCTGGGATCTGCTCGGCTTCGGTAGGTGCGCGTCGCTGTGGAGGGAGCTTCGTCGATGACGGTCTTCGGGATCATCTCGCTCAGTGTGCTCACCCACCTGCCGTCCGGAATCGACCCCTTCCGGGCCGTGGGCCTCCATCTGGGGGGGCAGCCGCGCTCAGCGGCTTCATCCTCCACGTGCTGACGCGCGGTTGTGCGAGCCGGGCGGCCTGACCCCACGCTCCGGGTGATCACGGCGTCGTCGGATCGAACCTGACAGGTCAGCGTCGGCGCCGCGGTGGGCGGCTTGCACCCCCCCTACGATCGCCGTGCCGCGTCCAGCACGCGGATGCGCCCGCCCGCGCCCTCACTCCGCCAGGAACTCCAGCAGGATCCGGTTGAACTCCTCGGAGTGGCTGATGCTGAAGCCGTGCGGGGCGTCCTTGACCAGTTCGACGCGGCTGCCGTCGATCGCCTTGTGCGTCCGCTTGCCGGAGCCCTTGAACGGCACGATCTGGTCGGCGTCGCCGTGCAGGACCAGGGCCGGCACGGTCACCGCCGGCAGGTCGCGGCGGAAGTCGGTGGCCCCGAACGCGTCCATGCAGGCCAGCGCCGCCGTCTGGTCGGACTGCAGCGCCATCCGGATGGCCTCCTGGCGCTGCTCCTCGGTGACCTTGAGGCTGCTGGTCAGACCGGCCAGCTTGGGGGTGGAGAAGAACGTCGTCGTGAAGTTGTCGAAGAACGACTCGCGGTCCTTCTCGAGGCCCGCCCGCATCTCGGCGGCCTGCTTCTCGGTCAGCGGGCCGTCGGGGTTGTCGTCGGTCTTCAGCAGGTACGGGGGCACCGCGCCGGCGAACACCACCGAGTGGATCCGGTCCGCGCCGAACCGGGACATGTAGCGCGCCACCTCGCCGCCGCCCATCGAGAAGCCCACGAGCGTCACGTCCCGCAGGTCGAGCTCAGTGAGCAGACCGTGCAGGTCGGCGGTCATCGTGTCGTAGTCGTACCCGCCGGTGGGCTTCTCCGAGACGCCGAAGCCCCGCCGGTCATAGGTGATCACGCGGTAGTGCGGGGACACGGCTGCGACCTGGTCCTTCCACGAGTCGAGGGTCAGCGGCCAGCCGTGGATGAGGACCACGGGACGCCCGTGGCCGGCCTCCTCCACGTTCAGTCCGATCGTGCCGTGGTCCGTGGGGATCTGCATGAGGGTCATGTGCGTCTGCCTTCCTGTGCTCTCGGGGGACGACGGCGGCGCTCGGCCGCCGCTTCCTCCTCACGCTAGGCACGCGCTCGGCACGTGTCAGGCTTCGGTCTCCGCCATCCTGCGCAGCGTCAGCGCGTTGAACGCGGCGTGGCCGTGGTTGTCGTTGTTGAAGTAGACGTAGGCGGGCCGTGCGCCCGTCGCGTCCCCGGCCGGGCCGCCGTCGTCCGCGCCGGTCAGCCCCCGCAGCCGCCCCACCCAGGGGGCGAGCTCGTCGTCGGAGAACGAGCCGCCGTAGCGCCAGTCCGGGTCCGCGTTGTGGAAGCGCACGTAGGCGAGGCGCCCGGTCGCGCGCAGCACCGGCTCCCGCCCGGCGATCACCGAGACCACGAACCCCGCCCCGTGCCGGTCGAGGAGGTCGAACACGTCCTCGTCCAGCCAGGACTCGTGCTGGACCTCCACCGCCACGCGCACCCGCTCGGGCAGCAGGCCGAGGAACCCGGCGAGTCGGTCGTCGTCGCGGTGCAGGTGGGCCGGCAGCTGCAGCAGCAGCGGCCCGGCGTGGTCACCGAGCAGGTCCAGGGTGTGCACGATGCGCTCCACCCAGTCCTGCGGCTCGTTCAGCTTGCGGTAGTGGGTCAGGTAGCGGGAGGCCTTGACGGCCATCTCGAAGCCGGCGGGCAGGCGCTCGCGCCAGGCCTCGACGGTGCTGTCCGCCGGCCAGCGGTAGTGGGAGCCGTTGAGCTCGACCGTGCCGAAGCGCTCCGTGTAGTGGTCGAGCTGATCGGCGATCCGCAGCCCCTGCGGGTAGAAGGTCCCGCGCCAGTGGTTGTAGGTCCAGGCCGGAGGTCCCGATCCGCACGTCCATCCCCCGACGATAGCCCCGGCCCGGGTCCCCGGGTCTTGCCTTGACTCGCCGCGGCAGGCGTAGCGTCCCGCTGATCATCGCGGTGGCTCAGAGGTACGACCGGAAGATGGGCATGGCTCCCTGATCGCCACGATGCTCCCGTCCTCGATCGCCTTCCTGCCCGCGTGGACCGGCATGGTCATCGGCTGGATGTGGCTGGACCTGCCGCTGGGCCCGAATGCCCCGGTCCAGTGAACGCCGTGACCGGCCCGGCACCCGCCCGCGACCCGGGCGCCCGCCCACTACTGTGACAGGAATGGACACGACGCGATTCGACGACGACCTGCGCGCGATGCTCGACGAGGTGGAGTCCGACCGCCGCGGCGAGCCCTCCGACTACCTCGAGGACGTCGCCGGCCAGCATGTGGACGGCCTCGCCGTGGCGGTGTGCACGGTGGACGGCCACCAGGCCGCCGCCGGGGAGACCGAGCACGCCTTCGCGCTGCAGTCGGTCTCCAAGGCCCTCACCTACGCGGTGGTGCTGCAGGAGATCGGCCTGGACCACGTGCTGGAGGACGTGGGCGTCGAGCCCTCCGGTGAGTCGTTCAACCACCTGTCCCTGCACGACGACGGCCGGCCGTGCAACCCGCTGATCAACGCCGGCGCCATCCTGGTCCACTCCCTCCTGCCCGCCGGGGACGAGGATGAGCGGACGGCCCTGCTGCTGCGCCGCTACAGCGCGCTGGCCGGCGTCGAGCTGGAGGTCTGCGAGGACGTCCTCGACGCCGAGCGCACCCGTGCCGACCGCAACCTGGGCCTGGCCCACCTGCTCGCCGACGCCGGCCGGCTGCCCATCTCGGCCCGCGAGGCCGTGGCCGGGTACCTCGCGCAGTGCTCGGTCCTGGTCACCGCACCCCAGCTGGCCGTCATGGGCGCCACCCTCGCCGCTGGCGGCACGAACCCCGTGACGGGGGAGCGGGTGCTGGACGAGTGGGTGGCGCAGCAGGCGATGTCCGTGATGCTCACCTGCGGCATGTACGACGCCAGCGGCCAGTGGGTGGCCGAGGTCGGCGTGCCCGCGAAGTCCGGCGTCTCGGGCGCGCTGCTCGGCGCCGTGCCCGGGGCCCTGGGCCTCGCCACGTGGTCGCCGCGCCTGGATGAGCAAGGTAACTCCCGGCGTGGCATCGGGTTGTTCGAGGGGCTCAGCGCGCGCTGGGACCTGCACGTGCTCCAGCACCGTGGCGCCCTGCGCGGCCTCAGCGGGCCCCGCTGACGCCTGGCCGCCGCCGCGCCGCCGTCGCGAGGGCCACGCCGACGACGCCGCGCCCCGTCCCTTGTCACCCTCTGACGCGCGCCGCGTAGCATCGGGCCCATGACCACTCCAGAGAAGAAGGACGACGCCCCCGCGATCCCCGTGCAGGACTCCCAGCTGGCCCACGACAACCCCCGCACCCGCCACCCGAAGCTCCGCATCGCCAAGCAGCGCCAGCCCGAGCCGGGCCTGGACGTGAAGACGGATCCCGTCCCGGACATCGGTCTGGACTCGTACCGGGGGATCGGCCGGCTGACCGGCCGCAAGGCCCTGGTCACCGGCGGCGACTCCGGCATCGGTGCCGCGGTCGCCATCGCCTACGCCCGTGAGGGCGCGGACGTCGCCATCGCCTACCTGCCTCAGGAGCAGCCCGACGCCGACCGCGTCCTGGCGGCGATCGAGGCGGCCGGGCGCACCGCCGTCGCGCTGCCGGGCGACCTGATGGACGCCGACTACCGCGCCTCCCTCGTGGACGAGGCGGCGCAGCGCCTCGGCGGCCTGGACATCCTCGTGAACAACGCGGGCAAGCAGTTCATCTCCGATGACCTGACCGATCTCACCGACGAGCAGGTCCACGAGACGTTCCAGATCAACATCATGTCCATGTTCACGCTCAGCCGCGCCGCGCTGAAGCACATGGGTCCGGGCAGCACGATCGTGAACACCACCTCGGTGCAGGCCTACAACCCCAACCCGAGGCTCCTCGACTACGCCGCCACCAAGGGCGCCATCAACAACTTCACCAAGGGCCTGGCCGAGCAGCTCGGCCCGAGGGGCATCCGTGTCAACGCGGTGGCGCCCGGGCCCATCTGGACGGTGCAGCACGTGTCCTACGGTGAGCCCGAGGAGAAGCTGCCCGAGTTCGGCCACAGCACTCCGATCGGCCGCGCCGGCCAGCCCGTGGAGATGGCGCCCGCCTACGTGTTCCTGGCCTCGGGCGAGTCCAGCTACGTCAACGGCGAGACCCTCAACGCCAACGGCGGTACGCCCACCCCGTGACGCCCGACGGTCACGGATCCGGGGAGGACCGCGCCTGATCGGTCGGGCGGTCGCGACGGCACTACAGTGGCCGCCGTGACCGCCCGCCTCCTCGCCGACGTCGACACCGGCATCGACGACGCCTGCGCCCTGCTCCACCTCGTGGGCGCCCATCGCCTGGGTGTCGGCCCCGAGCTCGCGGCCATCACCACCACGGGCGGCAACGCGACCGCCCGGGACTGTGCCCTGAACACGGCCGCAGTGCTGGACCTGGCCGGCCGGGCCGAGGTCGAAGTGGCCGTCGGTGCCGAGGCCCCGCTGCGCCGCCCCGCGGTCACCACCCCGGAGACCCACGGTGACGGCGGTCTCGGCCATGCCCGGATCGATCGGCGCCCCGAGCGGCTCTCGCCCCGGCCCGCCGTGGACGTGTGGCTGGACGAGCTGCGGGCCCACCCCGGGGAGACGACGATCCTCTGCACCGCGCCGCTGACGAACCTGGCCCTCGCCCTGCGCACCGAGCCGCGCCTGCCGTTCCTCGCCCGCGGCATCGTGATCATGGGCGGCTCCTTCTATCATCCGGGCAACACCACGCCCACCGCCGAGTGGAACACCTGGGTGGACCCCGACGCCGCGAAGGAGGTGTTCGCGGCCGTCGAGGGCCTGCCCGAGGACCGCCTGCCGATCGTCTGCGCGCTCGAGACCACGGAGCGGATCGAGTACACGCCCGCCCTGCTGGACGGCCTCCTGGCCGACGCCGGCGCCCACCCCGTCGGCTGGTCCGCGGACCGACCGCGGGTCGCCGGGCCGGACACCGCCACCGGCAGCCCCGTCCTGGACGTGCTCGCCGACGCGCTGCGCTTCTACTTCGAGTTCCACCACGACTACGACCAGGGCTACATCGCGCACCTGCACGACCTTTTCGCCGCCCAGGTGGCCGCGGGCCAGGCCCGCATCGCCACGCGGGCCACCGTCGTCGACGTCGAGGCGGACTCGGAGCTGCTGCGCGGCACCACCGTCCAAGACACGCGGGACATCTGGGGCCGGCGCCCCAACGCCCGGCTCGTCACGGCCAACGACCCCGCTCAGGTGTTCGCGGCCTTCGCCCGCGCGGTGGGCGCCGTCGTCGCGGGGGAGCGCACGCCCGACGGCGGCGCCTCGGGCCGGTGACCGCCGTCGGGAATGCCCCCCGCCCGCGCGAGGTTGCACCCGATGCATCCGCCCGACCCCGACCCTCCAGGAGCTCCCTCATGACCGACGTTCCCACCGTCCCCTTCCACGACGGCCAGCAGATCCCGCAGCTCGGGCTCGGCGTGTGGCAGGTCGAGGACGACGTCGCGGCCGACGTCGTCGAGCAGGCGATCCGCGCCGGCTACCGCCACATCGACACCGCCGCGATCTACGGGAACGAGGAGGGCGTGGGCCGCGGCATCGCCGCGTCCGGCGTCGCCCGCGAGGAGCTGTTCCTCACCACCAAGGTGTGGAACTCGGACCAGGGCTACGAGGAGGCGCTCGCCGCCCTCGACGTCTCGCTCGACAAGCTCGGCACCGACTACGTCGACCTCTACCTCATCCACTGGGCCAAGCCGGCGCAGGGGAAGTACCTGGACACCTGGAAGGCCCTGATCGAGGCGCAGAAGCAGGGCAAGGTGCGCTCGATCGGCGTCTCCAACTTCCCGGCCGCCCAGCTCGAGGAGATCATCGAGGCCACCGGCGTGGTGCCCGTGATCCACCAGGTCGAGACCCACCCGTACTGGCAGCAGCGCGAGCTGCGCGAGGTCGAGGGCCGCCACGGCATCGTCCACGAGTCCTGGTCCCCGCTGGGTCAGGGCGGCGACCTCCTCGCCGACCCCGTGGTCACGGAGATCGCCGAGGCCCGTGGCGCGACGCCGGCCCAGGTGGTCATCGCGTGGCACCTCGCGAAGGGCTTCGTGGTCATCCCCAAGTCCGTGACACCCGAGCGCATCGTCTCGAACCTCGAGGCCGCGGGGGTGGAGCTGACCGCCGACGACGTCGCCCGGATCGACGCCCTCGACCGCGAGGAAGGCCGCCTCGGCCCCGACCCGGCGGTCATCGACTTCTGATCCAGCCGTCACCGCGCGCACCCGGCCCGTCCCCCTGGGGGCGGGCCGGTGATAGTTTTGCTCGAGAATGCCCGGTGGCCGCCGCGCCGCCCGGGCGCATCTGTCCAGGCACTCCACGGAAGGCATGCACCATGTCCCACCAGGCTCCCCCCGCCGAGGCGTCGAAGGTCCGCGCGCCGCGGACCGCCGTCCCGGTGACCCCGCAGACCCGCGCGAGCTCGCTGACCGATCTGCTCGGCGCCGTCGTGCGCCTGTTGCCCCTGCAGATGAAGGACGAGCTCGCGCTCGCCAAGGGACACGTGGCCGCGAAGGGCAAGAAGGCCGGCATCGGCGCCGGCGTCGCGGTGGTGGGTCTGTTCTTCCTCGCGCTCATGGTGGTCGCCCTCGTGGTGACGCTGATCGGCGCCTTCGCCGACCCGACCTTCTGGTTCCCGGCGCTCATGGTGGCGTTGGCCTTCCTCGTGCTCGGCCTGATCTTCGCCGGCGTCGGCCTCGTGATGGTCAAGGGCGCCATGCCGCTCGTGCCGCAGGAGACCGTGCGCAACCTCGAGTACGACCTCGGCTACCTCAAGGAGGGCAACGCCTTCGACCCGGCCGAGTACGACCGCCTCAAGGCGGAGCGTGCCGAGGCCAAGCGTGTGGAGGCCGCCCGCGAGGCCGAGCGGAAGAAGGTGGAGAAGGAGGAGAACAAGAAGGCCCGCAAGAACGGCGAGGCCGCTCCCCATCCGGACCGCGGCGACGCCAGCGAGGCGGAGATCCGTCGCCGTGCCGACCTGCGCCGCCGCCACCTGGGCGACATCCGCTCCGGCCTGGACGAGAAGACCAGCGTGAAGGGCCAGCTCGCGGCCTTCGCCGCGCAGCGCAAGGGTCGCGGCGTCACCCCCGAGACCGCACACGCCACCGAGCAGACCGCGCCGTTCACCAGTGCCGCCCGCGCGGGGGAGCGGACCGCCGAGGCCGAGGACTACGTGAAGGACAACTGGCAGCCGCTCGCGCTGCTCGGCGCCTCCTCCGCCGCGTTCGTGGCGCTCGCCGGCCGCCTGCGCCGCCGCTGATCCGAGGGCGCCCGCCCTCCCCAGCCCCCGAGGCCCCGATCCCCACGGATCGGGGCCTCGTCGTCTGCGGGGAGGGGCGACGGCGTCGGTAGGCTGGGCGTGTCGGGCGCCCGGCGGGGGCGTCCGCCCGCGGACCCTGGAGGAGCGACCCATGCGTGTGATCGACGTCGGCCTGCGCGAGGGCCACGAGTACCGCGTCCGCGACACCTGGCTGACCGTGCCCAACCTCATCACCCTGGCCCGCTTCGCCCTGGTCCCGGTGTTCGTGTGGCTCACCGTCGACGGCCGGCACCTGGACGCGTTCGTGATCCTGGCGGTGCTCTCCGGCACGGACTGGGTGGACGGCTACGTGGCGCGCCGGTTCGACATGATCTCCACGGTCGGGCGGTGGCTCGACCCGGTGGCGGACCGCCTCTCCCTGCTGGTGGTGGCCGTGACGTTCGTGGCCACCGGCATCGCCCCGCTCTGGCTCGCCCTGGCCATCGCGATCCCGGACCTCGTGCTCGCCGCCGTGTGCCTGTGGCTGTTCGGCGGCAGCCCGGATCTGCCGGTCACGGTCCTGGGCAAGGTGCGCACCGCGCTGCTGCTGGTGGGCACGCCCCTGCTGCTGCTCGCCCGTGTGCCGGGGGTCGACGGCGGCCCGTGGAGCGGCGTGGCCCTGGCTCTGGTCGGCGCCGGTTGCCTGCTGCACATCCTCGCCGCGGGGGGACTACCTCGTGCGCGCGGTGGGCAAGGCCCGCGGCCTGCGGGCGGACGGTCAGGACCCGCGCGAGCACCCGTCCCGCCGGGGCTGACCCCCTCGCGCATCCTCGTGCCGGCGCCGACGGTTGCTACCGTGGGACGCGCGCCGTGCCCGCGGCCGATCCTCACGGCACGGGCCGGGCGCCGTCGTGCCATCGCCACCACAGAGAGGGACCGCCGTGTCCGACCGTCCCGGGATCGCCGCCGACCGCCCCCTGAAGGTGCTGATCGCCGCAGACACCTATCCGCCGCACGTCAACGGGGCCGCCACCTTCGGCCACCGCCTCGCCACGGCGCTGCACGCGCGCGGCCACGAGGTCCACGTCGTGATGCCGCGCAGTGACGCCGGCCCGGACACCGTGGAGCACCGGCCGGAGGCCACCGTGCACCTGCTGCGCTCCCTGCCGGCGCCGACGCACGAGTACTACCGTGTGGTGCTCCCGCGGCACGCCAAGACCTCCTTCCGCCGCATCTACCGCGAGGTCCAGCCGGACGTCGTGCACGCCCAGTGCCACTACATGATCGGCGAGGCCGCCATCAACGAGGCCGAGCGGCGCCGCATCCGGATCGTCTCCACGAACCACTTCATGCCGGAGAACCTCGAGCCGTTCCTGCCGTTCCCGCAGTGGTTCCTGGACATCGTCTCCCGGGTGTCGTGGAAGGACATGGGTCGACTCATGGGCAAGGGCGCGGTGGTCACCACCCCCACGGCCCTCGCCGCGCAGGCCATGGCCGAGCACGCCGGCCTGGACAACGTCCTCCCGGTCTCCAACGGCATCGACGCGAGCGCCTACGAGCTGCAGCCGGGGGAGAGGGTGGACCATCCCGGCCATCCGGTCGTGCTCTTCGTGGGGCGGCTGGCCGTGGAGAAGAACGTGGAGGTGCTGATCCGTGCGATCGCGCACCTGGCCCGCACCCGTCCCGACCTGGACGTGCACGCCGAGATCGTCGGCGACGGCGAGCAGCGCGACCGCATCCGTGCCACGGTGGACGAGGAGGGGGCGGCCGACCGCGTCCTGCTGCGCGGCCACGTCTCCGAGGAGGAGCTGCGGGCGGCCTACCTGCGCGCCGACGTGTTCTGCCAGCCGGGCACGGCGGAGCTGCAGTCCCTCGTGACCCTCGAGGCGCTCAGCGCGTCCACCCCGGTGGTCCTCGCGGACGCCCTCGCGTTGCCCCACCTCGTGGACGAGGGCGTCAACGGCCACCTCTTCCCGCCCGGGGACCACGTGGCCCTGGCCGATCGGATCGCCCGGATCCTCGACCTCTCGGACGCGGACCGCGCCGCCATGGGCGAGGCGTCCCACGCGAAGGCCCTGCATCATTCCGCCCAGAAGACGGTGGACATCTTCGAGCGCCTCTACCGCGGCGCGACGGCCGCCGAGGTCCGCGCGATGCTCTGAGCCCTGTCGGTAGGATGGGCGGGTCCCGCGCGATGCCGCGGGGGAGGGGCGTTAGCTCAGTCGGTCAGAGCAGGGGACTCATAATCCCTGGGTCGCGGGTTCAAGTCCCGCACGCCCTACAGAAAACGGCCCCCGGCCGCGCGGTATGGCGCGGGCCGGGGGCCGTCGTCGTGCCGGTGCTCAGTAGCGGGCGGCCACCGCGAGCATGTCGGACTTCATGATCGTCGTGGAGGTGAACACCAGGCCCGCGTCCTCGTTGAGGGCGTGGGCGAGCTGGCCGCCGCCCATGTACATGGCCGTGTGGTAGATGCGGCCGGTGGACTGGTTCGCGTAGAACACGAGGTCGCCGGGCTGGGCCTGGGAGATCGGCACGTAGGACTTGGCGGCGAGGTACTGGTCGCCGGCGCGGCGCGGGATGGAGATGCCGGCCTGGGCCATGGCCTGCTGGGTGAGGCCGGAGCAGTCGAAGCCGGAGGGGCCGTTGCCGCCCCACACGTAATAGGAGGACGGGTTCCGGACGGCGGAGCGCACGTAGTCGACGGCAGCCTGCTTGGACGCGGGCGCCGGCGCAGGGGCGGGGGTGCTGGAGTTGGAGACCGAGGTGGTCTTCAGGACCATCCCCGGGTGGAGCATGGTCGAGGAGCTCATGCCGTTGATGGACTGCAGGATCGAGGCGGACACCCCCGTGCGGTAGGAGATGATCCACCAGCCGTCGCCGGCCAGCACGGTGTAGGTCGAGCCCGAGGTGGACGGCGCCGGGGCCGGGGTCGGGGCCGGGGTGGCGGTGCCGGAGGTCTTGAGGACCATGCCGGGGTGCAGCACGGTCGCGGCGGTCATGCCGTTGAGCGACTGCAGCGTGGACATGGAGACGCCGGTGCGCTGGGCGATGATCCACCAGCCGTCGCCGGAGCGGACGGTGTAGGTGGTCTCGGCGGCCTGGGCGGTCTCGGCGACGGACACGGTGCCGACGCCGGTCAGGGCGGCGGCGCCCAGGGCGAGCGCCACGGAGGCGGCGGCGGTGCGGGGGGCGCGACGCGCGGCGGCGTGCGGGGAGGTCACAGACATCAGATCTTCTTCCCGGACAGGACCTGCGGCCCGTGAGGGTGGTGCCTCGGGGCGGTGCCCGGAACGAGGCCGGACCGCGGGTGCGAGTTGACGAGCAGTGCGGATGACCGGGTACGCGAGGATGCGGAGGAAGCCCCGGTGTGGCGGACCAGTCGTAACCGATCCGTGATCAAGATACACGATCGTTATCGAAACGCAATCAGAAATTCGGATGACGCCCAGGTGGCCGCACGGTGCTCGACACCCCCCGCTCGGCACCCTCCGTGCGTGGCTGCCCGGGCCCCGTTCCGACCCGGCGCTAGCTGTAGGAGGGCATGACGTTGTTGACTCGGGCCGGTGCCAACGAGGCCGGAGGAGCGTCTCCGCAGGAGGTATGAGGCCGATGGTAGTTGTAGTGGTTCACCCACACCGCCAGGGCCTCACGCCGAGCTTGCTCTGAGGTGTAGGGGCGGGCGTAGAGGACCTCATCGACCATCAGCCGGTTGTACCGCTCGACCTTCCCGTTATGGCGCGGGGTGTAGGGTCGGATCCGGTGATGCCGGCCCCCGAGCGAGACCACCTTCGCGGTGAAGTCCGCAGCCCGATAGTTGTTCCCGTTGTCCGTGATCACCCGGTCCACGGTGATGCCGTGGGCGGCGAAGAACGCCCGCGCCCGGCAGTAGAAGCTCACGGTCGTGGCCGCCCGCTCGTCCTCCAACGCCTCGGTGTAGGCCAGGCGGGTGTACCCGTCGATCGCCGAGTGCAGGTAGGTGTAGCCGACCCGCCGGCCAGGCCCGCGCTTGGAAGCACGGCCTGCTTCACTTTCACGTCCGTGGGTGCGCCAGCCGCCCCCGTCTGGGATCTTCCCGATCTTCTTCACATCCAGGTGCACCATGTGCCCCGGCCCTCTCGCGGTGATCTTCTGGGGTCGTTGGCGCAGGTCTTCTCCGGCCGGGGTCAGGTCCCGTAGGCGGGAGATCCCGAGTCGGTGCAGCCACCGTCCCACGGTGCGCAAGCACAGCTGGTGGCCCTCGGAGACGAGGTGGTGATGGATGCGCCGTGCGGACCACTTGCGCTCCCGCCGCAGGGCGTGGATCTGGGCGACCAGGACCGGATCGAGCTGGGCAGGTGAACGGTGCGGCCGGCTGGGCAGGTCCTGAAGGCCGGCTTCTCCCTGGGCGCGGTAGCGGGCGACCCAAGTGGCCACCGTGGGCAGGCTCACCCGGAACTCGGCGGCCACGTGTGCCTGCGGGATCCCGTCGTGCAGGTGGCGGTGGACCATCCTGAGACGGCCGGTCGGGGTCAGGGGTGCGTTAGCGTGAGTCATGAGTGGGTCTTCTCGGGCAGGTCGGTGGTGTAGGAACTTCCATCCTGCGGGAGAGGCCCACTCGTCTCATCTCAGCCCGGTACCCATGTCAAGAACCTCATGACCCACAACAGCTAGCGTGGTCCGGGTGAGCCCCTCCCGCCCCCTGCGCCTGCTGATGGACGCCCGCTACACCCGCACCGACTTCCACGACGGCATCTCCCGCTACGGCGCGAGCCTCCTCGAGGCGGTCGCCCGCCGGGCCGCCGCACCGGGCCCGGCGGGGGTCGACGTCGAGGTCGCGATGCTGATCTCGGACGAACGACAGCTGGCCCTGCTCCCGGACGGCGTGCCGTGGCACCTCGTCTCCGGCCCCACCTCCCCACGCGAGCCGTTCGTGGCCCGTCAGGTCGCGCGTCTGCGACCGGACGTCGTCTTCTCGCCCATGCAGACCATGGGGTCGTGGGGGCGGGACTACGCCCTGATCCTCACGCTCCACGACCTCATCTACTACGAGCACCGCACCCCGCCGCGGAACCTGCCCGAACCGATCCGCTGGCTCTGGCGGGCCTACCACCTGACCAAGACCCCGCAGCGGCTCCTGCTCGACCGCGCGGAGGCGGTCGCCACGGTCTCCCGGACGACGGCGGAGCTCATCGCCCGGCACCGTCTCACCCGGCGTCCGGTCCACGTCATCGCGAACGCGGCGCAGGCGGTCCCGGAGCCGCGGGACCCGGACGAGACCCCGGAGCGCACGCTGCTCTACATGGGCTCGTTCATGGACTACAAGGACGTCGAGTCCCTCGTGGCCGCCGCGCCGCTGCTGCCGGGCTACACGCTGCACCTGCTCTCCCGCATCAGCCCGGAGCGCCGCGGGCAGCTCGAGGACCGGTTGGCCGAGCGTCGTGCCGTCGCAGGGGCCGACGGCGCGGACGTGGTGTTCCACGACGGCACCGACGAGGCCGAGTACGTGCGCCTGCTCCGCCGGGCCACCGCGGCCGTCACCCTCTCCCGCGCTGAGGGCTTCGGCCTGCCCGTGGCCGAGGCGATGGCCCATGGCACGCCGGTGGTGTGCTCGGACCTGCCGATCTTCCGCGAGATCGCCGGCGCGGGCACCCCGTCCTTCCGGGGTGTCCCGCTCGAGGGGGACCGGGCGGCCGCGCTCGCGGCCCGCGTGCGGGAGCTCGAGGACCCCGCCGAGTTCGCCGCGGCCTCCCGGGCGAGCGTCGCCCAGGCGGCCCGGTTCAGCTGGGACGAGTCCGCTCGCCGACTCCTGGACCTCACGGCCGCGCTGGGTGCGGCGCGGCGTGCGGCCAGAGCACGGACGGACCGCTCCAGCCGATGAGCACCAGCGGGTCGAGGTAGCGATCGAAGGCCGCGTCCCCCACCCGCCAGCCGTCGGGCTCCCGCACGCCCCAGTGCACGCACGCCCGCGTGCAGTGGGGTGGCGCCCCGGCCAGTCGCCCCACCGGGTCGCCTGCGGCGACGACGGCCCCCACGGCGACATCCGCCTCCACCGGCTCGAGGGAGCTGCGGGTCCCGTCCGCGTGCTCGAGGGTCAGCACGGGGCGGTCGACCACGACCCCGGCGAACACGACCCGGCCCGCCGCCGGCGCCTGGATCGGAGCCCCGGTCTGCACGGCGAGGTCCACGCCCCGGTGCCCCCGACTCCACGGTCGCTCGGGTGCGACGAACGCGCGGAGCACGTCATCCGGGGCGGCGCCGGCGACGGGCGGGTGCCACGCGACCGGCGCGGCCGTCGCGCCCGGACCTGCCGGGGACGCCGCGACGAGGAGCAGCGCGTCGCGCGTGGACGGTGCGGGCGTGGCCCGGGACGCGGGGCCGAGGTCGCCCATCTCCAGGGCGAGGACGAGCCAGGCGAGCAGGGCTGCCGCGACGCACCCCGCGATGCGCGGACGCGGGAGCGGACGGGGGAGGAGCGTACGAGGGGTCATGGCATCAGCCTGGCGTTCCGGGCGGCCGCGTGGCAGGCCCGCAGTCCCACCGTGGAGAGCGCCCGCCGCACCGGCCCCTGTGCAGGAGTCGGCGATGGGAGCGGGCGCCCACCTGGGGTAGGATTCACCTCAGCGGTGTCCTGTGGCCGGCCCTGTGCTGTGCCCCGGACGCCGACTCCGCGCATCGCGGTGGGTCGCTTCAGCGGCCCAGCCCCCACGCTCGGTCCCGTCCCCGCCGTCCTCCTGGAGAGGACGTCGGCGCGGGTGCTCGTGGGGCCCGGCAGCCCGCCGTCGTGATGCCAGGGGCCGCCCGACCGGGCCGGCCGCCAACCGTCAAGAAATCGACCGGCAGACCGCCCGCGCGTGAAGCGCGGGGTGCCACGGCTGCCACAGAAGGGAACGTCATGCCCGTCGTGACCATGCGCCAGCTCCTCGACTCCGGTGTCCACTTCGGCCACCAGACCCGCCGCTGGAACCCCAAGATGAAGCGCTTCATCTTCACCGAGCGCAACGGCATCTACATCATCGACCTCCAGCAGTCGCTGTCCTACATCGACCGCGCCTACGAGTTCGTCAAGGAGACCGTCGCCCACGGCGGCACCATCCTGTTCGTCGGCACCAAGAAGCAGGCCCAGGAGGCCATCGCGGAGCAGGCCGGTCGCGTGGGCATGCCCTACGTGAACCACCGCTGGCTCGGCGGCATGTTGACCAACTTCTCCACCGTCTCCAAGCGCGTGCAGCGCATGAAGGAGCTCGAGGAGATCGACTTCGAGGACGTGGCCGGCTCGCAGTTCACCAAGAAGGAGCTGCTGCTGCTCAACCGTGAGCTCGAGAAGCTGCAGGCCAACCTCGGCGGCATCCGCAACATGGCCAAGACCCCCTCCGCCGTGTGGGTCGTGGACACCAAGAAGGAGCACCTGGCCGTCGACGAGGCCCAGAAGCTCGGCATCCCGGTCGTCGCCATCCTGGACACCAACTGCGATCCGGACGAGGTCGCCTACCCGATCCCGGGCAACGACGACGCCATCCGCTCCGTGAACCTGCTGACCCGCGTGGTCGCGGACGCCGTCGCCGAGGGCCTGATCGCCCGTCAGGGCGGCAAGTCCGGCCAGGCGGCCGCCGAGCCGATGGCCGAGTGGGAGCGCGAGCTGCTCGAGCAGCACAACGCCCAGCCGGCCGAGCAGGCCGAGGCCCCTGCCGCCGAGGCGCCGGCCGAGCAGGCCGAGGCCCCCGCCGCCGAGGCGCCGGCCGAGCAGGCCGAGGCCCCCGCCGCCGAGGCCGCCCCGCAGGGCGAGTGATCCCGGCCGGTCCGTCGGCCTGGCCCCACCCGGCCGGGCCGACGGGCCGGTTCAGACCCCGAACATCCCGCACAACCCACACCACGGGAAGGACCGAACGAGCATGGCGAACTACACCGCTGCTGACATCAAGGCCCTGCGCGAGCGCACCGGCGCCGGCATGATGGACGTGAAGAAGGCTCTGGACGAGGCCAACGGCGACGCCGAGAAGGCCATCGAGATCATCCGCGTGAAGGGCCTCAAGGGCGCCACCAAGCGCGAGGGCCGCTCCGCCGCCGAGGGCCTCGTGGCCGCGACCGTCGAGAACGGCGTCGGCGTCATGATCGAGCTCAACTGCGAGACCGACTTCGTGGCCAAGGCCGACAAGTTCATCGCCCTGGGCGACGTGGTGCTGCGCGCCGCCGTCGCCTCCGGCGCCACGGACGTCGACGGCCTGCTGGCCTCCGACTACGAGGGCCGCACCCTGGGCGACTACGTGACCGAGGAGGGCGCCCTGCTGGGCGAGAAGGTGGCCGTGCGCCGCCTGGCCCGCGTGGAGGGCGCCTACGTGGACGCCTACCTGCACAAGACCTCCAAGGACCTGCCGGCCCAGGTGGGCGTGCTCCTCGCCGTGGACGCCGACTCCGCCGAGGCCAAGACCGCCGCGCACGACATCGCCGTGCACGTCGCGGCCTACTCGCCCACGTACCTCACCCGTGAGGACGTGCCGGCCGAGACCGTCGAGAACGAGCGTCGCATCGCCGATGAGACCGCCCGTGCCGAGGGCAAGCCGGAGCAGGCCCTGCCGAAGATCGTGGAGGGCCGCCTGACCGGCTTCTTCAAGGAGATCGTGCTCGTGGACCAGCCGTTCGCGAAGGACCCGAAGCAGACCGTCGGCAAGGTCGCCTCCGACGCCGGCACCAACGTCACCGGGTTCGCCCGCTTCCGCGTCGGCAACTGACCGCCGCACCCGGACCGGCCGCTCCCGGTCCACGCCCCGCGGGGGCGTAGGATCGGGAGCGACCCGAGGTCCACTCCGGCGCCGGATGGCGCCGACGACCATCGCATGACGGGGTGGCCGCCCCGACCGGGCGGCCACCCCGTCCGCGTGTCCGCCCCCGGGACGGCCGTCCCCGGCCCGACCCCCCACCGACCAGGAGATGCTTCCCATGGAGACGAACCGCGCCCCCGAGGACCCGACCACCGCCCACGCCCCGCAGACCTCGGACGACACCGGCCGCCGTCGCGTGCTCCTCAAGCTCTCGGGCGAGGTGTTCGGCGGCGGCAAGATCGGCGTGGACCCGGAGACCGTCCGCGGCATCGCCGAGCAGATCGCCGCCGCGGCGGACCAGGTGGAGATCGCGATCGTCGTCGGCGGCGGCAACTTCTTCCGTGGCGCCGAGCTGTCCGAGAACGGGATGGACCGCCGTCGGGCCGACTACATGGGCATGCTCGGCACCGTGATGAACTGCCTGGCCCTGCAGGACTTCCTCATCCAGGCCGGGGTCACCACGCGCGTGCAGTCCGCCATCCACATGGAGCAGGTGGCGGAGTCCTACATCCCGCTGCGCGCCATCCGCCACATGCAGAAGGGCCGCGTCGTGATCTTCGGCGCAGGCACCGGCCTGCCCTACTTCTCCACGGACACCGTGGCGGCCCAGCGTGCCCTCGAGGTCGGGGCGGACGAGGTCCTGATGGCCAAGTCCGGCGTGGACGGCGTCTACACCGCGGACCCCAAGAAGGACCCCACCGCCGAGCGTCTCACGCACCTGACCTACGACGAGGCGCTGCTGCGGAACATCCGCGTGATGGACCTGACCGCCATGACCATGTGCAAGGACAACGACCTGGACATGCGCGTGTTCGGCATGGAGGGCCCGGGCAACGTGACCCGCGCCCTGCTCGGCGAGCCGATCGGCACCACCGTCACCGTCTGAGGCGCGCCGCGTAGGATGGCGGCAGACCTGTTCCACCACACCGAGGAGACACCGTGATCCAGGAGACCCTGCAGTCCGCCGAAGAGCAGATGGACCGCACCATCGAGGCCACGCGTGAGGACTTCGCCTCCGTGCGCACGGGCCGCGCCAACCCGGGCCTCTACTCCAAGGTGATGGTCGACTACTACGGCTCGTTCACCCCGCTGCAGCAGCTGGCGTCCTTCACCACCACGGACGCCCGCACGCTGCTCATCACCCCGTTCGACCAGTCGGCCCTGCGCAACATCGAGAAGGCGCTGTCCGAGTCCGAGGTCGGCGCGAACCCGTCCAACGACGGCAAGGTCATCCGCATCGTGATGCCGGAGCTGACCGAGGAGCGCCGCAAGGAGTACGTGAAGCTGGTCAAGTCCAAGGCGGAGGAGCACAAGATCTCCGTGCGCAATGCCCGCCGCAAGGCCAAGGAGGCCATGGACAAGGCCGTCAAGGACGGCGAGGTCGGCGAGGACGAGGGTGCCCGCGGCGAGAAGGAGCTGGACGCGCTCACCAAACGCCACGTCGAGCTCATCGACGAGATGGCCAAGAACAAGGAGCAGGAGCTGCTGGAGGTCTGAGCCTCCCGCCGTCCGCGCTCGCCCCATGACCTCCGCCGTGTCCACCTCGCCCGCACCCCCGCGCGGCGGCCGCGACCTCAAGTCCGCCGTCCTCGTGGGGGTGGGGCTGCTGGCGACGGCCCTGGTCGGCCTCTTCTGGCTCGACTGGCTGCTGGTCCTCCTCGTGGTCGCCCTGCTGGTCGGCGCGGTGTCCGAGATCGCGACGGCGGTACGCGGCATCGGCCTGGACGTGCCGCGGCCCCCGCTCTGGGTGGCTGCGGCGGTCCTGCCGCTCACGGCGTGGCGGTGGGGGGTGCCCGCGCTGTTCGTCGCCCTCGTGGCGTGCCTGGCCCTGGTGGCCGTGTGGACGGCGCTGACGCGCCGGCGCCCGGCGGGCCAGTTCATGCTCGCGGGCGTGTTCATCGTGCTGTGGGCGCCGTTCCTGCTCTCCTTCGCCGCGGCGCTCCTGGACGAGCCGCTGGGGCACCGCATGGTGGCGGTCCTGTTGCTGATGGTGGTCTCCAACGACACGTTCGGCTACATCGTGGGCTACCGCTTCGGCCGCACCCCGATCGCCCCGCGCATCAGCCCCAAGAAGTCCTGGGAGGGCCTGGCCGGCTCCCTGGCGGGCTCGGTGCTGGTGGGCGTCGTCGCCGTCCCCGTGCTGGTCGGCCAGCCGTGGTGGGTCGGCGCCGTCCTCGGCGTGACCATCGTCGCCGCCGCCACCTCGGGGGACTTCTCCGAGTCCATGGTCAAGCGTGAGCTCGGCATCAAGGACATGTCCTCCGCCCTGCCCGGCCACGGCGGCGTGATGGACCGCCTGGACTCCCTCGTGTTCGCCGCGCCGGTGGCCTACACCGTGCTGGCGCTGCCCCTGACCTGATCCACCCCTCGACCCGGCACGTCCGGGACTCACACCGCAGGAGACGCCCATGACCCCCCGCACCACCCCGGACGCCGAGCCGGTCTTCGAGCTCGTCGAGCAGGACGAGATCGGCTACGAGACCACCCACGTGGACGCCTTCATGGCGCGTGCCCGTGAGGCGCGCGACGGCGGTGCCCCGCTGACGGCGGAGGAGGTGCGCCAGGCCCGCTTCGCGACCGTCAACGGCGG
This sequence comes from Micrococcus sp. HOU01, assembly GCF_035609305.1. Lineage (NCBI taxonomy): Bacteria > Bacillati > Actinomycetota > Actinomycetes > Micrococcales > Micrococcaceae > Micrococcus > Micrococcus sp. HOU01. The sequence continues at coordinate 2,013,097 of NZ_CP141211.1, read as the reverse complement.
CTACGCCACGGACGAGGTGGACGACGAGCTGGACCGCCTCGAGGAGGAGCTGGCCGCCGCCGAGCGTCAGGCCTTCGTCGCCGAGCGCGGGGACGAGGACTGGGCCGCAGACCTCGAGGAGCGCGTGGCCGAGCTCGTGGCCCGCGCCGACCGGGCCCCGGCGGAGCGCTTCCGCCGCCCCTCCCGCGCGGACGCCGTGAGCTACGACGTGGACCAGGTGGACGCGCTCGTGGACCGCCTGCGCGTCACCCTGGCCGGCGCGGAGGGCTCGACGGATCCCGACGCCGAGGGCGGGCTGACCGCGGACGACGTGCGCCGCGCGTCGTTCGGCGAGGCGGAGGGTGCCGCCGGCTACGAGGAGGGCCAGGTCGACGCCTACCTCGACGCCGCCGTCGACGTGCTGCTGCGCCGCGCCTGACACCCGGCCCTCGCGCGGCGGCCCCGGGAGAGTGGCGCAGATCACACTGAAGTGATTACAATCACACCACCGAGGCGCCGCGCGCTCCACCCCTGCTCGCGCATGCGTACAACTCCCTCGCCCCGCACCGTGGGCGTCGATCGGAAGGCAGTCCAGTGACCCTCGTGGACCACACCCGTCCCACCGGCGGACAGTCCGCCGGCTCTCCGCCCCCGGCGGGCCCGGCCGAGGCCGTGATGCTCCAGGTGCTCGACACGGAGGGCCGCCGCCGTCCGCAGCCGGAGCTCGACCCGTGGATCGAGGACGTCGACGCCGACGCCCTCGCCGCGCTGTACCGCCAGATGGCCGTGGTCCGGCGCCTCGACGTCGAGGCCACGCACCTGCAGCGTCAGGGCGAGCTGGCCCTGTGGCCGCCGCTGCTGGGCCAGGAGGCCGCCCAGGTGGGCTCCGCCGTCGCGCTGTGCCCGGACGACTTCGTCTTCCCGTCCTACCGCGAGAACGGCGTGGCCCTGCTGCGCGGCGTCCCCGCGCTGGACCTGCTGCGGGTGTGGCGCGGCTCCACGTTCTCGAGCTGGGACCCGAACGAGACGCGGGTGGCCACCCAGCAGATCATCATCGGCGCGCAGGCCCTGCACGCCGTCGGCTATGCGATGGGCGTCCAGCGGGACCAGGCGGACGTCGCCACGATCGTCTACTTCGGCGACGGCGCCACGAGCCAGGGCGACGTCAACGAGGCCATGGTCTTCAGCGCCTCCTACCAGGCGCCCGTGGTGTTCTTCTGCCAGAACAACCACTGGGCCATCTCCGAGCCCGTGCGCCTGCAGACCCGCCGCAGCATCGCGGACCGCCCGTGGGGCTTCGGCATCCCGTCGATGCGCGTGGACGGCAACGACGTCCTGGCCGTGCTCGCCGCGACCCGCGCCGCCGTCGAGCGCGCGGCCGACGGGGGCGGCCCCACCTTCATCGAGGCCGTCACCTACCGCATGGGCCCGCACACCACCGCGGACGACCCCACCCGCTACCGGGACGACGCCGAGCTCGAGGCCTGGAAGGCCCGTGACCCGCTGACCCGCGTGGAGGCGCACCTGCGCACCCTCGATGTGGACGTGGACGCCGTGCTCGCACAGGCCCAGGCCGAGGCCGACGAGCTGGCGGCGGAGGTCCGCCGTGCCCTCGAGGCGCTCGAGGAGGACGGCGCGGACAGGCTCTTCGACGAGATCTACGCCGAGCCCCACCAGGAGCTCGAGCGGCAGCGCCGCGAGCACGTCCTCTACCTGCAGCAGTTCGACGACGAGGAGGCGGGCGCGTGAGCGAGCGCATGACCTTCGGCCGGGCGATCAACCGCGGTCTGCACCGTGCCCTGGCCGACGACCCCAAGGTCCTGCTCATGGGCGAGGACATCGGCGCCCTCGGCGGCGTGTTCCGCATCACCGACGGCCTGCAGGCCGAGTTCGGCGAGGACCGGGTGCTCGACACCCCGCTGGCCGAGTCCGGCATCGTGGGCACGGCCATCGGCCTGGCGATGCGCGGCTACCGGCCCGTCGTCGAGATCCAGTTCGACGGCTTCGTGTACCCCGCGTTCGACCAGATCGTGGCGAACCTGGCCAAGCTGCGCGCCCGCACCCGTGGCGCCGTGCCGATGCCGGTGACCATCCGCATCCCCTTCGGCGGCGGCATCGGCTCCCCGGAGCACCACTCCGAGTCGCCCGAGGCCTACTTCCTGCACACCGCGGGCCTGCGGGTGGTCTCCCCGTCCTCCCCGCAGGAGGGGTACGACCTCATCCGCGCCGCGATCGCCTCGGAGGACCCGGTGGTCTACCTCGAGCCCAAGCGGCGCTACCACGACAAGGGCGACGTGGACCTGGACGTCGCGATCCCCCCGATGAGCCCCGCCCGCATCCTGCGCGAGGGCCGGGACGCCACGCTCGTGGCCTACGGCCCGCTCGTGAAGACCGCCCTGCAGGCCGCCGAGGTGGCGGCCGAGGAGGGCGTCGAGGTCGAGGTGGTCGACCTGCGCAGCCTGTCCCCGCTGGACACCGGCCTCGTCGAGTCCTCGGTGCGGCGCACCGGCCGGCTCGTCGTGGCGCACGAGGCGTCCCGCACCGGCGGCCTCGGCGCCGAGCTCGTGGCCACGGTGGCCGAGCGCGCGTTCCACTGGCTCGAGGCCCCGCCGGTGCGCGTCACCGGCATGGACGTGCCCTACCCGCCGTCCAAGCTCGAGCACCTTCATCTGCCGGACCTCGACCGCATCCTCGACGGCCTGGACCGTGCTCTGGGCCGACCGAATTCGCTGGACTCCGTGGACGCGTTCGCCGTCCCCGAGACCGCCGAGCAGTTCCTCGCCGCCCAGAACGCCGGGGAGGAGACCCGATGAGCCAGAAGACCTTCCGCCTGCCCGACCTCGGCGAGGGCCTGACCGAGTCCGAGATCGTGACGTGGCGCGTGGCCGAGGGCGACGCGGTGAGCGTGAACCAGGTGCTCGCCGACGTCGAGACGGCCAAGGCCGTGGTCGAGGTCTCGAGCCCGTTCGCGGGCGTCGTCGCGGCCCTGCACGGCGCCGAGGGTGAGACCCTCGAGGTCGGTGCGCCCCTGGTGACCTTCACCCTCGAGGGCACCGAGCCCGACGTCGGCGGGCCCGCCGAGGGTGACGGCCGCGTGCCCACCCTCGTCGGCTACGGCGCCGCGCCGGACACCGGCAAGCCCGGCCGCCGTGCGCGGCGCGGCTCCGCGGCCCCGGCGACGTCGGCCGCCCCGGCGGGTGAGCCCGCCCGCGGACAGGCGCCGTCCACGTCGGAGGCGGCCCCGGCCGGCGCCGGGCGCCCGCAGCCCGAGGCCGCCGAGCCCGCCCGCGCGGACGCGGCGTCGGGCGCGGTGTCGGACGAGCGGCCCCGGTGCACTCCGCCCGTGCGCCTGTACGCGCGCCGCGCGGGCGTGGATCTGGAACAGGTCACCGGCACCGGTGCGGGCGGGGTCATCACCCGCGCGGACGTCGAGGCGTTCCTGGCCGGGGGCGGGCAGCCCGCGGCCGCGGCGACGCCGCCGCAGTCCGGCGCCGAGTCGGCTGCGACCGGGGGCGTCCGCACCCTGGGCGGCCGCCCGCGCACCGAGGCCGTGCCGGTCAAGGGCGTGCGCAAGGCGACCGCGGCGGCCATGGTGCAGTCCGCGTTCACCGCCCCGCACGTGACCGAGTTCCTGCAGGTGGACGTCACCGAGACCATGGAGCTGCTCGCCGAGCTCAAGGCCTCCCGCGAGTTCCGGGACGTCAAGCTCACGCCCATGACGCTCGCCGCCAAGGCGTGCCTCGTGGCGATGGAGCGCACCCCGGACGTCAACGCCCGGTGGGACGAGGCCGCCGGGACGATCGTCCAGCAGAACTTCGTGAACCTCGGTTTCGCCGCCGCCACCCCCCGCGGGCTGATGGTGCCGAACGTCAAGGACGCCCAGGCGATGAGCCTGAGGGAGCTGGCCGACGCCATCCGCGATCTCACGGGCCTCGCCCGCGAGGGGCGGCTGTCCCCGGCGGATCTGGCCGGCGGCACCTTCACGCTCACGAACGTCGGGGTGTTCGGCGTGGACGCGGGCACCCCGATCATCAACCCGGGTGAGGGGGCGATCATCGCGATCGGCCAGGTCCGGAGGATGCCGTGGGAGCATCGCGGCGAGATCGCCCTGCGGGACGTCATGACGCTGTCCCTCTCGTTCGACCACCGCTTCGTGGACGGCGAGCAGGGCTCGCGCTTCCTCGCGGACGTCGGCGCGATCCTGCGCCGCCCGGGTCTGACCCTGGCCATGGTCTGACGGCCCCGGACGCGCCGCGGCCCTGCCGCCCGGGCACCGGGAGGCGGGGCCGTCGTCATGGCAGGCCGGTGCGGCCGCCGACACGGCGGGGGCCGCGGGGCGTGCTCAGTCGGCGGCGGGCAGCTCCATCACGAGCTCGGTGATGACCTCGGCGCGGGCGTTGGAGAAGACCCTCTCCTCGCCGACGGTCTCGAAGCCGCGGCGGGAGAGCACCTTCACGGAGCCCACGTTGTCCTCGGGCACGTGCGCCCGCAGCGGGCGGGCGGTGTGCTCCTCGAGGAACCGGTCCACGGCCGCGGTCGTCAGGCCCAGGCCCCAGTAGTCCTGCGCGGTCCAGAAGGACAGCTCGCCCACGCCGTCCTGCTCGGTGCATACGAGCGCGCCCACGGCGCGGCCCTCGTGCTCGATGGTCCGCACGATGGTGTCCTCGTCCCCGAGCAGGTGGGCCCAGTGGTAGTCGAAGACGCCGCGGTCCCGGGGGTTGCGGGGGGCGAAGGCGGACATCAGGTTGGCCTGCTCGTCCTGCTGGTGGAGGAAGAACTCGTCCAGATCCTCGGGTCGGACGTCACGAAGAAGCACGGCGGTGGACCTCTCGGGGCGGGGTTCGACGGCGTCCGCCGTCGCGGGTACCGGCCACCGTACCACCGGGCACGACGCCGGCCCGCCGGGCCGGTGCCGCCCGCTCAGTCCTCGCCGGACAGCGGCCCGGGGGCCGTGGCCGCGGCCCAGGCCATGGCCACGAGGGTCGCGCGGCGGGCCGCGCGGTCGGCTGCGGTGCGCCGCACCGAGCGGGGGGTGGAGTTGAGCAGGCCCAGCACGGCCTGGGCGCGGAACACGGCGGTGGCCTGGTCCTCGTGGGGGTGGACGACCTGCAGCTGGCGTGCCCACACGTCGATGTAGGCGCGCTGGGTGCGCGTGATGGCCGTGCGCGCGCCGTCGGGCAGGGCGGACATGTCGCGGTCCTGCACGCGGATCACGTCGCGCTGGGCGAGGGCGAAGTCCGCCTGGAAGCCGATGAGGGCCCGCAGGGTCTCCGCCCCCGGCGCGTGCTGCGCCTCGGCGGCCAGCCCGCCGTCGAGCAGGTCCTGCGAGGCCGTGTCGAGGATCGCCGTGAGCACGGCGGCCTTGCCGGCGAAGTGGCGGTAGATGGCGGGGCCGCTGATCCCGACGGCGGCGCCGATGTCCTCGAGGCGGACCGCGTCGAAGCCCCGGGCCGCGAACAGTCGCGCCGCGGCCGCGAGCAGGTCCACCCGGCGTCGGGCCTTGGCGGCCTCCCGGGCGGTCGGCGGGGTCGCCGGGGCGGTGGGGGACGCGGGATCGACGGCGGGCATGGGATCCACTGTAGGACGGGACGAGGCGCGCCGGGCGCCCGGTCGACGTCAGTGACGATCGTCACTACACTGAGGCTCGGTTCAGTTAGTCGTCATTCACTGAAGGGGGTCCCATGACCGCCAGCACCCCGGCCCCGGCCGCGCAGTCCGCGCCCACCGTGGCCGAGCGCAACGCGGCCGGCCACGCCCGGCTCGAGCAGGAGCTCGCCGACCTCGTCGCCCGCACGTCGCTCGGCGGGCCCGAGCGTTCGCGCGAGCGCCACACCGGCCGCGGCAAGCTGCTGGTGCGGGACCGCATCGACGCGCTGCTCGACGAGGGCTCGCCCTTCCTCGAGGTCGGCGCGCTGGCCGCGCACGGCCTGTACGACGGGGACAGCCCCGCCGCGGGCGTCGTGGCGGGCATCGGCCTGGTCCACGGCCGCCTCGTGATGGTGGTCGGCAACGACGCCACCGTGAAGGGCGGCACCTACTACCCCATGACGGTGAAGAAGCACCTGCGGGCCCAGGAGATCGCCCTGGAGAACCGCCTGCCGTGCATCTACCTCGTGGACTCCGGCGGCGCGTTCCTGCCCCGCCAGGACGAGGTCTTCCCGGACCGCGAGCACTTCGGCCGCATCTTCCGGAACCAGGCGCTGCTCTCCTCGCGGCGCATCCCGCAGCTGGTCGCGGTGTGCGGCTCCTCCACGGCGGGCGGCGCGTACGTGCCGGCCATGTCCGACGAGACCGTGATCGTGCGCGAGCAGGGCACCATCTTCCTCGGCGGCCCCCCGCTCGTGAAGGCCGCGATCGGGGAGGACGTCTCGCCCGAGGACCTCGGCGGCGGCCGGCTGCACGCCGAGCGCTCCGGCGTCGCGGACCACCTGGCGGACGACGACCTGCACGCCATGCAGATCCTCCGGGACATCGTGGCCACCCTGCCCCCGGCCGAGGCGCCGGCCTGGGAGGTCGCCCCCGCCGCGGAGCCCGCCAAGGACCCGGCCGAACTGACCAGCGTCGTGCCCGTGGACGTGAACACCCCCTACGACGTGCGCGAGGTGATCGACCGCCTCGTGGACGGCGGCTCCGTCCACGAGTTCAAGCCCCTCCACGGCACCACCCTGGTCACCGCGTTCGCGCGGATCGACGGCCATCCCGTGGGCGTCCTCGCCAACAACGGCATCCTGTTCGGCGACTCCGCCCGCAAGGGTGCGCACTTCATCGAACTGTGCGACCAGCGCGGCATCCCGCTGCTGTTCCTGCAGAACATCTCCGGCTTCATGGTGGGCCGGGACGCGGAGGCCGGCGGCATCGCGCGCGACGGCGCCAAGATGGTCACCGCCGTCGCCACCGCCCGCGTGCCCAAGCTGACCGTGGTGATCGGCGGCTCGTTCGGCGCCGGCAACTACGCGATGTGCGGCCGCGCCTACTCACCCCGCTTCCTGTGGATGTGGCCGAACGCGCGCATCTCCGTGATGGGCGGCCCGCAGGCCTCCTCCGTGCTCACGCAGATCAAGCAGGACCAGCGGACCGCCGCGGGGGAGGAGCCGATGTCCCCCGAGGAGGTCGAGGCCTTCCAGGCGCCGGTCCGCCGGCAGTACGAGGACCAGGGCAGCCCCCTGTACTCCACCGCCCGCCTCTGGGACGACGGGGTGATCACCCCCGGCCAGACCCGCCGGGTGCTCTCCCTGGCCCTCGACGTCATCTCCCGTTCCCCGCTGCCGGACTCCCGGTTCGGCCTGTTCCGCATGTGAGGCACCCGTGACCGAGAACCACGCCCAGGGGACGCCCCTGTTCGACACCGTGCTGGTGGCCAACCGCGGCGAGATCGCCGTGCGCGTCCTCCGCACCCTGCGCCGCCTCGGCATCCGCTCGGTGGCCGTGCACTCCGACGCCGACGCCGACGCGCGGCACGTCCGCGAGGCGGACACGGCGGTCCGCCTCGGCCCGGCCCCGGCTCGCGAGTCGTACCTGGACATCGACGCCGTCGTCGACGCCGCGCGCCGCACCGGCGCGCAGGCCGTGCACCCCGGCTACGGCTTCCTGTCCGAGAACGCCGACTTCGCCCGCGCACTGGACGCGGCCGGCATCGTGTTCGTGGGCCCTCCCGTGGCCTCGCTCGACGCGATGGCGGACAAGATCCGCGCGAAGGAGACCGTGGCCGCGTACGACGTGCCGGTGGTCCCCGGCATCCAGGACCCCACGCTCACCGACGAGCAGATCACGGCCGAGGCCGAGCGCGTCGGCTTCCCGCTGCTGATCAAGCCCTCCGCGGGCGGCGGCGGCAAGGGCATGGTGGCCGTGCGCGCCGCCGAGGAGCTGCCCGGCGCCCTCGCCTCGGCCCGGCGCACGGCGCGCTCGGCGTTCGGCGACGACACCCTGCTGCTCGAGCGGCTCATCACCGCGCCCCGGCACATCGAGGTGCAGGTGTTCGCGGACGCCCACGGCGCCACCGTGCACCTGGGTGAGCGCGAGTGCTCCCTGCAGCGCCGCCACCAGAAGGTGATCGAGGAGGCCCCCGCGCCCCTGCTGACCGGGCTGGCGCACGGGGCCGAGCTCCGCGAGCGCCTGGGCCGGGCCGCCGTGGACGCGGCCGTGTCCGTGGGCTACCGCGGTGCCGGCACCGTCGAGTTCCTCGTCTCGGACGAGAACCCGGATGAGTTCTTCTTCATGGAGATGAACACCCGCCTGCAGGTGGAGCACCCGGTCTCCGAGGAGGTCGTCCGGGTGCGCGGACAGCGCCTGGACTTCGTGGAGCTGCAGCTGCGCATCGCCGCGGGGGAGCCGCTCGGCTTCGCCCAGGCGGACGTGACCCTCGACGGCGCCGCCGTCGAGGCCCGCGTCTACGCGGAGGACCCCGCGAACGGCTTCCTGCCCTCCACCGGGCCGGTGCTGCGCTGGCGCGAGCCCGCCGGCGAGGGCGTCCGCGTCGACACGCTCCTGCTGCCCTCCCGGCCGGCCGAGGAGCGCGCGTTCGGCTCCGGGCCGCAGGCGCGGCCCGCCACCGCCGTCGGCGCCGTGGACCCCGTGGACGTCGACGGCGCTCAGCCCGAGATCACCGGCTTCTACGACCCGATGATCGCCAAGCTCATCACCCGCGGCGCCGACCGCACCGAGGCCCTCGAGCGGCTCGACGCCGCGCTCGCGGACACCGTGCTGTTCGGCGTCCGCTCCAACCTGGGCTGGCTGCGCGAGCTCGCTGCCCGCACGGATGTGCGGACCGGCCGGCTCACCACCGAGCTGATCGACGGCCTCGAGGCGTGGACCGCCCCCGCGCTGCCCGAGGACCTCGCCGCCCTCGCGGCCGAGGCCCTGGCCGACGTGTCCGAGGACGCGGCCGCCGCCGAGCAGCGCGCGGCCGGCACCGCGTGGGCCCGGGCGGACGGCTGGCGCGGCGCGGGCGCCCCGCAGCCCGGGATGCGCGTGCGGGTCGGGGACGAGGACCGCATCCTCACCGCCCCCGCCGCCGACGCCGAGGTGGACGAAGACGCCGGAGCCCTGGCGGGCGTCAACCTCCTGGCCGGTGACCCGCGGGACCCACGCTCAGCGTGGCTGCACCGCGACGGCGCCGCGTGGCAGGTCCGCCGCCTCACCCGGGCCGAGGTGGTCGAGGCCGCCCGCGCGGCCGCGGCCGCGCGTCGTGCCCCGGCCGGCGCAGCGTCCCCCGAGGCCCGCACGCCCATGCCGGGCACCGTCGTCGCCGTGTCCGTGGCCACCGGGGACACCGTGGCCGCGGGCCAGGAGCTGGCGGTGGTCGAGGCCATGAAGATGGAGCACCCCGTCACGGCCGCCGTCGCCGGCGTCGTGACCGTCCACGTCGCCGAGGGCGACGCCGTGGCCGCGCAGGCGTTGATCGCCGTCGTCGAGCCCGCCGAGCACGCAGCACCCGCAGAGAACACCTGAGAACAGGAGAGGACCATGAGCACCAAGCACCGCACCCTGCCCGCCCTCGAGGAGGACTACCAGGTCCTCTCCGACACCGTCCGCGAGTTCGCCGACGAGGTCGTGGCCCCGGTCTCCGCCGAGCTGGACGCCCAGCACGAGTTCCCGTACGAGATCGTGGCCCAGATGGGCGAGATGGGCCTGTTCGGCCTCCCGTTCCCCGAGGAGTACGGCGGCATGGGCGGCGACTACTTCGCCCTGGCCCTGGCGCTCGAGCAGCTCGGCCGCGTCAACCAGTCCGTGGCCATCACCCTGGAGGCCGGCGTCTCCCTGGGCGCCATGCCGCTGCTGAAGTTCGGCACCGAGGAGCAGAAGCAGCGCTGGCTGCCGGACCTCGTGGCCGGCACGCACCTGGCCGGCTTCGGCCTCACCGAGCCGGGCGCGGGCTCCGACGCCGGCGGCACCCAGACCACCGCCGCGCTCGAGGACGGCCAGTGGCGCATCAACGGCGCCAAGGAGTTCATCACCAACTCCGGCACGGACATCACCTCCCTCGTCACCGTCACCGCCGTGACCGGCACGGTGGAGGGCAGGACCGGCCACGACGGCCGCCCCGCCAAGGAGATCTCCACGATCCTGGTGCCCGCCGGCACCGAGGGCTTCTCCGTGGCCAAGGCCTACGACAAGGTCGGCTGGAACTCCTCGGACACCCACGCCCTGCACTTCACGGACGCGCGCGTGCCGGAGGAGAACCTGCTGGGCGCCCGCGGCCGCGGCTTCGCCCACTTCCTCGAGATCCTGGACGAGGGCCGCATCGCCATCGCGGCCCTGGCCACCGGCGCGGCCCAGGGCTGCGTGGACGAGTCGGTCGCCTACGCCAAGCAGCGGACCTCGTTCGGCCAGAAGATCGGGCAGTTCCAGGCCGTGTCCTTCAAGATCGCCCGCATGCAGGCCCGCGCGCACGCCGCCCGCCTGGCCTACTACGAGGCCGCCCGGAAGATGCTGGCCGGCAAGCCGTTCAAGACCGAGGCCGCCATGGCCAAGCTGATCGCCGGCGAGGCCGCCATGGACAACGCCCGGGACGCCACCCAGGTGTTCGGCGGCTACGGTTTCATGAACGAGACCCTCGTGGCCCGTCACTACCGCGACTCCAAGATCCTCGAGGTCGGCGAGGGCACCACCGAGGTGCAGCTCATGCTGATCGCCCGCGAGCTGGGCCTCTGACGTGCCGGAGCGCGTCGAGATCGAGCAGCGGGGCCGCTACGCGGACGAGCTGGCGGTCGGTCAGGTCTACCTGCACCGGCCCGGCCGCACGCTCACCGAGGCGGACAACGTCCTGTTCACCACCCTCACCATGAACCCGCAGGCCCTGCACCTGGACCACGCGTACGCGGCGGCCCAGCCGTTCGGCCGACCGCTGGTCAACTCGATGCTGACGCTGTCCACCCTGGTGGGCCTCGCCGTCGGGCAGACCACGCAGGGCACGCTCGTGGCCCAGCTCGGCCTGGGGGAGATCGCGTTCCCGAAGCCGGTCTTCCACGGGGACACGCTCTACGGGCGCTCCGAGGTCACCGCGATCCGCGAGTCCTCCTCGCGGCCGGGGCAGCGGATCGTCACGTTCGCGATGACGGGGGAGAACCAGCACGGCGGCGTCGTCGTCCGCGCCCAGCGCACCTGCCTGATGTGGACCGCGCAGGCGCACGCGGAGGCCAAGGCGAAGGCCGCCGACGCCGCAGGCACGGGGGAGCGGGCATGAGCGCGCTGACCCTCGGACCGGCCGTCATGTTCACCCCGGCGGACCGCCCCGAGCGGTACGCCACGGCGCTCGAGCGCGCGGACGCGGTGATCCTCGACCTCGAGGACGCCGTCACCCCGGAGGCCCGGCCCGCCGCGCGCGACGCCGTCGCGGCGGCCTGGGCGGGGCGGGCCTGCGGGGTCGACGGCGGCCCGCTGGACGGGGACCGCGTGGTGGTCCGCGTGAACCCCGCGGGCACCGCGGACCACGACGCCGACCTGGCCATGCTCGCCGGGACGGGCTGGCGCACGCTCATGCTCGCCAAGGCCGAGTCCGCCGCGCAGGTGGACGGGGTCGTCGCCGCCCTCGGACCGCAGACCCGCGTCGTCGCCCTGTGCGAGACCGCGGCCGGGATCCTCGCCGCCGCCGAACTGGCCGCCCACCCGCACGTGGGTGCGCTGATGTGGGGCGCCGAGGACCTCGTGGCGTCGATGGGCGGCAGCTCCTCCCGCACCCCCGGGGGCGCCTACCGCTCCGTGGTCCAGCACGCCCGCGCGACGGTGCTGCTGGCGGCGGCCGCGCACGGGGTGGCCGCGTGGGACGCCGTCCATCTGGACCTCGTCGACGAGGCCGGGCTGGCCGCCGAGGCCGAGGACGCCGTCGCCCTGGGCTGCACCGCGACCGTGTGCCTGCACCCGCGCCAGGTGCCCGTCGTGCGCTCCGCCTACACGCCCGCCCCGGAGGCCGTCGAGCGCGCCCGGCGCGTCCTCGCCGCGGCCGAGGGGCGGCACGGGGCCTTCGAGCTGGACGGGGCGATGGTCGACGAGGTGGTCCTCGCCCAGGCTCGCGCGCTCCTGCGCCGCGCGGACACGCCCCGGCCGGGCAGCGCCTGACCGGCTCCTGGGCGGCTCCACGCCCCGGCGGCCCCGTGCCGTCGGGGCGCGTCCGCGTCCGCACGGCTGCGCCCCGGGGCTGTCACACGGGCGCACGGCCCCGGGGCGCGCTTGACGGCGCACCCCTCCGCCCGCCAGAGTGTGGTTGTCATCACAGTGATCTGTCTCACACTGATCCGTCCTACGCACCCCCGGAGGGCCCATGTCATCCAGCGAGCCCACGGCGCCGGTCCCCACGGCCGCGCAGTTCCGCGCCGCGCAGCAGTCCGAGGAGTTCATCGAGCTCCGGCGCACCCACCGATCCTTCGCCTTCCCCATGACCGTGGCGTTCTTCGTCTGGTACCTGGTGTTCGTGATCGTCGGCGCGTTCTTCCCCGAGTTCATGGCGATCCGCCTCGGCGGCAACATCACCCTCGGCCTGATCCTCGGCCTGCTCCAGTTCGTCACCACGTTCCTGATCACCTTCGCCTACGTCCGTTTCTCCAACCGGACCCTGGACCCCCGCGCCACCGCGCTGCGTGAGCGCCTCGAGCGCGAGGCCGCCGGCGCCCACGAGAACCCCGAGGCCACGCGATGAGCGCGCTCACCCCCCTGCTCCAGGCCGCCCCGCAGACGGTCGGCAACCCCGCCGTGAACATCGGCATCTTCGTCGCCTTCGTGGTGGTCACCCTCGTGATCGTGATCCGCGCGTCCAAGACGAACGCGTCCTCGGCCGACTACTACGCCGGCGGCCGCGGCTTCTCCGGCACCCAGAACGGCACGGCCATCGCGGGTGACTACCTCTCCGCGGCCTCGTTCCTGGGCATCGTGGGCGCGATCGCCCTCTACGGCTACGACGGCTTCCTCTACTCGATCGGCTTCCTCGTGGCGTGGCTCGTGGCCCTGCTGCTGGTGGCCGAGCTGCTGCGCAACACCGGCAAGTTCACCATGGCGGACGTGCTGTCCTTCCGCCTGCAGCAGCGTCCCGTGCGCATCGCCGCCGCCTTCGGCACCATGGCCGTCTGCCTCTTCTACCTCCTGGCCCAGATGGCCAGCGCCGGCGGCCTGGTGTCCCTGCTGCTGAACATCAACGACCGGGCCGGCCAGGCCCTCGTGATCGTGATCGTGGGCGTGCTGATGATCGTCTACGTGCTGATCGGCGGCATGAAGGGCACCACCTACGTGCAGATCATCAAGGCGATCCTGCTGATCGCCGGCGCGGGGATCATGACCGTGTGGTCGCTGGCCCTGTTCGGCTTCGACTTCAACGCCCTGCTGGGGGCCGCCGTCGAGATGAACCCGAAGGGCGAGGCGATCCTCGAGCCGGGCCTGCAGTACGGCGCCAGCGCCCTGACCCGCCTCGACTTCGTGTCCCTGGGCATCGCGCTCGTGCTCGGCACCGCCGGCCTGCCGCACGTGCTCATGCGGTTCTACACGGTGCCCACCGCCAAGGAGGCGCGCAAGTCCGTGGTGTGGGCCATCGTCCTCATCGGCGCGTTCTACCTGTTCACCCTCGTGCTGGGCTACGGTGCCGGCGCGCTGATCGGCCCCGAGCGCATCACGGCCGCGCCCGGCGGGCAGAACTCCGCGGCCCCGCTGCTGGCGTTCGAGCTCGGCGGCTCCATCCTGCTGGGCCTGATCTCGGCGGTCGCGTTCGCCACCATCCTCGCGGTGGTCGCGGGCCTGGCCATCACGGCGGCGGCGTCCTTCGCCCACGACGTGTACGGCTCCGTGATCGCCAAGCACCCGCTCACCCCGCAGGAGGAGGTGCGGATCGGCAAGATCACCGTGGTGGTGATCGGCGTCCTGGCGATCGTCGGCGGCATCGCCGCCCAGGGCCAGAACGTGGCGTTCCTCGTGGCGCTCGCCTTCGCGGTGGCGGCCTCGGCGAACCTGCCGACCATCCTCTACTCCCTGTTCTGGCGGCGCTTCACCACCCGCGGCGCGGTGTGGTCGATGTACGGCGGACTGCTCTCCGCGATCATCCTGATCGTCCTGTCCCCGGTGATGTCCGGGACGCCGACCTCGATGATCCCGGGCGCGGACTTCGCGGTGTTCCCGCTGAAGAACCCGGGCATCGTCTCCATCCCGCTGGCCTTCTTCCTCGGCTGGCTCGGCTCGGTGACCTCGTCGCGCGCCGAGGACCCCGACAAGCAGGCCGAGATGGAGGTCCGCTCCCTCACCGGCATCGGCGCCGAGAAGCCGGTGCAGCACTGATCCGCGGCTGACCCGGTCCCACGGGGGTCGGCGGGGCGGGATGTCGCGGCGCGGCGTCCGTCCGGTCGGCCCCCCGTCCGTGTCCAGGCCCGGCTGGCATCATGGCGGGGTGACGCACGGATCCCTCACCGACTACACGCTGCCCGCCCCCGCCCCGGCGGACGACGACGGCGCCCCGCGCGCCGTCGCCCTGATCGGCTCCACGGGCTCGATCGGCACCCAGGGCCTCGACGTGATCGCCCAGGACCCCGCCCGGCTCCGGGCCGTCGCGCTCGCGGGCGGGGCGAACACGACCCTGCTGGCCGAGCAGGCCGTGCGCTTCGAGGTCGAGGCGGTGGGCTCCGCCGCGGCGGGGGAGGAGGAGCTGCGCGCCGCCCTCGCCGACGCCGCCGCCCGCCTCGGGCGCCCGGCCCCCCGACCCGTGCTGTTCACCGGGCCACGCGCCGCCGAGCAGATCGCGGCGTGGCCCGGCGCCGACACCGTGCTCAACGGGATCACGGGCTCGATCGGCCTGCGGCCCACCCTCGCCGCGCTGCACGCCGGCCACCGCCTGGCCCTGGCCAACAAGGAGTCGCTCATCGTCGGCGGGGCCCTCGTGAAGGCGGCCGCGGCGCCGGGCCAGCTCGTGCCGGTGGACTCCGAGCACTCCGCGCTCGCGCAGGCGCTGCGCGGGGGCACGGCGGACGAGGTCCGCCGCCTCGTGCTCACGGCCTCGGGCGGGCCGTTCCGCGGCCTGGACCGCGCCGCCCTGCACGCCGTCACGCCCGCCCAGGCCCTCGCCCACCCCACGTGGGACATGGGCCGCGTCGTCACCACCAACTCCGCCTCCCTCGTGAACAAGGCCCTCGAGGTGATCGAGGCCCACCTGCTGTTCGACGTGCCCCTGGACCGGATCGACGTCGTGGTCCACCCGCAGTCCGTGGTGCACTCGATGGTCGAGTTCGTCGACGGGTCCACGCTCGCCCAGGCCTCCCCGCCGGACATGCGCCTGCCCATCGCCCTCGGGCTGTGCTGGCCGCGCCGGCTCCCGGGCGCGGCCCCGGCCTGCGACTGGACGCGGGCGGCCACCTGGACCTTCGAACCCCTCGACGAGGAGGCCTTCCCCGCCGTGCGGGCCGCGAAGGAGGCGGCGGCCGCCTCGCCCACCCACATGGCCGTGTTCAACGCCGCCAACGAGGAGGCGGTGGACGCCTTCCACGCCGGCGCCCTGCCCTTCGACGGGATCGTGGACACGGTCCGCGCCGTCGTCGCCGACTACGCCCCCGAGCACGTGCTCGCCGCGGCCGGCCACGACCCCGCGCCCGCCGCGCTCACCGTGGACGCCGTGCTCGCCGCCGAGGCCTGGGCGCGCCGTGCGGCGCGGGCCCGCTGGTGACCGTCGTGGAGATCCTCTGGTACGTCGCGGGCGTCCTCGCGGTCGCACTGGGCCTGGCGGTCTCGATCGCCCTGCACGAGGTCGGCCACCTCGTCCCGGCCAAGCTCTTCGGCGTGCGCGTCACGCAGTACATGATCGGCTTCGGCCCGACGCTCGTCTCGTGGCGCCGCGGCGAGACGGAGTACGGGTTCAAGGCCGTCCCGCTGGGCGGCTACGTCGCGATGATCGGGATGCTGCCCCCGCCGCGGCCCGGGCAGACACCCCGCACGGCGTCCACGGGCTTCGTCCAGCAGCTGGGCCGCATGGCCGACGACGCGCGGGCCCAGGCCGCCGAGGAGGTCCGCCCCGGCGACGAGCACCGCCGCTTCCTCGCCCTGCCGGTGTGGAAGCGCGTGGTGATCATGCTCGGCGGGCCGTTCATGAACCTGCTCATCGCGCTGGGCGTCACCGCCCTGCTGGTCACGACGGTGGGCACCTCGCAGCCGAGCACCACCGTCGCCGAGGTCTACCGGTGCGTGGTCACGACGCAGGAGCAGCAGGCCCGCGCCGCCTCGGGCGGGACCGAGGACTGCCGCCCGGGCGACCCCGCCGGGCCCGCCCACGAGGCGGGACTGCGCCCCGGGGACACGGTGGTGGCCTTCGACGGGCGCCCCGTCTCCGACTGGGACGCCCTGTCCGCGGCGATCCGCGAGCGGGCCGGGCGGCCCACGTCCATCGAGTGGGTGCGCGACGGCGAGCGCGACTCCGCCACGATCACCCCGCGGCTGACCCAGCGGCCGGTGACGGACGCCGTCGGCCGGCCCGAGCGCGCCCCGGACGGGTCCGCGCTCACCCAGGAGGTCGGGTTCATCGGCATGGGCTCGCAGATCGAGACCGTGCGCGGCACGCCCCTGGACGCCGGGCCCCTCGTCGCGCAGCAGGTGCGCGGCGTCGTCGACGTGGTCCTCGTGCTGCCCCAGCGGCTGTGGGACACCGCCGTGGCCGTGGTGACCCCGGCCGAGCGCGACCCGGACGGGCCGATGTCCGTGGTGGGCGTGGGCCGGATCGCCGGCGAGGCCGCCTCCCTGGAGGAGGCCACGCTCGTGGACAAGGCCGCCCTGCTGATGTCCCTGATCGCCGGCGTCAACGTGGCGCTCATGGTGTTCAACCTCATCCCGCTGCTCCCGCTCGACGGCGGCCACGTGGCCGGTGCGCTGTGGGAGGCGGTGCGTCGCGGCGTCGCCCGCCTGACCGGCCGGCCCGACCCCGGGCCGTTCGACCTGGCGCGCCTGCTTCCGGTCACCTACGTGGTGGCCGGGGCGATGCTCGTGATGGGCGTGATCCTGATCGTGGCGGACATCGTGGAGCCGGTGCGCCTGTTCTGAGCGTCCGCCGGGTCTCGGGCCTCGCGCATCCGCGCAGGTCAGGGGCGTCTCACGGCGTCCGGCCGCCCGGGCGTCGGCTAGGGCGTGTTGCTAAAGGGTTCGGGGACGTGGATGCGCGAGTCTGGGGTCATGTCGCGTGATGTCATCTCGGACGAGGTCTGGGCCGTGATCGGCCCGCTGTTCCCCGCGCCGAAGTCCACCGGTCGGCCGCCGGTGGATCGGCGCGCGGTGGTCGAGGCCACCGCGTGGCGCTTCCGCACGGGGGCGCCGTGGCGGGATCTGCCCGAGCGGTTCGGGAACTGGAACACGATCTACAAGAACTTCAACCGGTGGGCCGCCCAGGGCGTGTGGGAGCGGGTGCTGGAGAAGACCCAGTCCATGGCACAGCAGGCTGGCGAGCTGGATTGGGTGGCCTCGATCGATTCCACGATCGTGCGCCTCCACCAGCACGGGGCGACCCTGCCCCGCCCCACAGGGGGCTTGGATGAACGACAAGAAGTCAGCGGACGAGCCGGCTGACCATGCCATCGGACGCTCCCGCGGCGGTCTGACGACGAAGAATCATCTGGTCTGTGATGGCAAGGGCAGGGTGCTGGCGTTCGTGGTGACCGGCGGGCAGGTGGCGGACACCTCGATGCTGGCCACCACGCTGGAGCAGATCAGCGTTGCCGGGGCCCGTGGGCGGCCCCGGATACGGCCTGACCGCCTGATTGCAGACAAGGGCTACCCCTCGAAGGCCAACCGGGCCTGGCTGCGCCGGCATGGCATCGCGGCCACGATCCCCGAGCGGGCCGATCAGATCACGCACCGGCGCAGACGCCCGGGCCGGCCGATCGACTTCGGTGAAGACCAGCGCCAGCGCTACCGGGGACGCAATGTCGTGGAGCGGTGCTTCAACCGGCTCAAGCAGTGGCGAGGGATCGCGATGCGTTCGGACAAGTACGCCCGGAACTATCACGCCGGGCTCAGCCTCGCAGCGACACTGCACTGGCTGACTACCCTCCTTTAGCAACACGCCCTAGGCTGGCAGGGTGACCTCCTCCGGCATCTCCCCGTCCCCGAACCCACTGACCCGACGCGCGGCCCTGCTCGGCCTCGGCTCCCTCGCCGCCGGCCTGACCGGCTGCGGCGCGGCGGGCGGACAGGACGGGGCGCCGTCCGCCACGCCGGCCGCCTCGCCGACCTCCGCCACTCCCACCCCGACGCCGACGCCGAGCACGCAGCTGCCCGGCGGCGGCCGCCGGATGTTCCCGGACCGCCGTCTCGTGGCCCTGTACGGCACGCCCGGCGTCCCGCAGCTCGGGCTCCTCGGGGAGCAGGACCTGCCCGCCTCGATCGACCGGGCCCACGCGCTGGCCGAGGCCTACCAGGTCCACGCGGACGAGCCCGTCCAGCCCGCGTTCGAGATCATCACGACGATGGCCACCGCCGACGAGGGCCCCACGGGCGACTACTCGCGGCCCGTCCGGCGGGACCGGCTCGAGGAGTGGGTGGCCGGGGCGGGGGAGGCCGGGGTGCACGTCATCCTGGACCTGCAGCCCGGCTTCGCGGACTTCCTGACCCAGGCCCGGGAGTTCGAGGACCTGCTCAGCGAGCCCCACGTGGGCCTGGCCCTCGACCCGGAGTGGCGTCTGCGCCCGGGCCAGATGCACATGGAGGACATCGGCCAGGTGACCGCGGCCGAGGTCAACGAGACCAGCCAGTGGCTCGCGGAGCTCGTGGCCCGCGAGGAGCTGCCGGAGAAGATCCTCATGCTCCACCAGTTCCGCCTCACCATGATCGAGGAGCGACCCGACATCGTGGACCGGGACGGGCTCGCGCTGGTGCTCCACGCGGACGGCCACGGGCACCCCGCACTGAAGATGAACACCTGGGAGTGGCTGCTCAAGGACCTGCCGGAGCACTGGTGGATGGGGTGGAAGAACTTCCTCGACGAGGACACCCCCATGTTCACGCCCGCCGAGACCATGGCGGTGGAGCCGCGTCCCTGGTTCGTCTCCTTCCAGTGACCGGGTGCACGGGCCCCGGCCCTCGGCCCGCACCCGGGTCCGGGCCCTAGGATGGGCCTCAGACCGGCGGCCCGCAGCCGCCACCCCCGAGAACCGTGAGGAGCGCTGCCGTGCCCGTCAGCCTTGGAATGCCGTCCGCCCCGCCGCCCGTGCTGGCCCCGCGCCGCACCACCCGGCAGATCCGGGTGGGCTCGGTGGGCGTCGGCTCGCAGCACCCCGTCTCGGTGCAGTCGATGACCACCACCAAGACGCACGACATCGGCGCGACCCTGCAGCAGATCGCCGAGCTCACGGCCGCCGGCTGCGACATCGTCCGCGTGGCCTGCCCCACGGACAAGGACGCCGAGGCCCTCAAGGTCATCGCCCAGCAGTCCACCATCCCCGTGATCGCGGACATCCACTTCCAGCCGAAGTACGTGTTCGCGGCGATCGAGGCCGGCTGCGGCGCCGTGCGCGTGAACCCGGGCAACATCAAGAAGTTCGACGACAAGGTCAAGGAGATCGCGCAGGCCGCCTCGGACCACGGCACCTCCCTCCGCATCGGCGTCAACGCCGGCTCCCTGGACCCGCGCCTGCTGCAGAAGTACGGCAAGGCCACCCCGGAGGCCCTCGTCGAGTCCGCCGTCTGGGAGGCCTCCCTCTTCGAGGAGCACGGCTTCAAGGACTTCAAGATCTCCGTCAAGCACAACGACCCGGTGATCATGGCCCGCGCCTACGAGCTGCTCGCCGAGCAGGGCGACTGGCCGCTGCACCTCGGCGTCACCGAGGCCGGCCCGGCCTTCCAGGGCACCATCAAGTCCGCCACCGCCTTCGGCTACCTGCTCGGCCAAGGCATCGGCGACACCATCCGCGTCTCCCTCTCCGCGCCGCCGGTCGAGGAGGTCAAGGTGGGCCTGCAGATCCTGCAGTCCCTGAACCTGCGCGAGCGCAAGCTCGAGATCGTCTCCTGCCCGTCGTGCGGCCGCGCCCAGGTGGACGTGTACACGCTGGCCGACCAGGTCACCGAGGGCCTCAAGGACCTCGAGGTCCCGCTGCGGGTGGCCGTCATGGGCTGCGTCGTCAACGGGCCGGGCGAGGCCCGCGAGGCCGACCTCGGCGTCGCCTCCGGCAACGGCAAGGGCCAGATCTTCGTCAAGGGCGAGGTCATCCGCACCGTGCCCGAGGACCAGATCGTGGAGACCCTCATCGAGGAGGCCAACCGGATCGCCGGTGAGATGGACCTGGGGGAGGACGGCGGTGACCAGGCTGCCGCCGGTGCCCCGGTGGTCTCCGTCCACTGACCGGGAGGTCCGGGCCGCCACGGGTGACCGCGTCCGCCTGCTGACCGACGCGGACACCGCCGCGCTCGCGGCCCTGTCCGCCCGCGCCCCCGTGTCCAACGTGTTCGTGGACTCCCTGCTCGAGGCGGGCCGCCTGGCCGGCCCGCGCGGGGGAGCGGCGGGCACCCTGTTCCTCGGGATCGACGACGACGCCCCGGGCGCCGGGGGGCTGCGCGCGGCCGTCTGGATCGGCTCGAACGTGGTGCCGGTCGCCGCGTCCGAGGCCCCGGACGCCGGCTGGGCGCCGGGCGACGCGGAGGCGCTCGGCGCGGCGGCCGCCGCGCTGCGCCGCCGGTACGGGTCGGTCTACGGCCCGGCCGGTCCCGTGCTGGCCGCCGGCGAGGCCCTCGCCGCCGCGGGCCACCGGTCCCGGTCCATGCGCCCCGACCAGCCGCTGCTCGTGCTGGGCACGGCCGGGGGGATCGACCCGAACCCGTCCGTGGTGCAGGCGCAGCCACGCGACTCCGCGCGCGTCCTGCCGGCCAGCGCGGCGATGTTCGAGGAGGAGCTCGGCTTCTCCCCGTTCGCCGGGGGCGCGGCCCAGTACCGGGACCGGGTCGAGCGGCTGATCCACGCGGGGCGCGTCTTCATCGACCCGGGCCCGCGCGACGCGGGCGGCCCGCTGCGCTTCAAGGCGGACATCGGGCTGCTCTCCTCCCGGTGCGCCCAGATCCAGGGCGTGTGGATGGCCCCCGCCGCGCGCGGCCGAGGGCTGGCGGCGTCGGCGATGGCCGCCGTCGTGGACTACGTGCGCCTCCAGGCGCCCGTGGTCAGCCTCTACGTCAACGCGTACAACACCCCCGCGCTGCGCACGTACGAGCGCGTGGGGTTCGAGCGGCGCGGCACGTTCGCGACCGTCCTGTACTGACCCGGCGGACCCTGCGCGGACGATAGGATCGGCGGTCAGGACGCCGAGCACCCCCGTGCCGGCGTCGTCCCGTCCCGCGCGCCGCCCCCCGACCGCGCGAGCCCGTCCGAGGAGGCCCCGTCATGCCCCTGCGCATGTCCACCCTGTTCCTGCGCACCCTGCGCGACGACCCGGCGGAGGCCGAGGTGGCGAGCCACAGGCTCCTCGTCCGTGCCGGCTACATCCGTCGCGCGGCCCCGGGCATCTACTCGTGGCTGCCGCTGGGCCTGAAGGTGCTGGCCAAGGTGGAGCGGATCGTGCGCGAGGAGATGGACGCGATCGGCGCCCAGGAGGTGCACTTCCCGGCGCTGCTGCCGCGGGAGCCCTACGAGGCCACGGGCCGCTGGGACGAGTACGGCGACGGACTGTTCCGCCTGCAGGACCGCCGGGGCAACGACTACCTCCTGGCCCCCACGCACGAGGAGATGTTCACGCTCCTGGTGAAGGACCTGTACTCCTCGTACAAGGACCTGCCCGCGTACCTGTACCAGATCCAGACCAAGTACCGGGACGAGGCCCGCCCGCGCGCCGGCCTGCTGCGCGGGCGCGAGTTCATCATGAAGGACTCCTACTCCTTCACGGTGGACGACGCCGGCCTGGACGCCGCGTACGAGGCCCATCGGGCCGCCTACCTGCGGATCTTCGACCGTCTCGGCCTCGAGGTCGTGCCGGTGCGGGCCACCTCCGGTGCGATGGGCGGCTCCCGCTCCGAGGAGTTCCTGCACCCCACCGAGGTGGGCGAGGACACCTTCGTCGAGTCCGACGGCGGCTACCGCGCCAACGTCGAGGCCGTCACCACGGTGGCCCCCGCCCCGCTGGACGAGGCGGCCATGGCGGCCCTGCCCGCCGCCGAGGTCAAGGACACCCCGGTCTCCACCACCATCGCCGCGCTCGTGGACGTCGCCAACCAGCTGGCCCCGCGCGACGGCGAGCCGTGGACCGCCGCGGACACGCTCAAGTGCGTCGTGGTCACCGCGGTGGTGGACGGCGGTGAGCGCCGCCCGTTCGTCGTGGGCGTGCCCGGCGACCGTGAGGTGGACCTCAAGCGTCTCGAGGCCTCCGTGGGCCCGGCGCTCGGCGTGGTCGGCGAGCCCACGCTCGAGGCCGCGACCGCCGCGGACCTGGCCGCGCACCCCGCCCTGGTCAAGGGCTACATCGGCCCCGCGGCGGCCGACGCGGTCGAGGGCACCCCGGTCCTCGGCGCGGAGGGCTCTGTCTCGGGCCTGCCCTTCTTCGTGGACCCCCGTATCGCCCCCGGCACCGCGTGGATCACCGGCGCGAACGCGGACCAGCGCCACGTGTTCGGCCTCGTGGCCGGCCGCGACTTCACGTGGGACGGCGTGCTCGAGGCCACCGCGGTGCGCGAGGGCGACCAGGCCCCCGACGGCTCCGGCCCGCTGCACACCCGCCGCGGCATGGAGATGGGCCACATCTTCCAGCTCGGCCGCAAGTACGCCGAGGCCCTCGACCTGAAGGTCCTCGACGTTCACGGCAAGCAGGTCGTGGTGACCATGGGCTCCTACGGCATCGGCATCACGCGCGCCGTCGCCGCGATCGCCGAGCGCTACCACGACGACAAGGGCCTGGCGTGGCCGCGCGCGGTGGCCCCGGCGGACGTGCACGTCGTCGTCGCCACGAAGGGCGAGGACGGCCTCGCCGCCGCCGAGACCCTCGCCGCGGGCCTCGAGGCCGAGGGCCTGACCGTGCTCGTGGACGACCGTCCGAAGGTCAGCCCCGGCGTGAAGTTCAAGGACGCCGAGCTCATCGGCGTGCCCACCACCGTGGTGATCGGCCGCGGCCTGGCCGACGGCGAGCTCGAGCTCAAGGACCGTGCCACCGGCGAGGCGCGCCCCGTGCCCGTGGACGGGGCCGTCGCGGCCGTGCTCGCGGAGGTGCGCGACGGGCGCTGAGTGGTTCGGCGCCGTCGAGCTGACCGCCGGACTGCTCGTCCTCGTGCTCGCCGCGGGCTTCGCGGCGGGGTGGATCGACGCCGTCGTGGGCGGGGGCGGCCTGCTGCAGCTGCCGGCCCTGCTGCTCGTGCCCGGGCTGAGCCCGATCCAGGCCCTGGCCACCAACAAGCTCGGCTCGGTGTTCGGCACGGCGACGTCGGCGCTCACCTACCGGCGGCGCCTGCGGCAGGACCTGTCCACCGCACTGCCGATGGCCGCCGTCGCCTTCGCTGCGGCCCTGGGCGGGGCCGTGGTCGCCGCGCATCTGTCGGCCGGCGTGATCCGGCCCGTGATCCTGGTGGCGTTGATCGCCGTCGCCGTGTTCACGGCCGTGCGCCCGGGCCTCGGGCAGGTCGCCGGCGTGGGACCGGGGCGGAGCACCGCGCTGGCCCGGGCCGTGGCGCTCGGCGCGGCGGTGGGCTTCTACGACGGCGTCCTCGGCCCCGGCACGGGCACGTTCCTCATCCTGGGGCTGGTCCTGCTGCTCAAGTTCGACTTCCTGCACGCCTCGGCACAGGCGAAGGTGGTCAACCTCGCGACCAACCTCGGCGCACTCGCGTACTTCGTGCCCTCGGGGCACGCGGTGCTGGGCCTGGGGCTGCTGCTCGGCGCGGCCAACCTCGTGGGCGGCTACGTGGGGGCCCGCATGGCGATCGCCCGCGGCACCGGCTTCATCCGCGTGGTGTACCTCACGGTGGTGGCCGCGCTCATCGTCAAGGTCGGCGCGGACACCCTCGCCCCGCTGCTGCGCTGACCTCGGCCCGTCCGACCCGGTCGGGAGCACTCGGCCCCGCCGTGGGCCGCCGGTAGGCTCGGCCCCGGATCCCGACCCCGGCCCCCGCCCGCGTGGCGTGGCGGCCCCGACCCGACGAGTGAGGCACCCCATGGACAGCACCGACCGCCGCGACGACCTCGCCGAGCTGCGCACCCGCGTCGAGGAGGCCCTGGCGGCCGACGACGTGGTGGTGGAGCAGGTGCGCGCCACGGGCACCGGCGAGCACCGCACCGTCGAGGTGGTCCTCGACCGCGCGTCGGGCACCCAGGGTCTGAGCCTGGACGACGTCGCCCGCCTCTCCGGCCGGGTCTCCGCCGCCCTCGACGCCCTGGGCGACCACGTGCCCGGCGTCGGCGCGGGGGAGTACCTGCTGGAGGTCACCACCGCGGGCGTGGACCGCCCGCTCACCGAGCCCCGCCACTTCGCCCGCAACGTCGGCCGTCTCGTCGAGGTCTCGGTCGACGGCGCCGCGCCCGTGACCGCCCGCCTGAAGGACGTGACGGACGACGACGTCGAGCTGGCCGTGGTGCGCCCGCCCGCGAAGAAGGGCATGAAGGCCAAGGAGCTGCCCGCCGAGCGGGTCGCCCTCGACCGCCTCGGCCCGGCGATCGTGCAGGTAGAGTGGAGCCCCGCTCAGCAGGCCGGCGACGCCGACGCCGCCGCGGGCGAGGACACGGCCGAGCACACGGAGGCATGAGTTGGACATCGACATGAGCGCGCTGCGCATGCTGGAGGCGGAGCGGGAGATCCCGATGGACCGCCTCATCCCCACCATCGAGCAGGCCCTGCTCATGGCGTACCACCGCACCCCGGGGGCCCTGAAGCGCGCCCGCGTGGAGATCGACCGCGCGACCGGCCACGTCACCGTGTGGGCCACGGAGCTGGACGAGGACGACACGCCCATCGGCGAGTTCGACGACACCCCGAACGGCTTCGGCCGGGTGGCCGCCTCCACGGCGCGCCAGGTGATGATCCAGCGCATGCGCGAGGAGGACGACGACAAGGTCCTCGGCGAGTTCAAGGACAAGGAGGGCGAGCTCGTCTCCGGCGTCATCCAGCAGGGCCTGAACCGCCAGATGGTCCAGGTGAACCTCGGCACCCTCGAGGCCGTCCTCCCGCCGCCCGAGCAGGTGCCCGGCGAGGACTACGCGCACGGCCGCCGGATCCGCGCCTACGTGGTCTCCGCGACGCGCGGCGCCAAGGGCCCGTCCGTCACGGTGTCCCGCTCGCACCCCGGCCTCGTGCGCAAGCTCTTCGAGCTCGAGGTCCCGGAGATCGCGGACGGCTCGGTCGAGATCACGGCGCTGGCCCGCGAGGCCGGCCACCGCACCAAGATGGCCGTGCGCGCCACCCGCCCCGGGGTGAACGCCAAGGGCGCCTCCATCGGCGAGATGGGCAGCCGCGTGCGCGCCGTCATGACGGAGCTCAACGACGAGAAGATCGACATCGTCGACCACGTGGACGACCCCGCCGCGATGATCGCCAACGCCCTCTCGCCCGCCACGACCGTCTCGGTGGAGATCCTCGACGCGGACCAGCACTCGGCCCGCGCCGTGGTGCCGCAGTACCAGCTGTCCCTGGCCATCGGCAAGGAGGGCCAGAACGCCCGCCTCGCGGCCAAGCTCACGGGCTGGCGGATCGACATCGTCGGCGACGGGGTCACCACCTCCGCCCCGGGACGCTGACCGTCCCCGGGAACAGATCCGGGCCCGGACGCGCTAGGATGGATGAGGTCCTTTCTCGATCCGACGCCCGTGAGGGGTGAACGCATGACGTCTCGGACGGTCGTGCGCACCTGCATCGGATGCCGATCGAGGGCGGACCAGCAAGAGCTGGTGCGCGTCGCCCTGGACTCCTCGACGGAACCCCCATCCGTCGTCTGGGACCCGGGACGACGCCGTCCCGGCCGGGGTGCCTGGCTGCACCCCGGCGAGGACTGCCTCCACCTCGCCCTGCGCCGCCGCGCGTTCGGGCGGGCCTTCCGGTCCGCCGTCGACGCCGACGCGCTGGTCCGCACCGCGGAGGCACCGGCTGACAGACCGACAGATGAAGGCGGGTCAGAGATCTGATGCGTACCCGATGAGCACTGAAGCATGAGTGCCCAGCGATGAACTTCACCCCCTGCTATCAGGCAGGCCGTGGTGCGCGTGCCCTGGTGGCGCGCGCGACGGCCTGGAGCAACGTCAACGGTCCCAGGACGCGCTGAGACGGACAGCCCGAGCGGCTCCGTTCCGGCCCGTGGGGCCAGAACAGGAGAACCGTGGCCAAGGTCCGCGTCCATGAGCTCGCCAAGGAGCTCGGCATCACCTCGAAGGAGGCCTTGAGCACGCTCAAGGACCTCGGCGAGTTCGTCAGCTCGGCTTCGTCCACCATCGAGCCCCCGGTGGTCAAGAAGCTGCGCAACGCCTACCCGGGCGCCGGCAAGTCCGCCGCCAAGCCCGGTTCCACGCCCGCCGCCCCGGCCGCAGGCCGTCCCGCCGCGCCCAAGCCGGGCGCCGCCCCGTCGCCGCGCGCCGCGGCCCCCACGTCGAACGCCGGCGCCCCGGTGCCCGGTCCCGCCGCGGGCCGCACCGCCGCGCCCAAGCCGGGCGCCGCCCCGACCCCCGGCCCCGCCGCACCGACGCCGGCCGCCCAGGCCCCGGCCGCCCCGGCCCCCGCCCCGAAGGCTCCGCAGCCGTCGGCCACGCCGGGGTCGGCCGCGCCGAAGCCGGGCGCCGCCGCGCCCAAGCCGGGAGCATCCGCGCCCAAGCCGGGTGCGTCCGCGCCCAAGCCGGGCGCCCCGCGCCCCGGCAACAACCCGTTCAGCCCCAAGGGCGGCTCCGCCGGGCCTCGCCCGGGCGCCCGCCCGGGCGGCCGTGGCGGTGCTCCGCGCCCGGGCAACAACCCGTTCGCCCCCTCGCAGGGCATGCGCTCCGGTCGTGAGGACCGCGCGCCTCGTCCGGGCGGCCCCCGTCCGCCGGCCGGCGCCGGCGGGCCCCGTCCGGGCGGTCCGCGCCCGGCCGCGGGCGCCGGCGGCCCCCGCCCCGGTGGGCCGCGTCCGAACCCGGGCATGATGCCCAAGCAGATCACCCCGGCCCCGCAGCCGGCCCGCGGCCGTGGCCGTCCGGGCGGCGGCCCCGGCGGCGGCCCGGGTCGTCCCGGCGGCCCGGGCGGCCGTGGCGGTCGCGGCAACGCCCAGGGCGCCTTCGGGCGCGGCGGCGGCCCACGCAGGGGACGCAAGTCGAAGCGCGCGAAGCGCCAGGAGTTCGAGCAGCAGCACACGCGTGAGATCGGCGGTGTCAAGGTCCCCAAGGGCGACGGCACCACCGTCCTGCGTCTGCGCCGCGGCGCGTCCCTGGCCGACTTCGCCGAGAAGATCCGCGCCGACGTCGCCGACCTGGTGAAGGTGCTCTTCACCCTCGGCGAGATGGCCTCGGCCAACCAGTCCCTCGACGAGGAGACCTTCCAGCTGCTCGGCGACGAGCTGGGCTACAAGGTCCAGATCGTGTCCCCGGAGGACGAGGACAAGGAGCTGCTGGAGGCCTTCGACATCGACCTCGAGGCCGAGGCGGCCAACGAGGACGAGGCCGACCTCGAGCCGCGCCCCGCGGTCGTCACCGTCATGGGCCACGTGGACCACGGCAAGACGCGTCTGCTGGACGCCATCCGCTCCTCGAACGTCATCGAGGGTGAGGCCGGCGGCATCACCCAGCACATCGGCGCCTACCAGGTGCCCGTGGAGCACGAGGGCGAGCAGCGTCGCCTCACCTTCATCGACACCCCGGGTCACGAGGCGTTCACCGCCATGCGTGCCCGCGGTGCGAAGGTCACCGACATCGCCGTGCTGGTGGTGGCGGCCGACGACGGCGTCATGCCGCAGACCGTCGAGGCGCTCAACCACGCCCAGTCGGCCGGCGTGCCGATCGTGGTGGCGGTCAACAAGATCGACAAGGACACCGCCGCCCCGGACAAGATCCGCGGTCAGCTCACCGAGTACGGCCTCGTGCCCGAGGAGTACGGCGGCGACACGATGTTCGTGGACGTCTCCGCGCGCAACAACATCAACATCGACCAGCTGCTCGAGGCGATCCTGCTCACCGCGGACGCCGCCCTCGAGCTCACGGCGAACCCGCACAAGGCCGCCCGAGGCGTGGCCATCGAGGCCAACCTCGACAAGGGCCGCGGCGCCGTCGTCACCGTGCTGGTGCAGACCGGCACGCTGCGCGTGGGCGACACCATGGTGGTGGGCTCCGCCCACGGCCGTGTGCGCGCCATGTTCGACGAGAACGGCAACGCCGTGGAGGCGGCCGATCCGTCGCGTCCCGTCCAGGTGCTCGGCCTGTCCGCGGTGCCGCGGGCCGGCGACTCGTTCCTCGTCACCGACGACGAGCGCACCGCCCGCCAGATCGCGGAGAAGCGCGAGGCCGCGGACCGCAACGCCCAGCTGGCCAAGCGCCGCAAGCGCATCACCCTGGAGGACTTCGACCAGGCCGTGGCCGAGGGCAAGCTGGACACGCTCAACCTCATCATCAAGGGCGACGCGTCCGGTGCCGTCGAGGCGCTCGAGGACTCGCTGCTCAAGATCGAGGTCGGCGAGGACGAGGTGCAGCTGCGCGTCATCCACCGCGGCGTCGGCGCCATCACGCAGAACGACGTGAACCTGGCGACCGTGGACAACGCCATCATCATCGGCTTCAACGTGCGCCCCGCCGAGCGGGTCGCCGACCTGGCCGACCGCGAGGGTGTGGACATGCGCTTCTACAGCGTGATCTACGACGCGATCGACGACATCGAGAACGCGCTCAAGGGCATGCTGAAGCCGGAGTACGAGGAGGTCGAGCTCGGCTCGGCCGAGGTCCGCGAGGTGTTCCGCTCCTCCAAGTGGGGCAACATCGCCGGTTCGCTCGTGCGCTCGGGCCTCATCCGCCGCAACGCCCAGGCCCGCCTGGTGCGCGACGGCGTGGTGGTCTCCGAGCACCTCAAGATCGAGTCGCTGCGCCGCTTCAAGGACGACGCCACGGAGGTCCGCGAGGGCTACGAGTGCGGCATCGGCCTGGGCAGCTTCAACGACATCAAGGAGGGCGACGTGATCGAGACCTTCGAGATGCAGGAGAAGCCGCGCGTCTGACGGCCGGGGCGGGGGCCCGCACGGGCCCCCGCCTTCCGCGTCCCACCCTCTGAACCATCACCACCGGAAGGAACCGCACCATGGCCGATCCGGCACGCGCCGGCCGCCTGGCCCAGCGCATCAAGGTCCTCGTGGCCGAGGCGCTGCGCCGCGGCGTCAAGGACGATCGCGTGGAGCCCGTCACCGTGACGGAGGTCCGCGTGACCAACGACCTGCAGCACGCCACCGTCTACTACACCGTCCTGGGCGACGAGGCCACGGTGGCCGCCGCCCACGAGGGCATCCAGGAGAACCGCGGCATCCTGCGCCGCGAGGTGGGCCGCGGGCTCACCATCCGCCTGGTGCCCACGCTCGAGTTCGTGGCGGACACCGTCCCCGAGGCGGCCGCACACCTGGAGGACGTCCTCCGCGCGGCCAAGGAGCGGGACGCCGAGCTGGCGAAGGCGCGCGAGGGCGCGTCGTACGCCGGTGACGCGGACCCGTACCGCACCGCCGAGCCGGACGCCGACGCCGACGACGCCCCGCGCGCCTGAGGCCCGCGGCACGGTGAGCGCACGCAGCACCGGGGGACAGGCCCCCGACGCGCCGGGAACGGAGGCGTCGGGGGTCGTCCTCGTGGACAAGCCGCAGGGGTGGACCTCGCACGACGTCGTCGGGCGGGTCCGCCGGCTGGCGGGCACCCGCAAGGTGGGCCACGCCGGCACCCTGGACCCCATGGCCACGGGCCTGCTCGTGGTCGGCGTCAACAAGGCCACGCGCCTGCTGACCGCCATCACGGGCACGGACAAGACGTACACGGCCACGATCCGGCTCGGGCAGTCGACCGTCACGGACGACGCGGAGGGCGAGGTCGTGCAGACCCGGCTGGCCAACGCCGTCACGCCCGAGCGCGTGGCCGAGCAGGTCGCCGCCCTCACGGGCGAGATCCTGCAGGCGCCCTCGGCCGTCTCCGCCGTCAAGGTGGCGGGCCGGCGCGCCTACGACCGCGTCCGCGCGGGAGAGGACGTCACCCTCGACGCCCGCCCCGTCACCGTGCACGAGTTCACGGTGCACGAGCTGCGCCGGCTCGACGGCGGCCGGCTGGTCGACCTCGACGTCACCGTGCGCTGCTCCTCCGGGACCTACATCCGGGCGCTCGCCCGCGACCTGGGCGAGGCCCTCGAGACCGGCGGGCACCTCACGGCGCTGCGCCGCACCGCCGTCGGCCCGTTCGACGTGGCCGACGCGCTCTCGCTCGAGGCCCTCGCGGAGCGCTTCGCGATGACCGAGCTCTCCGAGGCCGCCGCCGGGCTCTTCCCGGTGCGCGAGCTGACGGAGCACGAGGCCCACGAGCTCGCCTTCGGGCGGGTCGTGGCGCCCACCGGCACGGGTGAGACGCTCGTCGCCGGGCGCGCGCCGGACGGCCGCGTCATCGCCCTCGTCTCCGACGTGCGCCGCCGCGGCGCCGACGTCGCCAAGCCCCAGCTCGTGTTCGCCCCGGCCGAGGGGCCGGGACAGGGAAGGACCGCATGATCCTCGACGCCTGGTTCTGGACGGGACTGGTGATCGGTGCCGTCTCGTTCGTGGTCTGCGTGGTGATGACGGCGATCCGCCGCCACCCCGCGGACGCCTCGATCCTCTCGGTGGCCGCCGTCGAGCTGTTCACGCTCGTCTACGCCGCGGCCGCCGCCGTCCGCCAGCTCGGCGGGGACACCCTGAACGGCCCCGGCTGGGAGTTCTGGGGCTACATCCTCACCGCCCTGATCGTGCCGGTGATCGCCGTGGGCTGGGCCGTCACGGACAAGACCCGGTGGTCCAACCTCGTGCTGGCCGTGGTCGGGCCCACGATCGCCGTGATGCTGCACCGCATGCAGGTCATCTGGTTCGGGCAGTGGTGAGGAGGATGGACATGGCACCCAGCGACGGCGCCCCCGCGCGCAACCAGGGTCTCGGCCGGATCATCGTCATGGTCTACGCGGTGTTCGCCCTCTCGGCGAGCGCGCGCAGCCTCTTCCAGATCCTCACGCAGTTCGACGCCGCCCCCGTGGCGTACACGCTCTCCGCGGTCGCGGCGGTCGTGTACATCGTGGCGACGTTCGCGCTCGCCCGCTCCGGCGCGCGCGCCTGGGCCGTGGCGCTGGGCGCCGTGCTCGTGGAGCTGGCCGGCGTGGTGGGCGTGGGCCTGTGGACCGTCCTGGATCCGGGGATGTTCGCCCACGACACCGTGTGGTCCCGGTTCGGCGCGGGCTACGGCTATGTGCCGCTCGTGCTGCCGGTGGTCGGCCTGATCTGGCTGCTGACGCACCGCCCCGCCCGCCCGGCCGAGGCGGGGGCGCTCTGATGCGGGTCTGGAACAGCCTGGACGAGGTCCCCACGGACCTGCCGCGCACCGTGGTCACCCTGGGCAACTTCGACGGCGTGCACCGCGGCCACCGCGAGGTGCTGCGCCGGGTCGTCGAGCTGGCGCGGGCCCGCGACGCCCTGGCCGTGGCCGTGACCTTCACCCCGCACCCGCGCGCCGTGCACCATCCCGAGGTGCCCCACGTGGACATCATCAGCCCCGAGCAGCGGGTCGTCCTCCTGGACGAGGCGGGTCTGGACGCGGTGCTCCTGCAGCGCTACACCCTCGAGTTCGCGGACCAGTCCCCGGAGGAGTTCGTCCGCGGCATGCTCGTGCACGGGCTGCACGCCGCCGTCGTGGTCGTGGGGCACGACGTGCGCTTCGGCCGAGGCAACACCGGCGACGTCGCGGAGATGGTGCGCCTGGGGGCCCGCTACGGCTTCGAGGTCGAGGCCGTCGAGGAGTTCCCCGCCGAGCACGGGGCCGAGCCGGAGCGCCGTTGCTCCTCGACCTGGGTGCGCGAGGCCCTGGCCGCGGGCGACGTCGCTCAGGCCGCGGCCGTGCTCGGCCGGCACCACGTGCTCGCCGGCGAGGTGGTGCACGGGTTCGCGCGCGGCCGCGAGCTCGGCTTCCCCACGGCGAACCTCGAGACGGATGTGCAGGGCATGATCCCGGCCGACGGCGTCTACGCCGGTTGGGTGCACGACGCGCACGGCGGGGTGTGGCCGGCCGCGATCTCCATCGGCTCGAACCCCACGTTCGAGGACGTCTCCCGCGTGGTGGAGGCGCACGTGATCGACCGCCACGACGAGCGGGTGGAGGACTTCGACCTGTACGGCCAGCACATCGAGGTGGAGTTCGTGGCCCGGCTGCGCGGGATGGTCGCCTACGAGGGCGTCGAGAAGCTCGTGGCGCAGATCACGCAGGACGTGGACGAGGCCCGGGCGATCCTGGCCACGACCCCCTCCGACCGGTGAGCGCCCCGGAGCCGGGCGCTCCCCCCGCTGTGCCGAACCTGCCGGGGCGCCCGGCCCGGGCCCGTCGGGCCGGGCCCAACCCCTTCGAGACCGGCGGGGAGCACTACGACGCCGTCCGCCCCTCCTACCCGGCCGCCGTGGTGGACCGCGTCCTGGCGGGCACCGCCGACGGCGCGGACGTGGTGGAGCTCGGGGCCGGGACGGGACTGTTCACCCGGCTGCTCGCGGCCCGCCCGGCGGACCGGGTGCGGACGGTGACGGCCCTCGAGCCGTCGGCGTCGATGCGCGCCGTCCTGGAACGCGAGGTCGCGGCCGGCACGGGCGGGCGGGTGCGCGCCGTGCCGGGCACGGGCGAGGCCACGGGCCTGCCGGCGGCGAGCGCCGACGTCGTGGTGGCGGCCCAGGCATGGCACTGGATGGACCCGGCCGCGGCGAGCGCGGAGGCCGCACGGGTGCTGCGCCCGGGCGGGCGCCTCGCCGCGGTGTGGAACCAGCTCGACACGGCGGTGCCGTGGGTGCACCGTCTCACCCGGATCATGCACGCCGGGGACGTGCACGCCGCCCGGCCGGAGCAGCGCCGGTTCGCCGCCCCGTTCGGGGCGGAGGAGCACGCGCGCTGGGCGTGGACGCAGCCCATGACCGCGGCGGGGCTGCACGGGCTCATGGCCTCGCGCTCGTACTGGCTGCGCGCGGACGAGCGGATCCGGTCCCGGATGACGGCCAACCTCGACTGGTACCTGCACGAGCACCTGGGCCATGCGGCGGACGCGGTCCTGCAGGTGCCCTACGTGACGGTGGCCTGGTGGGCGGCGCCGGTCAGGGGCGGGCGCCCACGGTGACCGGGACCGTCCGGGCGATCCCGGCCCGCCGCGCCTGCCAGAGCAGCAGCGCCGTGGCCACCGCGACCACCGCCACCGAGAGCAGCGTGGCCGCCGGGGAGCCGGCGGTCTCCGCGCCCACGTAGCTGTCCTCGACGGTGCCCACGAGCGTGCCGACGGCGATGATCACCACGTTGTTGACCACGTGGAGGGCGACGGCGGCCTCGAGCCCGCCCGTGCGCCACGTGAGCAGGACGGCGGCGACGGCGAACGCGGCGAGGTCCAGCAGGATCCACGGGTCGAGCGAGCCGTGGGCGAGGGAGAAGGCCGCCGCCGAGAGCACCGCAGTGACCGCGACGGCCACGACCGGCCGGCGGACCCACGTGCCGACGGCCAGCAGCAGCCACCCGCGGAACAGGTACTCCTCGCCCGCGGCCTGGAACGGGGTGAGCACGAACGCCATGACGAGCAGCCAGACCCAGTCCTGCGCGCGCGGGGCCGTGGGGGCGCCGTCGAGGGCCCACGTGCCCAGCACGTAGGCGAGGAACAGCGGCGTCAGCACGACGACGCAGCGCGCCAGCCAGCGCCAGCGCACGCGGCCCTCGACCGAGTGGACGAAGCGGGCGGCGACGGGGTGGCCCAGCGCCACGGCCAGCAGCGCGACCCCGATCAGCGCGGCGAGCAGGAGGTTGTTCAGCAGCACCATGGGCGCGGAGTACAGGTCGAGGTCGGTCACGTCCGTCGGGTCGGCCGCGCCGAGCAGCGCGGGACCGGACGTGGCGATCAGGGCGAGAGCGCCCAGCACGCCCCCGAGCACGAGGAGGCCCACCAGGCCGGCCAGCACGAGGCCGAAGGACGCGAGCGGGTTCCACCATCGGGCCCGCGGCGTGCGCAGCAGCGCGGGGTAGCCGTGGCCGATCAGCGGCAGATCCAGGGGCGGCGCGGGCGGCCGGAGGGGGAACGACGACGGGGCCGGGGAGTGGGGGACCGGTGGGGTGCTCACCGGGCCAGGGTAGGCGATGCGGTAGACTCGACCCTCGGCCTCCCTGCAGTCCGCGGTGGGGTGGGCCCCGCGTCGTCCGCCCCGGCGGGGCGCGGCCCGTGTTCGCGGTACCGAAGTGAAGGAGGCCCACCATGGCCCTGGATCCCGCTGTCAAGCAGCAGATCATCAAGGAGTACGCCACCCACGAGGGCGACACCGGTTCCCCCGAGGTGCAGATCGCGGTCCTGTCCCGCCGCATCAAGGACCTGACCGAGCACCTCAAGGAGCACAAGCACGACCACCACACCCGTCGCGGCCTGATGGCCCTGGTCGGTCGCCGTCGTCGCATGCTCGGCTACCTGCAGAAGGTCGACATCGAGCGCTACCGCGCGCTGATCGAGCGCCTCGGCCTGCGCAAGTGACCTGAGGAGGCGGCGCCGGAGCCCGCGGGAGACCCGCGAGCGCCGGCGCCGCCTTTCGTCTGCCCCCGGACGCACGTAGTGTGTCCCGGGGGAGAGATCGCCGCAGCCTGCGGCACTCCGGCGCGCCATGGCGCGCATCCCCGCATCATCGACACACCCGACGGCTCCGCGCCCATCGCTCGCGGTCCTCGACAGTGGCTCCCGGACCCCGCCGCACGGCGGGATGCCGAGGGCCTCGATCGAAGACCAGGGGGACAGGGACGCCTGCGGCGCCGTCCACCTGAAAGGAGGCCCTCATGGAGGGTCCTGAGATCACCTTCGCCGAGGCCGTCATCGACAACGGCTCGTACGGCAAGCGCACCGTCCGCTTCGAGACCGGGCGCCTCGCCCAGCAGGCCGCCGGCGCCGCCATGGTCTACATCGACGAGGAGACGTCGATGCTGTCCGCCACCACCGTCGGCAAGTCGCCCCGCGAGGGCTTCGACTTCTTCCCGCTGACCGTGGACGTCGAGGAGCGCATGTACGCCGCGGGCCGCATCCCCGGCTCGTTCTTCCGCCGCGAGGGCCGCCCGTCCACGGACGCGATCCTCACCTGCCGCCTGATCGACCGCCCGCTGCGCCCGGCGTTCGTCAAGGGCATCCGCAACGAGGTCCAGGTCGTCGTGACCGTCACCTCGATCGCCCCGGACGAGATCTACGACACGGTGGCCATCAACGCCGCCTCCCTGTCCACGCAGCTGTCCGGCCTGCCGTTCTCCGGCCCCATCGGCGGCGTGCGCATGGCCCTCATGGACGACGGCTCCGGCGCGCGCCAGTGGGTCGCGTTCCCGAAGCACTCCCAGCTCGAGGGCGCCGTGTTCAACATGGCCGTGGCCGGCCGCGTGGTGGGCGACGACGTCGCCATCATGATGGTCGAGGCCGAGGCGACCCCGGACTCCTGGACCCTGGTCAAGGAGCGCGGCGCGCAGGCGCCCACCGAGGAGATCGTGGCCGAGGGCCTCGAGGCCGCCAAGCCCTTCATCCGCGCCCTGTGCGAGGCCCAGGCCGACCTGGTCAAGCGCGCCGGCAAGGACCCGGTGGACGTCCCCGTGTTCCAGGACTACCAGGACGACGCCTACGCCGCCGTCGAGAAGCTCGCCACGGACCGCCTGACCGAGATCTTCTCCATCGGCGACAAGCAGGAGCGCGAGTCAGCCTCGGACGCCTACCTGCTCGAGGTGCTCGAGGAGCTCGCCGGCGAGGGCAAGGACTTCGCCGAGCGCAAGGGCGAGATCGCCAAGGCCTACGGCTCCCTTACCAAGCAGATCGTGCGCCGCCGCATCCTCACCGACCAGGTGCGCATCGACGGCCGCGGCCTGACGGACATCCGCAAGCTGACCGCGGAGGTGGAGGTCCTGCCCCGCGTGCACGGCTCCGCCATCTTCGAGCGCGGCGAGACCCAGATCATGGGCGTCACCACGCTGAACATGCTCAAGATGGAGCAGCAGATCGACTCGCTGGCGCCGGAGACTGCCAAGCGGTACATGCACCACTACAACTTCCCGCCGTACTCCACCGGCGAGACCGGCCGCGTGGGCTCCCCGAAGCGCCGCGAGATCGGCCACGGCGCCCTCGCCGAGCGCGCCCTGGTGCCCGTGCTGCCGGCCCGCGAGGAGTTCCCCTACGCGATCCGCCAGGTCTCCGAGGCCCTCGGCTCCAACGGCTCGACGTCGATGGGCTCCGTCTGCGCCTCCACCCTGTCCCTGCTGAACGCGGGCGTGCCGCTGCGTGCGCCCGTGGCCGGCATCGCCATGGGCCTGGTCTCCGCCGAGGTGGACGGCCAGACCCAGTACGCGGCCCTGACCGACATCCTCGGCGCCGAGGATGCGTTCGGCGACATGGACTTCAAGGTGGCCGGCACCGCCGAGTTCGTCACCGCGATCCAGCTGGACACCAAGCTGGACGGCATCCCGGCCTCCGTGCTGGCCGCCGCCCTGACGCAGGCCCGCGAGGCGCGCCTGCACATCCTGTCCGTGCTGAACGCCGCCATCGACGCCCCGGATGAGATGGCCCCCACCGCTCCGCGGATCATCTCCGTGCGCATCCCGGTGGACAAGATCGGCGCGGTCATCGGCCCCAAGGGCGCCATGATCAACCAGATCCAGGACGACACGGGCGCGGACATCACCATCGAGGACGACGGCACCGTGCTGATCGGCGCCACCGACGGCGCCTCGGCCGAGGCCGCGCGCTCCGCGGTGAACGCGATCGCCAACCCGCAGGTCCCCGAGATCGGCGAGCGGTACCTCGGCACCGTCGTGAAGCTGACCACGTTCGGCGCGTTCCTCTCGCTCACCCCGGGCAAGGACGGTCTGCTGCACGTCTCCGAGCTGCGCAAGCTCAACGAGGGCAAGCGCGTGGACGACGTCGAGGACGTGCTCGGCGTGGGCCAGAAGGTCCAGGTCGAGATCACCAAGATCGACAACCGCGGCAAGCTGTCCCTCTCCCCGGTGGTGGCGGAGTCCGACGCCCTGGCCGAGACCGCGGACGCGATCGAGTCCTCGCAGATCGAGGCCTGATCCGCCCCGCCCGGCCCGGTGACCACGACGGCGCCGCACCCTCCCCGCGAGTGGTGCGGCGCCGTCGTCGCGCATGGGCGAGAATGGCCGTCATGAGTGTTCACCGTGAGATCCCCCTGGACTTCGACGGCGTGCTGGCGGACGAGGGCAACGGTTCCGTGGTGCGCCGCTCCGTGCTGCCCGGCGGCGTCCGCGTGCTCACCGAGGCCATGCCGGACCAGCGCTCGGTGACCATCGGCTACTGGGTGGCCGTCGGGTCCCGTGACGAGTCGCCCGAGGGCTACGGCGCCACGCACTTCCTCGAGCACCTGCTCTTCAAGGGCACTCCCACGCGCACCGCGATGGACATCGCGGCCGCCTTCGACCGCGTGGGCGGGGAGTCCAACGCCGGCACGGCCAAGGAGTCCACCGTCTACCACGCCCGCGTGCTGGACGAGGACCTGCCGATGGCCGTGGAGGTCCTCACGGACATGCTCACCTCCTCCCTGATCGACCCGGACGAGCTCGAGACCGAGCGCGGCGTGATCCTCGAGGAGCTCGCCATGGACGCGGACGACCCCGTGGACGTGGCCCACGAGAAGCTCGCCGAGGTCATGCTGGACGGCCACCCCCTCGGCCGGCCGATCGGCGGCACGCCCGAGACGATCCGGGCCGTCACCCGCGACCATGTGGTCGGGCACTACACGCACTGGTACCGCCCGGACGAGCTCGTCGTCACCGCCGCCGGCCACCTCGACCACGACGAGGTCTGCCGCCTCGTCCTCGCCGCCCTGCGCGCCTCGGGCTGGGAGCTCACCCCGGGGGCCCTGCCCGCCCCGCGCCGTGCCGTGGACACCGCCGGGGCCGCGGCCTCGCGGGTGCGGACCGGCACGCACACCGTCACCAAGGCGGTCGAGCAGGCCAACGTCCTCGTCGGCGGCCGCTCGCTGTCCACCACGGACCCGGACCGCTTCGCCCTGGGCGTCATGCAGTCCGTCCTGGGCGGGGGCATGTCCTCGCGGCTGTTCCAGGAGATCCGCGAGCGCCGCGGCCTGGCCTACAACACCTACTCGTTCTCCGCCGGGTACTCCGACGCCGGCTACTGGGGCCTGTACGCGGGCTGCCAGCCGGACCGGGTGGACGAGGTGGCCGCGCTGATGGAGGCCGAGCTGGACCGGATGGCCGAGGCCGACGTCACCGGGGAGGAGCTCGCGCGCGCCCACGGGCAGATCTGCGGCGGCACCGTGCTGGGCATGGAGGCCACGGGCGCCCGCATGTCCCGGCTGGGACGGGCCGAGCTGGTCACGGGGGAGTACGTGGACCTGGCGGCCTCCCTCGCCCGGGTCCGCGAGGTCGACGCCGGCCAGGTCCGGGCCGTGGCCGCGCGCCTGGCCGCGGGGGACCGGGCGCGCGTCGTCGTCGCCCCGGCCTGACCTCGGCCACGGCCGCCGGGGCGGGCCGCGTAGGCTGGAGGCCATGACCGAGACCCGCACCCCCTCCGCCGTGTCCGCTCCCGACGACGTCCCGCGCGTCGCGATCCTGGGCGCCCGTGGCCGCATGGGCCGCCACGCGGTGCCCGCGGTGCGAGCGGCCGAGGGGCTGGAGCTCGTGGCCGAGCTCGGCTCGCAGGACCGCCTGGACGCGGTGCTCGACGCCGGCGCCACGCACGTCCTGGACCTCACGGTGCCGGACGCCTCGCCCGAGAACGTGGCCTTCGCCGTGGAGCACGGGCTGCACACCGTGGTCGGCACGTCGGGCTGGGTGCCCGAGCGCCGCGAGCGCCTCGAGGCGCAGCTGGCTGAGCACCCGGGGGTGGGCGTGCTGATCGCCCCGAACTTCTCGGTCGGCTCGGTGCTGGCCTCGGCGTTCGCCGCGCAGGCGGCGCGGTACTTCGAGTCCGTCGAGCTCGTCGAGCTGCACCACCCGGACAAGGTGGACGCCCCGTCGGGCACGGCCGTGCGGACCGCCGAGCTCATCGGCGCGGCCCGGGACGCGGCCGGCGTGCCCGTCTCCCCGGACGCCACCGAGCATGACCCGGACGGCGCGCGCGGCGCCGTCGTCCACGGCGTGCACGTGCACGCGGTGCGCCTGCGTGGCCTGGAGGCGCACCAGGAGGTGCTGCTGGGCGGGCCGGGTGAGCAGCTCGTGGTCCGGCACGACGCATTCGACCGCGGCGCCTACATGCCCGGCGTCGTCCTCGGCCTGCGGACCGTGGCCTCCCGCCCGGGTCTGACCTACGGACTGGATGGATACCTGGACCTTGGCTGAGCCCTCCCGCATCCCCGACGACGGCGCCGTGGGCCCGACCGAGCACGCCGCCCGTGCCCGCCGCTCGACCGTGATGAGCAAGGTGTGGGTCGGCTTCGTGTCCCTGCTCGTGCTGCTGTTCGCCGGGTTCGCCCTCAACGCGTCCGTCGCGCTGGTGCGCGCCCCGCAGCCGCTGGCCAAGGCGATCGGCGTGGGCGTCATCCTCGTGGTGCTGGTGACCGTGGCCGTCCTGGCCCGCGAGGTGTGGTTCGGCCGCCAGACCGAACGCCTGGCCGACCAGCTCGAGGCCGAGGGCGGGCTGCCGGAGGACGACCTGCCGCGCTCGCCCGGCGGCCGGATCGACCGAGAGGCCGCCGACGCCCAGTTCGAGCTGTACCGCGTGGAGGCCGAGGCCGCACCACGCGACTGGCGCGCCCGCTACCGCCTCGCCCTGGCCTACGACGCCTCGGGCGACCGCCGCCGCGCCCGCGAGGCGGCCCGGGAGGCCGTCCGCCTGCACCGCGCCGGCTGACGCGGCCCACGCGTCGCTCAGCGCCCTCCGACGGCCCGTTCCCCACCCGCCCGGGAGAGCCGGGCCATCACGGCCTCGAGCGGACCCCGCCGGCCGCTGAGCTCGGCGGTCAGTCCGGCCGCGAGGCACAGCACGACGAGGACGGCGAGCAGCGCCCCGTCGGCCGGGTCGATCCCGGTCGCGTCCACGAGCGCGAGCACCACGAGGTGCCCCACGTAGAGCGTGAGCGGGATGCGCCCCGCACCCACGAGCGGGCGCAGCGCGGCGTGCCCGACCAGCGGCCGGGCCAGCAGGCAGGCGCCCAGCACGGCGCACGCCCAGCCCGCCGCGAGCACGGCGGCCACGACGGACCCGGAGTGCGGGGTCGGCAGGGCGAGCCACAGCGGATCCGGGATCAGCAGCGCGAGCCGCGGCTCGCCCGTGCGCAGCGTGAGCGCCGTCTCGACCGGGTCCGTGCCGATCGCCGCGGCGACCCGCCCGACCGTGCCCGCGGCCCGCAGCACCGCCGCACCGACGACGCCGGCCGCCGCCCACGCCGTGGCCCCGCCGCCGAGGATCCCGGCGGCCACGCGGCGACGGTCCAGCGGCAGCCGCCCCAGGGCCAGCCCCAGCACGAGGAACGCGCCCCAGGACAGGACGGGGTAGTAGCCCGTGACCGTGAGATCGGCCAGCAGCAGCCCGGGACGCAGCAGGTCCGCGGGGCCGGGGGAGAGCCAGAGCCGCCCACCCACGAAGAACTCCTGACGCCCCACGGCGGCCTGCGCGGCCGCGACCACCGCGAACACCAGCACCGGCCCGAGCACGAGCCACGCCCCCGCGATCAGGCCCAGGGCGCGGGCGCGCAGGCCCAGCAGGGGCAGCGCGAGCAGGAAGAGCAGGGCGTAGTGGCACAGGATGACGGCCACGGGGACGCCGAGCGTCCCGCACGCGAGCCCGAGCACGAACAGCAGGCCCGCCCGTCGGGCGATCCGGCGGCGCAGCGCCGCGCGCCGGACCCCCGTGGCCGGCGTCGCGCCCCCCGTGGACAGGGCCAGCCCGACTCCGGCCAGCAGGACGAACAGCACCGAGGCGCGTCCGGCGAACCACAGGAACGCCGGGTGCGGCGCCCCGTCCGCCGTCACCGGGTCGACGACGTGGACGGTGATCATGCCGAGCAGGGCGATCGCGCGGGCCGCGTCGACGCCGGGCAGCCGGCGACGCGCGGGCCGGTCCGGGCGGACGGCGGCGGGGGGCGGGGCGGGACGCAGGGCGGGCTCCTCTCGGGTCGCCGCGCGTCGCGGAGGGGCCACGGACGGCGCGGGCCCCCAGTCTCGCAGGTAGGGTGGGGCCCATGAGTGCCGTCCGTTCCGCCGTCATCCCCTCCGAGCTGCTCTTCGGCACGGTCGTGCCCGCCATGGTCACCCCCATGACGGACGAGGGCGCCGTGGACCTCGAGGCGGCCGCCGCGCTGGCCGAGCACCTGGTGGACCGCGGGGCCGACGGCCTCGTGGTCACCGGCACCACCGGCGAGACCTCCACGCTCACGGACGACGAGAACGTGGCGATGTTCCGCACCGTCGTCGAGGCCGTGGGGGACCGCGCCAGGGTCGTGGCCGGCACCGGCACCAACGACACGGCGCACACCCTCGAGCTGTCCCGCCGCGCGGCCGAGACGGGCGTGGACGGGCTGCTGCTCGTCACCCCGTACTACAACAAGCCCAACCAGGCCGGCATCCGCGCGCACTTCGAGGCCGTGGCCGACGGCGTGGACCTGCCGATCATGCTCTACGACATCCCGGGCCGCTCCGTGATGCCGATCGAGCCCGAGACGATCATCGCGCTCGCGCAGCACCCCAACATCCGTGCACTCAAGGACGCCAAGGGGGACCTGCAGTCCACCACCACCGTCCTGGCGCACACGGACCTCGACCTCTACTCCGGCGACGACGGCGCGACCCTGCCGCTCATGGCGCTCGGCGCCGTCGGGGTCGTCTCGGTGGCCGCGCACGCGGCCCCCGAGCTGTACCGCCAGCTCGTGGACGCCGTCCACGCCGGCGACCTGGCCGGTGCCCGTGATCACCACTTCGCGCTGGACCCCGTCCAGCGCGGC
The DNA here is from genome assembly GCF_035609305.1 of Micrococcus sp. HOU01. Classification (NCBI taxonomy): domain Bacteria; kingdom Bacillati; phylum Actinomycetota; class Actinomycetes; order Micrococcales; family Micrococcaceae; genus Micrococcus; species Micrococcus sp. HOU01. The sequence continues at coordinate 1,971,139 of NZ_CP141211.1, read as the reverse complement.
ATCATGACCCACGTCCAGGGCGCGGTGGCCGCGAAGGCCGTCCTCGCCGCCCAGGGCGTCATCCCGTCCGCAGCCGTGCGGCTGCCCCTCGTCCAGGCCACGCCGGACGAGCTCTCCGTCATCCGAGCCGACCTCGCGGAGGCCGGCATCACCTTCTAGAAGGGACCCGTTCCATGACCGCAGGCACCCGCCTGTCCACCCCGCCCAAGCTCAAGCGGGGCACCTGCCGCATCGTCCAGCTGGGCGGCCTCGAGGAGGTCGGCCGCAACATGGTCACCTTCGAGATCGACGGCAAGATCCTCATCGTCGACTGCGGCGTCCTCTTCCCCGAGGAGCACCAGCCCGGCGTCGACCTGATCCTGCCGGACTTCGACTACATCCGGGACCGCGTGGACGACGTCGTCGGCATCGTCCTGACCCACGGCCACGAGGACCACATCGGCGCCGTGCCGTATCTGCTGCGCCTGCGCGACGACATCCCCGTGATCGGCTCCAAGCTGACCCTCGCCCTGATCGAGGCCAAGCTCGAGGAGCACCGGATCAAGCCGCGCACCCGCGTGGTCAAGGAAGACGACATCGTCGAGTTCGGCCCGTTCGAGTGCGAGTTCGTGGCCGTGAACCACTCGATCCCGGACGCGCTCGCCGTCGCCATCCACACGGACGCCGGGACCATCCTGCACACCGGCGACTTCAAGATGGACCAGCTGCCGCTCGACGGCCGCATCACGGACCTGCGCGCCTTCGCCCGTCTCGGCGAGGAGGGCGTGGACCTGTTCATGACCGACTCCACGAACGCCGAGGTCCCGGGGTTCACCACCACGGAGGCGGAGATCGGCCCCACCCTCGAGCGCTACTTCGCCACGGCGAAGCGCCGCATCGTGGTGGCCTCGTTCTCCTCCCACGTGCACCGCGTCCAGCAGGTCCTCGACGCCGCCCACAAGCACGGTCGCAAGGTGGCCTTCGGCGGGCGCTCCATGATCCGCAACATGACCATCGCGGCGAAGCTCGGCTACCTCAACGTGCCGAACGGGATCCTCGTGGACATCCGCAAGGTGGACAAGTACCGCGACGACGAGATCGTGCTGATGGTCACCGGCTCCCAGGGCGAGCCGATGGCGGCCCTGTCCCGGATGGCCAACGGCGACCACCAGGTGCAGCTGGAGGAGGGCGACCTCGTCGTGCTGGCCTCCTCGCTGATCCCGGGCAACGAGAACTCCGTGTTCCGCGTGATCAACGGGCTCATGAAGCTCGGCGCGACCGTGGTGCACAAGGGCATGGCCAAGGTGCACGTCTCCGGCCACGCCTCCGAGGGCGAGCTGCTGTACTGCTACAACATCGTCGAGCCCGAGTTCGTGATGCCGGTGCACGGCGAGACCCGCCACCTGATCGCCAACGGCCGGATCGCGGAGAAGACCGGCGTGCCGGCCGAGAACGTCATCCTGGCCGGCAACGGCACCGTGGTGGACATGACCGACGGCCTCGTGAAGGTTGTCGGCGAGGTGGAGTGCGGCTACGTGTACGTGGATGGCTCCTCCGTGGGCGAGATCTCCGACTCGGACCTCAAGGACCGCCGTGTCCTGGGCGAGGAGGGCTTCCTCTCGATCATCACCGTGGTCAACCGGCAGACCGGCGCGATCGTGTCCGGCCCGGACGTCCACGCCCGCGGCGTCGCCGAGGACGAGAAGGTGTTCGAGGAGATCAAGCCGAAGATCGTCCGGGCGCTCGAGGAGGCCGTGCAGTCCAGCAAGGACCACACCGCCCACCAGCTCCAGCAGGTGGTCCGCCGGACCGTCGGCACGTGGGTCAACCGCAAGCTGCGCCGCCGCCCGATGATCATCCCGGTGGTCCTGGAGGCCTGACCCCTCCGGGTCGCCATGCCTGCCGTGTCCGCGGTTCGCGGTAGTTTGGTGGGCATGGCGACCCGTACTTCCCCCACGCGTTCGTCCTCCTCCTCCGCCACGTCCCGCTCCGGCTCCGCCGGACGCCGAGGCTCCGGACGGAAGGGGTCGACCGCGACCGTCCCCGAGACCGACCGGCCCGCCGCGCCCCTGCGCGCCCTGCACACCCTGTGGATGGGGCTGGCCACGCCGGTCGGCGCCGGCTTCCGCAAGCTCGGCCCGGACGTGCGCATCGACCGCGAGGAACGCCGTGACGGCACCGGCCTGCTCCTGCTGCTGCTCGCCGCGCTGATCGCGGCCGTGGAGTGGTGGGGCCTGCGCGGCACCGCCGTCGGCCGCGTGGTGCACGGGGTGGTGGGCGGCACCGTCGGGTGGTTCGCCCTCCTGGTGCCGATCGCCCTGCTCGTCGTGGCTGTGCGCTGCTTCCGCCACGCCACGGACCATCGCGCCAACGGGCGCATCATCATCGGCCTGCTCATGGCGACCGTCGCCGGCTCCGGCATCGCCCACCTCGTGGGCGGTGTGCCCTCGGCCGCCGAGGCCTTCGAGGACATGCTCGGTGCCGGGGGCATGGTCGGCTACCTGGCGACGGCGCCGCTGGCCTCCCTGCTGACCCCCGTGCCCGTCTGGGTCCTCATGATCCTGCTGGCCTTCTTCTCGGTGCTCGTGCTCACCGCGACGCCCGTCGGTGCGATCCCGCAGCGGCTCGCGGGAGGCTACAACTGGCTCACGGGCCAGGACCCCGAGGGCGCCTCCGAGCAGCGGGCCGCCCGCCGCGACGAGCGGCGCCGGGCCCGTGAGGTGCGCCGCGAGGCCGAGGACCTCGCCACCCCGCTCTCCGTGGACGCGGAGACCGGGCGCACCCACCCGGACCACGACCAGTCCTACCTGGACGGACCGGCAGCCGGCTCCCACGCCGCCGGGGCCTCCCGGCCGGGCCTGTTCGCGCGCCTGTTCGGCGGGCGCCGGGCACGCGAGGATCAGGCCGCCGACGCCGCCTCGGAGCACTCCGCCGGCACCGCCTACGACTCCCCGGTGATCCACGAGGCCGAGGCCGGCTCCCACGCCGCCCCCGAGGCCGAGACCACCCAGGTCCTGCCCCGACCCGCCCCGCGGCGGGCCGCTCGCGGAGAGCAGGGCGTGTTCGACGCCGAGCAGGCCGCCGCAGACGCGCGTGACCCGCGGGACGCGGACCAGGACGCCTCGGACGACTTCGACCCGTGGGTGGACGAGGACGACGCGCCCGAGGACGCGGACGCCGAGCCGCAGCCGCCCGCCGGAGTGCGCCGGCCCACGGCCGCGGACCGTGCCCTCGAGCAGGTGCGCGAACACGCCCGCGCCCAGCGCGAGGCCGCCGCCCCGGCCGCCACAGCCCTGGAGGAGGACGCGGGGGAGGACACCCCGTTCGCCCTGGACGACGCCCCAGGTCAGGGCTCCGGGACCGCCGCGCCGTCGTCGTCCTCCGCCGTGCCCGCCAGCACCCCCGCGCCGGTGCCGCCGGTGACCGCCGAGCCGGCCCGCGGCACCCAGTCCGAGCTGGGCGGGGACGTGTCGTACACGCTGCCGCAGTCGGCCCTGCTCCCGGCCGGGCCCCAGCCGAAGGAGCGCTCCGAGGCCAACGACCGGGTCGTCGCCGCGCTGACCACCACGTTCACCGAGTTCAAGGTGGACGCCCAGGTCACCGGGTTCTCCCGCGGGCCGACGGTGACCCGCTACGAGGTCGAGGTCGCCCCCGGCACCAAGGTGGAGAAGGTGACGGCGCTGGAGAAGAACATCGCGTACGCGGTGGCCTCCTCGGACGTGCGGATCCTCAGCCCCATCCCGGGCAAGCGCGCGATCGGCATCGAGATCCCCAACACGGACAAGGAGGTCGTGGCCCTCGGCGACGTCCTGCGCTCGCAGGCCGCCCAGCGCACCGACCACCCGATGGTGATGGGCGTCGGCAAGGACGTGGAGGGCGGCTACGTGGTGGCCAACCTCGCGAAGATGCCCCACATGCTCGTGGCGGGCGCCACCGGCGCCGGCAAGTCCTCGTTCGTGAATTCGATGATCACCTCGATCCTCATGCGCTCCACCCCGGACGAGGTGCGCATGGTGATGGTGGACCCCAAGCGCGTCGAGCTCACCGCGTACGAGGGCGTGCCCCACCTGGTCACCCCGATCATCACGAGCCCGAAGAAGGCGGCCGAGGCGCTGCAGTGGGTCGTCAAGGAGATGGACACCCGCTACGACGACCTCGCGGCGTTCGGCTACAAGCACGTGGACGACTTCAACAAGGCCGTCCGGGCCGGCCAGGTGAAGCTGCCGCCGGACTCCAAGCGCGTGCTGCGCCCGTACCCGTACCTGCTGGTCATCGTGGATGAGCTCGCGGACCTGATGATGGTCGCCCCGCGCGACGTCGAGGACGCGATCGTGCGCATCACCCAGCTGGCCCGTGCGGCCGGCATCCACCTCGTGCTCGCCACGCAGCGGCCGTCCGTGGACGTGGTCACGGGCCTGATCAAGGCCAACGTGCCCTCGCGCATGGCGTTCGCGACGTCGTCGGTCACGGACTCGCGCGTGGTCCTGGACCAGCCCGGCGCGGAGAAGCTGCTCGGCCAGGGCGACGCCCTGTTCCTGCCGATGGGCAAGTCCAAGCCCATGCGCGTGCAGGGTGCGTGGGTCAACGAGTCCGAGATCCACGCCGTCGTGGAGCACGTGAAGTCGCAGATGCAGGTCCAGTACCGCGAGGACGTGATCCCCGAGAAGACCGAGAAGGTCATCGACGAGGACATCGGCGACGATCTGGACCTGCTCCTGCAGGCCGTCGAACTCGTGGTCACCACGCAGTTCGGCTCCACGTCCATGCTGCAGCGCAAGCTGCGGGTGGGCTTCGCGAAGGCCGGCCGCCTCATGGACCTCATGGAGTCCCGCGGCGTCGTGGGCCCCTCCGAGGGCTCCAAGGCCCGCGACGTGCTGGTCAAGCCCGACAACCTCTCGGACGTGCTCGCCACCATCTCCGGAGACACCCCGCCCTCGGCCACCTCCGGCGACGGCGACGCCTCGGCGTCGTCCGGTCCGCGCGACCTGGTGCAGGAGGATCTGGACTCGCGCCCGGCCGCCGTGGACTGGAACGATGAGGACGACGACGAGGGATCGGAGGACGCGTGGCAGCTGACGGGCAGATGAGCACGGCGGGCGGGGCGCAGCACGTGTCCGCCTGGAACCTGCCGAACATCCTGACCTCGGTGCGCATCCTGATGGTGCCCTTCTTCGCCTGGGCGCTGTGGGCCGGCGGGCCGTGGGGCGGCGACTCGCTCGTCGCCCGCTGGGTCGCGCTGGCGCTGTTCGCGGCGGCCATGTACACCGACAAGCTCGACGGGGACATCGCCCGCGCCCGCGGGTTGATCACCGACTTCGGCAAGATCGCGGACCCCATCGCGGACAAGCTGCTCACGGGCACGGCCCTCGTGCTGTTCTCCCTGCTGGGCGAGCTGTGGTGGTGGGTGACCATCGTGATCCTGGTGCGTGAATGGGGCATCACCCTGATGCGCTTCGTGGTGATCCGCTACGGCGTGATGCCGGCCGGCCGCGGCGGCAAGCTCAAGACCGTGCTGCAGACCGTGGGCATCGGCCTGCTGCTCCTGCCCCTGGCTCCGCTCGTGGGCGGCTGGTGGCCGTGGGCCGGCTGGGTGGTCATCGGGGCCGCCACCGTGCTGACGGTGCTGACCGGTCTGGAGTACGTCAAGGACGCGTGGATCCTGCGGCGGGACGCCCTCGCCGCCCAGCGGGGGGCCTGAGGCGATGACCACGGCGGCGGCCCGGGACGTGGTGCACGCGCTCGCGGACGCGGGCCTCACGGTGGCGACGGGGGAGTCCCTCACCGCCGGCCTGCTGGCCGCGCGCCTGGCCGACGTCCCCGGGGCGTCGGCCGTGCTGCACGGCGGCGTGGTGGCCTACCAGAACGCCGTGAAGACCGGCCTGCTGGGTGTGCCGGAGGACCTGCTCGCGCGGGTCGGGGCGGTGGATGCGGACGTGGCCCGGCGGATGGCCCTCGGCGCCCGGGCGGCCCTGGGCGCCGACGTCGGCGTGGCCACCACGGGCGTGGCCGGGCCCGAGCCGCACCAGGGGCAGCCGGTGGGCACCGTGTGGCTCGGCCTGGCCGTGCCCGACGCGGACGCGAGCGCGCTGGACGTGCTCGGCGGCGAGCGCGACGGCGCGGCCACCGCGATCCTCCTCCGGCTCGACGGCGACCGGGCCGCGATCCGGGAGGCCACCGTCGCCGCGGCGCTGCAGGCCCTGACGCGCCTGCTCGCCGGCTGCGGCCACTGAGGCTGCATGGGGGCGCCGACCGACCCGCCTCGGCGCCCCGTCCCTGGTGCCGGCCCGCCCCGCCGCGTAGGTTCGGCGCGATGGAGACCGCATCGCCTCCCACCCCGCCCGAGCATGCGCCGCAGGACGGCGACGACGCCCCGGGCCCCCGCGTCATCGGCCTCGTGGCCGACCCGGGCACCCCGTGGGCCCTCGTGCGCCGCATCGCCGGGGACGTCGAGGACCGGCTCGACGAACGCCTGCCGCAGCCCGGCGGCTGGCGGGTCGAGACCCGGCAGGAGTCGCTGCCGGTCGGTGCGACCGGGGGCATGGTCTTGGAGGAGCCGGTCCGCTCCCTCGCGGACGGGCGGGGATGGGACACGGTGGTCGCCGTCGTCGACCTGCCCCGGTTCGACCACCGGCGCGGCGTGGTGGCGGACGTCGTGCCGCAGCTGCGGGTCGGCGTCGTGTGCGTACCGGCGCTGGGGGTCATCACCCCGGCCCGCCGGCTGCGGGAGACGGTGCTGCGGATCGTCGAGCACATCGACACCGCCCCCCACGTGGACCCGCCGGACGGGGAGCTGGACGTGCAGTCCTCCGACGAGTCCGGCGAGGTGGAGGAGGACGGCGGCCCGTCCCCGGCGGACGAGCCCCCCGAGCCCGACACTGACGCGCTGCGGGGCATCGCCCCGCTGGTCGACGTCGACGCGGACGTGACCACGACCACCGGGATGGGCGGCGGGTCCCGGCGCACGTCCACGGTGTACGTGAAGGGCTGGGCGGGCACGCTGCGTCTGCTGGCCGGGATGGTGATGGCCAACCGGCCGCTGCTCATGCCGCGGGATATGACGTTCACGATCGCCTCGGCCAGTGCGGCCGGTGCCTACGGCGTGTTCTTCGGCTCCATCTGGGTGCTCTCCAGCGTGATGTCCCCGGTGCGGCTCGCGGCGGTCAGCGTGCTGTCCGTGGTGCTGCTGGTGGCGTGGCTGGTCACCACGAACGGCCTGTGGACGCACGGTGCGACCCACCGGCACAGCTCGCGGCTGGACAACCTCTCCACCGTGCTCACCGTCGGTCTGGCCTGCACCGTGGTCTACGTCCTGCTCTTCGTCACGCTGCTGCTGGTCGCGCTCATGATCATCCCCGTGGAGTATCTGGAGGAGGAGCTCGACCAGCCCGGCGGCGTGGGCGACTACGTGCGGCTCGTGTGGCTCGCGGCGTCGATGGGCACGATGGCCGGGGCCGTCGGCTCGAGCCTGGACGACTCCGACCGCATCCGGAACGCCACGTACTCCCTGCGGGAACGGCATCGGCGCTCGGAGCGGCACGAGGGCGACGGGGCCGCCGAGGGCCTGACGGCGGAGGAGACCATGTGTCGGGAATGAACGCGACCCCGCCCGACGTTGAATGTAACGAGTCAAGAAGAGTGCCCCGCGGGATCAGGCCCGCGGCCCGGCGCCCTTCAGGAAAAGTCCAGGAGCAGGCGATAGACATGATGCGACATCCCGTCCATTCCCACGGAATCACGCGCTGGGTCGATGACCAGCCCCGTCCCCGCGCGGCCGCCCCCGACATCAAGGAGCGCAGCATGCCCCTCCTCCGCCACGAGATCGGCGACGTCCTGCGCGACGTCCGGCAGCTCCAGGGCCGCACCCTGCGCGAGGTCTCGCACGACGCCCGTGTCTCGCTCGGCTACCTGTCGGAGGTGGAGCGCGGCCAGAAGGAGGCCTCCTCCGAGCTGCTGGCCTCGATCTGCCAGGCGCTGGACATCCCGCTGTCCTACCTGCTGCGGGAGGTCTCGGACCGGCTCGTGGAGCAGGAGGGCATGGTCGTCCCGGACACCCTGCCGGACGACCTCACGGACCCCAGCCTGGGCTCGCTGGCCGGCCGCTGACCCCGCCACACCCACGGCGCGGGCGCCCCGTCTCGGGGCGCCCGCGCCGTCTGCGTCCCCGTCCCTGACCCCGCGACCGACCACAGAGAGGACCGCCCGTGCGCGAGAGCGAGTTCCGCCGGCTGATGGACGAGGAGTTCGGCCCCGCCCGGGCCGGCCTCGTGGCCGACTCCTTGCACCTGCCCGGCCTGGACACCACCGCGACGGCGGCGCTCGCCGCCGGCGTGGACCCGCGGCGGGTCTGGCTGGCGGTCTGCGACCTGCATGAGATCCCGCAGGAGCGGCGTCTCGGTCGGGACGTGCCGCCGAAACGCTGACGCCGCGACGCGCTGGCGGGGCACTGCCCCTGTTCGAACACGTGTTCGAAGAATGCGGTAGAGTCCTGCACAGCAGTGCGACGGGGTGATCTCGTGCACAGGCGGGGCCGGCCACGCTTATCGTGTCCGCCGCCCCCCCGTAGATTCACGGACATGACCGAGGCGGGCGCTCCAGCGTCCGCGGCAGCACCACCAGAGCTAGGGGTGAAGGATGAGCAAGGTGACGGATCGCGAGAAGGCCCTCGAGGCCGCTCTCGCCCAGATCGACAAGCAGTTCGGCAAGGGTTCCGTCATGCGGCTGGGGGACCAGACCCAGGCACCCGTCGAGGTCATCCCCACGGGCTCGGTGGCCATGGACGTGGCCCTGGGCATCGGCGGCCTGCCGCGCGGCCGCGTGGTGGAGATCTACGGCCCGGAGTCCTCGGGCAAGACCACCCTGGCCCTGCACGCGGTGGCCAACGCGCAGCGCAACGGCGGCATCGCGGCCTTCATCGACGCGGAGCACGCCCTGGACCCGGTCTACGCCCGCCAGCTCGGGGTGGACACGGACGCCCTGCTGGTCAGCCAGCCGGACACCGGCGAGCAGGCCCTGGAGATCATGGACATGCTCGTCTCCTCGGGCACCCTGGACATCGTCGTCATCGACTCCGTGGCCGCGCTGACCCCGCGCGCCGAGATCGAGGGCGAGATGGGCGACTCCCACGTCGGCCTGCAGGCCCGCCTCATGTCCCAGGCGCTGCGCAAGGTGACCGGCCGCCTGCACCAGACCAAGACCACGGCCATCTTCATCAACCAGCTGCGCGAGAAGATCGGCGTGTTCTTCGGCTCCCCGGAGACCACCACGGGCGGCAAGGCGCTCAAGTTCTATGCGTCCGTGCGCATCGACGTCCGCCGCATCGAGACCCTCAAGGAGGCCGGCAACCCCGTCGGCAACCGCACCCGCGTGAAGATCGTCAAGAACAAGATGGCCCCGCCCTTCAAGCAGGCCGAGTTCGACATCCTCTACGGGGTCGGCATCTCCCGCGAGGGCGGCCTGATCGACATGGGTGTCGAGGAGGGCATCGTCAAGAAGTCCGGCGCGTGGTTCACCTATGACGGGGACCAGCTCGGGCAGGGCAAGGAGAACGCCCGTCGCTTCCTCAAGGACAACCCGGACCTCGCCAACGAGATCGAGGAGCGCATCCTCACGAAGCTCGGCATCGGCGTGGCCCCGGAGGCCGAGGACGACGAGGCCCCGGCCCTGACCGCGGTTCCGGGGGACACCGCCGTCGGATGACCCGATCGCGCAGGAACGTCGGAGGCGGGGCCGCCCACCGGTCGGAGACGACCGGCCGGAGCGGCTCCGCCTCCGGTGCGTCCGCGTTCGACGACGCCCGGGACTCGGACGTGGGCCGGATGTGGCTCGACCTGGCCGGCGCACCGGAGCCGACGTCGTCCGACGCGGACGCCGCGCGGGACGCCGTGCCCGCGCGCGACGCCGGAACCCCCGCGGGGGACGGCTCGGATCCCGCCCCCGGCGCAGCACCGGATCTCGGGGCCCTGCTGACTCGCGCGAGCGATCTGCCCAGTCCCGCGCCCGGCGCCGGGCCCCGTGCGCTGCCCTGGTCCGGGCGCGAGGACACCCGGGCGGACATCGAGCGCCGGGGCCGGAAGCGGGCCACCACGCCCCCGCGGCGTGGCCGTCCTCGCGACGAGGGACGCCCGGCCGTGGATCCCCGCCCCGCCGTCGAGACCGACCGCCCCCGACGTCGCCCCGGCCCGGCGCCCCTGCCCACCGCACCGCGTGAGCGCGAGGAGGCCGCACGCGAGGTCGTCCTGCGCCAGCTCGCCCTGGGCCCCCGCTCCCGCGGCCAGCTCGAACGCAAGCTCGCCGAGCGCCAGGCCGAGCCCGAGCTGATCGAGCGCGTCCTCGACCGCTTCGAGGAGGTGCGCCTCGTGGATGACGCCGCCTTCGCCGAGGTCTGGGTCCGCAGCCGTCACCGAAGCAAGGGCCTGGCGCGCCGTGCCCTCGGGCACGAGCTCCAGCAGAAGGGCGTGGACCGGGAGATCGCCGCCGAGGCGCTCGAGGCCATCGACGGCGAGGACGAACGGACCGCCGCCCTCGACCTCGTGCGCCGACGGCTGCGGGGCCGCACCGTCCCCGGCGGTGCCTCGCCGGAGGCCCGGGCCGAGCGGAACAAGGTGACCCGCCGCCTCGTCGGCATGCTGGGACGCAAGGGCTACGGCGGCGGCCTCGCGTTCGCCGTCGTGAAGGAGGTCCTCGCCGAGCACGAGGAGTGAGCGGATCCGGGCCGCGCCCGGAGTTCCTAGAATGGTGCGGTGACTCTGACGGACCCCACCCCCCGCACCACCCCGCTCGCGCAGGACGGCGCCGCCGCGCGCCCGCACGAGGGTCTGACCTATGAGGTCCGTACCTTCGGCTGCCAGATGAACGTGCACGACTCCGAGCGCATCTCCGGCCTGCTCGAGTCCACCGGCTACGCCCCGGTCGCCGAGGACGCCCAGGCCGACCTCGTGGTCTTCAACACGTGCGCGGTCCGCGAGAACGCGGACAACCGCCTGTACGGCAACCTCGGCAACCTGCGTGCGGTGAAGGACGCGCACCCGGGCATGCAGATCGCCGTCGGCGGGTGCCTCGCCCAGAAGGACCAGGCCGCCATCCAGCGCAGGGCCCCGTGGGTGGACGTCGTCTTCGGCACCCACAACATCGGCTCCCTGCCCGTGCTGCTGGAGCGCTCCCGCCACAACGCCGAGGCCGAGATCGAGATCCTCGAGTCGCTCGAGGTGTTCCCCTCCACCCTGCCCACCAAGCGCGACTCCACCCACTCCGGCTGGGTGTCCATCTCCGTGGGCTGCAACAACACGTGCACGTTCTGCATCGTCCCGTCGCTGCGCGGCAAGGAGAAGGACCGCCGCCCCGGGGAGATCCTCGCCGAGGTGCAGGCGCTCGTCGACGCCGGCGCCGTCGAGGTCACGCTGCTGGGCCAGAACGTGAACACCTACGGCGTCGAGTTCGGCGACCGCGGCGCGTTCGCCAAGCTGCTGCGCGCGTGCGGGGAGATCGAGGGCCTCGAACGCGTCCGCTTCACCAGCCCCCACCCGGCCGCGTTCACGGACGACGTCATCGACGCGATGGCCGAGACCCCCAACGTCATGCCGCAGCTGCACATGCCCCTGCAGTCGGGCTCGGACAAGGTGCTCAAGGACATGCGCCGCTCCTACCGGTCCGCGAAGTTCCTGCGGATCCTGGAGAAGGTGCGCGAGCGCATCCCGCACGCCGCCATCACCACGGACATCATCGTCGGCTTCCCCGGGGAGACCGAGGAGGACTTCGCCGAGACGATGCGCGTGGTCGAGGCCTCCCGCTTCTCCTCCGCGTTCACCTTCCAGTACTCCATCCGCCCTGGGACCCCGGCCGGGGAGATGGACCACCAGGTGCCCAAGGCCGTCGTCCAGGAGCGCTTCGAGCGCCTCGTGGCCCTGCAGGACCGGATCTCGGCCGAGGAGATGGCCACGCTCGTCGGCACCCGCCAGGAGCTGCTCGTCACCGCCGACTCCGGCTCTAAGGCCGCGGAGCGCGGCCGCCTGTCCGGGCGCGCACCCGACAACCGGCTCGTGCACTTCTCCGTGCCCGCCGGCGCCGAGACCCCCCGCCCCGGCGACTTCGTCACCGTGACGGTCACCGAGGCCCACCCGTTCTTCGCCGTCGCCGACCCGACCGCACAGGACTACGTCCTGCGCCGCTCCCGGGCCGGCGACGCGTGGGACCGCGCCCAGGCCGAGTCGTGCGGCGCGCCCGCCCCCGGCACGGCGGGCGGCTCCGGGGCCACGAGCCTCGGCATGCCGACCCTGCGCCCGCGGTCCTGATGTCCGCCGCCGCGGCCCGGCCGCCCGTCGTCGCCGTCGTCGGGGCGACGGCGACGGGCAAGTCCGCCCTCGCCGTCGCCCTGGCGCACGCGCTGGACGGCGAGGTGGTCAACGGGGACGCCCTGCAGTTCTACCGGGGGATGGACGTGGGCACGGCGAAGGTCACCCAGGCTGAACGCGAGGGCGTCCCGCACCATCAGCTGGACGTGCTCGACGTCGGCCAGGAGGCCTCGGTGGCGGCCTTCCAGTCCGCGGCCCGCGACCTGTTCGACCAGATCCGCGCGCGGGGTCGGACCCCGATCCTCGTGGGTGGCTCCGGGCTGTACGTGCGGGCGGCGCTGGACGTGCTCGAGTTCCCGCCCACGGACCCGGCGCTGCGGGCCGAGCTGGAGGCGCGCGCGCAGCGGGAGGGCCTGGCCGGGCTGAGGGCCGAGCTGGCCGCCCTGGACCCGGTCTCGGCGGAGCGGCTGCAGGACGCCCGCCGCATCGTGCGCGCGCTGGAGGTGTGCCGGCTGACGGGCCGCCCGTTCTCCGCGTTCATGCCGGAGCGCACGTACGCCCCGGAGGTCGCCCCCGTGGTGCAGCTCGGCCTGCGCCTGGACCGGGCCGAGCTGCACCGGCGGATCGCGGCCCGGGTGGAGCGCATGCTGGCCGAGGGCCTGCTGGACGAGGTCCGCCGCCTTGACGTCCCCGGGCCGGACGGGCTGCGGCAGGGACCGACCGCGTCCCGCGCGATCGGCTACGCCCAGATGCTCGCCGTCCTCGACGGCGAGCTCACCGAGGCGGAGGCGGCCGAGCAGACCGTCGTGGCCACGCGCCGGTTCGCCCGACGCCAGGAGACCTGGTTCCGGGCCGACCCGCGCGTCGTCTGGCTCGACGCGCAGGGCGAGGACGTCGTGGCGGAGGCGCTCGCCGTCGTCGCCGGGGGCGCCACCTAGACTGGGCCCATGACCGAGCAGCCCGCGGCGCCCGCCGCCCAGGACCCCCTCCACGCGAGCGCGCCGCGCGTGCCGTTCACGAAGGGCCATGGCACGGGCAACGACTTCGTGCTGATCGCCGACCCGGACGGCAACACGCAGCTCGACGCCCAGCGCGTCGCACGGCTGGCTGACCGGCACCGGGGGATCGGCGCCGACGGCGTCATCCGCGCCGTGCGGTCCGCGCGCCTGCCGGAGGGTGCGGCGCTGCTCGCCGAGCACCCCGAGGCCGAGTGGTTCATGGACTACCGCAACGGCGACGGCTCGATCGCCGAGATGTGCGGCAACGGGGTGCGCGTCTTCGTGCACTTCCTGGTCGAGAAGGGCCTCGTGGACCTGGCCCCCGGCCGGTCGATCACCATCGGCACGCGCGCCGGTGTGAAGGCCGTGACCCGGCTCGAGCACGGCTACGCGATCGACATGGGCCCCTGGTCCTACCTCGACCCCGAGCTGGCGGAGGAGGCGGCGTCGGACTCGATGGTCCTCGCCCACGGCCTCACCGATCCGCGTCCGGCGCTGAGCGTGTCGCTGGGCAACCCCCACACCGTGGTCCCGCTGGCCTCCTTCGCCGACCTGCAGGGTCTGGACCTGGGCCGCGCCCCCGAGGTGGACCCGGCTCCGCCGCACGGCACGAACGTCGAGTTCGTGGCCGCGCACGAGCCGCTCGTGCGCGAGGGCGTCGGCCGCGTGCGGATGCGCGTGCACGAGCGCGGGGTGGGCGAGACCCAGTCCTGCGGGACGGGCGCGTGCGCGGCGGCTGTGGCGATGCGCGCGTGGTCGGGCGACCAGGGCTCGGACTCGTGGCTCGTCGAGGTGCCCGGCGGCGTGCTGGCCGTCGACGTCGTGCCGGGCCCGGAGGGGGCCGAGCACGTGGTCCTCTCGGGCCCGGCCGAGCTGGTCTTCGACGGCGAACTCACCGCCTGACCGCTTTCGTTCGGGAAACGGCGGGTCACGAACCGCTGTCGTTCGGGAAACGGCGCCTCAGCGCGCCCGCGCCACCCGCAGGATCCGGAAGCCCTTGACGCTGTCCGCCCGCTCCGCGGTGAACCGGCCGGGCGCGCGCTCCTCGAGCATCCGGCCGATCCACGGCAGCAGCGAGTCCGCGCCGAGGTTCTTCTGCACCACCAGCCAGGCCTCGCCGCCGGGGGCCAGTCGTGGCAGCCACCGCTCCAGCAGGGCGTGCAGCGCCGGCTTGCCGATCCGGATGGGCGGGTTGGACCAGATGAGGTCGAACTCCGCGCCCTCGGGGACGTCCTCCGGCCGCAGTGCCACGACATTGCCGAGGCCCAGCGCCGCGGCGTTGTCGCGGGTCAGCTGCAGGGAGCGGTCGTTGACCTCGACGGCGGTCACCTCCGCCTCGGGCGACCGCAGCGCCAGCGTGAGGGCGACCGGCCCCCAGCCCGCGCCGACGTCGAGGAACCGGCCCCTCGCCGGCGGCGCGGGCACGGCCGAGAACAGGGCCGCGGTGCCCTTGTCCAGACCGTCCGGGGAGAAGATCCCGTTGGCCGTCTGGACCTCGACGTCGCGGCCGGCCAGGCGTGTCCGCACGGTGCGGCGCCGCTCGGGTGCGGAGGGGTCGGCGTCGAAGTAGTGGGATGCGGAGCTCACGGCGACCATGGTAGCCAGCGGGTCGTGGCGGCCCTCAGCCCGATGCCGGCCCGGCCAGGTCCGCGAGGATCGCGCGCACTGCGTCGCGCCCGGCGCGGTTGGCCCCGACCGTGGACTGGGAGGGCCCGTAGCCGAGCAGGAACAGGCGCGGCTCGTCCAGGGCGCGCCCGCCCGCCACGCGGATGCCGCCGGCGGGCGTGCGCAGCCGCAGGGGAGCGAGGTGCCGGATCGCCGGCCGGAAGCCGGTGGCCCAGAGGATCACGTCCGCCGGTTCGAACGAGCCGTCGGGCATCCGCACCCCGTCCGGCTCGACGGCCGTGAACATGGGGTGGCGCACCAGCACGCCTCGTGTCTCGGCCTCGCGCACCCAGGACGAGCGGTGCATCCCGGTCGCCTCGACCACGGAGCCCGGCGGCAGGCCCGCACGGGTCCGTTCGTCCACCCCGCGCACCGACTCGGCCAGGGCGCCGGGCGCGGCCGAGTCCTGCCACCGCGGCTCGCGGCGGGTCACCCACAGGGTGTCCGCGACCGTGGAGGTCTCGGCCAGCAGCTGCGTCGCCGAGACGCCCATGCCCACGATCACCACCCGCTGCCCGGCGAACTCGTCCTTGGACACGTAGTCATGGGTGTGCAGCTGCCGGCCGCGGAACGAGCGCATCCCGGGCACCGAGGGCCACCGCGGGGACGTCCAGGTGCCGGTCGCGTTGACCACGAAGTCCGCCCGCCACGTGCCCGGCGCCCCGTCCGTGCGGACGAAGAACCCGCGCGCACGTCCCGGCTCGCCGATCCGCTCGACGCGCCTCACGCGCACGGGCCGCCGGATCGGCAGGGCGAACCGTGCCTCGTAGTCCGCGAAGTAGGCCGGCAGCAGGGCGTTGGCGCGCGCGGCCGGGTCGGCCGGCGGCACCGGGTCGCCGGGCAGCTCGTGGATGTGGTTGACGGTGGCCATCGTGAGCGAGTCCCAGCGGTGCTGCCAGGCCCCGCCCGGGGCGGTCTCCGCGTCGAGCACCACGAACGTGCCGGGGGCGTCCTCGGGGACGCCGGCGGCGCCGTCGTCGTTCGGAGTCAGCCCCACGAAGCCGCGGCGGCGCAGGTGGTAGGCGGCGGACAGCCCCGCCTGGCCCGCGCCGATCACGACGACGGTCGCCCGGCCCGTCCGGCCGGGCTGCGGCGGGGCAGGGGAGGGGGACGCGGTCATGCCCGCAGGATACGTGCGCGTCGTCAGCGGACCGGGCGCCGGGGCCCCTGTCGCCCACACGCGCCGCCCGGTACACTCGACGCCCATGTGGATCTTCCTGCGCTGACGCCCCCGCGTCACTGCCCGCCCCCGCCCCCTCGCGCGCCCGCCTCGGATGAGGCCGTCGAGCGCGCCCCGGCACCTGATGGAGATCCCACCATGGACGATGTGGTCCGCCCCTGCACGCCCGCCGACGAGACCTCGTGGCTGCGGTGCCGCGTGCTCACCTTCCTCCCGCGAACGGAGCCGCCGCGAGATCGTCGCAGCGCGGCGCCGACCCCTGCCCACACGGCCGTGCGCGTCACCCGCCACGTCCGCCCCCTGCGGACAGCTGCCTAACGCGTCCGCGCACCCCTCTACCCTGAGAGCATCGGGCCACCCGACCGCGGCGGCCCAGAGGAGACCATGACTGAGAAGAACCAGCACACCCCCGGCCCCCAGGGCGCCCACGGCTCCGAGGACGAGATCCAGGCCGTGATCGACCGCATCCTGGCCGCCGATGACGCTCGCCGCGCCTCCGAGCGCGAGGCGACCGGGCACGGCTCCGCGGACGGCGCCGCCGAGCACCGGGACGCCCCCGACGCCGGCGCCCCGGACCGCTCCGGCGCGCTCGCGGGCCGCGCACTCGCCCTGGACGAGGGCGAGGACGGGCACACGGACGCCGACGGCGACCAGGACGAGCTCGCCGCGCGCCACTCCCTCAAGCGCGTGCAGGGTTTGTCCACCGAGCTCGAGGACATGACCGAGGTCGAGTACCGCCAGCTGCGCCTGGAGCGCGTGGTGCTGGCGGGCGTCTGGACCGAGGGCTCCGCGGAGGATGCGGAGAACTCCCTGCGGGAGCTCGCCGCGCTCGCCGAGACCGCGGGCTCGGAGGTGCTCGACGGCGTCATCCAGCGCCGCGCCACCCCGGACCCGGCCACGTTCCTCGGCAAGGGCAAGGCGCAGGAGCTCGCCGAGATCGTGGCGCTCTCCGGTGCGGACACCGTGGTGGTGGACTCCGAGCTCGCCCCGTCTCAGCGTCGCGCGCTGGAGGACGTGGTGCGGGTGAAGGTGATCGACCGGACCGCGCTGATCCTGGACATCTTCGCCCAGCACGCGAGCTCGCGTGAGGGCCGCGCCCAGGTCGAGCTCGCGCAGCTCGAGTACCTGCTGCCGCGCCTGCGCGGCTGGGGCGAGTCCATGTCCCGGCAGGCCGGCGGCCGTGCCGCCGCCGGCGAGGGCATCGGCTCCCGCGGCCCCGGCGAGACCAAGATCGAGCTGGACCGCCGCCGCATCCGCACCCGCATGGCGAAGCTGCGCCGGGACATCGCCGGGATGAAGCCGGCACGCGAGGCCAAGCGCGCCAACCGTCGTCGCAACCGGGTGCCGTCCGTGGCGATCGCCGGATACACCAACGCCGGCAAGTCGTCCCTGCTCAACCGCCTCGCCCACGCCGGGGTGCTCGTGGAGAACGCCCTGTTCGCCACGCTGGACCCCACCGTGCGCAGGGCCATGACGCCGGACGGCATCGGCTACACCCTCTCGGACACGGTCGGCTTCGTGCGGAACCTGCCCACGCAGCTGGTCGAGGCGTTCCGCTCCACCCTCGAGGAGGTCGCGGACGCGGACGTCATCCTGCACGTCGTGGACGGCTCACACCCGGACCCGGAGGGCCAGATCGCCGCGGTGCGCTCCGTGTTCGCGGAGGTGGACGCGCACCGGATCCCCGAGATCATCGTGCTGAACAAGGCGGACGCGGCGGACCCGGCCGTCGTCGCCCGGATCCGGTCCAAGGAGCCCCACGCCGTGGTGGTCTCCGCGCGCACCGGCGAGGGCATCGACGAGCTCGAGCGCGCCATCGCGGCCACCATCCCGCGGCCGGACGTGCGGCTCGAACTGCTGATCCCGTTCACCCGGGGTGAGCTGGTCTCCCGCCTCCACTCGGCGGACGCGGAGATCCTGGCCGAGGGCTACGAGGAGGGCGGCACCCGCCTGTCCGTGCTGGTCCGTGAGGACATCGCGCCGGACTTCGCCGAGTTCGTCGTGGAGGCGGACGCGTTGTGAGCGGCGGGGCGGAGGAAGTCGGGGCGGGCGGCGCGCAGCCCCGCACGGAGCACGAGCGCGAGGCACTGCGCCTGCTGGACGCCGCGGTGCAGGCCACCGGCGGCCAGCACCGCGCGGGCCAGCGGGAGATGGTGCTGCAGGTGGCGCGCGCCCTCGAGTCGCGCCGCCACCTACTCGTGCAGGCCGGCACCGGCACCGGCAAGTCCCTGGCCTACCTGATCCCCGCGATCCAGCACGCGATGACGCAGGAGGACCCCGTCGTCGTCGCCACGGCCACGCTCGCCCTGCAGGCCCAGATCATGAAGCGGGACGCCCCCCGGCTGGTCGAGGCGCTCAAGGACGAGCTGCCTCGCGAGCCCGTCGTCGCCCTGGTCAAGGGCCGCTCCAACTACCTCTGTCGCCACAAGGTGGACGGCGGCTACCCCGGGGATGAGGGCGAGGAGGCCCTCTTCACGGTCGCCGACGACGGCGGGGTGATCGGCTCCGCCACGGACGGCGCCGCCGGGCCCTCCTCCCTGTTGGGCAAGGAGGTCATGTACCTGCGGGCGTGGGCGGACCAGACCGAGACCGGGGACCGCGACGACCTCGAGGTCCCCGTCACCGACCGCGCGTGGCGGCAGGTCTCCGTCACCGCGGTCGACTGCCTCGGCGCGTCCCGCTGCCCCCAGGCCGAGGAGTGCTTCTCCGAGCGTGCCCGCGCGGACGCGGCGGACGCGGACGTCGTGGTCACCAACCACGCGATGCTCGCCATCAGCGCCTTCGAGGGCCTCGCGGTGCTGCCGGCGTACTCGGCCGTCGTCGTGGACGAGGCCCACGAGCTGCAGGACCGGGTGACCGGTGCGGTCACCGGGCAGCTGTCCGGGTCGATCGTGCACGGCGCGGCCACCTCGCTGCGCCGCCACACCACCGTGGCCGTGGAGGACCTGATCGAGGCCGGGGCGGCCCTGGACCGCGCGTTCACGGACACTCCGTCCGGTCTGATCGCCGCGGGCCCGGACGAGGTCCAGGAGCAGGCCCTCACCGGCGTCCTCACGGCCGCGCGCCAGTGCCTGTCCGACCTCGGCCAGGACAAGGACAAGGAGGCCGACGCCGACGGCGGACGGCAGATGGCGCGCTCGCGGATCCTCGAGGTCCTCGAGGTGGTGGAGCGCATGCTCGCGGCCCGGCCCGAGGCCGACTTCCCCGAGGTGCTGTGGGCCACCCGCCCCGGCCACTTCGAGCCCGGCGTGGGCTGGCAGCCGGGGGACGAGACCGACCCGCCCCAGCTCTACGTGGCCCCGCTCTCGGTGGCCGGCAAGCTGCGGGAGGGCCTGTTCGGCAAGGCGACGACGGTGCTCACCTCCGCCACGCTCACCGTGGGCTCGGGGGAGCGCCGGTTCGACTCGGTGGCCGGCGACGTGGGCCTGGCCGGCCCGGACGCCCCGAAGTTCGAGGCCCTCGACGTCGGCAGCCCCTTCGACTACCCGCGTCAGGGGGTGCTCTACGTGGCCCGGCACCTGCCCCGGCCCGGCCGGACGGCCTCGCCCGAGTCCCTGGATGAGCTCGAGGCGCTCCTGAGGGCGTCGCGGGGCGGGGCCCTCGGCCTGTTCTCCTCGCGCCGGGCGGCCGAGGACGCCGCCGCCGAGATGCGCCGTCGGCTCGGGCCGAAGACCACGATCCTGTGCCAGGGGGACGCGACCCTCTCCGCCCTCGTGCGCCAGTTCTCCGAGGAGCCGGACACGTCCCTGTTCGGGACCATGAGCCTGTGGCAGGGCGTGGACGTGCCGGGGAACTCGCTGCGGCTCGTGGTGATCGACCGCATCCCGTTCCCGCGGCCGGACGACCCGCTCTCCCAGGCCCGCACCCGGGACGTCGCCCGGCACGGCGGCAACGGGTTCATGCGGATCTCCGCCACGCATGCGGCCGTGCGCATGGCCCAGGGCGCCGGGCGCCTCGTGCGCTCCGTGACGGACCGCGGCGTGGTGGCCGTGCTGGACCCCCGCCTGGCCACCGAGCGGTACGGCGGCTACATCACGAGCGCCCTGCCGGACTTCTGGCGCACCACGGACCGCGACGTCGTCCGCGGGGTGCTGGCACGGCTCGCCTCGGGCGATTGACCTCGCTCGGCCTCGGGCCGTCGGCCCGGCCGGAGGGAGCGGGTCAGAGCGAACGCAGGACCGTGACGACCCGCCCCATCACGGTGGCGTGATCGCCGAGGATGGGCTCGTAGGCCGTGTTCTGGGGGAGGAGCCAGGTGTGCCCGTCGCGGCGGCGGAAGGTCTTCACGGTGGCCTCGTCGTCGAGGAGGGCCGCGACGATGTCGCCATTCTCCGCCGTGTCCTGCCGGCGCACCACCACCCAGTCGCCGTCGCAGATCGCGGCGTCCACCATCGAGTCGCCCGTGACGCGCAGCATGAACAGCTCGCCCTCGCCCGTGAGGCGTCGCGGGATCGCCATGACGTCCTCGACCTGCTGCTCGGCCAGGACGGGGCCGCCCGCCGCGATGCGGCCGACCCAGGGGACCGGCACGCTGTCCGCCTCGTCTGCGCCGGTGTGCCACGCGGGGATCGCGGAGACCCGCGACGACGGCGCAGCGGTGGGGGAGGCGGCCTCGCCCAGCGGGGTGCCGTCCACGTCGAGCAGCACCTCGAGGGCACGCGGGCGTCCGGGGTCGCGCCGGATGTAGCCGTGCCGCTCGAGACGGCCCAGCTGGTGCGTGACGGAGGAGAGCGAGGCCAGGCCCGCGGCGTCGCCGATCTCGCGCATGGAGGGCGGGTAGCCGTGGTCGGCGATCGCGTCCCGGATGGTCTGCACGATCCGCCGCTGGCGGTCGGTGAGCGGCGCGCGCGCCGCCGGCTGATCGTCGGTGGTGCTCATGGCTGCCGTCCGTTCTCCCGGGGTGATGGTGGCCGGACTCGTGTTCCGGCGTCCGGCTGCCGTCCGGACGCTTACCGTGTCCGCCCCCGCTGGTTGCCTGTGTCTTGGCGGTCCCGGGGCGTTCCGGGGCGTCCGTGCATGGCCTCGAGCCTAGAGGAGAGCCGCCTCTCCTTCAAAGATATGTTCGATCTCGTCGTGGCATGTCTCGAACACCTGTGCTAGAAAGGCATTCGAACGGATTCGAACACATGTTCGATCACCTGGAGGGCATCCGCCCCGGAGGAGGACACCATGACGCTCACCACCGCCCAGTTCGCCGGCTCGCCCGCGACGGCGCGGCCGCGTCCGGCCACCATCCGTCTGACCCGCCGCGGCCGCCTCGTGCTGCGGGGGATCCCCGTGATCGCCGCGGCCGTGGCCGCCACGCTGGCGGCCGCCTTCTTCCTGGGTGTGCTGCTGTCGCCCGCCGCGGTGTCCGCGGACACCGCGGGACCGGCCACCCAGTCCGTCACGGTCATGCCCGGGGACAGCCTGTGGACCATCGCCACCACGGTGGCGCCGGAGGCGGACGTCTACGAGGTGATCGCCACGATCGACGAGCTCAACGGGCTCGAGGGCCGGGCACCCGCCCCGGGTGAGGAGCTGTTCGTCCCGGCCATGCGGTGACGCACGGCGGGCCTCGCCCTCCACGGTTCCTAGACTGGCGGCCATGACCGACCTCAGCACTCTGCCCCTGCGCGAGAACCTCCGCGGCCTGAGCCCCTACGGCGCCCCCCAGCTGGACGTGCCGTACATGCTCAACACCAACGAGAACACGCACCCGGTGCCGGAGGAGGTCGCCGCCGCCATCGCCGAGCGGGTCGCGGCCGTCGCCGGGGGGCTGAACCGCTACCCGGACCGCGAGTTCACGGGGTTGCGCCGCGCGCTCGCCGGCTACCTCGGCCACGGCCTCACGGCGGATCACGTGTGGGCCGGCAACGGCTCCAACGAGATCCTGCAGCAGATCCTCCAGGCCTTCGGCGGCCCCGGGCGGACACTGCTGAGCTTCCTGCCCTCGTACTCGATGTACCCGCTGCTGGCCGGCGGCACGGACACCGTGTTCGTGGACGGCGGCCGCGCCGAAGACCACAGCCTCAGCGCCGAGCACGCGGCGGCCATGGTGCGGGAGCACCGTCCGCACGTCGTCTTCCTGGCCTCCCCCAACAACCCGACGGGCACCGCCCTGGACCTGGCGACCATCGAGGCCGTGTACGCCGCGCAGGCGGAGAACGAGGCTGCCGGCGGGCCCGGCGCGATGGTCGTCGTGGACGAGGCCTACGCGGAGTTCGCCCTCGCCGGCACCCGCTCCGCCCTCACGCTCCTGCCCGGCCGTGAGCGGCTGATCGTCACGCGCACCATGTCCAAGGCGTTCGCCCTGGCCGGCGCGCGCCTGGGCTACCTGGCCGCGGACCCCGCCGTCGCCGACGCCCTGCGCCTGGTGCGCCTGCCGTACCACCTCTCCGCGGTCACGCAGGCCACGGCGGAGGCCGCCCTCGATCACGTGGACGCGCTGCTGCGCACCGTGGAGGACATCAAGGCCCAGCGCGACCGCATCGTCTCCACCCTGCGCGGCCTGGGACTGAGGCCCTCGGTGTCCGACTCGAACTTCGTCTTCTTCGGTCACCTCGAGGACGCGTCCGACGTGTGGCGCCGCCTGCTCGACCGCGGCGTCCTCGTGCGGGACGTCGGCATCCCGCACCACCTGCGCGTCACCGCCGGCACCGAGGCGGAGACGACGGCGTTCCTCACCGCTCTCGCGGAGGTCCTCGGCGAGACCGGGGACCGGTCCTGAGGCGTCACCGGAGTCTCGGCGTCCGCCCGGCTCCCTAGGATAGGGACAGCGCGCGCGGCGCCCCGGCCCGCCGGCACCGGCCGCGCGCACCCGCATCCCCCCGCACCCGTCCCGGACCGGTGCGGACCCAGCCCGAGGAGGACCCGTGGCAGCCGAGTTGATCTCCGGACGCCGTGCGCGCATGACGCGCACCACGAGCGAGTCGGACGTGTACGTCGAGATGGATCTGGACGGCACCGGCCGCGCTGAAATCTCCACCACCGTGCCGTTCTACGACCACATGCTCACCGCGCTGTCCCGGCACTCCCAGATCGACCTGACGGTCCGTGCCACCGGGGACACGCACATCGACGTGCACCACACGGTCGAGGACGTCGCCATCACCCTGGGCGAGGTGCTCAAGACCGCGCTCGGGGACAAGTCCGGCATCCGCCGCTTCGGCGAGGCGTCCGTGCCGCTGGACGAGGCGCTGGCGCGCGCCGTCGTCGACGTCTCCGGCCGGCCGTACCTCGTGCACGAGGGCGAGCCCGAGGGCCAGCAGTACCACCTCATCGGCGGGCACTTCACCGGTTCCATGACCCGCCATGTGTTCGAGTCGATCACGTACCACGCGGCGATCTGCCTCCACATGGACGTCGTGCGAGGCCGGGATCCGCACCACATCGTCGAGGCGCAGTTCAAGGCCTTCGCCCGCGCCCTGCGCGCCGCCGTCGAGGACGACCCCCGCATGACCGGCGTGCCCTCCACCAAGGGCGCCCTCTGATGGCCCGCCCCACCACCGTCCCCGGCGTGCGGCCGCGCGTCGCCGTCCTGGACTACGGCTCGGGCAACGTGCACTCGGCGCTGCGTGCCGTGGAGCGGGCCGGCGCGGAGGTCGAGCTCACGCGCGATCCGCAGGCCGTGCAGGAGGCCGACGGGCTGCTCGTGCCCGGCGTCGGGGCGTACGCGTCCGTGATGCGGGCACTGACCGAGGTCGGCGGCACCCGCTGGATCGGCCGCCGCGTGGCCGGGGGCCGACCCGTCCTCGGCATCTGCGTGGGCCACCAGATCCTCTTCGACGCCGGCGTCGAGCACGGCGAGCGCACCGCAGGCATGGGGGAGTGGCCGGGTGTCGTCGCCGAGCTGCCCGCCGAGGTCCTGCCCCACATGGGCTGGAACACCGTCCGGCCGCCCGAGGGCAGCGCCCTCTTCGCGGGCATCGAGGACGAGCGGTTCTACTTCGTCCACTCCTACGGCGTGCTCGAATGGGAGTTCGACCAGACGATCTCCGCCATGCGTCCGCCCCAGGTCTCCTGGGCGCACCACGGCGCGGACTTCATCGCCGCCGTGGAGAACGGCCCCCTGTCGGCCACGCAGTTCCACCCCGAGAAGTCCGGGGACGCCGGGCTGCAGCTGCTGCGCAACTGGCTGGAGACCCTCTGATGCCCTACTGGTCCGTCCTCTACCTCGCCCTCGGCGGGCTGCTGCTCGGCGCCGCCTGGTCCATGCGCACGCAGAAGGCGCCGCTGTGGGCCATCGTGATCGTCCTCGTGCTGGCCGGCATGGCCATCGCCGCCTCCTTCCTGACCGTCGGCGCCTGACCGCGCCGGCCGCCCCACCCGAGAGGAACCCCATGACCCCGAACGCCCCCGCCCTCGAGCTGCTGCCCGCCGTCGACGTCCAGGACGGCCAGGCCGTCCGCCTCGTCCAGGGCGAGGCCGGCAGCGCCACCTCGTACGGCGACCCGGTCACCGCCGCCCTGGACTGGCAGCGCGCCGGCGCGGAGTGGATCCACCTCGTGGACCTGGACGCGGCCTTCGGTCGCGGTGACAACCGCGAGGTCATGCGCCGTGTGGTGGAGGAGATCGGCGTGAAGATCGAGCTGTCCGGCGGCATCCGCGACGACGCCTCGCTCGAGAACGCCCTCGAGATGGGTGCGGCGCGCGTGAACCTGGGCACCGCCGCCCTCGAGGACCCGGACTGGACCGCGCGCGTCATCGAGCGCTTCGGCGACCGGGTGGCCGTGGGCCTCGACGTGCGCGGCACCACGCTCGCCGCCCGCGGCTGGACCAAGGAGGGCGGCGACCTCTGGGAGGTGCTCGCCCGCCTCGAGGATGCCGGCTGCGCCCGCTACGTGGTCACCGACGTCACGAAGGACGGCACGCTCAAGGGGCCGAACACGGAGCTGCTCGCCCAGGTCTGCGCGAAGACCGCGAAGCCGGTCGTCGCCTCGGGCGGCATCTCCTCCCTCGAGGACGTCGCCGCGCTCGCGGCCATGACCGGCCAGGGCGTCGAGGGCGCGATCATGGGCAAGGCGCTGTACGCCGGCCGCTTCAGCCTGGAGCAGGCGCTGGCCGTCGCCGGCGGCGCCACGGTGGAGCAGGCGCGCTCCGAGCAGCCCGGCCCGGTCGCCCCGTGACGGGCTCGCACGACGACGGCGGCCTGGGCCGCGACGACGGGCTCGGTCCGATCGACGAGACGGTCGCGGTGCCGCATCCGGCGGCCCGGGAGCTGCCGGGGCACATCCGGGCCGCACTCGACCGCATGCGGGAGAAGACCGCGGGCGAGAACACCGCGGACACCGCGGGCGTCCCGTGGCAGGGCCGTGACCTCTCCGGCCCCGGCGTGGACGGCTCCGCGAACCCGTTGCACGTGTTCGACGAGGACGACGGCACCAGCCCGGCCGAGTGGACCGCCGTCATGGCGGCCCTGACGGACGGCTCCGCCGGTGAGCGGGAGGTGACGGAGGTGCTCGCGCGCATCCGCGTGTTCGCCGCCGTCGTGCCCACCCTTGCCGTGGACGAGGACGACGTCCACGACCACGCCGACCACACCGGTCACGAGCACGACGTCGCGGCGCACGGGGACAAGGCCGCGGACGTGGCCCTCGTGACCATGCGCGCGCCGGACGGCCGGCAGGCGCTGCCGGTGTTCACGAACGTGCCCGCGCTGACGGCGTGGAACCCGGTCGCCCGACCCGTGGCCGTGTGGCTGCCGCGTGCCTGCCTGTCCGCCGTGGACGAGGGCTGTGAGCTCGTCGTCATCGACGCCGGCGCCGAGCACACGTACGTGGTGCGACGCCCGGCCGTGTGGTCGCTCGCCCAGCAGAGGGAGTGGACCCCCGCCTATCGGGACCAGGAGATCGCGGACGAGATCGCCGAGGTCGCCGACCTGGTCCCGAACCTGCTCAACCTGGGCCTCGCACCCGGGTCGGGGGTGGCCACACACACGGGTTCCGGCGCGGTGATGAACGGAGGCGGGGCCGGGCCCGAGCTGCAGATCGTCGCGATGCCCACCCGGGACGCCGACGCGGCCGGGGTGCGCCTGATGACGGCCACGCTCAAGACCCTCCTGGCAGACCTGCCGCTGCTGGCCGAGCGGGCCGACTCCGTGGAGATCACGGTCCGCCGACCCTGATCGGTCGCCCGGCCTGTCCGGTACCGTTAAGGGGGAGGGGAGGGCCCGTGGTGGCCCCACCCCGTCCTGGAGGCCGTGCGCCGCGCGCCGGCCCCATGCCTCCCATCCTCCGAGGAGTACCCATGAGAACCAGAACCTTGACCGGCGTCGCCACCGCGGCGCTGGGCGCGGTGGTGGTGGCCAGCGCCGGCCCCGCCCTCGCGCAGACCACGCTCACCCAGGGCTCGGCGATCACCGCGCCGGCCGGGGCGTGCAGTCTGACCATCGTCGACGACGCCACCGCCTACACCGCGGCCCACTGTGGTGCGGGCCAATGGCAGATCGGCTCGACCGTCCGCGACGTCGACGGCACCGCGATCGGCACCGTCTCGGCACTGCCCGGCGATTCGGGCGTGGACGCGGTCCGCGTGGCCCTGGCCGACGACGTCGACGTCGTGGGCGACTGGTCCACGCGGCCGGCCTCGTCCATCGGTGTGGGCGAGACCGTCTACACCCACGGCTCGTCCGTGCCGCTGGGCGCGCCGAACACCGTGTCCCACACGCAGACCTTCGAGGCCGCCACGGTCTGCGACGACGCGTACGCGGATCAGGTTGCCCTCGACACCGCCTCGACCTACGCCGGCGACTCGGGCGGGGCCGTCTATGACGCCCAGCAGCGGGTGGTCGGGGTCATCTCGGGCATCGCCCCGGTGACCTTCGACGCCGAGGGCAACGTGGTGGGCTGCGACGCCCAGGCGATGTCCTCGATCATGGTCCCGGTCGAGTCCCTCGACGCGCTGGACGCCTCCGCGGCGCCCGCCGCCGAGACCGCCGCGGCCGCGGAGACCGCCGCGGCCGCGGAGACCGCTCCGGCCGCCGAGACCGCCCCGGCGATCGCCGACGTCGCGGGCCCCGTGGCCGACGAGGACCTGCCCACCGGCGGCGAGCCCGCCGTGGACGAGTCCGAGCTGACGGAGTTCACGCCGGCCGAGGAGGAGGCCATCGCGGCCGAGCTCAAGGCCCGCGCCGAGGCCGCCGCGGAGGAGGAGGCCGCCGAGGCGGCCCCCGCTGCTGAGACCCCGGCCGCCGAGGCCGCCGCGCCGGGCGTGACCGACGTCGTGGCCGCGCCCGCCGAGGGTGTCGCCTACGGCACCCAGGTGGTCGCGCAGACCGAACAGGGCGGCTTCGCCTCCGTCACCGTCACGGCCTATGACGCGGACGGCACCGTCCTGGGCCAGGACGGCCTGGACCTCACCGGCGAGTACCGCGCCTGGCTGCCCGTGCCGGCCGAGGTGCCCGCGGGCGGCTCCGTGGTGGTGACCGTGGTCGACGCGGCCGGCGCCGCCACGGACGCCACCGTGACCCTGGGCGGTCAGCTGGTCGGCTGATCGATTCCGCCCCCAACGGCACGACGAGGCCCGGTGATCCCGCACGGATCACCGGGCCTCGTGACGTCCCGGGGCGGCCCCGGCCAGGTGGGGACGCGGTCAGCACAGCCCCTCGAGTCGCCGCCCCAGGCGGGAGAAGATCCGGGTGAGGGACTCCGCCTCGCCCGGCGCCAGGTCGCCGAGGAAGAGCTCGTCCACCTGCCGGGCGTGCTCGATCGCAGCGCGTCGGAAGGCGGACCGGCCCTCGTCGGTGAGGACGGCCTCGAAGCCCCGCCGGTCACAGGCCACCGGGCGGCGGTCGATCAGGCCGCGGGCCACGAGCGTCTTCACCTGGTAGGTGATGCGGGACGGCGAGAAGACCATCCGGGACGCCAGCTCTCCCAGCCGGAGCCGGCCCTCGGGGGACTCGTAGAGGAGCAGCAGCAGGTTGTAGTCGGCCAGCGACATGCCGCAGTCCTGTTTCAGGCGGCGCTCCAGGACCTCCGTGAGCATCTGGGTGGCCTCGAAGTACGCGCGCCAGGCGCGCTTGGGCGGGTCCACCGGGCGGTGCGCCTCCGAGGCGGAGCCGAACCAGCCGCCGTCGGGCTCCGCCGGCGCCGCGTCCTGCGTGGCGGGCTCAGGGGCCGGGGTTGAGGAGCTGCTCAAAGGGGGTCACCTCCAGGTCGAGGTCCGCGGGCGCGGCGGCGCGTGCCCGCGGGGGGCGGTTCAGGGTGATCTCGGCCAGGTCGCGTCCGGCGGCCCGGATGCGGGACTGCAGCGGGTCGGTCCGCATCGAGGCCTGCACGCCGGCCGCCTCGCCCCAGTCGTCCGAGGCCGCGAAGACCGCGGTCGGCACGATGCGGGCCTTGAGGTAGGCGAACAGCGGCCGCATGGCGGTGTCGATCATGAGCGAGTGGCGGGCGGTGCCGCCGGTGGCGCCGAGGAGCACGGGCACCCCGACGACGGACGTGGGCTCCGCGAGGTCCCAGAAGGACTTGAACAGGCCCGAGTAGGAGGCCTTGTACGTGGGCGAGACCGCGATGACGGCGTCGGCCTGGGCGACCTCGTCCAGGGCGGCGCGCAGGGCCGGGGAGATCGCGAAGGTCACCAGGGCCTGCGCGATGTCCGTGGCGAGCTCCCGCAGCGTGATCAGGTGGATCTGCGGGACCACGCCGTGCTCGGAGAGCGCGGCCGAGGCGGACTCGGCCATGCGTTCGGCGAGCATGCGGGTCTGGGACGGGTCCCCGGATCCGCCGGAGACCACGGCGAGGTGCCGGGCCTGCGGCGTGAACGGGGCGGAGGCATCGGGGGCGCCGGGGGTGGTCACTGCGCGGCACCGCCCTTCGCGGCATCGGCGGTGGCGCGCTGCTCGGCGGCCGCCGCGCGGTCGAGCTGGGCCTGCGATCCCTCCTTGCCGCCGGGCACGGGAGCCTCGCCGCGGCGGGCGCGTGCCACGAGGAACTCGTGGGTCGGGGCCGCCGGGACGTCGTCCGGCTTCAGAGCGTCGAACTCCTTGCGCAGCACGGGCAGGACCTCCTCGCCGAAGAGGTCGATCTGCCGCAGGACGGTGTCCGTGGGCAGGCCGGCGTGGTCGATGAGGAACATCTGACGCTGGTAGTCGCCCACCCAGTCGCGGAACGTGAGCGTGCGCTCGATGACCTGCTGCGGCGAGCCGACCGTCAGGGGCGTCATCCTCGAGAAGTCCTCGAGGGACGGGCCGTGGCCGTAGACCGGCGCGTTGTCGAAGTAGGGGCGGAACTCCGCCACGGCGTCCTGCGAGTTCTTCGCCATGTAGGCCTGGCCGCCCAGGGCCACGTACGCCTGATGGGCCTTGCCGTGGCCGTAGTACTCGTAGCGCTGGCGGTACAGGCGCACCATCTGGATGACGTGCTCCTTGTTCCAGAAGATGTTGTTGTGGAAGTAGCCGTCGCCGTAGTAGGCGGCCTGCTCGGCGATCTCGGGGGAGCGGATGGAGCCGTGCCACACGAAGGGGGCGACGCCGTCCAGGGGCTGCGGGGTGAGGGTGAAGTCCTGCAGCGGGGTGCGGTGGTTGCCGCTCCAGTCCACGGTCTCCTCATGCCACAGGCGGTAGAGGAGGTTGTAGTTCTCCACGGCGAGTTGGATGCCCTGGCGGATGTCCTTGCCGAACCACGGGTACACGGGGCCGGTGTTGCCGCGGCCCATCGTCAGGTCCACGCGACCGTCGGCGAGGTGCTGCAGGTACGCGTAGTCCTCGGCCAGACGCACCGGGTCCATGGTGGTGATCAGGGTCGTCGCCGTGGAGAGCTGGAGGGTCTCGGTCTGCGCGGCCAGGTAGGCCAGCAGCGTGGGCGGGTTGCCCGGGGCCACGAAGGGCGGGTTGTGGTGCTGGCCGGTCGCGAACACCTCGAAGCCCGCCTGCTCGGCGTGGCGGGCGATCTTGACGGTGTCCTTGATCCGCTGATGCTCGGTGGGGGCGGTCCCGTTCGTCGGATCGGCGGTGATGTCGCCGATCGTGAAGACGCCGAACTGCATGGTGTGCTCCTCAGTGTGCCCGGGGGCGGGTCTCACGGTGCCGGCCGCGCCGTCGCCGTGTTCTTCAAAAATGAACTATACCGCACAACGAGCCGCCCCGTCCTGAATATTCCGCAGGGCCCGACACGGCAGACTGGTCCCATGAGCCCCGCCTTCGACGCCGGTCGCCTCGCCCACACGGACGTCCTCATCCTGCAGCAGGTGACGAGCTTCCTGTCCAACGACATCCAGGTGACGGACCCGGACGGGCGCACCGTCGTCTCGGTGGTCACTACGGGCGGGGGCCTGGGCCGAATGCTGATGGGGAACCGCAGCTTCGACGTGGTCGACGGTGACGACGGCCGCGTGCTCTTCCGCCTCGCCGACCCGGCCACGTTCGGCCGCGACCGCTTCGCGATCCTGGACGCCGACGGGCTGCCCCTGGCCCACCTCGTCCGCCAGTTCGCGTTCCTGCGGACGTCCGTGAACGTCGAGGTCGTGGACGGCACGTGCTTCGCGGTGACCGGCGACCTGTGGGACCATGACTACGCCATGACCGTGGGCCAGCAGCCGATCGCCCGCGTGACCGCGCGGTTCGGAGGCGTCATGAACGCCCTGGCCGGGCGCTCGCGGTATGAGATGCGCCTGGACCCCGGCATGCCGCCCGTGGTGCGCTGCGCCGTGCTCGGCACGGCCATCGCCCTCGACCTGATCAGGGCCAAGGACCGGCGCAGCAACGGCTGAGTCCGCCGAGCGCGCGGCCGTCTCGGCGGCGCCTCCGGGGCGTGCCTTGACGCCTCCCATAGGATTCGACGGTGGACTTCGGAGCGTACGGACGGCTGTTGCAGGACCCTCGGATCCGCCATCTGCTGGCGGTGGGGTTCATCGCCCGCTTCCCGCACACCGCGGCCGGGGTGATCCTCACCCTCCACGTGGCCCTCACGCTGGGCCTGGGCTACGGCCAGGCCGGCCTGGCCGGGGCGGCGATGACGCTGGGCATCGCAGTGGGCTCGCCGTGGCGGGGCCGCGTGGTGGACGCGAAGGGGCTGCGCCGTGCACTGCTGCCCTCCGTGATCGCGGAGGCGGTGATCTGGCCGATCGTCCCGTGGCTGCCGTTCTGGCCGATGCTCCTGGCCGTGTTCCTGGGCGGCGTGTTCTCGCTGCCGATCTTCTCGGTCGTCCGGCAGGGACTCGGCGTGCTCACCCACGGCAAGGACCGGCAGACGGCCTTCGCCCTGGACTCCATCGTCACGGAGACGATCTTCATGATGGGCCCGGCGCTGGGCGCCGTCGTCGCGGCCACGTGGTCGAGTGCCCTCGGCCTGACCATCGTGGGCCTGTCCAGCGCGCTGGGCGGCATCCTGCTGATGTGGTTCAACCCGCCCACGCGCTCGAGTCAGCTGGCCGTCGTCGGGCCGGCGACCGAGGACCCGTACACCGAGGAGCAGGACCGTCAGGAGGCGATCGCCCAGGCGGTGACCGCCGCGCCCATGCACGTGGAGATGGCCGCCCCCAGCCTGGCCACCGGCGCGCTGCCGGCGATCACCGAGGCCATCCCGATCGTCACCGGGGCGCTGCCGGTGATCGCCACGGACGGCTCCGGGCCGACGACGGCGCCGCGTCGGGCCCGGGCCGAGCGGCTGCGGCAGTGGCGGCGGAGCCACTTCTCCTGGGTCGGGTCGGAGGTGCTCGGCGTGCTCGTGGTGTCGATGGCGGCCGGGATCGTCATGGTCGGCACCGAGGTCTCGATGGTGGCCGAGCTGGAGTCCCAGGGCGCCGCGGCGTCGGTGGGTCTGGTGTATGCGTTCTGGTGCGGCGCCTCCGCCGTGGGCGGGCTGTTCTACGGGGCGTGGGGCCGCCAGGTGCACCCGTACCTGCTGATGGCGCTGTTCGCCGTGGCGACGGTGCCGCTCGCGGTCGTGGACGGGGTGTGGGCGCTCGCGCTGGCCTCGATCCCCTCGGGTCTGCTCACGGCGCCGACCTTGGCCTCGGCCTCGTCGCGGCTCTCGCACCTCGTGGTGGAGGAGCGGCGTGGCGAGGCGATGGGCTTCTACGGCTCGGCCATGACCGCGGGCGCCGCCATGGGCGCCCCGTTGGCCGGCGTGTTCATCGACGGCATCGCCCCGTCCGCGGGCTACGTGTTCGCGGCGGCCGCGGGCTTCGTGCTCGTGCTGCTGGCCGCCCTGGCGACGGTGGCGCGCGGGCGGCGCTCCGCCTGAGTCGGGCCCGCTCCGCGGCTCAGGCCAGGAGCTCGTGGATGCGTCGGATCAGCACGGCGGTGAGGTCCGCGTCGAAGTCCGCGGTGGAGGAGTCCATGAACAGGTGCCGGTCCGTGTCGTACTCGAAGAGGTCGGCGGGGCGGTCCGGGTGCTCGGCGGTGGCCGCGTAGGAGCGGGCGGTCTCGAGGTCGCCCTCGAGGGCCCAGGGGTCGCGGGTGCCGAGGTGGATCTGCAGGGCGGTGTGGGGCTGCCAGAGCGGGGCGTAGGCGTCGAGGGCCTCGGCGCCGGCCATGGCGATGCACGCGCGGAAGCCGGGGACCACCTGGGCGGCACGCCAGGCGGGCATCACACCCATGCTGATGCCCGCGACGACGGAGGCCTCCTGGTGCTGGGCACACGCCCGCATGCCGCGCCGGCCGATCTCCTCGAAGCCGATCTGTTGGGCGTGGGCGACACCCTCGTCCACGGTGGCGAAGGTGCGGCCGTCGTAGAGGTCAGGGGTGTGGACCGTGTGACCGCCGGCGGCGATCTGGTCGGCGAGCGCGCGCACGCCGTCCGTGAGACCGAGGGCGTGGTGGAAGAGGATGATCTGCGCCATGGGTCAGAGCGTAGACCGCGGTGAGCGGCTGCCCCATCGTGGGGGTGTGTGAGCGGGGGCGAAGACGTGAGGTGGCTCGCGTCTGTCGCCACGGGTGAGTTGGCGCTCATTGCGTGGAGGGCAAGCGCAGTGCTTCCCCGACTGGTGCCCTGGGTTCTCGTCTCGGCGGCCCCAGGACAGCACCGTCTCAGTCTTCACGTCGCGCGGTCGGAGACTGCGCGAGCGAGCGGCGAGGAATCTTCTGCATGAGTGCCGAGGCACTCGTGCGATCGGTCACGGGGCTGCTCGAGGCAGGAGCGGCCAGCGGCCTCCTGGCCTCATCCGTCCTGCGACCTTCGGGACGTCTTCGCCGGACGATGCCGCGGCCGCTTCGGACGTACGGCGACGAAGGGGCGCCCTGTCCGACTGCTCCTGGCGACCTCGACCACGGCATCCACGTTCGACGGAGGACGGGAGAACGTCTCGCCGGGTGGACGTCGGAGCTGAGTCCACCGTTCCGCTGCGGTCACACGGGAATCGCCGTCAGTGCGGTCACGCCGGGGCGGGAGACGCGAGCTGGCAGGGCATGCCGGGTTCGGGGACGGCGGGACTGATGTGCACGGCCCGCCCCGGCAGGGGCTCGACCTCGGTCAGCCGGGGCCAGATGAGCCGGTGCTCGGCGTTCGTCCCGGCCGGCACGAAGAAGCGGTGGGGCAGGTGCAGCAGCAGCCGGCCCGTCGCCAGCTCTCGGCCGCCGAACACCGCCAACCGCAGGCCGGCGGCGGTCGGACGGCCGAGCCAGTCGTGCACGTCCTCCTCGACCGTGCGGTAGGTGTCCCCGACGCGCAGGCCGGACCACGCGTTCCAGCCCGTGATCACCGCCGTGCCGCCGGCGGCCGCGAGCTCGCGCAGGCGGGCCAGGGCGGCCTCCCCGGCCCCCTCGACGTCCGGGGTCAGCACCGGCGTCCCGGACCGCGCGGCCGCCGCGGCCTCCCCGGTGCCGTCCAGCACGGCCACCGGCCGGCCGCTGCGCAGCGCCACTTCGACGACGGCGGCCAGCGTCTCCGCGCGACCGCCCGCGGCCTCGACGATCCATGCGGTGCGTCCCTCCGCGCCGGTCGGCCACCGCCAGGGACGGTGCCGGCCGTGGGCCGCGTCGTCGAGCAGGGCCAGGGCCGTGGCCTCCGCCCGGCGAGCGCGGTCCGGCACCCAGCGCTCCGGCAGGGCGGGGGTGACCACGGGCGGGGGTGTCGGCCAGTCACCCGCCGCGTACTTCTCCACCAGGACCGAGACGACGGCCTCCCAGGGGGCGACGGCCGGGGCGGCCGCGGCCTCGCCCAGCCGTCGCCACACGGGCGTGCCGCCGTCGACCGTCCACTGGGACGCGCGGAACGCGACCGTCGGGCGCCCCGCCGTCGAGAGGATCGCGGAGCCGGGGCGACGCGGGTCGAGCCGGGCCGCGGCGGCCGTGCCCACCAGGTCCCACGACTCCTGCTCCGTCGCGGTGCGCAGGGCGATCGTGCTGCCCAGGTTCGAGCGCAGGTCCGAGCCCACCGCGCCCGTGGCCCGCTGCGTGGCCAGGATGAGGTGGAAGCCGAGGGAACGGCCCGTGGCGGCCAGACGCTGCAGGACGGCGGCCGCGTCCGGGTGGTTGTCCACGAGCACGCGCAGTTCGTCGATCGCCACGACGAGCCGAGGCAGCGCCGCGTCCGGATGGCGGCGACGGAAACCGGGATAGTCGCTGACCCCGGCCTCTGCGAAGAGGGCCTCGCGGCGATGCAGCTCCGCCCGGATGGCGCTCAGCGCCCGCAACGAGGCCGTTCCCACGTGGTTGGTCTCCAGGCTCATCGTGTGGGGGAGCGCGCCCAGCGGACCGAACGACGCGCCGCCCTTGAAGTCCAGCAGCAGGAACGCGACCTCGGCCGGCGGGTGGTGCGCCGCAGCCCCCAGCAGGAGGGACAGCAGGAGATCCGACTTCCCGGATCCCGTGGTGCCCGCGATGAGCAGGTGCGGCCCGTCGGCGGCCAGGTCCATCTCGACGACGCCCGTCTCGTCGCCGCTACGGGCGAGGGTCACGGTGAGCCCGTCGACGGCATCGCGGGCGCCCACCTGCCCCGGTGGTGTGAGCGTGCCGTCGCCGTCGTCGGTGGGCAGCAGGCCGAGGTCCACGACGTCGTCGGCCAGCTCGGTCAGCCAGGCGACCAGGGTGCCGTCGGCGAGGCCGTCGGCGGTCACGTCCTCGAAGCGCTGTTGTTCGGCCGGGACCACGACGGTGCGCCCGCGCAGGTCGACGACGGCGTCCCCCGGCGCAGGCGACGGCCCGGTGAAGTTGTACCGCGTCCAGGGCAGATCCGCCCGGGCCGTGGGCGTCGTCCCCGCGTCGCCGCCGATGGCGGCCCGCCACGCTCGCCACGCCGGATCCAGTGCCGCGTCCTCAAGAGCCGACACCAGCAGCCGCGGGCCGGACCCGCCCGACCACCAGGTGCGGCGGACTCCACCGGCCTCCACCACGAACGCGCCGTCGGCGGCCACCGCGTGCCGCAGGAGCTGGAACACCGCCCACCGGCAGGCCCCGGCCACATCGCGCGGCGGCCCGAGCACGACGACGCGCGACTCCGGCGGTGACGTCGTCATCACGGTGCGCCGCGACGTGACGGCCTCCACCCATGCCTCGTCCGGGTTGTCCCGCGACAGGGACAGCGCCCCGACGCCGGAACCCCACGAGACCGCCACGGCCTCGTCGGCCCCCGACGTCAGCCCGAAGCGGTCCGTCGCGCCGGAGCGGACGGCGCGGGCCACCGCACCGGGGCTCAGTGCCGCCTGAGCCCGCCGGCGCACGACCGCGTCCGCGCGGGCGGCGAGCAGCCGCGCATGCCGCAGCCGGGTACGGCGCTGCATCGCCAGCATGACCAGCGCCACCGTCACGGACAGCACACCGAACAGCAGGAACACCGGGTTGCCCATCATCAGGACCAGGGCGACCCCGAGCACCAGCGGGCCCAGGGCCGCCACCAGCGGGATCACGACGGACTGCCGGGCCGGTGGGGATCCGAGGTCGACGGCGGGCGGCTCCGGCGTGACCGGCCGCGGCAGGGCGGCCCCGGGCCCGCGGACCAGGCCCAGGGCGGTCCGGCCCACAGGGAGCGGGCTGCGGCCGTCCCACAGGCGTCCGGTGTCCCGAGGACCGTCGTGGACGTGCAGCCCGGTGGGCGCGAGCCGCAGACGCATCGGCCGCGACGGGGCAGAGGGGTCGTCCAGCAGCAGCCGCGCCCCACCGCGTCCCGTGCTCAACCCGCCCTCCCCCAGAGGGACGAGGCGGCCGGCGTCGGGTCCGTGCTCGGTGACCACCGCGAGCTCCGGCCCCCGGGCCGGTGCACTCCCGACCCGT
The DNA here is from genome assembly GCF_035609305.1 of Micrococcus sp. HOU01. Lineage (NCBI taxonomy): Bacteria > Bacillati > Actinomycetota > Actinomycetes > Micrococcales > Micrococcaceae > Micrococcus > Micrococcus sp. HOU01. The sequence goes on along the minus strand of NZ_CP141211.1, from coordinate 1,934,902 downwards.
TCCGCGTACGTCACGCTGCGCGGCCCGGCAGCGCACCGGTGCAGCGACCGGGCGGGAAAACGTTCCCGCACCGCCCGGTCCTGCTCGTCCGCGTCGGCGGGGAAGTGCTCCACCCGCCATGTCTCGGGAGCGGCCCCGCCCAGGATCCGCACGCTCCAGGCCATCCCCGCCCCTCCCTCCTGAGACCGGCGACCGGCCCGTCCGGCCGCCTGGGGACGACCCTGCCACGGCCTGATGGCGGTTCGGGCGGCCTGTGGACAACTCCCCGTCGAACGGGACCGCCGCCACGTTGTCCACAGTCATGGTGTCCTGGACCACACGCATCGACGGAACGGGGTATCTTCCTGATCGAGACATGTGCGGCGCTGGGGATGGCGCCGAATCGGGCACAGGAGGGACACATGGATGCGGTGCGCATTCTCGAGGACGAGATCCGGGAGATCGTCCGGCGGCAGGGCATCGACCCGCAGCGTGAGCACGCCCGGGTCCTGACGCTCATCCAGGACGCGGCCGCGGACTACGAGTCCCGCGCGATGGTCAGCTCGCTGCCGGACCTGGAGGATCCCGTGGCGGCGCGGCAGGACCTGTTCGACCGCATCGCGGGCCTCGGGCCGCTCCAGCGGCTCATGGACGATCCCTCCGTGGAGGAGATCTGGCTGAACGCGCCGGACGCCGTCTACTGCGCGCGGTCCGGCCGCTCCGAGCTGACGGGCATCGTCCTGACCGAGGAGGAGGTGCAGGACCTCGTCGAAGTCATGTTGAAGTCCTCGGGCCGGCGGCTGGACCTGTCGATGCCGTTCGTCGACGCGGCCCTGCCAGACGGTTCGCGCCTGCACGTGGCCATCCCCGACATCACGCGGCGGCACTGGGCCGTGAACATCCGGAAGTTCATCGCCCGGGCGCGCCGGCTGGACGACCTCGTCCGGGGCGGTTCCCTCACTCCGACGGCGGCCCGCTTCCTGGACGCGGCCGTGGACGCGGGCATGAACATCCTCGTCAGCGGGGCCACCCAGGCGGGCAAGACCACCCTGCTCAACTGCCTGGCTTCGGCCATCGGCCCGCGGGAGCGGGTGATCACCGTGGAGGAGATCTTCGAGCTGCAGATCCCGGTGCGCGACGTCGTCGGGCTGCAGTGCCGCCAGCCGAACCTGGAGGGCCACGGCGAGATCCCGCTGCGTCGCCTCGTCAAGGAGGCGCTGCGGATGCGCCCGGACCGCCTGATCGTCGGCGAGGTGCGCGAGGCCGAGGCGCTGGACATGCTCGTCGCTCTGAACTCCGGCCTGGCCGGCATGTGCACGATCCACGCGAACTCGGCCGCGGACGCGCTCACGAAGCTCTGCACGCTGCCGCTGCTGGCCGGGGAGAACATCTCCCGGGACTTCGTCGTCCCGACGGTCGCCACGTGCATCGACGTCGTCGTGCACTGCGAGCGCGACCGTCAGGGCCGCCGGCGGGTGCGGGAGATCCTCACCGTCGGCTCACGGGTGGAGGGCGGGGTCATCGAGACGTCGGCGCTCTTCCAGCGTGACGCCGAGGGCGACCTGCGCCTCAACGAGGGTGCGAACCTGGAGTTCGAGGCGCTCGCCCGTCGCGGCGTGGACGTCCACGAGCTGGTGGGGCTGCGCTGATGGCCGCGCTGCTGGGGCTCGCGCTCGGCTGCGGCCTGTTCCTGCTGTGGTGGTCCCTCTGGTCCCCTCCCACGGAGAAACCCGGGGCCGCCCGCCCCGACTCGCGCCTGCGTGTGCTGATCGCCCAGTCCGGCATCCAGCGTCTCAGCCCGGCCGGCGTCGTGTCCGCCATGGCCGTCGGCGGTCTCGTGGTCGGGCTGCTCGTCCTGTCGCTGACCAGTACGTGGACCATCGCCGCGTGCTTCGCCGTCTTCGGCGCGGCCGTGCCCTGGCTGCTGTTGTCCTGGCAGGCCCGCCGGCGGTCCACGGCACTGCGCGAGCTGTGGCCGGACGCGATCGACCACGCCCGGTCGGCCATCCGCGCGGGCCTGACTCTCCCGGAGGCGCTCATCCAGCTCGGGGAGACCGGGCCGGAGGGGCTGCGCGAGCCGTTCCAGCAGTTCGCCCGGGACTACCGGGCCGGAGCCCGCTTCGTGGACGCACTGGACCGGCTCAAGGCCCGGATGGCCGACCCCGTCGCGGACCGCCTGGTGGTCTCGCTGCGCCTGACCCGCGAGGTCGGCGGCGCCGACATCGGCCGTCTGCTGCAGACCCTCTCCGAGTTCCTCCGGCAGGACGCCCGCATCCGCGCCGAGCTCGAGGCCCGGCAGTCGTGGACCGTGAACGCGGCCCGGTTGGCGGTGTGCGCCCCGTGGCTCGTGCTCCTGCTGCTGGGGACCCAGCCCGCCGCGGTCGCGGCCTACCGGTCCGCCGCCGGCGGGGCCGTGCTCCTCGCCGGCATGGTGGCCTCCGTCGTCTGCTACCGCGTCATGCTCCGCATCGGCGCGCTGCCCCGGGAGAAGCGGGTGTTCGCATGACGTCCGCGCTGATCTGGGCCGCGCTCCTGGGCCTCACCCTCGGGGCGGGACTGCTCCTCATCCTGGTCACCCAGCCGGTGGGCTGGCGCCCCAGCCTCGAGCAACGGGTCGAACCGCAGCTGCGCCACCACATCCCGGCCTCCCGCCTCCTCGAGGAGGAACGTGCGGGCGCCTCACCCTGGGGAGCGTGGGGACGCATCCTCGATCCCGTGGTGCAGGCCGGAGTCGGCTGGGTCCAGCGCATCTCCCCGGGCGGGGTGGCGCTCGACCGCAAGCTGGCCGCCGCGGGGCTCGCGGTCACGTCGACGGACTTCCGTGCCCAGCAGGTCCTGAGCGGAGCCGCGGGGGCCGCCGTGGCGGCCGTCCTCGCGCTCAGCCTCACCGTCACGGGCCGCGTGCCGGTGATCACGGGGGTCGCCCTCGTGATCGCCGGCGGCATGGCCGGGTTCCTGCTCCGGGAGCAGCTGCTCTCCCTGCGGGTGCGACGGCGGCGCGAGGCCATCCTCTCCGAGTTCCCGTCCGTGGCCGAGCTGTTCGCGCTCTCGGTGGGCGCGGGGGAGAGCGCCGCCGGAGCGCTCGAACGCATCGCGGGGACGGCGCGCGGGGAGCTGGCCGGCGAGTTCCGCACCACGCTCGCCGACATGCGTGCCGGGGCGTCGCTGTCCGCGGCGCTCAAGGCCATGGGACGGCGCGTGCAGCTGGCCCCCGTCGAACGGTTCATCGGGGGCGTGCTCATCGCGCTCGACCGCGGCACGCCCCTCGCCGACGTCCTGCGCGCGCAGGCCCAGGACGTGCGTGAGATGGGTCGCCGCGAGCTCATGGAGGCCGCCGGCCGGAAGGAGATACAGATGATGGTGCCCCTCGTGTTCGGCATCCTCCCGCTCACGGTGATCTTCGCCGTCTTCCCCGGCATCTCCCTGATGCGCCTGGGGTTCTGAAGACCCACAACTGAATAGTCCATCCATCCACCCACGATCACCATCCACTCCGGCCGCACGGGCGGCCGGCCACCCGAGGAGGGGACCATGCTCCACCACCACGCCATCACCGTCCTGGCCGCCCTGCGCGCCCTCATCCACGACGACGTCCGCGACGAGCGCGGCGACGTCCCCGGCTGGGTGATGATCACCCTCATGTCCGCCGTGCTCGTGGCCGGCCTGCTGGCCCTCGCCCTGCCGGCGCTCCAGGGACTGTTCAACCAGGCCATCTCCCAGGTGTCCCAGGGCGGCTGAGCATGCCCCGGGGTGCTGCCCACGGCGCGCAGGCGCCCCGTGGCGGCCACACGGGTGTCCGCTGGCGGGACGACCGGGGCGCCGCGGTGGCCGAGTCCACCATGGTGATGACCCTGGTCGTCCTGCTCTTCGCGGCGCTGCTCCAGGCCGGCGTCGTGATCCACACGCGCAACGTGATGATCGACGCCGCCTCCGCCGGCGCCCGGTACGGGGCGCTCGCGGACCGGAGCCCCGAGGACGGCGTCCAGCGGGCTCGGGAGCTGCTCTCGGCCGGCGTGCCCGGCCAGTCCGGGGCCGACGTCGCCGCGGAGCTCACCAGCCAGGACGGGGTCCCGGTCCTGCGCGTCACGGTCTCGAGCTCGCTGCCCGGCCTGGGGTTCCTGCCGGGCCCGATCCCCGTGGAGGTGAGCGGTCATGCGTTCCGTCAATGACGTCCGCGACGAGCGGGGAGCGGCCACGGTCGAATTCCTGGGCCTCACCCTCGTCCTGTTGATCCCCGTGGTGTACCTGATGATCTACGTCTCCCAGGTCCAGGCCGCGGCGTTCGCCTCGGTCGCCGCCGCTGACCAGGCCGTCAAGGCCGTGGTCGCCGAGGCTGATCACCCCAGCGCAGGCGCCGCCCACGCCACCGTCGAGCTCACGCTGGCCGACTACGGCGTGGGCGCCGGCCAGTACGACCTGACCGTCGGCTGCGATCAGGGCGGCTGTGGCACGCTCGAACCGGGCGAGGTCGTCGCCGTGCGGGTGGACGTGGGGGTGCCCGTCCCTCTCACGCCGGCAGCGTGGTCGCTGACCCCCGTGACGGTGGGTTCCGACGCCCGGCAGACTGTGCCGAGGTTCTGATGCGCCGCCGCCTCACCGCTCGCCTGGGTCACGACGACGGGCAGACCACCGTCCTCACCGTCGGCCTGTGCGCCGTGCTCGTGGCCCTCATGCTGGTCATGCTCGCGGTCACCACCGTGCAGTTGCAGCACCGCCGCCTGCAGTCGCTCGCGGACTCGGCCGCCATCGCCGGGGCAGAGGAGCTCGGCTTCCGGCTGGGGGAGGACCCGGGCGTCGTGCTCTCCGACGACGACGTCGCCGCCTCCGCCAGCGCACACCTCGCGGCCGTCGGTGCCCAGGAGGCCGTGCCCGGGCTCGGCGGGATGAACGCCCGCGTGGCCGACGACGGCACCACCGTCGTCGTCACCCTCGACGCCCGGGCCGATCTGTTCGCCATGACCGGCCCGTTCGCGGGGACACTGCCCCTGTCGGTCCCCCTCGAGGCGACGGGCAGCAGTCGCACTAGCCTGGCCCGGTGATCCGCTTCCTCCACGGCATCGGTGGCCGGCCCGCCCACTTCGAGCCCCTTGCTGACGCCCTCGGCGCCGTGGCCGACCTCGCCGCCTCGCCCGCCCTGCCCGGCCACCCGGGCACGGACGCCGGCGGTCAGGGCCGCCCCCGGGCCGCACGGCCGGCGACCGATGCGGACCCCGTCCTCGACGCCGCCCGCACCTGGGCGGCGCAGGCCGGCCCCGTGCCGGGGCTGCTGATCGGCCACAGCACGGGCGGGGTCATCGCGCTGCGCGCCGTCGCCGACGGGCTGGTGCGGCCCCGCGCCCTCGTGGTCATCGACTCGAACGTCCCGGTGACGGACACCGCCCTGGCCGCCCGGGCGGCCAAGGCCCGCCTCGCCGCCCGCCCGGACTGGCGGAGCGTGCTCCGCGCCTCGCTCGCGCGGGACCTCCTCGTCCCGGAGCCGTGGCGCGAGCGGATCCTGACCGACCTGGACGCCACGCCGGACCATCCGATGCGCGAGCTCTGGGCCGCCGTCCTCGCCGCGGACACCCGTGCCCTCTGGGCCGGCATCACCGTCCCGACGCTATACGTGCGCAGCACCCGGGACGTCCACCAACGGGACCTGGACGCGGTCACGCAGCACGCCACCGTCGTCGATGTCAGCACGGGCCACTGGCCGCACGTCACGGAGCCCGAGGCCGTCGCGGCGGCGATCCGCCGCTGGCACACGACCGGCGTCCACCCCACGCGGTAGGCTGGCCGAATCATGGCTGACACTGACTTCTCCGCGGAGATCGACTCCCTGCGCCACACCCTGGCCTCCATCGAGCAGGTCTCGGACCTCGACCGCATCAAGGCGGACATCGCCGAACTGGAGCAGCAGGCCTCCGCACCGGACCTCTGGGACGACCCGGAGGAGGCCCAGAAGGTCACCTCCAAGCTCTCCCACCGTCAGACGGACCTCAAGCGCATCACCTCCCTGGAGAGCCGCATCGAGGACCTGGAGACCATGGTCGAGCTCGCCGCGGAGGAGGACGAGCCCTCCCTCCTCGACGACGCGAACCAGGAGCTGACCTCCATCCGCAAGGCCCTGGAGGAACTCGAGGTCGTCACGCTGCTCAGCGGCGAGTACGACCAGCGCGACGCCGTCGTGACCATCCGCGCGGGCGCCGGCGGCGTGGACGCGGCCGACTTCGCCGAGACCCTCATGCGCATGTACCTGCGCTGGGCTGAGCAGCGCGGCTGGTCCACCAAGGTCATGGACACCTCCTACGCGGAGGAGGCCGGCCTGAAGTCCGTCACCTTCGAGGTCAACGCGCCCTTCGCGTTCGGCACCCTCTCCGTGGAGGCCGGCACGCACCGCCTCGTGCGCATCAGCCCCTTCGACAACCAGGGCCGCCGCCAGACGTCCTTCGCGGCGGTCGAGGTGGTGCCGCTGATCGAGTCGGACGACTCCATCGAGATCCCCGAGTCCGAGATCAAGGTGGACGTGTTCCGCTCCTCGGGCCCCGGCGGCCAGTCCGTGAACACCACGGACTCCGCCGTCCGCATGACGCACCTGCCCACCGGCATCGTCGTGTCCATGCAGAACGAGAAGTCGCAGATCCAGAACCGTGCCGCCGCCCTGCGCGTGCTCCAGTCTCGCCTGCTGCTGCTGCGCAAGGCCGAGGAGGACGCGAAGAAGAAGGAGATGGCCGGCGACGTCAAGGCGTCCTGGGGCGACCAGATGCGCTCCTACGTGCTGAACCCGTACCAGATGGTCAAGGACCTGCGCACGGGCCACGAGGAGGGCAACCCCTCCTCCGTGTTCGACGGCCACATCGACGATTTCGTGGACGCCGGGATCCGCTGGCGCGCCGAGCAGGTCAAGGCCGCCCAGGAGGACTGAGCCCCGCGGCACGGCCCCGTCGCCCGGGCCACCACGACGCCGGCCCGCACCTCCGCAGTGAGGCGCAGGCAGGCGTCGCCGTTCAAGCCCCCGCAGGGGCCTCGGGCCTGGCCCGGGAGACCGGCCCGGTGGGATGCTCGAAGCACCGGGCAGGCGCCCCCGCGCGCCGGTCCGGCACCAGACTCCATTCCCACCCAGGAGGTCGACCAGCATGACCATGCGCGCCGCCCGTTGGCACGGCAAGAAGGACATCCGCATCGAGGAGATCGACTCGCCCACGGCCGGTCCGGGGCAGGTCCTCGTGGACGTCGCGTGGTGCGGCATCTGCGGCACGGACCTGCACGAGTACCTCGAGGGCCCGATCTTCATCCCGCCGGCCGGGCACCCGCACCCGATCTCCGGTGACGCCGCCCCCGTCACGCTCGGCCACGAGATGTCCGGCACCGTCGCCGCCCTGGGCGAGGGCGTCACGGACCTCGAGGTCGGCCAGAAGGTCGTCGTGGAGCCGTACATCGTGCGCGAGGAGGACCGGGACCGACCGGACTACAACCTCGCGCCGGACATGAACTTCATCGGTCTGGGCGGCGACGGCGGCGGACTGGCCGAGCAGATCGCGGTGCAGCGCCGCTGGGTCCACCCGGTGGCCGACTCCGTGCCCCTCGACCAGGCCGCGCTCATCGAGCCGCTCTCCGTGGCCCACCACGCGTGGGCGCGGGCCGGCTCGCCGACATCGGGCGTGGCCGTGATCGGCGGCGCCGGCCCCATCGGCGCGCTCACCGCGGCCGTGCTCAAGGGCAAGGGCCTGACGGTGTACGTCTCCGAGCTCTCGGAGCTGCGGCGGCAGAAGGTGCTCGAGGCCGGCGTGGTGGACGAGGCCTTCGACCCGCGCGAGGTGGACGTGCCCGCCAAGATCCGCGAACTGCACGACGGCCAGGGCGCGGACGTGGGCTTCGAGTGCACCTCGGTGGATGTGGTGCTGGACATGCTGCTGGACGCGGTGCGTCCCGGCGGCGTCATCGTCAACGAGTCCATCTGGGGTCACGAGCCCGCCGTGGCCCTGCACAAGCTGGTGATGAAGGAGATCGACCTGCGCGGCACGATCGCGTACGCGAACGACCACGCAGACACCATCCGCATGGTCGAGGACGGCGCCGTGGACCTCGCGCCGTTCATCACCGGCAAGATCGGCCTCGACGACCTGGTCGACCGGGGCTTCGAGACCCTCATCCACCACAACGAGACGGCCGTGAAGATCCTCGTCTCGCCGACCGGCCAGGGTCTCTGAGGCTCCGGCCCGACCCCCGGACGTCCCGACGACGGCCCGCGCCCGCAGCCGGCGGGTGCGGGCCGTCGTGGTCCCTGCGCCGCGGCGCGCCGTCACAGACGCGTCGCTCCCTGGCGCGCCTGTGACCGGGGTCATAGACTGCATTTGAGTGAATCGTGATGAACCGAGTTGAACGTCCCAGGAGGACCGCATGACCGCCGAGCTGCCCCAGCCTCAGCCCACCGATGCCGTGATCGTGGGCGGTGCCCGCACGCCCTTCACCCGGCTGCTCTCGCAGCAGGCCGACCTGCGCGCCGTGGACCTGGGCGCCCACGCGATCACGCACGCGCTCGAGCGCGCCGGCGTGGCCCCCGAGGACGTGGACATGGTCTACATGGGCCAGGTCGTGCAGGCCGGCGCGGGCCAGAACCCGGCCCGCCAGTCCGCGCTCGCCGCGGGCATCCCGTTGAACGTCCCGGCCATGACGATCAACAAGGTGTGCCTGTCCGGCCTCACCGCCGTGATCGACGCCGCCCGTCTCATCCGCCTCGGCGAGGCGGACGTGGTGGTGGCCGGCGGTCAGGAGTCCATGACCAACGCCCCGCACCTGCTGCCCGGCGCGCGCAAGGGCTTCAAGTACGGCCCGGCCACCATGCTCGACGCCGTCGCGTGGGACGGCCTCACCGACTCCCTGAGCCACGAGGCCATGGGCGAGCTGACCGAGTCCGGCAACGGCGAGCGGAACATCGCCCGCGCCGAGCAGGACGAGGTCGCCGCGGCCTCGCACCAGCGGGCCGCCCGGGCCCAGTCCGAGGGCGTCTTCGAGGGCGAGATCGCCCCGGTGGAGATCCCGCAGCGCAAGGGCGACCCGCTGGTCGTCTCCCAGGACGAAGGGGTCCGCCCGGACACGACCGCCGAGTCGCTGGGCGCCCTGCGCCCGGCGTTCGCGAAGGACGGCACCATCACGGCCGGCAACTCCTCGCCCCTGTCCGACGGCGCCGCCGCCCTCGTGGTGACCTCGCGGGCCTTCGCCGAGGAGAAGGGCCTGACGATCCTCGCCACGGTGGGCGCACCCGGCCAGACCGCCGGCCCGGACAGCTCGCAGCTGCACTCGCAGCCTTCGGACGCGATCGCCGCGGCGGTGCGGAAGCAGGGCTGGGACGTGGCCGACCTTGACTTCATCGAGATCAACGAGGCGTTCGGCGCGGTGGCCGTGCAGTCCCTGCGCGACCTCGGCTACCCGCACGAGAAGACCAACATCCACGGCGGCGCCATCGCCCTGGGCCACCCGATCGGCGCCTCCGGCGCCCGGCTGGCCCTGCACGCCGCCCTCGAGCTCGACCGGCGCGACGGCGGCCGCGCGGCCGTCTCGCTCTGCGGCGGCGGCGGCCAGGGCGAGGCCCTGATCCTCTTCCGCTGACAGACCGCCCCTGACAGAAAGGACCCCGGACATGGCTCTCGACAAGACCGTGGCCACGCCCGCCGAGGCGGTGGCGGACGTGCCGGACGGCGCGTCCCTGGCCGTCGGCGGCTTCGGGCTCTCCGGCAACCCCGTGCAGCTCATCGAGGCCCTGCTCGAGCAGGGCGCCACGGACCTGTCCGTCGTCTCCAACAACTGCGGCGTGGACGGCTGGGGCCTGGGCATCCTGCTCGGCGCGCGCCGGCTGCGGAAGATGACCTCCTCCTATGTGGGGGAGAACAAGGAGTTCGCCCGCCAGTACCTCAAGGGCGAGCTCGAGGTGGAGCTCGTCCCGCAGGGCACCCTCGCGGAGAAGCTCCGCGCCGGCGGCGCCGGCATCCCGGCGTTCTACACCCGCTCCGGCGTCGGCACCCAGGTGGCCGAAGGCGGCCTGCCCATGCGCTACGACGCGGACGGCACCGTGGTGAAGTCCTCGCAGGCCAAGCCCACGGACACGTTCGTGCTCGGCGAGGGCTACCTCAGCCAGACCCCGGACGAGCCCGAGACCTATGTGCTCGAACGCTCCATCGTCACCGACTTCTCCCTCGTGCACGCGTGGAAGGGCGACCGCCACGGCAACCTCGTGTTCCGCAAGGCCACCCGCCAGTTCGGCCCGCCCGCGGCCATGGCCGGCCGCGTGTGCATCGCGCAGGTGGAGGAGCTCGTCGAGCCCGGCGAGATCGACCCGGATGACGTGCACCTGCCCGGTGTCTTCGTGCACCGGATCGTGGAGGTCGGCACGGACATCGAGAAGCGGATCGAGAAGCGCACCGTGCGCGCGTCGGGGGAGGGGCGGGCATGAGCGAGCAGACCACCGGGCGTCCCCAGGGCCTGAGCCGCGACCAGATGGCGGCCCGCGCCGCGCAGGAGCTGCCGGACGGCGCCTACGTCAACCTCGGCATCGGCATGCCCACGCTGATCCCCAACCACATCCCCGCCGGGCGGTCCGTGGTGCTGCAGTCCGAGAACGGCATCCTCGGCACGGGCCCGTACCCCACGGAGGACGCCGTGGACCCGGACCTGATCAACGCGGGCAAGGAGACCGTCACCGTGAACCCGGGGGCGTCCTTCTTCGACTCCGCGCTGAGCTTCGGCATGATCCGCGGCGGCAAGATCGACGTCGCCGTCCTGGGCGGCATGGAGGTCTCCGCCGCGGGCGACCTGGCCAACTGGATGGTGCCCGGCAAGATGGTCAAGGGCATGGGCGGTGCGATGGACCTCGTCCACGGCGCCGGCCGCGTGATCGTCATGATGGACCACGTGTCCAAGGACGGCACCCCCAAGATCGTCGACCAGTGCACCCTGCCGCTGACCGGCCGCGCCGTCGTCGACCGCATCATCACGGACCTGGCCGTGATCGACGTCGTCGGCACCCCGGAACAGCCCCGCCTGGCGCTCGTGGAGACCGCGCCCGGCATCACCGAGGAGCAGGTCCGCGCGCTCACCGGCGCGCCGCTGGACTGAGCCGACGACGCCGCCCCGCGGCCCCGGCGCACCGCCTCGGCGGGCATCGGGCCGGCACGGGATAGACTGGACGGCCGCGCCCTGATCGGGGCGCGGCCGTCGCCGTGGACGCTGGAAGGACGTGAGGCCATGGGCAAGAACAGCAAGGGCAAGGCCGCCAAGCAGCCGGCCCCCGGCGAGCGCCAGGTGATCGCCAACAACAAGAAGGCGCGCCACGACTACACCATCCTCGACACGTACGAGGCCGGCATGGTGCTCACCGGCACCGAGGTGAAGTCGCTGCGCGAGGGCAAGGCCTCGCTCGTGGACGGCTTCGCGGTCTTCTACCGGGACGAGCTGTGGCTCGAGCAGGTCTACATCCCGGAGTACCTCAACGGCTCGTGGACCAACCACGCCGCCCGCCGCCGCCGCAAGCTGCTGCTGCACCGCGCCGAGCTGACGAAGATCTCCCGCCAGATCCAGGATCCGGGCCTGACCATCGTGCCGCTGTCCCTGTACTTCCTGAACGGGCGCGTGAAGGTGGAGATCGGCGTCGCGCGCGGCAACCGCGAATACGACAAGCGGCACAAGCTGCGCGAGCAGCAGGACAACCGCGAGGCCCAGCGGGCCATGCGGATGCGCAACCGGCGCGCCGGCGTGGCCTGAGCGCGGTGGACCCCTTGGGAATGCCTCGGGGGCGTGCTACGTTGTATCTCTCGCAGGGCCGGTTTCAGGACCGGCGGGCCTCGCGCCCTCCGCCTGCAGTGGTGATTGACAACCTCATAGAGGAGTCGCCCCCATGGGGCCGATCGGTTTCGACGGTGTGTGTCGCGTCGGGAGAAGCGGGCCGAGGATGCAGAGTCATCTCGTCAAACGCTCTCTGCAAACCAATAAGTGCCGAATCCAAGCGCACTGACTTCGCTCTCGCTGCCTGATCAGTGATCGAGTCCGTCACCCCGAGGTCGCTGTCGCCTCGGATCGTGGCGTCAGCTAGATAGCCACTGGGCGTCACCCTCGCCGGGGGTCGTGACGCCGACATCAATCCGGCTGGGTCCGGGTTGGCCGCCCGTCTGCGGGACGGCCAGGACCGAGCAACACCCACAGCAGACTGCGCCCGGAGAAGACCTGGCAACACCTCATCGGACGCGGGTTCAATTCCCGCCGGCTCCACTCACCACCACGGGAAGGCCCCGGAATCACCCCGATTCCGGGGCCTTCGTCGTGTCCATGCCGGTGTGCGGCGGCCCGCCCCTCAGCCGGCCAGGACGGCGTGCAGGCCCAGGCCGGCGCCCCAGCCGACGACGACGGCCACCAGCCCCAGCCCCAGATGCGCGGTCCACAGGCGGGCGGCTGTGCCCCATCGACGGGCGAGCGCGGCGTCAGCCGCCTCAGCGGCCACGGTGGACCACGTCCCCAGGGCGAGGCAGAACCCGGACACCACGGCGGACACCGCCGCGACGAGCACGAGCCCCTGCCCGTCGCCCCAGCTCTCGGAGGCGTACACCAGCTCCGGCACGGCCAGGCCGACGGTGACGCCGAGGAGCAGGGCCGCCGTCGTGTTGGCGGTGAGCAGACCCCGGGGGCCGAGCCGGTCGGTCAGGCGCCGGCGCACCAGGGCGCCGAGCGCCCCGCCCGCCGCGAGGCAGGCCAGGAGGGCCACCTGGAGGAGAGCGAAGACCTCGTATCCCGCGCCGCTCATGCGTCCTCCGCCGAACGATCCGTCCCGACCGCGCGCGACCCCGGGGCGCCACCGGCGCGCAGGCCGAGCACGGCCGCCGCCGTCGAGAGTGCAGCCATCAGCGCGAGCACCAGCAGCACCGCTACCGCCGCGGCGAGGACGCCACCCGCCCCGGACGCCGCGGCGCCCAGCCGCACCGGCCACAGCACCAGGGCGACGGCGCTGGAGATGGTGGTGAACGCACCGAGGAAGCCGGTTCCCAGCCCCGCCACCAGGCGTGGACGCCAGTCCGGCCCGCGGCGTCGCGAGGCCGCCCACAGCAGGCCGAGCAGGAACGAGCCGAGCACGTTCACCACGAACAGCGGCAGGGCCTGGACCAGCACGTCGACCGCCCCGAACGCGGCGCCGAACGTGCCGCGGAAGTTGGGCGCCCCGGCCAGCGCGGTCACCGCGTTCATCACCCCCGCACCGCACAGCACGCCCGCGGCACCGCCGAGGGCCACCGCACCCGCAGTGCCGGGCCGGCGATCTGTCCCGCGCCCGCCCCTCCGGTCGGCCGTCGTCTCCCCCCGCACTGCTATCAGGCGCCGCCCTCGGTCTCGTCACCCGCGCGGAGGCGGGCGAGGACGTCGTCGTGGAGCAGGCCGTTCGTGGCCAGCGCGTGCCCGCCGAACGGGCCGTCCTCGCCGTCCAGCGAGGTGAAGCGGCCGCCGGCCTCGCGCACGATCGGCACCAGAGCGGCCATGTCATGCAGCTCGAGCTCGGGCTCGGCCGCGATGTCCACGGCGCCCTCGGCGACGAGCATGTAGGACCAGAAGTCGCCGAAGCCGCGCACGCGCCACACGTCCGAGGTGAGCTGCAGGAACGCGCGGATCGAGCCGCGTTCGCGCCAGCCCTCGATCGAGGAGAAGGACAGCGACGCGTCCTCGACCCGGTCCACGCCGGACACGGTGATCCGCTGAGCACGCGTGAGCGAGGTGCCCGCGAAGGCGCCCTGGCCGGCCGCGGCCCACCAGCGACGGTGCAGGGCGGGGGCGGAGACGACGCCGACGACGGGCTCGCCGTCGATCAGCAGCGCGATGAGGGTGGCCCACACGGGCACGCCGCGCACGAAGTTCTTGGTGCCGTCGATGGGGTCGACCACCCACTGCCGGCCGGAGCGGCTCAGAGATCCGCCGAACTCCTCGCCCACGATGCCGTCGCGCGCCCGGGCACGGGACAGGGTCGAGCGGATGGACTCCTCGGCGGCGCGGTCCGCATCCGTGACAGGGGTGAGATCCGGCTTGGTGCTGACCTCGAGGTCCTGGGCCTTGAACCGGGACATCGTGATCGAGTCCACGTTGTCCGCCAGCATGTGGGCCAGCCGCAGGTCCTCCGTGAGGTCGCGGCCGCGGGTCGCAGGGTTCTCAGGTCGCTCCATGCCGCCCACGCTATACCGCGCGGGCCGCCTCAGTCCTCGGACGACGCCGCGTCCTCCGCCCCCGAGGGGGCCAGCCGGTTGCCGAGCAGACGCCGCAGCGAGGCCAGGCGTGCCGCTCCCGAGGGGCCGGCGTGGCCCGCGGCCACCCATGCGTCCAGGCCGCAGCCGGGGGAGTCGGCGGTGTGGGTGCAGCCGCGCGGGCAGTCCGCCAGCCCGCCGGCGAGGTCGTCGAACGCCTCCACCACGCGGTCCGGCTCGACCCAGCCCAGCCCGAAGGACCGGATGCCGGGGGTGTCCACCACCCAGGTGTCCGGCAGGGGGGCGCCGTCGTCGCCCGTCAGCGGCAGTGCGAGCGCGGACGAGGAGGTGTGCCGGCCCCGGCCGGTGACGGCGTTGACGTGGCCGGTGGCCCGTTCCGCGCCGGTGAGCGCGTTCAGCAGCGTGGACTTGCCGACGCCGGAGGGCCCCACGAACGCGCTGGTGTGCCCGATCAGCCGCTCGGCCACCCGGGCCACGAGCGAGGCGTCCAGGGCGGTGTCCCCGGTCTCGGCCTCGAAGGTCGCCGCACCGGAGGTCATCACCTCCAGGTCCAGGGCCTCGTAGTGCGCCACCAGCGCGGCCGGATCACGCAGGTCGGTCTTCGTGATGAGCAGCACCGGGTGGATGCCGGCGTCGTAGCAGGCGACCAGGGCGCGGTCGATGAAGCCGGTCCGGGGCTCCGGATTGGCCGCGGCCACCATGATCACCAGCAGGTCGGCGTTGGCCACCACCACCCGCTCGACCTCGTCCGAGTCGTCCGCCGACCGGCGCAGGACCGTGCTGCGCTCCTCGACACGGACGATGCGTGCGAGCGTGCCCTCGTCCCCGGAGAGGTCCCCGACGACGGCCACCCGGTCGCCCGTGGCGATCGGCGTGCGGCGCAGCTCGCGGGCGCGCATCGCCGTGATCCGCTCGTCCAGGCGATCCGGCAGCACCACGGCGTACCGGCCGCGGTCCACCGTGGTGACCATGCCGACCTGCGCATCCTCGTGCTTGGGCCGCTCCTTGGTGCGCGGGCGGGTGCCGCGTTTGGACGGGCGCACCCGGACATCGGACTCGTCCCACGCGGAGGGATCGAGGCGCCGGGCCATCAGCGGGCCTCCTCGGCCGCATCGCCGGGTGCCACGAGCGCGGTCCACAGTGCGGGGAAGTCCGGCATCGTCTTCGCGGTGGTCGCCACGTCCACGATGCCGGTCCCCGGCACGCGCAGGCCGACGACGGCGGCGAAGGTCGCCATCCGGTGGTCGTGGTAGGTCTCGAGGGCGGCGGGCGACAGCGGCCCCGACGCGTCCGTCCCCGGGAAGCCGAGCGACGTCTCGTCCTCGTCCACGGTGATCCCCAGGCGGGCGGCCTCGGCGGTGAGCGCGGCGAGCCGGTCCGTCTCATGGCCCCGCAGATGGCCGATCCCCGTCAGGCGGGTGGGCCCGGAGGCCAGCAGGGCGAGCGCGGCCGCGGTGGGGGCGAGCTCGGCCGTGTCCGCGATCTCACCGGCGCCGGTGATGCGGGGCGCGCCGTCGTCGTGGACCGCCCCCGTCACCGTGAGCCGGCCGCGGGAGCGGTCCGTGCGGTCGACCGTGAGGGCCACGCTCGCCCCGAACTGCGGCAGGATCCGCCGCCAGCGGTCGCCGATCTGCGTCGTGCGGGTGGGCCAGTCCGGCACCGTCACGGAGCCGCCCGTGGCCACGGCGGCGGCCAGGAAGGGGCCTGCGTTGGACAGGTCCGGCTCGACGGTCGCCTCGTGTGCCGGGATGCGCCCCGGGGCCACGGTCCACGCCCCGGGACCCGTCTCGGCGACGTCCACCTCGAGCGCGCGCAGCACCCCGACGGTCATCGCGACGTGCTCCGGGCTCGGCACGGTCTCCCCGGTGTGCCGCAGCCGAAGACCGCGCGGCATCCCCGCGGCCGCCAGCAGCGCGGCGGACAGGAACTGGGAGGAGCCGGAGGCGTCGACCGCGACCTCCGGCACGTCGCCGTCGGGGGCCACCGTGGCCGCGTCCGCGCGGGTCGTCGTCGTGAAGGGCAGGCGACCGGGCTCACCCTCCTCGACGACGGCCACCCCGAGCTGGCGCAGCGCGTCCAGGACCGGGGCCATCGGGCGCAGGCGCGCGCCGGTGTCGCCGTCGAAGCGGACCCGGCCGGGCCGCAGCGCGGCGACGAACGGGACGAAGCGCATGACCGTCCCCGCCAGTCCGCAGTCCACGGCGACATCCCCGGCCAGCGGCGCGCCGACCGGCATCGGATGCACCCGCAGTCCGCCGTCGGACAGGGGCTCGAACCGGGCCCCGAGCGCTGTGAGCGCCGTGCGCATCAATGCCGTGTCCCGCGACTCGAGGACGCCGTGCAGGACGCACGGACCGTCGGCGAGCGCGGCGAGCACGAGATGCCGGTTCGTCAGCGACTTCGATCCCGGCAGCCGCACCTCTCCGCGCACCGGGCCGCGCGCCACGGGCGCGGGCCAGGTCTCGGCGGCGTCGGGACGGGGGGCGGGGGAGTGCGCGGCGGCACGCGTGGGGCGGGTCACCGGACCAGCCTATCCGGCGGCTGTCGGCCGGGGTCGGCCTGTCGCGGGGGAATACCTGGAACGCTCCTGGCGCTCCACTGGACGACCCCGTACCCGTGTCGGCGCACCGGTCCCGCTCGCCGCGGACCGCAGCCGGAGAGGAGCCCCGCATGAGCGCCGCCCTGCTGACGCATCCCTCCCGGACCGTAGACTGGCCCGCGATGAGCACTGACAACAGCCGGCCGGAATTCGCCCGGCCCGAGGACGCCCCCGAGCACGACCGCGCCGACATCGACGTCGCCGCCGAGTCCGAACAGCAGCGCCGTGCCCGGTTCGAGCGTGACGCCCTCGAGTTCGTGGACCAGTTGTACTCCGCTGCGCTGCGCATGACGCGCAACCCGCAGGACGCCGAGGACCTGGTCCAGGAGGCGTACACGAAGGCCTACTCCTCGTTCCACCAGTACCGGCCCGGCACCAACCTCAAGGCCTGGCTCTACCGGATCCTCACGAACACGTACATCAACCTCTACCGCAAGCGGCAGCGCCAGCCCCTCGAGGCGGACAACCCTGAGGTGGAGGACTGGCAGATGGCCCGGGCCGCCGAGCACACCTCCGGTGGCCTGCGCTCGGCCGAGACGGAGGCCCTCGACCGGCTGCCCGACTCCCAGGTGAAGGACGCCCTGCAGGCGATCCCGGAGGAGTTCCGGCTCGCCGTCTACTTCGCGGACGTGGAGGGCTTCGCCTACAAGGAGATCGCCGAGATCCTCGACGTGCCGATCGGCACCGTCATGTCGCGGCTGCACCGCGGCCGCAAGCAGCTGCGCGAGCGCCTCGCGGACTACGCGGCCGCGCGCGGCATCAAGGCCCAGCCGAAGAAGAAGACCGGGCGCGGCGGCACGAAGCAGACCGAGACGAGCACGAAGGAGGCCACGCGATGACCGCGGACCAGCACGGCCATGAGTGCCGCGACGCCCAGGACGCCTCCCTGGAGCGGCTGTACCAGTACCTGGACGGCGCCCTGACGCCCGAGGACATCGAGCAGGTGCGCGCCCACGTGGCGGAGTGTCCGGACTGCCGGCACCAGAAGGAGCTCGAAGAGCTCATCCGCTCGGCGGTGCGTCGGTGCTGCCAGGAGAAGGCGCCCGCGCAGCTGCGGGCCACCATCATGACCCGCATCACCCAGATCTCGACGACGACCGTCACCTGGGGCTGACACCGCGACATGCGGACCCGTGGGCACCCGATCGGGCGCCCCGACGATGACGAAGGGCCGTCCCCTGAGGGGACGGCCCTTCGTGGTCTGCGGTCGCCGGGTGGCACCCGGCCGGTCCGCGACGCCGATCAGCGGATCAGGCGTTGGGACGCTTGCCGTGGTTGGCGCCGTTCCTGCGGCGGTCGCGACGCTTGCGTGCACGCTTGCTCATGACGTCTCCCTTCAACGAGTCGGTCGGTGGTCCATTCTGTCACATCAGGCCGTGGGCTCAGGCAGACCGAGCCACTGGTACCAGCCCCGGTGCAGCACGAGCCACGCGATGAGCCCGTGGCCCGCCTGGCCCGGCCGGCCCTGGCCGGAGGCGAGGTCCGCGCGCCACTGCTCGTGTCCCACCAGCGGGGTGAACGTGTCCACGTACACGTGGTTGCGCCGGTCGGCCACATCCAGGTAGGCGGCGTTGAGCTCGGCGAGCCGGGCGTTGCGCTGCTCGTCCAGGGTGGGCGTGGGGCCCACCACGAGCACCGGGATGTTCCGCTGCGAGGCGGTGTCCAGGACGTTGGCCAGGTTCAGCCGCGAGCGGGCGGTCGAGGTGGCCTCCAGGTCCAGGTCCGCGTCGGACAGGGCCACGACGAGGCGGTTCTCCGTCTCCTCGGAGAAGCGCCGCGAGGCCTCGCCCCACCAGCGCTCGTTGAGGTCCTCGGTGGTCTCGTGCGGCACGGCCAGCACGTAGTTCTCCAGCTCCACGTCGGGGGCCTGGGTGCGGGCGAGCACGCGGCCCCACCAGCCGATGGCGCGGGCGTCGCCCGCACCGGCCAGCAGCTGGTCGCCGACGGCGGCGATCCGGATCCGGCGGTTGTGCACAGTGTGTCCTTTCGTCGGCCGATCCGGCGCCGCCGCCGCACCGGAGGGTGCGGCGGCGGCGCAGGGTCGGTCCGGGTCAGCGGCCGAAGGCGGCGTCCAGCAGCGTGCTGAGCTCCTGGTCGTGGCGGCCCTTGGTGCCCGCGGAGGTCGCGGCCGAGGCCGGGCGGGACACGAGGGTCACGGGGCCGTCGAGCTGCGGCACGAGGTTCAGTGCCATGAACGGCCACGGGCCCTGGTTCGCGGGCTCGTCCTGCACCCAGGTGACGTCGGCGACCGGGTAGGCGCGGAGCGCCTTGCGGATCTCGTCGAGCGGCAGCGGGTAGAGCTGCTCCACCCGCACGATCGCGGTGGACGTGTCACCGGACTTCTCGCGGCGGGCGAGCAGGTCGTAGTACAGCCGGCCGGAGACCAGCACCACGCGCGTGACGTCCTTGGCGTCCACCCCGGCGTCCGGGATGACCGGCTGGAAGCCGCCCTCGGTGAAGTCCTCCACCGAGTTCGCGGCGGCCTTGAGGCGCAGCAGCTGCTTCGGGGTGAACACGATGAGGGGCCGACGCGGGCGGGCGTAGGCGTGCTCGCGCAGCAGGTGGAAGTGGTTCGCGCCCGTGGAGGGGTTGACCACGCGCATGTTGTCCTCGGCGCACATCTGCAGGAAGCGCTCGATGCGGGCGGAGGAGTGGTCCGGCCCCTGTCCCTCGTAGCCGTGGGGGAGGAGCAGGACCACGGACGAGGTCTGCGACCACTTCTGATCGGCCGAGGAGATGAACTCGTCGATGATCGTCTGCGCGCCGTTCACGAAGTCGCCGAACTGGGCCTCCCACAGCACGAGGGCGTCGGAGCGCTCCACGGAGTAGCCGTACTCGAAGCCGAGGGCGGCGTACTCGGACAGCAGCGAGTTGTAGACCCAGAACTTCGCCTGGTCCTCGGAGAGGTGCCTCAGCGGCGCCCACGTGTCGCCGGTGATCCGGTCGTGGAACACCGAGTGGCGCTGCGTGAAGGTGCCGCGCTGGGAGTCCTGGCCCGCCAGGCGGACCGGCACGCCCTCCATGAGCAGCGAGCCGAAGGCCGCCAGCTCGGCGAAGCCCCAGTCGATGCCGCCGTCGACGGCCATCTTGGCGCGGCGCTCGAGCAGGGCCGCGAGCTTGGGGTGGACCGTAAAGCCCTCGGGCACGTCGATGTGCGCCTGCCCGATGGCCCGCAGCGTCTCGGCCGAGATGGCCGTGGACGCCGGCGCCTCCGGGGCCGCGTCCCGGTCCTCGGCCGGGCGGAGGCCCTCGTCGCCGGAGGTGGGCGCGTCCTCGTGGGTCTCCGCGAAGACCCGCTCCAGCTGCTGCTGGTAGTCCTTCAGGGCGCTGTCCGCCTCCTCCTGCGTGATGTCGCCGCGGCCCACGAGGGACTCGACGTACAGCTTGCGGGTGGAGCGCTTCTGCTCGATGAGGTTGTACATGCGCGGCTGCGTCATCGACGGGTTGTCGCCCTCGTTGTGGCCGCGGCGGCGGTAGCAGACGAGGTCGATGACGACGTCCTTGTTGAACCGCTGGCGGTACTCGAAGGCGAGCTGGGCCACGTGCACCACGGACTCCGGCTCGTCGCCGTTGACGTGGAAGATCGGGGCCTGGATGGTCTTGGCCACGTCGGTGGAGTACACCGCGGAGCGCGCCTGGGTCGGCGGCGTGGTGAAGCCCACCTGGTTGTTCACGATCACGTGGATCGTGCCGCCGGTGCGGTAGCCGGGCAGCTGCGAGAGCTGCAGGACCTCGGTCACGACGCCCTGGCCCGCGAAGGCCGCGTCGCCGTGCACGAGGATCGGCAGCACGGAGAAGGAGTCCGGGCGCTGGCCACCCAGATCGAGGCGGTCCTGCTTGGCGCGCACGACGCCCTCGAGGACCGGGTCCACAGCCTCCAGATGCGAGGGGTTCGCGGCGAGATACACGCGGGTGCTGTTGCCGGCGTCGGACACGAAGGTGCCCTCGGTGCCCATGTGGTACTTCACGTCGCCCGAGCCCGAGGCGCCGCCCGGGGTGGCCCCCTCGAACTCGCGGAAGACCTGGCTGTAGGTCTTGCCGGCGATGTTGGTGAGCACGTTCAGGCGACCGCGGTGCGCCATGCCGATGGCGACCTCGTCCAGTCCGGCGTCGGCGGCGTCGCCGAGGATGCCGTCCAGCAGCGGGATGAGGGACTCGCCGCCCTCCAGGGAGAAGCGCTTCTGGCCGATGTACTTGGTCTGCAGGAA
Organism: Micrococcus sp. HOU01; assembly: GCF_035609305.1. Taxonomy (NCBI): domain Bacteria; kingdom Bacillati; phylum Actinomycetota; class Actinomycetes; order Micrococcales; family Micrococcaceae; genus Micrococcus; species Micrococcus sp. HOU01. The sequence goes on along the minus strand of NZ_CP141211.1, from coordinate 1,913,909 downwards.
CGTCTCGAACGCCTCCGCGGCGTTGAGGCGGCCCAGGATGCGCAGCTGCTCCTCGCGGGTGGGCTTGGCGTACGGCTGCTCGAGCTTCTCCTGCAACCAGGCGCGCTCGGCCGGGTCCTGGATGTGCATGTACTCGACGCCGATGGCGCGGCAGTACGCGTCACGCAGCACGCCGAGGATCTTGCGCAGGGTCAGGCTGCTCGCCCCGCCGAAGCCGCCGGTGGGCCACTCGCGGTCCAGGTCCCACAGGGTGAGCCCGTGCTCGCGGATGTCGAGGTCCGGGTGGTAGGCCATCGAGTACTCGAGCGGGTCCACGTTGGCCAGCAGGTGGCCGCGGTCCCGGTATGCGTGGATGAGCTGCTGGATGCGGGCGACCTTGCCGACCTGCTCCTCCGGGTTCACCTGCACGTCCTGGGCCCAGCGGACGGGCTCGTAGGGGATGCGCAGGGAGTGGAAGACCTCGTCGTAGAAGCCGTCCTCGCCCAGCAGGAGGCCGTGCACGATCTTCAGGAACTCGCCCGAGCCGGCGCCCTGGATCACGCGGTGGTCGTACGTGGAGGTGAGGGTGATCGTCTTGGAGATCGCCAGGTCGTGCAGCGTGGACTCGGCGGCGCCCTGGAAGGCGGCCGGATAGGTCAGCGCGCCGACGCCGATGATGGCGGCCTGGCCCTGGGACAGGCGGGGCACCGAGTGCACGGTGCCGATGCCGCCCGGGTTGGTCAGGGAGACCGTGGTGCCGGCGTAGTCGTCCATCGTCAGCTTGTTCTTGCGGGCGCGCTGGACGAGGTTGTCGTACGCCTTCCAGAAGCCGCGGAAGTCGAGGGTCTCGGCGGCCTTCACGTTCGGGACCACGAGCGCGCGGGTGCCGTCCGGGCGGGGCAGGTCGATGGCCAGGCCGAAGTTCACGTGGGCCGGCTCCACCATGGTGGGCTTGCCGTCGCGCTCCTCGTAGGTCACGTTCATCGAGGGCATGGCCGCGAGCGCGCGGACCACGGCGTAGCCGATGAGGTGGGTGAAGGAGACCTTGCCGCCGCGGGTGCGGGCCAGGTGGCTGTTGATGACCACGCGGTTGTCGATCAGCACCTTGGCCGGCAGGTCGCGCACGGTGGTGGCGGTGGGCATGGATAGGGAGGCGTCCATGTTCGTGGCCACGGCCTTGGCCATGCCCTTGAGGACGGTGGCCTTCTCCTGCTTCTCGTCCGCGGTGGTGGCGGTGTCGGCGGGCTCGGAGGGCACGGCCTGGGCCGCCGGGGTCTTCTTGGGCTTGGGGCCGGTGCTGACCGAGGTCTCCTTGGGCTGCGCACCCCGGGCCGGGGCGGTCGCCGCCTTCGGCTCGGTCACCTTGGCGGTGGCCTTCGGCTCGGCCTTGGCGGCGGTCTTCGGCTCGGTCTTGGCGGCGGCCTTCGGCTCGGCCTCGGCGGCGGGGGCGCTGGCCTCGAGACGGGCGAAGATCTGTGCCCACTGCCGGTCCACGGAACCGGAGTCCTCGCGGTACTTCCGGTAGATCTCGGCCACCAGCCGTTCGTTCCCCGGGAACTCCTGTGCGAGCCGGTCCGACGTGAGTTCTGGCACTGTGTAACGCCTCTTCCTGAGCCTTGGGATGCGATGTGCTGCGCCGGGCCACCCGCGCGGCGCGCGTGGGGCCGGGAACGCCTCGAGACATCATAGTTCTTCGACGCCCCCGGTCGGAATGCCGCGGCCTCGGCTCGACTCCGCTCCCGGCGGACGCGCGGGGGCCTCACGGCGTCCGCCTCGTCTGGGAGACTGACGCCATGCGCTTCCTCACCGACCCGGCCGTCGACCTGACGTACAACGACGTCTTCCTCGTGCCCTCACACTCGGACGTCGCCAGTCGCATGGACGTGGACATCGCCCCGGATGACGGCACGGGCGCCACCATCCCCCTGGTCTCCGCCAACATGACCGCCGTCACCGGGCGCCGGATGGTCGAGACCATGGCCCGGCGCGGCGGTCTCGGGATCCTGCCGCAGGACATCCCGGCGGACGTGATCCGGGACGTCGTGCGTCGGGTGAAGGCGGCCCACCCCGTGGCGGACACCGCCCTGACCGTCGGCCCGCAGGACACGGTGCTGGACCTGCTCCACCTCGTGGACCGCCGCAACCACGGGGCCGTCTGCGTGGTGGACGCGCACGGCGGGCTGCTCGGCGTGGTCCGCCCCCAGGACTGCGAGGACGTGGACCGCTTCACCTCGGCCGCCTCCGTCATGCACCCTCCGGTGGTGACCCTCACGCTCGCCGAGCTCGGCGGCACGGACGGCGCCCCGGACAAGGACGCGCTGCGGGCGGCCTTCGAGCGCCTGCACGCCGCGCACCAGGAGATGGCCCCCGTCGTGGACCCGGCGGTGGGCACCGCCGCCCCCGTGCTGCGCGGGGTCGTCACCGCGGCGGGCCTGCTGCGCTCGTCCTTGTTCACGCCCGGTCTCGACGACGGCGGACGGCTCCGGGTCGGCGCCGCCGTCGGCATCAACGGGGCGGTGGGGGAGAAGGCCGCCGCCCTGGTCGAGGCCGGCGTCGACGTGCTCGTCGTGGACACCGCGCACGGTCATCAGCAGACCATGCTGGATGCGCTCGCCGCCGTGCGGGCCCTCGACCCCGGTGTGCCCGTGGTGGCCGGCAACGTCGTCTCCGGCGACGGCGTCCGGGACCTGGTCGCGGCGGGCGCGGACATCGTCAAGGTGGGCGTGGGCCCGGGCGCGATGTGCACCACGCGCATGCAGACCGCGGTGGGCCGACCGCAGTTCTCGGCGGTCCTGGAGTGCGCCGCCGCGGCCCGCGAGCTCGGGGCACGCGTGTGGGCGGACGGCGGGGTGAAGCACCCGCGGGACGTGGCGCTCGCGCTGGCCGCCGGAGCCAGCTCGGTGATGATCGGCTCGTGGTTCGCGGGGACGCTCGAGTCTCCGGGCGACCTCGTGCACGGTCCGGACGGTCGGCGGTACAAGGAGAGCTTCGGCATGGCCTCGGCCCGCGCGGTCCAGCACCGCACCCGCCACGAGGACGCCTTCACCAAGGCCCGCAAGGCGATGTTCGAGGAGGGCATCTCCTCCTCGCGCATGTACGTGGACCCGCGCCGCCCCTCGGTGGAGGACCTGCTGGACACCATCACGTCCGGTGTGCGCTCGTCGCTGACCTACGCCGGCGCCCACGACCTGGCGGAGTTCCGTGAGCGCGCCGTCGTCGGCCTGCAGTCCGCGGCGGGCTACGAGGAGGGCCTGCCGGTCGCCTCGTCGTGGTGAGGCGGCCGCATGCCCCTGCTCGTTCCGCCGGGGCCTGACGCCCCTATACTGGGCGGACTATGGATCACCCTGACACCTGTGTGCCAGACCGCTCGTCCGCCCACGCGGACGCGGCCGGATCGGAGCCTTCCAGTCCCGGTGCCCCGCACCGCCGCCCGGCCCGCCGTCGAGGGGGTGAGGTCGGGTGGAGTGGCTCCTGCTGATCCTCGGCCTGGCCCTGATCGTGGGCACCGGGTTCTTCGTGGCCGTCGAGTTCGCCATGATCGCGATCGACGTGCCCACCGTGCAGCGCATGGTGGACGCGGGTGACCGCGGCGCCGAGCCCCTGCTGCGCTGTCTCAAGTCACTCTCGACCCAGCTCTCCGCGTGCCAGCTGGGCATCACCCTGACCACACTGCTCACCGGCTACGTGATGGACCCGGCGATCAGCCGGCTCATCGACCCGCTGCTGCTCCAGGTGGGGCTGCCGGCCGGCGTGGTGGGCACCGTCTCGCTCGTCGTCGCGATGGTCGTGGCGACCCTGCTCTCGATGCTCCTCGGCGAGCTGATCCCCAAGAACATGTCCATCGCCGAGCCCATGGCGATCGGCCGCGCACTCGCCCGGCCCCAGCTCGTGTTCAGCACCGTGTTCAAGCCGGCGATCCTGGTCCTGAACGGGTTCTCCAACGGCGTGCTGGCCCGCGTGGGCATCGAGGCCAAGGAGGAGATCTCCGGCGCCCGCAGCCCCGAGGAGCTCTCCTCGCTGGTCCGCCGCTCGGCCCAGCTGGGCACGCTCGACGCGCAGACCGCCACGTTCCTGGACCGGACGCTGCGCTTCGCGGACCGCACCGCCGCGGACGTGATGACCCCGCGCATCCGCGTGGAGACGGTGAGGGAGGACCAGGCTCTGCCCGAGGTCCTGGACCTGGCCCGCAGCACCGGCTACTCGCGGTTCCCCGTGATCGGCGACTCCTCGGACGACATCCGCGGCGTGGTGCACGTGAAGAAGGTCGTGGCCGTGCCGCGGGAGCGCCGCGCCGACCTCGAGGCCGGTGCACTGATGACGGAGGTCATCCGCGTGCCGGAGACCGTGCACCTGGACCAGCTGCTGGCCGAGCTGCGCGACGCGAACCTGCAGATGGCCGTCGTCGTGGACGAGTACGGGGGCACCGCAGGGGTGGTCACGCTCGAGGACGTGGTGGAGGAGATCGTCGGCGAGGTCGCGGACGAGCACGACCGCGTCACCCCGGGGGTCCTCCAGACGGCCTCCGGCCGCTGGTACTTCCCGGCGGAGCTGCGGCCCGACGAGGTGCGGACCCAGATCCCGGCCCTCGTGGTGCCGGAGGACGGGGCCTACGAGACCGTCGGCGGGTACATCCTGGCCCGACTGGGGCGCCTGGCGGAGGTCGGGGACGTGGTGGACGTGGACGGCGGCACCCTGACGGTCGAGCGGATGGACGGCCGCCGCATCGAGCGCGTGCGCTTCGACCCGGCCGCTGAGGACGAGGAGACGCGCGCATGAACGGGGACGTCGTCGGACTGCTGTGGCTGGTGGTCCTGTTGGCCGCCAACGCCTTCTTCGTGGCGGGCGAGTTCGCCGTCATGGGCGCCCGCCGGGCGCAGATCGAGCCGCGGGCCGAGGCCGGCTCCCGCCAGGCCCAGGTGGCGCTCTACGCGATGGAGCACGTCTCCCAGATGCTGGCCGTCTGCCAGCTCGGCATCACGGTGTGCTCCCTGCTCATCCTCAACGTGTCCGAGCCGGCGCTGCACCACCTGCTCGTCGTCCCGATGGCCGCCCTCGGGGTCCCGTCCGCGGCGGCGGACGTGACCGCCTTCGTGCTCGCGCTGCTGGTGGTCACCTTCCTGCACGTGACCCTGGGCGAGATGGTGCCCAAGAACGCCGCCGTCTCGTTCGCGGACCGCGCCGTGATGCTGCTGGCCCAGCCGCTCGTGTGGCTCTCGAAGCTGCTGCATCCCGTCGTGGCCGCGCTGAACTGGACGGCCAACCTCGTGCTGCACGCCCTGCGCATCGAGCCGAAGGACGAGGTGGCCTCCTCCTACACGCTCGAGGAGGTGCAGTCGATCGTGGCCGAGTCCACCCGCTCGGGCACCCTGGAGGACGAGTCCGGCGTGCTGCACTCGGCCCTCGAGTTCTCGGACCACCGGGCCGGGGACGTGATGGTGCCGCTCGAGCGGGTCGTCACCGTCCCCGAGGGGATCACGCCGCACGACTTCGAGTGGACCGTGGGCCGCGTGGGCTTCTCCCGGTTCGTGGTCGAGGACCCCGACGGCGGCTACACCGGCTACCTGCACCTGAAGGACGTCCTCACCGTGGGCCCGTCGGGACACGACGAGCCGATCCCGCTCACGCGCGTGCGCTCGCTGGCCAACGTGCGGCTCGAGGACGAGGTCGAGGACGCACTCGCGCTCATGCAGCGCACGGGCTCCCACCTCGCCCGGGTCATCACGCCCGAGGGCGAGACCGCGGGCATCCTCTTCCTCGAGGACGTGCTCGAGGAGCTCGTCGGGGAGATCAACGACGTGACGCAGTCGCCACGTCGGTTCCGGCCCGCGTGAGCGTCGCGCGGGCGGCGCGGTGCTACTGTTGAGAACCGATTTCACACATCCTCCCGACACGAACGAGGTCGCCCCATGCTCCGCCGCCGTCGTCTGCCCGCCCTGACCGGGGCCCTCACCGCGCTCACCCTGAGCCTCGCCGCGTGCGGCGGGACCAGCGGCGACTCCGCGGGCGAGCAGGCCGCGGGCGCCTCTGCTGCCGCCGGGTCCGGCTCGGCCGCGGGCGCGCCCGTGGCCGTCGCCACGACGACGCAGCTCGGCTCCGTGCTCGACCGCGTGGTCGCGTGCGCCGACGCCCGCAGCGTCACGGTGATGGGCCCGGGGGATGATCCGCACAACTTCTCCGCCTCGTCCGCGCAGGTGAAGGACATGGTCTCCTCCGGCCTCGTGTTCTCCAACGGCCTCGGCCTCGAGGGCGGCATGGAGTCCGCCCTCGCCAACGCCGAGGCGGACGGCGCGACCGTCGTCGAGGTGGCGCCCCAGCTGGATCCGCTGCCCTTCGGCGGCCATGACCACGCCGAGGAGGGGGCGGGCCACGAGGGCCATGACCACGGGTCCGAGGACCCGCACGTCTGGATGGACGTCGCCCGCATGGCGAGGGCCGCCGAGCTGATGGGCGACACGCTCGCCCAGGAGCGGGGTGACGAGAGGTTCGCCGAGTGCGGCGCGACCGTGCGCGGGGAGCTCGAGCAGACGGACACGCAGGTCCGGGAGATCCTCGCCGGGGTCCCGGAGGACCGCCGCACGCTGGTCACGGACCACGACGCCTACGGCTACTTCAGCGAGGCCTACGACTTCACCGTGTCCGGCGTCGTCGTCCCGGGCGGCTCCACCGACGGCGAGCCCTCCTCCCAGGAGATCGCCGAGCTCGCCCGGTCCATCCGCGACGGCGGCGCAGACGCCGTGATCACGTCCGTGGGCGCGCGCAACAGCCTCGTGGACACCGTGGCCGAGGAGGCCGGCGACCTGCCGGTCATCGAGGTCTACGAGGGCGGCGTCGGCCCGAAGGACACCCCGGAGGCGGACTACGCCGAGGCCATGCTCCTCAACGCCCGCACCCTCGCCGACGCGCTGGAGGGCTGAGGATGGACTGGCTGCTCGAGCCCTTCCAGATGGGATTCCAGCAGCGCGCCCTCGTCGGCGGACTCATCGCCGTGGTGATGTGCTCGGTCGTGGGCACGTGGCTGGTGCTGCGCGGGATGAGCTTCTTCGGGGACGCGTTCGTGCACGGTGTCCTGCCGGGCATCGCCCTGGCGGTCGTCACCGGTGGCAGCCCCCACCTCGGTGCGGCGGTGGCCGCCGTCGTCATGATGGCGGGCATCTCGCTGGTGCACCGGGCCACCACCCTCAAGGAGGACACCGCCATCGGCCTGCTCTTCGTGGGGATGATGGCCCTGGGCGTGGTGATCATCTCCAAGTCGGACTCCTACACGGGATCGCTCACGTCGATCCTGTTCGGCGATGTGCTGGGGGTCAGCGTGGACGGCATCGTGACCCAGGCGGTCATCGCCGTCGTGGTGATCGCCCTGGCCCTGCTGCTCTACCGGCCCCTGCTGGCACTGAGCTTCTCCGAGGTCAAGGCGCGCTCGCTGGGCATGCGACCGGGGCTGACGCACACGCTGCTGCTGGTGATGATCGGCGCGGCCGTGATCGGTTCGTTCCAGGCGGTGGGCACGGTGCTCGTGTTCGGCCTCCTCGTGGGACCGCCCGCGACGGCGGCGCTGCTGACGCGCAGCGTGCCCCAGATGATGCTCGTCTCCGTCGTGATCGGCGCGGCGTGCGTCGTCACCGGGCTCACCCTCAGCTACCGGCTGGGCACGGCGGGTTCGGCCACCATGGCGCTCATGCCGATCCTGCTGTTCTTCGTGGTGCTCGCCGTCCGCGCCGCCGTGCTGGCGCTCCTGGGCCGGCACGTGCGCTCGCGCGCGCAGCGTGAGCAGGAGGCGCCGGTCGTGGCCCTGCCCGGAGCGGAGGCCCCCCGATGAACGCGTCCTTCCCCGCGGGCGCCGCGGCGACCCCGCCTCCCCTCGCGGTCGCCCGGGCGCTCGAACTGCGCCACGGCTCGCACGTGGCCGTCCGACCCTCCGACTTCACCCTGCCGGCCCGGCGGCTGATCGCGGTGATCGGGCCCAACGGCTCCGGCAAGTCCACGCTGCTGACCGCCCTGGCGGGCCTGAGCGACCCGGCCTCCGGTGCGCTGGAGGTGCTCGGCGAGAACCCGCGGCGGCGCTCGCAGCGCACCTCCTTCGTGATGCAGTCCATCGGCGTGCCCCAGGGAGTGCCGGTGACGGTGCGCGACGTCGTCGGGATGGGCCGGTACCCCACGCTCGGGTGGTTCCGCCCGTTCCGGAAGCAGGACCGGGACATCGTGCGGGCCGCCATGGAGCGCATGCAGGTCGCGGACCTGGCACGGCGGCACCTCGACCAGCTCTCCGGCGGCCAGCGCCAGCGCGCCTACGTGGCCCAGGGCCTCGCCCAGGACCACGACGTGCTGCTGCTCGACGAGCCGATGACGGGCCTCGACATCGTCTCCGCCCGCACGATCGACGACCTCCTCCACGAGGAGCCGACGCGCGGGGTGTCCGTGGTCTACACGACCCACGATCTCGACGAGGCCGCGGAGGCGGACCATGTGGTCCTGATGGGCGGGCGTGTCGTGGCCTCCGGCCCGCCGCGGAACGTGCTCACGGTCGAGAACCTGGACATCGCCTACGGCCGGGGCGCCCTGCACGGGCCCTCCACGGCGGTCGAGGACCCGGCGGACTTCCTGGACGACCCCGCGGGCGGCATCCGCCACTGACCGGGGCCCGGCCCGGGGTCAGGCCGCGCGGGTGCGCCCCTCGGCCCGGCAGCGGGCACACACACCGGTGATCTCCACCGTGTGGTCCGCGTCCGTGAAGCCGTGCTCCGCGGCGACGGCGGTGGCCCATGCCTCGACGTGGGGGGCGGTGACCTCGACGGTGGTCCAGCAGATCCGGCACACCAGGTGGTGATGGTGGCCCTCGTCCTCGCACCGGCGGTACACGGACTCGCCGTCGTCGCGGCGGAGCATGTCCACGAGCCCGTCGTCGAGCTGCTGCTGCAGGGTCCGGTACACGGTGGCCAGCGAGACGCGTTCGCCCTGGTCCTGGAGGCGGGCATGGAGCTCCTGCGCGCTCACGAAGTCCGGGATGCGGTCCAGGGCTCGGTCGACGGCGGCCTTCTGCCGGGTCGCCCGGGGACGGGCGGCACGGGGGCTGGGCTCGGGGGCGCTCACGGTGCTCACGACTCCTTCTGCGGCGGCTGCCGCCTCCTCCGCGCGGTCCGGAACAGGTCCGCGCGGGCCATCCTCCAGGTTATCAGCGACGCCGAAGGGGGCGTGGAGTAGGGTGTCCGGGTGCACAGCGAGACCCCGGACCCATCCCCTGTCCCGGACCGCGACGGCGCCGCCCCCGATCGACCCGACCCGCTGATCGTCGTCGACGAGGGGCAGGGCCGCGTCGTCCCGGCGCCCACGGCGGCCCCGTCCTCGCCCCATGACGCCGGCGGCGACCCCGACGCGGACGCCGACGGCGTCGATCCCGAGGCTGCCGTGCCGCCCACCCTGGTGACGGTGGACGTGCTGGCCGGCTGGCTCGGCCTGGCCCCCGTCGAGGACCTGCCGCCGGTGCCCGAGGGCCCGGCCTACGCCCAGCCGGGACGATGCCGCCCGAACCGGGTGATCCTGCTCGACGTCCGGTTCCGGGCCACGGCGGGCGGGCCCGACCACGCCGCCTATCTCCAGGGCCATCTGCCGGGCGCCGTCTACGTCTCCCTGCCCAGCCAGCTCGCCGGCCACGCCGGCCCGGCGGCGGGGCGTCACCCCCTGCCGGACGCGCGCCAGTTCGCGGAGACCGTGCGGATGTGGGGGATCGACGAGGGCGACACCATCGTGGTCTACGACGACGACCACGGCCTGTCCGCCGCGCGCGCCTGGTGGCTGCTGCGCCACGCGGGGCTGCGGGACTCCATGCTCCTGGACGGCGGCCTCGAGGCGTGGCGCGCCGCGGGCCTGCCCCTGCAGCCCGGCGAGGTCATCCCGGTGCCCGGCACCGCCCGGCCGTCGTGGGGCCGCATGCCCGTCGTGGACACGGCCGGCGCGGAGGCGATGGCCTCCGGCGGTCTGCTCCTCGACGCGCGGGCGGCCGAGCGGTACCGCGGGGAGGTCGAGCCCTTCGACCCCGTGGCCGGTCACATCCCCGGGGCGCGGAACGTGTCCACGGCGGAGAGCATCGCCGAGGACGGCCGCCTGCGGCCCGCCGCGGAGCTGGCGGAGCGGTTCGACGCCGTCGGCGTGGACGACGCCACTCCCGTGGCCGTGTACTGCGGCTCGGGCATCACCGCGGCGCACGCCGTGCTCACCCTGGCCGTCGCGGGGCGACCCGGAGTGGCGCTCTACCCGGGTTCGTGGTCAGCATGGGTCCAGGACCCGTCCAACGCCGTCGCGGTCGGCCCCGAGCCCGACGGCGCGTCCGGCCGGGACTGACGAGCCCCGGGGCCCCGCCCCGCCGACCCCCAGGAGGACCCTCCATGGCCACCGTCTTCAGCAGGATCATCGCCGGCGAGCTGCCCGCCCGCTTCGTGTGGCAGGACCAGACGTGCGTCGCGTTCCTGTCCGCCGCGCCGCTCCAGCCGGGGCACGCGCTCGTGGTGCCCCGTGCGGAGGTGGACGAATGGGTGGAGGTCGACCCGGCGCTGGTCACGCACCTGACGACGGTCGCCCAGCAGATCGGCAAGGCGCAGGTGGCGGCGTTCTCCGCCCGCCGGGCCGGGCTCATGATCGCCGGCTATGAGATCCCGCACCTGCACGTGCACGTGTGGCCCTCCACCTCGCTGGCCGACTTCGACCTGGCCCGCGTGGACAACGCCCCCGATCCGGCGGACCTGGACGCCGCCGCCGCCCGCCTCCGCGCGGCCCTGCGGGACCTGGGCCACGGCGAGGTCGTCCCGCAGGACTGACGGCCCGCGCCGCCCGGGCCCGACTCAGGCGCGCGTGGCCCGGGCGAGCGCCTGACGCACCCGCTTCTCGGAGACCGAGACCGCCGTGCCCAGCTCCTGGGCGAAGAACGAGACGCGCAGCTCCTCGATGAGCCAGCGCACCCGCTCCAGCTCCGCGGGCACGGGCGTGCCCGCGAACCGGGCGCGATGGGCCGCGACGGCGGCGTCGAACTCGTCCTCGAGCCCCTGCACCACCGCCATGTGCTGCCCGTCGCGCTGCAGGTGGCCGCCGGCGTCCAGCCGGTCCAGGCGCGTCAGCATGCCCTGCAGGTAGCGCGGCAGGTGCTGCAGCCGCTCCCAGCCCGTGGCGGCCACGAAGCCGGGGAACACGAGCTGCTCGAGGTGTGCCTTCACGTCCGACAGCGCCGGTGCGAGGGCGAGCGAGACCGAGCCCTTGAGCCGGCGTCGCACCTGCGCGGCCCGGGAGAGCACCTGCTCCACCAGGGACGTGACGGCGAAGACCGTGTCGATCAGGTCGGCCCGCACCCGGTCGAACAGGGCGCGGAACGCGGCCTCGTCGAACGGCAGCTCGTCCCCGACGAGACGGTCCACGGCGGCCTGGGTGCAGTCCGCGACGAGGGAGTCCACCGAGCCGTGCGGGTTCTGGGTGAAGGTGAGCTTCTCCCTGTTGTCCAGGTGGTCCAGCACGTAGCGCTGGGGGCTGGGCAGGGTGGCCAGCAGCAGCCGGATCACCCCGGCCCGGTGCCAGGCCGCCTGGTCCTCCGCGGACCGGGCCACGGTCAGGCCGGCCGCGGGGCCGCCGTCGGGCGTGGTCTCGGGCACCAGGCTCGGGTAGCCCGTGATGGCGGGGCCGCGCGCCCCGGCCGCGGTGGAGACGGTCTTCGGCACCGTGCCGATGCTCCACGAGGTCAGCCCGTGCCGCTCCTCGAAGGCCGGCGTCGCGCCGGACCGCCCGGGGCCCTCCGGGCGACGGCGTCCCTCGGCCCCGGCCCGCGCGTCGGCCTGGGCACGGCCGCCGCGGCCCTTGCCGCGCGGCCCCGGCCGGGCCGAGGCGGGGTCGTCGGTGCCGGCGAGCCGGGCGGCGATCGCGGAGCGGTTGGCCTGCGCGAGCCGGGCCTGCAGCGCGGGCAGGTCCTGGCCGGCGCCCATCACGGCGCCGCGGGCGTCCACGACGCGGTAGTCCATCCGCAGGTGCAGGGGCACCGCGTCCGGGGCCCACAGTCCGGGCTCCACCACCACGCCGCGCACCCGACGCACGGCCGCGGACAGCGCCTCCGGCAGCTCGTCCCGCAGCGGGTCGGCGTGGGCCTCGAGGTCCGCCACGAGCTGCTGGGCCACGTCCGGGGCGGGCACGAGGTTCTTGCGCACCGCCTTGGGCAACGCCTTGATGAGGGCGGTGACGAGCTCGACCCGCAGGCCGGGGACCAGCCATGCGAAGGGACCGGGGGAGACCTGGTTGAGCAGCAGGATCGGCACGGCCACGGTCACGCCGTCGGTGCCGGCCGCGCCGGTCGGGTCGAACGTGTACTCGAGGTCGAGCTCCACGTCGCCGCCGGGCATCGGATACGAGAACGTGGTGGGGAACGCGTCGGTGTCCAGGTCCTCGGCGTCGGCGGTGAGCAGGGCGGCGACGTCGAGGTCTAGCAGGTCCGGCTGCTCCTGGCGCGCCTTCTTCCACCACGCGTCGAAGTGCCGCTCGGAGACGACGTTCGCCGGGATCCGCGCGTCGTAGAAGGCGAACAGGTCCTCGTCCCCGATCCGCAGGTCGCGGCGGCGCAGGCGCGTCTCGAGGGCGTCGACCTCCTCGAGCGCGGCCCGGTTGCGGGCGAAGAACCGGTGGCGCGTGCGCCAGTCGCCCTCCACGAGGGCGTGCCGGATGAACAGCTCGCGGGAGAGCTCCGGGTCGATGCGGCCGTACCGGACCGAGCGGTCCGGGATCAGGGTGACGCCGAACAGCGTCACCTTCTCGCGCGCGACGACGGAGCCCGCCCGCCGCGACCAGTGCGGCTCGTTGTAGGCCCGCTTGACGAGGTGGCCGGCGACCTCCTCGGCCCACTCCGGCTCGATCCGGGCCACCGTGCGCGCCCACAGCCGTGAGGTCTCCACGAGCTCGGCGGCCATGACGAACGGGTGGCGCTTCTTGAACAGGGCGGAGCCGGGGAACACGGCGAAACGGGTGCCGCGGGCGCCCGCGTACTCGCGACGGCGCTCGTCGTAGGCGCCGATCTGCGCGAGCAGGCCGGTGAGCAGGGACTTGTGCACCGCCTCGTGCCGGCCCACCGGGTCCACGGGTCCGGCCTCGACGGTGAGGCCCACGTCCTTGGCGAGCTGGCGCAGCTGGCGCACCAGGTCCTGCCACTCCTGCACGCGCAGCCAGTTGATGTGCTCGCGGCGGCACAGCTTCCGGAACTGGGAGCCGGAGAGCTCCTGCTGCCGTTCGCGCAGGTAGGCCCACAGGTTCAGGATCGCGGAGAAGTCCGAGTTCTCGTCCGCGAACCGGCGGTGCAGCTCGTCCGCGGCCTCACGCTGCTCCGTGGGGCGCTCGCGGGGATCCTGGATGGTCAGGGCCGCGGCGATCACCATGACCTCCCGGACGCAGCCGCGCTCACCGGCCTCGAGGATCATGCGACCCAGCCGCGGGTCCACCGGCAGTCGGGCCAGGCGGCGTCCGACCCGGGTGATGGTGCCCGCGCGGGCGCCGCCGGCCTCGAGCGCGCCGAGCTCGGTGAGCGTGGTGGCGCCGTCGGTGACCTGGCGGCCGTCCGGCGGCTGGACGAAGGGGAACTCCTGGACGTCGCCCGGGGTGCGGGCCACGCCGAGGGAGAGCATCTGCAGGATCACCGAGGCCAGGGAGGTGCGCAGGATCTCCGGGTCCGTGAACTCGGGGCGGGAGAGGTAGTCCTCCTCCGAGTACAGGCGGATCGCGATGCCGTCCGAGGTGCGGCCGGACCGGCCCGAGCGCTGGTTCGCGCTGGCCTGGGAGACGCGCTCGATCGGCAGGCGCTGCACCTTGGTGCGGTTCGAGTACCGCGAGATGCGCGCGGTGCCCGTGTCGATCACGTACTTGATGCCCGGCACGGTCAGGGACGTCTCGGCGACGTTCGTGGCCAGCACGATCCGCCGGCGCACCCCGGCCCCGGCGCGGCCGAACACGCGGTGCTGCTCCGCCATGGACAGGCGGCCGAACAGCGGCAGGATCTCCGTGCCGGCCAGGCGCGTGGTGCCGGCGACGACGCCGGTCAGGTGGTCCGCGGCCTCGCGGATCTCCCGCTCGCCCGGCAGGAACACGAGGATGTCGCCCGGCGGCTCGGCGGCCAGCTCGAGGACGGCGTCGCCGATCGCGTCGAGGGGGTCGCGGGTCTCGGCGGCGTCGTCCGCGTCGTCCTCGGGGTCGTCCGGGGAGGGCTCGTCGGTCAGCGGCCGGTAGCGGATCTCGACGGGGTAGGTACGCCCCGAGACCTCGATGATCGGCGCCGGGACCACGTGTCCGCCGTCGTCGGCCTCCACCGCGTCCGCATGGTCCTCGCCCTCGGCCAGCGGCCGGCCGAAGTGGCGGGCGAAGCGCTCCGGGTCGATGGTGGCCGAGGTGATGATCACCTTCAGGTCCGGGCGCTGGGGCAGCAGGTTGCGCAGGTAGCCCAGGAGGAAGTCGATGTTGAGGCTGCGCTCGTGGGCCTCGTCCACGATGATCACGGAGTAGCGGCGCAGCTGCGGGTCATGGGGGATCTCGGCCAGCAGGATGCCGTCCGTCATGACCTTGACCCGGGTGGCCTTCGAGGTCTGGGCCGTGAAGCGGACCTGGTAGCCGACCGTCTGCCCGATCTCCTCGCCCAGCTCCTGCGCGATGCGCTCGGCCACGGAGCGGGCGGCGATGCGCCGGGGCTGGGTGTGGCCGATCGAGCCGACCTCCCCGAGCCCGAGGGCCAGGCACATCTTCGGCAGCTGCGTCGTCTTGCCCGAGCCGGTCTCACCCGCGACGATCACCACCTGGTGGTCGCGGATCGCGGCCATGATCTCCTCGCGACGCTCCGCCACCGGCAGGTGTTCGGGGAACGTGATCGCGGCGGCGTCGTGGGGTGTCGCCGACGGCTGCGCGGCGGGCGTGGAGGGCGGGGGAGTCTGCGTCATGACGGCCTCCATCCTAGGCGCGCGGGGGCCCGGGCCGACCCGGACGGGGACGAATCGGGGCGGATCTGGGACTGGGGCTGAGAGTTCGAATGTGATTCTCTGGAGCCCATGGACACGAACACCGTCTCCCTGTTAGCGGCGATCGGCCTCTATTTCCTCGCGATGATCGCGATCGGCCTGTACGCCTCCCGCAAGAACACCGACCTCGACGACTACATGCTCGCCGGACGCGACATGAAGCCGTCCGTCGCGGCGCTCTCCGCGGGTGCGTCCGACATGTCCGGCTGGCTCCTGATGGGCCTGCCCGGCGCGATCTACGCCGCGGGCCTGGTCGAGGGCTGGATGGCGGTCGGCCTGACCGTGGGCGCGTGGGTGAACTGGCGCGTGGTCGCCCCCCGCCTGCGCTCCTACACCGAGGTGGCCGGGAACTCGATCACGATCCCGTCCTTCCTCGAGAACCGGTTCAAGGACCGCACGCACATCCTGCGGATCGTGGCCGGCCTGATCATCCTCGTGTTCTTCACCTTCTACGTCTCCTCGGGCATGGTGGCCGGCGGCAAGTTCGTCGAGTCGACCTTCGGCCCCGAGTCCTTCTACGCCCAGGGCATCAGCATCAACTACCTCACCGGCATGCTCGTGGTCGCGGGCATCACGGTGCTCTACACCCTGTTCGGCGGCTTCCTCGGCGCCTCGCTGACGGACGTGGCCCAGGGCGTCCTCATGTTCCTCTCGCTGCTGGCCGTCCCCATCGTCGTGATCCTGACCATGGGAGGCTGGGACGCCGTCGTCGAGGGCATCCGCGCCGCCGACGCCGCCGGCGGCGGAGTGAACCACTTCTCGATGTTCGAGAACGCCACGCTGATCGGCGTCCTGTCCTCCCTCGCCTGGGGCCTGGGCTACTTCGGCCAGCCGCACATCATCGTCCGCTTCATGGCCCTGCGCACCCCGCACGACGCGGCCGTCGCCCGGCGCGTCGGCATCGGCTGGATGGCGCTGTCCGTGTTCGGCGCCGTGATGGTCGCCCTCGTCGGCATCGCCTACTTCCAGGCCAACCCCGGCACCACGCTCGAGGACCCGGAGACCGTGTTCCTGGTGCTGGCCTCGATCATGTTCCACCCGTTCGTGGCCGGCCTGGTGCTGGCCGCCGTCCTCGCCGCGATCATGTCCACGCTCTCCTCGCAGCTGATCGTGTGCTCCTCCGCCCTGGTGGAGGACCTCTACATGCTGCGCGGGCGCACCGGTTCCCCGACGTTCACCCTGTGGCTCGGCCGCATCGGCGTGCTGGTGGTGGCGCTCGTGGCGGGTCTGCTCGCCCTCAACCCGGACTCCTCCGTGCTCGAGCTCGTCTCCTTCGCGTGGGCCGGCTTCGGCGCCGCCTTCGGCCCTGTGATCTTGCTCGCCCTGTACTGGCCGCGGTTCACCTCGTGGGGGGCGATGGCCGCCATGGTCACCGGCGCCGCCGTCGCCTGGGTGTGGTCCGAGGCCAGTGCCGAGACGTGGGAGTGGTTCGGCCTGTACGAGCTGCTGCCGGGCTTCGTCGCCGCCTTCGTGGTGGGTGTGGTGGTGTCCCTCGTGACCCAGCGCTCGCGCCGGGTGCAGCGGCGGATCGACGCCGAGTTCACCGGCGCGATCGACATCGTGGCCGGCCGCGAGCCGCACCCGGACGTGGCCCCGGCCGCCATGACGCGCGACGCCGCCGGGGGCTCGACCGCAGCCGCCACGGATCCGCGCGCGCAGGCGTGAGGCTCTTCCTCGCGATCCGTCCGCCGAGGGCCGTGCTCGACCACCTCGAGCCGGCCCTCGACGGCGTCCGGGACCGGGCCGGGGGTCTGCCACCGCACGCTCTGGGTGGGCGGGCCCCGACGAACAGAGTGGTCACGACGTGCCGTCACCGGACTCCGGTGACGGCATGTCGTGACCACTCTGTGTGCCTCAGGCGGCCGACGGGCCGGCCGGAGCGGTGGACCCGCCCGGCCGACCCGGCCCGGGGTCAGCCCTCTAGGGGGCCCTGCACCGCGTACAGGCGCTTGTTGGCGAACTCGTCCACGGCCATGGGGCCGAGCTCGCGGCCGAAGCCCGAGCGCTTCACGCCGCCGAAGGGCAGGTTCGCGCCGGCGGCGGAGGCGAGGTTCACGTTCGCCATCCCCACCTCGAGCTGGTCGGCCACGCGCTTGGCCTCGTCCAGGTCCGTGGAGAACACGGCGCCGCCGAGACCGTACTGGGAGTCGTTGGCCAGCGCCACGGCCTCCTCGGCCGAGGACACCTTGTAGACCACGGCGGCCATGCCGAACAGCTCCTGCGTGTAGGCGGGGTTCTCCTGGTCCACGTCCGTGATCACGGCCGGGGAGACGTAGAAGCCCTCGCCCTCCGGGCCGGAGACGCGCTCGCCGCCCACGTGGACGGTGGCGCCGGCCTCCTTGGCCGCGGCGATCTGCTCGGTGAGCCCGTCGGCCGCGGACTCGGAGGACAGCGGGCCGTAGACGTCGGCGTCGCGCGAGGTCGGGTCGCCGGGCTTCATCGCCGAGGAGCGCTGGACCAGCTTCATCCACGAAGTCGTCGTAGATGTCCTCCATGACGATCATGCGCTTGTTCGAGTTGCAGGCCTGGCCCCAGTTGCCCATCCGGGTGGCCAGTGCGTCGCGGGCGGCGGCGCGGGCGTCCGGCGCGGAGAGCACGATGTACGGATCGGAGCCGCCGAGCTCGAGCACAACCTTCTTGAGGTGCAGGCCGGCCTGCTCGGCGACGGTGGCGCCGGCCCGCTCCGAACCGGTGAGGGACACGCCCTGCACGCGCGGATCGGCGATGATCGTGGAGATCTGGTCGTGGGTGGCGAACACGTTCTGGTACACGCCCTCCGGGAGCCCGGCTTCGGTGAAGAGCTCTTCCAGCAGCTGCGCCACCTGCGGGTTGATCTCGGCGTGCTTGAGCAGGATGGTGTTGCCCAGCACGAGGTTCGGCGCCACGAAACGGGCCACCTGGTACACCGGGAAGTTCCACGGCATGATCCCCAGCAGCGGGCCGAGCGGCAGCCGCTGGATGAACGCCTCCTGCCCGGAGAACTGCTTGATCCGCTGGTCCGCGAGCAGCTCCTCGGCCTCGTCCGCGTAGTACCCGAAGATCTGGGCGCCGTAGCGCACCTCGCCGACTGCCGCGCCGAGGGACTTGCCCATCTCCGTGGTGATCAGCGCGGCGATGTCCTTGGAGCGCTCGGCCAGCAGCTCGGAGATCCGCTTCACGACGGCGGCGCGCTCGGCCACCGACTTCCGGGACCACTGCTCGTACGCGGCCTGCGAGGCGTCGAGGGCGTCGGCGATCTGCTGATCCGTGGCGTTGTCGAAGGACTTCAGCAGCTCCCCGGTGGCCGGGTTGATCGTGCGGTAGCCCTGAGAGGCGGAGGTGGTGGTCATCAGTCGTCACCCTTTCGTGTGGACGTCCTGCGTTGAGCTCCCCATCCTGCCGGAGGCCCCCGCTCACTCCCAGATCCCGGACGCCCCTCTTCGCCAGGAGCCGAGAAGGTGGGTGTCCACGATCCCGGCGGCCTCCATCAGGGCGAAGCACGTGGTCGGCCCCACGAATCGGCAGCCGTGCGCCTTCAGCGCCCTCGCGAGCGCGCGCGACTCGTCCGAGGTCGAGGGGACCTGCGCCACCGTCTCCGGCCGTGGGGTCGCGGCAGGCTGGTGCGCCCAGACCAGCCCCGGCAGACCGCGGACCGGCCGGTCGCCGTCGCCGTGCCAGGCGGGGCCCGCGCCGGGGGAGCCCGGGTGCAGCGGGGCGAACCGCTCACCGCGCATCCCGACGACGGCCTGCGCGTTCGCGATCGCCGCCTCGATCTTGCGCCGGTTCCGGATGATGCCGGGGTCCGCCAGCAGCGCCTCGACCTCCGCGTCCCCGAACGCCGCGACGGCGTCCGCGTCGAAGCCCGCGAACACCTCCCGGAACCGGGGCCGCTTGGCCAGGACGGTCCGCCAGCTCAGGCCCGACTGGAACGCCTCGAGGACGAGGCGCTCGAACAGGCCCCGCTCGTCCGTGACGGGCAGGCCCCACTCCGTGTCGTAGTACTCCCGCAGCAGCGGATCCCGTGCCGCCCACGGCGGGCGGGCCCGCCCGTCCTCACCCACGACGACGCCACTCGGCGGCGCCTGTCGCCCGTCGGCCGGTGGATCCTCGGCGAGGGTGGAGACGGGGGCGGGGAGGCCGTCGTCGGCGTGGTGCGCGCTCATGCATCCGAGCCTAGGAGCGGCCCCGGACATCCGGAACCGGAACGCGACGCCCGGGGACGCCACGCCGTCTGCGGACACCTGTGCAGGAGGCACGGCCGGACCTCGTCACTCGAGCCGCCCGGCCCGCAGCCGCCACGTGTGGTCGCACCGGGCCGCCACGGCGGGGTCATGCGTCACGATCACGATCGCCCGCTCCGGCTGGGACATGGAGCGGAAGAGCCCCATCACCTCGTCGGTGCGCTCCTCGTCCAGGGCGCCCGTCGGCTCGTCGGCGAGCAGCAGGGAGGGCCCCATGATCACGGCCCGGGCGATGGCCACGCGCTGGCGCTCGCCGCCGGAGAGTCGGCCGACGGGGTGGTGGAGACGGTCTCCGAGCCCGAGCCGCGTCAGAAGCTCGGCGGCCATGTCGCGACGCTCGCGCTTCGCCGGGCGCGGCCGCGCGTAGAGCAGCGGCAGGGCCGCGTTGTCCATGGCGGTCGCCCGATCGATGAGCAGATGGTCCTGGAGCACGATGCCGCACGTCCGGTTCCGGTAGGCGTCGCCGTCGGACGACCACGGTGCCGGCAGGCTCCGCCCAGCCACACGGATGCTGCCGGCGTCCGGTGTGTCAAGGCAGGCGAGGAGCCGCAGCAGGGTGGACTTGCCGGACCCGGAGGGTCCCATGATCGCGTGGACGCCGCCCTCGGGGACCTGGAGTGAGACGCCTCGGAGCACGGGGACATCCCCGGCGGGGCCGCGGTAGGAGCGGTGCACGTCGTGCACGGTGAGCAGGGACATCACACGGTCCTTTCGACGAGTGCCGCCGTGCGGACGGCCCGGTGCAGCCGGCGGAGGGGATGACGGGTGCACGCAGCGGCGATCGCCAAGACGACCGCCAGCCCGACCACGACGACGGCAGGCGCCGGACGCAGTCCGCCCGCTTCCGAGGCGATGCCGAGGCCGAGCAACGATCCGAGCACGGCCGGAATGCCCCATACCGCGGCCACGGATGTGGCGATCCGGAGCCGGATCAGTCGTCTGGGCGCCCCGACCGTCAGGTGCGCCAGCCACGCGGGCGTGAGTCGACGGGTCATGGTC
The DNA here is from genome assembly GCF_035609305.1 of Micrococcus sp. HOU01. Taxonomy (NCBI): domain Bacteria; kingdom Bacillati; phylum Actinomycetota; class Actinomycetes; order Micrococcales; family Micrococcaceae; genus Micrococcus; species Micrococcus sp. HOU01. The sequence goes on along the minus strand of NZ_CP141211.1, from coordinate 1,893,697 downwards.
GTCAGGAGGCTCACCACCGTCACGACGGCGCTGGCAAGCCCGGCGGTGTAGGCGGTGACCATGAGCGCGGCACCGCGGGCTTCTCGGGCGATCGGAGACCTGGCCGAGGCGATCGGGGCCAACTCGGCGACCACGCCCGTCTCGTCCTCGAGGACGTCGAGTGCCGCTCTCACCTCGGAGGCCGCGTCCTGGCGTGCCACGACGGAACCGTAGACCGCCGCGAGCTGGGCCGGTTCGATCAGGCCGGCCATGGTCGTGGTGCTGGTGACGATGACGGGCGACTCACCCAGGGGCCAGAGGGATCCGTCGGCCCGCGGCGCGGCCGCGTCCCCGGGGAGTGGGCCGGCATAGCTGTGGGGTGTGGACCCCACATACACGGTGCCGCCCGGCCCCCCGGAGGTGATCGCGGCGGGAGCGAAGTACACGCCCTCGGCGGGACTGACGGCAGCGGCAGCGCCGAACTCCCGGGCCAGACCAGGCGTGGCGATGACCGCCCCCTGCAGCCGGGGGTCCTCGATTCCGATGGCGTCCGTCACGAGAAAGGCACGGGGGTCGACTCCGTCGACATGGGCGGCGAACGCCCGGGAGACGGTGTCGACGGCGCGGGGGCGGAGGTCGGTCGTGACGGCGGGGTCCAGAATCCTGGCTGTCACCAGGCCCGACGACTCGGCGTCCTCGAGCACCTCGAGCGCCGTGGTCACCCCGCCGGCGACGCCCAGGGCCAGTCCGAACACGACCGACGCCACGGTCGTGTGCAGCAGGGACAGGAACAGCAGTCCGGGCGTGTCGAACAGGTCGCGGAGGCCGTCCGCAACGGCCCGCATGGCTGCCATCATGCGTGTGCCCTTCGGACCCAGAGGGTGGACAGGGTCGTGCTGAGGATGAGGATGGCGTCCACGACGAGCACGGCGGACCAGAGGAGAGCGGTGCCCCCCGTGAGCCCGATCTCCGCGTCCCACCGGGGCCATGCCACGAGCCAGACTCCGCCGGCACTCGCGGCGGCGGTCGCCCAGGCGAGCATGGCGGGCCGGACACCGAGCCGGGCCGCTCGCAGCGGGGAGGCACCGACGAGGCGGTGCGAGGTGACGGCAGGGAGCAGTCGACTGCGCAGGGTCGTGCGCCAGACGACCTGTGCGCCCAGCAGGGCGAAGCCGGCGATCACGGCGAGCAGGGGCACGTGGACACTGCGTCGCATCGCTGCCTCCCACGGCGGCGGGAGCGGGACGACGTCGACGACGACACCGGCCCGCCGCAGCGATTGGACGAGCTCGTCGACCTGGGCCGGTGAGCCGCCGATCACGCCGGCAAGGGACGAACTGTCGGTGGAGAGGAACGGGACCAGGAGGTCTGCTTCGGTGGCGCGATCCGGCGCGGAGGAGAGGTCTCGGACGACGACCCGATCGACGTCCGGCCAGCTCAGTTCGCCCGCAGCGGCACGTGCGGCAAAGGGGGAGGTGCTGGGGACGACCGCGGTCGGGGCGACGCCATCCGGGAGCACGTCCAGAGCAGGTCGGCCGGCGAGGGCAGTCACGTGGGGGCTCGTGGACGTGGCCGCAGAGCCGGAGTCCGGTCCCGTCAGCGACGTCCGGATCATGGGCCAGGCCTCGCCAGCGGGGAATGCCGAGATCTCGTACACCGTGCCGTCCATGCGCCAGCGTTCCTCCTTCTCCACCCCGACGTAGGACGCGAGGAGCGCTGCTGTTCCGAGCGTGATCAGGAGAAGGAGGAATCTCGAGACGAGCATCCGGGTCATCACGGCTGGCCCGAGGAGAGCTGAGCGGCTGGATGATGCCTCACCTGGGAAGCGCCCCTGGGGTGCGGACCGGCGGGGTCATGTCGACTTTCACGTCATATTCCATCCACTCAATTCCTGTGGGCGAATGGGACACGCATCACAGGGGCCTGACGGAATAGTGAGCCCAGTGTGTGTGTGAGTCAAGAGGCATCACCACTCGATCGACCACCGAGCGCACTGCCCCGTCCGTGGGGCCGCGCCTTCGCCGTCCCGGAGGGCCTTGTCCTGGCGATCGCGTCATGACCTGGTGGCGGCCCTCAGGTCATGACGCGATCGTCAGGTGGCGCAGGGGCGGGCCATCCCGCCCCACCTCACCCCGCGTCCGGCCTCAGGCGTCCGAGGCGGTGCGGATCGTCGGCTCGGGCAGGTACACGGACCCGCCGGCGGCCCGGAACTCCGCGGACTTCGCGGCCATGCCGGCCTCGGCGATCCGCGCCTGCTCGGACGCGCCGCCGAACTCGCTGCGGATGTCCTGGCTGATGCGCATGGAGCAGAACTTCGGCCCGCACATCGAGCAGAAGTGGGCGGTCTTGGCGGGCTCGGCCGGCAGCGTCTCGTCGTGGTACTCCTCGGCGAGCTGCGGATCCAGGCCGAGGCCGAACTGGTCGCGCCAGCGGAACTCGAAGCGCGCCTTGGACAGCGCGTCATCGCGGTCGCGGGCGCCGGGGTGGCCCTTGGCGACGTCGGCGGCGTGCGCGGCGATCTTGTAGGTGATCACGCCCGTCTTCACGTCGTCCCGGTCCGGCAGGCCCAGGTGCTCCTTGGGCGTGACATAGCAGAGCATCGCGGTGCCGTAGCGGGCGATCTCGGTGGCGCCGATGGCCGAGGTGATGTGGTCGTACGCCGGGGCGATGTCCGTGACGAGGGGGCCGAGCGTGTAGAACGGGGCGCCCTTGCACAGCTCCTGCTGGCGCTCCACGTTCTCCCGCACCAGGTGCAGCGGGATGTGGCCGGGGCCCTCCACCATGACCTGGACGTCGTACGCCCACGCCCGCTCCGTCAGCTCGGCGAGCGTGTCGAGCTCGGCGAACTGGGCGGCGTCGTTGGCGTCCGCCACGGAGCCCGGCCGCAGGCCGTCGCCCAGGGAGAACGCGACGTCGTAGCGCGCGAAGATCTCGCAGAGCTCGTCGTAGTTCTCGTAGAGGAAGTTCTCCTTGTGGTGGCCCAGGCACCAGCCGGCCATGATCGAGCCGCCGCGGGAGACGATGCCGGTCACGCGGTCCGCGGACAGCGGCACGTGGCGCAGCAGCACGCCGGCGTGCACGGTCATGTAGTCCACGCCCTGCTCGCACTGCTCGATCACGGTGTCGCGGAAGATCTCCCAGGTCAGGGCCTGGTGGTCGCCGCCGACCTTCTCGAGGGCCTGGTAGATCGGCACGGTGCCGATCGGCACGGGGGAGTTGCGCAGGATCCACTCGCGGGTGGTGTGGATGTCGTCGCCCGTGGACAGGTCCATCACGGTGTCCGCGCCCCAGCGGGTGGCCCACTGCAGCTTCGAGACCTCCTCGGCGATCGACGACGTCACCGCCGAGTTGCCGATGTTCGCGTTGACCTTCACGGCGAACGCCTTGCCGATGATCATCGGCTCCGACTCGGGGTGGTTCACGTTCGCCGGGATGATGGCGCGGCCGGCCGCGACCTCGGAGCGCACCAGCTCCACGTCCACGCCCTCGCGCAGGGCGACGTAGCGCATCTCCGGGGTGATCTCGCCGCGCCGGGCGTAGTGCATCTGGGTGACGCGCGCGCCCTCCTTGGCGCGCAGCGGGGGGCGGCGCTCGCCGGCCCACTCCTGTGAGGCGGCGCCGCGGCGCACGGCCGAGCGGCCGTCGTCGAGCAGGTCGCGCTCGCGGCCCTCGTACTCCTCGACGTCGCCGCGGGCGCGGATCCACTCGGCGCGCTGGGCCGGCAGGCCGCGCTCGGGCACGGAGCCCGGGCCCATGGTGCGGTAGACGGTCAGGGGCGCGTTGGGCGTGCCGTCGGGGGAGTCGTCCTGGTGGACCTCGGTGACGGGCACGCGGATGCCGTGCTCGGCGTCCTCGAGCCATCCCAGACGGTGCGTGGGGTAGTTCTCCTCGGCGACGACCTCGGCCGTCGACTCGGCTGCGGGCAGGGGGGTGCGCTCGGAAACGGACATGGCCGCGGCTCCTTCTTCCTTCGCCGGAATGACCCGGACAGGTTCAGACGGTCTCCGGGCGGCGTCAGCCCGGTCTCAGCCCCGTGCCGTGGGGCTCCCGTGGGATGCGAGCGACCCTAGCACGTCCCCCGCGGCGCCTCACCGTCCGCCGTCCGGCCATGCGGCGGGACGTTCAGGCGCGCGCCGCGCGGGCCGCCCGGCGGCGCACCGTGGTGCGCTCGACGATCCACGTCACGACCAGCATCACGATGATGACAATGCCGGCGTAGCCGAGGACGGGGTAGACGGTGCCCACGAGGTCGGAGAAGCCGACGCTCGAGAGCAGGGTGGCGGCCAGGGCCGTGACGACGGCGATGACCCAGCCCGGCACGCGGCGCATCGAGGACAGCAGGGCGATGCGCTCCACCCCGCCGTACAGGCACGAGACCGCCGTCGTGAACTGCGCCAGCAGCAGGACGACCGTGTACAGCAGGGCGGCCCAGCCGCCGATCATCGCGGCCAGCTCGACCATGGGCAGCTCGGCGCGGCCGATCAGCTGGGCGTGGGCGGTCATCGCGGCCATCACCGCGCCGGCCATCACCACGAGGCCCAGGGCCCCGAGCCCGGCCCCGGCGACGAGGGAGCGGCCCGACGAGGAGCTCTCCTCGCCGATCGGGGCGAGCACCGCGTAGGCCAGCTGGATGTTGAAGGCCACGTACAGCACACCCGAGAGCCACCACTGGTTGATCAGCGGGGACGAGGTCACGAGCGCGGCGACGTCGTCCACCGCGGCCCCCGGGTTCACCAACCCCCACACCGCGACGCCGACGGCGACCACGATGATCAGGGGGACCACCACGGCCTGGACGCGCACGAGGCCCGTGATGCCGGCCAGCACCGAGACCACGCAGACGGCGGCCATCACCAGCGAGCCCACGAGCGAGGGCAGCCCGAACGCGGTGTGCACCGCCGCCCCGGCCCCGGCCAGCATGATCACCAGCGTCCCCAGCAGGGACGTGGTGATGCACAGGTCCGCGAACCAGGTGGGCACGCGCGAGGTCGTGGGGTTCACGATCCGGTGGATGTCCGTGGTCCGCAGCTTCTGCGCCAGCCGCAGCACGATCACCGCGAGCAGGAAGAACAGCGCGCCGGCGATCACGAGCGCCCCCGTGCCGCCCCAGAGGCCGAAGCTCACGAAGTACTGCAGGATCTCGTTGCCCGAGGCGTACCCGGCGCCGATGGTGGTGCCGATGAACGTGGCGGCGATCCCGAACGGGGAGGTCGGCCGCAGCGGCGCCGACTCCTCGGCTCGGCCGGGGTGCGCGGGGGAGCTCTCTGTGACGTGGGACATGCGACTACATTCTCATGGGCGGGATCGGCCCGGCCCGGGCGGCCGATCCGCCCCGACCCGAAGGAGCCCCCGCATGACCCCCGCCGTCCCCCGTGTGCTCAGCATCGCCGGCTCCGACTCCGGCGGCGGCGCCGGTGTCCAGGCCGACCTGAAGACCATCGCCGCGTGGAGCGGCTACGGGATGACCGCGATCACCGCGATCACCGCCCAGAACACGCAGGGCGTGCAGGCCGTCCACCCGCTGCCGGTGGACGTGGTGCGCGCCCAGCTCGACTCGGTCGCCGCCGACATCGCCGTGGACGCCGTGAAGATCGGCATGCTCGGCACGGTGGAGCTCATGCGGGCTGTCGCCGGCTGGCTCGAGGAGACCCGACCCGCCGTCGTCGTGCTGGACCCGGTCATGGTGGCCTCGAGCGGTGACGCCCTCACCGCGGTGGGCGACGACGACGGGCGCGCCGCGTGGGCCCGGCTGCTGCGGGTGGCGCACCTGGTGACACCCAACCTGCCCGAGCTGGCCCGGCTGACCGGGCGGGACGCGACGGACTGGGACGCCGCCCTCGACGCGGCGCGGGGCCTGGCCGCCGAGCACGGGGTGACGGTGCTGCTCAAGGGCGGGCACCTGGACGAGACCGAGGCGCCCGAGGCCGCAGCGGCGGAGGTGCCGGACGCCGTCGTGCGCGTGGGCGGGGCCGTGCACGAGGTGCGCGGCCCGCGCGTGACGACCCGCGCCTCGCACGGCACCGGCTGCACCCTCTCCTCGGCCCTGGCCACGCTGGCCGGGGCGGGCCTGAGCTGGGACGACGCACTCGAGCGGGCCAAGCCGTGGCTGGCCGACGCGATGCGGGCGGGGGAGGCGCTCGCGGTCGGGGACGCCTCGCGGCCGACGTGGCACGGGCCCGTCGACCACGGTCATGCGCAGCGGGGCTGAGGGCGGGACCTCCGGGCTTCGACACGTTCGAGGCGGGAAATCCGGCGAATACGCACCTCGGGACGTCCTATGAGGTCGATTTCCCGCCTCGAATGCCGGTGACCCGGACCTCCCGCTCCGCTCGAGCGTCCGGGTCCGCAGAACGCAGAAGAGCCGGACCACCGTGTCGCCACGGGGGTCCGGCTCTGTTCGCTCGTGCCCCCGGCAGGATTCGAACCTGCGGCCTTCTGCTCCGGAGGCAGACGCTCTATCCCCTGAGCTACGGAGGCGGGGGTCGCGACGCGTCGAGCGCGTTGCGGACTCGTCGACTCTACACCATCAGGACGGCCCGTCCGTGACCTCCCCGCGGGGCGCGTCAGCCGGGCAGGCCCGCGCGCAGGGTCCGGGCCGCGGCCTCGGGGTCCTCGGCCTGCGTCACGGCGCGGACCACCACGATCCGTTCCGCCCCGGCCGCGCGGACCTCGGGCAGCCGGTCCGCGTCGACGCCGCCGATGGCGAACCACGGCCGCGCCCCCGCCGGGTCCTCCGCGTCCAGGCGTGCGGCGAGGGTCGGCAGTTCCAGTCCGACGGCGGCCCGGCCCGGCTTCGTGGGCGTCGCCCACACCGGCCCCGTGCAGAAGTAGTCCAGGCCGTCCTCCGCGCGGGCGCCGCGCACCTGCGCCTCGGTGTGGCACGAGCGGCCGAGCACCACGTCCGGGCCCAGCAGGGCGCGGCACTGCGCGGTGGTCAGGTCGGTCTGGCCCGTGTGGAACACGTCCACCCCGGCCAGGGCGGCGACGTCGGCGCGGTCGTTGGCGGCCGAGAGCGCCCCGTGCTCCCGGGCCAGCGGGACGAGCGTGGCGAACGCGGCCAGCTCGACCGCCACGTCCACGGCCTTGTCCCGCACCTGGATCACGTCTACTCCGCCGCGGAACGCCGCCGCGCAGAAGTCGGCGAACGCGGCCGTGTCGAGCGTGCCGTCCGGGCGCAGGAACCGCTGCAGGTCGGTGCAGACGTACAGCCGGGAGGCGGCGAGGCGGGCGCGGCGGCGCGCGCCGGGGCCGGTGCCGCCGTCGTCGCGGCCGGCCGCGGTCATCAGGAGCGGATCGGGGGAGTGCATGCGCCCACTGTGGCAGACTGGCCGCTGTTCCATGGGAGCCCGGGCCGCACACGCCGGGCTGAGAGGGCCGCAGGGGCGCACCGCGCCGGCGCGGCCGACCATCACCACTCGATGCGGGTCATGCCGCCGTGAGGAGGACCGGTCCGTGCACGTGGCCGTCGTCGGGGCCGGGATCATCGGCCTCACCGCCGCCGTGCGTCTGCGTGCCGCAGGCCACGCCGTCACCCTGATCGCCCCCGAGCTGGACGCCGCCGGGCGCCCGCACGCCGTGGCCGGGGCCACCCACGCCGCGGCGGGGATGCTCGCGCCGCTCGCCGAGACCCAGTTCAGCCAGGACGACCTCGCCCCGCTGCTGCAGGCCGGCTGGGAGGCCTACCCGGCCCTCGTGGACCTGCTCGCCGCCTTCACCGATGTGGAGACGGGCTTCCTCGCACAGGGCGCCTGGATCGTGGCCGCGGACCCCTCGGACGCCCGCGCCTGGGACCACGTGCTCGAGCACGCCTCGATCCTCGGTCGCCGGGTCGAGCCCGTCTCCGTCCGCGCGCTGCGCCGCGCCGAGCCCGCCCTGGCCCCGGGCCTGGCCGCCGGCTTCGACGCCCCGGACAACCATCAGGTGGACCCGCGACGGCTCGCCGCCGCCTGCGTCGCCGCCCTGCGCGCCGAGACCGGACCCGACGGCGGCCCGCTCCCGGTCGGCGCCGGACCCGCCGCCCGGTTCGTGGCCGGACGCGTCACCGCCGCCGGCCCGGAGGGCGAGGGGGTGCGCCTCACGCTGGCCGACGGGGGCGTCCTCACCGCCGACGGCGCGGTCCTCGCCGCGGGCCTGGGCCACCGCGGGATCGGCGGCGCGGCCACCGCCGTCGAGGTCCCGCTGCGCCCCGTCCACGGCGACGTGCTGCGTCTGCGGGTGCGCCCCGAGCAGCTGCTGCCGGGGGAGTCGCACCTGATCACCCGCACCGTCCGCGGCCTCGTCCACGGGCGCCAGGTCTACCTCGTGCCCCGCGCGGACGGCACCCTCGTGGTCGGCGCCTCGGCCCGCGAGGACGGCCTGGCCGGCACCTCCGCCGGGGCCGTGCTGGACCTGCTCGCCGACGCCGCCGCGATCCTGCCCGCCGTCCGCGAGTGCGAGCTGGTCGAGATCACCACCGCCGCCCGCCCCGGCACCCCCGACGACGCCCCGCGCGTGCTCGCCGTGCCCGAGGCTCCGGGCGCCGTCGTCGCCACCGGCTTCCACCGTCACGGGATCCTGCTCGCCCCCTGGGCGGCCGGGCGGATCCTCGAGCTGCTGCACGCCCGCCTGAAGGAGATCGCATGAGCACCCTCCCCCTGACCCTCAACGGAGAGCCCGCCGAGCTGGCCGTGGCCACCGTCCGCGACGTCGTCGCGCACGTCACCGGGCGCGCGATCGGCGAGGACGGCGCCGCCGCGGATGGGCGGCGGCTCGGCGTGGCCGTGGCGGTCGGCGGCGAGGTCGTGCCCCGGTCGGCCTGGGCCACCCGGGAGCTGGCCGCCGGGGACGAGGTCGACGTCGTCACCGCGGTGCAGGGGGGCTGAGCGATGGCCGAGCACCGCACCCCGCCCGCCGCCCCCGCGATCCCGCCGCTGCGGATCGGCGGCTACAACCTGGCCTCCCGGCTCATCATGGGCACGGGCGGCATCACCGACCTGACCGCCCTCGAGGGCGCCCTCGTCGCCTCCGGCACCACGCTCACCACCGTGGCGCTGCGCCGCTGGTCCGCGGACACCCGTGACGGCCTGGTCGCGCTGCTGGACCGCCTCGGCATCGACGTGCTGCCCAACACCGCCGGCTGCTACACCGCCCGGGACGCCGTGCTCACCGCCCGGCTCGGCCGGGAGGCGCTCGAGACCGACCTCGTGAAGGTCGAGGTCATCGCCGATGAGCGCACCCTGCTGCCCGACGTCGTCGAGACCCTCGAGGCCACCGAGCGGCTCGCCGCCGACGGCTTCACCGTCCTGGCCTACACCTCGGACAACCCCGCCATGGCGCTGCGCCTCGAGCAGGCCGGCGCCGCCGCCGTCATGCCGCTGGGCTCGCCGATCGGCTCGGGGCTGGGCATCCTCAACCGCGCACACCTGGAGCTGATCGTCTCCCGCGCCTCCGTGCCGATCGTGCTCGACGCCGGCGTGGGCACCGCCTCGGACGTCGCCCTGGCGATGGAGGCCGGCTGCGACGCCGTGCTCGCCGCCTCGGCGATCACGCGCGCCGCCGAGCCCGCCCGCATGGCCCACGCGTGCCGGCTCGCGCTCGAGGCGGGCTTCCACGCCCGCCGTGCCGGGCGCATCCCGCGCCGCGAGCACGCCCTGGCCTCCTCGCCGATGGCCGGGCGGGTCACGGCCGAGGAGGACGAGCGGTGACCGCCGCCCTGGACCCCGCCGCCCGCGAGCCCCGCGACCTCACCGCGCTGTCCGACACCCAGCTGGAGCGCTTCGCCCGCCACCTGAGCCTGGACGGCTTCGGCCCCGAGGCCCAGCTGGCGCTGCTGCGCTCCCGCGTCCTCGTGGTCGGCGCCGGCGGCCTCGGGGCGCCCGTGCTGACCTACCTCGCCGCCGCGGGCGTGGGGGAGGTCCACGTGATCGACGACGACATGGTGGACCGCTCCAACCTGCACCGCCAGGTGATCCACGCCGAGGCGGACCTCGGCCGCCCCAAGACCGCCTCCGCCGCCGCGACGATGCGCGGCCTGCACCCCGAGGTGCGCGTGGTCGAGCACCGCGAACGCCTGACCGCGGCCAACGCGCTCGAGCGGGTCGGTGCCGTGGACCTCGTGCTCGACGGCACGGACAACTACGCGACCCGCTACCTCGTGGCCGACGCGTGCGAGATCGCGGGCGTGCCCGTGGTGTGGGGCGCGATCCTGCGGTTCGCGGGGCAGGTGAGCGTGTTCGCCCCGGGCGGGCCGCTGTACCGGGACGTGTTCCCGGAGCGGCCCGAACCCGGCGAGGTGCCCTCGTGCGCGCAGGCCGGGGTGCTCGGGGTGCTGCCCGGGATCATCGGCTCCCTCATGGCGGCGGAGGCGATCAAGCTGCTCTCCGGGGTGGGCGAGCCCCTGGTCGGGCGGCTGCTCTCCGTGGACGCCCTGACGATGCGCTTCCGTGAGCTGCGGCTCGTGGCCGACCCCGAGCGGACCCCCGTGACGGACCTGTCCGCCCACGCGGCCCAGGCCCCCCGCCCGGACGACGCCGGCGCCCCCGGCTCGGTGGTGGCCTGCGGCGCCGCGGGCGGGGAGATCGACCCCGCCGCGCTGGCCGCCCTGCTCGCCGACCCCGCCCGGGCCGCGTCCCTCACCCTGCTCGACGTCCGCGAGGACTTGGAGCGCCCGGCTGCGCCGGGTCGAGGCCCCCGCGGCGGTGGCCGATCGGCACGTCCCGCTCGAGGCCGTCCTCGCGGAGCCGGCGGCCCACGCGCCCGGGCCGGACCGCGTCCTGGTGGTCTACTGCGCCGCCGGAGCCCGCTCGGCCCGGGCGCGGGACGCCGTCGTCGGGGCCGACCCGAGCGCAGGCGGGCGCGTCCTGTCCCTCGCCGGCGGCCTCGCCGCCTGGCCCGCCTGACCCCCCCACCCCGACGAACCCTGCGAGATGGCCCCCACCGCGGGCCGGAGGGGGCCATCTCGCAGGGTTCGTTCGCACGCGCACGGGCGCGGCGGCCCTTCCGTAGACTTGCGCGGGTGAAGCCCGAAGACCTCTCCGCCCTGCTGTCCGCTGTCCTCACCGACGCCGTCGATGCCGGTGACCTCCCCGCCGCGCTGCGGGAGGAGATCACCCCCGCGCGCGTGAAGGTGGAGCGACCCCGCAGCCGCGAGCACGGCGACTGGGCCACCAACGTCGCCCTCCAGCTGGGCAAGAAGGCCGGGATGGCCCCGCGCGACCTCGCCGGGCTCGTGGCCGAGCGCCTGACCGACAAGCCGGGCATCGCCGCCGTCGACGTCGCCGGCCCCGGCTTCCTCAACGTCACCCTGGACGCGGCCTCGGCCGGCGCCCTGGCCCGCGAGATCGTCGAGGCCGGCCCGGAGTACGGCCGCAACGACGCCCTGGCCGGGCACACCGTGAACATGGAGTTCGTCTCCGCCAACCCCACCGGCCCGCTGCACATCGGCCACACCCGCTGGGCCGCGCTGGGCGATGCGATCGCCCGCCTGCTGCGCGCCTCGGGGGCGGACGTCACCGCCGAGTACTACGTCAACGACGCCGGCAACCAGATGAACGTGTTCGCCGACTCGGTCCTCGCCCGCCTGCACGGCCGCGACGTCCCCGCGGGCGGCTACCCGGGCGCGTACGTGCAGGAGCTGGCCGACGCCGTCGCCCTCGAGCACCCGGACGTGCGCGAGCTGACGGACGAGGCCGCCCGCCCGGTGGTCCGCGAGGCCGCGTACCGGCTCCAGATGCAGGACATCAAGGACACGCTCGCCGCCTTCGACGTGCACTTCGACGTGTTCACCTCGGAGCAGACGCTCCACGACTCCGGCGCGATCGAACAGGCCGTGCAGCGGCTGCGCGAACAGGGCCACATCGAGGACCGCGAGGGCGCCGTGTGGCTCAAGACCACCGACTTCGGCGACGACAAGGACCGCGTGCTCATCCGCGCCAACGGCGAGCCCACCTACTTCGCCGCCGACGCCGCCTACTACCTCCACAAGCGCGACCGCGGCTTCGAGGAGAAGGTGTACCTGCTCGGCGCCGACCACCACGGCTACGTGAACCGCCTCAAGGCGATCGCCGCCGCCGCCGGCGACAACCCGGCGACGAACATCGAGATTCTCATCGGCCAGCTCATCTCGGTCAACGGCGCGAAGCTCTCCAAGCGCGCCGGCAACATCATCGAGCTCAAGGACCTCGTGGAGTGGCTCGGCCGCGACGCCCTGCGCTACGACCTGGCCCGCTACCCCGCGGACTCGCCCCTGACGATCGACCCCGAGCTGCTGCGCTCCGCCACGAACGACAACCCCGTCTACTACGTGCAGTACGCCCACGCCCGCGCCTCGGGCGCGGCGCGCACCGCGCAGGCCCACGGCGTGGACCGCTCCGAGTTCGACGCCGCCCTGCTCGCCCACGCCACCGAGTCGGAGCTGCTGGCCCAGCTGGCGGAGTTCCCGGCCGTCGTCGGCGCGGCGGCGCGCCTGCGCGAGCCGCACCGCGTGGCCCGCCACCTCGAGGTGATCGCCGGGGCCTACCACTCCTGGTACGCCGCCTGCCGCATCGTGCCCATGCCCACCGACGACGGCACGCCGCGTCCCGTCGAGACCCTCAACCGCACCCGCCTGTGGCTCAACGACGCCACCGCCCAGGTGCTGGCCAACGGTCTCGGCCTGCTCGGCGTGACCGCCCCGGAGAAGATGTGAGCGCCCGGATGACGACGCCGCAGCCCGCCCCCGCCTCCCCGCTCGCCCCCGCCTGGCTCCCCGCGCCGGGGGACCCGGACGCGCTCGTGCCCGGCCTGTGGGCCGCCGGCGTGGGCCGTGCCGCCGACGGCGAGCTCACCGTCCAGGGCCTGCGCGCGAGCGCGCTCGCCGCGGAGTTCGGCACGCCGCTGCTCGTGGTGGACGAGGACGACTTCCGCGCCCGCGCCCGCGCGTTCCGCGAGGGCTTCGACGCCGCGTTCGCCGACCTGTGCGGGGGAGCGGACGTCTACTACGCGGGCAAGTCCATGCTCACCCTCTCCACCGCCCGCTGGGCGGCCGAGGAGGGCCTGCGCGTGGACACCGCCTCCGGCGGCGAGCTGGCGATCGCGCTGGCCGCCGGCGTCGACCCGGCCCACATCGGCCTGCACGGCAACAACAAGTCGGACGCCGAGCTGCGCACCGCCCTCGAGGCGGGCGTGGGCCGGATCATCGTGGACTCGCTCGACGAGCTCGCCCACCTGGCCGCGCTCGCGGCCAAGGCCGGCCGCCGCGCCTCCGTGATGCTCCGGCTGACCCCGGGCGTGCACGCGCACACCCACGACTTCATCGCCACCGCGCACGAGGACCAGAAGTTCGGCCTCTCCCTGGCCCCGGCGTCCACCGACCGGGACGGCAACGTGGCCGGCCGCTCGCCGGCCGCCGTCGCCGTGGCCGCGGCCCTGGCGGCCGAGTCGATCGACCTGCTGGGCGTGCACTGCCACATCGGGTCCCAGATCTTCGAGGCCGAGGGCTTCGGGCTGGCGGCCGGACGCGTGCTCGAGTTCCTCGCCGAGGTCAAGGCCGAGCACGGGGTGGAGCTGGCTGAGCTCGACCTCGGCGGCGGCCACGGCATCGCCTACACGGCCGTGGACGAGCCGCGTCCGGCCGCGGAGATCGCCGACGCCCTCGCCGACGACGTCCAGAAGACCGTCGAGCGCCTCGGCCTGAGGTGTCCGCGGGTCTCGCTCGAGCCGGGGCGGGCCATCTCGGGCCCCGCGGGGCTGACCCTCTACACGGTCGGGGTGACCAAGACCGTGGACGCGGACGCCCCCGACGGCGGCACGGCGGCCCGCCGCTACGTCGCCGTGGACGGCGGCATGTCCGACAACCCGCGTCCCGTCCTCTACGACGCCGACTACACCGCCGTCTCCGCGCGCCGCACCTCGGAGGCCGAGCCGGTGCTCTCCCGCGTGGTGGGCAAGCACTGCGAGTCCGGCGACATCCTCGTCCGCGACGTGTACCTGCCGGCCGACCTGGGCCGCGGCGACCTGCTGGCCGTGCCGGCCACGGGCGCGTACACGCACGTGATGTCCTCGAACTACAACGCGCTGGCCCGCCCGGCCGTTGTCGCGGTCTCCGGCGGGCAGGCGCGGGTGATCATCCGTCGCGAGACGCAGGAGGACCTGTTCGCCCGCGAGGCCGATCCGCGCCTCGCCCGCTGAGGACGCGGGCGCGGCGCACCCGGCCGCCGGCCTCGAGCCCGGGTGGGTCCGTCCCGCTCTGCGGACACCGAGTGTCGCGCGGTGGGACGGGCCGGGGCGCCGCGCTAGATTCGAGGCCAGCCGGGCCGCGCGGTCGCGCGGGCCCGACCCCACCCTGGATCACGGAGGACCATGCCCCAGCACACCGACGCCCCCACCGCCCTCAAGGTCGCCCTGCTGGGCGGCGGGACCGTGGGGTCCCAGACCGCCCGGATCCTCACCGAGGACGCCGACATCCTGCGGGACCGCGTGGGCGCCGACCTCGAGCTCACGGGCATCGCGGTGCGGGACACGGGCGCGACGCGCGACTGGCAGGCGGACCCGGCGCTCTACACGACCGACGCCGAGGCGCTCGTGGATGGCGCGGACGTCGTCATCGAGCTGATGGGCGGCATCGAGCCGGCCCGCACCCTGATCCTGCGCGCCCTGGCCGCCGGCACGTCCGTGGTGACGGGCAACAAGGCGCTGCTGGCCCAGTACGGCGAGGAGCTGTACGCCGCGGCCGCCGCCACCGGCGCGCAGCTCAGCTTCGAGGCCGCCGTCGCCGGCGCCATCCCGATCCTGCGCCCGCTGCGCGACTCTCTGGGCGGCGACCGCGTCACCCGCGTGATGGGCATCGCCAACGGCACCACCAACTTCATCCTCGACCGGATGGACTCCGAGGGGGCGGACTTCGACGACGCCCTCGCCGAGGCCCAGCGGCTCGGCTACGCCGAGGCCGACCCGACCGCCGACGTCGAGGGCCACGACGCCGCCGCGAAGGCCGCGATCCTGGCGACCATCGCGTTCGGCGCGCCGTACACCCTGGACCAGGTGGCCGTCGCGGGCATCACCGCGATCACGGCCGAGGACAACGCCGCCGCCGCGGAGGCGGGCTACGTCATCAAGCTGCTGGCGATCGCCGAGCGCGGCCGCGCCGCCGACGGTGCCGAGGGCGCGGTCCTGCGCGTGCACCCCACCCTGCTGCCGCGGGAGCACCCGCTGGCCTCCGTGCGCGGGGCGTTCAACGCCGTCTTCGTGGAGGCCGACAACGCCGGCGAGCTCATGTTCTACGGTCCCGGCGCCGGCGGCGCCCCCACCGCGTCCGCGGTGATGGGCGACGTCGTCTCGATCGCCCAGCGCATCGTGCGCGGCGGCCCGGCGCGCCTGCGCACCCCCGTCACCGCCCTGCCCGCCCTGGACCCGGCCGAGGCCCACACCTCCTTCATGGTCGTGCTGCGCGCGGCGGACCAGCCCGGCGTGCTGCGCCGCGTCGCCGGGGTGTTCGAGGAGCACGGCGTCTCCATCGAGACGTTGCGTCAGGTCCCATCTGAGCGCGAGGACGCCCCCGGTGCGTCCCTGCGGCTGATCACCCACCGTGCGCGGCAGCGCGACCTCGACGCCACCGTCGGGGCGCTCGCCGCCCTGGACGTCGTCCACGAGGTGGCGTCCGTCCTCCGAGTCGAAGGGAACTGACCCATGGCCCACCAGTGGCGCGGCGTCGTCCGCGAGTACGCCGACCGCCTGCCCGTCACCGAGGACACGCGCGTGATCACCCTCGGTGAGGGCGGCACCCCGCTCATCCACGCCCCCCACCTCTCCGAGCTGGTGCAGGGCACCGTGCACGTGAAGTTCGAGGGCATGAACCCGACCGGCTCCTTCAAGGACCGCGGCATGACCATGGCGATCACCGCCGCCGTCGCGGACGGCGCGAAGGCCGTCGTCTGCGCGTCCACCGGCAACACGTCCGCCTCGGCGGCGGCCTACGCCGCGCAGGCCGGGATCACGTGCGCCGTGCTCGTGCCCGAGGGGAAGATCTCGATGGGCAAGATGTCCCAGGCCGTGGCCCACGGCGCGGAGATCCTCCAGGTGCAGGGCAACTTCGACGACTGCCTCGAGGTGGCCCGCAAGCTGGCCGAGAACTACCCCGTGTTCCTCGTGAACTCCGTCAACCCGGCCCGCATCGAGGGGCAGAAGACCGGCGCGTTCGAGGTCGTGGACACCCTCGGCGACGCCCCGGACTACCACCTGCTGCCCGTGGGCAACGCGGGCAACATCACCGCGTACTGGAAGGGCTACCGCGAGTACGCCGCCCCCTACGTGAACCCGCACGAGGGCGCCTCGGACGCCGAGCTGCCCGCGGTGGCCACGAAGACCCCCGTGATGTGGGGCTTCCAGGCCGCGGGCGCCGCCCCGATCGTCCAGGGCCACCCCGTGACCGACCCGGACACGATCGCCACCGCCATCCGGATCGGCAACCCGGCCTCGTGGGAGCAGGCCGAGGCCGCCCGCGACGAGTCCGGCGGGATGATCGACTCCGTCACGGACGAGGAGATCCTCGAGGCCCATCGCTGGCTCTCCGCGAAGGAGGGCGTGTTCGTCGAGCCCGCCTCCGCCGCCGGCGTCGCCGGGCTGCTCAAGCACCACGCCGCCGGGGACGTGCCGGCCGGCAAGAGCTGGGTCATCACCGTCACCGGCCACGGCCTCAAGGACCCGCAGTGGGCCCTGCGCGGCGCCGACGGCGCCGACGTGACCCCGCGCTCGGTGCCGTTCGACGTGGTCACCGTCGCCCAGGCGCTCGGCCTGAGCTGAGCCATGGCCGCACCGCAGTCGCTGGCGCCCGGGACCGCCGCGTCCGTCTCCGTCCCCGCCACCTCCGCCAATCTCGGCCCCGGCTTCGACTCGATGGGCCTGGCCCTGGCGCTGCGCGACGAGGTGACGCTCACGGTCGTGGCGGGCCCCGACGTCGCGGAGGTCGTGGGGGAGGGGGAGGCCACCCTGCCGCGGGACGGCGCGCACCTGATCCTGCGCCTGGCGCACGAGCACCTGCGGGACCGCGGGTTCACCGCGCCGGGGCTGCACCTGCGCGCCGTGAACCGGATCCCGCACGCCCGCGGGCTCGGCTCGTCCGCGGCCGCCGTCGTCGCGGCCTACGCCGCGGCCGAGGCCCTGCTGCCGGCCGCGCTGCGCCGGGCGCCCGCGGACCTGCTCGAGGCGGCCACCCGCTTCGAGGGGCACCCGGACAACGTCGCCCCCGCGCTCGTGGGTGGGGCCACCGTCTCCTGGACCCGTGACGACGTCCCCGGCCCGGCCACGGCGCGGCTGCGGCTGCACGAGCGCGTGGTGCCGGTGGTCGCGATCCCGGACACCGAGCTGTCCACCCACGTCGCCCGGGGCGTGCTGCCCGCCGAGGTGCCCCACGCCGTGGCGGCGGCCCAGGCCGGCCGTGCCGCGCTGCTCGTCCACGCGCTGGCGGAGGACCCCGCGCTGCTGCTGGCCGCCACGCGGGACTGGCTGCATCAGGAGCCGCGCGCCGTGGCCATGCCGGCCAGCGCCGCACTGGTCGCGGGGCTGCGCGAGCGCGGCCATGCCGCCGTCGTCTCCGGCGCGGGTCCCACGGTGCTCGCGCTGTGCGACGGCGTCCAGGCGGCCGAGCACGCCGCGGAGGCGGCGCGTGCTCTGACGGTGGACGGGGCGGCCGCCTGGCGCGTGCTGGTGCCGTGCGTGGCCGTGGACGGTGTTAGGGTGGAATCACTCCACCACGGCTGACCCCACCGCCTCGCGCGGCCCGGGTCTCCGGTGCCCGGGCCTGTGACGGCCGGACGCACCGTGCGCCGTCGGCCGGAACCCCGCCGCGATCCATCCCGTGCTACGCACGGCCGGCGTGCGGGATCCGCTCCGGCTCGGTCGAGTCCGGACGCCTCCGCCCCGTCACGCAGCGACTGCGCACGATCAGGGGAGGCGCCACTGCTGAGTTCACACCATGAAACCCGGTTTTCTGGGGCGCCGCTGCGCGGCCCGACCGGATGCACACCGCAGCCCGACGCGCCACGCGCCGCCGGGCCGCATTCGAGGGAGAAGGAACCTTCGTGACCGAATCCACGGAACAGACCACGCCGACGAACGGCGGTGGCCTGGCCTCGCTCAAGCTCGCCCAGCTCCAGGCCCTGGCCTCCCAGCTCGGCATCGCCGGCGGCTCGCGCATGCGCAAGGCCGACCTGGTGACCGCGATCTCCGACCACCAGCGCGGCGGCTCCGTGGCGGACCGCGACGCCGCCGAGCGCGCGGCCCAGGCCCCCGCCGAGCGCACGGCCCAGGCCCCCGCCGCCGAGGCCGCCCCGGCCGCCGCGCCCTCTCAGGACGCCGCCCCGGCCGCCGGGCGCCCGGCCCGACGCCGCTCGCGCCGCGCCGACGCCGACACCTCCGCTCCGGCCGCCACCCAGGACGGGCAGCCCCAGGCCGAGGCCCGGGAGGCCCAGACCGAGCAGGCCCCCCGGGAGACCGCCTCGGACCAGGATCGGTCCGGGGGGTCCGAGGCCCGCGACGAGGGCGAGGACCGCCCGCAGTCCGAGCGTCGCTCCCGCGGCCGCCGCCGCGCCGGCGACGACGACGCCCAGCAGGGTCAGGACCGTCGCTCCGACGGCGCCCAGGGCGAGGACGTCGCCGGCGCGGACCGCCGCGGCGACCGGGAGGACCGTGACGACAACGGGCGCGAGAACGGCCGCGGCCGCAACGGCCGCAACGGGCGGGACCGCGACAACGGCCGCGAACGCGAGAACGGCCGCGACAACAACCGGGACCGTGAGAACGGCCGCGACGGCTCGCGCGAGGAGCGCGGCGACAAGTCCGAGGACGGCGGCCGGGGCGACGGCGGACGCGGGGACCGCAGCCGCCGCGACGACCGCGACGACGAGGGCGGCCGCAACCGTCGCAACCGCCGCAACCGCAACGAGCGCGGCCGCAACCGCCGTGGCCGCGGCGGCCCCGAGGTCGACGAGACCGAGCTGACCGAGGACGACGTCCTGCAGCCCGTGGCCGGCATCCTCGACGTGCTGGACAACTACGCGTTCGTCCGCACCTCCGGCTACCTGCCGGGCCCGAACGACGTCTACGTCTCCCTGGCCATGGTGAAGAAGTACGGTCTGCGCAAGGGCGACGCCGTCGTCGGCGCCATCCGCGCTCCGCGCGACGGCGAGAAGCAGCAGCACCACGGCGGCGGCTCCCACCGTCAGAAGTTCAACGCCCTGGTGAAGATCTCCTCGGTCAACGGTCAGCCCGCCGTCGAGCACCCGCAGCGCGTCGAGTTCGGCAAGCTCGTGCCGCTGTACCCGCAGGAGCGCCTGCGCCTGGAGACCGATCCCAAGCTGATCGGCCCCCGCGTGATCGATCTGGTCAGCCCCATCGGCAAGGGCCAGCGTGGCCTCATCGTCTCTCCGCCCAAGGCCGGCAAGACGATGATCCTGCAGTCGATCGCCAACGCGATCAAGACGAACAACCCCGAGGTCCACCTCATGATGGTGCTCGTCGACGAGCGCCCCGAGGAGGTCACCGACATGCAGCGGTCGGTGGACGGCGAGGTCATCGCCTCCACGTTCGACCGCCCGGCGGACGACCACACCACCCTCGCCGAGCTGGCCATCGAGCGCGCCAAGCGCCTCGTGGAGATGGGCCGCGACGTCGTCGTGCTGCTCGACTCCATGACCCGCCTGGGCCGCGCCTACAACCTGGCCGCCCCGGCCTCGGGCCGCATCCTCTCCGGCGGTGTGGACTCCTCGGCGCTGTACCCGCCGAAGAAGTTCTTCGGCGCCGCCCGCAACATCGAGAACGGCGGCTCGCTGACCATCCTGGCCACCGCGCTGGTCGAGACCGGCTCGCGCATGGACGAGGTGATCTTCGAGGAGTTCAAGGGCACCGGCAACATGGAGCTGCGCCTGTCCCGCCACCTCGCGGAGCGCCGCATCTTCCCGGCGGTGGACGTCAACGCGTCCGGCACCCGCCGCGAGGAGGCCCTGCTCTCGCAGGAGGAGGTCAAGATCATGTGGAAGCTGCGCCGGGTGCTCTCTGGCCTCGAGCAGCAGCAGGCCCTCGACCTGCTCACCAACAAGATCAAGGACACCGCGTCCAACGCCGAGTTCCTCATGCTGGTCTCCAAGACCACGCTGGGGTCCAAGGGCGACGACTGACCGCCCCGTCGCACGGCCCCGTCCCGCCCGGGGGAGCTCGTCTCCGCCGGACGGGGCGGGGCCGTCCGCGTCGGACAGCCCGGCCCGCTGAGGCCGGAGGAGGAGAGGCACGCACGTGTTCGATTCGGAGCAGCGGCGCGAGGCCGTGGATCGGCTCCTGGCGGAGCATCGCGAGCTGACGGCGCGCCTGTCCGACCCGGCGGTGCACCAGGACCCGGCGCTCGCCCGGCGGCTGAACCGGCGGTTCGCCGAGCTCGGCGCCGTGGTGACGGCGCACCGCGCCTGGTCGGCGGCCGCGGAGGAGCTGGCCGACGCGCGGGAGCTGGCCGCGGCCGGCGACGACGACGCGGCGGCCTTCGCGGCCGAGGTGCCCGGTCTGGAGGCGGCCGAGGCCGAGGCCGCCGAACGGCTGCGCCGGCTGCTGATCCCGCGCGACCCCGACGACGCGCGTGACGTGATCCTCGAGATCAAGGGCGGCGAGGGCGGCGAGGAGGCGGCCCTGTTCGCCGGCGACCTGCTGCGCATGTACCTGCGCTACGCCGAGTCCCGGGGCTGGAAGACGGAGGTCCTCTCCGCCACGCACTCCGACCTGGGCGGCTACAAGGACGTCCACGTGGCGGTGCGGGGGAGCGCGGCCGACCCGGCCGACGGCGTCTACGCCCGGCTCAAGTTCGAGGGCGGCGTGCACCGAGTGCAGCGCGTGCCCGTCACCGAGTCCCAGGGCCGCATCCACACCTCCGCCGCCGGCGTGCTCGTGCTGCCCGAGGTGGACGCCCCGGACGAGGTCCACCTCGATCCGAACGACCTCAAAGTGGACGTCTTCCGCTCCTCCGGGCCGGGCGGCCAGTCCGTCAACACGACCGACTCCGCGGTGCGTCTGACGCATCTGCCCACGGGGATCGTCGTCTCCATGCAGAACGAGAAGTCCCAGATCCAGAACCGCGAGGCCGCGCTGCGCGTGCTGCGGTCGCGGCTGCTCGAGCGGCAGCGGGCGGAGCAGGACGCCGAGAACTCCGCGGCGCGCGCCGCGCAGGTGCGCACCATGGACCGCTCGGAACGCATCCGGACCTACAACTTCCCGGAGAACCGGATCGCGGACCACCGCACCGGCTACAAGGCGCACAACCTCGACGCGGTCCTCGACGGCGACCTCGAGGCCGTGATCGCCTCCTGCCTCGCCCTCGACGAGGAGCGGCGGCTCGCCGCGCTGGGCGGGGACGCGTGAGCGCACCGGCCTGGTCCGCGCTGCTGCGCGACGCCGCCGCCCGCCTGACCGCGGTGGGCATCGACTCGCCGCGTGTGGACGCCGAGCTGCTGCTGGCCCACGTGCTCGGCCTCGACCGCGGCGCGCTGCTGGCCCGGGTGTTCGCCGGGGCCGTGGCCGAGCCCGCGCAGGCGGCGGCCTTCGAGGCGCTCGTCGGGCGCCGCGCCGCCCGCGAGCCCGTCCAGCACCTGACCGGCGTCGCGCACTTCCACGGGCTCGACCTGGCGGTCGGCCCAGGCGTCTTCGTCCCGCGGCCGGAGACCGAGCTGCTCGTGGAGACCGTCGTGGCCGACTTGGCCGCGCGGCCCGCGGCGGGCGCCGTGGTGGACCTGTGCACCGGCTCCGGCGCGATCGCCGCGGCCGTCGCGGCGTGGGGCGAGGCGCGGGGCCGCCCGCTCGCCGTCACCGCCGTCGAGCTCGACCCGACGGCGGCCGACTGGGCCCGGCGGAACCTCGCCCCGCGCGGGGTCGACCTGCGACAAGCCGATGCCCTTGTCGCGTGCCCCAACCTCGAGGGCCGCGTGGACGTCGTCGTGAGCAACCCGCCCTACGTGCCCGAGGCCGAGGTGCCCGCCCAGCCCGAGGCCCGACTGGACCCGGCGCGGGCGCTCTACGGCGGGGACGCGCCCGGGCTGCGGATCCCGCGCGCCATCGCGCACCGGGCGGCGGACCTGCTCGTCCCGGGCGGCCTGTTCGCCATGGAGCACCACGAGACGCAGGGCCCGGCCCTCCTGGCCGCCCTCGGCGCGGACCGGCGGTTCACGGGCGTCCGAGTCCACCAGGACCTCACCGGACGAGACCGGTTCCTCACGGCGCGCCGGTCCTGCGACGCCGTGGCGGGCGCGGAGGTGGAAGAATGACCGACGTGAGTGACTTCATCGACGTCTCGGATCCGGCCGCCCTCGAGGATGCCGTGGCCCGCGCCCGCGAGGTCCTCGCGGACCGCGGCTGCGTGGTCCTGCCCACGGACACCGTCTACGGCATCGGAGCGGACGCGTTCTCCCCGCTGGCCGTGGCCGTGCTGCTGGCCGCCAAGGGCCGTGGCCGCACCATGCCGCCGCCCGTGCTCATCGCGGACCGCCGCGTCATGGCCGGCCTCGCGTACGACGTGCCGGAGGAGGCCGAGGCCCTCGCCGGGCGCTTCTGGCCCGGCGCCCTCACGCTCATCCTCAAGTCCCAGCCCACGCTGACCTGGGACCTCGGCGAGACCCGCGGCACCGTCGCCCTGCGCGTGCCCGACGACGCGGTGGCCCGCGAACTGCTCTACGCCGTCGGCCCCATGGCCGTCTCCAGCGCGAACCGCACCGGCATGGACGCCGCCACCACCGCCGACGCCGCCCGCTCGATGCTGGGGGAGTCCGTGGCCCTCTACCTCGACGCCGGCCCCCGCGAGAGCCGGGATCCCTCGACGATCGTGGACTGCACCGTCACCCCGTTCCGCGTGGCCCGGCAGGGCTCCGTGCCCCTGGAGGAGCTGCGCGCGGTGGTGCCGGACCTGCTCGCCGAGGGCGAGGAGCCGCCGGTCGCCGCCGAGCGGATCGCGGCCGCCGACGACGCCGCCGCGGCGCGCCCCGCCGACCGGGAGGCCTGACCGGCCCCCATGCGCGCGTATCTCGTCCTGGTCATGGTCACGGCCGTCGCCTGCGGGGCCCTGACGCCCCTCATGCGCCGGCTGGGGCTGGGCGCGCGCGTGTTCACCCCGCTGCGCCAGCGGGATGTGCACCGGCACCCCGTGCCGAAGCTGGGCGGCGTGGCCATGGCCGCGGCCGTGCTGGTGGGATTCGCCGTCGGGGGAGTCGTGCCGTTCCTCCAGGGGATCTACGCGGACGACGCCGCGATGCGCGGGCTCCTGGTCGCCGTCGCCGTCGTGCTCGTCGTGGGCATCGCCGACGACATGTGGGACCTGCGCTGGTGGGTGAAGATGGCCGGCCAGGTGCTGGCCGGACTCGCGGTGGCCCTGGGCGGGATCCGCATCGAGGCGATGCCGGTGGGCTGGATCCCGGTGGGGAACGAGACCACGCAGGTCATCCTCACGGTGTTCGCCGTGGTGCTGACGATGAACGCGATCAACTTCGTGGACGGTCTGGACGGCCTGGCGGCGGGCGTCGCGCTGATCGGCGGCTCGGCCTTCTTCGTCTACTCGTATCTGCTGACGCGGACCATCAACCAGTTCGACTACGCCAACCTCGCCACCCTGCTCATGGCCCTGCTCGTCGGCGCGTGCGTGGGCTTCCTGCCGTGGAACCTGTCCCCGGCCCGCATCTTCATGGGCGAGGTGGGGGCCATGCTCATCGGCCTGCTGATGGCCGCGGCCGCGGTCGCCGTGACCGCCGACGTCAACGCCCTGGACGGGATGCGCTTCCGCAACGTCCCCGCCTACACGCCGATCCTGCTGCCCGTCGCCGTCCTCGCCCTGCCGCTCGCGGACCTCGCCCTGGCCGTGCTGCGGCGCACGGCCAAGGGCACCAGCCCCTTCTCGGCGGACCGCGGGCACCTGCACCACAAGCTCGTGGACGGCGGCTACACCCAGGCGCAGGCCGTCGCGCTGCTCTGGCTCTGGGCGTTCCTCGTGGCATGGGGCGCGGTGTCCCTGAACTTCGTGGACCACATGATCGTCCTACCCGTGCTCGCCGTGGCCCTGGCCGGAGCCGGCTACCTCACCCTGCATCCGATCGTGGAGCGCCGTCGCGCGGACCGGCACGACGCCGCGGCCCACCCGGACGAGCGGGGGGACGCGTGACCGGGGCGGGCGGCCGCCGACGCCGGCGCCGCTGGGAGAACCGCCGCGGCTGGTGGGGGATCCTCGGGTGGTCCCTGACCGCGGCGGGGGCTGCCCTGGCGATCACGTGCGCCGCGTGGCTGCTCTCCGTCGGCGGGGAGGCGGCCGGGAGCGCCCTGCTGGGCGGCGGCGCGGTGCTCGCGCTCTCGGCGCTCACCGGGGCGACGACGGCACTCGTGTGGGACCGGGCGCGCGAGGCGGCGCTGCCGGTCAGCGTGGGGCTGTTCGTGCTCAAGATCGCGGTGTTCGCGGTGCTGCTGGGGGTCCTGCCCCGCCCCGGCTGGGTCCGGGCGGACGCGGCGGCGATCGCCGCCCTCGTGACGATCCTCGTCTGGCAGGCCGCGGAGGTCCTCGTCTTCGCGCGGACCCGCCGCGGGATCTACACCGACTGACCCGCCCGAGGGGCGAAGACACCGAGCCGGGGGCCATGTCGTGGGCCCCTTCTGCGGTACGGAGCACGGGTCACCGTTTGGTATCGTTGGCGGCGAACACTTCGACGGCGCCCACCTGCCGCCATCCGTGTCTCGCATCGCACCGGTACCCCCGCAATGTCGCGGCGCCCGCCTGTGGTCCGGGGACGAGGCTGCGGTCCCGTCGACTGCATCACTTCGGAGAGGAACCGCGTGCTGACCCTCGTGCTGGCCAACGCATCATTCGTGCCCCCCACCATCTCTGATGGTCACCTCCCGGAGATCTTCCCCTGGGGTGCGGAGTACGGCACCGGCTTCGGCAAGCAGATGCTGCTCGTCCTGCTCTCCGTAGTGCTCATCACCGCCTTCTTCGCGTGGGCCATGCGCCGTCCCCGGCTCGTGCCCGGCAAGGCCCAGTGGCTCGCCGAGTCCGGCTACTCCTTCGTCCGGAACGACATCGCGAAGGACATCCTGGGCGAGAAGAACTTCAAGCAGTGGGTCCCGCTGCTCTTCTCCATCTTCTTCTTCGTGCTGCTGAACAACCTGTTCGGCGCCATCCCGGTGCTGCAGCTGCCGACCTTCTCCCACGCGGGCGCCGCCTACGGCCTGGCCCTCATCGTCTACGCGATCTGGATCGGCGTCGGCATCAAGCGCCACGGCGTGCGCTACCTGAAGCTGGCCGTCGTGCCCTCGGGTGTGCCCGGCTGGATCCTGCCGCTGCTCGTGCCGCTGGAGATCATCTCCAACTTCATCGTGCGCCCGCTGACCCACTCCCTGCGTCTGATGGCCACCATGCTCTCCGGCCACATGATCGTGATGCTCGCCGGCGCCGGCGCCGCCTACCTGATCACGCAGACCGGCAGCCTGGCCCTGCAGGGCACCGGCATCCTGGTCATCCTCGGCTCGGTGGCCCTGTACTTCCTCGAGCTGCTGATCATGTACCTGCAGGCCTTCGTCTTCACGCTGCTGACCGCGATCTACATCCAGGGCGCGATCGACGCGAACGACCACTGATCTTCCGGGGCCGCCTCGGGCACGACCCAGGCGGCTGCGGTACGGCGGGAGAGCCCGCCACCAGTCTTCCCGGCCCTCCGCAGGAGGACCACCCGGGAGGCCGACCCTCCACAACCCGGCCGGACACCTCGGCCTCGTGAAAGGAACACCATGGAACTGCACGGTTCGCTCAACATGATCGGCTACGGCCTCGCCGCCATCGGCTCCGCCATCGGCGTGGGCCTGATCTTCGCCGCCTACATCAACGGCGTCGCCCGTCAGCCGGAGGCCCAGCGCATCCTGCAGCCGATCGCCCTCCTGGGCTTCGCGCTCGCCGAGGCCCTCGCCATCCTGGGCCTCGTCTTCGCCTTCGTCATCGGCGCCTGACGCGCCGCGTCCACGGAGCGCCCGCACGGTGAGACCGTCGGTGCTCCCTCTCCACAGGACTCTTGACCGAAGGATGGTTGAAACATGATCAGCAACGGACTGATCCTCGCGGCGGCTGAGGGGGCCAACCCCCTGATCCCCAACCCGTGGGAGATCCTCGTCGTCGTGGTGGGCTTCGCCCTGCTCATGTTCATCGTCATCAAGTTCATCGTCCCGACCCTCGAGAAGTCCTACCAGGACCGTGTCGAGGCGATCGAGGGCGGTCTGGCCAAGGCTGAGAAGGCCCAGGCCGAGGCGAACGCGATGATGGCGGACTACGAGTCGCAGCTGGCGGACGCCCGCACCGAGGCGAACCGCATCCGCGAGGATGCCCGCACCGAGGCCGCCGAGATCGTGGCCGAGGCGCGCGAGCGCGCGACCGCCGAGGCGACGCGCATCTCCGAGCAGGCGCAGGCGCAGATCGCCGCCGAGCGTCAGCAGGCCGCCGCGCAGCTCAAGGGCGAGGTCGGCTCGCTGGCCACGACCCTGGCCGGCAAGATCGTGGGCGAGTCCCTCGAGGACGACGCCCGCTCGCAGCGCGTGGTCGACCGCTTCCTGGCTGACCTGGACCGTCACCAGAGCGCAGGTGTCGCCGAATGATGACGGGCGCATCGAGGGACTCCCTGGCCGCCTCCCTGGAGGCCGTCGGTCCGGTGCTGGACGAGGGCGGCGTGGCCCTGGCACGCGAGCTGTTCGGCGCGCTGGACGTGGTGGACGAGCACGGCGCCCTGCGCCGCGCCCTGACCGACCCCGCCTGGACCACCGAGCGCCGTCACGGCCTCGTCGACTCGCTGTTCGGCGCCCGGGTGACCCCCGGTGCACTGCAGGTCCTCAAGGACCTGGCCGGCCGCCGCTGGTCGGCGGAGCGCGATCTCGGGGACGCCCTCGAGACGGTGGCCGCGCACGCGGCCGCCGCTGAGGCCGCACGCGGCGGACACGCGGGCCTGGCCGCCCTCTCGGGCGAGCTGCTGGCCTTCAACCGCACGGTGGAGGACTCGCACGAGGTGCAGCGGGCGCTCACCGACCAGCACGCACCCCTCGAGGCACGGGCCGCTCTGGCCGGTCGCCTCCTGGGCGAGTCGGCCAGCCCGGCCGGCCGACTGCTGGTCGAGCGCGCCGTCTCGGCCCCGCGCGGCCTGAAGCCGTCCGCCGCCGTCCGCAAGGCCGCGGACGTCGTCGCCGAGCGGCAGCGCCAGTGGATCGCCGAGGTGACCGTGGCCCGGCCGCTCGAGGCCGAGCAGCAGGAGCGGCTGGCCCTGGGCCTGCGCCGCGCCTTCGGCCGCGATCTCGTCATGGACGTGACGGTGGACCCCCACGTGGTGGGCGGCATCCGCGTCCAGGTCGGCGACGACGTCGTCGACGGGTCCATGGCCGCGCGCCTCCACGACCTCCAGCGGCGGATGGCCGGCTGACGCCGGCTCCGCCCGCATCCGGAACACCCACGAACGTAAGCATCATCGTCACGTCGATGATCACCAAGCACAGAGAGCAGGGACTGCAGATGGCCGAATTGACCATCAACGCTGACGATGTCCGCAATGCCTTGAACGATTTCGCGGCATCGTACGAACCGTCGGGCACCGATCGCACCGAGGTCGGCCGTGTCATCTCCGCGGCGGACGGCATCGCTCGTGTGGAGGGTCTGCCCTCCGTCATGGCGAACGAGCTGCTGCGCTTCGAGAACGGCATCCAGGGCCTGGCCCAGAACCTCGACACCCGTGAGATCGGTGTCGTCGTCCTCGGCGAGTTCCAGGAGATCCGCGAGGGCATGGAGGTGCAGCGCACCGGCGAGATCCTCTCCGTCCCGGTGGGCGACGCCTTCCTGGGCCGTGTGGTGGACCCGCTGGGCCAGCCCATCGACGACCTGGGCCCGATCGAGGCCGAGGGCCGCCGTGCCCTCGAGCTGCAGGCGCCGACCGTGACCGAGCGCAAGTCGGTCCACGAGCCGCTGCAGACCGGCATGAAGGCCATCGACGCCATGATCCCGATCGGCCGTGGCCAGCGTCAGCTGATCATCGGTGACCGCCAGACCGGCAAGACCGCGATCGCCGTCGACACGATCCTCAACCAGAAGGCCAACTGGGAGTCGGGCGACGTCGAGAAGCAGGTCCGCTGCGTCTACGTGGCCGTGGGCCAGAAGGCCTCCACCATCGCCGGCGTCCGCGCCACGCTGGAGGAGCACGGCGCTCTGGAGTACACCACCATCGTGGCCTCCCCGGCGTCCGACCCGGCCGGCTTCAAGTACCTCGCCCCCTACGCCGGCTCGGCCATCGGCCAGCACTGGATGTACGGCGGCAAGCACGTGCTGATCATCTTCGACAACCTGTCGAAGCAGGCCGAGGCCTACCGCGCCGTCTCCCTGCTGCTGCGCCGCCCGCCGGGCCGCGAGGCCTACCCGGGTGACGTCTTCTACCTGCACTCCCGGCTCCTCGAGCGCTGCGCCAAGCTCTCGGACGAGATGGGCGCGGGCTCGATGACCGGCCTGCCGATCATCGAGACCAAGGCGAACGACGTGTCGGCCTACATCCCGACCAACGTCATCTCCATCACCGACGGCCAGATCTTCCTGCAGTCGGACCTGTTCAACGCCAACCAGCGTCCCGCCGTGGACGTGGGCATCTCGGTGTCCCGCGTGGGCGGCGCCGCCCAGGTCAAGGCCATGAAGAAGGTCTCCGGCACGCTGAAGCTGGACCTGGCGCAGTACCGCGACCAGCAGGCGTTCTCCATGTTCGCCTCCGACCTGGACCCGGCCACCCGCCGCCAGCTCGCCCGCGGTGAGCGCCTCATGGAGCTGCTCAAGCAGCCGCAGTACTCGCCCTACCCGGTCGAGGAGCAGGTCGTGTCCATCTGGGCCGGCTCCAAGGGCCACCTCGACGAGGTGCCGGTGCAGGACGTGCTGCGCTTCGAGCGCGAGTTCATCGACCACCTGCGTCGCCACACCTCCGTCCTGACCGACATCGCCTCCACCGGCAAGCTCGAGGACGGCACCGTGTCCGCGCTCGAGTCGGCCGTCGCCGAGTTCTCCAAGGGCTTCCAGTCCTCCGAGGACGGCGGCGTGCAGGCCGGCCACGAGGAGCACCGCGCGATCGAGCAGGACCAGGTCGCGCAGGAGCAGATCACCAAGCAGAAGCGCTGACCGCCGGTCGGTGAGGGAGCGGTCCGGCGTCGGACCCCACGGGGACGACGCCGGGCCGCCCTCCCGCCAGGGAAAGGACCACCATGGGAGCCCAGATCCGGGTCTACCGTCAGAAGATCGCGTCGACGTCGTCGATGAAGAAGATCTTCAAGGCGATGGAGCTGATCGCCACGTCTCGCATCACCAAGGCACGTGAGCGCGTCAGCGCGTCGCTGCCCTACGCGAACGCGATCACCCGCGCCGTCTCGGCCGTGTCGAGCCAGCACGACATCGATCATGTCCTCACCACGGAGCCCGAGAACCCGACCCGGGCGGCCGTGCTCATCATGTCCTCGGACCGCGGCCTCGCCGGCGCGTACTCCGCGAACGTGCTGCGCAAGGCCGAGCAGCTCCTCACCCGCCTCGGCGAGGAGGGCAAGGACGTGGACGTGTACGTCGTCGGCCGCAAGGCGCAGACGTACTTCGACTTCCGCGGCCGCGGCTACAAGAAGCTGTGGACCGGTCAGACGGACGCCCCCGTCGCCGAGCGCGCCGCCGAGATCGGCGAGGTGCTCGTGGATGCGTTCCTCACGGACACGGCGGACGGCGGCGTGGACGAGATCCACGTCGTGTTCACCGAGTTCGTCTCGCTCGTGAAGCAGAACCCCCACGTGGTGCGCCTGCTGCCCCTCGAGGTCGTCGAGGAGGAGGCCGCCACCGCCGAGGACGTGCTGCCTCTCTACGAGTACGAGCCGGACGCGGAGGAGGTCCTCGACGCGCTGCTGCCCAAGTACATCGAGTCGCGCATCTTCAACGCGATGCTGCAGTCGGCGGCCTCGGAGCTCGCCAACCGTCAGCGCGCCATGAAGTCGGCGGGCGACAACGCCACGAGCCTCATCAAGGACTACACCCTCCTGATGAACAACGCCCGTCAGGCCGAGATCACCCAGGAGCTCACCGAGCTCATCGCGGGCGCGGACGCGCTCAACAACTCCTGAGCCCGTTCGGGACTCACCAGACTCGCCATCCACACACGATAGAAGTGAGAGAGATGACTGCCACCATCACTGACCAGGGCACCGGGACCCCCACCGGCGGTGCCACCGGACGCGTGTCCCGCGTCATCGGCCCCGTGATCGACGCCGAGTTCCCGGCCAACGCGATGCCGGAGATCTACAACGCGCTGACCACCGAGATCGACTTCAACGGCCAGCGCCGCACGGTCACCTTCGAGGTCGCCCAGCACCTCGGCGACAACATGGTCCGCGCCATCTCCCTGCAGTCCACCGACGGCCTGGTGCGCGGCACCGACGTCGTGGACACCGGTGCCCCCATCTCGGTGCCGGTCGGCGACGCCGTGAAGGGCCACATCTTCAACGTGCTCGGCGAGACCCTGGACATGCCGACCTCGCAGCTGCAGGCCGAGGACCGCTGGCCGATCCACCGCCCGGCCCCGAACTTCGCGTCCCTCGAGGGCTCCACCGAGATGCTGGAGACCGGCATCAAGGTCATCGACCTGCTGACCCCCTACATCAAGGGCGGCAAGATCGGCCTGTTCGGCGGCGCCGGCGTGGGCAAGACCGTGCTCATCCAGGAGATGATCACCCGTGTGGCCCGCAACTTCGGCGGCACCTCCGTGTTCGCCGGCGTCGGCGAGCGCACCCGTGAGGGCAACAACCTCTGGGTCGAGATGGACGAGGCGGACGTCCTGAAGGACACCGCCCTCGTGTTCGGCCAGATGGACGAGCCGCCGGGCACGCGTCTGCGTGTGGCCCTGTCCGCGCTGACCATGGCGGAGTACTTCCGCGATGTGCAGAACCAGGACGTGCTGCTGTTCATCGACAACATCTTCCGCTTCTCGCAGGCCGGTTCCGAGGTCTCCACGCTGCTGGGCCGCATGCCCTCCGCCGTGGGCTACCAGCCGAACCTGGCGGACGAGATGGGTGTGCTCCAGGAGCGCATCACCTCGACCCGCGGCCACTCCATCACCTCGATGCAGGCCGTGTACGTCCCCGCGGACAACTACACCGACCCGGCCCCGGCCAACGTGTTCGCGCACCTGGACGCGACCACCAACCTGACCCGTGACCTCGCGTCCCGTGGCCTGTACCCGGCCGTGGACCCGCTGGCCTCGACCTCGCGCATCCTCGACCCGCAGTACGTGGGCCAGGACCACTACGACGTGGCCATCCGCGTGAAGCAGATCCTGCAGAAGAACAAGGAGCTGCAGGACATCATCGCGATCCTCGGTGTGGACGAGCTCTCCGAGGAGGACAAGATCACCGTGGGCCGCGCCCGCAAGATCGAGCAGTTCCTCTCGCAGAACACCTACACCGCCAAGCAGTTCACCGGCGTCGAGGGCTCCACCGTGCCGGTCAAGGACACCGTCGAGGGCTTTAAGGCCATCGCCGACGGCGACCTGGACCACGTCGCGGAGCAGGCCTTCTACAACGTGGGCGGCCTGGACGACGTCGAGCGCGAGTGGGCCAAGATCCAGGCCGAGGGCTGATCGATCATGGCTGAGCTCAACGTCGAGATCGTCTCCGAGGAGCGGTCCATCTGGTCGGGCGCCGCGTCGGCCGTGTCGGCGCGCACCGTCAACGGTGAGATCGGCATCCTCCCGGGCCACACCCCGATGCTCGCCGTCCTCGGCGACGGCGAGGTCGTGGTGCGGACCACGGACGGCGGCACCGTCACCGCGCAGGCCCGCGGCGGCTTCTTCTCCGTGGACCACGACCGTGTCGTGATCGCCGCGACGTCCGCCCGGCTGGGCGACGCCGCGGCGGCCTGACGCGGCGCGGCAGGACCTGACGGTGGAGGGCCCGGTGCTCATCGCCTCGGCGACCGTGGTGGCAGTCATCGTGCTGTCGGCACTCGCCCTGGTGGGGCGGCGCCGGGCCCTCGCCCGTGTCACGGCCGCCTTCCCGGCGGTCCTGGAGCGGGAGGGCCCGGGGCGTGAGCGCGTGATCGGCGTCTACGACGAGTCCCGCCTGCGTCTCACCGGGCGCTGGCGCCTCTCCCGGGAGCGCTGGAGCGCGGACCGGAGCCGCCTGCAGATCGACCGCCTCCCGGCGGACGAGGCCGGTCGGACCGTCCTGGAGCTGAGCGCCGGAGCACGTCCGGTGCGCGTCGTCGTCGACCCCGACGACGCCGGCGCCCTGCGCGCCTGGAGCGAGGCGGGGCCGTCCGCGGCGTCGTCCTTCTGGCGTCGCTGAGCCCGCCCGGCGTCTCAGAACAGGCGGGACTCGGCGTCGTCCACGCCGCGCATGGCGTCGTAGTCGAGGGTGACGCAGCGGATGCCGCGGTCCTCGGCGAGGGTGCGGGCCTGGGGCTTGATCTGCTGGGCCGCGAACACGCCGCGCACGGGCGCCAGGAGCGGGTCCCGGTTCATCAGCTCGAGGTAGCGGGTGAGCTGCTCGACCCCGTCGATGTCCCCGCGGCGCTTGAGCTCGACCGCCACGGTGCCGCCGTCGGCGTCGCGGGCCAGGATGTCGACGGGGCCGATCGCCGTCATGTACTCGCGGCGCACGAGGGTGTGGCCGTCGCCGAGCAGGCTGATCTGCTCGGCCAGCAGACGCTGCAGATCCGCCTCCACGCCGTCCTTGACGAGGCCGGGGTCCACGCCGAGCTCGTGGGAGTCGTCCGCCAGGACCTCCTCGATGAGCACGATGAGCCGGTCGTCGGACTTCTTGGCCTGCACGCGCCAGACCTGCGTCACTCCCTGGTCGGCCTGGTCGGGGGAGGGCTCCTCCACGTGCAGGGTCGCGGGCGGCGACATCCAGTTGAGGGGCTTGTAGGAGCCGCCGTCGGAGTGCACCAGCACCGAGCCGTCCGCCTTCACCATGAGCAGGCGGGTGGCGGTGGGCAGGTGGGCGTTCAGGCGGCCCTCATAGGTCACGGAGCAGCGGGCAATGACGAGTCGCACCGGTCCATCCTAGGCGGACCGCGCCCACCGGCTCGTGTGCCAGCATGGAGGCATGCCCCGTTCGAACCGCCCCCGCCGCTCGTCCGCGCCTCGGCGGAGCGAGCGCGGGGCCTCCGGCGCCTCCCGGCGGTCCCGGCCGTCGCCGGGGCGCGCCGACCCGCTCGAGGAGCTCCTCGGCCTGGACGCGGGCTACTCGCGCCAGTCCGGGTCCGACGGCGGCTGGCACGTCCGGCAGATCCCCGCGTGGCGCGCGGTGAAGGACTACACGTGCCCCGGCTGCGGCCGGGTGATCCGGCAGGGCCAGGCGCACCTCGTGGCCTGGCGCGCCGACTGGATCATGGGGGACGAGGACGCGGGAGCGGACCGGCGGCACTGGCACCCGGTGTGCTGGCGCACCCGCCCGAGCCGCTGACCGCGACGGTCCGGGCCGCGCCGCCGTCGTGGGCCTACCGGGCGTCCTGGCGGGGGATGAAGACCTCGCGGACCAGCAGCAGCAGCGCGGCGGCGAGCGGGATCGCCATGAGGGCGCCGAGGACGCCCAGCAGCGCGCCACCGGCGATCACCGCGATCACGGCCACGGCCGCCGGCACGGACACCGCGCGCGCCATGACACGCGGCGAGATGACGTAGGCCTCGATCTGCAGGTAGACGAAGTAGATGGCCGCGAACACGGCGGCGGTCTGCCACGAGGTCAGCAGGCTCACGAGGGTCAGCAGCGTGCCGCCGATCGCGGCGCCCACCAGCGGGATGAACGCCATGAAGGCGGCGATCGCGGCGAGCAGGACGGCGAAGGGGGCGCCGGCGATGGCCAGCGCCGTGAACGCCACCGCGCCGTTGAGGGCGGCCACGAAGGACTGGCCCATCACGTAGTGGCCGACCGAGGAGGTGATCTGCTCGGACAGCGCCTCGATCCGGGGCCGGCGCGAACGCGGTGCGAGCCGGTAGGCCCAGTACTTCATGTGCGGCAGGGAGGAGAGGAAGTACAGCGTCAGCACGACCACCACGAGCACCGAGAAGACGGCGTTCAGCACGGTCTGGCCGAAGCCGAGGAGCCCGCCGAACAGGTCGGTGACGGCGACGCCGTCGGCGGCGAGGCGCTCGGTCTGGGCGCGGACGGCCTCCTCGAGGTGGAACTCCTCGTCGAGCTGCACGAACCACTCGGCGGTCATCACCCCGTCGATGATGGCCGGCAGGTCCTGGACCAGCTGCGTGGACTGCTCGATCACCGTGGGGACCAGGAGGGCGACGAACGCCCCGGCCACGGCGGCCAGGCCGAGCGCGGCCGTGAGCACGCCGACCCAGCGGGGCGCGCCCCAGGCCTCGACCCGGCGCACCAGCGGGTCCAGGCCCAGGGCGATGAACAGGGCGGCGGCGATCCACACGATCAGCTGCCCGTTCGTGCGCAGCACCGAGACGACGCCGATGGCCAGGGCCACGCCGACCGCGAGCAGGAAGCCGGTCAGCACGGGGGACTCGACGACCACGGCCGCGACCGCCGGATCCTCGGCGCCGTCGACGGGGACCGACTCGGGGTCCACCCGGTCCTCCTCGAGAAAGGGACGGCGCCGCCGCAGGACCGAGCCCAGGCGGGGCAGTCGACGACGCCCGGCGGGCGCCGGCCCGTGCGACCGCGGCGCGGCGGCCACCCCGACCGGCTCCACGGGGACGCCGGCCACGGGCGGCTGCTCGGCGCCCTCGGGCTCGGCCGGGGCGCGGACGTCGGCGACGCCGGTGGCATCCGGGCCGGATGCGGTCTCCTTCTCCTCCACGCGCTCAGCGTACGTCAGGGCCCCGGCCTGACCGCGCCGCGCCCGGGAGGCTACCGTGGGGCCCAGTGACAACGCCCCTCGCCCCGGCGACGGGGCGGCCCCGGACCGGAAGGATCGTGACCGACGTGACCGCCCAGCCCCCCTCCGACGCCCCGTCCCACCTGCGCGGCGCCGTCGACCTGTCCTCGCTCGGCACCCCGGCCCCGGCCGGGCGCACCGCGCCGGGGGCCGACGCCGGCGCCGGCGGCGGCTCGTGGGTGATCGCGGACGCCGACCAGGGTCTGCTGCAGCAGCTGGTCCAGCTCTCCGCCCAGGTGCCGGTGCTGCTGCACCTGCACGTGCCCGGGGATGCGGCGAGCGAGGCGCTCTACCGCCAGTTCGCGGACGCGGCCGACGCCCAGGCGGGACGGCTCGTGCTCGCGCGTCTGGACGTGGCGAAGGAGCCCGCCGTGCTGCAGGCGCTCGGCCTGGGGGCCGGCCCCGCGGTCATGGCCGTGGTGGCGGGGCAGCCGGTGCCGCTGGTCAATCAGGAGGTGCCGGAGGAGACGCTGCGCCAGCTCATGGGGGAGATCCTCGAGGTGGCCCGTCAGAACGGCGTCGCCGGCACCGTGCCCCCCGTCGCCCCGGCGCGCCAGGACGCCGACGCCGCGGCTGCGGAGGCTCCGCCCGTGCCGCCGCTGCACCGGGCCGCCCATGAGGCCCTCGCCGCCGATGACCTGCCCGGGGCCGTCTCGGCGTGGGAGGCGGCGCTGGCCGACAGCCCCGCGGATGCCGTGGCCCAGCAGGGCCTGTCGGCGGCCCGCCTCATGCTGCGCACCCGTGACGCCGACGCCGCGGCGGTGCGCGCGGCCGCCGCGGACGGCCCGGACGACGTCGCCGCCCAGCTCGCCGTCGCGGACCTGGACGTGCTCGGCGGCCACGTGGAGGACGCCTTCGCCCGGCTCGTGCGGTTCATCGCCCTCCACCCCGGCGACGACCGGGAGACGGCGCGCGCCCACCTCGTGGACCTCTACACCGTGGTGGGCACGGACGACCCCCGTGTGCAGGCCTCGCGGCGCCGGCTGGCCGCAGCGCTGTTCTGAGGGGCCCACGGTTCATCCTTGAGGGGGTCGCCGTGGCCGCCTGACGGTGGGTAACGTCCCAGGCATGACTCCGCACGAGCCTGAGCCTGCCCCCGCCCACCTCGCGGCCGCCGCCCGTCGGCGCGCGGCGGACGCCCCCGATCCGGACCTCGCCCTCGTCACACGCGGGCTGACCCAGCGGTTCGGGGACAAGCTGGCGCTGGACGCGCTGGACCTGGACGTCCCGGCCGGGTCGTTCTTCGGGGTGGTCGGGCCCAACGGGGCGGGCAAGACCACCGCCCTGTCGATGGCCACCGGTCTGCTGCGCCCGGACCACGGCCGCGCCTGGATCCACGGTGTCGACATGTGGGAGCAGCCCCTCGAGGCCAAGCGACGGGTCGGCGTGCTCGCCGACGGCGTGCGGACCTTCGACCGCCTCACGGGCGCGCAGCTCGTGACCTACGCCGGGCTGCTGCATGGCCTCGACGCGGACACCGTGGCCGAGCGGACCGCGGACCTGCTGCGGGTGATGGACCTGGCGGACGCCGGCCGCAAGCTCGTCGCCGACTACTCCGCCGGCATGACCAAGAAGGTGTCCCTGGCGGCCGCCATGGTCCACGCCCCGGACCTGCTTGTCCTGGACGAGCCGTTCGAGGCCGTGGACCCGGTCTCCGCCGCGAACATCCGGGACATCCTGCACTCGTACGTGGAGCGGGGCGGCACCGTGATCGTCTCGAGCCACGTGATGGACCTCGTCCAGCGCATGTGCACCCACGTCGCCGTGATCGCGGCCGGGACCCTGCGGGCCGCCGGCACGCTCGAGGAGGTCCGGGACGGGCGCGACCTCGAGGACCGCTTCGTGGACCTCGTCGGCGGCCGCCACGGCTCGGAGGGGCTGGCATGGCTCTGACGCTCGTCCGACTGCGCTGGACGCTGACCCTGAACCAGTGGCGCCGGTCCCCGTTCACCCTGGTGATGAGCGTGCTCGGCGCGCTGTACGTGCTCGGCATGGCCGCCGTGGCGGTGACGCTGCTCGTCACGGGCCTGCCCGCCCTGCCGGACGAGGCCCGCGGCGCCACGACCGTGCTGGCCGCCGCCGTCGTGGTGCTCGCCTGGCTCGTCATCCCGCCGTTCGTCACGGGCGTGGACGCCACCCTCGACCCGCACAGCTTCGTGCTCTTCCCCGTCCCGGCCCGCACCCTCATCGCCGGGCTGGTCCTGAGCGCCTTCACGACGCCGGTCGGGCTCGCCACGCTGGCCGTGCTGGTGGGCCTGGGGGCCAGCTGGTGGAACCGGCCGGCCGCGCTGGCGGCGGGCCTGGCCGGGGGCGCGCTGACCGCGGTGACCGCCGTGGCGATCGGCTCCGGCCTCGCCGGCCTCCTGGCCGCCTACGCGAGCCGGCGTCGGGTGCGGGACGTCGTCTCCGTCCTGCTGTTCATCCCGCTCATGCTCGGCGGCGTCGCCCTCTCGCAGGCCATCGCATCGTTCGAGGACTTCCTGGCGATCGCGCCCCAGGTCGCCCGCGGCGCGGCGTGGACCCCGTTCGGGGCGGGCCCCGCCGCGGCGTGGGCGGCCGCCGAGGGCCGCGGCGCCGCCGTCGCGCTCCACCTCGCGGTGGCGGCGGCCTGGTGCCTGGCCGCCCTGGCCCTGTGGCACCTGGCCGTGCGCCGCACCGTGGAGCCGGTGGCCGTGGGCGGCGGTCGGTCCCGCCGCGTCGCCGCGGGAGCGGACCCGATGCCGCTGCGCTGGCTGGGCCGACGGGCCACGGGCCCGCGCACCGCGATCGCGGCCCGCGCCCAGCGCTACTGGCTGGCCGATCCGCGGTACGCGGCCGGGCTCGTCATCATCCCGCTCATGGCCGTCCTGCTGTGGTTCACCGGGGGCATGGCCGGGGAGGGGGGTCCCGGACTGGGCCTGCTGCTGGTCCTCGGGCCGATCACCGCCTGGTCCCTGGCCTACTCGATCTCCGCGGACATCGCCTACGACCACACGGCGTTCCACCTGCACGTCGTCTCGGGCGTGCGGGGCGTGGACAACCGCTGGGGCCGGGTCCTGGGCCTGGCGGGCTGGGGGGTGCCGATGATCCTGCTCGTGACGACGGCGACGGTGGCGGCGGCGGGGGACTGGTCCCTGCTGGCGCCGATGCTGGGCCTGGCCCTCGGCCTGTTCGGGACAACCGCCGGGCTGTCCGCGTTCGTCTCCGCCCGCTTCGTCTACCCGGTTCCGAAGCCGGGGGACAGCCCGTTCGCGACGCCGCAGGGCGCGGCCATGCGCACGATGCTCGTCCAGGGCGCCGCGATGCTGGTCAGCCTGGCGCTCGCGGTGCCGTTCCTGGTGCCCTTCGTGGTCCGGCTCGTCACCGGGGCCGCCGTGTGGGGGTGGGTGACGGTGGCGCTCGGGCTCGCATGGGGCGTCGTCGCGCTGTGGCTGGGCGTGCGCCTGGGGGCGCGCTGGTACGACCGCGCGCAGGCCGAGACCTACCAGGCCGTGGCCGCCTTCTGAGGGGCGCGGCTAGACTGGCCCGCATGAGTGTGACCGGCGAACCCGACCTGAACGACCCCTTCGCGCCCGCCGGCGGCGGCACGTCCGTCCTCGAGCGTGAGGAGCTGCGCCAGGAGATCGAGCCGGGCGACCACGAGCGCTTCGCCCATTACGTCCGCAAGGAGAAGATCACGGAGTCCGCCGTCACCGGCGCCCCCGTGATCGCCCTGTGCGGCAAGGTGTGGGTGCCGGGCCGGGACCCGAACAAGTTCCCCGTGTGCCCCACGTGCAAGGAGATCTACGAGGGCCTGCGCGAGCCGCAGGACGGCGGCGACGGCGACGGCGGCGGCAAGCGCGGTGGCTGGTTCGGAGGCCGCGGCCGTGGCTGACGGCCGCTCCCTGACGAGCGGCACCCCGGACGGCAGCGTCCAGCACGACCTGTTCCACATCGGCGAGGACCTTCCCCCCGCCATGCCCGAGCGCGCGGCGTGGGGGACGGCCCCCAAGCTGCGCCAGTGGCAGCAGGAGGCGCTGGAGCGCTATCTCGAGACCGCGCCGCAGGACTTCCTGACGGTCGCGACCCCCGGCGCGGGCAAGACCACGTTCGCGTTGCGCGTGGCCAAGATCCTGATGGACTCCGGCGTGGTGCAGCGGCTGACCGTCGTCGCGCCCACGGACCACCTCAAGCGCCAGTGGGCGGACAACGCCGCGCGCGTGGGCATCGCGATCGACCCGAACTTCAAGAACGCGGACGGGCGGCACGGCGCCGAGTACCGTGGGGTGGCCCTGACGTACGCCCAGGTGGCGAACAAGCCCGTCCTGCACCGGAACCGCACCGAGGCTGCCAAGACCCTCGTGATCCTCGACGAGATCCACCACGGAGGCGACGCCCTGAGCTGGGGCGAGGGCATCCGCGAGGCGTTCGAGCCGGCCGCGCGGCGTCTGTCCCTGACCGGCACCCCGTTCCGCTCCGACACCGCCTCCATCCCCTTCGTCCGCTACGAGCTCGGCGCGGACGGCATCGCGCGGTCCAAGGCGGACTACACGTACGGCTACGGCCCGGCGCTGCGGGACCACGTGGTGCGTCCCGTGATCTTCATGGCCTACTCCGGGCAGATGCGCTGGAAGACCTCCACCGGCGAGGTCATGGAGGCCCAGCTCGGCGAGGCGGCCACGAAGGACATCACCGCCTCCGCCTGGCGCACCGCACTCGACCCGGCCGGCGAGTGGATCCCGTCCGTGCTGCGCGCGGCCGACCGGCGGCTCAGCGAGGTGCGCCACAACGTGCCCGACGCCGGTGGCCTCGTGATCGCCACGGACCACCAGGACGCGCGCGCGTACGCCGCGCAGCTCGAGGCGCTGACCGGCCAGCGGCCGGCCGTGATCCTCTCGGACGACAAGGGCGCCTCGGACCGCATCGAGGAGTTCGCCGCGTCGGACGAGCGCTGGATGGTGGCGGTGCGCATGGTGTCCGAGGGCGTGGACGTGCCCCGCCTGTGCGTGGGCGTGTACGCCACGTCCACGTCCACGCCCCTGTTCTTCGCCCAGGCCGTGGGCCGCTTCGTGCGCTCTCGGCGGCGTGGGGAGACCGCGTCGGTGTTCCTGCCGTCCGTGCCCGCGCTCATGCTGCTGGCCAACGAGATGGAGCTCGAGCGGGACCACGCGCTGGACCGCAAGGAGGGCGCCGTCGACGTCGAGGACCTCGAGGACGCCCCCGAGGAAGACCTGATCGCGGAGGCCAACCGGGCCGAGAGCGGCTCGGACGCACTGACGCGGGAGAAGTTCGAGGCCCTCGAGTCCCGGGCCAGCTTCGACAAGGTGCTCTTCGACGGCGGCGAGTTCGGCCTCGGCGGCGCCGTCGGCTCGGAGGAGGAGCAGGACTTCCTCGGCATCCCGGGCCTGCTGGACGCCGAGCAGGTCTCCGCCCTGCTGCGGCAGCGGCAGGCCGAGCAGATCCAGCGCCGGCCGCGCGCGCAGGCGGCCGAGCCCGCCGACGTCGTGGACCACCGGCGGATGAAGGAGCTGCGCTCCGAGCTGTCCAAGACGGTGTCCGCCTGGGCGGCCCGTTCCGGCCAGCCGCACGGGGTGATCCACAACCGCCTGCGGGAGATCTCCGGCGGCCCCGCCGTGGCCCAGGCCTCCCGCGAGCAGCTGGAGAAGCGGCTGAGCACCCTGCGCGGGTGGTTCGTCGGCCGGACCTGAGGTCCAGATTCGAGACTCTAGGGGGCGGGTGTGTCAATCGTAATCGGATCTTTAGGGGGAATATTTTTATGGCTAATTTACCAGGCTATTGGCACTAGATGGCCCGAAGTGTATGCGACAGCTCGGGACTCTCTTGATTTAATGCCAAGAGGAAGCTCGGTAAAGTATCTACTTATATACAGGGGAATACCTACATTTTCCGTGACTGTCCTGGCCCTGAACTTGGCCGTGGAGTCCGGAGGGGACCCGTATTGGACGTCAGCATTCGTATTCTGGACCTATTCGACCTTGGCGGAAATTCGGTCTACTTTCAGCCCAAAGGGCGCATTGAGACAATTGTCTACAGTGAATACTGTCTACCTTTCGGCGTCTGTAGTTGTCACAACGATTTATTGCAGTGTCGCAGTGTTGGTATACCCGCACTTCTCTGTCCTGGTTCCGTCGGTCAGGGAGCTTGTGATTGCACTCTGGACAGCCCTGTTCGCTTCCGTTTTGGCGATATCTTTCCAGCGATTCAACACCCGGTCCGGTCCGGATGTGCAAATGGAAATCGATTACTCCATTAAGGACATCGGACAGAAGACGTGGTCTCAGATCGATTCCATATGTATGCGTGAAAATATCGACCCTTGCCTCATTAAGGCCCTTGCTGCTGCCGAAGCGCAGCAGCGGCCTCGGTGGATCCGGCAGGCGGAGCGCGTGGCGGGGCGACTCTTCGGCGGTGGGACTTTTGGTGTCGGCCAATGGCCGTCATCACGGCCAATTGATGATCTAACGTCTATAGAGTTCCGCGCCAAGCAGTTGGCGCCTGTGGGCTTAACTCCACATGAGTGCGACATTGCTGGGGTCTATGATATCCTTGATATTGACTATTTCATCTATTCATGGAACTCGGATGAGTCATTTGCAGATAGTGCGAGGGTTTTTTACTCTGCATTCAGGAGGGCAAAAATGGTTGAACATGTTGCCGAAAGCGATGCGCGACATGCCATCCCGTCAGCGAGGGGCTCCGCCGACTGGGCCTGAAGGCCCGCACGCGGCGGGCTGAGGCTCGTCTCGCCTGGCTCTAATCCAGCGCGCGGACAGGCTGGAATGGGGGCACGTCGTCAGGAGCCGCCATGCCCGTGTCCGCCCCGTCCCCGTCGACCGCCCCGCCGTCGTCGCCCCCCGCTGTCCTCGGCCTCGCCGCGCGGTACCCGTGGGTGCTGGCGACGCTCGGCGTTGTCGCCCTCACCCTTGGCCTGCACGTGGGGGGCGGAGGATCCGGCGCGCTGGATCGCCTCTGCGTATGCCCTGGTGGTGACCGCGTGGACCTCGGTGGGCATGGTCAGGGACCTCCTGCGCGGGCACTGAGGTGTGGACATCCTCGCCGTCACCGCGATCGTCGCCACGGTGCTGGTGGGGGAGTACCTCGCCGCCGTGCTCGTCTGCTTGATGCTCACCGGCGGGGAGGCCCTCGAGGACTACGCGGCCGGCCGCGCCCGGCGGGATCTGTCTGCCCTGCTGGACCGCGCCCCGCAGCGCGCGCATCGCCTGCGTCCGGACGGCTCCGTGGAGGACGTGCCGGTGGAGCAGGTGCGTGCCGGCGACCGGCTCCTGGTGTGTCCCGCCGAGGTGCTTCCCGTGGACGGCATCATGGCCTCCGCCGAGGACGGCGGTGAGGTCGCCGTGGACCTGGACGAGTCCTCCCTGACCGGCGAGCCCCTGCCCGTCACGCACCGCACCGGCTCGGCCGTGATGTCCGACGCGCTCAACGGCACCCGCGCCTTCGTGCTCGAGGCGACCGCCTCCGCGGCCGACTCGCAGTACGCGGCCATCGTCTCCCTCGTGCAGCAGGCGGCCTAGTCCCGCGCCCCCATGGTGCGCCTGGCCGACCGCTACGCCGTGCCGTTCACCGCCGTCGCCTACCTGATCGCCGGCCTGGCCTGGTCGCTGTCCC
The DNA here is from genome assembly GCF_035609305.1 of Micrococcus sp. HOU01. Taxonomy (NCBI): domain Bacteria; kingdom Bacillati; phylum Actinomycetota; class Actinomycetes; order Micrococcales; family Micrococcaceae; genus Micrococcus; species Micrococcus sp. HOU01. The sequence goes on along the minus strand of NZ_CP141211.1, from coordinate 1,851,228 downwards.
AGGACCCGGTCCGCTTCGCCGAGGTGCTCGTGGTGGCCACGCCGTGCCCGCTGCTCATCGCCGCTCCGGTGGCCTTCCTCGGCGGCATGTCCCGCGCCGCCACGTCCGGGGTGATCGTGAAGTCCGGCGGGACCACCGAGGCCCTCGGCTCCGTGCAGACCGTGGGCTTCGACAAGACCGGCACCCTCACCGCCGGCCGCCCCGAGCTGGTCGGCGTGCGACCGGCCGCCGGCTTCGCCCAGGACGAGCTGCTGCGCCTGGCCGCCTCCGCCGAGCAGTACTCCGTGCACGTGCTCGCCGACGCCATCCGCACGGCGGCCGAGGAACGCGGGCTGTCCCTGGCGACCGCGCAGGATGCCACGGAGGAGGCCACCCACGGCGTCGTGGCGGTGCTGGAGGGACGCCGCGTCGTCGTCGGCAAGCGCGTCTACGTCACGCAGGCCGCCCCGGACACCGCCACCGCCGACCTCGCCCCCGGCCAGTCCGCCGTCTACGTGGCCGTGGACGGCGCCTCCGCCGGCGTCCTGCTGCTGGCCGACCGCATCCGCCCCGAGTCCGCCGCCACCGTGCAGGCGCTCCACCGCCTCGGCGCACGACAGGTCCTCATGCTCACGGCGATGCCGAGGCCACCGGACGGCACATCGCCGGGGAGGCGGGCATCGACGAGGTCCACGCGGACCTGCTGCCCGCGGACAAGGTCCGCCTGCTCTCCGAGCGCCCGCAGCGCCCGGTGATGATGGTCGGTGACGGCGTCAATGACGCCCTCGTGCTCGCCGCCGCGGACGTGGGCGTGGCCATGGGCGCCCGCGGCACGACCGCCGCCTCCGAGTCCGCCGACGTCGTGGTGCTCGCCGACGACGTCTCCAAGGTCGCCGTCGCGGTGGCCGCCGGCCAGCGCACCCTGCAGGTGGCGACCCAGTCGATCTGGGTCGGCATCGCGCTCTCCCTGGTCCTCATGGTCATCGCCGCAACGGGCGCCATCCCGGCCCTGGTCGGCGCGCTGTTCCAGGAGCTCGTGGACGTCGTGGCCATCGTCACCGCGCTGCGCGCCATGCAGCCCGGCCCGCACGAGGCCGAGCGGCTCGGCGATCTCGCCGCCGCCCCCGCCCGGGGGCAGCGGCGGGCCGTGGCGGCCTGAGCGCCGGATTCAGCCGTCCCGGGACTGGAAACGCACGAAGGCGCGCAGCTCGTCGCCCTCCACGTCACGGGACTCGCGGAATCCATGGGCCTCGTAGAAGGCGCGCTGGCGCTCCTCGGTGTCCGTGAGCAGCACGTGCTGACGCACGTGGCCGAACCGGGCGAAGACGCGGCGCAGCATCTCGGAGGCGATGCCGCGGCGCTGGTGCCCCGGATCCACGAGGATGTCCTGCAGGTAGGCGATGGTGTGGCCGTCGGAGACCACGCGGGCCAGACCGACCAGACGGCCGCCGTCGAAGGCGGTCACCACCGTGGCCGAGCCCTGCAGCCCGCCCATGAGCGTGTCCATGTCCGCCGTGTAGGCGGACCAGCCCACGGCGTCGTAGAGGGCGCGGACGTCGTCGGCGGCCGGGATCGCTCCGGAGAGGTAGCGGATGCCGTCCCGGTCGGCGGCGATGGGGGAGTCGGTCATGGCTGCTCTCCTCGTCTGCGTCGGGCACCGGGTGTCCCGCCATTCTGCCCCATGACGTGATATCCGCCACAGTGTCGGCCGACGCGTGGAGGAGGGCCGGCGGCACGGGTCTCTGCGCCCTCCGCCTCACAGATGCCGCAGATACCGCTCCGGGCCCGCGAGGAAACGGCGCCAGTGGTCCACGGTCTCCAGGTCCTCCCAGCGGGCCTCGCGCAGGCCGTGCTCGCCGGCCTCGAGAATCCGCGCCCCCGGCAGGGCCGCGAGGACCGGGGAGTGCGTGGAGAGCAGGACCTGACAGCCGGCCTCGAGCCGTTCCAGCAGAAAGGCGGTGAGGGCGAGGCAGTTCTCGAAGGAAAGGGCGGACTCGGGCTCGTCCAGGACCCATAGCCCGCGCACCGAGGCCCGCTCGCGGCAGAACGCGAGGAAGGACTCCCCGTGGCTCATGCGGTGCAGGCTCGGTCCCCTGGACACGCCCTCCAGGTAGGTGAACAGCCCGTGCATGGCCTCGGCCCGCAGGAACACGCCGCCGCGCGGCGCGCCGGCGCCGCGGGTCAGCTGCAGGTGCTCGGCCAGCGCGGACTCGGTGACGCGCGTCGAATGGCGGACGTGGTGGGTGCCGCCCTCCGGGTTCAGCCCGGCGGCCTCCGCGATCGCCTCCACGAGCGTGGACTTGCCCGCACCGTTCGCGCCGACCAGGACGGTGGCCGGTCCGAGGTCCAGTCCGTCGTCCAGCAGCTGCCGGACCGCGGGGACCGTGGCCGGCCAGCCGGAGCGGTCCAGGCGCTCGCCGAGCGCGTGCTCCGTCACCCTGCGGACGGGCAGGGCGGGGCCCAGGCCGGTATCGCCGTCGCCGCCGTCGTGGGGCCGGACGGGGCACCGGCCGCGACCGGGCCGCAAGTCGTCCACGGGGCTCAGGAGGTCGCCAGGATGGCCCCGGCGGCCTCCATCTCGTGGAGCGCGGCCTGGGCGGCCGCCTCGTCGACGCCGGCCACCAGGTCGGTCAGCACCGTGACCTCGTAGCCGGCGTCGAGGGCGTCGAGCACGGTGGCGCGCACGCAGTGATCCGTCGCGATGCCCACCACGGTGATCGCGTCCACGCCCTGCTCACGGAGCCACTCGTCGAGGCCGGGGGCGCCGGACTCGACGGCGGCCGCGGCCACGGCGGTGGCCCCGTACGGGCCGACGGTCCCGGAGGGGCGCTCGCCCGCGGCCCCGGTCGGGACGGCGTCGGGCTCGCCGAGGGCGCCGTCGAAGCCGGAGTAGGCGTCCGTGTGCAGGCCCTTGAGGAACTCGGCGTCGAGGTGCTCGGCGTCCAGGTCGGGATGCAGCTCGGCGCCGGCGGTGCCGGCCACACAGTGCACCGGCCAGGTGGTGCGGAAATCCGGCTCGGCGCCGGTGGCCGCGGCGAAGTGCGTGCCCGGGTCGACGTGCCAGTCGCGCGTGGCGGCCACGGCCGCGTAGGCGTCCGCGTGCTCGGCCAGGTGCTCGCTGACCCCGGCCGCGACGGCGGCGCCGCCGGTCACGCCGAGGGCGCCGCCCTCGCAGAAGTCGTTCTGCACGTCCACGATCACCAGGGCGCGGTTCAGGTTCTCCATGGGTCAGTCCTCCAGGAAGATGGTCGGGATGGCGGGGTCGCCCGGCTGCAGGCGGCCCACCGAGGCGGGCAGCTCGCGCAGGGAGGCGGCGTGCCGCTCGGCGGCGCGGGTCACGGCCTCGGGGCCGGTCCAGCCCTCGGCCAGCTCGCCGGCGTGCACGAAACGGTGCAGCAGGGGACGGTCGTCGGCGTCGGGCGCGGCGCTGCGGTTGACGCCGATCACCTCGGCGGTGGCCCGGCCCCGCGGGTCGCGGCGGCGCGCGGCCTCCTTGCGGCCGCCCCGGCTGGCCTTGCCGGAACTGGCCTTGGCCACGTCCACCCACGTGCCGTCGTCGTCCTGGCGGGCCACGAGCTTGTAGACCATGGAGGCGGTGGGCGCGCCGGACCCGGTGACCAGGCGCGTGCCCACGCCGTACGAGCTGACGGGGGCGGAGCGCAGGGCGGCGATCGCGTACTCGTCCAGGTCCGAGGTGACCATGATCCCGGTCTCGGTGTTGCCCAGCTCGTCGAGCAGCTCGCGCACGCGGTGGGCCTGGATCACGAGGTCGCCGGAGTCGACCCGGACGTTCCGCAGGGCCGGGCCGGCCACCTCGACCGCGGTGCGCACGCCCTGCTCCACGTCATACGTGTCCACGAGGAGGGTGGTGTCCGCTCCGAGCGCGGCGACCTGGGCCTCGAAGGCGGCGCGCTCCGAGTCGTGCAGCAGGGTGAAGGAGTGGGCGGCGGTGCCGACGGTCGGGATGCCGTACCGGCGGCCCGCCTCGAGGTTCGAGGTCGCGGTGAAGCCCGCGATGGCCGCGGCGCGGGCGGCGGCCACGGCGGACTCCTCGTGCGTGCGGCGCGAGCCCATCTCGGCGCACGGGCGGCCGTCCGCGACGGCCGTCATGCGGGAGGCGGCGGAGGCCACGGCGGAGTCGTAGTTGTAGATGGAGAGCAGGTAGGTCTCCAGGATGCACGCCTCGGCGAACGTCGACTCCACCTGCAGGAGGGGGGAGTGCGGGAAGTAGGCCTCGCCCTCGGCGTAGCCCACGATGTCGCCCGTGAACTCGTAGTCGGCGAGCCAGGCCAGCGTGGCGTCGTCGAGGGCGGTGGTGTCCGCGAGGAAGTCGAGCTCGGGCGTGTCGAACCGGAAGCGGGACAGGCCCTCCAGCGCGCGGCCCACGCCGGCCACCACGCCGTAGCGGCGGCCGCTGGGCAGGCGTCGGGTGAACAGCTCGAAGCGGGAGCGGCGGTGCGCGGTGCCGGCCTTCAGCGCGGCCTGGAGCATGGTCAGCTCGTAGTGGTCGGTCATCAGCGCCGTGGGGATCTGCCAGTCGTCGGCGGTCCGCGGGGCGCTGGGCACGGGGTTCTGGCTCACGCGCCCACCCTAGTGGACCGTGGCGGGGCCGGTCCTGGCCCGCCCGCCTCGTACACTGGGGCGCATGTCCGTGCTGACCCGCCACGATCCGTCCGCGCCGCGCGCCGTGCGTCCGGCGCCGGGTGAGTCCGTCCCCGCCGGCGCCACCGACACCGCCCTGCTGGAGCGGCCTCACGAGGACACAACCCGGGACCGGCCGTGGAACGTGGTGGTGTGGAACGACCCGGTGAACCTGATGAGCTACGTTGCCTACGTGTTCCGCACTCACTTCGGCTACTCCGCGGCCAAGGCGCAGCGGCTCATGCTCGAGGTCCACGAGCGGGGCCGGTCCGTGGTGGCGACGGGCACCAAGGAGAAGGCCGAGCTGCACGTGGGCGCGATGCACGGCTACGGGCTGTGGGCCACGCTCGAGCAGGCGGAGGACTGAGGAGGGGCATGGCAGAACGGTTCCGCTGGACGCGGCGGGGGTACACGGCGCAGCTGGAGCTGCCGGAGGTGCGCCTGCTGCGCGGGCTGGTCAGGGACGTCGTCGCCCTGCTCGAGGGCCGACGCGCGGACGTGCGCCCCGCCGAGGCGGACCCCGCCGGGGCCCCGGCCGCCGACGACGGCGTCGACACGCCCGAAGATCTCCCGGCGGCGCCGCCGTCCGTGTCCGCCGCGGAGGACGCGGGCCCCGTGGCCGGGCTGGACGCGTCCGACGCCGCGTTCTGGGGGCTGGTCTCCGGGCTGCACCTGAGCCAGGACCCGGAGCCGCAGCGCTCGGCCCCCGCCGACCCGGCCGTCGCACGCCTCCTGCCGGATGCGATGCCCCAGGCCGGCGCCGCCGAACAGGGCGCCCACCGGGCCCTGACCGAGGACGCCCTGTCGGAGGGGAAGCTCGCGGACGCGCGCCTGGCACTCGAGCTGCTGCGCTCGACGCGCGTGGAGGTCCCGCACGACCAGGCGCCGGCCTTCGGCCGCGCGCTCAACGACGTGCGCCTCGTCCTCGCCGCCCGCCTGGGCGTCGAGACCGAGGAGGACGCCGCCCGCGTGCACGCCGTGGACGACTGGCGCAGCGCGGAGGACGTCGAGTCCACCATGGCCCTGCTCTACAACTTCACCTCGTGGCTGCTGGAGACGCTCATGACGGAGATGCTCAGCGAGCTGCCCGAGGGCTCGGACGAGTCCGCGCCCGGCGCCGGGGACGCGGAGGACGAGCAGTGACCGGCCAGCGCGCCGCCGTGGACGCCGCCGCGCCGATCGGCGTGTTCGACTCGGGCGTGGGCGGGCTGACCGTGGCCCGGGCGATCATGGACCAGCTGCCCCACGAGTCCATCCTCTACGTGGGCGACACGGAGCACTCGCCGTACGGCCCGCGGCCCATCGCCGAGGTGCGGGCCCTCGCCCTGGCGATCATGGACGAGCTCGTCGCGCGCGGCGTCAAGGCGCTCGTGATCGCGTGCAACTCCGCGTCGGCCGCCGTGCTGCGCGACGCCCGCGAGCGCTACACGGGAGGCCACGGCATCCCCGTGATCGAGGTGATCCAGCCCGCCGTGCGCCGCGCCGTGGCCGCCACCCGCACGGGCCGGATCGGCGTGATCGGCACCGAGGCGACCGTCGGGTCCCGCGCCTACGAGGACTCGTTCTCGGCCGCCCCGCACCTCGAGATCACCTCGGTCGCGTGCCCGCGGTTCGTGGAGTTCGTGGAGGCCGGCATCACCACCGGCCCCGAACTGCTGGAGACCGCCCGGGAGTACACGGCCCCGCTGCGCGCGGCGGGCGTGGACACCCTCGTGCTGGGATGCACCCACTACCCGCTGCTGACCGGCGCCCTCTCGCTCGTGATGGGGGAGGACGTCACGCTCGTCTCCTCCGCGGAGGAGACCGCCAAGGACCTCTACCGGGAGCTGGTCCGCCTCGGCCTCGAGCACCCCCACTCGGCCGCGGGCTCCGGCCAGGCCACCCGCCACCGCTTCGCCGCCACCGGCGACCCCGACCACTTCCAGGCCCTCGCGCGCCGCTTCCTCGGACCCGAGGTCGAGTCCGTGCGACGCCTGGAGACGATCGGCGCGCCCCGCCCCGCGGCCGCGCCGGTCCCGACGCGCTCGGCGGCCTTCGTGCGGCTGGGCGCCGAGCAGGAGGGTGTGACGTGAAGCTGACCATCATCGGGGCCTCCGGGTCCTTCCCCGGCCCGGGCTCACCCGCCTCGTGCTACCTCCTCACCGCCGAGGGCGTGGCCGCGGACGGCGTCACCCCGCGCACCTGGCGGATCCTGCTCGACCTCGGCAACGGCGCCCTCGGCGTGCTGCAGCGCTACGTCGAGCTCGAGGACCTGGACGGCATCCTGCTCTCCCACCTGCACCCGGACCACTTCATGGACCTGTGCGGGATGCACGTGGCCATCCGCTGGAACCCGGCCGGCTGGGGACGCGGCCGGCTGCCCGTCTACGGACCCGCCGGCACCGCCGACCGCATCGCCGAGGCGTACGGGATGGACCCCGAGCCGGGGATGCACCAGGACTTCGAGTTCCGGTGCTGGGCCGCCGGCCGCCCCGAACGGCTCGGTCCGTTCCGGTTCACCCCGGTCCCCGTACGCCATCCCATCGACGAGGCCTACGCGATCCGGGTCGAGGTGGACCGCGTCGACGACGACGGCGGCGTCACCACCCGCGTGCTCACCTACTCCGGGGACACCGACGCATGTGAGGGGCTCGTCGAGGCCGCGCGGGACGCGGACGTGTTCCTGTGCGAGGCCGCCTTCCACGAGGGCCGGGACGACGGCATCGACGGCGTCCACCTGACCGGCCGACGGGCCGGCGAGACGGCGGCGCAGGCCGGGGCCCGGAAGCTGCTGCTCACACACCTGCCGGTGTGGAACGATCCGCAGCGCGCCGTCCAGGAGGCCCGCGAGGTGTACGACGGCCCGCTGGCCGTCGCCGTCTCGGGGCTGAGCTACGGCGTCTGAGGGCGTGCCTAGACTGGAGGCCATGAGCTCTCCCGCCCCCACCGCCCCCCGCCCGGACGGCCGCGCCGTCGACGAGCTGCGCCCCATCACCATCACCCGGGGCTGGTCCCGGCAGGCGGAGGGCTCGGCCCTGATCGAGTTCGGGAACACCCGCGTGCTGTGCACCGCCTCCTTCACCGAGGGCGTGCCGCGCTGGCTCAAGGGCGAGGGGACCGGCTGGGTCACCGCCGAGTACGCGATGCTCCCGCGGGCCACCAACGAGCGCAGCCAGCGCGAGTCCGTCAAGGGCCGGATCGGCGGGCGCACCCACGAGATCTCCCGCCTGATCGGCCGGTCCCTGCGCGCCGTCATCGACCTGTCCGCCCTGGGGGAGAACACCATCGTCCTGGACTGCGACGTCCTCGACGCCGACGGCGGCACCCGCACCGCCGCCATCACGGGCGCCTACGTCGCCCTCGCCGAGGCGGTGGCCTGGGCGCGGCGCGAGGGGATCCTCGCGAAGGGCGCCGCCGTCCTCAAGGACTCCGTCGCCGCGGTGTCCGTGGGCATCGTGGACGGGGTGCCCGTCCTCGACCTGCCGTACGTGGAGGACGTGAAGGCGGAGACGGACATGAACGTGGTCGTCACCGGGGCCGGGGAGTTCGTGGAGGTGCAGGGGACCGCCGAGGGCGCGCCGTTCACCCGCGCCGAGCTGGACACCCTGCTGGACCTGGCCCTGATCGGCACGGGCGAGCTGGCCCGCATCCAGGCCGAGACCCTGGCCGCCGCCACGGAGGACCGGGCGTGAGCGTGCCCGCCGCCTCGTCGCCGGGCCTGCCGGAGGGCGCCCGCGTCGTGCTCGCCACGCACAACGCGGGCAAGGTGCGCGAGCTGCGCCAGCTGCTCGCCGGTGCCGTGCCCGGCCTCGACGTGGAGACCGCGGTGGTGGACGCGGGCGCCGTGGGCGCCCCGGACGTCGTCGAGGACGGCGTCACGTTCGCCCAGAACGCGCTGAAGAAGGCCCGCGCCGTGGCCGCGCACACCGGGCTGATCGCCGTCGCGGACGACTCCGGTCTGGCCGTGGACGTGTTGCACGGCGCCCCCGGGATCTTCTCGGCCCGCTGGGCCGGGCGTCACGGGGACGACCGTGCCAACCTCGAGCTGCTGCTGGCCCAGCTGGCCGACGTGCCGGACGAGCATCGGGGTGCCCAGTTCGTGTGCGCCGCCGCGCTCGCGGTCCCCAGCGGCCCGGACGCCGCGGGCGCCCGGGCCATCCACGTTGAGCACGTCGAGCACGGCCGCCTGCCCGGCACGCTGCTGCGCGAGCCCGTGGGGGACGGCGGCTTCGGCTACGACCCGATCCTGCGGCCCGAGGGCCGGGACGTGTCCACCGCGCAGCTGAGCCCCGAGGACAAGAACGCGATCAGCCACCGGGGGCACGCCTTCCGCGCCCTGCTGCCCTACCTGGTGGACGCGCTCGACGCGCGCCCGTGAGCGGCGGGCGGGCCCCCGTGCCGGGGCTGGACTTCACCGCGATCGACTTCGAGACCGCCAACGGCTTCCGCGGCTCCCCGTGTGCCGTGGGCGCCGTCCGGGTGCGGGACGGGGTGATGGTGGACCGTGCCGAGTGGCTGATCCGTCCGCCCGTCGGCTTCGACCGGTTCGATCCCCGCAACGTGCGCATCCACGGCATCACCGAGGACCGCGTCCTGGACGCTCCCCGGTTCGCGCAGGTGTACGACGAGCTCGCGGACTTCGTGGGGACGGACGTGCTCGCGGCGCACAACGCGGGCTTCGACGTCGGCGTCATCGAGTCCGGCCTCGAGGTCTCCGGCCGGGACGTGCCGGGCCTGGAGTTCGTGTGCACCCTGGTGCTGGCGCGCCGCGTCTACAACCTGCCCTCGTACGCCCTGCCCTCCGCGGCGCGCGAGGCCGGCTTCACCCCGGGACGCCACCACGACGCACTGGCCGACGCGGAGGCCTGCGCGGCCATCCTCGTGGACATCGCCTGGCGTGTGCTGGGGGAGCAGCCGGCCGACGCGGACGTGCTGCCGGGGCTGACCGATGTGCCAGGCCGGCCGCGGCGTCGACCGCCTGATGCGGGCCCAGGGGCTGAGCGTCAGCGTCCTCGCCCCCCGGGCGGCGGGATCGGGCGCCGAGTCGAAGGCCACCCGCCAGGCCCGGCGCACCGAGGGCGTCTTCGACGCGCGGGTCCCGCTGCGGGACGAACGCGCCATGCCGGACTTCATGCGCTGGCCGGACGAGGGCGTCAACCCGCCCCCGGACCCGACCGCCGACCCGGGCCACCCCCTGTTCGGCCAGACGGTGGTGTTCACGGGCGGCATCGGCATGTCGCGTCAGAGTGCCAAGACGCGCGCGGCCGCGCACGGTGCGCAGACCGCGAACCGGGTGGGCGCGGCCACCACGATGCTCGTCGTCGGGGACGGCTTCGAGGCCGCGGACCTGCACCGCCCGCGCGCCGAGGACGGGGCGCCGCAGGCCGTGACCACGGCGCTGGCGCACCGCAAGACGCGGGACGCCCTGCGCCGGCGGGACCGGGGGCAGGCCATCGCCCTGGTCTCCGAGGGGGAGTTCCTGCAGATGCTCGACGGGAACTGGCCGGACGCCGCGCGCTGAACCGCTCAGGTGGTCGCGGCGCTCCAGCGCCGGGCGGCCTCCAGGACGACCTCTCGCTCGGCGATCCACCCCGGGACGGAGGCCTCGGCCGCGGTGCGGTCCGCGGGGTCATGCGCGCCGAACACCGCGGTGCCGTGCGCCGCGCCGAGCACCTGCCCTGCCAGCGAGGCCGTGGAGTCGGAGTCGCCGTCGTGGTTCACGCCGATCCGCAGCGCCAGGGCGAGCGCCGCCGCCGGATCGGCCGGGTGTGCCGCCTGCGCGGTGAGCGCGGCATAGAGCGCGATCGCCAGGGCCTCCTCCGCGACCCAGCCCTCGCCGAGCGCGGTGGGGAGGGCGCCGGGGGCGCCGGGGTCGGCGTCGACGGTGCCGGCCAGGACCACCGCCGCGGCGACGGCGGCGCGGGTCTCCTCGGCCTCCTCGCCCAGGCCGTCGAGCCACGCGCGGGCGTGCGCGACCGCGGCGGCCAGGTCCAGGCCGCGCAGCAGGGCCGCGACGACGAGGGCGTACGCGCCCGCCGCGACCCACGCGGTGGGGTGGCCGTGCGTGAGGACGGCCCCCTGGCGGGCGAGGGACACGACGTGCGGGTCCTCGAGCCCCGGCACCATCCCGTACGGGGCCGAGCGCATGACCGTCCCGCAGCCCTTCGAGCCCGGGTTGTGCGGGTCGCCCGCCAGGCCCATCCCCGGTTCGGCGAGCCCGCTCAGGCACGCGGTGCCCGGCGCGCGGCGCACCTTCAGCTCCGCGTGCGCGTCGATCCAGCGGGGCGGGGCCGGGGGAGCGCCCTCGGGCAGCGCGCCGTCCTGCGTGGCGAACCAGCGCAGGCACGCGAGCCACACGCACGCCGCGGGATCGGCCGGGACGCCGTCGTTCTGCCACTCGATCCACTCGAGCAGGCCGTCGAGCACGTACAGCGTCAGCTGCGTGTCGTCGGTGATCGGCAGGGCGTGGGCGCCCTCCTGGGCGAGCAGGTCCGCGGCGTCGGTGACGCCGGCGGGGCCGTGCACCGCCGCGATCCCCGACGCGGGGGTGAACTCGACGACGCCGCCCAGCGCGTCCCCGGCGGCACCGGCCGCGAGGAGGGCCATGACCCGGTCGGCGTGCTCGGGGCCGGGCAGGGGCGTGGACGAGGAGGCGGTGGGCTCGGGCGCGGTGGCGGACATGCCGCCATCGTACGAGCTGCACCGCGTCGTGCTTATCCCGTCCGCACCCTCCCTAGAGTGGGCCGCATGATCCTGCTGCACACCTCGGACTGGCATCTGGGCCGGTCGTTCCACGGCACCGGGCTGCTCGAGGCCCAGGAGGAGGTCCTGGACGCCCTCGTCGCGACCGTGACGGAGCGCGGCGTGGACGCCGTCCTGCTGGCCGGGGACGTGTACGACCGCGCGCTGCCGCCGGCGGACGCCGTCCGGCTGCTGGACCGGACGCTCACCCGGCTGCACGCGGCCGGCGCCCAGGTGGTGCTCACGAGCGGCAACCACGACTCGGCGGTGCGCCTCGGCTTCGGCGGCGGACTCCTGGCGGCCGCGGGCGTGCACGTGCGCGCGGACGCGGTGGAGCTGGACCGCCCCGTGCTGCTCACCGAGCCCGGGGTCGACGGCGGCGCGGGCCAGACCGTGGCCGTCTACGGCATCCCCTACCTCGAACCGCGCCACCAGGGACCGGCCTGGGGCGTGGAGCCCCACCACACGGCCGTGCTGACGGAGGCGGTCCGCCGCGTCCACGCCGATCTGGCCGCCCGCCGCGCCGAGACGCCGGAGCCGGTGGCCGCCGTCGTGCTGGCCCACCTGTTCGCGGCCGGGGGCCACGGCTCCGAGTCCGAACGGGACATCGGCGAGGGCGAGCAAGTCGAGCCGGACGCCCCGCCCGAGATGCTGGTGGGCACGCTGGGGCAGGTGCCGGTCTCCGTGTTCGACGGGCTCGACTACGCGGCCCTGGGCCACCTGCACGGCCGCCAGCGGCTGGCAGAGCACGTGCGGTACTCCGGCTCACCGCTGCCGTACTCCTTCTCCGAGGCGGGCCACCGCAAGGGCGGCTGGCTCGTCCACGTCACGGGCGGGGCCGTCACCGACGTCGAGGCCGTGGACTGGGACGCCGGACGGCGCCTGGCGGTGCTGTCCGGGCCGATCGAGGACCTGCTGGAGTCCCCGGAGTTCGCGTGGGCGGAGCAGTGCTGGGTGCAGGTCACCGTCACCGACGACGACCGCCCCGAGCGGGCCCTGGAGCGTCTGAAGACCCGGTTCCCCTCCGTGCTCGTCTTCCGCCACGAACCGGCCGGCGGGAGGCGGGCCCGGGAGCGGACCTACGCCCAGGTCCTGCGGCAGGCGCCCTCGGACCACGCGCTCGCGGTCGGTTTCGTGGACCACGTCCGGCAGCGGCCGGCCAGCGGGGCCGAGCAGGACCTGCTGCGGGACGCCCTCGAGGCCGCTCGCGCGGCGGAGGTGCGCGCATGAGGATCCACCGGATGCGCGTGGAGGGGCTCGGGCCCTACGCCCAGGCGCAGGACGTCGACTTCGACCGGCTCAACGCGTCCGGCCTGTTCCTGCTGGACGGGCCCACCGGCGCGGGCAAGTCCACGGTGCTGGCCGCGCTGTGCTTCGCCCTCTACGGGACCGTGCCGGGCGGACGGTCGGCCGAGTCGCTCGTGACCACGCTGCGCGAGCCCGGCGCGGTGATCCCCGAGGTGCAGGTCGAGTTCACCGTGCAGGGCCGGCGCTTCGAGGTGGTCCGCTCGCCCAAGCACGAGCGGCCCCGCCGGAGACGCAGCGCGGCGGGAGGCGCCACCGTCACCACGCCGGCCACGGTCTCCCTGCGGGAACGCGTGGCCGGGGAATGGACGGCGCCGCTCACCCGGGCGGACGAGGTCGGCCAGCAGATCGCGGCCGTCCTGCACCTGGACGCCGAGCAGTTCATGCAGGTGGTCCTGCTGCCCCAGGGGCAGTTCGCCCAGTTCCTCACCGCGAAGTCGGATGAGCGCCGCGTCCTGCTGCGGCGGCTCTTCGGCACGCAGCGCTTCGACGGCGTCGAGGAGCACCTGCGCGGCGAGACGGCCCGGCTGGACACCGCGGTGGCCGTGGACGCGGACGTGGCCCGGACTGCGCGGGCGCAGCTGGCCGAGGCGCTCCACGAGGCGCTCGGCCCGGACTGGCATGCGCCGGAGCCGTCACCGGACACGGACGAGCGGCTGCTCGCCCTCGCCGCCGAGCGCGCGGGTCGCGCGCACGAGGACGCACGGGCCGGCCTCGCCACGGCCCGCGCCGCGGAGCAGCGGGCCCGGGTGACGGCGCGTGAGCTGGAGACCCGCGGGCGGGACCTGGCCGCGGCCGAGGCGTGGGGGCGCCGTCGACGCGACCACGACGCCGAGGCCGAGACCGCCGCGGCGCGGCGCCGCGCCGTCGACGCCCATGAGCGCGCCGGGCGGGTGCTCGCGGCCGCGCAGCGGGCCACCGCGGCGGCGGACGCCGCCGGCACCGCGTCGGAGGCGGTGACGGAGGCCCTGGCGCACGTCGAGGACGAGCCGACCGCGGCGGCGTGGCTCGCCGCCGCCCGGGCGGACGGGGCCGCCGACGCGCCCGCCTCCCGCCAGGCGCTGGGGGAGGCCGAGCGCGCCGCGGAGGCGGTGGCACGCGCCGTCCAGGACCGTGCCCGGATGGGCGAGCTGGAGCAGGAGGCGGCCGCCGCGGCGGAGCGGCGGGCCGAGATCGGCCGCGACCGCGCCGCCCTGGTCGAGTCCCGCCCCGAGCGTGAGGCGGCCGTCGCGGCACACCGCGCGGCCGTCGAACGCGGCACCGAGCGTCTCGGCGCCCGGGAGTCCGTGGACCGCGCCGTGTCCGAGGCGGCCGCGCGCCGCACGGCCGCCGAGGCCGCGGCCGCCCGCGCCGTCGAGGCAGAGACCGCGGCCCGGGCCCACCGGGAGGCACAGGAGCGGCGACGCGAGGCCGCCGAACGGCACGTCGGTCTGCTGCGTGCCCGGTACGAGCAGGCCGCCTCCGAACTGGCGGAGCGGCTCGTGCCCGGCGAGCCGTGCGCCGTGTGCGGCTCGCCCGAGCACCCGGCTCCGGCCGCCACCGCGGACACCGCTGTGACCGAGGCGGACGTGCGGGACGCCGAGCAGGCCCGGACCGCGGCCGACCGGGCCGCGACCGACGCCGAGACCGCCCTGCGCGCCGCCGAGCAGACCCTCCGCACGGCGCGCGAGGCCGCCGCCGGGCTCGCACCCGAGGCCGCGCGAGAGGCGCTCGAGCGCGCCGAGGCCGAACGGGCCGCGCTGGACCAGGCGGCGAAGGACCTCGCCGCGGACCGCCGGCGGCTGACCGCCGCCGAGAAGACGCTCGCCGGGGCCGACGAGACCGCCGCCGCGCTCGCGGCCGAGGACGGTCGGCTCGCCGAGGCCGCCGCCCACCGTGCCGCCCGGCTGACCGAGCTGCGGGACGCCGTCGAGGCCGCCCGCGGTGACGCCGAGACCCTCGACGCCCGCCGCGACCAGGTCACCGCCGCACGCCGGGTCCTGGCCGCCCTCGCTGCGGCGCAGGACGAGGACGCGCGCGCCCGGGCGGTCGCCGACGAGACCGACCAGGCGCTCACCGCCGCGCTGGCCGAACAGCACTTCGACGACGTCGACGCGGCGCGCGCGGCCCGCCTCGAGGAGACGGAGGTCGCCGCGCGCACGGCCGCCGTGCAGGAGTGGCACGCCGAACGGGCCCGCCTCGCCGAGCTCGAGGCGAGCGAGCCCGTCCGCCGGGGCCGCGCCCTCGCCGAGGCGGGCGTCGAGCCGCCGACCGAGGAGCAGACCCGCGCCGCCGCCGAGGCGCTCGCCGCGGCCGAGGCCGCGAGCTCGTCCCGGGCGACGGCGGTCGGGCGACTCGATTCACTCGTCGCCACGGTGCGTCGCCAGTCATCCGCCCTGACCGAGGTCCTGGAGCGGTCCGCCGGGCTCATCGCCGAGCACACGCGGGTGCGGGGGCTGCTCGACCTCGTCCGCGGCGGCGGGGAGAACCTGCTCAAGATGCCCCTGACGAGCTACGTCCTCGCCGGGCGGCTCGAGGAGGTCGCCGCCGCGGCCACCGAGCGTCTGCTCGCCATGACGGACCAGCGGTATTCGATCGAGTACTCCGACGCCGTGGGCGGGCGCGGGAACAAGGGCCTC
The DNA here is from genome assembly GCF_035609305.1 of Micrococcus sp. HOU01. Lineage (NCBI taxonomy): Bacteria > Bacillati > Actinomycetota > Actinomycetes > Micrococcales > Micrococcaceae > Micrococcus > Micrococcus sp. HOU01. The sequence goes on along the minus strand of NZ_CP141211.1, from coordinate 1,835,965 downwards.
GAACTCGTCATCCGGGACCACTACGTGGACGAGACGCGCCACCCGGCCACGCTCTCGGGCGGCGAGACCTTCATGGCTTCCCTCGCCCTCGCCCTGGGGCTCGCGGACACCGTGCAGGCCGAAGCCGGCGGCATCGAACTGGACACGCTCTTCGTGGACGAGGGCTTCGGCTCGCTCGACGCGGACACCCTCGACGACGTCCTGGACGTCGTGGACACCCTGCGGACCGGTGGCCGGACCGTGGGCCTCGTCTCCCACGTCGAACGGATGAGGCAGGAGATCGGCGTGCGCCTCGAGGTGCGCAAGGACCGGCGCGGCTCGAGCCTCGCGGTGCACGACGGCGCCTGAGCGACGGGGGTGCGCCCCGCCGCCCCGGCCCGCGCCACGCGTGAGGTCAGGCCCGGCGCCACCGCCGGCGGAGGCGCTGCCGGAGTCGGCCGAGGCGTCCGGCGTCGAGCTCGGACGGGGCCGCCCAACGCTCCTCAGCCCGGCGCGCCTGCTCGGCCGCGCGCTCGGCCGCGCGCTCGGCCGCGACGCGCTGCGCCTCCCGCTCGGCCGCGACGCGGCGCTCCTCCTGCAGGCGGCGCTCCCCGCGGACCTCGGTGAGCCGGTACAGCACGGGCACGAGCACGAGCGTGAGCAGGGTGGAGGACACCAGGCCGCCCACCACGGCCACCGCGAGGGGCTGGGAGATGAACCCCGCGTGCCCCGTGATGCCCAGGGCCATCGGGGTCATGGCCAGGATGGTGGCCAGGGCCGTCATCACCACCGGGCGCACGCGGTTGAGCGCGCCCACCTCGATCGCCTCGTCCAAGGTCATGCCGCGGTCGCGGCGGTACTGGTTGATCAGGTCGATCAGCACGATCGCGTTCGTCACCACGATGCCCACCAGCATGAGCAGCCCGATCATCGTGGACAGTCCCAGCGGCGTGCCAGTGGCCAGCAGCGCCAGGAACACGCCCGTGGCGGCGAAGGGGATCGACACGAGCAGCACGAGCGGCTGGCGCAGCGAGTTGAACGTCGCCACCATCACGACGTACACGGTCGCCACGGCGGCCAGCAGCGCCAGCCCGAGGTCCCGGAACGTCTGCGCCTGCTGCTCCGCCGCGCCGCCCACGGCCGCGGTGACGCCCTCGGACAGGTCCAGCTCCGCCACGGCCTGCGTGACCCGGCGTGAGACGGCCCCGAGGTCCTCGTCGTCCGGGGTCACCGTGACGACGGCGGTCCGCTCGCCGTTCGAGGACGTCACCCGGGCGGGCACCGGCACTCGCGAGACCTCGGCGAGGTCCCCCAGCGGCACGGGCCCCTCGGCCGTCTCCACGGGCACCTGGCGCAGGGCGTCGAGGGACTCGACCGGCTCCGGGTCACCCAGCTGCACCGCGAAGCTCTCGAACCCGAAGCGGACGTCGCCCACGGGCACGGCCTGCAGGGCGGCGGCGGCCTGGCCGGCCACCGCCTCCTCGGTCAGGCCGAGCCGGGCGGCGGCGACGGTGTCCACGTCCACCTGGAACGTCGGGCGCAGGTCCGAAGCCGGCGTCGTCACCTCGCGGGCACCCTCGACGGGCCGCAGCGCCTCGGCGACCTGATCGGCGGCCGCGGTGAGGGCCTGCGGGTCGGGGGCGGAGACGGCCACCTCGATGTCCTGGCCGCCGCTCGGCCCCTGCTGCGTGGAGACGGACACGTCGCCCACGCCGTCGAGACCGGTGAGCTCGGCGCGCACCCCGTCCTGGAGAGCCACCTGGTCCGCATCCGGGTCGGTCACCACCGTGAACCGCGCCCGGTCCGCCGAGGAGCCGCCGAAGGCCCCCATCGGACCGGCGGCGGTGCCGGCCGTCCACTGGACGGTCTCGACGCCGTCGGTGTCCAGCAGCACGCGCTCGATGCGCTCGGCGGCGGCGGCCGTCGTCTCCAGCGACGCCCCCGGCTCCTGCTCCGCCGTGACGACGAACGAGTTCTGTCCCGAGTCGCCCAGGAGGTTCGTGGGGATCAGCGGGACCAGCGCGGCCGTGCCGGCCAGCAGCGCCAGGGCGGCGGCGAGGGTGACCACGGTGTGCCGCTGCGTCCAGCGCAGCACCGGGCGGTAGGCCCGGGTGAGCCATCCGCCGGCCGCCACGGGCCGGTCGCCGGGGACGGCGGGCACGGCCGTGGTCTCGGCCCCGCGCCGTGGGGCGCGCAGGAACCACCAGCACAGCACCGGCACGATCGTCAGGGCGACGACGAGGGAGGCCAGCAGGGCGACCGTGGCGGTCACGGCGAAGGGCCGGAACAGCTCGCCGGCCAGGCCGCCCACGAAGGCGATGGGCAGGAACACGGCCACGGAGACGAGGGTGGAGGCGGTGATCGCGGTGGCGACCTCGCGCGTGCCGTCGAGGATCGCGGTGCGCCGGTCGGCGCCCAGGCCGAGGTGCCGGCGGATGTTCTCCACCACCACGATCGCGTCGTCCACGACCCGGCCGATCGAGATCGTCAGCGCCCCGAGCGTCAGCGTGTTGAGGGAGTAGCCGAAGGCCGCGACCCCGATGAGGGCGGCCAGCAGGGACAGCGGAATGGACACGGCGGTGACGAGGGTGGAGCGCACCGAGAGCAGGAACACGGCGATCACCAGCACGGCGAACGCCAGGCCCAGCAGGCCCTCCTGGAACAGCGTGTCGATGGACTGCTGGATGAACGGGGCCTGGTCGAACACCACGGTCAGGTCCGCGCCGCCGCCGACCAGGGACGCCAGCTCCGGCAGGGCGTCGCGCACGGCCTGAGAGACCGCCACGAGGTCGGCGTCCGGGGTCGCGGTCACGGAGACGGACAGCGTCGGCACCCCGTCGGTGCGGGTCAGCGAGGTGGGGGCCGCGGCCACGAGGGTGACGTCGGCGACCTCGTCCAGGGTGCGCGGTTCGCCGTCGCCGGAGGGAGCGACGACGATCCCGCGCAGGCCCTCGAGGTCCTCGACGGCGGCGCCCGCCTGGACGGGATAGGTGGTCGCGCCCTCGGTGACCTGGCCGACGGGGAAGAGGCCGGCGTTCTCCTCGAGCGCGTCGGTGATGTCGGAGGTGGTCAGCCCGGCGGCGGCGAGCGCGGCCGGGTCCGGGACCACGGAGACGTTCTCGTCCGTGCCGCCGAGCACGTCGGCGCCGCGGACGCCGTCGATCTTCTGCAGCCGCGGGGCCAGGACGTCCTCGGCGCGGCGGCGCAGGGTGTTGAGGTCCTCATCCCCGGACAGGGCGAGGAAGACCACCGGGAAGTCGGAGACGGAGCCCGCGAAGGACGAGGTCTCCGCCTCCTCCGGCAGCTGCGGCCCCAGGTTGGCGACCACCCGGTCCACCTGGGACCGGGCCCGGTTCAGGTCTGTGCCGTAGGCGAACTCCAGCTGGACCGCGTTGAAGCCGGACTGCGACGTGGACCGCGAGGATTCGAGCCCCTCCACGGCCTGCAGGGCCGTCTCGAGGGGCTCTCCCACCTGCGCGTCCACGACCTCGGGGGACGCCCCCGGGTAGAGCGTCGACACGGAGATGACGGGCAGCTCGAGCGGGGGGATCAGCTCCCGTTTGAGCTGCCCGGCGGAGAGGACGCCGAACACCGCGATGAACACGGTGACGAGCGCCACGAGCGCCCGCCGGCCGAGTGAGAACCGTGCGAGCGCTCCCATCACGGCGTCAGGCCAGCTTCAGTGCGGCGTCCGTGGCGGTGCGGACCTCGTCCAGCAGCGCCGGGTTGTCGTTGAGCGTGTGGCCCAGGGACGGGATGAGCTCCTTGAGCGTGCCGTCCCAGCCGGCCATCTTCGCGGGGAAGCAGCGCTCGAGCAGCTTCACCATGATGGGGGCCGCGGTGGAGGCACCGGGCGAGGCGCCGAGCAGGCCGCCGAGCGAGCCGTCCGCGTGGGCGACGACCTCGGTGCCGAACTGCAGGACGCCGCCGAAGCGGCCCTTGCGCTTCATCACCTGCACGCGCTGGCCCGCGGTGATCAGCTCCCACTCGCCGCCGTCGGCCTCCGGGTAGAACTCGTGCAGCGCGTCGATCTTCTTGTCCCGGGACTTCAGCACCTCGGTCACGAGGTACTTGGTCAGGTCCATGTTGTCCTTGGCCACGTCCAGCATCGTGCTGAGGTTGTGCGGGCGCACGGACAGCGGCAGGTCCAGGTAGGAACCGGTCTTGAGGAAGTTCGTGGAGAACCCGGCGTAGGGGCCGAACAGCAGGGAGCGCTTGCCGTTGACGAAGCGGGTGTCCAGGTGGGGCACGGACATCGGAGGGGCGCCGACGGCGGCCTGGCCGTACACCTTGGCCATGTGCTGGTTGACCACGGACTCGTCCGTGCAGCGCAGGAACTGGCCGGAGACCGGGAAGCCGCCGAAGCCCTTGGCCTCGGGGATGCCGGACTTCTGCAGCAGGGGCAGGGCGCCGCCGCCGGCACCGACGAAGACGAAGCGGGCGCGGTCCACGAGCTCGGAGCCGGCGGCCTTGTTCTTGACCTTGACCTCCCAGCGGCCGTCCGTGCCGCGGGTGAGGCCGGTGACCTTGTGACCGAAGCGCACCTCGGCGCCGGCGCTGGCCATGGCCGTGATGAGCTGGCGGGTGAGGGAGCCGAAGTCGACGTCGGTGCCGCCGGTGTTGCGGGACGCCGCCAGGCGCTGGCCCGGCTCACGGCCCTCGATCAGCAGCGGGGCCCAGGCACGGATCTGCTCCGGGTCCTCGCTGTGCTCCATGCCGGCGAACAGCGGCTGGGCGGACATGGCCTCATAGCGGGTGCGGAGGTAGTCCGCGTGGTCGTCACCCCACACGAAGGACATGTGCGGCAGCGGGTTGATGAAGGACTTGGGGTCCTTGAGCGTGCCGTCCGCCACCAGGGAGGACCAGAACTGGCGGGTGGTCCAGAACTGCTCGTTGATGCCCAGCGCCTTGGTGACGTCCACCCGTCCGTTCTTGTCCATGGGCGAGTAGTTCAGCTCGCACAGGGCGGCGTGGCCGGTGCCCGCGTTGTTCCACGGGTCGGAGGACTCCAGGCCGGCCTGATCGAGGCTCTCGTACAGGGCGATGGACCAGGTGGGCTCGAGCTTCTGCAGCAGCACGCCCAGGGTGGCGCTCATGATGCCGCCGCCGATCAGGACGACGTCGTGGGTGGCGGTGGACGAGGTGGTGGGCACGGTCAACTCCTGAAGCAGAACGACGGCGGGTGGGCGCAGTGCGACCAGGCCGAGCAGTGGCGGTCGGGCCGGGCGCCGTGATCTCCCACTGTACTACCGGTGCGTTCAGCCTTCGGTCAGCCTGACGCGCGAGAAGGGCTCGTCCAGCTGCGGCGACGTCGGGTAGGAGGCCACGCGCGGGCCGGTGGCCAGGGCCGAGATCGGATAGACCAGCGGCAGCGCCGGCAGGTCGAGGGCCATGGCCCGGACGACGCGGCGGAACAGGGCGCGGCGCGCGTCGTCGTCGGTCTCGGCCGCGGCCGCGTCCACGTCCTCGACGACGCGCGGGTTGCGGTAGCCGGTCTCGGCGCGGCCCGAGCGCGCGAAGGGCTCGAGGAACGCGTGCGGGTCGCGGTAGTCGCCGGTGCGGCCCATCAGGTGCAGGGCTCGGGTGGGTCGGGAGACGACGGCGTGCAGGTAGTCCTGGTCCTCCGGCACGGGCACGGGCACGATGTGCATCCCCACCGCGCCGAGGTCGCGGGCGACCATCGCGTAGACCCGCTCCGGCTCGGGCAGGGAGGGGCGGGCCGTGCCGGCCGGGTAGAGGAACTCCAACGGCTCCCCGTCGTATCCCGCCAGGCCGAGGAACTCGCGGGCCCGGCCCGGGTTGACGTCGTAGCGCCGCGCCTCCTCGTCGCCGACGCCGAGGGAGGGGGGGACGAGGTCGTGGGCCAGGCGGGTGCCCTCGAGGAAGACGTCGCTGCCGGCGATGCGCGGGCGGTCCACCGCGTACGCGATCGCCTGGCGCAGGTACTGCGAGCGCACGCTCGGGTGGTCCAGGTTCATGCCCACGTAGAGCACGCCCAGGGGGTCCCGGGGCAGCACCTGGGTGCCGGCCTCGACGAGGGGGCGCAGCTGGCCGGGGGCGACGACGTCGATCACGTCCGCCGTGCCGCGCCGCAGCTCCCGCAGGCGCACGGAGGCCCGACCCCACGCCTGCACGGCCACCGGGTACGCCGCCGGATCGGAGCCGCGGTGGCGGGCGCTGGGGACCAGGATCGTCGCGCCCGAGGCGCCCGGGTGGGCGCGCGTGAGCTCGGCGGTCTCCGCGGCGTCGGCCCAGCGGTAGGGGCCGGTGCCGGCGGGGGTGGTGACCTCGGAGCCGTCCACGTCGACCGTGCGGTCCCACGAGGCCGGCGAGGAGATCGCGAAGGCCGGCGAGGCCAGCGCGGCCGCGAGGTGACGGCGGGGGGAGTGCAGGCGCAGCCGCACCTCGAGCTCGCCGCGGGCCTCGACGCCGGCGAAGGCGGAGTCCGCGTCCCCGGCGTATCCGCCGAAGGCCGAGACGAACGAGGAGGGCGGGGCGACGGTCCCGTCCACGGGCGCGGGGGCGGCGGCCCACCGCTCGATGTTCGCGACCACGGCGGCGGCGTCGCACGGCTCGCCGTCGTCGAACACCACCCCGGAGACCAGGTGGAACGTGTGGAGGCGGCCGCCGTCGGACTCCTCGTGCCGCTCGGCGAGGCGGGGCGTGGGGGCGCCGGTGTCCGCGTCCACGCCGAGCAGCGTCTCGAAGACCTGGCGGATCAGACGGAAGGACTCGACGTCCAGCGCGCGGGCCGGATCTCGCGTCAGCGCCCGCGCCGGGGCGCCGACCACGAGCAGTCGGCCCGGGCCCGAGGAGGTCGGGGCGGCGGAGGACGGCGCCGCGGGCGACGTCGTGCAGCCGGCCACGCTCAGGCCGAGCAGGCCCAGGCCCCCGCCGAGGAAGGCGCGGCGAGTGGGCTGCATGGCGACCTCCTCTGGCAGGTGACGTCGGGGTCGGGCGGGCCCGGGGAGTGCGGGCGGGGGGACTCGAACCCCCACGTCCAGGACACTGGAACCTAAATCCAGCGCGTCTACCAGTTCCGCCACGCCCGCGCACACCCCGCGCGGGCGGGGCGAGGCCCGATCCTACCGTGCGGTGCCCGGGCGCGGATCAGGCCTCGTCGAGGCCGAGGGTGCGGCGCAGTCGCGCCACGTGGCCGGTCGCCTTCACGTTGTACTGCGCGTGGGTGACCTTCCCGTCCGGGCCGACGACGATCGTGGAGCGGATCAGACCCTCGAAGGTCCGCCCGTAGTTCTTCTTCTCGCCCCAGGCGCCGTAGGCCTCGGCCACCGCGTGGTCCTCGTCCGAGAGCAGGGGGAACGTCAGGCCCTCCTGCTCGGCGAACCGGATGATCCTGCCGATCGGGTCGGGGGAGATCCCCAGGACGACGTAGCCGGCCGCGGTCAGGGAGGCGAGGCTGTCCCGGAAGTCGCAGGCCTGCGTGGTGCAGCCGGGCGTGGACGCGGCCGGGTAGAAGTAGACGATCGTGTGCTTGCCCGCGCTGTCGCGCAGCGAGACGGGCCGGCCCTCCTGGTCCTGGAGGGTGAACGCGGGCGCCGTGTCGCCGGGCTGGAGGCGGTGCTGGGTCGTGTCGGTCATGGGCCCCAGCCTACGGTGGGCCCGGTCGGGGAGCGGGGACGACGAAGGCCCCGTCTCCGTGGAGACGGGGCCTTCGCTCCGGTGGGTGCACCCCCCGGGACTCGAACCCGGAACCTGCTGATTAAGAGTCAGATGCTCTACCGGTTGAGCTAGAGGTGCAGGTGCCGCACCGCCTCTCGGATCTCTCCGGTGCGCCGTGCAACGAGGTGAAACCCTACCAGGGGTTTCAGACGCCGTGCAAATCGGGGGGCGTGACGTCCGTCGCGTCCGTCTCCGGGGTCGCGTAGAGGCGGTCCAGCTCGTCCATGAAGGCGGTCATGAAGGCGTGGAAGTCGGTGGCGTCCTCGGCCTGGTCGAGCTCCGCGGTGCCGTCCTCCGTGAGGTCACCCACCGGCACCCGCGTGTGCTCCGGGACGTCGAACCACGTCCGGAAGCCCGTGACGGTCTCCACCTGATAGCCGCTGCCCGTGTCCGCCACGGTGGCCACGTTGGCCAGCCCCACCTCGACGACGTCGGCGCGGTCCGCGGAGGCCTCGGTCACCGGGCCGTGCGGATCGTCCTCGGCCACGCCCGGCGCGCGGCGGTCGTGGTCGTCCGGGGTGGAGGTGGGGTCGAACGGGCACAGCAGCATCTCGAGCGGCTGGTGGCGGTAGCCGATCACGAGGGGGGAGGAGGAGCCCGAGGGCTGGCCGTAGACGACGTTGTAGTCGCCGTGGTTGAACACGCGCGCATCGAAGACGCGGCGCAGCCGTCTGTGCAGGGTGGGCGTGTCCATGGGCCCAACGTACGCGGACCCGTCCGCGCGTGTCATGCTGCGGCACCCGTCACACGGGGACGTCGCGTCGGCCCGGTGGCGCCGTGCTCACTAGACTCCGCGGCATGGACTCCGCCGCGTCGACTCCCAGCACCCCGTCCGCCGCCCCCGACATCAAGCCGCGCTCGCGCGACGTCACCGACGGGATGGAGCGCACCGCCGCCCGCGGCATGCTCCGCGCGGTCGGCATGGGGGACGAGGACTTCGGCAAGCCGCAGATCGGCATCGCCTCGTCCTGGAACGAGATCACCCCCTGCAACCTCTCCCTGGACCGCCTCGCCCAGGCCTCGAAGGACGGCGTCCACGCCGCCGGTGGATATCCGCTGGAGTTCGGCACGGTCTCCGTCTCGGACGGCATCTCCATGGGCCACGAGGGCATGCACTTCTCCCTCGTCTCCCGCGAGGTGATCGCCGACTCGGTGGAGACCGTGATGATGGCCGAGCGCCTGGACGGCTCCGTCCTGCTCGCCGGCTGCGACAAGTCGCTGCCGGGCATGCTCATGGCCGCCGCCCGCCTGGACCTGGCGTCCGTGTTCGTCTACGCAGGCTCGATCATGCCGGGCGTGGCCCGCCTGACCGACGGCACCGAGAGGCAGGTGACCATCATCGACGCCTTCGAGGCGGTCGGCGCCTGCGCCCGCGGTCTCATGTCCGAGGAGGACCTGCTCCGCATCGAGAAGTCCATCGCCCCGGGCGAGGGCGCCTGCGGCGGCATGTACACCGCCAACACCATGGCCTCCATCGGCGAGGCCCTCGGCATGTCCCTGCCCGGTTCCGCCGCCGCCCCCTCCGCGGACCGCCGCCGTGACGCCTTCGCGCGCCGCTCCGGCGAGGCCGTGGTGAACATGCTCCGCCAGGGCATCACGGCCCGGGACATCATGACCAAGCCCGCGTTCGAGAACGCGATCGCCGTGACCATGGCGTTCGGCGGCTCCACCAACGCCGTGCTGCACCTGCTCGCCATCGCCCGGGAGGCGGGCGTGGACCTGCAGCTGTCCGACTTCAACCGCATCGCCGACCGCACCCCTCACATCGCCGACCTCAAGCCGTTCGGCCAGTACGTCATGACGGACGTGGACCGCATCGGCGGCGTCCCGGTGGTCATGAAGGCCCTGCTGGACGAGGGCCTGCTGCACGGGGACACCCTCACCGTCACCGGCAAGACGCTCGCCGAGAACCTCGCCGCGCTCGATCCGGACCCGGTGGACGGCAAGGTCATCCGCACCATGGATGACGCGCTGCACCCCAACGGCGGCATCGCGATCCTCCACGGCTCGCTGGCCCCGGAGGGCGCCGTCGTGAAGTCCGCCGGCTTCGATGCGGACGTCTTCGAGGGCACTGCGCGCGTCTTCGACCGGGAGCGCGCCGCCATGGACGCCCTCGAGGACGGGACCATCGCCGCCGGCGACGTGGTGGTCATCCGCTATGAGGGACCGAAGGGCGGTCCGGGCATGCGCGAGATGCTCGCGATCACCGGCGCCATCAAGGGGGCGGGCCTGGGCAAGGACGTCCTGCTGATCACCGACGGGCGCTTCTCCGGCGGCACCACCGGCCTGTGCATCGGCCACATCGCCCCCGAGGCCGCCGAGGGAGGGCCGATCGGGCTGGTGCAGGACGGCGACCGCATCCGCGTGGACATCGCCGGACGCACCATGGACCTGCTCGTGGACGAGGCCGAGCTCGCCGCCCGCCGCGAGTCCTGGGAGCCGGTGGAGCCGAAGTTCACCACGGGCGTGCTGGGCAAGTACGCCAAGCTGGTGCACTCCGCCGCCGAGGGCGCCTACCTGGGCTGAGGCCCGGTCGGCCCGCACGCCGAGACGAGCAGAGGATGAGCATGCACGCGATCGACGCCCGGGCCGGGGGACCCGCGCCGCGTCCCGGGCGGGAGGCGCGCTGATGGAGGTCGTCATCCTGCCCGACGCCGCCGCCCTGGGCCGGCACGGCGCGGACGCGGTGGCCGCCCACGTGGCGGCCCGTCCCGAGGCCGTCCTGGGGCTGGCCACCGGCTCCTCGCCCCTGCCCGTCTACGACGAGCTCGCCCGCCGGGTCCGGGACGGGGAGCTGTCCCTGCGCTCCTGCCGCGCGTTCCTGCTGGACGAGTACGTCGGCCTGCCCGCGGGACACCCCGAGTCCTACCGCACCGTGATCGAGCGGGAGTTCGTCGTGCGCACGGACATCGCCCCGGAGGCCGTGCACGGTCCGGACGGCGGTGCGGCGGACGTCCCGGGCGCCTGCGCCGCCTACGAGGAGGCGCTGCGCGAGGCCGGCGGCGTGGACGTGCAGCTGCTCGGCGTGGGCACGGACGGGCACATCGCGTTCAACGAGCCCGGCTCCTCCCTCGCCTCCCGCACGCGCATCAAGGTGCTCGCCGAGCAGACCCGGCGGGACAACGCCCGCTTCTTCGACGGCGACCTCGACCAGGTCCCGACCCACTGCCTCACCCAGGGCGTGGGCACGATCCTCGACGCCCGACACCTGGTCCTGCTGGCCCGGGGCGAGGGCAAGGCCGAGGCGGTGCGGCAGCTCGTGGAGGGCCCCGTGAGCGCGCGCTGGCCGGTCACGGCCCTGCAGCTGCACCCGCATGTGACCGTCCTCGTGGACGAGGCCGCCGCCGGGCGACTCGAGCTCGCGGGGGAGTACCGCCACATGTGGGAGGCCAAGCCGTCCTGGCAGGGCCTCTGAGCGCCCCTCGTCCATCGACCCGCCCACCCCGGAAGGTGCATCCGTGCCCGCCTCGGTCCCTCACCGGCCGCGCGCCGAGCAGGCGCCGCAGGCCGCCGCGTCCCCGTCGGTGCTGTGCGCGGACCGCGTCCATGACGGTGAGCGCCTCGGCGGCCCCGGCTGGATCGCCCTGGCCGAGGGCCGGGTGGTGGCCGTCGGGACCGGGGACCCGCCGCGCACCCACGGCCCCGTCCACGACCTCGGCGACGCCCTCCTCGCTCCCGGCTGCGTGGACGTGCACTGCCACGGCGGCGGCGGACACGCCGTCGAGTCCGGCGCGGCCGCGGCACGCGCGGCGGCCGCGGCCCACGCCCGCGCGGGCACGACCACGGTCGTGGCCTCCCTCGTCACGGACGAGGTCGACGCGCTCGCGGCGCAGCTGACGGCCCTGACGCCCCTGTGCGCGGAGGGGGTGCTGGCCGGCGTGCACCTCGAGGGTCCCTGGCTCTCACCCCGGCACCGCGGCGCGCACCGGGCCGCGTCGCTGCGGGCGCCGGAGCCCGAGGACGTCGCTCGCCTCGTCGAGGTCGGCGCGGGCCACCTGGCGATGGTCACGCTGGCCCCCGAGCTGCCCGGGGCCCTCGACGCGGTGGGCCGGCTGGCGGAGGCGGGCGTCGTCGTCGCGATCGGCCACACGGACGCCTCCTACGAGACCACGCGCGCGGCGATCGATGCGGGGGCGCGGATGGCCACGCACCTGCACAACGCGTGCCGGCCCACCCACCATCGCGAGCCCGGGCCGGCCGTCGCCCTGCTGGAGGACCCGCGCGTGGGGATCGAGACCATCGTGGACGGCGTCCACCTGCATGCGGCCACGGTGCGGCGGGTCGCCCGGGAGGCGGGGGAGCGGTGGATCCTCGTCTCGGACTCCATGGCCGCCGCCGGCTGCGGCGACGGCGAGTTCCCCCTCGGGCCGCTGCGGGTCCGGGTCCACGACGGCGTCGCGCGGGTGGTCGGCGCGGACGGCGCAGCCGGGGCCATCGCCGGGTCCACGGCCACGGTCACCGGCTCGGTGCGCTCCGCCGTCGTCGCCGGGGTCGACCTCGACGCCGCGCTGCGGGCGGCGACGGCCGCGCCCGCGGACGCCCTGGGGCTCCCCGACGTCGGCCGGCTCCGAGTCGGGAGCCGAGCGGACGCCGTCGTCTTCGGCCCGGAGCTCGAGGTGCGCGGGGTGCTCCGTCACGGAACGTGGGTGAAGGCGGCCGCCACCGCGGCGGCTGACTAGGGTGGGCTCAGGCCCGGGATTCGACGCCGACCGCCCGGTCGTCTCACGATGTGACGCTTTATCTCACATTGCGAGACAGGCGGGTGGTCGATGGCGGACGGGGCGCACGGCTGTCGATACTGAGACCACCCCGAAGGACCCGGCGGCCGTGTCCCCACCTCAGACTCCGCCACGCCGGCCCGATCCGTCATCGACGCGGCCACGGTCCCCGACGCCCGACGGATCCGAACGACGACCGTCCGACGCCCCCGCGACGGACACGCAGCGACGAACGCAGTGAGGTGACCCCATGAGCACGACCCCCCGCGACGCCCGCGCGGCGGTCCCGCAGGTCCCGACGCCGGCCTCCCACCCGACGGAGACCGCCCGGGTCCAGGAGCGCCGTCCGGCCCCTCGGCCCGAGATCGTCGAGCCGCGGGTGCCCGGCGAGGGCTCCCGCGTCGAGCCGACCCGGATGACCGGCTCCGAGGGCATCATCCGCTCCCTGGAGGAGCTGGGGGTCACGGACGTGTTCGGGCTGCCCGGCGGCGCCATCCTGCCGACCTACGACCCGCTCATGGACTCCGATCGGATCCGCCACATCCTGGTGCGCCACGAGCAGGGCGCCGGTCACGCGGCGCAGGGCTACCACCTGGCCACCGGCAAGGTCGGCGTGGCCATCGCCACCTCCGGTCCCGGCGCCACCAACCTGGTGACCGCCATCGCGGACGCCCACATGGACTCCCAGGCGGTCGTGTTCATCACCGGCCAGGTCTCCTCCGCCGCGATCGGCACGGACGCCTTCCAGGAGGCGGACATCGTGGGCATCACGATGCCCATCACCAAGCACTCCCGGCTCGTGACCCGGCCCGAGGACGTCCCCCAGGCCCTCGCCGAGGCGTTCCACATCGCCGCCACGGGCCGGCCCGGGCCCGTGCTCGTGGACGTCACCAAGGACGCCCAGCAGGGCGAGTTCGAGTTCGCGTGGCCGCCCCGGATCGACCTGCCCGGCTACCGCCCCGTCCTGCGCGGCCACCCCCGACAGATCCGCGAGGCCGCCCGGCTGATCCGCGAGGCCCGGCGCCCCGTGCTGTATGCGGGCGGCGGCGTGGCCCGCGGCGAGGCCCACGAGGAGCTGCGCGCCCTCGCCGAGCTCACGGGCGCCCCCGTGGTCACCACGCTCACCGCCCGCGGCGTCTTCCCCGACTCGCACCCCCAGCACCTGGGCATGCCGGGCATGCACGGCGGCGTCCCCGCCGTGGCCGCGCTCCAGCAGGCCGACCTGCTGATCACGCTCGGCGCCCGCTTCGACGACCGCGTGACCGGTCACCTGCCCTCGTTCGCCCCCGGCGCCCGCGTGATCCACGCGGACATCGACCCGGCCGAGATCTCCAAGAACCGCACCGCGGACGTGCCGATCGTCGGCCACGTCAAGGAGATCATCCCGGACCTGGTGGCCGAGCTCGCGACGGACCCCGAGGCGCTGCCCGACCTCGCCGACTGGTGGGCGGTGCTGCGGCGCCTGCAGGACACCTACCCGATGGGCTGGACCGAGACCGAGGACGGCCTCCTCGCGCCCCAGGAGGTGATCTCGCGTCTGTCGGCCCTGTCCGGTCCCGAGGCCACCTACGTGGCCGGCGTCGGTCAGCACCAGATGTGGGCCAGCCAGTTCGTCGCCTACGAGCGTCCGCGCCAGTGGCTCAACTCGGCCGGCCTCGGGACGATGGGCTTCGCCGTCCCCGCCGCGATGGGGGCGCAGGTGGGCGAACCCGACCGCGTGGTCTGGGCCATCGACGGCGACGGCTGCTTCCAGATGACCAACCAGGAGCTCGCCACGTGCGTGATCAACCGCATCCCCATCAAGATCGCGGTGATCAACAACTCCTCGCTGGGCATGGTGCGCCAGTGGCAGACCCTCTTCTACGACGGGCGCTACTCGAACACGGACCTGAACACGGGCCACGACACCGCCCGGGTGCCGGACTTCGTCAAGCTCGCCGACGCCTACGGCGCCGCGGGCCTGCGCTGCGACCGCCGGGAGGACCTGGACGACACCATCCGCCAGGCCCTCGCCATCGACGACCGCCCCGTGATCGTGGACTTCGTGGTCTCCCGTGACGCCATGGTCTGGCCGATGGTCCCCGCGGGGGTCAGCAACGACGCGATCCAGGTGGCCCGGGACATGACGCCCGACTGGGACCAGGAAGACTGAGGAGGGCAACCGATGGAACGCCACACCCTGTCCGTGCTCGTCGAGGACGTGCCCGGCACCCTGACCCGCGTGGCCGGCCTCTTCGCCCGGCGCGCGTTCAACATCCACTCGCTGGCCGTGGGCGTCACGGAGGTCGAGGGCCTGTCCCGGATCACCGTGGTCGTCGACGCCGACACGGACCTGCTCGAGCAGGTCACCAAGCAGCTGAACAAGCTGATCAACGTGATCAAGGTCGTCGAGCTCACGCCCGACTCCTCCGTTCAGCGCGACCACCTGCTCGTGAAGGTGCGCGCCGATGCGGCCACCCGCGGCCAGGTCGTCCAGGCGGCCGACCTGTTCCGCGCCCACGTCGTCGACGTGGCCCCGGAGTCCCTGACCCTCGAGGCCACCGGCACCCGTGACAAGCTCGAGGCCTTCCTCGAGATGATGGAGCCCTACGGTGTGCGCGAGCTCGTCCGCTCGGGCACCCTCGCCCTCGCCCGGGGGCCGCGGTCCATGACCGACCGCGCCCTGGCCCGCTGACCGTCCCGATCCACCCATCCCGTGAGGAGAACAGCATGACCGTGAAGAAGTTCTACGACGACGACGCCGACCTGTCGATCATCCAGGGCCGCACCGTGGCCGTCATCGGCTACGGCTCCCAGGGCCACGCCCACGCCCTGTCGCTGCGCGACTCCGGCGTGGACGTGCGCATCGGCCTCGCCGAGGGCTCCAAGTCCCGCGCCAAGGCCGAGGCCGAGGGCCTGCGCGTCGTCGACGTCGCCACCGCCGCCGCCGAGGCCGACCTGATCATGATCCTCACCCCGGACCAGGTCCAGGCCGACGTGTACGACCAGCACATCGCCGGCAACCTGCAGGAGGGTGACGCCCTCTTCTTCGCGCACGGCTTCAACGTGCGCTTCGGCTACATCCAGGCCCCCGAGGGCGTCGACGTCGCCCTGGTCGCCCCCAAGGGCCCGGGCCACGTGGTGCGCCGCGAGTTCGAGGCCGGCCGCGGCGTGCCCGCGCTGATCGCCGTCGAGAAGGACGCCTCCGGCCAGGCCCACGCCCTCGCCCTGTCCTACGCCAAGGCCGTGGGCGGCACCCGCGCCGGCGTCATCGAGACGACCTTCACCGAGGAGACCGAGACCGACCTGTTCGGCGAGCAGGCCGTGCTCTGCGGCGGCGCCTCCCAGCTCGTGCAGTACGGCTTCGAGACCCTCACCGAGGCCGGCTACCAGCCCGAGATCGCCTACTTCGAGGTGCTGCACGAGCTGAAGCTCATCGTCGACCTCATGGTCGAGGGCGGCATCGCCAAGCAGCGCTGGTCCATCTCCGACACCGCGGAGTACGGCGACTACGTCTCCGGCCCCCGCGTCATCACCCCCGACGTGAAGGAGAACATGAAGGCGGTCCTCGCCGACATCCAGTCCGGCGCCTTCGCGCAGCGCTTCATGGACGACCAGAAGGCCGGTGCGCCCGAGTTCAAGGAGCTGCGCGCCCGGGGCGAGGCCCACCCGATCGAGAAGACCGGCCGCGAGCTGCGCCAGATGTTCTCCTGGCTCAAGGACGCGGACGACGACTACACCGAGGGCACGGCGGCCCGCTGAGCCGCCTGAGCCCCCGACGCCGGCCCCGGGCATCGCGCTCCGGGGCCGGCGTCGCATTCCGGCCACGGCCCGTTCGCGCGTCTAGGCTCGGACCGGAGCGCGGGCCGGCCCGCCTCCCATCCCACCGCACCACACCTCCAGGAGCACCCGTGAGCGCAGCCCAGCCCGTCGTCCTGATCGCCGAGGAACTCTCGCCCGCCACCGTCGAGGCCCTCGGCCCCGACTTCGAGATCCGCCGCACGGACGGCGCCGACCGCGCCCGCCTCCTCGAGGACCTGCGCGACGTCGACGCGGTGCTGATCCGCTCGGCCACCCAGATGGACGCCGAGGCGATCGCCGCCGCGCCGCAGCTGAAGGTCATCGCGCGCGCCGGCGTCGGACTGGACAACGTGGACGTGCCCGCCGCCACCGAGGCCGGCGTCATGGTCGTCAACGCGCCGACGTCGAACATCATCTCCGCCGCCGAGCTCACCTGCGGCCACATCCTGGCCGCCGCCCGCAACATCGCGGCCGCCCACGGCTCGCTCAAGGCGGGGGAGTGGAAGCGGTCGAAGTACACGGGCGTCGAGCTGTACGGCAAGCGGCTGGGCGTGATCGGCCTGGGCCGCATCGGCGCGCTCGTGGCCGAGCGCATGAAGGCGTTCGGCATGGAGATCCTCGCCTACGACCCCTACGTGACCACCGCCCGGGCGCAGCAGCTCGGCGCGAGCCTCGTCGAGCTGGACGAGCTGCTCGAGCGCGCCGACGTGGTCACGATCCACATGCCCAAGACCCCCGAGACGGTCGGCATGATCGGCGATGAGCAGTTCGCCCGCATGAAGGACACCGCGATCATCGTGAACGTGGCCCGCGGCGGCCTCGTGGACGAGGACGCCCTCGCCCGCGCGCTCGAGGCCGGGACCATCGGGGGTGCCGGCATCGACGTCTTCAGCTCCGAGCCGGCCACGGACCTGGCGTTCTTCGCCCACGACTCCGCCGTCGTCACCCCCCACCTGGGCGCCTCGACCGCCGAGGCCCAGGAGAAGGCGGGCGTCGCCGTCGCCGGCTCCGTGCGCCTAGCCCTCTCCGGCGAGCTCGTGCCGGACGCCGTGAACGTGGCCGGCGGCGCGATCCACGAGGACGTGCGCCCCGGCCTGCCGCTGGCCGAGAAGCTGGGCCGCGTGCTCACCGCGCTGGTGGGCGAGCAGTCCATCACGGCCGTCGAGGTGGAGATCGCCGGTGAGATCGCCGAGCACGACGTCTCCGCGATGCGCCTGGCCGCCCTGAAGGGCGTGTTCACGGACATCGTCTCGGACCAGGTCTCCTACGTGAACGCCCCCGTGCTGGCCGAGCAGCGCGGCGTCGAGTGCCGCCTCACCACCACCGCGGTGTCCGAGTCCTACCGCAACACCGTCACGGTGCGCGCCGCGACCGCGCAGGGCTCCCAGACGGCCGTCACCGGCACGCTCACCGGCCCGCGCCAGGTGCAGAAGCTCGTCGGTGTGGACCGGCACGAGCTCGAGGTGCCGCTGGCCGACCACCTGCTCGTGTTCGCCTACCAGGACCGCCCGGGCGTGATCGGCGTCCTGGGCCAGGCCCTCGGGGTGCAGGGCGTGAACATCGCCGGCATGGACGTCTCGCGCGACGACGAGGGCGCCGCCCTGGCCGTGCTGACCCTGGACGGGGCGCTGTCCGGAGACACCGCGGCCACGCTGGCCGCGGCCATCGGCGCCGCCCGTGCGGCCGAGGTGGACCTCTCCGTCTGACCCGTCGACGCCCGGGCGGGCACCGCGGGGCCGGCGCGCGTCGCCCTGTGTTGAGATGGTGTCCATGTCGCGTCCAGCCGAGCCCCGCCCCGCACCCGCCCCGACCGCGCGCGCCGCAGCGGCCCGCCCCGCCACGCCTCCGGGCGTGCAGGGCCGCTGGGCCCGGCGCGCGGCGGGCGGGCTGATCGGCGTCAGTGTCCTGCTCGCCGCCTGGTCGTTCGCCCTCCCCTTCGTGTTCGGGCTGGGCCCGCGGCAGGTGCCGTGGTGGCGCGAGGTCTTCGACGTGAACCACGAGGCCAACCTCACGGCGTGGTGGAGCTCGGGCCTGCTCCTGCTGGGGGCCGCGGGCTTCGCCACGGTGGGTCTCGTGCGCCGCGCGCTGGGGGCGGACCGGCGGCGTAGCCTGCTCGCGTGGCTGACCCCCGCGGCCCTGCTGGCGGCCATGAGCCTGGACGAATCGACGCAGATCCACGAGCAGGCCGGCCAGCTGTGGGAGGCCCTGCCGTTCGCGGGGGAGAACCCGCTGCCCGCGTTCCAGTGGCTGATCCTCGGCGCGCCGGCCGCAGCACCCAGGCCTACCACGTCGCGACGCACGCGGAGGAGCTGACCGAGATGATCGGGGCGTCCGTGCTCGTGGTGGCCCCGTGGGCCCACCTCCACCTGCGGCCTGCGCCGGGCCATCTGCAGGTGACCGCCGACGGCGTCCCGGACGTCGGCGCGGACGACGTCGTCCTCGGCGCGGGCCCCGGCCCCGCCGGTAGACTCGACGACTGTGACTGACGCCCGCGCCCCGTACTACCTGACCACGGCCATCTCCTACCCGAACGGCGAGCCGCACATCGGCCACGCCTACGAGTACATCGCCTCGGACGCGATGGCCCGCTTCCAGCGGCTCGACGGGCGGGACGTGCGCTTCCTGACCGGCACGGACGAGCACGGCCAGAAGATGGAGCAGACGGCGCAGCAGCAGGGCGTGAGCGCCCTCGAGCTGGCCACGCGCAACGCCGCCGTCTTCAAGGAGATGGACGACGACGTCCTGGACATCTCCTACGACCGCTTCATCCGCACCACGGACACGGACCACGCCGAGGCCGTCCGCGAGATCTGGCGGCGCATGGAGGCCAACGGGGACATCTACCTCGGCTCCTACGCCGGCTGGTACTCCGTGCGGGACGAACGCTACTTCGGCGAGGACGAGACCGAGGTGGGTCAGGACGGGGTGCGCCGCGCCGTCGAGACCGGCACCGAGGTGACGTGGACGGAGGAGGAGTCCTACTTCTTCCGCCTGTCCAAGTACCAGCAGCCGCTGCTGGACCACTACCGCGAGCACCCGGACTTCGCCGCCCCCCGGTACCGCTTCAACGAGGTCATCCGCTTCGTGGAGGCCGGGCTCGAGGACCTGTCCATCTCCCGGACCTCCTTCCAGTGGGGCATCGACCTGCCGGCGCCCGCGGACCCCGACGCCGCCGACGCCGACCGGCGCGCCGACCACGTCACCTACGTCTGGGTCGACGCGTTGACGAACTACCTCACCGGCGCGGGCTGGCCCGCCGAGGACCCGGAGGCGTTCGCGCGCTACTGGCCGGCGGACCTGCACGTGATCGGCAAGGACATCTCCCGGTTCCACTGCATCTTCTGGCCCGCGTTCCTCATGTCGGCCGGCCTCGAGCTGCCGCGCCGCGTCATGATCCACGGCTTCCTGAACAACAACGGGGCCAAGATGTCCAAGTCCCTGGGCAACGTGGTGCACCCGCGGGAATGGGTGGCCCGGTACGGCCTGGACGCCATCCGCTTCTTCCTGCTGCGCGAGTTCCCGTTCGGCGCGGACGGCTCCTACAGCCACGAGGCCGTGGTGAGCCGCAAGAACGCGGACCTGGCCAACAACCTCGGCAACCTCGCCCAGCGCTCGCTGTCCATGGTGGCCAAGAACTGCGGCGCCGCCGTGCCCGAGCCGGGCGAGTTCACCGAGGCGGACCGCGCCGTCCTGGCCCAGGTCGACGCCCTGCTGGAGCGCTCCCGGTCCGCGTACGCGGTGCAGGACTTCCACGACGCGCTCGAGGAGACCTGGCGCGTGCTCGGCGAGGTCAACGCCTACTTCGCGGACCAGGCCCCGTGGGTGCTGCGCAAGACGGACGAGCCGCGCATGCGCACGGTGCTGTACGTGACGCTGCAGGCCGTGCGCCGGGTGGCCCTGCTCGCGCAGCCGGTGATGCCCGACTCGGCATCGCGGCTGCTGGACCTGCTCGGCGTCCCCGCCGAGGGCGACGCCGGCCGCACCGGCGCGTCCGGCACCGGCCCGCGGTCCTTCGCCGCGTTCCACGAAGACCTGGTCCCCGGCACCCCGCTGCCCGCCCCGCAGCCGGTCTTCCCGCGGCACGAGGAGCCCGCCGAGGACTGAGCCCGTCCGGAGGGTGAGACCGGGTGTCACACGATGTGGTCCTCACGCGGGCCGCGCGTAGCCTGAGGGCCATGACCGAGACCACACGCAGCTCCGCAGACCCTTTGGACATCGCCGTCATCGGCGGCGACGGCATCGGCCCCGAGGTCACCGACCAGGCCGCCGCCGTCCTGCAGGCGGCGCTGCGTGCCGAGGGGCGTCCGGAGGCCCGGCTCACCCCGTATCCGCTGGGTGCGGAGCACTGGCTCGAGACCGGCGAGGCGCTCACGGACGAGGTCCTCGAGTCCCTGCGCCGCCACGACGCGATCCTGTTCGGGGCCGTCGGCGCCGCGCCCGGGGACGAGCGCATCCCGTCCGGGCTGATCGAGCGCGGCATGCTGCTCAAGCTGCGCTTCGCGCTGGACCACGGCGTGAACCTGCGCCCGGCCACCCTGCTGCCCGGCGCCGTCAGCCCCCTGGCCGCGCCCGGCGAGATCGACTTCACCGTGGTGCGCGAGGGCACGGAGGGGCCGTATGTGGGCAACGGCGGTGCGATCCGCGTGGACACGCCGCACGAGATCGCCACTGAGGTCTCCGTGAACACGGCGTTCGGCGTGCGCCGCGTCGTCGAGGACGCCTTCCGTCGCGCCGACGCGGGCGAGCGCAAGCGCCTCACGCTCGTGCACAAGCACAACGTCCTGGTCCACGCCGGCCACCTGTGGCGCCGCACCGTGGAGTCCGTGGCGGCCGACTTCCCCGCGGTCACCTGGGACTACATGCACGTCGACGCCGCCATGATCTTCCTGGCGACGGACCCGGCCCGCTTCGACGTCATCGTGACGGACAACCTGTTCGGGGACATCATCACGGACCTGGCCGCCGCCGTGACCGGCGGCATCGGGCTCGCGGCCTCCGGCAACATCAACGTCGAGGGCACGGCGCCGTCGATGTTCGAGCCGGTCCACGGCTCCGCTCCGGACATCGCGGGCCAGGGGATCGCCGACCCCGTGGCCGCCATCCTCTCCGCCGCCCTGCTGCTCGAGCACGTGGGCGAGACCGGCGCCGCGGCGCGCGTGCGCACCGCGGTGTGGGCGCACCTGAGGGACCGGGTGGAGGGCGCGCGGGGCACCACCGCCGAGGTGGGCGCCGACGTCGTCGCGCGGGTCTGACGCGCGGGCCCGGCGCGTCGACGCCGGGTCTAGGATGGGGCGACGGCCTGTGGCGTGTGCCACGCCCGGCGCCGTGGCCCCCGCGCGTCGTGCCCGGCACCGGAGCCGTCCCCATCCGCCACCCGTCACGAGGAGTGATCCCACCGTGTCCGAGACCGTGTTCACGCGGCAACCGCATCTGTCCCCGATGTCCGATCAGCAGCGCATCGAGATCCTCCAGGACCCCGGTTTCGGCAACGTCTTCACGGACCACATGGTCTCGATCGACTGGACCTGGGACGAGGACGGCGGCGCGTGGCATGACGCCCGCGTGGAGCCCTACGGACCGCTGTCCCTGGACCCCGCGGCCGCGGTGCTGCACTACGGCCAGGAGATCTTCGAGGGGCTGAAGGCCTACCGGCACGAGGACGGGTCGGTGTGGACGTTCCGTCCCGAGGCCAACGCGGCCCGCCTGAACCGCTCCGCCCGCCGCCTGGCCCTGCCGGAGCTGCCCGAGGAGCTGTTCCTCGGCTCGCTGCGGGCCCAGCTCGAGGCGGACCGGGTCTGGGTGCCCACCGGCCCGGGCCAGTCCCTCTACCTGCGCCCCTTCATGTTCGCCTCCGAGGCGTTCCTCGGCGTCCGCCCGGCCCGGCAGGTGCGGTACATGGTGATCGCCTCCCCGGCCGGCAACTACTTCGGCGGCGAGCTCAAGCCGGTGACCATCTGGGTCTCGCGCGAGTACGCCCGCGCCGGCAAGGGCGGCATGGGCGCGGCCAAGACCGGCGGCAACTACGCCGCCTCGCTGCTGCCCCAGCTGCAGGCCGCGGCGAAGGGCGCCGACCAGGTCGTGTTCCTCGACCAGTACAACGACGACGCGATCGAGGAGCTCGGCGGCATGAACGTGTTCTTCGTGCACGCCGACGGCCGCCTCGTCACCCCGGCACTCACCGGCACGATCCTCGAGGGCGTCACCCGCTCCTCGATCCTCCAGCTCGGCCGGGACATGGGCCTGACCGTCGAGGAGCGTCGCGTCACCCTCGCCGAGTGGGCCGAGGGCGTCCGCTCGGGCGAGATCACCGAGGTCTTCGCGTGCGGCACCGCCGCCGTCGTGACCCCGATCGGGCGTCTGCTCGACGGCGACGACGTGATCGAGTCCGCCGGCGGGACCGACGTGACCCTCAGGATCCGCGCCGAGCTCGAGGGCATCCAGACCGGGCGCGTCGAGGACCGCCACGGCTGGCTGCACCGCCTCGTCTGACCCCACCCCACGAACGGAGACCCCCGTGAGCTCGCACCGCTCCTCCGCGCCCGCCGAGGGCGCCCCACGCCCGGCCACGACGCCGGAAGACCTCCCGCCGACCGAGGCCGCCGGCCGGCCCCGCTGGACGCCCGTGAAGATCGCCGTCTGGGTGGCCGTCGCCCTGCTCGGCGGCGTCGCCTGGACCATGCTCGCCCTGCACCGCGGCGAGACGATCAACGCGATCTGGTTCGTGTTCGCCGCCGTGGCGACGTTCGCGATCGGCTACCGCTTCTACTCGAAGTACGTCGAGCGCATGATCGTCCACCCGGACGACACCCGCGCCACCCCGGCCGAGTACCGGGCCGACGGCCGGGACTACGTGGCCACCGACCGCCGCGTGCTCTACGGCCACCACTTCGCGGCCATCGCCAGCGCCGGCCCGCTCGTGGGCCCCGTGCTCGCCGCGCAGATGGGCTATCTGCCCGGCACCATCTGGATCATCGTCGGCGTGATCCTGGCCGGCGCGGTCCAGGACTACCTCGTCCTGTTCTTCTCGATGCGCCGCGGCGGCCGCTCGCTCGGCCAGATGGCCCGGGACGAGCTGGGCCGCGTCGGGGGCACCGCCGCGATCGTCGCGACCCTGCTGATCATGGTGATCATCACGGCCATCCTGGCCCTCGTGGTGGTCAACGCCCTGGGCGAGTCCCCGTGGGGCGTGTTCTCCGTGGCCATGACCATCCCGATCGCGCTCTTCATGGGCGCGTACCTGCGCTGGATCCGCCCGGGCCGCATCACCGAGATCTCCGTGATCGGGTTCGTCCTGCTCCTGGCGGCCATCATCGGCGGCGGCTGGGTCGCCGGGACCGAGTGGGGCGCGGCCCTGTTCACCCTGGACCGCACCACCATCGCCTGGGCCGTGATCATCTACGGGTTCGTCGCGGCCGTGCTGCCCGTGTGGCTGCTGCTCGCGCCGCGCGACTACCTGTCCACCTTCATGAAGATCGGCGTGATCGCGGGTCTCGCGCTGGCCATCGTCGTCGTGCAGCCGCGCATCGGCACCCCCGCGTTCTCCGAGTTCGCCTCGGGCCAGACCGGCCCGGTGTGGCCCGGTTCGCTGTTCCCGTTCCTGTTCGTCACCATCGCGTGCGGTGCGCTCTCCGGCTTCCACGCGCTGATCGCCTCGGGCACGACGCCCAAGATGGTGGAGAAGGAACGGCAGACCCGCTTCATCGGCTACGGCGGCATGCTCATGGAGGCCTTCGTGGCCATCATGGCGCTCGTGGCCGCCGTCTCGCTCGACCGCGGCATCTACTTCGCCATGAACTCCCCGGCCGCCCTCACCGGCGGCACCCCGGAGACCGCCGTCGACTTCGTCATGGGCCTCGGCCTGGCCGGCGTGAACCTCACCCCCGGGGACCTGACCCACCTGGCCGACCTCGTGGGCGAGGAGACCGTGGTCTCCCGCACCGGCGGCGCCCCCACCCTCGCGGTCGGCCTGGCGCACATCATGGGCCAGCTCGTGGGCGGCGACGCGCTCATGGGCTTCTGGTACCACTTCGCGATCATGTTCGAGGCGCTGTTCATCCTCACCGCCGTCGACGCCGGCACCCGCGTGGCCCGGTTCATGCTCCAGGACTCCCTGGGCAACGTGGTCCCGCGCTTCAAGGACACCTCGTGGCGCGTGGGCGCGTGGGTCTGCACGGCCATCATGGTGGCCGCGTGGGGCGCCGTGCTGATCATGGGCGTCACCGATCCGCTGGGCGGCATCAACACGCTGTTCCCGCTGTTCGGCATCGCCAACCAGCTGCTCGCGGCGATCGCGCTCGCCGTCGTCCTGACGATCGTCGCGCGCCGCCGGGACTTCCGGGGCCTGTGGATCGTGGCGCTGCCGCTGGCGTTCATCACCGTGGTCACCACCGTGGCGTCGTTCCAGAAGATCTTCTCCTCCATCCCGGCGGTGGGCTACTGGGCGCAGCATCGCGCGTTCCAGGACGCGCTGGCGGCGGGGAAGACGAGCTTCGGCGCCGCGAAGTCCGTGCCGGCCATGGAGGCCGTGGTCCGCAACACCTTCATCCAGGGCACGCTCTCCGTCGTCTTCCTGGTGTTGGCGCTGATCGTCATCACGACGTCGGTGCTCGCCACGGTGCGCGCCTTCCGCGGTACCGAGGTCATCGATCACCAGGACCCGTACGTGCCCTCGCAGCGCTTCGCCCCGGCCGGGCTGTTCGCCACGGCCGAGGAGAAGGAGCTGCAGCGGCAGTGGGACGCCCTGCCGGCGGACCGGCAGCCGGTGCGGGGTCACTGACGTGGCCGATCCGCGCGCGACGCCGGCCGGGTCCTCCACCGCGGAGGGCCCGGCCGGCCCGTCTCGGTCCGGGGTGTGGGCCCGGGTGCGCTGGTGGGTCCGCCAGCTCTCCGGAGAGGGGAAGTACGACGCGTACGTGGCCCACCACCGGGCCCACCATCCGGAGCGCGCGCCGATGACCGAGCGGGAGTTCTGGCGGGCCGAGTACGCGCGCCAGGAGGCCAATCCGGGCAGCCGCTGCTGCTGAGCGGTCTCGACCCGCCCCGCACCGCGCCGCGCTGAGCCAGACGAATCCGCCCGCGAGCCAGACGAATCGGTCTCCTCAGGCCGTCCGCCGCGGCCGAATCGTCTGGCTCGCGGCGTCAGCGGGGCTGGCGTCGAGTGGGTGTCCGGCGACGGCGCCCGCCGCTCACCCACTACGCTGACCCCCATGCGCATCGCCCGTTTCGTGGACCAGGCCGAACCGACCTACGGCATCGTGGAGGGCCCGGCCGACGCCGACCCCGCCGAGCTGACCGTCACCGCCCTGCAGGGCGACCCGTTCTTCCACGGGATCCAGCCCACCGGCACCACACACCGTCTCGAGGACGTGCGCCTCGTGGCCCCGATCATCCCGCGCTCGAAGATCGTGGGCGTCGGCCGCAACTGGGCCGACCACGCGAAGGAGCTCGGCAACGAGGTCCCCGCCTCGCCGCAGTTCTTCCTCAAGCCGAACACCGCCGTCGTGGGTCCGAACGAGCCCGTGACCCTGCCGAGCTGGTCGGACGAGGTCTCCTACGAGGCCGAGCTCGCCGTCGTCATCGGCACCATCTGCAAGGACGTGCCGGTGAGCCGCGTGGACGACGTCGTGTTCGGCTACACCGTGGGCAACGACCTCACCGCCCGCGACGCCCAGCGCACCGACCTGCAGTGGGCCCGCGCCAAGGGCTTCGACGGCGCCTGCCCGCTGGGCCCGTGGATCGAGACCGAGCTGGACGTGGAGCCGGCCGGCGGCCTGCGCATCACGTCCCGGCTCGACGGCGAGACCCGCCAGGACGGCACGACGGCGGACATGGTCTTCGGCGTCCGCGAGCTCGTGGCCGCGGCCTCGGAGATGTTCACCCTCCTGCCCGGCGACGTGATCCTGACCGGCACCCCGGGCGGGGTCGGGACGGTCCAGGAGGGCCAGCGCGTCGAGGCCGAGGTCGAGGGCATCGGCGTCCTCGCCACCGTCTTCCGCCGCTGACGCAGGCGCCCGACGACGGCGTCCGGGCCCCCGCGTAGACTCGGGACATCATGACTGACGCCACCGCTCCCGTGTCCGAGAACGCCCCCGCCCCCTTCGCCGACGTCCCCCAGGTGGACGCCGAGACCCCCGTGCGCGTGCGCTTCGCCCCCTCGCCCACCGGCACCCCCCACGTGGGGCTGATCCGCACCGTCCTGTTCAACTGGGGCTGGGCGCGGCACACCGGCGGCACCCTCGTGTTCCGCATCGAGGACACGGACGCCAAGCGCGACTCGGAGGAGTCCTACCAGCAGCTGCTCGAGGCGATGCGCTGGCTCGGGATCGACTGGGACGAGGGCGTCGAGGTCGGCGGCCCGCACGAGCCGTACCGTCAGTCCCAGCGCGGGCAGATCTACGCGGACGTGATCGAGAAGCTCAAGGCCGGCGGATACATCTACCCGTCCTACTCGAGCCCCGAGGAGACCGAGGCCCGTCACCGGGCCGCCGGCCGCGACCCCAAGCTCGGCTACGACGGCCACGACCGCGACCTCACGGACGAGCAGATCGCCGCCTTCGAGGCCGAGGGCCGCGCGCCGGTCTGGCGGCTGCGCATGCCGGACGAGGACATCACCTTCACCGACCTGGTGCGCGGGGAGATCACCTTCAAGGCCGGCTCCGTGCCGGACTTCGTGGTGGTGCGCGCGGACGGCTCGCCGCTGTACACCCTCGTGAACCCGGTGGACGACGCGCTCATGGGCATCACCCACGTGCTGCGCGGTGAGGACCTGCTCTCCTCGACTCCGCGCCAGATCGCGCTCTACCGCGCCCTGCACGCGATCGGCGTCGCCCGGTACATGCCGGTGTTCGGCCACCTGCCCTACGTGATGGGCGAGGGCAACAAGAAGCTGTCCAAGCGCGACCCGCAGGCCAACCTGTTCCTGCACCGGGACAACGGCTTCATCCCGGAGGGCCTGCTGAACTACCTCGGCCTGCTGGGCTGGTCCCTCTCCGCGGACGAGGACATCTTCACCCCGCAGCAGTTCGTGGAGCACTTCGACGTGCACAAGGTGCTGGCCAACCCCGCCCGCTTCGACGAGAAGAAGGCGATCGCGATCAACGGCACGCACGTGCGCATGCTCGACGTGGCCGACTTCCGCGACCGTCTCGTGCCCTACCTGCACGCGGCCGGCCTCGTGGGCGAGCACCTGACGGAGCGGGAGATGCAGATCCTCACCGCCGCGGCCCCGCTCGTGCAGGAGCGCGTGCAGCTGCTCGGCGAGGCCGTCGAGATGCTCGCCTTCCTCTTCACGGCGGACCGGGACGTCCGGACGGCCGAGGGCGCCCTCAAGGGCATGCCGGCGGACCTGGGGGCCGCCGTCGCCGCGGCCCGGGAGGCGCTGGCCGCCCTGCCCGAGGACGAGTTCACCACCGAGCGCATCGAGGCGGCGCTGCGGGCCGCCCTCATCGACGGTCTCGGCCTCAAGCCGCGCCAGGCGTTCGGCCCCGTGCGCGTCGCGGTGACCGGCCGCAAGGTGTCCCCGCCGCTCTTCGAGTCGCTCGAGATCCTGGGCCGCGACTCCGCGCTCGCCCGCCTGGACCGCTTCGCCGCGGAGCAGGGCCTGGACCAGGGCCGGCCCACCGACGCATGAGCCGGGACGCCAGCACGACGCCGGCCGGCGGGTCCGCGGGCGCGCCCGCGCCGCCGGCCTGGGACGCCGTCCTCTTCGACCTGGACGACACGCTGCTGGATCTGCGCTCCGCCCAGCACGCCGCGTTCGACGCGACGGTGCGCCGGCAGTGGGCCGGGGCCGCCGACGTCGACCCGGCGGTGCTGGCCGAGGCCACCGACGCCTTCGCGTCCGACGCCGGCGGCCACTACGGGCGCTACGTGGCCGGGGAGCTGACGTTCGAGGAGCAGCGGCTGGCCCGCGTGGCCGACGCCCTGCGCGCGCTCGGCGTGCCCGAGGACGCGGCGACCCCGCTCGACGGCCTGTGGACCACCGACTACGAAGAGGTCGTGCGCGGGCACTGGGCGCTGTTCCCCGCGACCGCCGACGTCCTCGCCGAGGTGCGGGGAACAGGCCGTGGCGTGGGGATCGTCACGAACAACGTGGAGGCCTACCAGCGCGGCAAGGCCGACGCCCTCGGCCTGGAGTGGGTCGAGGTGCTGATCGGCTCGGACACGGCCGGGGCCCCGAAGCCGGACCCGGCCCCCTTCCTGGCCGGCTGCTCCCGCCTGGGCACGGACCCGGGACGCACCCTCATGGTGGGGGACAGTCTGCGTCACGACGTCGAGGGGGCCCGGTCGGCGGGGCTCGTTCCGGTGTGGATGAGCCCCGACGCCCCCGCCCACGGCGGGGCGGAGGAGCCGCTCTGGGACGAGGAGCACGCGTGCTGGCGGATGCGGGCGATCGGCGGGCTGCGGACCTGGCTGGCGGCCTGACCCGCCGATTTTGCACGCGCCGCCCGGAGGGTGTAGAGTTCTTTCTCGTTGCCGGAGAGATCCGGGAACACCGGGCTCATGAATATGATGCACATCGGCCAGGCATGCTTGACCGACAGTGGGGTATGGTGTAATTGGCAACACAACGGTTTCTGGTACCGTCATTCTAGGTTCGAGTCCTGGTACCCCAGCGAGTCTTCGGACTCAGTGGACGCGCACGGGCGGAGACGCTCGGACGTGGCGCACGGCCCCATCGTATAGCGGCCTAGTACGCCGCCCTCTCACGGCGGTAACGCGGGTTCAAATCCCGCTGGGGTCACGCAGTCGCCGCCCGGTCCTCGGACCGGAACGGCACGGGCGGATGAACGCATCCGCCGCCTGAACAGGAGACGCAGGCGCAGAAGAAGGTCTCCACGGCATCGCTTCCGCACACGCGGACAGCGCGCTCGGCCCCATCGTATAGCGGCCTAGTACGCCGCCCTCTCACGGCGGTAACGCGGGTTCAAATCCCGCTGGGGTCACCCGAGTGACAGGAAGCCCGGTCCCTGCGGACCGGGCTTCCGTCGTCTCCGTCCGCCGGGCCGGCGGGATGGGCGGTCGGCGCGCGCCGTGAGACGATGGCCCACGTGCCACACACGGATCAGAACGCCCCAGACCTCGGTGTCGACACGGCCGTCCGCCGCGTGCGCGAGCACCTCGCCGCGCTCGAGCTGCCGTTCGAGACCGTCACTGCGGGGCAGGACCGCGCCGAGCGCGAGCGCACCCTGCACCAGATCGACGACTACGTGCTGCCCCGCCTCGACTCGCTCGACGCGCCGCTGCTGGCCGTCGTCGGCGGCTCCACCGGTGCGGGCAAGTCCACGCTGGTGAACGCGCTCGTCGGCCATGAGGTCTCCCGCTCCTCCGCCCTGCGGCCCACCACGCGGCAGCCTCTGCTGCTGCACAACCCCGCCGACGCCCACTGGTTCACGGGCCCGCGGGTGCTGCCCGACCTCGCCCGCGTCAGCGTGCACCGCGACGCGGCCGCCGGCCCCGTCGAACCCGACCAGTCCGCGATGGACACGGTCGCGCTCGTGGCCGAGCCCGCACTGCCCTCGGGCATCGCCCTCGTGGACGCCCCGGACATCGACTCCGTGGCGGACCAGAACCGCGCGCTGGCCCGGCAGCTCCTCGAAGCCGCCGACCTGTGGATCTTCACGACGACGGCGCACCGCTACGCCGACGCCGTGCCCTGGCAGCTGCTGGACGAGGCCGCCGCCCGCGACATCACCGTGGCCGTCGTGCTCGGCCGCGTGCCCGAGGGCGCGGCGGAGGACATCACCCCGGACCTGCGGCGCATGCTCACCGAGCGCGGCCTCGCCGACGCCCGGATCCACGTGATCCCCGAGACCCGCTTCGACGAGCGCGGCCTGCTCCCGCAGGAGCACGTCGCGGGCCTGCGCGCGTGGCTCGAGACCCTCGCCGCCGACGCCCAGGCGCGCGGCGCCGTCGCCCGCCGGACCGTGGACGGCGTGCTGGGCCAGCTGGCCGCCCGCGTCGCCGACCTGGCCCGCGCCGAGGAGGAGCAGCGGCATGCCGCGGACCTGCTCGCCCGGATCGTGGGGGACTCCACGGACCAGGCCGTCGGCCGGGTCCGTGAGGCCACCTCGGACGGCACGCTGCTGCGCGGCGAGGTGCTCTCCCGCTGGCAGGACTTCGTCGGCACGGGGGAGTTCTTCCGCGGCGTCGAGACCACGATCGGCCGGCTGCGGGACCGCCTCGGCGCCCTGGTGCGCGGGCGCCCGGCAGCGCCCGAGGAGGTCGAGACCGCACTGGAGACCGGCCTGCACGCCGTGATGGTCGAGGCGGCCGCCGCGGCCGCCGAGCAGATCGAGCGGCGCTGGGCGTCCGAGCCGGCGGGCCGGGCCCTCGTGGCCGGGCGCGACCTGGGTGCCCTGACGCCGGACGCATCGGCGCGGGCGGCCGACGTCGTGCGGGACTGGCAGTCGGACGTGCTGGCGCTGATCCAGGAGGAGGGCGCGGGCAAGCGCACGCGCGCCCGCCTGGCGGCCACCGGCGTGAACGGCGCGGCCGTGGCCCTCATGATCATCTCGTTCGCCTCCACCGGCGGACTCGCGGGCATCGAGGTCGGCATCGCCGGCGGCGCCGCCGTCGTCGGGCAGAAGCTGCTCGAGTCGATCTTCGGCGAGGACGCCGTGCGCCGCATGGCCCGGCGGGCCGATGAGCTGCTCGAGCGCCGTGTGCGGGCCTTCCTCGAGACCGTGCTCGCGGACCGCTTCCTGCCGCTGCTCCACCTCGAGCGCGAGCCGCAGGCCACCGAGGAGCTGCGCGCCCTCGTGCCGGTGCTGCGCCGCGGGGTGGCCGCCGGCGTCGACGGCCCGACCGGGCCCGAGCACGCCCCGTCCGCCGCCGAGGCGGGGGAGGAGCCCCGATGAGCCGCCGCGACACCCCCGCCCTGGCCCCCCGCCTGGACGCCCTCGGCGAGGCCGCCGAGCTGGCCGCGGGCCGCCTGCCCGAGGACGTCGTGGCCGGGGCCGAGGCCGTCGTGCGCGCGGCCGGGGAGCGCCAGGCACTCTCCGCGGAGCACACCGTGGTCGGGTTCTTCGGGGCGACGGGCTCCGGCAAGTCCTCCCTGTTCAACGCGCTCACCGGCCGCGACCTGGCCCGCGTGGCCGCCACCCGGCCCACCACGTCCGAGCCGCTCGCCGCGGTCTGGGGCGTGGGCCGGGGACAGGGGCTGGACCCGGACGCGGAGCACGGCGACGGCACCGGCGAGGGCGGCGGCGCGGCCGCCCTGCTCGACTGGCTCGGCGTGCGCCGCCGCCACCTGCTGGACGAGGCGCCCGTGCTCGACGACGGCCGCCCCGGGTTCCTCGGCTTCGGCCGCCGTGACGGCGCCGACGCCACCGGCCTGATCCTGCTGGACCTGCCGGACATCGACTCGGTCGAGCGGGGCAACCGCGAGATCACCTCCCGGCTGGCCGGCCACGTGGACGTGCTGGTGTGGGTCGTGGACCCGGAGAAGTACGCGGACGCCGTGCTGCACCGCGAGTTCTTGGCGACCATGGGCTCGCACGCGGCCGTGACCCTCGTGCTGCTCAACCAGGTGGACCGGCTCTCGGTGCGTGACCGGGACGTCGTGCTGGCCTCGCTGCGCCGGATGCTCTCGGGGCACGGCCTCGGCGACGTCCGGGTGCTGCCCGTGTCCGCGCGCACGGGGGAGGGCCTCGAGGAGGTCGGCCGGCAGGTCGCGGCGATCGTCGCCCAGCGCGGCGCGGCCGCCGAGCGCCTGGGCGCGGACGTCGCGGCCCGTGCCGCGGACCTCGCCGCCGCCTCGGGCGAGGGCGAGCCGGCCGGCGTCGGGCCCGGGGACGAGCAGCGGCTCGGGCGCGAGCTGGCCGTGGCCGGCGGCGTGCCGGCCGTCGTCCGGGCGGTGGAGGGCTCGTACCGGCTGCGCTCGGCCAAGCGCACCAGCTGGCCCGTGCTGCGCTGGATGCACTCCTTCCGCGCGGACCCCCTGCGGCGCCTGCACCTGATGCCCGAGCGCGCCGCCCCCCGCCGCGACCGGGACGAGGTCGCCCGCGACCCCGCGCTGCACCGCACCTCCCTGCCCGAGCGCTCGGGCACCCAGCGGGCCGTCGTCGACGGCGCGGTCCGCACGCTGGCCGCCGCGGCCGGCGCGGGGGCCTCCGAGCCGTGGGCCGCCGCCATCCGCCACGCGGGCCGGGAGCACGCCGAGGAGCTCCCCGGCGCCGTGGACCAGGCGATCGCCGCCACCGACCTCGGTGCCGGCCGGGGCAGCTGGTGGCACCCCGTGCTCGACGTGCTGCAGTGGCTCGCCCTCCTCACCGCCGTCGTCGGCGCCGGCTGGCTGGGCGTGCTCGCCCTGGCCGGGTACCTGCAGTTCCCCCTGCCGCCCGCGCCCACGGTCGAGGGCTTCCCCCTCCCGACGCTGCTGCTCGTCGGCGGCCTCGCGCTCGGCGTGCTGCTGGCCCTGCTGGCGATCCCCCTGACCCGGTGGACCGCCGCGGCGCGGGGACGCCGCGCGCGCCGCCGCCTCGAGGAGGCGACCACCGACGTCGGCCGGCGGCTCGTCGTCGACCCGGTGCGCTCCGAGGTGGACCGCTTCCACGCCTTCCGCGACGCCCTCGCCCGGGCCTCCGGCGTCCCGGTCCGGCGGGGCCGCCGATGACGGTGCGCGACCCCGCGGCTGCGGCGGGGGCGACCGTCGGCGACCTCACGGAGGCCGAGCTGCTGGAGGTCGTCCTGACCGGGCTCGCCCCCGCCGTCCGGGACGGCCACTGGCCCGCCGGCACCGTCGCCCCGGGCGACGACGCCGCCCTCGTGCCCGCGCCCCGCGGTGGGACGCTCATCTCCACGGACGCGATGGGGGAGGGCACGGACTTCCTGCACCGCTGGCCCGCCGGCCCCCGCACCCGCGGCCACGACGCCGGCTGGAAGGCCGTCGCCCAGAACCTCTCGGACGTCAACGCGATGGGCGGGACCGCCTCGGCGCTCGTCACCGCCCTCACCCTGCCGCCGACGACGCCGGTCGCCTGGGTGCGGTCGTTCGCCGCGGGCATCGTGGGCGCGGTGCGTCACCTCGGCGCGCCGGACTGCCGGGTGGCCGGGGGCGACCTGGGCACCGGCGGACGGGTCCACGCCGCGGTGACGGTGCTCGGGGACCCGCACCCCGGCGGAGTGCTGTGCCGCACACCGGCCGCGGCGGACCGGGACCGCGTGCTCGCCGAGGGCGCCGACCTCGTCCATGCCCAGGCGGTGCCGGACGGTCCCCGGGCCGCCGCGCCTTCGGGGCCGGGGTGGGCCGCCGCCGGGCTCACCCTGCTGCTCACCGACCGCGCGGAGCTGGAGCGACGGGCGGACGCCCTCCCCGCCGCCGACCGGCCGTCACCGCGGGAGCTCGCCCGCGCCGTCCGCGCCCAGCTGCGACCCCGCCCGCCGCTGGCCCTCGGGCCCGCCGCGGTGACGGCCGGCCTGCTCACCCTCATGGACGTCTCCGACGGCCTGGGCAAGGACGCGCACCGCATGGCGGTCGCCACCGGCGGGGCCGGCTCGCGCCGGCACCGTGGCTGGACGAGGCCTGGCTGGCGGAGACCGCCGCACCCCTGCGCCGCGTGGCCGCCCTGGCCGGGACCAGTCCGGAGGCGCTCGTGACCGGCGGGGGCGAGGACTACGGTCTCCTGGGGCTGGCGTGGCCCGAGACCGAGCTGCCCCGGGGGTTCACGCGGATCGGCGGGCTCGTGCCGGCCGGGGCCGGCCGCCGACCGGGCACCGGCCCCTGTCCGAGTCCGGCTGGGACCCGTTCGCCGGCTGAACGCCCGGGACGAGGTCCGCGGGCGGGTCAGGCCGCGCGGAGGAGTCGCTCCGGGTCGAAGCGGTGGCCGAGGCCGATGACGTCCCACCCGTGCTCGCGCCACGCGGCGACGTCCAGGACGTTACGCCCGTCGATCAGCAGGCGGGAGGCCACGCGTGCGCCCACGGCGTCCGGATCCATCTCGCGGAACTGGCGCCACTCGGTCAGCAGCAGGGTCAGCTCGGCGCCGTCCACGGCCGCCTCGAGAGAGTCCACGTAGTCGAGCCGCGGGAAGCGGGCGGACGCGTTGGCGTTGCCCTCGGGGTCGTACACCCGGACGTCGGCGCCGGCCGTGTAGAGACGGTTGGCGACGTCGAGGGCGGGGGAGTCCCGGACGTCGTCGGAGTCCGGCTTGAACGTGACGCCCAGCACGGCGATCCGCGTGCCGTTGAGCATCTGCACGCTCGCGGGGGTGGGGGCGGGCCCGGAGACCTCGGCCCGGCGGATCCGGCCGTCGCGAGCCGCGGAGAGCACCTGCACCGCCAGGTCCACCACGCGGTCACGGCGGCGCAGGTTGATGTCGTCCACCTCCGCCAGGAACCGCATGGTCCGGTCCAGGCCCAGCTCGGAGACGCGGGCCTGGAGCGCGCGGATGTCCTTGGGCAGGCAGCCGCCCCCGAAGCCCACGCCCGCGTTGAGGAACCGGCGTCCGATCCGCGCGTCGTGGCCGATCGCGTCCGCGAGGGTGCCGATGTCCCCGCCCACGTTCTCGGTGATCTCCGAGAACGCGTTGATGAACGAGATCTTCGTGGCCAGGAAGGCGTTGGCGGCCACCTTCACCAGCTCGGCCGTCTCGAGGTCCGTGCTGATCCACGGGGTGTCGGCCGCGAGCTGCCGCGCGTAGACGCGGCGCAGGATGCCCTCGGCGCGGGGCCCGTGCGTGCCGATGACGAGGCGGTCCGGGGTGAGCGTGTCCCTCACGGCGAAGCCCTCCCGGAGGAACTCGGGGTTCCAGGCGAGCTCGACCTCGCCCGGCAGTCCGGCCTCCGCGCGCACGGTGCGCACGAGCTCGGCCAGGCGGCGCGCCGTGCCCACGGGCACGGTCGACTTGCCGACGATCAGCGCGTCGCGGTCGATCGCCGCGGCGAGGGAGGCGACGGCGGCGTCCACGTAGCTCAGGTCCGCCGCGGTCTCGCCCACCTTCTGCGGGGTGCCGACGCCGATGAAGTGGACGTCCGCCCAGCGGGCCGCCTCCGCGACGTCGGTGGTGAAGCGCAGCCGCCCGGAGGCGACGTGGGTGCGCAGCAGCTCGGGCAGGCCGGGTTCGTGGAAGGGCACCTCGCCGCGGGCCAGGCGCTCGATCTTGGCCGGGTCCACGTCCACGCCGAGGACCTCGAAGCCCAGCTCGGCCATGCAGGCGGCGTGCGTGGCGCCCAGATAGCCCGTGCCGATCACGGACAGCCGCGGCGCGGCCTCCTGCTCGGCGGGGGCGGCGGGCGCGGTCGTCTCGGTCACGGCGGACTCCTCGGTGGTGCGGGGGGTGGCGGTCGGGGACCTGGTTGACGCTAGGCCCCGCGGGTGAACGCGGGAAGAACGGGGTGCCTCCGCGGCGCGTCCCGTCGGTGGCGCGGGCGGGCCTCAGGCCTCGCCGGCGCGGATGAGCTCGGTGAGCCGCGTCGCGGCGGAGACGACGGCGTCCGCGTGCAGCCGGCCCGGCTGGCGGGAGAGCCGCTCGAGGGGGCCGGAGATCGAGACCGCCGCGATGACGCGGCCGCTGGGGCCGCGCACCGGTGCGGACACCGAGGCGACCCCGGGCTCACGCTCGGCCAGGGACTGGGCCCAGCCGCGCCGCCGCACCGCCGCGAGGACGGTGGGTGTGAAGACGGCGCCGGCCAGCCCCTCGACGAGCCGCTCGTGGTCCTCCCAGGCCAGGAGCACCTGCGCGGCGGAGCCGGCCTTCATGGACATGCGGGCGCCCACGGGGATGGTGTCGCGCAGGCCCCAGGGCCGCTCCGCGCTGGCCACGCACACGCGGGAGTCCGCCTGCCGACGGAACACCTGGGCACTCTCTCCCGAGGCATCACGCAGCCACAGCAGCACCGGGCCGGAGGCCGTCGTGAGCCGGTCCTCGCCGGCAGCGGAGGCGAGCTCGGCCAGGCGGGTGCCCAGCACGTAGCGGCCCTGCAGGTCCTTGCCCACCATGCGGTGGTGCGTGAGGGCGGCCGCGAGCCGGTGCAGCGTGGGCCGCGCGATCCCGGTGGCGGTGACGAGCTGGGCGAGCGTGGCCGGGCCGGACTCGAGCGCGTCGAGGATCGCCACCGACTTGTCCACCACGCCGACGCCGCTGGGATGCCGGTGGAGCGAGGGGCCGATGAGGTCGTCCTCGGTGGGTGGGCGCATGGGCTCGGTGGTCATGGGGTGATCGTAGTCGTCTCACTGCGCGGACGGCCTTGGGTGTCGGCGCGCGTCGTGTGCGACCGGGCCGGCCGCCGCCGATTCCGGAATATGAGACGAAATCTCACGATATGGAATATCGCGCCCCGTGGTCGAGAACGGCCCCGCCGCGCCCCACAGTGGTCCGTGAGCACCGGCGCCCCGCGCCGGGCGACGACCGACAGGTGCGTGAGCAGGAAGGTGCGGCAGATGACGACGGCGACGACGGGACCCAGGACGCTGGCCGAGAAGGTCTGGGACGAACACGTGGTGGTGCGCGGCGAGGGCGAGGGCGCCTCCCGCACCCCCGACCTGCTCTACATCGACCTGCACCTCGTGCACGAGGTGACGAGCCCGCAGGCCTTCGAGGGGCTGCGTCTGGCCGGCCGTCCGGTGCGTCGGCCCGACCTGACCATCGCCACGGAGGACCACAACACCCCGACGCTGGACATCGACCAGCCGATCGCGGATGCCACCTCGCGCACCCAGATCGAGACCCTGCGGGCCAACTGCGCCGAGTTCGGCGTCCGCCTGCACCCGTTGGGGGACGCCGAGCAGGGCATCGTCCACGTCGTCGGCCCCCAGCTGGGCCTGACCCAGCCCGGCCTCACCGTGGTCTGCGGCGACTCCCACACCTCCACCCACGGCGCGTTCGGCGCCCTGGCGTTCGGCATCGGCACCTCCGAGGTCGAGCACGTCCTGGCCACCCAGACCCTGCCGCTGAAGCCCTTCAAGACCATGGCGGTCACCGTGGACGGCACGCTGCGCCCGGGTGTGACGGCCAAGGACATCATCCTCGCGGTCATCGCGAAGATCGGCACGGGCGGGGGCCAGGGCTTCGTGCTCGAGTACCGCGGTGAGGCCATCCGGAACCTCTCCATGGAGGGCCGGATGACCATCTGCAACATGTCCATCGAGGCCGGCGCCCGCGCCGGCATGGTCGCCCCGGACGAGACCACCTTCGCCTACCTGAAGGGGCGGCCCCATGCCCCCGAGGGCGCCGACTGGGACGCCGCCGTCGAGCACTGGCGCACCCTCGCCACGGATGAGGGCGCGGAGTTCGACGCCGAGGTGGTCATCGACGCGGACACGCTGGAGCCGTTCGTCACGTGGGGCACCAACCCGGGGCAAGGTGTGAGCCTGAACGACACCGTCCCCGCGCCCGAGGACTTCGCCGACCCGGTGGCCCAGGAGGCGGCCCGCAAGGCGCTGTCCTACATGGACCTGGCCCCCGGCACCCCGATGAAGCAGGTCGAGGTCGACACCGTGTTCATGGGCTCGTGCACCAACTCCCGCATCGAGGACCTGCGGGCGTTCGCCGAGGTCGTCCGGGGCCGGCGCAAGGCCGAGGGGCTGCGCGTCATGGTCGTGCCGGGCTCGGCGCGCGTGCGTCTGCAGGCCATGGACGAGGGCCTGGACAGGGTGTTCGAGGACTTCGGGGCCGAGTGGCGGTTCGCCGGATGCTCCATGTGCCTGGGCATGAACCCGGACCAGCTCTCCCCGGGGGAGCGTTGCGCGTCCACCTCCAACCGCAACTTCGAGGGCCGGCAGGGCAAGGGCGGGCGCACCCACCTGGTGTCCCCGGTGGTCGCCGCGGCCACCGCCGTGCTGGGCCGCCTCGCCAGCCCGTCCGACCTGCCCGCCCTCACCCCCCAGGAGGCCTGAGCCATGGAGAAGTTCACCACCCACACCGGCGTCGGCGTGCCGCTGCGCGCCTCGAACGTGGACACGGACCAGATCATCCCGGCCGTGTACCTCAAGCGGATCTCCCGCACGGGCTTCGAGGACGCCCTGTTCGCCGGCTGGCGCCAGGACCCCGACTTCATCCTGAACACCGAGCCGTTCAGCGGGGGCACCGTGCTCGTGGCGGGCTCCGACTTCGGCACCGGCTCCTCGCGCGAACATGCCGTGTGGGCGCTCAAGGACTACGGCTTCCGCGCCGTGATCTCCCCGCGCTTCGCGGACATCTTCCGCGGCAACTCCGCCAAGCAGGGGCTCGTCGCGGCCCAGGTGGAGCAGGAGGACGTCGAGCGCATCTGGAAGGAGCTGGAGAACCGTCCCGGGACCCCGGTCACCGTGGACCTCGTCACACGCACCGTCGAGTGCGGGGATGTGACCGCCCCCTTCCAGATCGACGACGACACCCGTCACCGGCTGCTCGAGGGCCTGGACGACATCGCCGTCACCCTGGGGCACCAGGCCGAGATCGACGCCTACGAGGCGGACCGCCCCGCGTACAAGCCCACCACCCTGCCGGCCCGCACGGCCGGCTGACCGGCCGCCGCCGGGGGCGCACCATTGCCGCGCGTGCCCGGCGACGCCCTATGCTGGGAGGCGATTCCGGGACCGCCCGCCGCACACGGCGGGCGGTCCCGTTCAGAGACCTCCCCGCTCCGGCGGAGTGGCCGAGACCGTGGCCCTGCGGCCGCGCTGAGGAAGGACGCGCATGGCGAAGCTCTTGACCATCCATGGCGGCAAGCCGCTGACCGGTGAGGTGACCGTGCGCGGTGCCAAGAACCTGGTGCCCAAGGCCATGGTGGCCGCCCTGCTCGGCAACTCGCCGTCCGTGCTCCGGAACATCCCCGAGATCAAGGACGTGGACGTCGTCAGCTCCCTCCTCGAGATCCACGGCGTGTCCGTGGAGTGGGACAAGGAGACCGGGCGGATCACGATGGACCCGGCCGGGGTGAAGTCGGCCCTGACCGCCGAGATCGACGCCCACGCCGGCGACTCGCGCATCCCGATCCTCTTCTGCGGCCCGCTCATGCACGCGATCGGCGAGGCCTTCATCCCCGACCTCGGCGGCTGCAAGATCGGCGACCGCCCGATCGACTACCACCTGGCCGTGCTGCGCAACTTCGGCGCCGTCGTGGACAAGCGCCCGGGCGGCATCTCCATCTCCGCCCCCAAGGGCCTGCACGGCGCCAAGCTCGAGCTGCCGTACCCCTCCGTCGGAGCCACCGAGCAGGTGCTGCTGACCGCCGTGAAGGCCGAGGGCATCACCGAGCTCAAGGGCGCCGCCGTCGAGCCGGAGATCCACGACCTCATCGCCGTCCTGCAGAAGATGGGCGCGATCATCACCGTGCAGACGGACCGCACCATCCGCATCGAGGGCGTGAGCGAGATGCGCGGCTACAACCACATCGCGCTGCCCGACCGCAACGAGTCCGCCTCGTGGGCCTCCGCCGCCCTGGCCACCCGCGGGGACATCTACGTCCGCGGCGCCGAGCAGCGCGACCTGACGGCGTTCCTGAACACCTACCGCAAGATCGGCGGCGAGTTCGACGTCGTCGACGACGGCATCCGGTTCTGGCACGCCGGCGGCGACCTCAACCCGCTCGTGCTCGAGACGGACGTGCACCCCGGCTTCATGACCGACTGGCAGCAGCCCCTCGTGGTGGCGCTGACCCAGGCCAAGGGGGTCTCCATCGTGCACGAGACCGTGTACGAGAACCGCTTCGGCTTCACCGACGCCCTCGTGCGGATGGGCGCCTCCATCCAGCTGCACCGCGAGTGCCTCGGCTCCGTGCCGTGCCGCTTCGGTCAGCGCAACTTCCTGCACTCGGCCGTGATCTCCGGCCCGACGCCGCTGCACGGCGTCGAGTTCGACATCCCGGACCTGCGCGGCGGCTTCTCCCACCTGATCGCCGCCCTCACCGCTGAGGGCACCTCCACGGCGACGGGCCTGGAGATCATCAACCGCGGCTACGAGCACTTCATGGCGAAGCTCGAGGGCCTCGGCGCCGACGTCGAGCTGACCGAACGCGACCGGTGAGCGGCGTGGACGCGCAGAGCCCTGCCGCCGCGGGGGGTCGTCCGACGCGTGCCGCGCGGGCCCCCTACGTGATCCCGGGGGTGATCGTGCGACCGGCGATGCGTGCCCTCGTCCGCCAGGTGTGGGAGGGGACCGAGCACCTGCCCGAGACCGGCGCGATCCTCGCCGTCAACCACATCTCGGAGGTGGACCCGCTCTCCGTGGCCCACATGGTCTACAACCAGGGCCTGCTGCCGACCTTCCTCGCCAAGGCCGAGCTCTGGAAGGTGCCCGTGCTCAAGCAGGTCCTCGAGGCCACCCGCATGATCCCGGTCGAGCGCACCCGCGACGGCGGTCGCTCGCTCGCCGCCGCCCGCGAGGCCGTCGCCACGGGCCGGGCGATCATCGTGTACCCGGAGGGCACCGTCACCCGCGATCCCGACGGCTGGCCGATGGCCGCGCGCAACGGGGCCGTGCGCCTGGCCTTGCAGACCGGCGCCCCGCTCATCCCCGTCGGTCAGTGGGGCATCCAGGAGCTGCTGCCGTACGGCGGCCGCTCCCTCCGCGTCCTCCCGCGCAAGACCGCCCGGATCCGGGTCGGCGCGCCCGTCGACCTCGCGGACCTGCGGGACCGCCCCGTGACGGCGGCGACCCTGCGTGAGGGCACCGGCCGCATGATGGCCGCGATCACCGACCTGGTCGCCGAGCTGCGCGGAGAACCGGCCCCGGAGGGCCGCTGGGACCCCACGACCGGAGCGCGGGTGACCGGGGCATGAGCGATCCGCGCACCGTCGCCGTCCTCGGGGCCGGCAGCTGGGGGTCGGCCTTCGCCCGCGTCCTGGGCCTGAGCACCAGCCCCGAGTCTGCCCGCGCGTCCGAGATCGTGATGTGGTCCCGGCGGGCCGAGGTCGCCGAGGCCATCACCGAGCGACACGAGAACCCCGAGTACCTGCCCGGCATCACCCTGCCCACCTGCGTGCGCGCCGTCACCGACGCCGCCGAGGCGGTCCGGGGCGCCGGCGTCGTGGTGGTGGCCGTGCCCGCGCAGCACGTGCGCGAGACCCTGCGCACCGTGCGCGCCGACCTGGCCCCGGACGCCGTCGTGGTCTCCCTCGTCAAGGGCCTCGAGCGCGGCACCGACGCGCGGATGTCGCAGGTCTGCGCGGAGGAGCTGGGCCTCAGCCCGGACCGGTTCGCGGTGGTCTCCGGACCCAACCTCGCCCTCGAGATCGCGCGCGGCGAGCCCACCGCCACGGTGGTCGCCTCGGCCTCGCGCGCGACGGCGGAGCGCATCGCCGCCCTCACGGCCGGCCGCACCTTCCGGCCCTACACGAACACGGACGTCGTGGGCGTGGAGATCGGCGGCGTGGTGAAGAACGTCATCGCGCTCGCCGTGGGCATCTGCGACGGGCAGGGGCTGGGGGACAACTCCAAGGCCTCCGTCATCACCCGGGGCCTGGCCGAGACCACCCGGCTGGCCGTCGCGCTCGGCGGCGACCCGGCCACCATGGCCGGGCTCGCCGGCCTGGGCGACCTCGTGGCCACGTGCGCCTCGCCCCTCTCCCGCAACCGCACGGCCGGCCGCCACATCGGCACCGGCCTCAGCGCGGAGGAGGCGGTGGCCGCCATGAGCCAGACGGCCGAGGGCATCAAGTCCGTCTCCGCCATCGTGCACGCCGCCCGCGCCCACGGTGTGGAGATGCCCATCAGCGAGCTGATGGACCGGGTGGTCGCCGGGGACGTGGCCGTGGACCGCCTCGCCGAGCTGCTGCTCGCCCGTGACCTGAAGTCGGAAGGACGCACCGCATGACCGCCACCCCCGCCCCGGAGGCCGCCGCCGGCGCGCGTCCCCGCGTGCTCCTGCTCTTCGGCGGGCGCTCGAGCGAGCACCCCATCAGCTGCGTGACCGCGGCGGGCGTGCTGCACGCGGCCGACCGTCAGCGCTGGGACGTCGTGCCGGTGGGTGTGGCCCGCTCCGGCCTGTGGTCGCACGACGAGCTGGACGTGGCCTCGTTCCGCCTGGGCGGCGACGCCCTGCCGGAGGTGCCGGAGCCCGAGGCCCCGGTGAGCCTGCGCGCCCTGCCGGACGGCACCGTCGAGCTGACCGCGGCCGACGGCTCCTCGCTGGGCCCGGTGGACGTCGTGTTCCCGCTGCTGCACGGCCCCTGGGGTGAGGACGGCACTCTCCAGGGCATGTTCGAGTCGCTGGGTCTGCCCTACGTGGGCTGCGGCGTGCTCGCCTCCGCGGTCGGCATGGACAAGCACTTCATGAAGGTCGCCTTCCAGGCCGCCGGCCTGGAGGTCGGCCCGTGGGAGACCATCACCGCCCGCGACTGGGCGCGCGATCCGGAGGCGGCCCTCGCCCGCGCCGGGGCGCTCGCCTATCCGCTGTTCGTCAAGCCCGCCCGCGCCGGCTCGTCCTTCGGCATCACCCGCGTCGCCGAGCCCGCGGGCCTGCGTGCCGCCGTCGAGGAGGCCCGTCGCTTCGACCCCAAGGTCGTGGTGGAGGCGGGCATCGTCGGCCGCGAGATCGAGTGCGCCGTCCTCGACGGGCACGGCTCCGCCGCCCCGCGCGCCTCGCTGCCGGGGGAGATCGTCGTGGCCCACGACGAGGGTGAGACGCAGTTCTACGACTTCGAGTCGAAGTACCAGGACACCGGCACCACCCAGCTGTCCTGCCCGGCCGAGCTGCCGGAGGAGGAGATCGAGCGGCTGCGGGCCCTGGCGATCCGCGCCTTCGAGGCCGTGGACGGATCCGGCCTGGGCCGCTGCGACTTCTTCTTCACCCCGGACGGGCGCTGGGTGGTCAACGAGATCAACACCATGCCGGGCTTCACGCCCATCAGCATGTACCCGGCCATGTGGGAGCGGACGGGCCTGTCCTACGACGATCTGATCTCGGAGCTGCTGGACCTCGCCCTCGAGCGGGGCGTCGGCCTGCACTGATGCGGCCCGCGGCCGGCCCGCGCCGGTCTCAGCCGACGGGTGTGGCGTCCTGCACGCTGACGCAGCCGCCGCTGGACTCGATCTGCGCGACCGCCGAGGACAGGCCCACCATCACGGTGTCCGAGCTGGCCTGGTCCTTGCCGAACAGCACCTCCACGGCCGGGTCGCGGCCGTAGGTGGTGATC
The DNA here is from genome assembly GCF_035609305.1 of Micrococcus sp. HOU01. Taxonomy (NCBI): domain Bacteria; kingdom Bacillati; phylum Actinomycetota; class Actinomycetes; order Micrococcales; family Micrococcaceae; genus Micrococcus; species Micrococcus sp. HOU01. Next base: position 1,792,753 of record NZ_CP141211.1, on the reverse strand, counting down.
CGCCAGTTCTCGTCCTCGTCCCGGATGACCCAGTCGATCCCGTCCACGGAGATGCAGCGGTCCGTGGTGGGGCCGGGGACCTCGGCGCCGCAGCGCAGGACGACGGCGGCCGGGTCACCCCACACGGCCGTCGCCTGGCTGTCGGTGGGGCGCAGGTCGAGGTCGCCCAGGGCGTCGGGCATGGCCACCATGGCCGGGGCACACGCCGGGTCAGCGGCGTGGGGCGCGGCCTCCACCGTGGCCACCCGTCCGGTGCAGGCCGTGGCGCCGAGGGCGATCGCGGTCAGGAGGGGCACGAGACGACGCAGACGGCGGGATTCCATCCGCCCAGGATACGTGCGGCGCCGGGACCCGCGGGGGCCCGTGCCCTAGCATGGGCGGGACCGTTCCCGTCCCCGCCTCAGGAGCCCACGTGAGCAGCACCGCGGACCCCCGCCCCCGCCCCCCGCAGGAGGACGTCGCCGTCGGGCGGCGCCGTCGTCGTCGCCGCCCGTGGCTGATCGCCCTGGCGGTGGTGCTCGTGGCGCTGCTGGCCGTGGGCATCGCGGCGGCGGTGTACGTCGGCGGGATCGCCCGGATCATCGACCAGGACACCCAGCGCTTCGACGGCGGCGCGTTCCCCGCCGAGTCGGGCCGCCCGGGCGCCGCGGGGGCGTCCGCCCAGCAGCCCACCGCGCCGCCGCCCGGCATGGACGCGGACCAGGCCGCCGAAGGCGCCCAGGGCCCCGTCGCCCCGGACGCGGACGAGAAGGCGGACGAGCAGGCCCTCGACGTGCTGCTCGTCGGCGAGGACGCGGGCGCGGAGGGCCGTGACTCCGCCGGCCGGTCGGACACCCTCATGTGGGTCCACGTGCCCGGGGACCGCAGCGAGATCCAGGTCATGTCCATCATGCGCGACATGTGGGTGCCGATCCCGGGACACGGGGACCACAAGGTCAACGCCGCCTACCAGTACGGCGGCATCCCGCTGACGGTGGCCACCGCGGAGAACATGTTCCAGGCACGCGTGGACCACGTGATCGCCGTGGACCTCGCCGGCTTCAAGGGCCTCGTGGACGCCCTGGGCGGCGTCAGCGTGGACAACCCCAGCGCCTTCGTCTCGACCGGCGGCATCGACTTCCCCGCGGGCACCGTGCAGATGGACGGGGACAAGGCCCTGGCCTACGCGCGGGAGCGGTACAACCTGCCGCGCAGCGACTTCGACCGTGTGGAGAACCAGCAGCGCCTGGTCAAGGCCATCGTGGCCGCGTTCCTCTCCCGCGACACCCTCTCGGACCCGAGCCGCGTGCAGGCCGCCGTCGAGGAGTTCGCCCCCTTCCTGACCCTCGACGACGAGCTCGACTCCGGCACCCTCGCGAACCTGGCGTGGTCCCTGCGCGATGCGCGCGACGCCCCGATCGTGACCAGCACGGTGCCGTCCGTGGGCGTGGGCTACACGGACACCGGCGAGGACGTCGTGTGGCCGGACTGGGAGGCGATCGCCCGCCTGGGCAAGGGCATCCGCACCGGCACCCTGGGGGAGGCCGTCACGCAGTGAGCACGCCGCCCCGGCCGTCGTTGGTACGGCACTGGCTCGCGCTCGCGGAGGAGCTCGTGGGCCGGGCCGCGCCGCGGCTCGACGCCCTGAACCTCTTCCCGGTCCCGGACGCGGACACGGGCACGAACATGCTCGCCACGCTGACGGCGGCCCGCGCCGCGGCCGACGCCTGCCCCGCACAGGACGACGTCGGCGCCGTGCTCGCGCACGCGGGCGCGGCCGCGCTGGACTCGGCCCGAGGCAACTCGGGCATGCTGCTGGCGGTCAGCCTGGCGGGGATGGCCGAGCCCCTGCGCGGCCGGGAGCGCGTCGACGCGTTCGCCCTGGCGGCGGCATTCGGGGCCGCCGACCGGGCCGCCCGGCAGGCCCTGTCGGATCCGCGCGAGGGGACGATCCTCACGGTGCTCTCCGCGGCCGCCCGCAGCCTTGCGCGCTCGTCCACCCAGGCTCCCGACACGCCCGCGGTGGCCGGGGACGCGGACCCGGCCGTGCGCCTCGGCCCGGCCGTGACCGTCATGCTGGCCGACTGCGTGCAGGCCGTGGAGGAGACCGAGTTGTTGCTCGCCCCGCTGACCCGGGCGCACGTCGTGGACGCCGGCGCCGTCGGGCTGCTCTGGGTGTTCGAGGCGCTGCGCTCCGTCGTGACGGGCACGCCCGTGGACGAGGAGCTGGCCACCGCCCTCCCCGGCTACGTCGAGGGCGCCCAGGCCGCGGAGGGCGAGCACGCCGCCGAGGCGGAGGCGCCGATCGAGGGGGCCGTCGAGGTGATGGGCACCCTGACGCTCACCCCGCTCGCCGTGGCCGGGCTGCGCCGACGGCTGGCCGACGTGGGGGACGCCGTGATCCTGGCCCCCCTCGGCACCGCCCGTGACGGGCAGGGCCGGGTCCCGTGGCGGGTCCACGTGCACGTGCCCCGCGCCGAGGACGCGATCGGCCCCCTGCGGGCCGCCGGCGACGTCGAGGGCCTGACCGTCACCGACCTGGCCGGGCCGTCGCACGGCGACGACGCCGCACCGGACGGGTGCCATGGCCGCTGAGGCCCCCGTCACCGACCTGCCCCTGTCCGAGGTGCTGGGCGGGAAGCTGCCCGCCCGCCTGGAGAAGGAGCTCGGGCTGACCACGGTCGGGGACCTGCTGGACCACGTGCCGCGCCGCTGGATCGAGCGCGGCGAGCTCACCCCCATCGCCGCGCTGCCCTACGACGCCGAGGTGACCGTCGTCGCCGTCGTGGAGTCGGTGACCACGCGGCGCATGCACAGCCGGCCCGGGTTCATCGTGGACGTCACCGTCGCGGACCCGTCCGTGGCCGGCGTGCCGGGGGCGAGCCTGTCCATGGCCTTCTTCAACGGCCACGACGCCCGCCGCCGCCTCGCCCCCGGGATGACCGCCATGTTCCAGGGCCGCACGACCGAGTACCGCGGCCGGATCACGCTGAACAACCCGGACTTCGCCCTCCTGGACGACGACGTCGCCCCGGGGGAGGTCGAAGTGCGACCGGTCCCGCTCTACCGGGCCACGGGGAAGCTGCCGTCGTGGACGGTCCGCTCCGCCGTCGCCCGGGTGCTCGAGACCGTCGACCTGGGACGGATCCCCGAGCTGCTCACCGAGCGGATCCGCGCGGAGGCCGCCGCGGCGCTCGACCTGGACGCGCCGCTGCCGGGCACCGCCCAGGCGTACCGGGACCTGCACGCCCCGCACGACATCGCCGCCACCGGCCCGGCGCGGACCGCGCTCGCCCTGCGTGAGGCGTTGCTCGTCCAGGCTGCGCTCGCCTGGCGCCGGGACCGGGAGCGGGCGGTGCCCGCCGTGCCCCGCCCGCCGCGGCCCGGGGGCCTGCTCGAGGCCCTGGACGCCCGACTGCCGTTCGCGCTCACGCCCGGCCAGGTGGCGGTGGGGGAGCAGCTGTCCGCCGAGCTGGCCCGGGAGGCCCCGATGAGCCGGCTGCTGCAGGGGGACGTGGGCGCGGGCAAGACGCTCGTGGCCCTGCGGGCGATGCTGCAGGTCGTGGACGCCGGCGGCCAGGCCGCCCTGGTGGCGCCCACCGAGGTGCTCGCCGCGCAGCACCACCGTGCCCTGCTGCGCCTGATGGGCCCGCTTGCGGAGGCCGGCACCCTCGGGGCCGGCGACGGCCCGGCCACGAGGGTCGTGCTGGTCACCGGCTCGCTCAAGACCGCCGCGCGCCGGGAGGCGCTGCTGGCCCTGGCCTCCGGCGAGGCCGGGATCGCCGTCGGGACGCACGCGCTGCTCTCCGAGAAGGTGGGCTTCGCCGAGCTAGCCCTGGCCGTCGTCGACGAGCAGCACCGCTTCGGCGTGGACCAGCGCGAGGCCCTGCGGCGGGCCAATCCCGGCACGCACCTGCTCGTCATGTCCGCCACGCCCATCCCGCGCTCCGTGGCGATGACGGTGTTCGGCGACCTGGACCTGTCGGTGCTCGAGGGGCTGCCGTCGGGGCGTCAGCCGGTCACCACGCACGTGGCGCGGATGGCCCACGGCCCGCGCGTGATCGGCCGGGTGTGGGAGCTGATCGCCGAGCACGTGGCGGCCGGCCACCAGGCGTTCGTGGTGTGCCCGCGCATCGACCCCGACGACGCCGACCCGGGTCACGCCAACGTGGAGGAGATGACACCCCGGCTGCGGGGTCTCCCGGCGCTGGCGGGGCTGCGGATCGACGCCGTGCACGGGCGCATGGACCAGGCCGAGCAGGACGCGGCGATGCAGGCCTTCGCGCGCGGGGAGACGGACGTGCTCGTGGCGACCACCGTCGTGGAGGTGGGCGTGGACGTGCCCAACGCGACGGTCATGGCGATCCTCGACGCCGACGACTTCGGCCTGTCCACCCTGCACCAGCTGCGCGGCCGCGTGGGCCGCGGGCCCGGGGCGGCGGTCTGCCTGCTGGCCACGCGCCTGCCGGACGGGCACCCGTCGCTGCGCCGGCTCGAGGTCCTGGCCCAGGAGCAGGACGGCATGCGCATCGCGCAGGAGGACCTCGCCCAGCGCGGCGTCGGCGACGTGCTCGGCGCCGCCCAGTCCGGGCTGGCCTCGGGGCTGCACCACGTGGACGTCATCGCCGACGCCCCGCTGATCGCCGTGGCCGCCGACGCCGTCGCGCAGGTCATGGCGGCCGGCCCCGGGCTCTCCGCCCACCCGGCACTCGCCGCCGAGGTGGCCCGCTGGGAGGCCGAGCACCTCACCGCCGCCGACTACCTCGAGAAGGGCTGAGCCATGTCCCGCATCATCGCCGGCGCGGCCGCCGGGCGTCCCCTGACCGCCGTCCCCGGCACCGGCACGCGCCCCACCACGGACCGCACCAAGGAGGCCCTGTTCTCCTGGCTCGAGGCCCGCGACTGGCTGGACGGGACGGCCGTGCTCGACCTCTACGCCGGCTCCGGCGCCCTGGGGTGCGAGGCCGCCAGCCGCGGAGCGGCATCGGTGTTGCTGGTCGAGCGGGACCGGAAGGCCGTGACCGCGTGCCGCGCGAACGCCGCGCTGGTCAACCGGGCGCGCGGGGCCGACGTCGTGCGCGTGCGCGCCGGGAGCGTGGAGCAGGCGCTCTCGGCGGAGGCCGCGCCCGTGGACCTGATCCTGGCCGACCCGCCGTACCCGGTGGCCGGCCCGCCGCTCGAGGCCGTGGTGGAGGCGGCGGCCGAGCGGCTCGCCCCGGGCGGGCTGCTCGTGCTCGAGCGGGCGGCCCGGGACGCGGCGCCGCGCCGGCCGCGCGGCCTCGAGGAGGTCGAGGTGCGCGTCTACGGCGAGACCGCCCTGTACCTCTGGCAGGACGAGCGCTGACCCCGCCCACCCGCTTTCGTTCGGGAAACGGCGGCGTGTCGGCCCGTTTTCGTTCGGGAAACGGCGGCGTCTCGGCCCGTTCCCACTGGGGAGACGGGAGGGCGGAACGGACTGGGCTCAGCACGGAACCGCGAGCACGGCGGCCGCCGTTTCCCGAACGAAAATGCTCCGGAGACCGCCGTTTCCCGAACGAAAATGCTCTGGGGGCCGCCGTTTCGTCAACGATAGCGTCGGGGGTCAGGCCGCGCGCAGCCGCGGGGCCGCCTCGGCCAGGCGGTGCATCGCCTCGTCGACGGCATCGGGGGACTTGCAGAACGCCAGCCGCAGCCACGACCGCAGGTGGCCCCCGTCCGGGCGGCAGAGCGCGCCCACGGGGATGCCGGTGACGCCGGCCTCACGCGTCCACCGCACCGCGGCCTCGGCTGCGTCCGTCACACCCCACGGGGCGAGGTCCACGACGACGAAGTAGCCCGCCGCCGGGACGACCGGGTCCAGGCCCGCCTCCCGCAGGCCCGCCACGAGCCGATCCCGGGCGTCGCGGTACCGCTCGCGCTGGCCGGCGAGGTGCCGTTCGGCGTCGTCGGTGGGCAGGTAGGCACCCAGCGCGCGCTGGAAGGCGGGGCCGGAGGAGTAGGTGAGGAACTGCTTGACGGCGCGCGCGGCCCCGACGAGCTCGGCCGGGCCGGTCAGCCAGCCGACCTTCCACCCGGTGACGGCGAACGCCTTGCCCGCGCTGGAGACCGTCAGGGCGATGTCCTCGGCGCCCGCGACCGAGCGCAGGCTGACGTGCTCGCCCTCGTAGACGAGGTGGTCGTAGACCTCGTCCGAGAGGATCAGCACGCCCCGGGACCGGCACAGGGCCACGAGCTCCTCGAGCAGCTCCCGCGGATAGACCGCACCCGTGGGGTTGTGCGGCGTGTTCACGATGAGCAGGCGCGTGCGGTCGGTCATCGCCGCGGCCACCCGCGCCGGGTCCGGAAGGAAGTCCGGCGCCTCCACCGGCACGCTCACGTGCCTGCCGCTGGCCAGGGCGATCGTGGCGGCGTGCGAGTTGTAGAACGGCTCGACCGTGACGACCTCGTCGCCCGGGCGCACGAACGCCAGGACCGTCGCGGCGATGCCTTCGGTCGCGCCCGTGGTGATCATGACCTGCGTGGCGGGGTCCTCCGTCACGCCCCAGTGGCGCCGGCGGTGCTCCGCGACGGCCTGCCGCAGCGCGGGGTCGCCCGTGCCGGGGGCGTACTGGTTGGGGCCCGCCAGCACGGCGTCGGCCGCCAGCCGCAGCAGAGCGTCGGGGCCGTCGGCGTCGGGGAAGCCCTGGCCGAGGTTCACGGCCCCGTGCTCGACGGCGAGGCCCGTCATCGTCTCGAACACGGTGGGCACGGGGCCGGCGTCGCCGAGCAGGCCCGCGGCCGCCGCCGTGCGACGCCACGGCGCGTCCACGTCGACGTCGTGCCGTGCTGCTCCGGGGGTGGGCTGGGTTCCGTCCATGGCCGCACTGTACCCATCGCCGCGGACCGCACACGGCGGCGCACGCCGCGCCCGGCAGGACCGCGACGCGCCGGAGCCGGACCGGACGGGCGTCCGTCGCCGCCCGGCGCGGCCCCCGCTAGGCTGGCACCCATGCGTCGTGCCGTCTGCCCTGGTTCGTTCGATCCCCTCCACAAGGGGCACGTCGAGGTGATCGCGCGAGCCGCGAACCTCTTCGAGGAGGTGGTGGTCGCCGTGTCCTCCAACCCGGCCAAGACGTACCGCTTCAGCGTGGACGAGCGCATCGCCATGATCGAGGCGACGGTGTCGTCCCTCGCCGGTGTCGCGGTCCGGCCCATGGGCCCGGGCCTGCTGGCCGAGTTCTGCCGACAGATCGGCGCGGACGCGATCGTCAAGGGGCTGCGCGGCGGCGCCGACCTCGAGTTCGAGGCCCCGATGGCCGCGATGAACCGCCACCTCACCGGGGTCGAGACGGTCTACCTCCCGGCCGACGCCCGGTACACCCACGTGTCCTCCTCGCTCATCAAGGAGGTCCACGGACTCGGCGGCGACGTCGCCGAGTTCGTCCCGGCCGCGGTCCTGCGCGGCCTCGACGGCGGGGCCTGACCCCGCCCGGCCCACCCGCGGGCCACCCCTCCGCTCGTCCCACCGCATCCACCGCAGGAGAACCGCCGATGACCGTCCCGCCCCCCTCCCGCCCCCGCACCCGCAAGGCCGTGATCCCGGCCGCCGGCCTGGGCACCCGCTTCCTGCCGGCCACCAAGGCCATGCCGAAGGAGATGCTGCCGGTGGTGGACCGGCCGGCCATCGAGTACGTGGTGACGGAGGCCCGGCGTGCGGGCCTCGCGGACGTGCTGATGATCACGGGCCGGAACAAGCGGGCCCTCGAGGACCACTTCGACCGCCATCCCGCGCTGGAGGCCGCGTTGGAGCGCAAGGGCGACGCCACGCGGCTCGCGCAGATCCACGAGTCGGACCTGGTGGGGGACATCCACTACGTCCGTCAGGGCGAGGCCCTCGGGCTCGGCCACGCGGTGAACTGCGCACGCCGCCACGTCGGCGAGGAGCCGTTCGCGGTCCTGCTGGGCGATGACATCATCGGCGACGGCGAGGCGCTGCTCGAGCGCATGATCGACGTGCAGCAGCGCCTCGGCGGCTCCGTGATCGCCCTCATGGAGGTCCCGGAGGAGGCCGTCTCGGCCTACGGCGTGGCTGCGGTGGAGGCCGTGCCGGGGGAGGGCGACGACGTCGTCCGCGTCACCGACCTCGTGGAGAAGCCGGCCCGCGAGGACGCCCCCTCCACCCTCGCGATCATCGGCCGCTACGTGCTGGCCCCGCAGGTGTTCGACGTGCTGGACGAGACCCCGCCCGGCCGCGGCGGGGAGATCCAGCTCACCGATGCGCTGCAGAGGCTGGCCACGGAGGACGGCGAGGGCCGCGGCGTGCACGCCGTCGTCTTCGACGGCCGCCGCTACGACACGGGGGACAAGCTCGGCTACCTGCAGGCGGTCATCGAGTTCGGCACCCGGCACGAGGACCTCGGGGCCGACCTGCGCGCCTGGCTCCGGGAGTTCACCGCCGGGCTCTGAGCCGGGCCGGCGACGCGCGGGACGCCGCCGGCTTTGGCCGAGGCGGACCCACCCGGTAGGATGGGCTGTCGGTCCGTCGTGGCTGGACCCGTGTCCAGGCCGCATCGCATCCCCGCAGAGGGCGTGCGGACGGGCCGTGTACCCCCGCCGTCCCACCCGCCGAGAGGAGCGACCATGGACAGCATCCAGCACCACGGCGCCGACTCGCCGTGGGTGATCCCCGTGCGCGATCTGACGCGCGGGGCCGGAGTCCAGCGCGAGCTGACGGCCGAGTGGCCCGCCCCCGCGGGCGTCTCCACGCCGCTGCTGGGGATCCCCGAGGGGGACCCCGTCGAACTGGACCTGCGTCTGGAGTCGGTGCACGAGGGCGTCCTCGTCACCGGCACCGCGGACGCGACCCTGAAGGGCGAGTGCGGCCGTTGCCTGCGCCCGCTGCACGAGGGGATCACCGTGGACCTGCAGGAGCTGTACCTCACCGGCACGTCCGAGGACGACGCCGGCGAGCAGCCGCTCGTGGTGCGCGAGACCGTGGACCTCGAACCCGTGTTCCGGGACGCCGTGGTCATCGCCCTCCCGTTCCAGCCGCTGTGCCGGCCGGACTGCGAGGGCCTGTGCGCCGACTGCGGCATCCGCCTCGAGGACGCGCCCGAGGGGCACGCCCACGAGCGCGTGGACCCGCGCTGGGCCGCCCTGGCCCACCTCGCGGGCACCTCAGAGACCTCCATCACCGAGACAGAAGAGAGATAGTCGTGGCAGTCCCGAAGCGGAAGATGTCCCGTGCCAACACCCGTGCCCGCCGGTCGCAGTGGAAGGCCACCGCGCCCGCCCTGGTGAAGTCCGTCGAGAACGGTCGCGTCTCGTACCGCCTGCCCCACCAGGCCGAGCTGAAGACCGACGCCGCCGGCACCCCCCTGTTCTTCGAGTACAAGGGCCGCAAGGTCGCCGACGCCTGAGATGGCGTCCCCGTCGGCTCGCCGCGGGCCTGAGCCCGCGCCCGAGCCAGAAGAGCTGTTCGAGCGTCTCGGTGTGCACATCACCGCCGGGACGCTCGAACGCGCTCTGACGCACCGCTCGTTCGCCTACGAGCAGGGCGGGCTGCCCACCAACGAGCGCCTCGAGTTCCTCGGGGACTCGGTGCTGGGCTACGTGGTCACCGACCACATCTTCACGGTGTACCCGGACCTGGCCGAGGGCGATCTCGCGCGCCGCCGGGCCGCCGTCGTGTCCACGCGTGCCCTGGCGAAGGTGGCGCGCCGGATCGGCATCGGCCCGTTCGTGCGCCTGGGCACGGGGGAGCGCCGCACCGGCGGGGCGGACAAGGACTCGATCCTCGCCGACACCCTCGAGGCGCTCATCGGTGCCGTCTACGTGGACCACGGGGCCGTGGCCGCGGCCGCACTCGTGCACCGTCACGTGGTGCCGCTGCTGGACGAGCCGGACCTGCTGCGCGAGAGCACCGACTGGAAGACGGTCGTGGCCGAGGCCGCCAGCCGCCACGGTCTCGGCGCCGTCCGCTACGCGATCGAGGGTCAGGGCCCCGCGCACGACCCCCGCTACCGGGCCACCCTCGTCGTCGGCGAGCGCGAGTACGGCTCCGCCGTCGCCAGCTCCAAGAAGCAGGCCGAGCGGGACGCCGCGGCCGCCTCCTGGCCCGCCCTCGAGGCGGGCCTGCCGACCGCGGGGCACTGAGGTCGTGCCCGAGCTGCCCGAGGCCGAGGTCGTCCGGCGCGGCCTGGCCCGGTGGGCCACGGACGCCGTCGCCGCGGAGCTCGAGGTCCTCGACCCCCGCTCGCTGCGTCGCAGCCCCGGCGGCGCGGACGCCCTCCGGGAGCGGCTGCGAGGCGCCCGACTGGCCGAGCCGGCTCGCCGCGGCAAGTTCCTCTGGCTGCCCCTGGCCGAGGGCGACGACGCCGTCGTCGTGCACCTGGGCATGAGCGGGCAGATCCTCGTGGACGAACCGGGGGCCGCCGACCAGCGGCACCTGCGCCTGCGCCTGCCCGTCACCGCGGCGGACGGCTCCGCCCGCGAGCTGCGGTTCGTGGACCAGCGGATCTTCGGCGGCTGGTGGCTCGACGCGCTGCGGCCCGACGACGCCGCCGGCGGCGAGCGGATCCCGACCACCGCCGCCCACATCGCCCTGGACCCGCTGCACCCCCTGTTCGACCCCGCGGCCGTGCACGCGCGCCTGGCGCGGCGCCGCTCCACCCTCAAGCGCGCGCTGCTGGACCAGTCGCTGGTCTCCGGGATCGGCAACATCTACGCGGACGAGGCCCTCTGGGGCGCCCGCCTGCACCCCGAGCGCCCGACCGAGCGCATGCGCCGGGCGGACACGCTGCGCCTCATGGCGGCCGTCCAGGACGTGATGCGCCGGGCCCTGGAGGTGGGGGGCACGAGCTTCGACGCGCTCTACGTCAACGTGGACGGGCGATCGGGCTACTTCGCCCGCTCCTTGGCGGCCTACGGGCGCACCGGGCAGCCGTGTCGCCGCTGCGCCGCCGAGGGGGTCGACTCCCGCATCGTCCGCGAGCCGTTCATGAACCGTGCGAGCCACCTGTGCCCGCGCTGCCAGCCCAGGCCGCGCCGTCGCCGGGCCGCGGCGGCCGACGCCTGACGGGGCGTCCGTAGACTGGGCTGACCCCCGACCTCGAGCAGGAGACACGAGTGAGCCATCCCCCGGCCGCGTCCTGGACGCCCGAGCCCCTGCCGCGTCCCGAGTCCCCGCGCGACGACGCCCCGCCGGTCGCGCGGCGCCGCCGACGCTGGCCGTGGGTCGTCGGCGTGCTCGCCGTTCTGCTCGCCGTTCTGCTCGCGGCACTGCTCGGCCTGGGCGCCTGGTACGCGGGCTCGCTCGGGCGCACCTTCGACGACCACCGGCAGACGGTGGACGTGGGGGCGCTCGAGCAGGCGGCCGGGGACGGCCCGCTGAACGTGCTCGTCCTGGGCTCCGACTCCCGCGAGGGCGAGGGCGAGCAGGACATGGGCCAGCGCTCGGACACCATGATGCTCGTGCACATCCCCGCGGACCGACGCCAGGTCTACGTCATGTCCGTGCTGCGGGATTCGTGGGTGACCGTGCCCGGCCACGGCGAGGCGAAGATCAACTCGGCCTTCGACACGGGCGGCTACGCCCTCGCCGTGGACACGGTGGAGCTGCTGCTGGGAGTGCCGATCCACCACGTCCTCGAGGTCGACTTCCAGGGCTTCCGGGGCGTGACGAACGCGCTGGGCGGCGTCGAGGTCTGCAACCCGCAGGCCTTCTCCTCCGGGCAGGCCAACCCCTCGTACTACCCGCGCGGGGACATCCTGCTGCAGGACACCGCCGCCCTGCGCTACGTGCGCGAGCGGCACGCCTTCGACGACGGCGACGTCACCCGCGTGAAGAACCAGCAGCGTTACCTGGCCGGGGCGATGGACCGCTTCCTTAGCCCGCAGATCCTGGGCAACCCCGCCCGCACCACCGAGGTCGTCGCCACATTCTCCGACCACCTCGGTGTGGACGAGGGGCTCACGTCCGGCGTGATCGCCTCGCTCGCGTGGCAGCTGCGCGACGTGCGCGGCGAGGACGTCGAGATGTTCACGGTGCCCCGCAAGGGCTTCGCCACCGGACCGAACGGCGACGCCATCGTCGAGCTCGACGAGGACAAGCTGGCGGACCTGCGCTCCGCCCTCGCCGACGACGACGTCCAGCGCTATGTCGACGAGCACGAGCCCAAGAAGGACAAGAAGGCCCAGGCCGCCGGCGGGCCGGCCCCCGTGCTGACCCTGCTGACCGGCACCACGCCCGCACCCGCCCTCGGGGAGGACCCCTGTGACAACTGAGCCGCGCCGCCCCCGCCTCCTGCTGGTCTCCCACTCCTACCGGCCCGAGCGCACCCCGCCCGCCCGTCGCTGGGGCGCGGTCGTGGCGGCGCTGCGGTCGGCGGGCTGGGACGTCGACGTCGTCGCGCCCGGGGGTGTGCGCCCCTTCGCCGGGCCCGACGGCGAACACGTCCTGCCCACGCCTCGCCTGCCCCTGGGGGAGGCCGGCCGCAACGGCCGCTTCGCCGAGGCGGTGGTGCACGCGCTGCTCGCCATCCCGCGCGGGATGGCCACCCGACGCCCGGACGTGGTGGTGGCCACCGTGCCCGCCCTGCCCGTGGTGGTGCCCGGCGTCGTGCTCTCCCGCCTCTGGCGCCGTCCGCTCGTGCTGGAGATGCGCGACGCCTGGCCGGATCTCGCCCACGAGGCCGGGGTCCACCAGGGCCTGCTGGGCGTCGCGATGGAGCGTGTCGTGACCGGCGGCCAGCGCGCGGCCCGACTCGTGGTGACCGTCACGGACGGCTTCGCGGAGACGCTGCGCGGGCGCGGCGTGCGGGTGGTCCGCACCCTGGGCAACGGTGTGGACCTGGCCCGCCTGGCCGTGGCGCCGCGGCGGGAGCGGGACGCCGGTGAGCTCCACGTGCTGTACCTGGGCAACATGGGCGAGAGCCAGGGGCTCGAGCGGCTCATCGACGCCGCGGCGACGCTGCGTCGCACCCGGCCGGGGGTGCGCGTCCGACTGGTCGGGGAGGGGACCCGGCGTCCGGCGCTGGAGGCCCGCAACGCCGAGCTCGGCTCGCCGGCCGAGATCCTCGGACCCGTCCGCGGCGCCGCCGTCGCCGAGCAGTACGCGTGGGCGGACACGTTGGTGGTGGCCCTGCGTCCCGACTGGCCGAGCTTCCGGCACACCGTGCCCTCCAAGACCTACGAGGTGCTCGCCGTCGGCCGGCACGTCACGGGCCTGGTGACGGGGGAGGCCGCCCGCACCCTCGAGGCAGCCGGCGGCGCCGAGGTCATCGGCCCGGACGTGGACGACCTGGTACGGCACCTGACGGCGCTCGCGGACGACCCGCACCGCACCGACGTCGGCGCGGGCGGACGCGACTGGGTGCGCCGCCACGCCGACCTGCCGGCCGTGGCCCGCCGCTACGAGCGACTGCTGCGCCGCGTCGCCGGTCGCTGAGCCCGACGTCGGCCCTGGAGCGGAGACGTGCTCGGTCACGGTACTCGCGGCGCCGTGGGTCGAGTCCGGTCCCTATACTCGACAAGGCATTACAGGTGGCCCGACGTGCGTTGCGGTCTTCCTGTGCGACCGTTTCGACGAATGAGGACCACCGCATGACGACGCAGATCAAGGACGTGGCCGTGATCGGCCTGGGCTACATCGGACTGCCGACGGCTGCCATCCTGGCGGAGAACGGCGTGCGCGTGCACGGCGTGGACGTCTCGGACCGCACGGTGGACGCCGTGAATGCGGGCACGGTGCCCTTCGTGGAGCCGGACCTGGCCGGGTTCGTCGCGCGCGGCGTCGAGAAGGGCCTGCTCAGCGCCTCGACGACGACACCGGCGGCGGACGCCTACATCGTCGCCGTGCCGACCCCGTTCAAGGACGGGCACTCCCCGGACCTGGGCTACATCGAGGCCGCCGCCCGTGGCCTGGCCCCGCAGCTGACCGGGGACGAGCTCGTCATCCTCGAGTCCACCTCGCCCCCCGGCGCCACCGAGCACATGGCCGAGGTGATCTTCGCCGAGCGTCCTGAGCTGCGCGAGTCCGAGCTGGACTTCGCCCACTGCCCCGAGCGGGTGCTCCCGGGCCGTGTGATGGTCGAGCTCGTGACCAACGACCGGATCGTCGGCGGCTCGACCCGGCGCGCGGCCGAGCGGGCCCGCGACCTCTACCGCACGTTCTGCGAGGGCGAGATCCTGCTGACGGACACCCGCACCGCGGAGATGGCCAAGCTCGTGGAGAACTCCTTCCGCGACGTCAACATCGCCTTCGCCAACGAGCTGTCCGTGATCTGCGCCGAGCAGGGCATCGACGTGTGGGAGCTCATCGAGCTCGCCAACCACCATCCCCGCGTGAACATCCTGCAGCCGGGCCCCGGCGTGGGCGGCCACTGCATCGCCGTGGACCCGTGGTTCATCGTGGACGCCGCCCCGCAGACCGCCCGGCTGATCCGCGCGGCCCGGGAGATCAACGACGGCAAGCCCCAGTGGGTCATCGATCAGGTCAAGGCTGCGGCCTTCGACGTCCAGCAGGCCACCGGCCGCGCTCCGGTCGTCGCCGCCCTCGGCCTGGCCTTCAAGCCGAACATCGACGACCTGCGTGAATCCCCGGCCCTGAACATCGCGGCCGAGCTGGCGGGCCAGTTCTCCGGGTCCGACGTGCTCGTGGTCGAGCCGCACGTGACGGAGCTGCCGGCCGCGCTGCAGGGCAAGGACAACGTGCGCCTGGTCGCGGCCGACGAGGCCCTGGACGCCGCCGACATCGTGGTGCTGCTGGTGGACCACTCCGCCTTCGCCGACCTCGGCGACCGCGTGGCCGACAAGCGCGTGATCGACACGCGCGGCCAGTGGCGCGCAACGCCGGGGTCCTGATCCGTGGGTTCCGCCTCGGCCGTCCCGTGGCGGTCCAACCTCGGCGTGCTCGCGCAGACCGTGGCCGAGCACGCCGTGGACGACCCGATCCTGCTCACGCTGCAGGGCGCCCGGCGGCTGCCTGAACGTCTGAGGGGCACTGCCGCGCGAGGGCTGACGACGTTGGGGACAGCCGCAGGCGGGGTACCGGCCGCGGTGGGTTTTCACATGTTGGGGGCCGCCGAGGACGCTCAGGAACGACTGGCCGCCGCCGACGGGATCCGCTACGCGCCGGCGCGTGCGGACGTGCTCGTGCACCTGTCCGCGTTCGAGGACGCTGCCGCCGTCCTGGAGGCGGTCCCGCCGGCGTCCCGCGGCGCGGCCTGGCACGCTGCGGCCTCACGTCTGGCCCACCACACCGGTGACCTCGACGCCGCCGTGCGGCACGCCCGTGTCCATCGACGGAACCGGGCCCTGGCGCGCCGCATGGCGGGTGAACGCGAGGCGTTGACGGGCGACTGGCCGACCCTGCCGCGCGAAACCGGGTACACACCGCGCCCGGGGCGGGTGCTCCACGTGCTCACCAACTCCCTGCCCCACACCCGCTCCGGATACGCCCAGCGCAGCCACGCGATCCTTCGGGCCCAGGCCGAGGCAGGTCTGCAGGTCAGTGCCGTGACCCGCCCCGGCTACCCCGTGCAGGTGGGTGTGCCGTGGGCGCGTGCGGTGGACGTGGTGGACGGGATCGAGTACCACCGACTGACGCCGTCGCGCCTGGCCCAAGGCCAGGCCGCGCGGGTGCGTCAGCATGCCGCACTGCTGCTCGAGGTGGTCCGCGCCGAACGCCCGGCACTGCTGCACACCACCACCCACTACGTGAACGCGATGGCTGTCCGCGCCGTGGCCGAGGCCTGCGGGATCCCCTGGGTGTATGAAGTCCGCGGTCGCCTCGCCGACACGTGGGCCGCGACCCGGGGACCCGCGGCGACAGCCTCCCCCCGGTACGCCGCCTTCACGGCCCGTGAGGCCCAGGCCGCCCGCGCTGCGGACGCCGTCGTCACCCTCGGGGAGGGCATGCGGCAGACGCTCGTCACCGAGGGCGTCGATCCCGAGCGGATCGTGCTGGCCCCCAACGCGGTGGACGCCCGCTTCGAGGCGCCGCCGCCCTCTCGTGCGACGGCCCGTCAGCACCTCGGCCTGGATCCGGACGGCCGGTACGTGGGCACTGTCTCCTCGATCGTGGACTACGAGGGGCTGGACCTGCTGGTGCGGGCTGCGGCCCGGCTGGCCCCGGAACACCCCCGCCTCCGTCTACGCATCGTCGGCGACGGGGTCGCCCTGCCCGGCCTGCGCGTGCTCGCTCACCGCCTGGGGATCGCCGACATCTGTGAGTTCCCCGGACGGGTGGCCCGCGAGGACGCAGTGTGGCACCATTCGGCCCTGGACGTGTTCTGCGTCCCGCGCCGGGACCTCCCCGTCACCCGCGCCGTCACGCCCATGAAGTCTGTGGAAGCCTCGGCGCTCGGCCGCCCCGTGGTGGCCTCCGATCTGCCCGCACTCGCGGAGCTGGTCGAGGATGGGGTCACCGGCGAGTTGTTCCGTGCCGAGGACCTGGACGCGTTCGTGGCGGCCCTCGGCCGTCTGCTCTCCAGGCCGGAGGAGGCCGAGCGACTCGGCCGAGCGGGACGGGACTGGGCGCTGGCCACTCGCACCTGGTCGAGCAACGTCACCCGCTACCGAGACCTGTACACAGCCCTGGGAGTCACCGATGCCTGAAAAGCCGTTGTCACGCCGGGTCGTCAGCGCCGGTGGCCGCATTCTGCGGGCCACCCGGCGACGCGTCGAACCCAATCTGAGCCCCGAGATGCGCCGTCGCCTGTCCCGCGCGGTTCGTGCGATGCCCGACCCCATGGCCCAGCGGGTCCGAGGTGCCGCCCGCATCACCCCGCGCTCCGCCGTCGTCGGCGGAGGCCGAGGCCGAGGCCGCGGGCGTGGACGCGGACGTCCTGCGCTTGTCATGGATCCTCTCGATCTGCTGGTCGAGGTCCCCGCCGCCGGCGTGCAGATGGCCGGCCGTGCGGCCGCCGCTGTGCGGGACGACGCCGGTGCCGCCGCCCGCCTCGACAGGGCCCTGCACGGGTCCCACCCCCCGGTCAGCCAGGCCGGGGGCGGCCGCCGTGTGGCCGTGCTCGCCCGTCCGGAGATCGAGGAGGCCCTGATCGATGCCGGCCATGCCGTCGAGCCCCTCGTGCCCGGCACTGCACGCGCCGTGATGGCGCGTGTCGAGGTCGCGGTCCTGGATCTCGAGGGGTTCACCGGTGTGTGGGGCGGCGCCTTGGATGCCGAGGGCGTGGGTTTGGCCCGTGAGGTCATGACCGCCGTCGAGGAGGGTGCCCGTCGGGGTGTGACGACCTGGCTGGCGGCCGGCACCGGGCGACGCAGCCACCTGGGTGCTCCGGCCCTCTTGGCCCATCCCAACATCGAGGCGCTGGACGTGCTGAACCCCGCGCCGCCGATCCACTACACCCAGGACCCCACAGACGCCCCGCGCGGTGTGGCCGATGTGGTTCTTGCGGTCCTGCACGACGCCGAGCCCCACGTCCGCCCCCTTGCCCGAGAGACCCACGCATGAGCACCGACCACCTGACCGCCGTCTCCGAGACCACGGACCGCCCCCGTGTGCCGGTCGTCCTGTTGTACGGGGACGTGGACCTCAACGTCCTGGACGGATCCGCTGTCTGGCTGGGGTCCATGGCCGAGACGTGGGTGGCCGCCGGCGCCGAGGTCCACGTGCAGCTGAAGGCGCTCGAGCGCCGTGACGTCCTGACGTCGGACCTACGGGCTCTCGCTGGTGTGACGTTGCACGAGGCCGACCCGGAGCCGGGCACGGACCAGATGGACCGCCCCCGTGCCGTCGAGGTGCTGGAGGATCTCGCAGAGCGGCTTCACCCGGACATCGTCATGGTGCGCGGCATCCACCTGTGTGCGGAGGTCGCCCGCCGGGGGGCCTTCCCCGGTCGGCTCTGGTCCTACGTGACCGAGTTCGGCTACCCGTCCAGTGGTGCGGCCCCGGCGAAGCTGGACGTCATCCGCTCGATCGCCGCCGCCAGCCGCGTGATGCTCGCCCAGACCGAGGACGCCCGCGCCGTTCTGGAGGCTTACGTTCCCGAGGCCGCGGGCCGCACCCTCGTGCTCACCCCGATGATCCCGGATGCCCTCGTGGCCTCGGCCACCCAAGCACGGGCCCACGGTGAGGCAGCGGCGCACTCCGATGCGGGGCGTCCGCTGGAGCTGGTCTACACGGGCAAGTTCGCCCGGAACTGGCGCACTGACCTGATGCCCGCCCTCGTGTCGGCCCTCGCCGGGCACGGCGTCCCGGCGCGCCTGACGATGGTGGGTGACAAGGTCCATAGGGAGAAGACGGACCCCACGTTCTTCGGCCGCATGACGGAGCTGATGCAGACCCCGGACCCGGCGGTGACCTGGACCGGTGGCGTTCCCCGCAGTGCAGCCCTCGACCATACCGCCCGGGCGGACATGGCCCTGAGCTGGAGGTCGCCTGCCCTGGACGTGAGCCTCGAGTTGTCCACCAAGGTCCTCGAGTCCTGCGCCCTCGGCGTGCCTCCGGTCCTCAACCGGACCGCGGCGCACGAACGGCTGCTCGGGGTGGACTGGCCCCTGTTCGTGGAGCCGCACACGGACTCCGTCGAAGGCGTCGCGCAGCTGTTGGCCACGGCCCGCCCGCATCTGGGGGCGCTGGCCGAGCGTGCCGTGGCGGCCGCGGCCCCGTATCGGGTCTCCGCCCGGGCCGAGGTGCTGCGTGGGTATGTGGAGCGGGTGGTGCCCGGATTCTCCCCGCAGGCTCTGCCGGCGCTGCGGTCTGCCGAGACGACAGACAGGAACCCTGCCTCCCCGGGCCGTCCGCTGCGGGTCGTGGTGGCCGGCCACGACCTGAAGTTCGCGGGCGAGCTGCTGGACATGCTGCGCACCCATCCCGGGGTCGAACTGCGGATCGATAGGTGGGCGGGCCTGCACCGGCACGATGCGTCCGTCTCCCGCGGGCACGTTGAGTGGGCGGACGTGGTGCTGTGCGAATGGGCGGGGCCCAATGCGGTGTGGTACGCCCGCCACAAGCGCCCCGGTCAGAAGCTCGTCGTCCGACTCCACATGTTCGAGCTGCGCGGTGCGTGGCTGAGTGACCTCGACCTGGATGCGGTGGACACACTCATCACCGTCTCGGACCATTACCGGGATCTCACGGTGGAGGCACTCGGTGCGGACCCGGGGCGCGTGCGGGTCATCCCCAACGCCGTGTCCGTGGCGGACCTGGCCCGGGAACCCGTGGCAGGCGCCGAGTTCCGCCTGGGGCTGGTCGGCATCGTTCCGCTGCGCAAGCGTCTGGATCGCGCCCTGGACCTGCTGCGCGTGCTGCGCGCCGCAGACGACCGGTTCACCCTGCACGTGCGTGGTCGCATGCCGTGGGAGTACCGCCACGAGTGGCAGGATCCCCTCCAGCGGGAGGGGTACCTGGATCTCTTCGCGAAGTTGGGCGGGGATCCGCTGCACCGGGCGGTGGCGTTCGAACCGTTCGGCGCGGACATGGGCACGTGGTTGCGGCGCATGGGATGGGTGCTCTCACCCAGCTCGGTGGAGAGCTTCCACCTCGCGCCCGCCGAGGGGATGGCGGCCGGATCGCTCCCGGTGATCTGGGACCGCCCGGGTGCGGACGGCGTCTTCGGCGCCGACCTCGTCCACGCGGACACTGAGGCCGCCGCCCGCTGGATCCTGGAGCTCACACAGGACGAGGCACGACGGCAGGAGTGGTCCGCGCGCATGCGGGAACGCGTGCTCGCGTTCGACGAGCGCACCGTGGCCCGTGCCTGGGCGGAGGCCCTGGGCCTGGACTGAGGGTCAGGGCCGGCGCGGGGCGCGCGTGCCGAGGTTCGGGAGCGGTAGAGTCACATCGGGGCGTCATAGCGTCGTCGACCGTGGACCGCCCGGATACCGGCCCGTCACGGGCCCGCCGCCACATGGAAGGACCCTGGTCCAGGATGAAGATCGCCGTCGTCGCCCTCGGGAAGATCGGCCTGCCGCTCGCCGTGCAGTTCGCGAGCAAGGGACACGAAGTGGTGGGCGTGGATGTCAACGCCGCCGTGGTAGACCTCGTCAACGCCGGCACTGAGCCGTTCCCCGGTGAGGCCCACCTGCAAGAGAGGCTCTCCGAGGCCGTCGACGCCGGTCGGCTACGCGCCACCACCGACTACGGGGAGGCGATCCCCGGTGCGGACGCCGTCGTCCTGGTGGTCCCGCTGTTCGTCGACGAGGAGGCCCGGCCGGACTTCGCGTGGCTGGACGGGGCCACCACCTCGCTGGCCCAGCACCTCACCCCCGGCACCCTGGTGTCCTACGAGACCACCCTGCCCGTGGGCACCACCCGCACCCGGTGGAAGCCGATGATCGAGGAGGGCTCCGGCCTGAAGGAAGGGGAGGACTTCCACCTCGTGTTCTCCCCGGAGCGCGTGCTCACCGGCCGCGTGTTCGAGGACCTGCGCCGCTACCCGAAGCTCATCGGTGCCCTGTCCCAGGCCGGCGCGGACCGCGCCCGCGAGTTCTACGAGGCCGTGCTGGACTTCGACGAGCGCCCGGACCTGCCGCGCGCCAACGGCGTCTGGGACCTGGGCTCGGCGGAGGCCTCCGAGATGGCCAAGCTCGCCGAGACCACCTACCGGGACGTCAACATCGGCTTGGCCAACGAGTTCGCCCGCTACGCCGGAGCCAACGGCATCGACATCTACCAGGTGATCGAGGCCTCGAACTCTCAGCCCTACAGCCACATCCACCGGCCCGGCATCGCCGTGGGCGGTCACTGCATCCCCGTGTACCCGCGGCTGTACCTGTGGAACGACCCGGCCGCAGACATCGTGCGCACGGCCCGCGCGGTCAACGCCGGCATGCCCTCCTACGCCGTCCAGCTGCTGGCCGAATCCCACGGGGACCTCGCCGGCCAGCGGGTGGTGGTCCTCGGCGCCGCCTACCGCGGCGGAGTGAAGGAGACCGCGTTCTCCGGAGTGTTCGCCACGGTGCAAGCGCTGACCGAGGCCGGGGCCGACGTCGCCGTCCACGACCCGATGTACGAGGACGCCGAGCTCGCGTCGTTGGGCTTCTCCCCGTACCACCTGGGCGCCGAGGTCGATGCGGCCGTCATCCAGACCGACCACGCCGAGTACCGCACGCTCTCCCCGGCGGACCTGCCGGGGATGCGGACCCTCGTGGACGGCCGCAACATCACCGACGCCGCCGACTGGAAGGGCGTGACCCGCCGGGTCATCGGCCTGCCGCACGAGTCCACCCAGGCCTGAGGGGAGTGGCGATGACGCAACAGCAGGACGTCTTCCTCGCCCCGGGCGCCGACGTCGCAGACACCGCCCGGATCGGGGCCGGGTCGAAGATCTGGCACCTCGCTCAGGTCCGGGAGGACGCGCAGCTGGGGGAGCGGACCATCGTGGGCCGGTCCGCGTACATCGGCACGGGTGTGCGGATGGGCGATGACTGCAAGGTCCAGAACCTCGCCCTGGTGTATGAACCGGCCACCCTGGGGCGTGGCGTGTTCATCGGCCCGGCCGTGGTGTTGACCAACGACGTCTACCCGCGTGCCGTGAATCCGGATCTGTCCCAGAAGTCCGCCTCGGACTGGGACGCGGTGGGCGTGGAGATCGGGGACGGTGCCGCGATCGGCGCCCGCTCGGTGTGTGTCGCCCCGGTGCGCATCGGCGCGTGGGCGCTGGTGGCCGCCGGGTCCGTCGTGACCCGCGACGTGCCAGACTTCGGCCTCGTGGCCGGGGTGCCCGCGCGTCGGATCGGCTGGGTGGGGCGCACGGGCCGCCGGCTCGAGGAGAAGGACGGCGTCTGGGTCTGCCCGGACACATCGGAGACGTTCGTGGAGGCCGACGGCGTGCTGCGCCCGGCCGAGGACCAGGAGGACAGCCGTGGCTGAGTTCATCCCGGCGGCGAAGCCGCTCATCGGCGACGAGGAGCGCGAAGCGGTGGACCACGTCCTCCGCTCCGGCATGGTGGCGCAGGGCCCCGAGGTCGCGGCCTTCGAGGCGGAGTTCGGTGCCGCGATGGTGGACGGCCGGGCCTGCGTGGCCGTCAACTCCGGCACCTCCGGCCTGCACCTGGGCCTGCTGGCCGCGGGCATCGGCCCCGGCGACGAGGTCATCGTGCCCGCCTTCACCTTCGCGGCGACCGGCAACGCCGTCGCCCTCACGGGTGCGACCCCGGTCTTCGCCGACGTGGACCTCCAGACATACACCCTCGACCCCCAGGACGTGCGCGCCAAGGTGACGGAGCGGACCGCCGCCGTCATGCCGGTGCACCTGTACGGCCACCCGGCCCGCATGGACGAGCTCGAGGTGATCTGCCGCGAGCACGGTCTCCAGCTGTTCGAGGATGCGGCGCAGGCGCACGGCGCCCGCTGGAAGGGGCGCCCCGTGGGCACCTTCGGGGCGTGGGGCATGTTCAGCCTCTACCCGACCAAGAACATGACCTCGGGCGAGGGCGGCATGGTCTCCGTGGGGGAGGAGGATGTCGCTCGTCGCCTGCGCCTGCTGCGCAACCAGGGCATGGAGGTTCAGTACCGCAATGAGCTCGTGGGCTTCAACAACCGCATGACGGACATCCACGCGGCCATCGGCCGGGTGCAGCTGACCAAGGTCGGCGCATGGACCCGGCGCCGGCAGGAGATCGCCGCCCGCTTCGACGCCGAGCTGCGCGGGGTCACCGTGCCGACGGTGCTCGAGGGCGCCGAGCACGTGTACCACCAGTACACGGTCCGCCTGCCCGAGGAGCTGGCCGGGAAGCGGGCGGACATGCTCGCCCGCCTGAAGGACGAGTTCGGGGTCGGCACGGGGGTCTACTACCCGGTGCCCACCAATGAGCTGCCCTCCTTCGGCGTCGAGGCGGACCTGCCGAACACCCGCGTGGCCGCGTCCACCGTGTTCTCCATCCCGGTCCACCCGTCCCTGACGGACGCGGACGTCACGCGCGTCGTCGAGGCCGTCAACACCGTGGTGGCGGAGGCCGGCGCATGAGCGTGCTGCGCACCGGACTGATCGGCCTGGGCATGATGGGACGCCACCACGCCCGCGTGATGCGCTCCATCGAGGGCACCGAGCTGGTCGCCGTCGCCGACGCGATGGGTGATCCGCACGGCGTGGCGGGGGACCTGCCCCTCTACGACTCGGTCCAGGGGCTCATCGACCATGGCGTGGACGCGGTCATGTGCGCGGTCCCGACCGGCCTGCACGAAGAGGTCGGCCTGGCCCTGGCCGAGGCCGGCGTGCACGTGATGGTCGAGAAGCCCATCGCGCACAGCACCGAGGCCGGCACCCGCCTGGTCCGCGCCTTCGACGAGGCCGGCCTCGTCGGCGCCGTGGGCCACATCGAGCGGTTCAACCCCGCCCTCCAGGAGATGCGCCGCCGGATCCAGGCCGGTGAGCTGGGCCGGGTCCTGCAGATCACGACCGTGCGCCAGGGCGGCTTCCCCGCCCGCATCGCCGACGTCGGGGTCGTCAAGGACCTCGGCACGCACGACATCGACCTGACCGCGTGGCTGGCGGACAGCCCGTTCACGCGCGTGGCCGCGGAGACCATGACCCACTCCGGCCGCGAGCACGAGGACATGGTGGTCACCAGCGGCCGCCTCGAGTGCGGGGTCATCACGAGCCACGTCGTGAACTGGCTCTCGCCCGTGAAGATCCGCCAGACCGTCGTCACCGGCGAGCTCGGTGCGTTCGTGGCGGACACCGTGCACGCGGACCTGACCTTCCAGGCCAACGGATCGGTCCGCACCCGCTGGGACGCGGTGTCCGCGTTCCGTGGCGTCTCCGAGGGGGACGTCACCCGCCTGGCGATCGAGAAGCCCGAGCCGCTGCACACCGAGCACGAGGCGTTCCGCGACGCGATCCTCGGCGTCCGGCAGGAGCACGTGTCCATGGCGGAGGGGCTCGACACGCTGCGCGTGGCCGAGGCGATGATCGCGTCGGCCCGCACGGGTGAGAGCGTCACGCTGTGAGCGCGGGGGACTGGCGACGCCGCGCCCGCCGGGCCGTCCGCGCGGTGGCCCGACGGGCGCGAGCCCTGCCCGAGCCCGGGCCTCGCGTGCTGCGCGCCGTGTTCGACACCCTCCCACAGGACTCGGACGCCGTGCGTCGGATCCGGTCGATGGCCGCCCCACCCCGCCGGCGCGGCACGCCCCCGCCCCGCTCCGCCGCGCCCGCCCGCGACACCACCCCGGGCTACCGCGGCTACCTCCACCTCGCCGACGTCGGGGACACCTACACCTCGCAAGAGGCAGCGACACTGCTGCAGCTCGAGAACGCCGTGCTCAAGCGGCGCCTGTTCGCGGAGCCGGCGCCCCCGCTGACCCCCACGGGCCACGAGGAGGAGGACCTGGCCGCCGCGCCGAGGCGGGTCGCCGACCACTTCGCACGGGCGGACGCCGCCGCCCAGCTCGGCGACGACGCGCCGCGACACCTGGTCGTGGTGGGCGTGTACCCCACCCTCGAGAACCCCTACGGCAACGGCTTCGTGCACCGCCGGGTCAAGTACTTCCAGGCCGCCGGCGTCCGCGTCGACGTCGCGGTGATCGATCGGTCCGCCGAACCCCGCTCCTACGAGTACGACGGCGTCCACGTGCTGGTGGGCCGGGGAGCGGAGGCCGCGGAGCTGCTGCGCACGCGGCACTACGAGTCCGTGGCGGCCCACTTCCTCGTCCGCTCCCTCTGGGAGCCGATCCAGGACGCGCTGGCGGGGCACCGCTTCTTCGCGTTCATGCACGGTTTCGAGTCGCGCCGGTGGATCCGGACCATGCGCAACCACCGGACCCAGGGGCAGGTGGACGACGCGATCGTCGACACCCTGGAACGCCAGCGCTTCTGGCGCGAGGTGCTCGACCACCCGCACGGCCCCGAGCGGTTCGTGTTCGTCTCCCGCTGGTGGCGCCGAGCGGCTCAGGAGGACATGGAGCTCGTCTTCCCGGCGCAACGCACGGCGATCGTGCACAACGTGATCGACACGGACCTGTTCTGCTTCGTGCCCAAGGACCCCGAGCAGCGCTTCCGTGTGCTGTGGGTCCGCTCCGCGGCGAACCTCAATTACGGCGCGGACCTCGCCGTGCGGGCCCTCGAGCGCCTGCGGGACACGCCCCTGTGGGACCGCATGCAGGTCACCGTGATCGGCGACGGCAAGCACTTCGGCCTCTTCGAGGAGGCCTTCGCGGACGACGCGAACGTCACGGTGGAGCGCCGCTTCGCCGTCCAGGAGGAGATCGCGGCCCTGCACCGGGAGCACGGCGTGTTCCTGGTGCCCACCCGACTCGACTCCCAGGGGGTCTCGCGGGACGAGGCGATGGCCTCCGGGCTCGTGCCCGTGACCAATGACGCCGGCGCCGTCCGGGAGTTCGTGGACAAGGACTGCGCGATGATCGCCGACGCCGAGGACGTGGCCGGGCTGGCCGACGGCCTGCGACGGCTGATGGAGGACCCGGACCTGTTCCTGCGGATGTCCCGGGCCGCGGCAGCCCGGGTCCGCGCGCAGACTTCGCCGGAGCACACCGTGGACCAGGAAATGGCGCTGATGGGTCTGGCGGCAGGCCCGGGCGGGCGAGGGGAGGAGAACGCATGAGCGCCGTGCTGCTGTTGACGGCCGGCACGGGCCCGGCGGAGGGTCTGCTGCTGCAGGACCTGCGCGATAGCGGCCACGTGGTCGACGTCCTCGACGTCGCCTCGCACGCTTGGCTGCGCCGGCGTCCCGGCCTTGCCCCGGCCCCGCTCTACCCGTGGACCGGCACCCACGCCCTGCGCGCTGCCGGCGCCCAGATCGCGCGCGAGATGCGCCGGGTCACGGCCGCGGGCGCCTACGACGCGATCCTCGCCTCCGGGCTCGGCGCCGCGGGCTTCGCCGCCCGGCATGTAGAGGAGGAGTTCATCCCCCTGCTCCGCCGCGGCGACCTGGACTTCTCGGCGGCCCGCAGGCACGCCGAGGAGGACTTCGCGGCCCTGACGCGGGCGGTCGACCGGCTGTTCCTCGAGGACGAATGGGAGTTCGACAAGGCCCTGTCGAAGGGGTCGTGGAGCGCCCACCTCCGCCATCCACGTCGAGCCCTGCCGCCCGAGTTGTTGCCTCCGCTGGCCGAAGAATTCGAGACGCCGAGCGTCGTCGTCCTCCACCCCGAACACGTCGACGCCGACCGCCTCGCGGCACAGATGGAGGCGCTCCAGACCGCGGTGGACACGGTGCCGGGCGCCTCGCTCCGCAGCCTCTCGGCCTCCGCCCTCTACCGCACCCGCGACCTCGTCGCGGGACGCGCGTTCGACGCGGTCGCGGCGACCCGGCTCGGCGGCGCCACGCACGTGGTCCTCGTGGGCTCGTCGCGCGACCACACGGCCGTCGGCGAACTCCTGGTCGGCGCCGGCGTCGCGGAACGGTTGGTGGTGGAGGACACCATCGGCTCGGGCGCGTGGGCCGCGGGCCATCCGGGCGTGCGGACGGGGCGGGGGCTGCGCCTCGTCACGGAGCTCGCCGCGGCCCTGCGCGGGGGGCCCGAGCCTCACTCCGCCGTCGACACCGTCGACGCCGGCACCACCGACCTGCTCGCCGCCTACCGCACGGCGATGACCGGTCGTGTGGACAGGACGTTCGAGGACCTCGCGGTGCTGCGGCACGACGGCCCGTTGGACGTGTTCTTCTCCACCTCGCCGCTCGAGGACCGCACCGACGGGGCCCGTCCCCAGCGGGTGCGCAACATGAACGACGCCCTCTCCGAGCCCGCCGCGGCGCTGCGGCTCTCCTCCGTCCCGGGCGTGTTCGACCGGCGGCTCCGGGTCCTGGACGATGCGCTCGCCGCCGGCCGTCCCCTCGGACTCCTCTACGGCGAGAACTCGACGTCGCCGATCCCGGTCGGCCGGGTGACCGCCGCCCTCGCGGACGTCATGGCCCGCTTCTCGGCCGGCGGCGGCACGAGCGTCTGGTTCGTTCGTGACCTGCACTGGCTGGACGAGATCGACGGGTACCTCGAGGACGCCGACGCGCGGCGCGACGTCCAGGAGCGTGGGCTCGCCGAGTTCGACGCGATGGCGGCGGCCGCGGATCGGCTGGCGGCTCCGTCTGCGGAGTCCGGGGCGGGCTTCGACGCCCTGCTGGCCCGCCATGGCCGCGGGCCCGTGGACTGGCTGCCGCTGCCGCCTGCCGTGTCTCCGGCGAACACCGTTCCCGCCGACGCCCCGGCGATCGGCGAGGAGGGCGTCACCCTGCTGTACGCCGGAGGCGTGGGCGGGATCTACGGTCTGGGCCAGTATCTCACCGCCGTCGGGACGCTCGACCCGCAGGTGCGACTCGACTTCGTCGTGCGCGCGGGGGAGCGTTCTGTGTTGGAGGACATGCTGGCCGAGCACGGCCTGGCGGACCGACCCGGGCTGCGGATCACCACGGTCCCGCTCGAGTGGTACGTCCCCGCGACGAAGACCGTGGTGGGCGTGGTGCTGCTGGGCGGCGAGTACGCCCGGTTCAGCTTCCCCTACAAGACCATGTCCCTGATCGAGCGCGGCTACCCAGTGCTCTGCTTCGCGGACATGGGGATCGCCGACTTCCTCGAGCGCAACCGCGTGGGGCTCGGTGTCGCGCGCTCCTCGGAGGCGATCCGCGCCGGCATCGACGCGCTCGTGCGGGACGGGGCGCCCGGCATGACCGACGCCCAGCGCACGCAGTCCTGGGCCGCCCGTCTGTCGACGGCGCGCGCGGCCGTCGGTCTGGACGCCTGAGCCGGGCCGGGCCAGGTGCCGTCTCGTCCCGGCCCGCCGGCTCACTCGGCCTGCTCGGGCCGCAACAGCTCCTGCAGCCGGCGGCCCACCGCGGCGGGGGCGTGGACCGCGGCATGGTGCTCCCTGGCCTGAGCCGTGCGCTCACGCCACCGCGCGTCGTCCTCGCCCAGCAGGCCCAGCACGACGTCCGTCAGGCCCGATTCGTCCGTCACGACGACGGGCGTGAGCCCGCCCACCGTGCCCTCGAACAGTGCGGGGCCGCCCACGACGGTTGAGCCGGCCGCCCAGGCGTGCTCCGCCGCGGCGGAGGGACCGCCGAGGTGCAGCAGGTCCACGACGACGTCGGTCGGCCACGCCCCGGGGCCCCGGAGGCGGAACCTCCGGGCGCTGGGGGTCTCGACCGGCACGCCGTGGCCCGTGAGGCGCTCCTGGAGGGCCGCCACGGCCTCGCGCTCGGCCGCCGTGCGATCCCCGGGCACGATCAGCACCGAGCGAGGCCCGGAGGCCGGCCGTGTGGCCGCCTCGGAGACCGGGCGGGGCAGCCACCTCAGATCGGGGCCCAGGGCCGCGTCCACCCGGTCGTGGGTGATCCGGACGGCGCCGGCGGGAAGGGCCTCGGTGAAGGGGCGACGAGCCCGCCGCAGATGCCGCTCGATCTTCGCGAACGCCTCGTCGTCGAGCTCCCGCCACGGGTGATCCGGTACGGCGCGGCGTCGCAGACGGGGGTCGGTCAGCGGGACGTCACCGAGGAGCAGGCCCACACCGCGTCCGCGGGCGAGCAGGGAGGCGGCCTCCGCCGCGAGTGTGCCCTCCGCCCGGCCAGCGGCCGGCCCCTGACCCGTATACAGGACGGCGGCGGCCTCGTCGTCGTCACGCAGCCACTCCGTCAGGACCTCCTCCAGGGCCGCCGGGCCACCGGCTAGCAGGTGGGGGTCCTCCGGGGCGGGCACCGCCGCCCGCACCCGGGCCAGTGCTCCGGCCTCCCTCCACGCCTGTGCCACGGCCGAACCGGCGGAGGAGTCTCCGACGACGGTGAGGACCATCGGGGTGGAACGCTCGAGGGAATCGGGCGAGATCACGGACGGCAGCGGCTCCGCCGAGACCGGGGCCAGACGGGTCCAGACCTGGTGGAGGACGCGCTCGGCCGCCTCCCAGCGGTGGGCGTCCTGCACCTCGGGCCGGGCCACTGTGGCGCGCAGCGACTCCAGCTGCGCGAGCGCGTCCCGCACCGCGCGGGCCAGGTCCGCCGCGTCGTCGGGCGCGTGGACGGTGCCCACGCCCTGCCCGAGCACGAATTCGGCCTGCGCCTGCAGATCGGAGACCACCAGCGGCAGCCCCGCCTGGATGTACTCGCGCAGCTTGGTGGCCAGCGCGCTCTCGTGCGCCGGCGTCGGCAGCAGCGGGCTGAGCCCCAGGGTCGCGGACTCCACGTACCAGGTGACCGACGCGGACGGGACGTAGTCGAGCAGGTGGACGCGGTCCCCGACGCCGAGGTCCTCCGCCTCGGTGCGCAGCGCGGCCCGAGGCCCCTCGTCGGCGCTCACCACGAAGGCGGCGTGCACGCCGGGCAGCAGCGGCAACGCCTGGACCACGGTGCGCACGCCACGCACCTCGGCGATCTTGCCCAGGTAGACGAGGAGGGGGACGTCGTCGGCGAGGCCGCACTCCTGGCGGATGGTCCCCCGCGTCCGCGGGTCCAGCGGGGCGCGGGAGCTCCACGGGGCGTTGACCACCGTGCCCGGCAGCTCCGGCAGGCCGTGGTGGTCCTGCAGCCGCCGGGCGAGGTCGTCGGTGACACTCAGGACGGCGTCCGCGTTGTGGATGAGCTCGGCTTCGGCGGCCTTCCACGCGGTGCGCTGCTGCACGGGACCGGGCAACGCCTGCCCGGGCAGCCATTCATGGGCGTCGTAGATCCACGGCACCGGGGTGAGCCCGCGGGCACGCCGCCACCGGGCGTACGCGTCCGCCGCCGGGAGGGGATGCCGATCGTGCACGTGGATGATGTCCGGCTCCAGCTCGACCAGGGCGCGCAGGAACACGTCCTCATAGTCGGCGATCAGCGGCCACGTCCGCCGCCAGCCCTGGTGCCGTGTGGCCCGGAAGTTCTCCACTCCCCGCCGCAGGCGTCCGGTCACGGCGCGCGGAGCGCCCGGCAGAGGCGGGGCGGGCAGCCGCGCGATGCCGGCCTCCACGTTGCGGGCCGTGGACAGCAGCCGGCCGCGCACGGCGTCCGGCGCCGTGTGGGGGGCGGCGCCGCGCACCAGCGCCTGCGCCAGACCCGGGACCGGGCGGTCGTCGGCTGAGGCGGCCGCCATGTGCTCGGCCTCCTCGGCGGGCAGGGAGGCCGCCCAATCGGTCCCCTCCAGGGCGTCGGGGAAGTGCAGCTGGAGCCAGGCACGGTGGCGGGTGGCGAGCAGGGGCACGCGGAGGATCGGCACCGCCCCGTAGCGCCCGAGCTGGAAGGTGCTCCGGTGGGTGTTGCCGACGATCGTCACCCGGTAGCCTGCGCGCATCGCCGAGACGGCGGCCTTCTCCACTCGGGAGTCGCCCACCACGCGGTTGCCCACGAGCATGGCCATGTGGGGACGGTGGTGGTTCGCGGTCTCTGGCTGCTGCACGGGGCTCCTTTGATTCGATGAAGGGGGGCACGTCAGGGTCAGGGACGCGTGCCGAGCACGACGTCGGCCAGGGCGGGCAGGACGAGCTCGGCGGCGTAGGTCCGTGCCACGAACTCCCGGGCCCGGGCGGCGGCATCCGCCCAGGCCTCGGGGTCGGTGGTGGCCGCCCGCACGGAGGCGGCCAGCGCCGCCGTGTCCGGGGCGAGCCAGTCGGCCGGGTAGAGCACGTCTGCGCCGGCCCACGCCAGTGAGCGCGGCAGCCGGCCGTGGGCGGCGCCGTCGGGCAGGGTGAAGTGGAAGGACTCGAAGGCCGAGGTGGAGAGCACGGTGCCCACCGAGGCGTACCAGGCGGACATGTCCGGGCCGTGCGGGTCCCAGGTGACCGCGCCGGTCAGCGCCGGGTCCTGGGTCAGCCGCCGCCGCTGGGCGGCGAAGTACGCCTGCGCCGCGGGACGACTGCGGACCCAGGCGACCTCTTCGGGACGGTGCCCGCGGATGCGCAGCCGGAACCGCCGGTCCTCGGCCCGCAGCAGGGCGAGCACGTCCAGGGCCCGGTCCAGTCCCTTGCGTTCGGGCAGCACGCCCACCAGGCCCAGGGTGAAGCGCTGTGCCGGGTCTGCGGGATGCGCGGAGGCCCAGTCCGGGTCCGGGAGTCGGACCGCGTTCGGGATCCACCGGGTACGGCCTGGGTCCAGGCGCGCATCGCGGATCACCTGCGCCCGCACATGCTCGGCTACGAACACCCAGGTGTCCACGGCCTCCTGGCGCACTCGCTCGGGGAACTCCGTGGCGGCCTCCTGCAGGTGCGTGCGTGCCGTCAGGCGGACCCCCGGGGGCAGCCGGCGCGAATACCACACCAGATTCCCCAGGGACCACTCACAGTGCACGACATCCGCCCACGCCACCAGCGACCGGCTCGCCTCGGCGTCGTGGCGGGCATGTCCGGTCCAGGAATCGATCCGGACCTCGTGGCCGCGGGCCCGCAGCTCGGTGATCAGCCCGTCCGCGAACTTGAGGTCATGGCCGGCGACGACGACGCGCCGCGCCTCCCGAACCACGTGCACGGTGGGGCGTGGCGGGTCCTCCCGCCAGGCGCCCGGCCCTGAGCCCTGCCGGTGGCTGCGCATCAGCTCCAGACGGGCTGCCCGACCACGGCCGGCAAGATCGGCCACGGTGGCCGCGGCGTCCTCGGGGCCCACGACCGCGCGGCCAGCCGCGGCAGCCGCGCGGGACAGGGCCGGGTCGCAGTGTTCTGGCTCGGGCACCAGGACCGCGTCCACGAGGTTCAGGGCGGCCTGCAGCCGGCCGGCTTCGGGGGAGCCCCCCGCCGTCAGGGAGACCGTGGTGACCAGCACTCCGGGGAGCCGGCGGCCTGCGGTGCGGCGCAGGGCCCGAATGAGGGCGTGCTGGCGGCCGGGTGCGGCGAGCGCGACGGAGTGGGGGAACGACCCGCTCGGCGGGCGGGTCCGCGAAGCCACCATCGCGGCCGCGTCCTCAAGCGGCCAGGATCCCGCCGCCACGTCGCCCACCGGCACAAGGAGCACGCCCGGGGCGTCCGCCCGCCGGGGGCCGAGCGGGTTCCAGGCGTCCAGGCCGGGACGGGGGCGGCCCGTCAGCGCCCGCACCAGGGCGGCGGGGGCCGGCAGCGGCACGCTCCTCCCGGGTGGTGCTTCCGGAACTGTCCCGTGCCCGGCGGCAGCCCACACGACCGCCGGAAGGGTGAGGCCCCCGACGGCGCCGCGTGCCCAGCGCGCCACGTGCCGACGCGCGGCCCCGGCGCGCTGCGCTGCGCGGCGACCGAGGACGTCGGCCCGGGCCCACCAGCGGCGGGCGCCAGGCCCGAGACGGGTCACCGCGCGGCCGAACGGGGTCACAGCGGCGTCGTGCCCGTCGGAGCGGTGCCACCGGCCCAGGCGACCCGGCACCGCACCAATTCTGCCTGTTTCTCGGCGAGCAGCTCGCGGCCCTCGTCCTCGCGGCCGTCGGACATCCGACGCGTGTACCGCTTGTAGGTCCTGGCGACCCGGCCGGGGTCTCCGTCCATCGTGAGCACGCCCCGCTCGAGCCAGATGGCCCGTGAGCACATCTCTTGGATCGTGCTGAGGGAGTGGCTCACCAGGAACACACAGCCGGCCTGCTGCCGCAGCTCGTCGAGCCGGGCACGCGTGCGAGCCCGGAACTGCGCATCACCCGTGTTCAGGGCCTCATCGATCACCAGGATGTCGGGGTCCACGGACGTGGCGATGGCGAACTGGAGACGGGAGGCCATGCCCGAGGAATAAGCCTTCAAGGGCATCTGGAGGGCCCTGTCGTCCAGTCCGGAGAGGGCGGCGACGGCGTCTCGCTTCTCCCGGGCCTGTCGCCGGCTCATGCCCATGGCGAGGCAGCCGAGCATGATGTTGTCCTCCCCGGACACCTGCCGCACCAGGGCGGCGTTGACGCCGAGCATCACGGGCGTGCTCGTGGCGTACACCCGGCCGGTGGTGGGCTGCAGCTGACCGGTGACCAGCTTCATCAGCGTGGACTTGCCGGAGCCGTTCGTGCCGATCACGCCGACTGACTCGCCTCGCTCCACGGCGAAGGACAACGGCTTGAGCGCCTCCACCACCGTGGTCTTCACACCGCTGCCGGTGCGTCGACCACCCTGGACGGCGTCGGCCGAGCGGACGGTGTAGGTCATGGATGCCTCGTCCACCACCACGGCGGGATCCGCCACCTCGATAGTGCCCACGTCGTCAGGATGCCCGGTCATCGTTCGTCTCCATAGGACTCCTCGGCGTCCCAGAACACCACCGTGCCCACCACCAGGAGGAGGGCGGTCCAGGCGAGCAGGACGATCCACCGCATCGGGTCGGCATTGGCGCCGTAGAGCAGCGACTGGCGGGCGATGTCCAGCACGCAGTACATCGGGTTCAGGTGCATGGCGGTCACCAGCGCCGGCACGTGTTCGAACCGCTGCACACTGAAGAACACGGCGGAGAGGTACAGCCAGATGCGGGTGCCGAAGGTGATCAGGTTGGCCACGTCAGCCCACCGGGCTACGACGCGGGCCAGCAGCAGGGAAAGCCCCAGATTGAACAGGGTCTGCAGAGCGAGCAACGGCACGAGCAGCAGCCACCGCCAGGTGATGTGCTCGAACGGGGGGATGACCAGGATGAGGACGATCATCACGGCCAGGGTCGGCAGGAAGAGCAGCAGCTCGCGCAGGTTGGAAGCGATCGGCAGCGTGGCTCGGGGGAAGCGGAATGCCCGCACGATGGACAGGTTCGAGGAGATGGACCGTGACCCGTTGGCGATCGCCTGGGACGTGTACCGGAAGAGGAACACGCCGACGATCAGGTAGGCGATGAAGTTCTCGATGCCCCGGCCGGTCTGCAGCAGGACCCCGAAGACCAGGAAATAGGCGGCCCCGTCCAGGATGGGGTTCAGGATCATCCAGATCCGGCCGAGGGCGTTCGTGGACGCGGCGCCGGCGATGCGCGAGCGCGAGTCGAACACGATGAAGGACCGGTAGCTCCACAGCGAGGCGATGTAGCGTCCCAGTCGCGGCCGAGCGCCCACGCGCCCCAGATCGGAACCGTCCACGTGCAGGGTCGCCGCGGCATGTGCCCCGCGCTGCTCGGCCTCGATGGAGTCGGCCATGCGGATCCACCCTCTCTCCATGGGTCAGGGGAACGTCGGCGGCCGGGTTGGTCGCGCCCCGGGAGTCTAGCAAGCCGGCCGGGCGTGGGCGGCGGGTTCGGAGCGAGTGGGCTGTGCGCCTGCGCTCTGCGTAAAGTGAAGAGGAGCCGGGGTCGACGCCCGGCCGGAACCGCGCCCCGGTTCGGACGCGGACCAGGATGCCGAGAATCCAGGAGAGCCCGTGCCCAAGGTCATGCCCATCTACGGAACCCGCCCGGAGGCGATCAAGGTGGCCCCCATCGTCAAGGCGCTGCAGGCCGACGAGCGGTTCGAGTGCGTGGTGACCGTCACGGGGCAGCACCGCGAGATGCTGGACCAGGTCAACGAGCTGTTCGGCATCGTCCCGGACCACGACCTGAACATCATCCAGCCCCGGCAGACCCTCAACGGCGTGTTCGCCCGCACCCTGGACGGGCTCGACGCCGTCCTGGAGCAGGAGCGGCCGGACGCCGTCGTGGTCCAGGGCGACACCACGACCTCGACGGCGGGCGCCGTCGCCGCCTTCAACCGCGGCATCCCCGTGGTCCACGCCGAGGCGGGCCTGCGCAGCTTCGACATCCTCTCCCCGTTCCCGGAGGAGGCCAACCGCAAGATCACCAGCCAGATCTCGGCGCTGCACCTGCCCCCGACCACCGTGAGCCGGGACAACCTGCTGCGTGAGGCCGTGGCCGCGGAGGATATCTACGTCACGGGCAACACCGTGATCGACGCGCTGCTGGAGGCCGTCAGACACCAGGTGCCGTTCGAGGACGAGCGTCTGGCCGAGCTGGAGGCGTCCGGCCGTCGCGTCGTCCTGGTGACCACCCACCGGCGCGAGAACCAGGGCGACGCGATGCGCGGCGTCGGGCGCGCCCTGGCCCGCCTGGCCGCGGACCACTCCGACGTCACCTTCGTCCTGCCGGCGCACCGCAACCCGGTGGTTCGCGAAGCGATCCTTCCCGAGATCGAGGGCCGCGAGAACGTGCTCGTGACCGAGCCCCTGGCCTACGGCGAGTTCACCCACCTGCTGTCCGTGGCCACCGTGGTCCTCACTGACTCCGGCGGCGTCCAGGAGGAGGCCCCGTCCCTGGGCAAGCCCGTCCTCGTGATGCGCGAGAACACCGAGCGTCCCGAGGCGGTGACCGCCGGCACCGTGCGCCTGATCGGCACGGACGAGGAGGTCGTGGTCACCGAGGTCACCCGCCTGCTGACGGATGAGGCCGCGTACACCGCGATGTCCCAGGCCGTGAACCCCTACGGCGACGGCCGCGCGGCGGAGCGCACGGTCTCGGCGATCGCCGAGCTGCTCGGCGTGGGCGAGCGGCTGCCGGCCTTCGACGGGGGGGATCCGGCGTGACCGAGTTCCTCCTCGCCGTCCCGCGTCGGCCCCGCCGGGGTCTCACCCTCGACCTCACCCGGAGCCGCCTGCGCGCGGTCGCTGACGGTTACGCACCGTTCGTGGGCCCGGCCTACGACCAGGAGCCTGTGATCGTGGAGCCCTCCGTCACGACCGTCGCCCTCGTGTTCCAGCGCACTGGTGGCCCCGCGCTTGCCGCTGCCGAGGCGGACCGGTGGGCCGTCACCGGCGGCCATCCCGTGTGGGATGAGCTGATCCGGAATGTCCGCCGGGTCGGCTCCCGTCTCGGGTACGACCGCCCTGTATGGGGTCAGTACGCGGCCGTGATGGTGGAACGCCACGTGGACCGGGTGACCGCGTGGGCCACCGTGCCCGCTTTCGACGGTCTCTACTGGGCACAGGACTCGGAGCACGTGTACGTCTCCAACCGGCCGTTGCTGCCGGCCCTGGCGCTGGCCGGTGGCCGCCGGGCGGGGGTGCGGCGCGACGAGCGATACCTCGCCCACTACCTCTATTCCGGGTACAGCCTCGAGGAGGTCAGTCCGTTCGCGGGGGTGAGCCGCCTGCCCGTCGATCGGTCGTTGGAGATCGTCCAAGGCCGGGCCCGGCTGGGTGACGTCCCGCCGGGGCTCCGATCGACGCTGACCGAGGACCATACGCCGGAGGAGGGTGCCGAGGCGGCGGCCGAAGCGATGCTGGGGGCGATGGATCGGGTGGAGGCCGTACTCGACGGTCGGCCGGTGCAGCTGCGACTGTCCGGGGGCAAGGACTCTCGCACCCTGTTGGCGCTGCTCAAAGGCAGGGACATTGAGGTTCATGCCGTCACCTTCGGCGAGGAGCACGAGCCGGATCCGCTCGTCGCTCGCATGATGACGGGCCGTTTGGGGATGCCACTGACGGTCACCCAGCCCACCCCCATTGATGCGACCGGCGAACGGGAGCGGATCCTGACCACCCTGTTCCAGGCGGGTGGCCAGCCACTGTCAGAGGCCCACACCGCTCGCTATGTGGGATCGAACCCGCGCACCCCGGGGGAGGGCATCATGTTGGGGCAGTGGCCCCTCCTCAAGGGCGGCATGGCCCAGAGGCTTCGCTACACCACGGCCGATGCCCTGCGCCGGGTGCGCGCGCGGTCCAACCCCGACCTGCTGGTGG
Source organism: Micrococcus sp. HOU01 (assembly GCF_035609305.1). Lineage (NCBI taxonomy): Bacteria > Bacillati > Actinomycetota > Actinomycetes > Micrococcales > Micrococcaceae > Micrococcus > Micrococcus sp. HOU01. The sequence continues at coordinate 1,756,367 of NZ_CP141211.1, read as the reverse complement.
AGTCGCGCAGACAACCTCTCGAGGAGGCGTTGACGCGCTGGTTCCACGAGGTGCCGGCCCAGGACCGAGCAGAGAAGTTGTATCTCTACGCCCGGCAGTTCCGCTCAGGAGCGTACCTGCACGCCCACATCGCCCACTACGGCCGGGACGCAACGATCGCCTACCCGCTCGGTGACGCCGAGGTGACAGCGGTGGCTGACGCGCTGACCATGGGGGAAAAGGTGTCCCACCGAGCTCTCTTCGGTGCTCTGGCGCGGATCTGGCCTGAGGTGATGGCCGTGCCGCTGGGCAACAATTCCTGGGGCTTCGAGCAGAAGGGCCCGGATCCCACATGGTCGGGACCCTTCTACGCCGAGCGGACCGCTCCGCTGCCGGATCGCGAGCCGGCCCACGGACCGGACCGGCACGAATCGGTGAGTACTCATCCCGCACTCTGGTGGAGCTCAGCCGGATCCTTGCAGAGAGCCCGAACCAGGAGGTCCTGCAGGATCACCTGCCAGAACCATTGCTCTTCGCAGTGGCTGCCACGGCCCTTTCGGGATCCGTCTCCCTGCCGGACGGCATGGATCGGCGGCGCTATGCCAAGAACGTGTGGCGCGTGACTATGGCTGACCTCTGGTATGGCTGGGACTGGATGCCAGCCTGACCCGTCGACGCCACGAGGCCGCCGTCCCCGCGCGGACGGCGGCCTCGTGCGTGCCTCCGACTTCACCCGTCCTCGCGCGGGGTCACCCGGGCGTCCTCCGGGCGGACCAGCGGCAGGGACCCGGTGCGGGGCCCACCGGGCACGATCGGCAGATTGGTCTCCGGAGCACGCCACCACGCGAGCGCGCCGAGCAGGATGACGCCGCCGGTGAGCACGAACGCCCACCCGTAGCCGGCGGTGTCCACCACGAGGCCGGCCAGCAGCGGGCCGGAGATGGCGCCCAGGTCGGCGGACATCTGGGCGGTGGACATCACAGCGCCGGAGCGCCGTCCCTGGCCCACGACGTCGGCGATGGCCGCCTGCTGCGGGGCGTTGAGGGTGCCCGTGCCGGCGCCGGCCAGCAGGCACGCGAGCAGGAAGAGCGCGGGCGAGCTCATCCAGCCGATCACCCCGGTGGTGACGGCCATGACGAGCAGGCCCGCCAGGATCAGCGGACGGCGTCCATGCCGGTCGGACAGCCGCGAGCTGAACGTCACGGCGGTGACGTTGCCGAGCGCGAACACGGACAGGGCCAGGCCCGCCATCATCGCCCCGTCCACCTGCCAGCCCAGCAGCCCCGTGCCGGCGAACGCGGTGGCCGCGAACAGGGGCATCACCGAGTTGCGCACACCGAACGTCGCCCAGCCGTTGGCGAAGAAGGAGACCAGCGCGGCCCGGTAGGACGGGTTGGCCAGGGCCTCCCGGATCGGCATGGCCGGGCGGACGTCGCGGACGGCGCGGTCCGCGAGCCGGGTGTCCTTGAGCAGGAAGAACACGAGGGCCGCCGCCACCACCAGGGAGCTGCCGTAGATGAGGAACGGGGCCCGGTACCCGAACACGGACAGGGCGGAGCCCACGATCGGACCCACGATGTTGCCGATCAGGAACGCGGACGCGTAGGCGCCCGAGATCCGGCCGCGCATCGTGGGCGGGGACTTGCGGGCCAGGAACGCCATCGCGGACACGGTGAAGAGGGTGGAGCCGACGCCGCCGAGCGCCCGGAAGAGGAGCAGCTGCGGGAAGGTCTGCGCGAAGGCGACCAGGAACATGGACGCGGCCACGATCAGCACGCCCGTCATGTACACGGGCGTCTCGCCGAGCCGGTTCGTCAGCTTGCCGGAGACCGGGGCGAACAGGAGGCGGGTCAGCCCGAACACGGACACGACGGCGGCCACCCCGACGGCGGACGCGTCGAACGTCGCCGCGTACTGCGGCAGCAGCGGGGCGATGATGCCGAAGCCGATCGCGATGATGAACGCGGCGGCGACGAGGACCTTGATCTCACGGGGCAGAGGGACCCGCGAGGAGCGGGCGGACGACGACGGCATGACCGCCATCCTCGCACGGCGCCGGGTGGGCGGCCCGGGGCGACGTCCGCCACGCCTCGTGGGACACTGGTGAGATGGACCACCGGTCTTCCTCCGGCCGTCGTCGCCGGATGTTCCGCGTCTGCGCCGGCCTGCTGGCCGCTGCTGTCGGGTTGGCGGGCTGTGCACCTCACCCTGCCGCGGCGCCCGGCGGCGAGTCCGGGGATCCTCCCCAGACAGCTGGCCACCCCATGACCGCCGTCGAGCGCGCAAGCCTCTCTCCGTGTCGAGCCTATGGGCAGCTCCAGAGATTCAACACGGTGGAGACCAATGCGCGGGACGTCTACGGGTGGCGCCAGTTCGATCCCGTCGCGGTGGGTGACGGATCGGGTGACATCGACTGGGATAGAGATCCTTACCAAGACGAAGGCTGGCGTCTGTGGCTGTCTTCCCTCAGGTGGATCGGGCCCAGTATCGAAGCCGGCCGGGAAGGCGACGAGGAGGCCTTCGGTGTCGCGGAGCGCGTCATACGCGATTGGCGGGCTGACCACGAGGGCGGATGGGGCGGCGACCATGATGATGCGGAAGCCAACCATCATCGCATGGGCGTCCTCCTCTGCTTCCGGGAAGTGGTCGCCGACCGCGCAGCACGTTCTGCTGAACTCGCCGAGGACGGCAGTCTGCCGGAGCAGTACGCCTGGCTGGATGACCTGATCGGCCAGCACGCAGCGCAGAACATGGCGCGCTACTCGAAGCGGCACAATCACGGGTCGATGGAGAATCTGGCTCTTCTGGGCGCCGGGTGCGTTCTGGGCCGACCGGACTGGATGGAGCACGCCATGGAGCGCGCCGAAGGAGATATCCCCTTCCAGGTGGACGACCAGGGCCTCAGTAACGAAGCGGCACCGCATTACGCGCAATTCAACTATGTGCTCTTCCAAGCCATCGATGAGACGGCAGCCCGATGCGGGGTCGAATCCGGCGCCTTCGAGGATGGGGTGGAAAAAATGGGTCAAGCCCTTCCTCATATGGTTGATTCGACGGGCTCATACTGGCAATACGGGGACAGTGCAGAGTTCCCTGTCAGGCCATTCGACGGCATGAGCGATGAGCTGCGCTACGCGGCCACCAACGGGGCGGAGGGCGTCGCGCCTGCCGACCGTGTCCGTGCTTTTGACTCCGGTCCCGTATTCGGCCGGTCATCCTGGGGAACTCCCGGAGGCGGTTTCGCGGACGCCGCCGCATGGATGCTGCGCACGGGCACGGGGCGGGAGACGAAGTCCCACCGCGGTGATCTGATGCAGTTCCTGTACACGGCGCGCGGTCGCCAGATCGTCGAAGACGGGGGACATCCCGGCATCGTCGAGGACAGCTGGCGACCGTGGGGTCTGGGACCGACCGCGCACAACGTGATCCACATTCCGACGCTCGACGAGTACCCGGGCGCGGGTCCTGCCGAGCGGGGTGATGTGTGGGTGTCGTCGGATGGCTCTGCCGACGGTGCGACGGCGCGCCAGAATCTGGACGTCGGCGGGGAGCGGGCCCGTTCTGTCCTCGTGCTCACCGACCCGGACGCCGCCGTCATCGTGGATCGCACTCGCATCCTCGACGGCCGGACGGACCATGTGGTCGAGACGCTGTGGAATCTTCCGGCGGAGTTCTCGGCAGAGAGGGTCTCCGAGGACACCGTCCGGGCGGTGGACGCAGGCTCCGGCGAATCGACGACCCTGGTGCAGGTGCGCCTGGACGGTGAGCCGGTGTCGCGTGGCGGTGTCCACCTCCGACGGGGCGAGACCGACGTCGAGGGCGGCCACGCCCACCACGGATGGCACTACCCCGCAGAGCAGGAACGGGAGGAGGCGACGCAGGTCGCGTTCCGTTCGACCGGAGCCGAGTCCGCGATCGTGAGTGTGCTCGTCCCGGCCGCCGCGGGCGACGCCGTGAGGGTGGACAGTGAGAGCGCCCCCGACGGCTCCGTCATCCTCACGGTCCGGAGCGAGGATGGGCACGCCCGAGTCGCGGTGCAGCAGGACGGCACGCTCTCCCGCCTGACGTGAACCGTGCGGCCCGGGGCGGGCGACGGCCCGTGTGACAGACTGGGCCCGTGGAAATCGTGCTCATAGTCTCAGTCGTGGCCGCCCTGCTGCTGGGCGGCGTGCTCGTCGGCCTGCTGGACCGGCGCCCCGCCCCGCCGAAGGGCTCGTACCAGGGAGTGCGGGACGCGGACGACCCGCGCCCGAGTCCGCGGCACGCGGCCCCGTCGGGCTCCACCGCCGTCCTGGAACGCCCCGAGGTCGACGAGGCGCCGCCCGTCGTCGCCGAGCCGGAGCCCGCCGTCGTCGAGGAGGCGGAGACCGCCCCGGCGAAGCCCGAGTACGAGCGGCCCGAGGCCGCCGGCTCGCGCCTGGCCCGCCTGCGGGCCCGCCTGCTCAAGTCCAACAACGTCTTCGGCAAGGGCCTGCTGGCGCTGCTGTCCCAGGACCGCATCGACGACGACGTGTGGGACGAGATCGAGGAGACGCTGCTGATGGCGGACCTCGGCACCGAGCCCACCCTGGAGCTCGTCGACCGCCTCAAGGCCCGTGTCACGGTCGAGGGCACGCGGGACCCGGAGCAGGTGCGCACCCTGCTGCGCGAGGAGCTCGTGGCGATGGTGGACCCCTCGATGGACCGCCGTCTCGCCGCGACCCGCAAGGGCGACCGCCCCGCCGTGACCATGGTCGTGGGCGTCAACGGCGTCGGCAAGACCACCACCGTGGGCAAGCTCGCCCGTGTGCTCGTGGCGGAGGACCGCACCGTCGTGCTCGGCGCCGCGGACACCTTCCGCGCCGCCGCCGCCGAGCAGCTCGCCACGTGGGGCGCCCGCGTGGGCGTCGAGACCGTCCGCTCCGAGAAGGAGGGCGCCGACCCGGCGTCCGTCGCCTTCGAGGCCGTGGAGCGCGGCATCGCCGAGGGCGTCGACGTCGTGCTCGTGGACACCGCGGGCCGTCTGCAGAACAAGGCCAACCTCATGGACGAGCTCGGCAAGATCAAGCGCGTCATCGCGAAGCAGGCCGAGGTGGACGAGGTCCTGCTCGTCCTCGACGCCACCACCGGCCAGAACGGCCTGACCCAGGCGAAGGTGTTCGCCGAGGTCGTGGACGTCACCGGCATCGTGCTGACCAAGCTGGACGGCACCGCCAAGGGCGGCATCGTGATCGCCATCCAGCGCCAGCTCGGCGTGCCCGTCAAGCTGATCGGCCTCGGCGAGGGCCCCGATGACCTCGCGCCGTTCACCGCCGAGGGCTTCGTGGACGCGCTGCTGGCCGACTGACGTCCCGCACCCGGTCCAGGGCCCCTCCCGACGACGTCGGGAGGGGCCCTGTCCTGTCACGGAGACGTCATCGACGTGTGGCGTGGCCCACTCCTCCGATATTGTCCCTCCATCGGTCCCGATCGGGGCCGGGCAGCGACGCCGCGGGACGGGCGTTCGCCCCCGGCTCGCGGCCCGGACCGAAGGAGACCCCCATGGAGGAGTCGAACGTCCTGGACGCAGGGACAGTGTGGATGGTGACGAGCGCGGCGATGGTCCTGCTCATGACACCCGGACTGGCCATCTTCTACGGCGGCATGACCCGCGCGAAGTCCTCGCTCAACATGATCATGATGTCCTTCGTCTCGATGGGCCTCGTCGGAGTCGTCTGGGTCCTGTGGGTCCACGGGATGACCGGCGGCGACGGGTGGGCCGGGGTGGTGGGGAACCCCGCCGGTGACCTCGGGCTGACCGGCACGATGGCCGAGGGCGGGCTCGTCGCCGCGGCCTACGGCGCCACCTTCGCGATCATCGCGGTCGCCCTCATCTCCGGCGCGGTGGCTGACCGGTTCAAGTTCGTCACGTGGTGCGTCTTCGTGCCCGTCTGGACCACCGTCGTCTACGCCCCGCTGGCCTACATGGTGTGGGGCGGCGGGCTCCTCTCCGCGGACGGCGCCATCGGCGCCCGCCTGGGGGAGGCCCTCGACTTCGCCGGCGGGCTCGTGGTGCACATCAGCGCCGGCGTGGCCGCCCTCGTGCTCGCGCTGCTGCTGGGCAAGCGCCACGGCTTCGGCGTGGACCCCGGCCACCGGCCGCACAACGTCCCGTTCACCATGCTCGGCGCGGCCCTGCTGTGGTTCGGCTGGTTCGGGTTCAACGGGGGCGCGGCGGGCAGTGTCGACGAGCTCGGACTGATCTGGGTGGACACCCTCGCCGCCGGCGCCGCCGGCATGCTCGGCTGGGTGTTCGTGGAGTGGCTGCGCCGCGGTCGGCCGACCTCGATCGGCACCGCCTCCGGGATCGTCTCGGGCCTGGTCGCCATCACGCCCGCGTGCGCCTATGTGAGCCCCCTGGGGGCCGTGGTGATCGGCCTGGTCTCCGGTGCGGCCAGCGCGCTCGCGGTCAACCTCAAGTACCGCCTCGGCTTCGACGATTCGCTCGACGTCGTCGGCGTGCACCTCACCGCCGGCATCCTGGGCACCGTGCTGATCGGCTTCTTCGCCCTGCCGGACGAGGGCCGGGCGGGCCTGTTCTACGGCGGAGACGCCGGTCTCCTGGTGGCCCAGACGGTGGCCGTGCTCGTCGCCGTGGTCTTCACCGCCGTGGTGACCACCGCCATCGCCCTGGTCCTGCGCGGGACCATGGGCCTGCGGGTGAGCAAGGAGGACGAGGAGCGGGGCGTCGATCTGACCCTGCACGACGAGTCGGCCTACGACGTCGGCTTCGGCGGGGTGCCCGTCCCCGCCGAGGCGCGGTGAGCCGCCGCGGACGGGTGAGGCCGGTCGGTTGCTAGGCTTGGCGGGCGCCGCGGTGGATGCCGCGGCGCCCGCGACCGACCGCGTCCGGATCAGTCGACCCCGCTTCGAAGGATCACACCCGCCGTGTTCAACTCCCTGTCCGACCGCCTCACAGCCACCTTCCGCAGCCTCAAGGGCAAGGGGCGGCTGAGCGAGGCGGACATCGACGCCACCGCACGCGAGATCCGCCGCGCCCTCCTGGACGCCGACGTCGCCGTGCCCGTGGTCCGCCAGTTCATCGCGCAGATCAAGGAGCGCGCCCTCGGCGCCGAGGTGGCCCAGGCCCTGAACCCGGGCCAGCAGGTCGTGAAGATCGTCAACGAGGAGCTCGTGGGCATCCTCGGCGGCGAGACCCGGCGCATCCAGCACGCCAAGACGGGCACCACCGTCATCATGCTCGTGGGCCTGCAGGGCGCCGGCAAGACGACCCTCGCCGGCAAGCTCGCCCACCTGCTCAAGTCCCAGGGCCACACCCCGCTGCTCGTGGCCTGCGACCTCCAGCGCCCGAACGCCGTGAAGCAGCTGCAGGTCGGCGGCGAGCGCGCCGGCGTCCCGGTCTACGCGCCGCACCCCGGCGTCTCCTCCGAGTTCGAGGCCGCCACCGGCGACCCGGTGCAGGTGGCCCGCGACGGCGTCGCCGAGGCCAACACGAAGTACCACGACGTGGTCATCATCGACACCGCCGGCCGCCTCGGCGTGGACGCCGAGCTCATGCAGCAGGCCGCAGACATCCGCGCCGCCGTGGACCCGGACGAGGTGCTCTTCGTCATCGACGCGATGATCGGCCAGGACGCCGTGGCCACGGCCCAGGCGTTCAACGAAGGCGTCGGCTTCACCGGCGTCGTGCTCACCAAGCTCGACGGCGACGCGCGCGGCGGCGCCGCGCTGTCCGTCCGCCACGTGACCGGCAAGCCGATCATGTTCGCCTCCACGGGCGAGGGCCTGAAGGACTTCGAGGTCTTCCACCCGGACCGCATGGCCTCGCGCATCCTCGACATGGGCGACGTGCTCTCCCTGATCGAGCAGGCCGAGCAGAACTGGGACCGCACCGAGGCCGAGAAGATGGCCCGCAAGTTCGCGGACCAGGAGGACTTCACCCTCGACGACTTCCTCGCCCAGATGCAGCAGCTCAAGAAGATGGGCTCGCTGAAGAAGATGCTCATGATGATGCCGGGCGCCCAGGGCATGCGGCAGCAGCTCGAGCAGTTCGACGAGTCGTCGATCGGCCGCGTCGAGGCGATCATCCACTCGATGACCCCGCACGAGCGCGTGGCCCCCAAGATCATCAACGGCTCGCGCCGTGCCCGCATCGCCCGCGGCTCGGGCGTGAGCGTGTCCGAGGTCAACGGCCTGCTCGAGCGCTTCGCGGAGGCGCAGAAGATGATGAAGCGCATGGCCGCCGGCGGCGGCATCCCGGGCATGCCCGGGATGCCGGGCGGCGCCTCCCGCAAGGCGAAGGGCAAGGGCAAGAACGCCAAGCGCGATCGCGTGAAGTCCGGCAACCCGGCCAAGGCCGCGGCCGAGCGCAAGGCGATCGAGGAGCGGCGCGCCCGCGCCGCCCAGGCGCAGGCCGGAGCCGTGTTCGGCCGCGACGGCGCGGGGATGGACGGCTTCGACCCGTCCACCCTCAACCTGCCGGCGGGCTTCGAGAAGTACCTCAAGGACCGCTGAGTCGCCCGCTGCCCGGTCTCGGCGCGCCGGGTGTGCACCGGCCCGCCCGATCTGGCAGAATGGCACGGTACTGAGCGTGAGCCCGGACGACCCTCTATCCTCCGCTGCGCTCCGTTCCGTGTGCCAGGTCCTCGACGCCCGCTGCCCCCACGCGGCGTCGTGCCCCGGCCCCCAGATCCACTGAAGGAGAACCACACTCGTGGCTGTCAAGATTCGTCTGAAGCGGTTCGGCAAGATCCGCGCCCCGTTCTACCGCGTCGTCGTCATGGACTCGCGCACCCGCCGCGATGGCCGTGCCATCGAGGAGATCGGCAAGTACCACCCCACCGAGGAGCCCTCGTTCATCGAGATCGACTCGGAGCGCGCCCAGTACTGGCTCTCCGTCGGCGCCCAGCCGACCGAGCAGGTCGCCGCGCTGCTGAAGGTCACCGGTGACTGGCAGAAGTTCAAGGGTGAGTCGGGCGCCGAGGGCACCCTGAAGTCCAAGTCCGAGAAGGAGGCCTTCGTGGCCCCCGAGAAGGGCTCGGTCATCCTGCCGGAGGAGCCGAAGCAGGAGGAGGCCCCGGCCGAGTCCGAGCAGGCCGCCGAGGCCCCGGCCGAGGAGGCCGCTGAGGCGTCGGCCGAGGACGCCGAGAAGTCCGAGTGACCATGCTGACCGAGGCCCTCGAGCACCTGGTGCGCGGCATCGTGGACACGCCCGAGGCGGTCCGCGTGGACGCCCGCTCCCAGCGGCGCGGCGACATGCTGGAGGTCCGCGTGGCCCCCGAGGACCTGGGTCGCGTGATCGGCCGCCAGGGTCGCACCGCCACCGCGCTGCGCACCGTGCTGGACGGCCTGGCCGGCCACCCCGTCCGCGTGGACGTGGTGGAGACCGACCGCCGCTCCTGACGGCCCGTGACGCACGGCCCGCCCGCCCCTCACCGGGCCGGCGGGCCGTCGTCGTCTGCGGCCCCGCCCCCTCCCGCCACCGACCGTCCCACCCAGGAGAGCCCATGAGTCCCGCAGCCCAGGACGACCTCGTCCGCGTCGCCCGCATCGGCAAGCCGCACGGCATCCGCGGCGAGGTGACCGTGCAGGTCTTCACCGACGACCCGGACGCCCGCTTCGCCCCCGGCGAGCGACTCGTGGTGCGCGACGGCGCCCCGGGCCTGCCGGCGGAGCTCACCGTCACCCGGGCCCGGTGGAACAAGCAGATCCTCGTGGTCGGCTTCGCGGAGTCGCCGGACCGCAACGTCGCCGAGACCCTGCGCGGCGCCCAGCTGTTCGCCGTTCCCGCCGCGCCCGAGGAGTCCGACGAGTGGTACGAGGAGGACCTCGTGGACCTCGAGGTGCGGGTCGACGGCGAGCGCGTCGGCGTCGTCACGGCCCTGACCACCGGGGCGGTCCAGGATCTGCTGCACGTCGCCGTGGACGGCGTCGAGGAGGAGGCCCTGGTGCCCTTCGTCGAGGAGATCGTCCCGGAGATCGACCCCGAGGCCGGCGTGCTCGTGCTGACCCCGCCGCCGGGGCTGCTCGAGCTCGCCACCGGCGAGGACGAGGACGCCGCAGACGGGCCCGCCGTGGCGCGCCCCGCCGATGCGGATGCGGAGGACTGAGCGGTGCGCTTCGACGTCGTCACGATCTTCCCCGAGTACCTGGCGGTGCTCGACGTCTCGCTGCTGGGCCGTGCCCGCCGCGAGGGCCTCGTGGACGTGCACGTCCACGATCTGCGCGACTTCACCTTCGACCGGCACCGCACCGTGGACGACACCCCCTACGGCGGCGGCGCCGGCATGGTGATGAAACCCGAGCCGTGGGCGCTCGCGCTCGAGCACGTGGCGGCCCAGGGGCCCGCGGCGCCGGCCCCCGCCGATCCGGCCTCGGTCGAGCCGGGGGACCGCCCCGTGCTGCTCGTGCCGACGCCCTCGGGGGAGCGCTTCACCCAGCGGCTCGCCCGCGAACTGGCGAGCCGGGAGCACGTGGCGATCGCGTGCGGCCGCTACGAGGGCATCGACGAACGCGTCTTCGGCTGGGCCGAGGAGCTCTTCGAGGTGCGGCTGGTCTCACTGGGCGACTACGTGCTCAACGGCGGCGAGGTCGCCGCGCTGGCGATGATCGAGGCCGTCGGCCGCCTCGTGCCGGGCGTCGTGGGCAACCCGGCCTCGCTCGTCGAGGAGTCCCACGAGGACGGCCTGCTGGAGTACCCGGTCTACACCAAGCCCGCGGACTGGCGGGGCCGTGCGGTGCCGCCCGTGCTGCTCTCGGGCGACCACGGCAAGGTCGCGGCCTGGCGTCGGGCCCAGCAGGAGGAGCGCACGCGCGAGCGACGTCCGGACCTGTGGGCGGCGTACGGCTCCGAGGCCTGACCCGTCGCGCCCGACGGGCCGGGGGCGTCGCGACGTCGTTGGCTGTGGCATAATGGATCCTCGTGTCCGCCGGACGCCCGACCTGCCACAGGGGGCGCGCGTCAACGGATCGGACCCCGGGACCGCACCCCACGTGCGGAGCCCGGCCCTCGGCTCGGGACCCGGCCCCCTCGTCATGCGGACGTGGACGGGCCGTGCGCCCGCATACCACGCGGTTGACCTGTGGCATCCGCCAGGAGAGACGACATGCACATTCTCGACTCGTTCGACAAGAAGACGCTGCGCGACGACATCCCGGAGTTCGCCCCCGGCGACACCGTCAAGGTGCACGTGAACATCATCGAGGGCAAGACCGCCCGCGTCCAGGTGTTCCAGGGCTACGTCATGGGCCGTCAGGGCTACGGCGTGCGCGAGACCTTCCGCGTCCGCAAGGTGTCCTTCGGCATCGGCGTGGAGCGCGTGTTCCCGGTGCACTCCCCGGTCATCGACAAGATCGAGGTCGTCACCAAGGGCGACGTGCGCCGCGCGAAGCTGTACTACATGCGCGACCGCCACGGCAAGGCCGCCCGCATCCGCGAGAAGCGCGCCGACGCCAAGTGATCATCCCGGTCGGCCCCGCCGACCGGTGATCGACCCATGCGCACCTCGGAGCCCCGTGACCCCCGCCGGTCACGGGGCTCCGTCGCGTCCGGGGCCGGCTCCTCCTCGGGCCCGACGGCGGCCCCCGCCTCCGGCACGAGCCGCTGGTGGGCGCGGCTCGGCCTGACCGTGGTGGCCGCCGTCGTGGTGGCCGCCGTGCTGCGGGCCCTCACCGGCCCCGTCTACCTCATCCCCTCCGGGTCGATGGAGCCGACCCTGCAGCCCGGCGACCGCGTGCGGGTGGACGCCGCCGCGGCCGGTGGGCAGGGCCTGCAGCACGGCGACGTGGTGGTGTTCGACGGCGCCGGCAGCCTGGCGCCGTACCGTTCGGCCGGATCGCTCGAGCGCGGCCTCGAGGACGTCGCCCGGTGGTGGGGTGTCGGCGCGGCCGAGGACGTGTTCGTCAAGCGCGTGCTGGCCCTGCCGGGGGACCGGCTCGAGTGCTGCGCCCCGGACGGCCGGCTGCTGCGCAACGGCGAGCCGCTGGACGAGCCGTATCTCGGCAGGCCCGTGACCGCGGACGACCCGGCCGCGGCGGGGACCTGGTCCTTCGAGGTGCCCGATGGGCGCATGGTCGTCCTGGGGGACCACCGCGCCGCCTCCCGGGACTCCCGCGCACTGCTGGGCGCCCCCGGCGGCGGGCTGATCCCGCTCGAGCGGGTCGAGGGCCGGGCCGCGGAGATCGTGTGGCCCCTGTCCCGCCGCGGGACCGTGGATGCCCCCTCCGGGGACACGCCGTGACGGGGCGCCGCACCGCGCTGATCGCGGCCGCCGTGACCGTACTCGCCTGCGTGCTGGCGTGGGCCTTCCTGGCGCGCATGTACGCCATCCCGTCCTCGTCCATGGAGCCCGGGCTGCGGGCCGGCGACCGCGTGGTCGCCACGCTGCTCACCCCGGATCCGTTCCCGGTGCGCCGCGGTGACGTGGTGGTGTTCGAAGACACGAAGGGCTGGCTGCCCGGGGGCGGCCACGTGATCAAGCGGGCCGTCGGGCTGCCGGGGGACATCGTCTCCTGGACGCCCGGCGAGGAGACGCTGCGCGTGAACGGGGTGCCCGTGGAGGAGCCGTACCTCGCGCCGGGGGAGACGCCCGCGCAGGAGGCGTTCGAGGTGACCGTGCCTGCGGGGCGACTGTGGGTGCTCGGTGACCATCGCTCGGCGTCGGCGGACTCCCGCGCGCACCGCGCCGGGCCCGGGGGCGGGTTCGTGGCCCTCGACGACGTGGTGGGCCGCGCCCGGTTCGTGGTCTGGCCGCTGGACCGGATCGGCGGCGCCGGCACCGACCCCGACGCGTTCGCCACCGTGCCGGACGCGCCCGCGCCGGAGGCTCGCACGTGACCGCCCGCCGGGGCGGCGGCCGGCCGACGGTGCGCGCCGGCCTGGACGTCGAGGCGGGGCTGGCCGCGCCGGCCCTCGCCGCGCGGGGAGCGGACCGGGTGCTGGTGGCGGGCATGGACGAGGTGGGCCGGGGCGCGCTGGCCGGGCCCGTCGTCGTCGGGGCGTGCGCCGCGTGGCTGCCCGCCGCCGGGCAGATCCCTCCGGTGCGCGACTCCAAGGCGCTCACGGACCAACGCCGGCGCGCCCTGGTCCCGCAGATCGAGGACTGGGCGGCCGGGGTGGCGCTCGGGGAGGCCGGCCCCGCGGAGATCGACGCGCTCGGGATCTCGGCGGCCCTCGGCCTCGCCGGGCGCCGGGCGTGGGCGGCGCTGTGCGCCGCGGTGGGGCAGGAGCCGGTCGCCCTCGTGCTCGACGGCCGGGACGACTGGCTGAGCCGCTCCGATCCCGACGCCGGCCCCGCGCCCGCGCCGCGCCCGCTGCCGCCCGTGCCCACGATGCTGGTGCGGGCCGAGGACCGGTGCGCGACGGTGGCGGCCGCGTCGATCGCCGCGAAGGTGGCCCGCGACGACGTCATGATCGCCCTCGACGCGGCGCACCCGGGGTACGGGTGGGCCGGGAACAAGGGGTACGGCTCGGCCGCGCACCGGGCCGCCTTGGCCGAGCGCGGGGCGAGCGAGCAGCACCGGCGCAGCTGGAACCTCGGGCTGCCGGGCGCGCCCGCGCAGGCGCCACCCACGCTGTTCGACTGAGCCCCCGGGGCCGGGCGAGGCCGCCCGTTCGACGTGCGACCCCCGGACGGGGGAGGATGGAGGCCGTGCGTGCCCGGACTGTCGCGGGTGCGCGGGGAACACTGAGGAGGCATGTCATGAGCGCAGACGACGTCGAGGACTTCGAGGCCGAGGCCGAGCTGCTGCTCTACCGCGAGTACCGGGACGTGGTGGGCCTGTTCCGCTACGTCGTGGAGACCGAGCGGCGCTTCTACCTCGCCAACGACGTGCGGCTGACGCCCCGCCAGGCGGACGGGGACGTGTTTTTCGAGATCCTGCTCGAGGACGCGTGGGTGTGGGACGTGTACCGCACGCAGCGGTTCATCAAGCGCGTGAAGGTGCTGACCTTCAAGGACGTGAACATCGAGGAGCTGCCCACCGAGGACCTGACGGTCCCGCCGGACGGCCAGCTGCCGAGCTGACCCACCCCTGATCGGCCCCGAGGGCGGGGCGCCGACGTCCACTCCTGCACAGGCGTCCGGCCCCGCACAATCCCCGCCGCCGACCACCCGGCGGCGCTGCTCGGGACCACCCTGGTGCCCAGGAGGTGGTCGGGATGACGGGGACCGCGGAACGGATCGGGGCGCAGCCGCCCGGAGACAGGCGCGCCAGCCGCGCGCACACGGCACTGGGCCGGTTCGGTGAGGACGCCGCCGCGCGCTGGCTCGCCGAGCGCGGCTACGTGATCGCCGACCGCAACTGGCGGGGCGAGGCCGGAGAGCTGGACATCGTGGCCCACCACGCCGGCTGGTGGGTGGGCGTCGAGGTGAAGACCCGCTCGGGCCTGGCCTTCGGCGACCCGTTCGAGTCGATCGACCGGCGCAAGCTCACCCGGCTGCACCGCCTCACCGCGGCGTGGGTGCGGGCCCACGCCGCGGACCGCCGGGGGACGCCCTGGCGCGTCGACGCCGTCGCCGTGCTGGTGCCGCGCACGGGAGGGATCCGCTTCGACCTGCTGCAGGACGTGCGGCCGTGAGCGGCATCGGACGCACCCGCTCCATCACGCTGGCGGGTCTGCGCGGGGAGGTCGTGCACGTCGAGGCGGACATCGCCCAGTCCCTGCCCGGGTTCACCCTCCTCGGCCTGCCGGACCAGGCGCTGCAGGAGAGCCGGGACCGCATCCGCTCCGCCGCGCGCAACGCCGGGCTGCCCCTGACCCGGCGGCACCTGACCGTGAACCTGCTGCCGGCGGGGGTGCACAAGCGGGGCGCGTGCCACGACTTGGCGATCGTCCTGGCGGCCTATGCCGCGGACGGGCGGGTGCGGAACGTCGAGGGGCCCGTGTTCCTGGCCGAGCTCGGTCTCGACGGCGCCCTGCACCGCTCGCCGGAGACCGTGGCGATGGTGATGGCCGCGGTCGACGCGGGGTGCTCCGAGGTGGTCGTCGCCGAGGACGCGGAGGCCGAGGCCCGACTGGTCCCCGGCGCCGAGGTCCGCGGCTTCGCCCATCTGCACGACGTCATCCGCGCCTTCGGCGGGGAACCGGACGGAGAGGCGCCCCGCCGCCCGACCCGGCGGCAGGTGCCAGCCCCGGAACCGGAGCCGGCCCGTGCGGTGCCCGACCTGGCCGAGGTCGCCGGACAGGCCGAGGCCCGGTTCGCGCTCGAGGTCGCCGCGGCCGGCGCCCACCACCTGCTGCTCATGGGCGCCCCGGGGGCGGGCAAGACCATGCTCGCCGAGCGCCTGCCCGGGATCCTCCCGCCCCTGGACCGGCGCACCGCGCTCGAGTGCGCCGCCCTGCGCTCCCTTCGCGGTGGCGACGCCCGGGTCCGGCGCAGGGGCGGGACGTCCCAGGGGTTCGACGGCGAGATCGACCGGACCCCGCCGTTCGAGGCACCCCATCACTCGGCGTCCCGCTCGGCCCTCGTGGGCGGCGGCAGCGGCCTCGCCCGGCCGGGAGCGGCCTCCCTCGCCCACGGCGGCGTGCTGTTCCTGGACGAGGCCCCCGAGTTCGAACGGCGCACCCTCGAGGCGCTGCGCCAGCCCCTCGAGTCCGGGGAGGTGCTGCTGCACCGGGCCCTCGGCGCCGTCGTCTACCCGGCCCGGTTCCAGCTGGTGCTGGCCGCCAACCCCTGCCCGTGCGGCAAGGGCGGCGGCACGGGCGTCGAATGCCGGTGCAGCGTGCCCGAACGCCGCCGCTACGCCCAGCGGCTCTCCGGGCCGCTGCTGGACCGCGTCGACCTGCAGGTCACCGTACGGCCCGTCGACGCGCGGCAGCTCACGGGGGCGCCCGCCTCCGAGACCACGTCGCAGGTGGCCGTCCGGGTCGCCGCCGCCGCCGACCGGCAGGCCCGGCGCTGGGCCACCGCCGCCGAGCGTGGGCTCGTCCCGCCTGGGCTGCGCCGCAACGCACACGTCCCCGCCGGGGTGCTGCGGCACGGCCCGTACGCCGTGCCCCGGGCGGCCCGCCGACCCGCGGACGACGCCGTCGACCAGGGCCTGCTGAGCGCGCGCGGCCACGCCCGCGTCCTGCGCCTCGCCTGGACCCTGGCAGACCTGCGCGGCGCCGAACGGCCCGCACCCGAGGACACCGACGTGGCACTCACGCTGCGCCACCAGAACGAGGAGGACGCATGACCACCTACGTCACTCCGGCGGCAGACCACGTCGCCGGGCCGCGCCGGCCGGACGCCGCCCGGCTCGCCCGCGCCGCCCTGACCCGGCTGGTCGAGCCCGGGGACGCGCTCGCGGTGCAGACCGTCACGGCGCTGGGGCCGGAGCGGGCGCTCGCCCTGCTCACGGGCCGGGAGACGATCCAGCCCGCCGAGCGCGATCTGCTCGCCGATCTCGCCGGCGCGCCCGACACGCTGTCCCGGCGCTGGGCCGCGGGGCTGGCTCGCTGGGCGCCCCGGGCCGCCCGGCTGGAGCCGGAGCGTGACCTCGTGACTCTGCACCGGCTCGGGGGAGGCCTGCTGATCCCCGAGGACGACGCCTGGCCCGCCGCCCTGGCGGACCTGGGCGAGGAGGCGCCCCTGGGCCTGTGGTTCCGCGGCTCCGGAACGCTGCCTCCCGCGGACCGGATGCTCGCCGTCGTCGGCAGCCGGGAGGCGACCGCGTACGGACGGACCGTGACCGCCCGCTGCGCCGCCCACGCCGTCCAGCAGGGCGCGTGCGTGATCTCCGGCGGCGCGTACGGCATCGACGGCGCCGCCCACCGGGCCGCGCTGCAGGCGCCCGCCGCACCGGAAGACGCGGCGGATCGCGACGGCGTCCCGCCCACGGTGGCGGTGCTGGCCGGCGGCCTCGACCGGTTCTACCCGGCCGGCCACGAGGACCTGCTTCGCGCGGTGATGGCCGCCGGGCTGCTCGTGTCCGAGATGCCGCCCGGTGCGAGTCCCACGCGGTACCGGTTCCTGCAGCGCAACCGGGTCATCGCCGCGCTCGCGGGGGCCGTGCTGGTGGTCGAGGCGCGCTGGCGGTCGGGAGCGCAGAACACGGCGGGCCACGCGTTCGGCCTCGGCCGCGAGGTGGGCGTGGTCCCCGGCCCCGTGACCTCGCCCAGCTCCGCCGGTTGCCACCGTCTGCTGCAGGAGAGCCCCGCCCGTCTCGTGACCACCGAGCAGGAGGCCCTCGCCCTGCTCGGCCAGGGGCCCGCCCGGAGCGGCGGCGCGGGCGGGAGGACCTCCACCCGGGCAGCTCCCGAGTCCGCCGCGCGGCCCACCGACGGGCTCACGATGGAGGAGGCCCTCGTCCACGAGGCGCTGCCCCTGCGCCAGGCGGTGCCCGTCGACCGGATCACCGTCAGCGCCGGGCTCGCGCTGCCCACCGTCCTGGCGTGCCTGTCCCGGCTGCAGCGGGCGGGCCTGGCCGAACGGGTCGAGGACCGGTGGCGGCGGGGATGACCTCCGGCCGCGTGCTCCCGGGCGGCGCCGCCCTGGGGCGGATGGCAGAGTGGGGGGATGACCCCGTCGTCCTCCGTCCGTCCCGTCCCGGTCCCGCGCGCCCCCTCGCCCCGGGACACGGCCTGGCTCGAGGCGTTCGAGGAGCACCTGCGCCACGAGCGGAACCGCAGCCCCCAGACCGTGCGCGCCTACCTCGCCGATCTGCGCGCCCTCATCGACCACGTCGCCGGCACAGCCGGCACCGCGGCGGCGCCCGCCGCGGACGACGACGCCCCCGCCCGCCACGCGCCCAGCGCACCGGACGTCCTCGCCGAGCTGGACATCGAGGACCTGCGCGGCTGGCTGGCGGCCATGAGCGGGGCCGGCCTCGCCCGCGCGACCCTGGCCCGCCGGGTGGCCGCCGTCCGCACCTTCACGGCCTGGCTGCGCCGGGAGGGCCTGCGCTCGGACGACCCTGCCCTGCGGCTGCGCTCGCCCCGACCCGAGGGGACGCTGCCCCACGTGCTCCAGGAGCAGCAGGCGACCCGGCTCCTCGCGGCTGCCCAGGAGCGTGTGGACGCCGCCGCCGCGGGCGACGACCCTGCCGCCCACGCGCTGGCCCTGCGGGACGCCGCCCTGCTCGAGCTGCTCTACGCCACCGGCGCCCGGGTGGCCGAACTCTCCGCCCTGGACGTGGACAACCTCAAGGCCGGCCGCGGCGTCGTCCGGCTGACCGGCAAGGGAGACCGGCAGCGCACCGTCCCCTACGGCGCACCCGCGGGCCGCGCCCTCCAGGAGTGGCAGCGGCTCGGTCGCCCCCGGCTGGCCCGGCCGGACTCCGGTCCCGCCCTCTTCCTCGGCGCGCGCGGTGGCCGGCTGGGGGTGCGCCAGGCGCGCACCGTCGTCGCCCGGGCACTCGAGGGCCTGGGGGACACCGCGGCGCGCGGGCCGCACGCGCTGCGCCACACGGCCGCGACCCACCTCCTCGACGGCGGCGCCGATCTGCGCAGCGTGCAGGAGCTGCTGGGCCATGCGTCCCTGCGCACCACGCAGGTCTACACGCACGTCTCGATCGATCGCCTCCGCGAGGGCTACCGGCAGGCCCACCCACGCGCCTGACGCCGCCCCGCAGCGCCCCCGATCCCTCCACCGTGCCGCCGCGACACGCGCGGCGGCGCACCGCCTCGTTGCCGGCCCAGCATTCCTGGTGCACAATGGCCTCAGGATCCACCGGAGCCGCGACGTGGTCGTAGGGGAAGACGCACCGCATCGCACCCTCGGAGGCATCCATGACCGGCACCCATACCCGCGGCGTGGTCCACATCCTCTCCGCCCCCACCGCCCTCTGCCCCCACGTGGAGTGGGCGCTGAGCTCCGTGCTCGGCCCCGCGACCTCGGTGGAGTGGGAGGGTCAGCCGGTCGCGCCCGGCCAGCACCGCGCCGAGGTGCACTGGACGGCGCCCGCCGGCACCGGTGCGCGTCTGGCCTCCGCCCTGCGTGGCTGGCCGCACCTTCGTTTCGAGATCACGGAGGAGCCGTCCGCCGGGGTCGACGGCTCGCGCTGGTCCCACACCCCGGACCTCGGCATCTTCCACGCCACCACGGACGTCTCCGGCAACATCATGGTCTCCGAGGACCGCATCCGGTACGCCTATGAGGCCGGCGCGGGTGACCCCAGCGTGCTGATGCACGAACTCTCCCTCGCGCTCGGCGAGGCCTGGGACGATGAGCTCGAGCCGTTCCGGCTGGCCGCCGCCCACGCCAACGTGCGCTGGCTGCACCGCGCCGTCTGACCCCTCGTCCGGTCGGCGGCGCTCCGGCTCAGACGCTGCGGAACACGGCCACCGCGTTGTGGCCGCCGAAGCCGAACGAGTTCTTCACGGCCACGCGCGGCCCCTCGGGCAGGCGGGCGGGGGAGCCGGTGACCACGTTCAGCGGGATCTCCGGGTCCTGGTGGTCCAGGTTGATGGTCACGGGCGCCTGGCCGTGGTGCACGGCGAGCACGGACAGGATCGACTCGATCGCGCCTGAGGCGCCCAGCAGGTGGCCGGTCTGGGACTTCGTGGCCGAGACCTGCACCTGGTCCAGGTGGTCGCCGAACACGGCCCGCATGGCCAGGTACTCCGGGGCGTCGCCCTTGGGCGTGGACGTCGCGTGGGCGTTCACGTGGCACACGTCCTCGGGGGTGATGTCGGCCGACCTCAGAGCGGCGCGCATCGCACGGGTCGCGCCCAGGCCCTCGGGCTCGGGCGCGGTGATGTGGTGGGAGTCGGAGCTGACGCCCGCG
Source organism: Micrococcus sp. HOU01 (assembly GCF_035609305.1). NCBI lineage: Bacteria > Bacillati > Actinomycetota > Actinomycetes > Micrococcales > Micrococcaceae > Micrococcus > Micrococcus sp. HOU01. The sequence continues at coordinate 1,736,699 of NZ_CP141211.1, read as the reverse complement.
CCGGCCAGCTCGGCGTACACGCGGGCGCCGCGGGCCTTCGCGTGCTCCTCCGACTCGATCACCATGACGCCGGCGCCCTCGCCGAGGACGAAGCCGTCGCGGTCCACGTCGTAGGGGCGGGACGCGGCCTGCGGGTCGTCGTTGCGCTTGGACAGCGCCTGCATCGCGGCGAACGCGGCCATCGGCAGCGGGTGCACGGCGGCCTCGGCGGCGCCGCAGATCACGACGTCGGCCTGGCCGGAGCGGATGAGCAGCAGCGCGGTCTCGAGCGCCTCGGTGCCGGCGGCGCACGCGGACACCACCGTGCGGGCGCCGGCGCGGGCGCCGAACTCGAGGGAGAGCGCGCCGGCGGCGCCGTTGGGCATGAGCATCGGGACGGTCATGGGCAGCACGCGGCGCGGGCCGCGCTCGCGCAGGGTGTCCCAGCCGTCCAGGAGGGTCCACACGCCGCCGATGCCGGTGCCGAAGGCCACGGCGAGCCGGTCGCCGTCGACCTCCGCGCCCTCGAGGCCGGCGTCCTTCCAGGCCTCGCGCGCGGCGACGGTCGCCATCTGGGTGGCCGGGTCCTGGCGCTTCTGCTCCACCTTGGAGAGGACCTCGGAGGTGGGCACGGCCAGCTCGGCCGCGAAGGTGACCGGCAGCTCGTACTTCTCCACCCAGTCGTGCTCCATGGTGCGCGCACCGGAGACGCCCTGCAGGGCGTGGGACCAGAAGGTGGGCACGTCGCCGCCGATGGGCGTGGTGGCGCCGAGGCCGGTGATCACTGCGGTGCGGGTCATGGGTCTGCTGCCTCTGGGTCTCGAGTGGGGATCGGGCGGAGGGGGAGTCGTCGGCACGACGCGCGGCGCTCGCCGGGGTGCCGGAAGTCGAGGGTGGCGGGGCCGGGGGCGCTCACGCGCCCCCGGCGCTCACCGAGGGGACGGGACGGGCCGGGCCCGCCGCCGTCGTGGGCCGATCAGGCCTGGGCGCCGTCGATGAAGTCGACGGCGTCCTGGACGGTCTTGAGGTTCTTGACCTCCTCGTCCGGGATCTTCACGCCGAACTTGTCCTCGGCGTTGACCACGATGGTCATCATCGAGATCGAGTCGATGTCCAGATCGTCCGTGAAGGACTTCTCCGGCTGCACCTCGGCGGTGTCGAGGCCGGTCTCCTCGTTCACGATCTCGGCGAGGCCGGCGAGGATCTCTTCCTTGGAAGCCATGGGGCGTCTCCTTCGGTAGGGGTGTGGGGTGTACGTGATCAGTGAATCAGACGGCGCCGCCTCAGGGGAGGCGGACCACCTGGGCGCCGTAGACCAGCCCGGCGCCGAAGCCGATCTGCAGGGCCAGGCCGCCGGTGAGCTCGGGGTTCTCCTCCAGCAGACGGTGCATGGCCAGCGGGATGGACGCGGCCGACGTGTTGCCGGCGTCCGCGATGTCCCGGGCCACGACGACGGACTCCGGCAGCTTCAGCTGCTTGGCGAACTCGTCGATGATCCGCATGTTGGCCTGGTGCGGGATGAACGCGGCGAGGTCTTCGGGCTCCACGCCCGCGGCGTCGAGGGCCTCGCGGGCCACCTTCGCCATCGACCACACGGCCCAGCGGAAGACGGAGGGCCCGTCCTGGCGCAGCGTGGGCCAGAGCATCCCCTCCGCGCCGGTGATCGCCGAGGCGTCGCCCGTGGTGCGGGCGTGCTCCACGGCATCGCGGAGCTCCAGCTGCGAGTGCGTCATGGAGATCGTGGACCAGCGCTCCCCGTCCGAGCCCCACACCGAGGGGGAGATGCCCGGCTCGTCCGAGGCCGACACGATCACGGCGCCCGCGCCGTCGCCCAGGAGGAAGGAGATGGAGCGGTCCGTGGGATCCACGACGTCGGAGAGGCGCTCGACGCCGACCACGAGCACGTGCCGCGCGGTGCCGGAACGCACGAGCGCGTCGGCCTGGGCCACGCCGTAGCAGTAGCCGGCGCACGCGGCGGAGACGTCGTAGGCGGGCGCCGGGGTGGCCCCGATCTCGTGCGCCACGAGGGCCGCGGCCGAGGGGGTGGCGTGCGGGAAGGTGACGGTCGAGACGATCACGGCGTCCAGGTCCGAGCCCTGCAGGCCGGCCCGCTCGAGGGCCTCCCGGGCGGCGCCCACGGCCATGACGGGCACGGTCTCCTCCGCCGTGGCGCGCTGGCGCGTGACGATGCCGGTGCGCTGGCGGATCCACTCGTCCGACGAGTCGATAGGGCCGATGAGGTCCTCGTTGGGGACCAGGTTCGCCGGGCGGTAGGCGCCCACGGCCACGATGCGGCTGGCCGCGGGGCGCTCGTGCTGCTTCAGGGTGACGGTCATGGTGCTTCTCTCTGCCGGGCGGTGCGCGGGGTTCAGGCCGAGTGCTCGGCCAGGAACGCCCGCGCGGCGTCCAGGTCCTCGGGGGTCTTCACGGCGAGCTGCGCGGTGCCCTTGAGACCGCGCTTGGCCAGTCCGGTCAGTGTGCCACCGGGCAGCAGCTCCAGGACGCCCGTGACCTGCCGCGTGGCCATGGTCGCCATGCACAGGTCCCAGCGGACCGGGCGGGTGACCTGGTCCACGATCCGGGCGAGCACGTCCGTGCCGGACTCGACGGCCTCGCCGTCCCGGTTGGACAGCAGGGGCAGGCGCGGGTCCGAGGGGGAGAGGCCGGCGACGTGGGCCGCGAGGTTGTCCACGGCGGGGCGCATGTGCTCCGTGTGGAACGCGCCGGCCACCTTGAGCGGGATCACGCGAGCGCGGGCGGGGGCGGACTCGGCGAGCGCGCCGAGGGCCTCCGCGGTGCCGGCGGCGACGATCTGGCCGGCGCCGTTGACATTGGCGGGCGCCAGGCCCGCCGCGTCGATGGCCGCGAGGACCTCGTCCTGGTCCCCGCCCACGACGGCGGCCATGCCCGTGGGCGTGGCCGCGGCGGCCCGGGCCATGCCGGTGGCGCGCACGCGCACCAGGGAGAGGGCCTCGGCGGGGGACAGCACGCCGGTGACGGCGGCCGCGGTGACCTCGCCCACGGAGTGGCCGGCCACGACGGTCGACTTCGGTGCGGCGGCGTCCGCCTCGAGGGCCGCGGCGGCCACCAGGCCGGCCGCCACGATCAGCGGCTGGGCGACGGCGGTGTCCTTGATGGTCTCCTCGTCCGACTCGGTGCCGTGGCGGATCAGGTCCACGCCCGCGGCGTCGGAGAGGGACGCGAGCAGGTCGCGGGTCCCGTCCAGCTCGAGCCAGGGGGCGAGGAAGCCGGGCGTCTGGGACCCCTGTCCGGGGCACACGATGGCAAGCATTCCTCCATCGTGTCAGGATCGGCCGCCATCCCGGACAGATCGCGCCACGAAGCACGGCGAGTCGGTTTGGAGGGTTTCTACAAGTGGGGGGGCGCCGCCCCGGCTCAGTCCGAGCCTGTCCCGGTTGTCGGCCGCGCCCCCGCGAGCCGGCCCAGGGTGATCGCGGTCTGCAGGACGTACGCGTCGCGGGGGACCAGCGGGTCCCAGCCGGTCACCTCGGCCACCCGCTTGAGGCGGTACCGCACCGTGTTCGCGTGGACGAACAGCTCGCGGGCCGTGCCCTCGAGCGAGTGGCCCAGCGCGCCGTACGCGTCCACGGTCTCCAGCAGGGAGGTGCCGGCGTCGGCCAGGGGCGTGAACACCCCGTCCACGAGGGCTTCCCGGGCCGTGGGGTCGCCCAGCAGCGCCCGCTCGGGCAGCAGGTCCTCCGCCGGGGTGGGCCGGCTCGCCCGGGGGTGGGCGGCCGCCGCGCTGAGCCCGGCGAGGGTGTGCCGCGCCGAGACGTGCACCGAGACCAGCGAGTCCACGACGGGTCCCACGATCACCGGTCCCGGCGCGAACCAGGGCGCGAGCGCCTCGCCCACCGCCCGCGCGTCCCGCACCGAGCCGACCACGAGGACGAGCCGTTCGGACTGCACGCCCACGAGCAGGTCGCAGTCGAGCCTCGCCGCGGCCCGCCGCAGGTCCGGGATGAACGCGGGCTTGTCCTGCCCCGGGGCGAGACCGGCCATGACCATCACGTCGTGGTCCCCACGCCAGCCCAGCGCCGTGGCCCGATGCCGGATCTCGTCCGGGTCCTGCCCGCGCAGCACCGCGTCCAGCAGGACCGACTCGAGCCGCGAGTCCATCGCGCCGCGCATCTCCGCGGCCCGGGCGTACACGTCTGCGAGCGCGAACGCGACCTCGCGCGAGTAGTGGAGGATGTGTTCGCGGACGGGCGCCTGGTCGCGCTCGGCCAGCAGCTCCGGCACCCGCGTCTCGACGACGTCCACCATCGTCCGGATGAGCTGGAGGGCCCGCTGCAGCGAGATCGCCCGGGTGAGATCGGTGGGCGCGGGCCCGAAGACGTCCTGCAGGACGTGGCCCGTGGAGGTGGGCCGCTCGAACCACGTGAGGAAGCCCTGCAGGGCGCGCTGGGCCACGAGCCCGAGGGCGCTGCGCTCGTCCGGGGTGAGTCGGCGGTACCAGGGCAGGGTGGCGTCCAGCCGCTGCAGCACCGCCGTGTTCAGTGCCCCCAGGTGGCTCCGGAGGCGGGCCAGCCCGTCGGTGCTCACGGGGCGAGGGGCGGCGGGGCGGGGCTCGGGCATGCGCTCCATCCTAGGCGCGTGTTGTGGGGTTCCTACAGCGACGACGCCGGCCGCCCGCCTCCGTGGCGGAGGCGGGCGGCCGGCGTCGGGTCGGGAGGACGTCGGCCTCCCCGCGGCGTGCGGGTCAGGCGTCGCCGCCTGCGATGCCGGTGGTGCCGGCGTTGACGTCGTCCAGGCGGTACTTCTCGTGCGCCTTCGCGGCCGTGCCCCGCTCGACCTCGCCCTCCTCCTCGAGGAGCTGCAGCGCGCGGACCACCATCGAGTGGGTGTCGATGAGGAAGTACCGACGGGCGGCGGCGCGGGTGTCCGCGAAGCCGAACTCGTCGGCGCCGAGCGCCGAGAAGCGGTTCGGCACGAACGGGCGGATCTGGTTCGTCCACGAGGTGGAGTAGTCCGAGGTGGCCACGATCGGGCCCTCGGCCCCCTGCAGCGCCTGCGTCACGTAGGGCACGCGCGGGGTGGCGGACGGGTCCTTCAGGGCGTCCTTCTCCGCCGCGACGGCGTCGCGGTACAGCTCGTTGTAGGAGGTCACCGACCACACGGAGGCGTTCACGCCCCACTCCTCGGAGAGGATCCGCTGGGCGTCGAGCGCCCACGGCACGGAGACGCCGGAGCCCAGGAGCTGGACCTTCGGGCCGTCGCCCTGGCCCTCGGAGAGACGGTAGATGCCCTTGAGCAGGCCCTCCACGTCGAGGCCCTCGGGCTCCTCGATGTGGGTGATCGGCTCGTTGTACACCGTGAGGTAGTAGATGACGTTGCGGACGTCGTCCCCGCGGTCGTGGTCGCCGTACATGTCCTCCAGGCCCTGGCGCACGATGTGGGCGATCTCGTACGAGTACGCCGGGTCGTAGTGCTTCACGGCCGGGTTCGTGGACGCCAGGACGGGGGAGTGACCGTCCATGTGCTGGGTGCCCTCGCCGGCGAGGGTGGTGCGCCCGGCGGTGGCGCCGATCATGAAGCCGCGCGCGAGCTGGTCGCCTGCGGCCCAGATGTTGTCCGCGGTCCGCTGGAAGCCGAACATCGAGTAGAAGATGTACACCGGGATCATCGGCTCGCCGTGCGTGGAGTACGCCGTGCCGATCGCGTTGAACGCCGCGGTGGCGCCGTCCTCGTTGATGCCGACGTGGTAGATCTTCCCCTGCGGGGACTCCTTGTAGGACAGGAACAGGTCCCGGTCCACGGACAGGTAGTTCTGCCCCTTGGGGTTGTAGATCTTCGCGGTCGGGAAGAACGAGTCCATGCCGAAGGTGCGGGCCTCGTCCGGGATGATCGGCACGAAGCGCGGTCCCATGTTCTTGTCCCGCATCAGGTCCTTGAGCAGGCGCACGAACGCCATGGTCGTGGCGGCCTGCTGCTTGCCCGATCCCTTGCGGGCCTGCTTGTACGCGGACTCCGGGGGCAGCGGGATCGCGTGGTAGTCGCTGCGCCGCTCCGGCACGAAGCCGCCCAGCTCCTTGCGCCGCTCCATCATGTACCTGATCTCCGGGGCGTCGGCACCCGGGTGGTAGTACGGGATGTTGTACGGGTCCTTCTCGATCTGCTCGTCCGAGATCGGGATGCGGTGGCGGTCCCGGAACACCTTGAGGTCGTCCACCGTCAGCTTCTTCATCTGGTGCGTGGCGTTGCGGCCCTCGAAGGACTTGCCCAGGCCGTAGCCCTTGATGGTGTGGGCCAGGATGACGGTGGGCTGGCCCTTGTGCTCCATGGCGGCCTTGTAGGCGGCGTAGACCTTCTTGTAGTCGTGGCCGCCGCGCTTGAGGCCCCAGATCTCGTCGTCGGTCATGTCCGCCACCATCTCCTTGGTGACGGAGGACCGGCCGAAGAAGTGGTCGCGCACGAAGCCGCCGGACTCGGCCTTGTAGGTCTGGTAGTCGCCGTCGAGCGTCTCGTTCATGATGCGCACGAGCTCGCCCTCGTCGTCGACCTCGAGCAGCGGATCCCACTCGCGGCCCCACAGGACCTTGATGACGTTCCAGCCGGCGCCCCGGAAGTAGGACTCCAGCTCCTGGACAATCTTGCCGTTGCCGCGCACCGGCCCGTCGAGACGCTGCAGGTTGCAGTTGATCACGAAGGTGAGGTTGTCGAGCTTGTCGTTGGCCGCGACGTGCAGCTGACCGCGCGACTCGGGCTCGTCCATCTCGCCGTCGCCGAGGAAGGCCCACACGTGCTGGTCGGAGGTGTCCTTGATGCCGTTGTTGTGCAGGTACCGGTTGGTCTGCGCCTGGAAGATGGCGTTCATCGGCCCCAGGCCCATGGACACGGTGGGGTACTGCCAGAAGTGCGGCATCATCCGCGGGTGCGGGTAGGAGGGCAGGGCGTGGCCCTGGCGGGACTTCTCCTGGCGGAAGCCGTCGAGGTCCTCCTCGGTCAGGCGGCCCTCGAGGAACGCGCGGGCGTAGTTGCCGGGCGAGGAGTGTCCCTGGAAGAAGATGTGGTCGCCGCCGCCCGGGTGGTCCTGACCGCGGAAGAAGTGGTTCAGGCCCACCTCGTAGAGGGTCGCCTGGCCCGCGTAGGAGGAGATGTGGCCGCCGACGCCGACGCCGTCGCGCTGGGCGCGCTGCACGAGGGCCATGGCGTTCCACCGCAGGTAGTTGCGGTAGCGGCGCTCGAGCTCCTCGTCGCCCGGGTACTCCGGCTCCTGGTCCGCCGGGATCGTGTTCACGTAGTCCGTGGTGGTCACGTAGGGCAGGGCGACGGACTGGGCGCTCGCGCGCTGCATGAGGGAGCGCATGATGTACTGCGCCCGCTCCGTGCCGCGCTCCTCGATGAGTCCGTCGAGGGACTCGATCCACTCCGACGTCTCCTGGGGATCCTTGTCCGGGAGCTGGTCGGTCAGACCGCTGCGGATCTGCGAGCTCTCTTCGGCTGCGCTCACGGTGCCTCCTGGTTCTCGTGCGGAGGGGTGCTCCGCGGTGGGCTGCGGGCAGACGATCCGGTCCGGGCCCGCGACGCCGAGCCGGGCGCGTCGCCCGGAGAGTGCGTCTGTTCCTCCCCAGAGTAGACCGGAGCCGCCGCGTCCGCCCGGCCGGAGGCCCCGGAACGGCGGCGTCCACGGCGTATGGTGGTCATCATCACCCGCTCGACGGCGCGGGCCGCAGTGCCCGCCACCATCAAGGAGGACCGGACACTATGCAGGCTGGGTCGACGCCGACCTCGACGGACAGCGCCCTGCTGGCGGAGCTCGCCCTCTCGAGGGGCGACCTGGTGCAGGAGTGGGGGTACGACGACGACGTCGACTTCACCTTCCGTGACGCGCTCGAGGACGCGCTCGGCGAGGAGCTGCTGACCGAGGAGGATCAGGAGCCGGCGGATGCCGTCCTCTTCTGGTGGCGCGCGGACGACGGCGACGTCATGGATCTCGCGGACGCCCTCGTGGACGCCCAGCGCTCCCTCGATGCCGGCCCCGTCTGGATCATGACCCCCCGCAAGGGTCGCGCCGGCCACGTCAGCCCGGCGGACGTCGCCGAGGCCGCCTCCACCGCGGGCCTGCACGCCACCACCGGGGCCGGCGCCTCCGAGGACTGGGCCGCTCAGAAGCTCGTCCAGAAGCGCGGTGGCTGAGGCTCCGTCCGGCGGGACGCGGGGCGCCGACGACGTCCCCGCGCTGCGCGACGACCACGGCCAGACGTGGCCGTGGCCGCCGACGCGCGGGCCCGAGGACGCCGCCGGGCCGCGGGGCACGTGGCTCGTCTTCCTGCCCGGGGCGTTCACGCCGGTGTGCACGGACGAGCTCGGCTGGATCGGGGCGCTCGCCGAGGACGTGGCGGTCGACGATGTGGCTGTCCGCGTGGTCTCGTGTGATGCCGCCCCCGTGCTGCGCCGCGTCCGCGAGGAGCTGGCACTGCCGGAGCCGCTCACCCTGCTCTCCGATTTCTGGCCCCACGGCGCGGCCTGCCGTGCCTTCGACGTCTTCGACGTGGAGACCGGGCGGCCCCGCCGCGTCTCCGTGCTGCTCGACGCGGACGGGGTCGAGGCCGCGCGCGTGGTCGCCGCCCCGGGACAGGCACGCACCCGGAGCGAGCACGAGGCGGCGACGCGCGACCTGCTCGCGGACCGGTAGCCTGGACGGACACCGGCACCTGTAGCTCAGTTGGTCAGAGCATCTCGTTTACACCGAGAGGGTCGGGGGTTCGAGTCCCTCCGGGTGCACCGATCGCGGGGCCATGACACGGCGTGACGCCGCGGCTCCGTCATGCCGACCGCCCGTCAGGCGCCTATGAGAGCATGCTCACCATCATGGGCTCCTCGTCAGCGTCCTCGCGCGCCTCCGCTCCGCCCTCGCGGTGGGCCGAGGTGCGCTCCGGCGTCGCCGTGACGTTGGGCGCCGGCCTCGGCCTGTTCCCGCTGGGCGTGGCCTTCGGGATGCTCGTGGTCCAGGCCGGGCTGCCCGCGTGGGTCGCACCCCTGTTCTCCGTGGTCGTGTTCGCCGGGTCCGTCGAGCTGCTGCTCGTCTCGCTGGTGGTGGCGGGCACGCCGCTGCTCACGATCGCCGTGACGGTGTTCCTGGTGAACTTCCGCCACGTGTTCTATGCGTTCAGCTTCCCGCTGCGCGTGGTCCGGGGGCGCCTCGCGCGGATCTACTCGATGGGTGCCCTGATCGACGAGGCCTACGCCATCGCCGCCGCCCGGCCCCGCGGTTGGACGGCGCCCCGGCTGCTGGCCATGCAGGTCGCTTTGCAGGCGTACTGGGTGCTCGGGGGCCTCGCCGGGGTGGCCGTGGCCTGGCTGCTGCCCGGGCCGGTGGAGGGCCTGGAGTTCGCGCTCGTCGCCCTCTTCATCGTGCTCGCCATGGACGCCGCCCGCACACGCGCCCAGCTGCCCCTCGTGCTGGCGGCCGCGGTCGCCGTCGGGGTGGCCCTGCTGCTGGCACCGGCACAGGTGCTCGTCGTCGCGTTCGCCCTCTACGCCGCGGTACTGATCGCGTTCCACGTGCTCGCCGCGCGCGGGACCGCCCTGCCGCTGCCCGAGCCCGTGCCCGTCACCGGACCGGTGCCCGTCGTCGCCGCGGTGGGGGAGCGGGCCGTCACGGATGCCGAGCCCGACGCCGAGGAGGATCCCCGATGACCGGCGCCGCCTACCTGGTGGCCGCGGCCGTCGTCGCGGGCCTCGTGACCTTCTGCCTGCGCGCGGTGCCGTTCGCCCTGCTGCAGCCGCTGCGGGAATCCGTGCTCGCGGCGCGGCTGGCGGTGTGGATGCCCGCCGGCGTGCTGACCATCCTGGCCCTGGTGATGCTGCTCGACGCCGCGGCGCTGGCCCCCGGAGAGCCCGTGGACGGGACGCGGGTGGCCCACGCACTGATCGCGGCGGCGGTGACGGTTGTCGTGCATCTGCTGGCCGGGCGGCGGACCCTGGTCTCGATCGCCGCCGGCACGCTGGCGTACGTGCTGGTGGTCAACCTGGCCTGACCGGCGGCGGGGCGGATTCGCCCAGGCGTTCGGCCCATGCGCGGGTCGCCGCGGCGAGGCGCCGGCCGTAGGCGGTGACCCCGTCTGACAGCGTCCCGGCGTTGTAGAGCGTCCCCGCCCGGGCGATCCCCTCCGCGGAGAGGTCGCCGCGCAGGTGACCGCGCAGGATCTCCAGCCCGAAGGCCAGGTTGTCCTCCGGCTCCCACAGGTGGAGGCCGTGCTCCGCCGCCTGCGCGAAGTACGGCGGCCACGTGATCTGCGCGGGCCCCACGCCGTTGGACTTCTCACCCTGCGCCACCCGGGCCACGAGCTCCTCGTAGCGTTCCCGGGTCACGGGGACGTCCGTCCCGCGCGGGGCGCTGTGCACACCGCCGGCGTCGTGCCCGAAGACGTTCCGGCCGCCGGACTCGAGCTCGGCCAGGGCCGCCGCCACCGCGAGGGGAACGTCCGCCCGGCGTGCGGCGGCCACGATCGCCGCGGCGTTGTCGAGGTGCCGGCCGAGCGTCGCCGTCGGGTCGGACGAGCGGTCGCGGGCGGAGCGGCGGGTGAGGAGGTCGCGGAGCAGGCCCATCGGTCCACCCTCCCGCAACGCGGGTTGAGTTGTCGCGGGTGACGGGCCCGCGCACCCGCGACAACTCAACCCGGGATGCGGGGCAGGGGCCGGGCGGCGGCGCGTCGTCGGCGTCCGGGGCGCACTAGGGTGGAGCGCATGTCCGCGACCCCCCTCGGCTTCTGGAAGCTGCCCGCCCGTCCCGACGGCGCCGCCCGTCACCTCGCCGTCATCACCGGGGGCGAGGCGCAGCAGACCATGCTCTTCCTCCAGGACGGGCAGTGGTCCATCCTCGCCCTCTTCCAGGACGAGCTGGCCGGCAAGGCCGCCGCCCGCACCCTGGACGCGCTCCTGCAGTCCGTCACCTGTCTGCGCATGGGCGGCCGCGACGTCCTCGACGGCGCCGACACCCCGAGGCCCGGTGTCGAGTGGGCCGGCGACGACCGCGAGTTCGAGGAGGCCGACGTGGCCGAGCAGCGCGACGTCGAGCCGCGCGGCCGGATCTGGATCCTCCCGGCCACGGACGGCGCCTCCGTCGGCCTCAAGCTTCCCGGGCACCGCCGGTACGACGACGCCGTCGCCCAGTTCGCCGACGTCGACGCGGCGCGTGCCGCCGTCGCGGCGATCGACGAGCTCCTGGGCGTCGGCCCGCGCGGCTGAGCCGGCCGGCGTTCGTCGGCCCGGGGTCGTGACCGTTCGCCTCCCAGGGTTCACCTGCTGTTCACCCGGCTGCGCTGCCGGGCCCGGCTTCCTCGTCCGCCGCCCACCCATAATGGTGTGAAGAGCACAGGCCGCGGCCCGCCTCCGTCGTACCGAGGAGGGGACGGGCGGGCACGGTGACGCACCCAGTGAAGGAGACGGTCCATGGAGCTGCTGCAGCCCGACGCCCCCCGCGAGAACCTGCGCGAGTTCATCGACAAGCTGCGCGACGGCGGCTACACCGTCTCGGACGGCCACACCAACGATCCCGACCTGATCGATCCGCAGGGCCGTGCCGTGGAGACGTGGAAAGAGGACTACCCGTACGAGACGCGCATGACGCGCGAGGAGTACGAGCTGGAGAAGTACCGCCTGCAGATCGAACTGCTCAAGCTGCAGTACTGGGGCGAGGACACCGGCCAGCGCCACATCATCGTCTTCGAGGGCCGCGACGCCGCCGGCAAGGGCGGCACCATCAAGCGCTTCACCGAGCACATGAACCCCCGCACCGCCCGCGTCGTGGCCCTCAACAAGCCCTCGGACCGCGAGCTCGGCCAGTGGTACTTCCAGCGCTACATCCAGCACTTCCCCACGGCGGGCGAGATCGTGCTGTTCGACCGCTCGTGGTACAACCGCGCCGGCGTCGAGCGCGTGATGGGCTTCGCCACGGACGAGCAGTACCGCCGCTTCATGAACCAGGTGCCGCTGTTCGAGAAGATGCTCGTGGACGACGGCATCCACCTCACCAAGTTCTGGTTCTCCGTGACACAGACCGAGCAGCGCACGCGCTTCGCGATCCGCCAGATCGACCCGGTCCGCCAGTGGAAGCTCTCGCCCATGGACCTCGAGTCCCTGGACCGCTGGGAGGCGTACACGGAGGCCAAGGAGGCCATGTTCCTCCACACGGACACGGACCACGCCCCGTGGATCTCCATCCGCTCCAACGACAAGAAGCGGGCCCGCCTCAACGCGATGCGCTACTTCCTGTCCCAGTTCGAGTACGAGGGCAAGGACCACGAGGTCGTCGGCACCCCGGACCCGCTGATCGTGCGCCGCGGCCGCGACGCCGTGGGGGACTGACCGCGGTCGACGTAGGCTGGGGGCGGGTCCGTGTCCGGCACGGCCCGTCCCACCGTCCGAGCCACAGGAGGCCCCCGCGATGACCGAGCAGACCACCACCGTCCCCGTCGGCGCCGCCGACATCGGCGTCACGGGCCTGGCGGTGATGGGCGCGAACCTCGCGCGCAACTTCGCCCGCCACGGCTACACGGTGGCCCTGCACAACCGCAGCCGGGCCCGCACGGACCAGCTCGTGGCCGAGCACGGTGACGAGGGCGCGTTCGTGGCGACGGAGACGCTCGCCGAGCTCGTGCAGTCCCTCGCCGTGCCGCGCCGGGTGCTCATCATGGTCAAGGCGGGCGCCCCCGTGGACGCCGTCATCGACCAACTCGTCCCCCTGCTGGACGAGGGCGACATCGTCATCGACGCCGGCAACTCCCATTTCGAGGACACCCGCCGCCGCGAGGCGGCCCTCGCCGAGAAGGGCCTGCACTTCGTGGGCGTCGGTGTCTCCGGCGGCGAGGAGGGTGCCCTGCACGGTCCGGCGATCATGCCCGGCGGTCCGGAGAAGTCCTACGAGGCCCTCGGCCCGATGCTCGAGAAGATCGCCGCGCAGTTTGAGGGGGAGCCGTGCTGCGCCTGGGTCGGCACGGACGGCGCCGGCCACTACGTGAAGATGGTCCACAACGGCATCGAGTACGCGGACATGCAGGTCATCGGCGAGGCCTACGACCTGCTGCGCCGTGTGGGCGGCCTCGAGCCCGCCGAGCAGGCCGAGGTGTTCACGGCGTGGAACCAGACCGACCTGGCCTCCTACCTCATCGAGATCACGGCCGAGGTGCTCGCGCAGGTGGACGCGGCCACGGGCCGCCCGCTCGTGGACGTGATCGTGGACGAGGCCGGGCAGAAGGGCACCGGCCGCTGGACCGCGATCTCGGGTCTCGACGTCGGCTCCCCGGTGGCCGCGATCGCCGAGTCCGTCTTCGCCCGCTCGCTGTCCTCTCAGCGCGCGGTGCGCCAGGTCGCCCGTGAGACCCTCGCGGCCGGCGTCGACGAGGAGGCGCAGCGCGCCCCGCAGGACACGGACACGTTCGTGGAGGACGTGCGCCAGGCGCTGTTCGCCTCCAAGCTCGTGGCCTACGCGCAGGGCATGGACATGCTCGCCGCCGCCGCCGAGGAGTACGGCTGGTCGCTGGACCTGGGCACCATCGCCTCGCTGTGGCGGGACGGCTGCATCATCCGCGCCGACCTGCTCGACGTGATCATGCAGGCCTTCGGCGGCCGCGACACCTCCCGCCACCCGGCGCCGGGCACCCGCGCCCCCGGCCAGCCGCTCAACCTGCTCTTCGCCCCCGAGTTCGCCCAGGCGATCGCCGAGGCCCTGCCGGCCTGGCGCCGCGTGGTCGGCACCGCCGTCGCCGCGGGCGTGCCGGTGCCGGTGTTCTCCTCGGCCCTGGCGTACTACGACGGCCTGCGGGCCGACCGCCTGCCGGCCGCCCTCGTGCAGGGCCAGCGCGACTACTTCGGCGCCCACACCTACCTGCGCGTCGATCGCGAAGGTTCCTTCCACACGCTGTGGTCCGGCGACCGCACCGAGGTGGACGGCGAGGGCGTGCCCGTCGTCATGCCGCAGCCGACCGAGGGCGACCCCACGCAGGACTGACCCGGCGTGGACCCGGCCCTCAGATCCAGAGGGCCGGGTCCACGTACTCCGCGGGGTCCACGAGCGGCTTGCCCTCGGACGGGCCCTTGCGCGGTCGGATGGTGGCCGGCACGCCGGTGGCGATCGCGTCGGCGGGGGTGTCCTTCACGACGACGGCGTTGGCGCCCACCGCCGTTCCCTCCCCGATCTCGACGGGTCCGAGGATCTTGGCGCCGGCCCCCACCACGACGCCGTCGCGCAGCGTGGGGTGCCGCTTCACCTTGGCCAGGGAGCGGCCGCCGAGGGTGACCCCGTGGTACAGCATCACGTCGTCGCCGATCTCCGCGGTCTCGCCGATCACGACGCCCATGCCGTGGTCGATGAAGAACCGACGACCGATCGACGCGCCGGGGTGGATCTCGATGCCCGTGGCCGCCCGCGTGACCTGCGAGAGCACGCGGGCGGGCATCTTCAGCCGGTCATGCCGCCACATCCGGTGCGCGACGCGGTGCGCCCACACGGCGTGCAGACCCGAGTAGACGAGGGCCACCTCGAGGTCACCGCGCGCCGCTGGGTCATGGCTGCGGACGGTCGCGATGTCTTCCTTGATGCGGGAGAACAGTCCCACGGGCGGCCCCTTCGGGTCGGTGCGGTCGGTGAGCGGGCGGCGGTCAGCCGCGGATGTCCTCGAAGAGGGCGGTGGAGATGTAGCGCTCGCCGAAGTCACACACGATGGCGACGATCAGCTTGCCCTCGGACTCGGGCTTGGCGGCCTCCTTGAGGGCGGCCGAGATGATCGCGCCGGTGGAGATGCCGCCCAGGATGCCCTCCTCGGTCCCGAGCCGACGGGCGGTCTCGATGGACTCCTCGAAGGTGGCCGGGTAGACCTCGTCGTAGAGGTCGGTGTCCAGGATCTCCGGCACGAAGTTCGCGCCGATGCCCTGGATCTTGTGCGGGCCGGCCTGGCCGCCGGAGAGGATGGGGGAGTCGGCCGGCTCGACGGCGATGAGCTTCACGTCCGGCTTCTGCTCGCGCAGGTACCGGCCCGCGCCCGTGATGGTGCCGCCGGTGCCGACGCCGGCGATGAACACGTCCACGGCACCCTCGGACGCGTCCCAGATCTCCGGGCCGGTGCCCGTGTAGTGGGCCTGGATGTTGGCCTGGTTCGCGAACTGCTGGGCCCAGATGGAGTTCGGGGTGCTGCGGACGATCTCCTGGGCGCGCTCGAGGGCCCCGCGCATGCCGTCTGCACCGGGGGTCAGCACGATCTCGGCGCCGAACGCCTTGAGCATCACGCGGCGCTCGGTGGACATGGTCTCGGGCATGGTCAGGATCACGCGGTAGCCGCGTGCCGCGCCGACCATGGCCAGGGCGATGCCGGTGTTGCCGGAGGTGCCCTCCACGATGGTGCCGCCGGGGGTCAGCTCGCCGGCCGCCTCCGCGGCGTCGACGATGGCGGTGCCGATGCGGTCCTTCACCGAGTTGGCCGGGTTGTAGAACTCGACCTTCACGGCGACGTCGCCGGGCAGGTCCTTCGCGAGGCGGTTCAGCCGGACCAGGGGCGTGTTGCCGACCGCCTGGGTGATGTCGTCAAGGATGCGGGCCATGGTGATACCTCCGGTGGTGGTGCGCCTCGGGGCGCGGGCGATCTAGTGGGTGTTCCTGCGTCAGGCTATCGAGCCGCGGCGGCGCTCAGGCGTCCACGAGCCACGCGGAGTAGTTCCGGCGCACCTTCGCGAGCTTCGGATCGATGACCACACGGCAGTATCCGTTGGAACGGCGCCGCGCATAGAAGTCCTGGTGGATGTCTTCGGCCGGGTGCCACGCGGACGCCGGCTCGACGCGTGTGACGATGGGGCTGTCATAGTTCGCCTGTGCCCGGGCGATCTCGTCCGCGAAGAACCGGGCCTCGGCCTCGTCGTGGGCGAAGACGGCCGATCGGTACTGGGTGCCGACGTCGGCCCCCTGGCGGTTCAACGACGTGGGGTCGTGGCCGGTGAAGAACAGGTCCATGATCACCTCGGGCGGCACGACGGCGGCGTCGAAGCGCACGCGGACCGCTTCGGCATGGCCGGTGGTCCCGGTGCACACGGACTCGTAGCTCGGGGCGGGGTCGTCGCCTCCGGTGTAGCCGGACTCGACGGCGAGCACGCCCCGCACGCGACGGTAGACGGCGTCGAGGCACCAGAAGCAGCCGCCGGCGAGCGTCAGCTCGCGGACGTCGGCGGGCGCGTCGGAGGCGCCGAGGGGCTCGGTACGGGGGGAGTCGGTCATGGCAGGCACAGCAACGCGGCCCGCGCTTTTCATTCCCGACGACGCCGCCCCGTGGCCTCACCCAGGGCCGCCGGGGCGTGCGCGCCCGGGCCGGGTGGGCCATCATGGCCGGTATGACCGTGTCCCGCCCCGCCGTCCCCGCCTCGCCGGTGCATGCCCTGGCCCCGCCGACGCTCGGGCAGGTCCTCGAGGTCGTCCAGGGGCTGTGGCCGCGGGAGCTGGCGGAGCCGTGGGACGCCGTCGGGCCGGTGGCCGGGCGCCCGGAGTCGCCGGTGCGGACCGTCCTGTGGGCGCTGGATCCCGTGCAGGCCGTGGCCGACGAGGCCGTCGCCCGCGGGGCCGACCTCGTGGTCACCCACCACCCGCTCCTGCTGCGCGGGACCTCGTCCGTCGCCGCCGTCGGACACGCCGCCGCCGCGAAGGGCCGCCTGCTGCACACCCTGATCGAGCACCGCATCGCCCTGCTCGCCGCGCACACCAACGCCGACGCCGTCGTGGACGGCGTCTCGGACGTGCTGGCCCGTGCCGTCGGCGTCACCGGGGCGCTCTCGCCCCTGACGACCTCTGCCGCCGGCACCGGGGCCGAAGGCATCGGCCGGGTGGGCGACCTGCCCGAGGAGACCGACCTGGCCGCCTTCGCCCGGGCCGTGCACGCGGCGTTGCCCGCCACGGCCGGCGGCGTGCGCGTGGCGGGCGATCCCGCCCAGCGCATCCGCCGCGTCGCCGTGTGCGGCGGTGCCGGAGACAGCCTCTTCGACGCGGTCCGCGCGTCCGGCGCGGACGTCTACGTCACCGCCGATCTGCGCCACCACCCGGCCTCGGAGGCCCGGGAGACGGCCGCGCCGGGGGAGGGACGTCCCGCGCTCGTGGACGTCTCGCACTGGGCGAGCGAGTCCCTATGGCTCGAGCACGGCGCCCGCGCCCTGGAGGCCGCCCTGGCGGAGCGGGGACTGGGCGTCACCACCCTGTTCTCAGATCACCGCAGCGACCCCTGGGACTTCCTGGTCGGGGGAGAGCGGGCCGACGAGGGGAGTCACGCATGAGTGAGGTCACCGCACCGCCGGCCGTCCAGGCCCGGCTGCTGGAGCTGCAGGAGCTCGACACGGCCCTGGACCAGGCCCGCGCCGCCGTCCGTCGGCTCAAGGCAGACCCGGAGCACGCCCGGCTGCGCGCCCGCGCGCTGGAACTCGAGGAGGCGTTGCCCGGCCTCGAGGATGCCGCCCGCACCGCCGACCGGGCGGGGGCCGAGGCCACCGAGAAGGCCGCCGCCACCCGCGCCCGTCGGGACCGGACCCGGGAGCGGCTCGAAGCGGGCCAGGGCGGGTCCAAGGAGCTGCAGGCCATGCAGCACGAGGACGACACGCTCACCGCACTGCTCGATGACCACGAGGCCGCGGCGCTCGAGGCCATGGAGGCCGCCGACGCCGCCGAGTCCCGGCTCGCGAAGGGCCACGCCGCTCTGGAGCAGGCACGGGCCGAGGTCGAGGCCCGCGCGGCGGAGGTGCGCCGCGAGGGGCAGGCCGTGACCCAGCGTGGCCGGGACCTCACCCAGCGCCGGGCGGCGTTGGCCGCGGAGTTCCCCGCGTCGTTGCTGGCCCTGTACGAGCAGGCGCGGGAGCGCAACGGCGGCATCGGCGCGGCCCGGCTCGTCGGGAACCGGTCCGCGGCCGCGGGCACGGAGCTGTCACCGGCGGAGGTCGCGCGCATCCGGGCCCTCCCGCCGGCCGCCGTCGCCCGCTGCCCCGAGTCCGGCGCCATCCTCATCCGGGACTGACCCCGGGCCCCGCCCCCGGCGCGGTCAGTAGAGTGGGGGGCCGCGTCGGACGGCGCGACCACGGACACGAGGAGGCGCACGGTGAGCGGACGAGTCCTGCAGGTGGAGGCCGACGGCGGGTCGCGGGGCAACCCCGGCGTCGCCGGCTACGGCGCCCTGGTGCGCGACCCGGCCACAGGCGAGATCCTCCGGACCGACGCCGCTCCGCTGGGGAAGGCGTCCAACAACGTGGCCGAGTACTCCGGGCTCGTGGCCGGGCTGCGGATGGCCCGGGACCTCGACCCGGAGGCCCGGGTGCACGTGCTGATGGACTCCAAGCTCGTGGTGGAGCAGATGTCCGGGCGGTGGAAGATCAAGCACGACGACATGCGGCGCCTCGCGGCCGAGGCCCGGGCCGTGCTGCCCCCCGAGCGCGTCAGCTACGAGTGGATCCCGCGCAACCGGAACAAGGACGCCGACCGCCTCTCCAACGAGGCCATGGACGCCGGCGCGCGGGGCGGCCAATGGGACGCGGGCGCGTCCGAGGTGCCGGTCGCGGCCCCCGCGGCCGCGGGGTCGACCGCCGCGGAGGCGTCCACGACCTCCGCGTCGGCGGTGGCCGGGTCCGGCCTCGAGGCCGACGCGGACGTCCGGGCCGCGGAGGCGGACGGGCCCGACGCCGTCGCCTCGCCGGAGGATGCGACCCCGGTGCCCGCGCCCACGGGACGGCTGCATCACGTGGAGATCTGGGTCGCCGACCTCGCGGCGGCCGAGGCGAGCCTCGGCTGGCTGTTCGGCGAGCTCGGCTACGTGCCCGGCGAGGGGTGGGCCGAGGGCCGGACGTACCAGGGGGCGGGGGAGTACCTCGTGCTCGAGGCCGGGCCCGACGTCGCCGCGGGCGCCCACGAGCGCACCCGCCCGGGACTGAACCACCTGGCCTTCCGGGCCGGATCGCGCACCCGCGTGGACGAGCTCACCGCCGCCGCGCGCGGCCGGGGGTTCCGTCTGCTCTTCGAGGACCGCCACCCGCACGCCGGGGGAGCGGACCACTACGCCGCCTACCTCGAGACCGCGGACGGCTTCGAGGTGGAGCTGGTGGCCGTCGAGGACTGAGGCCGCGTCCGGGCAGACCGCGCCTCGCCCGGGATCATCCCTCGGGCAGGATCACCCGCAGCGCGCCGGGCTTGCCGCCGGACGGCCGGGCCAGCTCGACCTCCCAGCCGGGGCCGTCCCCGGCCCGCGCGACCACGTCCGCGACGCGGTCCAGCGTCGAGGTCTCCCGCGCCCCCGCCTCCAGGAGCGCGCGGGCCACGAGGCCGCGGGTGTGCTTGGCGAAGTGCGAGACGACGGTCCGCTCGCCGTCGCGCAGCTGGAACACGTCGACCGCGAGGGTCCGCTCCGCCGGTGCCCGCCACTGGGCCGCGTAGCCTCCGGAGCGGCAGTCGACGACGGGCCCGCCGTCCCGTGCGGCGAGCGCGTCGAGGGCGGGGGTCAGGACGGGGCGCCAGTGCGCGGCCAGCCCGGGCAGCCCGGGCAGCTTCGCGCTGACGGGCAGCCGGAAGGCGGGGATCCGGTCCGCCAGCGCGGTGGCGCCGAACAGCGCGGAGAAGACCAGCACGGACAAGCGGGCGCGGCGCTTCGCCGCCGCCGACAGCGAGGCGTGGTCGAGCGCGTCGAAGAGCACGCCCGTGAACACCCGGTGACCGGGCGCGGCGGGGGCGACGGCCAGGCGCGTGTTCGCCTCGACCTCGCCGGCGAGCGACGCTCCGACGCCGAGGGTTGTCAGGGCATCCGGGGCGGCCGAGACCGCGGCGAGCCGCGTGAGCAGGTCCGCGCGGGCGCCCGTCACCGCGGCGTCGTCGGCCAGGGCGAGGGAGTCGAGGTCGAGCGGGGCCCCGGAGCAGGGTGCGGTCTTGCCCTCGGAGGGCGGCAGCAGGATCAGCACCGGGCCAGCCTAGCCAGGCGCCCCCGGACCGACGCGCGGACGGGCCGGGCCGACGTCGTCGTCCGGACCTGGCACAGTGGTGGGGTCCGCACAGCCGCCCCGCATCCCAGGAGTCGCCCGATGACCGCCATGAACGTGTTCGGTGTGGTGTACCCGTTCGTCCTGCTCGTGATCGCGGCCGCCGTGTGGCTCGGGGTCCGCTCCAGCGGGCGGGAGCGCACGCACGCCTCCGCTCTGGAGCACCGCCTGCGGGAGCGCACCTTCACGGGGCAGGACCGCGTGACGCTCGAATGGCCCCGGGACCGGCGACGCCCGAGCCTGGCGAAGGTCGTCTCGATCGGCGAGTCGTACGGGTACCGGCTGCTGGACAAGCGGGAGCGCGAGCACGTGGTGGAGCTCGAGTTCGAGCGGATCCTCGACGACGAGGGGTTCTGACCCCAGCCGGGGGCCGTGAGGCGGGACGGACCGGCTGTAAGCCGGGTTCTGTGCCTCGCGCGCGTTGCCCCGCGCGAGGTGACGGCCATCCATCTGGGCCCGCCATCGCTGACGGGCTCGAGCGGCCAACCCGGACGCTGGGGCGAGCAGCCCTCGTGACGCGTCCTGTTCGGCCTTGCACCGGATGGGGTTTACCGAGCCGGCCCCGTCACCGGGGCCGCTGGTGGTCTCTTACACCACCCTTTCACCCTTACCGCCGCGCACACGGCGCGGAGGCGGTCTTCTCTCTGTGGCACTGGCCCGCGGGTCGCCCCGGGTGGATGTTGTCCACCATCCTGCTCTGCGGTGCCCGGACTTTCCTCGCACCCCCGCAGGGGCACGCGGCCGTCCGCCGATCCGTCCCGACCGACCAGTCTACGCCCCGCCGAGGCCGCGGGGCCGCTGCGGACGCGTCCTCGCCTAGAATGGAGGCGCCCGCCGACAACGAGGTCGGGGGATGGGGCCTGCCCAGGACGGCCCCGCCAGGTTTCAAGGAAGGACTCCCGTGGCAGACACCGCCTCGACCCAGACCCCCGAGTGGAACACGCAGCAGAAGCTCGCGGAGAAGATGGTCCCCCTGCTGGGCACCCTGTACCGCGAGCACAACGTGGTCACCTCGATCTACGGGCGCTCCCTCGTGAACCGCGGCGTGATCGACATCATCAAGGCCCACCGCTACGCCCGCCGCGTGCAGCAGGCTCCGCTGAGCGTCGAGTCCACCTACCCGCTGGTCGAGGCCATGGCTGCGATGGACCTGGGCGCCGCCACCATCGACCTGGCCGAGCTGGCCGCCAAGCAGAAGGCCTCGGGCCAGGACGTCCAGGCCTTCCTGGACGCCGAGCTCGCCGAGGTCAAGGGCAAGGCCGGTGAGGGCCTGGGCGAGACCCAGGACGTCGTGCTCTACGGCTTCGGTCGCATCGGCCGCCTGCTGGCCCGCATCCTCCTCGACCACGCCGGCGGTGGCTCCAAGCTGCGCCTGCGTGCCGTCGTCGTGCGCAAGAACTCGGAGGACGACCTGATCAAGCGCGCCTCCCTGCTGCGCCGCGACTCGATCCACGGCCCGTTCGACGGGACGATCGTGGTGGACGAGGACCGCGGCGTGATCACCGCCAACGGCACCGAGATCCAGGTCATCTACTCGAACGACCCGACCACGGTGGACTACACCTCCTACGGCATCAAGGACGCGCTGGTCGTCGACAACACCGGACGCTGGCGCGACGACGAGGGCCTGTCCCAGCACCTGCAGGCCAAGGGCGCCGCGAAGGTCCTGCTCACCGCCCCGGGCAAGGGCGAGATGAAGAACATCGTGTTCGGCGTGAACTCGGACGACATCACGCCCGAGGACACCATCATCTCGGCGGCCTCCTGCACCACCAACGGCATCACCCCGGTGCTCAAGGTCATCCAGGACGACTACGGCATCGACCACGGCCACGTGGAGACCGTGCACGCCTACACCAACGACCAGAACCTCGTGGACAACTTCCACAAGGGCGCCCGTCGTGGCCGTGCCGCCGGCATGAACATGGTGCTCACCGAGACCGGCGCCGCCAAGGCCGTGGCCAAGGCCCTGCCCGAGCTCAAGGGCAAGCTCTCCGGCAACGCCATCCGCGTCCCCACCCCGGACGTGTCCATGGCCATCCTGAACCTGGAACTGACCACGCCCACCTCGGTGGAGGAGCTCAACGCCCGCCTGAAGCAGGAGTCCCTCACCGGCCCCCTGCGCGGCCAGGTCGGCTACGTGGACTCCCCGGAGGTCGTGTCCACCGACTTCGTCGGCTCGGACCGCGCCGGCGTCGTGGACGGCCTGGCGACCCTCGTGAACAACGACGGCAAGAACGCCATTCTCTACGTCTGGTACGACAACGAGTATGGCTACTCGCACCAGGTGATCCGCGTGGTGGAGAAGATGGCGGGCCAGCAGATTCCCGCCTTCCCGCAGGCCTGACCCGCCGATGACCGACGGCCCGTCCCCGCAGAGGGGACGGGCCGTCGTCGTGTGCCGACCGGGCCGGACGTCGGGCCGAGGCTCAGGCCTCGTCGTCCCCGTGCTCGCCGTCAGGGCCGTGTTCGTGGTTGTCGGCGTCGTGGCCGAAGGGGTCCTCGTCCGTGCCGGGCAGCCACGTCACACCGGGCACGTTCAGACGCTCGGCCCGCTGCGCGCGCTTCCAGCGCCGCTGCCACTTGCCCTCGAGCCGGTTGACGTAGAGGGTGCCGTTGAGGTGGTCGTACTCGTGCTGCATGATGCGCGCGAACCAGCCCTCGGCCTCGAACTCGAACATCTCGCCGTCCACGCGCTGGCCGGACAGGCGCACGCGGGTCGGGCGCTGCAGGGGGAAGCCGAGCCCGGGCACCGAGAGGCAGCCCTCGGTGTGCTCGTCCGGGTGAGGCTCCTCCCGCGGCGCCTTGTCCAGGTGCGTCAGCACGGGGTTGATCACGTGGCCCACGTTCGGCGCGTCGCCGGAGTCCGGGAACGTCCACGTGAAGATCCGCAGCCCGACCCCGACCTGCGGGGCGGCCAGGCCCACGCCGTGCGCGGCGTCCTGCGTCACGTACATGTCCTCGATCAGCTCGCGGATCTCGTCGTCGATCACCTCCACCTCGGCCGCGCGCCGGTGCAGCACGGGCTCGCCGTAGACGGTGATGGGACGGATGGAGGCCATGGCACTGCGCTTCCCGGCCCGGGCTGCGGGCCTGCGTGGGTGGGGGGACGGGGGAGTCCCCAGCCTACCGCCGGGGACACCACGACGACGGCCGTCATTCCGCGGCGAGGGCCTCCAGCGCCTCCGGGTCCAGCAGCGCCACCCGCGGGCCCGCCATGGCGATCAGGCCGTCGTCGGCGAGGCGGCGCAGCCCGCGGCTGAACGCCTCGGGGGTGGTGCCCAGCAGCGAGGCGACGTCCTTCTTCGGCGCGGCCAGCACCACGACGAGGTCGGCCTCGTCCCGGAGGGCCGGCAGGCCGAGCAGATGTCCGGCGATCCGTGCGGTGACAGGCTGACGCTCCCGGGCCAGCCGTTGTTCAGCCTCGGCCAGGCGGACGGCCAGCGTCCGCATCACGCGTCCCCCGATGCCCGGATGCTCGGCCAGGAGTCGGGCGACCTCGGCGTGGGAGAAGGTGCACAGGCGGGTCGCGGCCACGGCGCGCGCCCCGTGCCGGGCCGGCTCGCCCGTGAGGAACTCGTGCTCGCCCACGGAGTCCCCGGGCTCGACCATCCGCACCACGCGTTCCCGGCCGGTCGCTGAGCCGAGCGTCAGCGCCAGGCGGCCGCTGTGCACGACGCACAGGCGGTCCGTGCGGTCACCGGCCAGGTGCAGGGCATCGCCGGCCTCGAGCACGAGCGGCCGCGCCAGGGCGGAGACCCGGCGCAGCTGCTCCAGATCCAGCCCGGTGAACAGCGGGACCCGGGCCGCGCACGGCTCTGGTTCATCCACGGGGATGAGGGGCAGGTCGATACGCACGCCATCAGCCTCCCACACGGCGGCTTGACCGCGGTCAAGGCGGGCCCGCCGTCCCCTTCGTAGCGTCAGTGACATCCCCGGAGGCCGGGGATCGGACCGGGCACCCGCCCGTCCGCTCAGCCTCATCGGCGGCCGCGCCGGTGACGACCCACAGGAGTGACCATGACCCCCACCACGCACACCCTGCTCCGCGCCGAGGGCTTCAGCTGCCCCTCGTGCGTCCGGAAGATCGAGAAGGCCCTCGACGCCCTGCCCGGCGTGACCGGCGCGCAGGTCCACTTCGAGACCCAGCGCATCGAGGTCGACCACGACCCGCAGACCACCACTGCCCAGGACCTCGTCGAGGCCGTCGCCAAGGTCGGCTACACCGCCCGGCCGTCGGCCTTCTGACACCGCCCCGCCCCCGACGAACGGAGCCCGCCATGCCCACCCCCGCCGTCACACGTCCGGGCCGCACCCGTGCCCGGCTCACGTTGTCCCGCCGCTGGCGGCGCCCCGTGGTGGCCGGCCTGCTGATCGCCGTCTCACTCGTGCTGGCGCCCGAGCAGCTGGCCCACGGGACCGGACACCTCGTGGCGGCGGGCCTGATGCTCGCCGCCGCCGTCGTGGCCGGCCTGCCGATCGCGCGCGACGCGATCGCCGCCCTGCGGGTGAAGACCGTCGGCATCGACCTGCTCGTCGCCACCGCCGCGATCGGCGCGTCACTGCTCGGCAATTTCTGGGAGGCCGCCGCCGTGACCTTCCTCTTCGCCCTCGGCCACGGCCTCGAGGACGCGACCCTGTCTCAGACTCGCTCGGCGCTCGCGGACCTCGTGTCCACGGCGCCCGAGACCGCCGTCGTCGTGGACGCAGACGGGACGCAGCGCACCGTGCCCGCCCACGAGGTGGCCCCCGGCGCGACCGTCCTCGTCAAGGCCGGCGCCCGGGTGCCGGTGGACGGCGTGGTGCTCACCGGGGTCGGCGCCGTGGACGAGGCATCCATCACGGGCGAGTCCATCCCGGCGGAGAAGACCGACGGCGACGCCGTGTACGCGGGCACCGTGGCCACGGCAGGCCTGCTGCAGGTGGAGGCGCGGGGCGTGGGCGCCGACACCACGCTGGCGCGCATCATCCACCGCGTCGAGGCGGCGCAGGAGGCCCGCGCTCGGACCCAGCGGTTCATGGACCGCTTCTCCCGCTGGTACACCCCGGCGATCATGGTGCTGGCCTTCGCGACCGGTCTGATCACGCGGGACGTCCCCCTGGCCCTGACCCTGCTGGTCATCGGCTGCCCGGGCGCCCTCGTGATCTCCATCCCGGTCGCGATCGTGGCGGGGATCGGCCGCGGCGCCAAGGACGGCGTGCTCATCAAGGGAGGGGAGTTCCTCGAGCGCTCCGCGAAGGTCGACGCCGTCGCCGTCGACAAGACCGGCACACTCACCTCGGGCACCCCCGAGCTGACAGACGTCGTCGCGTTCGAGCCCGGGGCCGAGGACGAGGTGCTGCGCTGGGCCGCACGGCTCGAGGCGGCCTCGGACCACCCGTTGGCCGCGCCGGTCGTCGCGGCGGGCCGGGACCGCGGCCTGCTGGACGGCCCGCTGGCCACCGATGTGGACGTCGTCCTCGGCCGCGGGCTCACCGGAGAGGTGGACGGCCGTGTCGTCGCCGTGGGCAACGTGGCGCTGCTGCGCGAGCGCGGCGTGGATCCGGCCGCGACCGACCGGGTCGAGACCGTCGCGGCCGAGCTCGCGGAGGCGGGCCGGACCCCGGTGGCGGTCGTCGTCGACGGCATCCCGCTCGGCGTCCTCGCCATCGCAGACACCCTCCGGTCCGAGGCCGCGGGCATGATCCGGGCGCTGCACGGGATCGGCGTCCGCGAGGTTGTGATGCTGACCGGCGACCAGCCCGGCGTCGCGCAGGCCGTGGCCCGGCAGGTGGGCGTCGACGACGTACGGGCGGGCCTGCTGCCTCAGGACAAGCTCGAGGCGATCGAGGCCCTGCAGGCCGAGGGCCGCGTCGTCGCGATGGTCGGTGACGGCGTCAACGACGCCCCGGCCCTGGCGACGGCGGACATCGGCGTGGCCATGGGCGCGGCCGGCTCCGGTGTGGCCATCGAGACCGCGGACATCGCCCTGATGGGCGACCGGCTCGAGCGGCTGCCGCAGGCGCTCGATCTGGCCCGGCGCACGGTGCGGGTGATGCGGCAGAACACCGCGATCTCCCTCGTGACCGTCGTGGCCCTGCTGGCCGGCGTCTTCGCCGGCGGCGTCACGATGGCCGTCGGCATGCTCGTGCACGAGGCGTCCGTGCTGCTGGTCATCGTGAACGCGATGCGCCTGCTGCGGCGCCCGGGTCAGCCCAGGTCCACGACCTCGAACTCGAGCAGGTCGGCGCCCGTGGCGACCGGCGCCGGGCGGCCGCCCTGCTCGGCGGCGTGAGCGGCGGGCATGCGCCCGTCCCGCCAGCGCTGGAAGTCCTCCTCCGACGCCCACGTCGTGACCACGAAGTAGCGGTCCTCGCCCGCGGTGGGCCGGAGCAGCTGGAAGCCCTCGAAGCCCGGCTCCTGGTCCACCGCGTGCTTGCGGGCAGCGAACCGCTTCTCGAGTTCCGGGCCGGCGCCCTCGGGGACGCTGATGGCGTTGATCTTCACGACGGACATGGGCAGGCCTCCTCGTCGGTGTGGGTGCGGCGTCGGGTCGACGCCCTCACCGGCCGACTCTACGCCCGGCGGCGGACCGGGGATCCGTCGAACGGTTGACGCCCGGCGGCGTCAGCCCTGTGAAGCTGAGCCGTGGAACCGGCCGCGGGGGACCCCGGGCGGCCCTGCTCGAGGCAGCCTCCTCGCGGCGGGCGCCTCGAGCGGGGGCATGCTGATTGGGGCCCGGGCCGTCCAGGCCGCGGGCGCGTTCCTCTCGGGCGCCGTGGCCCGTCACCTGGCGGCTCGGTTCAGCGCCCCGGGCACCATGCTGATCGGGCGGGGCCTGGAAGTGGCCGGGGTCGTGGTGCTCGCCCTGCTCCTGGGCCCGGACACCTCAGGTTGGCTCGGCCCTGGGCACCGCGTTCGCCGGGGCCACCCTGTCCATCGCCCTCGCCGCCGCGCTCCCCGCGGCCCTGGACGACGCCGGCCTCACCGGTCCGGCGGCCGACTCGCTCGCCTCAGCCACGCGGGGCTCGGCCGGCACCACGATCCCGCAGCTGCGGGCGCAGGGCGAGCGCGGCCCGCTCGAGGAGCACACGGGGCCGCCGTCGACGCGCTCACGGCCGGCTTCGCCGACGCGGCGCGCTGGGCACTGCTCATCGCGGCCGTGTTCCTCGTGCTCGGATTCATCGGCGCGCTGCGGCTGCGGCGGGCGTCCGGGAACCCCTGAGCACACGAAGAAGCCCCCGGAATCCGCATGATTCCGGGGGCTTCGAGTGGGATGAGGGACGAGGATTGAACCCGGCTGGACACGCCCCGGCCTGGCTGAATCATGCGGGACGGTGGGCCACGCGCCCCGGTTTGAACAGGTCGTGTTCGGTGGACGGGGGCTACCAGGGTTGCATTCGGGAGAGGTGACGGGGGTTCCCGCGCGTGGAGCCGGAATCGAAGCCGCCCCACCACCAGGGGAGGTGGCGGGAGCGGGAGCCGCAGCGGTCACGGGATTGGCCGCGGCAGGCGGCGGCCGCACGAAGGGGATGGCGGGCGGCGCCGAGGCCCAGCGTAGCCCGGGCGGGACGGCACGGTTACGGGTAAATCCGCGACACGGAAGGCCAGCTTCTCCCTATGCTGAAGCAGTGCACCTCGCCCTGCTGACTGCGTCCGCAATTTCCTCGCTCCCCATCTGGGCGCAGTGGATTTCCGCCCTCGCGCCCGTGGGAACCGCCACCGCCGTCATCGTTGCCTTCCTCGCCTACCTCCAGAAGAAGCGCTCTGACGACCGTGCGGACTGGTGGGCCCGCGCCGTGAAGGCCATGGAACTGATGACGGCCGAAGAGACCACCTCCGTGAACGCCGGCATGGCCCTGGCCAGCCACATCATCGACAGCGAGACGGCCTCCGACAAAGACCGGGCCATGTTCGCGGAGGTTGTCGACAGGATCGTCGACGACATCATCCAGGACAGCGTGCAGGTGGAGAGACGGGTGGCCAAGGAGAAACGGCTGCACCGCCAATCGCGCAGCGGTGGCTTCCTCAACAACGTGCGCACCGGATGTCCCTGGCTCCGCGGTCACACCCAGTAGCCTCTAGTTGTTACATCCACACCGGCTCTACACTCGTCTTCAACACCCGGAGGTGACCACCATGACTGCCCAGCTCTCGTCGAACGCGCCCCGCCCCCGCGACTCGAGCGCCTACGTGACCGTTCATAGCCGCGGCGGGCAGAAGGTCTTCGTCCGCGACGCCGCTAAGCGAGAGACCCTCCGGCGCGCTGACGCGCTCCTGGTGAAGCTGGCCTCCTCCAAGACTGGCGAGACCACCGAGACACGGCGCGGCCGCCGCTCGGCCTGACCCAGACGCACGAGAGCGCCCCCGCACTCCCTTGAAGGGAGGACGGGGGCGCTTCGTCGTGGGGCCGGTCAGTCGGTGACGCGATGGCGAGGGCTGCGGCCGAGTTCGCGCACGAACGAGCCTTCGGCCACCTAGTCGTTCGGGAGCCAGCGCCGACGTCGGAGCCCTCGCGGATCTCGACGACGTCGCCCACCGGCACGGTCGCGTTCTGGGCCGCCCAGCGAAGGCCAGGCTGGACCATGCCGACGACGGAGAGGCCGACAGCGATGGAGAACGCCGCCCAGTCGGGTAGGTCAGCGAGGATGGCCGCGCCGGCCACCTGTCCGTTCGTGACCACATGGTGCTGCAGCTGTGGGGCCGCGCGTGACCGGGCCGCTGAGCACCTGGTCAGGTTGCGGGGGACGGCGCTGGCGATGTGCGTGGCCACGCTCTCCGAGGACCCCGTGGCGACCGCCGCCTACCCTGTGGTCACGCGGCGTGCGGGGGGCAGACCCGCGGGCGCGCGGTGCGGGCGGCCTCGCGGCGGTAGCCGGCCAGGGTGCCCTCGCTGCAGTGAACGGCGCGGGCCAAGACGTAGCGGTCGAGGCACTGGGCGAGCGTGGGTACGTCCTCGGTGCCGTCGGCGTGGGCCTCGAGCGGGCGACGTCCGGGCCCTGGGCGGGGTCCTCGATGATCGCCTTGATGCGGAGCGCCCCCGTCTCGGAGAGCATGGCTGGCATCTGCCGGAAGCGGCCGCGCTCGTAGTAGCCCACCCGGAAGGTGGTCACGCCCTTCTTCGACGTGCGCGTGCTGATGGTTGCCATGACTCGCTCTCCTCGGTCCCGTCGCTCACGCGGAGGCCGCTCCGGCCCCGCGGGGTGCCGAACACAACCATGGACGCAACCACGAACACGATGAGGGAACGAGAAAGCCCCCGGAACCAGTAAGGATTCCGGGGGCTTCGGGTGGGGTGAGCGACGGGGATTGAACCCGCGACCTTCTGGACCACAACCAGACGCTCTGCCGACTGAGCTACGCCCACCATGCCTGCTTCACACGGACGGATCCGCGCGGCGCAGCGGGGTCCACAGTACACGAGATCCCGCGCAGCGCCGAATCGGGGCACTAGGGCCGGGAGTGCCTGCTCAGGCCTGCGCCCCGGACACCACCTCCGCGATGGCGCGGGCCTCCTCCGTGGTGGGGCCGGGGGCGGGGGCCATGACGGCGGCCCGGTAGTAGCGCAGCTCGGTGATGGAGTCCTTGATGTCCCCGAGGGCGCGGTGGCCGCCGGTCTTGGCGGGGGCCTGGTAGTAGGCGCGCGGGTACCAGCGGCGGGCCAGCTCCTTCACGGTGGACACGTCCACGATCCGGTAGTGCAGGTGGTCGACGACGGCGGGCATGTAGCGGGCGAGGAACAGCTTGTCCTGGCCCACCGTGTTGCCGGCCAGCAGGCCCTTGCCGGCGGGCACGCGGGCGGCGATGTACTCGAGCACGCGCGCGGCGGCGTCGTCGAGCTCGAGGCCCTCCGCCAGCTCCGACAGCAGGCCGGAGGTGGTGTGCATGTCCCGGACGAACGGGTCCATCTGCTCGAGGGCCGCCTCGGAGGGACGGATCACCAGGTCGATGCCCTCGTCCAGGATGTTCAACTCGGCGTCCGTGATGAGCACCGCCACCTCGACGAGCTCGTCGACCTGGGGGTGCAGGCCGGTCATCTCGCAGTCGATCCAGACCAGGGGGGCGCTCTCCGGCGTGGGGGTGCTCGTCTCGCTCATGCCCCCAGGCTACTCGCGTGTCACGATGGTAGATTCGAGCGAGCCGCGCCCTCGCGCGCCCTCGCAGGACCGCACGGAAGGACCCGTCGCATGAGCGTGTCGACCCCGCGTCCGTCCGGGTCCACGGCCCACCGGCCGGAGTACGTCGGCGTCGGCGGCCTCCGCACGGACCCCCAGGTCGCCGGTGCGGACTGGTGGCCCATCCTCGTGGGGACCCTCGGCTCCCTCCTCCTGGTGGCGGGCTCGTACTCCGTCGGCTGGCTGGCCTCGGCCTCCCCGATCAACCGCTGGCAGTGGCTGATTCCGTGGCGCACCCAGGAGACCGGCGTGCTGGCCGGCACGGTGCTCCTCACCCTTGGCTGCTGGGTGATGTTCTGGGCCTGGCTGCGGCTGGGCCAGACGATCCGCCCCTTCGGCCGCGGCGCCCTGCGCACGGTCAACCTCGCCACCGTCCTGTGGTGCCTGCCCCAGGTTGTGGCCCTGCCGATCTTCAGCCGGGACATCTTCGCCTACGTGGGACAGGGCCGTCTCATGGAGGCGGGGCAGGACCCCTACGTGGACACGATCTCCTCGCTGTCCAACTGGTTCCAGCTCGGAGCGGACGCCACCTGGGCGGACTCCGAGACCCCGTACGGTCCGATCTTCCTGTGGATCGAGCAGGCCGTCGTCGCGATCTCGGGGGACATGAACCCGGACCTGGCGATCTTCCTGTTCCGCCTGGTGGCGGTGGCCGGCGTCGCGCTGATCATGGTCTTCGTGCCGCTGCTCGCCCGCAGGATGGGCGTCAACGATGCGTGGGCGCAGTGGATCAGCGTCGCCAACCCGCTCTTCACCATCAGCTTCGTCGCGTCCGGGCACAACGACGCCCTCATGGTCGGCCTCGCCCTGGCCGGCACGTGGTGCGCGCTGCGCGCCGGGCATCCGCTCCGCCCCCAGCGGCCCGGGCAGTCCGTCGCGTGGGGGGTGGCCGGCGTCGTGCTGGTCACCCTATCCCTGGGCATCAAGCCCATCACCCTCGTGCTGCTCCCGTTCATCGGCCTGCTGTGGGCCGGCCCGACGGCCCGATGGCCGCGCCGGTTCGCCTTCTGGGCCCTCACCGCCGGGATCTCCTTCGGCCTCATGGCCCTGGTGGGTGTGCTCAACGGCTTCGGCTTCGGCTGGGTGGCCGTCATGGTCGGCACGGGCACGGGCACCGTGCCGTGGGGGCCGATCGGCATGCTGTCCCTCATCACGGTGGGGGCGAGCGAGCTCCTCGGACAGGGGGCGGACGTGCAGGCCGTCGAGGGCGTGTACAAGACCGCCGGACGCGCGCTCTCGGTGCTCATCGTGCTGGCCCTGATGTTCCTCGGCCGCCAGGACCGCGTGATGACGCGCATGACCTGGGCGTTCACCGCGCTGGTGATCCTCTCGCCGATCATCCAGCCCTGGTACCTGCTGTGGCTGCTGCCGTTCTTCGCCGTGATCGGCATTCGGGACAACTGGCAGATCAAGTGGGTCGTGTTCACGGTCGGCTACTTCCTGGCGTTCGGCGCGTCGGACCAGCTCTTCACCTGGCAGTTCCTGGACATCGCGGACCAGGTCAAGGCCGTGTCCCTGATCGTCTCCGCCGTGTGTCTGCTGTGGATCCTCGTCGTGGACCGCCGCACCAGCCGGTTCGTGAAGGACCACTGGCACGTGCGCCCCGCCGTGCGCGCCGGCCTGGCCCGGCTCCGTGGCGCCCCTCGACCCGTGGAGCCGGGGGAGTGAGGCCCGCCGCCCCCGCGACGACCGACGCCCGACGGCCCCGTCCGAGCCGCGCGGCGGCGCAGCCCGAGCCGGAGGCGGCCGTCCGCCGGGGCACGTGGGCGTCCGTGCTCATCACGGCGGGCTCCTGGGGTGTGGGATGGCTGCCGATGACGCCCGACTCGGTGTTCTCCGGCACCACCCTGCTCAACCCGCTGCGGGTCTACCTGCCCGGCGTGCTGCTCAGCACCGTGCTGCTGGCCGCCGGCTCGCTGCTCCTCGTCCGATCCTGGCTCGAGCTGGGCCGCGCGCTGCGGGGCCGCTGGGAGGAGCACGGCCGGCTGGTGGCCCACGCCGCCTGGTGGTGGTCCGCCCCGCTGATGCTCGCGCTGCCGATCTTCTCCCGCGATGTGTTCTCCTACCTCCAGCAGGGCCGGCTCCTCGCGTCGGGTCTCGACCCGTACTCCCAGGGCGTGTCCGCTCTGCCCGGCTGGTTCATGCAGGGGGCAGACTCCATCTGGGCCGAGTCCCCGTCCCCCTACGGGCCGCTGTTCCTGCTGTTCGCCGAGACGACGTGGCGGGCCACGGGCGGCACCATCGAACTGTCCGTCACGGCGTTCCGCCTCCTCGCCCTGGCGGGCCTGGCACTGTGCCTGTGGGCGGTGCCGCGGCTGGCCGCCGTCGCGGGCCGCTGCGGGCCGTGGGCCACGTGGGTGGCCGTGACGAACCCGTTGTTCCTGCTCTACATGATCGCCGGCGCGCACAACGACGCGCTGATGTCGGGGCTGATGCTCGCGGGCATCCTGCTCATGGTCCGCCCGCCCCGCCGCCGCGTGCATGCGCTGTGGGGGATCGTGCTGATCGCCCTGTCCGTCGCGATCAAGCCCCTGACAGCCCTCGTGCTGCCCTTCGTGGCCCTGCTCCTGCCCACCGGCTGGGCCCGGTTCCGTGCGGCCGATCCGCGCCTGCGCCGGCGGGACCGGCTCGGCCCCTGGTTCACGACGGCGGTGATCTCCCTGGCCGTCCTCACGATCCTCGGCGCCGGCTCCGGCCTCTGGTTCGGCTGGGTGCCGGCCATGCTCACGAGCGGGGACGCGGCGTTCCCGTATGCCCCCGTGGGCCTGCTCGGCCTGCTGCTCGGCGCGATCGTCGAAGCCGTGACGCCCCTGGGGGCGCGCGACGTGGCCGCGGCCTTCTACACCGCGATGACGGTGGCAGCCCTCGGCTTCACGGCCTGGCTGGCCCTGCGCCGCCGGCCCCTGGACCCGGTGTTCAGCGCGGCGGCCGTGCTCGTGGTGGCCGTCGCCACCGCCCCGATCATCCAGCCGTGGTACCTGCTCTGGGTCCTGCCGCTGATGGCGTGCGCCCTCCGCCCGCTGCCGTGGGGCGCAGACCATCCCCGCTGGCTCGGGTGGGTCACCGCGCTCGCGGTGCTGCTGCTCACCGGCGTCGGCGTGGTGGACCAGCTCTCCGTGGCGCAGTGGCTGCCCGTCCTGGCCGTCCGCGTGTTCACCCTCGTCCTGATGCTCGCGGGGATCGGATGGATCATCCACCGCGATCCCGTCACCGCGCCCCTGTTCCCCGGGCGGCGGCGTCCTCCCCTGGAGGTGGTCGAGCCGCGGGCCACGGCGGCATCGCAGACGCCTCCGGAGGCAGGCGTGCCGCCGGACGCACCGCCCGACGGGCCGCCGTCGACCGCCGCGCACCCCGCCTCCTCGTCCACCCGCATCCCCCAGGAGAGACCGTGACCTCCCACCCCCGCAGCCCCGCCCCGACCCGCCCGAGCGCCCGCTGGGTCGGCCTGCTCGTCGCCCTGACCGTGGTGGCCGCCGCCGTCGGCGTGCTGACCAAGCAGTGGTGCCGCGTGAACGGCTGGGCGGCCCCCGGCGTGCACGCGCACATGTGCTATTCGGACTTCGCCCAGCTGTTCCCCACGCGCGGCCTCTCCGACGGCCACTTCCCCTTCTACACGCCGCTGCCGCCCGAGCAGTGGATGGAGTACCCGGCGTTGCTGGCCGTGATCGCGGGCGTGACCATGTGGCTCGTGCCCGCCTCCGGCGACCTGCACGAGCGCACCGTGACCTACTTCGACGTGAACGCGATCGGCGTGGTGCTCTGCTGGATCGTGCTGGTCGTCGCGACCGCGTACACCGCCCGCGGTCGCTCCCGGGACGCCCTGCTCGTGGCCCTGGCCCCGGGGATCATCCTGACCTCGATGCTCAACTGGGACCTGTGGGCCGTGATGCTGGCCGCCCTGGCCCTGTGGGCGTGGACGGCGGGCCGTCCGACACTCGCCGGCCTGCTCATCGGGCTCGGCACCGCCACGAAGCTCTACCCGCTGTTCTTCTTCGGCGCGATCTTCGTGCTGGCGCTGCGCACGGGCCGCTGGGCCGGGTTCGTGAAGGCGGCCCTGGCCGGGGCCGCGGCCTGGCTCGCGGTGAACCTCCCGTTCATGCTGACGGCGTTCGACCAGTGGTCGCGCTTCTACACGTTCTCGGGGGACCGCGCGGTCTCCTTCTCCTCGACCTGGCTGGCGCTAGCCTGGACAGGATGGTCCGGGGAGACGTTCACGACGCTTCAGAACGGCCTGTTCCTGGTGTGCTGCGCGGGGATCGCCTACCTCGCCCTCGCGGCGCGGCACCGTCCGCGCATGGCCCAGCTGTGCTTCCTGATCGTGGCGTCCTTCATCCTGTGGGGGAAGGTGTACTCGCCGCAGTTCGTGATGTGGCTGATCCCGCTCGTGGTCCTCGCGACGCCGCGGTGGCGCGCGTTCTGGGTCTGGCAGGCCGTGGAGGTCTACCACTGGGGCGGGGTGTGGATGGAGTCGGCGCGCATCACCTCCGACGGGGCGTTCGCCGGCGGCGCCTGGTGGATCACCGCCTGGTATGCCTCGGGCATCGTGGCGCACATCGTCGCCCTCGTGTGGCTCATGACCACGGTGGTCAAGGACATCCTGGACCCCGTCCGCGACCCGGTGCGCCGCACCGCCCTCGACCAGGGGGCCCCCGAGATCGCCCCGGGGGTGGCGGAGGACCCGCACGCCGGCGTCTTCACCGGTGCCCGTGACCGACTGCTCCTGCCCCCGGCCGGACGCGGCCTGCAGCCACTCGGCGAGTCCGCGGGCCGCTGACGGCGGAGCGGGTCCGCCGGCGCCGTGGGGCGCCGCTCAGCGGTGCTCGAGGTACGTCGTGCAGGTGGGCGAGACCGCGCGGTCCGGCTGGTGCAGGACGACGACGTCGCGCGCGGACCAGACCCGCTCGAAGCCCAGCCGCTCGGCGCGGGCCAGCGCCTGCTCCGGGGTGAGGGGGTCCCAGCCGCCGAGCTCGGGCACCGAGGTGTCCACGATCATCCACGTGGCCAGCTCGTCGCCGATGTCCCCGTGCAGTCCCACATAGGTGCGGGCCGTCAGGTGCGGCACGGCGTTGTCGGCGGCCTCGACGCACACCCCGTCCGGGATCAGCCCGACCGCGTGGTCGAGGTCGCGGGCGTGCTGCGTCGTCGTCATGTCGCCGACGATCGTGCGGTGCAGCGGGTACACCTGCGGGAAGAACGCGGTGCCGATCAGACCGGCGGCCAGTGCCGCTGAGACGAGGACGGCGGGCAGCCGGCGCAGCGCGTCCCGGCGTCCGGCCAGCCGGTGGGCCGCCTCGAGCGCGGCCATGAGCAGCAGCGGGGCGAGGATCGCGTCGTACTGGTACACGGGGGCCCACACGTTGAGGCGGTCGTTGAACAGCCGCGAGAGCAGGATCGGCAGGGCCATCAGCGTGAGCGGGCTCAGGACCGGCAGGAACAGCAGCGGGACGAAGTGCAGGAGCCAGAGGGCCACCTTCAACGGGTGGTCGAACAGCACCGCGACGGCGTTCCACGGCTGGGTCAGCAGGAACAGGACCGAACTGCGCATGTCCGGGCCCAGGGCGGTGAACTGCCAGTAGCCGAACGCGCCGGTGGGGGAGTAGTGGGGGATCACCACGGACGTGGCGAACCAGTAGCCGAGCACGCCCAGGACGGCGGTGACCGCGGCCTGCGGCCAGAAGCGACGGATCGCCATCACCAGGGCCACGGCCAGCAGGGTCACGCCCATGTCCTCTCGGACCGTGAGCAGCAGCGCCGACAGGCCGGTGGCGAGCCACGCCCGCTGCCCGTCCAGGGCCCACACGAGCCAGGCGAGGATCGGCACGCCGAGGGTGACCTCGTGGAAGTCCCAGTTCACCATCGCCTGGAAGGGCCAGGAGAGCAGCAGGGCGGCGACGGCGGCCAGGGCCACCCCGTGTCCCGTGCGACGACGGGCGAACAGGTACACCGGCACGGCGGACGCGGTGAGGGCCAGGGCCATGATCACGCCGAGCATGCGGGGGTCCGGCCATACCCAGTAGAAGGGCGCCAGCAGCGCGAGGATCGGGTGGAAGTGGTCGCCGAGGATGTTGAAGTCCACGCCCTTGACGGAGCTGAGGGGGGCGTTGAACAGCGCGTACTGCCGCACCACCTGGTCGAAGATGCCCAGGTCGTAGCCCTTGGCCTCGTAGGTGGCGTACCGCAGGAAGGAGTGCGTCACGTACAGGACTGCGGCCGCGACGAGCAGGGCGGCCAGCTGGACGCCCTCGCGACGGGTCACACGGACCTCGAGGACGGCGGGTCGCGGGGCACGGAGCCAGGAGCGCAGACGGTTCAGGACGGTCTCCTTCGGGCGGGCGTCGGGCGTGCTCGGACGGCTCCGCCCCTGGTCTGGGTGCCCCAGGAGGGATTCGAACCCCCGACCGGCGGATTAGAAGGCCGCTGCTCTGTCCAGCTGAGCTACTGGGGCTGGGCCGTGTCAGTCTAACGGCCCCCGGCCGCGGCGCCGTCGGCTCCTGCACAGTCGCCCGGGGACCGCCGCGCGCCCCCAGACCGGCCCCGATCCTGCCGGGGTGCCCCGCGGTGGGGTTGTCTGGCCATGGCGGATCAGCCGATGCGCCGACGACCCGCCCCGGCGCCCACCGGGGCCCAGCCCAGGAGGCACACCATGCAGGACCTCATCACCGTGCGCGGCTTCGTGGCCACGGACCCCGCCACCCGCCACACCGCATCGGGGGCCGCCGTGACCGGCTTCCGCCTGGCCACCACCGAGCGGCGCTTCGACCGCGAGACCGCCGAGTGGGTGGACGCCCACACCAACTGGTACAGCATCTCGGCGTTCGGCCAGCTCGGCTCGAACACCGCCCAGTCCGTGAAGAAGGGCAACCCCGTGATCGTCACCGGTCGACTCCGGGTCCGCGACTGGTCCTCGGGCGAGCGCTCCGGCACGTCCGTGGACGTGGTGGCGGACGCCGTCGGGCTGGACCTGGGCTTCGGCTCGGCGGCGTTCCAGCGCAGCCAGCGCGCGGCCGTGCCGCGCCCCGAGTCGGCCCCGCGCGACGACGACGCGTCGGGCGGGCGGGCCGGCGCGGTCGGCGACGGGTTCAGCGCGGGCCTGCCGGACGGGTTCCAGGGTGGCGACGCCCCGGCCTCGCCCGGCCCGGACGAGTCGGACGCGGGCGCCCCCGGGCGCGAACCGGCGGCGGCCGGCGTCGCCTGACCACGGGGCGGCACGGAGCACGGAGGGGGAGCGGGCTCGGTGGTCGCGGGATCGGCACGATGAGTGGAATCCCGCGGCCACCGACTAGCCTGGGCCGCATGGCGGAATTCATCTACACGATGGTCAAGGCCCGCAAGAAGGTGGGCGACAAACTGATCCTGGACGACGTCACCATGTCGTTCTACCCCGGGGCGAAGATCGGCATGGTCGGCCCCAACGGCGCCGGCAAGTCGACGATCCTGAAGATCATGGCCGGGCTGGACGAGCCCTCGAACGGCGAGGCGCGGCTCTCTCCCGGCTACTCGGTGGGCATCCTGATGCAGGAGCCCAAGCTGGACGAGTCCAAGACCGTGCTCGAGAACGTCCAGGAGGGCGTCGGCGAGATCTACGGCAAGATCCAGCGCTACAACCAGATCTCCGAGGAGATGGCGAACCCGGACGCGGACTTCGACGCCCTCATGGAGGAGATGGGCGAGCTGCAGTCCGCCATCGACGCCGCGGACGCGTGGGACATCGACTCCCAGCTCGAGCAGGCGATGGACGCCCTGCGCACGCCTCCGGCCGACGAGCCGGTCACGAACCTCTCCGGCGGCGAGAAGCGCCGCGTCGCGCTGTGCAAGCTGCTGCTGGAGAAGCCCGACCTGCTCCTGCTCGACGAGCCCACCAACCACCTGGACGCCGAGTCCGTGCTGTGGCTCGAGCAGCACCTGGCCTCCTACCCGGGCGCCGTCATCGCCGTCACCCACGACCGGTACTTCCTCGACCACGTCGCGGAGTGGATCGCGGAGGTCGACCGCGGCCGCCTCTACCCGTACGAGGGCAACTACTCCACCTACCTGGAGACCAAGCGCGCCCGCCTCGAGGTGCAGGGCAAGAAGGACGCCAAGCTCGCCAAGCGCCTGGCCGAGGAGCTCGACTGGGTCCGCTCCAACACGAAGGGCCGTCAGGCGAAGTCCAAGGCCCGCCTGGCCCGCTACGAGGAGATGGCGGCCGAGGCCGAGAAGACCCGCAAGCTGGACTTCGAGGAGATCCAGATCCCGCCGGGCCCGCGCCTGGGCACCGTCGTGATCGAGGCCAAGGACCTGAAGAAGGGCTTCGGGGACCGCGTCCTCATCGACGGCCTGTCCTTCTCCCTGCCCCGCAACGGCATCGTCGGCGTGATCGGCCCGAACGGCGTCGGCAAGACCACCCTGTTCAAGACCATCGTCGGCCTCGAGCCCCTGGACGGCGGCGAGCTGAAGATCGGCGAGACCGTGAAGATCTCGTACGTGGACCAGTCCCGCTCCAACATCGACCCCGAGAAGTCGCTGTGGGAGGTCGTCTCGGACGGCCTGGACTACATCAAGGTCGGCAACGTCGAGATGCCCTCGCGCGCCTACGTGTCCGCGTTCGGCTTCAAGGGCCCGGACCAGCAGAAGAAGGCCGGCGTGCTCTCCGGCGGTGAGCGCAACCGCCTGAACCTGGCCCTGACCCTCAAGGAGGGCGGCAACCTGCTGCTCCTCGACGAGCCCACCAACGACCTCGACGTGGAGACCCTGACCTCCCTCGAGAACGCGCTGCTCGAGTTCCCGGGCTGTGCGGTGGTCGTCTCCCACAACCGCTGGTTCCTGGACCGCGTGGCCACCCACATGCTGGCCTACGAGGGCACCGCGGAGGACCCGGCCAACTGGTACTGGTACGAGGGCAACTTCGAGTCCTACGAGGCCAACAAGGTCGATCGGCTCGGCCCCGAGGCCGCCCGCCCGCACCGGATGACGCACCGCAAGCTCACGCGCGACTGAGCCGACGCGCCCCCGGGCGCCGCGCCGACGACGGCCCGCCGCGATCACGTGATCGCGACGGGCCGTCGTCGTGTCGGGGCGGGGTCCACGTCGACCACGACGAACGGTGCGCGCGGCGCGGACGGCGAGCCGCCTCACCCATGGCAGGGCCCGATCGGCAGTCTCACCCCCTGCGAACCCGCCGGGTCAGCGCCGCCAGCTGCGGCGCAGCACCGTCCGCAGGGCCATGCGCTGGGCCGCGCCCCGGGCCCGTGCCCGCCGGGCGGCGGCCCCCTCGGGCAGGCGGATCATGCCCTCCTGGGCGACCGTGGCCACGAGCGTCCCGTCCTCGGTGAACACGGCGCCCGTGCCGAGGCCGCGCGCGCCCTGGGCGCTGGGGGAGTCCTGGACGTAGAGCAGCCACTGGTCGACGCGGGCGGGCCGGTGGAACCACATCGCGTGGTCGAGGGAGGCCACGGACATGCCGGGCTGGATCCAGGCGACGCCGTGCTGCCGCAGGATCGGCTCGAGGAGCGTGTAGTCCGAGGCGTAGGTGAGCGCCGCCAGGTGCAGCGCGGGGTCGTCCGCCAGGGGCGTGAAGGTCTTCATCCACACCATGTTGCAGTTCTCGGTCTCGGCGGCCGGCTCCACATAGATGGCCGGGGTGACATGGCGGATGTCGAACGGCCGGGACCAGGCCCACTCCTGGGCCACGGGGTGGTTGATGGCGCCCAGCACGTCCGCCGTCGTGGGCAGGTCCTCGGGCCGGGGCACTCCCTCCGGCATGGCCACCTGGTGGTCCAGCGCGCTGCCGGCGGGCTCCTGGAAGGAGCAGGTCAGGGCGAGGATGGCCTTCTCGTTCTGGGAGGCCAGCACCCGGCGGACGGAGAAGGAGCGGCCGTCCCGCAGCGTCTCGACGGTGAACGTGATGGGCTGCAGCGCGTCCCCGGGGCGGATGAAGTAGCCGTGGAGCGAGTGGGCGGAACGGGCGGCCGGCACCGTGCGGGAGGCGGCCGCCAGCGCCTGGGCGAGCACCTGGCCGCCGAACACCCGGCCGTGCGTCTGCCGGGGGGTCGTGCCCGTGAAGCGGACCTGACCCGTCACCGGGTCCGGCGCGGCCGGCGTCAGCTCCAGGATCCCCCGCAGCGTTTCGGTGGGGTCCTTCGGGGCCGAGGCCGGGCGGACCGGTGCGTGACCGGGGCGGGGACGGGGATGGCGCTGCGGCACGAACGGCTCTCCTTCGACATGGATGGACCCGCGACGGCGGGGCGGCCCGGGACGCGACGGACCTGGGACAATGCTTGCATGACCGAGCACCCCGCCGCCGCCCCCGTCCTCCGCTTCGTCGACGACCGCGCTGTGCGGGACCTCGAGCAGCTGGCCAGCCGCGCCCGGCGCGTCGCCGACACGGGCATGCGTTTG
The DNA here is from genome assembly GCF_035609305.1 of Micrococcus sp. HOU01. NCBI lineage: Bacteria > Bacillati > Actinomycetota > Actinomycetes > Micrococcales > Micrococcaceae > Micrococcus > Micrococcus sp. HOU01. Next base: position 1,696,184 of record NZ_CP141211.1, on the reverse strand, counting down.
CACGTCGTGCCTGAGGCGGGGCGCTCCCGCACCCCGATGCTCGCCCAGTGGGTCTCCGTGCTGCAGCCGGCCGGGCTCGGAGACGGGGTGCCCGTCGTCCTGGGGCTGCGCACCGTGCCCCTGGCGACCGCCCACGGCGTGGCGGACCTGGACGCCGTCGTCGCCTTGGGCTCCGTCACCGAGCGCACCGCGCGGATGCGCGGCCAGGACCCCGTCGACCTGGCATTCGCCGTGCCGCCGGGCCGCGAGCACGTCACCTGGACCGCGCTGACCCCGCCCCGCGGCGGCTGGACGCCCGTGGCCGAGGTCGCCGATGAGGAGCTGGCCGAGGTGGCCACGCGCGGCGCCGACGCCGTGCGGGACGCCCTGCCCGAGAACCCGGGGGAGGCGCTGGTCCGCAGGGTCCGGGCGCAGATGTGGGGACCCCTGCTCGGGGGCGAGGCGCTGCAGTTCCCGGCCGGCATGGCCTTCGGCGCGCACGCGCTGGGCTTCCTGCGGCCCGGCGGCCGCGCCCGGCTCAGCACGGCGGGGTCGTGGACGCGCCTGGACACCCCCGGCGGCTTCGTGCTGGGCCGCCCCGCCATGGCGGTGTGAGCCCGCGCCCGGCGCGTCGAAATCGCAGCCGGGCGGCCGGTCAGGCCGAGTTCTGCAGGGAGTGGGCGGCCCGCTCCAGATAGTCCCAGAGTTCGGCCTCGTGCAGCGGGGACAGGCCCAGCGTGTCGACGGCGGCGCGCATGTGCCGCAGCCATGCGTCGCGCGCGGCCGGGTCGATCCGGTACGGGGCGTGGCGCATGCGCAGGCGGGGGTGGCCGCGCTCCTCGGAGTACGTCCGCGGTCCGCCCCAGTACTGCTCCAGGAACATGAGCAGCCGACGCTGGGCGCCCTCGAAGTCGTCCTGCGGATACATCGGGGCGAGGATCTCGTCCTCACGCACGCGGGCGTAGAACTCGGCGGTCAACCGGTCGAACGTCGGGCGGCCGCCGACGGCGTCGTAGAAGCTGGTGGCCTGACCGGGCGCGGCCGGGGCTGCCGGGGTCGCGCCGGCGGGGCCCGCCGTGGCGTCGCGGGCGCGCACCTGGTCCACCGGGGCGGGGGTGCCCTCGTGCATCACCGGCTCGACCTCGGTGGGCCGCTCCGCCAGGCCCGTCACACGGGACGGGCCCTTGGCGACGCGCGGCCGCAGCACCGCCAGGGGGGCGCCCAGGCGCGCGGAGTGGTCCGGCAGCGTCGGCGTGCCGGTGGGCGGGGCCTCGGGGCGGGCCGGCTCGACGGCGACCGGGGCCGAGAGCGAGTTCGCGATGAAGCACAGCCGGTGCGCCTCGGCGTGGAGGGCCTCGGCCCGCTCCCGGTCGGCCTCGTCCTGCAGCGTGACCTCGGGCCGCAGCGTGATCGCGGTGAACCGACCGGCGCCGTCGCCGTCCACCTCGAGCTCGCCCTCGACCCCGCACGTCATCCCCGTGACCACGACCCCGGAGGTCGCCGCGACATGGAGGTACGAGAGCACGTGACACTCGGCGAGCGCGCCGAGCAGGAGGGTCTCCGGGTTCCACTTCGAGTCGTCGCCGCGGAAGGGGCGGGCGGCCGAGGCCTGGATCTCGCCGACAGCGGCGTCCTGGATCACCACGGAGCGGTCGTAGTCGCGGACGCCGGAGGTGCCCGAGCCGCGGTCGCCCGTCCACTCGGTGCGCAGGGAGAAGGTGTGCTTCATGGGTTCCAGCCTAGCCAGCCCGCGCCCCGACAGCGGCCGGGGAGGTGCTGGAGGGCATCTTCCGTGGAATACCCACCAGCAGCACCGCCCCGCAAGCGCCGGCAGAGGCGTCAGCCGCCGTCCGGCTCAGGCCCCGGCGTGGACCTGATGCACGTGCGCCGTCGCGTGCTCGCGCGCGGCCAGGGCGCGGACAGTCTCGTCCCGGCCCTCGGCGAGGACGCGGGACAGCCCCGCGCGGGTGCCGGCCAGCCGCTCGGACAGGGCGGTGGCGCGGTCGGCGATCTCCCGGGTGACCTGGGCGGTCGGGTAGCCCAGCGTCGCGGCGGTCTCGGCCATCTCGTGAGAACGGGAGTCCCACATCGCCTCGACGCCCTCGAAGTAGGAGTCCGCGAAGGGCGCGATCAGCGCGGCGTCGTGGACCCGCGCGAACCCGATCAGGGCCTGGCGCTGCTCCGTGTTGGACAGCTCGCCGGCCATCACCCGCTCCCAGGCCGCGCGCTTCGCCTCGGCCGTCGGCACGGCGGCCCGGGCCTGGATCGCGGCGAGCGCGCCCGTGGCGGTCGCGTCGGCGCGCTCGGCCTCGGCGATCTCGGCCTCCCCGGCGCGGCCGGCCGCCACCAGCGCGGTGAGCAGCTCCCAGCGCAGGTCCGTGGTGAGGTCCAGCCCGGGCACGGTGCGGGTGCCGTCCACGAGGGCGGCCAGGCGGTCCAGCTGCGCCGTGGTGCGCGCGTGCAGGGCGAACGCCTTGACGAACTGCAGCTGGTTGTCCGAGCCGTCCTCGGCCTCCGCGACCAGGCCCCACAGACGGTCGGCCGCCGCGACCCGCACGGCCTCGGCCTGGTCCTCGGGCAGGTACAGGCCGATCGCCGTCGCGAGCTGGCGCAGCAGCGTCTGCACCACGGAGGAGTCCCGCTCGTGGCCGACGTTGGCGAGGACGAGGTCGACGAACCAGGCGGCGGAGGCCTCGCCGTCGCGCACGGTGTCCCAGGCCGCCCCCCACAGCAGCGTGCGCGCCAGGGAGCCGTCCACATCCTTCAGACGCGTGGACGCGGCCTCCCACGAGGCGTCGTCGAGGCGCAGCTTGGCGTAGGCCAGGTCGTCGTCGTTGGGCAGGATCACGGCGGGACGACGGCGGCCGGCGGCCTCGACGACCTCGGTCACCTCCCCGGCCACGTCGAGCTCGAAGCGCTCGGTGCGGATCAGGCGGCCGGTGGCCTCGTCCACGTCGTAGAAGCCCACGGCCAGACGGTGGGGGCGGAGCACGTCGTCGCCGGGCGCCGACGGTGAGCCGTCCGGGGCGCTCTGGCGCAGACGCAGCGCGGTGATGGTGCCGGCCTCATCCGTCTCCACCTCGGTGCGCAGCGTGTTCACGCCCGAGGTCTCGAGCCACACGCGGGTCCATTCGGACAGGTCGCGGCCGGACGCGGCCTCGAGCTCGGTCATGAGGTCCGGCAGCTCGGTGTTGCCCCACGCGTGCTGGGCGATGTACGCGCGGACGCCGGCCATGAAGTTCTCCTGGCCCACCCAGGCCACGAGCTGGCGCAGCACGGAGGCGCCCTTGGCGTAGGTGATGCCGTCGAAGTTGACGAGCACGTCGTCGAGGTCGCGGATCCGGGCCTTGATGGGGTGCGTGGAGGAGAGCTGGTCCTGACGGTAGGCCCAGTTCTTCTCCATGGAGGAGAAGGTGGTCCAGGCGCCGGTGTACTGCGTGTTCTCAGCGGCGGCGAGCGTGGACATGAACTCGGCGAAGGACTCGTTGAGCCACAGGTTGTTCCACCAGCGCATGGTGACCAGGTCGCCGAACCACATGTGGGCGAGCTCGTGGAGGATCGTGATGGCGCGGCGCTCGATCAGCGCCTCCGGCACGGTCCCGCGGAAGACGTACGACTCGAGGAAGGTCACACAGCCGGCGTTCTCCATCGCGCCGGCGTTGAACTCGGGCACGAACAGCTGGTCGTACTTCTCGAACGGGTAGGCGTGGCCGTACTGGGCCTCGAAGAACTCGAATCCCTGGCGGGTGAGCTCGAAGACGTTCTCCGCGTCCAGGTGCTCCACCAGCGACGCGCGGCAGTAGACGCCGAGGGGGATCGTGCGGCCGTCGGCGCTGGTCAGCTCCGAGTGCACGGAGGCGTACGGGCCGGCGACGAGCGCGGTGATGTAGGAGGAGATGCGCGGGGTGGGCTTGAACTCCCAGACCGCGGCGTCCACCCCCTGCGGGTTCTCCTCGTTCGCCACGACGCCGAGGGTGCGGCGGGAGGCTTCCGGCTGGTTAGACACCACGGCCCAGTGCGCCGGCGCGATCACCTTGAAGCGGAACGCGGCCTTGAGGTCGGGCTGCTCGAACACCGCGAACATGCGGCGGGAGTCCGGCACCTCGAACTGGGTGTAGAGGTAGACCTCCTGGTCCACGGGGTCCACGAACCGGTGCAGGCCCTCGCCGGTGTTGCTGTAGTCCCCGAGCCCGTCGACCACGAGGGTGTTCTGCGCCGCCAGCGGGCCGATCCGCAGTCGGGCGCCGTCGAAGTCCGCCACGTCCAGCGCCTCGCCGTTGAGGGTCACCGTGGGAGCCTGCTCCGCCACGAAGTCGATCCACGTGTGGGTGCCCACCGCGTCCTGCGTGGCCGCGAACGTCACGGTGGTGGCCGTGTGGAAGTGCTCCGCTCCGCGGGTGAGGTCCAGGCTCACTTCGTACGCGTCCACGGTGAGGGCGGCCGCGCGCGCGGCGGCCTCTTCGCGGGTGATGTTCATGGCGGCGGCGGTGGTCACGGTCGGACTCCTCCTGGGGTCGGGTGGATGCGGCACGGCCGGGCGCCTGTGATGGGGGCCATGGCACGGTGCTCCCCAGTGTGCCACCTGGCCCGGGCGTCGTGGACGGCCGCGTCAGGGCGGGCCGGCCGGCGTGCTCAGCCCCCGATCTCGGCCAGTCGGGTCGCCGCCGCACGCAGCACCTCAGCCACCTCGGGCACGCGTGCCGGTGGCATCCGCTGCTCGGCCGCCGAGGCCGTGAGGGACACCTGGGGGATGCTTCCCATCCGCGCCGGGACGCCACAGGCGACTCCGGCCACCCCGGGCACGACCGGCACACCGCCGCACCACCCCTGCTCGTCCATCTGACGCAGCAGGGTGTCCAGCAGGTCGTGCAGGGCCCCGTCATCCGTCAGGTTCCAGCGGCGGGGAGGCCGGGCGACGACCGCGTCCACCTCCGCTCGCCGGCGCTCGGGCGGCAGGGCGGCCAGGAGCGCGATGCCGGCGTACCCGGCGGCAAGCCTCTTGACCTCGCCGACCTCCACGGTGAAGACGCGCACGGGGGAGTCGCCGTCGCATCGCAGGAGGTAGGCCACTCCGCCCGCAGCCCGTGCCGCCAGGTAGACCGTGTCCCCCAGCTCGTCCGCGGCGGCCTGGACCACGGCCCGGCTGGCCTCGCGTTCGATCAGGCACCGCGGCGTCACCGGTTCGAACCCGACCGGGCCCCACCGATCACCGAGCGCATAGGCGGCCCCGCGCCGGGTCACGGCACCCTGCTCCGCCAGGTCGGCCAGCAGTCGATGGGCGGTGGGCTGGGGCAGACCCGTCCGCTGGACGAGCTGGCTCAGCCGCAGGCCGGCGGGTCCGGCCTCGTGCAGCAGGCGCATCACGAGGGCGGCACGGGGCAGGACGCCGGTGGGTGGGGTCATAGGGGTCACCGGTCCATCGTGCCGCAGCTCCGGCGTCGGAGCCAGTTCCATCTGATGGACTCAATGATTGCCGCCACCGCTTGCATTCTGAGAAATACACGCGCCATGATGGGGAATGTAGGGCGCGTCACATCGCAGGTGTCGGGCCCCATAGTCCACATATCGGTTTCAAGAAGGAGCCCCATGCCACTGACCGCATCGACCGTCACGCGCACCGTCAGCGTGGACGGTGCCTCCGTCACCTGCCACGACTCGGTGACACCCGGGGAGCTCGACCGGCCTCTCGTGCTGGTCCACGGCACGGGTGGGACAACCGCCTCGCACTTCGGCCACCTGTTCCCGATGATGGCCACGCGGACGCGCGTCATCGCCGTCGACTGGGCACCGCCGGCCGACCCCGCCGCGGACCTGACCGTCGACCTGCTGGTCGGCCAGGTGCGGGCCGCCGTCGACGAGCTCCTCGGCCCCGACGCCGCGTTCGACCTGCTGGGCTACTCGCTCGGCGCCGTCGTGGCCGGGCAGCTGGCCGCCGACCTCGGTCGCCGTGTGGAGAACCTCGTGCTCGTGGCCGGCTGGGCGACGACGGATGTCCACCAGCGCCTGCGCAACGAGGTCTGGCGGCACCTGTACGCCACGAGCCCTGATGCCCTGGCCCGTTACACGGCCTTCTGCGGCCTGTCCCCGCTGGCCCTGCGCTCCCTGACCCCGGCCATGCTCGACGGGGCGCTCGCCTCCCTGACCGCGGACGAGTTCACCGCCCGGCAGATGGACCTGAACGCCCGCGTGGACGTCGCCGACCGTCTCTCCGCCGTCACCGCGCGGACACTGATCGTCTCCTGTGCCGAGGACATCATGGTCCCGCCCCATCACCAGTACGAGCTGCTCGGCATCATCGACGACGCGCGGCTGACGACCATGACGAGCGGCCACGCCTTCTTCCTCGAGCGCCCGGCCGAACTCATGCAGATCGTCGACCTGCACCTGCGCGAGCCCGACCGCCATCCGGCCGGCGCGATCATCCCCGAGACCCACGCCTGAGAGAGGGGCCAGCCATGACCACCACCACAACCACCACCACCGACGTGCGCCCCGCACCGCGCGACGAGTCCGCCGAGATCCTCATCATCGGCTCCGGATTCGCCGGCCTCGGCATGGGCGCCCAGCTGCGGCGTCACGGCCGCGAGGACTTCCTCATCCTGGACCGTGCCCAGCAGGTCGGCGGGACCTGGAGGGACAACACCTACCCGGGCGCCGCGTGCGACGTCCCGAGCCACCTCTACAGCTTCTCCTTCGCGCCGAACCCGCAGTGGTCGGGCTTCTACACACCGGGCCCGGAGATCCAGGACTACCTCGTGCGCTTCTCCGAGGACGAAGGCCTCACTCCGCACCTGCGTCTCGGGGCGGACATGCTCGAAGCGCACTGGGACCCCGAGACGGAGCGGTGGACGGTGCGGACTCCGCGCGGGGCCTACACGGGACGCTGGCTGATCACGGGCACCGGGCACCTCGCCGACCCCCGCCTGCCGGACGTTCCCGGTCTCGACGCCTTCGAGGGCGAGGTCATCCACTCCGCCCGCTGGGACCACACGGTGGACCTGACGGGCAAGCGTGTCGCCGTCGTCGGCACCGGCGCCTCCGCGATCCAGGTCATCCCCGAGCTGGCGGCGACGGCGGCCGAGCTCGTCGTCTTCCAGCGCACCCCCGCGTGGGTCACCCCCCGTGTGGTCAAGCCGTACTCCGCGGCCGTGCGGCGCATGTTCGAGCGCGCCCCGCACACCATGCAGCGCGAGCGCGACGACATCTTCTGGTTCGCCGAGTCGAGCTATGCCCAGCGCCGCGGTGTGCCGACCGCGCTGGACCATGTCCGGTCGCAGGCCCTCGGGCACCTGGCCGCCGCGGTCTCGGACCCCGAGCTCCGTGAGCGCCTCACGCCGCGGTACCTGCCGGGCTGCAAGCGTGTGCTCGTCTCCAACGACTACTACCCGGCCATGGCCCGGGACAACGTCACTTTGGAGGACAGCGCGCTGGACCGCGTCGAGGGGAGCCGGCTGTTCGGCGTGAGCGGTCAGGGGTACGAGGTCGACGTCGTCGTCCTCTGCACCGGCTTCGAGGCGGCCCAGCCGCCGTTCGCCGACCGCGTCCACGACGGTGAGGGCCGTTCCCTGGCCGATCACTGGAGCAGCGGCATGGCGGCGTTCGACTCCACGGCCGTGGCGGGATTCCCGAATCTGTTCGCCATCAACGGGCCGAACACCTCGCTGGGGCACAACTCGATCGTCTACATCATCGAGTCGCAGATCGCGTACATCTTGGAGGCCCTGGACCGGGCGGAGCACGAGGGGATCCGGACGATGGTCCCCGAGACACTCGCCCAGGAGGAGTACGTGGACCGTCTCCAGGAGCGGGCCGCCACCTCGGTGTGGCTCGTGGACGGCGGCTGCCACTCCTGGTACGTGGACCCCCGCTCGGGCAAGTTGACGCTGATCTGGCCCGACTACGCCTACGACTTCCGCGCCCGCAACGGCCACTTCACCGGGGAGGGCTTCCTCTCCTCGGCGAGCGGGGAGCCCGAGCCCATGCCGGTGCGCGAGCCCGAGCGATCGGTCGCGCTGATCTCGCCGGCCCGCCCCGCGGCAGGGGGTCGGGTGGGGCCGTCAGTAGACTGACCCCACCCGACCGTCGTCCTTCTGGAGGAGTCTGCGCATGCGCGTCCACATCGCCACCGACCACGCCGGCATGGAGCTGTCCGCCCACCTGGTGGAGCACCTCACCGCCGCCGGCTACGAGATGGTGGACCACGGACCCACCGAGTACGACGCGCAGGACGACTACCCGGGCTTCTGCATCAACGCCGCCCGCGCCGTCGTCGCCGACCGCGAGCAGGGGCTGGACTCGCTCGGCATCGTGCTGGGCGGCTCCGGCAACGGCGAGCAGATCGCCGCCAACAAGGTGGCCGGCGTCCGCGCCGCCCTGGCCTGGAACCTGGACACGGCGCGGCTGGCCCGCGAGCACAACGACGCGAACGTCGTGGCTGTCGGCGGTCGGCAGCACTCGCTCGAGGAGGCCACCGAGCTCATCGAGGCGTTCTTGGCCGAACCGTTCTCCCAGGACGAGCGCCACGTGCGCCGCATCGGGAAGATCGCGCACTACGAGACCACCGGAGAGGTGCTGATGTGAGTGCCTGAGGGCCACTCCGTCCACCGTCTCGCGCGCCAGTTCACCGACGTCTTCGGCGGCCGCCGGATCCGCGCCACGAGTCCGCAGGGCCGGTTCGCCGAGGGGGCCGCCCTGCTCGACGGCCAGGTCCTCGAGCGCGCCCGGGCCCACGGCAAGCACTTCTTCGCCGACGTCTCCGGCGGCCACGTGCTCCACGTCCACCTGGGCATGTACGGGGCGTGGACCTTCGGCGGGGATCAGGACTTCGCGGCCGCGTCCTCGATCGGTGCACCCCGCCGGATCGGCGAGCGGGAGGTCCACGACGACGGCGCCCCGGCCGCCGAGCCCGCCCGCGACGCCGACGGCTGGGTCCAGCCCCCGCCGCCGGCCTCCACGGTCCGCCTGCGCCTGCGCAGCGAGCACGGCTGGGCCGACCTGATCGGCGCGAGCCGGTGCCGCGCACTCACCCCGGCCGAGGCCGCCGATGTCGTCGCCGGTCTCGGTCCGGATCCGCTCAACGACGACGATCCCGCGCCGTTCTACGACCTCGCCCGGCGGACACGGCGGCCGATCGGCGTCGTGCTGATGGACCAGGCGGCCGTCAGCGGGATCGGCAACATCTTCCGGGCCGAGGCGCTGTTCCGGGCCGGCATCGACCCGTGGCGGCCGGCCCGGGAGGTCTCTGCACCTGACTTGGAATCCCTCTGGGCGGACAACGCCGCGCTCATGCGGGAGGGCGTGCGGCTCGGGCGGATCGTCACCACGCGGCCCGAGCACCGGCCGGGGATCCCTGCCGAAGCGGCCTGGCCCAAGCACGCGAACTACGTGTACCAGCGGCAGGGCCTGGCCTGCCTGGTGTGCGGGCGCGAGACGATCGTGGTGGAGGAGATGGCGGCCCGGAAGCTCTACCGGTGCCTCACCTGTCAGAGTTGAGGGGCCTGTGGCCGGCCCTGATCAGGCGACGGTGAGCAGCAGCGAGGCCAGGGCCGCGATGATCATCGAGTTGAACAGGAATCCGACCAGCGCGTGCTCACGGACCGCCGTGCGGGCGGCGCGACCGGAGAACTCGACGTCCTGGGCGCCCATCATGGTGGACAGCGTCAAGGACAGCGCCACGTAGTCCGAGAAGACCGGAGCGTCGGAGCCGCGGAAGCGGATCGGGGGAGCGGGGGACTCGCCCTCCGACCGAGATCTCTCCGGATCGTGCTGTGCCGTCAGCCGGGCGTAGCGCAACGCCTGGGCCAGGACGATGCTCGCCCAGGACGCGAGGACCGTGGCCACGGCCAGCAGGCGCATGGTGGGCACGGACCGGACCTCCGGCATCCACATCGAGATGACCACCACGAGCATCGCCATCACCGAGAAGGTGACGGTGTTGGCCAGCGTGCTCGACGCTCCCAGCATCAGGGCCCTCCAGCCGACCGGATGGACGGACTCCTTCGGGCCGCGGGAGCGCGTGCGCAGCAGCGCGTGCAGGTCTGTTGAGTCGCGGCGGCCGAGCCACCGGTGCAGCACCACCGTGTCCAGGGCGGAGTAGATCGACCACATCAGGCACAGCGTCATCAGTGCGGTCATCCAGGAGGCGCGCCGGGCTGTGCCGACGCCCAGCGCGTCGCCGAGGGGAGTGGTGATCACCAGGGTGCTCAAGCCGATCGCGACGGCGGCCGCCAGCATGGACAGGACGGTCATGCGCAGTGTGTCGTTCTCGACGATGCGGTGCCACCAGGGCCTCCCACGGACCTCGGTGGACGCCCCTCGATGCGTCTGCGCGGTGTTCTGCATGGGTCCATCCTGCAGATGGCCGGCACAGCGGTAAAGGAACCGGTGCGGACGACGACGCACCCGAGAAAGTCATGAGCCGGGCCATCGTGCGCACACGACGACCCGGCTCAGGGAATCTGGAGGGGATGACGGGAATCGAACCCGCGTAGCCAGTTTGGAAGACTGGGGCTCTACCATTGAGCTACATCCCCGCGGGGCCGCGCTCGGCGCGGACCAGCGGCTGACACCGTATCACGGCGGGCCCGCGTCGGCCGTGGGGGAAGAGGCATGATGCACGGCTCCCGTCCCGCCCTCCGCAGAACCGCGGCCGCCCTCGCCGGCCGTCATCCCCTGTCCCTGCGGGGCGCGACCGTCCTCGTGACAGGCGGCGCGTCCGGCATCGGACGACTGATCGCCCTGGGGGCCGCGCGCCGCGGCGCGGGCCGCGTCGACGTCTGGGACCTCGACCTGCAGGGGGCTGAAGCCGTCGCCGCCGAGATCCGGTCTCAGGGCACGGACGCCCGGGCCGAGCGCGTGGACGTGACGGACGCGGCCGCCGTCGAGGCCGCCGCCGCCCGCGCCGGAGAGGTGGACGTCGCCGTGAACAATGCGGGCGTGGTGACGGGCGCGCGCCTCGAGGACGCCACGGAGGAGGGCATCCGCCGCACCTTCGAGGTGAACGCGCTCGCGCCGTACTGGCTGACCCGGGCGGTCCTGCCCGGAATGCGGGCCCGGGACCGCGGGGCCGTGGTCACGGTGGCCTCGGCCGCGGGATTGGTCGGCGTCGCACGCCAGACGGACTATTCCGCCACCAAGCACGCCGCGGTCGGGTTCGCCGAGTCCCTCGCCGCGGAGCTCCGCAAGGACGGCAGCCGCGTCACCTCCCTGGCCGTCTGCCCCTTCTACATCGACACCGGGATGTTCGCGGGCGTGCGCAGCCGGGTGCCCTGGCTGCTGCCCGTGCTGGATCCGCACCACGTGGCGCAGGAGGTGCTGGACGCCGTCGAGGCCGGCCGCACCCGCCTGCTGCTCCCGCGCGCCGTCGGCCTGATCGCGCCCCTGCGCGCCCTGCCGGCGCCCGTCTTCGACCGCACGATGGACGTCCTCGGGGTCAACGCCACGATGGACGGCTTCACGGGCCGGCGATCGCGGCTTTTCGCGGGGCGCGAGACGGCGCGCTAGGATTCCACAGTCTGCCCTCGGGCAGTCCCTCGGGTGCCCGGCGAGCCTCCACCGCGTGAGCCCGCCGGCGTCGGGGACGACGGCGGGGTGTAGCTCAGCTTGGTAGAGCGCGCGCTTTGGGAGCGTGAGGCCGCAGGTTCAAATCCTGTCACCCCGACTCGACGTCAAGACCATCCACCACCACCAACAGGAGTCATCCGTGGTCAAGTCCACCGCAGAGAACCTCAGCCCGACCCGCGTCAAGCTGACCGTCGAGGTGCCGTTCGAGGAGGTGAAGCCCGCCCTGGACAAGGCGTTCAAGGACATCGCCAACCAGGTGCAGATCCCGGGCTTCCGCAAGGGCAAGATCCCGGCGCGTCTGATCGAGCAGCGCTTCGGCCGCGAGATCGTCGTGGACCAGGCCGTCAACGAGGGCCTGAACACCTGGTTCTCCGCCGCCATCGCCGAGGCCGAGCTCACCCCGATCTCCCGCCCCGAGGTCGACGTGACCACCACCCCGGACGCGGAGAACGCCGAGGGCCCGGTGGCCTTCACCGCGGAGTTCGACGTGCGCCCGACCATCGAGCTGCCCGACTACAAGGGCCTCAAGGTGACGGTGGAGCCCGCCCAGGCCACCGAGGAGGACGAGCAGAAGGCCCTCGACGCCCTGCGCTCGCGCTTCGGCTCCCTCAAGGACGTGGACCGCCCGGCCGCGCAGGACAACTTCGTCACGATGAACCTGACCGCCACGGTCGACGGCGAGCAGGTCGACCAGGCCGAGGGCCTGTCCTACCAGGTGGGCGCCGGCACCATGCTCGAGGGCATCGACGAGGCCCTCGACGGCCTGTCCGCCGGCGAGGACGCCACCTTCGAGACCACGCTCAACGGCGGCGAGCACGACGGCGAGACCGCCGTGGTCAAGCTGGAGCTGACGGCCGTCAAGGAGCGCGAGCTGCCCGAGGCCGACGACGAGTTCGCCCAGCTGGCCTCCGAGTTCGACACCATCGCCGAGCTCAAGGAGGACCTGAAGAAGCAGGCCGCCGAGGAGGCCGTGAACCGCCAGGGCGTCGAGGCCCGCGACAAGGTCCTCGAGGAGCTGGCCAAGCTCGTCGAGGTCCCGGTGCCGGACGGCGTCATCGCCGAGCAGGTCGAGCAGCACTTCTCCGCCGGCGGCCACACCGCGGGCGACGACCACGACACCGCCGAGCACCGTGCCGAGCTCGAGCAGAACACCCGCGAGGCGTTCGCCAACGAGGTCATCCTGGACGAGGTCGCCGAGGCCGAGGAGGTCACGGTCGACCAGGGTGAGCTGATCGAGTACATCATCGCCACCTCCTCCGAGTACGGCATGGACCCGAACCAGTTCGCCATGATGCTCGACCAGGGCGGGCAGATCCCGATGATCATGGGCGAGGTCCGCCGCCGCAAGGCCCTGGCCAAGGTCCTCGAGTACGCCGAGGTCACCGACACCGACGGCAAGGCCGTGGACCTCACGGCGTTCGTGACCCCGGGCGGCCAGGAGGCCCTCGACGCCGAGTCGACCGAGGCCGACGACGCCGAGGCGGCCGAGCAGGCCTGATATCGGCCGGCGGGGGCACACCCCCGCCGAGCCGCGACGACGGCGCCCCCGCCCACGCCGGCGGGGGCGCCGTCGTCGTCCCGAGGTCACGGTGGGCGGCCCCGGGCGGGGGCCGCGACAACCTGCGCCAACAGCGAAACGCCGACGGCGTCCCGCGCGCTGGCCCGGACGCCCGGCTAGTGTCGGACTCAATCAGGGACCCGTCCGTCCGCGCGAGCGGCCGCCGTTCGGGAGGCCCGTGGACATCTCGACAGGAAGGCGGAAGTGATGACCGACATCACCCCCAGCATGCGTTCGGTGGACCCGGCGCAGCGCGAGGATTTCCTCTACACCCAGCTGCTGAAGTCGCGCATCGTCTGGCTGGGCGAGGACGTCCGTGACGACAACGCCAACGCGATCTGCTCCCAGCTGCTCCTGCTCTCGGCCGAGGACCCGGAGAAGGACATCTACCTGTACATCAACTCCCCGGGCGGCTCCGTCACCGCGGGCATGGCGATCTACGACACCATGCAGTACATCCCCAACGACGTCGTGACGGTGGCCACCGGCCTCGCCGCGTCCATGGGCCAGTTCCTGCTCGCCTCGGGCACCAAGGGCAAGCGCTACGCCACCCCCCACGCCCGCGTGCTGATGCACCAGCCCTCCGGCGGCATCGGCGGCACCGAGTCGGACATCCGCATCCAGGCCCAGCTGATCCTGCACATGAAGCAGGTGATGGCGGAGCTGACCGCCGAGCAGACGGGCCAGTCCGTGGAGACCATCCTCGAGGACAACGCGCGTGACAAGTGGTTCACCGCGCAGGAGGCCCTCGAGTACGGCTTCATCGACCACATCGCCGACCGTGCCGCGTCCGTGACCGGCGGCGGCGGCGTCCGGGGCTGAGCCCTGCCCGGACCGTCCCGACCCTCTCCAGGAGACCAAGAATGACCCAGTTCCCCGCCGGGCTCCCCACCGGGATGCCCTCCCTGCCCACGCCGGACGCGCGCTACATCCTCCCGCAGTTCGAGGAGCGCACCCCCTACGGCTTCAAGCGTCAGGACCCCTACGCCAAGCTCTTCGAGGACCGCATCGTCTTCCTCGGCGCGCAGGTGGACGACGCGTCGGCCGACGACGTGATGGCCCAGCTGCTCGTGCTCGAGGCGATGGACTCCGAGCGTGACATCACCCTGTACATCAACTCGCCGGGCGGCTCGTTCACGGCCATGACGGCGATCTACGACACCATGCAGTTCATCCGCCCCGAGGTGCAGACCGTGTGCCTGGGCCAGGCCGCCTCCGCCGCGGCCGTGCTGCTGGCCGCGGGCGCCCCCGGCAAGCGTCTGGCGCTGCCCAACGCGCGCGTGCTGATCCACCAGCCGGCGATGCAGGGCGACCGCGGCACCGCCACGGACCTGGAGATCCACGCCCAGGAGATCAACCGGATGCGCGTGTGGATGGAGGAGACGCTGGCCTCCCTCACCAACCGCACGCCCGAGGAGGTCTCGCAGGACATCGACCGGGACAAGTTCCTCTCGGCCGAGCAGGCCCTCGAGTACGGCCTTGTGGACGAGGTCCTCGCCTCCCGCAAGATCACCCGTCCGTCCGCCTGACCGACGGCGCCCGTCGAGGGGCCCGGCCGCGCGGCCGGGCCCCTCGATGCCGACCGGGGACCCGGTCCCTTAACGTGTCCGTCCACGGTCGTATGCTGGACGGAATCTGACAGCGACGCCGCCCGCGCGGGGCGGACGTCTCCGCCCGGCCCTCGAGGAGTACCACCATGGCGCGTATCGGAGAGAGCGCTGACCTGCTGAAATGCTCGTTCTGCGGGAAGAGCCAGAAGCAGGTGCGCAAGCTCATCGCCGGCCCGGGTGTCTACATCTGCGACGAGTGCATCGAGCTGTGCAACGAGATCATCGAGGAGGAGCTCGGCGAGGCGGCGGAGGCGGACGAGACCGTCCTGCCCACCCCGCAGGAGATCTTCGACCACCTCGAGAGCTTCGTGATCGGCCAGGAGGCGGCCAAGCGTTCCCTCGCCGTCGCCGTGTACAACCACTACAAGCGCGTGCGCGGGCCGCAGGCGCGGGGCGGTGACCTGGCCGACCGCCTCACCGAGCGGGACGACCTCGCGGACGTCGAGGTCGGCAAGTCGAACATCCTCATGGTCGGCCCCACCGGCTCCGGCAAGACGTATCTCGCGCAGACCCTCGCCCGGCGGCTCAACGTCCCGTTCGCGGTCGCGGACGCCACCAGCCTCACCGAGGCCGGCTATGTGGGCGAGGACGTGGAGAACATCCTCCTCAAGCTCATCCAGGCTGCGGACTACGACGTGAAGAAGGCCGAGCAGGGCATCATCTACATCGACGAGATCGACAAGATCTCACGGAAGTCCGAGAACCCCTCCATCACCCGGGACGTCTCCGGCGAGGGCGTGCAGCAGGCCCTGCTGAAGATCCTCGAGGGCGCGGTGGCGTCGGTGCCGCCGCAGGGCGGGCGCAAGCACCCCCACCAGGAGTTCCTGCAGATCGACACGTCCAACGTGCTGTTCATCGTGGCGGGCGCGTTCGCGGGCCTGGACGAGATCATCGGTTCCCGTGCCGGACGCAAGGGCATCGGGTTCGGCGCGCCCCTGAACCACCTGGGCGCGGGGGACGTCACCTACGCGGACGTGCGGCCGGAGGACCTGCTGAAGTTCGGCCTCATCCCCGAGTTCATCGGCCGCCTGCCCGTGATCACCACTGTCGAGGACCTCACGCACGAACAGCTCGTGCGGGTGCTGACCGAACCGAGGAACGCCCTGCTCAAGCAGTACCAGAAGATGTTCCTCATGGACGGCGTGGAGCTCGAGTTCGAGCAGGACGCCCTGGACGCCGTCGTCGCCCAGGCCGAGGCCCGCGGCACCGGCGCCCGCGGCCTGCGCTCCATCATGGAGAACGTCCTCAAGCCCGTGATGTTCGAGCTGCCCTCCCGTTCGGATGTGGGCACGGTCGTCATCTCCGGGGACGTGGTGCGCGGCGAGGCCGAGCCCACGCTCATCCCGGCCGAGGTGGAACGACGTCGACGCGGCCGGAGCGCCTGACCGCCGTCGCCCAGCAGGACCGACCGGAGCCGAGACGGCTCCCTGACCGCAAGGAGCACAGCATGACCGACACCACGCAGCAGCCCACCGTCGACTTCTACTTCGACGCCACGTGCCCGTTCGCCTGGATCACCTCCCGGTGGATCCTGGAGGTCCAGAAGGTGCGCGACGTGCGGGTGGTCTTCAAGATCATGTCGCTCGCCGTCCTGAACGAGGGCCGCGACCTGGACCCCGACTACCTGGCCCGCCTCGAGAAGGCCTGGCTGCCGGCCCGCGCCGCCGTGCAGGTGCGCGAGCGGCACGGTGCCGAGGCGCTCGGCCCGTGGTACACCGCGGTCGGCACCCGCATCCACGAGCAGGGCCGCACGGACTACGAGGCCGTGGTGGCCGAGGCCCTCGAGGAGCTGGGCCACGACGCGGACATCCTGGACGCCGCCCGCACCGACGTGGCCGACGAGCAGCTGCGCGCCAGCCAGAAGGAGGCGGAGGACCTCGTGGGCAACGACGTCGGCACGCCCGTCGTGGCGTTCAACGGCACGGCCTTCTTCGGTCCCGTGATGACCCGCATCCCGCGCGGCGAGGAGGCGGGCCGCATCTTCGACGGCGCCGTCGCCCTGGCCGACTTCCCGTACTTCTACGAGATCAAGCGGGCCCGCACCACGGATCCGCAGTTCGACTGAGCCCCCGGCTCGCACGAGACCGGCCCCACACCTTCAGCGCGAAGGTGTGGGGCCGGCGTCGTCGGGGTGCGGGGCGGCGGGGGTCAGCTGCGCGCCACTCTGCCGGCCGCGCGGATCAGGGGGACCTGCAGGGGCAGCCGCCCGAGGGAGACCAGTTGCGCCGGCCAGGGCCGGCGTCGCCACCGCCAGGCCATCCACGCATTGCCGGGCCACACGCCGAGGAAGAGCGCCTGCGCGGCGCGTCCGCCCGCGCGCCGGGTGCGCGGGACGGCCAGCAGACCCGCCACGGCCAGCTCGGCCACGCCGGAGCCGTGGGTCCACGCGCGGGCCGAGCCGGGCAGGAACGGCGGGATCAGCCCGTCGAAGGGCTCGGGTCGGACGAAGTGGAGCACGCCCATGGCGGCGAGGGCGGCGGACATCCGCCGGGCGGAGGAGTCGCAGGCGCGGCGGCCGGCCGGGGCGGGATCGGGTGTCGGTCTCATCCTCTCAGTGTCCACCCCTGCCGCGGTGACCGCACTGCGACATGCGGCAGGAGCACGACCGGGAGGTGCACCACGACACCCCCGGGAGGGCCGCCTCCCGACGAACTCCGATCCGGCGGCGGACTGTCCGACGCGTGCTGTGCCCTACCGGATCCGGGCCACGAACATCCCACGCTGACGGGCAGACTCGGGCCCGCGGCACGGACGCGACGACGGCCCCGCCGCCCGTGATGGGCGACGGGGCCGTCGTCGTGCCGCGTGTGCTCCCGAGACACCGTCCGGGAGCGCGCGGCGGGGATCAGTCGTCCTCGGCCGGTGCGAGCTGCACGTCGGAGACGGTCAGCGGCGCGGACTCGCCGGCCTCGCCCTGCGTGAGGGACAGGTCCGCGATGTTGCCGGCCGCCTTGAGGTCCGCCAGGCCGCCGCGCAGCTTCTCGAGCCAGTCGGCCGGCCCGGTCACCACGGCGGAGCGCACCTCGGTCCGCTGCTTCACCTTGGCCTCGGACTTCGCCTTGCGGACGCCGCCCAGGACCTGCGCCACGGTGGGCAGGACCTCGGCGTCGCCGCCGGAGGCGGCGAAGGACAGGGCCGCCACCTCGTCCGCGGCGCCCGGCCACGCGGCGGTGTGCACGGAGCCGGCGCGCCACCAGCTCCACACCTCCTCGGTGGCGAACGGCTGGAACGGGGCCAGCAGACGCAGCAGGGCGTCCAGGGTGGTGGCCAGCGTGGTCACCACAGAGGCCTGCTCGGCCTCGCCGTGGCCGCCGTAGGCACGGTCCTTCACGAGCTCCACGTAGTCGTCCGTGAAGGCCCAGAAGAACTGCTCGGTCACGTTGAGAGCCCGTGCGTAGTCGTAGGCCTCGAACGCGCGGGTCGCCTGCTCCACGGTGGCCGCGAGGCGCGCCAGCAGGGAGGCGTCCAGCGGGTTGGTGACGGCCGCGGCGTCGTCGGCCGTGCGGATGACGGCGTCCTGCGTGGCGCCCAGGTTCAGCACGAACTTGGCGGCGTTGAGCAGCTTGATGGCCAGGCGGCGGCCGATCTTCATCTGCGCCACCTCGTAGGCGGTGTCCGCGCCGAGGCGGGCCGAGGCGGCCCAGTAGCGGACGGCGTCCGAGCCGAACTGGTCCAGGATGTCGGTCGGGACCACCACGTTGCCCTTGGACTTGGACATCTTCTTGCGGTCCGGGTCGAGGATCCAGCCGGAGAGCGCGGTGTCCGTCCACGGCACGGAGCCGTTGAGGGCGTGGGCGCGCACCACGGTGGAGAACAGCCAGGTGCGGATGATGTCGTGGCCCTGCGGGCGCAGGTCGAACGGGAAGACGTTGTTGAAGAACGCCTCGTCACGGGACCAGCGGCCCACGATCTGCGGGGTCAGCGAGGAGGTGGCCCAGGTGTCCAGGACGTCCGGGTCGCCGGTGAAGCCGCCGGGGACGTCGCGCTGGTCCTCGGAGTAGCCCGGGGCGGCCTCGGCGGCCGGGTCCACGGGGAGCTGCTCGTCGGCCGGGAGGATCGGGTTCTCATAGTCGGGCTCACCCTCCGCGTCCAGCGGGTACCAGACCGGGATCGGCACCCCGAAGAAGCGCTGGCGGGAGACGAGCCAGTCACCGTTGAGGCCCTCGACCCAGTTCTCGTAGCGGTGGCGCATGTGCTCCGGGTGCCAGGAGAGCTCGCGGCCGCGCTCGATCAGCTCCGCGCGGCGGTCGGCGTCGCGGCCGCCGTTGCGGATGTACCACTGGCGGGAGGTGACGACCTCGAGCGGCTTGTCGCCCTTCTCGTAGAAGTTCACGGCGTGCATGATCTTCTTCGGCTCTCCGTCCAGCAGGCCGGCCGCGGTGAGGGCGTCCACCACACCCTGCTTGGCGGAGAACACGGTCTTGCCGGCCACGGTGTCCGCATAGGCCTGTCGGCCGGCGTCCGTGGTGATCCACTCGGGGGTGTCGGCGGCGAAGCGGCCGTCACGGCCGATCAGGGTGCGGGTCGGCAGCTGCAGCTCGCGCCACCAGGTGACGTCGTTGAGGTCGCCGAAGGTGCAGACCATGGCGATGCCGGAGCCCTTGTCCGGCTTGGCCAGCGGGTGCGGGAAGACCTCGACCTCCACGCCGTACAGCGGGGAGGTGACGGTCGTGCCGAACAGGTGCTGGTAGCGCTCGTCGTCCGGGTGGGCGACCAGGCCGGAGCAGGAGGCCAGCAGCTCGGGGCGGGTGGTCTCGATGAAGACCTGCTCGCCGTCCGCAGCGGTGAAGGCGTAGCGGTGGTAGGCGCCGGGGACCTCGCGGTCCTCGAGCTCGGCCTGGGCCACGGCGGTGCGGAAGGTCACGTCCCACATGGTGGGGGCCTCGGCCAGGTAGGCGTCGCCCGAGGCGATGCCGGCCAGGAAGGCGCGCTGGGAGACGGCGCGGGAGACGTCGTCGATGGTCCGGTAGGTCATGTCCCAGTCGACGGACAGGCCGAGACGGGTGAAGAGGTCCTCGAAGACCTTCTCGTCCTCGACGGCGAGCTCCTCGCAGAGCTCGATGAAGTTCTTGCGGGAGATCACGTCCCAGTCGCGCTGGTTCTTCGCCGGCTTCTCCGGCGGGCGGTAGCCCTCCACGTACGGCTTGGCGGGGTCGCAGCGGACGCCGTAGTAGTTCTGCACGCGGCGCTCGGTGGGCAGGCCGTTGTCGTCCCAGCCCATCGGGTAGAACACGTTCTTGCCGTTCATGCGCTGGTAGCGGGCGAGCACGTCGGTCTGCGTGTAGGAGAAGACGTGGCCCACGTGCAGCGAGCCGGAGGCGGTCGGCGGGGGAGTGTCGATCGAGTAGACCTGCTTGCGGGTGGTCTGCGTGTCGAACGCGTAGGTGCGCTCGTCGGCCCAGCGGGCGGTCAGCTTCTCCTCGAGGCCCTCGAGGGCCGGCTTGTCCGGCACGGCCACGGCGCCGGCGGCGGGGGTGGACGGGGTCGATGCGTCGATGGGCGTGTCTGTGCCCTGCGTGTTCTCAGCCATGCCCGCCATCCTCCCATGACCGGGGCGGCGGGCCGGGCCTGCGACGACGCCCGGGACGTCCCGCCCTTTCAGTCGCTCGACCTGGCGGAGGTGATCCGGGCGGTGCTCCGAACGGCGCGGCTCGGCTACGGTCGGAGGCGTGAGCCACACCCATGAACCTGCGAAGAACCCCGCCCGCGCCGCCGTCGTGACGGGGGCCACGAGCGGCATCGGCCGCGCCACGGCCCTCGAGCTCGCCCGCCGCGGCTGGCGCGTGTACGCGGTCGGCCGCCGGGCCGAGCGCCTCGAGACCCTCGCTGCCGACGCCCGGGCCGAGGGCGTGAGCGGCGACGTCGTCCCCGCCGCCCTGGACGTCACGGACGAGGCCGCCGTCGCCGCGCTGGCCTCGCGCGTCGAGGCCGACGGCGGCGCCGACACCCTCGTCAACATCGCCGGCGGCGCGCTCGGCACGGACGCGGTGGGCGACGGCGACCGCGCCGACTGGGAGTGGATGTACCGCGTCAACGTGCTCGGCACCCTTACGATGTGCCAGGCGTTCCTGCCCATGCTCCGCGCCCACGGCGAGGGCACCGTGCTCAACCTGACCTCGACCGCCGCCGTCACCGCCTACGAGGGCGGCGCCGGCTACAACGCCGCGAAGATGGGCCAGCACGGGCTCACCGGCGCGCTGCGCCTGGAGGAGGCCGAGCACAACGTGCGGGTGATCGAGGTGCTGCCGGGCATGGTCCACACCGAGGAGTTCTCCCGCAACCGCCTGGGCGGCGACCAGTCCGCCGCGGACGCCGTGTATGCGGGCGTGGAGAAGCCGCTCACCGCCGAGGACGTCGCCGAGGTGTGCGTCCACGCCGTCGAGCTGCCCCACCACGTGAACCTGGATCAGATCGTGATGCGGCCGGTCGCCCAGGCCGCCCAGCACAAGGTGATCCGCCGGTGAGCGGCGGGCCGCAGAACGTGTGGGCCGACGCGGTGGGCTCGGCATGAGCGCGCCCGTGCTGCACGTGATCGCCTGCGCCCACGGCACGCACGACGCGGCCGGCCGCGACGTGATCGACGGCCTCCGTGCCGACCTGGCGGCCCTCCTGGCCGCCGAGGGGCCGGGCGCCCAGGTCCACGAGGCCTACGTGGACGTGCAGAGCCCCTCCCTCGACGAGGTCGTGGCGGCCCTGCCCCCGGGGGAGCCGGCCGTGATCGTGCCGCTGCTGCTGTCCCTGGGCCATCACGTCCACCACGACATCCACCACGCCGCAGCCGCCCGACCCGGCACGATCGCCGCCGCACCGCTGGCCGGGGCCGGGGACGACGTCGAGCCGCGCCTGGTGACCGTTCTGGCCGAGCGGGTGGCCCGGGCGGTGCCGGCCGGTGAGGCCGCGACATCGGACGTCATCCTGGCGGCGGCCGGCACCCGCGCCGCGGACGGCCAGGCCCAGGTGCACGCCCTGGCCGGGGCCCTGGCCCGGGCCACGGGACTGCCCGTGACCGCGGCGTTCGGGGCGGCGGCGACCCCCCGTGTGCCCGACGCCGTCGCCCGGGTGCACGCCGCCGGCCGTCGCGCCGTGGTGGCCGCCCACCTGCTGGCCCCCGGGTACTTCCACGACCGGCTCGGCGAGGCCGGCGCGGACGCGGTCACCGACCCCCTGCTGCCGCATCCGCTGGTGGCGCGGATCGCCCTGGACCGGCTGCGGTCCGCCCTCGTAGAGGCCCCGAGGGGAGCCGCCGGAGGCCGCTGAGCCGTCCGTCACACGACCGGGGCCGGACCGGGTCCCCGCCGCGGCCCGGCCCCGGGAACGTGACGAACCGCGTCGACGATCTTGGGGCCGGCATGCCGGGTTCCTAGCGTGGCGGCCATGACCCAGGTGAACGAGACGTCGAGGCCGGCGCGCACTCCGCGCCGTCCCTCCGCCAAGCCGCACGGCCAGTGGAAGGTGGACGGGACCGCCCCCCTGAACCACAACGAGGAGTTCAAGCAGCAGGACGACGGCCTGAACGTCCGCGAGCGCATCGAGCAGGTCTACGCCCACGAGGGCTTCGACTCGATCCCCTCGGACGACCTGCACGGCCGCTTCCGCTGGTGGGCCTGTACACCCAGCGTCGGCAGGGGATCGACGGCGGCAAGACCGCCACCCTGGAGCCCCACGAACTCGAGGACCGCTACTTCATGCTGCGCGTGCGCATCGACGGCGGCGACCTCACCACCGAGCAGCTGCGCGTGATCGGCGGGATCTCCACCGACTTCGGCCGTGACACCGCGGACATCACCGACCGGCAGAACGTCCAGCTGCACTGGATCCGCGTCGAGGACGTCCCCGAGATCTGGCGGCGCCTGGAGTCCGTGGGCCTGTCCACCACCGAGGCCTGCGGCGACGTGCCGCGCGTGATCCTCGGCTCACCGGTGGCCGGGATCGCCGCGGACGAGATCATCGACCCCACGCCCGTGATCCGGGAGATCGCGGACCGCTGGATCGGCGACCTCGAGATCTCCAACCTGCCCCGCAAGTTCAAGACCGCCATCACCGGACACCCCTCCCAGGACGTGGTCCACGAGATCAACGACGTCTCCCTGATCGGCGTGGTGCACCCCGAGCTGGGCCCCGGTTACGACCTGTGGGTCGGCGGCGGCCTGTCCACGAAGGCCCGCCTGGCCGACCGGATCGGTGCCTTCGTCTCGGCCGAGCGCGCCCCCGAGGTGTGGCACGCCGTCGTGAGCATCTTCCGTGACTACGGCTACCGGCGCCTGCGCAACAAGGCCCGCATGAAGTACCTGCTCGAGGACTGGGGGCCGGAGAGGTTCCGCACCGTGCTGGAGGAGGAGTACCTCGGCTACGCCCTGCCCGACGGACCCGCCCCGGCCCCGCCCACCCGTCCCGGCGACCACGTGGGGGTCCACGAGCAGAAGGACGGCCGCTTCTACATCGGCGCCGCCCCCGTCGTCGGACGCTCCAGCGGCACCACCCTCACCGCCCTCGCGGACCTGCTCGAGGCCCACGGCTCCACGCGGCTGCGCACCACCCCCCACCAGAAGATCGTGGTGCTGGACGTGGAGCGGGACCGGGTGGACGCCGTCGTGGCCGGCTTGAAGGAGCTGGGACTGGACCCGGAGCCGTCCGTATTCCGCCGCTCCACCATCGCCTGCACGGGCCTGGAGTTCTGCAAGCTCGCCATCGTGGACACGAAGGACACCGCCACCGCCGCGATCGCCCAGCTCGAGGAGCGCCTGGCCGACCTCGCCGACCGCCTCCCCGAGCGGCTGAGCCTGCATGTGAACGGCTGCCCCAACTCCTGCGCCCGCATCCAGACCGCGGACATCGGCCTGAAGGGCCAGCTGCTCCCGGACGACGACGGCGGCCAGACGCCCGGCTTCCAGGTTCACCTGGGCGGCGGGCTGGCCTCCGTGGACCGCGCCGAGGCCGGCCTCGGACGCAGCGTCCGCGGCTTGAAGGTCCGCGCGGACGGGCTGGTCGACTACGTCGAGCGCGTCGTCCGCCGGTACGACGAGCAGCGTGAGCCGGGCGAGACCTTCGCCCGGTGGGCGCACCGAGTCGACGAGGAGGCCCTCCGATGAGCACCGTTCCCCCCACCCGTCCGACCGAGGACCTCGAGCGCCTGCAGGCGCTCGCGGAGTCCGGCGCCGCCGAGCTCGGCTGGGACGCCCCCGCCGAGGCGGTGGTCGACTGGGCCGCCCGCCATGTGGACCTCCGCCGGGCGGCCGTGGCCTGCTCCATGGCCGACGCCGTCCTGCCGCACCTGGTGGCGCAGCGGATGCCCGGCGTGGACGTCCTCTTCCTGGACACCGGCTACCACTTCACCGAGACGCTCGCGACGCGCGACGAGGTGGCCCGCCGCCTCGCCGTCACCGTGGTGGACGTGCTCCCGGAGCTGACCGTGGCCGAGCAGGACGAGCGCCACGGCAAGGACCTGTTCGCCCGCGACCCGGGGCTGTGCTGCGCGATGCGCAAGGTCGAGCCCCTCAACCGGGCGCTGGCCGGATACAACCTGTGGTTCACCGGCGTCCGCCGGGACGAGGCGCCGACGCGCACGAACACCCCGCTGGTGGGCTGGGACGAGGCCCACGGCATGGTCAAGGTCAACCCCGTCGCCCCGTGGAGCTTCGACGACCTGGTCGGCTACGCCACGGACCACGACGTGCCCGTGAACCTGCTCCTGCAGAACGGCTACCCCTCGATCGGCTGCCGCCCCTGCACCCGCCCCGTCGCCCCCGGGGAGGACCCCCGTGCCGGGCGCTGGGCCGGGACCGCGAAGACCGAGTGCGGCATCCACGTCTGAGCGCCGCACCCGAGACAGACCAAGGAGACACGATGACCCTCACCCATGCCCCCGACCCGGGGACCGTGAGCCCCGCCGGGCCCGACGTCCAGGACGCCCTGGAGGCCGAGGCGATCCACATCATCCGCGAGGTGGTGGCCGAGTTCGAGCGCCCCGCCATGCTCTTCTCGGGCGGCAAGGACTCCGTGGTGATGCTCCACCTGGCCGCGAAGGCCTTCTGGCCGGGGAGGATCCCCTTCCCGGTGGTCCACGTGGACACCGGCCACAACTTCCCCGAGGTCCTCGAGTTCCGCGACCGCACGGTGGAGCGGCTCGGCCTGCGGCTCGTGGTGGGCTCCGTGCAGGAGTACATCGACCGCGGCGAGCTGCGTGAGCGCGCCGACGGCACCCGCAACACCCTGCAGACCACCCCCCTGCTGGACACGATCCGGACCAACCGGTTCGACGCCGTCTTCGGGGGAGGCCGCCGTGACGAGGACAAGGCGCGGGCCAAGGAGCGGATCATCAGCCTGCGGGACGCGTTCGGCCAGTGGGACCCGCGCAACCAGCGCCCCGAGCTGTGGAACCTCTACAACGGCCGTCACACCCCCGGCCAGCACGTCCGCGCGTTCCCCATCAGCAACTGGACCGAGCTGGACGTGTGGCGGTACATCGCCCGCGAGGGCATCGAGCTGCCCTCCATCTACTACGCGCACGAGCGGGAGGTCTTCCGCCGCGACGGCATGTGGCGCGCCGTGGGGGAGCACTCCCGCCCGGCCGAGGGCGAGGAGGTCACCACGCGGACGGTGCGCTACCGCACGGTGGGCGACATGTCCTGCACCGGCGCCGTCCTCTCGGAGGCCGCCACCGTCGAGGACGTCGTGCTCGAGGTCGCCGCCTCCACCCTGACCGAACGCGGGGCCACCCGCGCCGACGACCGCATCTCCGAGGCGGCCATGGAAGATCGCAAGAAGGACGGGTACTTCTGATGAGCACCGCACTGCTGGACCGGCACGCCCCCGCCGGGACCCTGTTCCGCCTGGCCACGGCCGGCTCGGTCGACGACGGCAAGTCCACCCTCGTGGGCCGCCTCCTGCACGACTCCAAGGCCGTCCTGGCCGACCAGCTCGAGGCCGTGGCCCGCACCTCCGCCGAGCGCGGCTTCGGCGGTGCCGAGGGCGGGCTGGACCTGGCGCTGCTGACCGACGGCCTGCGCGCCGAGCGGGAGCAGGGGATCACGATCGACGTCGCGTACCGGTACTTCGCCACGGACCGGCGCACCTTCGTGCTGGCCGACTGCCCCGGGCACGTGCAGTACACCCGGAACACCGTCACGGGCGCCTCGACGGCCGATGCGGTCGTGCTGCTCGTGGACGCCCGCAAGGGCGTGGTGGAGCAGACCCGGCGCCACCTCAGCGTGGTGGCCCTGCTGCGGGTGCCGCACGTGATCGTCGCCGTCAACAAGATCGATCTCGTGGACTACGCCGAGGAGGTCTTCACCGCGATCGCCGAGGACGTCCGGCGCGTGGCCCGGGAGCTCGGCCTCTCCGACGCGGTGAGCGTCCCGGTGTCCGCCCTGCAGGGCGACAACGTGGTCACCCGCTCCGAGCGGACGGACTGGTACACCGGCCCCACGCTCATGGAGCTGCTCGAGTCCCTGCCCGGGGCGGACGCCGAGGACGACGCCGCCGCCTCCTTCCGCTTCCCGGTGCAGCTCGTGGTGCGCCCCCAGGGCGCCCTGGCCCCCGGCCTCGACCCCGAGGTGTTCCGCGACTACCGCGGCTACGCCGGGCAGGTGGTCGCGGGCACCGTCCGGCCCGGGGACGCCGTCGCCGTCCTCACCCCGGGGCAGCCGGCGCGCACCACCACCGTGGTGGGCGTGGACGCCGCCGGGGAATCCCTCGAGGAGGCCTCCTCCCCGCAGTCGGTGGTCCTGCGCCTGGCCGACGAGGTGGACGTGGCCCGCGGGGACACGATCGCCGCCGCGGACACCGCCCCGCGCCCCACCGCGGAGGTGGCCGCCGCGCTGTGCTGGCTCTCCGCCGCACCGCTGCGCGTCGGGCAGCAGGTCCTCGTCAAGCACGGCACCGCCGTCGTCCGGGCGCTCGTCCAGGAGGTGGCCGGTCGGCTCGACCTCGACACCCTGCGGCTCGACCCGGCCGAGACCCTCGGGCTCAACGACATCGGACAGGTGCGCCTGCACCTGGCCGCGCCGCTGCCCGTGGAGCCCTACGCCGTGCATCGGCGCACCGGGGCGTTCCTCGTGATCGACCCCCACGACGGGGCCACGCTCGCCGCCGGCATGGTGCGCGGCGGCGACGAGGCCTGATCCGGATGACGACGGCGCGACGGGAGCGGTCATGACGGTGGTGATGGAGGACGTGGGCAAGAGCTTCGGCGGGCCCACGCCCGTGCTGGAGGACGTCTCCGTGCGGATCGAGCCGGGCGAGTTCGTCTGCCTGCTCGGTGCGTCCGGGTGCGGCAAGTCCACCCTGCTGAACCTCGTCGCCCGGCTCGAGGCGCCCACCGCGGGCGTCGTCAAGACCCCCCGGGAGGGGGCCGCGTTCATGTTCCAGGACGCCGCCCTCTTCCCGTGGCTCACCGCCCGCGGCAACATCGAGCTCGCCCTCCGCTTCGCCGGTGTGGCCGCGGGGGAGCGTCGGGAGCGTGCCGGGGAGCTGCTGCGCCTCGTCCACCTCGACGACGCCGCCGACCTGCGACCCCACCAGCTCTCCGGCGGCATGCGCCAGCGCGTCGCCCTGGCCCGGGCCCTCGCCCAGGACCGCCCCCTGCTGCTCATGGACGAGCCGTTCGCGGCCTTGGACGCGATCACCCGCGACCTGCTGCATGGGGAGCTCGAGCGCGTGTGGCGGCAGACCGGTCGGACGGTCGTGTTCGTCACCCACAACGTGGCCGAGGCCGTCCGCCTCGGCCAGCGGGTGCTGCTGCTGTCCTCACGTCCGGGTCGCGTCGTCGCCGAATGGGACGTGCCCGCGGCCGCCCGCCACGACGCGCCCGCCGCGGCCGCCCTCACGGCCGCCATCACCGCCCGACTCGGTCAGGAGATCCGTCGCCATGCGCACTGACACCCCCACCCTCGACGCCCCCGGCCGCGCGCCGGGGGCCGCCACCGACGACGAGCTGCGCGAGCTCGACAGCGGCCTCGACGCGCTCCAGGCCGTCGACTCGACCCGTCGGACGGGTCTGGCCGGGTGGGACTGGAGCCGGGTCCTGCTCCCGGTGGCCGCCGTCGTCCTGCTCGTGGCGATCTGGCAGGCCTTCGCGTGGCTGGCCGGTGCGCGCGGTGAGCCGATCACCGGTCCCGGCGACGTCGTCGGGGCCTTCGGGACGCTGTGGGCCCAGGGCCTCGTCCAGCAGGCAGTGGCGACGTCGGTGGGCCGCGCCGTCGTCGGCTTCGCACTCGCCGTGGTCGTCGGCGTCGGGCTGGGCCTGGTGCTCGGACAGGTCAGCGTCCTGCGGCGGGCGTTCGGCCCGCTGCTCACGGCCCTGATGGTGCTGCCGAACGTGGCCTGGGTGCCGCTCGCGGTGCTGTGGTTCGGCCTCAGCGACGCCACCGCGTACTTCGTGATGCTCACCGGCGCCGTCCCCGCCGTGGTCGCCGGCCTCACCACCGGCACGGACCAGGTGCCGCCGCAGCTGCGTCGCGCGGCCCGGGTGCTGGGCGCCTCGCGTCTCGAGACCGCCCTGCTGGTGGTCCTCCCGGCCGCCCTGCCCGCCTTCGTCTCCGGCCTGCGCCAGGGCTGGGCCTTCGCGTGGCGAGGCCTCATGGCCGCCGAGATCATCGCCGTCGGCGGGCCCATGGGCGTGGGACTCGGGACCCTGCTCCACGAGGGACGTGCCGCGTCCGACCTCGCCGTCGTCCTCTGCGCCGTCCTGACCATCCTGGCCGTCGGCGTCCTCGTCGAACTGGCCGTATTCGGCCCCGTCGAGCGGCGCATGCTGCGCCGCCGGGGGCTGCTGGAAGGGAGCACGCGATGACCGCGTCCGATCTGTACCCCACCTCCCTGCGTCTGCTCGGCCGGCCCGTCCTGATGGTGGGCGGCGGGCGCGTGGCCGGCCGCCGCATGGGCGCCCTCCTCGACGCCGGCGCGCTCGTCACCGTGGTGGCCCCGGAGCCGGGGGAGGAGGTGGAGCGGCTCGCGGCGTCCGGCCTGATCACCCTGCACCGCCGCCCCTACCGCCCGTCCGACCTCGACGGGGTCTGGTTCGCCCAGACCGCCACCGGCGACCGGGCCGTGGACGGGGCCGTGGCCTCCGACGCCGAGGCCCGCCGCGTCTGGTGCGTCGACGCCTCCGATGCCGAGTCCTCCGCCGCCTGGACGCCCGCCGTCGTCCGGGCCGGGGACGTGACCGTGGCCGTCAACGCCGGGGGAGACCCTCGCCGCGCCCGCGCCCTGAAGGATGCGATCACCCTCGCCCTGTCGACGGGGCGGCTGCCGCTGCGCCGGCGGCGCGCGTCCGCCGAGCCCGGCCGCGTGGCCCTCGTCGGCGGCGGCCCCGGCGACTCCGGGCTCATCACCGTGCGCGGCCGACAGCTGCTCGCGGAGGCCGACGTGGTGGTCGCCGACCGGCTGGGCCCGCGCGCCCTCCTGGCCGAGCTGGACCCGGCGGTGCCCGTGATCGAGGTCGGCAAGGCCCCCGGGAACCACCTGGCCACGCAGGACGAGATCAACGCCGTCCTGGTCCGGGAGGCCCGGGCCGGCCGCCTCGTCGTCCGGCTCAAGGGCGGCGACCCGTACGTGCTCGGCCGCGGCGGCGAGGAGGCAGCGCACTGCCGCGCCCATGGCGTCGACGTCGAGGTGGTCCCCGGTGTCACGAGCGCCGTCTCGGTGCCCGCCGCCGCGGGGATCCCGGTCACCCATCGCGGCGTCGCCACCGGCTTGACGCTGGTGACCGGCCACGAAGAGCTGGCCGAAGTGCCCACCCGGGCCGACCACACGCTCGTCCTGCTGATGGGCGTGCGCCGGCTCGCGGACACCGCGCGCCGACTGACGGAGCGCGGCCTCGACGGCGCGACGCCCGTGGCGATCATCGAGCGCGGCTGGATGCCGGACCAGCGGGTCACCGTGGGCACGGTGGAGACCATCGCCGCGCAGGCGGCCGCCGTCGGTGTGGAGAACCCCGCCGTGATCGTCGTGGGCGACGTCGTGCGCCTGAGCCCCTACGCCACCGGCGCGCCTGCAGCCGGTGTCCCTGCCCCGATCTTGACCCTGAACCCGACCTCCGAAGGAGCACGAGCATGACCCTGACCCCCTCGAGGCCTGACCGCCCGTTGCGCATCGCCATCATCGGTGCCGGACCCGCCGGGGTGTACACGGCGGACATCCTGACCAAGGAGGAACGGGACTTCCGTGTCAGCATCGACCTGTTCGACCGGTACCCGGCCCCGTTCGGCCTGATCCGCTACGGGGTGGCCCCGGACCATCCGCGCATCAAGGGCATCGTCACCGCGCTGCACAAGGTCATGGACCGCGGGGACATCCGTTTCCTGGGGAATGTGGACTACGGCACGGACCTGAGCCTGGCGGATCTGCGTCGGCATTACGACGCGATCGTGTTCTCCACCGGTGCGGTGCGGGACGCTGCCCTGGACGTGCCGGGGGTGGAGTTGGCCGGCTCGTTCGGTGGCGCGGACTTCGCGTCCTGGTATGACGGGCACCCGGATGTGCCGCGGCATTGGCCGTTGGAGGCCACGCAGGTGGCGGTGATCGGCAACGGGAACGTGGCCCTGGATGTGGCCCGGATCCTGTCCAAGCATGCCGAGGACCTGTTGCCCACCGAGATCCCGGACAACGTGTACCGGGATCTGGCCGCTTCCCCGGTCACGGATGTGCACGTGTTCGGCCGGCGTGGGCCGGCGCAGGTGAAGTTCACCCCGTTGGAGCTGCGGGAGCTGGCGCATTCCCGGGATGTGGACATCGTGTTGTACGAGGAGGACTTCGACTTCGATGAGGCCTCGGAGAAGGCGATCGAGGAGAACAATCAGGTCCGCACCATGGTGGGCACGTTGACGAACTGGCTCATGGAGCAGGAGGACCGTCAGCAGAGCGCCTCGCGTCGGCTGCACCTGCATTTCCTCCAGGCCCCGGAGGAGTTCCTGGACGAGGACGGCGACGGCCGGGTGGACGGCCTGCGGATGCGCCGGATGGAGTTGGACGGTTCCGGTGGGGTCCGTCCGACGGGGGAGACCGTGGACTACCCGGTGCAGGCGGTGTACCGGGCGGTGGGGTATTTCGGTTCGCCCGTGGAGGGGGTGGAGTTCGATGAGGTGCGCGGTGTGATCCCGAACGCGCAGGGCCGCGTGCTCGACGCGGACGGCGCCCCCGTCCCCGGCCTGTATGCCTCCGGCTGGATCAAGCGCGGCCCCGTGGGGTTGATCGGGCACACCAAGGGTGACTCCCTGGAGACGATCAAGCATCTGATCGAGGACGAGCCGGGGCTGTGGACGGCCCAGGAGCCCTCCGAGGAGTCGGTGATCGAGCTGCTCGAGTCCCGTGAGGTCCCGTACACCACGTGGGCCGGTTGGCATGCTCTGGATGACCATGAGAAGTCCCTGGGTGCGCAGGCGACGCAGGCCGGTCCGGTGGCGCGGGAGCGGGTGAAGGTCGTGGACCGGGAGGAGATGACCCGCATCTCCCGGGAGAGCGTCCTCCTCGGCGCCGGAGGCTGAGTCCTCCCGTCGGGCGGATTCGCGGCCGCGGCGCGGCCCACCCCTCGCCCGCGCCGCGGCCCGCTCCCTACCGTGGTGCCCATGACCACCTTCGCCGCAGCCGAACGCGCCCGTCTCGCTGACCTCCTGCTCGAGAAGGGCCCCCACGCGCCCACCCTGTGCGGCGGCTGGAGCACCCGCGACCTCGCCGCCCACCTCTGGCTGCGGGAGAGCCGGCCCGACGCCTTCGCCGCCCTGTTCATCCCGCCGCTGTCCCGCCACCTCGACCGCCTGACCGCGGACACCAAGCGCCGCGACTACGCCGAGGTCGTGCGGGAGTGGGCCGCGGGCCCGTCGGCGCTGAACCCTATGCGGGCGGCGGACAGGCACGTGAACGCGGCCGAGCACTTCATCCACCTCGAGGACGTCCGGCGCGGCGAGTCCGCGACCGGCGACTCGCTGCCCGCCCCGCGCCCGTTCTCCCCGGACGAGGAGGACGCCCTCTACCGCTCGCTGCGTCGCATGGCCCCGCTGTTCCTGCGCACGTCCACGGCGCCGGTGGTCCTCCAGGGCCCGGGTCGCGCCCCGGTCACCGTCACCCGTGGGGCCGTGGCGCTGCGGGCGCCCGTCACGGTGACCGGCGAGGTCGGGGAGCTCCTCCTCTGGGCCTCGGGCCGGGACGCCGTGCACGTGGAGGTCGACGGCGACGCGTCGGCGGCCGTGCGCACCGCCCTCTGACGCGCTCCGGCCCCGCGGCCACGGGCCGGCGCAGCGTCCACTACACTGGCGGGCACAGGCGTCGACCCGGCCATCACCGGCGAGCCTCCGGAAGAACGGGCCGCATGGCCCCAGTAGAACCGGACGGGTAAGCCCGTCACAGCAGTCATCAAGCGGCCGGCACCCCGGGGACCTCCCGACGCCGGCAAGCAAGGTGGTACCGCGTCCGCGGCCGGCCGGAGGGTCGGGCCCTTGGGCGTCCTTGCACGGAACCGACGCCCCGGACGCAAAGGACCCCCGTGTACCCCCTCGCCTCCTCCGCCCCTGACGGCCGCACCCCCGCCTCCCCGCGCTTCCCGGAGATCGAGCGCCGCATCCTGGCGTACTGGGACGAGGACGGCACCTTCCAGGCCTCAATCGACCAGCGTCCCGCCCGGAACGAGGACGGCTCGCAGAACGAGTTCGTCTTCTACGACGGCCCGCCCTTCGCCAACGGCCTGCCGCACTACGGCCACCTGCTCACCGGGTACGTCAAGGACCTCGTGGCCCGCTACCAGACGCAGCAGGGCCGCCGCGTGGAGCGCCGCTTCGGCTGGGACACCCACGGCCTGCCCGCCGAGCTCGAGGCGATGAAGCAGCTGGGCATGACGGACAAGTCCGAGATCGAGGCCATGGGCATCGACACGTTCAACGACGCCTGCCGCTCCTCGGTCCTGAAGTACACGGACCAGTGGCAGGACTACGTGACCCGCCAGGCCCGCTGGGTCGACTTCGAGAACGACTACAAGACCCTCACCCCGGACTTCATGGAGTCCGTGATCTGGGCCTTCTCCGAGCTGCACCGCAAGGGCCTGACCTACCGCGGCTTCCGCGTCCTGCCCTACTGCTGGAACGACGAGACCCCGCTGTCCAACCACGAGCTGCGCATGGACGACGACGTCTACAAGATGCGCCAGGACCCCTCGGTCACCGTCACGTTCCCGATCACCGGCCTCCCGGCGGACCCCGCCCTCGTGCCCGACGGCGGCGCCGACGCGGCGCTCGCCGCGCACCTGGCCGGCGTCCACGTCCTGGCCTGGACCACCACGCCCTGGACGCTGCCGACCAACGCGGCCCTCGCCGTCGGCCCCCAGATCCAGTACGCCGTGGTGCCGGCCGGCCCCGAGGGCGCGACCGCGGACGGGGACCGCTTCCTCCTGGCCGTGGACCTGGTGGGCGCCCACGCCAGGGAGCTCGGCTACGCCGATGCCGACGCCGCCCGCGCCGCGGTCACCGAGACGATCCCCGGCGCCCGCCTCGGCGGCCTGGCCTATGCGCCGCTGTTCACGGACGTGTTCGACGCCCACCGCGGGGAGACCTTCACCGTCAACGGCCGTGACCTCGGCGTCGAGGGCGCCCACCGCATCCTCGTGGACGACTACGTCTCCACCGAGGACGGCACCGGCGTGGTCCACCAGGCGCCGGCCTACGGTGAGGACGATCAGCGCGTGTGCGAGGCCAACGGCATCCCCGTGCTGCTCTCCGTGGACTCCGGTGCCCGGTTCCTGCCGCTGTTCGCCCGCGAGGACGTCGGGCGCGGCGACCTGCGCGAGATCGCCGGCGTGCAGGTCTTCGAGGCCAACCGCACGATCATCCGCGCCCTGCGCGCCCTGGGCCGCGTGGCCCGCGAAGCCTCCTACGAGCACTCCTACCCGCACTGCTGGCGGTGCCGCACGCCCCTGATCTACCGCGCGGTGACGTCCTGGTACGTCAAGGTCACCCAGATCAAGGAGCGCATGCTCGAGCTGAACGAGGAGATCACCTGGATCCCCGGCAACGTGAAGCACGGGCAGTTCGGCACGTGGGTCGCCAACGCGCGCGACTGGTCCATCTCCCGCAACCGGTACTGGGGCTCGCCCATCCCGGTGTGGGAGTCCGACCACCCCGACTTCCCCCGCCAGGAGGTCTACGGCTCGCTCGCGGAGATCGAGGAGGCCTTCGGCCGCCTGCCGCGCAACGCCGAGGGCGAGGTGGACCTGCACCGCCCGTGGGTGGACGACCTCACCCGCCCCCACCCGGACCCCGAGGCCGCCGCGGCCGGTGCGGTCATGCGCCGGGTCGAGGACGTGCTGGACGTCTGGTTCGACTCCGGCTCCATGCCGTACGCCCAGGTGCACTACCCGTTCGAGCGCGCGGACTGGTTCCCCACGCACAACCCGGCGGACTTCATCGTGGAGTACATCGGCCAGACGCGCGGCTGGTTCTACACCATGCACATCCTGGCGACCGCCCTGTTCGACCGGCCGGCGTTCTCCCACGTGATCTCGCATGGCATCGTGCTCGGCTCGGACGGGCAGAAGATGTCCAAGTCGCTGCGCAACTACCCGGACGTCACGGAGGTCCTGGACCGCGACGGCGCGGACGCCATGCGCTGGTTCCTCATGGCCAGCCCCATCCTGCGCGGCGGCAACCTGATCGTCACGGAGGAGGGCATCCGTGAGGGCGTCCGCCAGGTGCTGCTGCCGGCGTGGAACGCGTACCACTTCTTCACCCTGTACGCGAACACCGCGCACGACGGCGGCGCCCGCCCCGAGGGGTACCGCGCGCAGGAGCGGCACACCGCCGAGGATCCCCTGGACCAGTACATCCTGGCCGCCACGGGCCGCATGCTGCGGGAGGTCAAGGCCGGCCTGGACGCCTATGAGGTCTCGGACGCCACGGACGCACTGCGCGGCTTCATGGACACGCTGACCAACTGGTACATCCGCCGGTCCCGTGAGCGGTTCTTCGACGAGGACACCGTCGCCTTCGATGTCCTCTACACCGTCCTGGAGGCCTTCACCCGGGCCGCCGCGCCGCTGATGCCGCTGATCGCCGAGGAGATCTGGCGCGGTCTCACGGGCGGCCGCTCGGTCCACCTGACCGACTACCCGGACGCCGACCTGTTCCCCCACGGGCCCGAGGCGGACTCCCTCGTGGCCCGCATGGACGCGGTGCGCCGCATCAGCTCGGCCGGCTCGGCCCTGCGCAAGGGGGCCGGGCGCCGGGTGCGCCTGCCGCTGCCCCGCCTGTCCGTCGTCGTCCCGGACGCGGCGGGCCTCGAGGGCACCTACGCCCGCATCGTGGCGGACGAGCTGAACCTCAAGGACGTCGAGCTCACCGAGCTCTCGGAGGAGGCGATCGCCCGCTACGGCATCGGCACGGAGCTGAAGCTGAACTTCCGCGAGCTCGGCAAGGCGTTCGGCAGGCAGGTGCCGCTCGTGAAGCGGGCGGTCGACGCCGGCGCGTACGAGGAGACGGCCGAGGGCCTGGCGGTCACGCTCGCCGACGGCGAGACCGTGACCCTGGCCCCCGCGCTCTACGAGCTGCGCACCGTCTCCACCGGTGCCCCCGAGGGGACCGCGGTGGGCGTGCTGCCCGGCCCCGCCGGCTTCCTCGTGCTGGACACCGAGGTCTCCGCGGAGCTGGCCGCCGAGGGCACCGCCCGGGATGTGGTCCGCGCCGTCCAGGCGGCCCGCAAGGACGCCGGCCTGGACGTCTCCGACCGCGTGCGCACGCGGATCGAGGGCCCCACCGCCGTCGTGGCGGCGCTCGAGGCCCACCGCGGCCTCGTCGCGGAGGAGACCCTCACGGTGGACCTGGAGCTCGTGGACTCCGGCGCGGCCGACCCGCGCAAGGACCCGGCCGACGACGCCATGAAGACCGTGGCCGTCACCGTCGCGAAGGCGGACGCGTGATGCGCGGGGACGCCCCGGGCACGGTCGAGGAGGTCTACCGGGACCTGCTCGCCCGCGCCCCGGAGAACGCGATGCAGCCGCGGCTCGAGCCGATGCGGCGCGTGCTCGCGCTGCTCGGCGACCCGCAGCACGCGGCCCCGGTGATCCACCTGACCGGCACCAACGGCAAGACGTCCACGGCACGGATGGTCGAGGCCGTCCTGCGCGCGTACGGGCTGCGCACCGGGCGCTACACCTCGCCGCATCTGCAGCGCGTCACGGAGCGGATCAGCATCGACGGCGCCCCGGTGGCCGACGAGACCTTCGTGCGCGTGTGGGGGGAGATCCTCCCGATCGTGCAGACCGTGGACGCGGAGCTCGAGGCCGCGGGCGAGGTCCCGCTGACGTACTTCGAGGCGGTCACCACGCTGGGCTTCGCGGTGTTCGCGGACGAGCCCGTGGAGGTCGTCGTCCTCGAGGTGGGCCTCGGGGGCGTGACGGACGCGACCAACTTCGCGGACGCCGTCGTCTCCGTGGTCACCCCCATCTCCCTGGACCACACGGACCTGCTGGGGGAGACCGAGGCCGAGATCGCCGAGGAGAAGGCCGGCATCATCAAGCCCGGCGGCGCCCTCGTCTCCGCCGCCCAGGAGCGCGACGCCGCCCAGGTGCTGCTCGAGGCCGCGCAGGCGGCCGACGTGCCGTTCCGCTTCGAGGGCGTCGAGTTCGGCGTGCTCGAGCGCTCCCTGGCCGTGGGCGGCCAGCAGGTGTCCGTGCGTGGCCTCGCGGCCGAGTACCGGGACCTGTTCCTGCCGCTGCTCGGGGAGCACCAGGCGCAGAACCTCGCGGTGGCCGTGGCGGCCCTGGAGATGTTCCTGGGCGGCGGCGAGCGACCGCTGGACGAGGAGCTGCTGCGCGAGGGGCTGTCCCAGGTCACCTCGCCCGGCCGGCTCGAGGTGCTGCGCACCGCCCCCACGCTCATCGTGGACGCCGCCCACAACCCGGACGGCGTGCGGGCCACGGCCCGCGCGGTGCAGGAGGCGTTCGGCTTCACCCGCCTCTCGCTGGTCGTCGGGGTCCTCCAGGAGAAGGACGCGCCGGGCATGCTCGCGGCGCTCTACCGGGCGTTCGGCGACGACGTGGAGGACCTCGCGGTGACGCAGTCCTCCTCGGCCCGCGCCATCCCGGCCGGGGAGCTGGCCCGCATGGCCGTCGACGCCGGCTGGCCCGAGGACGACGTGTACGCCACCGAGTCCGTGCCGGACGCCCTCGAGTGGGCGGTCGGCCGCGCGGAGGCCCTCGAGACGAGCGCGGACGAACTGGCCTCCGGCACCGGCGGCGGTGTGCTCGTGCTCGGCTCGATCACCCTGGCCGCCGAGGTCCGCACCCTCGTGGGCGAGCCCCGCCATGCCGGCCCCGTCACCGTGGCCGCCCGCGGCCTCGACCCCGCCGACCTGCTCGACGCCGTCGGGCTGGCGGACGCCGACGAGGACGACCTGGACCCGGAGATCCTCGAGCTGCTCGAGGACCGCGACGACGCCGGCGCCCGCCGCCGGACGGAGGAGGACCGATGAGCCCCGACCAGCCGGAGACCGGAGGCGCCCCGGAGCAGGGGCGCTTCGGCGACGAGTCCTGGCGCCCCGAGCGCGAGACGCGAGCCCAGCGGCAGTGGCGCCCCGGCACTCGTCGGCGCCGCCGCTCCGTGCGCGCCCTGTTCACCTCCACGATCCTCATGCTCGAGGCGGTGCTCATCTTCTTCCTCGGACTCATGCTGTTCGGCATGCACCGGGACGAGCCGGGCGCCTGGTGGTTCGTGGCGGGCTACTCCGCGCTGGCCGTCGTCGCGGTGCTGACCTGCGCCCTGGTGCGCAAGCCCGTCGGCATCGCGATCGGCTGGGCGATCCAGGCCGTCCTGCTGGCCTCCGGCTTCTGGGAGTACTCGATGTTCGTGGTGGGGGCCCTCTTCGCGCTGACGTGGGCGTACGCCGTGATCAAGGGCGGTGCCATGGACGTCGAGAACGCCCAGCGCGACCGCCTCGAGGCCGCCTGGGAGGCCGAGCACGGACGCTGAGTCCCGGGCCCCACTAGGGTGGAGCGGGAACCGGGCCGCGCTCGCGGCCGTCCGACGACGCTAGGAGCACACCCCATGACGCACCACACCGAAGAGACCCTCGTCCTCATCAAGCCGGACGGGGTGGCCCGCAACCTGGTCGGCGAGATCCTCGCGCGCATCGAGCGCAAGGGCTACGTGATCGCCGACCTGAAGATGCTCACGCCCACCCGCGCCATGTTGGAGCGCCACTACGAGGAGCACCAGGGCAAGCCGTTCTTCGAGCCGCTGGTGGCGTTCATGGCCTCCGGCCCCGTGGTGGCCGCGCGCGTCACGGGCGATTCGGTGATTGAGGGGTTCCGCTCGCTGGCCGGCAAGACCGACCCCACCGTGGCCGCCCCGGGCACCATCCGCGGCGACCTGGGCCGGGACTGGGGCGAGGCCGTCCAGAAGAACCTCGTCCACGGTTCGGACTCGACCCTTTCGGCCGAGCGCGAGCTCGCGATCTGGTTCGGCTGAGCCCGGTCCGGGTCACCGACGACGGCGGCCGGTCACCCTGGTGGGGTGGCCGGCCGCCGTCGTCGTGTCCGGTGGGGGAGCTTAGGCTCAGTCGATCCCGACGACCCCGAGGCCCAGTTCCAGCAGGATCGAGGCGAACACCAGGACGTAGAGGAGCACGATCACGGGCCAGGCCAGCTCCCGGGCGAGGCGGACGAGACCGGCCGGGGCCGGCAGCGTGCCGGTCTGCAGGTTCCGGGACGTCACGAGCACGAGCTGGGCGATGACCATGGCCCACACGACCATGCAGTAGAGGCAGAGCGTGCCGATGCTGTAGACGGCCGAGTACCAGAGCCACACGCAGAACGCGAAGCCCGCCAGGATCCCCGCGTTCATCAGCAGCCAGTACCAGCGGGCGAAGCGGGCGCCGGCGAGCAGGGACATCCCCACGGTGATGAGCACGGAGAACGCGACCACGCCGATGTACGTGTTCGGGAAGCCGAAGGTGTGGGCCTGCCACGACTGCATCACCTGGCCGCAGGACACCCACGGGTTGAGGTCGCAGGACGTGCGGTGCGTCGGGTCCGCGGTGAGGAGGGCGCGCTCGACGATGATGATGATCGTCGCCGTCAGCGCCACGAGCGAGGTGATCAGCAGCAGCGCCGCCGTGCCCGCGGGCCGGGCGTACCAGGTGAGCCGAGCCTCCTCGGCGGGGATGTCGTCGGCAGGGGCGAGGCGGATGTCGTCCGTCGGCGGGGTCGCAGGCATGGACACGATTCTAGGCGCGTGCCCGGGGCGGATGTGAGAGAATCGGCCCTGGCCGTCCCGTGGCCACACCGCGGGGCAGCCCGCTGCGCGCCCGACGTCGGGCCGCCGCCGAGGCGCCCCCGCGTCGAGCATCGTGCGGGAGGTGGACGCCGGGCCTCGCCCGCGTGCGTCCGTGCGCCGGCCGGCGGACGGCACACGACGCCCAGGCCCCGATCTCGAGGGCGCAGCGGTTCCGCGCCGGGCCCTGACGGTCGACGCGGTCCACCCGATGACTTCTCGGAGTCCGCCTCCCGGCGCACCCGTGGCGCACGGCGCCCGGGGCAACGCGGCCGGCGGCGGACGCGGACACGCCGGGCGGCGGCGAGTGTGGCGTCGTCGGTCGGCGGGAGGTGCTGCCATGGCGGCCAACAACGAGGACACGACCCGCGCAGACGAACGCGTGGAGGAGACGGCCGAGCAGGCCGTGACGCAGACCGCGGCGGACACCGTCGCCGGGGCGGAGCCGGAGCAGACCGCCGCGTCCGACGACGCCGCGGGCCCGGCCGAGGAGCCGAGCGCGCCGACCCTACAGGTCGACCCGACCGACCCGTTCGCCGTGCCGGCGAACCTGATCGAGGTCCTGCGCACCGAGACCACGTCCCGGCAGCGCTCCGAGGACGAGGACGACCCGGAGACCTCCGGGCGTTCGCGCCGTCGGCGCCGCCCCTCGCGCGAGGACGACCGCGCGGAGGAGGGCGCCGCAGACGCGTCGGCGGACGCCGAGGACCGGGAGGACGCTTCGGAATCCGAGGATCGGGCCGAGGGCGCCGTGGTCTCCCGTCGGCGCCGCCGACGTCGCCGCGGCGAGGTGGACATGGAGCTCGACGGCGGCGAGGCCGGCGATCCCGAGCACACCGTCACCCGCGTGCGCGCGCCGCGCCAGGCCGTCGGCACCGCCTCGGACACCGTCCAGAGCGTCAAGGGCTCCACCCGGCTCGAGGCGAAGCGCCAGCGCCGCCGCGACTCCCGCTCGGGCGGGCGTCGCCGCACCGTGATCACCGAGGCCGAGTTCCTGGCCCGCCGCGAGGCCGTGGACCGCAAGATGCTGGTGCGCCAGCGCGACCAGCGCATCCAGATCGCCGTGCTCGAGGACGGCGTGCTGGCCGAGCACTTCGTCTCGCACACCACGCAGGACTCGATGATCGGCAACGTGTACCTGGGCAAGGTCCAGAACGTGCTGCCGTCCATGGAGGCCGCGTTCGTGGACATCGGGCGCGGCCGCAACGCCGTGCTCTACGCGGGCGAGGTCAACTGGGACGCCGCCCAGCTGGACGGCAAGCCGAGGAAGATCGAGAACGCGCTCAAGTCCGGCGACACCGTGCTCGTCCAGGTCACCAAGGACCCGGTGGGCCACAAGGGCGCCCGCCTGACCAGCCAGGTCTCCCTGCCCGGCCGCTACCTCGTGTACGTGCCCGGAGGCTCGATGACCGGCATCTCCCGCAAGCTGCCGGACGTGGAGCGCTCGCGTCTGAAGAAGATCCTCAAGGACCACCTGCCGCAGGACGCCGGCGTGATCGTGCGCACCGCGGCCGAGGGCACCTCCGAGCAGGAGCTGCAGAACGACATCAACCGTCTGCGCGCCCAGTGGGAGGGCATCCAGGAGAAGGCGTCCGGCACCAAGGTGCTCGCCCCCGAGCTGCTCTACGCCGAGCCGGACCTGACCATCAAGACGGTCCGCGACGTCTTCAACGAGGACTTCTCCGCCATGCTCGTCCAGGGCGAGGCCACGTGGGACAACATCGAGGCCTACGTGACCTACGTGGCCCCGCACCTGCTGGACCGGCTCCACCACTGGGTGCCGGAGGACCACGACGGCGAGGACCTGTACGCCACCCACCGCGTGGACGAGCAGCTCCACAAGGCGCTCGAGCGCAAGGTGTACCTGCCCTCCGGCGGCTCGCTCGTGATCGACCGCACCGAGGCCATGACCGTGGTGGACGTGAACACCGGGAAGTTCACGGGCTCCGGCGGCAACCTCGAGGAGACTGTCACCAAGAACAACCTCGAGGCCGCCGAGGAGATCGTCCGGCAGCTGCGCCTGCGGGACATCGGCGGCATCATCGTCATCGACTTCATCGACATGGTGCTCGAGGCCAACCGGGACCTCGTGCTGCGCCGTCTCGTGGAGTGCCTGGGCCGGGACCGCACGAAGCACCAGGTCGCCGAGGTGACCTCGCTCGGTCTGGTCCAGATGACGCGCAAGCGCATGGGGACCGGGCTCGTGGAGGTGTTCTCGGAGACCTGCGAGCACTGTGGCGGCCGCGGCATCCTCATCCAGGACACCCCCGTCGAGCGGGGCCGCTCCGGCGGTGAGCAGCGCGGCGAGGCGGAGGGCCGCCGTCGTCGCCGGCGTCGGGGCGACGGCGAGGGCGAGCACGCCCACGCCGCCGCGGCCACGACGACGGGCGCCGAGCCCACCGACTCCGAGGACGAGCGGCAGCTCCGTGAGCGGGCCGAGGCCGCCCGTGTCGCCCTGCACTCGATCGCGAAGGCCTCCGGCAAGGTGGCCGAGGACGAGACCCCCGCCCAGGAGTCCGCCCCCGCCGAGCAGGCGGCGGACGTCGCCGAGGACCAGGCGGCCGAGGCCGTCGAGGCCGCGTCGGCCGGGCCCGCGGAGGCCGGGCAGCCGGCCGGGGCGGACGAGGAGGAGACGCCGCGTCGCCGGCGCCGTCGGGGCCGCCGCCGCAGCCGGGGCCGCGCCGAGGAGTCGGGGGACACCGGCGCCGAGGATGCGGGCTCCGAGGATGCCGCGCGGTCGCACGACGACGAGCTCGCCGAGTCCGCCGAGCAGCCCCGTCAGACTGAGGAGGGGGCCGCCGAGCCGGCCGCCTCCGAGGTCCTCGAGCACCAGGACCCGGTCGCGCAGGCCGAGGAGGCCGTGGCCGCCGTCGCCGAGGCCGAGTCCCCGGAGGACGCGGACGCGCAGGACGACCGTCCCCGCCGGTCCCGGCGTCGCCGGGGTGGCCGCGGGCGGTCTCGCCGAGGCGGCGAGGCGGCCTCGACCGAGGCCGACGCCGACGCCGAGGACCACGGTGCGGAGCGCGCGACGCCGTCGCGGCACGACGCCGCGGACGCCGAGTCCTCGGTGGCCGTGTCCTCCGAGGTCGCATCGGAGCCTGTGCCTGCCGAGGATGCCCCGGCGCCCGTGCCCGCCGAGGATGCCCCGGCGCCCCGGCGCCGCCGGTCCCGCCGGGCCTCGAGCGACGGCGTCGTCCGTCCGGCCGCCGGTGCGGACGCGTCCGCCGAGCGGGCGGCCGACCGCACGGACGCGGCTCCGGTGGAGACCACCGAGCCCTCGCCGGAGGAGTCCACGGACGCCACCGAGGTCCACGCGCAGCCCGCCGCCCCGGCCGCCGTCGAGGAGGCCGTGATGGTGGAGCCTGCGGCGACCGAGCCGACGGCGGAGCCCGCGGCGGACGTGGAGCAGGCGTCCGTCGCGGACGCCCAGGCGGCCCCGACCGCCCCGGCGTCCGGATCGCCACGCCGGCGCTCGCGTCGTGCCGTGTCGTCCGACGGCGTCCACGTCCAGGTCCAGGCCGCGCCCGGCGGCGCCCGGGGCGGCCGCTTCACGGCGGCCGTGGCCGAGGCGTCCACCCCCGCCGAGCCGCAGGGTGCCGCCCCGGTGATGCTCGGCGTCGGCGTGAAGGCCGCCGACCTGGCCCGTCGCGGCCGCTGACCGTCGTCGGTGCCGCCGCCCCGGGCCTGCCCCGGGCGGCGGCGACGCGCCGACACGCCTCTG
This sequence comes from Micrococcus sp. HOU01, assembly GCF_035609305.1. Classification (NCBI taxonomy): domain Bacteria; kingdom Bacillati; phylum Actinomycetota; class Actinomycetes; order Micrococcales; family Micrococcaceae; genus Micrococcus; species Micrococcus sp. HOU01. The sequence continues at coordinate 1,653,509 of NZ_CP141211.1, read as the reverse complement.
TTTGGTCCGGATGCCCGGCAGCGAGTATGCTGGACCATCGGTGTTCACCGCCCGCACGCTCCCGCATGTCCCGGTGAGGGACCGCCGGACCCGGACGCAGCCGCGGTCGAGGTGCGGGCGAGCAGAACCCGATCTGATCCATTGAAACGTCGAGAGAAGTGAGTCCCAAGTGGTGTACGCGATTGTCCGCGCTGGCGGCCGCCAGGAGAAGGTTTCCGTCGGAGACCTCGTTACCCTTGACCGCGTTCCCGCTGAGACCGGTGGCTCCGTCGAGCTGCCCGCTCTGATGCTGGTGGACGGGGACGAGGTCAAGGCTGGCGCCGATGCCGCCGGTGTGAAGGTGACCGCCGAGGTCGTCTCCCACTCCCGTGGCAAGAAGGTCGTCATCATGAAGTACAAGAACAAGACCGGCTACAAGAAGCGCCAGGGCCACCGCTCTGAGCTGTCCACGGTCAAGATCACCGGGATCGCCTGAGCCGTCACCGGCACCGGCGAAACCGAGCATCCGAGAGGTTAGGCAACAGCAATGGCACATAAGAAGGCCGGCAGTTCCTCGAAGAACGGCCGCGATTCGAACCCGCAGTACCTCGGCGTCAAGCGCTACGGCGGCGAGGACGTCAACGCCGGCGAGATCATCGTCCGCCAGCGTGGCACCAAGTTCCACCCGGGCCGCAACGTCGGCCGGGGCAAGGACGACACCCTCTTCGCGCTGTCCGCGGGCTCCGTGGCCTTCGGCCAGCGCCGCGGCCGCAAGGTCGTGGACATCGTCCCCGCCGCGGAGTGATCTGACACTCGTGCGGTCTGCGTGCGGACCCTCGCCCGGCGAGGACACCCGCACCCCCTGACGCCCCGGCGGGGGCGGGCCCGGCATCCACCGGACCCGCCCCCGCCGTCGGCGTCTCCGGCCCCTGGGCCGTCTGAGTCCGATCCCTCCAGCCCCTAGGAGCACTCCCATGGCAGCCTTCGTGGACCGCGTGGTCCTCCACCTCACCGCCGGCAACGGCGGGCACGGGTGCGTCTCCGTGCATCGCGAGAAGTTCAAGCCCCTGGGTGGCCCCGACGGCGGCGACGGGGGCGACGGCGGCGACATCACCCTCGTGGTGGACTCGCAGACCACCACGCTGCTGGACTATCACCACGCCCCGCATCGGTCCGCCGAGAACGGCCAGCCGGGCATGGGCGACCACCGCGAGGGCAAGAACGGCCAGTCGCTCGTGCTCCCCGTGCCGGACGGCACGGTGGTCAAGGACGAGCAGGGCAACATCGTGGCCGATCTCGTGGGGGAGGGCGCGACCTACGTCGCCGCCGCCGGCGGTCAGGGCGGCCTCGGCAACGCTGCTCTGGCCTCCGTGAAGCGCAAGGCGCCCGGCTTCGCGCTGCTCGGCCTGCCGGGGGAGAGCCGGGACCTGACGCTCGAGATCAAGACCGTGGCGGACGTCGCGCTGGTGGGCTTCCCCTCGGCCGGCAAGTCCTCCCTCATCGCGGCCCTGTCTGCGGCCCGTCCCAAGATCGCGGACTACCCCTTCACCACCCTCGTGCCCAACCTCGGGGTCGTGCAGGCCGGCGACGTGCGCTTCACCGTGGCCGACGTCCCGGGCCTGATCCCCGGTGCCTCGGAGGGCCGCGGCCTCGGCCTGGAGTTCCTGCGCCACGTGGAGCGCTGCGCCGCGCTCGTGCACGTCCTCGACTGCGGCAGCCTCGAGTCCGACCGCGACCCGATCGCCGACTTCGAGGCCATCGAGGCCGAGCTCGAGGCCTACGCGGTGGAGCCCGTCTTCTCCCAGGGCGGGGAGGGCGTCGTGCCGCTGAACGAGCGGCCCCGCCTCATCGCCCTGAACAAGACCGACCTGCCCGACGGCGCCGCGATGGCGGACATGGTCCGCGACGAGCTCGAGGGCCGCGGCCTGCGGGTCTTCGACATCTCCGCGCTGGCCCGCGAGGGCCTGGACGCGCTCAAGTACGCCATGGCCGAGCTCGTGGCCGAGGCCCGTTCCCGGGTGGTCGAGCCCGTGCCGGCCGCGCCCGTCGAGGTGCCGCGCCGGCATCGCCGCCGTGGCGAGCGGGCCGAATTCACGATCCGCCGCGAGGAGCGCAATCTCGAGCCGCTGTTCCGCGTGCGCGGCGAGAAGCCTGAGCGGTGGGTCGCCCAGACGGACTTCCAGAACGACGAGGCGATCGGCTACCTTGCGGACCGGCTCCAGCGGGCCGGCGTCGAGGACGGCCTGTTCAAGGCCGGTGCGAGGCCGGGCGACGCCGTCGTGATCGGCGACGACATCACGGGCGTCGTCTTCGACTGGGAGCCCACGCTGTCCGCGGGAGCCGAGCTGCTCGCCGGGCCCCGGGGCACCGACCTGCGGCTCGACGAGCGCACCCGCGCGACCCGCGCGGAGAAGCGCGCCGAGCAGGATGCCCGGCGCGCCGCCCGTGCGGCGACCCGGGCCGAGATGGAGGCCGAGCGACGCTCCGGCCTGTGGAACGACACCGACGATCGAGAGGGATGATCCATGTCCGTGCGGCGCACCGTCGTCACCCGCTATCCGACCCCCGCCACGCGCGGCTCCGAGGACCCGCGGGCCAACCCCGTGACCTCGCGGGAGACGATGCAGGCCGCACGCCGGGTGGTCGTGAAGATCGGATCGTCCTCGTTGACCACCCCGGACGGCCTGGACGTGGAGGCCATCGACCGGCTCGTGGACGTCCTCGCCGCCGAGCGGCAGAAGGGCACCCAGGTGGTGCTCGTGTCCTCCGGTGCCGTCGCGGCCGGATTCCCCCACCTCGGGCTGGGCCGACGCCCCAAGGACACCGCCACCCAGCAGGCCTCGGCGGCGGTCGGCCAGAGCAAGCTCATGGCGCACTACACCACGAGCTTCGGCCGGCACGACACCGAGGTGGCCCAGGTGCTGCTGACCGCCGAGGAGCTCATGCGGCGCACCCAGTACACGAACGCGCACCGCGCCCTGTCGCGGCTGCTCACGCTCGACGTGATGCCGATCGTGAACGAGAACGACGCCGTGGCCACGCGCGAGATCCGCTTCGGCGACAACGACCGCCTCGCGGCCCTCACCGCCAACCTCTGCAAGGCGGACCTGCTGGTCCTGCTCTCGGACGTGGACGCCCTCTACACGGGCCACCCCTCGAACCCGGACGCGCGGCGCATCCCGGAGGTCACCTCGGACGACGATCTGGCCGGCGTCGACGTGCGTGTGCCCGGTTCCGCGGGCGTGGGCACGGGCGGCATGGTGACCAAGGTGGACGCGGCCGGCATCGCGGCCACCACCGGCATCCCGACCCTGCTCACCTCGGCCGCGAACGCGGGCGCCGCGTTCGCGGGGGAGGACGTGGGCACGTGGTTCTCCGCCACCGGCCGCCGCCGGTCCGCGCGCGCGGCGTGGCTCGGCCTCACGGCGGAGGTCCGGGGCCGGCTCGTCATCGACGACGGCGCGGTGGCCGGGGCGATCGACCGCGGCCGCTCCCTGCTGGCCGCGGGCATCACCGGCTGCACGGGCGACTTCACGCCGGGCGACGTCGTCGAGATCGTGGACGCACACGGCCGGGTGCGGGCGCGCGGCCTCGTGCAGTACTCCTCGTCGCAGCTGCCCGCCATGCTCGGACGGACGACCGCCGACCTCCGCGAGGACCTCGGCGCGGGCTACGACGGCGTCGTCGTGCACGCCGACGACTGGGTGCGCCTGGCTCCGCCGCAGCGCTGACCGGCACGGGCCGCGGCCGCGGCGTCGGACCGGGGCCTCGTGCCTCGTCCGGGGCGCTCGATAGGCTGGAGGCATGCAGACCACCGAGAGCACCGCACCCCAGGACCAGTCCGGCCGCCAGGACGCCGAGGCGCCGACGCCCGAGGTCGAGGAGGCCGTCCGCCAACGGGCCGAGTCGGCGCGACAGGCCGTGCCCGAGCTGGCCACCGCAGGCCGCGCCCGCAAGGACGCCGTCCTGCGCCACATGGCCGAGGCCCTGCGCGCCAACACGGCCGCGATCATCACGGCCAACCGCGAGGACCGCAGCCGCGGCCGCGAAGCCGGCACCTCGGCGGCCATGCTGGACCGCCTCAAGCTGGACGAGGCGCGCGTCGAGGCGCTGGCCCTCGCCCTGGAGACCCTGGCCGGCCTGCCGGACCCCGTGGGCACCGTGGTCCGCGGCGGCCCGCTGCCCAACGGCGTGCGGATGAGCCAGGTGCGGGTGCCCCTGGGCGTCGTGGGCGCCGTGTACGAGGCCCGTCCGAACGTCACGGTGGACATCGCCGGCATCGCCCTGAAGTCGGGCAACGGCGTGATCCTGCGCGGCGGCTCGGCCGCGGAGTCCACCAACGCGGTCCTGATCCAGGTGCTGCGGGAGGCGCTCGTGGACCAGGGCTTCGACCCCAACATCATCCAGGGCATCGACGACCTCGGACGTCCCGGCGTCGCCGCCCTGATGGCCGCCCGTGGCACGGTGGACGTCCTCGTCCCGCGTGGCGGCCGTGAGCTGATCCAGCGCGTGGTCCGTGAGGCCCGGGTGCCCGTGATCGAGACGGGTGAGGGCAACGTGCATCTGTATGTGGACGCCTCCGCACCCAAGCAGATGGCGGTGGACATCGCGCTGAACTCGAAGACCCACCGCACCTCCGTGTGCAATGCGGCCGAGACCCTGCTGCTCCACCGGGACGCGGAGGAGGCGGGCCGCGAAGTGCTGCGCGCCCTCACCCGTGCCGGCGTGCTGCTGCACGTGGACGAGGCCGCGCGGGCCTGGCTGCCCACGCTCGCCGACCGCGGCGACCACGCCCGGGACGCCGTGGACGCCACGGAGGAGGACTGGGGCACCGAGTACCTGGACATGGAGATGGCCGTGCGCGTCGTGGACTCCCTCGACCAGGCGATCGAGCACATCGGCCGGTGGTCCACGGGCCACACCGAGGCCATCGTCACGAACGACCTGGCCGCGGCCGAGCGGTTCATCACCGAGGTGGACGCCGCGGCCGTCATCGTGAACGCGTCCACGCGCTTCACCGACGGCGGCGAGCTCGGCCTCGGCGCCGAAGTGGGCATCTCCACCCAGAAGATGCACGCCCGCGGGCCCATGGGCCTGGAGGAGCTCACGACCACCAAGTGGATCCTGTGCGGCGACGGGCAGATCCGCCGCTGAGCCGGGCTACGATGGACACCAGGACCCCTTCGGCCCGGCCCCGGCCCGGCCGTCTGACCCGCTGCACCGAGGAGCATCCATGCTGAACACCTCCCTGATCCTGGCCGCCGCCGAGGGCCACCACGTCGTCAACGAGCTGCCGATGGACCCCATCTGGTACGGCCTGCTCGTCTTCGCGCTGCTGATGGCCGCCCTGGCCGCCACCATGTCCATGCGCTCCCGCGCGCTGCGCCTGCCCGAGCCCACCACCGCGGTCCAGCACCACGGCACCGGCCGCGGCTCGCACACCTCCGGTCACTGACGTCTCACCGGCCCGCCGCGTCGCCGCCTCCGCCGGGGGCGACGCGGCGGGCCGTCCGTTCGTCTCCTGAGCGCATGACCGTCGCCTCCCGCACCCCCGTCCCCGCGCCCACCGCCGGGGGCGCGCGCCGTCGTCGCCTCGGCATCATGGGCGGCACCTTCGACCCGATCCACCACGGGCACCTCGTGGCCGCCTCCGAGGTGGCCGCCGAGTTCGAGCTGGACGAGGTCGTCTTCGTCCCCACGGGCCAGCCGTGGCAGAAGTCGGACCGGCAGGTCTCCCCGGCCGAGGACCGCTACCTCATGACCGTGGTGGCCACCGCCTCCAACCCCCGGTTCACCGTCTCCCGCGTGGACATCGACCGCCCCGGCGCCACCTACACCGTGGACACGCTGCGGGACCTGCGCCGCCTGCACCCGGACGCCGAGCTGTTCTTCATCACCGGCGCGGACGCCATGGGCCAGATCCTCACGTGGAAGGACGTGGACGAACTCTGGGGCCTGGCGCACTTCGTCGGTGTCACCCGTCCCGGCCACAACCTCTCGGACATGGGCCTGGGGGATGACGTGTCCCTGATGGAGATCCCCGCCATGGCGATCTCCTCCACGGACTGCCGGGAGCGCGTCCGCCGGGGCCGGCCCGTCTGGTATCTCGTCCCGGACGGCGTCGTCCAGTACATCGCCAAGCACCACCTCTACGTCTCGGAAGAGGAGACCTCGTGACCGTTCCCCAGACCACCCTGGACGCCCTCACCACCGCCGCGGCCGCCGCCGCGGACAAGCTCGGCACGCACATCGTCGCGTTCGACGTCGCCGAGCGGCTCGGCCTGACCGACGCCTTCCTGATCGCCTCCGGCGCCTCGGAGCGTCAGGTCAACGCGATCGTCGACGGCGTCGAGGAGGCGCTGCTGAAGGACGAGCAGCTCAAGCCGCTGCGTCGCGAGGGCCGGTCTGACGGCCACTGGGTGCTGCTCGACTACGGGCACTTCGTGGTGCACGTCCAGCATCGCGAGGACCGCGAGTTCTACGCGCTGGACCGCCTGTGGAAGGACACCCCGGCGATCGACCTCGGCCTGCCGGAGGAGAGCACCCGCCCGGACGCGGCCACCCAGGACGACGGCGCCTCCGCCTCGCACGCCTCCTGAGCGCGGCCGCGAGATGCGCCTGATCCTGCTGCGACACGGTGAGACCGACTGGAACGCCCTGGACCGCTACCAGGGGCACACGGACATCGAGCTGAACGCCGAGGGGGAGCGCCAGGCCCGCCGCGCCGCCGGTGGGCCCGTGGGCGACCTGATCGAGGACGCGGAGGAGCTCGTGGCCGTGTGCTCCCCGCTGGCCCGGGCGCGCCGCACGGCCGAGATCGTCCTCCAGGCCCGCGTCGGCGCGGCGCCCGTGGCCGTCGACCCGGAGCTGATGGAGCTGGCCGGGGGACAGTGGGAGGGCCTGGAGCTCAGTGCCATCGCGGAACGTTGGCCGGACGAGCACCGCCTCTGGCGGGCCGAGCCGGTGCTCGACGCCGGTCCCGTCGGCGGGGAGACCCTGCGCGGGGGCGGCGAGCGGGCCCTGCGTGCGCTGCGCGGACACGTGCCTCCGCACTGGGCGGACACCCCGCGCGACGGGGGCGCCCAGACTCTGCTCGCCGTGGCCCACGGTGCTCTGATTCGTGCGGCCACGGGGCTGCTCCTGCGTCACGAGGGCGAGGCCTTCGCGGCGATGGAGCGGATCGGCAACGCCCGCGCCGCCGTGCTGCAGGGCGCGTTCGCCCCCGCGCCGGAGGGCTGGGGCGACTGGACCCTCGAGGGCTACAACATCTGAGGGCGCCGCGGCCCGGACGCGGATTTGGCGCCCGCGCGGGGACCGTGTACGCTGGTCGAGTTGCCAGCGAGGCGAACGGGCCGGAAACGGCGCGTGAACATCGCGGGTGATGCCCATATCTGGGGGTATGGCGCAGTTGGTAGCGCGTCTGCATGGCATGCAGAAGGTCAGGGGTTCGAATCCCCTTACCTCCACCAGTCAGAAGGCCCGGTCCATGCGGACCGGGCCTTCGTCGTCGTCGGGTTCCTGTGCGGGCCCGGGACACGACCGCCGCCCTGCGACATCACCGCGGTTCTGCACTGCGGTGATGTCGCTCCGCCGCGGTCGGTGCGGGGGACACGCCGGGGTACGCTGCGCGCTCCGCCGCCGTGAGTGCGGGTTCCACCGCACGGCCCTCCCGCGCCGAGGCGACGGCGGCCTCGAGCACCGCCATCACGGCGACGGCCTGGTCGGGGGTGGCGGCGTCGCTGCTCGCGCGGCCCAGGATCGCGTCGCGCACGCCCGCGTAGGACCGCTGCTGGGCTCCGATCGGCGCGGGGACGCGCTCGGTGTTCCCCTCCCCGTCGTGCAGGAGGATCGGGTCCGGATCGACGCCCCAGCCCTCGGCGCCGGGGAGCAGACCAGCGCGCAGCTGAACCTCCTGCCGATCCGGCAGTTCCTTCACCGCGGAGCCACGCGTGCCGTGGACCGCGAAGCGCGGGCTGCCGCCGGCCACGAGCATCGACGCCTGCAGGACCACGCGCCGGCCCGGGTACTGCAGCACGCAGTGCGCCCAGTCCTCGACCGGGGCGCCCGGACGCAGGGCCGCGAGGTCGGCGTCTACGCGTTCGGGGACACCGAAGAGCAGGAGCGCCTGGTCGACCAGGTGCGGTCCGAGGTCGAACCAGATGCCGCCCCCGGGCACCGCGGCTTCCCGCCAGCGGTCCCGGACGGTCGGGCGGAAGCGGTCGATCCGGGACTCGAGGTGGACGACGTCCCCGAGCCGGCCGGAGCGCACGAGCTCGGCGATGCCCAGGAAGTCGCTGTCGAAGCGGCGGTTCTGGAACACCCGCAGCACCCGCCCCGTCTCGGCCGCGAGGTCGCGCAGCTCCCGCGCCTCGGCGAGACTCAGCGTGAACGGCTTGTCCACCACCACGTGCCTGCCCGCCCTGAGGGCGGCGCGCGCGAGCGGCGTGTGCTGGTCGTTCGGGGCGGCGATCACCACGAGGTCCACGTCGTGCCACGCCAGGAGCGCGTCCACGTCGGGCACCACGACGACGTCCGGCAGATCCGCGTGCACCGCGTCCGGGCGGCTCGAGACGACATGGGTGAGAGCGAGTCCCTCCGTGGCGTGGAGCAGGGGGACGTGGAACGTCTTCCCGGCGAACCCATAGCCGATCAGGGCGGTGCGGATCGGTGCGTCAGTGCGGGACATGCAGGACCTCCTGGGCTGGCGGGGGGGGCATGGGGGCGTCTCCTGCACGCTAGGCCGTGGCGTCGCGGCGGTCCATCGACGCCGCCCGGCCGGTTTGCGCGGTTGCCGCAGGCCGGGTATTCTGTTCAGGTGCTCCGGCCGGTCCGCCGGAAACGGAGTCACCACCCACCTGGGGGTATGGCGCAGTTGGTAGCGCGTCTGCATGGCATGCAGAAGGTCAGGGGTTCGAATCCCCTTACCTCCACCAGTCAGAAGGCCCGGTCCGTGCGGACCGGGCCTTCGTCGTCGTGACGGCCGGTTCGCCGTCGTGACCCCTCTGCGCTCCGCGCCCGCACAGCACCCCCGCCGGTCACGGCCGGGTTGCGGTCCAGCGTCGATCACGCATCGACGTCGCACAGCTCTTTCACGGCAGGCTCTCGGCGGACAGACTCGAGGCGTCCCCACCCGTGGAGCCCGGACCACCGGTGCTGCAGAGGCGGGGGCCGCCGGCCCTGTCCGGCCGACTCAGTGAGGAGCTGCCATGTCCGTCATCCGTACCCGTCGTCCCTCCCTCCGTCACCTGCCCGCCGCCGTCGCCGCCGCCGGCCTCATCACCACCGTCGCCCTCGCCGGCCCCGCCGCCGCCTGGGACGACGCCCATGGTCCCCAGGCCGGCTACTTCCAGGCCGTCGACCACGAGAACGTCACCGCGGCCTTCTTCCAGACCTACGACGGTTACGATCCGGAGGACCTCACGCTCACGCTCACCCCGGTGGCCGAGGACGGCACCCGCCTGGAGGGCGGCCAGGAGGTCGAGTTCACCGCCCTGGACGTCATCGACGGCGGCGCCGTGGACGTCCTCGAGACCCGCCGCGCGCTCGGCGCGGCCGGTGAAGGCCTCGTGCGCTACGACGTCGTGGCCGACGGGCAGATGCTGAACATGGGCATCACGCTCCAGGCGGACGCCGACCTCGCCGACGATCAGGGGGCGGCCGTGCACTCCGTCGACGGCCCGCAGATGGCCCACCTCGGGGACCGGCCCCTGGCCTGGGACTCGGCCATGCAGTTGGCACCCGGGGTGGAGGGCGCCGAGATCGTCCACCTGGTCGCCGCGCCGACGATGGAGAACACCTACGCGGCGGTCGTGGCCGAGCCGGACCACGGTGAGGTCTTCGCGTTCCGTGACTCGGAGCACTCCCAGCTCCGTGCCTGGTACATCCCCGAGGAGGGCTTCGTCGGCACGGACACCTTCACCGTCGACTTCCACAGCGACCACGTCGCCCACGTCCAGACCGTCACCGTGCAGGTCGGCGAGGAGATCCCCGCCGCGTACGACGGCTTCCTCGATGCCGAGGACGGCGTCCTCAACGGGAAGCCGCTCGACCTGACCGACCCGGACACCGCTGCGGCGCTCGCCGCGTTCCGGGGCGACGAGGCCGCCCCGGCTCCGGAGGATGAGGAGGAGCAGACCACTCCGGTCGAGGGCGACGCCGACGAGCCGCACACAACCCCGGACACCGTCGAGACGGGGCAGTCCACCGGCTGGTGGCTGGCCGGCCTCGGCGCCGCCGCCGCGGGGGTGCTGGTCGCGGCCCGCCGTCGTCTGGGTCTGACCGGCTGACAGCCCGCCGCGCACAGATCCGTCGACGCGCCGCCCCTCTCACGCGGAGGGGCGGTGCGTCCGTGTCGGCCTGACACGCGGCCGGCAGCCCGCGGGTCAGTCGTCGAGGCCCGCCAGCAGCAGGTCCAGTCCCTCCTCGAAGGGTGCGTCCGCGTACGGGTTCCGCGCCCCCATCGCGCGTGTGCCCCCGCCTGCCCGGAACGCCTCGGCCGCCGCGCCGAATGCGGGCAGCCGCTCCTGCGCCCCCGCCACCTCGAAGATGTCGGCCGGGGCGTCGACGTCGAACGCGGAACCGTAGATGAACGACTCGAGCGCGATCACCCGGGTCAGCACCTGCCCCGGCGCCAGACCGGTCCGGGCCAGCACCGCGCACACCGTCTCGTAGACGCGCTGCGTCGACGGGGCGCCCTCGATCGGCAGGGTGGCGATGAGCGGGATCAGCGGCGGATGGGCCGCGAACACGTCCCGGTAGGAGCGCGCCCACGCCCGCAGGGCGGCGACGACGGGCGCCTCGCCCCGGATCGCGGCCTCCAGCTCGACGAGCGAGACCTCGCCCATCACGGCGTCCTGCAGCAGGACGAGCAGCTCATGCTTGCCGCTGATGTGGTTGTAGAGCGCGCTCGGCGCCACATCCAGGCGACGGCCGACCGCCGCCATGGTGAGCCCTTCGTATCCCTCGGTGCGGGCGACCGCGAGCGCCGCGTCCGCGATCGCTGCGCGGTTGAGAGCGGGGGAGAGAGGTTGTCCGCGGCGGCGGCGCGTCCGGGGCGGTTCAGGGGTCTCGTCCATCCGGCCATTCTGACCCGTCGGACGAGTGGGAGGTGTCAGGCCGGCCACGGATCGGCCTTCCCTTCCCAGCGCGCGGCCCGTACAGTGAGCGCCGACACTCTAAATGAACGGCATTCACCCGGGCCCTGCCCGATGCCCCGTCCCCGCCAGAGGAGCACCCCCATGACCACCGCCCCCGCCACCGCCGGCCGCGAGCGCCGGACAAGCGACGTCGTCGTGATCGGCGCCGGCCCGGCCGGCCTCATGGCCGCCCGCACCGCGAAGGCTCAGGGCCTGTCCGTCACCGTCCTCGAGGCGCGCCGGCGCGTCGGCGGCCGCACCTGGAACGGCCTGGTCGAGGGCACGGACGGCAAGGACCACTTCATCGAGATCGGCGGCCAGTGGATCTCCCCGGACCAGACCCGCCTCATCTCCCTGGTGGAGGAGCTCGGCCTGCCCACGTTCTCCCGCTTCCGCGACGGTCGCAACGTCTATGTGGACCCGCGCGGAGAACGCCACGTCTACGACGGCCTCGACTTCCCGGTGGCCGAGAAGACGCACCGGGAGATGGATCGCCTGATCGCCAAGATCGACGAACTGACCGCCGAGATCGACGCCGCCGCCCCGTGGGAGCACCCGCGGGGCGCCGAGCTGGACACGATCTCCTTCCGCCACTGGCTGGAACAGGAGTCGGACGACCCGGAGGCCATCGACAACGTCTCCATCTACATCGCCTCCGGCATGCTGACCAAGCCCTCCCACACCTTCTCCATGCTCCAGGCGCTGCTCATGGCCGCCTCGGCCGGGTCGTTCCGCAATCTGGTGGACGAGGACTTCATCCTGGACCAGCGCGTCGAGGGCGGCATGCAGTCCGTGTCCCTGGCCATGGCCGCCGAGCTGGGCGACGACGTCGTCCTCGGCCAGCCGGTGCGCACCCTGCGCTGGGCCGAGCCGGACCCGTCCACCGCGGACGAAAAGAACGGGGTGGCCGCGGACGTGCGCAACGGCGTGGCGCACGACGGCGCCGCCGGCGACGTCGTGGCACTCACCGACGACTACGAGGTGCACGCCCGCTACGCGGTCCTGGCCGTCCCGCCGAACCTCTACAGCCGCATCTCCTTCGAGCCGCCGATGCCGCGCGAGCAGCAGATCGCGCACCAGCACATCTCCATGGGCCTGGTCATCAAGGTGCACGCCGTGTACGAGACCCCGTTCTGGCGCGAGGAGGGCCTGTCCGGCACGTGCTTCGGCGGGGGCCGTCTCGTCCAGGAGATCTATGACAACACCAACCGCGGCGAGAACCTGGCCGGCGGCGCCCCGGGCGAGGAGGACCCGCACGGCACCCTCGTCGGCTTCGTCTCCGACGTGTACGCGGAGCAGATGTGGGCGCTGCCGGAGGAGGAGCGCAAGGCCGCGATCCTCGGCGCCATGGCCGAGTACCTCGGCCCCCGGACTCTCGAGCCGATCGCGTTCTTCCTCTCGGACATGGCGGCCGAGGAGTGGACCCGAGGCGCCTACGCCACCAGCTACGACCTCGGCGGGCTCTCCCGCTGGGGCCACCTCCAGAACCGCCCGACCGGTCCCATCCACTACGCGTGCTCGGACATCGCCGCCGAGGGCTACCAGCACGTGGACGGTGCGATCCGGATGGGCGAGGCCGCCGCCCTGGCCATCGCCGAGCGGGACGCCACCGACGCGGGGCAGCCCACCGGCTGACCGGCCCGACGGACAAGGACATCCTGATGAGCGCATCCACCCCACGACGCCGCGTCGTCGACAGCGAGGGGCACGAGCACGTGTACCCGACCACCTCCGCCATGGAGCAGGTCAACCTGCTCAACCCGGGCGGGGTGAGCAACAAGGGGCTCCAGGCCGGCAAGGTCGGCCTCCTCGGGGCGGTGGTGATCGGCGTCTCAGTCGTCGCCCCCGCCTACACGTTGACCTCGGGCCTCGGGCCGACCATCAGCACCGTCGGCACCCACGTGCCCGCGATCCTGCTGCTCGGCTTCATCCCGATGCTCCTGGTGGCCCTCGGCTACCGGGCGCTGAACACGCAGGTGCCGGACTCCGGCACGTCCTTCACCTGGGCCACGCACGCCTTCGGGCCGTATGTCGGGTGGATGGGCGGCTGGGGGCTCATCGCCGCCTCCGTGATCGTGCTGTCCAACCTGGCAGCCGTCGCCGTCGACTTCACGTTCCTGCTGCTCGCCCAGATCACCGGGAGCCAGGCCATCGCGGACCTGGCCGGCAACCTGTGGGTCAACATCCCCCTGACCCTGGTGTACCTGGCCCTGGCCGGATGGATCTCGCACCGCGGCATGGAGACCACCAAGCACCTGCAGTACATCCTGGTGGCCTTCCAGATCCTGGCCCTCGGGGCGTTCGCCGTCGCCGCCCTGACGCAGTCCTCCCGGGGTGCAGGCTTCGACCCCACTCCGGTGCAGCTGGACTGGTTCAACCCGTTCACCGCGGGCGACTTCAGTGTGGTCGCGGCCGGCGTCTCCCTGTCCATCTTCCTGTTCTGGGGCTGGGACGTGACCCTCACGATGAACGAGGAGACCAAGGACCCCGAGCGCACCCCCGGCCGGGCCGCCGCCGTCACCGTGTTCGTCATCATCGCCGTCTACATCCTGTCCGCCCTGGCTGTGATCTCCTGGGCGGGCATCGGCTCCGAGGGCCTGGGCGCGGGCAATCCGGACAACCAGGAGTCGATCTTCGCGGTCCTCGCGGGCCCGATCCTCGGCCCCTTCGCCGTGATCATGTCCAGCGCGATCCTCGTCAGCTCCCTGGCCTCCCTGCAGTCGACCATGGTCTCCCCGGCCCGCACCCTGCTGGCGATGGGCTTCTACCGGGCCGTGCCCGCGCGCTTCGCCGAGCTGAGCCCTCGGTTCAACAGCCCGGCCTTCGCGACCTGGGTGTGCGCGGGTTTCGCCGGCCTCTTCTACGTCGTCACGCGGCTGCTCTCCGAGAACGCCCTGTGGGACACCATCACCGCCCTGGGCCTGATGATCTGCTTCTACTACGGCATCACCGCCCTGGCCTGCGTCTGGTACTTCCGCCGCGAGTGGTTCACCTCCATGGGCAACGCCCTCACCACCTTCCTGTTCCCGCTGATCGGCGGCCTCGTGCTGCTGGTGATGTTCTGCGTGACCGCGCTGGACTCCACCGACCCCGGCTACGGCTCCGGCTCCTCCGTGTTCGGCGTCGGCACGGTGTTCATCCTGGGCACGGGCGTGCTGGCCATCGGCGTGGTACTCATGATGTGGACGCGGTTGCGCCACCCGGCCTACTTCCGTGGCGAGACCCTGCCGCAGACGGACTCGACCCGACCCATCCCGATCATCCGTCCGGACGACGACGGCACTGCCGTGGTCCGGGACCCCAACGAGAGGACCCACTCATGAGCACCCCCACCGGCTATCGCGTGCAGGACCCCAGCACCGACCAGGTCGTGGAGACGTTCCCCGCCCTCGCCGACGGTGAGGTCGACCAGGTGCTGGCCGCCGCCGAGACCGCCCAGCGCGCATGGGCCGCCCGCCCCATCGAGGAGCGCGCCCCCATCGTGCAGAAGGTGGCGGACCTCTTCGAGGAGCGCAAGGACGAGCTCGCGCAGATCATCGCCACCGAGATGGGCAAGCGCGTGACCGAGGGCGTCGAGGAGGCGGAGTTCAGCTCGGCCATCTTCGGCTACTTCGCGGACAAGGGCCCCACCCTCGCCGCGGACCGCCCCATCGAGACCTTCGAGGGCGGCCGCGCCATGATCCGCCACCTGCCCCTGGGTGTGCTGCTGGGCGTCATGCCGTGGAACTTCCCGTACTACCAGATCGCCCGTTTCGCCGCGCCGAACCTCATGCTCGGCAACGCGATCGTGCTCAAGCACGCCGAGATCTGCCCGCGCTCGGCCCTGGCCGTGCAGCAGATCATGGACGACGCCGGCGTGCCGGCCGGCGTGTACACCAACGTGTTCGCCACGCACGACCAGATCGCCGAGTTCATCGCCGACCCGCGCGTGGCCGGCGTCTCCCTGACCGGCTCCGAGCGGGCCGGCTTCGTGATCGGCGCGCTCGCGGGCCAGCACCTCAAGAAGGCCGTCCTCGAGCTCGGCGGCTCGGACCCGTACATCGTGCTCGACGCCGAGGACCCGGTCGAGGCCGCCCGCACCGCGTGGGCGACCCGCATGTACAACATGGGCCAGGCCTGCAACTCCAACAAGCGCATGATCGTCTCGGCGGACATCCATGACGCCTTCGTGGCCGAGCTGGTGTCCCTGGCCGAGGCCATGAAGCCCGGTGAGGCCACCGACGAGGACCCGACGGTCTTCACCCCGCTGTCCTCGCGCGGTGCCGCCGAGGGACTGGCCGAGCAGGTGGAGCGGGCCCGTCAGCAGGGGGCGACCGTCCACGTCGGCGGGACCGTCACGGACGAGGCGGGCGCTCGCTTCGCCCCGGCCGTGATCACGGGCGTCACCTCCGAGATGGACGCCTACCGCGAGGAGCTCTTCGGCCCCGTCGCCGTCGTCTACAAGGTGGAGTCCGCGGACGAGGCGCTCGCCCTCGCCAACGACTCCCAGTACGGCCTGGGCGGCGCCGTGTTCTCCCAGGACGTGGCCCAGGCCGAGCGGATCGCCCGACAGCTCGAGGTCGGCATGGCCAACGTCAACACGCCGGCGGGCGAAGGGGCGGAGATCCCGTTCGGCGGCGTCAAGCGATCCGGCTTCGGCCGCGAGCTCGGCCCGCTCGGCATGGACGAGTTCGTCAACAAGCAGATGTACTTCGTCCAGGACTGACACCCCCACGACGACGGGCCCGCCTCCGGTGACCGGAGGCGGGCCCGTCCGCGTCCCGCCGACGTGGCGGGAGCGATGGGTCAGCGACGCGCCAGACGTTCCAGCAGACGTTCTTCTGCGTCCTCGCCCGGGGTGATCCCGCGCGGGATGCGGAAGAGGAAGACGAAGCCGAGCAGCCACCACAGGCCGAAGAAGGCATAGGCCATCGGGGCGATGGAGGCGGGCATCCCCGGGATGTAGAGGCTGAGCAGCCCCGCTGTGAGGATCACACCGGTCACCCCCAGCACGCGTCCGGCGGTCGCGCCGCCCGCGCGGAAGGGGCGGTCCATCTCCGGCTCGCGGCGGCGCAGGAGCAGGAACACGACGCAGACCATCATGTAGGTGAACACGATGGACGGGGAGCCGGAGTCCACGAACCAGCCCAGGGCGCCCGCGCCGAAGAACGGCGCCGCGATGGAGAGCACGCCGATGAACAGCACCGCGTTCGACGGGGTCCGGTACTTCGGGTGGATGTATCCGAACCAGCGGGGCAGCATGCCCGAGACGCCCATTGCGTAGAGCAGGCGGGCCGCGCCCATGAGCAGGGCGATCCAGGAGGTGAGGATGCCGGCCATGCCTCCCACGAGCAGCACGTTGGCCATGGCCGGGCTGTGGAACAGGGCCGCCATGGCGTCAGCCGTCACGAGGTCGGCGTTCACGAGCTGCTCACGGGGCATCGAGGACGCGTTCGTCAGGATCACCATGATGTACCAGAGGGTCGCGGCGGCCACCGAGACGATGATCATCACGCCCATGCGGCGAGGGGGCATGTTGAGCTCCTCGGCCGACTGGGGGATGACGTCGAAGCCCACGAAGAGGAACGGCACGACGATCATCACCGTGAACAGGCCCCGGGCGTCCGTGAAGAGCGGCTCGAAGTTCGCGACGGAGCCACCCGTTCCGGCCCCGAACACCAGGAGGGCGCCGATGACGAGCAGCGTCGCGACCACGATCGTCTGCACGATGCCGGCCAGTTTGACGCCGATGTAGTTGATCCAGGTGATGACCACGGCAGCCCCGGCGCCGACCAGCGCCCAGACGAGGTAGACGTCCGAGCCGAAGGCATTCCACAGCGGGATCGACTTGATCTCGGGCCAGATGTATGCGGCGGTGCGGGGGAGGGCGACGGCCTCGAACGCGACGATCGAGATGTAGCCGCCCGTGATGCCCCACGAGCCGAGGAAGCTCCACCGCGCGCCCATGCCACGCAGCAGGAAATGGTGCTCGCCGCCGGCCTTCGGGATCGCTGCGACGAGCTCGGCGTACACCAGCGCGACGACGGTCATGATCAGGCCGCCGGAGACGATCGCGATGATCGAGCCCAAGGTGCCGGCGTCCTTGAGCCAGCCGCCCACGAGGACGACCCAGCCGAAGCCGATCATGGCGCCGAAGCCCATGGCGTAGGCGTCGAGCGACGAGAGGGTCTTCTTGAGACCCGGCCCTGACACGGGCGGGGAGGAGGTCACGTGGCTCATGGAGCCCCCTTTCTCGGGGATGGGGAAGTGATGACCGCCATATTCTCCCCGATCGTCGGCCAGGGTCGTCTCCGTCAGCGACGAGCATGTCGCACAGCGGGTTCTAGGCTGGCGCGCCCTTGTCCCTTCATCCGGGGCGTGGCCATCATGGACCGGATCCCCGTCGAGAACTGCAGAATCGAGAATGTCTGATGTACCCCACCCCGATGACCTTCGACGTGGCGCGCGCCGGCCGCGCTCTCGCCCAGGTCAGTGTCCGCACCCTGGCCACCGCGGCCGGTCTCGAGAAGGAGCAGCTGCGCCGCTTCGAGAAGGGGCTGGCCGACCTGCGGGTGGACGAGCGTCTGCGTCTGGAGAAGGCCCTGCTGAAGTACGGCGTCGGGCTGGTCCCGGAGGACGAGTTCGGCGGCACGGGGGTCCGCCGGATCTTCACCGCCGAGAAGTCCCGGCGCATCGAGGCCATGGAGAACGAAGGCGGCCCCGCGTACGAGGACGACATCTGAGTCCTCCGCCGACAGGCGGACGGCCCCGCATCCCGGGCAGGGATGCGGGGCCGTCGTCGTCGGTTCGCCGGTGGCGGGGCTCAGGCGGACTGCAGCGCCTTCGTGACCTCGCTCAGGCCCTCCTTGAGGAGGTCTTCACCGATGGTCAGCGGCGGCAGGAAGCGGACGACGTTGCCGTAGGTGCCGCAGGTGAGCAGGATGACGCCGGTGGCGCGCACGGCCGCGGCCACGGTGGCGGTCAGCGTCGCGTCCGGCTCGCCGGTGGCGGGGTCCACGAACTCGATCGCCATCATCGCGCCGCGGCCGCGGACCTCGGCGATGCGGTCGTCGGCGTTCTGCGCGAAGTGCTCGCGGATGACCTGCTCGATCCGGCGGGCCTTCTCCAGGAGACCGTCCTCCTCGACGGCCTCGAACACGGCGAGCGCCGCCGCCGTGGCGACGGGGTTGCCGCCGTAGGTGCCCCCGAGGCCGCCCGGGTGCACGGAGTCCATCACCTCGGCGCGGCCGGTGACGCCGGAGAGCGGCATGCCGCCGGCGATGCCCTTGGCGGTCGCCATCAGGTCCGGCTCGATGTCCTTGGTCTCGGAGGCGAACCAGGCGCCGGTGCGGGCGATGCCGGACTGGACCTCGTCCGCGATGAACAGGACGTCGTTGGCCTTGCACCACTCGACCACGGCCGGCAGGAAGCCCTCGGCCGGGACGATGAAGCCGCCCTCGCCCTGGATCGGCTCCATGATCACGGCGGCCAGGTTGTCGGCACCGATCTGCTTCTCCAGCGCGGAGATGGCGCGCTGCGCGGCCTCGGCGCCGGACAGGCCGTCCCGCAGCGGGTAGGAGCCGGGCACGCGGTAGATCTCGGGGGCGAACGGTCCGAAGCTGTGCTTGTAGGGCATGGACTTGGCGGTCAGCGCCATCGTCAGGGTGGTGCGGCCATGGTAGGCGTGGTCGAACGCGGCCACGGCCTGCCTGCCGGTGTAGGCGCGGGCCACCTTGACAGCGTTCTCCACGGCCTCGGCGCCGGAGTTGAACAGGGCGGTGCGGGTCTCGCCGGGGATCGGGCAGGTGCGGTCCAGCTGCTCGGCCACGGCCACGTAGCCCTCGTAGGGGGTGATCATGAACGAGGTGTGGGTGAACTGCGCGACCTGCTCCTGGACGGCGGCCACGACGCGCGGGTGGGAGGCGCCCACGGAGGTGACGGCGATGCCGGAGGCCAGGTCGATCAGGCGGTTGCCGTCCACGTCCTCGAGGATGCCGCCCTCGGCGCGGGCCGCGTACACCGGCATGGTGGTGGCCACTCCGGCCGGGACGGCGCGCTTCTGGCGCTCGGCGAGCTCACGGGAGCGAGGGCCGGGCAGCTCGGTGGCCAGATGGCGGGTCTGCTCGAGGTCAGGGGTGGCGGTCATGGGGATGCCTCCTGGGGACGGCTCACGGGGAGCGGGGACGACGGGTGGGCGCGACGACGACGCGTCGGGCCGCGTCCTCTCATGGTGGGGCGTCGAGTCCATGCCGTCCAGTGATGATCTGGCATGGCGGCTATGCTCATCCGGCATGGAGGAGAAACTGCTCCGGGCCTTCGTCACGGTGGCCGAGGTCGGCACGGTCTCGGGGGCCGCGATCCGCCTGGATCTCGTGCAGTCCGCGCTCAGTCGGCAGCTGCAGCGGCTTCAGCGTGAGCTGCGCCTGCCCCTGTTCGCCCGGGTCGGCGGCCGGCTCGAGCTGACGACGGCCGGCGAGGCGTTCCTCCCGGTGGCGCGCGAGGTCCTCGTCGCCCATCGCCGGGCGGAGCAGGCGGCCCGCACGCTCGCCTCCGGTCGGCTCACGGACGTGGCCGTGGCCGCACCGGGCACCACCCTCATCGACGTCGTGCTGCCGTTCGTGGCCACCTTCGGCGAGGAGGACCCGCGCCCGCGCGTCGCGGAGACCCAGCTGGACAACTCGCTGCTCGACGCCGTCGCGCGGCACAACCTCGTGGTGATGCCGACGGTGCCGCCGCCCTCCGTCGCGTCGCTGCCGCTGATGGACCTGCCGGTCTGGGCGTACGTCGCCCCGGGTCACCCCTGGGCGGGCCGGACGCGGGTGTCCCTCGATGACCTCGTGGCCCAGCCGGTCGTCGCGCCCGCCCGCACCTTCATGGCGCGGCGCGTCCTCGACGGCGCCGTGGCCGTGGCGGGCCTCACGCCACCGGCCCTCACCGAGGCGAACTCCGGGCGGGTGGCCCAGGCCCTGGTCGCGACGGGGGCGGGTGTCACCGTCGTCACTGAGGACCCGGCCTTCGGGCTGACGCCGGTGCGGGTCATCGCGCAGGGGCGGGCGCTCGCGGTGCGACTGCACGCGGCGTGGCGGGAGGATCACTTCGCCGCCGAGACGCTGGAGGCGATCGCCCGCCGGCTGCAGGCCTTCGTCTGGGACCGCTATGCGGAGCCCGTGGATGCGGCGTCTCACATGAAGAGTGAGTGAATTCTGCGGCTGTGGCCAGGTGGCGCTCAACAAATGCACATGTGGCAGATAGGGTCGAGGTGTCCGTGACCCGCGTCACCTGCATCCACCCCGGGTGGCGCGACGCCCGCACCGCCGAACCGGAGGACCCCATGTCCCTGCAGTTCCCCGCCCGCCTGTCCGCCGCCGCCCTCGGTGCCGCCGTCCTCGTCGGCGTCGCCGCCGCCCCGGCCCACGCCGCCACCTGGACGCCCGAGCACGGCACCCCGTCCGGCACGTTCGTCAGTGCCGACGACAACCTGATGGAGTTCGTCCTCTACGACAACTTCGCGACCGAGGACATCCGTGCCGTCGTCGTCACCGCGTCGGGGGAGGAAACCGAGATCCAGGTCGACTTCATCACCGAGGACGACATGGGCGCCGTGTTCATGCACGACATCGAGCAGGTCCTCGGCGGCGACCTGGCGCAGCCCTACGAGGTGCACGTCTACGGCGCCGGCCAGCTCGCCTTCGGCGCGGCCTTCGCCGCCGACGGCACCATGACCCCGATCGAGGCCGAGGAGTTCATCCCGTTCGAGGACTGGGCCGAGGTCGCCACGTGGCGCGTCTACACGGACCAGAACGCGACCGTCGTCGAGTCCCTCGTGACCGAGGACGGCGGCGTGCCGAGCCCGATCGACGCCGAGCTCACCGTGGCGCCGAAGCACGGGACCGTCGAGATCGGCGGGACCTCCTTCGGCTACACCCCGGAGAAGGACTTCCTCGGGACCGACACCTTCACCGTGGTGATGACCGCGAACGGCGTCACCCGTACGGTCGAGTTCACCGTGGAGGTGCTCGACCTGCCGGGCGACTCCACGCCCACCCCGATCGACCCGGCGCCCGCCCCCGAGCCGCAGCCGGAGCCGGAGCCGGCTCCGGAACCCGAGCCCGCCCCCGAGCCGGCTCCGGAACCCGAGCCCGCCCCGGAGGGGCCGGCCGATCCCGCCCCGGCACCCGAGGAGCCCGCCGAGCCCGAGGAGCCCGCCGAGCCGGTCGTCGACGAGGACGAGCCCGCCGCCCCGGCCCCCGAAGAGCCGGCCGAGGACGGGCACACCGTCCCGGACACGGTCGAGACCGGCAACGGTTCCGCGTGGGGCCTGGCCGCCATCGGAGCCCTGGCCGCCGGCGTTCTGGTGCGCCTGCGCCGCACCTTCAGCCTGGCCTGACCCGCGCCGAGGCGGCCGGGACGCACCCGCGTCCCGGCCGCCTCGGCCGTCCCGAACGGACGACGCGCCGGGCTGAGGCCGGAGCGCATGAGACCATGCCGTCGTCGGACGCGGCCCAGGCGGGTCTGGCCGATACACACGAGGGGAGAACCCGGATGAACACCACCGTCCGACGCGCCCTGTGGGTGGTCCTGGTGCTGCTGTGCCTGGGACTCGTGTTCCTCGCGCTGCGCGGGATGCTGGCGGTCGGCGCCGTGCCGATCAGCGCTGCCCCCACCCTCAGCGCCACGGCGTCCGAGACCCCGTCGCCGTCGTCGTCGTCAGCACGCCCCACGCCCAGCCCCGCACCGACGGCGACGCCGAGCCCGTCCTCGGCGGCACCCACGCGGGAGGCGGCGGTCCCCGTCGAGACCCAGGAGCCCGCCGACACACCCGCGCCGTCCGAGGAGTCGACGCCCACCGGGGAGTCGACGCCCACCGAGGAGCCGACGACCACCGAGGAGTCGACGCCCACCGAGGAGCCGACGCCCACCGAGGAGCCGGCCCCTGCTGCGGCCGCCCACCTCTCCGGCCCCGCCGCCCCGTGGGACGAGATCACGGCGACGCCCGTGCACGTGGACGTCCACCAGGACGGCGAGCAGATCGTCGGAGCGGGGATCGACCTGACGCAGTTGGACGAGGGCGGCGACCTGGACCCGGAGCCGCAGACGGTCGGCTGGTACGGTCCGCCGCAGTGGGGCACCACGCCGGGGGAGCGTTCCCAGTACGCGGGGGTACTGGCCGGGCACGTCGTCTACTACGGCGTGCGGGACGTGTTCTGGAACCTGGGCGACGTGCGGGCGGGCGCCGTCGTCGTGGTGACGTACGACGACGGCACGCAGGCCGCCTTCGAGGCGGATGCGGACGCGGTCTCGGTGGAGAAGGAGCAACTCACCCAGGATCCGGCGCACCGCTGGGCATGGGAGCCCGGGGGCGACGACGCGAAGGTCACGCTGATCACGTGCGACCTCGTGCCGGGCACCGGGATGGCCGGGAACGCCTTCAACAACTGGGTGGTGCAGGCCACCCGCGTCGCCTGAGGCCGCGGCGACCCCGGGGCCGGCAGGCCGGAGGGGTACCCTGGGGAGGCCGGGGCGGCCGACCGCGTCGGACCGCCATTGACCCCGTGACCGGGTGACGACCGCCGAGAGGACCTGCGCCCATGAGCCGAGCCGACATCGCCCCCGCCCGCGTGCGCCCCCGCCGCTGGAGCGTGGCCGTCGGAGGGGCGCTCCTGAGCATCACCCTGGCCACCGGCGGCTGCAGCGTCGCCGAGGAGCCCGGACAGACCGGTGGCACGGAGGCGGGGAACACCTACCTGGAGGGCGTGCTGGCCAGCCCCAGCCAGACGTCCGCCGACCCGCTCGCGGCGGACATCCAGTTCGCGGGTCTGCTGCTGCGCAACCACCGCGACGCGATCCAGCAGTCCGATGAGGTGCTGGGCAAGGACGGCGTGGACCAGGAGATCCGGGCCACCGCCGAACGGATGAAGTCCGAGCACGAGGAGCGGGCGCGCCGGCTCGAGTCGATGCTCGAGGGCTGGGGCGTCCCCTCGGATGACGTGCGCGGTGCGGGTGCCGAGTCGACCCCGTCTGCGCAGCCCGAGTCCACGGAGGACGCGGAGCCGACCCAGATCGTGGGCGACGAGTTGCGCGCCGGACTCCTGTCCGACCGGGAGAAGAACGTGCTGGCCGCCGCCGAGCCGGAGGAGGCAGGACGGATCTACCTGCTCCAGATGCGCCGCCTCTATCAGGGCGCGCTGACGATCTCCGCCACGGAGGCGGAGGACGGCTCGGACGACGCGGCGAAGGAGCTGGCCTCCAGCGTGGTCGAGGGCCATCGCAAGGAGCTGGAGAGTTTGGCCGCGACGCTCGGGGAGATGGGCGTGATCGGGTCGAGCGGGGCGCGCACGGCGGAACCGTCCGGGTTCACCGGCCCCATCAAGATCGAGGGCACCGGCGCCGACGGCGGCTCCGTCCCCTCGGACTTCGTCCCGGAGTCGGTGCAGGAGGTGCGCAACTTCCGCGCCACCCAGAAGCCGGTGCTGCCGTCGTCGAGCTCGCCCAGTTCCTCCGGCGCGTCGGGCTCCGCCAGCGCCTCCGGCCGGGACGCCGAGGACCAGCGGGGGCGGGACGCCGCGTCGGCGAGCCCGTCGCCCAGCCCGGCCGACACGGCGCAGGCCACCCCGCGCCCCTCCTCCGGGGCGAGCCCCTCGCCCAGCGCGTCCCGCTGACGCGCGGCGCCGGCCGGCCCGATCCGCATCGCGCGTCGCCGTGACCGAGTCGATAGCGCTTCGTCACCGGACAGTGACCCGCCTCACGTCCGCGCGGCGTAGATTCGTGCCGAAGCGGCGAGTGCGGCATCCGGTCGACCTCGGGCGTCCGAGCCGGAGAACCCTTCGGCCCGTCGCAGCACCGCACCCCTGGAGGAGCACGATGCGCACCGCCCGACCGACCCGCCTTGCCGCCGCCCTGGGCGCCGGCGTCCTTCTCACCGGCCTGGGGGCGACCCCCGCCCTCGCCTCACCCGCCCACCCCGCTGGATGGACCGCCGAGCACGACCTGCCCGGCGGATCCTTCCTCGTGGCCAGCGCGGAGGGTGAGACCGGTGCCTCCTTCGGCACCGAGTTCGAGGTGGACGAGTCCGACGTCCGCCTGACGGTGGCTCCGGCGCTGGAGGGGGAGGCCCGCGGCGCCGAGACCGAGGTCCCGTTCACGTACGACGACGAGTTGGAGCGCGGTGACTTCGACGTCGCCGCGGCCCGGCGGAGCCTGGGCGAGTCGGGGACCGGTCCCGTCGTCTACACCCTCTACGTCCTGGGCGGCGAGGTGGCCGCCCTCACCTACGGTCCGGACGCCGACCTCACCGACGCTGACCCGGGCGAGCCGCTGCGCGCCGACCAGCGTCATGAGCTCGGCTTCCACATGCTCCCCACCGCCTGGGACACCACCCTGCTCGCGGCGCCGGGGGAGCGACACGTGTTCATCTCCTCGTACACGGGCGATGAGGCGGCGCCGCTGACGCTCGTCGCGGGCCCGGCCGAGGGCCGGGTTGTCGAGGTGACGGAGGAGGAGACCGGCGGGCCGCGCGGCTACGTGTACCAGGCGCCCGAGGGCTTCACCGGATCCGACATTGTCACCCTGCGGGCCACGAGGGACGGCGTGACGACGACGCGGACGGTGACCGTGCGGTTCGGCGACCCCCGCGTGGACCTCTACGACTGGGAGAACGGGCGGATCCCGGGGTTCGTGACCTTCCCCGTGGCCGGTCTGTTCGACGACGCTCCGGCTCCGGGTCAGCCTGCCGATCCCGACACTCCCACCTCGCCGGCGGAGCCCGAGACCCCCGCGGAGCCTGCGGAGCCCGAGACCCCCGCGGAGCCTGCGGATCCCGAGACCCCCGCGGAGCCGGCCGAGGGCGAGCACACGGTGCCGGACGCGGTCGAGACCGGGCGTGGTCCGGCGGCGTGGCCCGTCGCCGTCGCGGTGCTGGCCGCGGGCGTCCTGGCCGTGGTGCGCCGGCACCGCGTCGCGGCCTGACCGCGCCGGTCAGCGGGGCGCGAGCAGCGCGCTCTTCTCCGGGTGCTCGTCGAACCACTGGGCGACGTACCAGCACATCGGCACGATGCGGCGGCCCCCTGCGGGGCCGCCGTTCGTCGCGATGTCCTCGACGGCGCCCGCGGTCAGCGCGGCGGCGTGGCCCCGGCCGCGGTGCACCGGGATGGTGAACGCGCGGTTCAGGGAGACGGCCGCGCCGTTGTCCCGGAAGTCGAGGACGGCGAGCAGTGTGCCGCCGTCGTGGAGCTCGTAGCGGGACTCGGCGTCATTGCGGGTGACGGTGGGGGAGGTGCTCATGCCGGGGCAACCCCCGGTGGTCACGGGGTATTCCGACGCCGGCCGGCGGCGGGCTCCTACATGTAGTGGTCCGCGGGGGTCGGACACGCCGCTCGCAGACGTGGCGAACTCGACTTTCCGGCTGTGGGGACCCGGCCCCGAGACCTCCACCGGCTGTGGACAGTCGACCTCGGTCCCGGCGTGTCCCGCATGTCCGCGCGGATCGTCTCGCACAGCAGGGTGTGGACAGGATGGGCAGAGGGTGGGGATACGTAACTACAGCGGTGTGACTACTACATGTAGGGATGGTTCCCGGCCGTGATCACTAGATGTAGTATCGACGCAGATGTTCGGCACGCCCCGCGATGCACCTCGCGAGCGCCGCGCCGACACCCGCAGACCACCAGAGACCACGAAAGAACAGGGATCGCCATGACCGTCACCGTGTACACCAAGCCGGCCTGCGTGCAGTGCAACGCCACCTACCGTGCACTGGACAAGAAGGGCATCGCCTACGAGGTCGTGGACATGTCCCAGGACCCCGCCGCCCTCGAGCGCGTCCGTGCCCTCGGCTTCATGCAGGCCCCCGTCGTCGTCACCGAGACCGACTCCTGGTCCGGCTTCCGCCCGGACAAGATCGCCGAGCTCGCCGAGTCCGCCGCGGCATCGGTGGCCTGACCGGAGCCGACATGACCGTCGCCGCGGACCCGAGCCACATCCGCTCGGCCGAGGCGCAGGGGCTCGTCCCCACCGACGCGGGACTGATCTACTTCTCCTCCGCCTCCAACTACACGCACCGCTTCGTCGAGAAGCTCGAGCTGCCCGAGGACCGGGTGGCTCGACTGCCGTTGATCACCCGGGAGCCCACCCTCGGGGCCACCGCCCCGTACGTCCTGATGACCCCCACCTACGGCGGGGGCAGCGGGCCGGGCGCGGTCCCGAAGCAGGTGATCAAGTTCCTCAACGTCCCGGAGAACCGTCACTGGATTCGGGGCGTGATCGCGTCCGGGAACACCAACTTCCATGAGGGCTACTGCCTGGCCGGCTACATCATCTCCCGCAAGTGCCAGGTGCCCCTCATGTACAAATTCGAGCTGATGGGCACGCCCGACGACGTCGAACGCGTCCGCGGCGGCCTGGAAGGACTGTGGACATGACCACCACCGCACCCACCGAGGCGGACCTCATCCGCCAGGCGAAGAACATGCCCGCCGAGTGGCAGAACCTCGGCTATCACGAGCTCAACGCCATGCTGAACCTCTACGGCGCCGACGGTCGCATCCAGTTCGAGGCCGACCACGCGGCCGCGCGCCAGTACTTCCTGCAGCACGTCAACACCAACACGGTGTTCTTCCACGACCTGGAGGAGAAGCTCGACTACCTGCAGAAGAACGACTACTACGAGACCGAGACGTTCGAGCAGTATCCCTTCGAGTTCATCCGGGGCCTGTTCGATCGTGCCTACAAGGCCAAGTTCCGCTTCCCGACCTTCCTCGGCGCGTTCAAGTTCTACACCTCGTACGCCCTGAAGACCTTCGACGGCAAGCGCTACCTCGAGCGCTACGAGGACCGCGTCGCCGTCGTCGCCCTCCACCTGGCCCGGGGCGACCAGGAGCTGGCCACCCACCTGGTGGACGAGATGATCGCCGGCCGCTTCCAGCCGGCCACCCCCACGTTCCTCAACTCGGGCAAGAAGCAGCGCGGTGAGCTCGTCTCCTGCTTCCTGCTGCGCATCGAGGACAACATGGAGTCGATCGCCCGCGGCATCAACTCCGCCCTGCAGCTGTCCAAGCGCGGCGGCGGGGTGGCGCTGTCGCTGACCAACATCCGCGAGCACGGCGCGCCCATCAAGCAGATCGAGAACCAGTCCTCCGGCGTCATCCCCGTGATGAAGCTCCTCGAGGACTCCTTCTCCTACGCCAACCAGCTCGGCGCGCGCCAGGGCGCCGGCGCGGTGTACCTCAACGCGCACCACCCGGACATCCACCGCTTCCTCGACACCAAGCGCGAGAACGCGGACGAGAAGATCCGCATCAAGACCCTCTCCCTCGGCGTCGTGATCCCGGACATCACGTTCCAGCTGGCGAAGAGGAACGAGGACATGTACCTGTTCTCGCCGTACGACGTCGAGCGTGTCTACGGGGTGCCGTTCTCCGAGATCTCCGTGACCGAGAAGTACTACGAGATGGTCGACGACGCGCGGATCAAGAAGACCAAGATCAACGCGCGCGAGTTCTTCCAGACCATCGCCGAGATCCAGTTCGAGTCCGGCTACCCGTACGTCGTGTTCGAGGACACCGTGAACGCCGCGAACCCGATCAAGGGCCGCATCACCATGTCCAACCTGTGCTCCGAGATCCTGCAGGTCTCCGAGGCCTCCGAGTACAACGAGGACCTGAGCTACGCCCACGTGGGCCAGGACATCTCCTGCAACCTCGGCTCGATGAACATCGCCAAGACCATGGACTCACCGGACTTCGGCCGGTCCGTGGAGACCGCGATCCGTGCGCTGACGGCCGTGTCGGTCATGTCCGACATCCAGTCGGTGCCGTCCATCGCCAAGGGGAACGCGGCCTCCCACGCCATCGGCCTGGGCCAGATGAACCTCCACGGCTACCTGGCGCGCGAGCGCGTCCACTACGGCTCGGAGGAGGGCATCGACTTCACGAACATGTACTTCTACGCGGTGCTGTTCCACGCGGTGCGGGCCTCGAACCGGATCGCGATCGAGACCGGCCAGCGGTTCGGCGGGTTCGAGGACTCGAAGTACGCCTCGGGGGAGTTCTTCGACAAGTACACGGACCAGGAGTGGGCGCCCGCCACCGAGCGCGTCGCCGAGCTGTTCGCGGACGCCGGCATCGCCCTGCCCACGCAGGACGACTGGCGTGAGCTGAAGGCCTCCGTCATGGAGCACGGCATCTTCAACCGCAACCTGCAGGCCGTCCCGCCGACGGGCTCGATCTCCTACATCAACAACTCGACCTCCTCGATCCACCCGGTGGCCTCGAAGATCGAGATCCGCAAGGAGGGCAAGCTCGGCCGCGTGTACTACCCGGCGCCGTACCTGACGAACGAGAACCTCGAGTACTACGAGGACGCGTACGAGATCGGCTACGAGAAGATCATCGACACGTACGCCGCCGCCACGCAGCACGTGGACCAGGGCCTGTCCCTGACGCTGTTCTTCAAGGACACGGCCACCACCCGTGACCTGAACCGCGCGCAGATCTACGCGTGGACGAAGGGCATCAAGACGATCTACTACATCCGCCTGCGCCAGCTCGCGCTGGAGGGCACCGAGGTCGAGGGCTGCGTGAGCTGCATGCTCTGACAGCCGGCCCTTCGTGGCGGGAAATCCCGCGTATTCCGCGCTTCTGAGCGCGGGTGCGCTCGATTTCCCGCCGCGAAGTGGAGCGGCGCGCCTGGCCGGGCGGGGCGGGCAGGCCTGGGCGGCCCCCGCCCCGTATCCTCCTGGCATGAGCACGGTGACCAAGCAGATCGCCCGGCACATGGCGCCCGGGGCCGCTCCGCGGATCCGCGACTGGGTGCGCGCGGGGCAGGACGTCATGCTCGGCTTCGACGGCTACCTCGGCTCCGGGCTGGTGCGCCTGGAGCGGGACTCGCACGTGTGGCACATGGTGTACCGGTTCGCCGACGACGCCACGTGCCGCGCGTGGGAGGAGTCGCCTGAGCGGGCGGCCTGGGCGGCGCAGATGGCCGGCCAGGTGGTGTCCGAGCAGGTCAGTGCGCGGACCGGGCTCGAGGCCTGGTTCGACCCGGCGGAGCTCGCCGACCCCGTCACCCCGCCCCGGTGGAAGCAGATGATCGTGATCTTCTCCGGGTTCTTCCCCATGAGCCTGCTCGGCCAGTGGCTGCTGTCCCACGTCCTGCCGGCAGAGGTGCCCCTGCCGCTGCGGGTGCTCGCGAACGTCGTGCTGGTGATGCCGTTCATGGTCTACCTCGTGCTGCCCGCCCTCACCCGCTGGGCCGACCCCTGGCTGCGCCGCGGCCTCAAGCGCACGAACTGACGGGAGGCTCGGCGCTCAGGGTCCGGTGCAGGCCAGAATGGTGATCATGAGCAGTCCAACACAGTCCTGGGCCCGCCGGAAGCGCGGGGCACAGCATGCAACGGATGATGACGTCGCGCCCGGCGACTTCACGACCCGAGCCTTCGCCACCATTCTCGGCACCCTCACGGAGCGCACGCCGATCGCGCAGGACTACGAGGATCGTCACGGGCAGCGACGGAACGTCTGGTACTCGTCGCAGCGGCAGCACATGGTCCGGTGGTTCAGCACGCAGTCGACCAACGGATCCGGCGCGTACACCCGTGGGACGCCCAACACCTCCGCGCGGCGGGCGTACAACCGGCTCCTGTGCAGCGAGGCGATCCTCTGGATCGCCGAGGCCCTGGGAGCAGACGAGGCCACGGTGAGGGAAGCCGCCGACGCGGCCGCAGCGGAGTCTGACCACCGACGCCGGTGCGGCAAGATCCGCGCCGTCTTGCCGTGGGACATGATCGTCGGCCTGGCCGCGCAGCCGGAGGGCTGGCGCCGCTGAACCGCTGAGCCGCCAATAAGCCGGCCACCCGGTGAGACACCCCCGCGAGCCGCATTCCACTCCCCGGTGGCCCCGGGTCACAATGGTCCGCATGACCATCTCGACGCCGGACGCCGCATCCTCGACCGACCCCTCCTCCATGGGCCAGGCGGACTCCGGGGGTGAGTCCCGCGTCGGTTTCGACGAGGTGCTTGATCGTCTCTGGCTCTCAGAGCTCTCCCGCCAGGAACAGGGCCGTCGCTTCGAACGGCTGGCCAAGCGATTCCTCGAGGTGGAGCCGAAGTTCGCGGACCAGTTCTCGGACGTGTGGCTGTGGAATGAATGGCCCGGTCGGGAGAATAGGCCGGACAACGGCATCGACATCGTCGCGAAGGATCGCTACACCGGTGAACTCACCGGCGTCCAGGTGAAGTTCTTCGATCCGGAGAAGAAGCTGCAGAAGGGCAGCATTGACTCCTTCTTCACCGAGCTGGGAAAGGTGGACTTCGCCCACGGCATGGTGATCGACACGGCGCTCGAGTGGTCCTCGTCAGCGGAAGCAGCGCGGGCGGGCCAGTCCAAGGACGTCACCAGGGTGGGGATCCAGACGCTGGTGGACTCGACCGTGGACTGGTCCGAGTTCACCTTCGACCGCCCGGAGGAGCTGACCCAGCGCCCACGCAAGGAGCCCCGTCGGTACCAGCGGGAGGCGATCGACGACGTCGTGGCCGGGTTCGAGACCAAGGACCGTGGCCGCCTGATCATGGCCTGCGGCACGGGCAAGACGTTCACGTCGCTGAAGCTGGTGGAGCGGATGGTGCCGGTGGGCGGCACGGTGCTGTTCCTGGTGCCGTCGATCGCGTTGCTGCAGCAGACGCTGAATGAGTGGACGGCCAATGCGGCCGTACCGCTGCGCCCGTTCGCCGTGTGTTCAGACGCTTCTGTGGGGCGGCGCCGGGCCAGTGAGGACATCGCTGCCTCGGACCTGGGTTTCCCGGCCAGCACGGACCCGGCGAAGCTCGCGGCCCGCGCGGCCGTCTCCACCGGGGACGAGGCCGTGACGGTGGTCTTCTCCACGTACCAGTCCATCGACGTGGTCCGGCAGGCCCAGGACCTCGGCCTCGCTGAGTTCGACCTGGTCATCTGCGATGAAGCCCACCGCACCACGGGCGTCACCGAGCAGGGCCAGGACGGCTCGGCGTTCACGATGGTCCACGACGCCGCGAAGATCCGGGCGGCCAAGCGCCTGTACATGACGGCCACCCCGCGCATTTACGTGCAGGAGGCCAAGGCGAAGGCCGCGCAGGACCAGGTCACGGTCTACTCGATGGACGATGAGTCCATCTACGGCCCGGAGTTCCACCGGCTGGGGTTCGGCAAGGCGGTGGAGCAAGGCCACCTGACGGACTACAAGGTGCTGATCCTCGCGGTGGACACCAACGCGATCGGCGCCTCCTTCCAGCAGATGCTCGCGGACACCGAAGGCCTGGACCTGGACGACGCCGCGCGGATCGTGGGCTGTTGGAATGGGCTGGCCAAGCGCGGGGTGGACGGCGGCCGGCTGGACGAGGTGGATGCCGCGCCGATGCGCCGCGCGGTGGCGTTCGCCCGGAACATCAAAGAGTCGAAGCAGCTGGCCCTCCAGTTCGAACAGGTGAGCCGTCAGCTGGCCACCTCCACGGACCCCATGACCCCGGACCTGCGGGTGGAGGCCTCCCACGTGGACGGCACCTTCCCCGTGGCGCAGCGGGTGCGTGAGCTGGACTGGCTGAAGCAGCCGGCGGGGGAGAACACGGTGCGGGTGCTCTCCAACGCCAAGTGCCTCTCGGAGGGCGTGGACGTCCCCACCCTGGACGCCGTGCTGTTCCTCAGTCCGCGCAACTCGCAGGTGGACGTGGTGCAGTCGGTCGGCCGGGTGATGCGGCGGGCGGAGGGCAAGAAGACCGGCTACATCATCCTGCCCATCGCGGTGGACGCGTCCGCGGACCCGGAGTCCGCGCTGAATGATTCGAAGGCGTACAAGGTGGTGTGGGACGTGCTCCAGGCGCTGCGCGCCCACGATGACCGCTTCGAAGCGATGGTCAACCAGATCGCGCTGGGCCGGTCTGTGGAGGACCGGGTGCAGGTGATCGGCATCGGTTCGGGGGACACGGCGGAGGACGACGGCGCACCCGGCTCGGGCGAGGACAAGTCCATTCGGGGCACGCGTCAGGCGCTGTTCGCCATGCAGGACGCTCAGCAGTGGAAGGACGCCATCTACGCGCGTCTGGTGCGCAAGGTGGGGGACCGGCGGTACTGGGAGGACTGGGCCAAGGACGTCAAGGACATCGCGGACCGGCACATCACCCGTATCCGCGGCATCCTGAACGGCCCTGACCGTGAACCTCGCCGGAAGTTCGCACTGTTCCTCGAGGGCCTGCGCGGCAACCTCAACGACGCGATCACGGAGCAGGACGCGATCGAGATGCTCTCCCAGCACCTGATCACCAAGCCGGTGTTCGAGGCGCTGTTCGAGGACTACTCCTTCGCCGCGCACAACCCCGTGTCCCAGGTGATGGACGCCATGGCGCAGGTGCTGGACTCGTACAACCTGGAGACCGAGGTGGACTCCTTGGAGGACTTCTACCGGGGCGTGCGGGTGCGCGCCGAGGGCATCGAGACGGCCGAGGGCAAGCAGAAAATCATCACCGAGCTCTACGAGCGGTTCTTCAAGCTGGCCTTCCCGCGGACAGCGGAGTCCCTGGGGATCGTGTACACGCCGGTGCAGGTGGTGGACTTCATCCTCCGTGCGGTGGACGAGGCCCTGCGGGAGAACTTCGGTGTGGGCGTCACGGATGAGGGCGTGCACGTGCTGGATCCCTTCACCGGCACCGGCACGTTCATCGTGCGCCTGCTGCAGTCGGGGCTCATCCGGCCGGAGGACCTGTTGCGCAAGTACACGCAGGAGCTGCACGCGAACGAGCTGCTGCTCATGGCGTACTACATCGCCGCGATCAACATCGAGGCCACGCTGCACGGCCTGCTGGTGGAACAGGCGGAGCTGAACGGCGACGACGGTGCTTCCGTTGGTTACGAGCCCTTCGACGGCATCGTGCTGACGGACACCTTCCAGATGACGGAGGACGGCGACAAGCTCGACGAGGTAGTGTTCCGTTCCAACAACGCCCGCGTCCAGGCGCAGAATGACCTGGACATCCGGGTGATCATCGGCAACCCGCCGTACTCGGTGGGGCAGACGAACACCAACGACGACAACGCGAACCTGTCCTACCCGACCCTGGACGCCTCGATTCGTGACACGTACGCGAAACGGTCGCAAGCGGGGCTGCTGAAGTCCATCTACGACTCCTACATCCGCGCGATCCGCTGGGGCTCGAACCGCCTGCTGAACTCGGACCAGGGCGGCGTGCTCTGCTACGTCTCCAACGGTGGGTACATCGACGGCAACTCCGCCGACGGGCTGCGGAAGTCGCTGTACTCAGAATTCCACGAGATCTACGTGTACAATCTGCGCGGCAACCAGCGCACGGCGGGGGAGCAGAGCCGCAAGGAGGGCGGCAAGGTCTTCGACTCCGGCAGCCGCAACACCGTGGCGGTCCTGCTGCTCGTGAAGCGCCCGGGCGAGGTCGAGCAGTGCAGGCTCCACTACAAGGACATCGGCGACTACCTGACCCGGCAGGAGAAGCTCGAGCTCGTGGAGCAGGCCACGCTCTCCAGCTTGGACTGGACCGAGATCACCCCGAACGCCGAGGGCGACTGGGTCAACCAGCGCGACGACCGGTTCCACGAGTTTCAGCCGATCGGATCCAGCAATGATGGCAACGCAATCTTTGCAGTCGACGCTAGGGGACTCGTCACGGCTCGGGACGCTTGGATCTACAATTCTTCGGCTGCGACAGTCCGCTCGAATATGGCCAGTTTCGTCGTCGAGTACAACGCCAACCTCGGGGTTGCTGACGTACGAAGAGACTCAACGCGAATCAGCTGGTCGGCGAATCTGCTCAGACGAGCACGGCGTGAAGAGCGGATCGAGCCCGAAAGCGAGACGATTCGCCCGGTGGCGTACCGTCCGTTCAACAAGGTGCATGGATACATAGATCCCAAGTTGATCGAACGCCCTGGTAAATACACACAAATAATGCCATCGGCCTCCACTGAGAACACAGTCATCATGTTGACGGCACCGTCGTCGCACTATCCGGAATTCTCGGTGCTGATGACGGATGCTCTACCGGACCTGCACTTGCACGATTCCGGCCAGTTCTTCCCCCGCTACACCTACGTCGAGTCGGGCGGTGACCTGTTCTCCCAGGGTGACGGGCCGTCGTTGTCGGATGACCGGTACACGCGGGTGGACAACATCACGGATGCGACGCTGGCGTCCTACCGGGCGAAGTACGGGGCGGCGGTCACCAAGGACGACGTGTTCTTCTACGTCTACGGGCTGCTGCACTCGCCGGACTACCGGGAGCGGTTCGCGGCGGACCTGAAGAAGATGCTGCCGCGCATCCCGCAGGTGCCGTCCGTGGAGGACTTCCGGGCATTTTCGGATGCCGGCCGGGCACTGTCGGAGCTGCACATCGGGTATGAGACGGTCGAACCGTTTGCACTGCAGGAACAGTGGGCTGCGACCGCCGACGGCCTGGACGAGTACGAGCGATTCCGTGTGACCAAGATGAAGTACGGCGGCAAGTCCGGTGCCTGGGACAAGACCACCGTGAAGTACAACGGCTGGCTGACGCTCACAGGCATTCCGGAGGAGGCGCAGCGGTACATGCTGGGCTCACGGTCCGCGCTGGACTGGATCCTCGAGCGGTATCAGGTGAAGACGGACAAGGCGTCGGGCATCGAGAACAACCCCAACGACTGGTCCCGCGAACACGAGCAGCCCCGCTACATCCGCGACCTCATCGGCCGGATCGTGACGGTGAGCCTGGAGACCATGAAGATCGTGGACAGCCTGCCGAAATTGGAGGTGGAGTGACGGCTGCCAATGCGTCTCCGCGACCAAGCTGGGCCTTGAGGCAGACGGTTCGGAACCGAGACGTGGGTGCACCGGTAGTCGAGATATCCGAATCGAAAGTTCATCCGCATTCTCCGAACGCTGCCCGCCTCCACGCCGGTGACGGACACCTACGAGAAGCTCCATGGTCAAAAGCGCGGTGTCTGGCACCAGACTCAGCACGAGCACATGATCGGCTGGTTCAAAGGTCAGGCCACTCGAGGATCTGGGGCATACACCCCTACGACGCCCAATTTCGATGTCCGGCTGAAGTGCAACAGACTCCAGTGCTGGGAGATGTTTTTGTGGATTGGCGAGACGCTTGGGGCTGACCATCCACTGGTATCTGTAGCGGCTGCGGCCGAGACCGACCACCGACGCCGCTGTGGGATCATCCGACACCACCTGTCATGGGCCGCGGTAGTCGCGCCACTTGTCCTCGACCGGCTGAAGAGCCTCTGAAGTTTGAGTTTCAACTCCGCGCTGTGGGTCGTGACCTGCGGCAAACTGAGGACATGCACGTGAACGCCCAGCCCATGAAGGCCGCCGAGATTAACCTCGGGAAGCTCTTCACGAACGACTTCGATTTCGTCATCCCGGAGTATCAGCGCCCCTACGCATGGGGACAGGAGGAGGCCCTCCAGCTGCTGGCCGATTTCGAAGGAGCGCTCGAGCGTGACACGGAGGAACCGTACTTCCTCGGTTCGGTCGTGCTCGTGAAGGACGCAGCGTCGTCGCACTCGGAGGTCATCGACGGGCAGCAGCGGCTCACGACCCTCACCATCCTGTTGAGTGTGCTGCGCGACCTTGTGGATGATCCGGCTTTCCGCTCCGCGGTGCACGGGTTCGTGGAGGAGCCCGCCGTCGAGTGGGACGACCTTCCAGCCCGTCCTCGCTTGACGCTGCGTCCACGGGACCGGGAGTTCTTCAGAAAGCACGTCCAGAAGGACGGCGCCACCGCAGCGCTGGTGGACATCAGCGACAACCAGACCAGCACGGATTCCCAGCGTGGAATTCGGGACAATGCCAAGGTGTTGCGGGAAAAGCTGGTGGCATGGGGAGAGTCAAGGCTCAAAGAGCTGTTCAAGATGCTCGCCAAGCGCACCTTCGTGGTGACCGTGAGCACCCCGGACCTCAACAGTGCCTACCGGATCTTCTCCGTCATGAACGCCCGGGGACTGGCGCTGGCCCCCTCTGACATCTTCAAGTCGCAGGTGATCGGGGCCATCCCGGAGCAGTCCCGTCAGCATTACGCGGACCTCTGGTAAAGCCTCGAAGAGAATCTGGGGCGTGACGAGTTTGCGAACCTGTTCTTGTACATTCGCATGGTGGTCTCGCGCAAACGAGCTGTGAAATCCCTGCTCCAGGAATTTCCTGAACAAGTCTTGGATCCCTACCTGCGAGCCAATGACGGCATCGCGTTCATCAGGGATGTGCTCGAACCCTATGCGAAAGCAGACATGCGCCTGGTCGCCCAGGATTTTTCGGGCGGTGCCGAGTGGGAAAAGGTCAACGCGTGGTTGAAACGGCTCGTTGAACTCGACAACGACGACTGGCGGCCTCTGGCGCTGTGGGCGCTTCGAGCCCACCCGGATGACCCAGCCTTCCTCTCGGACTACTTGGAGAAGCTCGAGCGCCTCGCGGCCAGCATGCTTCTGCGGCGTGAATACCGCACGCCGAGGATGCAGCGCTACCACGTCCTCCTCGACCAGCTTGCCGAGGGGCGGGGCCTCGACGCGGCGGCCTTCGCGCTCAGTGATGCGGAGAAGGCGGCGACCCTCGAACAGCTCACCGGGGACATCTACTTGACGCGACCGGTGCGGCGCTATGTGCTGTTGCGCCTGGACTCGATGCTTGCGGACAACCCAGGCGCATCGTATGACCATTCCGTCATCACTGTGGAACACGTGCTGCCTCAGAGTCCCGCTGTCGACAGTCAATGGCGCCAGGACTTCACTGATGAGGAAGCCGAGCGCTGGGTGCACCGCCTCGGTAACCTCCTCCTGCTCAATCGGAGGAAGAACAGCCAAGCTCAGAACTACGACTTCGACAAGAAGAAGAGCGTGTACTTCACCTCGACAAAAGGGGTGGCAATGTTTGCACTCACCACGCAGGTTATCAATACCGATTCTTGGACCCCGGCCATAGTGGGCGAACGGCATGAGCGGCTTGTCGGCCTTCTAGCTGACGCGTGGGGACTACGGTAAGCGTGGCCGACCACACCCTCGCCTCCATGGCCCCAGCGGCGCCCAAGGCCTAGACTGTCCCGAACCCGCGCCCCGATGACCGTGCTCTCGAGAGCCCCCGGAATCCGCGGATTCTCAACGAATTCTTCTGAAGGATGTGCCCTGCCGTGACCGAGACCCAGCAGTCCCACCTCGTCGAGGCGATCAACTGGAACCGCATTCAGGACGAGAAGGACGTGGAGGTGTGGAACCGCCTCGTCAACAACTTCTGGCTGCCGGAGAAGGTGCCGCTGTCCAACGACGTCCAGTCCTGGTCCCATCTCACGGATGAGGAGCGACTGCTCTCCATGCGCGTGTTCACGGGCCTGACGCTGCTGGACACGATCCAGGGCACCGTGGGCGCCGTCTCCCTCATCCCGGACGCCATGACCCCGCACGAGGAGGCCGTCCTCACGAACATCGCGTTCATGGAGTCGGTGCACGCGAAGTCGTACTCCTCGATCTTCTCCACGCTGGCCTCCACCCCGGAGATCGACGAGGCGTTCCGCTGGTCCCGTGAGAACCGGAACCTGCAGGCCAAGGCCCGCCTGATCGTGGAGCGCTATGACGGCCAGGACCCGTACAAGAAGAAGATCGCCTCCACCCTGCTCGAGTCCTTCCTCTTCTACTCGGGCTTCTACTGGCCCATGTACCTCTCCGCGCACGCCCGCCTCACCAACACCGCCGACCTGATCCGCCTGATCATCCGGGACGAGGCCGTGCACGGGTACTACATCGGCTACAAGTACCAGCGGAGCATCGAGACCCTGCCGGAGGAGAAGCGGGAGGAGCTCAAGGCGTTCACCTTCGAGCTGCTGTTCGAGCTGTACGAGAACGAGGTCGAGTACACCCATGACCTCTACGACGCCGTCGGCCTGGCCGAGGACGTGAAGAAGTTCCTGCACTACAACGCGAACAAGGCGCTGATGAACCTGGGCTACGAGCCCATGTTCCCGGCCGAGACCACGAACGTGAACCCCGCCATCCTCTCCGCGCTCTCCCCGAACTCGGACGAGAACCACGACTTCTTCTCCGGCTCCGGCTCCTCCTACGTGATCGGCAAGGCCGAGAACACCGAGGACGAGGACTGGGACTTCTGATCCCGTCCGCCTGAGCCCCGTCCCGACGACGGCCGGTCGCCTCCCCGCGGAGGCGCCCGGCCGTCGTCGTCTCGCGGGGGCATCACACGTCGACACCCGGGCCCGCAGTATGACGCTGCGCGTCACCGCCCTGCCCGATGGAGCGCACACGCTGCGATACGCTTGGGCCCAGCTTCAGGAGAAGCGGCTGTGGACCCCGCCTCGGCGGGTCCACGTGGTCCCACGACGAGCCGCTCGCCAACCCCATGTTCACGGGTGGCAACGGACCGAGAAGCGGCCTGCCTCCGCTGCGTGCAGACCCCTCGAGGGGAGCCCGCGGTGACTGGGGGACGGGCAAGAGCAGCGTTCGAAAGGATCCCGGCCTCCGGCTCGGGGCGTCTCTCGCCCCCCGCCCGCCGTGCTGTGCCCCGCGGGGAATCACCCACCGCACGGCCCACCCCGCACCGTTCCGCACCCGCCGTGCCCACCCGCGCCGGCGACGTCGCACCGTCCTCCAAGGAGAACCCCATGACAACCCCCTCGAACATCTCCCGCCGCTCCTTCGCCGGCCTGTCCCTGGCCGCCGTCGGCGCGTTCGCCCTGACCGCCTGCAACTCGCAGGCCGAGGAGAAGAGCGACGACGGCGCCCAGACCGTGCGCATCGGCGTCGTGTCCGAGAACGAGTCGCACCGCGCCCTGGTGAAGCTCGCGAAGGAGAAGCACGGCATCGACGTCGAGATCCGCAACTTCACCGAGTACACGCAGCCGAACCCGGCGCTGGACAACGGCGACATCGACATGAACTGGTTCCAGCACATCGCCTACTTGGCCGACTACAACCAGGCCTCCGGCAAGGACCTGACGATGATCGGGACCACCGAGATCATCCCGCTGCCCCTGTACTCCAAGAAGTACACGGACGTCTCCGAGTTCAAGAAGGGCGACACCGTCGCCATCCCGAACGACACCGTGAATCAGGCCCGTGCCATCAATGTGCTCGTCGCCGCCGGCCTGTTGAAGCTGTCCAATGAGACCATCCGCCCGGAGGTCCGCGACATCGACGAGGCCGCCTCCACCGTGACGGTGCAGCCCGTGGCCGCGCAGCAGACCGTGAACGCGCTCGAGTCCGTGCAGGGCGCGGTCATCAACAACACCTTCTCGGCGGACGCCGGCATCGACACGAACACCGCCCTGTTCAAGGACGACCCCGAGGACGACTCCGCCAAGCCGTACGTCAACGGCTTCGCCGTGCGTCGCGAGGACCGCGACAACGAGACCTACAAGAAGATCGCGGCCCTGTACCACGAGCAGCCCGTGCTGGATGAGTCCGCGAAGCTCTCCTCCGGCACGAGCGTGCCGGTGCAGCTCGACACCGCCCAGATCGACGAGACCCTGAAGCAGTACCAGGACGCGATCGCGAAGCAGGGCGCCTGATCCATGGCAGGTTCCCATACGTCCGACCGTGACGCGGTCACCCCGGGGCGCCCCTCCGCGGGCGCCCCGGGGGAGCCGGTCATCGTCTTCGACCACGTCAGCCGCGTCTACGCCACCAAGAAGGGTGCCGGTGTGAAGGCCGTGGACGACGTCTCGCTCGCCGTGAACCGCGGCGAGGTCTTCGGCGTCATCGGCTTCTCCGGCGCCGGCAAGTCCACCCTGATCCGCATGATCAACGGGCTGGAGAAGCCGACGTCGGGCACCGTCACGGTGCTGGGCCAGCAGGTCTCCCATCTCTCCGAAGCGAAGCTGCGTCCGCTGCGCACCCGCATCGGCATGGTGTTCCAGCAGTTCAACCTGCTGACCTCCCGCACGGTGGCCGGGAACATCGAGTTCGCTCTGGACACGGCCGGCTGGCCGCGGTCCAAACGCCGCGCTCGCGTGGCGGAGCTGCTCGAGTTCGTCGGCCTGGCGGACAAGGCCAAGCACTACCCGGAGCAGCTCTCGGGCGGCCAGAAGCAGCGCGTCGGCATCGCCCGCGCCCTGGCCGCCGAGCCGGAGATCCTGCTCGCAGACGAGGCCACCAGCGCCCTGGATCCCTCGACGACGCACGAGGTGCTCTCCGTGCTGCGCCGCGTCAACGAGGAGCTCGGGGTCACGATCGTGGCCATCACCCACGAGATGGAGGTCATCCGCTCGATCGCCGACCGCGTCGCCGTGATGGACAGCGGCCGCGTGGTGGAGTCCGGCAAGGTCTACAACCTCTTCTCTCGGCCCGCCCACTCCGCCGACGCCGCGTCCTTCGTGGCCACGGCGCTCAAGGACCGGCCGAATGCCGAGGAGGTGGCCCGCATCCGGGCGCGCACCGAGGGTCGGCTGATCATGGTCTCGCTCAAGGACTCCGCCGCGGTCTCGGCGGTGCTCGGCACCGCATCGACGCGCGGCGTGGGCTTCGAGATCGTCCACGGCGGCATGTCCGCCACCAAGGACTCCGCGTACGGCCTGCTCACCGTGGCGCTCACGGGCGAGGCCGCCGCGGTGGACGCGTTTGTCGCGGACCTGGCCGGCGCCGGAGACGTGCAGGAGGTGCACCAGTGATCGACCGATTCCAGAACCTCGACTGGGGGTACTACGGCCCCGAGCTGATGACCGCCGTGGGGGACACCCTCTACATGGTCGGCTGGTCCTTCATCCTCGGCGGCATCCTCGGCCTGCTGGTCGGGCTCGTCCTCTACACCACGCGTCCGGGTGGCATCTTCGCCAACCGTGCCGTCTACGTCGTCACGAACTTCATCGTGAACCTCATCCGGCCCATCCCGTTCGTCATCCTCATCGCTGCCCTGCAGCCGCTGACCATCGCGACGCTCGGCACCGGCATCGGCAACACCGCCGTGGTGTTCTGCATGATCTGGGCGTCCACGTTCGGCATCGCCCGCATCGTGGAGCAGAACCTCGTCTCGCTGGACCCCGGCGTCATCGAGGCCGCCCGTGCGATGGGGGCCTCCCGCATGCGGATCGTGCGCACCGTGGTGCTGCCCGAGGCCCTCGGCCCGCTGATCCTCGGCTTCACGTTCGTGATCATCTCGCTCGTGGACATGTCCGCCATGGCGGGCATCATCGGCGGCGGCGGCGTCGGCAACTTCGCCATCGTGGAGGGCTACAACCGGTTCCGTCCGGAGGTCACCTGGCTGGCCGTCGTCGTGGTGATCGTGTTCGTCCAGGCGCTGCAGCTGATCGGCAACGGCATCGCCCGCAAGGTCATGCGCCGCTGAACCCCGGCTGGGCCCACGCCGTGACGGCCGGTGACATCCCCGCGGGGACGTCACCGGCCGTCGTCGTCGTTCTGGCAGACTTCGGCCCATGACCGACATCACCTCCACCCCCGCGACCTCCGTCGCCGACGATCCCCTGGCCTTCTACGTCCGTCTCGGCGAGCCCACCGTGGACGCCGACGGCGTCCGCACCTCCCGCGTGCGCTCCACCGTGCACGCCCAGGGCGCGTGGCGGGAGGAGGAGATGCACATGGCCGCCGTCTCGGGCCTGCTGCTGCACGAGGTGGCCGCGCACGAGACCACCCCCGGGCTGCGGGTGGGACGGCTCTCCTACGACATCCTGGGCACGCTCTGGTCGGGCGAGCTCGAGGTGGTCACGCGCACCCTGCGTCCGGGCCGGACCATCGAGCTCGTCGAGTCCGTGCTCCACGCCCGGGGCCGCACCGTGCTGACCCTGCGGGCCTGGCTGCTGTCCACCTCGGACACCTCCGCCGTCGCCCAGCTGCCGGACGAGCCCCTCCCGCCGCGCTCGCAGGCGCAGTCGCACAACGCGCTCCACGGATGGGGAGGCGGGTACATCGCCTCCCTCGACGGCGTCGTCCTGCCCGGCCATAGGCCGGGCCACGGCCGGGTGTGGCTCACCACGGACCGCGAGATGGTGGCGGGGGAGAGCACGAGCGACCTGGTGCGCCTGATCAGCCTCACCGATGCGGCCAACGGGATCGCCCCGGCCCTGCCGGCGAAGCCGGGCGGGTGGTTCTTCCCCAACGTGGACCTGCAGATCCACCTGTACCGCGAGCCCACCGGCCACTGGCTCGGCCTCGCGGGGCAGGTCACGGTGGGCCCGGACGGCGTGGGCCTGACCAGCACCGTCCTCCACGACGACGACGGCCCCTTCGCCCACGTCGAGCAGACCCTCACCCTGCGCTCCTGGCCGGTCGAGGGCGGCCTGTGAGCGTAGCCCCCCGCCTGCGCTGGGCCGTGCAGGAGCGGACCCTCGGGGCCGCTGACGACCTCGACTGGGCCATGGACGAGCTGGCCGTCTTCCGCGCCGCCGCGGCCGAGGGAAGGGCCCTCGACGACCTGATCCGCGTCTACGTGCCCGAACCGACGGTCGCGTTCGGCCAGCGCGACGCGCGGCTGCCCGGCTTCGCGGCCGCGGCCGCAGCGACCCGGACCCACGGCTTCGAGCCGGCGGTGCGCCGGGCCGGCGGACGGGCGGCGGCCTACCACCACGGCTGCCTGGTAGTGGACCACCTGAGCCAGCAGGAGGACGCGGCACTCACGCAGCAGGCCCGGTTCGCCGAGTTCGCCGACCTGTTCGTGCGGGCGTTCGCGCGCATGGACGTGCCCGCCTCCGTGGGCGAGATCCCGGGGGAGTACTGCCCGGGCGAGTTCTCCGTGCAGGGTCCTGCGCCGACGTACCCGGTGAAGCTGGCCGGCTCCGCGCAGCGCGTGGTGAAGGGGGCGTTCCTGTTCTCCACCCACGTGGTGGTGTCCGACCCCGCTCCGCTGCGGGCCGTGCTCGTCGACGTCTACCGGGAGCTCGGCCTGGACATGGACCCCCGCACGGCGGGCGCGGCCGAGGACGTGCGCCCCGGGGTGAGCGTCCCCGCGTTCGCCGCGGCCCTGCGGGAGGAGTACACGGCGTGGGCCGCCGCCGCCGGGCTCGAGGTGGTAGACGAGCAGCTCGCCGTCCTCGCTGCGGGCACCTCCGGCTGAGGGCACGGGCGGCCAGACTGCGGGCGGGCCGTCAGGCCGTGAGATCCGCGATTATCTCCCGCTTGCGCCGCGGGGTGAAGCCGGCCGCCACGGCCGCCGCCCGGCGCGCCGCGTCCGTCCGGTACAGGGACCAGCCCCGCTGCACGAGGAACGGCACCGGCTTGCGGCGTTCGGCGACGTCGCGCACGAACCGGCGGGCCGCCGTCGTGGTCCGCGCCTGGTCGATGTACCAGGCCGCGTAGCGGACCCTGGCCCGGTCCAGGGCGGCGGGCATGCGCTCAGCGAAGATGCCCTCCGCCACGATCACCCCGCCCGGCTCGAGCGCGACGGTGCTGTGCCCGCGGACGGAGGACGTGGAGATGTCGTAGTCGGGCACGCGCGTGGCGCCCTCCTCGAGCAGTTCGACGACGGCGTCCACGGCCGCCTGCTCATCCCACGTTCCGGGGTGGTCCCAGTCGATCTCACCGTAGGGGGTGCGCGGGAACACGGGGCCGGGCCCGCCCGCGGCGCCGTCGTCGGACTGCGGACGGTAGAACGCATCGAGCGAGAGGTGGGGCCGGCCGTGCCGCCGGGCCAGGTAGGACTTGCCGGAGCCCGACGCGCCGCCGAGCAGGATCACGGAGGGAGGGGGCGAGGCGGGGAGGATGGTCACGGGGGACCATTCTTCCCCACCTCGGCGCGTCCTCAGTGGCCGCGGTCGATCCACTCCTGCAGGTGCGGCTTCTCCGTGCCGATTGTGGTGGAGTCGCCGTGGCCGGTGTGGACCACGGTGGCCTCCGGCAGCGAGAGCAGGCGCTCGCGGATGGACTCGATGATCGTGTCGAAGTCCGAGTACGAGCGGCCGGTGGCGCCGGGCCCGCCCTGGAACAGGGTGTCGCCGGAGAACACGACGCCGGTCGGGGCGCCGTCGTCGCCGGCCTCGCCCAGGGCGGGGGCGTACAGGCAGACCGAGCCGGGGGAGTGGCCGGGGGTGTGCAGCACCCGAAGCTCGACGCCGGCCACGCGCAGGACGTCGCCCTCGGCGAGCGCGCCGTCGGGCTCCTCGTCGGGGAAGACGTCGTCCCAGAGCATGCGGTCGGCGGGGTGGAGCAGCACGGGGGCGTCCACCATCTGGCGGAACTCCTGGACCTGGCGGATGTGGTCGTCGTGGCCGTGGGTGAGGACGATGGCCAGCACCTGGCGGCCGTTCACCTTCTTCCAGACGGCCGAGGCATCATGGGCCGGGTCGATGACGACGCACTGCTCCGCGCCGCCGACGATCCACACGTTGTTGTCCACGTCGA
Source organism: Micrococcus sp. HOU01 (assembly GCF_035609305.1). NCBI lineage: Bacteria > Bacillati > Actinomycetota > Actinomycetes > Micrococcales > Micrococcaceae > Micrococcus > Micrococcus sp. HOU01. The sequence goes on along the minus strand of NZ_CP141211.1, from coordinate 1,609,101 downwards.
ACGTCTCCCCGTCCAGGGAGAACGTGCCGGAGGTGACCAGGTGATCGATGCGCGCCATCAGAGCACCACCACCGAGCGCAGGACGTCGCCGGACTTCATCGTCTCGAAGGCCTCGTTCACCTCATCGAGGGCGATGGTCTCCGTGACGAACTCGTCCAGCGGCAGGCGGCCCAGGCGGTACTGGTCCACGAGCATCGGGAAGTCGCGCTCCGGCAGGCAGTCGCCGTACCACGAGGACTTCAGCGCGCCGCCGCGGCCGAACACCTCCGGCAGGGGCAGCTTCAGCTCCATGCCGGGGGTGGGCACGCCCACCAGGACGACGCGGCCGGCCAGGTCCCGGGCGTAGAACGCCTGCTCGTAGGTCTCCGGGCGGCCGACGGCCTCGATGACCACGTCGGCACCGAAGCCGCCGGTCGCCGCGCGGATGGCCTCCACGGGGTCCTCGTCCTTCGAGTTCACGGTGTGGGTGGCGCCGAGCTCCTTGGCCTTGGCGAGCTTCTTGGCGTCGATGTCCACCGCGATGATCGTGGTGGCGCCGGCGAGCTTCGCCCCGGCGATCGAGGCCACGCCGACGCCGCCGCAGCCGATCACGGCCACGGACTCGCCGCGCTTGACCTCGCCGGTGTTGATGGCCGCGCCGATGCCGGCCATGATCCCGCAGCCGAGCAGGCCGACCGCGGCCTGTTCCTCGGGCGTGTCGACGCCGTCGACCTGGGTGCACTGCTTGGCGTGGACGAGCGTCTTGTCCGCGAACGCCCCGATGCCCAGGGCCGAGGACAGCTCCGTGCCGTCCTCGAGGGTCATCTTCTGGGTCGCGTTGTGGGTGTTGAAGCAGTACTTCGGCTCGCCCTTCCGGCACGCGCGGCACTCGCCGCACACGGCGCGCCAGTTGAGGATCACGGTGTCGCCGACCTGGACGTGGTCGACGCCCTCGCCGATCGCGGAGACCACACCCGTGGCCTCGTGGCCGAGCAGGTACGGGTACTCGTCCCCGATCCCGCCCTGCTGGTAGTGCAGATCCGTGTGGCAGACGCCGCAGGTCTTGATGTCGACGACGGCCTCGCCGGGTCCCGGATCGGGGATGACGATGGTCTCGATGGTGACGGGGGCGTCCTTCGCCATGGCGACGACGCCGCGGACCTTCTGGGACACGCTGTTCCTCCTGGTGGTGGGGATCTGCCCGATGCCGCGCATGCGTCGGGCGGCGCGGCGTGCGGGCTCGTTCTGCCCATCCCATCACAGGACCCTGTGCGACGCATCGGTGAGCAGCCGGGGGGGCCTGGTGTGTGGCGTCACCACGGCGGCCGGGGGAGACTGCAACCGGACCCGCAGCATCGATGTGAACGGAGGGGCGAACCGTGGCACGACATGGCAGAGACGAGGACGAGGCGCACGAGGCTCCAGCCGGGGCTCCGGCCGGTGCCCGGAACGGCACCAGGGCGCTCGCTCAGTGGCGCATCCCACTGGTGGGGCTGCTGATCGGCGTCGGCCTGGGCGTGGTGTTCGGACTGGGCACCGAGAGGCCCTGGGGCACCGTGATCGGCTGCGCGATGATGGGCTTCGCCCTCGGCATCGCGTGGATGTATGTCGAGCGCGGCCGGGACGGGAGGGACCGCTGACATGTGCGGCCGCTACGTGATGGCCCGCGCCACGAGCGACCTGGTGGCCCTGGGCGATGCCGAGACGAATGAGGAGCTGGTGCTGCGCCAGAGCTGGAACGTGGCGCCGACAGCCGAGGTGCCGATCCTCGTGGCGCATGCGGACGACGTCGGCGCCGGAGTGACCCGGCGGATCCACGTGGCACGCTGGGGCCTGGTGCCGCCGTGGGCGAAGGAGCTGTCCGTGGGGTCCCGTGCGTTCAACGCGCGCTCGGAGACCGTGGCCTCCAAGACGACGTTCCGGGCCGCCGTCCGCGCCCGCCGCTGCGCCGTGCCGGCGGAGGGCTACTACGAGTGGAAGACGCCGGAGCCTGGCGCCAAGGGTCCCGACGGGCGGGCCGCGAAGAAGCAGCCCTACTACGTGCACCCGGCCGGGGCCGGGGACGGCGAGGGGCCGGTCATCTGGTTCGCCGGCCTGTACGAGTGGTGGCAGGACCCCGAGGCCAAGGCCGCGGGGGAGGACGCCTGGGTCCTCTCGACGACGGTCCTCACCATGGCCGCGCCCGACGCGGACGACGACGAGCCGGTGCTCGCCGCGCTCGGCCAGCTGCACGACCGGCTACCCGTGCCCATGGGCGCCGAGACGATGGACCGGTGGCTCGCTCCGGACACGCTCGGGTCCGCCGAAGAAGCCGACGCCCTCGTGGGCCAGGTGTGCGCCGGCGCGTACGACGTCGCGGCGGGCTGGTCGCTGCGGCCCGTGGGGGGCGCCGTGGGGAACGTCCGGAACAACGGGCCGGAGCTGATCCAGGAGATGAGAGAGCAGCAGGGCACGCTGCTCTGAGAGACGGGGCGACGACGGTGATCGGCCCGTGAGACGCGGGAGCGCGGTGCCGCGGCATCGTGACCGGATCGAGACGGATCCGAGACCGTTCTGAACTCCCCCTGAGAATGGGCTCTGCGTAGCGTGGGTGTCACCGGGCCGGTATGAGCGCCGCATCTTTTGGAGGGGTGCCACGGTGAGGCCGGTGAACCGCAGTCCGTCACCCGAGCCCGCGTGGCCATTCACCAGGAGCGTCCTGCCATGATGTCGTCCCCGTCCTCGTTCAAGGTGTCCACCCGCCCGTTCGTCCCGACCACCCGCCCCGCCCGTCTCGCCGCCGCCGCGATCCTGACCGTGAGTCTCTTCGCCGGGGCCGCGCCCGCCGTCGCCGTGGAAGAGGCGGGACCCACCGTCTCCGAGGGGGTGTGTGACTGCGCGTGGGGCCCGGAGCCGGCGCCCGGCCCGGGCTTCGAGCTGCCTGACCTGGCCTCCCGCTGGACTCCCGAGCAGGGCATCCGTTCCGGCACGTTCCGCCAGATGGTGCCGGGCCTCGTCGTCATGGAGGGCTTCTTCGACCTGCGTCAGGACCAGATCGCGCTCACCGTCGCCCCGTACAGCATGGAGACCGGCCACGGTGACCAGGTGGCCGTCCCGTTGGTGTACGACGACGTCTACTCAGACCTCGGTGCGGTGCGCGTGGCGGATGCGCGGGCGCTGCTCGGCGAGGCCGGAGACGGTCATCTCCTGTTCACCCTGTCCGTGGACGGTACCCCGGTGGCCGCCGCCCTCTATGACGAGGCCGCCGGCACTCCGGAGGGCGACATAGGCCCTTCTGCCGGGCTCGTCTTCGCGTGGGGCGAGCACAGCCTGGCCGACCCCGTGTTCGGGGACTACCCCGAGCGGTTCCTCACGCTGCAGCACGCCGAGCCGGGCGTGCTGCTGCCGTTCCGGTCCGAAGGCCTGGGCGACGACGCGGCGGTCGCGGAACTCTCGTGGGGTCCGCGCTGGGGTGCCCTCTGGCGCGACACCACGTTGGGCTTCTTCACCGGGTTTCACTACCTCGCCGACGCGACATACCCGACCGACGATCGCCTCGTCCTCGACTGGTCGCTGGACGGGGTGACTAAGAGTGAGGACGTCATCATCACCCAGGACGCGGAGCGGTCCGACGTCTTCGCGCTCGTCGAGTTGCTCGCGGACGGGCAGAAGCCCCGGGCCCTGAACGTGCCGGCGGAGGAGGACGCCCCGTCTCCCGGTGAGGCGGACCCGGTGCCGCCCGCCGAGCAGGAGCCCGTCGACACTCCGGCCCCCGTGGCCGGGGAGGAACCGGGGGAGGGAACGGGCGGGGAGGAGGCCCACACGACCCCGGACACGGTCGAGACCGGGCGTGAAGTTCCGGCGGGCGCGCTCGGAGCGCTCGCGGCCCTCGGCGCGGGACTCGTGCTCATGGCCCGGGGGCGGGTGCGCCAGGTCTGACACACCCGGCCGACGAGTGGGCCGCGGGGCGGTGGACGGGAGACCGTCGGCCGCCCCGCGGTCTGTGCTCAGCCGGCCGGAGCGGATTCGATGGGGCCGGTGCAGCCCCAGGCTGAGGAGTCGACGCTGCAGTCATCGGCGACATTGCGGGTGATGGTGCGCCAGATGTTCGCGGTGACAGGGGCCGAGTCGAGGCTGATGGTGCCCGGGATGAGCACCCACTCGCCCCCGGCCTCCCGGTATTCGCCGATGTACACGGTGGTGAGGCGGACCGTGTACTGCCCGGTGTCCTCGTACACGTGGCTCGTGGGGGTGGGGACGTTGAACTCCGGCTGGCTCTGGCCTGCGACCGAGGTGGTCTTGGTGGGGGACCCGTCCCCGTAATCCCAGTGGAAGCTCACCGGCGTGGCGCGGAGTTCGACCTCGACCCCGTTGAGGGTGGTGACGAGCGTGCGCGTCTCGGCGTCTGCGTAGAAGTTGGTCTCCGCATTGCGGATCCCGCGTCCGCCGTTGTCCGACCGGATCTCAGGCTCCAGCACGAGGAGCGTGCGGACCTCGTCGATGGAGACGGGCGGGGCGCCGTCTGCTGCTGGGGCTGGCGAACCCGCAGTAACGCATTCCGGCCGGCTGTAATAGGGATCCCTATCTGGGCGAGTTGTGTCGACGAACTGCTCACGTACCCATGCCCCTTCTGGGCAAAAGGCCTCGGTCTGTTCGCGACACGTCCCAAAATCGGAATTATTCTCTTGATTCGGAAAACAGGCGTCTACAGTGCGCTGCTCGATTGCCGGCTTTTCTCTGGCTCTTGGAGCGGCAACTTCTGATACCGGTTCGGAGGCCGGCTGAGGGGGCTGTGTTCGCGACTGTTTCTTGCACTGCGTTCGAATCCTAAATTCGACGTCTTCTCGCTTGCCACTAATGGGAACATCGGTGCAGGGCTTCGCGCGCTGTGCGTGTGCCGATGGCGCTTGAATCAGCGTTAGGGCAATGCAAGCAGTTACTATCGCAATCAAAATACGCGGGATGGAAGGCATTATTGAGCATCCTGGTGATTTTGCATCTCATCGATCACCCAGTGGCCCTTGGAGGGTTCGTAGACTACGTCGGCCAGCCAGGTCTCGTCGTGAGTTTCCACCCCACTGGCAGAGTCGTCTCTAACGCCCTGCGAGTCGAAGACCTCTACAGCGGATGCGTCACGAACAAGAGTAGCGGTGTAGCCAAACTCTGACGGGGTGAGAGTCAACGATTTGATCGAGGTGCGCTCTCCCGTCGACCAGCCACCTTCTTTGTAGTGTTGGGCAGTTGAGTCGGATACGGCTTGGCAAAGCTCGCAGTATTCGCTGTATGTCGAATCAAAATCAGCAGTTTCTCCGGTCTGGTCAGTGTAGTAAATGGCCTCCCAGAAATAGCGAATCGCCGCCTCGGCGCCCTCCTTGGTCTCTTCCTTCATGGCGGCGGGCATCTCCGGCTTGGGCACGTTCTGAGCGGGACCGTCGGCAGATGCGGGCACGTATTCGCCGGACCTGCTCTCCGTGGCCGTGGGGGATGAGCTGACGCCCGCGGTCTCGCTCGTGCTCGCGGGCGCGGACGTCTCGACGGCGGGCTTGGCGGACGAGGGTGACGTCGTCGACGACTCGGCGGGCTCGGACTGCCCGCCACAGGCGGTCAGTGCGAGCGCCAAGGCCACGCTGAGCGTGCCGGCCTGGGCGAATCGGTGGCGGCGCAGGGCGCGCCCGGGTGCGGTGAGAGACATTTCCCCTCCAACTGGACGTCCGTCGTGTGTCCGCGCCTCCCGCGCTGATCCCGCAGCGCGGTGCCCGTGGCATGCGAGGCCCGGTTGGTTCGGAGTATACGCAGGCGGATTGTGGTCCTGCTCGCATTGTCCACAGGACCGTGCCGGCGCACTTCTTCCGGCCCAAGAGACGATTTTCTCGTGCGTGTGCGCCCCAAGGTCGGGTTTGAGGCCTACGGCCAGGACTCGGCCAGCCGGCCTCACGAAAAGGGCGTTCCCGGCCTCGCCCGTCTCGGGGCGATGCGTCCTTAACGTGTCCGGCGGGCGCCCTACCTTCGCACACATCGCATTCGAACACGTGTTCGAGTACGATCGGGGGTGCGGCCCCACCTTCCCACTTCTTCCCCGCGTCCGGTCCGCCGGACGGGCCGCGCTCCCATCGCCCGACGGCACCCCGTCGTCGGTCCGGTCAGCAGTGCACAGGGAGAGAAGCAGAATGGGAGTCCTCACACAGTCGGTGGCGGTGGAGTGCGGGGCAGACGGTACCCCGCAGGGGCTGCGCTGGAACGGGCGGGACTACGTCCTCGCAGAGCGCCCCGTGCGCTGGTTCGAGCGGCGCCGCTGGTGGGCGGAGGAGGTCCGCGCGGAGAAGGGCCGCGGCGCCGGTCTCGTCGACCACGAGATGTGGCGGCTGCAGGTCCGCCTGGCCCGGGCCGGCGCCGCGCCCCTGCAGACCCTCGACGTCGCCCACCACCTGGACTCCGGCCGGTGGCGGCTCGTGCGCGTCCATGAGCACGCCCAGGACCTGAGGCGGTCGGCATGAGCCAGGCCGCCGCGGCCGGACGCACCGCCGCACCCTTCGCCCACCTGCACGTCGCCTCCGCGTTCAGTGCCCACTACGGGGCCAGCTGGCCCGAGGACCTCGTGGCCGCCGCCGCGGCCGCGGACATGGACCTGCTGGCCTGCACCGACCGGGACGGGCTCTACGGCATGGCCAAGCACGTGGGCGCCTGCCTGCGCCACGGCATCACCCCGATCGTGGGCGTGGACCTGGCCGTCCGGTGGAGCGAGGACGAGGACGCCGGCCGCGTGGTCGTGCTCGCCCGAGGCGGCTGTCATGGCTCCGGCTACCGCTCCCTGTGCGAGCTAGTCTCCGCCGCCCACGCCCGCACCACCGGGGGAGCGGCGGGCGGCAGCCCCTGGGCCAGCGTCGCCGAGCTCGCCGCCGCGGCGGCCGGCCGGGTCCCCACCGCCGCCAACCGGGACAACCCGCCCACCCCCGGGCTGTTCGTCCTCCTCGGCCCGGACTCGGACGTCGGCCGCCACCTGGCCCGCCGCCGGTACGCGGCCGGCCTCGCCGCCCTGCGCCGCTGGAAGGCGGCCCTGCCCGCAGGCAGCCCCCACGCCGACGTCGTCACCCACCTCTCCGCCCCCGGCCGCCGCCTCGACACCGGGCACGCCGTGAAGACCCTCCGCGCCGCCCGCCAGGCCCGCATCCCCGCCGTCCTGACCAACGCCGTGCGCTACGCGGCCCCGGACGGCGCCGCCACCGCGGACGTCCTCGACGCCGTCCGCGCCCTCAGCTCCCTCGACGCCCTCCACAACCTGCAGCCCAACGGGCAGGGCTGGCTCAAGTCCACCGCCGCCATGCACCGCATCGCCCACGAGGTCGCCTCCGCCGCCGACGACCGCCCCGCCCCCCTGCTCGAGGCCACCCGCCGCCTCGCCGAGGCCTGCGCGCTCGACCCCGAGACCGACCTCGGCTGGGGCGTGCCCCGCGTCCCCGAGGCCGCCGTCATCGGCATCGACGGCCCCCCGGAGCACGTGCTGCGCGAGCGCACCCGCACCGGCCTCCTCGCCCGCTACCCCCACCTCCACACCGGGGGAGGCCTCCCCGGCACCAGCCAGGCGGCCCGGGATCTGCAGGACCGCGCCGAACACGAGCTCGGCATCATCACCCGACTCGGCTTCTCCTCCTACTTCCTCACCGTGGCCGCCGTCGTCGACCTCATCGAGGGCATGGGCATCCGCGTGGCCGCCCGCGGCTCCGGCGCCTCCTCCCTCGTCAACCACGCCCTGCGGATCTCCCATGTCGACCCCATGGCCAACGGCCTGATCATGGAGCGCTTCCTCTCCACCGACCGCTCCACCCTCCCGGACATCGACATCGACGTGGAGTCCGCCCGCCGCCACGAGATCTACCACGCCGTCGTCGAGCGCTTCGGCGCCGAGCGCACCACCCTCATGAGCATGCAGAACGCCTACCGGGCCCGCGGCGCCGTCCGCGACGCCGGCCTCGCCCTCGGCATGCCCGAACCCGAGGTGGACGCCATCGCCAAGCAGCTCTGGCGCTTCTCCGCCTCGAACTTCCGCGAGGCACTCCAGCGCATGCCCGAACTCGGCGGCCTCTCCCGCCGCATCGAGTCCGGCCGCGCCGAGGGCGACCGCCAGCTGGACCTGCTCGTCGACCTCACCGAACGCCTCGACCGCCTGCCCCGCCACATCTCCATGCACCCCTGCGGCGTCATCCTCGGCGACGCCACCCTGCTGCACCGCACCCCCGTCCAGCCCTCCGGCATGGGCCTGCCCATGAGCCAGTTCGACAAGCACGACATGGACCCCATGGGCTTCCTCAAGCTCGACATCCTCGGCGTGCGCATGCAGTCCGCCATCGCCTACACGATCGCCGAGGTCGAACGCACCACGGGCGAGCGCATCGACCTCGAACAGGTGCCCCTCGACGACCCCGCCACCTACGCGATGATCCGCACCACCCACACCCTCGGCTGCTTCCAGATCGAGTCCCCGGGCCAGCGCGAACTCGTCGGCAAACTCGCCCCCCGCGAGTTCAACGACCTCACCGTGGACATCTCCCTCTTCCGCCCCGGCCCCATGCAGTCCGACATGGTCCGACCCTTCCTTGAACAGCGGCACGGCTGGGCACCCGCCCACTACCCGCACCCCGACCTGCGGCCCGTCCTCGCCGAGACCCACGGGGTCACCGTCTTCCACGAACAGGTCCTGCGCACCATGGACGTCATGACCGGCTGCGGACTGGCCCGCGCCGACGAGCACCGCCGCCTCCTCGGCGGCCCGCAGGAACACCTCGTCGAAGAGGCCTTCCGCACCGGCGCCCTCGCCCGCGGCTACTCCCTCGAAGTCATCGACGAGGTCTGGGCCACCCTCTCCGCCTTCGGCTCCTTCGGCTTCTGCAAGGCCCACGGCGCCGCCTTCGCCGTCCCCACCTACCACTCCGCCTGGCTCAAGACCCACCACCCCGCCGCCTTCATGGCCGCCATCCTCGAACACGACCCCGGCATGTACCCCGCCCGCCTCATGGTCGCCGAGGCCCGCCGCATGGGCATCCCCGTCCTCCCCGTGGACGTCAACGCCTCCTCCCGCCACGTCCACGTCGAGTGGGTCCCCGCCCACCCCGAGATCGACGACGGCGCCCCCGGCCGCTGGGGCATCCGCCTGCCCCTCACCAGCCTCTCCGGACTCAGCGAAGCCGAGACCGACCGCCTCGACGCCGGCCGTCCCTACCGCTCCCTCGCCGACGTCCGCGACCGCGCCCGCCCCACCGCCCGCAACCTCGAACGCCTCGCCCAGCTCGGCGCCCTCGACTGCCTCCTCCCACCCGGCGGCGCCTCCCGCACCGACCTCGTCCACCACCTCGAACTCCAGCACTCCACCACCCGCGGCACCGCCCCCGGCCGCACCGCCCCGCGCTCGCGGTCCGCCCGTCCACGGCAGGTGGAGGGCCAGCTGGCCCTGGACCTGCCGGACACCGAGCTCACCGCCCTCGCCCCGCTCTTCCCGGACCCGGCCCCGACCGCCCGGGTCCGCACCGAGCTGGAGCTCACCGCCCTGGACGTCACCGCCCACCTCATGGACTCCCACGCCCCGTACCTGGACGCGCTCGGCGTCACCCGGGCGAAGGACCTGCTCGGGCTGCGCACGCAGTCCCGGGTGCTCGTGGCCGGGGTGCGCGTGGCCACCCAGACCCCGCCCATGCGCAGCGGCAAGCGGGTGGTGTTCCTCTCCGTGGACGACGGCACCGGCTGCGTGGACGCCTCCTTCTTCACCGAGGCCCAGCACGCCTCGGGGGAGATGCTCTTCTCCGCCCGCCTCCTGCTGATCGAGGGCACCGTCCGGCGCACCGGCGACCGGGCCGTGTCCGTCCAGGCCGTGCGCGCCTGGGACCTGCACCGGCCCGAGACGCTCCCGGACCCCGACTACCTGGACGCCACCCGGCAGCAGTGGCGGGACTGGCTCGCGGCGGACCGCCGAGCCGCCGCCGCGCGCCGCAGCGGCCGGGCGGGCACCGGGGCGCAGCCCCTGCCGGACATCCCGCACCACGGCACGGGCGGCTGGCCCGTGAAGGTGCGCACCGACGTCGGGCCGGGCGGCGGGGCCCGCCCCGGCCGCACGGCACACGATCGGCCCGCTCCGGAGCACACCCCGATCCCGGTGCCCCACCCGGAGACGTGGGAGCTGCTGCCCACCCCGGACAGATGAGACCGTCCGCCTCCGTGCCCCGCCGTCCGGCCGCGCCCCTAGAATGGGACGCGGCCGACGGTGGCCCCCGTACGCCACCGATCCCGAAGCCAGACCTCGAAGGAGCACCGTGTCGGAGCCGAAGAACATCCTGCTGACCGTGGACGGAGAGCTGCGGGAGGTGACGCACGGCACCACCGGCCTCGACCTCTTCCGCGAGAAGCCGACCACCGCCGTGATGCGGGTGGACGGCCTGCTCTGGGACCTGGCCCGGGAGATCCCCGCCGGCGCGTCCGTCGAGTCGGTGGACATCACGGAGCCCGAGGGCCTCGAGGTGCTGCGGCACTCCACCGCCCACGTGATGGCCCAGGCCGTGCAGCAGCTGCGCCCGGGCGCCAAGCTCGGCATCGGCCCGTACATCACGGACGGCTTCTACTTCGACTTCGACGTCGACGAGCCCTTCACCCCCGAGGACCTCAAGCAGATCTCCTCGCTCATGCAGAAGATCGTGAAGTCCGGCCAGACCTTCCGCCGCCGCGTCGTGGACGAGGAGACCGCCCGCGCCGAGATGGCGGAGGAGCCCTACAAGCTCGAGCTGCTCGGCAAGAAGGACGCCGCGGACACCGCCGGCGAGGGCGCCTCCGTGGAGGTCGGGGCCGGGGAGATCACCATCTACGACAACGTGGACCGCAAGACCGGCGACGCCGTGTGGTGCGACCTCTGCCGCGGCCCGCACCTGCCCTCCACCAAGCTCATCGGCAACGGCTTCGCGCTCACCCGCTCCGCCGCCGCCTACTGGCTCGGCAACGAGAAGAACAAGCAGCTGCAGCGCATCTACGGCACCGCCTGGGCCAGCAAGGACGACCTCAAGGCCTACCAGGAGCGCCTCGCCGAGGCCGAGCGCCGCGACCACCGCAAGCTCGGCGCCGAGCTGGACCTGTTCTCCTTCCCGGACGAGCTCGGCTCCGGTCTGCCCGTGTTCCACCCGCGCGGCGGCATCATCCGCAAGGAGATGGAGGACTACTCCCGTCGGCGCCACACCGAGGCCGGCTACGAGTTCGTCTACACCCCGCACATCACCAAGCAGCACCTCTACGAGGTGTCCGGCCACCTCGACTGGTACGCGGACGGCATGTTCCCGCCCATGCACATCGACGAGGTCCGTGATCCCGAGACCGGCGAGATCACCCGCCAGGGGCAGAACTACTACCTCAAGCCGATGAACTGCCCCATGCACAACCTGATCTACCGCTCCCGCGGCCGGTCCTACCGTGAGCTGCCGCTGCGGCTGTTCGAGTTCGGCTCCGTGTACCGGTACGAGAAGTCCGGCGTGGTCCACGGGCTCACGCGCGTGCGCGGCATGACCCAGGACGACGCCCACATCTACTGCACCCGCGAGCAGATGAAGGAGGAGCTGACCACCACGCTCAACTTCGTCCTCGACCTGCTCAAGGACTACGGCCTCAACGACTTCTACCTCGAGCTCTCCACCAAGGACCCGGAGAAGTTCGTCGGCTCCGGCGAGATCTGGGAGGAGGCCACCCGCACCCTCGCCGAGGTCGCGGAGGCCTCCGGTCTGCAGCTCGTCCCGGACCCGGGCGGCGCCGCGTTCTACGGCCCGAAGATCTCGGTCCAGGCCCGGGACGCCATCGGCCGCACGTGGCAGATGTCCACCATCCAGCTGGACTTCAACCTGCCCGAGCGCTTCGACCTCGAGTACCAGGCCGCCGACGGCACCCGTCAGCGCCCCGTGATGATCCACCGCGCCCTCTTCGGCTCCATCGAGCGCTTCCTGGGCGTCCTCACCGAGCACTACGCCGGTGCGTTCCCGGCCTGGCTCGCCCCGGAGCAGGTCGTGGCCATCCCCGTGGCCGAGGCATTCAACGACTACCTGGACGACGTCGTCGCGAAGCTGCGGGCCGAGGGGATCCGGGCGCGCCTGGACGACTCCTCGGACCGCTTCCCGAAGAAGATCCGCACCGCGGCCAAGGAGAAGGCGCCGTTCGTGCTGATCGCCGGCGGCGAGGACAGGGAGGCGGGCGCCGTGTCCTTCCGCTTCCGCGACGGCACCCAGGACAACGGCGTGCCGGTGGAGGAGGCGATCGAACGCATCGTGAAGGCGGTGCGCGAGCGCGAGGTCACCCCATGACCAGCCCCGGCACCGGCGGATCCGACGCGCGGGCGCAGGCCCGCGCGTCGGCGGACGCCGCCGCCACGGACGGCTTCGAGCTGCCCGGCGCCCCGGACGCCTTCGAGCGGTTCTGGAACGCCCACCGCATGGCGTACGTGTCCAAGGGGACGGGCCAGGTCAAGGACGAGCACACCTGCCCGTTCTGCGCGGCCCCGCAGCGCGACGATGAGGACTCCCTCATCGTCCACCGCGGCCGCACCGCCTACGTGGTGCTGAACCTGTACCCGTACAACCCCGGTCACCTGCTCGTCTGCCCCTACCGCCACGTGCCCCTGTACACGGACACCACCACGGAGGAGGCCGCCGAGATGGCGGAGCTGACCCAGACGGCGATGCTCGCCCTCGGCCAGGCCGCCGGCGCGTCCGGCTACAACCTCGGCATGAACCAGGGGGCGGTGGCCGGCGCCGGGATCGCGGCCCATCTGCACCAGCACGTGGTGCCGCGGTGGACCGGCGACGGCAACTTCCTGCCGATCATCGCCCGGACCAAGAACATGTCGCAGACCCTGGGGGAGACCCGTCAGATCCTCGCGGACGTCTGGGACCGGGCCGCCCAGGACCACGCCGCGCGCCAGGCGGCCAACGCCCGTGCCGCGGGCGAGCACCCTCGCCCGGGGGCCGGAGGCCCCGCCTGATGCTGGACCGTCACGCGCGCGACCTCACCACCCGTCTGTTCACCCCGGTGGCCCATACGCTCCTGCGGGCCGGGGTCAGTCCGGACACCGTGACAGTCGTCGGCACGCTCGGCGTGAGCCTGGGCGCGCTCGTGCTCTTCCCCCTGGGGCACCTGTTCTGGGGCACGCTCTTCATCACCGCGTTCGTGTTCTCGGACCTGGTGGATGGGATCATGGCGCGCGAGGCCGGGTCCACCGGCCGCTGGGGCGCGTTCCTCGACTCCACCCTGGACCGTGTGCAGGACGCGGCCGTGTTCCTCGGGCTGTGCCTGTGGGGCTTCGGCGTCGGCGCCGCACCCGCGGTCGGCGCGCTCTCCGGGGCCTGCCTCGCCCTGGGCATGCTCGTCTCCTACGTGCGTGCCAAGGCGGAGGCCCTCGGCTGGAGCGCACACGTGGGCATCGCCGAGCGCGCCGAACGGCTCGTGGCCGCCCTCGTGGTCGCCGGCCTCACCGGCCTCGGTCTGCCCCCGGTCGTCCTGGCCGTCACCTTGGGGCTGCTCGCCGCCGCGTCCCTGGTCACCGTCGGCCAGCGCATGGCCGCGGTGCGCCGCCAGGCGCGCGACGACGCCTGACCGGCCCAGCCGCAGGACCCGCCCGTCAGCCCGCCGCGATCTCCGCGACGACGGCGTCCGTCACCCGCACGAGGTCGGTGGGGGCGATCTCCACATCCAGGCCGCGTTGCCCGCCGGAGACGTACATGAGCTCCGCGTCGAGGGCGGAGGAATCCAGGACGACGGGGTGGGGCCGGCGCTGGCCCAGGGGCGAGACGCCGCCCCGCACGTAGCCGGTCCGGCGTTCGACGACGGCCAGATCGGCCAGGGCGAGCCGCTTGACGCCCAGCACCGCGGCGGCGGCCCGCAGGTCCAGCTGACCGGACACGGGCACCACGCACGCCGCGAGCGCACCGTCGGGGTCCGCCACCATCAGCGTCTTGAACAGTCGGTCGGCGGGCACGCTGAGCGCCCGGGCGACCTGGACGCCGAACCGCTCGCCGCCGGCGTCGAGGGCCACGTCGAAGGTGTGCAGCCGGTACGGGACCCCGGCGGCCTCGAGAGCGGCGACGGCCGGCGTGGCCGCCCCGTGCCGGGCGCCGCGATCCTTCTTGCGCTGGCCCACGGCGGACTCAGGCGATCCCGGCCTGCTCGCGGACGTTGCGCTTGATGCGGCCGAGCATGGCGGACATGCCGCGCAGGCGCAGGGGGGTGAGGGCCTGGGCCAGGCCGAGGCGGGTGGGGATGTCCTCGGGCACGTCCAGGACATCGAGGGCGCTCAGCCCGTCCAGGCCCTGGGTGAGCACGGAGGCGAAGCCGCGCGTGGTGGGCGCCTCCGGGGGAGCGGTGATGAAGAGGCGGACCGGGGCCTGCGGGCCGGGCTCACCCTCGAGTTCGACGGCCAGGAACAGCGGGGTCTGACACTCCACGACCTGCTCCATCTCGGCCTCGTGGCCGTCGTAGCGCTCCGGCAGCGCCGGCAGCTCGTCCGAGAACTCCAGCAGCAGCTCGAGCTTCTCGGGATCGGGCACCCCGGCGAAGTCGTCGATGATCTCGGCCAGGGCGGCGGGCACGGCGTGGTTCTCGGTCATGGTGTCCCAGTCTAGTGATCCACGCCGTGCCGGGGGCTCAGCGCGCGGGGGCCTCGCCCGGCTCTTCGCCGACGGCGATCGGCAGGCGCACGGCGTTGCCCCACTCGGTCCAGGAGCCGTCGTAGTTGCGGACGTCCTCGTGGCCGAGCAGGTACTTGAGCACGAACCAGGTGTGGGAGGACCGCTCGCCGATGCGGCAGTAGGCGATCACGTCGTCGCCCTCCTGCAGCCCGGCGCCGGCGCGATAGACCTGCTCCAGCTCGGCGCGGGACTTGAAGGTGCCGTCCTCGTTGGCCGCGGACGCCCACGGCACGGACGCCGCCGTGGGGATGTGGCCGCCGCGCAGGGTGCCCTCCTGCGGGTAGCCGGCCATGTGCGTGGTCTCGCCCGTGTACTCGGGACGGGAGCGGACGTCGATCAGCGGGGTGGTCCCGATGGCCTTGAGGACGTCCTCGCGGGCGGCGCGCTCGGTGTGGTCGTCGCGCTCGATCACCGGGTACTCGGCGCGGGCCACGGTCGGGACCTCGCGGGTGGTCTCGCGTCCCTCCGCGATCCACTTGTCACGGCCGCCGTCCATCAGGCGCAGGTCCTCATGGCCGTAGAGGGTGAACACCCACAGGGCGTAGGCGGCCCACCAGTTGGACTTGTCGCCGTAGAACACCACGGTGGTGTCCCGGGAGATCCCCTTGGAGGCGGCGAACTCGGCGAAGGCCTCGGGGCCGACGAAGTCGCGGGTGACGGGGTCGTTGAGCTCGGTGTGCCAGTCGACGCGCTGGGCGCCGGGGATGTGGCCGGTGGAGTAGAGGAGAGCGTCCTCGTTGGACTCGAGGACCACGACGTCCTCGTCGCCGACATGGTCGGCGACCCACTGCGTGGACACCAGCTTCTCGGGGTGGGCGTACTCGGAGAACTTCGCGGCGGTATCGGTCATGGCACTGCCTTCCTTCGCGTCGGGCGGGCCCGCACGGGCCCGGGGCGGGCGGCACGACGACGGCGGGTTCCGTGTCCGTGCCCTGCACGCCAGATTACGGCACATCGGTGTCACGTAAGAGGGTAGGGGCCCCTCAGTCCGGGACACGCGAGGTCACATGGGTCGGGTCCGCGGCCCGATAGCATGGCCCGGAATCCCCGTCGTCGACCCTGGGAGTGTCCCGTGGCTCAGATCGTCCACCTCGCCGACCGTTCGCCGCAGGTCACCCCGGACCAGCTGCTGGCCGGCTTCCACCCGTCGTACCGCTTCGGCACGGTGTCCTTCGACACCTACATCCCGGACCCCGCGCACCCCTCGCAGGCACAGGCCGTGGAGCGGCTGCGCCGGTTCGCGGCAGACCTCGGCCGGGGCGGCTCGGGCGGCGGGTTCCTCGGCGGCCTGTTCGGCGGGAAGAAGCGGGCGGCGGGGCCGGCCGGCATCTACCTCGACGGCGGCTTCGGTGTCGGCAAGACCCACCTGCTGGCCTCGACGTGGCACGCGGCCCCCGGGCCCAAGGCGTTCGGCACGTTCGTGGAGTACACCAACCTCGTGGGCGCCCTGTCCTTCCGCAAGGCGGTGGACGAGCTCAAGGAGTACACCCTCGTGTGCATCGACGAGTTCGAGCTCGACGACCCGGGGGACACCGTGCTGATGTCCCGCCTCATGCGCGAGCTGGCCGACGCCGGCGTGCGCCTGGTGGCGACCTCCAACACCCTGCCGGGCTCGCTCGGCGAGGGGCGCTTCGCGGCGCAGGACTTCAAGCGCGAGATCCAGGTCCTGGCCGAGCAGTTCGAGGTCATCCGCGTGGACGGCGAGGACTACCGCCACCGCGGACTGACCGCCGCGCCGGACCCGCTGCCGGACAACCAGGTGGTCGCGACGGCGGAGCAGAACTTCCCCGACGCGGGCGTGCTCGCCGTGGACGACTTCGCGGACCTCACCGCGATGCTCTCCCGCGTGCATCCCTCCCGCTACCGCGAGCTCGTCAAGGACGTGGACGTGCTCGCCCTCCACGACGTGCACACCATCACGGAGCAGGCCACGGCCCTGCGCTTCGTGGTGTTCGCGGACCGCCTGTACGACAAGGACGTGCCCGTCCTCGCCTCCGGTGTGCCCTTCGACGCCCTGTTCACGCAGGAGATGATGCACGGCGGCTACATGAAGAAGTACTTCCGCACGGTCTCCCGCATGACCGCCCTGGCCCGGGAGGGCCAGACGGGCGTGGCCGAGCACAAGTGAGCCGGCCCGGTCGCCACCCGGGGCCGGGCGGGATGTGACGTCCTGCCCGGCCCCTCGTCGCCGAGGCGGGCCTCGCCCACCCGGGCGGGTGGACGCCCCGGAACGACGAAGGGCCCCTCCGCCAGGAGGGGCCCTTCGTGTGGGAGCGGATGACGAGATTCGAACTCGCGACCTCCACCTTGGCAAGGTGGCGCTCTAGCCAACTGAGCTACATCCGCCTGAGTCGATCCTCACGGATCGTCTCCGTGCGCGATACTGGGTTCGAACCAGTGACCTCTTCCGTGTCAGGGAAGCGCGCTACCGCTGCGCCAATCGCGCTCGTCCACCTCCGAGGAGGTGGTGAACATGCCGCCACTCCCGGTCGGAGAAGGCTGCGAGGTCGGGACGGGATTCGAACCCGCGTATACGGCTTTGCAGGCCGCTGCCTCGCCTCTCGGCCACCCGACCAGGGGTGAAGGTTGAGCGAGCGGATGACGAGATTCGAACTCGCGACCTCCACCTTGGCAAGGTGGCGCTCTAGCCAACTGAGCTACATCCGCGTGTCGGTGCCGCCGGGATCCGCTCGTCCGAGCCGCTCACCTGCGTTTTCCAACGAGAAAGAACTCTAGGCCATCTCCGCCCGGATGCAAAATCGGCGTCGGCAGGCGTGTCGGGCCACCCCGTCGGGGGTCCGCGGACCCTGCCAGAATGGCTGACCATGACCCAGCCACGCCTCGCGCATCAGACCCCCCACGGGCGCATGTACGCGCGCTCCCTCTCGGGCCTGCCCGAGGTCCCGTCCATCACCACCGTGATCGGCATGGAGAAGACGGACCTGGACGGCTGGGTCGGGTGGATGGCGGCCCAGTCCGTGACCCAGGATCCGCGCCTGGCGGAATCCGTGGGCTCCGCGGCGCGCCTGAAGCAGGTGGCCCGGCAGTCCGCCGACGCCGCCGCCCGCTACCGGGACGCCGCGGCCGAGCGCGGGGACCGCGTGCACGACTACGCCGAGCAGGTGGCCCAGCGCGCCCTCGGCCGCCCCCACACCATGGCGGAGGCCCGGGCCCGGCTGATCGAGCACGGCGAGGGCGCCTACGCGGACCGCTTCGACGAGTGGTGGGACCTCTACGACGTCCGGCCGATCGCGGCCGAGATCACCGTCTGGAACCACACGGTGGGCTACGCGGGCACGCTGGACCTCGTCGCCCGGATCGGCGGCCTGCTGTGCCTGATCGACTACAAGACGAAGGGCACGGGGCGGGACGGACGGGTCAAGGCGCTCGATCCCAAGGTGGTCATGCAGCTGACCGCCGGCCTGAAGGCGGAGGAGTCCCTGGTGGACCCCGAGGCCGGCACCTGGGAAGAGTGGCGGCACGGCCAGGCCGAGATGCTGCTCGGCGTCGCCCTGGGGGAGACCGAGGTCGCCGTGCACCAGGCCAACCCCGGTGTGCTGCCCCGCCACTGGCACAAGTTCTGGGCCCTGCGCCAGGTCTGGAAGCACGCGCAGGCCGTGGACGACGCCGGCCCCGCGCTCCGCGTCATCGGCCCGCCTCCGCCGTCGGTCCCGGCGTCGGCGGCCACCGGTCTGCAGGCCGTGCGTGCCGCGGCGTTCGGCGGCGGCTCCCATGCCGCCCCGGACGTGGCGCCCGACGGGTCGTCGTCGCGCCCGGCGTCCGCCGCCGAGGGCGGCGATAGGGTGACGGCGTGACCGTCCTGCCCGTCCGCACCGTCCCCGACCCCGTCCTGCGCACCGCCGCGTCGCCCGTGCCCGCGGGCGCGGACGTGCGCGCCCTCGTGGCGGACATGATCGCGACGATGCACGCCGTCGGGGGCGTGGGCCTGGCCGCACCCCAGGTGGGCGTGGGTCTGCGCGTCTTCGTGTTCGACGTCGCCGGCGTCGCCGGGCACGTGGTCAATCCCGTGCTCGAGACCGCCGGGCAGGCGCTGCGGGAGCCGGGCGAGGGGTGTCTGTCCGTGCCCGGGCTGCGCTACCACCCGACGCGCGCCGCCGAGGCCGTCGTCCGCGGCACCGACGTCGACGGGAACCCGGTGGAGCACCAGGGGACCGGCCTGCTCGCCCGCTGCCTCCAGCACGAGACCGACCACCTCGACGGGATCCTCTACGTCGACCGCCTCGACGGCGACGAACGCCGTGAGGCCCGCCGCCGCATGCGCGCCGGCGAAGTGGACCGCGCCGCTCGCCGCATCGGGGCCGCGCGCGCGGCCGCCGTCAGCTCGGTCTTCGGCGCCCCCGCCGTCCCCGCCGCCGGAACAGGAGCCGCCCGATGACCGCCCCGACGCCCCTGCGCGTGCTCTACGCCGGCACGCCCGAGACCGCCGTGCCCGTGCTGCGCGCCCTGCTCGACTCGCCCCACGAGGTCGTCGGCGTGCTCACCCGGCCGGACGCCCCGGTCGGGCGCCGACGGGTGCTGACCCCGTCGCCGGTCGCAGTCGTGGCCGAGGAGGCCGGCCTGCCCGTGCTCAAGGCCGACCGACTCCGCGGACCCGAGGGCGCCGATGCCCTCCAGGCGATCCGCGCGCTCGAGGCGGACGTGGCCGTCGTCGTCGCCTACGGGGCGCTCGTGCCCGCCGAGGCCCTGCAGATCCCGCGCCACGGCTGGCTCAACCTGCACTTCTCCGCGCTGCCGGCCTACCGCGGCGCCGCCCCCGTCCAGCGCGCCGTGATGGCCGGGGAGACCGAGATCGCCGCCGACGTGTTCCAGCTCGAAGAGGGCCTGGACACCGGCCCCGTCTTCGCCCGGCTCACCCGCCCCGTCGCGGCCGACGAGACCGCCGGGGCCGTGCTCACCGACCTCGCCGAGCGCGGCGGCCCGCTCGTGATCGACGTGCTCGACCGCCTGGCGGACGGCACCGCGACCGCCACGCCCCAGCGCGGCGAACCCACCCACGCGCCGAAGCTCACGGCCGCAGACGGCCTGGTGGACCCCGCCCGCCCGGCGGCCGAGGTGGCCGCCCGGATCAACGGCGTCACCCCCGAGCCCGGCGCCTGGGGCTGGCTGACCGCCGACGACGGCGCCGCCCCGGCCCGTTTCAAGCTCGACGGCGTCGCCCCGGTCAGCGCCGGCGACGACGGCTGGCCCTCCGCCCTCGATGCCGCGGCTCCCGGGCAGATCCTGGTGGCCGCGAAGGCCGCCTGGCTGCGCACCGCCGGCGGGGCCGTCCGGCTCTCCCGAGTCCAGCCGGCGGGCAGGAAGCTGATGCCGGCCGCCGACTGGGCGCGCGGCGCCGCCGCCGGGGCCGCGCTGCTGGCCGGGGAGGCGCTCGCCCACCACGAAGAACAGGCCCGCCGGGAGGCCGCCGCCCGGGCCGCGGCACGCGAGGCCGCGCGGAACGCCACGGCACAGGACGAGGAGGCGCGCGCATGAGCCGCGAGAGACAGCCAGGACAGGGCCGGGGCGAGCGAGGGGCCCGCGGAGAACGCGGCCGCGCACCCCGGCCAGACCCCCAGGACCGCCGGGATGCGCAGGGGCGCACCCGCAACCGGGGTCGCTCCGGCGCCGGGCGGAAGTACTCGGCGCAGGCGCCGTCGCAGCGCTCCCGCACCGCCGACCCGGCGCGCCGCGTCGCGTTCGGGGTGGTCCGCTCCGTCCACGCCGAGGACGCGTACGCGAACCTGGTCCTCCCGGCGCGCATCCGCCAGGCCCGCCTCGACCGGCGCGACGCCGGCTTCGCCACCGAACTCGCCTACGGCACCCTGCGCGGGCTCGGCCTGTACGACGCGATCCTGACCCGCTGCGTGGACCGCCCGCTCGAGAAGATCGACCCACCCGTGCTCGACGCCCTGCGGCTCGGCGCCCACCAGCTGCTGGGCATGCGCGTGCCCGCCCACGCCGCCCTCGACGCCACCGTCTCCCTCGTGCGCGCCGAGATCGGGGCCGGCGCCTCCGGGTTCGTGAACGCGGTGCTGCGTCGGGTTGCCGAACGCCCCCTCGAGGAGTGGCTGGCCGACGTCGCCCCCGCCGACGGCGGCGACGCCGCCCTGGCCGTCCGTGCCTCGCACCCGGTGTGGATCGTCCGCGCGCTGCGCCAGGCCCTGGCCGCCCACCGCGGCACCCGCCACATCGCCGACCGCGACGCCGAGCTGGCCGCCCTGCTCGAGGCGGACAACGCCCCGCCCGTGGTCAACCTCGTCGCCCTGCCCGTGGCCGGTGGGGCCGAGGCGCTCGCCGCGGCCCTCGACGACGGCGCCGAACCCGGGCCGCTGGCCCCGGACTCCGCCCTGCACTCCGGCGGCGACGCCGGCCGCCTGCCCGGGGTGCGCGAGGGCGTGCTCCGCGTCCAGGACGCCGGCTCCCAGCTCACCGCCCGGGCCCTGGCCCAGGCACCCGTCCCCGCGGCCGAGGGGCGGGCCGAGCGCTGGCTCGACCTGTGCGCCGGCCCCGGCGGCAAGGCGGCCCTGCTGGCCGCCCTCGCCGCGGAGCGGGGTGCGACGCTCGTGGCCAACGAGGTCGCCCCGCACCGCGCCGACCTCGTCCGGCAGGCACTCGCCGCCGTGCCCGCCGACGCCTGGACCGTCCGGGTCGGGGACGGTCGCACGATCGCCGACGCCCCCGAGGCGGCCTCGACGTTCGATCGCGTCCTCGTGGACGCCCCCTGCACCGGCCTCGGTGCGCTGCGCCGTCGTCCCGAGTCGCGCTGGCGCCGCACCCCGGCCGACCTCGCCGAGCTCACCGGCCTGCAGGCCGAGCTGCTCGACGCGGCGGTCGCCGTCCTGGCCCCCGGCGGGGTGCTCGCCTACGTGACCTGCTCCCCGCACGTCGCGGAGACCGTCGTCCAGGTCCAGGACCTCGTGCGCCGCCACCCCGAGCTGGAGCTGCTCGACGCCGGCACCGCCCTCGACGCCGTCGCGCTCGACAACCTGCGCCTGGACGAGGCCGAACCCGCCGGCGGGCCGGAGCCGGGCGACGTGGTCGCCCATACGGCCCAACTCTGGCCGCACCGGCACGGCACCGACGCCATGTTCCTGGCCCTGCTGCGCGCCCCCGAGGCCTGACCGAGAGGACCCGACCATGACCGCCCGCGCCCCGCGCCTGCACCCCTCGATCCTGTCCGCGGACTTCGCCCGCCTCGCCGACGAGCTGGCCCGCATCCCCAGCGCAGACGCGGTGCACGTGGACGTCATGGACAACCACTTCGTCCCGAACCTCACCCTCGGCCTGCCCGTGGTCGAGGCGATCCGACGCGCCACGGACCTGCCGCTGGACATTCACCTGATGATCGAGGACGCCGACCGCTGGGCGCCGGGCTACGCGGAAGCGGGGGCCGAGTCCGTCACCTTCCACGCCGAGGCGTCGGCGGCGCCCGTCCGACTGGCCCGCGAGCTGCGCGCGGCCGGAGCGAAGGCCGGCATGGCGCTGCGGCCGACGACCGCGGTCGAGCCCTACCTGGACATGCTCCCGGAGCTGGACATGCTCCTGCTGATGACCGTGGAGCCCGGCTTCGGGGGGCAGGCGTTCCTCGACGTCGTGCTGCCGAAGATCCGCCGGGCCCGCCGCGCCCTCGACGGCGGGCCCGCCCCGCTGGCCCTCCAGGTCGACGGCGGCGTGAACCGGGAGACCATCGAACGCGCGGCCGAGGCCGGGGCCGACGTGTTCGTGGCCGGCTCCGCGGTGTTCGGCGCCGAGGACCCCGACGCCGCGCTCGTCGGCCTGCGCACCGCCGCCGCCCGCGCCTGCCACTGAGCCCGGCGACGCGGTCGCCCGGCCGCCGCGCCGGACGTCGTCCGGCGTCGTCCGTCGTGCGCGGCCGGCCGGGCGTGCGATACTGCTGGACAGCAACGTGCTCCGAGATGCGGTGGAAGTCCGCACCGGCGGTGACAGCCCGCTAACCGCGCGGCCCGTCCTCATCCGAGGCGGTGCCGGGCGGCCTGACCGGTGGAATTCCGGTGCCGACCGTACAGTCGGGATGGGAGAGGCACGCGGCGGAGCCGTTTCGCGCCCTGCGCGGGAGGGCTGCGGAGCGCACCCCTCGGAGTCCCGATCCGAGGAGGTGGCGTCACGGTCATGGACTGGCTGGTGGACGCGTTCAACTGGACCATCCCGGTCGCCGGCGGCGGCCTGCTCATGCGCGAGGTGCTGGGCAACGTCTTCGGCCTCGCCTCCGCCCTGGGCGGCATGGCGCGCAGGGTCTGGGCCTGGCCCGTGGGCATCCTCGGCAACCTCATCCTGCTGACGGTCTTCCTCGCCTCCCTGTTCACGGGGGCCGATCACGCCACCCTGCTCGGCCAGGCCGGCCGACAGGTCATGTTCATCGCCGTCTCCGTCTACGGCTGGGCGCGCTGGCGTCAGGCCCGCCGGGGCCACGCCGAGGACGCTCCCGCCATCACCCCGGAGTGGGCCGGCTGGCGCGGGCGCGTGTTCCTCGTGACGGCCATGGCGGTCGGCACCGTCGCCCTCACCCCCGTGTTCCGCGCCCTGGGTTCGTGGGAGCCGGTGTGGGCGGACGCCTGGACGTTCGTGGGATCGCTGCTGGCGACCTACGGCATGGCGCGCGGCTGGGTGGAGTTCTGGCTGATCTGGGTGGCCGTGGACGTCGTCGGCGTGCCCCTGCTGTGGAGCACCGGCTACTACGCCTCGGCCGTGATGTACGCCTTCTACGGCGCCTTCACCCTGATCGGCTTCTTCGTGTGGCTGCGCGCCACAGACCGGGACAAGCCCGCCGTGGAGACGCTGCTGCCGGACGGCCCCGAGGGGGACGTCGCCCGATGAGCGCCGCCGAGACCCCGTCCGCCGACCCCATGGACCTCGCCGTCCGCGCCGCGCTGCGCGGTGTGCGCGGCGCCAACCCCCTCGTCGGGGCCGTCCTGACCGACGAGGCCGGCCGCGTCCTGGCCGTCGGCCACCACCGCGGACGGGGGACTGCCCACGCCGAGGTCGACGCCCTGACCCGCTGGCGGGCCGCCCGCGCCGCGGATCCGGCCCTGGCCGCCCTCGACCCCGCCGGCCTGACGCTGCACGTCACCCTCGAGCCCTGTGACCACACCGGCAGCACCGGCCCCTGCTCGCAGGCCGTCCTGGACGCGGGGATCGGCGCACTGCGCTACGCCGTCGCGGACCCCACCGGTCACGACGGCGGCGGCGCGGCCCGCCTCGCCGCGCACGGGGTGCACGTCACCGGCCCCACCGGCGAGGCGGCCGCCCTCACGCTCACCGCCCGCTGGCGCGAGGTCCGCGACGCAGGCCGTCCGTGGGTGACCGGGCACCTCGCTCAGTCCCTCGACGGCCACGCCGCGGCCGCCGACGGCACGAGCCAGTGGATCACCGGCCCGGACTCCCGCGTCCACGCCCACGAGGTGCGCTCCCGCGTCGACGCCATCGTCGTCGGCACGGGGACCGTGCTGGCCGACGACCCCCGCCTCACCGCCCGTGACGCCGTCGGCGCCGAACTCGCGCACCAGCCCGTGCCCGTCGTCCAGGGTCACCGGCCCGTGCCCGACGGCGCCGCCCTGCGCACCCACCCGGTGGTGCTGGAGGTCCTCGACCACAACCCGCACGCCGTCCTGGCCGCGCTCGCGGCCCACCCCGGGCCCTGGCCCCACGGCCGCCGTGCCGAGCACGTGCTCATCGAGGGCGGGCCCCGCGTGCTCGGCGCGTGGCTGCGCGCCGGCCTCGTGGACGAGCTCATGGTCTACACCGCGCCCCTGCTGCTCGGCCCGGGCCGCGCCGCCGTCGCCGGCCTGGACGTCGCCACGCTGTCCGAGGGACTGCGCTGGCACCCCGACCCCGCGGAGGGCGGCCCCGTCCGTGCCCTCGGCGTCGACGTCTGGACCCACCTGAGCCCGGTGCCGGCCCCGCGCCTGCCCACCGCCCCCGCCCCGACCCGTTTCCAGGAGGACTGAGTGTTCACCGGCATCGTCACCCATCTCGGCACCGTCGTCGCCCTCGAGCACGACGCGGCCGCCGACACCGCCCTGCTGACCCTCGACGCCGGCGGCGCCCTCGACGGGCTGCCCGCCGGCGGCTCGCTCGCCGTCGACGGCGTGTGCCTCACGGCCCTCGACGAGCCCACGGAGCGCCCCGGCGTGTTCCGTGCCGACCTCATGGGCCAGACGCTGCGCATGACCAGCCTCGGCGACCGCGCCCCGGGGGACCGGGTCAACCTCGAGCGCTGCCTGCGCCCCACCGACCACCTGGACGGGCACGTGGTCCAGGGCCACGTGGACGGGACCGGCGAGGTCCTCGCGGTCACCCCGCACGGGGCCTGGACCACCCTGCGCATCGGCCTGCCCGCCCGCCTGGCCCGCTACGTCCCCGCGCAGGGGGCCATCGCCCTGCAGGGCGTCTCCCTCACCGTCACCGCCGTCTCCGACCCGGGCGCGGCCGCGCACTGGTTCGAGATCGGCATCATCCCGGCCACGCTCGAGGCCACCACCCTGGGCGCCCTGCGGCCGGGCGACCGCGTCAACCTCGAGACCGACGTGCTCGCCCGGTACGCCGAGCGTCTCGCGCTCATCCCGTCCGCCCCCGCCGCACCCACCGAGGAGGCCCGCCCGTGAGCGATCACATCCGTCTGGACCCCGTCCCCGCGGCGATCGCCGCGATCGCCGCCGGCCGGCCCGTCGTCGTCGTGGACGACGCCGACCGCGAGAACGAGGGCGACCTGATCTACGCCGCCGCCCTGGCCACCGACGAGGTCACCGCCTTCACCGTCCGCCACACCTCGGGCGTCATCTGCGCGCCCCTGCCGGCCGGCCTGGCCGACCGCCTGGCCCTGCCGCCCATGACCACCGTCAACGAGGACCCCAAGGGCACCGCCTACACCGTGAGCGTGGACGCCGCCGCCGGCGTCACCACCGGCATCTCCGCCGCCGACCGCACCCGCACCCTCCGCGTGCTCGCCGACCCCGGTGCCGCCCCCGGTGACCTGACCCGGCCCGGTCACGTGTTCCCTCTGCGCGCCGTCCCCGGCGGCGTCCGGGCCCGCCGCGGCCACACCGAGGCCGGCGTCGAGCTGTGCCGCCTGGCCGGCGTCGCGCCCGTGGCCGCCATCGCCGAGCTCGTCCACGACGACGGCACCATGATGCGCCTGCCCGCCCTGCGGGAGTTCTCCGACGAGCACGGCCTCGTGCTGATCTCCATCGAGGACCTCGTGGCCCACCTGGAGGAGACGACGCCGACCCTGACCGCCGTCCCCGCCGAGGCCACCCTGCCGACCCGGCACGGCCTGTTCCGCGTGAGCGTGCACGTGGACGCCGAGACCGGGGCCGAGCACCTGCTGCTCGTGGCGGGGGAGACCGACCCGGAGCGTCCCCTCACCGTCCGCGTGCACTCGGAGTGCCTCACCGGCGACGTGCTCGGCTCCCTGCGCTGCGACTGCGGCCCCCAGCTCGAGGACGCCCTCGCCCGCGCGGCGGCCGAGGGCGGCGCCGTCCTCTACCTCCGGGGCCACGAAGGACGCGGCATCGGCCTGGCCAACAAGATCCGCGCCTACCGGCTCCAGGAGGAGGGGATGGACACCGTCGAGGCCAACCTCGCCCTCGGTCTGCCTGCCGAGGCGCGCGACTGGGCCGGGGCCGCCGCCGTCCTCACGGCCGCCGGCCATCGGCGCATCCGCCTGGTCACCAACAACCCCGCGAAGGTCGCGGGGCTGCGGGCGGCCGGCATCGACGTCGTCGAGCGTGTCCCGGCCCCCACGCCCGTCACCGAGCACAACGTCGTCTACCTGCGCACCAAGCGGGACCGCATGGCCCACGCCCTGGCGGACCGCGTGCTCGAACCGCCGACGGCCACCGGCGGCCCCGCCACGCCGGCCGATGACCCGACCACCGACCCGACCCACCCCACCCACCAGGAGGACACCCCATGAGCGGCGCCGGAGCCCCGACCTTCACCCCTGACCCCGCCGCTGCGAGCGGCCTGAACGTGGCGATCGTCGCCGCCCAGTGGCACACGGAGATCATGGACGGGCTGATCGCCGGGGCGCAGGCCGCCGCGGCCGACCTGGGCCTGGAGCCCGTGCTTGTGCGCGTGCCCGGCACCGTCGAGCTCACCGTCGCTGCGGCGCGGCTGGCGGAGCGCTTCGACGTCGTCGTGGTCCTCGGCGTCGTGGTGCGCGGGGACACCCCGCACTTCGACTACGTGTGCCAGTCCGTGACCCAGGGCGTGACGGAGGTCTCGGTGCGCACAGGCGTTCCCGTGGGCTTCGGCGTGCTCACCGTGGACACCGAGCAGCAGGCCCGCGACCGGGCGGGCCTGCCCGGATCCCGCGAGGACAAGGGCCGCGAGGCCCTCGAGGCGGCGGTGCTCACCGAGCTCGCGCTGCGCTCGGTCACGCCACGGGACTGAGGGTGGCCGGGCGGGACTGCCTGCTGGGTCGGCTGCTCTCGACGTGGACCCTGTCCCCGGGGCCGGTGGGGTGATCACAGGCCGGTCAACCGGGCCCGTCCGGAACGACGGCAGCCCCGCGCCGTCATGGATGGGGTCGGCCGGAGGGCGCGGGGACCCGACGATAGAGGCGGAGACGAGACGCCCCCGCCCTTCGTCTCGCTCGCGGCATCCACAGCTCGTCGTCCACTGCCCCGACCGTCAGGGCGGGCCGTTGACCCCCAACGCGTTCACCGCCGCAGACGGGTGATCTATGCGGCCCGCCCCGCCTCGGACGACTGCGTCGGGGTGCACGGAGCCTGCCGCAGCGTGGCCGCGTTCAAACAGTCCATGGCCCTGCTGGGAGCTGCGCGAGACCGGGCTGCTGCTCACCCCCCTGGTGCCGGCCCGCTCCATCGTCCCCGGTGCACGTCTGGCCTGCGACTGGCTGGGCCACTATGAGAAGCGCGAACCCGTCGCCTCCGCCTACGCCGACCTGGCCGGCCTCATCTTCGAAAGGATCACCGCATGAACGAGAAGCAGCTTGAGCCCGACCTGAGTCTGCGAGCACAGCGACGCAAGCCCACCCCGGCCCCCCAGACCCCGGCTCCCGGAGCGGTGATCCCCGCAGAACCGGCAACAACCTCGGACCCGGCCGGTGGGTATGCGCCCCTGGCGCGGCGTGGGGCGCCGACCGTGGCCCTGAACGTGCGAGTGCCCGAAGCGATCCGCGACGCGGTGCGTCGAGAGGCCGCCACGAACCCGGCAACGCCCAGCCAGGCCGCGGTCATCGAAGCCCTAGTTGTAGGAGGGCATGACGTTGTTGACTCGGGTCGGTGCCAGTGAGGCCGGAGGGGCGTCTCCGCAGGAGGTATGAGGCCGATGATAGTTGTAGTGGTTCGCCCACACCTGAAGGGCCTCACGCCGAGCTTGCTCTGAGGTGTAGGGGCGGGCGTAGAGGACCTCGTCCACCATCAGCCGGTTGTAGCGTTCGACCTTCCCGTTGTGACGCGGGGTGTAGGGGCGGATCCGGTGGTGCCGGCCCCCGAGCGAGACCACCTTCCGGGTGAAGTCCACGGCCCGGTAGTTGTTGCCGTTGTCCGTGATCACCCTGTCGATCCGGATCCCGTGGGCGGCGAAGAACGCCCTCGCCCGGCAGTAGAAGCTCACGGTCGTGGCCGCCCGCTCGTCCTCCAACGCCTCGGTGTACGCCAGGCGGGTGAACCCGTCGATCGCCGAGTGCAGGTAGGTGTACCCGACCCGTCGGCCAGGCCCGCGTTTGGCCGCTCGCGCGTTCTCGGAGTCCCGGCCGTGAGCACGCCAGCCGCCCCCCTCGGGGATGCGCCCGATTTTCTTCACGTCCAGGTGCACCATGTGCCCCGGGCCGCGGGCGGTGATCTTCTGTGGTCGTTGGCGCAGGTCCTCACCCGTGGGCGCGAGGTCTGGCAACCGGGAGATGCCCAGCCGGTGCATCCACCCCCCACGGTGCGCAGGCACAGCTGGTGGCCTTCGGAGGCGAGGTGGTGATGGATGCGCCGTGCGGAC
This sequence comes from Micrococcus sp. HOU01, assembly GCF_035609305.1. NCBI lineage: Bacteria > Bacillati > Actinomycetota > Actinomycetes > Micrococcales > Micrococcaceae > Micrococcus > Micrococcus sp. HOU01. The sequence continues at coordinate 1,580,473 of NZ_CP141211.1, read as the reverse complement.
CACTTGCGCTCCCGCCGCAGGGCGTGGATCTGGGCGACCAGGACCGGATCGAGCTGGGCAGGTGAACGGTGCGGCCGGCTGGGCAGGTCCTGAAGGCCGGCTTCTCCCTGGGCGCGGTAGCGGGCGACCCAGGTGGCCACCGTGGGCCGGCTCACCCGGAACTCGGCGGCCACGTGTGCCTGCGGGATGCCGTCGTGCAGGTGGCGGTGGACCATCCTGAGACGGCCGGTCGGGGTCAGGGGTGCGTTAGCGTGAGTCATGAGTGGGTCTTTTCGGGCAGGTGGGTTGTTGAGGAACTTCCATCCTGCGGGAGAGGCCCGCTCGTCTCATCTCAGCCCGTACCCCGTGGCAAGAACCTCATGACCCACAACACCTAGGGCATGTCTGACAATCGTTTGGACCATGCGATCACAGCATTCAGCACCACAGCGGCCCTGTAGATGATCGCGTACTTGTCATACCGGGTCGCCAGACCCCGCCACTGCTTCAGGTGAGCGTACTGACGCTCGATGACGTTGCGGCCCTTGTAGGCGTCCGCGTCGAGGCCAATGGGGCGCCCGCCGCGGGCACCGCGCCGTCTGCGGTGGCCCTGCTGGTCGGCCGGTTCGGGGATGACCGCTTTGATCCCACGGGCGCGTAGGTGGGTGCGGATCGCCCGGGAGGAGTACGCCTTATCGCCCAGCACCGCCGCAGGGCGGGTCCGGGGCCGCCCTACTGGCCGGGTCACGCGCAGCTGCTCCAGAAGAGGAAGCGGCATCGGGGAGTCCCCTGCCTGGCCGGGGGTGATCAGGCTGACCAGCGGCAGCCCGGTCCCATCGACGAGCTGATGGATCTTCGTGCTCAGCCCGCCACGGGAGCGCCCGATGCCGTGATCGGCCGGCTCCTCACGCGGATTCTTGTAGTTCGATCCATCCCCCTGTGTGGCGGGTGATGTTCGTCGCGTGCTGGTGGGCGCGGGCGATCGTGGAGTCCACCGAGACCGACCAATCGATCAGGCCTTCGGCGTCAGCGGCGGCGGTCAGCGTGGCCAGCACCGTGTCCCAGGTGCCTTCTTCGGCCAAGCGCCGATGCCAGGTCCACACGGTCTGCCAGGGCCCGTAGACCTCGGGCAGATCCCTCCAAGCGATTCCGCACCGGTACCGGTAGATGATCGCCTCCACCATGGTGCGGGCGTCGGCGAACGGCCTGCCGGCGCGGCCGGTCCGGGTCGGGAGCATCGGGGCGATCAACTCCCATTGGGCGTCGGAGAGCATCTGGAACCGGGACATGTCCCCAGGGTCTCAGCTGACTCGTGCATCTATTCTCAGACACGCCCTAGGTCGCGGGCGAGTACCGCCGGGTAGCTCGGGCCCTCGAGGAGTGTCATGAGGATGCGGGAGCGGGTCGGGTCGGCCATCGCCCGGCCCAGCCGGTTCATCACGTCCAGCCGCGAAGCAATAGTCAGCATGCGCTGACCATACAGAACCTGCTGACCTCTCGTGTGTGGCTCCCGCTGCTGATATCTGCATAGGTGTATGGTCGTGGCATGAGTGTGACGCCGTTGGATTCGTGTCAGGTCACCGCCGTCCATCCGGAGAAGGTGGCGCTGACCCGGGAGAGGATCCCCGACGAGCGCGAGGCCGGCAGGTTGGCCGGGCTGTTCAAGCTCCTGGGGGACCCGCGCCGTGCCCGGGCGCTGTATGCGTTGCTGGAGGCCGGCGAGCTGTGCGTGTGTGACCTGGCGGCGTCGGTCGATGTCGCGGAGGCGTCGGTGTCCCAGGTGCTGCGGGTGCTGCGTACCGCTGGGGTGGTCGAGAACCGCCGGGAGGGGCGGATGGTGTACTACCGCCTCGCTGACGGGCATGTGCGGATGCTGCTGGACGTCTCCCGTGAGCACGCCCGCCACGAGGGGCAGGGCTGATGGGGGCGGGACACAGCCATGCCCCGGCGACCGGGCGTGCCGGTGGCCGCTACCGTCGGCGGCTGGCGGGGGCGTTCGCCCTGACGGCGGGCTTCTTCCTGATCGAGCTGGTCGCGGGGCTGGTGTCGGGGTCGTTGGCGCTGCTGTCGGATGCCGGGCACATGGCTGCCGATGTGGTGGTGCTGGGTGCGGCGCTGCTGGCGACGCGCATCGCGAGCCGGCCGGACTCCACGGGGCGACGCACCTATGGCTCCTACCGGGCCGAGGTGTTCGCCTCGGCGTTGGCGGTGCTGGCGATGCTCGCGGTCGGGGTGTACGTGGTGGTCGAGGCCATCAGCCGGCTGGGCGACGCGCCGGAGGTGGCCTCCGGCGCCATGCTCGCGGTCGGCTTCGCCGGCCTGGTGATCAACATCATCTCCATGCTGCTGCTGCGCAGCGGGGCCAAGGACAGCCTGAACGTCAAGGGCGCCTACTACGAGGTGATCGCCGACGCCGCCGGGTCGGTGGGTGTCATGGTCGCCGGCGTGCTGATCATTCTCACCGGCCAGCCGATCTGGGACGTCGTGGTCGCGGCGCTCATCGCGGTCTTCGTCATCATCCGGGCGGTGGTTCTGGGCAGGCAGGTGATCGCGGTGCTGGGCCAGCACGCCCCGGAAGGGGTGGACCCGGAGGACGTCGCCGGTGACCTGGACGCGGTCGAGGGGGTGGAGGAGGTCCACGACCTGCACCTGTGGACCCTGACGTCGGGGATGAACGTGGCCACGGCCCACCTGGTCGCTGACCAGGGCGCGGACCACGGCGCCGTGCTTGCCGGCGCGCGCCGGGTGCTGCGCGACCGTTACGGTATCGCCCATGCCACCTTGCAGGTGGAGGGCGCCGGCAGCGACGGCTGTCACAACCTGAGCTGGTAGCACTCGGCACGGAAGCCCGCTCGCGAGAGCCGCACATGCTTGAGCAACGTCTTAGGAGCGCGCGATGGCCGCGAAGCACGGCAAGGGCCCCGGGCCGGACGAGGGCCAGCGGCCGGCCCGGCGCGGGGTGGTGCTCACCCTGCTGGGGATCGGTCTGGTCGCCGCGGCTTACGTGGTGACGATCGTGGTCATGGTGGTGCGGTGACGCGGCCCAAACGGACCGCGGCCTCATGGCGGCGCCGCAAGGCGGTCATCGCGTCGTCCAGTGCTGTCCTCGTCGGGTCGAGCACGTAGAGGTCGTGAAGACGTCCAGATATAGGCCTGGGACGGGAGTTCTTGCATCGACTGAACTCCCCGGTGGTTGCAGGTCCGATACGCAGGGGTGCCAGTAAGTAGGGCTGATCGGCGCCCATTTTCTTGTCTCGCGCCCCGGGGCGAGGCGGTCCCCTATCGGTGTCCCTGTGTGCGGGGCAGGTTCACGCCGCGCAGCAGGAGAGCTTGGCGATGTCGGTGGTGAAGGCCTGCGCGGTGAGCTTGAGGCCTTCGGCCATGGTCAGGTAGGGGCTCCAGAGGTTGGCGACCTGGCTGGTGGTCATGCCGGCCTCGAGCATGTAGACCCCGGCGGCGGCGAGGTCGCCGGCGTCCTGGGCCAGGGCGGTAATGCCGATGATGCGGCCGGTGTCGGCGTCGGTGACCATCTTGATGAACCCGCGGGTGTCGCGGTTGACGATCGCGCGTGGGACGTGCGCGAGTGACAGGACACGGCTGTCGTAGCGGATCCCGGCAGCGGAGGCCTGCCGTTCGGTCATCCCGACGGCGGCCAGGGCGGGGCTGGTGAACATGACCCGGGGCAGGTGGCGGTAGTCGACCTCGAGGCCGGCGCCGGTGAGGGCGTTGTCGGCGACGAGGGCGCCGTGGGCCGCGGCGACGTACACGAACTGACGGTGGGCGGTGACGTCACCGGCAGCCCAGACGCGCGGGTTGGTGCTGCGCAGATGGCTGTCGACGACCACCTCGCCGTGGTCGCCGGTGCGCACGTCGACGGTGTCGAGACCGAGCGTGGCGGTGACCGGGCGGCGCCCGGTGGCGACGAGTACCTCGGCCGCCCGGAGTTCCTGTGAGCCGTCAGTGGTGGTGGCAGTGACCGTGACCTCGCCGGTGGCCGGGTCGCGGCGGACCGCGCTGGGCACCGCGCCGCGGATGATCTGGATGCCTTCGTCCGTGAAGATCTCATCCAGGGCGGTGGACGCCTCGGGTTCTTCCTGGGACGCCAGCCGTGAGCGGACCAGCATGGTGACCCGGACGCCGAGCCGAGCGAAGAGCTGGGCCTGCTCCATCGCGACGTAGCCGCCGCCGATGACCAGCAGCGACTCCGGGACGTGGTCCAGTTCCATCGCGGTGGTCGAGGTCAGGTAACCGGCCTCCTGCAGGCCGGGGACCGGCGGCGCCCAGGGCCTGGAGCCGGTGGCGATGAGGTAGTGCGCGGCCCGGACCGTCTCCACCGTGCCGTCAGGGCCGGTGACGCGCAGTGCCGGCTCGCTGGGTGTGCCGACGAACGTGGCGTCCCCGGGGTGGAGATCCCATCCGTACTCGGTGGCCAGGTCCAGGTACTTCTCGCCACGCAGTGACCCGACGAGCCGATCCTTGCCGGCGATCAAGGCGGGCATGTCGACCGGCCGGACTTCGGGGAGCGGCAGGCCGGGGAACCGGGAGGCGTCGAGTGTGACGTGGCGGGCCTCGGCGGTCGCGAGCAAGGCCTTGGAGGGCACGCACCCGGTGTTCACGCAGGTACCGCCGACGGTGCCACGCTCGATCATCACCACCCGTCTGCCGAGGTTGGTGGCGCGGATCGCGGCCGCGAACGCCGCCCCACCGAACCCGATCATTGCCAGGTCATACGACCTGCTGTTAGCCGTTGCCGTCATGAACTCCTCCTTCATCGCCCTCAGGATCGACCTTCCAGTGCACTGGAAGGTCAAGGGGGAGAATGAGTGGCATGCGGATCGGTGAGGTGGCTCGGGCGTCGGGCACGACGAGCAAGACCCTGCGGTACTACGAGGAGGTCGGGCTGCTACCCGCCGCGGACCGCACCCCGGCGGGCTACCGGGACTACGGCGCCGAGGTGCTCGACCGGCTGGACTTCATCCGCCGGGGGCAAGCGGCCGGGCTGACCCTGGCCCAGATCGGTCAGGTGCTGGACATCCGCGACCGGGGGCAGGCCCCCTGCCGGCACGTCACCGACCTGCTCGACACCCGCCTTGATGTGATCGACCGGCAACTCGCCGAGCTCGCGCAGCTACGCACCACGATCGCCGACCTGCGCGAGGACGCCGCCGCCGGCGACCCGGCCACGTGCTCCCCGGAGGATGTCTGCCGCTACCTGTGACACCGAAGTTCACGGGCCCGTGGCAGCGCATGGCGGCCCACTCTGTTGCGTTGGGGTGTTAGACCTTTCGCAACGGTTCTGTTGCGCGGGGTGCACCCTATCGCGACGCCTATTCCTCCGGCCTGCCGTCGGCCGCTGTCCCGGTGAAGGATCGGCTTGCGGAACGTGAGCCTCACTCGCAGCGCCCTCTTGCCCGCGTGCTTGGAGGCCGCCACTGAGCTCCGACAGAACCCCGCCATATAGCGGCGCAAGCCACACATGACACCGGGCGGCACACCGAGCAGCCGCCACAAACGACCGATTTAGCCGTTACACGCCCGTGAGTCGGAGCATGACTGAGCCCATTGAGGCCGGAATGGGGGGCGAGGCCACTGTGCCGATTCTGATTCTTTGTCCACACCACCGCGGGGGCCGTTTCAGCGGCCCCCGCGGTGGTGTTGCCGAGGTGTGGACTCAAGCCGCGCGGGGCAACACTCCGCGCAAGACGTCGGTGAGGGTGACGACCCCAGTGAACCGGTTGTCCTGGGTTACTGCGGCCAGCTGGCGGCTGTTGCGGCGCATGGAGGCAAGTGCTTCGTGCAACGGTGTGGTGGAGGGCAGCGTCAGAGCCTGCTGGATAAGCGGCTGGATTGGCGCAGAAGGCTCCATCGTGAGGGTGTCCCGCACGTGGACGACGCCCGGAACGCTCTCAGGGGTATGGTCCGGCTGGACCAGGATACGCAAGTGCCCTGAGCACGCAGCGGCATTCTGGACCGCCTCGACGTCGGCGTCGGGGGCGACCTTGACCGGGTGCTGACCCTGGGGGAGGAGGTCCCCGAGAGTGAGGGTCTGAAGGTCCAGGGCACCGGCCAAGGCTTCATGGTTCTGCCGGTCCAGGGTGCCGGCGGCGGCGGAGTGCTCAACCAGCTGACGAATGGCCGCTGCGTCGTAGCCGCCCACGGCGGCTTGGTCCACGGGGGTGACGCCGCTGAGGGTCACCAGGCGGTTGGCCAGCCGGTTGGCCAGCAGCAGCAGGGGGCGAACGGTCCAGACGAAGGCGCGTGCGGGCACGGCCACGGCTTTGGCTGCGGTCTCGGGGTGGGCAATGGCCCAGGACTTGGGGGCCATCTCCCCGATGACCAGGTGAAGGAAGGTCACGGCCAGCAAGGACAGGACGAAGGAGGCGGTTCCGGCTGCCGCTGCGGGGATGCCCCAGTCCTCCAGGACGGGGCCGAGCCATGCGTCGACGGCCGGCTTGGTGATCGCCCCCAGGGCGAAGGTGCACAAGGTGATGCCCAACTGGGCTGCGGCGAGCATGAGGGTCAGCTCGTCGACTCCCTTGAGAGCGGCCCGCGCGGCGCGGCTGCGTCCTGCCTCGGCCTCTAGCCGGTGCCGGCGGGCGCCCAGCAGGGAGAACTCCATGATGACGAAGATCGCGCTGAGCACGATCAGCGCTGTGGTCACGAGCATGACGATCAGTGGACCGTGCATCATCGCTCCTCGTCCGTGGTGGCGTCGGGCTGGGCCTCGTGGGCGGCATGGCTGCCGGCGGTGTCAGAGCGGGGCACCTCGATGAGGTGGATCCGCAGTCGAGCCGGGACCCTGCGTTGGATGGAGAGGACCTCGACCTGCAGGTGGCGGTCGTAGACCTCCTCAGCCCCGAAGTCTCGTGGGTCCTCGGGCAGGTCGATCGTGATGACCTCGCCTTCCCGGGGCAGACGGCCCAGAGCGTCGATGGTCAGACCGGCGGCGGACTCGGCCTCGGTCACGGGCAGGGGGTGCCCGACGAGGCGCTCGAGCTCGTCCAGGTGGGCCTCTGCGCTCAGGACCCAGGAGTGCAGGCCTGTGGCGGTGATCTCCTCCTGGGGGTGCAGGTCGTGCTCGTCCGTGAGCTCGCCCACGAGCTCCTCCGCGAGGTCTTCCACTGTGAGCACGCCGACGAAGCCGCCGAACTCGTCCACGATGCACGCCATCTGCTGCCCTGAGCCGTCGAGCTCCCGGGCTGCGTCGGGCAGGGACATCATCGTGGGCAGCACCAGTGCAGGGCGCATCAGGGCGGACACGGGGGTGTCCGGGGCCATCCGGGTCTCACCGAGCAGGTCGGTGAGGTGGACTACCCCGAGCGGTTCGTGTTCGTTCGAGATCACCGGGTAGCGGGTGTGGCCGGTGGCCATCAGGTCGCGCACCTGAGCCAGGGAGGTCTGGGGCTGAACCTCGTCCACACGCGAGCGGGGCACCATCGCGTGCTGCACGTCCTGGTCTGGGAAGTCCAGCACCCGGTCGATCAGGACGGAGACCTCCGCGGGCAAGGATCCGGAAGCTCTGGAGTCCAGGGCAATGCGGTCCAGGTCCTCGGCGGAGGCGGTGCTGTCGACGTCGTGCACTGGCTCGATGCGCAGGAGCTTGAGCAGCACCTCGGCCGCCTTGTCGAAGACCCAGATGAGCCAGCCGAACAGGCCGAGGTAGATCTGTGTGGGCCGGGCCAGAGCGCGGGCCAGGGGCTCGGGGTTGGCGATGGCCAAATTCTTGGGGTACAGCTCGCCGATGATCATCTGCACCAGGGTGGCCACCACCAGTACGCCCAGCGTGGAGATGGCGATGACCACTTCAGAAGGCAGTGCGGTGCCGCCGAGCAACTCGGTCAGGGCCGCACCCACCATCGGCTCTGCCACGTAGCCCACCATGAGGCCTGTGACCGTGATCCCCAGCTGCGCGCCGGAGAGCATGAAGGAGGTGCGGCGAGTGACCTGCAGTGCGCGGGCGGCGGCGCGGTCGCCGGCCTTGGCGGCGGTCTGCAGGCGGACGCGGTCTACAGACATGTACGCGAATTCCTGGGCCACGAAGAAGCCGTTGGCGGCGATGATCGCCAGGATGATGAGGGATCCGAGGATCAGTGTCAGGACTGGATCCATGCCTGAGTCACCTCCCCACGAGGTGCAGGCGACCCCGCCAGCTGCGGGGTGGGGTGGGGGTGACGCTCGGACTGTCACCAGGGCAGGCGGCTGGGCCGTCGCTCATGTATTCAGGGGCTCCATAAGGGGTCGAATGAATAATGGCGGTACGCTACCACCGGTAATCGGTCTCAGGGCAAGATGGGGGTGTGGCCTCGCAGCCGGCATCCCGCCTCTGCCCGCCACGATGTCCCATCGGGTGTACCCGTGCGAGGCAATCGAAGGCGATTGCTGAGATGGGTATCTCAACGGCCGAGATGGCGCACAGGTTCGATGTCAGCCAGAAGATACCTTACCTGGCTTTTAATTAATCCTCGGGCGCATAGACTTAAAGTTGCATGAGAAATGTCCGCCAAATCTACTCGGCGTTTATCAAATGTTATTGACTCACATCGCCTGAATAGTTTGCCCGCTTGGTCAGGCCCATCGACCACTGGGGTATGCCGACGACCCGCGGTGGTGTGGATCTCCATCCGAGCGTTTCCATCCGTTGTTGATTCGGACGCTTTTCGAGGAAGCCGCGCGATCGGTCGTCAACCACTTGACCAGACCTTGGTTCATCCCATCATCCTCACTTGGGAAAATCGCAGAAATTGAAGAGAGGGTAATTTATTCTGCGTAAAAAGCGACATGGATTGTTGATGCAGCGGGGGGCTTTTCAGAACTCCGACAGTGATGTGGGCGTCTCGGCCTGCAAGACGGTTCCCCTGGAATCTGACTCTCGTGGAAGAAGGATGCATCCAGGTGCAGCGCGTGGCGAAGACCCCGCCGTCCCGTCCGTCACAATGACCGACTGCGGTCCGGGCTGGACTGGTCGGGTCGCTAGGTGTAGGAGGTCATGACGTTGTTGACTCGGGCCGGGGCCAACGAGGCCGGCGGGGCGTTCCCGCAGGAGGTATGAGGCCGATGGTAGTTGTAGTGGTTCACCCACACGGCCAGCGCCTCACGCCGAGCTGTCTCTGAGGTATACGGGCGGGCGTAGAGGACCTCATCGACCATCAGCCGGTTGTACCGTTCGACCTTCCCGTTATGGCGCGGGGTGTAGGGGCGGATCCGGTGGTGCCGGCCCCCGAGCGAGACCACCTTGGCGGTGAAGTCCGCAGCCCGATAGTTGTTCCCGTTGTCCGTGATCACCCGGTCCACGGTGATGCCGTGGGCGGCGAAGAACGCCCGCGCCCGGCAGTAGAAGCTCACGGTCGTGGCCGCCCGCTCGTCCTCCAACGCCTCGGTGTAGGCCAGGCGGGTGTACCCGTCGATCGCCGAGTGCAGGTAGGTGTAGCCGACCCGTCGGCCAGGCCCGCGTTTGGCTGCTCGCGCGTTCTCGGAGTCCCGTCCGTGAGCACGCCAGCCTCCCCCCTCGGGGATGCGTCCGATTTTCTTCACGTCCAGGTGCACCATGTGCCCCGGGCCGCGGGCGGTGATCTTCTGTGGTCGTTGGCGCAGGTCCTCACCCGTGGGCGCGAGGTCTCGCAACCGGGAGATGCCCAGCCGGTGCATCCACCTCCCCACGGTGCGCAAGCACAGCTGGTGGCCTTCGGAGACGAGGTGGTGATGGATGCGCCGGGCGGACCACTTCTCGGCCCGGCGCAGGGCCTCCAGCTCGGCCACGATCGCGGGGTCGAGCCGGGCAGGTGAGCGATGGGGCCGGCTCGACCGGTCTTGCAGTCCTGCCTCGCCTTCGGCGCGGTAGCGGGCGACCCAGGTGGCCACCGTGGGCCGACTGACGCGGAACTCGGCGGCCACGTGTGCCTGCGGGATCCCGTCGTGCAGGTGGCGGTGGACCATCCTGAGACGGCCGGTGGGGGTCAGGGGTGCGTTAGCGTGAGTCATGAGTGGGTCTTTTCGGGCAGGTGGGTGGTGTAGGAACTTCCATCCTGCGGCAGGGGCCCGCTCGTCTCATCTCAGCCCGTACCCCGTGGCAAGAACCTCATGACCCACAACAGCTAGGGTGGTCCCGTGAAGACCTTCGACGAGCTGTACGCGGAACTGACGCGCAAGGTGCAGGAGCGCCCCGAGGGCTCCGGCACCGTGGCCCAGATCGACGCCGGCGTCCATGCGATCGGCAAGAAGGTCGTCGAGGAGGCGGCCGAGGTCTGGATGGCGGCCGAGTACGAGTCGGATGAGGCCGCCGCCGAGGAGATCTCGCAGCTGCTGTACCACGTGCAGACCATGATGATCGCCCGCGGCATCAGCCTCGAGGACGTCTACCGCCACCTCTGAGGCCGCCGGCCCCGTTCCCCGCCCGCCCCACCGCACCCCGAGGAGACCGACGCGTGCTGCGCATCGCCGTGCCCAACAAGGGCGCCCTGTCCGAGTCCGCCCGTGAGATCCTGCAGGAGGCCGGCTACCGGCAACGCCGGGACTCCCGCGAGCTCGTCCTCGTGGACCCCGAGAACAACGTCGAGTTCTTCTACCTGCGTCCCCGGGACATCGCCGTCTACGTCGGCCAGGGCACCCTCGACGTCGGCCTGACCGGCCGCGACCTGTTCTGCGACGCGCAGGTGGGGGACACCGCCGAGGAGATCATGGGGCTCGGCTTCGGCCGCTCCGTGTTCCGTCTCGCCGCCCCCGTCGGCTCCTTCACCTCCGCCGAGCAGCTCGCCGGCAAGCGCATCGCCACGAGCTACGACGGCCTGCTCTCCGACTACCTGGCCCGCACCGGCCTGGACGCCACGGTGGTGCACCTCGACGGCGCCGTGGAGTCCTCCGTCAAGCTCGGCGTGGCGGACGCGATCGCCGACGTCGTGGAGACCGGCAGCACCCTGCGCGCCGCCGGCATGGAGGTCTTCGGCGAGCCCATCCTCGACTCGGAGGCCGTGCTGATCGGCCGCGCGGGGGAGCGCCCCGAGGGCCTCGACGTGCTGCTGCGCCGCCTCAAGGGCGTGCTCGTGGCCCGCCGGTGGGTCATGATCGACTACGACATCCGCCGTGACCTGCTGGAGGCGGCCACCGCGGTCACCCCGGGGCTGGAGTCACCGACGGTCTCCCCGCTGCGGGACGAGACGATGGTCGCCGTGCGCTCCATGGTCCGCAAGCCGGACGCCAACCGCGTCATGGACGAGCTGTACGCCCTGGGCGCCCGCGGCATCCTGATCTCCGCGATCCACGCGATCCGCCTCTGACGGCCCGCGCCGTCCCGCCCGAGCCCCCCGAGACGAAGGAGCCGACGTGAGCCTCGCCGTGCGTGTCATCCCCTGCCTGGACGTGGACGCCGGGCGCGTGGTCAAGGGCGTGAACTTCGAGAACCTGCGCGACGCGGGCGACCCGGTCGAGCTCGCCCGCCGCTACAACGCCGCCGGCGCCGACGAGATCACGTTCCTCGACGTCACCGCCTCCACCTCGGACCGCGCCACGACCTACGACGTCGTGACCCGCACGGCCGAGGAGGTCTTCATCCCGCTGACCGTGGGCGGCGGCGTGCGCACCGTCGAGGACGTGGACCGCCTGCTGCGCACGGGGGCGGACAAGGTCTCCGTCAACACGGCGGCCGTGGCCCGGCCCGAGGTGATCACGGAGATCACCCGCCGCTTCGGGTCCCAGGTCCTCGTGCTCTCCCTCGACGCCCGGCGCACGGAGGACCCGGGCTGCGCCTCCGGCTATGAGGTCACCACCCACGGCGGCCGCCAGGGCACCGGCATCGACGCCGTCGCCTGGTGCCGGGAGGCCTCCGAGCGCGGGGTGGGGGAGATCCTGCTCAACTCGATCGACGCGGACGGCACCCGCGAGGGCTTCGACCTGGAGATGATCCGGGACGTGCGCGCCGTGACGCGCGTGCCGCTGATCGCCTCCGGCGGCGCCGGCGAGCCCGAGCACTTCCCGCCCGCCGTCGCGGCCGGTGCGGACGCGGTGCTCGCCGCCTCCCTGTTCCACTTCGGCCCGGACGACATGCTCGCCCGCGTCAAGGAAGCCCTGCGGCAGGCGGGGCACACCGTCCGCTGACCCCGTCGGCCACGCCCATCTCCGGCTCCCTAGACTGGACCTCCATGAGCCTCTCCCCGCCCGACGACCTCGTGGCCTCCGTGACCTTCGACAACCGGGGCCTGGTGCCCGCCATCGCCCAGCAGGAGGGCACCGGCGAGGTGCTCATGATGGCGTGGATGAACGCGGAGTCCCTGCGCGCGACGCTCGAGACCGGCTGGGCCACCTACTGGTCCCGCTCGCGCGGCGCGCTGTGGCGCAAGGGGGAGACCTCGGGCCACCTGCAGCGGGTGCGCGCGGTCCACGCGGACTGCGACGGCGACACCCTGCTGCTCACCGTGGACCAGACCGGCCCCGCCTGCCACACGGGCACCCGCACCTGCTTCACCGGCCGCGAGCTCGTCATGCCGCCGGCCGCCGTCGACCCCGAGGAGGCCGCCCGATGACCGCCGCCACCACTCCCTCCCGTGCGCAGTTCCTGCGCCTGGCGGACACCGCCCGCGTGATCCCCGTGGTCCGCACGGTGCTGGCGGACGGCCTCACACCGCTGGCGATCCACCGGCGCCTGGCCGGCTCCCGCCCCGGCACCTTCCTGATGGAGTCCGCCACCCCGGGCGCGGCATGGTCCCGGTACAGCTTCATCGGGGCCGGCTCCGCCGTCACCCTGACCTCGCGGGACGGCGAGGCACACTGGCAGGGCACCCCACCCGAGGGGCTGCCCACGCAGGGCCGCGCCCTGGACGTGCTCGCCGCGTGCCTGCGCCTGCTGCGCACGGACGTGCGCGCCGAGGTCGGAGGCGCTCTGCCGCACCTCGTCTCCGGCATGGCCGGCTTCCTGGGGTGGAACACGGTCCGAGCGTGGGAGCGCCTGCCGCACCCGCCCGAGGACCACCTCGGCCTGCCCGACCTCGCGATGAACCTCGTCACCGACCTGGCCGTGCACGATGCCCTGGACGGCACCGTGACGCTGATCGCCAACGCGGTGAACGGCAACGGCCTGGCCACCGGCGCGGACCGCGCCTACGACGACGCGCTCGCCCGTCTGGACGCCATGGTCGAGCGCCTGGCCGCCCCGGCCGCGGACCCGGTCAGCGACGTCCCGCGCCGCTGGCTCGAGGCGGACGCGGACGAGGTCGCCGCCCAGGCCGAGGACCGGTGGGGCGCCGAAGGCTTCCGGGAGGCCGTCGGGAAGGCCCAGCGGGCGATCCGCGACGGCGAGGTGTTCCAGGCCGTCGTCTCCCGCCGCTTCTCGGTCACCACGGACGCGACCGGTCTGGACGTGTACCGCGTCCTGCGCACGGTGAACCCGAGCCCCTACATGTACCTCTTCTCCTTCGAGACCCCGGACGGGGAGCCGTACGAGATCGTGGGCTCCTCGCCCGAGGCGCTCGTCACCGTGCGGGACCGCCGCGTGGTCACCCATCCGATCGCCGGCTCACGGCGGCGCGGGGCCACCGAGGAGGACGACCGCCTCCTCGGCAAGGACCTGCTGGAGGACGAGAAGGAGCGGGCCGAACACCTCATGCTCGTGGACCTCTCCCGCAACAACCTCTCGCGCGTGTGCCGCCCCGGCACCGTCGAGATCACCCAGTTCATGGAGCTCGAGGCGTTCAGCCACATCCTCCACCTGGTCTCCCACGTGGAGGGCCGCATGCGCGACGATGTCGACGCGCTCGACGTCCTCCGCGCCGCCTTCCCCGCCGGCACGCTGTCCGGCGCCCCGAAGCCCCGCGCCCTGCAGCTGCTGGACGAGTGGGAGCCGACCGAGCGCGGGCCCTACGGCGGCGTCGTCGGCTACTTCGACCTGGCGGGCAACATGGACATGGCGATCAACATCCGCTCGGCCACGCTGCACCGCGGCCAGGCGCACGTGCAGGCCGGCGCCGGCATCGTCGCGGACTCCGATCCCGACGCCGAGACCGCCGAGACCGTCACCAAGGCGACGGCGCCGCTGCGGTCCGTGCTGACCGCGGGCGAGCTGGGGCAGGCGTGATGCGCCGCCGCACCGTGGTCCTCGCCGCGCTGGCCGCCGGCGCGCTCGTCCTGCTCACGGCGGGCCGCACCTGGGTGACCGCCACGGGCCTGTCCGGCGGGATCGCCTCCGAGGCGACGACGTCGGGCGGCGCCGCCGCGCCCGTCACCACCGCCATGGCCCTGGTCGTGATGGCCGGTGCCCTCGCCCTGACCACCGCCCGGCGCCTCGGCGCCGTGATCGTCGGCGTGCTCATGGCGCTGGCCGGGGTCGTGATCGCCTCGACCTCGGTCACCGCCGCCCTGGACCCGGCGACGACGGCGGCCGCCGCGGTCGCCGACGCGACCGGGACCACTGCGCTCGCGCAGGACTACGCCGTGACGGCGTGGCCGTGGGTCGCGGCGGCCGGCGGCGTCCTCGCGGCGCTGTGCGGCGTCGTGGCGGCACTGGCGGGCCGTGGCTGGCGTTCGTCCCGGCGCTACGAGAAGGCGCCTGCGGCCTCCGAGCCCGGCCCGGCCGCCGCCGGGGAGCAGCCCGCGCAGTCCGCCCGCGAGGCGGCCCAGCGCCGGCGCGTGGACCAGATGGACGCGTGGGACGAGCTGTCCCGCGGCAACGACCCCACGTGAGTGCCCGTCTCTCGGACCGCCCCGCACCGCCCGGGTCGTCCCGGGTCACGCGGGCCCGGCCCCGTGCCCGCATGGCACAATGAGGGACAGTCGTCATGTACACCACGCACCAGTGAGGGACAGCCATGAGCCACACCGCGAACACCGCGCACACCGAGCCCACCACCCGTCGCGCCGCCCGCCGCGGCGCCGTCGAGGACGTCGTCGTCACCGAGGATGGCCGGGTGCTCAACGACCCGACCCACCTCGAGCTGCCGGGCCACGGCAACTCGCCCGGCGCGTGGGCCATGGTGGCGCTCGTGCTCGTCGGCTTCGTGGCCGGCTGCGTCGGCCTGCTCGCCGACTGGAGCGTCGTCGTGTGGATCGGCCTGGCCCTGATGGCCGTGGGGGTCGTCGTGGGCATCGTCGCCGGCAAGGCCGGCGCGGGTCGCGGCCAGCACGGTCACTGATCCGCGTGTCCGTCCTCCAGGAGATCATCGACGGCGTCCGCGAGGACCTCGAGCCTCGTCGCCGTGCCGTGCCCGAGGCGCGCCTGGCCGAGCTGGTGGCCGCCGCCCCCGCGCCGCGCGACGCCCACGCGGCCCTGCACGGCGGACGCACCGACCCGGCGGGGATCCGGGTGATCTCCGAGGTGAAGCGGGCGAGCCCCTCCAAGGGCGCGCTCGCCGAGATCCCCGAGCCGGCCACCCTGGCCCGGGCGTACGAGCGCGGCGGCGCCAGCGCCGTCTCCGTGCTCACCGAGGCCCGCCGCTTCGACGGCAGCCTGGCCGACCTGGACGCCGTGCGTGCCGCCGTCGATCTGCCGGTCCTGCGCAAGGACTTCACCGTCACCGAGTACCAGATCCACGAGGCCCGCGCCCACGGGGCCGACCTGGTCCTGCTGATCGTGGCCGCCCTCGACGACGCCGAGCTGGCCGGCTTCCTGCAGCTCACCGAGTCCCTGGGCATGCACGCCCTCGTGGAGGCCCACACGCCCGAGGAGATCGAGCGCGGCGTCGCCGCCGGCGCCCGCATCCTCGGCGTCAATGTGCGCAACCTCAAGACCCTCGACGTCGACCCGGCCCGCTACGCCGCGCTGGCCGACGGGCTGCCCGAGGACGTCGTCCGGGTCGCCGAGTCGGGCGTCGAGTCCGAGGAGCAGATCAAGGCCTACGCCGCCGCGGGCGCCGACGTCGTGCTCGTGGGCGAGGCCCTCGTGCGCCACGGCGCCCCCGAGGAGGCGCTGCGCGCGTTCCGCGCCGCGTCCCTCACCGTCCGCTGACCGAACCAGACCCGAGGAGCGTGGTCGTCATGAGCGCCGACCGTCCGAGCACCGAGCCCGCGATCGAGTTCGAGGGGCCCTATCAGGGTCAGGCCGGGCCCTACTTCGGCGACTACGGCGGGCAGTGGATGCCCGAGTCCCTCATGGCCGCGCTGCAGGAGCTCACCCGCACCTACGAGGAGGCGCGGCAGGACCCCGCCTTCGAGGCCGAGCTGCGGACCCTTTTCCGGGACTACGTGAACCGGCCCTCTCTGTTGAGCGAGGTGCCGCGGTTCGCCGCGGACACCCCCGGCGTGCGCATCTTCCTCAAGCGCGAGGACCTCAACCACACCGGCTCGCACAAGATCAACAACGTGATCGGCCAGGCGCTGCTCGCCCGCCGCATGGGCAAGACGCGCCTGATCGCGGAGACCGGCGCCGGCCAGCACGGCGTGGCCACCGCGACGGCGGCCGCGCTGTTCGGCATGGAGTGCACCGTGTACATGGGGGAGGAGGACACCCGCCGCCAGGCCCTGAACGTGGCGCGCATGCAGATGCTCGGCGCCGAGGTGGTCCCCGTGGCGATCGGCGCCCGCACCCTGAAGGACGCGATCAACGAGGCCCTGCGGGACTGGGTCGCCTCCGTGGACACCACGCATTACCTGATGGGCACGGTCACGGGCCCGCACCCGTTCCCCGCCATGGTGCGCTACTTCCACTCCGTGATCGGCGAAGAGGCCCGCGAGCAGATCCTGGCCCAGGCCGGCCGCCTGCCCGACGCCGTCGCGGCGTGCGTGGGCGGCGGGTCCAACGCGATGGGCCTGTTCCACGGCTTCCTCGACAACCCTGAGGTGGAGCTCTACGGCTTCGAGGCCGGCGGCGAGGGCCTCGAGACCGGCCGCCACGCCGCGTCCATCACGCTCGGACGCACCGGCGTGCTGCACGGCGCCCGCACGTACCTGATGCAGGACGAGGACGGGCAGACGATCGACTCCCACTCGATCTCTGCCGGCCTGGACTACCCGGCCGTCGGCCCGGAGCACGCCTTCCTGCACGACACGGGCCGCGCCGTCTACGAGCCGGTCTCGGACACCGAGTGCATGGACGCCTTCCTCCGGCTCACGCGCACCGAGGGCATCACGCCCGCCATCGAGTCGGCCCACGCCCTGGCCGGCGCGCTGCGCCTGGCCCGCCGCTGGGCGGACGAGGGCCTCGTGGGGCCGGACGCCCCGGAGGGGGAGGAGCGGATCATCATCGTGAACCTCTCCGGCCGCGGGGACAAGGACGTCGCCACCGCGGCGGCCTGGTTCGGCCTCGGCACGGCCACGGAGGAGAAGGACCCGCTCGAGGAGATGACCCCCGGAGAGGAGCAGTGACCGGCATGACCGTACACTCCAAGACCGCCGCGGCCCTGGATGCCGCGAAGGCGGCCGGCCGCACCGGCCTCGTCGCCTACCTGCCCGCGGGCTACCCGAGCGTCGACGAGTGCGTGGAGGCCGTCGTCGTCGCCGCCGAGAACGGCGCGGACGTGATCGAGCTCGGCCTGCCCTACACCGACCCGGTGATGGACGGCCCCGTGATCCAGGCCGCCACCCAGGCCTCGCTGCGGGCCGGCTTCCGCGTGGCGGACGTGTTCGAGATCATCCGGCGCGTCACGCAGCGCGTGGACGCCGCCGTGCTGGTGATGACGTACTGGAACCTGGTGGACCGCATGGGCGTCGACGAGTTCGCGCGCCGTCTCGCCGAGGCCGGGGGCGCCGGTCTCGTCACCCCTGACCTCGTGCCCGAGGAGGCCGGTGCCTGGATGGAGGCCGCGGACCGCCACGGCCTGGACCGCGTGTTCCTCACCGCGCCCTCGTCCACGGACGAGCGGGTGCGCCTCACCGTCGAGTCCTCCCGCGGCTTCGTGTACGCCGTGTCGGTCATGGGCGTCACCGGCGCCCGCGACGCGGTGTCCACCGCGGCCGAGACCGTGGTGCGCCGCGCCAAGGAGGCCGGTGCCGAGCACGTGTGCGTCGGGCTGGGCGTCTCCCAGGCGGCCCACGTGCGAGAGATCGGCGCGTACGCCGACGGCGCCATCGTGGGCACCGCCCTGGTCCGCGCCCTCGGCGAGGGCGGCCCGCAGGCCGTCGGCGCCCTCGCCCGCGAGCTGGCCGCCGGCGCCGTCCGGGAGGGCTGAGCATGACCGCCCTGGCCTCCCTGGCGTCCCCCGCCGCCCTCGCACCCCTGGCCGCGTTCCCCGCCCCCACCTGGGACGGCTTCGAGATCGGCCCGGTGAAGATCCACGCGTACGCGCTGAGCATCATCCTGGGCATCGTCCTGGCGCTGTGGCTGGCCGAGCGCCGCTGGAAGGCCCGGGGCGGCCCCGAGGGGCGCGTCCTGGACGTGGCCCTGTGGGCCATCCCGTTCGGCTTCGTCGGCGGGCGGCTCTACCACGTGTTCTCCTCGCCGGACCGGTACTTCGGCCCCGGCTTCGACGGCACGGGCGACCCGATCCAGATCCTGTACGTGTGGAACGGCGGCCTGGGCATCTGGGGCGCGATCGCCCTCGGGGCGGTGGGCGCGTGGATCGCGTGCCGGCGCTACGGGGTGCGGCTGAGCGCGTTCGCCGACGTCGTCGCCCCGGGCATCCTGCTGGCCCAGGCCGTGGGCCGGTGGGGCAACTGGTTCAACCAGGAGCTCTTCGGCGGCCCGACGACGGCCCCGTGGGGCCTGCGCGTGGACGCCGACCACCCGAACTTCCCCGCGGGCGTGCCCGCGGACACCCTGTTCCACCCCACGTTCCTCTACGAGTCGCTCTGGAACCTGCTGGGCGTCGCCGTCCTGCTGCTGGTGGACCGGCGGTGGCGGCTGCGGCACGGCGCCATGGTCTGGGCCTACGTCGCCTGGTACACGGCCGGTCGCGTGTGGATCGAGATGCTGCGCATCGACGACGCGGAGCTGGTCACGCTCTTCGGCGTGACCCAGCGCCTGAACGTGTGGACCTCGATCGTGATGCTCCTGCTGGCGCTCGTGATGCTCGCCGTCATCCTGGTCAAGCACGGCCCGGCCGCCGCCGGCCCGCGCTCGGACGACTCCGTGTGGCTGCCCGGCCGCGGCCCCGCCCTCGAGGCCGGCGCGGGCGCGCCCGTCGACGCGGCGGTCGCGGGGCAGGGCCCCGACGACGGCGCCGGATCCACGGCCGCGGGGGTCCGCGAGGACCGCTGAGCGTCCAGCATTCGGACATCCGCGTCTGAGAATGTGGCGCAGGTCGCCTTCCTCGCTACACTCGTGCGCAACGCGACCCGCCGGGCGATCCCCGAGGCAGGGTCCGCTCACCATCGCAGGGGCCAGCGTCGTCTCCTCCTCACCCCGGCCCTCCGGCCGGCCACAGGAGAAGGACGCGCCATGCAGCACCCATCGAAGACCCTGCACGCCGACCCGTTCCGCGCGTTCGCCGCCCAGCCGGAGGCGGCGGGTCTCTACGACCCGGAGCAGGAGAAGGACGCGTGCGGCCTCGCCGCCGTGGCCACCCTGCGCGGCCCGGCCACCCACAAGATCGTCCAGGACGCGCTGACCGCCCTGCGGGCGCTCGAGCACCGCGGCGCCGTGGGAGCGGACGAGGGCACCGGCGACGGCGCGGGCATCATCACCCAGGTCCCCGACGCCCTGCTGCGCGCCACCGTCTCCTTCGAGCTGCCCGCGGCGGGGGAGTACGCCGTCGGCACCGCCTTCCTGCCCCAGGACGAGGCCGCCCGCGCCGCCGCGCAGGAGGCGATCGCCGAGGCCGCCGTCGTCGAGGGCCTCGACCTGCTCGGCTGGCGTCCCGTCCCCACCGACGAGTCCGTGCTCGGCCCGGGCTCGCGCGCTGTCATGCCGGTCTTCGAGCAGCTCTTCCTGGCCGTCCCCGCCGGCGAGGACGTCGAGGCCCCCGGCCATTCGCTGGACGCCCGCGCCTGGCGCCTGCGCCGCCGCGCCCAGCGCAGCGGCGTCTACTTCCCCTCCCTGTCCTCGCGCACCCTCGTCTACAAGGGCATGCTCTCGACGGCGCAGGTCGAGCCGTTCTACCCGGACCTCTCGGACGAGCGGTACGTGACCCGCCTGGCCGTGGTCCACTCCCGCTTCTCCACGAACACGTTCCCCTCGTGGCCGCTGGCCCAGCCCTTCCGCACGATCGCGCACAACGGCGAGATCAACACCGTCAAGGGCAACCGCAACTGGATGCGGGCCCGCCAGGGCGAGCTGCGCCACCCGCTGCTCGGCGAGGTGCCCGAGGAGATGTTCCCCATCGTGAGCGCCTCCGGCTCGGACTCGGCCTCGTTCGACGAGGTGGCCGAGCTGATCCACCTGGCCGGCCGCCCGCTCTCGCACGCGATCATGATGATGGTCCCGGAGGCGTGGGAGAACCACACCACCATGGACGAGGACCGGCGCGCGTTCTACCAGTACCACTCGATGCTCATGGAGCCGTGGGACGGTCCCGCCGCGATCGCCTTCACCGACGGCGTGCAGCTCGGCTCGGTGCTGGACCGCAACGGCCTGCGCCCCGCCCGCTACTGGGAGACCCGGGACGGGCTCGTGGTGCTCGCGTCCGAGGTCGGCGTCCTGGACATCGACCCGGCCACCGTGGTCCGTAAGGGCCGGGTCAAGCCCGGGCGGATGTTCCTGCTGGACACCGAGCAGGGCCGCATCATCGAGGACGAGGAGGTCAAGGCCGAGATCGCCGCCTCCGCCCCGTGGAAGGACTGGGTGGCCGACTCGCTGCGGCGGATCGAGGACCTGCCCGAGCGCGAGCCCGTCCGCTACCACGGCGACTCCGTCCGCCTGCGCCAGCGCCTGTTCGGCTACACGGACGAGGAGGTGCGCACGATCATCGAGCCCATGGCGCGGCACGGCGCCGAGCCCCTCGGGGCGATGGGCACGGACACCCCGATCGCGGCGCTCTCCCCGCGCCCGCGCCTGCTCTTCGACTACTTCACGCAGAACTTCGCGCAGGTGACCAACCCGCCGCTGGACTCCATCCGCGAGGAGCAGGTCACCTCGATGCGCACGTGCATCGGACCCCAGGCGAGCCTGCTCGCCGCGGGCAAGGTGACGACGGACGCCGTCGAGATCCCCTTCCCGGTGCTGGACAACGAGCAGCTCGCCCGCATCGCCGCGGTGCGCGCCGAGGACGGCACGCGCCGCGCCCTCAAGGTCAAGGGGCTCTACCTCGTGGCCGGCGGCGCCGAGGAGATGCGCTCCCGCCTCAAGGAGATCTGCGAGCAGGTCTCCGCGGCCGTCCAGCGCGGCGTGCAGTACGTGGTCCTCTCGGACCGGGACGCCAACGCGCAGTGGGCGCCCATCCCGTCCCTGCTGCTCACCTCGGCCGTGCACCACCACCTGCTGGCGAGCGCCTCGCGCACCCGCACCTCCCTGCTCGTGGAGGCCGGCGACGTGCGCGAGGTCCACCACGTGGCCGTGCTGATCGGCTACGGCGCCTCCGCCGTCAACCCGTACCTGTCCATGGAGACGGCCGAGGAGCTCGTGCGCACCGGCACGCTCACCGGCGTCACCGAGCAGGAGGCCACCCGGAACCTCATCCACGGGCTCGGTAAGGGCGTGCAGAAGATCATGTCCAAGATGGGCATCTCCACGGTGGCCTCGTACTGCGGCGCCCAGACGTTCGAGGCGCTCGGCCTCTCCCGGTCCTTCGTGGACCGCTACTTCACGGGCACCCGCTCGCCGATGGACGGGGTGGGGCTGGACGTGATCGCGGCCGAGTCCGCGGCCCGCCACGCCACGGCGTTCCCCGTGGACGGCTCCTCCGCCTCCACCGTGGGCCCGCGCGGCACCTCGGGCCTGCCCGTGGGCGGCGAGTACAAGTGGCGCCGGGAGGGGCCGCCGCACCTGTTCAACCCCGAGACCGTGTTCCGCCTGCAGCACGCCACCCGCGAGCGGCGCTACGACATCTTCAAGGACTACACGCGGCGCGTGGACGAGCAGTCCGCGGACCTGATGACCCTGCGCGGCCTGCTCGGGCTCGCCACGAAGGGGCGCGAGCGCGTGCCGGTCTCCGAGGTCGAGTCCGTCGAGTCGATCGTGAAGCGGTTCTCCACCGGCGCCATGTCCTACGGCTCGATCTCCCAGGAGGCCCACGAGACGCTCGCGGTGGCCATGAACCGCCTCGGCGCGCGCTCGAACTCGGGCGAGGGCGGCGAGGACCCCGAGCGCCTGCTCGACCCGGAGCGCAACTCGCGCGTCAAGCAGATCGCCTCGGGCCGGTTCGGCGTCACGAGCCTGTACCTGTCCACCGCCACGGACCTGCAGATCAAGATGGCCCAGGGCGCCAAGCCCGGCGAGGGCGGCCAGCTCATGGGCGCCAAGGTCTACCCGTGGGTGGCGCGCACGCGGCACTCGACGCCGGGCGTCTCCCTCGTCTCCCCGCCGCCGCACCACGACATCTACTCGATCGAGGACCTCGCCCAGCTGATCCACGACCTCAAGCGAGCCAACCCGCAGGCCCGCGTGCACGTCAAGCTGGTCTCCGAGACCGGCGTGGGCACGGTGGCGGCCGGCGTGACCAAGGCGAAGGCCGATGTCGTGCTCATCTCGGGGCACGACGGCGGCACCGGGGCCTCCCCGCTGAACTCGCTCAAGCACGCCGGCACCCCGTGGGAGCTGGGGCTGAGCGAGGTCCAGCAGACGCTGCGGCTCAACGGGCTGCGCGACCGCGTGACCGTGCAGGTGGACGGCCAGCTCAAGACCGGCCGGGACGTGGTGATCGCGGCCCTGCTCGGCGCCGAGGAGTTCGGCTTCGCGACGGCGCCGCTCGTGGTCTCGGGCTGCATCATGATGCGCGTGTGTCACCTGGACACCTGCCCCGTGGGCGTGGCCACGCAGAACCCCGAGCTGCGCGCCCGCTTCACCGGCCGGCCGGAGTTCGTGGTGACGTTCTTCGAGTACATCGCCCAGGAGGTGCGCGAGCTGCTCGCCGAGCTCGGCCTGCGCTCCCTGGACGAGGCGATCGGCCGCCAGGACCTGCTGCACAAGGACGCGGCGATCGGGCACTTCAAGACCGAGGGCCTGGACCTGTCCGGCGTGCTCTCGGACGCCGGGGTGCCCGAGGAGGCCCCGCGCCGCCGGCTCACGGAGCAGGACCACCGGCTCCAGGACCAGGCGGACCAGCGCTGGCTGGACCAGGTGGCGGACGCCGTGGTCACCGAGACGCCCGTGACCGTCACGGACCGCCTCGTGAACACCGACCGCTCCGTGGGCACCCTGCTGGGCCACCGCGTCACCGCGGCCCGGCTCGACGACGAGCTGCCCCGGGACACCATCCGCATCGAGCTGACCGGCGAGGCCGGGCAGTCCCTCGGCGCCTTCCTGCCGGCCGGCGTGAGCATCACCCTGTCCGGGGACGCCAACAACTACGTGGGCAAGGGCCTCTCCGGCGGCACGGTGGCCCTGCGACCCGCCCCCGAGGCCCCCTTCGCGGCCGAGGAGAACATGATCGCCGGCAACGTGGTGGGCTACGGCGCCACCTCGGGGCGGCTGTTCCTCAACGGCCGCGTGGGGGAGCGGTTCCTGGTCCGGAACTCGGGGGCGGTCGCCGTCGTCGAGGGCATCGGCGACCACGGCCTCGAGTACATGACGGGCGGCACCGCCCTCGTGCTGGGGAACACCGGCCGCAACCTCGCGGCCGGCATGTCCGGCGGCGTCGGGTTCTTCCTGGACCTGGACCCCGCCCAGCTCAACCCGCTCGCCGTCAAGGAGGACGAGCTGCTGCTCCGCCGCCCCGAGGGCGCGGACCGCGCGCTCATCCGCAAGCTGCTCGAGGAGCACCGGGCCGCCACCGGCTCGGACCTGGCCGCGCGCCTGCTCGCCGAGCTGGACGGCCCCGCCGAGGCCGCCGAGGCGCTCTGGGAGCGCTTCACCACCGTCCTGCCGCGCCGCTACGCGGCCGTGCAGGAGATCCGAACTGAGAGCCGGGACGCCGGCACCGACCCCGACGGCGACGCCGCCTGGGCCCGAATCCTGGAGGTGACCCGTGGCTGACCCGCGCGGATTCCTGAAGCATCGCGAGCGCGTCCCGCGCCCCTCGCGCCCCGTCCCCGTCCGCATCATGGACTTCAAGGACGTCCACGTGCGCCAGGACGAGGCGATCGTGCGCACGGAGGCCTCCCGCTGCATGGACTGCGGCGTGCCCTTCTGCCACGCCGGCTGCCCCCTGGGCAACCTCATCCCCGAGTTCAACGACCTCGTGTACCGGGACGACTGGGACGAGGCCGGCGCCCGCCTCGAGGCCACGAACAACTTCCCCGAGTTCACCGGCCGGATCTGCCCCGCCCCGTGCGAGGCCTCGTGCGTGCTCGGCATCAACCAGCCGGCCGTGTCCATCAAGCAGGTGGAGCAGTCGATCGCGGACCACCTCTTCGACGCGCCCTCCCTCACCCCGCACCCGCCGCAGCGGCAGAACGGGCTGACCGTCGCCGTCGTCGGCTCGGGCCCGGCGGGCCTGGCCGCCGCCCAGCAGCTGACCCGCTCCGGCTACACCGTGGTGGTCTACGAGAAGGACGAGGCGCTCGGCGGGCTGCTGCGGTTCGGCATCCCGGACTTCAAGCTGGAGAAGCATCTGATCGACCGCCGCATCGCCCAGATGACCGAGGAGGGCACCCGGTTCCGCACCGGCGTGCGGATCGGCACGGACATGAGCTGGGAGGCGCTGCAGCGCCGCTACGACGCCGTGGTGCTGGCCACCGGCGCCCCCGTCGGCCGGGAGCTGCCCCTGCCGGGCCGCGGCCTGGACGGCATCCACCTGGCCATGGACTACCTCGTGCCCGTCAACCGGCGGGTCGCCGGCGGCGAGCTCGAGCCGATCAGTGCCCAGGGCCTGGCACGTCGTGATCCTCGGCGGCGGCGACACGGGCGCGGACTGCATCGGCACCGCCCACCGCCAGGGGGCCGCCTCGGTCACCACGCTGGCGATCGGCAGGCGGCCGCCGGAGCAGCGCCCCGAGCACCAGCCCTGGCCCACCGTGCCCACCCTGTTCGAGGTCGCCTCCGCGCACGCCGAAGGCGGCGAGCGCACCTACCTGGCCTCCACCGTCGAGTTCCTCGGCGACGCGGAGGGCCGGGTGCGCGCCCTCAAGGTGGCCGAGACCGAGATCCGGGCCGACGGCACCCGCGGCCCGCGGGCCGGCACCGAGCACGAGATCCCGGCTGACCTCGTACTGCTGGCCCTCGGCTTCACGGGAGCGGACCTGGACGAGCTCGTGGACCGCTCCGCCGTGTCCCTCGAGCGCGGCCTCGTGGTCCGCGACGAGACGTACGCCACGCAGGCCCCGGGCGTGTTCGCGTGCGGCGACGTCTCGCGCGGCGCCTCGCTCGTGGTGTGGGCGATCGCCGAGGGCCGCGCCGTCGCGGCCGAGGTGGACCGGTTCCTCTCGGGGGACACCATGCTCCCGGCGCCGGTCCGGCCCTCCGACCACGGCTTCGTCCTGAGGTGAACGGCGGGGCGCGCCCCTCGGACAGGGAGCGCGCCCGCGCCTAGAGTGGACCCATGCGACACGCGAAGATCATCGCCACCTTCGGGCCCGCCACCGACTCCGACGAGACCACCCGCGCCATCATCCGTGCGGGGGCGGATGTCGTCCGCCTCAACATGAGCCACGGCGACCACGCGGTGCATGAGACGTCCTACGAGCGGGTGCGTCGGCTGAGCGTGGAGGAGCGGCGCCCGGTCGCGATCTTCGCGGACCTCCAGGGCCCCAAGATCCGCCTCGGCCGCTTCACCGACGGCCCGCATCTGCTCGAGAGGGGCGATCGGATCACCATCACCACCCGGGACGTGCCCGGGACCCGCGAGCTGGTCGGCACCACCCACAAGGGTCTGCCCGGGGACGTCGCCCCCGGTGACGTGCTCCTGGTGGACGACGGCAAGGTGCGCCTGCGCGCCGTCGAGGTCACGGACACGGACGTGGTGGCCGAGGTCGAGGTGCCGGGCATGGTCTCGGACAACAAGGGGATCAACCTGCCCGGCGTGGCGGTGAACGTGCCGGCCCTGTCCGAGAAGGACGAGCGGGACCTGCGCTGGGCGCTGCGCACCGGCGTGGACATGGTGGCGCTGTCCTTCGTGCGGGACGCCGCGGACGTGGACCGGGTGCACGAGATCATGGACGAGGAGGAGCGCCGGGTCCCGGTCATCGCCAAGATCGAGAAGCCCCAGGCGGTGGAGAACCTCGAGGCCATCGTGGACGCGTTCGACGCCATCATGGTGGCCCGCGGCGACCTCGGCGTGGAGCTGCCGCTCGAGGACGTGCCCGTGGTGCAGAAGCGCGCAGTGGACCTCGCCCGCCGCTGGGCGAAGCCGGTCATCGTGGCCACGCAGGTGCTCGAGTCGATGATCGACAGCCCGCGCCCGACGCGCGCCGAGGCCTCGGACTGCGCCAACGCCGTGCTCGACGGCGCGGACGCCGTCATGCTCTCGGGCGAGACCTCGGTGGGCGCATATCCGGTCGAGACGGTCCAGACGATGGCCCGGATCATCGAGTCCACCGAGACCCACGGCCTGGAGCTCATCCACCCGCTCGGCTCGCGTCCCCGCACGCGCGGCGGCGCGATCACCCGGGCCGCCGTCGAGGTCGCGAACCAGCTCGAGATCCCGTTCCTCGCCACGTTCACCGAGTCCGGCGACTCGGCCCGTCGGCTCAGCCGCCTGCGGCCGCGTCAGCCGATCTACGCGTTCACCCACCACGAGCACACGCACAACATCCTGTGCCTGACGTGGGGCGTCTACCCGAAGATGGTCCCGTTCCAGGACTCCACGGACAAGATGACCCTCCAGGTGGAGCAGTCGCTCACATCGGAGGGCATCGCCCAGCACGGCGACCTCGTGGTCATCGCCGCCGGGTCCCCTCCCGGGGCCGTGGGCTCCACGAACACGCTGCGCGTGCACCGCGTGGGCGACGACGCCGCGGGCGGCTCGTCCGCCGCCTCGCCGCAGACGCGCGAGCCGGTCGGCTTCTGGCCGGCCCGCTCCCCGCTCTGACGAGCGCGCGGGCGCCGCTCAGCCGACCTGGTCGATGACGGCCTGCGCGACCTCCCGCATGGTCAGGCGCCGGTCCATGGAGGTCGTCTGGATCCAGCGGAAGGACTCGGCCTCGGTCAGGCGCATCCGCTCCTGGAGCAGCGCCTTGGCCCGGTCCACGATCTTGCGGGTCTCCAGGCGGTCGCCCAGGTCCCGCACCTCGGCCTCGAGGCTGCGCAGCTCGTCGAAGCGGGCCACGGCCAGTTCGATGGCGGGGACCAGGTCGGCCTCGGTGAAGGGCTTGACCACGTAGGCCATGGCCCCGGCGGTCCGGGCGCGCTCCACCAGCTCGCGCTGGCTGAAGGCGGTCAGCATCACCACGGGGGCGAGCCGTTTCCCGGCGATCTCGCCCGCGGCCGCGATGCCGTCCATCACGGGCATCTTCACGTCCATCACCACGATGTCCGGGCGGTGCTCGCGCACGGCCTCGACGGCGGCGCGGCCGTCGCCGGCCTCGGCGACCACCCGGTAGCCCGCCCCGGTGAGCACCTCCACCAGGTCGAGGCGGATCAGGGTCTCGTCCTCGGCGACGACGGCCCGCAGGCCGGTCTCCTCGGGAGGCGTCAGCGTGGACACGGCAGCTCCTTCGTGCGGGCCGGGACGGCGTCGGTGCGGCGCCGCTGGTGGTCCACCAGGCTACCGTGCGCGATGGGCGCGGCGCGGGCGCGGCGGCGGGGACCCTCGCCGGAAGGCCGAGGACGCCGGGTCGGGGCGCTGATAGGGTGATCGAGTCCCGCCTCCGGGCGGCACTGCCCGAATGGTGGAATCGGTAGACACGCCGCACTCAAAATGCGGTGCCGAGAGGCGTGTGGGTTCGAGTCCCACTTCGGGCACCGTCGGCGCGCGGCCACCCGCCGTGTGCGCCGTGTCCGTGATCGATCGACCCGAGCTGAGTGGTGTCCTGTGCTCCTGACCAGCCTCCTGCTGACCCTCCTCTCGGTGGTGGCGGCCGTCCCGGCCTCCCGCGCGCTGGGCAGGGACGCGGGCTGGGTCCTGGCCGTACCCCTGCTCGCCGCGGCCGGCGTGCTGATGGCGGCGTGGACGGGCGACGTCCGGACGGAGCACCATCCGTGGATCCCCGCGGTCGGGGTGGACCTCGACCTCCGGCTGAACGGCCTGGCCCTGGTGTTCGCCATGATCGTCCTCGTCATCGGCGCGGCGATCCTCGCCTACTCCAGCCGGTACCTCAGCCGGGACCGCGCGGAGAGCCGCCCCGGCTCCTTCTACCTGCTGATGACCGCGTTCGCGGCGTCGATGCTGCTGCTGGTGCTCGCCGACAACATCGTGGTCCTCTTCGTCGCGTGGGAGTTCACCTCCTTCACCTCCTTCTTCCTCATCGGGCGCTCGGGGGACCACGCCCGCGACCCCGCGATCCGGACCCTGCTCGTGACCGTGGGCGGCGGCCTCGCGCTGCTGGCCGCCGTCGCCATCATGATGGTCACCGCCGGGACGGCCTCGCTCAGCGGCGTCCTGGCCTCGGATATCTGGCAGGACCCCGCCACCAGCACCGTGCTGGCCATCCTGCTGGCCCTGGCCGCCTTCACGAAGTCCGCGCAGTTCCCGTTCCAGGCCTGGCTGCCGGACTCCATGGTCGCCATCTCCCCGGTCTCCGCGTACCTGCACGCCGCGGCGATGGTGAAGGCCGGCGTGTTCCTGCTGCTCGTGTTCAGCCCCGTGCTGTCCGGCCACGCCGTGTGGTCCACGCTGCTGATCGCATGCGGGCTTATCACGGCGCTGTTCGGCGCGGTCACGGCCCTGCGTCAGCACAACCTGAAGGGCCTGCTCGCCTACTCGACCATGAGCCAGCTCGGCCTGCTGACCGCCGCCATCGGCATCGGCACGACGGCGGCGCTGACGGCCGCGGTCGTGCACACGGTCGCGCACGCGCTGTTCAAGAGCGCCCTGTTCATGCTGATCGGCATCGTGGACCACGAGGCCGGCACCCGGGACCTGCGCATGCTCGCGGGCAGGCACGTGCGCATGCCGGTCACGGGCACGGCCCTGACGCTCGCCGCCGTCTCCATGGCCGGCGTGCCGCCCCTGCTCGGCTTCGTCTCGAAGGAGGGTCTGCTCGACGCCGCCCTCGGCACCCCGGGCCCAGCCTGGGCCGCCCCGGTGGTCACGGGCGCGATCGCGCTGGCCTCCGTCTTCACCGTCGCCTACTCGGGCCGACTGGTCCTCGGCGCGCTCGGCACGTGGGGCGCGAGCCCGGCCGGCACCGCCCAGCCGTGGGAGTCCGCCCGCGGCGAGGAGGTCCACGAGGCGGGCCCGGCCTTCTGGACCATGCCCGTGCTGGCCGCCGTGGCCGGCGTCGTGCTCGGCCTCGCCCCGCAGGCGCTGGACGCCCCCGTCTCCGCCGCCGCCCAGGCCGTGGCAGGCGCGCAGGCGCACGCGCACCTGGCCCTGTGGCACGGTGTGACCCCGGCGCTGCTCCTCTCCGCCGCCGTGATCGCCACGGGCCTCGTCCTGGTGCTGCTGCGCCGCCCCGTGGAGCGGGTCGCCGCGCGCACGGGCCTGCCCTTCTCGGCCCTGGACATCGTGGACGACATCCGCTTCGGCCTGGTGCGGCTGGGCGAGGTCGTCGGGCGGCACTCCGGCGGCATGGCGCCCCGGGCGCACCTGCTCATCCCGTCCGTCATGCTCGGCGTCCTCGCGGTCGTCGGGGTCCTGCTCGTGGACGAGCTGCCGGACGTGGTCGGTCAGACCGCGCGCTGGCACGACTGGGCGCTCGTCGTCCTCGTGGCCGTGGGCGTCGCCGCGACCCTGCGCGCCCGCACCCGCATCGCCGCGATGGTGGTGGTGGGCACCGTCGGCTTCGGCGTGACGCTGTGGTTCTTCACCCTCGGCGCCGTGGACGTGGCCCTGACCCAGATGCTCGTCGAGGTCCTCACCGTGTGCGTGATGGTGCTGCTGCTGCGCCGCCTGCCGCGCCGCTTCCGGCGCGACCCCGCACCGCGCCGCGCCGGCGCCCTCGTGGCCGCGACGATCGCCGGCGTCGCCTCCACCGTCGGCGTCCTGGCCTTCACCGGTCGGCGCGACATGTCCGAGATCGCGCGCTACTACCTCACCGAGACCTACGAGCAGGCCGGCGGCGTGAACGTCGTCAACGTGATCCTCGTGGACTTCCGCGCGCTCGACACCCTGGGCGAGATGACGGTGCTCGGCGTGACCGGACTGACCGTCGCGGCGCTGCTGATGAACCGCGCCCCCGTCCGGGCGCTGCGCAGCATCGTCGACGAGCGTTCCCCGCTCGCGCACGTGCACGAGAACCTCGTCTACGCGCGCACCTTCGGCCGCGGTCTCGGGCCCGTGATCATCGCGATGTCCGCCCTGCTGCTGCTGCGCGGCCACTACGAGCCGGGCGGCGGCTTCATCGCGGCCCTCGTGGCCGGTGCGGGCTACGCCCTCATGTACCTGTCGGCCGACACCGACCGCGACCGGCGCCTGCGGTGGCCCTACCTCACGCTCATCGGCAGCGGCGTGGCCCTGGGCACCGCCGCCGGTCTGACCGGCTACCTCACGGGCGAGGGCTTCCTGGCCGCCTCCGGGGTCAAGGTCCTCGGCTACGGACTGTCCACCACCCTGGTCTTCGACATGGGCGTGTACCTGTGCGTGCTCGGCCTCGTGGTCGCCGCGTTCACCCTCCTGGGCCCGGACACGGTCGAAGAGGCGCCCGACGACGGCGACGCACCCGAGAAGGCCGCACCCGGCGCGGCCACGACGCGAGAGGAGGCGACCCGATGACCGTCGCGATCACCGTGGGCCTGCTGATGTTCGGCGCGGTCTACCTGTTCTCCAAGCGCGAGCTGCTGCGCGTGATCCTCGGCATGGTGCTGCTGGGCCACGCCGGCAACCTCGCCATCCTCGCCGCCGGCGGCACCGACCGGCGCGCCCTGCCGTTCATCGGGAACGGGGACGTGGCCGCGCAGGCCGACCCGCTGCCCCAGGCGTTCGTGCTGACGGCGATCGTCATCTCCTTCGCCGTCACCGTGCTGCTGCTCGTGCTCGCCGTGACGGGCCGGTCCGACGACCAGGTGGCCGACCCCTCCGAGGACGCCGACCCGCACGAGCTCGCCGCCGCGGACGCCCGCTTCCCGCGCGCCGAGCTGGGCGCCGCCGTGCGCCACCTCGCCACGCAGCCCCAGCCCGTGCTGCACGGCAGCCACCGCCATGACAACCGGGAGGAGCGCGGATGAGCCTCGACGTCCTGGGCCTGGCCCTGCCGCTGTTCGTGGCCGTCCCCCTGCTGGCCGGCGGCCTGCTCGTGATCGCGGGGGAGCGTCCGGGGCTGCACCGCCGGGCCCTGCTCTGGCTGCTCGGGCTGAGCTCGCTCAGCGGCGCCGGGCTCATCCTGCTGAGCCTGGACGGCACCGTGGTGGCCGGGGGCGTGGGCGGCTGGCCGGACGGCATCGCCATCGCGTTCGCCGCCGACACGTTCACCGGCCTGATGCTCACCCTCACCGCCGGGCTCTCGTGGGTGGGCGCCCTGTTCGCCTACGGCTCCCGCGTGACGAACTCCGTCTACTTCGCGCCGCTGCTGCTCGTCCTCACGGCCGGGGTGAACGGCGCCCTGCTGACGGCGGACCTGTTCAACCTCTTCGTGTTCATCGAGGTCATGCTGCTGCCGTCCTACGGCCTGTTCGTCCTCTCCGCCAACCGGCGCGAGCCCCTGCGCCGCGTGGACGGCGCCCGCCTCTACGTCACGCTGAACCTGTTCACCTCCACGATCCTCGTGGTCGGCGTCGGCTTCATCTACGGCATCACGGGCAGCGTCAACCTCGCCGTGCTGGCCGGCGCGGCGGCACGGGACGAACGGGTCGCCGTCGCCGGGTTCATGGTGCTGTTCGCCCTGTCCATCAAGGCGTCCGTGGTGCCCCTGCACGGCTGGCTGTCCAAGGCGTACCCCTCGACGTCGCCGGCGGTCACCGCGATCTTCTCCGCCCTGCACACCAAGGTGGGCGTCTACGCGATCTACCGCATCTACTCCGTGCTCTACGACGGCGAGCCACGCTACCTGTGGGCCATCCTGGTCCTGTGCTCGCTCACGCTCGTGATCGGCGCGGTCGCCTCCCTCGGGGAGCAGAGCACCCGTGCGATCCTCTCGTGGCAGATGGTCAGCGGCATCGGCGGCATCCTGGTCGGCGTCGGCCTGTCCACGCAGCTCGGCCTGGCCGCCGGCATCTTCTACATGATCCACCACATGGTCGTCATGACCTCCCTGTTCACCGCGACGGGCGCCGTCGAGGTCCGGTACGGCTCCGGCTGGCTGGCGGATCTGCAGGGTCTGGCCCGGCGTGAGCCGCTGATCGCCGCCGCGTACTTCGCGGGCCTGCTCTCCCTGGTGGGGATCCCGCCGTTCTCCGGGTTCGCGGGCAAGCTCATGCTCGTGGTCGCCGGCGTGGAGGCGGGCCAGACCGCCGTCGTGGCCGTCGTGCTCGTCGCGTCGCTGCTGAGCCTGTGGGGGCTGCTGCGCATCTGGAACGGCTGGTTCTGGGGCGAGCCCGAGATGCCCCGCCACCACCGGGAGCGCCTCGAGACGGCCGCCCTGCCGATCGTGGAGGCCCACGCGGACGGCGCGGCCGCCCCGGCCGGCACCCCCGACGGCCCCGCGGCCGTCCACACCCCCACGGGTGTGCTGCCCGTGGTCTTCAGCCGGGACGAGGACCTCACCCGCTCCCGGATCCCCTTCTCGCTGGCCCTGCCGACGGTCCTCACCGCGGCCCTGTCCCTCGCGCTCGGCCTGGGCGCGCAGGGCCTGTGGCTGGTCTCGGACACGGCCGCCCAGGGGCTGACGGACACGCATGCGTATGTGGAGGCGGTGATCGGCCGATGAGCCAGGCACACCAGTACGACGACGGCACGCAGGACTTCCGC
The DNA here is from genome assembly GCF_035609305.1 of Micrococcus sp. HOU01. Lineage (NCBI taxonomy): Bacteria > Bacillati > Actinomycetota > Actinomycetes > Micrococcales > Micrococcaceae > Micrococcus > Micrococcus sp. HOU01. The sequence continues at coordinate 1,547,669 of NZ_CP141211.1, read as the reverse complement.
GACGGCACGGCCAGCGTGTGGTCGTGGCCGCTGCGCCTGGCCGGATTCGTGCTCTGGTACCTGTGGGCCCTCGTCACGTCCTCGGGCGCGGTCTTGCACAACCTGATCACCCCCGGCGACGACGCCCGCTCGGGCATCGCCCGGGTGCGCACCAGCTGCCGCACGGACCTGGAGGTCACCGTCCTGTCCTCGCTCATCACCCTCACCCCGGGCACCCTCACCCTCGGCACCCGCCGGGCGGGCGCCGTCGGCGACGAGCCGGGCGATCCGGAGGCGCGCCGGCTGCTCTACGTGCACGGCCTGTACTTCGACGACGCGGACGGCCTGCGCGCGGACATCCACGACATGGAGCGGCGCATGCTCCATGCGCTGCGTCGGACGGGGGTGGCCGCGTGAGCCTGACCGACCTGCACTACAACTGGTCCCTGCTCGGGATCGACGTGGGCATCGCCCTGCTGCTCGTCGCCGCCGTCGTCTCCGCCTACCGGATCCTCGTGGGGCCCCTGGACGCCGACCGGGCCGTCTCCGGCGACCTGCTCACGTTCAGCGTCACCGGCATGGTCACGCTGTTCGGCGTCCGGGCGGCCAACGCCTTCACGTTCGACCTGGTGCTCATCGCCGCGATCACCGGGTTCCTGACCGGCATGTCCCTGGCCCGCGCGCTGACGCGCGGGCGACGCTGAGGAGGCCATCCCATGGACACCGCGATGAACGTCATCGGCTCGCTCATGATCGTGCTGGGCGCGCTCGTCTTCCTCGGCGCCGCCCTGGGCCTCGTGCGCTTCCCGGACCCCTACACGCGGATCTCCGCCACCGGCACGGCCGGCGGCGTCGGCATGATCCTGCTCGTGGTCGGGGCCCTGCTCCACATGCCCTCGGTGGCCAACGTGGTCAAGGTCGTGCTGATCGTGGTGCTGCAGCTGGGCTCGGCCTCGGTGGCCACCATGGCCCTGGGCCGCTCGGCCTACCTCACTGGGGTGCCCATGAATCCGGGGCACTACGACGAGCTCGCCGAGGATACCCCGGGGCGCGAGCACGGCGAGCCCGCTCCCCGCGCGCCGGACGAGGTCTGAGACCGCTCGCACGCGGCGTCGGACCGGCCCGTCCCGTCTCCCGGGGCGGGCCGTGCCGCCTCAGGGGCGCGGCGCCAGGACCAGGTTAGTGATGCGGGCGGTCGAGAGCCGCCGGCCCTGCTCGTCCGTCATCACCACCTCATGGGTGACGAGGGTGCCGCCCAGGTGGACGGCGGTCGCGGTGCCGGTCACGAGGCCCGAGCGGACGGCCCGGTGGTGCGTGGCGCTGATCTCGACCCCGACGACGTTGCGGTCCGGCCCGGCGTGGATCTTCGCGGCCATCGAGCCCAGGGACTCGGCGAGCACGAGGTGGGCGCCGCCGTGCAGCAGCCCGACGGGCTGCTCGTTGCCCGCCACGGGCAGGGTGGCGACGGCGCGCTCGGCCGTGAGCTCGAGGAAGCGCAGACCCATCTTCTGGGCCAGGGGGCTGATCGCCGCGCCGCCGAGGGCGGCGACGAGCTCGGGCGTCAGACCGGCCTCGGCGCAGGCCGCCTCCAGCTCGGCGGGGCTCAGCTCGGGGGTGACGCCGGGGCGGTACACGCGCTCGGAGGCGGCGGGGGTGGTCTCGGTGTGCTCACTCATGAGCACTAGGCTGGCACACGCGACCGGCGCGCCCCGCGCCGCGCGCCGAGAGGAGACGTGAGCACCCATGGCGGCAGATCCGACCCCAGAGGCCCCGCAGCGGCTGCTGGTCCTGGACGGGCACTCGATGGCGTTCCGCGCGTTCTACGCGCTGCCCGCCGAGAACTTCGCCACGGACACGGGCCAGCACACGAACGCCGTGTACGGCTTCACCGCCATGCTCCTGACCATGATCCGGCAGCAGCGGCCCACGCACGTGGCCGTGGCGTTCGACCTCTCCGGGCCCACGTTCCGCTCCGAGGAGTACGGTGAGTACAAGGCCGGCCGCTCCGAGACGCCCGCGGAGTTCGCGGGCCAGATCGAGCTGACCGTGAAGGTCATGGAGGCCCTGGGCATCCCCACGCTCACGCTGGAGGGCTACGAGGCCGACGACATCGTGGCCACTCTGTCCGCGCGCGCCGAGGAGGCGGGGTGGGAGGCCGTCGTCGTCTCCGGTGACCGGGACGCGTTCCAGCTCATCTCCGAGCGCACCACCGTGCTCTACCCCAAGAAGGGCGTCTCCGACATCCCGCCGATGGACGCGGACGCCGTCATGGCCAAGTACGGGGTCGCCCCCGCCCAGTACCCCGAACTCGCGGCCCTCGTCGGCGAGGCCGCGGACAACCTGCCCGGCGTGCCCGGCGTCGGTCCCGGGTTCGCCGCGAAATGGCTGAAGCAGTACGGGGACCTCGACGGCGTGCTCGCACACGCGCACGAGATCACGGGCAAGAAGGGGGAGGCGCTGCGCGAGCATCTCGAGGACGTGCGCCGCAACCGCCGCCTCAACGCCCTCGTGCGCGACCTCGACCTGCCGATCGGGCTCGAGGCGATGCGGCTCGAGATGCCCGAGCGCGAGCCCGTGGAGGAGCTGTTCGACGCGCTGCAGTTCAACCGCATCCGGGAGCGCGTGTTCGAGGTGTTCGGCGAGCGGGTGGGCGAGGACGCGCCGCCCCCCGAGGTCGAGGCCGCCCCGGAGTTCGCCGAGGCGACGACGGCCGAGGACGTGCGTGCGTTCCTGGCCGCAGAGGCCGGCAACCTGCTCGGCGTCCATGTGGACGTCGAGGGCCCGGCCCTGCTGCCCCGCCGCAAGGTGCCCGTGCCCGGCACGTTCGGCACGCCCGTCGGCGTCGCGCTGGTGGGCGAGCACGCGGGCCTGCACGTCACCCTCGACGGCGACGCCCCGGACCCGGCGCTGGTGGCCGCCGTGCGCGAGGCCCTGGGCGAGGGCGGGCTGGCCAAGGCCGTGCACGACCTCAAGCGCACGCTCAAGGCGCTGGCCGCGCCTACCGAGGGCGACGGGCTCGGCCCGGACGCGGCCCTGGACGGCGTGGTGGACGACGTGCTGCTCTCGGCCTACCTGATCCAGCCGGACCGGCGGGACACCTCGCTCGAGGCGCTGGCGGAGGCGCATCTGCACACCCCCCTCACCGCCCCGCGCGAGCCCGCGCAGCAGCGGGCGCAGGGGACGTTCGACCTCGACGGCGGGCAGGCCGCCGCCGAACGCGCGGACCGCGCCGCGGACGCCGTGCGGGCCGCCTGGGTGGTGCGCCGTCTCTCCACCCAGTTCACGCCCCAGGTGCTCGACCGCGGGGCCCAGCGGCTGCTGCAGGAGCTCGAGATCCCGCTCTCGCGGCTGCTCGCCCGGATGGAGCTGACCGGCATCGCCGTCGACGTCGACGCCCTGACCGGCCTGCGCGAGGACTTCACCGCCGCCGCCGACGCCGCCAAGGAGTCCGCGTGGGCGTCCGTCGCGGAGGAGACCGGCGGGATGCAGGTCAACCTCGGCTCGCCCAAGCAGCTGCAGGAGGTGCTGTTCGAGCGGCTCAACATGCCGCGCACGCGCAAGACGAAGACCGGCTACTCCACGGACGTGGACTCGCTGCAGGACCTGCTCGAGCAGACCCGGCACCCGTTCCTCGAGAACCTCATGGCCCACCGTGACGCCACGAAGCTCCGGCAGACCGTGGAGGGGCTGCTCGAGACCGTCGCCCCGGACAACCGCATCCACACCACCTACTCGCAGACCGCCGCCGCCACGGGCCGACTGTCCTCGCTGCACCCGAACCTCCAGAACATCCCGGTGCGCACCGAGGCGGGCCGCCGCATCCGTGAGGTGTTCGTGGCGGACGAGGTGGCCGGGGAGCAGGCCGTGCTGCTCTCGGCCGACTACTCCCAGATCGAGATGCGCATCATGGCGCACCTGTCCGAGGACGAGGGGCTGATCCAGGCCTTCCGCGAGGGCGAGGACCTGCACTCGTTCGTCGGCTCGCAGGTGTTCGGGGTGGACCCGGACGACGTCACCGCCGAGCAGCGCGCCAAGGTGAAGGCGATGAGCTACGGCCTGGCCTACGGGCTGTCCTCCTTCGGGCTGTCCAAGCAGCTGAAGATCTCGGTGGACGAGGCGCGCGGCCTCATGAAGGGCTACTTCGACCGCTTCGGCGGCGTGCGCGACTACCTGCGCGACGTCGTCGCACAGGCCCGGCAGGACGGGTACACCTCGACGATCGAGGGGCGCCGTCGCTACCTGCCGGACCTCAGCTCGGACAACCGTCAGCTGCGGGACATGGCCGAGCGCGCCGCGCTGAACGCCCCCATCCAGGGCTCGGCCGCGGACATCATCAAGCGCGCGATGCTCGACGTGCAGGCCGGCCTCGAGGAGCACGGGCTGGCCTCGCGCCTGCTGCTGCAGGTCCACGACGAGCTCATCCTCGAGGTCCCGGCCGCCGAGCTCGAGAAGGCCACGGCGCTCCTGAAGGAGCGGATGGGCCGGGCCGCCGAGCTCTCCGTGCCGCTCGACGTGCACGTGGGCCGGGGAAGGAGCTGGCATGACGCCGCGCACTGACGCGCCGGAGGGTCCGTCGCTGCGGCGGCTGGCCGACGCCGCCGAGGCCCGGCTCGGCGAGCACGGCCTCGCGCTGCGCGACCTCGGGGTCCTCGGGCCCGAGGACCCCGCCGCATCGCACTTCGTGGCCGCGGTCGAACGGGGCTTCTACGAGACGGTGCCCACGGGCGCCGCGCTCCGCCAGCAGCTCGAGGCCCACGCGGCCGACGGACAGCGCCGGCTCGGCGTCTACGCGCCGGGGGACGACCCGGCGGCCCGCCGCCCCGCCGCCACCTTCGAGGACTTCGTGCAGCCGCTGACCACGTGGCCCGGCCGCACCGTCGACGCGTGGCTGATCACCGACGTGACCGTCTCGCCGGACGCCCGCCGGCGCGGCGTGCTGCGGGCCATGATGCTCAGGTCCCTCGCGGACGCCCGCGACGCCGGCCTGTGCGCGGCCGCCCTGACCGCGACCGAGGCCGCCATCTACGGCCGCTTCGGCTTCGGGGCCGCCACCCGGTGGCACGCCGTGCGGATCGACGTCTCGGGCGCCCCCGCGTTCACGGGCGCCCCGGCCGGCGGGCGGGTCACGGTCGAGGAGCCGCGCGAGATCCCCGGCCTCGTGGACGAGCTGTACGGGCGGGTGCTGCCGGCCACCCCGGGCTCGGTCCAGCGGACCTCGTTCAGCGTGCATCGCTGGGAGGACCGCGAGGCGAGTCGGAACGAGGGGCGCGGCTCGGGGCTGTACGCGGCGGTCCACCGCGACGACGACGGGCGGGTCCAGGGCGTCGCGCTGTATCGGTTCGAGGGCTGGGAGAAGGAGCCGCCCACGATCACCGTCACCGCGTTCCTCGCGGCGACCGCCGACGCGCGGCGCGGGCTCGTCCACCACCTGGCCCGACTGGACCTGGTCGAGCGGATCGAGTGGGGCCGCGCGCCCGAGCCCGGTTGGCTCGAGGCGCTCTTCGTCGACGAGCGGCGGGTGAGTCGGCACCGCGGCTCCGACGACCTGTACCTGCGGGTCCTGAACCTGCCCGCCGCCATGGCGGCCCGTGGCTGGGCGGGCGACGGGGAGGTTGTCGTCGCCGTCGAGGACGCGCTCGGCGCGATCGACGGGACGTGGCGGCTCACCGTCCGCCAGGGGCGCGGCGCCGCCGAGCGGTTGGGCCCCGCGGCCGACGCCGTGGGCCTGGGCGCGGGACTCCGGCTCGACGCGGCCCGGTTCTCCGCGCTCTGGCTCGGCGGGCACTCCCGCGGGGCCGGCGCCGCGGTGCTGGCGGAGGCCGGTGTCGTGGCGGAGCTGCGGGCCGGCGCGGCGGAGGCGTTCGACGGGCTTGTGCGACCCAGCCGACCCCTGCACACCCTCGTCGGCTTCTGATACGCTGGACGAGCACATTCGTGCGCGTTTGATACATGTCCATCACGACCCACGCCGGGTGGGGCCCCTCTGGTGCCCGGATGCCGCCCACCGGCGGCATCGATCCCGACGTGACCCCCGATCCCAACGGAGTCCCTCCTACATGACCACCACTTCCAACGCCCCGCAGGTCGCCATCAACGACATCGGCTCTGCCGAGGACCTGCTCGCCGCCATCGACGCGACCATCAAGTACTTCAACGATGGCGACCTCGTCGAGGGCACCGTCGTCAAGGTGGACCGCGACGAGGTCCTGCTCGACATCGGCTACAAGACCGAGGGCGTCATCCCGTCCCGCGAGCTGTCCATCAAGCACGACGTGGACCCGGACGAGGTCGTGGCCGTGGGCGACACCGTCGAGGCCCTGGTCCTCACCAAGGAGGACAAGGAGGGTCGCCTGATCCTCTCGAAGAAGCGCGCCCAGTACGAGCGCGCCTGGGGCGACATCGAGAAGATCAAGGAGGAGGACGGCGTCGTCGAGGGCACCGTCATCGAGGTGGTCAAGGGCGGCCTCATCCTCGACATCGGCCTGCGCGGCTTCCTCCCGGCCTCCCTCGTGGAGATGCGCCGCGTGCGCGACCTGGCCCCCTACATCGGCCAGAAGCTCGAGGCGAAGATCATCGAGCTGGACAAGAACCGCAACAACGTGGTCCTGTCCCGCCGCGCCTGGCTCGAGCAGACCCAGTCCGAGGTCCGCTCCAACTTCCTCCACAAGCTGGAGAAGGGCCAGGTCCGCAACGGCACCGTGTCCTCCATCGTCAACTTCGGCGCCTTCGTGGACCTGGGCGGCGTGGACGGCCTCGTGCACGTCTCCGAGCTGTCCTGGAAGCACATCGACCACCCGTCCGAGGTCGTCGAGGTGGGCCAGGAGGTCACCGTCGAGGTCCTCGAGGTGGACATGGACCGCGAGCGTGTCTCCCTGTCGCTGAAGGCGACCCAGGAGGACCCGTGGCAGCTCTTCGCCCGCACCCACGCCCTCGGCCAGGTCGTGCCGGGCAAGGTCACCAAGCTCGTGCCGTTCGGTGCGTTCGTCCGCGTGGAGGACGGCATCGAGGGCCTCGTGCACATCTCGGAGCTGGCCTCGCGCCACATCGACACCGCCGAGCAGGTCGTGTCGGTCAACGACGAGCTGTTCGTCAAGGTCATCGACATCGACCTCGAGCGTCGCCGCATCTCCCTGTCCCTCAAGCAGGCCAACGAGGGCGTGGACCCCGAGGGCACCGAGTTCGACCCGGCGCTCTACGGCATGGCCGCGGAGTACGACGAGGAGGGCAACTACAAGTACCCCGAGGGCTTCGACGTCGAGACCAACGAGTGGATGGAGGGCTTCGAGACCGAGCGCGCCGCCTGGGAGCAGCAGTACGCCGACGCTCAGGCCCGCTGGGAGGCCCACAAGGAGCAGGTGCGCCGCTCCCTCCAGGAGGAGGCCACCGCCGGCGCCGACGCCGGTGCGGGCCTGGGCGGCTCGTCCTACTCCTCCGAGGCCCCGTCCTCGGACGGAGGCACCCTGGCCTCCGACGAGGCCCTCGCCGCCCTGCGCGAGAAGCTCACCGGCAACTGATCGCCGCGGTGCGTGACCGTCCCTGACGGCCCGCGCCGAGCACCCGACGCCCCGTCCCTCCCTCCGGAGGGGCGGGGCGTCGTCGCGTCCCGGGGGGCTGGCCGTGGGGGAGCGGACGGGACCCGACGGCCGCGCTCAGCGGCGCTCGGAGACCGTCACGGTGAACGTGCGGTCGCGCGCCGTCTGCCGGGTCGGCCCGACGAGGTCCTCCAGCACCGGCCGGTACCGCAGGTGCGAGTTCCAGACGCACCACAGCCGGCCGCCCGGCTCCAGCACCCGCGCCGCGGCCGCCACCAGCCGGTGGGCCACGGAGGGGTCCACGGCGTTGCCGTCGTGGAACGGGGGATTCAGGAGCACGCACTCCTCCGTCCCGTCCGGCCACGTGGTCAGGGCGTCGTCGCGCACGGCCCGGACGCGGTCCGCCACGCGGTTCGCGCGGGCCGTGGCGAGCGTCGAGGCGACCGCCACGGCGGACTGGTCGGTGGCCAGCACGGTGACGTGCGGCCACAGCCGCGCCGCCCCGACCGAGAGCAGCCCGTTGCCGCACCCCAGGTCCACGAGGCGCCCCGGCGGGCGCGGGTTGTCGGCGAGCGAGGTGAGCAGCAGACGGGAGCCCGGGTCGGCGGCGGCTCCGCCGAAGGTGCCGGCGTGGGCCACCAGGTGCAGGCGCCCCACGCCGGGGACGTCGCGGTCGGCCTCCTCCGGCGGCCGGGGGGTCACGCCGGGACGCGGGCCCCGGGCCGTGAGCACGCGCGCCTTGCGGCGTCCCCGTCCGGCGACGACGTCCTCGAACGCCGCGCCGAGCACCGCGTTCATGCGCGGACTCATGTGCTTGTCGCGGCCGCCGGCCAGCAGGACCACGCCGGGGTCGGCCACGGCTGCGACGATCCGGGACAGCCGGTCGAGCTCGTCGAGCGAGCGGGGCAGCGGCAGCAGGACCGTCCGGGCGCCCCGGGCCGCCTCCTCAGGCGTGGCCGTTCGCTCGAGCTCGCCCGTCTCCCCGCCGAGGCGACCGGCGGCGCGCCACGCGGCGAGGTTCGCGTCCAGCGAGCGCTCGGCGGAGGCGTCGTCCTGGTGGATCCGCACGTCGTGGCCGGCCGTGAGCAGGGGCAGGGTCAGCGCGCCGTGCCGGTCCTCCAGGACGGCCACCGGGCCGGGGACGTGCCCGCTCGCGATCCACCCGGCCAGGGTGTCGAGCAGGAGCAGGTCCGCCGCGTCGTGGGCCTGGCGGTCGGGCTCGGTCGGCAGCGGCCACCGATCCAGCGCCGCGAAGTCCACGCCCGCGGTGAGGTCGTCCGGCAGCCCGCCACGGGCGACATCGGGGGTGACCCCCCGGGGCAGCGGTTCACTCATGGTCCACCCAGTCCTCTCCGATCCGCTCCGCATGCCCCGCGCCGGCCGTGACGTCCGCGAGCCGCGCCGCGAACGCCGCGCGGGCCTCCTCGGTGTCCGGCACGCCGACCGTCAGGCGGACCCCCGCGGCGCCGTAGCTCGCCTCCAGCACGGACACGCCCGCCGCGCGCAGCTCGTTCTCCCACCGGCCGGCGTCGGTGTGGGGCGCCTCCACCGCGAGCAGGGCCAGCCGGGAGCGGGTGCGCAGCGGGGCGGCGTCGAGTGCCCCGGACACCGAGTCCGAGTAGGCGCGCACCAGGCCCCCGGCGCCCAGCTTGATCCCCCCGAACCAGCGCACGACGACGGCGCACACGTCCGTCAGGTCGGTCCGGCCCGGCGCGGTCTCGCGCTGGAGGACGGCCTCGAGCATGGGGACGCCGGCCGTGCCGGCGGGCTCGCCGTCGTCGCTGGAGCGCATCCGGTCCCGGGCGGGGCCGAGGACGAACGCGCTGCACACGTGCCGCGCGTCGTGGTGCCGGCGCCGCAGGACGGCGACCATCTCGCGCGCCTGCGCCTCGTCCTCGACGCGCCCGAGGTAGGTGAGGAAGCGGCTGCGGCGGATCTCCACCTCCCGTTCCAGCCAGCCGTCGGGGTCGCGGGCGGACGCCGGCAGGACCGTGCAGCGCGCGGTCGGGGCGGGGGCGGGATCGGGCATGACCCCACCCTAGGGGCTGGCCGAGGACGGGCACGCCGTCGAGCCCCGACGTGAGCTTCGGTACAGTGGAAGACCGTGCCACCCGGCACCGGCCCACCGGTGAGCGAGCACGCGTGCCGCCGCGGGCCTCCCATGACCCTGTCCCGGGAGACTCATGACTTCCCCGCTCACTCGCCTGCACGACACGTTGGGGCTCCGCACGAGTCCGGCGATCTTCTTCGGCTCGGCCGCCGCGGTCGTGCTCTTCACCGCCGCGATGGGCCTGTTCCCTGGCCCGGTCCAGGCGGCCTTCGGCGTGGTCTCGAGCTGGCTGCGCTACGACGTCGGCTGGATCTACACCCTCAGCCTGACCCTGCTGGTGGCGTTCCTGTTCATCCTCGCCGTGACCCGGTACGGCCGGGTCAAGCTCGGCGACGACGACGCGGTGCCGGAGTACTCCGGCCTGACCTGGTTCGGCATGATGTTCGCCGCCGGCGTCGGCGCGGTGCTGATGTTCTGGGGCATCGCGGAGCCGATGAACCACTACGCCAACCCGCCCATGGCGGGGACGGAGCCGTTCTCCGACCGCGCGGCCTCGGAGGCCATGGCGATCGCGAACTTCCACTTCGGCATCCACATGTGGGCGATCCTGCTCGTCCCGGGCCTGTGCTTCGGCTACTTCACGTACAAGCGCAAGCTGCCCCCGCGCGTGTCCTCCGCCTTCCAGCCCCTCCTCGGCGATCGCATCCACGGCCCCATCGGCAAGACGATCGACATCATCGCCGTGGTCTCCACCGTGTTCGGCCTCGGCGTGTCCGTGGGCCTGGGCGCCCTGCAGATCAACGCGGGCATGAACTACGTGCTGGGCACCCCCGTGGCCGGCTGGGTCCAGGCGCTCATCCTGGCCGTCGTCACCGCCGTGGGCACGGCCTCCGTGCTGGTCGGCATGGACAAGGGCGTCAAGCGGCTGTCCTACGCCAACATCCTGCTGGCGATCGCCCTGCTCGTGTACGTCCTGATGTGGGCCGTCTCCAGCATGGACGTCATCCGCGGCACCGTGCAGGCGATCGGCGAGTACGCCTCCATGCTGCCCGTGCTCTCCACCTACAACGACACGTACAACTCGGGCCAGTGGTCCGGTGACTGGACCGTTTTCTACTGGGCCTGGACCGTGACGTGGGCGCCCTTCGTGGGGATGTTCTTCGCCCGCATCTCACGCGGCCGCACCATCCGCTCCTTCATCATGGCCGGCCTCGGCCTGCCCACGGCGTTCGTCATCATCTGGATGGGCATCTACGGCTACTCCGCGTTCCAGTCGGACCGCGCCACCGCGCCGGCGCCGGGCCAGGGCGGTGACCTCACGCAGACGATCGTCACCGACGGCAACGTCCAGGCCGCCCTGTTCCAGCACCTGCAGGGCACGCCGCTCTACACGGTGGCCGCGGTCGTGGCGCTCGTGGTCATCACGCTGTTCTTCATCACCTCGATCGACTCGGGCGCGCTCGTGATGGACGCGATGGCCAATGGCCACGAGGATGCCGCGCCCCGCCGCCAGTCCGTGTTCTGGGCCGTGTCCATCGGCGCGGTCTGCGCGGCCATCATCCTCACCGCGGGCGAGAACGGCCTGGCGGCGCTGCAGGAGGTCATCATCGTGATCGGCCTGCCCATCCTGCTCATCACCGTCACGCAGGCCGCACTGCTGCTGCAGGCCCTGCGCGAGGACGCGGGTGCCGCGCGGCCCATGCGGACCCGCCAGTGGAAGCAGGTGCTGCCGGTCGAGGAGTACCGCCGCCGCGCCACCGAGGACGGCGTGGACGTCTCGGACTTCGTGATCCGCCCCGAGTTCGAGGTCGGCACCGAGCCGGAGAACGACACGCACACCCCGAAGACGTGGCACCAGCAGCGCATCGACGCGGCCAAGGCCCTCGTCACCGTCGGCCTGACCGGCGGCATCGCCTCGGGCCGCACCGAGGTCGGCGCGGAGCTCGAGCGGCTGGGGGCCGTCGTCGTGGAGTTCGATGACCTGATGGGGGAGATCCTCGTGCCCGGCAGCCCCGTGCTCGAGGAGCTCCGCTCGGTCTTCGGCGAGGACATCGTCCGCGCGGACGGCACCCTGGACGCGCGCACCCTCAACCGGCTCACCACCGAGAGCTCGACCGCCCGGACGCGCATGTACGAGATCGTCTCCCCGGCGGTGCGCGACGAGGCGAACCGCCGGGCCCGCGAGATCGGCGAGGACTCCGTGCTGGTGGTCGACCTGGCCCTGCTGGCCGAGACCGGCTCCGGACAGGACTTCGACCAGGTGCTGGCCGTCTCCGCTCCCGCCGAGGTGCGCGTCGCCCGGCTCATGGAGTCCCACGACATGACCCGCGAGCGGGCCTGGGCCTTCATCGACGAGGAGGCGGCGGACGAGGAGCGGGCCGAGATCGCGGACACCGTGATCGAGAACGACGGCTCGCTCGAGGACCTGCAGGAGGCCGTCCGGGCATACTGGGAGGCCAAGATCCAGCCTCAGCTCGAGGCCGCCCGAGGAGAGCGCGTATGACCGAGACCGACCCGGTGGCCGAACGGCCGCGCGTCCATGTGGGCCTGACCGGCGGGATCGCCGCCGGCAAGTCCGCGGTGGCCCGTGTCCTGCAGGAGCGTGGCGCGCTCCTGGTGGACTCGGACGCCCTCGCCCGGCTGGTCCTCGAGAAGGGCACCGACGGGCTGGCCGCCGTCCAGGACGAGTTCGGGGACCGCGTCATCACCGCGGACGGTGAGCTCGACCGCGTCGAGATGGCCCGCATCGTCTTCGGGGACGAGGGCGCCCGACAGCGCCTGAACCGCATCGTGCACCCCCGGATCCGGGCTGCGGCCCGGCGCATCGTCGCCGAGGCCGGGCCGGACGCCGTCGTGGTCCAGGACGTGCCGCTGCTGGTGGAGACCGGGCAGGCGGACGCGTTCGACCTCGTGATCGTGGTGGAGGCCCCGCTCGAGGAGCGCCTGCGCCGGATGGTGGAGGACCGCGGCATGAGCCGCGCGGACGCCGAGGCGCGGATCGCGGCCCAGGCCACGGACGAGCAGCGGCGCGCCGTCGCGGACGTGGTCATCGTCAACGACGCCGACCTCGAGCGGCTCGCGTCCGTGGCGAACCAGGTGTGGGACCGGTTCCTCGCCCCCGGCGCGGCTGAGCCCTCGGCGGACTGACCGCCGGGGTGTCCGGGGCGCGACGTAGGGTTCTGCCATGAGCCTGGCCCAGAAGATCAACCGCGTCGTCGCCCCGTTCGAGGTCATCTCCCCGTACCAGCCCTCCGGTGACCAGCCGAAGGCCATCGCCGAGCTCGCCGAGCGCGTGGAGGCGGGGGAGAAGGACGTCGTCCTGATGGGCGCCACCGGCACGGGCAAGTCGGCGACGACGGCGTGGCTCGTCGAGCGCCTCCAGCGGCCCACGCTGGTGATGGTGCAGAACAAGACGCTCGCCGCGCAGCTGGCCAACGAGTTCCGCGAGCTGCTGCCCCACAACGCGGTCGAGTACTTCGTCTCCTACTACGACTATTACCAGCCCGAGGCGTACGTCCCCCAGACGGACACCTTCATCGAGAAGGACTCCTCCATCAACGAGGAGGTCGAGCGGCTGCGCCACTCGGCCACGAACGCGCTGCTGACCCGGCGGGACGTGATCGTGGTGGCCACGGTCTCCTGCATCTACGGCCTCGGCACGCCCGAGGAGTACATCGACCAGATGGTCACCCTGCGCCGCGGTGCGGAGATGGACCGGGACGCGCTCCTGCGGCGGTTCGTGCAGATGCAGTACGTGCGCAACGACGTCGACTTCCACCGCGGCACCTTCCGGGTGCGGGGGGACACCGTGGAGATCATCCCCATGTACGAGGAGCTCGCGGTGCGCATCGAGTTCTTCGGGGACGAGATCGAGTCCATCCAGACCCTGCACCCGCTCACCGGCCAGGTGGTGCGCGAGGAGGAGGAGATGTACATCTTCCCGGCTTCGCACTACGTGGCCGGCGACGAGCGCATGGGCCGGGCGATCACCAGCATCGAGGACGAGCTGCGGGAGCGGCTGCAGGAGCTGGAGTCCCAGGACAGGCTGCTCGAGGCGCAGCGGCTGCGCATGCGCACCACGTACGACCTCGAGATGATGCAGCAGATGGGCTACTGCAACGGCATCGAGAACTACTCGCGCCACATCGACGGCCGTCCCGCCGGCTCCGCCCCGCACTGCCTGCTGGACTACTTCCCGGACGACTTCCTGCTCGTGGTGGACGAGTCCCATGTGACCATCCCGCAGATCGGCGCGATGTACGAGGGGGACATGTCCCGCAAGCGCACCCTCGTGGAACACGGCTTCCGCCTGCCCTCGGCCATGGACAACCGCCCGCTGAAGTGGGACGAGTTCCTCGAGCGGATCGGGCAGACCGTGTACCTCTCCGCGACGCCGGGCGCCTACGAGCTCGGCCAGGCGGACGGCTACGTCGAGCAGATCATCCGGCCCACCGGCCTCGTGGACCCGCAGGTGGTGGTCAAGCCGACCGAGGGCCAGATCGACGACCTGCTCGAGCAGATCCGCGTGCGCACGGCCAAGGACGAGCGCGTCCTGGTGACCACGCTGACCAAGCGCATGGCCGAGGACCTCACGGACTATCTGCTCGAGGCGGGGGTGAAGGTCGAGTACCTCCACTCGGATGTGGACACGCTGCGCCGCGTGGAGCTGCTGCGGGAGCTGCGCAAGGGCACCTTCGACGTGCTGGTGGGCATCAACCTGCTGCGCGAGGGCCTGGACCTGCCCGAGGTCTCGCTCGTGGCGATCCTGGACGCGGACAAGGAGGGCTTCCTGCGCTCCACCACCTCCCTCATCCAGACCATCGGCCGCGCCGCCCGCAACGTGTCCGGCGAGGTCCACATGTACGCGGACAACGTCACCGACTCCATGCGCCGGGCGATCGAGGAGACCGAGCGGCGCCGGGCCGTGCAGATCGCCTACAACGAGGAGCACGGGATCGACCCCCAGCCGCTGCGCAAGCGCATCGCGGACATCACGGATCAGCTGGCCCGGGAGGACGCGGACACCGCCGACTTCCTCAAGGGCATGGGCGGCGTGAAGTCCGGGTTCGACTTCGGCATGGGCCACCGCGGCCTCAGCTCGCTGGACCGGGACGCGACCACAGGGGAGGGCACCGAGGCCCCGGCGGTGGACCCGGCGTCGCTGCCCGCGAAGGACCTGGCCGATCTGATCGAGCAGATGTCGAAGCAGATGCACCAGGCGGCGGCGGACCTGCAGTTCGAGCTCGCCGCCCGCCTGCGCGACGAGGTGGGCGAGCTGAAGAAGGAGCTGCGGCAGATGAAGCGGGAGCAGTGACCACCCGGCATGATGCCGACCCAGGGTGTTATGAAAACACTGATGAATGTCGTCATATCAGTGATAGTGTGACGCCATGAGCGCAGCACCCCCGGTCGCGGCCGTGATCGCGGACATCGTCGGCTCCCGCGCCCTCCCGGACCGGGAGCGCGCGCAGGAGCAGATCCTGGCCGCCTTCGCGGCCGCGGAACAGGACGTCCCGCCGCTGCGCCCCGCCTGGGCCAGCGTCGGCGACGAGTTCCAGGCGCTGCACCGCACCTGGCCGGACGCGCTCCGGCTGACCGTCCGCGTCACGCTCGCCCTGCCCCCGGGCCTCGACCTGCGCTTCGGGATCGGCCTGGGGCAGCGGCGGGCCCTGGACGCCGGCGGAGACGGCATCGAGGACGGCACGGCCTGGTATCGGGCCCGCGAGGCCGTCGAGCACGCGCACGAGCGGGCCGCCGGCGCCGCGACCGCCTTCCGTGCCGCGGACCCGTCCCTCACCGCCGCCGTGGACGGGCTCGCCCTGCTGCGCGACCACGTCCTCGGCCGGCTCAAGGCCCGCGAACGCCGGATCGCCGCAGCCCTGCTGGGCGGGGCGACCCAGGCGGAGGCCGCACGGGCGGAGCGGATCACGCAGTCCGCGGTGTCGCAGACCGTCGCGCGGTCCGGGATCGGCCGGCTGCTCGAGCTGGACGCCGAGCTCGCCGCCGCGGCGACGGAGGTCGCGCCGTGACCGCCCTCGCACTGCTCGCCCTGGGGCTGCACGACCTGCTCGACGCCGTCCTGCCCGGCGCCTGGCCCGCCCCCCGGCGGCGGTGGCTCGCCCGGGCCGGCGCGGCCGTGGCCGCCGTCCTCGCCGCGGTGCTGGTGGCCGTGCTGGCGCCGACCGGCGTGGCCGTCGCGGTGGGCGGCGGCCTGGTGTCCCTCGGCCTACTGATGGGCTGGACGTGGCTGCACCCGGACCGGCCGCTCGGGGTGGTCGCGGTGGTGGCCACGGTCGGCCTGGTGGCCGTGCTCGAGTCGACCCTGGCGCCCGCGGGCCTGCGCTCCGCGCCACCGGCCCTCACGCTGCCGGCGGTGGCGGTGGCGCTGACCGAGACCGGCAACCGGGTCACCCGCGCGGTCCTCGCCCTGGCGGGCCGGTCCGCCGACGGGGGCGACGAGGAGGCGGAGGACCCCGCGGCGGAGCCCACGACCGTGCCGTCCGCCGCGCCCACGGACCCCGCGGCCGACGGCCTGCGCGGCGGTCGCTACATCGGGCCCATGGAGCGACTGCTCATGGTCGTCCTGGGGCTCGCGCAGGCCTATCCGGTGATCGCGGCCCTGATGGCGGCCAAGGGCATCGTGCGCTTCCCGGAGATCTCGGCGGACCGCGGAGCCGGCTCGCGCGCGGAGGAGTTCCTCATCGGCTCCCTCGCCAGCTGGGGCCTGGCCGCCGCCGGCGCCGTCGTCGTCTGGCTCGCCCTCGGCTTGACCGCCCCCGGCGCAGCCTGAGACCGGGCCCACCCGCATCCGCGCGCGGGACCGCACCCGTCTAGACTGGCGCGGCCCCCACGAGCCCTCCATGAAGGAGGCCGGCCTGTGGATCGGGTTCTACGTGGCGCTGGCGCTGGTCTTCGCGGGGCTGCTCTTCGCGGGGCTGCTCTTCGCCCTGGGCGATGCGCAGCACGGCACCGAGTTCCTCGCCGGCTGGGTCACCGAGTACAGCCTCAGCGTGGACAACCTGTTCGTGTTCCTCATCATCATGGCCAAGTTCCAGGTGCCCCGCCGCTACCAGCAGGAGGTGCTGATGGTGGGCATCATCATCGCGCTGATCGCCCGCGCGGTGTTCATCGCGGTCGGCGCCGTCGCCATCGAGCACCTGACGTGGGAGTTCTACATCTTCGGCGCCTTCCTGCTCTGGACCGCCTGGCAGCAGCTCACGGACGACGGCGGGGACGAGGAGTCCGAGCCGGGCGTCGTGGCCCGCCTGACCCGCCGCCTCAACGTGGCGCCGGACTACGACGGCAACCGACTGCGCACCACCGTGGACGGCCGGCGCATGTTCACCCCCATGGTGGTCGTGTTCATCACGATCGGCCTGACGGACGTGATGTTCGCGGTGGACTCCATCCCGGCGATCTTCGGCCTCACCCAGAACTGGTTCATCGTCCTGACCGCCAATATCTTCGCCCTCATGGGCCTGCGCCAGCGGGCCCGACGACGCCCCGCTCCGCCCGCCGCGGGTCGGGGCGTCGTCGTGCGACCGGGTAGACTGACCGGCGACGTAGGGGAGTATCCCGAACACTGTGGACGTCAGCACGCCGCGGCCGCCGAGAGCGCGCCGTCGGCCGGACACAGGGGCCCGGGCCGCGGTCGCGGCGGGCGGAGAGACTTGCGGCACCGTCCCGACCCCTGACGCCGAGAGGTGACCCGTGGAAATCAACGGCCTGACCTGGGGCCTGACGATCGCGCTGATCGTCGGCCTCCTCGCATTCGACTACTTCGCCCATGTCCGCAAGGCGCACACGCCGACGATCCGGGAGGCCGCGATCTGGTCCGGCGTCTACGTCGGCCTCGCGCTCATCTTCGGCCTCGTGTTCTTCGCCTTCGGCGACACCCAGCACGCGGTCGAGTACTACACCGGCTACCTGCTGGAGAAGGCGCTCAGCGTCGACAACCTGTTCGTCTTCCTGGTCATCATGGCCAGCTTCCGCGTGCCCCGCGACTACCAGCAGAAGGTGCTGCTGTTCGGCATCACGTTCGCGCTGATCTCGCGCACCTTGTTCATCCTGCTGGGCGCCGCCGTCATCGCCGCGTGGTCGGACGTGTTCTACCTCTTCGGCCTGTTCCTGCTGATCATCGCCGGCGGCCAGCTCAAGGGCGAGATGTCCGGCGACGCCGAGGGCGCCCAGGACGAGGCGGACAACGTGATGGTCCGCCTCGTCAAGCGGTTCCTGCCCGCCTCCGAGCAGTTCGACGGCGACCGCCTCTTCACGACGGTGGACGGCAAGCGCCTCATGACGCCGATGCTCCTCGTGATGATCGCGATCGGCGCCACGGACATCCTCTTCGCCTTCGACTCCATCCCCGCGATCTTCGGCGTGACCCAGGAGGCGTACATCGTCTTCACCGCCACGGCGTTCTCGCTCATGGGCCTGCGCCAGCTGTACTTCCTGATCGACGGCCTGCTCGACCGCCTCGTCTACCTGGCCTACGGGCTCTCCGCGCTGCTGGCGTTCATCGGCGTGAAGCTGATCCTGCACGCCCTGCACGAGAACAACCTGCCGTTCATCAACGGCGGCGAGAACGTGCCCGTCGTCGAGATCCCCACGACGCTGTCCCTCGTGGTCGTCGTCGTGATCCTGGCGATCACCGTGGCGATCTCCCTGGCCTCGCCGAAGGGCCAGGCCCTGCGGGCGCTGCAGAACGCCGAGAAGTACTCGTATCGGTACTCGAAGCTGGCCGAGGACGCCGACCCGGCCGAGCGCGAGCGCGCCGCCGCCCTGATGGACCGCTGGACGGCCCGGGCCGAGGCCCTGGACCAGCGCTGGCGCGACCAGTTGCTCGAGCACAAGGACGCGTGGTCGGCCATCATCCGCACGGCCCACGAGACCCGGCTCGCCGATCCCCGTGACGACGACGCGCGCGGGGTCTCCGAGCAGATCGTGCGACAGGACGGGCCCACCGTCTGAGCCGATCACGGCACCGGGGGAGTGCTCCGCCGGCGCCCGGGCCCCCGGGCCGGTCAGCCGGCCGGGTCGGGGGCCGTCGTCGTCTCCGGGTCCGCCGCGGTCATCGCCAGGAGCCGGTCGAGGATCGCCGGCCCGTCGTCGGCGATGCCGTCGTGGTGGAAGGCGTCGGTCTCCCACACCTGCAGGCCGCGGACGCGCCGCGCCGTCTCGAGCGAGAGGTCCCGGTCCACGTACACGTCGTCGGCGTAGACCGCGGCGGCCACGGGGACGGTGTTCTGCGCCAGGGCAGCCACGTCGTAGAGCGGGCCCCACTGCGTGCGCTCGGCGAGCAGCCGCGCCGTGCCGGCCAGGGGCCGCAGCCGGGGGTCGACCTCGACGGACCAGGGCATGACGTGCTCGCCCGTGGGCAGCGGGACCGCGGTCGCCTCCGGGTCGAAGTCCGGGTGCTCGGCGAGCATCCGGGACGCCGACCAGCCGGTGTCCGCCCGGCCGCCGGCCAGGTCCGCCGGCTGCGCGTAGATCGCCTCGTGCAGCACGGTGTAGAGCGGGTTGACGAGGCGGTCGTCCTGGTCGGCGACGGCGGCCAGGAACGTCTCGGACAGGCGCGGTGCGGGTCCGGTGCGGTCCACGGCCTCGGCGAGGACCCAGTGCAGGCGGTCCACGCGGGTGTTGCCGCCCAGCAGCATGCCCAGGGCCTGGGCCCGTCCCACGGTGAGCGGTCCGCCGCCGGGCAGGGGGATCGGGGCGCCCGCGGCCTCGGCGGCACGGATCAGCCCCACGGCCTCCGCCCACGCGTCGCGGTCGGCCGGGTGCCGGTCGAAGAACTCCTCGGCGCGGGCGCGCATCCGGGCGTAGGTGGCCCGGTAGACCCGGTCGGCGTGGCCGGTGAGCGGGGCAAGGCCACCGGTCACCAGGCTGCGCTGCAGGCCCTCCGGGTGGAAGGAGAGGTAGCTCAGCGTGCAGAACCCGCCGAAGCTCTGGCCCAGCGTGGTCCACGGCCCGGCGCCGAGGGCGAGGCGCAGCATCTCGGCGTCCCGCACGATCGAGGGCGCCCGCAGGTGCACCAGGTGCTCGGCGCGCGCCTCGTCCGTGGCGAAGGCGCCCGGGGCGGTCAGGGTCGCCACGGTGGCCGGGGTCGAGCGCCCCGTGCCGCGCTGGTCCAGCAGCAGCACGCGGTGGCTCTCGGCCAGCGCGCCGAGCCAGCCGCCCAGGCGCGCCGGGCGGGGCCCGGCACTGCCGGGGCCACCCTGAAGGTACAGGGCCCAGGGGCGCTCGCCCTCGGGGTCGTCCTTCGCCCGGATCTCGCGGGCGAAGACGGTCAGCGTGCCGCGCCCGTGCGGCCCGACGCCGGTGCCCGCCGCGTCCTGCGCCTCGGCCTCGGCGAGGCCCAGCGCGTGGTCGATCGGCACCGTGAACCAGTGGTCCACCGTGACGGTGCCGTCGTAGAGCTCGGTGCGCTCGCCCACGCGGTGGCGGGCCGGCTCGAGGGGAGAGAAGCCGCGCGGGTCACCCGCCACGGGCCGTCCTGCCGCCCGGGCGTCCCCGGCGCTCACAGGCCCCACCCGGACTCGGGCGCGCCCACGGAGACCACCCGGATCACGGGGTGGCCGGCCTCGTCGGAGGCGTCCAGGTCGACCACGGCGTTGATCCCGTGGTCCAGGTCCCCGTCCGGGTCCTTCAGGACCTGCCGCACCGCCCACCAGCGCGGGCCGGCCAGCTCCAGCGGGGCGGCGACGTCGGGGGCCGCGGCCACGCGGAACAGCTCGGGGCCACGCGCGGCGGGGCCGTCGTCGATGTCGTCGTGGTCGTCGAAGTAGGCGTCGAGCGCGTCGGCCCAGTCGTCGGCGGACAGGTCACCGGACAGGCGCGCGAGCGCCTCGTCCCGCTCGTCGCCGAACAGGCGCACCCGCTGGAACATCGCGTTGCGGACCATCACCCGGAACACGGGCTCGTTGTCCGTCAGGCGAGGCGGGGCCGGCGGCTCGAGCGCCTCCATGTCCCGGCGCAGCTCGTCGATGTCCCCGGCCACCAGGTCCTCCCACTCCTCCAGGAGGGACGAGTCGGTCTGCTTCACCATCTCGTCCAGCCAGTCCAGCAGCACCTGGAGATCCTCGGTGCGGGCCGCCTCGGGCACCGTGTGGCGCAGCGCCTTGACCGCGTCCGTGAGGTAGCGCAGCAGCACGCCCTCGGACCGGGCGATCCCGTAGAACCGCACGTAGTCGCCGAAGCCCATGGCCCGCTCGAACATGTCGCGCACCACGGACTTGGGGGTCAGCTCGAACTCCGCGAGCCACGGGGCGTCCTGCCGGTAGAGCTCGAACTGCTGCTCGAGGAGCTCGGCCAGCGGCCGCGGGTGGGTGATCTCGTCGAGGGCCCGCATGCGGTCGTTGTAGTCCATGCCCTCGGCCTTCATGGCGGCCACGGCCTCGCTCTTGGCGTGCTTGACCTGGGCCGAGAGCACCTGGCGCGGCGGGTCGAGGGTCGCCTCGATCACGGAGACGACGTCGAGCGCGTGGTCGGGATCGGCCGGGTCCAGCAGGTCGAGCGCGGCGAGGGCGAAGGGGGAGAGCGGCTGGTTGAGCGCGAAGTCCGGCTGCAGGTCCACCGTGAGGTCCACGGTGCGGCCCTCGGCGTCCGGCTCGGGCAGACGCTCGACGACGCCCGTGGCCAGCAGCTCCCGGAAGATCCCGAGCGCGCGGCGCATGAGCACCGCCTGGCGGGCCGGGGTCTCGTGGGTGCCGCGCAGCAGGCGCCGGACCGCGATGACCGGGTCGCCGGGCCGGTCGAGGATGTTCAGCAGCATCGAGTGCGTGATCCGCATGCGGGAGACCAGCGGCTCCGGCTCGGCGGAGACGAGGCGCTCGAACGTCGCCGGCCCCCACGAGACGAAGCCGGCCGGCGGGGTCTTGCGCTTGCCGGACTTCACGGACTGCTTCATGCGCTTGGCCCGCTCGGCCTCGTCCTTGACGTTCGCGAACTTCGCCGCGGCCTTGCGCTCGGCCGCCTTGTTCTCGATCACGTGCTCGGGGGCCTGGACCACCACGGTGCCGGAGGTGTCGAAGCCGGCCCGGCCCGCCCGGCCGGCGATCTGGTGGAACTCGCGGGCCTGGAGCAGGCGGGTCTTCTCCCCGTCGAACTTGGACAGCGCGGTGAGCAGCACGGTGCGGATCGGCACGTTGATCCCGACGCCGAGCGTGTCCGTGCCGCAGATGACCTTGAGCAGCCCGTCCTGGGCCAGCTTCTCCACGAGGCGGCGGTACTTGGGCAGCATGCCCGCGTGGTGCACGCCGATGCCCGCCCGGACGAGGCGGTTCAGGGTGTGCCCGAAGCCCGCGGAGAAGCGGAAGCCGGCGATCCGCGCGGCGATCGCCTCCTTCTCCTCCCTGGACGTCACCGAGATCGAGGACAGACCCTGGGCCGTCTCCACGGCGTCCAGCTGCGAGAAGTGCACGATGTACACCGGTGCCTGGTGGGTGCTCACGAGCTCCTCGACCTTCTCCTGCAGCGGCACCTCGGACCACTCGAACGTCAGCGGGATGGGGCGCTCCGCGTGGGCGACGACGGCGACTTCGCGTCCGGTGCGCTCGGTCAGGTCCGCCTCGAGGCGGGCGGTGTCGCCGAGGGTGGCCGACATCAGCAGGAACCGGGCCTGCGGCAGCTCGAGGAGGGGGACCTGCCAGGCCCAGCCGCGGGAGGGGTCCGCGTAGTAGTGGAACTCGTCCATCACCACGGTGCCGATCTCCATGCCCGAGCCCTCGCGCAGCGCGCGGTTGGCGAGGATCTCGGCGGTGCAGCAGATGATGGGCGCGTCACCGTTGACGGTGGAGTCGCCCGTGACCATGCCGACGTTCTCCGCGCCGAACACGTCCACCAGCGCGAAGAACTTCTCCGAGACGAGCGCCTTGATCGGCGCCGTGTAATAGGAGACGGCATCGTGGGCGAGCGCGTCGGCGTGCGCGGCCAGCGCCACCAGGGACTTGCCGGAGCCGGTGGGCGTCGCCAGGATCACGTGCCAGGCCCTGGACCAGCTCGAGGGCGGCCTCCTCCTGGGCGGGGTAGAGCGAGATCCCGCGGTCCTCGGTCCAGGCCGCGAAGGCCCCGAAGACGTCGTCGGCGTCCGGGGTGGGCGGGAGGGCGTCGATGCGGTCGGTCAGCGAGGGCGGGTTCGTGGCGGCAGAAGTCATCGCCCCCAGGGTATCGGCCGCTCCGCGCGATACGGTGCCGCCATGAGTCAGATCGCGCCCGAGAGCCCGCACCCGGACACCGACGCCGTCGTGGGGGACGTGACCGGCCGACAGGGCGGGGGGTTCACCTGGGATCCCGCGCAGTACGAGGGCTTCGCCGAACACCGCGCCCGCCCCTTCCACAACCTGGTGGGGCGCGTGCGCGCCGAGGCCCCGCGCGTCGTGGTGGACCTGGGCTGCGGCCCGGGGACCCTGACCCGGACGCTGGCCGAGCGCTGGCCGGACGCCGAGGTGATCGGTCTGGACAACTCGCCCGCCATGCTGGAGCGGGCCCGGGAGCAGGCGGCCCGCACGGGTGCCCCCGCCAACCTGCGCTTCGAGGCGGTCGACGCCTCGCAGTGGCGCCCGTCGGGGGCGACGGACGTCGTGGTGTCCAACGCGATGCTCCAGTGGATCCCGACGCACCGTCGCCTGATCCGGCGCTGGCTCGGGGACCTCACGCCGAGGGCGTGGTTCGCGGCGCAGATCCCGCGGCCCTACGAGCAGCCCTCCCACGCGGCGATCGTGGCGCTGGCGGAGGACCCGGCCTTCTCCGAGCCGCTGCACGGGGTGGCGACGACCCGCACCGTGGCGCCGCCCGAGGAGTACACGCGGCTGTTCCTCGAGGCGGGGTGGTCCCCGGTCGTCTGGGAGACGGAGTACCAGCAGGTGCTGACGGGCGAGGACCCGGTGTTCCGGTGGACCTCCGGCGCGGCCTTGCGACCGAGCCTGCAGGCCCTGGCCCGCTGGGACGCCGAGGAGGGCGCCGCCGAGGGCGCCGGGCTGCTCGAGGCGTTCGTGGACCGGTACCGCGCCGCCATGCGCGAGGCGTACCCGCCGGTGCCCGGCATCACGGCCGACGACGGCGGCCCGGTCACGATCTTCCCGGCCCGGCGCCTGTTCATGGCGGGGCAGAAGCCGGCCTGACGCCGGGCCCGGGACCGCCCGGGCGCACCGTCACCAGCCGCGCTCGGCCCACTCCGGCAGGTGGGGGCGCTCGGCGCCCAGGGTCGTGGAGGCGCCGTGGCCGGGGTGGACCACCACGTCGTCGTCGAACGCGTCGAAGACCCGTTCCGTGACGTCCGTGAACAGCTGGCGGAACCGGCCGTCGTCGCCCTCGGTGTTGCCCACCCCGCCCGGGAAGAGGGAGTCGCCGGTGAAGAGCACGGCCGGCTCGTCCGCCTCGGGGCGGCACACCAGCGCGATGGACCCGGGCGTGTGGCCGCGCAGGGCCACCACCTCGAGCCGGAGCCCGTCCGCCCCCACGGTGTCCCCGTGGCGCAGGCGCACGTCGGGGGCGACCCCCGTGGCCTCGGCGATCGCGTCGGCGTCGTCCTCGCCGGCCGCCGTGCGGGCCCCGGTCAGGGAGGCCAGCGCCGGCAGCGCCCGCACGTGGTCCCAGTGCCGGTGCGTGGTGACGATCATCTCGAGGCGCGGCTCGCACGGGGTGTCGTCCGCGGCCGAGGCGATGAGGTCGCGGATGGCCTCGGCCTCGGCGGCGGCGTCGATCAGCACCTGCGCCCCCATGGTCTTGGAGGTGAGCAGGTACACGTTGTTGTCCATTTCCGACACGGAGCAGGTGCGCACCGTGACGGCGGGCAGATCGTGCAGGAGGCGGTTCCGGGCGGTCTCGGGCATGCGCAACAGTGTACGGACGGGGCGGCGACGCGCCAGGGCGGGCCGGGCCGGCGGTCGGTTCGCCCACAGGCGAGACCCCGGTGTCGTGTCCGTGCCCGCCCCTATGCTGGCCGCGTGCCCAAGAACTCCTCCACCACCGTCTCCTCCGCCGTCGAGACCCACCCCGGCGGCCTCGCCTCCGGCCCCGGCGGCGCGCGCTCGGGCGAGCGGGACCGCATCGTCGTCCAGGGCGCCCGCGAGCACAACCTGAAGGACGTGGACGTCAGCTTCCCGCGGGACGCCATGGTCGTGTTCACGGGTCTGTCCGGCTCGGGCAAGTCCTCCCTGGCCTTCGACACGATCTTCGCCGAGGGCCAGCGACGCTACGTCGAGTCGCTCTCCTCCTACGCCCGCATGTTCCTGGGCCGGGTGGACAAGCCGGACGTGGACTTCATCGAGGGCCTGTCCCCGGCCGTGTCCATCGACCAGAAGTCCACCAACCGCAACCCGCGCTCCACGGTGGGGACCATCACCGAGATCTACGACTACATGCGCCTGCTCTGGGCGCGCGTCGGGGTGCCGCACTGCCCGCAGTGCGGAGAGCCGGTGAGCCTGGCAGACCCCGCAGCAGATCGTGGACCAGCTCGAGGAGCTGCCCGAGCGCACCCGCTTCCAGGTGCTCGCGCCCGTCGTCCGCGGCCGCAAGGGCGAGTTCGTGGACCTGTTCAAGGACCTGTCCACGCAGGGCTTCGCCCGCGCCGTCGTGGACGGGGAGACCGTCCAGCTCTCGGACCCACCCGTGCTGAAGAAGCAGGTCAAGCACACCATCGCCGTCGTCGTGGACCGCCTTGCCATGAAGGAGGGCATCCGCCAGCGCCTCACCGACTCGGTGGAGACCGCCCTGAAGCTGGCGGACGGCCTCGTCGTGGCCGAGTTCGTGGACGTGGAGCCGGTCGCCGAGAAGGGCAAGAAGAACACCGCGGAGTTCGGCGGGCGGGACGCCGAGGGCAACCCCCGGTACCGCTCGTTCTCCGAGAAGCTCTCCTGCCCCAACGGGCACGAGCAGACCGTGGACGAGATCGAGCCGCGCTCGTTCTCCTTCAACAACCCGTTCGGCGCGTGCCCCGAGTGCACCGGCATCGGCTCCCGCCTGCAGGTGGACCCGGACCTCGTCGTCGCCAACGACGAGCTGTCCCTGCGCGAGGGCGCCGTCGTGCCGTGGTCGCTCGGCAAGTCCACCTCGGACTACTGGCTGCGCGTGCTCGGCGGGCTGGGCAAGGAGATGGGCTTCTCCCTGGACACCCCGTGGAAGGACCTGACGGAGGCGGAGCGCGACGCCGTCCTGAACGGCAAGGACTTCAAGGTGGAGGTGACGTTCCGCAACCGGTTCGGCCGCGAGCGCCGCTACACCACGGGCTTCGAGGGCGTCATCCCCTATGTGATGCGCAAGCACGGGGAGACCGAGTCGGACGGCGCCCGCGAGCGCTACGAGTCGTTCATGCGGGAGATCCCGTGCCCGGCGTGCCACGGGGCCCGCCTCAACCCCACGGTCCTGAACGTGCTCGTGGGCGGCCTGTCCATCGCGGACGCCACCCGCCTGCCCATGCGGGAGGCCATGGAGTTCTTCTCGGGGCTGCGGCTGACGGACCGGGAGCGGCAGATCGCGGACCAGGTGCTCAAGGAGATCCTGGCCCGGCTGGCGTTCCTGCTGGACGTCGGCCTGGAGTACCTCAACCTGGAGCGGCCGGCCGGCACCCTCTCCGGAGGCGAGGCCCAGCGCATCCGCCTGGCCACGCAGATCGGCTCCGGGCTGGTCGGCGTCCTCTACGTGCTCGACGAGCCGTCCATCGGCCTGCACCAGCGGGACAACCGCCGCCTCATCGAGACCCTCCTGCGCCTGCGGGACCTCGGCAACACCCTCATCGTCGTCGAGCACGACGAGGACACGATCGCCGAGGCGGACTGGATCGTGGACATCGGTCCTCGCGCGGGCGAGCACGGCGGCGAGGTCGTGCACTCGGGCTCCCTGGCGGATCTCAAGGCGAACACGCGGTCCGTCACCGGCGACTACCTCTCCGGGCGCCGCTCCATCGCGGTGCCGGAGCGGCGTCGCGTCCCGGAGAAGGGGCGCGTGCTGACGGTCCGCGGCGCCCAGGAGAACAACCTGAAGGACGTCTCGGTGGAGGTCCCGCTCGGGGTCCTCACGGCCGTGACGGGCGTGTCCGGCTCGGGCAAGTCCACGCTGATCAACGAGATCCTCTACAAGGTCCTGGCCAACCGGCTCAACGGCGCCAAGCTCGTGCCCGGCCGGCACCGGTCCGTGGAGGGGCTCGAGCACCTGGACAAGGTGGTCCACGTGGACCAGAGCCCCATCGGGCGCACGCCGCGCTCCAACCCCGCCACCTACACGGGCGTGTTCGACGCGATCCGCAAGCTCTTCGCGGAGACCCCCGAGGCGAAGGTCCGGGGCTACCAGCAGGGCCGGTTCTCCTTCAACATCAAGGGCGGGCGCTGCGAGGCGTGCGCGGGGGACGGCACGCTGAAGATCGAGATGAACTTCCTGCCGGACGTCTACGTGCCGTGCGAGGTGTGCCACGGGGCCCGGTACAACCGGGAGACGCTCGAGGTCACCTACAAGGGCAAGAACATCGCCGAGGTCCTCGACATGCCGATCGAGGAGGCCGCGGACTTCTTCAGCGCGTACACCCGCATCTCGCGGTACCTGGACACGCTCGTCGACGTCGGTCTGGGCTACGTCCGCCTGGGCCAGCCCGCCACCACGCTCTCGGGCGGCGAGGCCCAGCGCGTGAAGCTGGCGGCCGAGCTCCAGAAGCGCTCCAACGGCCGCACCATCTACGTGCTGGACGAGCCGACCACGGGGCTGCACTTCGACGACATCCGCAAGCTCCTGCACGTGCTCCAGTCCCTCGTGGACAAGGGCAACACGGTGCTCACCATCGAGCACAACCTCGACGTGATCAAGAGCGCCGACCACGTGATCGACCTCGGCCCCGAGGGCGGCTCCGGGGGCGGCACGATCGTGGCCGCGGGCACGCCGGAGGAGGTCGCACACGTCGCGGAGAGCCACACGGGCCGGTTCCTCGCGGAACTGCTCGCGTAGCATGGACCCCGCCCACGCAGGACGCGGACGAAGGAGAGCCATGGCGACGTCGGAGCCCGTGCGCAGGAGCGCCGCCGCGCTCCTGCGGCTCACCTGCCGCCCCGAGGTCGTCGGCATGGAGCACGTCCCTGCGCGGGGCCCCTTCGTCATGGCCTCCAACCACCTGTCCTTCGTCGACTCGGTGATCCTCCAGGCCCTCGCCCCCCGCCCGGTCCACTTCTTCGCCAAGGAGGAGTACTTCACGGGCACGGGCCTGCGGGGCCGCGTCCGGCGGCGGTTCTTCGAGTCCGTGGGCTCCGTCCCCGTCCGCCGGGGCGAGCAGGCCGCCTCCGTGGCCGCGCTCGAGTCCCTCGTGGGCCTGCTCGAGTCCGGCCAGGGCGTCGGCATCTACCCGGAGGGCACCCGCAGCCGCGACGGCCGCCTCTACCGCGGCCGCACCGGTGCGGCCTGGCTGGCCCTGGCCACCGGCGCACCCGTCGTGCCCGTGGGCCTCGTCGGCACGCAGCACCTCCAGCCGCCTGACACCAACGGCTTCCGTCCCCACCGGTTCTCCGTGCGCGTGGGCGCGCCCCTGGACTTCGGCCACCCCGGGCGTCGACACACCCTGCCGCAGCGCCGCGACGCGACGGCGGCGATCATGGACGCCATCGGCGCGCTCTCGGGGCAGGAGCGCGTGGACGCGTACAACGCCGCCCCGGGTGCCCGTGGCTGATCCGGCCTTCTACCGCCCGGCTCCGGGCGAGATCTCCACGTCCCCCGGCGTCTACCGCTTCCGCGACGCGGACGGACGCGTCGTCTACGTCGGCAAGGCGAAGAACCTGCGCGCCCGCCTGAGCTCCTATTTCCAGGACCCGGCTCGGCTGGCCACCAAGACCCGGACCATGGTGTTCACGGCGGCCGCGGTCGAGTGGACCGTCGTCGGCTCCGAGCTGGAGGCGCTCCAGCTCGAGTACACGTGGATCAAGGAGTACCGCCCCCGGTTCAACATCATGTACCGGGACGACAAGTCGTACCCGTACCTGGCCGTGACCATGAACGAGCAGTTCCCGCGCGTCCAGGTGATGCGCGGCGACCGGAAGCCCGGCGTGAAGTACTTCGGCCCGTTCCACCCGGCCAAGGCGATCCGGGAGACCGTGGACCTGATGCTGCGCGTCTTCCCGGTCCGCACGTGCTCGGCGGGCGTGTTCAAGCGGGCCCGCGCCCAGGACCGGCCGTGCCTGCTCGGCTACATCGGCAAGTGCTCGGCGCCCTGCGTGGGCCGGATCAGCCCGGCGGACCATCGCGCGCTGGCCCAGGACTTCTGCGACTTCATGGCCGGGGACGCGAACCGGTTCATCCGCGAGCTGGAGAAGGCCATGGCCCGTGCCGTCGAGGAGCTGCGCTACGAGGACGCGGCCCGGCTGAGGGACGACATCGCCGCGCTGCGCCGCGTGTTCGAGCGCAACGCCGTGGTGCTGCCGGAGAACACGGAGGCGGACATCTTCGCCCTGCACGCGGACGAGCTGGAGGTCGCGGTGCAGGTGTTCCACGTCCGGCAGGGACGCATCCGCGGCCAGCGCGGCTGGGTCATGGAGCGCGTGGAGGACGTCGCCGAGCCGGAGATGGTCGCGCACCTGCTCCAGCAGGTCTACGGCGACCTCGAGGGGCCGGAGCGCATCCCGCACGAGATCCTCGTCCCGGTCGAGCCCGACGACGCCGCACAGCTCACCGAGTGGCTCTCGGGCCTGCGCGGGTCCCGGGTCGCCGTGCGCGTGCCCCGGCGGGGCTCGAAGGCGGACCTCATGGAGACCGTCCGGGAGAACGCGGAGATGGCCCTCAAGCTGCACAAGTCGCGGCGGTCCGGGGACCTCACCACCCGCTCCGCCGCCCTGCGGGAGCTGCAGGAGGCCCTGGAGATCACCGAGCCCCTGCTGCGCATCGAGTGCTACGACATCTCCCACTCCCAGGGCACCAACGTGGTCGGCTCGATGGTCGTCATGGAGGACGGGCTGCCGAAGAAGAAGGACTACCGCCGCTTCAACGTCACGGGGGAGGCCGCCCGGGACGACACGGCGTCCCTGCGCGACGTCCTGCGGCGGCGTTTCGCCCGCCTGGCCAAGGAGCGCGCGGAGGGCGCCCCGCTGTCCGGTCAGGTCGAGGGGGACGATCAGGAGGCGGGGCGCCGCTTCGCGTACCCGCCCTCGCTCGTGGTGGTCGACGGCGGCCCGCCCCAGGTGGCCGCGGCCGCGGCGGTCCTCGAGGAGCTGGGCCTGGACAACCTGCCCGTGGTCGGGCTGGCCAAGCGGCTCGAGGAGGTGTGGCTGCCAGGCGACGAGTTCCCGGTGGTCCTGCCGCGCACCTCGGAGGGCCTGTACCTGCTCCAGCGCATCCGTGACGAGTCGCACCGGTTCGCGATCGCGGGCCACCGCAGCCGGCGGTCCAAGGCGATGACCGTCTCCGCCCTGGACGGGATCCCGGGTCTGGGCCCGGCCAAGCGCACCGCGCTGCTGAACCACTTCGGCTCCGTCGCCGAGATCCGGGCCGCCGGCGTGGACCGGCTGACCGAGGTCGCCGGCATCGGGCCGCGGCTGGCCGAGGCCGTCCACACGGCGCTCACGGCCGACACGCCCGCGGATACAGTGGAGTCATGATCGAGGAGACCCTCCAGCCGGAGAAGCCGCCGACATCCGAGGTGCTCGTGATCGCCGGGATGTCCGGCGCCGGACGGACCACCGCCGCGCACGCGCTCGAGGACCACGGCTGGGACGTGGTGGAGAACATGCCGCCGGCCCTGTTCGGCACGCTGGCCGAGCTCATCGCCCGCTCGCCGGAGGCGTTCCCGCGCCTGGCGATCGTGGTGGACGTGCGCTCGCGCTCCTACTTCGAGGAGCTGTACGCCGCCCTGCAGCACCTGGCCAACAGTGGGGTGGAGTACCGCACGGTGTTCCTCGATGCGGACGATCACGTGCTCCTCCGGCGCTTCGAGGCCGGCCGCCGCCCCCACCCGATGCAGGGCAACGCCCGGCTGCTGGACGGCATCCGCGCGGAGCGGGACGTCGTCGAGCCGCTCAAGGCGCGTGCCGACGTCGTGGTGGACACCACCGAGCTGAACGTGCACGGCCTGGCCACGGAGATCACCGAGCTGTTCTCGGAGTCCGGCCCCGTCACGCTGCGCCTGACCATCATGAGCTTCGGGTTCAAGTACGGCGTCCCGGCGGACGCGAACT
Source organism: Micrococcus sp. HOU01 (assembly GCF_035609305.1). NCBI lineage: Bacteria > Bacillati > Actinomycetota > Actinomycetes > Micrococcales > Micrococcaceae > Micrococcus > Micrococcus sp. HOU01. The sequence goes on along the minus strand of NZ_CP141211.1, from coordinate 1,516,971 downwards.
TCGTGGCGGACATGCGCTTCATCCCCAACCCCCACTGGGTGCCGGCGCTGCGTCCGCACACGGGCACGGAGGCCGCGGTCGCGGACTACGTGCTCTCCCGCCCCGGTGTCGAGGACTTCCTGCGCGCGTACGTCGCCATGCTGGGGCCGGTGTTCGAGGGCTACCGGCGGGAGAACAAGCACTACGCCACGCTCGCCATCGGCTGCACGGGCGGCAAGCACCGCTCCGTGGCCGTCGCCGAGGAGCTGGCCCGGCGCCTGGCCCAGGTGCCCCACGTCACGGTGCACGTCCAGCACCGGGACATGGGGCGCGAATGACGTCCCCGCTCACCGGCCAGCTGCCCCTGCCGCCCGGGATGGGTTCGGAAGGGCGCGGGGTGGGCGCCGGCATGTCCCGCCCCACGGCCCGGGTCACCGCCCTCGGCGGCGGCCACGGCCTCTCCGCGTCCCTCGCGGCCCTGCGGCACGTGGCCGGGCACCTCACGGCCGTCGTCACGGTGGCGGACGACGGCGGCTCCTCCGGCACCATCCGCCGGGAGATGGCGGTGCTGCCGCCCGGCGACCTCCGCATGGCGCTGGCCGCCCTGTGCGACGACACCGACTGGGGTCGGACCTGGGCCCACGTCATGCAGCACCGCTTCCGCTCCACCGAGGTGCCCGCCGACCAGGCCACCCTGGACAACCACGCGCTCGGGAACCTCCTGATCGTCGCCCTCTGGGAGCTGCTGGGCGACCCGGTGGACGGGCTGCGCTGGGCCGGCGCCCTGCTGCGGGCGCACGGCGAGGTCCTGCCGGTCTCGCGGGTGCCGCTGACCATCGGCGGGGACGTGCTCAGCGCCGGCCCGGACGGCCGCCTGCGCACCCGATGCGTGGAGGGCCAGGTGGCCCTCGCGGTCGCCGCGTTCGAGGGGCGCGTCACCGACGTCCGCCTGAGCCCGTCCGACGCCCCCGCCACCCCGGAGGCGCTCTCGGCGATCGAGCTGGCCGACTGGGTGGTGCTCGGACCCGGCTCGCTGTACACGTCGGTGCTGCCGCACCTGCTGATGCCGGACGTGCGCGCGGCCCTCGCCGCCACCACCGCCCGGCGCCTCATGGTGCTGAACCTGCGCACGGGAGACCAGGAGACCACCGGCCTCACCCACGCCGACCACCTCAAGGTGCTGCGCTCCTATGCGCCGGACCTTCGGCTGGACGTGGTGATCGCCGACGTGGACGCGGTCACCGACCGGGCGGCGGTGGAGGCCGAGGCGGCCCGGATGGGCGCGCGCGTGGCGTTCAGTAGAGTGAGCAGTGCCCAGGATCCCCAGGTCCACGACCCGCTGCGCCTGGCCGTCGCGATCGACGAGGCGATGACCCACTGACGCGCGCACCTCGCCGAGAAGGAGCACGAGCATGGCGCTGACCATGACCCTCAAGGAGGAGCTGGCCCGTGTGCCGGTCGCCGCGACCCCGGAGCGGCGGGCGGAGACCGCGGCGATGCTGCGGTTCGCCGGGGGGTTGCACCTCGTGGCCGGCCGCGTCGTCGTGGAGGCGGAGCTGGACCACGGCGCCAGTGCGCGCCGCCTGCGCGCCGCCATCACCGACCTGTACGGCCTGGCCCCGGAGATCGTGGTGGTCTCCGGCGGCAACCTGCGCCGTGGTCAGCGGTACGTGCTCCGGGTCGTGCGCGGGGGAGAGGACCTCGCCCGGCAGACCGGGCTCATCGACCAGCGGGGACGGCCCGTGCGTGGCCTCGCGCCGGTCCTCGTCAGCGGGACGACGGCGGCCACCGCCGCCGTGTGGCGCGGGGCCCTGCTGGCCCACGGCTCCCTCACCGAGCCCGGCCGCTCGGCGGCCCTCGAGGTGACCACGCCGGGCCCGGAGGCCGCGCTCGCGCTGGTGGGGGCCGCGCGTCGGCTCCGCGTGGCGGCGAAGGCGCGCGAGGTGCGTCAGTCGGACCGCGTCGTGGTCCGCGACGGCGAGGCGATCGCCACGCTGCTCGCCGCCGTCGGCGCGGAGCAGACCGCGACCCTCTGGCGCGAGCGGCGCGAGCGCAAAGAGGTCCGGGCCACCGCCAACCGCCTGGCGAACTTCGACGACGCCAACCTGCGCCGTTCCGCCCAGGCCGCTGTCACGGCCGGGGCGAAGGTGGAGCGGGCCCTCGAGATCCTCGGGGACGAGGTGCCCGACCACCTTCGCTACGCGGGACGGCTGCGCCTCGAGCACAAGCAGGCCTCCCTCGACGAGCTCGGCCGCCTCGCGGACCCGCCGATGACCAAGGACGCCGTCGCCGGGCGCATCCGCCGGCTACTGGCCATGGCGGACAAGCGGGCCGCCGAGCGGGGCATCCCCGGGACGGACGCGGCCTCCGAGGGCTGAGCGCGGGATCACCGTCGACGGGATCTGGCCCCGGCGCTCCGCCCCCGATCACAATGGAGACGGACGGAATACGCCGCCGAGACGCGAGGTTGCCCGAGGTGGAGGCCGAGGGCGTCCTGCCCGCAGCCTCGCCTGACCAAGGAGGAAGCATGACCGAATACACCCTTCCGGAGCTGGACTACGACTACGCCGCGCTGGAGCCGCACATCTCGGCCCGCATCATGGAGCTGCACCACTCCAAGCACCACGCCACGTACGTCAGGGGCGCGAACACCGCCCTGGAGAAGCTGGCCGCCGCGCGTGAGGCCGGCGACTTCGGCTCCGTGAACCAGCTGTCGAAGGACCTCGCCTTCAACCTGGGCGGGCACACGAACCACTCGATCTTCTGGAAGAACCTCTCGCCGGAGGGCGGCGACAAGCCGACCGGCGAGCTGGCCGCCGCCATCGACGAGTACTTCGGCTCGTTCGACCAGTTCCAGGCCCACTTCACCGCCGCCGCCCTCGGCATCCAGGGCTCCGGCTGGGCCGTGCTGGCCTACGAGCCCATCGGCGGCAACCTGGTGATCGAGCAGTTCTACGACCAGCAGAACGGCGTGCCGGTCGCCACCATCCCGCTGTTCCAGCTGGACATGTGGGAGCACGCCTTCTACCTCGACTACCAGAACGTCAAGGCGGACTACGTCAAGGCGATCTGGAACATCGTGAACTGGGCCGACGTGCAGGCCCGCTTCGAGGCCGCCCGCGCCGGCGCCTCCGGCCTGATCCTCCCGGCCTGATCCACACCGCGCACCGGGGCGCTGATGTCGTGGCCCCACGACGTCAGCGCCCCGATGCGGGGAGGGGCTCGGCGCTCCGGCCCTGTCCCCACCGCGCGCCCGGACCGGGCGCGACCGCTCGACCGTACCGCCCCGGACCCACCGCCACGGGGACCACGCAACGCGAACTAACGAGAGAGACCACCATGACCAAGATCGCCATCAACGGCTACGGCCGCATCGGACGCAACATCGTGCGCGTGCTCAGGGACCGCGGCCACGAGGGCCTCGAGCTGGTCGCCGTGAACGACCTCGCCGACCCCGAGGACCTGTTCTGGCTCACCAAGTACGACACCATCCTGGGCCGCTACCCGGGCGAGCTGGAGCGGACCGAGAAGGGGTTCCGCATCGACGGCCGCGACGTCGCGTTCTTCCAGGAGGCCGACCCGACGAAGCTGCCGTGGGGTGAGCTCGGCGTGGACCTGGTCATCGAGTGCACCGGCATCTTCACGACCGGCCCCAAGGCGCAGGCCCACCTCGACGCCGGGGCCAAGAAGGTCCTCATCTCCGCTCCCGCCAAGGAGGTCGACGGCACCTTCGTGATGGGTGTGAACGAGCACACCTACGACGCGGAGTCGATGCACATCGTCTCGAACGCCTCGTGCACCACGAACTGCCTGGCCCCGATGGCGAAGGTCCTCAACGACGAGTTCGGCATCGTGGACGGCATCATGACCACGATCCACGCGTACACCGGCGACCAGAACCTGCACGACAACGTGCACAAGAAGGATCGCCGTCGGGCGCGCGCCGCGGCCCAGAACATGGTGCCCACCTCCACGGGCGCGGCCAAGGCCATCGGCGAGGTCATCCCGGAGCTGAAGGGCAAGCTCGACGGCTTCGCCATGCGGGTGCCCACCATCACCGGCTCGGCCACCGACCTGACCGTGGAGCTGACGCGCCACGTGGAGGTCGAGGAGATCAACGCGGCGTTCAAGAAGGCCGCGGAGTCCGGTCCGCTGCAGGGCCGCCTGGTCTACTCGGAGGACCCGATCGTGTCCTCGGACATCATCACCTCCCCGGCGGCGTGCACCTTCGACGCCCCGCTGACCAAGTCCATCGGCCAGACCGTGAAGATCATCGGCTGGTACGACAACGAGTACGGCTACACCTCCCAGCTCATGGACTTCGCAGACCTCATCGGCTCGAAGCTCTGAGCCCGCACGGCGCCCGACGGCCCGGGCCGACGGTTCCTCCGTCGGCCCGGGCCGTCCGCCTAGACTGCACCGTGAACCGACCCCGCTCCGGCACCCCAGGAGGCATCATGCCCGCACCGACCCTCACCGATCTGCTCAAGGCCGGCGTCGCCGGCCGCACCGTGCTCATCCGGTCCGACCTGAACGTCCCGCTGGACGGGGACACCGTCACCGACGACGGCCGCATCCGTGCCTCGCTGCCCGCGATCCGGGACCTGGCCGAGGCCGGTGCGCGCGTGATCGTCATGGCCCACCTGGGCCGCCCCAAGGGTGAGCCGGACCCCGCGTACTCCCTCCGCCCCGTCGCCGCGCGCATGGCCGAGCTGCTGGGCACCGACGTCGCCCTCGCCGCGGACGTGACCGGGGACGACGCGCGCGCGAAGGCCGCCGCCCTGCAGGACGGCCAGGTGCTGCTGCTGGAGAACGTGCGCTTCGACGCCCGCGAGACCTCCAAGGACGATGCCGAGCGCGCCGCACTGGCCGGCGAGATGGCGGCGCTGGCCGGCGACGACGGCGCCTACGTGGGCGACGCCTTCGGCGCGGTCCACCGCAAGCACGCCTCCGTGTTCGACGTCGCGGCACAGCTGCCGGCCTACCAGGGTCCGCTGGTCGCCGCCGAGCTCGAGGTGCTCACCCGTCTGACCGAGTCCCCGGAGCGGCCTTACGTCGTCGTGCTGGGCGGGTCGAAGGTCTCGGACAAGCTGGCCGTGATCGACAACCTGCTGGACAAGGCCGACACGCTGCTGATCGGCGGCGGCATGCTCTTCACGTTCCTCAAGGCGCAGGGCCACGAGGTGGGCACCTCCCTGCTCGAGGAGGACCAGCTCGACACCGTCCGCGAGTACCTGCGCCGCTCCGAGGCCGGGGCCGCCCGCATCGTGCTCCCCACGGACATCGTCATGGCCTCCGGCTTCGCGGCCGACGCCGAGCACGAGGTCCTGGCCGTGGACGCCCTCACCTCGGGCGCGCACGGCGCGTCCGCCATGGGCTTGGACATCGGCCCCGAGACGGCCCGGGCGTTCGCGGAGCAGATCCGCGGCGCCCAGACCGTGTTCTGGAACGGCCCCATGGGCGTGTTCGAGTTCCCGGCCTTCGCGGAGGGCACCCGGGCGGTGGCCCGGGCCCTCACCGAGGCCTCCGCGGCCGGCGGCCTGTCGGTGGTCGGCGGCGGCGACTCCGCGGCGGCCGTGCGCACGCTCGGCTTCGCCGACGACGCGTTCGGCCACATCTCCACCGGCGGCGGCGCCTCCCTCGAATACCTCGAGGGCAAGGAGCTCCCGGGCGTCACCGCCCTGGCCGGCGAGGGGCGGGCGTGAGCATGGCGGAGCAGACCACACGCGTGCCGCTGATCGCGGGCAACTGGAAGATGAACCTGGACCACCTCGAGGCCGTCACCCTGGTGCAGCGCCTCACGTGGCTCCTCACGGACGCGGACCATGACCAGGAGGCCGTGGAGGTCGCGGTGTTCCCGCCCTTCACGGGCCTGCGGGCCGTGCAGACGCTCGTCACCGGCGACCGCCTGGACCTCGCCTACGGCGCGCAGGACCTCTCGCCCGAGGACGCCGGCGCCTACACGGGCGACGTCTCCGGCGCGTTCCTGGCCGCGCTGGGGTGCCGCTACGCGATCGTGGGCCACTCCGAGCGTCGCACCCTCCACGGGGAGGACGACGCGCTCGTCGCGCGCAAGGCCGCCGCGGCCCTGCGCCACGGCCTCACCCCGGTGATCTGCGTGGGCGAGGGCCTGGAGGTGCGCCAGGCCGGCCGGCACGTCGAGCACACGCTCGCCCAGCTGGAGGGCTCGATCGCGGGCCTGTCGGCGCAGGACGTGGCCGGCGTCGTCGTCGCCTACGAGCCCGTATGGGCGATCGGCACGGGCGAGGTCGCCGGCCCCGAGGACGCGCAGCAGATGTGCGCGGCCCTGCGCGCCCGCGTGGCCGCACTGCACGGCGACGACGTCGCCGCCGGACTGCGGATCCTCTACGGCGGCTCCGTGAAGTCCTCCAGCGCGCCGGCGCTGCTGGCGCAGCCGGACGTGGACGGCGCCCTCGTGGGCGGCGCCAGCCTCGACGCGGACGAGTTTGCTAAGATCGTCCGGTTCGACCAGGCCTGATCCGTCCGGCCCGACCGACCGCATTCTCCGTGACGGCCCCGGCGCGCGCCGGGGCCGCACCTCGACCCGAGGAGCCCTCCCGTGGACGTCCTGACCCTGGCCCTGCAGATCCTCGTGGTCGTGCTCAGCGTGGTCATCGTGCTGCTCATCCTGCTGCACAAGGGCCGCGGCGGCGGCGTCTCGGACATGTTCGGCGGCGGCGTGACCAGCTCGATGAGCTCCTCGGGCTCCGCCCAGCGTCTGCTCACCCGCCTGACCGTCGGCTCCGTGGTCGCCTGGGGTGTCGTGATCGCCCTGCTCGGCGTCCTGCCGCGTCTGACCATGGAGTCCTGAGGCCGCCCCGCCGGGCCCCGACGCGAACGCCCCGCACGGAAGATCCGTGCGGGGCGTTCGCGCGTCCCGGACCGGTGGGGCGCCGGGGGCCCCTCAGCGTTCGGAGGCCTGCACGGGGGAGAGGTCCGTGCGCGGCAGGCCCTGGTGGAGCACGGCGCCGAAGACCTCGTCCGGGTCCAGGCGGCGCAGCTCCTCGGCCAGGCAGTCCTGGATCGTCCGGCGTGGCAGGGAGATGCGCTGCACCGGCCGGCCCTGCTGATAGAGCCGGGCCACCTGCGACTGCGAGCGGGAGAGCACCACGTCCCCGTCCGTGCACCGCAGGCGCACCGCACGGATCCCGTGGCCGACCTTCGAGTGCGCGATCGTCACGGGCACCTTCAGGGTCAGGGTGAGCCACGCCGCGAGCAGCATGGTGCTGGGGGAGTCCGGCGCCCCGTCCACCGTCACCGAGCGCAGGGTGGCCACGTCGAGCGTGTCGAAGATCCCGGCCACCTGGATCCGCCACAGCGTCAGGCGCGTCCAGGCCAGGTCGGTGTCCCCCTCATGGTGGCCCGCGCGCAGAGCCCACAGGGCGGGCTCGGCCGCGGACGCCGAGGCCGTGTCCGTGATCCGGCGGTGGGCCAGGCGACCGAGCGCCGTCGCCGAGGGGACCCCGGGTGGCACCCCGGGCCACCACACGACGATGGGCGCATCGGGCAGGAGCAGCCCGGAGACGAGCGACTCGTCGGCGTGGGCGTTCTCCCCGGCGCACCACAGCACCACGACGTCGGAGGCGCCGGCGTCGCCCCCGACCCGGATCTCGGCGTCCAGGCGGGTGGGGGCCGCGGGGTCGCCCAGGGCCAGGACGACGATGCGGCACGGGTGTTCGAGCGAGGCCGCGTTGGCGGCCTGGACGGCGGACTCGATGCCGGCGTCGTCCGTGCTGATCACGAGCGTGAGGACGCGGCCGAGGGCCACGACCCCGCTCTTCTCGCGCAGCTGCGTGATGCGCTTGGCCACCTGGGAGGTGGTGGTGTCGTGCATGCGGATCTTCACGGGCGCCTCCAGCTTCGTCCGTCGCGGGCCATGAGGGCGTCGGCCGAGGGCGGTCCCCACGTGCCCGGGGCGTAGGGCTCGGGCTGGGTGCCCAGGCTCGCCCAGTGCTCCTCGAACGGGTCCACGATCCGCCAGGACAGCTCCACCTCGGCCTGGCGCGGGAACAGCGGCGGCTCCCCGAGGAGCACGTCGAGGATGAGACGCTCGTACGCCTCGGGGGAGTCCTCGGTGAAGGCGTGGCCGTAGCCGAAGTCCATCGTGACGTCGCGGATCTCGGTCTGCGTGCCGGGCACCTTGGACGCGAAGCGGATGGTGACGCCCTCGTCCGGCTGCACCCGGATGACGATGATGTTCTGCCCGAACTCGTCCCCGTCGTGGACGGGGAACAGCAGGTGCGGGGGCTTCTTGAAGACGACGGCGATCTCCGTCACCCGCCGGCCGAGGCGTTTGCCGGCCCGCAGGTAGAACGGCACGCCCTGCCAGCGCCGCGTGCGGATGCCCACCTTGAGCGCGGCGTACGTCTCCGTGACGGACGCCGGGTTGAAGCCCTCCTCGTCGAGGAATCCCGTGACCCGCTCGCCGCCCTGCCAGCCGGAGGTGTACTGGCCGCGGGCGGAGGCCGCCGCGAGTCCCTCGGGCGTGTCCGGGACGGTCACGGCCTCGAGGACCTTCTCCTTCTCCGCGCGCAGATGGTCCGCGTCGAACGAGATCGGCTCCTCCATCGCGGTGAACGCGAGCAGCTGCAGGAGGTGGTTCTGGATGACGTCGCGCGCCGCGCCCACGCCGTCGTAGTAGCTCGCCCGTCCACCGATGCCGATGTCCTCGGCCATCGTGATCTGGACGTGGTCCACGTGCTCCGCGTTCCAGAGCGGCTCGAACATCCGGTTGGCGAACCGGAACGCGAGGATGTTCTGCACCGTCTCCTTGCCGAGGTAGTGGTCGATGCGGAACACCGCGTCCGAGGGGAAGACGCGCTCGATCACAGCATTGAGCTCCTGCGCGCTGGCCAGGTCGTGGCCGAAGGGCTTCTCGATGACCACGCGGCGCCACGGGCCCTCGGCCGGCTGCGACCGGTCGGCCAGGCCCTGGTCGGCCAGGTGGCGGGAGACGGCCTCGAACCAGTCCGGCGGGATGGAGAGGTAGAACGCGGTGTTCCCCCGCGTGCCGCGTGAGGTCTCGAGCTCGGCGAGCACCTCGTCGAGACGGACGTAGGCAGCCTCGTCGTCGAACGCGCCGGAGACGAAGCGCAGACCGCCCTGGAACTGGTCCCACACGGTCTCGTCGAACGTGGTCCGGGAGGAGGCCTCGACGGCGGCGCGCACGTAGTCGGCGAACTCCTCGTCGGACCAGCTGCGGCGACCGAAGCCGACGAGGGAGAACGCCGGCGGCAGCAGGCCGCGTTGGGCCAGGTCGTACATGGCCGGCAGGAGCTTCTTCTTCGCCAGGTCGCCCGTCACGCCGAACAGCACGAGCGCCGACGGGCCCGCGATGCGGGTCAGGCGCCGGTCACGGGGGTCGCGCAGCGGGTTGCGGGGGGCGGTCCGGGACTCACCGGCCACGGACGGCGCTCCTCAGGGCCTCGATGCCCGCGTCGCGGCGGCGCAGGTGCAGGGTGACCACGGGGCGGCCGAGATCGCCCAGCACCCGGGCGTCGCCCGCTGCCTGCGCGGCGATGAGCCTGCCCAGGGAGAACGGGCGGCCGGGCACCTCGAGGTCCAGGCCGGCGTCGCCGGTGATCTGCAGGAACACGCCGACGGCCGGGCCGCCCTTGTGGAACTGTCCGGTGGAGTGCAGGAACCGCGGACCCCAGCCGAACGTGACCGGGCGGCCGACCAGGTCCGCCAGGTCCGCGCGCAGCTCCTCGAGCTCGGCGTCGTCATGACGGGAGAGGTAGGCGTGGACCGCCAGGTAGCCGCCCTCGGGCACCAGTGCCGCCGTGGCGCGCAGCACGCCGGCCAGGTCCGGGGCAGAGGTCACGGACGCCGGGCCGGAGACCTCGACGCCCTCCACCTCACCGTCGGCCGTCCGCTCGGCGGCGGGGCTGTCCAGCAGGGTGCGCGCGGCGGCCTTGGCGGCCTCCACGTCCGGCTGGTCGAAGGGGTTGATCCCGAGCAGGCGGCCGGCCACCGCGGTGGCCACCTCCCACAGCAGCAGCTGGGCGCCGAGCGAGCCGGCGACCTGCACGCCGTGGCCCGGGGCCGCGACGTCGTCCTCGCCGACGAGCTGCACCTGCAGCAGGTCGGGGGCGTCCCACGCGGTCTCGGGGTCGCCGGGGGCGACGATGACGGGCAGCAGCCCGGTGCCGTCCTTGCCCGTGGACTCGGCGATCAGCTGCTCGATCCAGGCCGGCAGTCCGGCGATGCCGGACCCGTGGTCGGCGAAGACGAGCTTGTCGCGCAGCGGCTGCGTGCCGCCCAGGGCCGCGCCGAGCTGCAGGCCCGGGTTGTCCTCGTCGTCGGCCGTCAGCAGGTCGAGCACGGCCTCCGCGTCGTCCAGCAGGGCCGCGACGTCCACCCCGGCCAGGCCGGTGGGGACCAGGCCGAACGCGGTGAGGGCCGAGAAGCGCCCGCCCACGGTCGGGTCCGCGGTGAAGACGGCGCGCCAGCCGGCGGACTCGCACGCGGCGTGCAGCGGTGAGCCCGGGTCCGTGACGGCGACCAGGCGGGTGCGGGGGTCGATCCCCGCGTCGCGGAACGCGGCCTCGACGACGCGACGCTGCGAGTCGGTCTCCACGGTGGAGCCGGACTTGGAGGAGACCACCAGCACGGTCCGCTCGAGGTCGCGCTCGAGGGCACGGGAGACCTGCAGCGGGTCCGTGGAGTCCAGGACCTCGAGCTCGACGCCGGCCGTCGCCGCGATCACCTCGGGGGCCAGGGACGAGCCGCCCATGCCCGCCAGGACCACGCGGTCCACGCCCTCGGCGCGCAGCTCCCGGGTCAGCTGGGCGATGTCTGGGACGAGGGCGCGGGAGTCCTCGAACAGGTCGATCCAGCCGAGCCGCTTGGCGGCCTCGTCGCGGGCCGGCGCCCCCCACAGGTCGGCGTCCTGCGCCCCGAGGCGGGAGGCGACGCGGTCCTGGAGGAGGGCGGGCAGATGGCGGTCGATCGCCTCGAGGGCGGCTCCGGTGGCGGTGAGGCCGAGGGTGCTCATGGGGGGTCCTTCCGTGCGCGTGGCGAGCGGGCGGCGGGGTCGGGGGGCGGGTGCGGTCAGCGATGGGCGTCGAGCCCGGAGCGGACCGAGCCGAGCAGCTCGTCCCACGCGGCCTCGAACTTCTCCAGGCCCTCAGTCTCCAGCACGTCCACGACGTCCTGGTAGGACACGCCTGCCGCGCCGACCGCGTCGAGCAGGGCATCGGCCTCGGCGTAGGCGCCCGTGACGGTGTCCGCCGCAATCACCCCGTGGTCGGCGACCGCCTCGAGGGTCTTCTCCGGCAGGGTGGTCACGGTGTGCGGTGCCACGAGTTCGGTGACGTACAGCGTGTCCGGCAGGGCGGGGTCCTTGACGCCGGTGGAGGCCCACAGGGGCCGCTGCACGGGGGCGCCGGCCGCCTCGAGCAGGCGCCAGCGCTCCGAGTCCAGGGCCTGCTCGAAGGCTCGGTAGGCCAGGCGCGCGTTGGCGACGGCGGCCCGGCCGGTCAGCGCCTCGGCCTCGGGGGTGCCGATCGCGCGCAGCCGCGCGTCGACCTCCGTGTCCACACGGGAGACGAAGAAGGAGGCCACCGAGTGGAGGCGGCGGACGTCGTGCCCGTTCGCCCGGGCCTTCTCCAGGCCGGTGAGCCAGGCGTTGAGCACCCGGCGGTAGCGGGGCAGGGAGAAGATCAGGGTCACGTTCACGCTGATGCCCGCGCCGAGCACGTCCGCGATGGCGGACAGGCCCTCCACGGTCGCGGGGATCTTCACCATGAGGTTGGGACGGTCGACGGCCGCCGCCAGCTCGCGGGCCTGCGCCACGGTGCCGGCGGCGTCGCGGGCCAGGCGCGGATCGACCTCAAGGGAGACGAAGCCGTCCGCCCCGCCGGTGCGCTCGTGGACGGGCGCGAGCACGTCGGCGGCGCGGCGCACGTCCTCGGTCGTCAGGGCGACGACGGCCTCGTCCACCGAGGCGCCGGCCGCGGCGAGGTCGCGCAGCTGTCCCTGGTAGGCGCCCGCGTCCGCGAGGGCGACCGCGAAGATGGACGGGTTCGTGGTGACGCCGGTGACCGAGCGGGTGGCGATCAGCTCTTCGAGCGTGCCCTCGTCCAGCCGCGTGCGGGAGAGGTCGTCGAGCCAGATCGACACACCGGCCTGGGCCAGCGCGGCGGTGTTCGGGTTCTGCGGGGTGCTCATGGTCTGCGGGTGCCTTCCCTTCGGGGTGGACGTGCTCGGGGCGCCGTGGGCGCCGGGCCTCAGAGGAGGCCGCGGGTCACCTCGGCGACGTGCTCGCCAGTGAATCCGTACTTCTCCATCAGGCGGGCGCCGTCGGCCGACTCGCCGTAGTGCTCGAGGCTCACGCGGGCGCCCGGGGAGGAGGCCGTCACCGTGTGCTCGAACCACGGCATCGCGATGCCGGCCTCGACGGAGACGCGGACCGGGGCGTCGGGGCCGTCGGGCAGGACCTCGGCCCGGTAGGCCTCGTCCTGCTCGGCGAACCACTCGAGGCAGGGGGCGGAGACGACGCGGGTCGGGACGCCGTCGGCCTGCAGCAGCGCGCGGGCCCGCACGGCCACGGAGACCTCGGAGCCGGTCGCGATCAGCAGCGCGCGGGCCGGCGTCGGCGCGCCGTCGGCATCCGTGGCGTCGATGAGGACGTAGGCGCCGCGGGCCACGCCCGAGGCGGGGGCGAAGCCGTCCGTGTCCCGGGGGAGCACGGGCAGGCTCTGCCGGGACAGGACGAGCCCGGCCGGGCGGTCCCGGTGCTCGAGCACCGTCCGCCACGCCCACGCGGTCTCGTTGGCGTCGGCCGGGCGGACGACGTCGAGCCCGGGGATGGCCCGCAGGGCGGCCAGGTGCTCCACCGGCTGGTGCGTGGGGCCGTCCTCGCCGAGGCCGATGGAGTCGTGCGTCCACACGTACGTGCTCGGGGTGCCCATGAGGGCGGCCAGGCGGACGGCGGGGCGCATGTAGTCGGAGAACGTCAGGAACGTGCCCACGTACGCGCGGGTCAGGCCGCCGATCGTGATGCCGTTGACGATCGCCCCGGCCGCGAACTCGCGGACGCCGAAGTGCAGGGTGCGGCCGTACTCGTGGCCCTGCCACGTGGCGGTGGAGCGGCGGGCCGGGATGAAGGAGGGCTCGCCCTTCATGGTGGTGTTGTTCGACCCGGCGAGGTCGGCCGAGCCGCCCCAGAGCTCGGGCATGACCGGCGCGAGGGCCGTGAGCACCTCTCCGGAGGCCGCGCGCGTGGCCAGGCCCTTCTCGTCCGCGTCCCAGGACGGGAACGCGTCCGCGAAGCCAGCGGGCAGCTCTCGTCCGGCCAGTCGGTCGTACAGCCGCGCGTTCTCCGGGTTCGCCTCGCGCCAGGCCTGGAACGCCACCTCCCAGCCGCGGCGGTACTCTGCCGAGCGCTCGGCGATGGACCGGGCGCGGGCCAGGAGCTCGGGGTCGACGTCGAAGGTCTTGGTCGGGTCCAGCCCGAGGCTCTCCTTGAGGCCGGCGACCTCGTCCGTGCCGAGCTTGGAGCCGTGGATGCCGCCGGTGTTCTGCTTCGTGGGGGAGGGCCAGCCGATCACGGTGCGCAGCTTGATCAGCGAGGGCCGGCCGGTCTCGGCCTTGGCCGCGACGAGGGCGTCGTACAGGGCCTCCACGTCCTCCGTGTACTCGGTCACGGCGTGGCCCTGGGCGCCGTTGGTCCAGTCGACCTCCTGCACGTGCCAGCCGTAGGCCTCGTAGCGGCGGACCACGTCCTCGGTGAACGCGATGTCCGTGTCGTCCTCGATCGAGATGCGGTTCGCGTCGTAGACGACGACCAGGTTCCCGAGCTCCTGGTGCCCGGCCAGCGAGGAGGCCTCGGCGGCGACGCCCTCCTGGATGTCCCCGTCGGAGGCGAGCACGAACACGTGGTGGTCGAACGGGGAGGTGCCGGGGGCGGCGTCGGGGTCCATCAGCCCGCGCACGCGGCGCTGCTCGTACGCGAAGCCGACACCCATCGCCAGGCCCTGGCCCAGCGGACCCGTGGTCACCTCGACGCCGTGGGTGTGGCCGTACTCCGGGTGGCCCGGGGTCCTGGATCCCTCGGTGCGCAGCCCCTGGATGTCCTCGATCTCGAGCCCGGCGCCCGCGGCGAACAACTGCAGGTACTGGATGAGCGAGGCGTGGCCCGCGGAGAGGATGAAGCGATCCCGGCCCTCCCAGCGGTCGTCCGTGGGGTCCAGGTGCATGACGTTCTGGTACAGCTGCCACGCCACGGGGGCCAGCGAGATCGCGGTGCCGGGGTGGCCGTGCCCGGCCTTCTCCACGGCGTCCGCCGAGAGCGCCTTGAGCGTGTCCACCATCCGGCGGTCCTGCTCCGAGTAGACGAACCCGCGGGCCGGGGCCACCCGGTCCAGGGTCGGGGGGGTGGACGGCTGCGCGGCGTCGGTCACGGGTTCTCTCCTGGCGGATCGGGAGCGTCGGGGTGCGGCCCCGGCCGACGCCGGGGCGTCGCGGCGCGGGGCCGTCGTCCCAGCCTAGCCGCGCGACGGCGGGGCGGGCCCGACCGGGCGCCTCATGACATGCTTCGCCCCCGGGCGAACAGCCGTTGACACGAGTAGACTGGGTCAAGGCCTGACCGCAGGCGGACCGCCCGAGTGGCCGATCCGAACCCCGGGACGGGCACGCCCACCGTCCCCTCACCGTGAGAAGCAGATGTCATCCTCCCTGGAGTCGCCGTCCGCCGCCCGCGTCGCCGCCGCCGAGCCCGGCGTCGTCGACCGGTCCCCGCTGCCCCTGCGCCGCAAGGTCCGGGCGTACGTCGAGCTGACGAAGCCCCGGGTGATCGAGCTGCTGCTGGTGACCACGCTGCCGACCATGATCTTCGCGCAGCGCGGCTTCCCGGACGTGCTCACCATGATCGCCACGCTCGTCGGCGGTGCGCTCGCCGCCGGCGCCTCCGGCACCTTCAACTGCTACATCGACCGCGACATCGACCGGGTCATGAAGCGCACCGAGAACCGGCCGCTCGTCACCGGCGAGGTCACCCCCCGCGAGGCCCTCGTGTTCGCGTGGGTGCAGACGGTCGTGTCCATCCTGATCCTCGGGTTCGGCGCCAACTGGCTGGCGGCCGGCCTGGGTGTGGCCGCCATCTTCTTCTACGTGGTCGTGTACTCGCTCGTGCTCAAGCGCCGCACGGAGCAGAACATCGTGTGGGGCGGCATCGCCGGCTGCTTCCCCGTGCTGATCGGCTGGGCGGCCGTGCGCGGGACCGTCGAGTGGCCGGCCATCGTGCTGTTCCTCGTGGTCTTCCTGTGGACGCCCCCGCACTACTGGCCGCTGTCCATGAAGTACAAGCGCGACTACCAGCAGGCCGACGTGCCGATGCTCGGCGCCATCGCCTCCGCGCGCCACGTCTCCAACCAGGTCGTGCTCTACGCGTGGGCCACCGTGGCCTGCTCCCTCCTGCTCGTGCCGATGGGCTGGGCCGGCATCGTCTACACCGCGGTCGCGCTCGTCGTCGGCGGCTGGTTCATCTGGGAGTCCCACGTGCTGCAGGTGCAGGCCCAGCGCGAGGACTTCGAGGACCGCAAGGCCATGAAGGTCTTCCACCTCTCCATCACCTACCTGACGCTGCTGTTCATCGCCCTGGCCGTGGACCCGTTCGTGGGTGCGCCGCTGATGCACTTCGGCGCCTGAGCGCCGGTCCGCCCCCAGCGCTCCCCGGGACGCCGACGACGACGGCCCCGCACCAGCCGGTGCGGGGCCGTTCGCGTGCGCGGGGCGTCAGCCCGCGGCGACGGTGCGCGCGGGCGTGGCGGTCTCGACCGCGGCACCGGGTCCGGCCGTGACGTAGCGGGCGACCTGCCGGTCCCAGGCCTCCGTCGCCGACGCCACGAGCAGTGCCGAGCCGAGCATGTGCAGCAGGACCACACCGATCGGCAGGCCCGTGAAGTGCTGGGTGTAGCCCACGGCGGCCTGGAACACGAGGGCGAGCAGGAGCCGCAGCACGGCGGCGCGCTGCAGGCGGGAGGCGCCGGCCGCGCGGCGCACCGTGAAGAACAGGACCAGGGCGGCCGCCAGGAGCAGGTACACCGGGATCACGTGGATCCGGGTGACCAGCAGCGGGTCGAACTCGTGGCGCGGCGAGCCGGGGTCGCCGGAGTGCGGGCCCGTGCCGGTCACCACGGTGCCCAGGTACACGGCGGCCCACGTCAGCGCGAACGCCGCCCAGGCGGCGGCACGGGACCGGACGGTGGTGGCGCCGTCCACGAGGGGCACGCCCGCCCGGCCGGCGCGGCGCTCGGCGGCGATGCGCACCACGAGCAGGGTCGCCACGGCGACCATGATCGAGGACACGATGAAGTGACCGGCCACCCACCACGGGTTCAGATTCGTCAGGACCACGACGCCGCCCACGAGGGCCTGCGCGGGGATGCCGGCCAGCAGGCCCACGGAGAGCCAGAAGGGGCTCCGGTGGGTGCCGCGCAGGTTCCACAGGGACAGGAACATGGCGGCGGCGATGACCACCAGGACGAACGTCAGCGTCCGGTTGCCGAATTCGATGTAGCCGTGGATGCCCATCTCTGGGGTGTTGGTGAGGGACTCGGGTGAGCACTTGGGCCACGTGGGGCAGCCCAGGCCGGAGCCGGTGAGGCGCACGGCGCCGCCGGTGACGATGATGCCGATCTCGGACGCCAGGGACGCCACGGCGAGGGCCATGGTGGCCTTCGTGAGGCGCTGCGGCAGGCGGGCGGCGAGCCCGGCCGGGGCGGTCCCGGCCGCGGGGGTGGTGGTGGACACGGTGTCCTTCCGATCGTTCGATGCAGGGGGACGGGGAACGGCTCAGGGCCGCCAGCGGAACCAGCGGAGCGCGGCCGCGACGGCCACGGCGCCCCACAGGGTGAGCACGAGCAGGGGGACGGGCGACCAGGCCCCGTCCAGGAGGGCGGCCCGCAGGGCCGTGCCCAGCGCGCCGGAGGGGAGCAGGTCCACGCCGGGCACCCGCGCGGGGAACACCGTGCCGCCGACGGCGCCGAACAGCACCCACAGCAGGTTGGCGACGGCGAGGGTCGCCTCCGGCCGGGCCGTGCCGGCGAGCAGCAGCCCGAGGGCCGTGAAGGCGGCGGCCCCCAGCGCGAGGGCGACGAGGGCCGGCAGGATCCCCTCGGGGTCCGGACGCCAGCCGAGCGCCAGGCCGACGCCGCCGATCACGCTCACCTGCACCAGCAGGAGGGCCACCACCGCCAGGGCCTTGCCGGCGACGAGGCCGAGCGTGCCCAGCGGGGTGGTGGCCAGGGCGGCGAGCACGTCGTAGCGACGCTCGAAGCCCGTGGCGATCGCGGTGGCCGTGAACGCGGAGCTGATCACGGCCAGGGCGAGCACGCCGGGCACGGCCACGTCCAGGCCCGAGCGGCCGGGGGCGTCCAGCAGGCCGGTGACGTGCACGCCCACGAGCGCGAGCAGGGGCAGCACCACGGTGACGAGCAGCTGCTCGCCGTTGCGCAGCGCGGTGCCGGTCTCGTCGCCGGCCTGACGCAGGACGCGGGCGGCCAGCGGGGCGGCGCCGGCGTGGGCTCCGGTGCCGGCCGGGGCGCGGTGGTCGACGACGGGCGTGCTCATGCGGCGGTCTCCCGGAGGATCTGCTCGAGGCGCAGTCCGGCGCGCTCGAATCGGGTGGGCATCAGGGCGTGCTCCCGCCAGCTCGCGGCGAGGACGGCCAGGTTGTCCGGGCCGCGGACGCCGGCCACGCGCAGGCGGGCGGACTCGTCGAGGCCGGCCGCGCGCAGCGGCGCGGGCAGGGTGTCGGCCCAGGCGCGGACGGCGTCGGGGGAGGCGTCGCCGAAGTCCACGTCGACGACGTCGCCCTCGGCCACGCGCGTGAGCTCGGCCAGCGAGCCGGAGCGCACCACGCGGCCGGCGCGCAGGATGGCGACGTCGTCCGCGAGCCGCTCGGCGTCGTCGAGCAGGTGCGTGGTCAGCAGCACGGCGGCGCCGCGGTCGGTCTGTTCCCGCACGACGTCGTGCACGACGGGCCGGGTCTCCGGGTCGAGGCCCGCGGTGGGCTCGTCGAGGAACAGCATGTCCGGCCGGCCGACGAGGGCGGCCGCGAGCGCGACGCGCTGGCGCTGGCCACCGGAGAGGCGGCGCAGGGGGCGGCCGGCGACCTCGGCGATCAGCAGGCGCTCCAGCAGCGGCTCGACGGGCAGCGGGTCGCGGTACAGGGACGCCACGTGGCCGACGAAGCGGCGGGCGGGGATCGCGGGCGGCAGGCCGCCCTCCTGCCACATCACGCCGATGCGGGCGCGCAGGTCGGCGGAGGCCCGCCACGGGTCTGCGCCGAACACGCGCACGGTGCCGGCGTCGGGCCGGTCCATGCCGTGGCAGAGGCCGAGGGTGGTGGACTTGCCGGCCCCGTTGGGGCCGAGCAGCACCGTGACGGCGCCGGCACGGGCAGTGAGGTCGACGCCCCGCAGGACGGGGGTGCGGGACCGGCCGCGGCCGAGGCTCCGGTGGACGTCGCTCAGGCGCAGGACGGGCTCGTCGCGCGGCACGGGATCCGGGGTCAGGGGAGGTCGGGGCACTGTGCCAGTCTAGTCCTCGGGCCCTGCGACCCCGGCTCGTGGGGCCGGGGGTGCCCGGGCCTGCGGCGGGTTCCGCCGTGGGCGTCATCAAGCCAGGTGAGCCTCACTTGAACCGTTCCAGATCAATAGGTCATGATGGCGTGGTGTATTCGGATCAGTCTGCGTCGCCCCCCGCTCCGGCCCCGGCCGAGGGCACGCGCGAGCGTGTGCTGCAGCTGGTCCTGACGCGTGGACCCGTGAGCGCGGCCGAGATCGGCCGCGAGCTGGAGCTGACCGCGGCCGCCGTGCGCCGCCATCTGGACGCGCTCGAGGAGGACTCGCTCGTCGAGGTCAAGCGGGTCACCGCGGCCCGCGGCGCGGGACGGCCCTCCCGCCGCTACGTGGTCACCTCGCACGCGCAGGAGCACCTGCCCAAGGACCACCTCGCCGTCGCCCTGGACACCCTGGCCCGCCTCGAGGAGCTCGGCGGGGAGGAGGAGGTGCGCCGCACCGCGCGCCACGCCTTCCGCGAGATCGAGGAGCGCTTCACGGCCGCCGTCGACGGCCGGGAGACCGCGCTGCAGGACCGCACCCGGATCCTCGCGCGGGTCCTCGACGAGGCCGGCTGACGCCGGCACGCTGCGCCACTTCGGCGCGGGCCTGGCGCCCACCCTCCGCGCGGACCAGGTCTGCCAGGGGCACTGCCCGTTCCAGGGAATTCCCGCGCGCCATCCGGAGTTCTGTGAAGAGGAGACCGCGCTGTTCGCCCGCCTGCTCGAGGTGGACGTGCGCCGGCTCTCGACCCTCGCCGCCGGCGCCCACGTGTGCACCACACATGTGCCGCTGGGCCGCGACTGAGCCGCGCGGGCCTCGCCCCGGCTCCCGCCGACCACCCGACCGACCCCGACCGCAGTGACTAGTGAGAGAGGCTGAGATGACCGACCAGATCGTCCAGCGGGACTCCGCGGAGACCGCCGACCCCGGCGTGATCCAGGAGATCCTCGACAAGAACCCCGAGCTCAACGCCATCGGCGCCTACCAGTACGGCTGGGCCGACTCCGACGCGGCCGGCGAGAAGGCCGTCCGCGGTCTGAACGAGGACGTCGTGCGCGACATCTCCGGCAAGAAGGACGAGCCGGAGTGGATGCGTGACCTGCGCCTCAAGGCCCTCAAGTACTTCGAGCGCAAGCCGATGCCGGCGTGGGGCCCGGACCTGTCCGGCATCGACTTCGACAACATCAAGTACTTCGTGCGCTCCACCGAGGGCCAGGCCAAGACCTGGGAGGACCTGCCCGAGGACATCCGCAACACCTACGAGCGCCTGGGCATCCCCGAGGCCGAGCGCGAGCGTCTCGTGGCCGGCGTCGCCGCCCAGTACGAGTCCGAGGTCGTCTACCACCAGATCCGCGAGGACCTGGAGGAGCAGGGCGTCGTGTTCCTCGACACCGACACCGCGCTCAAGGAGCACCCGGAGATCTTCGAGGAGTACTTCGGCAGCGTGATCCCGGTCGGCGACAACAAGTTCGCCTCCCTGAACACGGCCGTGTGGTCCGGCGGCTCCTTCGTGTACGTGCCCAAGGGCGTGCACGTGGAGATCCCGCTGCAGGCCTACTTCCGCATCAACACGGAGAACATGGGCCAGTTCGAGCGGACGCTGATCATCGCGGACGAGGACTCGTACGTGCACTACATCGAGGGCTGCACCGCCCCGATCTACCAGTCCGACTCGCTGCACTCTGCCGTCGTCGAGATCGTGGTGAAGAAGAACGCCCGCGTGCGCTACACCACCATCCAGAACTGGTCCACGAACGTGTACAACCTCGTGACCAAGCGCGCCGTGGTCGAGGCCGGCGGCACCATGGAGTGGATCGACGGCAACATCGGCTCCAAGGTGACCATGAAGTACCCGGCCGTGTACCTGACCGGCGAGCACGCCACCGGCGAGACCCTCTCCGTCGCGTTCGCGGGCAAGGACCAGCACCAGGACACCGGCTCCAAGATGGTGCACATGGCCCCGCACACGAACTCCTCGATCGTGTCCAAGTCCGTGGCCCGCAGCGGCGGCCGCGCCGCCTACCGCGGCCTGGTGCAGATCGCCGAGGGCGCGAACGGCTCCGCCAACTCGGTGGTGTGCGACGCCCTGCTCGTCGACACGGTCTCCCGCTCCGACACGTACCCGTACATCGACATCCGCGAGGACGACGTGACCCTCGGCCACGAGGCGACCGTCTCGAAGGTGTCCGAGGAGCAGCTCTTCTACCTCATGAGCCGTGGCATGTCCGAGGACGAGGCCATGGCCATGATCGTGCGCGGCTTCATCGAGCCGATCGCCCGCGAGCTGCCCATGGAGTACGCGCTCGAGCTCAACAAGCTGATCGAACTGCAGATGGAAGGATCGGTGGGCTGACATGACCGACACCGTGGAGAACACCCAGCGGACCATGATCCCGGGCATGGGCGAGGAGGGCGAGAAGCTCACTGCCGCGCAGAACCCGGCCGCCCGGGCCGGGGGCCGGGAGCGCAACGCCGCGGGCTCGCGCGCCGATCGCCTCAGCTCCTTCGAGCTGTCCGACTTCCCCGTGCTCACGGGGCGCGAGGAGGACTGGCGCTTCACCCCGCTCAAGCGCCTGGGCGGGCTGCACCTGCCCGAGGGCGACGACGCGCGCCTGACCGGTGCCGCGCCCGCCGTGACCGTGGCCGAGCAGGCCGGCGTCACGGTGGAGACCGTGGCCCGCGACGACGCCCGCGTCGGCTCCGTCCTGACCCCGGACGACCGCGTGTCCGCCGCGGCCTGGAACTCGGTCTCCGAGGCCACCGTCGTGACGATCTCCGGCGAGGTCGCCGAGCCGGTGCGCATCGACGTCGTCGGCTCCTCCGCCGACCCGGCCGCGATGCACCTGACCGTGCTCGTGGAGGAGAACGCGCAGGCCGACGTCGTGATCGCCCACCGCGGCACCGCCGTGCTGGCCCAGAACGTCGAGTTCGACGTGCGCCGCGACGCCCGCCTGAACGTGGTCGCGCTGCAGGCCTGGGAGGCCGACGCCGTGCACGTCTCGGCCCAGCAGGCCTCGGTCGCCACGAACGCGCACTTCAAGCACGTGGCCGTGTCCTACGGCGGCGGCGTGGTGCGGCTGACCCCGACCGCGCGGTTCGCCGCCGAGCGCGGCGAGGCCGAGATGTACGGCCTGTACTTCGCCGACGCCGGTCAGCACCTCGAGAACCGCCTGTTCGTGGACCACAACCAGCCGGACTGCGTCTCGAACGTGCTCTACAAGGGCGCCCTGCAGGGCACGGACGCGCGCACCGTGTGGGTGGGCGACGTGCTGATCCGCAAGGAGGCCGAGGGCACGGACACGTACGAGAAGAACCAGAACCTGCTGCTCTCCGACGGGGCGCGCGCGGACTCGGTGCCGAACCTGGAGATCGAGACCGGCGTGATCGAGGGGGCGGGCCACGCGTCCGCGACCGGCCGCTTCGACGAGACCCAGCTGTTCTACCTGATGGCCCGCGGCATCTCCGAGACCGAGGCCCGCCGCCTGATCGTGCGCGGCTTCCTCAACGAGATCATCCAGAAGATCGGCATCGGCGACGTCGAGGACGAGCTGACCGCCGTCATGGAGGACGAGCTGCGCATCGCGCAGCTCTGACCGACGCCCCGCAGACCCCACCGCCTTCCACCCGAGGAGAACCACCATGGCAACCCTGCAGATCACCGACCTGCACGTGCAGATCGAGACCGAGAACGGCCCCAAGGAGATCCTGAAGGGCCTCTCCCTGACCATCGAGACGGGCGAGACCCACGCGATCATGGGCCCGAACGGCTCCGGCAAGTCCACCCTGGCCTCGACCATCGCCGGCCACCCGCGCTACGAGGTCACCTCCGGCTCCATCACCCTCGACGGCGAGGATGTGCTGGAGATGAGCGTCGACGAGCGCGCGCAGGCCGGCCTCTTCCTGGCCATGCAGTACCCCGTGGAGATCCCGGGCGTCACCATGACCAACTTCCTGCGCACCGCCAAGACCGCGCTCGACGGCCAGGCCCCCTCGCTGCGCACCTGGACCAAGGACGTCAAGGGCGCCTTCGAGGCCCTGCAGATCGACCCGGCGTTCATGAACCGCAACGTCAACGAGGGCTTCTCCGGCGGCGAGAAGAAGCGCGCCGAGATCCTCCAGCTCGAGCTGTTCAAGCCCAAGTTCGCGATCCTCGACGAGACCGACTCCGGCCTCGACGTCGACGCGCTGCGCATCGTCTCCGAGGGCGTCAACCGCGCCCAGGCGCAGAACGAGATGGGCACCCTGCTGATCACCCACTACACGCGGATCCTCAACTACATCAAGCCGGACCACGTGCACGTGCTGGTGGACGGCCGCGTCGCCGAGTCCGGCGGCCCGGAGCTCGCCGAGCAGCTCGAGGCCGAGGGCTACGCCCGCTTCGAGAAGGCCGCGGCGGGGGCCTGAGATGACGGAGACCACGAACCAGGCGCCCACGGAGGACATCCGTGAGGCCCTCAAGGACGTGATCGACCCGGAGCTGGGCGTCAACGTCGTGGACCTGGGCCTGCTCTACGGGCTGCACTACGCCGACGACGGCGCGCTGCTCGTGGACATGACCCTGACCACCGCGGCCTGCCCGCTCACGGACGAAATCGAGGACCAGGTCTCCCGCGCGATCGGCACCATGGTGGACGAGTGGCGGCTGAACTGGGTCTGGATGCCCCCGTGGGGCCCCGAGCGGATCACCGAGGACGGCCGCGACCAGATGCGCGCCCTCGGCTTCAACATCTGATCCGGTCCGGACGACGACGGCGGCCCGTCACCTTCGCGCAGAAGGTGACGGGCCGCCGTCGTGGTGGGGGAGTGCGGACGGGCCGGCAGGCGCCCCGGCGCTCCCGGCTCAGATGTCCAGGGAGGAGGCCCGGAACGTGTCGCACTGGCGGATGTCGGGCTCCTGCTGGGAGCTCTGGTAGCCGCGCATGAACCAGGCCATGCGCTGCTCCGAGGTGCCGTGCGTGAACGCCTCGGGGTCCACCCGGCCGGTGTGGGTGGACTGGATGCGGTCATCGCCCACGGCGGAGGCCGCGTCGATGGCCTGGCGCAGCTGGTCCTGCGAGATCGGCTTCAGGAACGGCGCGCCGGACTCGGGGTCCACGGTGGAGGCGGCGTGCCCGGCCCACATGCCGGCGAAGCAGTCGGCCTGCAGCTCTGCGCGCACGGCGCCGGAGGTGGGGCCGGTGGTCCCGTCCTTGGAGTGCTGCAGGTAGCCGGTCACCTGCTGAACGTGGTGGCCGTACTCGTGCGCCACGATGTACTCCTCCGCCAGCGGTCCGCCCTCGGCGCCGAAATCGGTCTGCAGCGTCTCGAAGAACGCGGTGTCGAAGTACATGGACTCGTCCGCCGGGCAGTAGAACGGGCCCGTGGCCGAGGAGGCGCTGCCGCAGCCGGTGCTCACGCCGCCCTGGAACAGGGTCAGCTGCGGCTGGCGCCACTGGATGTCCGAGAACTGCGCGAGGTACTCGCCCCAGAACTCGTCCGCGGCCTCGGTGGTCGCGATGACGCGGCAGTCCGTGTTCTGGTTGGCGTCCGCACCGCTGGCGCACTCCTCGTCCGAGAGGGGCTGGCTCTGGCCGCCCGAGCCCGTCTGCTGCTGGTACTGGCTCTGGCCGACGGACCCGCCGCCCGTGTCGATCCCGAGCTGCTCGGCCAGCCCGGGGGCGAAGATCGCGAGCAGCAACGCGAGCAGGCCGCCGCCACCGCCGATGGCGATGCCCCGGCCCCCCAGCCCGCCGCCACCGCCCGATCGGGCCCGGCCGGCGTCGATCTGCACGTTCTCGTTGAAGCTCATGGGGCCAGAGTGTAGACGGACTAGACTGGCCCGGCACCGCACTGGCCCCCGCCCGTCGAGATCGGCCGGCCCCGCCGGTGCACCCCTGTCCTTCCCTCGACCCCTGGAGTCTGACACCCCCATGCTGACCGTCACCGATGTCGAACTGCGCGTGGGCGCCCGTCTCCTCATGGACGAGGTGAACTTCCGCGTGGACAAGGGGGACAAGGTCGGCCTCGTGGGGCGCAACGGCGCCGGCAAGACGACGCTGACCAAGGTCCTGGCCGGCGGCGGGCAGCCCACGGCGGGCACGGTGACCCGGACCGGGCGCATCGGCTACCTGCCCCAGGACCCCAAGGTCGAGGACATGGACCAGTCCGGCCGCGACCGCATCCTCTCCGCCCGCGACCTGGACCAGACGATCCGCCGCATGCGTGAGGCCGAGGCCGGGATGGCCGCCGTCGACGACGCCGAGCGGGAGCGGGCGATGAACCGCTACTCCCGTCTGGAGGCGGAGTTCGAGGCCCGCGGCGGCTACGCGGCCGAGTCCGAGGCCGCCCGGATCACGTCCAACCTCGGCCTGCCGGACCGCGTCCTGGACCAGCCGCTGCACACCCTCTCCGGCGGCCAGCGCCGCCGCGTGGAGCTCGCCCGCATCCTCTTCTCCGACGCGGACATCATGCTGCTGGACGAGCCCACCAACCACCTCGACCACGACTCGATCGTGTGGCTGCGCGACTACCTGAAGACCTACTCCGGCGGCCTCCTGATGATCTCGCACGACGTGGAGCTCATGGAGATGACCGTGAACAAGGTCCTCTACCTGGACGCGAACCGGCAGACCATGGACGTCTACAACATGACGTGGAAGAACTACCTCGCCCAGCGCCAGCAGGACGAGGCGCGCCGCCGCCGGGAGTTCGCCAACGCGGAGAAGAAGGCCTCGGCCCTCATGGCCCAGGCCGAGAAGATGCGTGCCAAGGCGACCAAGGCCACCGCCGCGCAGAACATGATCAAGCGCGCCGAGCGGCTCATGCGCGGCGTCGAGGGCGAGCGCGCGGTCGACCGCGTGGCCGCGATCCGCTTCCCCACCCCGCAGGCCTCCGGCAAGACGCCGCTGCGCGCCGAGAACCTCTCCAAGTCCTACGGCTCGCTCGAGATCTTCACGGGAGTGGACCTGGCGATCGACCGCGGCTCGCGCGTGGTGATCCTGGGCTACAACGGCGCCGGCAAGACGACGCTGCTGCGCATGCTCGCCGGGGAGGAGACCCCGGACACCGGCGAGGTCCAGGCGGGCCACGGGCTCAAGCTGGGCTACTTCGCCCAGGAGCACGACACCCTGGACCAGGACGCGTCGGTCCTGGACAACATGCGCCACGCCGCCCCGCAGCTCGGCGACACCCAGGCGCGCACGCTGCTCGGATCGTTCCTCTTCCAGGGCGACGACGTCGACAAGCCCGCCCGCGTCCTCTCCGGTGGCGAGAAGACCCGCCTGGCGCTGGCCACGCTCGTGGCCTCGAGCGCGAACGTGCTGCTGCTGGACGAGCCCACGAACAACCTCGACCCCGCCAGCCGTGAGGAGATCCTCCATGCGCTGCGCCAGTACGAGGGTGCCGTGGTGCTCGTGACCCACGACGAGGGCGCCGTCGAGGCGCTCGACCCCGAGCGCGTGGTGCTGCTGCCGGACGGGGTCGAGGACCTCTGGAACGACGACTACAGGGACCTCATCACCCTCGCCTGAGTGCGCGGGCCGCCGAGGCGGAGGGCGGGCTCAGTCGAAGAGCGCGTCCTCGGCCTCCTCGTCCGTAAGCCGCCCGTCGCGCCGCCGCCGGGCCGGCTTGGCGCGGGGGACCCGGTGCGCGGAGAGCAGCCCGTCGTCCGCGGCGTCGTCGAGGGCGTCGGCCCGGTCGTTGCGGGCGCGCATCCACGCGGAGTACCCCCACACCCCGAAGCCCATGGCCGCGAACAGGTACCACTGGATCGCGTAGGACAGGTGCGGGCCCTCGTCCAGGGTGGGCTCGACGAGCTTCTGCGGCATCGACTCCACCGCCGGGTCCTCCGTGACCATGATCCCGTAGGCCGTCCCGGCCACGGGCCCGCCCACGGTGTCGGCGATCTCGGCGAGGTCGATCGAGGGCACCTGGCCGTCCGGGGCGTCGCGGTCCAGGGCCGGCTCCCCGGGCTTGACCCGCACCACGACCTCGGCGTGGCCGGCGGGCGGGGCCGGCACGGCGTCCGGCTGACCCGGGCTGTTGCCCACCGGGAGCCAGCCGCGGTCCACCACGACGACGGGGCCCTCGTCCGTCCGGAACGGCACGAGCACCTCGTAGCCGGGCTGGCCGGCGCGGGGACGGTTGCGGACGATGAGCGTCTCGTCGACGAGGTACTCGCCGGTCAGTGTCACAGGCGTCCACTCGTCCTCGGTCTGGAACGCGGTGAACAGCCGGGAGGCCTCGGCGAACGGGACCGGGTCGTCGTCGTAGTTCTCCAGGACGCGGTTGACGCGGTGCTGGACCTCCACGCGGCGGTCCCACTGCCACTGGGCGAGCGCATGGCACAGGAACGCGAAGAGGATGCACAGCACGAAGCCGAGGATCCACGGGCCGGTGGCGAGGAAGCCGAAGCGCAGGGGAGGCAGGCGTTCGGCGTCGCGGGCGGTCGGGGCCGACATGGGTGCGGGGGTGCTCATGGGCGCGGGGGCTCCTGCGGGGTCTCGGGCGTCTCGACCTCGGGCGCCTCCGTGGCGGGCGGGTCGAGTGGGCGGGAGCGCCGCAGGAAGCCGCGGGCGCTCAGGAAGTCGTCCAGGAAGGGTCGATGGTCCGCGCAGGCCAGCCAGGTCTTCACGCGGTCCGGGGCGTGGACGCGCGGGTTGTTCCACTCCAGGGCCCAGGTCGCCTCCGCGGTGCACCCGCGGCGCGAGCAGACCGGCCGCTCGGGCCCGTCCGCTGCGGCGTGCGGGGATCGGGCGGCGGAGGCACCGGCGGCGGGGTCGAGGCGGCCGGACGCGAGGGCGCCCAGCAGGTCCATGCCCGGCTCACCCGGGCCCGCCCCGATCACGCGGCGCCCCGTCCGGGCAGGCCGGGACCGCCGGCGGACGAGGACCCTCGGCCCAGCGCCCGGGGCGCACGGTCGCGCGGGTTGTCCACGAGGTCGCCGGTGAGCACGACCGGCTTGGGCGCCGCCGTGTCGTCGGGGCGGGGGGCCAGGGCGGGTCCCTGGGCGGGCACGGCGCGCAGGGTGCCGGCCTGCTGCGGGCCGGTGTTGTTCACGCGCACGACGGCGACGTAGGGCAGCACGACCGCGCCGAGGATGAACCCGAGCTGCCACCAGCCGTGGGTGAAGAGCGCGGCGACGAAGCAGGCGGTGCGGAGCAGCATCTGGACCAGGTAGACCTTCATGCGCGCCTCCCGGTCCGCGCTGCGGCCGGCGGCGGCGGTGGTGACCCCCTGGACCTCCGGTGTCGTCCCGCGCCCGGCGCGGGCGGGACGGCCGGCTGGGAGCCGGCGGCGGAGCTGGTCATGGCGCATCCTCCTGGCACGTCGCGCCCTGCGGAGGGCCCCCGCGTGGCCGCGGACGTAGAGTGGTGGTTCACATGCCGGCGCGTCCGCCCTCGGCGGCGTCCCGCAGGACGGCGTCGACGGCGCCGCGCCGGTGCTTCAGTCTAGTCCCGTCCCGTCCGGAAGGTGTTCCCATGGCCGATCAGACCACCACGCCCGCAGCGGACGCGCAGGCCGCCGGCCGCAGCGTCCTCGTCACGGGGGGCAATCGCGGCATCGGCCTGGCCATCGCCCGGGCGTTCGCCGCGCACGGCGACCGGGTGGCCATCACCTCCCGCTCGGGGGAGGGGCCGGAGGGGGTCCTCGCGGTCCGGGCCGACGTGACGGACGCGGCCTCCGTGGACGCGGCCTTCCGCGAGGTCGAGGAGGTCCACGGCCCGGTCGAGGTGCTCGTGGCCAACGCCGGCATTACCCACGACCAGCTGCTGCTGCGCATGTCCGAGGACGACTTCACCTCGGTGATCGACACGAACCTCACCGGCGCCTTCCGCGTGGTGCAGCGCGCCACCAAGGGCATGATGCGCCTGAAGCGCGGACGCATCGTCCTGGTCTCCTCCGTGGTGGGCCTGCTCGGCTCGCCCGGCCAGGTCAACTACGCCGCCTCCAAGTCCGGCCTCGTCGGGATGGCCCGCTCGATCACGCGCGAGCTCGGCGCGCGCGGCGTGACCGCGAACGTCGTGGCCCCCGGCTACATCGACACCGAGATGACGCAGTCCCTCGACGACGAGCTCAAGGCCCAGTACAAGACGTCCATCCCGGCCGGCCGCTTCGCCGCCCCGGAGGAGGTGGCCGGCGTCGTGCGCTGGCTGGCCTCGGACGAGGCCGCGTACATCTCCGGGGCCGTGATCCCCGTGGACGGCGGCCTGGGCATGGGCCACTGACGACCACCGACCGCTGAGCAGACAGGAAGCACAGAACATGACCGAGCAGGACCTGGCCGGACGCGGCGTCGTCGTCACCGGCTCCTCCCGCGGCATCGGAGCCGCCACCGCCGAGCTGCTGGCCGCCCGCGGCGCGGGCGTCGTGGTGAACTACCGCCAGAAGGCGCCGCGCGCGAACAAGGTGGTGCAGAGGATCGAGGACGCCGGCGGCCGCGCCGTGGCCGTGGGCGGCGACGTGACCGTCGCCGAGGATCGGGCCGCGCTGCTGGACGCCGCCGTGGAGCACTTCGGCTCGCTCGACGTGCTCGTGCTCAACGCCTCGGGCGGCATGGAGTCCCAGTTCGGCGAGGACTACGCCCTGAAGCTCAACCGTGACGCCCAGGCCGCGCTGGCCGACGCCGCGCTCGAGCGCATGGGTGCCGGCGGGCAGATCGTGTTCGTGACCTCCCACCAGGCGCACTTCATCGACGAGGTCGCCACGATGGACTCCTACGAGCCCGTGGCCCGCTCCAAGCGCGCCGGCGAGGACGCCCTGCGCGAGCGCATCCCCGCGTTCGCAGAGAAGGGCGTGGGCTTCGTGGTGGTCTCCGGCGACATGATCGAGGGCACCATCACCGCCACCCTGCTCGACCGCGCCGAGCCCGGTGCCATCGAGGCCCGCCGCGAGGCCGCCGGCAAGCTCTACTCCGTGGAGGAGTTCGCCGCCGAGATCGCCTCCCTCGTGGGCCGCGACGACCTCGAGGTCGGCCACACCGAGCTCGTGGGCGGCGCCGAGGACTTCCTCGGGCAGGACTGAACCGCACCACACCCCTGACGACGTGGGCCGGATCCGTGGGATCCGGCCCTCGTGACCTCCGGGCGCGGGCGCCTCAGAGACCCAGGAGCCACCGCAGGGGGGTGAAGGAGGGCACGTCGACGACGACGTCCGCGTGCTCCCGGAGGATCGGCTTTGCGCACAGCGCCACGCCGCAGCCGGCCGCCTCGAGCAGGTCGATGTCGTTGGCGCCGTCGCCCACGCCGACGGCCTGCTCGGGGGTGAGCCCTGCGTCCTCGGCCCAGGCGCGCAGCATGGCGGCCTTCGCCGCGCGGTCCACGACGTCGCCGAGCACCCTCCCGGTCAAGTGCCCGTCCCGCACCTCGAGCTCGTTGGCGCAGTAGGCGTGCACGCCCCACGCCTCGGCCAGCGGGGCGAGCACCTGGGTGAAGCCACCGGAGACCGCGCACACCCGGCCGCCGGCCGCGGTGACGGCCTCGATCAGCGCGAGGGCTCCGTCGGTGGGCCGGATGGCCCGCACCACATCCGCCACGACGCCCACGGGCAGCCCCGCGAGCGCCTCGACGCGCGCGTGCAGCGAGGCGGCGAAGTCGAGCTCACCGCGCATCGCCCGCTCCGTCACCTCGGCGACCTCGGCCTCGCGGCCGGCGTGGGCGGCGAGCAGCTCGATGACCTCCTGCCGGATCAGCGTGGAGTCCACGTCCGTCACCACGAGGGGCACCGGCGCGGCGGCGACCGCCGCCGGCAGCGTGAGCACGTCCCACCCGGAGCTCGGCTCCGGGGCCGCCGCCCACTCGTCCGCGGCGAAGCGCCAGCCCAGCAGGCCGTCGTCGATGAGCCGTTCGGCGTCGTCCGGCACGCCGACCGGGGGCGCGTCCGTGACGAGGAGGGCGGGGTCGGCGGTGACGACGAGGCGACGCAGGGTGCTCATGCGCGGCATCCTAGGCGGGGGTGTGGGCGCGGCCGGGCGTGCGTCGCATCGGCGACGCACCGGCCGGCCGGACTAGGCTGGCCCCCATGACCACCCCCGCGCCTCCCGACGACTGGTTCCTCCCGGATGAGGACGCCGTGCTGCAGATGCGCCGCGTGCGCGTGCGCCGCGGCACCACCGACATCCT
Source organism: Micrococcus sp. HOU01 (assembly GCF_035609305.1). Classification (NCBI taxonomy): domain Bacteria; kingdom Bacillati; phylum Actinomycetota; class Actinomycetes; order Micrococcales; family Micrococcaceae; genus Micrococcus; species Micrococcus sp. HOU01. The sequence continues at coordinate 1,486,304 of NZ_CP141211.1, read as the reverse complement.
CGGCCCCCTGGACTGGACGGTCCGCGCGGGGCAGCGGTGGATCGTGATGGGCCCGAACGGCGCGGGCAAGTCGACGCTGCTCCAGCTGGCCGCGGCCCGCCTGCACCCGACCGCCGGCGACGTCGGCGTGCTGGACGAGGTGCTCGGCGCCGTCGACGTGTTCGAGCTGCGCCCGCGCATCGGCCTCTCCTCCGCCCAGCTCGCCGCCCAGGTGCCCGCGAACGAGACCGTGCAGGACGCCGTCGTCACCGCCTCCTACGGGATCACCGGCACGTGGCGCGAGCGGTACGAGACGGAGGATCGCGCCCGCGCGCTCGGCCTCGTGGCGACCTGGGGGCTCTCCCGCCTCGCGCACCGCGCGTTCGGCACCCTCTCCGAGGGCGAGCGCAAGCGCGTGCTCATCGCCCGCGCCCTGATGACCGACCCCGAGCTGCTCCTGCTGGACGAGCCCGCCGCGGGCCTGGACCTCGCCGGGCGGGAGGACCTCGTGCGCCAGCTGACGGCGCTCGCCACGGACGAGGACGCGCCCGCGCTGGTCCTCGTCACGCACCACCTCGAGGAGGTGCCCCCGGGCTTCACGCATGCCCTGCTGCTGCGGGACGGCGGCGTCGTGGCGGCCGGGCCCATCGAGTCGACGCTCACCGAGGAGCACCTCTCCGCGGCGTTCGGCACGGACCTGAAGGTGACCCGCACCGGCGGTCGGTACACCGCCGTGGCCCGGTGACGGGGCTGCTGACCGCGCAGCTGCTGGGCATGGACCTGTGGCAGGTCCTGCTCGTGCTGCTCGCGGGGTTCTGGGCCGGCACGATCAACTCGGTGATCGGCTCGGGCACGCTCGTCACCTTCCCGACGCTCGTGGCGGTCGGGTTCCCGCCCGTGACGGCCCAGGTCTCCAACGCGATGGGCCTGGTGGCCTCGGGCTTCTCCGGCACGTACGGGTACCGCCGCGAGCTGGCCCAGTCCCGGGTGCTCCTGCCGAAGCTGACCGTCGCGTCGCTGCTCGGCGGGGTCATCGGCGCCGCCCTGCTCACCACGCTGCCCGCGGCCGTGTTCGGCTACGTCGCGCCGGTGCTGCTCGTGGTGGCCCTGACGGTCGTCGTGCTGCAGCCGCGCATCCAGCGGTGGGTCCGGCGTCGGGCGGAGGACCAGGGGCCGACTCCCGGCGCGGACTCTCCCGTGCCGGTGGGCCCCGTGACCCCGACGCTGTGGACGCTCGTGTTCCTGACCGGCATCTACGGCGGCTACTTCGTGGCCGCCCAGGGCGTCATGCTCATGGCGATCTTCGGCGTGCTGCTGGTGGGCGGCACCCTCGTGCACGCCAACGCGGTGAAGACGTGGCTGTCGCTGGTGGTCAACCTCACCGCCGCCGCGTTCTACCTGGTCTTCGCCTTCGACCGCATCGACTGGCGGGCCGTCCTGTTGATCGCGCTCTCCTCGCTCGTGGGCGGGCTCGTAGGCGCGCGGATCGGGCGGCGCATCTCGCCGACGGCGCTGCGCGTCACCATCGTGATCGTGGGCCTGGCCGGGCTGGTGGTCATGGTGATGCGGCAGGTCTCGGGTGGGTGAGGGCGGGACCCGCGAGGTGCGCCTGGAGCGGATCGAGGACCTCGCCGACCCCCGCCTGGCCCCCTACACGACCATGACGGACGCGGCCCTGCGCCGTCGCGTCGACGCGGAGCACGGCGTCTTCCTCGCCGAGTCCTCCCAGGTGGTCCGCCGCGCGCTGCACGCCGGACACACCCCGCGCTCCTTCCTGCTGGGGGACCGCTATCGTGGGTCCTTCGCGGACGTGCTCGCCGCCCATCCGGACGTCCCGGTCTTCACCGGACCCGACGACGTGCTCGAGGCCCTCACCGGGTTCCACCTGCACCGCGGCGCCCTGGCCGCGATGGACCGCCCCGCACCTCGGCCGCTCGCCGACGTCCTCGCGGGCGCCCGGCGCGTGCTCATCGCTGAGGACGTCGTGGACCACACGAACGTGGAGTGTTCCAAACCACCGCAGGCTGGCGAACGTTCCTCGGATATAAGCCGACCTTGGCAGCCCAAGGTAGCAAAAAGCGAGGTCGACGATTCGTTCGAGCTCAACTCTCGCGTGTTCAGTGGTGAGGAGCGGCGTAGGACGGGAGTTCTTGGCGAGAGTCCAGGGGGCCGACACGATCGTTCTGTCTTGAGTACGAAGCGCCGCTCGCGGATCGCCGTGCTTGAGGGCTTGGTGGATCATACGAACGTTGGGGCATGTTTTAGATCAGCTGCGGCACTGGGTGTCGACGCGATCCTGGTGACGCCGACGTGTGCTGATCCGTTGTACCGGCGGTCTGTCCGTGTGTCGATGGGCACGGTCTTCCAAGTGCCGTGGACTCGCATCGATGACTGGCCTGCCAGCATCCAGGTGCTTAAGGACGCTGGATATGTCGTGGCGGGCATGACACTGGGGGAGGGCGCAATCACGCTCGATGAGTTGGTCGCCGAGGACCACGACAATCTCGCACTCGTCTTCGGCAGTGAGGGGCATGGGCTGACGCCGAAGGCCGACAGACTACTTGATCGGCGCGTGACGATTCCGATGATGCATGGCGTGGACTCGCTGAACGTTGCGGCGAGCTCAGCGGTGACGTTCTACGCGACAAAGTAGTTCAAGGATTCAGCTATCCGATCCAGCCGACGTTCTGCGTGCCTTCATGGCATGGTCGGGTGGCGCTCACTTAGTCTGGTGGCTGTTAGATGCGCGCAAAGGAGACAGCATGGCCCGCCGGAAAATGAATGCTCAATCTACGACCCTGTACAGATTGAGGCATACCGCCAAGCTCGAGCATGCTGTCAAGAAGAAGTACCGCGATGAACGCTCCGTAGTCACCGAGCCCTGCAAGGTGGCGGATCGTGATGCCCTCCTCGTATATGGCCATGTAGGGGCCGATGGCCCCGTGAACTGGGCAAGTCGCGTCCACCAACTCACTGGCGTGACAGTGGAAGCAACCAACACAACGGCAGCAGGCGTTCTCTTGCTTCGCGCGAATGATGAAGCTGACACGCCTACCTGGGGATTGTGTTGGGGTATGGGATGGCTGCTTTTGGATCAGAGCCACGTCGACGGCGCGTTCGGACAGAGACTCGCGCTGAGATCCGTTGATCCGGACCTGCTGAGCTCCGTGACTCGGACAGTTCTTGACGAGAGGGCCAAGATCGATCGGTCGTCCATTCCCGCAGGTGCAGGACTGACTGGATTCGGCATCGGTGGTTTCGGTGAGCTGGTCACTCGAGTCGTTGGAAAGGCCGAGATCAAGGGTCTTACCATCGACAAGCCGTTTCGCGTGAGAGGGGCGGACGCCCTCTCGGTGCCACTCGGACTCACCCCCACAGAGCTAGTTGCGGATCTTAAGGTGCTCGAGGCCCTGCTCTCTCAGAAGCCTCGCGCAGAGCTGCAAGTGCTTGAGCAGCTCGTACCGATTAAGAAGAAAACCTCGTTACATGACAAGCTGGAAGAGCACCTTCGAGCCGAGCTAAAGAAGTCCCTCGACGTATCTAAGATCGCCGTTACATGGCCCCATGAACACCTAAGCGAGAATAAGCCGCCCGAAGCGTTCCGAGTAAAACGAGGCGGAGGCACCGCTCCGCGCGTCGGCCTACCTACTGCGGCACTGATCATCGACTTGATGAAGGACCGCGAAATTTCGTCCATGGATACGATTAAGATCCAGCTGTTCGGTGACGCGGACGGCGAGGAGCCCGTAAGTAGTGAAATCCCGCTTCGAAAGTGGGTGGCCTTTGAGAAGGAAGAGTCTGGGCGTCGCTACTTCCTGCATAACGGGCAGTGGTATGCGATGGACCTTGACTACGCGAAGCAGCTCGACGACCACGTAAGGAACATTTTTGCGAAACAGGCTGGCGTGACCATGCCAGCTTGGTATGCGCCAGATGACGAGGAGGCTTATAATCGTAAGGCTGCGCAGGCGCTCGGCGCGGTGTTGATGGATCGGAAGCTCGTGCAGACAACTCAGAATAAGCGGGGCTTCGAGCCGAGTGACCTCATTACGACGAACGATGTGTACGTGCACGTAAAGTCGGCTTCCTCCTCCGCGCCGCTGAGTCACCTCTTCGCACAAGGCGGCAACTCCGCCCATGCACTGCAGTACGACGAAGAGGCACGCAAGCAACTGCGCAGCCGGGTCCAGCAGCGCGGCGGCAATGAGGACCTGATTGGCACGAAACCGCGCAAGGTCGTGTACGCCATTCGCTCGAAAGGCATAGGAAAATCACTTACAGCGGACGACCTCTTCAGCTTTAGTAAGGTCTCACTGGTCAGAGTATTCGACGAGCTGGAAGCCCGCGGCATCGAAGTGCGGATCGTGAGTATTGACTACCTGCCAGAAGAATAGTCAATTACGCATGGGGGTTGTGGAATCTGCGTTCAGGCTCGTCGACTTGTGAAAACGGTCGCGATGGTCGTGGGGTGTCGAATTAAAGAATTAGCCGGACTTTCCTAGCCAAGTATGTGTAGTACCACGGCCCCATCGGCATGACGCGCCGTTCGCTTTAGACCTTTCCGCATCTCTGGCAGCCCCATGACGTGACACGATGCGCCGGTCCCGACCGATGAACCCGGAGGGTGAGCAAGGGGGCGTATCGAGACACACTCGGGATCTGCCCCCAGTTATCATCGGCTTGACTTGCATTCAGACGGTTCGGAGCTTAGTAGTACCCTCGGATATATCCGAGGGCCTTCTCGAAGACGTCGTTGTCGCGGATCTTGAACTGGACGTAGAGGGTCTTCCGAAGCGCTTGTCGGACCTCTTGGTCACCGCGGATTGTGGACTGCCATCCCTCGAAGCGGACCCCGCGGACGACCTCGTCGATCCTGTTGACGACGTTCTCGACGATGATCGGGGTTTGATCGCCCTTGAGGGCGTCGAACAGCTCAGTCAGGGCCGCCTTGCCCTGCTCTTCGCGGGGCATCTCGTCGGCTGCCTTCTCGGCAGCAACAGTGTCGCGGGCGAGTTCGAGAAGCTCGCGGAGGAAGTCGAGGCTGGACTGTTGGATGTCGGCGTAGCGCTCGCGCAGGTCGTTAAGGCGCTGGCCGAGTTCGACGAAGACGGGGTTGTGTAGGTGCCGGGCGATGCGTGCGGTGATCTGACGCTCAATCTCTTCGGTGGGGATGTCGGTGCGCCGACCGGTCATGAGGTCTTCGATCGTCTGAGCGTCGAGCACGATCGTCTCGGTGTTCTGCGGGATCTCGACGGCGACGTGCTCGTTGATCAGGTCGATTGTCTTGGCTCCGAGCGCGTGCCACACGAGCCGCCCCGTGATGTCTGAGGGGCGCACCGACTCGTAGACATCCGTGAGCCAGCGGTAGTCGTCGCGATGCTCGCCCAGCATGGGGTCAGGACTGAGTGCCTCCCATAGTTGTGACACCACGCTGTAGGCGGCTCCGAAGGCGTCCTTCGTGACGTCGTCGGCGATCGCGGATTGCGCCTGGACGAGGCCTTCGTACCCGCCGACCGTGCGGTCGACACCGGGGAAGAACGCGAGTGCGGCAGCCATCGCGGGCGCGAGCTGAGCCTTCAGCTCCTCGATGTTGGAGACGACCTCCCGGACAGCCTGCTCGTCGAAGGAGAGGGATCGGGCCACGTCGTCGAAGATGCCGAGGTAGTCGACGATCAGGCCGTGGGTCTTGTCCGGCGGGTACACGCGGTTGGTGCGAGTGATCGCTTGGAGCAGAGTGTGCTCCTTCAGCGGCTTATCGAGGTACTGGCAGTAGAGGATCGGAGCGTCGAACCCGGTCAGCAGCTTCGCCGTCACGATGATGATCTTGAGCGGGTCGGTCGGGTCGTTGAACCGCGCGACAACCTGCTCCAGCTCCTCGGCACCTGGGGTCCACTTTGCCCAGTCGGGAGAGTCACCTCGGGTCTTCGACATGACGATGGTGGATGCCTCGGGTCCGAGGTGCTTGTCGAGCTCGTTCTTGTACGCGACGCAGGAGGCCTTGTCGTACGCAACGACCTGCGCCTTGAAACCCTGCGGCTCCACCTTGGTCTGGAAGTGGGCGGCGATGTCGGCAGCGATCTTCGCGATGCGCGAGGGCGTCTTGATCAGCACCTCGATCGAAGCCGCCTTCTTCGAGAGGGTGATCTTGTCGCTCTCGGACAGATCGCGATCCGTGGCAAGTTCCTCGAACGCCGCGTCGATCGCCTCCTGGTCGATGTGGATTTCTGAGAGTCGTGGTTCGAAGTGCAACGGAAGGGTTGCGCCGTCGCGGATGGAGTCATGGAATGAGTACCGTGACAGGTACCCGCCCTCGTCCTCGGGTGCGCCGAACCACTTGAAGGTGTTGCGGTCGCGCCGGTTGATCGGCGTGCCCGTCAGACCGAAGAGGTAAGCGTTGGGCAGGGCTTCACGCATCTTCTGCCCGTAGTCGCCCTCCTGCGAGCGATGAGCCTCGTCGACCATCGCGATGATGTTCTGCCGAGCGTCGAGGACGCCAGGAGCCTCACCGAACTTGTGGATCGTGGTGATGATGATTTTCCGCGCGCCCTGGCTGAGTAGCGTCTGGAGCTGCGCTCTCGAGTCCGTCGACACCAAGCCCGGGACGTCCGAGGCGTTGAAGGTGCCCGTGATCTGGGTGTCCAGGTCGATGCGGTCGACCACGATCAGGATCGTCGGGTTCGTGAGCTCGGCCATCGCGCGCAGTTTGAGCGCAGTGAAGACCATGAGCAGTGACTTGCCCGAACCCTGAAAGTGCCAGATCAGGCCCTGCTTGACCTTGCCGAGCAGGACCCGGTCGACGATCAAATTCGTCGCCTGGAACTGCTGGAACCGCGCGATTACCTTGATCTTGCGGTGGTTCTTGTCAGTCGCGTAAAGGGTGAAGAACCGCAGAAATTCCAGGACCGCACGGGGAGTGAGTACTCCTTCGACGGCCTCTTGGACCGCGACGAGACCGATCTTCACCGGCGCATCCTCATCGGTGGGGTCCTCGCGCCAAGGACCCCAGAGCTCGACCGGCATGCCGATGGTGCCGTAACGGAAGTCCTTGCCCTCGGTCGCGAAGGAGAACACGTTGGACACGAAGAACTGCGGGACGCTCTGCTCGTAGTCATCGTGGATCTGTGCAGCGCCATCGATCCAGGTGTACGCCGGCCGGATCGGCGTCTTCGCCTCACCGACCACCAGCGGCAAACCGTTGCACCACAGCACGAGATCGAATCGCTTCTCCAGCCGGCCCTGCTTGAAGGTCACCTCGGTCGAGACGATCCACTGGTTCGACGAGTCATCGTCGAGGTGGTCGAAGTTGATCAGCCGGACCGTGGTGTGTTCGCCGTTCGGCCCGAACGGCATCGACTTCTGCCCTGTCAGCCACGCCATGAACTCCTCGTTGGCGACCACTGGATGCGGGCTGTTGCGGGCGGCGATCAGGATGGCGCGGAGGTTATAGATGACCTCATCCGCCTTAGCAGGGTCCGCCTCGATCTCTGGGTTGAGGCGGAGCAGTGCGCCCGTAAGCACACCTTCCAGCAACACCTCGTCGGTACGACGCGGCAGTTCGTTGCCCGGCACGAACTGGACGTCGTTGGACTTCACCAGGTCGCGGATGAAGTCGCGGACAGAATTTGCTTCATTGAACTGTGACACCATTAGTCTCCGAAAATCTCGGCGAGCAACGCGGAAACCAGCACGCGAAGAGAGAGCGCCTCTTGGGTGATCGCCGTGACCGTCTCTCGCCTCCGCCGCACAAGTTGGCTTATAAAGAGGCGATCCTCCGGCCAAGGCACCTCGACCTTCATAAGGTCACTCTTGTTCAACTTCCTGACGATGGTGGTCGTTTCCCGGGCCTCTAATGCCAGCCGGCCCAGCGGGTGAGCGAGGAGTGACTGCATCAAGTAAGCATCCTCACTGGCGAGACCCACAATGGAGGTGATCTGCTGGTTAGAAATGCCCGGCTCGCGAATGACCGTAGATTTACCCATGTCTCCGCCGATACAGGCAACGGCCACCGCGAACTCCGGCAGTAATCTCCCCGCGCTCGCGCCGGCCTGGCTAACCCACTGGCGTGGCGCGCCCATGGTTTCGCCGTCGATCTCCGACGGCGTGTAGAAGGGGACATCACTACTGTTCCAGTAGGCTTCGTTCGACTTCGAAGGCGTTGAGCCGGTTACGCAATCCGCGACGTCCCCGATTGCGCGTTTGCCTGTCTCTGATTCCCAGAGTGCTCGCAAATACACGTCGACGGCCTCCATAACGGACCTGACAGACGTTGCCAACTGGAGTCGATGACGCTCGACAGCCCAGAGGAGATCGGCGATGCGCTTCTGCTCGTCAAGGGGTGGGAGATCGAACTCGAACTCCTTCAGGTTACGCCAGTTAGTGCGCGGCGACAGCGACCCTGCCGACGTACCGAGAGCATGCTCGAAGAAGCCGTTCGACTGCACGAGGAACGGGAGCAACTTACCAAGGAGCTGCGTCTCAGCGGCCTCGAACGTGTAGATGTCGCCGGAGCAGATCGCATCGAACTCGGCGTAGGCGACTTTCCTCTGGTAAGCGCGACGTTTGCCGAAGAGCGTCTGTCCGGGCTTCACGCGTCGCGTGAAGGTGGTGTCGTCCTCTGTGGAACCCCACCGGCTCACGTTCAGCTCGCCGGGGTCCACGTGCTCCATCGCGATGATTCGGTCGATGCCAACCGCTTTGAGATCTCGGACGGTCTCATTGACGTTGCGGACCACGTCGCCGAAGGCGACCCGCTTCCAGTGCGATTTGTCGAGGTTGAGGTTCACGCGGTCACCTCCGTTCGCAACAGCGAGAGAACGTCAGCGATTGCCTCGTCCGACTCCTGCGCGGCAGTTCGCCACTGCGCCACGGCATCGATGACATCGATGTGCTCGCCGACTTCCTTCGCCTTGTCGCCGGCGACGTACAACGGAATCGCGAGACTATGGCCTTTCTTAGCGATCTGGTCGAGGGTGGCAACTGCAGCGAAGCCGCTCTGTGGCTCGAAGGCGCGATACGCGTCCAGGATCCTGTGCTGGTGTGACTCGCGGAGGAACGACTGCCCTTGTTCGCGGGCGACCTCGTTCACGGCGTTGATGAACAGCACCTTGCCGTTGTGCTCGGCGGGCTTGATAGCGCGGAGTGTGACGACCACGGCCTCCATGGGGCTGTTGTAGAATAGCCCTGCGCCGAGCCCGAGAACACATTCGATCAGGTCGGACTTCACCAGTGCTTCCCGCAGGGCTGCCTCTTCTTGGCGGAAGAGCACGCCGTGGGGGAACAGGATGGCCGCTCGTCCGGTCTTGGGGTCGAGACTCTTGGCGATGTGCTGGAAGAACGCGTAGTCTGCGCGTCCCTGAGGCGGCACTCCCCACACGTTCCGACCGTACGGGTCCTTGGCGAACGCAGCGCGGTTCCATGCCTTGATGGAGTAGGGCGGGTTTGCCAGCACGACGTCGAACGTCTGCAGATGGCCCTTGCCGTCGAGGAACGCCGGTCGGCTGAGGGTGTCGCCGTGGGCGATGTGGCCGTCAGTGATGCCGTGGAGGAACAGGTTCATCCGCGCAATGGCAGATGTCCCGTAGTTGAGCTCTTGTCCGTAGAGGCGCAGGTTGCGCCACTCCTTGCCCTGCCGCTTGAGCTCGGCGGCGGTGGAGATGAGCATACCGCCGGTGCCGCAAGTGGGGTCGTAGACCGACTCGCTGGGGTGCGGCTCGAGTATCATCGTCATTAAGTGCACGAGCGTACGGTTGGTGTAGAACTCTTGCGCCGTGTGACCGGAGTCGTCAGCGAACTTCTTGATTAGGTACTCGTACCCATTGCCGAGCTCGTCCTCAGGCAGGTTTGCGATCGAGAGCGTCTTGGTGGAGAAGTGCTCGATGAGGTCGGCCAGCGTCGAGTCCGGGAGCAGGTCCTTGTTGCCCCAGTCGCCGTCGCCGAAGACTCCGGGCAAGGTGTCGAGGTTGGCCTTCTCAATGGAGCGCATGGCGTGCAGGAGAGTCGCTCCGATGTTCTGGGTGACGTCGCGGATGTCGTCCCAGTGGCAGCCGTCGGGGATGGCGAAGCGGTGGTTCTCTGGGAGGTCGGCGAGCTCCTCGTCGTTGTACACCTCCATCGCGGCGGCGTACTCCTCGTCGTAGACATCGGAGATCCGCTTCAGGAAGACCAGCGGGAAGATGTACTGCTTGTAGTCGCCCGCGTCGATCAGTCCACGGAGCACGATCGCCGCGCCCCACAGGTAGTTCTCTAGCTCGCGCTGCGCGATCCTGGTGCTCATACAGACAGCCCCCAGTTCGCCAGCTCGGCCTCCAGCGCGGCACGCGTCTTGGCAGCCTCGGCATGCGCTGTTTCGAGATTAGCGAGAGCGTCCGCGAGCGTGAGCTTCTCACCGGTGTCGGGTGGGGCCATGTAGAGCGGGATGTTCAGGTTGTAGTCGTTGCCCTCGATCTCGGCCAAGTCGACGACACGGGAGCGGCCCTCGATGTCGGAGTAGAGGTCATAGGCATCGAGGATCTGTTGGGCGTGCTCGGGTTCGAGGGTGTTCTGGTTGCGTCCGCGTTTGAAGAGGTCTTCACCGTTGATGAAGAGCACCTTGCCCTTCTCGTCTGGCTGCTTCTCCTGTCGAAGGATCAGCACACAGGCGGCGAGGGCCGTGCCGTAGAACAGGTTGGGAGCCAACCCGATGACCGCGTCGACGAGGTCTGACTTGAGCACGTGGGTGCGGATCCGCGCCTCAGCGCCCTGCCGGAAGAGCGCCCCCTGGGGCAGGACGACGGCGACGCGTCCAGTCTTCGGTTTCGCGGAGGTGAGCATGTGCTGGACCCACGCCCAGTCGGCGTACCCCTTCGGCGGGACACCACCAAGTGCGTTTCGGCCCCACTTGTCGGACGCCCACTCCGGCTCGCCCCAGTTCTTGAGCGAGAACGGCGGATTGGCGACAACGCAATCGAACTGCGCGAGGGTGTTTCCCGAGTAGAAGGCGGGGTTGCGCAGCGTGTCCTCGCGGACGATCTTGAAGTCTTCGACGCCGTGGAGCAGCAGGTTCATCCGTGCGATCGCAGAGGTGGCGAGCACCTTCTCCTGGCCGTAGAGCTTGCCCCACAGGGTTTTAGGGCTGCCGCCGGAATCTTTCACGTGCTCGATGACCTCGATCAGCATGCCGCCGGTGCCGCAGGCCGGGTCATAGACCGTCTCGCCCTCGGTGGGATCGAGCATGTTGACGAGCAGACCGACCACCGAGCGCGGCGTGTAGTATTCACCGGCCTTCTTGTTCGACTGGTCGGCGAACCGCTTGATTAGGTACTCGTACGCGTTGCCGAATACGTCGGGCGGCACAGCGGCGTTGGTCAGTGCCTTACTCGAGAAGTGCTCTATGAGATCGGCGAGCTTCCGATGGGGCAGCTTGTCCTTGTTGGTCCAGCTGGCGTTGCCGAAGATGCCGTACAGCGTCTCGGGGTTCGCCTTTTCGATCTCACGGAACGCAGTCTGCAAGGCGGTGCCGATGTTCGCTGTGTTGGTGCGCACGTCGTCCCAGAGGCTTCCGGGTGGGATCACGAAGCGGTGGTTCTCCGCGAACAGGGCGAACTCGTGGTCGCCCCCGGACTCGTCCAGCGCTTGGGCGTACTCCTCGAGGTATACGTCGCTGATTCGCTTGAAGAACATCAGCGGGAAGATGTACGCCTTGAAGTCGGCCTGGTCGATGCTGCCCCGCAGCAGGTCAGCCGCTCCGGCAAGGTACTGCTCAAGCTCCGCCAGCGTCAGCGGATCGCTCCCGTCGTGGGGAAGCAATGCACGCGCTGCCGCGCGTGCCTCATCCTCGGTCATCCGTCTCCTAGTTATTGCTGCACCGCGCGACAAAGGAGCTACCGACTCAGCTTTCCGCCGAGGGGACAACGTGCCCTGACGGGGCGCGTGTCGCGCCAGCACGCGGTGGGCGGTTCCGATCGACACGCCAGCACCTCCGGCGATGCTGCGCAACGTCTCGCCTTGATCTCTCCGCATCCTAATCTCGCGCTGCGTCTCGTCACTAATGGTGCGTGGTCGACCGTGGCTGACTCCGTGTTCCCGCGCTGCTTGGATGCCGGCCCGGACGCGGGAGCTTTGGAGCTCTCGGCGGCGCCGGGTGAGCTCGCGGACGTCATCGAGGAACTCCGAGTCTCCGGTGTGCTCTCCCGCGGCGAGGCCCTTGAGGACTTTCACGGCAACTCCTCGGTCAACGAGGTCCAGCAGTGTCTCGAGCCCGTCGACCATGCTCGTGCTCAGGCTTCGTGCGTGGGTCACGGTGAGCGCATCGCCGTCGCCCACCTCCGCCACAGCAGCGAGGAGCCCGGGGCGGTTCTTGATCAGGCGTCGACGCGATGCTGTCTCCTCGACGAGACGTGAGCAGATCGGCTTGAGTGCTTGCCGTTGCAACCTCGCGTCCTGAGGGTCTGTCCCGACCCGAATGAGTCCGATGAGCGCCATCAGCCCAGGCTCAGGTCGCCGCTGCGCAGTCCCAGCATGGCAGTGTGTGGGGGCATAGGGTTTATTGAACACTCCTAGCCGGCCCACGATGACGACCGAGCGGCCGTATTTGCCTTCTGACCTGCGGAAACGCAATGCTCAGTTCATCGGTGTGTCGACCGGAAGGAACCGAGTTCACGGGTCCGAGATGCTTCAGAACGCGTCGTGACCGCTTTCAACCTGGGCGCCGTGGTGCGCTCCGCCGTCGCCCTCGGCTGGGACGCGCTGCTGCTCACCCCGCAGGCCGCCGACCCGCTGTACCGGCGCGCCATCCGCGTCTCGATGGGCACGGTGTTCCGCCTGCCGTGGGCGCGCCTGCCCGGCCCGGTCGCCGCGTCGCTGCCCGCGCTGCGGGCGGCCGGGTTCGCGGTGGCCGCCCTCGAGGTGACGGACCGCGCCGTGGGCCTGGACTCGCCGGAGATCGAGCCGCTGCGGACCGCCGAGCGCCTGGCCCTCGTCCTCGGCCAGGAGGGGCCGGGGGTCCGGCCCGAGACCCTCGCCCAGACCGACGCCGACGTCGTCATCCCCATGCCCGACGGCGTCGACTCACTGAACGTGGCCGCGGCCGCGGCGGTCGCGCTGTGGGAGCTGCGCGCACGCTGACCGGCCCGGGTGCGGTAGAGTGGGCGGCTGGCCCGCCGTCCGGCGGACCCCCTGACCACACCTCTCGCGCCCCTGGTCCCAATCAGGCGGCTGAAACGAAGGATGCACCATGAAGTCTGAGATCCACCCGGATTACCGCTACGTCATCTTCAACAACCTCGCCTCCGGTGAGAAGATCCTCACCCGCAGCACCGCGAACTCCGAGAAGACCGCGGAGTGGACCGATGGCAACACCTACCCGGTGATCGACGTCGAGATCTCGGCCGCCTCGCACCCGTTCTACACGGGCAAGCAGCGCATCATGGACACCGCCGGCCGCGTCGAGCGCTTCAACGCCCGCTTCAAGGGCTTCGGCGGCAAGAAGTGACCGCGGCGGCCTGAGCCGCGCGCCCACCACGACGACGGGCCCCGCGCCCCCGGAGCGATCCGGGCGGTGCGGGGCCCGTCGCGTCGCCCGTAGGCTGGCGGGCATGACGACTCTCCACGGTGAATACAAGGTGATCGGCGGCAAGCTGGTCGCGGCGGACCTGAGCCTCGCGGACGGCCGGATCGCGACCGCCAGCATCAACGGTGACTTCTTCCTCGAGCCGGACGAGGCGCTCGAGGACCTCAACGCGGCGGTGACCGGGCTGTCCGCGGACGCCGAGCATCGCGTCATCCGGGAGGCCGTCGAGCGGGGTCTGCGACCCGAGGCCGAGCTGTTCGGCGTGGACGCCTTCGCGGTCGCCTCGGCCGTGCGTCGCGCCCTCGGCAAGGCGACCACGTGGGAGGACCACGAGTGGGAGGTCATCGGGCCGGAGCCGATGCCGATCGCGCTGACCTTGGCCCTGGACGAGGTGCTCACCCGACAGGTGGCCGAGGGACGTCGCAAGCCGACCATGCGCCTGTGGCAGTGGAACGAGCCGGCCGTGGTGATCGGCGCCTTCCAGTCGCTCGCCAACGAGGTGGACCCCGAGGGGGCGCGGCGGCACGGCATCAACGTGGTGCGGCGGATCTCCGGCGGCGGCGCGATGTTCATGGAGGCGGACAACTGCGTCACGTACTCGATGCACGTCCCGTCGTCGCTGGTCGACGGGCTGGAGACGGCGGAGTCCTACCCGTTCCTGGACGAGTGGACCATGGACGCGCTCTCCCGACTCGGCGTGCATGCGTTCTACCAGCCGCTCAACGACATCGCCACGGACCAGGGGAAGATCGGCGGCGCCGCGCAGAAGCGGGTGGGCACGGCCGGGCTGCTGCACCACGTGACGATGAGCTACGACATCGACGCGGACAAGATGCTCGAGGTGCTGCGCATCGGCCGGGAGAAGCTGCGCGGCAAGGGCGTGACCTCGGCGAAGAAGCGCGTGGACCCGCTCCGGCGCCAGACCGGCGTCTCCCGCGCCGAGATCTGGGAGACCATGATGACCACCTTCGAGGAGCGCTACGGCGCCCGCCGCGTCGAGCTGGACGAGGCCACCCGTGAGGAGGCCGAGCAGCTGGCCCGCACCAAGTTCGCGACCCCGGAGTGGACCGCGCGGGTGCCCTGAGCCGCCTGACGGCGTCCCGGCACCGTCCGGCACGCTTCCGTCCGGGGGCGGTTTGCGGTGGTATTCGACGTGAATACCGCCCGAAACCGCCCCCGACGCGTCGAGGTGTGGCGGGGCGGCTCTGTCAGGATCGGACCATGACCCCCGACGACGACGCCCCCGTCCGCCTGATCGCCCGCTCCGACGCCCCGGGGCGCCCACGGTCGACCGTGGACGTCCACTGCGCCCTCGAGCTGGAGCTGGCCTCCGGCCGCCGCGTGCCTCTGCTCACGGACCGCGGCTGGACGAGCCGGGCGGCGGCCGCACGCCTGCCCAGGAGGAGACGCGACACTGGGACGCGCTGGCAGCGGTCGCGGCCGAGGCCGGGGTGCCGGTGGGGGCCGCAACGTTGCGCGAGCTGCCGCTCGTGGGGGAGACCTCGCCCGAGCTGGCCGCCCTCGTGGACCGGGCGCACCGCGAGGCCCGCGCCCTGAACCGGCTGCTCGGCGTCCACCCGCTGGCCCTCGGCACGCTCGCGCCGGCCGACGTGCTGGGCGCCGACGCGACCGCCGCGCTGCGGACCGGACTGGCCGCGGGACTCGGCGTCGCGCCGACGGCGTGGGAGGACCCGGGCGTCGTGCTCGCGCCCGCCGCGGACGCCGACCCGGAGCTGCTGCACGTGGTCCTGCTCCACACGACCGCGGTGGTCGCCGGGCCACCCGCACTCGTGGCCCGCCTCGCGGACGCCGACGTCTCCGACCTGCTCGACGACGCCTCCCTCGGCGCGCACCTGCGCGGCCCGGTGGAGGACGTGTCGGCGGCCTGGCTCCACGCGGCCGACCGGCAGGCGCTGTCTCTCGACCCGGACGGCGGGGCCGCGCACGTGGCGCGCCACGCCGAACTGACGGCCGTGCTGGAGACGCGGCCCGTCGTCGTCGAGCGGGTGGGGATGCGCGACCGGGACGCCCAGCGCGCCGCCGACGCCGTGGGCCTGCGCCGGGTGGGCCGGGAACGCGTGCTCCGCGTCGCCGCGCCCTGAGCTGGAATGGTCACGACACGCCGTCTCGCCCGAGGGGAGGCGGCGTGTCGTGACCACTCTGCGCGGGAGGACTTACCGCTCAGCCCGCCGGCTGCACCGCCTGCACGCGCAGGGACCGCCGCAGGGCGTCCGTGTGCTCCACGACCAGGCGCCGCAGGGCCCCCGGGGCGTCGGGGTGCTCGTCCAGCCAGCGCTGGGCCGCGGCCAGCGTCGGGTGCGACTCCTGCGCGTCCGCGTCGCCGGCCACCGCGTCCCGGCGGCCCGGGAACAGCCCGCCGATCGCGCGCGAGGCCAGCCCGTTGGATCGTGAGGCCCACACCGAGGTCAGGCGCGGCCAGAAGCCGGACTCGTAGGGGGCGAGGAGCTCGACCTCGCCCGCGGCGAAGCCGGCCGCCGTGGCCGAGAGCAGGTCGTTGGACAGCTCCGTGCCAGTGGCCGTGCGACCGGACATGACCGCCTCCCACGCCGCGGCCTTGACCTCGGCATCGGGGCGGGCGGCTGCGGCGAGCCGGTGCCACGTGACGGTCTGCGCCGTGCGGCCGGCCTCGAGCTCCGCGTCCAGGCGGTCCTGGTCGGCCCGGCCGGTCGCGGCGAGGGCCTGGAGCACGAGCCAGCGCAGCTCCGCGTCGATCGCCAGGCCCGGCGCCGACGTCGCCGCGTCCTCGCCGAGCAGGGCGGCCTCGAGGGCCGCGGCCATCCCGACGTCGGCCCGCGCCAGCGTCGCCCACGTGCGGGCCGCGGTGCGCTGGCGGTCGGAGCCGGCCTTGAGCGTCCGGGTCTGTTCGGCCAGCACCTCGCCCACCAGGGCGCGCAGCGCGTCCCGGTCCTCGGCGCGGGCGTACTGGCCCACGGCCGCGGCGGCCTGCGCCAGCACCTGCGCGTGCACGCCCACGGTCGCGATCCGCGCGGACAGCGTCGCCACCGCGTCGAGGAACCGGGCGACCGGCAGCTCGCCGTCGCGGGTCATCGACCACAGGGCGGCCCACACGGTGGCCTCCGCGAGCGGGTCCGCGATGGGGTGGGTCAGGGCCGCGCGCAGCGACCCCGCATCGAGCGCGACGGCGGCGTAGGTGAGGTCCTCGTCGTTGGGCAGCACGAGGCGGACGCCCCCGGGGACCTCGAGGTCCGGCAGGGGCACGGCCGCGCCCTCCGCCCCGCCCGGCACGTCGGCGGTGACCTGGGCGGTGCGGCGCAGGACGCCGTCCTGCCCGGGCGTGAAGACGCCGACCTTCAGCACGTGCGGGCGGAGGATCGGCCCGCCCGTGACCGGGTCCGCGCCCTCCTGGCGCAGCACCGGGGCGTCGCCGTCGACGTCGACCCGCAGCCGGGGCACGCCGGAGGTGTGCAGCCACGCGTCCGCCCACGCGCGCATGTCCCGCCCCGAGGCGGCCTCGAGGACCGCCATGAAGTCGGCGAGGGAGGCGTTGCCCCACGCGTGGGCGGCGAAGTAGCGATGTGCGGCGTCGAGGAACGCGTCACGGCCCACGTAGGCGGCCAGCTGCTTGAGCACGGAGGCGCCCTTGGCGTAGGTGATGCCGTCGAAGTTCTGACGGGCGGCCTCGAGGTCGACGATGTCCGCGACGATGGGGTGCGTCGTCGGCATCTGGTCCTGCACGTACGCCCAGGCCTTGCGGCGGGACGCGAAGGTCACCCACGCGGTCCGGAAGTCGGTGGCCTCGTCCACGCCGAGGGCGCCCATGTAGTCCGCGAACGACTCCTTGAGCCACAGGTCGTCCCACCAGTGCATCGTCACGAGGTCGCCGAACCACATGTGCGCCATCTCGTGCAGGATCACGTTGGCCCGGCCCTCGTACTGGACCGCGGTGGCCCGCGAGGTGAACACGAAGTCCTCGGTGAAGGTCACGAGGCCCGGGTTCTCCATGGCGCCGAGGTTGTACTCGGGCACGAACGCCTGGTCGTACTTGCCCCACGGGTACGCGACGCCGAAGAGGTCGTGGAAGAACGTCAGCCCCCGCTTCGTCACGTCGAACACGGCCTCGGGGTCGAACGCGTCGGCCATCGTGCGCCGGGTGAACAGCCGCAGCGGCACGGCCTGCGCACCGCTGGCCGGGTGACCGTCCCAGGCGTCCTCCCACTGCGCATAGGGGCCGGCGAGCAGCGTCGTGATGTAGGTGGACTGGGGGAGCGTCGGGGCGAACTCCGCCCGGACGACGCCGTCCCCGGCCCGCGTCCGGGACACCTCGGGCCGGTTCGAGGCCAGCACCCAGTCCTCGGGTCCGGTGAGGGAGAAGGTGAAGGCGGCCTTGAGGTCCGGCTGCTCGAAGTCCGGGAACACGCGGCGCGCGTCGGCGGGCTCGTACTGGGTGTAGAGGTAGACCTCGCCGTCGGCGGGGTCCGTGAAGCGGTGCAGGCCCTCGCCCGACCGGGAGTACACGGACCGGCCGACCAGCTCGACCACGTTCTGCGCCGCCAGGTCGGGCAGCAGCACCCGGGCCCCGCCCACGACCTCGGCCACGTCCAGCGCCGTGCCGTTGAGGGTCACCGACTCCACGCCCCCGTGGATCCAGTCCAGGTGGGTCTGCGCGCCCGGCTCGGCGCACGCGAAGCGGATCACGGTGCGGACCGGATAGGTGTCGGTCGCGGCGTCCCGGGCGTCGGAGAGGTCCACGTCCACGGCGTAGTCCTGCACCGTGAGCAGGCGGGAGCGTTCCGCGGCCTCAGCGCGGGTGACGTCGGTGGCGTCGAGGTCGGGGGTGGTGTCGGTCAAGGCGAGCCTCCGGTCGGGGATCCAGCGGGGACGGCGACGCGCGGACACACCGGGGCGTGCCCGCGCGTCGGCGGTGGTCCGGGACCGGCGGCCCGGGGCCGCGTCAGTGCGGCTTCGGGACGGGCTGGCCCTTGGAGAGCACCGTCAGGCCGGATTCTGTCACGGTGTAGCCGTTCGCCTCGTCCTCCGCCCGGTCGAAGCCGATGCGCGCGCCCGGGGGCACGACCACGTTCTTGTCCAGGATCGCGTTGCGCACGTGGGCCCCCTCGCCGATCACGACGGAGTCCAGCAGCACCGACTGCTCCACCCACGCCTCGTTGTGCACGCGCACGTCCGTGGAGAGCACGGACTGGGCCACGGTGCCGCCGGAGATGACCACGCCCTGGGAGAGGATCGAGTCGTTCGCCGAGCCGGGGCGGCGGGTGGACGAGCGCACGAGCTTGGCGGGCGGGGAGACGGACTGGCGGGTGTAGAGCGGCCACTCGCGGTTGTAGAGGTTGAACTCCGGCCACGGCTGCACCAGGTCCATGTGCGCGTCGTAGTAGGAGTCCAGGGTGCCGACGTCCCGCCAGTAGTGCTTGCCGGCCGTGCCGCCGGGCACCTCGTTGGAGGTGAAGTCGTACACCCCGGCCTCGCCGCGCTCCACGAACAGCGGGATGATGTCCCCGCCCATGTCGTTGTTCGACTCGGGGTTCTCCTCGTCCTGGTTCAGCGCCGCCACGAGGGCGTCCGTGTCGAACACGTAGTTGCCCATCGAGGCCAGGAACTGCGTGGGGTCGTCCGGCAGGCCGGGGGTCGTCTCCGGCTTCTCCACGAACGCCGAGATCCGCGTCCTGTCCTGCGGGTCCGTCTCGATCACCCCGAACGAGGAGGCCAGCTCGAGGGGCTGGCGCACCGCGGCCACGGTCGCCTTGGCACCCGAGGCGATGTGCTGGTCCACCATCTGCTGGAAGTCCATGTGGTAGACGTGGTCCGCGCCGATGACGACGACGATGTCCGGCCGTGCGTCGTGGATCAGGTTCATGGACTGGTAGATGGCGTTCGCGCTGCCCGTGAACCAGTCCTTGCCCCGGCGCTGCTGCGCCGGCACGGAGGCCACGTAGTTGTTCAGCAGCGTGGACATCCGCCACGTCTCGGAGATGTGGCGGTCCAGCGAGTGCGACTTGTACTGCGTCAGCACGACGATCTCGCGGTACCGGCTGTTGACCAGGTTGGACAGCGCGAAGTCGATGAGGCGGTACGTGCCGCCGAACGGGACGGCCGGCTTGGCACGGTCGGCCGTCAGCGGCATCAGACGCTTGCCCTCACCGCCCGCCAGCACGACCGAGAGGACCTTCTTCTGCACCATCTGCGTCACTCCTCATGAGCCGGGTCGTCGCGACCCGCACGCGTGCTCTGGGCGTGCGGGGCATCCGTGCCGCCAGACTATCGACCCCCGCCGGGCTGAACTAGGTTGGGGGCGTGCGCATCGACATCGTGAGCAAAGAGTTCCCCCCGTCCATCTACGGCGGTGCCGGCGTCCACGTCGCCGAGCTGACCCGCGTCCTCGCCTCCCGCGTCGACGTCCGCGTCCATGCCTTCGGCGAGCCGCGCGACCCGGACTACCACGGGGCCCGCGTCCTGACGTACCCGAACCCGCCCGGGTTCGACGCCGCCAACGGGGCCGTGCAGACCCTGGCCACCGACCTCACGATCCTCGGGGACCTCGAGGGCGCCGACGTCATCCACTCCCACACCTGGTACGCCAACATGGCCGGCCATCTCGGCAAGCTCCTGCACGAGGTTCCCCACGTCCTCTCCGCGCACTCCCTCGAGCCGCTGCGCCCCTGGAAGGCGGAGCAGCTCGGCGGCGGCTACGCCCTGTCCAGCTGGGCCGAGCGCACGGCCTACCTCGGGGCGGACGCGGTCATCGCGGTCTCGGACGGCATGCGTCGGGACATCCTGGCCTGCTACCCGGACGTGGACCCGGCGAAGGTGCACACGGTCCACAACGGCATCGACACGCAGGTCTGGACCCCGCAGACCGGCACCGCCGCACTGGAGAAGTACGGAATCGACCCGGACAAGCCCTCCGTCGCGTTCGTCGGCCGCATCACGCGCCAGAAGGGCGTGCCCCACCTGCTCCGTGCGGCCCTGCGGCTGCCGGAGGACGTCCAGCTCGTGCTGTGCGTGGGCGCCCCGGACACCGCGGAGCTGGCGCACGAGGTGAACGAGTTGATCTCCGAGCTGCGGCGCACCCGCCAGGGCGTCGTCGTGATCGAGGGGATGATCCCGCGCCACGAGGTGATGGAGATCCTCACGGCCGCCACCGTGTTCGCCTGCCCCTCGGTCTACGAGCCGCTGGGCATCGTCAACCTCGAGGCGATGGCGTGCGGCACCGCCGTCGTCGCCTCCGCCGTGGGCGGCATCCCGGAGGTCGTGCAGGACGGCGAGACCGGCCTGCTCGTCCCCTTCGAGCAGGTCGACGACGGCACGGGGGCGCCCGTGGACGAGGAGGGGTTCGCCGCCGACTTCGCGGCCGCGCTCACCCGCGTCGTGGAGGACCCGGAGCGCGCCCGCGCGATGGGTGAGGCCGGCCGGGCCCGCGCGATCGAGCACTTCTCGTGGGAGACCATCGCGGAGCGCACGATCGAGGTCTACGAGGCCGTGCTGCGCTGAGCCCGCCCGGCCGACCACGCAGACGGGCCCCCGCCACCGCGAGGTGACGGGGGCCCGGTGCGTCCGGGGACGGACGCGGTCAGCCGCGGCGACCCCGCGCCGCCTTCTCGCGGGCGCGCACGGCCTTCTCGTCCTCCGGCTCCTCGCCGGCGGCCCGGCGGGCCGTGAACCAGGCGTGGGCCTCCTCCTGGCGCTGGGTCTCGGCGTCCGTGGCCACCGCCATGCGCAGGTGCTCGGGCTCGAGGCCGAACGCCTCGACGAGCTCGAGGGCGAAGGGGCGCAGCCGCTCAGCCAGCCGGTTGACGTAGCCGCGCAGGGCCCGGGCGCGCTGGCTCGAGACGCGGCCGTGGGCCACGAACCAGCCGAGGTCGTCCTCGATGAGGCGCAGCGCGAAGAGGTCGCGCAACCACGTCAGGACGGTCTTCGTGGTCTCATCCGTGATGCCCTCCAGGGCGCGGGTGAAGGCCTCCCACTGCAGCAGCTCGCCGTGGTTGCGGGCGGCCTCGATGAGCTCGTGCTGGCGCGTGTTGAACGCCTCCGCCTGCGCCGCCTGGCCCTTGCCCCGGGCCCCCGAGAGGGTGCCGGCGACGTCGGCGGTCTTGGCGCGGACGCGCTCGGTGAGCAGCTCATGCTGGACGGCGGGGTCCTTGAACCAGTTCGCCGAGCGGCGCTCGGACCCGCCGTCGGCCACGGACTGGACGGCCTTGTGCAGGCCCGCACGGTGGAGGGCGTCCGAGGCCTGGTGGACCACGTAGCGGGAGAGGGCGCCCACACTGAGACGTCCGAACTCCTTCGAGTAGTCGGTCAGCAGGCGCTTGCCCACCAGCTGCAGGAGCACCGTGTTGTCACCCTCGAACGTGACGTACACGTCCAGGTCGGCGCGCATCTGGGCCACCCGGTTCTCAGCGAGGAACCCGGCGCCGCCGCACGCCTCGCGGGCCTCCTGCAGGGTGTCCAGGGCGTGCCACGTGGTCAGCGGCTTCACGGCCGCGGCGAGCGTCTCGAGCTCCTGCCGGTCCACGTCCGTGTCGGAGCGGCCGGAGAAGACGTCGTCGAACTTCTCCACGAGCTCGTTGGAGGAGAAGGCGTCCGCGTAGGCGCGGGCCAGGCGGTCGATGAGGCGGCGCTGGTGGTTCTGGTAGTCCAGCAGCACCTCCTCCCGCTGCGGGTCGGAGGCCTTGAACTGGCGGCGCTGCTCCGCGTAGGCCAGCGCACCGTGCAGGCCGAGGAAGGAGGCCGTGGTGGCGGCGAGGGACAGGGAGACGCGGCCCTGGACGAGCGTGCCGAGCATCGTGAAGAAGCGACGCCCGGGGGAGGCGATGGGCGAGGAGTAGGTGCCGTCCTCGGCCACGTCGCCGTAGCGGTTGAGGAGGTTGGTGCGCGGGATGCGGACCTGGGTGAAATGCAGACGGCCGTTGTCGATGCCGTTCAGTCCGCCCTTGAGGCCGTCGTCCTCGCCGCCCACGCCGGGCAGGAAGGCGCCCTCCTCGTCCCGGATGGGGACGTAGAAGCAGTGCACGCCGTGGTTGACGCCCCGGGTGATCAGCTGCGCGAAGACCGTGGCCGCCCTGCCGTGCAGCGCGGCGTTGCCGAGGTAGTCCTTCCAGGCGCCCTTGAACGGGGTGTGGATGACGAACTCCTGGGTCGCCTCGTCGTACGTGGCGGTTGTCGCGATCGAGGCGACGTCCGAGCCGTGCCCGATCTCGGTCATGGCGAAGGCGCCCGGGACGCTCAGGTCCATCGCGCCCGGCAGCCACCGGCGGTGGTGCTCCGCGGTGCCCAGGTGCAGGATCGCCGAGCTGAACAGGCCCCACTGCACACCGGCCTTGATCTGCAGGGAGGGGTCGGCGAGCACGAGGTCACCGAAGGCGGCGAGGTTGCCGCCGTGGTTGTCCTCGCCGCCGAACTCGCGCGGGAAGGCGCGGTGGACCGCGTTGCGCTCCACGAGGACGCCCAGCTGCCGCAGGACGCGGGCGCGGTGCTCGTCCATGCCGAGCAGCGGGTCGCGCCACAGGGCGGGGTCCTTGGCGAGTTCGCGGGATTCGCGGCGCTCCGCGGCCCAGCGGCCGAGGAGGGCCTCCTCGAGGGCCGCGGCGTCGAGGGAGCCGGGCGTCGGCCGCTCGGGCGCGATCTCGGCGACGTCGGAGGGAACCTCGGTGCTGTGCGTCGAGGACTGGGGGGCGAGCTTCTCGTGGACGGTCATGACGATGCTCCTGTTCGTGAGTGGGGGCGGGCGCGGTCGGCGTCCGCCGCCGCGGGTTCGAGGGAGGCGCCGGGCGCGGCGCCGATGAGGCCGGTGAGCAGCCAGTCGGCGATGGCGCGGGCCATCGCCTCGACCGGGATGCGACCGGCGGCCGGGGTCCGCAGCCAGGTCTCGGCGGCGGCCCGGACGAGGCCGACGGCGGCGCGCGGCCACAGGGCGAGCGGGTCCGCCGGCGCCGGGGCGTGGCCCCGCGCGGCCATCCCGCGCGCCAGGCCCGACTCGAGCACGGCGTAGACGCGCTCGAGGAACGGGCCCAGCACAGGGGCCTCGGCCGCGGCGGGGGGCGGGGCGACGGCGAACGCGTACACCTCGGGCGACGTCGCCGCGACCGTGAGGTACACCTCGACCATGCGACGCAGCGCCTCGGGTTCGGAGACCGGTTCGTCCGCGACCTCGAGCAGGCGGCGCTCCATGTGGGCGGTGACCCGCTCGGACACCGCCAGGCGCAGGCCCTCGCGGTCGCCGAAATAGCGGTAGTAGACGGTCTTGGAGGTGCCCGCGTGGGACGCGATCTCCTCCATCGAGGCGTGTGCGCCCAGGGCGTGCACGGCCGACCGGGCGGCCCGGACCAGTTCCAGACGGCGCTCGGCGCGGTGCCGGTCCCAGCGGACGCTGCGACCGTCCCGGGCGGTGGACGTAACGGGGTTCACGAAACCGAGCGTATCAGGTACTGTGGGTCACAGTCGCCCACCCCGCCGATGTCCGTATCGTCCGGGGTGGAAACGCCCCCGCCGCGTCGGCGGTGGGCCCGCCGTCGAGAGGACCGTCATGACCCACCACGAGACCCCCGCGTCCGAGACCGCCTCCCGCCCCGCCGTCGCCGGTGGAGCGCTGCGCCCCGCCGTCATCCTGGGCGGCAACCGCATCCCCTTCGCCCGTGCCAACACCGCCTACGCCGAGGCCGGGAACCAGGAGATGCTCACGGCCACGCTCGACGGCCTCGTCGCGCGGTTCGGGCTCCAGGGCGAGCGCATCGGCCAGGTCACCGCCGGCGCCGTCCTCAAGCACCCGCGCAACTTCAACCTCACCCGCGAGGCCGTCCTGGGCTCCGCGCTCTCCGCCGCCACCCCGGCCGCCGACGTCCAGGTGGCCTGCGCCACCGGCATGGAGGCCCTGGGCACCCTCGCCAACAAGATCCGGCTCGGCCAGCTCGACTCCGCCATCGGCGGCGGCGTGGACTCGATCTCGGACGCGCCCGTCTCGCTCTCGGACGGCGCGCGCCGCGTGCTGCTGCAGCTCAACACCGCCAAGACCACGAAGGACCGCCTGCGCGCCCTCGCCCAGCTGCGCCCCGGGCAGCTCGTGCCCGAGCCGGCCGGCGCGGGCGAGCCGCGCACCGGCATGTCCATGGGCGAGCACCAGGCCCTGACCACCCACAAGTGGGGCATCACCCGTCAGGCCCAGGACGAGCTCGCCGCGGCCTCCCACCGGAACCTCGGCGCCGCCTACGCCGCCGGGTACATGGACGATCTGGTGACCCCGTTCCACGGCCTGGCCCGCGACAACAACCTCCGCCCCGACTCCACGCCGGAGAAGCTGGCCGGCCTGAAGCCCGCGTTCGGCCGCCAGCTGGGGGACGAGGCGACCATGACGGCCGGCAACTCCACCCCGCTCACCGACGGCGCCTCCGCGGTGCTGCTCTCCTCCGAGGAGTGGGCCGCCGAGCGCGGACTGCCCGTGCTCGCCGAGTTCGTGGACATGGAGAACGCCGCCGTGGACTTCGTCGACGGACACGAGGGCCTGCTCATGGCCCCCGCCTACGCCGTCCCGCGCCTGCTGGCCCGGCACGGGCTCACCCTCGACGACCTCGACTTCGTGGAGATCCACGAGGCGTTCGCCGGCACCGTCCTGTCCACGCTCGCCGCCTGGGAGGACGAGGAGTACTGCCGCGAGCGCCTCGGGCTGCCGGGTGCGCTGGGCTCGGTGGACCGCGCCCGGCTCAACGTGCACGGCTCCTCGTTGGCGGCCGGCCACCCCTTCGCCGCGACCGGCGGCCGCATCGTCGCTCTGCTGGCCAAGATGCTGCATGAGAAGGGGGAGGGCTCCCTCGGCCTCATCTCCGTCTGTGCCGCCGGCGGCCAGGGCATCGTCGCCCTGCTCCGCGGCCGCTGAGCCCCGACCGACCCGACCCGAGAGGACCGACCATGACCGACCGTTACGGCACCTTCGTCGCCTCGCCCCTGGGCCGCCGCCTCACCGGCGCCCTGGGCCTGCCTCAACCCGTCGAGCTGCGCCGGCACACCCCCGGCGACCCCGTGCTGCCCGGCTCCGTGCTCGTCCTGGGCACGACCCCCGCAGCCGCGGACGCCCGCACCCTCTTGGCCTCGTGGGGCCTCGAGGTCGCCGACGCCCCCCGTGAGGGCGCCCGCCACGCGGCGATCGTCGCGTGCTTCGACGGGGTCGCCACGCCCGCGGACCTCGGCGCGGTGGCGCTGGAGATCGGCGGCGCGCTGCGCTCGCTGGGCTCCTCCTCGCGCGTGGTGACGGTGTTCGATGACCCCGAGGCCGCCACGGACCCGACCCTGCGCGCCGCCCGCCAGGGCGTCACGGGCCTGACCCGCTCCATCGCGCACGAGATGCGCCGCGGCGGCACGGCCAACGGCCTTGTCCTGGGCGAGGGCGTGCCGCTCACCGCCCCCGGTGCGGCCGGCGCGCTGGCGTTCCTGCTCTCCGGTCGCGCGGCGTACGTCTCCGGCCAGTTCGTGCCCGTCGCCACTGCCGACGGCGCGGTCCCCGCCGACGCCGCGCGCCCGCTGGCCGGCAAGGTCGCCGTGGTCACGGGCGCCGCCCGCGGCATCGGCGCAGCCATCGTGCGGACGCTCGCCCGCGACGGGGCCGTCGTCGTCGGCGTGGACGTCCCGGCGGCGGGCGAGGCGCTGGCCGAGGTCGTGAACGAGGTGGGCGGCACCGCGCTCGCCCTGGACATCACGGCGCCGGACGCGGGCGCTCGCATCCTCGAGCACTGCCGCACCCGGCACGGCCGGATGGACGTGGTGGTGCACAACGCCGGGATCACCCGGGACCGGATGCTGGCCAACATGGACGCCGCACGCTGGGACTCCGTCCTCGCCGTGAACACCACGGCCCAGCTGGCCATGAACGAGGCGTTCCTCGCCGAGGACGCCCGGGACGTGGCGGGCCACGGGCTGCGCATCGTGGGCCTGGCCTCCATCTCCGGCATCGCGGGCAACCGCGGCCAGACGAACTACGCGGCCTCGAAGGCCGGGGTCATCGGCCTGACCGCGGCGTCCGCCCCGGTCCTCGCGGCCCGCGGGGGCACGATCAACGCGGTGGCCCCGGGCTTCATCGAGACCGAGATGACCGCGAAGATCCCGCTCGCCACGCGCGAGGTGGGCCGGCGGCTCAACGCGCTGCAGCAGGGCGGCCTGCCGCAGGACGTGGCCGAGACGGTGGCCTGGCTCGCCTCGGACGCCGCGGGCGGCACCAACGGGGCCACGCTGCGGGTCTGCGGCCAGTCGAAGCTGGGGGCGTGAGGATGCAGACCACGCAGCTGTCCGCCCCGCCCTCCCTCGGCCGGCTCTACGTCCGGGCCGCCGGGCGGGCCGCCACGGACGCCGTCGTCCGTCGGCGCCGTCCCCGCGAGCTCCCGGACCGTCAGGTGGTCGTGACCGGCCACCGCATCCCGGCCGAGGCCGTGACCGCGTGGCGTGGGGCCGTCGGGTCCGCGGATCCGGCGGACCTGCCCTCGGTCCTGGTGCACACCCAGGTGTTCGGCGCGGCCATGGAGCTGATGGCCGACCCCGAGTTCCCGCTGCCCCTGCCCGGGCTGGTGCACCTGAGCAACACCGTCCTGCACCACCGGCCCGTCCCGGCGGAGACCGCCCTGCGCGTCACCGCGCGTGCGGTGGGTCTCGTCCCGCACCACGCGGGCACCGCCGTGGACGTCGTCGTGACCGTCGAGGGGCCCGGCGACGACGGCGAGGAGACACTGCTGTGGGAGGGCGTCTCCCGGTACCTCGCCAAGGGCGTCCACCTCTCCGGCCTGCGTCCCGAGCGGCCCGCCCGCCCGGACTTCGTGCCCCCGACGCCGACCGCCCAGTGGCGCTTCGGGACGGGGGCCGGGCGCCGGTACGCGGGCGTCTCCGGCGACTGGAACCCGATCCACCTGACGGGCGTCTCGGCCCGACTGTTCGGCATGAAGGGCGCGATCGCCCACGGGATGTTCCTGGCCGCCCGGATGCTCGAGGGCCGTGAGCCGGCCAGCGCCGGGTTCCGCTGGCACATCGACTTCGAGGCGCCCGTCGTGCTGCCGACCACTGTGGCCGTCCGCTACGAGCCCGGGCCCGACGGCGGCACGCGCGTGTGCGGCTGGGATGCGCGGCGCCGGCGCCCGCACTTCTCCGGGGAGATCACTCCGCTCGAGTCCTGACGGCCATCGGACCCGCGCACCGGCCCGCCGAGACTCCCTGTCTCTGCGGGCCGGTGCGTTCGGGCGGTCAGGCGTCCAGCCCGGGCGACCGCCGCGTCACGGCGGCGACGGCCTCGAGCAGCCCGTCCGCGTAGGCCTCCCACGAGTGGCCGGCGGCGTGGCGCACGGCGCCGGGCCCCAGTGCGGCCCAGGCGTCACGATCCGCCAGGATCTCGGCCAGGGCATCGGCCCACGCCTCGGGGGTGCCCGCCGTCACGTGGCGGCCGGACACGCCGTCGAGGACCGCGTAGACCAGTCCGCCGACCCGGTGCGCCAGCACGGGCGTGCCGCAGGCCTGTGCCTCGAGGGCGACCAGGCCGTAGGTCTCGGACGCGCTCGGCATCGCCACGACGTCCGCCGCCCGGAACTGGGCGGCGAGGGCGGGCGCGGGCACCGGCCCGGAGAACGTCACCAGGTCGGTGACCCCCTCCCGCGCGGCCAGGCCCGCCAGGTCCAATCCTTCGTCCCCCGAGGCGGCCCCGTTCACGTGCAGGCGCACGCCCGGGTCGGCGCCCGCGCCACCGGCCCGCTCGCGCAGCACCCCGAGGGCGGCCACGAGCAGGTGCGGGCCCTTGTGCCGCTGCACGCGGCCGGCGAACAGGACGCGCAGGGCCCCGTCGTCGTCCGGGGCGCCCGGCCACTGCGCGGCGCCCTCCGGCGTGAACCTCTCGAGGTCGGCCCCGGGGGGCAGCACCCGGGTGCGGGCGCGGGGCACGTCCAGCAGCTCGCGCAGGTCGGCGACCTCGGCGGCGGAGTTGACCACGAGCAGGTCGGCCCGCTCGACGACCTCGCGCTCGGCCTCGATCCGCGCGGCCGGCTCGCGCAGCTCGGGGTCCTCGAGCATCTTCGCCGCCGCCGTGGTGTGCATGGTCTGCAGGTACGGGGCGTGCGCCGCCCGCGCCAGGGCCGCGGCGGTGGACCCGGAGAGCCAGTAGTGGCCGTGCACGAACGCGACCGGCGGGGCGTCCGCGCCGCCGAGGACGGGACCGCCCGGCACGGCGTCCGAGGCGAGCCAGTCCAGGGCCGCGCGGGTGAACTCGTCGCGGAGGCCCGCCAGATCCGCCTTGGCCACGGGAGCGGACGGCCCGGCCGCGAGGTCCACGACCGTGACCGGCGGGGCCTGCCCGCCGACGTCCAGCGTCCGGACCCGTGCGCCGTCCGGTCCCACCGGCTCCTCCGCCCGGGTCAGCAGGATCATCCGCACGCCCCGGCGGGCCAGGGCGACGGCGGCCTGCCGCACGTAGACGTTCAAGCCGCCGGCGTCGCCGCGGCCGGGCTGGGCCAGAGGGGAGGTGTGCAGGCTGACCCCGATCCCCACCGGCACGGACGCCCGCAGTTCGGCGTCCACGGCGTCGAACAGCCGGGCCGCCGACGCCGAGTCCGCCAGGTCCTCGACGGAGACCATCCGTCCGGCGCCGTCGCCGAGCGGCACGGTCCAGTTCGGGTACTGGTCCTGGAGGGTGCCGGGCTGGTTCTGGATGCGCCGCTCGCCCACAGCGTCCACGAGCGCCACGCTGTGCAGGGCCGAGGGCGCCTGCGCCAGCAGGCGGTGCAGGGCCACGATCTGGCGTTCGCGCACCTCGGGGCCGGCGTCGGGGACGTCCACCTCCGCCTCGGCGAGCAGCCCGCGCCGGGCCGCGGCGGCAAGGAACGCGCGCACCTCCTCCGCCGACCGGCGGCGTTCCTGGGCGACGTCCACGGTGTAGAGGCCCAGCCGTTCGCGCAGGTCCACCTGGACGCCCTCGAGGTAGCCGGCCGTGGGCGGCAGGTCGTGCGTGTTCACCGCCGCCATGGCCAGCCGCCGGTAGCGCTCCGGCGGGGTGGGCTCGCCGTCCTCCTGCTCGAACCAGAGGATCGACGTGCCGAGCACGCCGGCCTCGGCCAGGCGGCGCTGCACCCACGGCTCGAAGGTGCCGAGGTCCTCGCCCACCACGACGACGCCGGCCCGCTCGGCCTCGAGCGTGAGCACGGCGAGCATCGCCTCGTGGTCGTACTCGACGTACGCGCCCTGGGTGGCGCCGGCGCCCTCCGGGATCCACCACAGGCGGAACAGCCCCAGGACGTGGTCCATGCGGATGCCGCCCGCGCCGCGCAGCACGGTGCGCAGCATGTCCCGGAACGCGGCGTAGCCGGTCTCGGCCAGACGGCGCGGATGCCAGGGATGCTGCGACCAGTCCTGGCCCAGCTGGTTGAACAGCTCCGGCGGCGCGCCGACGGACATGGTCGGCACCAGCACGTCCCCGAGCATCCACGCGTCCGCGGTCTCGCGGGTCGCCCCGACCGCCAGGTCCACCATGACGCCCATGCGCATGCCGGCCGACCGGGCCCGCTCCTGCACGCCGGCGAGCTGCTCGGCGGCGATCCACTGCACCCAGCGGTGCAGGTCGACGTCGGTCGCGCGTTCGACGCGGACCCGCTCGGCCTCGACCCCGCCCGGCGCCCAGGCCGGGTCGGCGAGATCGGGCCCGGTGCCGTCGCCGTCCAGGCGCAGGACGGACCAGAGGGCGAAGTCGTCCAGGCCCGGGCCGGCCTCGGCGCGGAACCGCGCGTAGGCGGCCTCGCGCTCGGGGGAGCGGGGCACCTCGTGCACGCGGCGCAGCGCGGGCCACAGGACGGCGGCGACGGCGGCCCGGTCGATCCGGCCGGTGCGCTCCAGCTCCGCCTGGACGCGGGCGCCGGCCGACCGCAGCTCCGCCTGCTCCGCGGCGGGCAGGTCGGCGAACTCGGGGATCGAGGGCACGTGCACGACCAGCGCCGAGAGGAACCGACGGGAGACGGGGGAGTAGGGCGAGTCCGCCGGATGGGGGCCGGGCTCGACCGCGTGCAGGGGGTGCAGCAGCAGGAAGTCGGCGCCGTGCCGGGCGACGATCTCGGCCAGGGACGCCATGTCCGCCGCGTCGCCGATGCCCCACGAATCCGCCGAGGTCACCGAGTAGCCCTGCGCGGCCGCGCCCCAGCCGCGGCGCTCGAGGAAGGGACGCGCCGTGCTCAGCCGGGACGGGGCGCAGACCAGGACCGCGGAGGCGGTGGAGCCGGAGCCGCTGGTCACCTCCAGCCGGTGCCAGCCCGGGGCGAGGTCGGCGGGGATCTGCACGTGGACGCGCTCGCGCTCGACGCCGTCGACCAGGCGGACCTCGGACACCGGCTCGCTCACGCTCACCTCGAGGGTCCGCCCGTCCTCCGTGTGCACGCGGGCCACGACCGGCTCGCCCGCGGCCACGTGGCACGGCACGGACAGGCGGTGACCGGACCGGGCGGCCACGGTGGGCGGGAGCACGTCCCGCCAGGGGGCCGTCTCCGCCTCCTCCACCGCCTCGGCCAGGGCGGCGACGCCGTCCGGACGGACCGACACGCCGAGGGCGGCGAGCACCTTCACGAGGGCCTCGTCCGGCACGGTCTGGGCCGAGCCGTCCTGCCCGACGTACTCGGGCTGCACCCCGTGGGCTCGCGCGAGCCGGTGCAGCAGTGCGGGGGCTTCCAGGGCCATCGGGTCCTCCATGCCGTCGTGCGGTTCCACCGACGGCGCCTGCCGTCGCACGGACACCACTCTAGAGGGGACCCCGGACGGGGAACACGCAGGGCCCCGGTCATGACGACCGGGGCCCTGCTGCTCGACGAGCGGTGCGCGAGGGGGGACTTGAACCCCCACGTCCTTGCGGACACAGCGACCTCAACGCTGCGCGTCTACCAATTCCGCCACTCGCGCTCATCGGTGGAGCCCTGGGAGAGGCTCCGTCGCCCACCGCGTTCCGGTCCTGTCCGGTCCGTCCCGCTCCGGGCAACTCGAGAAAGATAGCACGGGTTCGGGCTAGGCTCAAAACCATGGTCGAGAACATCGTGAACCCCGCCCGCTCGCGCCCCGAGGACCGCGTCGTGGAGATCTGCCGCGACCTCATCCGGATCGACACGACCAACCGCGGGGGCAACGTCTCCGTCGGTGAGCCCGAGGCCGCGGAGTACTGCGCCCGGCTCATGGCCGAGGCGGGGATGACCCCCCGCTTCTTCGAGTCGGCGCCGGGCCGGGTGTCCGTCGTCGGGCACCTGCCGGGCTGGGATCCGGAGGCGCCGGGGCTCGTCATCCACGGGCACACGGACGTGGTCCCCGCCGAGGCGGACGAGTGGAGCGTGGACCCGTTCGGCGCCGAGCTCAAGGACGGCATGATCTGGGGGCGCGGCGCCGTGGACATGAAGGGCATGGACGCCATGGTGCTCGCGGTGCTGCTGCACCTGGCCCGCACGGGCCGCCGGCCGCGGCGCCCCCTGACGGTCGCGTTCTTCGCCGACGAGGAGGCCGGCGGCGTCTACGGCGCACGCTGGGTCGTGGACCACCACCCCGAGGTGTTCGACGGGTGCACCGAGGCGATCTCCGAGGTGGGCGGCTTCTCCACCGAGGTGCACGGCTCGCGCGCCTACCTCGTGCAGACCGCGGAGAAGGGGCTCGCCTGGCTGAACCTCACCGCGGAGGGCGCCCCCGGGCACGGCTCGGCCCCGCACCCGGACAACGCGGTCACCCGGCTGGCCGGCGCCATGACCCGCATCGGCGGGCACGAGTGGCCGCTCGTGTACACCAAGACCACGCGCGCGCTGCTCGAACAGGTGGCCGAGATCATGGGCGTGGACTTCGATGAGACGGACCCGACGCCGCAGCTCGACGCGCTCGGGCAGGCCCGGTCCTGGGTGGCCGGCACCCTGCGCACCTCGTCCAACCCGACGGGGCTGACCGCCGGCTACAAGCACAACGTCATCCCGTCCTCGGCCACCGGCACCGTGGACGTCCGCCTGATCCCCGGGGAGGAGGAGTCCGCCCTCGCCACGATCGCCGAGCTCGCCGGCCCCGAGGTGACCATCGCGCCCGAGCACCGGGACGTCGCCCTGGAGACCCCCTTCTCCGGGGACCTGGTGGAGCTGATGATCGCCGCGCTGCAGGCGGAGGACCCCGAGGCCCAGGTGCTGCCGTTCATGCTCGGCGGGGGCACGGACAACAAGTCCCTCTCCCGGCTGGGCATCACCGGCTACGGCTTTGCGCCCATGCGCCTGCCCGCCGACCTGGCCTTCACGTCCCTGTTCCACGGCATCGACGAGCGGGTGCCCGTGGACGCGCTCGAGTTCGGCTGCCGGGTGCTCGAGCGGATGCTGGAGCCGCGCTGATCCGGGCCGCGGGCGGCGACGACGGCCGGGGCGGCGTCGTCGCGCCCGCGCCTCAGAGGGTCTGCAGGGTCGAGGCCACGCGCATCACGCGGCGGCGCATCCAGTAGCGGCGCGCCCCGTCACGGTAGTGCACGGAGCGCTGCAGCTCCCATTGGCCGTACTCCGCGTGCTCCACGAGGCGCCGCCGGGCGTCGGCGAGGGACTCGTGGGGGGCGACCGTCATCACCAGGTACTCCCACTTCTGTCCGCGAGAGATCGCGTCGAGGGTCGAGGACATCAGCTGTTCACGCACCCGCCCATCCTGGCAGACGGCGTCGGGTCCGGCGGCCGGTCCCGTACGGCCCACCCCTGGCCGCGTCACCGGCCACCGGGTTACCGTTCACCCATGAGCTCTGACGCCCGCATGGCCCTCGAGGCCCTCACCACCGCCCTGAACGAACACCTCGTGGCCGCGCAGAACAAGCGGGGCGAGGACGACCCCGCCGTCGAAGCCGCCTTCTTCGCCGTGGCCGACGCCTTCGAGGCCTACGAGGACGCCCTGTACGCGGACACCGAGGAGGTCACCCCGCTCGACCTCTTCGACGACGAGGACGACGACGACTGACCGTCCTGCTCGTGACGGATCGCACGGCCCCGGGTTCCCACCCGGGGCCGTGGCGTACAGTGACCCTCCGTGACGTGGATCGAAGCCATCATCCTGGGCCTGGTGCAGGGCCTCACGGAGTTCCTGCCCATCTCCTCCTCCGCCCACATCCGCATCGTGGGCGAGTTCCTGCCCTCCGCGACCGACCCGGGGGCGGCCTTCACGGCCATCACGCAGCTCGGCACGGAGCTGGCGGTCCTCATCTACTTCTGGCGCGACATCACCCGCATCATCGGCCGGTGGTGCGCCGCGGTCACGGGGCGGATCCCGCACTCGGACCCCGATGCGCGCATGGGCTGGCTGATCATCGTGGGCTCGATCCCGATCGCGGTCCTGGGCCTGCTGCTGGAGGACTGGATCGACACGGAGTTCCGGTCGCTGTGGATCACGGCGACCATGCTCATCGTGTTCGGCGTCCTGCTCGCCCTGGCGGACCGGCTCGGCCGTCAGACCAAGCCGCTCGAGAAGCTCACCGTGCGGGACGGCGTCCTCTACGGCCTGGCCCAGGCCCTCGCGCTGATCCCGGGCGTCTCGCGCTCCGGCGGCACCATCGCGGCCGGCCTGGCCATGGGCTACACCCGGCCCGCCGCCACCCGCTACGCGTTCCTGCTGGCGGTGCCCGCCGTGTTCGCCTCCGGCCTGTACAAGCTGTACACCTCGCTCACCGATCCCGGCACGCAGGGCCCGTACGGCATGGGGGAGACGCTGGTCGCGACCGCGATCGCCTTCGTGGTGGCCTACGCGGTCATCGCCTGGCTCATGCGCTTCATCAGCACCAACTCGTACCTGCCGTTCGTCTGGTACCGCATCCTCCTGGGCGGCGTCCTGTTCGCCCTGCTGGGCGCGGGCGTCATCAGCGCCTGAGCCCGCTCCCGCCGCCGGGCATGGCGGCCCGGCACCGCCGAACCACCCCGATCTGAGGAGTCCCGTGAAGTCCTGGAGCACCCCCGCCCCGCCCGCCGTGCCGAGCCGCCCCGACCGGCTGCGGCTGCACGACACCGCCACGGGACGGACTCGGCATCCGGGCAACGACGCGCAGCGCGCCTCGCTGTACGTCTGCGGGATCACCCCGTACGACGCGACGCATCTCGGCCACGCGAGCACCTATGTGGCCTTCGACCTGCTGCACCGCTACTGGCGCGCGGCCGGTCTTGAGGTCGCCTACGTCCAGAACGTGACCGACGTGGACGACCCCCTGCTCGAGCGGGCCGAGGCGACCGGCGTCGACTGGCGCGCGCTCGCCGAGGAGCAGACCGACCTGTTCCGTGCGGACATGGCCGCCCTCGAGGTGCTCGCCCCGGACCACTACGTCGGCGCGACCGAGGCGGTGGGCCTGGTGGTGGACGCCGTCGAGACGATGCTGGCGGCGGGCCGGGCATACCGCGTGCCGGGCGGCGACGGCGAACCCGACGGGGACGTCTACTTCGACGTCCGCGCGGCCCAGTCCGCGACCGACTGGCGCCTCGGACAGGTCTCCGCGATGGGCCTGGACGAGATGGCCGCGGTGTTCCCGGAGCGGGGAGGCGATCCCGACCGCCCCGGCAAGCGCGACCCGCTGGACCCGCTGCTGTGGCGCGTGCACCGCGAGGGCGAGCCTGCCTGGGACGGTCGGTCGCTCGGCTCCGGCCGGCCCGGCTGGCACATCGAGTGCTCCGTGATCTCCCGGGCCCACCTGCCGGCGCCGTTCACGGTGCAGGGCGGCGGCTCCGACCTGCGGTTCCCGCACCACGAGTTCTCCGCCGCGCACGCCACCGCCGTCGACGGCCTGCCGCTCGCGCACACCTACGCGCACACCGGCATGGTGGCCCTGGACGGCGAGAAGATGTCCAAGTCCCTCGGCAACCTCGAACTCGTCTCCCGCCTGCGGGCGCGGGGCGTCGAGCCGGTGGCCGTCCGCGCGGCGATCCTCGCGCACCACTACCGGTCGGACTGGGAGTGGTCCGAGCAGGTGCTGGCCGACGCCCAGGCGCGGGTGGCCCGCTGGCGCGCCGCCCTGGACGGACCGCATGCCGCCGCCGGCGTCGCCGTGCTGGACGCGGTCCACGCGGCGCTCTCGGACGACCTCGACGCCCCCCTTGCGCTGGAGGCCCTCGACGCATGGGCGGCCGGTACCCTGCCGGGCCTGGCCGAGGCCGCCGCCGATCCGGTGCCGGTGGTCGACGTCGTGGCGGCGCTGCTGGGTCTGCGCCTGCGCTGACCCCGCCGGGCGGGGCCGGGCGTCAGCGTCCGCCGCGCCCGCGCAGATAGCGCTCGAACTCCCGCGCGATCGACTCGCCCGAGGCCTCCGGCAGCTGCTGGGTGTCCTGGGCCTCCTCGAGCTGCCGGACGTAGGCGGCGACGTCGGGGTCCTCGGCGGCCAGCTCGTCCACGCCGCGCTGCCAGGCCCTCGCGTCGTCCTCGAGCCCGCGCGTGGACACGCTCACGTGCAGCAGGTCCTCGACCGCCTCGACCAGCCCGAGCAGCGTCTTGGGGGAGGGCGCCTGGGCCACGTAGTGGGGCACCGTCCCCCACAGCGAGAGGCTCGGCAGGCCGCGGCGCGCGGCCTCGTCCGCGATGACGCCGATGATCCCGGTGGGCCCCTCGTAGACCGGACGGTCCGCGCCGACGGCCACCCGCACGTCCACGAGCGGCGAGGTCGGGCGGGCGCGCAGGGGCCGGGTGTGGGGCACGTCCGCCAGCAGCGCGCCCAGCGTCACGACGGCGTCCACGTCACGCGCGTCGGCCGCCGTGAACAGCTCCTCGAGGAACGCGCGCCACCGCACGTTCGGCTCCACGCCGACGGCGAGGAGCACACGCACCCCGTCCGGCGGGGCAGCCTCGCCCGCGACGGGCCGACCCTCACGGTCCAGGAGCGCCTCGTGCAGGGTGACCGCCGGCCAGTCCAGCGTCCCCAGCCCGTCGGCGTCGCGCCGGACCAGGGGTCGAGTGACCTGGTAGTCGTAGAACTCGCCGTCGCACACCCGTCCCGCGTCCGCCGCGTCCCACTGCTCCCGCAGCGCGCCCAGGGCCCCGGTCGCGGCCTCCCCGGCGTCGTTCCACCCCTCGAAGGCCAGCAACAGGACCGTGGGGGCCCGCCGCCCGGCCTCGAGCTCGTCCACGGTCGCCGTCAGGTGGGTCCGCAGCGGGCCCAGGACGTCGTCCGGCTGGTCCTCGGAGGTAGCGTCGGTCATGGCGGCCAGCCTAGACACGGCCCGACGACGGGGCCACGGCCCGCGACCCGCCCCGCACACCCCGGCGGCGGCGCTCGATAGGATGCACTCCATGCCCCGCCACCCCGCGCCCGCCCCGGACGACCGTGCCCGCCGCCTGCCGCGCGCCGTCCTGTGGGACATGGACGGCACCCTCGTGGACACCGAGCCCCTGTGGAACGCCGTCCAGCGTCGGCTGGTGGTCGAGCACGGCGGCACCTGGTCGGAGGACCTGGCCGCCTCCCTCGTGGGACGCCCCCTCGACGAGGGAGCGCGCCGTCTGCAGGAGGCCGGGCTGGACCTGCCCGTGCAGCGGATCATCGACCTGACGATGCACGAGGTCGTCCAGGGGGTCGTCAGCGGGGTGCCGTGGCGGCCGGGCGCCCGGGAGCTGCTCGTCGCGCTCGCCGAGGCCGGCGTGCCGGGCGCCCTCGTGACGATGTCCCACGCCCCGCTGGCCCGCGCGCTGGCCGAGCGGGCGCCGGCGGGCACGCTGGACGTCGTCGTCTCGGGGGACATGGTCTCCCGGGGCAAGCCCGACCCGGAGGCGTACCGGCTGGGCCTGCAGCTGCTGGCCGAGCGGACACCGGGGCTGACGGCCGCCGACTGTGTGGCGGTCGAGGACTCCCCGGTGGGCGTCGGCGCGGCCGTGGCCGCGGGCCTGCCCACGGTCGGCGTGCCCAGCGTGCTGCCGCTGCCGGCAGGGCTCGCGACCGTCGAGTGGACGACGCTCGCCGGCCGCACGCCGGCCGACCTCGCCGCGGTCCGCCGGATCGCCGCCGCGCGCGGGCCCGGGGCGGACGGGGCCGGATGAGCGGGCCCGCCTCCGTCCGGCTGGGCACGATCGCCGGCGCGCCGGTGCGCCTGTCCTGGTCCTGGCTCCTGATCGCCGCGGCCATCACCCTCGCGTTCGGCCCGCAGATCCAGCGCGCGCTGCCCGCGATCGGCAGCGTCGCCTACGGGGTCGCCCTGGGGTACGCCGTGCTCCTGGCCCTCTCCGTCCTGGTCCACGAGGCCGCCCACGCCCTCACCGGCCGCGCCTTCGGCCAGCGCACCGAGGAGATCGCGCTCACCCTGTGGGGCGGGCACACCCAGTTCCGCAGCCCGTCCGCCCGACCGCTGGACACGGTCCTCACCGCCATGGCCGGCCCCGCCGCGAACCTCGTGCTCGCGGGCCTCGCCCACCTGGCGGCCCGCGCCGTGCCCGGCCCGTCCGTCCCCGCCCTGCTGCTCGAGGTCACGGTGTGGGCCAACCTCCTCCTGGCCGCGTTCAACGCACTGCCGGGCACCCCGCTCGACGGCGGCCGCATGGTCGAGTCCGCCGTCTGGGCCGCCACCGGCTCCCGGGCCCGCGGCGTCGAGGCGGCCGGCTGGGCCGGCCGCGTCGTCGCGGTGGGCGTCCTCGCGGCCGTGCTCGGCCCCCCGACCCTCGCGGGCCGCGCGCCGGACCTGTTCGTCGTCGTCCTGGCGGCCTGGGTCGCCCTCACGCTGTGGCGGGGCGCCGACGACGCCGTGCGCCACGGGCGCTGGAGCCGCCGGCTGGAGACCCTGCGGCTCGAGCAGGTCGAGGCGCCCGCCATCGCCCTGCCCGAGCACCTCAGCGTCGCCGAGGCCCTGGCCCAGGCGGACGGCGGCCGCCGCGCCGTCGTGGCCGTGGACGGGGCCGGTCGGCCCCGCGGCGTGCTGGACCTCACGGCCGCGGCGGGCCTGACCCCGGCGCGCCGCACGACCACCGCCCTGGCCGCGGTCGCCGTCGCGCTGGCCCCGGAGGCCGTCCTCGTCCGCGACGACGTCCCCGCCGCCGGTCCCGACCTGGCCGCCCGCCTGGCCGACCCCCAGACCCCCGTGTGGGTGCTGACCGACGCGCACGGCCTCGTGCGCTCCGTGGTGCCCCGCGAGACGATCCTCGCCGCCGTCGACGCGACGCGGCGTCCCTGAACCGAAGGAGCCCCCCATGACCGAACCCACCGGCGTGAGCGCGCGCCGCGGCCCCCTGCGGGCCGGCCAGCGCGTGCAGATCAAGGACGCGAAGGGCCGCCTCAACACGATCACCCTGCTGCCCGGCGGGGAGTTCCACAGCTACCAGGGCGTGCTGCGGCACGACAACCTGATCGGCGGCTTCGAGGGCGTCGTGGTCGAGAACTCGGCCGGCCAGCCGTACCAGGTGCTGCGCCCCCTGCTGAACGACTTCGTCCTGTCCATGCCCCGCGGCGCCACGGTGGTCTACCCGAAGGACGCGGCGCAGATCGTGCAGCAGGCGGACATCTTCCCGGGCGCCGTCGTGGTCGAGGCCGGCGTGGGCTCCGGCGCCCTGTCCATGTCCCTGCTGCGCGCCGTGGGCGACCACGGTCGCCTGCACTCCTACGAGCGCCGCCCGGAGTTCGCGGACGTCGCCCGGGCCAATGTGGAGGCCTTCTTCGGCGCCGAGCACCCCGCCTGGTCGGTGCACCTCGGCGACGCGCAGGAGGAGATGCCCAAGGTCCACGAGCCGGGCTCCGTGGACCGGGTGGTCCTGGACATGCTGGCCCCCTGGGAATGCCTCGACGCCGTCGCCGAGGTCCTGGCCCCCGGCGGTGTGTGGCTGAACTACGTGGCCACCGCCACCCAGCTCTCCCGCGTGGCCGAGGCCATCCGGGACTCGGGCCGCTTCACGCAGGTCGAGGCCAACGAGACCCTCGTGCGCGGCTGGCACCTGGACGGGCTCGCCGTGCGCCCCGACCACCGCATGGTCGCGCACACCGGCTTCCTCCTCACGGCCCGCCGCCTGGCCTCGGGCGAGGAGGCGCTGCGCCTGAAGAAGCGCTCCAAGGTCTCCGAGTTCAGGGCCGAGGACGTCGAGGCCTGGCAGCCGGCCGACGAGGCCCGGTGGACGCCCGAGGCCCTCGGCGAACGGCCGGTCACGGACAAGAAGGCGCGCAAGGCGGCGAAGGAGGCCCGCCTCATGGCCGCGCGGTCACGCGCCGCCGAGCAGGGTGTGGACGCGTACGGTGGGAGGACCCCGACCGGGGAGCAGGACTGAGTGGACGGAGCACCGGTGGACCACCACGCGCAATCAGGCACGGAGCACGCCGAGCAGCGCCTCGCCGAGGCGCGGGAGCTGCTGCGGCAGTCCCAGGCCGAGGCCGAACGGCTGCGGCACCAGCTGCAGTCCGCCCAGCGGCACGCCGCCGGCCTGAGCGAACGCCGCCGGGCCGCCGAGGCCCAGACGCAGACGGCCGCCCGCAACAACCGGCGCATGGTCGAGCTGCTCGAGGCCACGCGCGCCGAGATCACCACGCTCAAGGAGAACCTGGACGCCGTCACGCATCCGCCGTTCACCTTCGCCACCCTCGAGGCCGTCCACGCCCCGCGCGAGCCCGAGGAGGGCGTGGAGACCGGCGCCGTGGTGCGCGGGGGAGCGGACGTCGTGCAGAACGGCCGGCGGCTGCGCGTGACGGTCTCCCCGCTGCTCGACGCCGCCCGCCTCACCCCCGGCGCCCAGGTGCTGCTGGACGAGTCCAGCTCGATCGTCGGCGTCGCCCCGGGCACGGGGTCGGGTCAGCTGCTGCGCGTCAAGGAGGCGCTGCCCGACGGCGGCCTCGTCCTGGCCGGCACGGCGGACGAGGAGCGCGTGGTGCGGCGCGCGCCGGCGCTGGAGGGTGTCGAGCTGCGCCACGGGGACGCCGTCACCGTGGACGCCCGCGTCGAATGGGCGCTGCGGCGGGTCGAGCTGTCCGAGGTGGACGAGGTGCTGCTCGAAGAGGTCCCGGACGTCTCGTTCGAGGACATCGGCGGCCTCGGCCCACAGATCGACCGGATCCGCGAGGCCGTCGAGATCCCGTTCCTGCACCCCGAGGTCTACCGTGAGCACGGCCTGCGCGCCCCCAAGGGGATCATGCTGTACGGCCCGCCCGGCACCGGCAAGACCATGCTCGCCAAGGCCGTGGCCAACGCCCTCTCGGCCCGCAGCGCGGACGGCGAGCGCTCGTTCTTCCTCAACGTCAAGGGGCCCGAGCTGCTGAACAAGTACGTGGGCGAGACGGAGCGGCAGATCCGCGTCATCTTCGACCGGGCCCGCGAGAAGGCCGACGCCGGCTTCCCCGTGGTCATCTTCTTCGACGAGATGGAGTCGCTGTTCCGCACGCGCGGCTCCGGCGTCTCCTCGGACGTGGAGACCACGATCGTCCCGCAGCTGCTCACCGAGATCGACGGCGTCGAGGCCCTCGAGAACGTGATCGTCATCGGCGCCTCCAACCGCGAGGACATGATCGACCCGGCCGTGCTCCGCCCCGGCCGACTGGACGTGAAGATCCGCGTGGACCGTCCCGACGCCGCCGGTGCCGCGGAGATCATGGCCAAGCACCTCACCGCGGACGTGCCCCTGCACGCCGACGACGTCGCGGCCGCCGGCTCCGCGGACGCGGCCCGCGCGACGCTCATCGCCCGGACGGTCGCCGCCCTCTATGACCGCGGCGCGGACACCGCGCTGGCGGAGCTGACGGACGTGTCCGGCACGACCCACGCCCTGCACCTGGCCGACCTCGTCTCGGGTGCCGTGGTGGCCGACGTCGTGGACCGGGCCAAGCGGCACGCGGTGCGCGACTACCTGGCCGCCGGCCAGGCCCCGGCCGCGCTCGGCGTCCGCGAGGGCCACCTGCGCGAGGCCGTGGCCGCGGTGCTGGAGGACCAGACGGACCTGCTGGCCACGGTCGCGCCCGCCGAGTGGGCGCGCACCTCCGGCTGGCGCGGTCCTCGGCTGCGCTCGCTGCGCATGGTCCGGGGGGTCGGGGCATGAGCGCGTTCGGCCGCGGGGCCGCGGACGGCTTCGCCCGGGCCGTCGACGTCGGCCCGACCCCCGCCTTCGAGGGCCAGCGCCGGCTGTTCCACGGCGCGGCCGTTCCCCCGAACGGGCGGGACGCCGCCGGCTGGGGCGTGCACC
Organism: Micrococcus sp. HOU01; assembly: GCF_035609305.1. Taxonomy (NCBI): domain Bacteria; kingdom Bacillati; phylum Actinomycetota; class Actinomycetes; order Micrococcales; family Micrococcaceae; genus Micrococcus; species Micrococcus sp. HOU01. Next base: position 1,444,702 of record NZ_CP141211.1, on the reverse strand, counting down.
GGGTGATGGGCACGGAGACCGAGTTCGGCATCCACGCGCCGGCCAACCCGGGGGCGCACCACAGCGTGCTCTCGGTGGAGCTCGTGAACGCGTACGCGGACCTGGCGACCCGGTCCGGCTCGGCGGTGGCCGGCACGGAGTGGGACTACACGGGGGAGTCGCCGCTCGTGGACGCCCGCGGCTGGCGGCTGCCGCGTTCGGCGGCGCACCCCTCGCAGCTGACCGACGAGGCGCTCGTGGGCCCGGACGGGGAGCCCGTGCACCTGCTGCTGTCCACCGTGCTGGCCAACGGCGCGCGCTGGTACGTGGACCACGCCCACCCGGAGTACTCGTCGCCGGAGACGACCACCCCGCGGGACGCCATGGTGTGGGACGCCGCCGGGGACCTGGTCGCCCAGGCGGCGGCCGAGCACATCGGCCAGGCCGAGGGCGCCCCGGAGGTGCTGGTCTACAAGAACAACGTGGACGGCAAGGGCCAGTCCTACGGCGCGCACGAGAACTACCTCGTGGCCCGGTCCCTCGACTTCGAGGAGCTCACCGCCGTCCTGCTGCCGTTCTTCGCGGCGCGGCAGGTGCTCGTGGGCGCGGGCCGCGTGGGCCTCGGCCCGGCGGGGGAGCGGCCGGGCTTCCAGCTGTCCCAGCGGGCCGACTACTTCGAGGAGCCCGTGGGCCTGGAGACCACGATCCACCGGCCGATCGTCAACACGCGGGACGAGCCGCACGCCCGCCCCGAGGCCTACCGCCGACTCCACGTGATCATCGGCGACGCGACGCTGAGCCAGCACGCCACGTGGCTGCGGATGGGCATGACCGCGCTCGTCCTCGCGATGGCCGAGGCCGGGACGGCGCCCCGGCTCACCCTGGACGACCCGGTGGCCGCGTTGCAGACGATCAGCCACGACCCGGGCCTGCGGGCCACGGTGCCCCTGCTCGAACGCATCGCGGACGGCCCCGTGCGCCGGCACTGGACCGGGCTGCAGATCCTGCGGTCCTACCTGGACGCGGCCCGCGCCCACTGCGCCGCCTTCGGGGTGACGGATCCGCAGACGCGCGAAGTGCTGGACGCCTGGGCCGTCGACCTCGACGACGCCACCGCGGATCCGCTGTCCCTGAGCGACCGCGCCGACTGGGCGGCCAAGCTGCGCGTCCTCGAGGGCCTGCGGGCCCGCACGGGCGCGGACTGGACCGACCCCCGCCTCGCGATGGTGGACCTGCAGTACGCCGACCTCCGCCCGGCCCGCTCCCTGCACCGCCGCCTCGTGGCCGCCGGCGCCCTCCGGACGCTCGCCGACGAGGCGGAGATCCGTGCCGCCGTCGGCATGCCGCCGCGGGCCACCCGCGCGTGGACCCGCGGCAACCTCGTGGGCCGCCACGGTGACCGCGTGGCCGGCGCCGCGTGGGAGACGCTGCTGCTGCGCGGGGCGGGGGAGCGGGTGCACCGGCTGCACCTGGCCGAGCCGCTGGTCGGCGCCGCCGTCGACCTGCCCGGCTGGTGGGAGGACGCCGCCGCGCCCCGGCCCGACGACGAGGCGCTCGTGGCCACGCTGCCGCCGCTGTTCGGCGCGCGGGCCTGAGGCGAGGGCGGGCGCTCAGCCCGCGACGGCCGCGCGCACGCGGCCCAGCAGGGCGTCCGCCCGCGCGACGAGACGGTCCGCCCGGTCGACGTCGGTGCGCAGGACGCCCTCCAGGCCCTCGTCGCGGAGGGGGCCCAGGTTGGTCTCGAGGGTGACCGCGGCGGCGGTGAGGCCGCCCCGGACGCAGCCGAGCGCCGCACCGACGTCGGAGAGCACGTTCGGGTTCGCCGCGTCCAGCACACGCTCGGCCAGGTCCAGCGCACGCTCGGCGACGTCGACGATCCCGCGGGGCGGCTGGACGGCCTCGGCCAGGGCGGCCTGGATCGCGGCCGAGCGCCGGGCCCGGTCCTCCGGGGTGTCGCGGGGCAGCCCGAACGCCTCGGCCACGGCGCCGAAGCCCCGCTCGTCGCCGTCGGCGAGGCCGAGGCACGCCGCGATCAGGCCCTCCGATGCCCGGGCGTCCTCCTCGGCCGCGCTGAACCGGGCCGCCATGGCCAGCAGTCCGGCGCCCTCGGCGACCGCGAGCGCGCCCGTCGCGCCGCCGCCGGGGGTGGGCTCGCCGGAGGCGAGGCGCCCCAGATAGCTCTCGATGCTCTCGTCGCGGATCATGCGCCCACCGTGCCAGACCGGGCCCGACCGCGGCCCGCCCTCAGGCGCGCTCCCAGGAGGCGACCGGCCCCGGGACGATCGTGAACAGCGGGTGCACGTCGGGGACGGGCGTGTCCGACCACCGTTCGAGCCAGGCGGGGCTGCGCGCGGCCAGCTTGGCGCACAGGTGACGCCACTCCAGGTCGCGCTGGCCCGTGGTGGCCGGGATCGGTGCGAGACCGGCGGGCGGGATGCACACCGCGCCGTCGGGGGCGGGGCACGGCCGGTCGATCCGGGAGTGGTCGAAGCGATAGCCGCGCGCCGTGGCCTCGGCCTCGAGGCCGGAGAGGAACGCGCCGACGGCGCCGGACGGGTCCGGGTGCTCCCGGAACCTCAGCAGCTGCGGGTGGTCCCGATACCCGCGCGTGCGGCCGGCCAGGACGGCCTGCGCGAGCAGGGCCTCGCGCCAGGCGCCCGTCAGGCCCTGACGGTCGAGGTGGCGGGGGTGAAGGGTCCACAGGCGCATGCCCCCATCCTGCCAGCGCGGGGCAACCCGGGGACGTGGGGCTGAAACGTGGCCCGCGCGTGGGGCAGGATGGGTGGACGCGGACGGAGCACACCGACCCGCGTCGACGCACGAGGAGGCCACCATGTCCCAGGAGCAGATCCGCCCACGCCCGTCCGGCGGCGACGACGAGACCGGCGCCGCGGCGGGCCAGGCGCACGTGAAGCCCGCGGCCCAGGACCAGGGCCTGGACAGCCTGCTGGACGAGATCGACTCGGTGCTGGAGTCCAACGCCGAGGAGTTCGTCAAGGGCTTCGTCCAGAAGGGCGGCCAGTGACCGACGCGGACCGCGCCCGCCGGATCTTCGGGCTGGAGACGGAGTACGGCGTCCAGCACTGGAACCCGCAGGGGCGCCCGCTGAGCCCCGAAGAGGTCGTCCGCTACCTCTTCCGGCCCGTCGTCGAGTGGGGGAGGTCCTCGAACGTGTTCGTGGCCAACGGCTCCCGGCTCTATCTCGACGTCGGCTCCCACCCCGAGTACGCGACCGCCGAGTGCTCGACGCTCGACGAGCTCATCGCCTCGGACGGGGCGGGGGAACTGCTGCTGCACGACCTCGTGGTCCAGGCCGAGGAGCGCATGGCCGCGGACGGGGTCGGCGGCCGGATCCACCTCTACCGCAACAACGCCGACTCCTCGGGCAGCTCCTACGGCTCCCACGAGAACTACCTGCTGCGCCGGCGCACCGAGTACCGGCGGCTCACCGAGGCGCTCGTCCCGTTCCTCGTCTCCCGGCAGATCCTCGTGGGCGCGGGCCGCGTCGTGCCCGCCGGCACGTGGCCCGAGGGCGAGGGCCCGGCCCACTTCGCGTTCTCCCAGCGCGCCGACTTCGTGCAGGACGGCGTGTCCTCCTCCACCACGCGGTCCCGGCCGATCATCAACACGCGGGACGAGCCGCACGCGGACGCCTCCGAGTACCGACGCCTCCACGTGATCGTGGGGGACACGAACCTCTCCGAGCACACCCACCTGCTGCGCTTCGGCGCCACCGACCTGCTGCTGCGGATGATCGAGGCGGGCTTCCCGCTCGGGGACCGCGTCGTCGCCCACCCCACCCGCGCGGTGCGGCAGATCTCCCACGACCTCACCGGCACGGCCCGCATCGCGCTCCGGGAGGGGGAGGCCTCCGCCCTCGAGCTGCAGGAGCACTACCTCGAGCGGGCCCGCGCCTTCGTCGCCGCGGAGGGTGCCCACCACGACCGGGTGGGGGAGATCCTCACCCTGTGGGGCGAGGTGCTCGACGCCGTCCGCACCGGTGACCGGTCCCGCATCGAGGACCGCATCGACTGGGCGATCAAGCTGCGCATGCTGGAGGACTACCGGGCCCGCCACGACCTGGACTGGGGCTCACCCCGCCTCGCCCAGCTGGACCTGGCCTTCCACGACATCGACCCCGACCGGGGGCTGTTCCGCCTGCTGCTGCGGCGCGGCGCCGTCGCGCGCCTGCTGCCCGAGGACGCCGCCCGGTCCGCCGTGGAGACCGCCCCGCCCACCACCCGGGCCCGCGTGCGCGCGGACTTCGTGGCCCGCGCCCGGGAGCACGGCCTGGACTACGCCGTCGACTGGACGACCCTGAAGCTCACCGACCATCCGCTGCACGCGATCGTGACGAAGGACCCGTTCGACACGTCGTCGGCCGCCGTCGACCGGCTGTTCGGGCGAATCGCCTGACAGCGCACGCCCAGGACGCGCCGTTAGGGTGACCCGCATGAGTTCGTTCGAGACCCCCCAGCCCCCGACGGCCCGCCGCCGTCGCCGCCTGCTGCCGCTGCTGTCCCTCGGCGCCGCGGGCCTGATGCTGGCCACCGCCTGCGCCACCGGCGACGACGGCGCGGACCAGCCCCACAGCGACACCGCGTCGGCCTCCACGTCGGCCGCCCCCGAGCGGGCGGCCGTCGGCGAGGGCCAGGGGGAGCCGGACGCCCTGACGGGTGTCACCTTCACGGAGGGCGACGGCGGGGCGCCGACGGTCGAGATCGACGGGGAGATCGACACCGACCAGCCCACCACGCGGGTGCTGACCGCCGGCGAGGGGGAGCAGGTGCAGGAGGGCGACGTCCTGAAGATGTCGATCGCCGTCGTCGATCCGGCCAGCGGCGAGGTGGTCGCCGAGAACTTCAGCGGCGAACCGGAGGCCGTGCCCGTGGACGACCAGCTCAAGTCCATGAACCCGGAGATCCACGAGATGCTGGTGGGCAGCGGTGCCGGCACGATCGTCGCCGCGTACAGCCCCCAGTACGACGTCTCCGTCCCGCAGACCGAGAGCGCGTCGCCGAGTGCCTCCCCCTCCACCCAGACGCAGCCCGCCCAGCTGTTCGTCTACAAGATCGACGCCATCCTGCCGAAGCAGGCCGAGGGTGAGGAGGTGACCGAGCGGGACGAACGCCTGCCCGACGTCACCGTGGACGAGCAGAGCGGCCGGCCGAGCATCGCGAAGCCCGACGGCGAGGCGCCCCAGGAGCTGGTGGTCCAGCCGCTGATCCAGGGCGAGGGCCGCGAGGTCGGTGCGGACGACACCGTGACCGTGCAGTACGAGGGCGTGACGTGGTCCGACGGAGAGGTCTTCGACTCGTCCTGGGAGACGGGCCAGGCGATCACGTTCTCCCTCAATCAGGTCATCGAGGGCTGGAAGGAGGGTCTGGCCGGCCAGAAGGTGGGCTCGCGCGTCCTCCTGTCGATCCCGGCCGAGAAGGCCTACGGTGAGCAGGGCAGCCCGCCGGACATCGGCGAGAACGAGCCCCTGCTGTTCGTGGTGGACATCCTGGACGCCCAGGCGCCCGCCACCGAGTCGGCGAACTGACCCCGTCCACGAGAACCCCAGAGGAGAGCACCGTGTCCTTCGGACAGCGCGACTACGACCGCACCAAGCCCGAGATCGACTTCCCGGGCGAGACCCCGCCCACCGAGCTCGTGGTGGAGGACCTGATCGAGGGCTCCGGCCCGGCCGTCGAGGCCGGATCCCGCGTGCAGGTCCACTACGTGGGCGTGGCCTGGTCCACCGGCGAGGAGTTCGACGCCTCGTGGAACCGCGGCACCCCGCTGCCCCTGACCGTCGGCGTCGGCCAGGTCATCGCCGGCTGGGACCAGGGCCTGCTCGGCATGAAGGTCGGCGGCCGCCGCCGCCTCGAGATCCCGCCGCACCTGGGCTACGGCGCCCGCGGCGCCGGTTCCGCGATCGGGCCGAACGAGACGCTCATCTTCGTCTGCGACCTCGTCTCGGTCGACTGACCCCGGGCCCCGTGACCCCACCCACCCCGCGGCGCGCCGGCGACGAGGCCGCCGAGCGCATCATCTCGCTACTGTGGCTGCTGCTCTCGGCGCCGCATGGCCTCGAGCGTGACCGGATCCGACGGCAGGTCGTCGGCTATGAGGGGCTCACGGACACCGCCTTCGAGAAGCTCTTCCAGCGGGACCGCCGCGTGCTGCGCGCCGTGGGGGTCCCGCTGGAGACGCTCGAACCCGCGGGCTTCGACGAGGGCGAGGCGGGGGTGCGGCACCGCGTCGTCCGCGATGCGCTGCTGCTGCGCGACCTCGACCTGACCGTGGACGAGCGCCGCGCCCTCGTGCGGGCGCGGCGCCTGTGGGGCGACTCGCCGCTGCGCGCCGACGTCGTCCGCGCCGTGGGCCTGCTGTTCCAGCCGGCCACCGACCTCACGGGCGATGACGAGCTGGCCGGGTACCACACCCTCATGCCCCGGGCCGACCCCCGGCTCGAGGCCCTCACCCAGGCCGTGGCCGACGAGGCCGTGCTGCGCTTCCCCTACCGCGACGCGCGGGGGCGGGCCACCCGGCGCACCGTGCGGGCCTGGTTCCTCACCCTCGTGCGCGGCCGCTGGTACCTCACCGGCTGGGACCTCGACCGCGGCGCCGAGCGCAGCTTCCGGCTCACCCGGATGGAGGGGGAGCCGCGCCGCGTCGAGCGGGCGACGGACGCCCCCGGCCGTCCCGAGGACCACGACCACGCCGGCCTCGTGGCGCGCCTGGCCGGGCAGGCCGACGCCGAGCGGGTCCGGGTGTGGCTCGCGCCCGGCCGGGGTCAGGGCGTCCGCGCGGTCGGTGAGCCGGCCGAGCCCCGCGTCGAGGACGGCGCCGCACCGGGACCCGACTGGGAGCTCTGGGAGGCCCCCGCCGGGCCGCGCGAGGACGGCCTCGCCGCGGAGATCGGCGGCCTGCTGGGCCGGGCCGTGCCCTCGGCCGCGCACCCGGACCTGACCGACCGCGTCCGCGCGGGCCTGGCCGCCGCGGCGGAGACCCACGCCGGTCCCGCCGACCCGGCCCTGCTCGAGGTGGCGCTCGCCGCGCCCGTCCGGCGCCGCGCCCGCGACTCGAGCGAGGACCTCGTGGGCCGCCTGCTGGACATCGTGGGGCTGGCCAACCGGGCCGGTGGGGTGGACCGGGCGGAGCTGCGCGCGCGTCTCGGGGTCACCGACGAGCGCCTCGACGCCGACCTCGAGACGCTGCGCTACTGCGGCATGCCCGAGCGCGACTTCCCCGGCTTCCAGTTCGAGGTGGCGGAGGTGGCCGGCCGCGTCCACGTGGAGCGCGCCGCCGACCTGGCCGGTCCCGTGCGGCTGACGCGCCCCGAGGCGCACAGCCTCGTCGCCGCCCTGCAGACGGTCGCGGACCTGCCGGTGTTGGACGAGGCCGACCGCGAGGCCGCCCGCTCCGCCCAGCGCCGGATCCGCGCCGCCGTCCTGGACGCGGGGGCCCCGGACGCGGACGACGCGGACGACGCCGCCCTCCGGGAGGCCGAGGCGCACACCGCCGGCGAGCCCCCGGTCGCCGTCGCCGCCCACTGGGACGTGGCCGTGGACCCCGCGACGGTGCGCACCCTGCTGGCCGCCGTGGCGGAGCGGGCCGTCGTGCACCTGACCTACCGCTCCGTGCATGCCGACGCCCTCACCGAGCGGGACGTGGAGCCGCTGGCCCTGGTACAGGACGGGGCGCGTCTCTACCTGCAGGCGTGGTGCCGTCGCGCCGAGGACCACCGGGTGTTCCGGGTGGACCGGATCAGCGCGCCCGCACCCACGGGGGAGACGTTCGCCGCCCGGGCAAGGCCCGCGCGCTGGCGGGTCCATCCCGACGACGCCGCGGGGGTGCCCGTGCTGCTGCGCTGGGCCCATCCCGTCCGCGACGCGGCCGCCGGCTACCGCCCGGACGCCCAGGCCGATCTGCCCGACGGCGACCGGCTCACCCGGGTGCATCTGACCGACGCCGGCGTGGCCGCCGCGCTGGTCGGACGCCACGGCGGAGCCGTCCAGGTGCTGGCCCCCGCCGACCTCCGGGCATCCGTGGCGGACGCGCTGGGCGATGCCCTCGCGGCCCTGCCGGCGCGGTAGCCTGGACCCCGGAACCCCATCGAAAGGACCCTTCATCATGGCTGGACTCCAGGGCTGGCAGCTCGTCATCATCATCCTGCTCGCGATCCTGCTCTTCGCGGCGCCGAAGCTGCCCGCGATGGCCCGCAACCTCGGCCAGTCCATGCGCATCTTCTCCTCCGAGGTGAAGCAGATGCGCACCGAGGGCAAGGGCACCACGGACGAGCGCTCCGGCGCCGGCTCCACCGCCGCGGACGAGCCGGTCGAGGGCCGCGTCGTCGAGCGTGACGAGACCGACCCGCGCGACCCGCGCTGAGCCGGAAGGACCCCCACCCGATGACCGAGGTCGACGAGGTCGCCCGCCGCACCCGGCGCCGCCGGAAGCGGCGGGACAACCCCACCGGCGAGATGCCGCTGCGCGAGCACCTCACGGAGCTGCGCAACCGACTGCTGAAGTCGGGACTCGCCGTCGCGGTCGGCATGGTGGTCGGCTTCCTCGTCTACCAGCCGGTCATGGCGGAGCTGTTCCGCCCGGTCAAGGAGATCGCCAGCCAGGGGCACACGGCGGCCGTCGCCTATGACACGGTGGCCTCGCCGTTCGACCTCATGCTCAAGGTCAGCATGTTCATCGGGCTCATCCTGTCCAGCCCGGTCTGGCTCTACCAGATCTGGGCGTTCATCGTGCCGGGTCTGAAGAAGGCCGAGAAGAAGTACGCCCTGGGCTTCATCGCCGCGGCCGTGCCCCTGTTCATCTTCGGCATCGCGCTGGGGTGGCTCGTGATGCCGCAGGCCGTCCAGTTCTTCGTGGGCTTCACTCCCGAGGGCGGCGCGAATCTCCCGACGGCGTCGGTGTACATCAGCTTCGTCACGCGTCTCTACCTCGCGTTCGGCGTGGCCATGGTCCTGCCGGTGCTGCTGGTGGGACTGAACATGCTCGGCATCCTGCCGGGCCGCACGATCGTCCACCACTGGCGCATCACCGTCTTCGTGATCATGCTGATCGCCGCGATCGCCGCCCCCGGTGCGGACGCCATCTCCATGTTCTACATGGCGATCCCGCTCGTCGTCCTCTTCGGCGTGGCCATCGTCCTGTGCCTGTGGGGGGACCGTCGTCGTGACCGCCGCTCGGGGCAGCGCGAGGTGGACGTCGAGGCGGAGCTCGCCGAAGGCCCGAAGCCGCTCGATCAGATCTGAGCGGCGCCCGCCGCAGCCCTCCCGCCCGGACGCACGACCACGACGGCGTCCGGACCCGCCAGTAGGGTGGGGCCATGGCCCACCATCCCGCGTCCGCGACCCCGCACGACGAACCCGAGCTGAGCCCGGCGGAGCGCTACGCCCGTGCCCGGGCGGCCCGGCACCATGCCGGCTCCGAGCTCGGCCGGTTCGCCGCACGCGTGGGCTTCCCCCTCGACGACTTCCAGCGCCGCGCGTGCGCCGAGGTCGAGGACGGCCACGGCGTCCTCGTCGCGGCGCCCACCGGTGCCGGCAAGACGGTGGTCGGCGAGTTCGCCGTCCACCTGGCCCTGGCCCGCGGCACGAAGGCGTTCTACACCACCCCCATCAAGGCCCTCAGCAACCAGAAGCACGCGGACCTCGCCCGCGTGCACGGCGCGGAGAACGTCGGCCTGCTCACGGGGGACACCTCCGTCAATCCGGACGCGCCCGTCGTCGTGATGACCACCGAGGTGCTGCGCAACATGCTGTACGCGCAGTCGGACACCCTCATCGACCTCGGCTTCGTCGTCATGGACGAGGTCCACTACCTCGCCGACCGGTTCCGGGGACCGGTGTGGGAGGAGGTCATCATCCACCTGCCCGAGCACGTGCAGCTGATCTCCCTGTCCGCCACGGTGTCCAACGCCGAGGAGTTCGGCGCCTGGCTCGACACGGTCCGGGGCGCCACCACCGTGATCGTCTCGGAACACCGGCCGGTGCCGCTGTGGCAGCACATCATGGCCGGGGGCCGGCTCTACAACCTGTTCGCCGAGGACATCGCCTTCGAGGACGCCGCGGACCGGGACGGGGAGGCCCTGCTCAACCCCGAGCTCAAGCGCCTGGGGGAGGAGGCCGAGCGCCGGTTCCAGCGCGCCGACTGGGGGCGCCCCGGGCGGCAGCAGCACCGCGACGGGCGCGGGGGCGGCACGAAGGGGCGGGCCAGGGGCGGCCGGCACACGGGTCGCGACGGCGGCCGGGGCCGGACCGGCTCGTCCGCACTGGACCGGGAGCGGCCGGTCTCCGGTCGGCCGGGCGGTCACGACGGCGGCCCGCGGCGCGGACCGCGGCTGTCCACGTCGCGTCCGGAGATGATCCGGGTCCTCGACCGCGACGGGCTGCTGCCATGCATCACCTTCATCTTCTCGCGGACCGGCTGCGACGCCGCCGTGGAGCAGTGCCTGCGGGCCGGGCTCGACCTCACCACGGCGCGGGAGAAGGCGCTCGTGGCCGAGCGGGTCGAGGAGGCGGCGCGCCTGCTGCCCGTCGAGGACCTGGAGATCCTCGGGTTCTGGGCGTGGCGGGACGGCCTGTCCCGGGGCTTCGCGGCCCACCACGCCGGCATGCTGCCCCCGTTCAAGGAGGCCGTCGAGGACCTGTTCGCCGCCGGCGCGCTCAAGGCCGTGTTCGCCACGGAGACCCTCGCCCTCGGCATCAACATGCCAGGCCCGCTCCGTGGTGATCGAGAAGCTGGTCAAGTTCAACGGCGAGAACCACGTCGACATCACGCCGGGGGAGTACACCCAGCTGACGGGCCGGGCGGGCCGCCGCGGCATCGACGTCGAGGGCCACGCCGTGGTGATGTGGCGTCCCGGGCTGGACCCGGCCGCCGTCGCGGGCCTGGCCTCGCGCCGCACCTACCCGCTGCGCTCCTCGTTCCGGCCCACCTACAACATGTCCGCGAACCTGCTGGCACAGGTCGGGGCGGAGCGGGCACGGGGCATCCTCGAGTCCTCGTTCGCCCAGTTCCAGGCGGACCGCTCCGTGGTGGGGCTGGCCCGCGAGGTCCGCTCGAAGCAGGCCAGCCTCGAGAAGTACGAGGAGGCAATGCAATGTCACCTCGGCGACTTCGCCGAGTACCTCACCCTGCGCAAGGAGCTCGCGGCCGCGGAGAAGTCCGGCTCGCAGGGGCGCCGTCGGGCCCACCTGGCCGCCGTGAAGGACTCGCTCGCGAACCTCGCGGTCGGGGACGTCGTCGAGCTCGACGCCGGCCGCGCGCTCGGCCGGGCCGTCGTCGTGTTCCCCGCCGGCAACCTCCAGAACCCGCGCGTCGGCGTCGTGACGGACAAGGCGCAGCTGCGCCGCATCACGGTGGACGACGTCGCCGGGCCGGTCGAGCCGGTGGCCGGCGCCGCCCTGCCCCAGGTGGTGCAGGTGAAGACGCCCGCGCAGCGCAAGGACGTCGCCGCGCTCATGCGCGAGGCCGTGCGCACGGGCCGCCCGCCCGCCGGAGGCCGCCGCACGGCGGGCTTCCGCCTCCGGGAGGACCCGGCCGCGCCCCGGGTCGAGGAGCTGCGCCGGGCACTGCGCCGCCACCCGTGCCACGGCTGCCAGGACCGCGAGGAGCACGCCCGCTGGGGCGACCGCTGGTGGGCCATGCGGCGGGAGGTCTCCGTCCTGCGGGAGCGCATCGCGGGCCGCACCAACACCATCGCCCGCACGTTCGACCGCGTCGTCGGTCTGCTGCGCGCCTACGGCTACGTCCAGGAGGACGCGTCCTCGCCCCGCGCGGCGCTCACGGAGCGCGGCGAGGCCCTGCGCCGGATCTACGGCGAGCGGGACCTGTTCACCTCGCTGGTGCTGCAGGATCCGGCCACGGACGGCTTGACGCCGGAGGAGTGGGCCGCCGTCGCCGCGCTGCTCGTGTACCAGGGCAGGGGGGAGGCCGAGCCCGGACTGGTCCCGATGCCGACCCCGCGGCTCGCGCGCGTCGCGGAGGCCGCCGAGCGCATCGAGGAGCGCCTGCGCACGGACGAGGCCCAGGCACGGCTCGAGCCCACGCCCCGGACGGACCCCGGGCTGGTGGCGCCCATGCATCGCTGGGTGCGGGGGGCCACCCTGCGCCGCACCCTCGAGGGCGCGGACCTCGCCGCGGGCGACTTCGTCCGCTGGGCGCGGCAGGTCATCGACGTGCTGGACCAGCTGGCCAACGTCCCCGGGGACGCCCGTCGCAGCCGTGCCTGCCGCCGGGCCGCGGACCTCGTCTCCCGCGGCGTCGTGGCCACCTCGCTGCCGGCGGCCTCGGCCCCGCGCGCGGACGAGGACTGACACGGGCTAGGGTGGGCGGGTGAGCGCACACCTGTTGACCCACGGCATCATCCACTCGACGACGGACCCGTACGCACAGGCGCTGCTGGTCCGGGACGGGGTGATCGCCTGGCTCGGCGCGGACGACTCCGCGGACCGCGTGGCCGACCCGGGTGACGAACGGCGGGACCTCGACGGCGCCGTCGTCGTGCCGGTGTTCGTCGAGCCGCTGGCCCGGCCCGCGGACGCGCGGGACGCGTTGAGCCGCGGCACCGCCGTCGTGACGATCCTGGCCGGGCCCGAGGACACGGGCGCCGGGCCCGCCGACGAGGACGTCCAGACGGTCGTCTATCGGCACGCCGACCGCGTGGACGCCGAGGCGGCCGGGGTGTGGCTGCCCGTCGGGACCGGCACCGACCCCGCCACGCTCGCCGGTCTCCTGACGGCCTCGACCCAGGCGGGGGAGCAGGCCTACCTCGTCCCCGACGGCGGTGCGGACGCCGGGCCCGCCGCCCAGGACGTGGCCCTGACCGCCCTGCGCTCGGTCGCGGAGGAACTCGGCACCGCCGCCCTGGGCCGCGTGCGCCATCGGCTCGTGGTCACCCACTCGGTCACCGCCGAGGACCGCGCCTTCCTGGCCGCCGCCGGGGTCAGCGCCACCGTCGTCCCCGACGCGGACGGCGTGCTGCACGCCCCCGTGGCGAGCCTGCTGGCCGACGCCGTCTCCGTGTGCCTGGGCGCCGGCCCGGCCGGGGACCCGTGGGCCGCCGTCCGGTCGGCGCTGTCCCACCCCGACCCGGACGAGCGCATCTCCGCCCGCTCCGCCTTCGCCGCCGCGACCCGCACCCCGCTGCGCGCGCTGCCCGACGCTCCGGCGGCCGGCCTGTCCGTCGCCCCGCGCCTGAGCGTGTCGGCCCCGGCCGTGTTCGGCGTCTGGGACGCGGACGCGGTGGCTGTGCAGTCGCCGGACGGCCGGGTGGCGGCGTGGAGCACGGACACCCGAGCCGGCACGCCGCTGCTGCCGGCCCTCGACGCCGAGACCGCCCTGCCCCGCTGGCGGGCCACCTGGGTGGACGGCCGGATCGCCGCGGAGGACGTGGCCCGCGACGCGCGCGATGGCGCGACGCCGGCCTGAGACCTCCGCTTCCTATACTCGAACGGATGCGATGGCCCGTCCGACCGGCGGGCCGCCCCCACGACCCCGGCCGGAAGGCGAGAACCGCACATGCGCGTGCTGACCATCATCCCCACGTACAACGAGATCGAGTCGCTGCCGCTGACCCTCGGCCGACTCCGTGACGCCGTCCCGGAGTCCGACGTTCTCGTGGTGGACGACGCCTCCCCGGACGGCACCGGCGACTGGGCCGACACCCGCGCCGCCGAGGACCCCTCCGTGCACGTGCTGCACCGCACCACCAAGGACGGCCTGGGCGGCGCCTACATCGCCGGGTTCCGCTGGGGCCTGGAGCGCGGCTACGACGTCCTGGTCGAGATGGACGCGGACGGCTCGCACCAGCCCGAGCAGCTGCCGCGCCTGCTGGAGGCCGTCCGCACCGCGGACCTGGTGATCGGCTCGCGCCGCGTGCCGGGCGGCAAGATGGTGAACTGGCCGACCTCCCGCAAGATGATCTCGTGGGCCGGCTCCCTGTACCCGCGGATCATGCTCGGCCTCAACCTGACGGACATCACGGCGGGCTACCGCGCCTACCGGGCCGACACGCTCCGTGCGATCGACCTGGACGCGATCGAGTCCAAGGGCTACGGGTTCCAGGTGGACATGACCTTCCGCACGGCCCGGCTCGGCAAGCGGATCGTCGAGGTCCCGATCACGTTCGTGGAGCGTGAGCTCGGCGAGTCCAAGATGAGCGGCGGCATCATCGGCGAGGCCGTGGTCAACGTGACCCGCTGGGGCCTGGCTGCGCGCTGGGAGGGCCTGCGCGCCCGCCTCGGCCTCTGAGGCGCACAGCCCCCGAACGACGACGGGGCCGGATCCATGGCGGATCCGGCCCCGTCGTGCATGGGGGAGCGGCGGGTCAGGCGTCGACGTCCTCGCCGCGGCTGGCGCGCAGCTTGTTGAGCTGGATCTTGTAGGTCTCCTCCAGCTCCTCGAGGCTGCGGCGCTCGCGCAGCATGTCCCAGTGGGTGCGCACGGGCTTGCCCTCGGTCTCAGCCGGCTTCTCGCCGCTGACGAGGAACGCCTCCTTGCCGGTCTTCGAGGTCCAGGTGGCCGGCACGTCTGCCTCCACGGAGAAGGTCACGAACACCTGCTCGCCGTCCTCCGTGCGGTACTCCACCCGCTGCCGGGCGGCGGGCTCGACACCGGCCTCGGACTCCAGGGACTGCGCGCCCAGGCGCATGCCCCGCAGGCTGCGATCGCTCACGTTTCCTCCTCGTCAGGCCGCGCCGAGGCCCGCGCGGGGGCGCGGGCCGATCGAGGCGCGGCGGGTCGTCCTCACTGATGGAACCATTCAGTGTCCCACAGCATTCCCGTCGGCCTCGCCGGCCGGGCGGGTGCCGGGGGTGCGGCCGGCCGACGGGTCGGGCTCAATCTCCTGCGGCGTGGCCAGGGCCTCGTCGAGCGAGGTCTGCGGCATGTCCTCCGCCGTCACCGCGCCGGCGGTCATCGCGTCCATGACGCCGCTGGCGCGCAGGGCGTCCGCGGTGGTGGGGCGGGACCCACGCGGCCGACGCGCGCGCTCCGGGGTGACGCCGACGTGCTCGGCGCCCGGCTCGCCCGCGCGGTCCCCGGAGTCCCGACGCCGGGGTGCGCGCTCCGGGGTGGGGCGGTCGCCGTCGCCGGGGGCGAACGCCTCACCGAGGCCCTGCAGGGCGCGGGTGAGCTCGGCGGGGACCACGAACATGGTGGTGGCCTGGCCGTCGGCGATCTTGGGCAGGGACTGCAGGTACTGGTAGGCCAGGACCTCGGAGTCGGCGCCGCCGGAGTGGATGGCGTCGAAGACCACCTCGATCGCCTCGGCCTCGGCGTTGGCGCGCAGCACGCGTGCCTGAGCCTCGCCCTCGGCGGAGAGGATCTGGGACTGGCGCTCGCCCTCGGCCGTGAGGATGGCGGCCTGCTTCGTGCCCTCGGCGGTGAGGATGGCGGCGCGGCGGTCGCGCTCGGCGCGCATCTGCTTCTCCATCGAGTCCTGGATGGACATGGGCGGGTCGATGGCCTTGAGCTCCACCCGCGAGACCCGCAGGCCCCAGCGCGTGGTGGCGTCGTCCAGCACGCCGCGCAGCTGGGAGTTGATGGAGTCGCGAGAGGTCAGCGCCTCCTCGAGGTTCATGCCGCCCACGACGTTGCGCAGGGTGGTGGTGGTGAGCTGCTCCACCGCGTGGATGTAGTTGGCGATCTCATAGGTCGCGGCCTTGGCGTCCGTGACCTGGAAGTAGACGACCGTGTCGATGGAGACGACGAGGTTGTCCTCGGTGATCACCGGCTGGGGCGGGAAGGAGACGACCTGCTCGCGCATGTCCACCATCGGGAGCATGCGGTCCACGAACGGGATGATCAGGGTCAGCCCGGCGCCGGCCGTGCGGTTGTACTTGCCGAGGCGTTCGATGTTGGCCGTCCGCGCCTGCGGGATGATCTTGACCGAGGAGGCCACGATCACCGCCGCGAGGACGGCGAGGACGACGAGGACGATGAGGGTTTCCATCGGGGTCCCTTCTTCTGGGGTCGGTGCGGTCGGAACGAGGACGTGGGGCGGCTCAGGCGCCGTCCGCCTCCCAGTCGATGCGGGGGAGCGGGCGGACCACCAGGGTGGCCCCGTCGATGCGCAGGACGGTCACCTCGTCGCCGGGGGCGACGTCGGGCGCCCCGGGCTCGACGCGGGCGGACCAGGTGTCGCCGTCGACGGCGAGCGTGCCGGCGTCGCCGGTGATCGCGCCCTGGGCCGCGACGCGACGCCCCGGGAGCGTGTCCAGGTAGGAGGCGCCGGCGCCGGTGTCCTTGCGCAGGTGGCGCAGGGCGACGGGGCGCACGGCGGCGAGCATCAGCAGGGCGACGGCGGCGAACGCCGCGAGCTGGAGCGCCAGCGGGCCGCCCACGAGCGCGACCACCCCCGCCGCGCCGGCCCCGGCGGCGATCATCAGGAAGACGAGGTCGAGGGTCAGCAGCTCGACGCCGGCCAGGCCGGCGGCCAGCACCAGCCACAGCCAGCCCGCGTTCGCCTCGATCCACTCCATGCGTGCGCTCCCCTCCGTGTCGGGTGCGCGGACGGGTCTGCCGCGCGTCGACGTGTGATCCCCATCCTGCCCTACGCAGTGGCGTTGGACACAGCGTGTCCCCAGGCGGTCCTGGAAGTCGGGAGCTACCGCCCGGTAATGTGAGCTGCATGACATCTTCACCCGTCGCGGTCTCGCCCCTGCTCCAGCCGATCACCCTGGGCCCCCTCACGCTGCCCAACCGGGTGGTCATGGCCTCGATGCACATGGGACTGGAGGATCGGCACGACAACCTGCCGCAGCTGGCGGCGTTCTACGCGGAGCGGGCACGCGGCGGCGTCGGACTCATCGTCACCGGCGGCCTGGGCGTCGTCCCCGAGGGCACGGTGACGCTGGGCGGGGGGATGCTCGCCAGCGAGGAGGACGCGCGCGCCCATCGCGTCGTCACGGACGCCGTCCACGCCGCCGGGGGCAGGATCCTCGCCCAGCTGCTGCACGCGGGACGCTACGCCCCCAGCCCCGACCTGGTCTCGGCCTCCGCGGTGCGAGCGCCGATCTCGCGGCACACGCCCCGGGAGATGACGGCCGCGGACATCGAGCGGACCGTGAACGCGTTCGCACGCGCGGCCACGTTGGCCCTGGAGGCCGGATACGACGGCGTGGAGATCATGGCCTCGGAGGGCTACCTCCTCAACCAGTTCCTCGCCCCGGCGACGAACCGACGCGCGGACGAGTACGGGGGCGACGCCGAGCGCCGACGCCGGTTCCCGGCGGCGGTGGTCGCGGCCGTGCGCGAGGCGCTGGGGGAGCGCGGCGTGCTCTCGGTGCGCACCTCGGCGGCGGACCTGGTCCCCGACGGGCAGACGCGCGCGGAGATCGCGGACACCGCCCGGGCCTTCGAGGCCGCCGGAGCGGACGTCCTGATGACCGGCATCGGGTGGCACGAGTCGCGTGTGCCGACCATCGTGACCTCCGTGCCGCGCGCCGCGTTCCTCGCCGCCTCGGCTGACCTGACCGCCGCCGTCGACATCCCCGTGATCGCCTCCAACCGGCTCACCACCCCCGCCGAGGCGGAGGAGGCGCTGACGTCCGGGGCCGCCGCGCTCGTCGGGCTGGCCCGGCCCCTGCTGGCGGACCCCGAGTGGATGGCCGCGATCAGCGACCCGCGCGCTCGGACCCTGACCCCGTGCATCGCCTGCAACCAGGCCTGCCTCGACCACGTGTTCACCGGGGCCAAGGTCTCGTGCCTGATGAACCCCCGCGCCGGGCGGGAGACGGAGCCGGAGTACGCCGCGCCCGTCCCGGTGGCCCTCGGCCGCCGGCGCCGGATCGCCGTGGTCGGTGCCGGGCCGGCGGGCCTCACGGCCGCGGAGCGTGCGGCCCGGTTCGGGCACGAGGTCACCCTGTTCGACCGGCACGCCGAGCCCGGCGGGCAGTTCCGGCTCGCCCGCCGCATTCCCGGCAAGGAGGAGTTCGGTCCCGCGCTGGAGCACCTGGCGGCCCGCGCGGCGGCATCCGGGGTGACGCTCGTGACCGGGGAGGAGGTGTCCGCACAGACACTCCTCACGGACGATGGGCGGCCAGGCTACGACGAGGTGCTCCTCACCACCGGCGTGCGGCCCCGGCCCGTCGCTCTGCCCGGGGCGGGGGAGCCGGGTGCGCCCGCCGTCCATGCGTACGACGACGTGGTCCTGGGCCACGTCGACGTCGGTCCGCGCGTCGCGGTGATCGGCGCCGGCGGCGTGGGCGTGGATGTCGCCGAGGCCCTGGCGGCCGGCACGGAACGGCCGGACGGGACGCCCGAGACGCAGGAGCACTGGCGGGCCCGCTGGGGCGTGGCCCTGACCGCGGAGACGCCGGGCCAGCTGGCGAAGCCGGCCGCGGCCCACCCCGGACGCGAGGTCCACCTGCTCCAGCGCAGCCCCGGACCGATCGGCGTCCGACTGCGCCCCACCACCGGCTGGGTGCACCGCGCCGAGCTGCGGCGGCACGGGGTCCACCTGCACTCCGGTGTGACCTACGAGGGCCTCGGCCCCGACGGCCTGCGCGTGACCGCGCCGTCCCCGGAGGACCCCGAGGCCCGCGTGGCGCTGACCCTGGACGTGACGGACGTCGTCGTGTGCGCCGGGCAGGAGTCCGAGACGGATCTCGTCGAGGACCTGGTGGCCGCGGGCTACGCGCCGGAGTCGGTGCGTCTGATCGGCGGAGCCGCCGAAGCCCGCGAGCTCGACGCCTACCGGGCCATGGACCACGCCGTGCGGGCCGTGCAGGGCTGAGCCGCGCCGCCGGCCGGCGGGCCCTCGCGGGCGAGCGACGTCGGGGCTACGGTCGGGGCATGGCTCTCATCTACACCGCACGCCTGGACCCGGACAAGCCCGAATGGATCCGCCGCCGCCTCGTGGCGCACGGACTGCCCGAGGACGTGACCGCCGAGAAGGTCGGCTCGTACCGGCTCGACGATCCCGCCGGCGAGATCGGCGTCGAGTCGATGGTCGTGCGCGTGGGCGACCGGCTCTACCAGACCCCGTTCGCCTACCGAGGCGACGCACCCGCCGAGGGAGACGTCGTGGCCGAGGTGGAGCACTCCGTCCTGGGACACCGCTGGGTCGTGGACGCCGCCACCGACCCGGACGCGCGCCGTATCCTCGCAGCCGCCGTGCGCGGCGAGATCCCGCAGGCCCGGCTCGAGATGCACGACGAGTCCGGGACCTACCTCGAGACGCGCGCCCCGGATCTCACCCTCCGCGTGATCGGCGCCGATGCGACGGGGGAGCTCGAGGTGCCGGTCGAGCTGTCCGAGACGGACGAGGCGGACGTCGACGGCCCGCGATGCCTGGTCGCCGAGGGAGACGGTGTGCGGGCCGTCGTCGCGCGCCTGTCCTGAGGGGCGGTCCGCGCGGTCAGAGGCCGCGCGGACCCCAGGGCCGCAGCCGGCGATGGCTGGTGAGTGACATGTACAGCGCGATGCACCAGCCGAGGACGGTCCACCCCGTGAGCAGGTTCACCCAGAACACCGCCCACACGTTGGAACGGCCGCGGACGGCGGCAATGGCCCACGGAGCCAGGTAGCCCGCCGTGGCGATGGCCAGGACGACGGCGATCGTCGCGTGCAGGGGGCGGTCGCGCTGGTCGGTCATGATCGTCATGGGTCCAGGCTACGCGCGAGACCCGCCGCGCGGGCGTCCCTGTCCGCCGTTCTGCGTTGCGCCGATAATGTACATTATGTCAACTAGCCTGTTCTTCGCCTCCCCTTCGGAGGCCGCCTGCACGGCACGCGCCGCGTCGTGAACTGGCCCAGGTGGCCGCGCCGGGCGGCACCGACACCGCGTGCCGGGGTTCACTCCCCCGGGTCTGCGGACAGCCGCTCCAGCAACGGCAGGACAGCCGCCACCGCCGTCCGGCTCTCGTGCCAGAGCCCGTGTCGCAACCGGGAATGGACGGCCTGCTGGCTGATCCCGAGTTCGGCCGCCGCCTCTCGCTGACTGGCGCCGGCTTCGACCAGCCGTCCCGCCGCGTGCTGATCAGCGGACCGGCGCCGTTCCACCGCGGCGACCAGCTGCAGGGTGGCCTCCGCACAGCGCAGATCAGCCTCTCGGCCGGCATCCGAGGCGCGGTCCGCGCGACCTCCGCCCGGCAGCACGAGTCGGCCCGGTGCCCGCCGGGCCCGCCGCCGCTCGGCTGTTGTCAGGTACGACAATGATGAATCCTTGTCGAGGGCATCCTCGGGATCCAACAGCACCGCCCAGGACCCGGTCCGCACGGCCCACAGCGCCAAGCCGACCGCGGCCGCCATGCCGTCGACGACGACGGCCAGCTCGCCGTCGTGCGACGCCGCATCGGTGCCCGGGCCGGATTCGTCGAGAAGCCACGCCGCCGCGGTCACAGCCGCGTCCGGGCGAGGATCGTCGAGCAGCGCGGCTGCCAGACGCCGCGCGTCGTCAGCGGTGGCGGCGGTCGGTCGGATGGGCACCAGATGCACGGACACCATGCAGTGAGCCTACCTCTGACAAAGGCGCTGTCTTGTTGTGGGGCCCGTCTGCCGAGCCGTCCTCGGCCGGACGCTCCGTCCGGACGTCTCGGTGCGCCAGACTGGATGCATGACGTCCTCCCCCACCGCCCGTCGTGTCGTGCCCGCCGAGCATCGCGCCCCGCGCGGCGCCCTGCCTGCGCTTGCCGTCGACCTCCTGCTCACCGTCCTCTTCGTGGCTCTGGGTCAGGGGCAGCACTCCACGGAGCGCGGGCTGCTGGGTCTGCTGGTCGCGGCGGCGCCGTTCCTGGCAGGCCTCCTGCTCATGACCGGGGTGACCGCCGGACACCGGACGTGGGCCCGCGTGTGGCCCCACGGTGTGATCGTCTGGCTGGGGACCGTGGCGGTCGGGATGGTCCTGCGCGTGGCCTTCGGTCTCGGTGGTGCGCCGGTGTCCTTCGTGCTCGTGGCGCTCGGGGTGCTGGGCGTCCTGCTCCTGGGCCGCCGGGCAGTGACCGCCTGGCTGGTGCGCCGCACCCGGAGGTGAGGGCCCGGCGCGCAGCTAGGATCGTCGGGGACACCGGACCCGCAGCATCGAGGAAATGAGGACCGCCCGTGGTCACCGCCATCGTCTTGATCAAGACCGACAAATCCAGCATCCCGGAGACCGCCGAGACTCTCGCCGCGCTCGAGGGGGTCGGGTCGGTCTACTCCGTGACCGGCGCGTGGGACCTGGTGGCGATGGTCAAGGTGCGCCGCTACGAGGACCTCGCCGACGTGATCGCCGACCACCTCTCCAAGGTCGACGGGATCCAGGAGACCGAGACCATGCTGGCCTTCCGGACCTACTCGTCTGAGGACCTCGGCGAGGGATGGGCGCTCGGCTTCGACTCCTGAGCGTCCTCTCCACGACGGGCCCCATCTCGCCGGGGAGGGCCCGTCGTCGCACCATCAGGACCGGGAGAAGGCGACCCAGCGGTCCAGGACGTCACGCGCGGCGCCGGAGTCGATCGACTCGGCGGCCCGCGTCATGTTGGCCGCCAGTCGCTCCATCAGCGGCGCGTCCGCGTCGCGGTCCCAGGCCGTCAGGCCCGCGGCCGCGTTGAGGAGGACGGCGTCGCGGATCGGACCCTTCTCCCCCGCCAGCAGAGCGCGGACGAGGGTCGCGTTGTAGGCGCCGTCCCGCCCGGCCAGGGCCTGAACGGGGGCCAGGTCGATGCCCAGCTCGCGGGGATCGAGCTCGTGGGTGCGCACACCGTCCCGGACCTCCATGACGGTCGACGGCCCCGACGTCGTGATCTTGTCCCGGCCGTCCGCCCCGCGGAAGACGAAGCCGCGCACCCCTCGGTCCGCGAGCACCTGGGCGAGCAGCGGGACCATGGCCTCACTCGAGCAGCCCAGGGCCTGGGCGGTGACCTGGGCCGGATTGCTCAGGGGGCCGAGGAAGTTGAACACGGTGGGCACGCCGAGCTGCTTGCGCACCGGGGCCACATACTTCATGGACGGGTGGTAGTTCTGGGCGAAGAGGAACGTGATGCCCACGGCCTCGGCGCACTCCTCGGCCTTCCGGGCCGGCATGGACAGGTCCACGCCGAGGGCCTCGATCACGTCGGCCGCGCCGGCGGTGGACGAGGCGCCGCGGTTCCCGTGCTTGACGATCCGCGCGCCCGCACCGGCGGCCACGAGCGAGGACATCGTGGAGAGGTTCACGGTTCCCAGGCGGTCACCGCCCGTGCCCACGACGTCGAGGGTCTCCCCCGGCACGTGCACCGGGTTCGCCGCCTGCACCATCGCCTCGGTCAGGCCGCGCAGCTCCGGCACCGTCACCCCCTTGGCGGCCAGGGCGAGGAGGAATCCCCCCACCTGCCCCTCGGTGGCATCGCCGGCCATCATCTCCCCCATGGCCCACGCGGCGACGTCGTCGCTGAGGTCCTCACCGAGGGTGAGGGCGCGGAAGACCTCCGGCCAGGAGGTCCCCAGGACTGCTGCGGTGTTCTCGGGGGTGCTCACGCACTGAGCCTAGCGGCCCGGCCGCACCCGGGACCGCGCCATGTCATGCGCCGCACGCCCCGAACCTGAACATCCCCTGGACGCCACCCCCCGACTGCCACTGAAACCCCCCCGACGGTGCTGACGACCTGTCCTGCGACACGGTAGGTTCGATTTACCGCCCGGGCGGTGTTTGGGGCCATAATGGCTGGGTGACCACAGCTAACCCCACTCTCCATCAGCCCACCACGGGGCTCCCGAGCCGGCCGAACATGGTGCAGGTCGGGACCATGGTGTGGCTTGCCAGCGAGCTCATGTTCTTCGGTGGGCTCTTCGCCATGTACTTCACCCTTCGCTCCACGTCTCCGGAGCTCTGGGCCGAGCACACCGCGATCCTCAACGTCCCGCTCGCCGCGGTGAACACGACGATCCTGGTGCTCTCCTCCGTCACCGCCCAGTTCGGCGTCCTCGCCGCCGAGCGCCTTCAGCCCCGCCGCACCGGCGGCTTCCTGCAGTTCGGGAAGTGGGGCATGGTCGAGTGGTTCATCCTGACCTTCATCATGGGCTCGATCTTCGTGGCGGTGCAGTCCTACGAGTACGCGGTCCTCGTCTCCGAGGGTGTGACCGTCGCGGCGAACGCGTACGGCTCGGCGTTCTACATCACCACCGGCTTCCACGCCATCCACGTGACCGGCGGCCTGATCGCGTTCCTCTTCATCATCGGCCGCGCCTACATGGCCCGCCGCTTCGGCCACCACGAGGCCACGTCCGCGATCGTCGTGTCCTACTACTGGCACTTCGTGGACGTCGTCTGGATCGCCCTGTTCTTCATCGTCTACTTCCTGAAGTAAGACGACCCCCCACTCACCGCACCGACTTCAGGCCCGGGCCGGCAGCATGAGCGGCCCGCCCCGGAAGAGAACGATAGGAAACCCCCGTGAAGGCACTTTCGCAGAACCGACGCCATCCCCTGATGGGGCTGGCGCTCCTCCTGCTGGGACTCCTGGTGACCGGCGGACTGTACTCCGTCGCGAGCACCGTGAACCAGGCGCAGGCGGCCACGCAGGTCACCGCGGCCGCCTCGGCTGATGACATCTCCGAGGGCGAGAAGCTCTTCAACGCGAACTGCGCCTCGTGCCACGGCACGGGTGCCGCGGGGGGCCCCTCCGGCCCGTCCCTGATCGGTGTCGGCGCCGCCTCCGTCGACTTCCAGGTGGGCACCGGCCGCA
This sequence comes from Micrococcus sp. HOU01, assembly GCF_035609305.1. NCBI lineage: Bacteria > Bacillati > Actinomycetota > Actinomycetes > Micrococcales > Micrococcaceae > Micrococcus > Micrococcus sp. HOU01. The sequence goes on along the minus strand of NZ_CP141211.1, from coordinate 1,421,069 downwards.
TGCCGATGCAGATGAACGGCCCGCAGGCCCAGGTCAAGCCGAACCAGTTCAACGACGAGCAGACGGCCCAGCTCGCCGCCTATGTCGCCTCGCTGGGTGCCGGCCCCGCCGTCCCCGAGGACGAGTACCTGGATGTGAACCACGAGGACGTGGACATCACCCGCGGCGGCGACCTGTTCCGCATCAACTGCGCCATGTGCCACAACGCGGCCGCGGCCGGCGGTGCGCTCACCCGCGGCAAGTACGCCCCCTCTCTGCAGGGCGTGGAGGAGAAGCACATCTACGAGGCCATGGAGACCGGCCCGCAGAACATGCCGGTGTTCTCCGACTCGAACATCAAGCCCGAGGACAAGCGCGACATCATCGCCTACCTGAAGACCATCGAGAACCAGGGCTCCCCCGGCGGCCTCGCCCTCGGCTCGCTCGGCCCCGTCTCCGAGGGCCTGTTCATCTGGACCGCTGGCCTGGCGCTGATCATCGGCTTCATGGTCTGGCTCACCAGCCGGTCCTCCTGATCCCGTCGGCGCAGGCGCGCCGACCACCCGTCATCGACATTCATCACTCGAGTAAAGGAAACAGGACATATGGGCGAGAAAGGCTTTGAAGGGACCGAGCACCGCTCGGATTCCCTCGAGCACGCCGGCGAGGACGCGCCCCGGTACGCGATCGACAACCCGGGCCTGCCTCCGCACCGTCCGCGCCTGGCCGATGAGGATCCGAAGGCTGCGAAGCGCGCCGAGCGTCAGGTCTCGGTCATGTTCCTCATCTCCATCGTGGGCACGGTGCTCTTCTTCATCGGCTACTTCGGTGTGGGGCAGATCGGCAACGGCGAGGCGTTCAGCAAGATCTACCTGCAGAACCTGCTGCTCGGCCTGGGCACCGCCCTCGCCATGTTCGGCATCGGCATCGGCGTGGTGCACTGGGCCAAGACCCTGATGCCCGACCACGAGACCGTGGAGGACCGTCACGAGATCCGCTCGGAGGACGACCGCGTGGCCGCCACCGGGATGATCTCCGAGATCCTGGACGAGTCGCAGATCAAGCGCCGCCCCCTGCTGCGCAACACCCTGATCGGTGCCGCCCTGCTGGCCCCCCTGCCGTTCATCGCCGTGTTCCGCGATCTGGACGACTCGGACAACTTCTCGGATGAGGAGATCCACAACTTCGGTCCGGAGCGTCTGCGTCACACCATGTGGGCCGAGGGCGTGCGCCTCGTGCGCGACCCCACCGGCTCCCCCATCAAGGCCTCGGACGTCACGCTCGGCTCCGCCGTGCACGTCATCCCCGACGGCCTGAACAACCTGGGCCCTGACAAGCTCAACCAGAAGGCCAAGGCCGTCGTCCTGCTCATGCGCCTCGACCCGGCCAAGGTGAAGATCACCCCGGGTCGCGAGGACTGGAACGTGGACGGGATCTTCGCCTACTCCAAGGTCTGCACGCACGTGGGCTGCCCGATCGCCCTGTACGAGCAGCACACCCACCACCTGCTCTGCCCCTGCCACCAGTCGACCTTCGACCTGACGCAGGAGTGCAAGGTCATCTTCGGCCCGGCCAGCCACGCGCTGCCGCAGCTGCCGATCACCGTGGACGATGAGGGCTACCTCGTGGCCCAGAGCGATTTCCATGAGCCCGTCGGGCCTGTCTACTGGGAGCGTGGCTGACACCTATGAGCACCACCGTGAATGAGTTCCAGCCGGCGACCACGACCGGCCGCATCGCCAACTTCGTCGACACTCGCATGGGCATGTCGCCGATCGTGAAGTTCTTCGGCCGCAAGATCTTCCCGGACCACTGGACGTTCATGTTCGGCGAGGTCGCCCTGTACAGCTTCGTCATCCTGCTGCTGTCCGGCGCGTTCCTCACCCTCTTCTTCGACCCCTCCATGTCGGAGGTCGTCTACGACGGGGCCTACGCCCCGCTGCGCGGCATCGAGATGTCCGCGGCCTACGCCTCGACCCTGGACATCTCGTTCGACGTGCGCGGCGGCCTGTTCATGCGCCAGCTGCACCACTGGGCGGCGCTGATGTTCGTGGCGGCCATGTCCGTCCACATGCTGCGCGTGTTCTTCACCGGCGCGTTCCGTCGCCCGCGTGAGCTGAACTGGCTGGTCGGCTGCTTCCTGCTGATGGCCGGCTGGGCCGCCGGCTTCACCGGCTACTCCCTGCCCGACGAGGTGCTCTCCGGCAACGGCCTGCGCATCATCGACGGCATCCTGAAGTCGCTGCCGCTGGTGGGCACGTACCTCTCCGCCTTCTTCTTCGGCGGCGAGTTCCCCGGCCACTCGGTCATCGGCCGCCTGTACGCCCTGCACATCATGATCGTGCCGGCCGCCATCCTGCTGCTGATCGGCATCCACCTGTTCATGGTCGTCGTGCACAAGCACACCCAGTACCCGGGCCCGGGCCGCACCGAGGACAACGTGGTCGGCTACCCGGTGGGCCCCGTGTACGCGGCCAAGGCCGGCGGCTTCTTCTTCATCGTGTTCGGTGTGCTCGCGCTCATCGCCTCCACGGTGACGATCAACGCCAACTGGAACTACGGCCCGTACGATCCGTCCCCGGTGCAGGCCGGCACCCAGCCCGACTGGTACATCGGCGTGTTCGACGGCGCCCTGCGCCTCATGCCGGGCATGATCGGCGACTACTCCTTCCTCTGGAACATCCCGATGCCGTGGGGCTCCTCGGTGTCCCTGCCCATGGGCGTGCTCGTGCCGCTGATCCCGGTCGGCGTCCTGCTCGTCGGCATGTGCACCTGGCCCTGGATCGAGCGGTGGATCACCAAGGACAACACTGAGCACCACCTGCTCGACCGTCCGCGCAACGCCCCGGCCCGCACGGGCATCGGCGTGGCCGCCGTCGTCTGGTACTGCGTCATGTGGGCGGCCGCGTCCTCGGACCTCATCGCCACCCACTTCCACCTCTCCCTGAACGACGTGCTGTACGTGCTGCGCGCGCTGTTCTTCCTCGGCCCGGTGATCGCCTTCATCGTGACCCGCCGCATCTGCCTGTCCCTGCAGCGCAAGGACCGTGAGCTGGTGCTCCACGGCCACGAGGCCGGCGTCATCGAGATGTCCCCCGAGGGCGGCTTCCACGAGCGTCACCGCCAGCTCACCGACTACGAGCTGTACCGCCTGGTGTCCTTCGAGGACCGCCGCCCGGTGCCGGCGATGCCCGGCCGCAACGGCAAGGTGGGCGCGCTGGAGAAGGCCCGTGCCGGCCTGAACCGCATGTTCTACCAGGATCGCGTCGCCCCGGTCTCCCGCGAGGAGCTGGTGGAGGCCCGCACCCACGGCCAGCACGGCCACGAGGAGTCCGCGGTCGAGCTCGAGCACGGCTCGCACGCCCCTCACCTGGATCGCTGATCCCGAGCGGCTGATTCCCTGACGAAGGGCCCCACGCACCATGGTGCGTGGGGCCCTTCGACGTTCCCAGGGTGACCTCGAGGACGCGCTGCCCTGAGCAGCCCCGACGCCGCGGCGCGCATCGGCCCGCATGGACGGCGAAGGGTTCAGGCCCGCCGGTCCCGGGCCACCCCCGTGGGCCTGCCCAGCGTTTCCCGCCAGCCTGGGACGTGCCCGGCCCCTGCTGACGGCCACGTGCCCGGTTCCGGACTCCCAGGTGCCGCGGGCCCGTGCCCGACGGTGTGTCCTGGCGGCGGGGGCTGTCCCGGCAGGGTGGCCATCCGCCACCCCTGGGCCCCGAGATGGACGACGGCCCGGATGCAGGCCACGGCGTCACGGTCAACATGGTGGGCACCGGTGCAGAGCCAAGCCGTACTCCGCTGCACCGATGCACCGATGCACCGATGGTGATGATGAGGCCCATCGCCGCAACCACCGGCCAGCCCTTTCTTCCTGACCGAGGAGCTGTCGACAGTGCGTGGCAGGTGCCCGTGCGGACGCGGCCACGGGCTCTCCGGAGGCCGGGCCGGCCCCGCCCCCTCGGACGGTGCAGAGGGGGCGGAGGGGGCCTCGTCCGGCGCCCACCGAAAGTGTCACCCTCACCTCGCCACGTGGACCGTCACAAGCGACGGCCCTGCTGGCCTGCACCCCGTGCGACTCCCCTGCCCGGTCTCTACGTGACGAGGCTCGTTCCGGCCGCTGAGAGCGGCGTAGGAGTCGCGGGCACGGGCATCAACGGGACGCGCGACGGGACGGCCCATTCAAGTGCCGCCGCGGCACGCAGACGTCGTCATGGGCAGCGCGGTGAGGCGCTCCTGGCGCGCCGCTGACTCTGCGCGGCGGTCGATGCCCGGGCCTACGGAGACCACGAGACAGCGGGACGGGCCACCAGGCGAACCCTTCACCCGGGCACCACGCTTGGCCCCCGAGCGGCGAGTAGGCCGGTCGCCGTGACCGGCCCCGCGGCGCAGGGGCTGGCCGCCGCGACGGCGGGCTGGCCGTACTCAGCTCCCAGGGAAACGCCGCAGGCCGGACCCCCGAGGGGTCCGGCCTGCGGCGTTCGACGACGGCCAGGTCAGTGGGCGTACTTGCCCCGAGAGAACTCGTAGACCCACCCGAAGGTGAAGTAGGCGGCGGCGACGATGCCGATGATGAAGACCCACCAGCCGACGGCCAGGCCGGTCACGATGATCGCGCAGCCCAGGCCGAGGCCCAGCGGCCACCAGCTCCAGGGAGCGAAGGTGCCGTAGGTGCCGGCGTACTCGACGATCTGACCGTCCTCGTCATCTGCAGGGCCGACGCCGTATTTGTGCTCGGCGGCCCGCAGGTACCAGGCGATCATCCAGGACATCGCGCTCAGGGCGTAGAGGGCCGGGATGCCAGCCCACTCAGTCCACTCGATCCAGAATCCGTACAGGGTGCCTGCGGCCACGAAGAACAGGCCGATCACCCAGAAGATGTTCGCTGCGACCTTCACCGGGACACCTTCTCTCCGAAGGCCTCAGACGTGTTCTGAGGCGAGTGCGGGAAGAGCTCCGGGTGGTGCAGATCCAGCGCCGGACGCTCGGAGCGGATGCGCGGCAGGGAGTGGAAGTTGTGCCGCGGCGGCGGGCACGAAGTGGTCCACTCGAGCGAGGCGCCGAAGCCCCACGGGTCGTCCACGGTGACCTTCTTGCCATAGCGCGAGGTGATGTAGACGTTCCAGAAGAACGGGATCAGCGACGCGCCGAGAACGAAGGAGAAGACCGAGGAGAACGCGTTCATCGCCTGGAAGCTGTCCTCCACCATGTAGTCCGCATAGCGGCGGGGCATGCCGATGACGCCGAGCCAGTGCTGGATCAGGAACGTGCCGTGGAAGCCCACGAACAGCAGCCAGAACTGGATCTTGCCGAGACGCTCGTTCAGCATCTTGCCGGTGAACTTGGGCCACCAGAAGAAGAAGCCGGCGAACATCGCGAACACCACGGTGCCGAAGATGACGTAGTGGAAGTGCGCCACGACGAAGTAGGTGTCGGACACCTGGAAGTCCAGGGGCGGCGACGCCAGGATGACGCCGGTCAGGCCACCGAACAGGAAGGTGACCATGAAGCCGAGCGTCCACAGCATCGGGGTCTCGAAGGTGATCGAACCGCGCCACATGGTGCCGATCCAGTTCACGAACTTCACGCCGGTCGGGACCGCGATGAGCATGGTCATCACGGAGAAGAACGGCAGGAGCACGGCGCCGGTCACGTACATGTGGTGCGCCCACACCGTCACGGAGAGCGCGGCGATCGCCGTCGTCGCGAACACGATGGACTTGTAGCCGAAGATCGGCTTGCGGGAGAACACCGGGATGATCTCCGACACGACGCCGAAGAACGGCAGGGCGATGATGTACACCTCGGGGTGGCCGAAGAACCAGAAGAGGTGCTGCCACAGGATGGCGCCGCCGTTCTCCGGGTTGAAGATGTGGCCGCCGAAGCGACGGTCCAGGCCCAGCGCGAAGAGCGCGGAGGCAAACGGCGGGAACGCCATCATGATCAGGATGCTGGTGATGAGCGTGTTCCAGGTGAAGATCGGCATGCGCCACATCGTCATGCCAGGAGCACGCATCGTCAGGATCGTGGTGATGAAGTTGACGCCGCCCATGATCGTGCCGAAGCCCTGGAGGACCAGACCGAACACCCAGAGGTCACCGCCGACGCCCGGCGAGAACGTGGTGTTGGAGAGCGGGGCGTAGGCGAACCAGCCGAACGAGGCCGCACCCTGCGGGGTGAGGAACCCGGCGGTCGCGATGAGGGAGCCGAACAGGAAGAACCAGAACGCCAAGGCGTTCAGACGCGGGAAGGACACGTCCGGAGCACCGATCTGCAGCGGCACCAGCACGTTGGCGAAGCCCGTGAAGAGCGGGGTCGCGAACATGAGCAGCATGAGCGTGCCGTGCATGGTGAACAGCTGGTTGTACTGCTCCTTCGTCTGCAGGATCTGCATGCCGGGCTCGAAGAGCTCCGCGCGGATCATGAGGGCCATGACGCCGCCGATGCAGAAGAAGACGAAGGACGTGATCAGGTACATGTACCCGAGCACCTTGTGGTCGGTCGTCGTCAGCCAGCTGACGACGATCTTGCCCAGCGAACGGGGCACCACACGAGGCTGCGCCTGTGAGCGCACCTCATCCGTTGCGTACTCGTAAGTGGTCATCAGTGGCTACCTCCACCGCGGGGGGTCTGGAGATCGCGCTCCATCGTCCCGGCGCCGTCAGGGTTGTTGTTGGGATTGCGGCTGTACTCGTCGCCCACCTGACCCGGCTCCATCTCCTCGAGGCGCTGGACGAACTCCGCCTCGTCGACGACCTCCACGTTGAAGAGCATCTCGGAGTGGGACTCGCCGCACAGCTCGGCGCACTTGCCGTCGTAGCTGCCCAGCTCCTGGGGGGTCAGGTACAGGTGGTTGGTCTTGCCGGGCACCATGTCGCGCTTCTGGAGGAACTGCGGGATCCAGAAGGAGTGGGCCACGTCACGGGACTTCAGCTCGAAGTGCACCGGCACGTCATTCGGCAGGTACAGGACCGGAAGGGTGTCACGCACGCCCTCGGTGCCGTCCAGCTGGGCCTGGATGCCGGAGTAGTAGGCCTCGATGACCTCGCCGTTCTCCTGCTCGTAGGAGTAGTTGAAGTCCCAGGACCACTGCTTGCCGTACACGGTGACGGTCAGCGGCGAGTCGTCCACGGGGCGGTCGACCTCGGTCTGGACGCGGTCGGTGAAGCCCCAGAAAGTGAAGACCATCAGGATCGGGATGGCCGTGAACATGGTCTCGAGCGGCACATTGTAGGCCGTCTGCTTCGGGAAGCCCTGGTTGTTCTTGCGGCGGCGGTACGCCACCATGCACCAGATCATGGCGCCCCAGGCCAGCAGGCCGACGACCATGGCCGCGATCCAGGAGTTCACCCACAGGTCGGTGAGCTGGGCGTTGTGGTTGGTGGTGTCCCGGGTGCCGGGGTACCAGCCGCGCTGGACCTCTGCCGAACAGCCGGTCAGCACCAGGAGCGCCGTGGTGCCCACGGCACCGGCGGTCCAGCGGCGGCGGGTCCGACGTCCGGCGTCATTCTGTGCTCTCACAGACGGCCTTCCTCTTCATCTCGTGTGCGAGGGGCGTCCCCGCTCCCCCGGCGATTCGGCGGCTTCTCGCAGCGTCCTCGCAGGGAGCACGGGTATGCCCTGATGATTCAGAGCCAGTCTAAGCCGAAACACGCGGATTCTCCGCACCGTGACACGTGCCGATCGTGTCTGGGAGTCGGGTCCGAGCATCCTGGGCGCGGTGCCCGGGCACGACGACGGCGGGCCGGCCGAGGCCGACCCGCCGGTTCGCGGTCCGTGGCGCTCCGGGCGCCCGCAGATCAGTGGAAGGAGTCGCCGCAGGCGCACGAGCCGCCTGCGTTGGGGTTGTCGATCGTGAAGCCCTGCTTCGAGATGGTGTCCTCGAAGTCGATGGTCGCGCCCATGAGGTAGGGCACGCTCATCTTGTCGACGATCACCTCGACCCCGTCGTAGTCACGGACGGTGTCGCCGTCGAGGACGCGCTCGTCGAAGTAGAGCTGGTAGATCAGGCCCGAGCAGCCGCCCGGCTGCACGGCGACGCGCAGCCGCAGGTCCGTGCGGCCCTCCTGCTCGAGCAGCGAGCGCACCTTGCCGGCCGCCACGTCGGTCAGCTCGACCTCGTGCGGGGGCAGGCCCTCGGCGTCCTGGGTCGCGCCGATCTCGACGCCGGTCTCCTCTGCGGACAGAGCCATCGTGACCTCCTCAGATCATGGGGCGCGGACGGGGCCGTCACGCGCGTGTGGTCTCCCGGGCAACACTAGCCGCCCACGGGGCATTCCCGGCCCGCCGCACCGACGGGCCGGGCGGCGCTCACGCCGAGAGCCGCGCGAGCCAGAGCGCCTCGGCCACGACGGCCCGCTGGAAGTCGTCGATGTGCAGCGACTCGTTGGCCGAGTGCGCCCGCGTGTCCGGGTCCTCCACGCCCGTGATGAGGAGGGTGGCCTCCGGGAAGACCTCGGCGAGGTCCGCGGTGAACGGGATGGAGCCGCCCATGCCGATCGCCCGGGGCTCGACGCCCCAGGCGTCCTCCAGGGCGGCCATCATCGCGGCCGCGGCGGGGGCCGAGGTGTCCGTCGTGAACGGCTGACCGAACTCCCCCGCGGTGACCGTGGTCTCCGCGCCGAGCACCGCCGCGGACTGCGCCTCCAGGTGGGTGCGCAGCGCCTCGAAGGCCTCCGCGGGCTCCATGCCGGGGCCCAGGCGCAGCGAGAACTTCGCGCGCGCCGCGGGCTGGATCGTGTTCGAGGACTCCGCGACCGAGGGCGCGTCGATCCCGATGATGCTCAGCGCGGGAGCGTTCCACAGCCGGTCCGCGACCGGGCCGCGGCCGGCCAGGGTCACCCCGTCCAGCACGCCCGCGTCCGCGCGGAAGACGTCCTCGGGGTAGTCCAGGCCCGCGGTCTGCCGCGGCTCGAGGCCGGGCACGGCGACCGCGCCGTCCGCGTCGTGGAGCGTGGCGATCAGCCGCGAGAGCAGGACGACGGCGTCCAGGACCGGCCCGCCGAACATGCCGGAGTGCACGGCGTGGTCGAGCACCCGGACGGTCACCGTGCCGTCCACCAGCCCGCGCAGGGAGGTGGTCAGCGCGGGCTCCCCCACGGCCCAGTTGGACGAGTCCGCGACCACGATCGCGTCGGCGTCGAGGCGCGCCCGGTGCTTCTCCAGGAAGGTGCGGAAGGTGGGCGAGCCGGCCTCCTCCTCGCCCTCGATGAAGACGCGGACGCCGACGCCGGCGTCGGGCAGGACGTCCCGCAGGGCGGCGAGGGCGGCGAGGTGGACCATGATGCCGGCCTTGTCGTCGGCGGCGCCGCGGCCGTACAGCCGCCCGCCGCGCTCGGTGGCCACGAGCGGCGGGGTGTCCCAGAGGTCCTCGTCCCCGAGCGGCTGCACGTCATGATGGGCATACAACAAGACGGTGGGCTTGTCGGAGGCGCCGGGCTTCTCGCCGATCACCGCCGGCCCGCCGGGCCGGTCGTCGTCGCGGGTCTCGGTCACGATCTCCACATCCTGCAGGCCCGCCTCGCGCAGCAGGCCCGCGACAGCCTCGGCGGACCGCTCGAGCTGGGTGCGGTCCGCGGAGTCCCAGGCGATGCCCGGGATCGCCACGAGGTCGGTGAGGGTCTGGAGGGTCGTCGGGAAACGGGCCTCGACGGCCTCACGGACGGCGGAGACGAGGGCCGCGTCCTGCGGCGCACGGGAGGTGATGTCAGTCATGACGGCCAGCGTAGACGGCGGCGGGGCCGAGGGTCGTGCCCCCGGCCGGGCCGGACGCGCCCCACCACTAGACTGGACGGGTGTTCAAGCGAGACAAGACCCCCGAGACCGCGCCCGCCCCCTCGACTCACGGCTCCTCGGCTGCTCCCGCCGAGGGCGCCGTGTCCGGGGCCGCGCCGCGCGACCGCTCGCAGGGCAAGAAGGGCCCGACTCCACGGCGCCGCGACCAGGAGGCCGCGCGCCGTCGCACCCTGGTCCCCGAAGATCGCAAGGCGGCCCGCAAGGCCGAGCGTCAGGCGATGGCCCAGGAGCGGATGCGCCAGCGCGCCGCGCTGGAGACCGGGGACGAGCGCGGCCTCCCGGCACGCGACAAGGGACCGCAGAAGCGCTGGGTCCGTGACTACGTGGACGCGCGCACCGGCATCGGCGAGTGGCTCATGCCCGTCGTCTTCGCCTACGTCCTGCTCATGTTCATCCCCGGCCGCGAGGCGCAGCTGATCCTGATGATCAGCCTGTACGTCCTCGTGGCCCTCGTGCTCATCGAGAGCTTCCTGGTCAGCCTGGCACATCAAGAAGGGCCTGACGGAGCGCTTCGGCACGCCGGAGCCCGGGACCGGCTTCTACGGCATCATGCGGGCCCTGCAGTTCCGCCGCCTGCGTCTGCCCAAGCCCCAGGTCAAGCGGGGCGAGTACCCCGCCTGACACGACACCGCGCCACGGCCCGGACCCCGGTGGGTCCGGGCCGTCGCGGCCCCGGCGAGCAGACCGTCAGCCCCGCAGGGACCGCGCCAGCCCGGCGGTGATCCGGCCGGCCCAGAACGGCCCCTCGTAGAGGAACGCGGTGTAGCCCTGGACGAGGTCCGCGCCCGCGTCGAGACGGGCCTGGACGTCGTCGGCGTCCGTCACCCCGCCCACGCTGACGACGGCGGTGCCCGTCGGCAGCGCCGTCCGCAGGACCTCCAGCACCCGCATCGACCGCTCCTGGAGCGGGGCGCCGGACAGGCCGCCCGCGCCCAGGGCGTCCACGTCGGCACGCGGGGTGCGCAGGCCCTCCCGGGAGACGGTCGTGTTGGTCGCGATGACGCCGTCGAGTCCGAGGCGCTCGGCGAGCGCCCCGACGGCGCGCACGTCGTCGTCCGCCAGGTCCGGGGCGATCTTCACGGTCAGCGGCACGCGACGGCCCGGGACCGCACGGTCGGCCTCCTCGCGCACCGCCGTGAGGATCGGCTCCAGCGCGTCGATCTCCTGCAGCTGGCGCAGCCCCGGCGTGTTCGGTGAGGACACGTTGACCGTCAGGTAGTCGGCGTGGGGCGCGAGCAGGCGGGTCGAGGCCCGGTAGTCGTCCGCCGCGTCCTCGAGCGGGACCACCTTGGTCTTGCCGATGTTCACGCCCAGGACCGGCCGGGCCGGGCCGAAGCGGCGCTCCAGCGTCTGCCGGGTCCGCACCAGGCGGGGGGCGACGGCCGCCGCGCCGTCGTTGTTGAAGCCCATGCGGTTGACCAGCGCCCGGTTGTCCACGAGACGGAACAGTCGGGGCTGCGGGTTGCCGGGCTGCGGCTGCGCCGTGATCGTGCCGACCTCGATGTGGCCGAACCCGAGGTCGGCCAGGGCGGCGGTCCCCCGGCCGTCCTTGTCGAACCCCGCGGCCAGGCCGAAGGGCGTCGGGAACCGCAGGCCCATGACCGTGCGCGCGAGCATCGGGTCCGGGCGGAAGGCGGCGCGCAGGGCGGCGGACGCCCCGGTGCGCTCGGCCAGCCGGATCGCGTCGAAGCCCCGATGATGCGCCCGCTCCGCGTCCATGCCGCCGAACACGGCACGGAAGAAGGGCGGGTACAGGCGAGGCGCGCGGGAGGTCAGGATGCCGTCGACGGCGGACTTGGGATCAGGCAGCTGCATGCCCCCATCCTCGCACGGGCCTCCCGCCTGCCCGGGGTCCTCCTACAGTGGTCGGATGGCCCGTGACCCGCTCCAGCCGCCGCCCCCGGACCCCTCCGCCCCGCACGGCGCACCCGCCGGCGGACCGACGGAGGAGGACACCCGCCCGTTCCTCGACGATCCGCCGGGCCTGGGCTGGGTCCCGGACGGGCTGCCGGGCTTCGAACGATGCACGCTCGGCCTCGACACCGATGAACAAGGACAGAACCTTGTCACAGTGGTGCGTCCGCGCACGGACTCCGCCCGTGACCCGGCCCGGCGGCCCATCCTTTCGGTGCACGGGTGGAGCGACTACTTCTACAACGCCCCGCTCGCCCGCGCGTTCGAGGCCGCCGGCTACGCGTTCCACGCCGTCGACCTCCGCCACTACGGCCGCTCGCTGCGCGCGGGGCAGACGCCCGGCTGGACGGACGACCTGGCCCGCTACGACGCGGACCTCGAGGCCGCGTTCGAGACCATCGCCCAGGACCACCCGCTGCCGCCCATCCTCATGGGCCACTCCACGGGCGGGCTGATCGCCGCGCTGTGGGCGGACCGGAATCCCGGCCGCCTCGCCGCGCTCGTGCTCAACAGCCCGTGGCTGGAGATGCAGGGCAGCGCGGGCGTGCGCCTGCTGGCGAAGTCCATCGTGGGGCCCGTCTCCGCCATGAAGCCCTACGCCATGCTCACGCTGCCGCGCATCGACCACTACTGGCGTACCCTCTCGGACCAGGCCGAGGGCGAATGGGACCTGCACCCGCTCTGGCGTCCCCCGCACGCGTTCGAGGTGCCGGCCGCCTGGCTGAGCGCGGTCCTCTCGGGGCACCGGGCCGTGGCCGGGCGGCTCGACGTCTCCGTGCCGATCCTCGTGCTCGTCTCCGCGCGCGGGCATCGGGGCACGTCCTACGGCGAGGCGATGCTGACCTCGGACATCGTCCTGGACCCCGACGCCATGGCCCGCCGCTCCCTGCGGCTCGGCGACCGGGTGACCGTCCACCGGCTCCCCGACGCGCTGCACGACGTGTTCGCCTCCCCCGCGTCGGTGCGCGAGGCGGCCGGTGCCGCGACGCTCACGTGGCTGGGGGCCTACGCGCCGCCGTCGGCGTCCGAGGCCGAGTCCGGCGCGCCGGACGACGGCGCCGGCTGAGGGGTGTCCACGGCGCCGCCGTAGCGGCGGTCCCGTCGGGCGTAGGTCTCGACGGCGGCCCACAGGGTCCGCCGGTCGACGTCCGGCCACAGCACGTCCAGGAACAGCAGCTCCGCGTAGGCGGACTGCCACAGCAGGTAGTTGGACAGGCGCTGCTCCCCCGAGGTCCGCAGGAACAGGTCCACGTCCGGGACGACGTCGACGTCCTGCCCCGTGCGGAAGCCGCGGTCGAGGTAGCGGGTGATGACATCCTCGCTGATCTCGCCCGGCCGCATCCGGCCGGCCCGGACCTCTTCGGCGATCGCCTGGACGCCGTCCAGGATCTCGGCGCGGCTGCCGTAGTTCACGCACATGTGCAGGGTGGTGCCGGTGTTGTGGCGCGTGAGCTCCTCGGCCTCCTGCAGCTCCCGGATCACGGGGGTCCAGAGGCGCGGGGCCCGCCCGTTCCACCGGATCCGCACGTTCCACGAGTGCAGGGTGTCCCGCTGCCGGCGCAGCACGTCCCGGGAGAAGCCCATGAGGAAGCGCACCTCCTCCGCCGAGCGCCGCCAGTTCTCCGTGGAGAACGCATACACGGACACGTGGCCGATCCCCAGCTCCACCGCCCCGGCGACGACGTCCAGCAGCGCCGCCTCGCCGGCCCGATGGCCCTCGGTGCGGGGCAGGCCGCGCTGGTTGGCCCACCGTCCGTTGCCGTCCATCACGATCGCCACGTGCCGAGGCACGAAACGCGGGTCGATCCGCGGGGCGACCGCACCCGAGGGGTGCGGCGGCGGGGGCTGCGGGGCACGGTCGGCGCTCATGGTCTCCTCTCGACGCGCGGGGCGGGGAGGCCGAGGTCCTGGTCCAGGACGGACAGGGACACCAGGCGCCGCTCGGCGTGGAACTGCAGGTACGCCGCCACGATACCGGCCGCCTCGCGGCGGGCGGGGGCCCCGGAGGCGTCCGCGGTGGCCCAGTCCCCCGCCGCGAGGGCCGAGAGCAGGTCGAAGGTCTCCGGGGCCGGGTGAGCGGCACCGGGTGGCCTGCATTCGGGGCAGACGGCCCCGCCGAGGCCCACGTGCAGCGCCGTGTGCGGGCCGGGGGCGCCGCAGCGGGCGCACCGGTCGAAGGTCGGGGCCCAGCCGGCCTGGGCGAGCGCCCGCAGCAGGAACGAGTGCAGGATCAGGCGCGGGTCGTGCGCACCGCGGGCCAGCGCGGCCAGCGCGCCGTGGAACAGGCGGTACTGGGCGCGCCGACCGTCGTCGTCCACCGCGGGGACCCGCTCGACGGCCTCGGCGAGGGCGCCGGCGACGGTGTAGGCGTCGTAGTCGGCGGCCAGCATCGTTGCGTACGGGTGCAGCAGCTGCGCCTGGCTCACGGTGTGCAGCTCCCCCCGGCCGCGCGCGAGCTGGAGCGTGGAGTGCATGAACGGCTCCACCACCGAGCCCAGCCGGGAGGAGGTCTTGCGCACCCCCTTGGCCACGGCCCGGACCAGGCCGTGCTCGGGGGTGAGCGCCTCGATGATGCGATCGGCCTCCCCCAGACGGTGGGTGCGAAGCACGATGGCCTCGGTGCGGAACGAGTTCGCCGCGTAGCCGCCGTGCCGCGCACCCCGCCGGGAGGAGCCGGAGCCGCTCACGCGCGCAGGGCGCGGTTCACCGCGGACACCACGGCCTTCAGCGAGGCGGTGGTGGTGTTGTGGTCCAGGCCGACGCCCCAGAGGACACGGTCGCCCACGGCCGCCTCCACGTAGGCGGCGGCCATGGCCGCGCCGCCCTCGGACAGTGCGTGCTCGGAGTAGTCGAGCACGCGGACGTCCACGCCCTCCTCGCCGAGGATGCGCAGGAACGCGTCGATCGGGCCGTTGCCCTGCGCCGTGCGGGTCTGCGTGACGCCGTCGACCTCGAGCTCGGCCTCCATCCGGAACGCGCCGTCCTCGCCGGAGGCCGAGGAGACCGAGCGGAGCCGGTAGCGGCCCCACTGCGCCTCCGCCGCGTCGGCGGGCAGATACTCGTCCTGGAACACGCGCCACAGGTCGGCGCCGGAGACCTCGCCGCCCTGGGCGTCGGCCAGATCCTGGATGACGTGGGAGAACTCGATCTGCGCGCGGCGCGGCAGGTCCAGGTTGTGCTCGGACTTGAGCAGGTAGGCGACGCCGCCCTTGCCGGACTGCGAGTTCACGCGGATGACGGCTTCGTACGAGCGGCCGATGTCCTTCGGGTCGATGGGCAGGTACGGCACGGCCCACGGGATGCCGTCCACGTCCGTGCCGGCCGCCTTCGCGTCGACCTCCATCGCCTCGAAGCCCTTCTTGATGGCGTCCTGGTGGGAGCCGGAGAAGGCCGTGAAGACGAGGTCGCCGCCCCAGGGCGAGCGCTCGGGCACGGCCAGCTGGTTGCAGTACTCGACCGTGCGCTTGATGTGGTCCATGTCGGAGAAGTCGATCATGGGGTCGATGCCCTGCGAGTACAGGTTCATGCCCAGCGTCACCAGGTCGACGTTGCCGGTGCGCTCGCCGTTGCCGAACAGGCACCCCTCGATGCGGTCCGCCCCGGCGAGGTAGCCCAGCTCGGCGGCGGCCACGCCCGTGCCGCGGTCGTTGTGCGGGTGCAGGGAGAGGATGAGCGAGTCGCGGTGCTCCAGGTTGCGGTGCATCCACTCGATCGAGTCGGCGTACACGTTCGGGGTCGACATCTCCACCGTCGCCGGCAGGTTCAGGATCATCTTGCGGTCGGTGGAGGCCTCCAGGACCGTGGCCACCTCGTCCGAGATGCGCCGGGCGAACTCGAGCTCGGTGCCCGTGTAGGACTCGGGCGAGTACTCGTAGGTGATCTGCGTGCCCTTGAGCTGCTCCTCGAACTTCTTCACCAGGCGCGCGCCGGAGGTCGCGATGTCCACGATCCCGTCCTCGTCCTGCCGGAACACCACGCGGCGCTGCAGCACCGACGTCGAGTTGTACAGGTGCACGATGGCCCGGTCGGCCCCCTCGAGCGCCTCGAAGGTGCGCTCGATCAGGTGCTCACGGGACTGGGTGAGGACCTGGATGGTGACGTCGTCCGGGATGTGGTCGCCCTCGATGAGCTGGCGGACGAAGTCGTAGTCGGTCTGCGAGGCGGACGGGAAGCCGACCTCGATCTCCTTGAAGCCCATGCCGACGAGCAGCTGGAACATGCGCAGCTTGCGCTCGGGGCCCATGGGGTCGATCAGGGCCTGGTTGCCGTCGCGCAGGTCCACGGCGCACCACAGCGGCGCCTTCTCGATGACCTTGTCCGGCCAGGTGCGGTCCGGCAGGGCGACCTCGATCTGGTCCTGGAACGGGACGTACTTGTGGAACTTCATCCCCGACGACTTCTGCAGGTGGGCGCTCATGCGTGTTCTCCCTCGACGTGCGCGCGGCGGGCGCGCGAAAGGTGGGTGGTCGGTGGCCGGACCGGGAGGTCAGGGACTCCGCACGGGGTGTCCGGTCCGGTGGGAGGCGTCCTGCCTCCGCGTGCGCTCAGGCGGCGTGGATCACGGCCTGGCACGGGGACCCCGTGCGGCCGGGAAGTAGCAGGCGGGCCGTGGCCGGCGCTGTCGTCGCGAGGCGGAGGGACATGCCCCCGACCCTAGCACCGAGGTGGGCCGGGCCACAGGAGGCCGTCCCCGTGTGACGCACGACGACGGCGGCCCGCTCCGGCGCATGCGCGCCCGGGCCGGGGCCTCCGGCTCAGAAGCCGAGTCGGCCGAGCTGTTTGGGGTCGCGCTGCCACTCCTTGGCGACCTTGACCCGCAGGTCCAGGTGCACCTTGGTGCCGAGCATGCGCTCGATGCCCGCCCGCGCCTGCGCGCCGATCTCACGCAGCCGGGAGCCGCCCTTGCCGATGATGATGCCCTTCTGGCTGTCCCGCTCGACGAAGACGTTCGCCCACACGTCCATGAGGGGCCGATCCGCGGGGCGGTCCTCGCGCAGGGACATCTCCTCGACCACCACGGCCACCGAGTGCGGCAGCTCGTCGCGCACGCCCTCCAGGGCCGCCTCCCGGATGAGCTCGGCGACCATGATCGCCTCCGGCTCGTCCGTGAGCTCGCCGTCGGGATACAGGGGCGGCCCGGCCGGCAGCAGGCCCGCGAAGACGCCCAGGACGTCGTCGACCTGGCGGCCGGCCACCGCCGAGACCGGCACGACGGCCGCGAAGCCCTCCCCGCCGTTCTCCGGCCCGAGGACCTCGTCGCCCAGCGCGGTCACGGCCACGAGCTGCGCCATGAGCTGCTCCGGGCCCACCTTGTCCGTCTTCGTCACCACGGCGACCACCGGGGTGCGGTGCAGGTAGGAGAGCTGCTGGGCGATGAACCGGTCGCCGGGACCGATCGCCTCGTCGGCCGGCAGGCACATGCCCACGGCGTCGACCTCGTTGAGCGTCTCCGCCACGAGGTCGTTGAGGCGCTCGCCGAGCAGGGTGCGGGGCCGGTGCAGGCCCGGCGTGTCCACGAGCACGAGCTGGAAGTCCTCGCGGTGGACGATTCCGCGGATGGTGTGGCGCGTGGTCTGGGGCTTGGAGGAGGTGATCGCCACCTTCTCCCCCACCAGCGCGTTGGTGAGCGTGGACTTGCCGGCGTTCGGCCGGCCCACGAGCGAGACGAAGCCGGAACGGAAGCCGTCCGCGGCGCGGGCCGGATCGACGAGATCGGTCATGGGGTCATCCTTGTCAGGCGGGGAGTGGGGTGGGGCGGCCGGCTCAGGCCACGGGGTCGGCGGGCTCGGCGCCGTGGGCCCGCTCCTCGCGCCGGCGCAGCCGCACCGGGCGGTCGGGGGTCTCGGAGACGCGCAGGCGCGCGACCCGGTTGCGGCGGGGCTCGAGGGTGTCCGCGACGAGCTCGATCCCCTGGACCACGACGCGCGAGCCCTGGATCGGGACGCGGCCGAGCTCCTTGGCGAGCAGGCCGCCGACCGTGTCGACGTCGTCGTCCTCGTCCTCCTCCGGCAGCTCGAACTCCTCCCGGAAGTCGTGGATGCCCATGCGCGCGTCGACGGAGTAGACGCCGGGCGCGACGAACTCCACCTCGGGGCGGTCCGGGCGGTCGTCCTCGTCGTAGATCTCGCCGACGATCTCCTCGATGAGGTCCTCGAGGGTCACGAGCCCCGCCGTGCCGCCGTACTCGTCCACCACCACGGCCACGTGGGTGGACTCGCGCTGCAGCTCCTGCAGGAGGGTCGCCACGGACTTCGACTCGGGGACGAAGCGGACGTCGCGCATGACCTCGGTGACGGGGGTGTCAGTCGCAGCGCCGTCGTGGTGCAGGGCGCGGGCGACGTCCTTGAGGTGCAGCATGCCCCGGATGTCGTCGGCGTCCTCGCCGATCACCGGGATGCGGGAGTTGCCGGAGCGCAGGAACAGGGCCATCGCCTGGCCGAGCGTGTGGTCGGCGTCGATGGTGACGACGTCGGTGCGCGGCACCATGACGGAGCGGACGATGGTGTCGTTCATGGAGAACACCGACTGGATCAGCTCCGCCTCGGAGTCCGCGAGCACATCCGCGTCGTGGGCGCGGGCGACGAACTCACGCAGGTGGCGCTCCTGGAAGTCGTCCTCGTCCTCCGGCTCGACCTCGCGACGGCGCCGGTCCCGGTCCAGTCGGGCGGCGAGCGGGCCCAGGGCCCGGCGGAGCACCCACACGAGCCCGCCCAGGCGGCGGGCGACGGCGGCCTCGTTGCGGGAGCCGATCGGCCGCGGGCTCCAGACGCCCAGCAGGGCGGCCACGCCCACGAGCACGACCGCGGCGATCGCCACGGCGAGCCACGTGTCGTCCACCACCGCGTCGGCGGCCGCGGTCAGGCAGACGGCGGACAGGGCCTCGGCCACGAAGCGCCAGACCCGCAGGGCCCCGAGGTGGCTCTCCCGCTCGCGGGCGATCTCCAGGACCTTGGAGCCGGGCTGCTCGCGGACGATGTCCTCCGCAGCCCGCCGGGAGAGGTAGGAGAACGCGGACTCGGCCAGGGACAGCGTCCAGGTCAGGCCGAGGAAGACCAGGAAGAGGGCGAAGAGGACGGCGGGTGTCAGCATGGGCGGTGCCCTCAATCCTCGACGGTGGGGGCCGGGGCGGGCCGGCCGAGGACCTCGGAGACGAGCCGATCCTGGAGCGTGAACATCTCCTCGCGCTCGGCGTCCTCGACGTGGTCGTACCCGAGCAGGTGGAGCATGCCGTGGGTGAGCAGCAGGAGCAGCTCGTCGTCACGGGAGTGCCCGCCGCGCGCCGCCTGCTCGGCGGCGACCTCGGGGCAGAGCACGACGTCGCCCAGCACGCCCTCGGCCGGCGCCTCGGGCGAGCCGGGGGTCAGCTCGTCCATGGGCAGGCTCATCACGTCGGTGGGCCCGGGCAGGTCCATCCACTCCTCGTGCAGCTCGGCCATGCGCGCGGCGTCCACGACGGTCACGGCCGTCTCGGCGCGCTCGTGGACGTGCAGGCGCGCGTAGACGTGCCGGGCCATGCGCAGCAGCGCGTCCTCGGGGACCTCGATCCCCGACTCGTTCAGGATCTCAACGGCCACGGCGGGCCCCTCCTCGCTTCTGGGACCGCTCCGCGGGGCCGCGGGCGGCGTCGTAGGCGTCCACGATGGCGCTCACCAGCGAGTGCCGGACCACGTCCGAGGAGTCGAAGCGGACCATCTCCAGTCCCTCGATCCCCTCGAGCACCTCGACGGCCTGGGCCAGGCCGGACTGGGTGCCGCGCGGCAGGTCCACCTGCGAGGTGTCGCCCGTGACGACCATGCGCGCACCGAAGCCGAGGCGGGTCAGGAACATCTTCATCTGCTCGCCGGTGGTGTTCTGGGCCTCGTCGAGGATCACGAACGCGTCGTTCAGGGTGCGGCCGCGCATGTACGCCAGCGGGGCGACCTCGATGGTCCCGGCCTCCATCAGCCGCGGGATCGACTCGGGCTCGATCATGTCGTGCAGCGCGTCGTACAGGGGGCGCAGGTACGGGTCGATCTTCTCGGAGAGCCCGCCGGGCAGGAAGCCGAGCCGTTCGCCGGCCTCGACGGCCGGGCGGGTGAGGATGATCCGGTTGACCTCCTTGGCCTGCAGCGCCTGCACCGCCTTGGCCATCGCCAGGTAGGTCTTGCCGGTGCCGGCCGGGCCGATGCCGAAGACGACGGTGGAGCGGTCGATCGCCTCCACGTAGTCCTGCTGGTGCAGGGTCTTCGCGCGGATGCGGCGGCCCCGGCCCGAGAGGATCGAGTCCAGGTGCAGCTGACCCGCGCCGCGCCCGGTGGCGGCGTCGCGGACGTGGTGGACGACCTGGCCCATCACCTCGGGGGTGACGGCCTGGTCGCGGCGGGCGATCGAGCGCAGGTCCTCGACGACGCGCCGCACCGTGGCCACCTCGGCCACCGGCCCGGCCAGGTCCAGCCGCTGGTCGCGGACCGTGACGTCCACGGTGGGGAACACGCCGCCGAGGATCCGCAGCAGGGCGTCCTGCGGTCCGAGCGTGCGGACCATGAGGTCGGCGGACTCGAACGCGACCCCCTCGTGCGCGGTGGCGGGCGGGGTCGGGGTCGTGGGGGGCACGGTCACGATGGGGCGGATCACCTCGGGGTCGCGGGGGCGGGACATCCCGACCAGTCTAGGCGTCGGCGCGCCGTCCTGCCGGGGCTCACCAGCGGCCGAGCCGGTGCTGGAGCACGGCGAGGGCGGCGGGGCCGGCCGTGGAGGCGCGCAGCACGTGCGGGCCGAGCCGCACCGGCACGGCCCCCGCGGCCACGCAGGCCTCGAGCTCGGCCGGGCCGATCCCGCCCTCGGGGCCCACGACGACGGCGATCTCGGCGGCCGCGGAGAGTCGCTCCGCGGGCACCGCGGACACCCCGTGCTCCGCGTCCTCGTGCAGCACGAGGACGAGCCGGCCGCCGTCGTCGTCCCGGGCCAGCCCGGCGACCGCCGTCCCGGAGACGTGGTCTCGGACCGCGGGCACCCGGGCGCGACGCGCCTGCTTGGCGGCCGCGCGGGCCGTGTCCGCCCACTTCTGGCGGGCCTTGGCGGCCTTGGGCCCCTTCCAGCGGACGATCGAGCGCTCCGCCTCCCAGGGCACCACGGCGTCCACGCCGAGCTCGACGGCGGCCTGGACCGCCATGAGGTCCCGGTCGCCCTTGGCGAGGGCCTGGACGAGCACGAGCGCCGGGGTGGGCGCCGGCTCCTCCGCCACCGCGACCAGCCGCACGGACACCCCGTCCGGGGCGGCCGCGAGCACGGTGCCGTGGCCGAGCGTGCCCGACCCGTCGGCCAGGAGCACGGCCTCCCCGGGGGCCAGGCGCATGGCCGCGGCGGCGTGGCGGGCCTCGGGGCCGCCGAAGACAACCTCCACGCCCGCGCTCGCGCCGGCCAGGGCGCCCGGCTCGAGGTGGAACAGGGGGGCGGTCACAGGTTCCTCAGGTTCTCCCGCAGCCGGGCGAACATGCCCCTGGCCTGGGGTGCGCCGTGCACGACCTCCTCGCCGCGCACCTCGGCCAGGCGCTCCAGGAGCTGGCGCTGCTCGTCGTCCAGGTCGGTGGGCGTGGTGACCACCACGTCCACCTTGAGGTCACCACGGCCCTGCCCGCGCAGGCGGCCGACGCCCAGGCCGTGGAGGACCTCGACGTGGCCGGACTGCACACCCGGGTCCAGGCTGACGGACTGCTTGCCGTCCAGGGTGTCCAGCGTGACGGTGGTGCCTAGGGCCGCGGCCGCCATGGGGACGGTCACGGTGGTGGCCAGGTGGTCGCCCTCGCGGCGGAAGGTCTCGTCCGGGCGGACCGCGATCTCCACGTAGAGGTCGCCGTTCGGGCCGCCGCCCGGGCCGGCCTCGCCGCGGCCGGCGAGGTGGATGCGGGTGCCGTCGTCCACGCCCGCGGGGATGCGCAGGGTCAGCGACGTCCGGGTGCGGACGCGGCCCTGCCCGTCGCACTCGTGGCAGGGCGTCGGGATGACGGTGCCGAACCCCTGGCAGGCGGGGCAGGCCTCGGTGGCCATGACGGTGCCCAGCAGCGACCGCACGGGGCGCTGGATCATGCCGTGGCCCTGACAGGTCTGGCAGGTCTCCGGCTGGGTGCCGGGCTCGCAGCACGAGCCCCCGCACCGCTCGCAGCGCACGGCCGTGTCCAGCTCAATGGTCTGCTCGCCGCCGAAGACCGCGTCGCGCAGGTCGATCCGCGCGATCACCAGCGCGTCCTGGCCGCGGCGGGCGCGGCTGGCGGGGCCACCGCGGCCGCCCTGGCCGGCCGCGTTCATGAAGGTCTCGAAGATGTCGGCGAAGCCCCCGAAGCCGCCCGCCCCACCGAAGCCGCCCGGGAAGCCGGCCTGGCCGTTCTCATTGCCCGTCGTGTCGTAGGCCCGACGCCGGTCCTCGTCCGAGAGCACCTCATAGGCGTGGGAGATGCGCTTGAACTGCTCGGCCGCCTCCGGGTCGGGGTTGACGTCCGGGTGGTGGGTGCGCGCGAGCTTGCGGTAGGCGCGGCGGATCTCCTCGGTGCTGGCGTCACGGCTGACGCCGAGCGTCTCGTAGTGGTCGGTCACGGTGGGGATTCCTCTCGGGGCGAGCGGGACGTGGGGCGGTGCGGGACGGGGCCCGCCAGGACGCGCGGAGGCACGTCAGGTGGTCAGGATGCGGGAGAGATAGCGGGCGATCGCCCGGACGGCGGCCATGGTGCCCGGATAGTCCATCCGGGTCGGACCGATGACGCCGAGCTTCGCCACGGCGCCGGGGCCGTAGGCGGCCGCGACCACCGAGGTGTCCGCGAGCGATCCGGCGTTCTCGGAGCCGATCCGCACGGACACCCCGTGGGCGTCCTGCTCCATCTCCGTGAGCAGGCGCAGCAGCACCACCTGCTCCTCGAGCGCCTCCAGGATCGGCCCGATGGACGCGCCGAAGTCCCCCGGGGAGCGGGCCAGGTTGGCGGTGCCGGCCAGGACGATGCGGTCCTGCCGGCCGGCCTCGAGCAGGTCCTGGACGGCCGCGGCCACGAGGGCCGCGGCCGGCCGGTGCTCCGGGCGGACCCGGGTGACGACGTCGTCCATCACGGCGGCCGCCTGCACCGGACCGAGCCCCAGCAGGGCGTCCAGCAGGAGGCCGCGGAGCACGGACAGCTCCGCCTCGTCGACCGGCCGGTCCAGGACGGCGTGCCGCTGGTCCACCCGTCCCGTGGACAGGATGAGGACCACGAGCAGGCGCGTGGGCGTGAGGGAGACCAGTTCGAGGTGGCGGATCGTGGAGCCGTCCTCGTGGGGGAACTGCGCGACGGCGACCTGCTGGGTCAGCTGGGCCAGGAGGCGCACCGTGGACTCCATCATGTGCTCGGTGTCCGTCTCCGGGTCCAGCAGGGTGCTCACGGCCCGGCGCTCGGCCGGGGACAGCGGCTTCACCTCGGAGAGGCGGTCGACGAACACGCGGTAGCCCTTGTCCGTGGGGACGCGCCCGGCGGAGGTGTGCGGGGCCACGATGAGGCCCTCCTCCTCGAGCGCCGCCATGTCGTTGCGCACGGTCGCGGAGGACACGCCCAGGGCGTGCCGTTCCACGAGCGCCTTGGAGCCCACGGGCTCGCGCAGCGCCACGTAGTCCTCCACGATCGCCTGGAGCACCTGCAGGCGGCGGGGCTGCTCCGACATCTCGGTCCTCCTCTGGTCCGTCGGGATCCGGGGCGACCCCGGAGGTGCCCCTGACTGGCACTCCGGCGGGTCAAGTGCCAATGCTACCGTCCGACCCGGGTGGACCACCCGACCGGTCCGCACGGCTTCGCTCACGGTGATCGCCCGGCCCCGTTGCTACCGTGCTCTCCCATGGACTGGAGCAGCTGGGGCCCCGCGGGCCACGACGACCTGACGCGCCGCCCCGCCCGGACCGTCCCCGATGTGCCCGCCGCCCCCGGCACGGTGGTCGAGGACGTGGCCTCCGGGTTCACCGGGGCCGTGATCGGCATCGAGCGCTCCGGCGGCGTGCACGTGGTGGTCCTGGAGGACCACCGCGGCGTGCGCCGCGGCTTCCCCCTCGGCGGCGGCTTCTGGATCGACGGCGAGCCCGTGACCCTGGTCCCCCCGACCGCCGCGGCCCCGGCGGCGCCGGCCCGCACCGCCTCCGGCTCGCGACGGGTCGAGGGGGCGCGCGCCCGCACCGCCCGCGCCTCACGCATCTGGGTGGAGGGCGTGCACGACGCCGAGCTGGTGGAGAAGGTGTGGGGCGAGGACCTGCGCCTCGAGGGCATCGTCGTGGAGCCCCTGCACGGCGTGGACGACCTCGCCGGGGCGATCCGCACGTTCGCCCCCGGCCCGCGGCGCCGGCTCGGGATCCTCGTGGACCACCTCGTCACCGGGTCCAAGGAGGAGCGCCTCGCGGCCGAGGCCATGCGCGTGCCGGGGGCCGCGGGCAACGTGCTCATCCTCGGCCACCCCTACGTGGACGTCTGGCAGGTCATCAAGCCCTCCGTCCTCGGCATCCCCGCGTGGCCCGTCGTGCCGAAGGGGCAGGACTGGAAGACGGGGATCCTGCGGGGACTGGGCTGGCCGCACGGGAGCAAGGAGGCCACGGGGCTGGGGTGGAAGCGGCTGCTCTCCCACGTCACCACGTACGCGGACCTCGAGCCGTCCCTGCTGGGCCGCGTGGAGGAGCTCATCGACTTCCTCACCGCAGCACCCGAGCACTGATCTCGGCGCGGCCCCCGCCCGCCCGCGCTATGCTGGCCCATGCCCTGCGCCCGGTCCCCGGCGCGCGGGTCCCGCGATCCAGGAGGAGCCCCTCGTGAACACCCGCGCGCAGCCCGACGCCGGCCGCACCGGCCACGGCCCGCCCGCCTGGCTCGTCTCGGCCGGCGGCCGCGGCGCCCCGCTCACGGCGAAGCAGGACCGTGACCGCGCGGCGCTGGCCCACCTCAGTCTGGCGTTCGGCGTGCTCGGCCCGCTGGTCGTGTGGCTGCTCTACCGCGACCGCGGCCCGTTCACCTCGCAGGAGTCGCGCGAGGCCCTGAACTTCTCCGGGCCGCCCACGCTCATCACGCTCCTGTTCTTCTTCCTGTCCCTGCTGCCGGTGGTCGGCCCGATCTTCGCGATCCTCGGCGCGCTCACGTGGGCCGCCATGGCGGTCTACGGCGTGATGGGCGCCTCGCACGTGTCCAAGGGCCGTCCGTTCCGGTACCCGTTCAACCTGCGCATCCTGCGCTGACCCGGGGCCGGCCGGTCAGAAGCCGGCCAGCGCCCGGACGATCGCGTCGTTGCGCAGCCGCCCCTCGAGCGTGGGGATGATGCGCCCGTCGACGGCGGCACGCCCGTCCAGCAGGCCCGCGGCGATGAGTTCGGCGATCGCCCCGCGGATCCGCGCGGCCTCCCCCGGCGTCTCCGAGACGAGCTCCGCGGTCGGGAGCCCGTCCACCGTGCGCACCGCGAGCATGATGCGCTCGAGTCGCCGCGCGTCGGCGTCGGGCCGCTCGCGGCCGACGGCGGGGGTGACCCCCGTGGCCAGCCGTTGCGCGTAGGCGGCGGGGTGCTTGGCGTTCCAGAACCGGACGCCGGCGAGGTGCGAGTGCGCTCCCGGGCCGATCCCCCACCAGTCCTGGTCCTCCCAGTACGCCACGTTGTGCCGCGCGCGGTGGACCCCGGAGCCCTGCGGGTCGCGCGCCCAGTTGGACACCTCGTACCAGCGGTAGCCGGCGGCGCCGAGCAGCTCCTCGGCGAGCAGGTACTTGTCCGCCTGGTCGTCGGGGTCCACGTCCGCCACCTCGCCGCGGGCCACCTGGGCCCCGAGCTTGGTGCCCTCCTCCACGATCAGCGAGTACGCGCTCACGTGGTCCGGGGCCAGGGCGACGGCGGCCTCGAGCGTGGCCCGCCAGTCGGCGAGGGACTCTCCCGCGGTCCCGTAGATCAGGTCCAGGGACACCTCCAGGCCGGCCTCGCGGGCCGCGGCGACGGCGGCGGGGACGGACTCGGGCCGATGGGTGCGCTCGAGCGTGGCGAGCACGTGCGGCACCGCGGACTGCATGCCCAGGGAGAGGCGGGTGAAGCCGCCGGCCGCGAGCTCACGGGCGTACTCCGGAGTGATGGTGTCCGGGTTGGCCTCGGTGGTGACCTCCGCGCCGGGCGCGATCCCGAACCGGTCCACCGCCGCCTGGAGGATGCGCACGAGGTCCGCGGCCGGCAGGAGCGTGGGCGTGCCGCCGCCGAAGAACACCGTGTGCAGCGGGCGGGCGGGCACGTCCGAGGACGCGAGCACGTCCGCGGCGAAGTCCAGCTCCGCGACCGCGGACTCCCAGTAGTCGCCGCGGCCGGCGCCGGGGCCGAGGTCCACGGCCGTGTACGTGTTGAAGTCGCAGTAGCCGCACCGCACGGTGCAGAAGGGCACGTGGACGTACAGGCTGAAGGTGCGCGCCGCGCCGTCCTCGGCCGCGCGCACCCGCTCGCCGACGGCGGCCGGCAGCCGGCCGTCGTCGGGCACGGGCGCACCCAGGGGCAGGGCGGGCACTTACTTCTTCGCAGCCGAGTCGGCGCCGGCGCCGTCGGAGGACAGGGCGGCGATGAACGCCTCCTGGGGCACCTCCACGCGGCCGACCATCTTCATGCGCTTCTTGCCCTCCTTCTGCTTCTCGAGCAGCTTGCGCTTGCGGGAGATGTCGCCGCCGTAGCACTTGGAGAGCACGTCCTTGCGGATCGCGCGGATGTTCTCGCGGGCGATGACGCGCGAGCCGATGGCGGCCTGGATCGGCACCTCGAACTGCTGGCGCGGGATGAGCTCCTTGAGCTTGCCCGTCATCATCACGCCGTAGGAGTAGGCGTTGTCCTTGTGGGTGATCGAGGAGAAGGCGTCCACCTGCTCGCCCTGCAGGAGGATGTCCACCTTGACGAGGTCCGCCACCTGGTCGCCGTCGGCCTTCCAGTCCAGCGAGGCGTAGCCCTTGGTGCGGGACTTGAGCTGGTCGAAGAAGTCGAACACGATCTCCGCGAGCGGGATCCAGTAGCGGATCTCCACGCGCTCCTCGGAGAGGTAGTCCATGCCGCGCAGGTTGCCGCGCTTGGCCTGGCACAGCTCCATGACGGCACCGATGAACTCGGCGGGCACGATGATCGTGGCCGAGGCCATGGGCTCGCGCACCTCGTGGATCTTGCCCTCGGGGAACTCGGAGGGGTTGGTCACGGTGACCACCTCGCGGTCCTCCCGGGTGACCTCGTAGACCACGTTGGGGGCGGTGGAGATCAAGTCCAGGTTGAACTCGCGCTCGAGGCGTTCGCGCACGATCTCCAGGTGCAGCAGGCCCAGGAAGCCCACGCGGAAGCCGAAGCCGAGCGCCACGGAGGTCTCGGGCTCGTAGACCAGCGCGGCGTCGTTGAGCTTGAGCTTGTCCAGGGCGTCACGCAGCACGGGGTAGTCCGAGCCGTCGATCGGGTACAGGCCGGAGAACACCATCGGCTTGGGGTCCTCGTAGCCGCCGAGCTCCTCCGCCGCCGGCTTGGCGTGATTGGTGACCGTGTCGCCCACCTTCGACTGGCGCACGTCCTTCACGCCGGTGATGAGGTAGCCCACCTCGCCCACGGCCAGGCCCTTCGTGGGCGTCGGCTCCGGGGAGGACACGCCGATCTCGAGGAGCTCGTGGGTGGCGCCCGTGGACATCATGCGGATCTTCTCGCGCGGGGAGAGCCGGCCGTCCACCACGCGGACGTAGGTGACCACGCCGCGGTAGGTGTCGTACACCGAGTCGAAGATCATGGCGCGCGCCGGGGCGTCCGCCTCGCCCTCGGGGGCGGGGATGGACCGGACCACACGGTCCAGCAGGTCCTCGACGCCGACGCCCGTCTTGCCGGACACGCGCAGCACGTCCTCGGGCTCGCAGCCGATCAGGGTCGCCAGCTCGGCCGCGTAGCGGTCCGGGTCCGCGGCGGGCAGGTCGATCTTGTTGAGCACGGGGATGATCTCCAGCTCGTGCTCCATGGCGAGGTAGAGGTTCGCCAGCGTCTGCGCCTCGATGCCCTGTGCGGCGTCCACGAGGAGGATGGCGCCCTCGCACGCGGCGAGCGAGCGGGAGACCTCGTAGGTGAAGTCCACGTGGCCGGGCGTGTCGATCATGTTCAGCGCGTAGTCCACGCCGTCCAGCTCCCACGGCATGCGCACGGCCTGCGACTTGATGGTGATGCCGCGCTCGCGCTCGATGTCCATGCGGTCCAGGTACTGGGCCTTCATGTCCCGCGGCTGCACCACGCCGGTGGCCTGCAGCATGCGGTCGGCCAGCGTGGACTTGCCGTGGTCGATGTGGGCGATGATGCAGAAGTTGCGGATCACCGAGGGCTCGGTGGCAGCGGGCACCGGGGGGTTCGACGCCAGGGGCGACACGGGCACTTCCTCTACGGGTGAAGGGATCAGGACTCTGACCGCCTAGTCTCTCATGGCCCCGACGGGGCCCGGCCCGGCGCCGCGGGCCCCGCGCGTCCACTAGATTCCCCTGCATGGCCTTCGACCTGAACCGCGCCCTCGCCCTCGGCCGCCGGGCGATCCGCCTGATCGGCTCCCTCCGCGACGACGACGCCCGCCGCTCCTGGACCGGCGACGCCGGCGGGCGGGGCTCCGGCGCCGCCCCGTTCCCCGGTCCTCCCGGCCCCGCCGGCCGCGCGTGGGACCCGAAGGAGCCGACCGACTCCTGGCCCTTCCCCGACCGGGGCCACGACGGCCGGCCCCGGGGCGGGCAGGACCGGACGCGGCCGGCGTCGGGCGCCACGGACCCGCAGGGCCGCGCCCTGCTGGCGGACTTCACCGGCATGGGCCGCGTGGAGTACGCGCCCGTGCCCGGTCCGGCGGCCGGTCCCGGCGAGATCGTGTGGACCTGGGTGCCGTACGAGGAGATGGACGGCCGCGGCAAGGACCGGCCCGTGCTGCTCGTGGGCCGCGACGGGGACCTGCTGCTGGGCCTGATGCTGACCAGCCGCGACCGCAACAACGCCCGCGTGCGCGACGAGGACTACGTGGACGTGGGCTCCGGCCCGTGGGACCGCGCCGGCCGCCCGTCCGAGGCCAAGCTGGACCGCGTGCTGCGCGTGGACCCCGCCGCGGTGCGCCGCGAGGGCGGCGTGCTGGCCCCGGCTGCCTTCGAGCGGGTCGGCGACGCGCTGGCCCGCGCCCAGGGCTGGCGCCGCTGATCCGGGCGCTGGCCCGCTGCGCTCCCGTTGCCCCCGCCGTCCCCGCGGCGACGGGTCCGGCCCTCCCGGCCGACACGGGGCCCGCCCGGTGACCGCGTGCCCGGCGACGCGGTGGTAGGATCGTGCGCATTGTGTCCGCCGGTCGACGGGCACCCCCGGAACGGGTCATCATCGGTGTTCCCCACGCCGCTCAGTCCACGGATCCGGGCACCCTCCACGACCCCCCTGTTCATGCGGCGCACGGACGTCTCGTCCGCGCCGCCGACGACGAAGGACCCGATTTGGCTAACATCAAGTCCCAGAAGAAGCGCATCCTCACCAACGAGAAGGCGCGCCAGCGCAACGTCGCGGTGAAGTCCGAGCTGAAGACCGCCATCCGCGCCGTGGACAAGGCCGTCGCCGCCGGCGAGGCCGAGGCCGCCGCCGCCGCCCTGCGCACCGCCTCCCGCAAGCTGGACAAGGCCGCCTCCAAGGGCGTCATCCACAAGAACCAGGCCGCGAACCGCAAGTCCGGCATCGCCGCCCGCGTGAAGGCCCTCCTCGGCTGATCCACGCCGCACGGCTGTGACCGCGGCCCCCGCTCCGATCGCTCGGAGCGGGGGCCGCGTCGCGTTCAGCGGCTGACGGCGGTGGCGACGCGGATGACCGCGCGCTCGACGGCGAACTCGGGGTTGCGGGAGGCTCCCTTGGCCTCGGCGTCGGCCTGGGCGATCCACTCCATGGCCTGCGCGATGCCGGCGGGCGTCCAGTGGCGGGCGGCCTGCTGGATGTAGCGCACCTGGAAAGGGGCGACGCCCAGCAGCGCCGCCAGCTCTCCCGCCGGGCGGTGGGCGTCGATCATCCGGGCCACCTGCCGCGCCTTGAGGGCGAGGGCCGCGGTGACCATCACGGGGTGCACCCCGGTGGCCATCGCGTGCCGCACGAGGGAGACGGCTCGGGCGGCGTGTCCCTCCAGGGCGGCATCGGCGACGGCGAAGCTCGTGGCCTCGACCCGGCCGCCGTAGTAGGTGTCCACCATGGCGGCGGTGACGGTGCCCTCGGTGTCGTCCACGAGCTGGGCGCACGCCGCGGCCAGCTCGGTGAGGGAGGCGCCGGTGGCGCGCAGCAGGGAGCGGGCGGCGTCCTCCTCGATCCGCCGGCGGCGGTCCCGGAACTCGGCCAGCACGAAGGCGAGGCGCTCCTCGTCCTTCTTCAGCGGCACGCAGTCCACCACGGTGCCCGCCTTCGCGACGGCGTCCAGCAGCCGCTTGCCCCGGCTGCCGCCGGCGTGGCGCAGCACGAGCGTGACGTCGTCGGCCCCGGGGCCCTGCTGCACCAGGCGCAGGGCGTCCTCGAGGAACGCGTCGTTCATGGACTCCAGCCCGTCCACCTTGATGAGGGTGGGCTCGGCGAACAGCGAGGGGCTCGCGGCGGTGGCCAGCTGGCCGGCCTGGTACTCCCCCGCGCGCAGGCTGTGGACCTCGAGCTCGCCGTGGCGCTCGCGCAGCGCGGCGGTGACCTTGTCCGTGACCCAGCGGGCGGCGTGGTCCTCGGGGCCCTTCAGCAGCATGAGCGGGGCGGGCTCGGCCTTCCGCCAGGCCAGGGGGTCGACGCGGCCGGCTCGGCCGGAACGGGGGCTGCGGGCGGCGGACATGCCCCCATCCTAGGGCGCGGTGCGGACGGCCGAGGGCGGGCGGACGGTGTACACGCCGATCTCCCCGGCCCCGGCCGCGCCGTCCGGCCCCTCGGCCACGAGGGCGATCGTGCCGTGCAGGTCCGTGCGCGCGACCGGCCCCAGCCGGTGCAGGGCGTCCAGGGTCGCCGGGTGCGGGTGCCCGTACGTGTTCTCCGCGCCGACCGAGACGACGTGCAGGCGCGCCCGGACCGCGCGCGGCACCGCCGTGCCGCCATTGCGGGCGCCGTGGTGGGCCACCTTGAGCACGTCCACGGACGGCGGCCCGGCCGCGTCGGAGCGCCGCCCGGCGGCCCAGACGCCGGAGGCCTCCTCCTCCATGTCCCCCGTGACGAGCGTGGTCACCGGACCGGCCGGGGCGTCGACGGTGACGAGGAGCTGGGCCGAGGCGTCGTTCTCCTCGGCCGCCCGCGCGTCGGCGAGCAGCACCTCCCAGCGCGCCTGCCCCGCCGCGCCCCGCTCGCCCGTGACGAGCCGGGCGCCCCCGGCGGGCGGGGCGATCCCGGGGGCCTCCCCCGCCGTCGCCCCGGAGCGGCCGACGCCGGCGGCGTCCCGGGTGGCGTAGCGCACCGCCCCGGGTACGGCCCGGTCGGCGACTCCCGCGAGGCCGCCGGCGTGGTCGGCGTGCAGGTGGGCGAGCAGCACGGCCTCCACGCGGTCCACCCCGAGGTCCTCGAGGCAGCGCCGGGCGGCCTCGGGCTCGGGCCCCACGTCCACCACGACGCCGGCCCGAGGCCCGGAGCGGAACACCGCCATGTCCCCCTGGCCGACGTCGCAGAAGGCCACCGCCCAGTCCGGCGGGGCCGCGCCGGCCGGCCGGGGCACGAGGACCGCGCCCACGCCGCCCACGGCCGCCGCGACGAGCACGGCGGCGAGCAGCACCAGCGCGGGCGTGCGCTCCGGGGGCAGGGGCGCGCCCGCCCCCACCCGGCGGACCCGGGCGTGGCGGCGGCGCTCCAGCACGAGCACGGCCGCGAAGCCCGCGAGCGTGGCGGCGGTCAGGAGCGCCCCGAGGCCCACGCCGAGGGCCCCGGACGGCCAGGGCCGCAGCGCGCCGGGCAGCCCAGCGGCGGCGTGCGCCACCACCCCGATCCAGGCCGCGGGCCACTGGACGAGCCACACGAGCGCGGCCGCCACGGCGGGGGCCGGCAGCACGAGGGCGGCGGCGAGGGTGCCCAGCACCGTCACCGGGGCCACCGCGGGCGCCGCCACGAGGTTGGCCAGGACGGCGTAGGCGGAGAGCTCCCCGGTCATCGCCAGCAGGACCGGCTGGCACGCCAGGTGGGCGGCGAGGGTCACCGCGAGTGACGCCGACAGCCAGCGGGCCGCGGCGTCGGGCAGGACGCGGCGCAGGGGCCCGTGCAGGGTGCGGTCGCCCCAGGACCCGGCCAGGACGATCCCGGCGGTGGCCGCGAGGGAGAGGTGGAAGGCCGACTCGACGGAGAGGGACGGCACGGCCACCAGCAGGGCGGTCCCGCCGATCGCCAGGAGCGCGAAGGCCTGGCGCCCGCGGCCGAGTAACACGGCGACGGCGCCGAGCGCGCCCATGACGGCCGCCCGCAGCACCGAGGGCTCGGGCCCTACCACGACGACGAAGACCGCCAGCAGCCCCAGCCCGGCGGCGATCACCACGGCGCGGTGCACGCGCAGGGACCGCAGGGCCACGGCGGTGAAGCCGAGCAGCAGGGCGACGTTCGCCCCGTCGGGCGCGTCCACGACGGTGTAGCCCTGGCGCTCGTCCCTGGCCCACCGGGCAAGGTCGAAGAAGCGGCGAGCCTCCTCCGGCCAGTCCCGCTGCAGACCGGTCTCCTCGACCAGCTCGGCGGCGTAGTCCTCGAAGTCGGCCCACTCCCCGCAGTACCGCTCCCAGAAGGCAGGCACCGACGGCACGCCATCACCGTCCTCGACGTAGGCACCAGACTCGATCCAGGCGCAGAACGCCGGCGACTGGGCCTTACCCACCTCCTCGTAGGTCTCGCCCCACTGGACGGCCCGCTCGATGCTCATGGGCGTCGTCACCGGAAAGCCGCGGACCTCCAGGACGGCGAGAGAGTCCACATGGAGGTCGACGCCGGGCTCGAGGCGGACGACGCGCCCGCGGTGGACCTCATCCGTAATTGCATCGCCGGCCTCCGAGGCCGGCATCCAGACGCCACGGTCGGGGTGGCCCTCAGCCGCGCAACGGGTGCAGCCGACGAAGACCTGGGGCTCGGTCGTCGTGGTCTCAACGGTCGTGGTCATGCTGTGGTCTCCTCGCGGTTCAGGGGCGCCCGGTAGAGGGCGTAGAGGCCGATCTGATGGTCGATGAGCAGCCAGTAGTCGAGGCCACCGGCGCGGGCGCAGTGGAGCTGGTGCTGAAGACGTCCGAGTTCAGCTGCGGTAGGCATCTCCTCGGGCCACAGGGCCGCCTCGTCGTCAGCCTCGCTCCCACGGTCCCACTGGGCCAGGTACGCGGCTACGGCGTCCACGGAGCCGCCTGCGGCGTCTGCCTCGGCCACGGCGACCTCGTAGTCCTGGTCGGTGGCGGTGACGATGCGGACCAGGCGGACGGTGTCGTCTCGAACCACACGGATGACGCGGGCCCAGGGCTCAGTGCTGGTGGTCATCGAGCCGCCTCCGGGTCCAGCACCAGCACTCGGTACGCGCGGGAGTCGAAGGGGCCGATGCGCAGGGTCTCGGTCCTCATGACGATGCCGGCGTCGACGAGGGCGGCCGTGAGCCCGGAGTGCTCCGACCAGTCCTTGAGGATCAGCTCGTCCGGGAAGCAGATGTAGCCCTCGGCGGTTGCGTCCAGGTTGAGGACCTCGGAGTCGCCGTCGACGTCATGGAGCTCGAGCAGCTGACGAGCGCGGTCGAATGTGATCCGCCCGGTCAGGACGAAGTCGGGCAGCAGCAGGTCGCGGTGGCCGTAGTCGATGGTGACGGTCTGGCTGATGGACACGGTGGTCTCCTCGGTGGTGACGAAGAGCGGTGGGTGAGGCACAGACCTCTCCGCTCGTCGTCCTTCCCGGTCGCGGCGTGCCGCGGCCCGCTCCGCTGTTGGGAGGTGAGATGACTCCCCCGCCGGCATTTTTCGTGATCCGATGACTCGTGATCCTCGCCGCGTTCCGCTTCACTTCACCCGCATGATTACAGCGATTATGAGCACACTAGGGTGCAGTGACGCTACGAGATGGTTTGGATCCCTGCCGGCATAATGTAGGCTCGCAGGCGAGCAGAGGAGACGATATGGCACTGACCTCGATCGAGGTCTGCGCGGGCGCTGGTGGACAGGCGCTCGGGCTGGAGACCGCAGGCTTCAAGCACCTGGCGTGCGTCGAGTACGACGCCAACGCCTGCACCACGCTGCGCACCAACCGGCCGCAGTGGAACACCATCCAGATGGACCTCAACAAGTGGTCCGGCGCAGACTACGCCGGTCAGGTGGACCTGTTCGCAGGTGGCGTGCCGTGTCCTCCGTTCTCCAAGGCCGGCAAGCAGCTGGGCGAGGCGGACGAGCGCAACCTCTTCCCCCGTGCCCTGGACCTGATCGAGGAGATCAGCCCCCGTGCGGTGATGCTGGAGAACGTCCGCGGCCTCCTGGACCCGCAGTTCCAGGGCTTCCGCGACGGCGTAGACGAGCGCCTGAAGTCGATGGGCTACGTGCCCTCCTGGCGTCTGCTGAACGCCTCGGACTTCGGGGTCTCCCAGCTCCGCCCCCGCGTCATCCTGGTGGCCCTCAAACAACCGTGGGCGGACCACTTCACCTGGCCAGAGCCGGACAAGAAGCCCGCCCCTTCAGTGGGTCAGCTCCTCGGCCCCCTCATGGCCGCGAACGGCTGGGAGGGCGCCCAGGCCTGGGCTGACGGTGCTGACCGGATCGCCCCGACGCTGGTCGGCGGCTCCCACAAGCACGGTGGTCCGGACCTCGGCCCCACCCGCGCCCGCGCCGCCTGGGCGAAGCTCGGCGTGGAGGGCCGCACCATCGGCAACGCCGCGCCGGAGCCCGGGTTCGTCGGAATGCCGCGCATCACCGTCCAGATGGGCGGCATGGTGCAGGGCTTCCCCGCCGACTGGCAGTTCACTGGTGGGAAGACCCATGGCTGGCGCCAGGTCGGCAACGCCTTCCCGCCGCCGGTTGCTGCCGCCGTGGGCAAGCAGATCAAGAAGGCGCTTCGGGCCGTGAAGGTGGTGTGATCCAGTCGGCTACAACTAGGCCGGGGCATCCTTGTCGAGGAGTTGGGCGGGAATCGCGATCCAGTCTCCTGGTCCGATCTCGTAGCCACACTTCTTGGCCTTGCCACGCTGATCCGGCGTCTGCCCGTTGAGCAGGACAAGTCCGTGCTCCTTCAGCAAGGCGTCCTTCGCCTGGCGGATGCGCCGCATGGGGTCCAGCAGGCGCGTGCCCACGGTGAGCAGGGCGCGGCGCGGGATGACAACCCCCGGCAGGAAGCTGAACATGTGGGTCGCCCTGACTTTCAGGCCATTGCCTGGCGCGAAGACGATCTTGTGCTGTTCCGGGGTGAGGTCCCGTAGGGGGTTGCGCGGCAGAGGCGTCCACTCCGGGTCGAACAGCGGGATCGCGTAGTCAGCCTGGGACTTGGTCGAGATGCCGCGCTTCTTGTCGCCGTTGCCCTTAGCGGTCGTCTTGCCGAGGAACTTGCGGTGCGTCCGCATCAGGCGTGCGGAGAAGCGATCGTTGACCTGGTCCACCCCGATGATGAGGCAAATCCGGCACTGGTCCTCGATGGAGATCATCCAGCTGGTCCCGACCGAGTTCTTGATGTCGACTGCGACACCCTCGATGGTGGTGTCGAGGGGTCCCTCCTTCGGGAGGGCCAGCGCCTCCAGGATGCGCGACTCGAGCTTGATCCCGATCTGGGTCTTCTCCTGCGGCTCCAGATCGGTGATCGCCATGCGGCCGGTGTAGGCCCCGTCCAGAACGTGGTCAACTGCGTCGACCACGGCGTCCGTCAGAAGCGCGCGGGCGTGGTCGTTCTTCTGGAACCACGCCAGGACGCGCTGAAGTTCGGCGTCGTCGGCCGGGCCCACGATCACGTGATCGACGAGCGTCCACGACTCGGGGGTGGTTTCACGGCGCTCCGCGCGGCAGATGGTGCCGACCGGTGGCGTCAGAGCCCTGTGCGTCATGCACAGCACGCTAGCCGGCGCCCCGCGCGGGCCCCCGGGATCTCTGTCAACGCTCCAAGCGCTCTGCCAACTCACTTGGGTTGAGCCACGGCCGTGACCGGTGGATCATGCGGTGGCAGTTCGAGCAGAGCAGGGCCAAGTCCTCAAGCCGGGTGAGCACCGGCCCTGAGTCATGCAGGGGGCGCACGTGGTGGACCTCGATGTAGCCCCTCCCCACGTCGCCGTAGGTGGCGCCGAAGTCGAAGCCGCAGACCTCGCACGCGATCTGACCGCCTGCGGCCACCACGGACCGGATCTTGGCGGCGCGCAGCTTGGGGTCGCGCTCCCGCCGCAGGTGGGCTCCAGCACGGGCGGTGCCCTCCCAGGCGGCCAGGACCTCCGTGTCCGGATCGGCCGGCACCTGGGATGTTTCGACCGCGGTCAGGTCTGCACGCAGGCGCTGGGCCTCAGCGTGCATGTCCTCCGGACGCCGGAGGAACTCGGCGATGACCAGGGCCTCGTTGCGTCCACCCTTGGTGGGCTTGCCTGTGTAGTCGGGGTGCTGGGTGGCGATGTCGAAGGTCTTGCGCTGGACGCTGCCTGGACTGCGGAATGCCGCCGGTCGGCCCTCGGCCGGGTGGATCGTGGCTGCTTGGAGCAACGCCGACAGCTCAATCACCCGTGGGTCGGTCGCCCGAAGACCCTTCCAGTCGTTGCGGGCCACGAGGTCGGCGGCGAGCACAACCTCCTCGTACGTCCAGTTGAGCTGCGCCATGCGCAGATCGTGCGTGGCGGGACCGTCGAGGCGTGGGACGTGGTGCTGACGGCGTGTCGGATCGGCTGGTGAACCAGTCGATCCGACACCGTCAGAGCTCGACGCGGAGGACGGTCCAACCTATCTGCCGCAGGTCGTAGAGGCCGTCCTCGCGCGGCTCCACCCGGTCCTCGTAGTCCTCGACCTGAATGACGGCTCGGGTGCCGTCCCATCGGTGGTTCAGCTCGAGCGCGCTGAGGATGTCCTCAAGGACGTGCTTCGTGACCACGGGGGTGTCCCAGCCGTTCCACTCCTCCCCGTACTCCTCCGCGAGGAAGGGGTGGTTGTCGAACGCGTCGAAAACGAAGGCCGGGACAAGGTCGCGGTCAGGGTCGCAGAGCTGCCACTGGCCGTCACCGAAGAGGATCTCGGCTTGGACGGGGCTGTTGGCAGACTCCAGGCGGCGGACCTCGTAGACCGGCTGGCCGTCACGGGCGGTGCTGGATGCGTCGTGGGACGAGACGGCGCGGTAGGTGGCGCCGGGACGTCGGGCGGCCTCGGTGGGGAACTCGGTGGTGGTCATGAGGTCCATCCTCTCGGGTGCGGCAGGGGACATGTGCCATGGGGTCTCCCGGGCAGCCCATGGCGGCCATCGTAGTCACCGTAGTGCGGTCGGGAGCCATCGCGCCGGGTCTTGCGCACCATTCGGTATGAGCCTGTCCCGGGCCACGCGACCGTCGCGAATCTGTTGGACGATCGGATGGGCTGGCTTGTGGACTCCATGGGAGTCAGCCTCGTAGAGGTAGCCGTACCCGTCTTCACCCACGGCGTTAAAACGCTCTGTGATGGTCTCGATGATTGCGGCTGCGCCGGGGGTGGTGAAGTCACCGAAGTGGGCGTTTGTGCTCCACAAGGCAGCGACTCCACGCGTCTCGGGTTCGAACAGGGCGCGGAAGCTGGCGGTGCAGACGTGCATCCAATAGGGCCAGACAATCAGCTCGACACCCGCGGACTGCTCCAGTTCCTCCTTCCGCTGTAGAGGGTGGGGCAGGTCGCCGCGGTAACGCGGGATGAAGTGGGAGGGGCCGTCGAATTCGATCAAAACGGAGGGGTGGCCAGCGACGTCGAGTTGGAAGTCCACGGTGTTGGGACGGCGCGTGCGTGGGTTCCTCACCCTGACTTGGCGCTGGATCTCACACGACGGGAACGCTCGCTGGGCCACGGCCGTCACGACGAACTCGTTCAAGCTCACCTTGCGCCACTCCGGCGGCACTGCTCCAGGGATCTCACCCCGACCCAGGGCCTTGTGAACCACGTTTTCGTCGATTACCTCTTCACCAGCGACGTTCGTGAAGCCGAGCCCCTCGAGCGCACTGTCCTCGACCCCCAGGATCTTGGCTAGGTCGGTACGCAATATGTACGAGCCCACCCAGTGGTCGGAGTCGTCGAGTCGGAAGATGCCTTGTGGCTTACCTAGCGTCCCCATGTGCGCGATCGTCTCACAGCCTGTCCTGCCTGGCCCCCGGGCTGCCTATCCAGGTACGAGGCGTAGTGTGCGCGGCATGCCTGGCGCAGTTGGTCTGCTTCAGCCATTGCCTGCGCACCTTGCTGCCGGACCGTCTCGTCGTACCACAGCACATGTTCGGCCCACCGTGCGCCGAACTCTAGAAGGACTGGGCGGAAATGGAAGCTGTCGTCCTGGGACGCCAGGAAGCGCTTGGCGCCACCGCTGAACCTCTTGGATGCGATGAGAACGTCACGATTGAGTCGCATCTGACCAGCCCACGGTGAGCCTGCGGTCCACCCCATATGCACACGCCAGGGGGCTGACCGATGATGCTGGACGTAGTTGCGGAACCTCTTGAAGAACGGCACGACCTCATGAGCCATTTCCAGGGCACTCTGCCGCTTCTCGAACTCCCCCGCGACTTCGACGCTCGCAACCTGTCCGAGGCTCTTCGGGATCTGGTCTTGGACCGCCCAGAAGCTGGCCATGCAGGACAGAATCTTGCGATCCAAGGCTCTGATGAGCCTGTCGCTCTCGGCCCGGTCGTCCCGCTTGGTGATGGCAAGAATGAGATGGGGGTCTGTCTCGTACGTGTGCAGCAGATCTGCCAGCTCGATGTGCTCGTCGTTCCAGTTCTCGAAGGCATCGCGGAACCGCTGGATGAAGTAGAAGTACCGGTAGCCGCGGCTCGCTCGGAACTCGCGTTGCAGCTCGATCTGCTCGGCTTGCCACGTCTCGTAGTCCGTTGCGTCGGTGCGGTCTTCGGTCGCCACAGCACAACCCTAGTAGGAACGCGTGTCAACCGAGGCGGCCAGGAAGCAGAAGCGGCCGCCGGCGCTTGAAACGGGATTGCGCCGACGGCCTGCACCGCGGGCCACGGAGGGGGGATGGGCCGGCGGTGCTGGGCATGACTCTACGGCCTGTTGGGTGTGGTCGGCACGCCCTGTGGGCAACCCCCAGAGGGGGTCGTTCGGTGGAACCACCTAGCGATCCCGTGGGGCCGCGTCGCCCCTCCCTGGAGTCTGACTCGGACCACCATGGGACTGAAAAGCCCTAGTCATGACACATATCCGGCACACCTACTGGGTGAAACTGTTCGCTCCGGACAAAGTCGAAGGATGAGGTGGGTGTCCCTGAGTCGGCGTTTTACCAGGTCAGCCGGGACATCCCATCGAGGGCTGCTACCCCTTCACTTCCTCGGGGGGCCTACTCGACTGCTACTCGCGCCGTTGTCGGTTGACTACCATCTCACTGCCGACGAGGCGATATAGGTTGGCGACAGGTGGGTCGACAAGCTTCTCGAAGATGATGTCGATGACGGCACGACGTGCATGACCGGCCCCAAGCACCGTAGCTGCACGGCAGTGGGTGTCACTGGGCATCGCTGAGACGCTCGACTGTTCCGTTGTGGATCGCTTGTCGGAGCGGCTCACGTGTTCGACTCGGCATTTTCGATACGCTGATCGAACAGG
Source organism: Micrococcus sp. HOU01 (assembly GCF_035609305.1). Lineage (NCBI taxonomy): Bacteria > Bacillati > Actinomycetota > Actinomycetes > Micrococcales > Micrococcaceae > Micrococcus > Micrococcus sp. HOU01. The sequence goes on along the minus strand of NZ_CP141211.1, from coordinate 1,381,710 downwards.
CGATCGAGTGATTGTCAGAAGGATCCACAAGTACGACGAGGAACAGATGAGGCTCTCGCAGATCAAGATCACGGGGCATGCTGTGCTCGAAGACCTGGAGATCTCAGTCCGAGAGCATCTCGTGATCGTCGGCGGGAACGATGTCGGGAAGACCTCGATCCTCCGTCTCCTGCATATGTTGCTCGGCGCGTCCACCCAGCAGCTGTACCAGTCCGTGCATCCGGAACACATCCGCGAGGGCTCAGAGGCGCTCGTCGTCGAGGCGCGGCTCGAGGACTTCAGCGAGGACGAGGCCAGCCAGTTCCCATACCAGATGTCTATCCGTGAAGGCGACCCAGACTACCTGAGCCTTCGGCTTGAGGTGACGCGGATCGAGGGGGACGCGGACAATGTCCTGATCGACCGCTACTACCCGGATTCCGGCAACCGTCGGCAGCCCACGCGGGATCAGCTCACGGCGATCGGGTGGCAGTACCTGCCCGCAGACCGCAGCAACTCCGCGGAGTACATGGAGGGGAAGCGGAGCGCGTTCCGCATGATGCTCGACTCGGTCGAGGTCGGCGACGATCGCGAGGCGCTGGAAGAGATCCTCGAGTCCTTCAATGGCACGCTCGCCGACAACGACGCGCTCCTGACCCTCCGTACGGAGATCGCTGGCCACCTCTCCCGGGCCGTTCCGCGGTCCTTCGAGGCGGAGAACCTCACGATCCGAACGGCCGCGGATCCTCATGCCAGTCCTCTGGACGGAGCGACTCTGTACCTCCGCGAAGGCGACAACTACAAAGCCCTCGGCGATCAGAGCGACGGGATGCGGCAGCTGATGGCGCTGACGTTCTTCGACCTGGCCCAGTCGACAGCGAACATCGTCGCCGTCGACGAGCCTGAGATCCACCTGCACGCAGCAAGCCAGCGGACGGTCGCAGCACTGTTCGCCGCATCGAAGAAGCAGCGCATCGTCGTCACCCACTCCCCCTACGTCGTGCAGCGGTTCGAACCAAAGCACGTCCTCGTCGTCAGCCCATTCCGCGAAGTGAAACAGATCCCCGAGGCCAACTTCAACGCCGTCGATAAGGAACGGATCCACTGGTGGTCGCCGCAGTTGCTCGAAGGGCTGACCGCGCGCAAACTCCTGTTCGTCGAAGGTGCCGCCGACCGGGTGATCGTCGAAGCAGTCGCGACGAACGCCGGCGTCAGCCTGGACCGGGCCGGCGTCTCGGTATTCGCACTCGACGGGGCGGACAAGTTCAAGAAGGTGCTCGAGATCGTGGGAACGAAGGGCTTCGACCTCCCCTTGAGCGGTTTGTGCGACGAGGACCGCGAGCACGCCTGGGCGGGCACGCTGGGCGTCAAGCCCGAGAACCTCAGCAAGAACGGCTTCTTCGTGGCGCGAGCGGATCTCGAACACGAGTACGTGCGGCTGCTCGGTGCCCGTGTAGTCGCCGACGAGCTGATCTCGTCCGGCATCGCCCGCGAGCAGGGTCTGCTCAACGCGTCCGGAGAAGCCTCGCTCGACGACCTGACCGAGGAGCAGGTCGCTGACTTCATCACGACGAAGGACAGCCGGAAGATCCCGGCAGCACGGGTGATCGCGCCCCTGCTCACACCCGCGGCGATCGCGTCATCGGATGCGCTCAACGGCCTGGTCCAGCACGTCAAGGCGATGATCTCGTAGTGGCGAACACTCCCATAGGAGAGCAGCTGGCCGCGGTCGAGAGCCTGGCCGACCGTCTACTGGTTGTCGCTCCACCGGGTTGCGGGAAGACGGAACTGCTCGCCATGCGAGCAGAACGCATGATCAGGGACGGCACCGTGCGTCCTGGCCGCCGGCTCCTCGCCATCACGTTCACCAACCGCGCCCGCGACAACCTGCGGGAGCGTCTCCGTCAGCAGCTCGGAGAAGGCCGGATGCGCACGAGCGTGTCAACGATGAACTTCCACGAGCTCGCGGCGCGCGTGGTCGAAGCGCACGCACCCGTGATCGGCCTGGAACGCGGCTACACCGGCCCGAACCCCTCCTGGCTCCGTCGCGCCATCGCCGCGCTCGATCTCGACCGGCAACGCGCGGCCGAGGTACGCGACCTTCTGCAATCGGTGAAACGCGAAGCACTCACCGACGCCGAAGTGCTCGCTCGGCTCTCTGTGGACGATGATGCTCTTGACATCGAGCGCGCTCGACAAGCAGAGAACTACATCGACTACGGAGACCTGCTGCGGTACGCGCAACTGATCCTCCGGAACGACCGCGTCGCCGCGCTCTTCCAAGCCCATTTCGACGCACTGCTCGTCGACGAGTTCCAGGACCTCTCGCTCCAGCAGTACGAACTCACCCAGCGGGTCGCGAATCGAAACGTCGCGTACGTCGGCGACCCGTTCCAGGGCATCTACGGGTGGGCAGGCGCGGCACCGGAGCAGATCCACGCCGAGCTCGAGGAGAGCTGCGAAGTGATCACCCTCACAGACTCCTTCCGCTCCTCGCCCGCCGTTCTGAAGGTCGTCAACAGCATCTCCGCAGACCTGGGTGCCCCCGCGCTCGAAGCGGTCGAGCCGGAGCGCTGGGGGAAGTCCGGCGGCCACGCGTACGCGGCCAACTACCCGAGCGACACCGCCGAGGCCGACGGCATCATCGCCCTCACCGACTACCTCGCCGGCAAGTACCCGGACGACAGGATCGGTGTCATCTGCCGCGCCGCCTACCGCCGAGGCGCACTGGACCGCGCCTATGAGCGAGCGAGCCATCAGCCGCAGTTCTGGGACATCGCGCTCGACACGCCACGCGTCGCAAGCCTGCTCAAGCTGCACGCGCGCCACGTCGACCCGGCCGCCTCTTTCGCAGACCAGATAGCGGAACTGCAGGAACGCGTCTGCGCCGCGGTGCCGCCGACCGACGTCGACACTCTGACAGAGGTCCAGGAAGCCTGCGAGCAACTGGCGGAGCACGAGGAAACCGATGTCTCGGTGGCGTCGCTGGTCAACCGCATCCGCGACCACCAGGTGGTCTCGGCGATCGCGCCGGGAGTCCACGTCCTCAACGCGCACGTCGGCAAGGGCCAGCAGTTCGACTGGGTAGTCGTCATGGCGCTCGACGAAGGCCACGTCCCGAGTTCATACTCCCGAACCGAGGCTGCGTTGCTCGAGGACGAGCGAGTGCTGCTGGTCATGGTCTCCCGCGCGCGCAAGGGTCTCTTCCTCACCCATTCCGCGTCGAACTCGAACCAGTACGGGCGTGTGTTCCGCAACGATCCGTCGAGGTGGTGGAAGCAGATGGAAGCCGCCGCGAAGCCGATGCCGGACAACGTGGCGAGACTGCTCAAGGTCAATGCGTAGATCACACGCCGCCCGCCGACCGCCCATCGAGACCATCCTGGTCATATGGACCTATCGCTGAACGACGCGCAGCTTCGACAAGCGGCGCGGGCACTGGCGCATAGCCATCACCGAAGCCGGTGCGTTCTACCTTGAGCACGGCCACCACCCCACGGACATGCCATCGGTCAAGAAGCCGCCCGCCCAACCCGCGTCCGAGCAAGACAATCGACCGAACGGCGCGGCCAGCGAACCCAAGCCGGAACCTGCTGAGTCATCTTCTGGGAAGGCGAAGCCTGCACGCACCGTTAAGGACGAGACGATCCCGATGCCCGAGCGGGTGCGACGCCCACATCAGGCCGTCCGGGAGATCGTCGACCACAAAGCCCGCATGGACGTCCCGATCGAGGAACGGCAACGTGCAGTGCTCATCCTCCACGCACTCGCCCAGGAGGCGCTGCGCCGCGGATGGACGGTGACCGCAATTCCGTCCGGCTTCCAGAAGGACCCCTGTATCTACCTATCGATCTGGGGATTCAGGCGTCCCTCGTCGAGCGCTACGCCCCAGAAACCACAGGCTCCGAAAGGCTTGGCAGCGAGCATCCACGACTGTGAAAGCACCCTGCGTGATCGGAGAAGCGCATCCGTCGTCCCTGACCCGTAGGTTCGATGTATGACGTCAAGTCCCGGTTAACCGCCTCTCCAGTCGTTCAGCCCTGACGGGGAGGACGTGGTTCTCTCGCTGGCCGTGTCGTGGGCGGGCGCGGTTCGTGAGCAGCTCCACAACGTCAAGACGCGGGTTGCGTACTTCCACAGCATCGACAGCATGTACGAGCGTATGGACGGCGACGTCACGATGGACCAGCTTGCGTCGGCGTGGCAGGCGGCGTGGACGGCGGAGGCACTGCTCGTGATCAGCGCCGACAATCTCGAACGCTGGATCAGACGACTGTACGTCGACCGAGGGCGTGAACCGCTTGAACGTCACTCGCAGCTCCGAACGCTCCGCAATGCCGTTGAACACATGGATGAATCAGAGTTCGACGAGGATGACTGGGTTGCCCGGCCGGGCGAGCCTCAATCACGCGGGTTGGGAGCGCTGCCGGACGCTAGCCTGCGCATCGCGGTTGGGAGCCTTGAGCAGGTGTTTGGACTGATTAGTCACGAGGAGCTTCAAGGGATCGTCGATGTGCTGATCAGCGAGCTTGAGCGCGAGATAGACGACTATGCGACGGACATGATCGCCCTCTACCGCGAGGATCGCTAAGAGCTCGCGCGGATAGGAGGACAGGCCCGGAGGCAACGATTCCCCGCTGCTAGCATGTGCAGCATGTCAGGCGCTTCGAGCTCGGCCGCTTGCGCGGCAGTGACCAGGACGTCCCGCTAGCGGCGGGACGTCCGGCACACAGCAACACCTCACCTGGAACGTCCAGCCGCTTCGTGATCAGACCGGAGCGGCCCTTCGTGCTGCTCGGTAACTCTTCAGAGCGACGGAGCAATTGATGCTTTCAGGCACTTCCACCACTTCACGCGGGACCGGTCCCGCCCCCGTGCGCGCATGGCTCGTGCTGTGCGCGATGTCGATGCTGCAGTTCTTCATCGCGGTCGACGTGACCGTGGTCAACATCGCGCTGCCCTCGATCGGCGCGGACCTCGGCGTCGCGGGACACTCCCTGACCTGGGTCGTGGTCGGCTACACCATCACCGGCGGCGGGCTGCTGATGCTCGGCGGCCGGATCGGTGACCTTCTCGGCCGCCGCCGCACCCTCCTGGTCGGCACGAGCGTCTTCGGCGCGGCCTCCCTGCTAGCGGGCCTGGCCCCGTCCTTCCCGGTCCTGGTCGCAGCCCGCCTGCTCCAGGGTGCGGGCGAGGCCGTCGCGCTGCCAGCGGCGATGGCGACCATCGTGCTGCTCTTCCCCGAGGGGCCGCGCCGGTCGCGGGCCCTGAGCGTGTGGGCGGCCGTGGCCAGCTGCGGCCTGGTTCTCGGGTTCGCCCTGTCAGGGATCATCACCGCCCACCTGGGCTGGCGCTGGGTCTTCCTGGTCTCGGTGCCCTTCATCCTGGTCGTGATCGTGACCGCGCTGCTCCTGGTCCCAGCCGACCGGCCCGCGTCTGGCGGACGGGTCCGCCTGGACCTTCCCGGTTCACTCCTGCTGACCGCGTGCCCGCTGCTGTTCGTCTACGCCGCGGTCGAGGCGGGCGAGCCTGCCACCGGCCTGTGGGTCAGCGGGGTCGCGCTGCTGTGCGCGGTGCTGGCTGCCGCCGGGTTCGTGAGGGTCGAGTCGAGGTCGCCGAACCCGCTGGTCCCGCTGACCTTCTTCGCCGACCGCGCCCGGCTGCGGGCGAACCTGACGACGATGCTGCTCAGCGGTGCGTTGTCGACGTCGTTCCTGCTGTTCACGTTCTACCTGCAGGACAGGCTCGGCATCGGGCCTCTGGGGGCAGGCCTGACGATGCTGCCCCTCGCCGTGGCACTGATCGTGGCCTCGGTGCTCGTGCCCCGGCTGCTGGGACGCTGGGGCGCACGCGCCTGCGTGCTGGTCGGCCTGGGGGCTGCTGCCGGCGCAATGGGCGTGGTCGCGCTCGTGGCCGTCCTGGGCAGCGGAGCGACGTGGCTGCTCCCGGCGATGCTTCTGATCGCAGCGGGCATGGGCTTCGGGCTCGTGGGTCTGCAGTACATCGCCGTCAGCGGTACCACCGAGGAGGACGCCGGGATCGCCTCCGGCGTCCAGCGAGCATCCGACCAGCTCGGTGGAGCAGCCGGTGTAGCCGTCTACGTCGGCCTAGGGTTCGCACCGGCCCTGCACGCCGACGCCGGGGACCCGTTTGTGGTCGCTGCGGTGCTCGCCGTCGTCGGGCTGGTCGTCGGTGCCGTGGTCATCTCCCGCTCGCCGTCCACCGCGGCGGGGCAGCCGCAGGCCGGGTAGCAGGACCGGGGCTGCCGCGCCGCGCCCAGACGGGTACGCCGCGGCAGCCCCGCCCGTCTCCCGACGACGACGATCACAAGATCACGTGCCCGTCCTGCCCGGCTTCATCGCCGACCCTCTGTGGGAGCAGTTCCAAGCCCTGCTACCCGAACGCAACATCAACCACCCTCTGGGGTGCCACCGCCCGCGCATCCCAGACCGGGTCGTCTTCGACAAGCTTCTGGCCCGCCTCGTCCTGGGCGGCACCTACCAGCAGCACGCCGACGAGACCTGCTCGGCGACCACGATGCGAGCCCGCCGGGACGAGTGGATCCGTGCCGACGTGTTCGAACAGCTCCACCACCTGGCGCTGGAGGCCTACGACCAGGCTGTCGGCCTCGACCTGAACAACCTCGTGGTCGACGGATGCATCGTCAAGGCACCATGCGGAGGAGATAACACCGGCCACAGCCCTGTCGACCGCGGCAAATCGGGTCTCAAGAGATCGGTGCTCGTGGACGGCGGCGGGATTCCGGTCGGATGGGTGCTGGCCGGGGCCAACAGGAACGACTCTCCGCTCCTGCGACCGACGCTAGAAACCCTCGCCGTGCTCGGATTCAGGCTTCCTGAGGTCATCACAGTCCACCTGGATGCAGGCTATGACTCGGCTCGGACCCGGGATCTGCTCTCCGAGCTGGGCTGCACCCCGAACATCACTCCCAAGGGGGCCTTCCTACCTATCAGCCACACTCGTCGATGGGTCGTCGAGCGGACCAACTCATGGCACAACAGAGGGTTCTCGGCGCTGGCAAGGGTGACCGACCGGCAAGGGTGCGTGCAGAACGCCTGGGTGGCGCTGGCCAGCGCGATCATCATCATCCGCCGTCTGGTCCGGCAGTCCTGGAAGCGCTACCGGTGGGACTCTCGCCCTGCCCGGTGCCCCTGACCCATACGCGGTCCTATCCGCGCAACCTCTAAGCGAGACCTTGCCCTGATGCCATGGCTTCGGCCTGCCCAGGCCGCCGGTACCTCAACCCGCACTCTCGTGACCCGGATGGTGCTCGTGCTCGGCGGCATCGCGGGAGGACATGTAAGCGATAGCCTCGTGGAGGAAACGGGACCGGTAACCGTCGCCACAGAGCTGCGACAGGCGGTCGAGCTCGGCGAGGTCCTCGTCCTCGACGACGAACTCGATCATCACAGTGTCCACGCAGACGAGACTATGCCGGTCCACTCCAGCGCGCGAGCACCGATGCTACGGTGCCGTGGTCAGCAGCGACACAGACTCCACACCCAACTGCTCGGCCAATGCGTCAACGGAGTCCAGCGTGAGGTTCCGCTCCCCCCGCTCGATGCCGGCGAGGTAGCGGGGCGTGACGCCAAGTTCCTCGGCGAGCTGCTCCTGGGTGAGGCCCCTGGACCGGCGGAGGCCGCGCACCTTCGCGCCAAGGACCGATCGGAGGGGGTGAGGCACATTTCAAGCGTCGCCGCGGGTACTCATCGGTTCCAGGTAGTCATCGCTTCCACTAGGGTCGGGATCGAATATCGAACGAGACCTTCTGGAGGTGGATCAACTCCGCATTTGCTCCGGGAACAGTGCCTACTGCAACGGCGCGAACAGCACGAACGGAACCCCGCGGCCGCTCTACGCTCACCTGGCTGGTGAGACCCCCGTTGGAACTGCGACGAACAAGATCCCAAAACTGGCGAACATCGCATGCATCAGCTCGTAAAAGCGATTCGTGCGATCGAGTAGCCCTTCGGGACCCCTACGAATCTCACGCGCAACCCCTTCGTCACCGCGACCCAGTCCCAACGCATCGTCACTGAGTTGAATTTTTATCATTGAGCCTTCAGGCCCCCCGAAGATCGTGCTCTCGATCCCGCCTTCGATCATCCTGACTGCCCTTGTTCGTCCTACTACCTGTTGACAGCAACAGTACCGAGATGCAGGTCGGCCATCGGTTACGCGCCACCCACTCGCGCCGACGGCCATCACGCTGCCCCCTAAGCTCGGAGCCGTGGACTACGAAGGCGTGGAAGGGCCGGACGGCGTCGAGATCCGCGCACCCCGCGACGACGAGTACCGTACCTGCGCCGAGTGCGGCGGCGACTGCCTGCGCGAGCCGGGCGGAGCGGACGGGCTGGGCATGCGCATCATGTTCGTCTGCCCCGAGCACGGGGTCCAAAATATCGTCGACCCATTCGAAGAGCAGCGGTGACTCTGACGACACTCTCTGAAAGGCCTCACCGGTTCGATCGCTCGTCACATCCCGTAGGCCGGCAATCCGGAGCACTTGCTGTCGTGACTGCAGACAGCTCTACGCTTGCCGCATGACCAGCATGTTTGAGGTACCGACTCGTCTCCTTGGGGATTACCGAGACCCCACGTGGGAGGACATGAGCCAGTTCGTCGTGCACTTCACCGACGATCCCCGTGTCTTCGCCGAGATCCTGGCTACCGGCTACTTGCAAGCCTCTGGCCCGTACGGATTCAGTTGGGCCCGGAAAGTCCCACAAGTAGCGGATCGCCACCACTCGGTCTGCTTCAGTGAAGTCCCGCTCAACAACGTGGAGCGGCTCGTCCGTCGGCACGGCAACTATGGCATCGGCTTCACGAAAGACTTCATCCGCAGCAATCAAGGCGCTCGCGTCTGGTACGTGGATCAGGGCTCGGTACAGGCCCGTCGCTTGAACGAACACCTCAAAGACCTAGTAAGCCGAGGCGACTTCAATCACCCGATGTGGGAGCTCACTCCTTTGATCGACCTCGTGATGCCGGGCCGCTACGAGTGGGACTGGGAACGCGAGTGGCGGATCAGGGGCGCCCTGCGTTTCAAGCTCAGCGACATTGCATTCACGATCACGCCGGAAGGCATCGACGAAGTGGCCGAGCCGACCTTCTTCGTTTCTCCCGAAATGGACTTCACTGTGATCGCCAGTCCCCGGCCACTTGCGGACTACATGGAGAAGCTCGTCCAAGAGTTTTTCCAAACCTTCGAGGACCCCGTGAACAGTCTCCCGGTAGACGGCGGCGAGTACGTCTGGATCGTGGAGCAGCACGAGACTGAGGACGCCGTGGACCTCCTGTTTCCCGAGCTGGAAGAAAGCATCCTCCGCCAGCTCGTGGACTATCTGAACAGCGAGAGCTATGTCTGGGTGAGCAGCGCAGATGTCGCAAGCATCTGGGAGTAGTGAGTGGATCCGGGCGCGCAGCCATCGTCCATAGGTAGTCATCGCTTCCACTAGTGTCGTATCGGAGAGTTGTTCTACGGACGACAGGAGACCGCGGATGCCGAGAGGCCGGGCGTAGGCGCTCGTCGCGCCGCCTGAGCGATGGATCGACGGATCTGCGTGAGACTCGACCGCGCCAGTCACGCCGCCCTCAGGGTGCTGACGTCGAACGGGGCCAGCGTCGCCGAGGCCGTCCGTGCCGCGATCACGGAGGCCGCCGAGAGGTTCCCGGAACCGCCGATCCATGACGAGCGAGACCTGACCTATGACGAATGGATCGCCGCGCAGGTCGCGGCCGCTCCCCCGCCGACCGACTACCAGATCTACGCGATCACTGTGGCGTTCGTCGACCAGCAGGACACCTGGCTGAGCGAAGAGCAGTGGGCCGCAGCGCGCGACGGTTCCCAGGACGAGCGAGCTGCCTAGTCGTGCGATGCAGCACAGAGCGTCCAGTGAGCGAGACTTGGCAGCATGGACGGCGGACACAGCGAAGCCACGCGGCGAAGGGGTCGGCAGCACCGGTACCTGCTCAGCGGCATCGCTGTGTGCGGCGTGTGCGGCGCTCCCACCAGGGTCGGCACGCAGAACACGAGCACCCGCCGGCCCTTCGTGGCCGGTCAGCCACCGGCCCGCTACCGCGTCTACGAATGCGCCGGCACGCCGGGGAGCACCGGCTTCCACGTCTCGATGCACCAGGAGCACCTCGACCGGATCGTTACCGACGCCGTCCTGGCACGGATCCGCGAACCGGACTTCCGCCCGCCGTCCGCCCGTGCTGGGGACGAGGACGGCCTGGAGCGCCGCGCACTCCGGCTGGAGATCAAGAGCGACCGCGCATGGCTGGACTCCGTGCAGAGCGAGGCCACGCGATCACAACGGCCCGACACCCTCCTCCGGCAGCAGGACATCGTCCTCCCGAAGATCCGGGCAGCTGAGAAGAGGATCGAAGATCTGGAAGAGCCCGACCCGCTCGTGCTCGGACTGAAGGACGCCCGGTCGACCAAGAACGCCTGGGAGCGGATGCCGCTCGCCCAGCGGCGACACGTCGTCCGGGCTCTCCTGATCCCACGGATCCTTCCCATCCCGGCCGGCGAACGAGGCCGACAAGGAATCAACCTCCACAGAGTCGATCTCCGCTGGCTGTGATCGATTTAGAAGGTGGGTCAGGATCGGAATTGGAAGGTGGGACTACAATGGCGTCTGACCAGGGCAAACCGCTCGGGAGCGAACCGTCGTCAGGAACGAGCTACGGCACGTTTCCCACGCCAGAGACGGTTTCCGCGAGAGATGCGTGCTGCTAAGGCACGTAGGACGAGGCATGCCTAGGCAACCCGAGCCTGTTCTGCCAACGCCAATCCATCGTCGCATTTCGGATCCTTCGATTGCCAGACGTGTTCGACGTGTAGTGAGGGCTATGAGCCGGACGGGTCCGGCGGGGCGGGAACTTCACCTGCATCTAAGGCCGAACTGATCGACGAGATGTCCACGAGGCCCCGGCTTGACTCAGGTCGAGACGCCGGGATGCGAGGATGCGAGGGCGCTACTTGTCTGTCTCTGCGACGGCCAGACCCACGAAACGGCGGGCGTCGTCACGCATCTGCTCGAGCACGACGAGGTTGTCCTGCATGACCTCGGGATCGTAGGTGCTGGTCATCCGGAGCTGGCGCATCCGCGCGAGCACATCCTGATCCGACAGGCTCTCGAACCAGGCGTCGAGCTCCTCGACAGTCGGGGCATTCTCCATCTGGCTAATGGTCTCGCCCATGTCCCGTCGCACCGTCCTCGCTGCGAGCCGGTCCTTGTACAGCTCAGCCGCAGACGACGTTGTTCCAGTTGTCAGCGCGGCGCGGTCATCGGCACGGCCGACGGAGATGTCGTATCGCGCCGGCAGCGCCGGTGTCGGTGGCTCCGTACCTGTGATCAACCGTCGCACTGCCTGCGTTCGCACCCACGTCGCGAGGTCAGCCAGCTCCGTCATGAGCACGGGCCACCGCGTGGTGCCGGGTCGGTTGATCCCCACGGTCAGGAAGAGTGCCACAGGGATCTGCTGACCCCGCGGCGTTTCGGCGATGACCTCGCCGACCTGCAGCGGAACCTCCGGTCGACGCTCGACGTCCGCCAGCGACGGAGGCGTGCGGTCCTCCCGATGGATCGCCGCGAGGCGGACGGCCGTGATGGCTGGAGCCCGATGCTTGGAATGATTCGTGTGCAACGCCAGGAGCGCCATCGGATGGTCCTGCGGCCCCTTGTACCGATGGAAGGGCTGCAAGTTCTCGATGCGCTGGAGCAGGTCGCTTCCGCGTTGGAGGGAGGGCGGGCCGTTCCGAACGCGCCCCTTTACCCACTCCTCGAACGCCTGGTACGTCTGCGCCGCGGGCATCTCGACGGTCTTGGCGGCTTTCTCATCGAGAGGTCCGTCCCGGTATTCGATCTCGGCGAAGAGGGCGTGCTCGATCGCGTTGCGCAACGCCACCAGTGCATCAGCGACTAGGAGAGGAACTTTGCGCGGGATCGGCGACACCCCGACCACGACCGTCTGGCTGTGGGTGACCAGCGGGACTTCACTCAGCTGGATGATGCCGGCCGGCTGGCTCTGGTACTCGAAGAGAATGTCCGCGATCGCAGCGATGACCTCGTCGGCGTGAGCGAGCGTCGGCGCAACGTGGAGCTGGTGATCCGGCAGCCAAGCATAGCGACCGCTTTGCTGGTTCATCGCTTCGACAGCCATGGTTCCTCCTTGTCACCCAGCGTAGGCTCGCGAGCATGGAGTACGAGTCGGCGGGCGAGCTGGATGGTGTGCCGATCGGCGTGCCCACGGACGAGGGATACCGGACCTGCTCCGCCTGCGGCGGGGACTGCGAGCCCGACACGAGTCTCAGCTCCGACGGCACTGGCGTGCGGATCGCATGGGTCTGCCCCGAACACGGGGCACAGTCGGTGGTGGATCCGTTCAGCGACCTGCGGTGACGTGCCGGCCAACGGTTGCTCGCACCGCGAGGCCCCACGTCGTGTCGTTCGAACTCCAATGTCAGACCTCGGGCATAATCTCAGTGAGGACCGCGTTAGACTGTAACGAGATCGGTGACACTGATTGCGCATAGAGTACAAGGACAACAAGCTGGCGAAGCTGTGCACCGATGAGCGCGAGATGCAGAAGAAGCGGCCTGATCTCAAGAAGAAGCTCCGACTGCGGATCAAGGCGCTCGAGAACTCGGACACGCTCGGCGACCTGCCCGAGGACAACCCGGGAGGAGCATGGCACGACCTCTCGGGCAAGCGTGCAGGCACATGGGCCGGCGAGCTCAGCGGGAACTGGCGGCTGCTCGTGGAGCCGAATCCCAACTCGCTGAGCGCCGTCGCCGCGACCGTCGTCGGCATCGAGGACTACCACTGAGGAAGGAGGGACCATGACCACCACGAACTACGCTGTCGCTCCCGGGGAGTACCTCGAGGAGTGGATCGAGGATCATGGCCTGTCCCAGCAGCGAGTGGCCGAGCTCCTCGGAAGCAGCCGCAAGCAGGTGAACGAGATTGTCAATGGGCGTGCTCCGATCACGAGCGACACCGCCATGCGCCTTGAGCGAGTCGTCGGTATCCCCGCGAAAACTTGGCTGAAGTATGAGGCTCTGTACAGAGCGGACCTCGCCCGCATCGCCGACGAGGAGAGCCTGGCGGAGCATGCTGACAAGATCGCGCCGTCCGCCGTGACGTACCTGCGCAGCATCGGTGCGACCGCCGCCACCAAGCGGTCCCCCGGCAAGCTCGTGTCCGACTTCCTCGCGTTCCACCGCTGCGGGACCTGGGATGCGTACGTTCACCTGCACGAGGAGGCCTCGACGGGCGACTACGCGCTGGCGGCGCTCAAGGACGCGGGCTCGACGCTCGACCCGACGCTGCTGACGACCTGGCTGCGCGCAGCCGAGCTGGCAGAGCCGTTCGAGCGCGGCCGCAGCTACAACTACAACCCGGAGAAGCTCCGAGCTGCTCTGCCCGATCTCCGTGACCGCGCGGCGACCCCCGACTCCACGATGCTCCGTGACCTCGCGAACATGCTCGCCGACGTGGGTGTGGTCTTCATGGTCGTCGAGCCCCCGAAGAAGCTCCCGCTCCTGGGCATGACCCGCTGGATCGACAAGAGGGTGCCCGTCATCCAGCAGACGGGTCGCTGGGGCAAGGACGGGTTCGTCATCTGGGCACTTTTCCACGAGCTCGGGCACGTCCTGGGTGACCCGCGCGGCGAGATGCACGTGGAGTACAGCACGGAGAGGAAGCGCAACTCGGCAGCGGAGAAGGCGGCCAACGCGTTCGCCTTGGAGGTCCTCTTCGGCGCTGCCGGAGTCTCGCAGTTCCGGGGCCTGTCCCGCGACCGCGAGATCGCCGACATGGCGCGTGAGATCGGCATCGCTCCGGGTGTCGCGGTCCACCAGATGCACCGCCGCAGGATGCTCGACTACAGCTACGGCAACCGTCTCTGCGTCGACCTCAGCCGGCACCTTCACCGAGTGACGAGTCACGACTTGTCCCTGGAGTCCGCGAACCTGCTTCTTCTGGATACGAATGTGCTGTCGCCGGAGAAGCTTGCTGAGAACGGCTCATGGGGCAGTTCGACGCTCGTCACGTCGTCGACCTCCGCCCAGGAAGTCCTGGGGATGCAGCGGCCGGACCGGGAGGCGCGCTACCGCTATGCGTTGCCGCTGATGGATGGCCGCCTCAAGGTCCGAGCTGAGGTGTTACCGGATCAATTTCTGCGCTGGGCCTCCGAGCACGCGAAGCACTCGCCGGTCTCCAAGCAGACCGACAGCCTCATCGTCCCAGCCTCCCGACTGCGAGGAGAGTCCCGTGAGCTTGGGCACGCCGCCATCGCGGTCGCGCACCAACGTGGGCAGGATCGACTGTTTCGGGCGTACGCCTCAAGGGCACTGCGCGTTAAGCAGCTGGGCAGAGTGCTGGACAAGTGGGAGTTTCTGCGCTCACGGCTGGACGCGGTTATCCCACTCGACGAGGCCATCGCTGCGTGCGCAGTTGTCCTGGCGAACCAGTTCGTCGACAGCCGTCAGAAGCTGAAGGGCACTGCCCGCAACACGATGAACGACATGTACGTGGCCGCCACGTCCGTAATCACAGGCATCCCACTGGTCACGGATGACGCCCAGCTCAAGGCCTTCTACGAAGAGCACGGATGGACCGTCACCACTCGCGATGACCTGTTCATCGCTTCGCCTGCGCCTCTGCCGACCTCCGACGGGCTGGATGATGCCCGGGCGCAGAGAGGTAACCGCTACGCGAACCGTCCCCTGCATCTGCGCGCGCACGTCGATCAGGCTCCGCCGGCCGGGTCGTCAGGACCACGTGTCCCCCGAGGGTGAGGCGCAGCGACCTGGTCCGGACGACTGAGGATCCCTCAGCGGATCAGTTCCGGTTCAAACCAAATCGACGGGAGTCGAGCGCAGTCTTGAAGTGGCTCTCGGCCGCGTCGATCTCGCGAGTCGGCGTCGCCGGGTCGAACACGCGTCGCACCGCCGGCGGCCCGCACGGCGTCGGCCACGCGCGCGCCGGGGGCCAGGCTGACCACCCCGGGCCGCTCCACCTCCCCCACCACGTGCACCCGCAGCAGCGTGGCCACCGGCCCGGACCCGCCCGACGGCTCCGCGGCGGGTCCGGCACCGTCGGAGGGGGGCGCGGCATCGGCCGCGTCCGGCCCGTCCTCGGTCTCCGGTTCCACCCGGGCCTCGACGGCCGAGGCGGCGGGCGCCGGGGACGGCGGTGCGGGGCTGGTCAGCCAGGCGACCGCCCACCAGGCCGCGGCCGCCACGAGCAGCACGGTGACGGCCAGGAGGGCGGGGCGCCAGCGCAGGACGCGCCCGCGCGGGGGCACGCGCTCCCACGCGGAGGGCCCGCGCGCGGCGGGGCCGGCGGAACGGGACCAGGACGGACGCGGGGCGTCCTCGGCGGGGTCGTCGGAGAGGGCGGCGTCCGGGGCGAGGCGGTGGGGTGGCTCATGCCGGGAGTCTGCGCCGGACCCCCGGCCGCACCGCGGCCGGCGGCCGTGTCTGGGGACGGCCGACCCGTCGCGGGCGCCTGTGCAGGAGCCGTCGCCGGCGTCAGTCCCCGGAGCCCCCCGTGGGCGACTCCAACGGGCACATCACCACGCCGAGCGCCCCGAGCCCGAGGTGCGCGGCGAGCACGGCGGGCAGCTCCACCACGGGGACCGGCGTGGTGGACACGGGCGTGAGCCGCTCCGCGAGGGCGGCGGCGGTCTCGGGGTCGCCGTACTCGTGCACGGCGATCCGCACCGGGACGTCCCCGGCGCGCTCGGTGGCCAGCTCGACGAGGCGGTCCACGGCGCGGGCCGCGGACCGGGGCCGGTCCACGAGGCCGATGGCGCCGTCGTCGACAGCCAGGACGGGGCGCACGTGCAGCAGCGTGCCGATCAGCGAGGCGAGCCCGCTGATCCGGCCGCCGCGGCGCAGCTGCTCCAGGCTCGGCACCGTGAACAGCACGTGGCTGGAGTCCACGGTGGCCTCGAGCCGCTCGCGGATCCGGGCCACGGTCATGCCCACCCCGGCGTCCACGGCCGCGTCCACCACGGCCATGCCGAGCGCGAAGCCCACGGTCCGCGAGTCCACCACGGTCACGGGCCGCTCGGCGTCCACGGCGGCGAGCCGTGCAGCCTCCGCGGTGCCGGAGAGCTCCCCGGAGAGGTGCACGGAGAGGATCCGGGCGTACCCCTCCCGCGCCAGCTGCGCGTAGACGCTGCGGAACGCGCCGGGCGAGGGTCGCGAGGTGCGCACCGCGGTGCCCGCCGCGAGGGCCAGCGGCAGCTCGAGGGCGAGGTCGTCCGTGCCCTCAGCGTGGATCTGGTCCCCCACCATCACGGGCAGCGGCACCTGCCGGATGCCGGCGGCCAGGGAGTGGCCGAGCGCGGCGGCCGGCAGGGCGGCCGCGGAGTCCGTGACCACGGCCGTCCGGTCCCGGCGCGGCGGCTTCAGCCCGTACCGGGCGCGGCCGACCAGCTGGGACCGACGGGAGCGCAGGCGCACGAGGGCGTCGTCGCGCCACTGCTCGATGGTCGCCACGGCCGGCCTCCTCTCCGCGCGCTCGCGCGCGGTCAGCGGATCACGAGGTTCACGAGCTTGGGCTCGCGCACGATCACCTTGACGATCTCGGCGTCGCCGATGAAGGTGCGGACCTTCTGCGACGCGCGGGCACGGGCCTCGAGGTCCTCGGCGGTGATGTCCGCGGGCACCTCGAGGGTGTCGCGGACCTTGCCCTTGACCTGGACGACCGCCGTGACGGTGTCCTCGACCAGCAGCGCCTCGTCCACCGCGGGCCAGCCGGCGCGGACCACGGAGGGCTCGTGGCCGAGCAGCACCCACATGTCCTCGGCCGTGTACGGCGCCACGAGCGAGAGCAGCACGGCCACGGCCTCGGCGGCCTCGCGGACGGCGGGGTCGGCCGCGCCGGCGCCGGCGTCGATCTCCTTGCGGGCCGCGTTGACCAGCTCCATCGTCTTGGCGACGACCACGTTGAACTTGCCGTCGTCCAGCAGCTGCTGGGCCTCGTGCACGGTCCGGTGGGTCACCCGGCGCAGGGTCACGGCCCCGCCCGCCGGGTCCGTGCCGGCCGGGGCGCCCGTCGCGCGGACGTCGCGGGCCAGGCGCCACGCGCGGGCCAGGAACTTGCCGGCGGCGCCCGGGGCGACGTCGGCCCAGTCCACGTCGTCCTCGGGCGGCGAGGCGAACACCATGGTCAGGCGCACGGCGTCGACGCCGAACTCGTCCAGCTGGTCGCCCAGGTCCACGCCGTTGCCCAGCGACTTGGACATGGCCTTGCCGCCGTTGAGCACCTGGCCCTGGTTGAGCAGGGCGCGGAACGGCTCGGTGAAGGGCACCAGGCCGAGGTCGTGCAGGGCCTTGGTGAAGAAGCGGGCGTACAGCAGGTGCAGGATCGCGTGCTCCACGCCGCCCACGTACTGGTCCACGGGCAGCCAGCGGCGCAGGGCGTCGGGGTCGAAAACGCGGGCGTCGTCGTTCGGGGACGCGTAGCGGAGCATGTACCAGGACGAGTCCACGAACGTGTCCATGGTGTCGGTGTCCCGTCGCGCGGGGCCGCCGCACTGCGGGCAGTCCACCTCGACCCACGACGTCGCCGCGGCCAGGGGCGACTGGCCCTTGGGGGCGAGCTGCTCGCCCTTGAGGTCGGTCGGCAGGGTGACCGGCAGCTGGTCCTCCGGCACGAGCACCTCGCCGCAGTCCGGGCAGTGGACCACGGGGATCGGGGTGCCCCAGAAGCGCTGACGGGAGAGCAGCCAGTCGCGCAGGCGGTACGTGGTGGTGCCCCGGCCGGTGCCGCGCTCCTGCACGATCTCGATGGCCCGCGCGATGGCGGCGGTCTTGTCCAGGCCGTCGAGCTCCCCGGAGTTCACCAGGATGCCCTCGCCGGTTGTCGCGACGCCGGAGACCGCCGGGTCCTCCTCGCCGGTGTCCAGCACGGTGCGCACGGGCAGGCCCATGGCGCGGGCGAAGTCGAGGTCGCGCTGGTCGTGGGCCGGCACGGCCATGATGGCGCCCGTGCCGTAGTCGGCCAGCACGTAGTCCGAGGCCCAGATCGGCAGACGCTCACCGGTCAGCGGGTTCACCGCGTGGCGGCCCAGGAACACGCCGCTCTTGGGACGGTCCGTGGCCTGGCGGTCGATGTCCGAGACCTTCTTCAGGTCCTCGCGGTACGCCTCGAGTTCGGCCCGCACGTCGTCGCCGGCGAGCTCGGCGGCCAGCGGGGCGTCGGCGGCGACCACCATGAAGGTCGCGCCGTGCAGCGTGTCCGGCCGGGTGGTGAAGACCGTGACGACGGGGCCGTCCTCGACCTGGAAGTCGACGTGGGCGCCCTCGGAGCGGCCGATCCAGTTGCGCTGCATGGCGAGCACGCGCTCGGGCCAGTGGACGGTGAGCTGGTCCATGTCGTCCAGCAGCGCGTCCGCGTACTCGGTGATGCGGAAGTACCACTGGTTCAGGGTGCGCTTGGTGACCTCGGTGCCGCAGCGCTCGCAGCGGCCGTCCACGACCTGCTCGTTGGCGAGCACCGTCTGGTCCTGGGGGCACCAGTTGACCGGGGAGTCCTTCCGGTACGCCAGGCCCCTGCGGTACAGCTGCTGGAACAGCCACTGGGTCCACCGGTAGTACTCGGGGTCCGAGGTGTGCAGCTCACGGGACCAGTCCACGGCGATGCCGTACCGCTGGAAGGAGCGCTTCTGCGTCTCGATGTTCGCGTAGGTCCACTCGGCCGGGTGGGCGTCGCGCTTGATGGCGGCGTTCTCGGCCGGCAGGCCGAAGGAGTCCCAGCCGATGGGATGCAGCACGTCGAAGCCGCGCTGCATCCAGTGGCGCGCGACGACGTCGCCCATCGCGAACGCCTCGGCGTGCCCCATGTGCAGGTCGCCCGACGGGTACGGGAACATGTCGACCACGGTGCGGGTCTCGGAGCCGTCCTCGCGCGGGGCGAACGTCCCGGCCTGCTCCCAGTACCCGGCCCAGCGGGCCTCCACGTCACGGAACGAGTACTCCGCGTCGGCGGGGATGCTGGGGGTGGCCGGCACGGCGCTGTCGGGGGTCTGGCTCACGGCGGTTCGAGTCCTCACGCAGTCGGGATGGGGCGCCGGCCCTCGGGCGGCGCGGACGGGGCCGGCGGCACGGCCGGCCACCCCATCCTACGGCGACGGCGCCCCGGCCCGGCCGCAGGGCCGCTCCGAGACGCCGTGCCCGGCCGGGCACGCGGTTTCAGGCGGAGTGGCTGCCGCCTGCCGGACGCTCGGGCCCGGCGTCGGGACCGGGGCGCGCCCCTCCGGAGGTGAGCGCGTCGTCCTCCTCGAGCACCTGGGCGACCTCGTCCTCGAGGGCCTCCGTCACCGCGTCCGGGGCCGCCACGGAGTCCCCGACCGCCTCCTGCAGCTGCACTGCGTGCTGGGCCGTGAAGGTCTTCTCCGGATGCTCACGCAGGCGGAGCAGCGCGAGCAGGCGCAGACGCAGCCCCGACTCGGCGGAGATCTGCCGGCGGTGGGTGAGCCACCAGACGAGGAGCACGAGCGCGAGCACGATCCCCAGGTGGCCCAGCGCCGGGTAGACGACGTTCATCAGGTCGCCGAAGCCGACGAAGCTCACCGCGAAGGCCAGCAGCGTGACGCCGGCGAACACGGGCCGGTAGCGGCCCGGGCGGTCGGCCGTGAGGCGGCGTCCCAGCGCGTAGAACATGCCGATCGCGGTGTTGAAGATCATCAGGTAGATCACCACGACCATCGCCCAGCCCAGCCAGGGCGCGATCGAGGCGAACAGCCGCAGCATGGGGACGTCGGCGCGGCCGATCTCGGCGTAGCCGAGGTAGAGCAGCGTGGAGGCCATCAGGAGCAGGGCGGTGTACATCAGGCCACCGGTGAGGCCGCCGAGGAACGCCTCCCGGGGGTGAGTGATGGACCCGCCGATCACGAGGCACATGGACACGGCCATCACGACGACGAGGCCGAAGTAGTTGACCGAGGACAGCCACCACGGGTCCACCGGCGTGGTGGCCTGGACGGCGAGGGACTCGTGGGCGGTGAAGCCGCCGTCGCGGGTGACCAGGACGTGGACGAACCCGGCCACGACCGCGACGACCACCAGGGGCGTGATCAGGGAGATGATCGCGGAGACCTTCTCCACGTCCAGCATGCCCGTCACGAGCACGAGCAGGGTCATCAGGGTGGAGCCCGCCCACGTCGGCCAGCCGAACTGCTGGGCGAGCGTCGAGCCCGCCCCGGCGAGCATGACGACGCCGATCGCGAAGAGCGTCACCGTCACCACGACGTCCAGGATCCGGGCCATCACGGGGTGCGAGACGCTGCGGAAGACGACCTTGTGGTCGGCCGCGAGGAACACGCTGCCCAGCTGGAGGATGACGGCGCCGCCGGCGGTGACGAGCAGGCCGGCCAGTCCCGCGCCCACGACGCCGATCCAGCCGAAGCCCACGAAGTACTGGATGACTTCGGCGCCGGTGGCGAAGCCGGCGCCGACGAGCAGGCCGACGAAGGCGAGGGCGATCTTCAGGGATCTGAGCGCGACGGGGTGCTGCACGCATGGGCCTTTCGTGGGGGACGGGGTGCGCCCGTGCGGGCCCCGGGACCGAGGACGGGCCGGAGTACGGTAGGCACGCGCGCGCCATCGTGGCCAGGACCAGGCGTCGCCGGGTTCCGGGCAGCGTGGCCTCAGGCCCACCCCAAGGCCGCCCTCCCGCTGGCACGCCGCGGTCGCGATCAGGCCGAGCATCTCGGCGGACCCCGTCCCCGCGTCCAGCGGAGACGAGGCGCCACGGCGTCGGCGGTCGAAGGCCTGGCTAGGGTGGGGACGTGCCTGTCCCGACGCCGTCCGCCGCCCCGGGCCCGCCCGTCCGCCTGCGCGATCTGCTGCGCCCGCCCGCGGCGCCCGCCGATCCCCGCGTGCTCACGGGCCACCCGGCCCGGACGCCCCGCCGGCACACCCTGGCCGTCCCGGACCCCGTCAGCGGGATCCGGTCGTCCGTGGCCGTGTGGGAGTACACCCCCGTTCCGGTGGCCGCGCCGGGATCGCCCGGCGCACCCGAGGGGGACGCGGCCGCTGCCCCGCTCGTGTTCGTGCACGGCTTCCGCGGGGACCACCACGGCCTCGCCCTGCTGGCCGACGCGCTCCCGGAGCATCCGATCCACTCGATCGAGCTGCCCGGCTTCGGGGCTTCGGAGCCCTTCCCCCACGCCGAGCACACCGTGGCCCATCACGCGGACGCGGTGGCCACCGTCGTCGCCGCCCTGGGTCTGCGGGCGACCCCCGTGCTGGTCGCGCACTCCTACGGGACGACGGTGGCGGCCGAGCTGGTCGCGCGGGACCCGTCCCGGTGGGGACGGCTGGTCCTGCTCAACCCCATCGCCGAACCCGCGCTGGAGGCGTCGGCGTCCGTGTCGAGTCGGGTGCTGGCGGCCGTCGCCGAGGGGTACTACGAGGTCGCCGCCCGCCTGCCCGAGCGCCCGGCGCGGCTGCTGCTGGGCGCGCCGCCGGTCGTGTGGGTGACCACGCTCGCCATGACCCGCACCAGGGACAGGGATGTCCTCGCGTACACCCATGACCAGCACCGGCGCCACTTCTCGGACTTCGCCTCCGCACGCATGCTCTCCGAGGCGTACCGCGCCTCGAGCACGGGCTCCGTGGCCGACGTCGCCGCCCGCCTCAGCCTGCCGGTGCTGCTGGTCGCGGGGCGGGAGGATCCGCTGGGCTCGGTGCCGGCACAGGAGGCGCTCGCCGCGGCGATCGACGACGCGGGCGGCACGGCGGAGCTGCACGTCCTCGACGGCGTCGGGCATCTGCTGCACTACGAGCGGCCGGCCGCCTGTGCGGCGTTGATCCGCGACTGGCTCCGCCGCGCCGGCCGCTGACGCCGTCATCGCCCCGGCGTCGCCGCGCTCCGGCCCCTCGGGCTGCGGGTCGGTCCGGCCGCCCCCTCAGAGCACCCCGGCCGGGTCGAGCCGCACCCGCACCGGGGCGGTCTCCCGCCGAGCGCTCGCTGCGGACCGGGCGGCGCGCAGGGCGCCGACGGTGGCCTCGGCCGCCGCGTAGGGGAAGATCAGCAGGGCGCGGGAGCGGGTCTCGTCGGCGGGGTCCGGCACCGGCCCAATCCAGGGCAGCCGCGCCGGGCCGCCATCGAGCGGGGCCGAGTGCGGATCCTCGTGGACGTCCTCGTCCGGCCGTTCCCGGCGGGCGGCCTCCACGAGCTCGAGGTACTCCGCGACGGCGGCGGCCTCCCCCGTGACCTCTGCGAGGCGGCCGGCGGGAGGCAGGTGCAGCTCGCGCCGCTCGGCGACCTGGCGCGCGGCGAAGCCGTCGGGGTCCCGTCGGACGAGCGCGTTCACCGCCTCCCCCGCGTCCGCGGTGACCACCACGACGCCCCCGTCGGAGGCGGGGCGGACCAGGCAGGCGGCCGCGAGCCAGCGGGCGAGCACGCGGCCCGGCACGTCGAGGCCCTCGCGCTGGAGCTGGCTGTCCCCGTCGAGCAGCAGGGCGGCCGCGTAGCCGTCGGGCGTCGCCGGCTCGGCCCCCACGGTCGCCACCACCAGGGAGGGCCCGGGCGGCACCGAGCCGAGCATGTGCTGCGCCGAGGAGGCGTGCACGGGCACGCGCGGGAACGCCCGGCCCAGCTCCTCGGCCGTGCGGTCCACGCCGCGGGCGCCGGCCCGCAGCGTCGTGCCGCCGCACTCGGTGCACCGGAAGCCGCGCTCCCGGGTGCCGCACCACCGGCAGGCCACCTCCCCGTGCCGGGCGGCCCGCGCGTCGCGGAAGCCCAGCGGCCCCGCGCAGACGCGGCAGCGGGCGGGCGTGCGGCACCGTTCGCACACGAGGGCGGGGATGAAGCCGGCCCGGGCCACCTGCACGAGCACCGGGCCCGGCCGTGGCCCGAGCAGCGCGGCGCGGGCGGCGGCCCAGGCGGCCTGCGGCAGCCGCGCCCGCTGCGCGAACGGGTCGCGCGCCGTCTCCCAGGCGTCGGCGGTGGAGACAACCCGTGGCCCGAGCTCGCGCTGGGTCGCGCGGGAGGGGCCCAGGTGCAGCAGCCAGCCCGACTCGACGAGCCGTTGCACCGGGACGGACCGGGAGGGCCCGGCGAAGAGCAGCGCCGCGCCGGTCGCGCGGGCCCGCTCCAACACGACCTCTCGGGCGTGGAAGTAGGGCGCGCGGGGTTCTGCCCACGCGTCGTCGCCGTCGTCCCAGAGCACCACCAGCCTCAGGTCGCGCACGGGCGACCACACGGCGGCCCGGGTGCCGGCCACGATGCGCCGGGTGCCGCGCAGCGCGGCCAGGTGGGCGCGGTACCGGGGCGTGTTGCCGTCCTCGGAGCCGATCCGCGCGTAGGCGTCCTCCCCCACGTGCTCGTCGAGGGCGGCGCAGAGCCGGTCGAGGTCGCGGTGGTCGGGCACCAGCAGCAGGACGCCGCCGTCCGAGGCGGCCACCGTGCGCGCCAGAGCGGCCAGCGCGCCCGCCTCGTCCCATTCGAACAGGCGCGAGGGCACGACGGCGGCCGCCCGCGCGGCGTCCCCGGCCAGCACGGCGGACACGAACGCGGTGCCCCCCTCGAGGGACTCCCACACCGTGGGCACGAGGCCCTCCTCCGCCGCGGGAGGCTCCGGGCGCTCGGCGTCCGTGCCGGTCAGCGTCACAGGGTGGTCCGCGGCGGTTTCCGCGTCCTCCGCCAGGGCGGCCTTCTCGACCTGCGCAACGCGCGGGGGCACCGCGGCCCGCAGCACGTCCGTGACGACGCCGGCCTGGCGGCGGGCCACCGCGCGAGCCGTCGCCAGGACCTCCTCCGTCAGCGGCGGGATGGCGGTGAGCACGCCGGTGAGCTCGGTGAGCTGGGCGCCGGTGGCCGGCTCCTGCTCCCGCGAGACGAGCCAGCCCGTCATGGCCCGTCCGCCGAAGCGGACGGACACGCGGGAGCCGGGGACCGCCCGGTCGTCCAGGGCCACGGGCACGAGATAGTCGAACTCGCGGTCCAGGTGCGGCACGGGCGAGTCCAGCAGGACGCGGGCGATCGGCCGCTCCGGCCACCCCTCGGCCCGCTCCGGCAGTCGGGGCGCGTCCTCCGGCTCCGGGAGGGCGAACAGCGTGTCCGTGATGCCCGCCTCCGGATCAGAGGCCGGCGGCAGCGCGCAGCTGCTCGACGCGGTCCGTGCGCTCCCACGTGAAGTCGGCGTCGTCCCGGCCGAAGTGGCCGTTCGCGGCGGTCCGTCGGTAGATGGGCCGCAGGAGGTTCAGCTCCTTCACGATGGCGGCCGGACGCAGGTCGAACACCGCGTTCACGGCCTCGATGATCTTCTCCTCCGGCACCGTGGCCGTCCCGAAGGTGTCCACGTACAGGCCCACGGGCCGGGCCGAGCCGATCGCGTAGGCCACCTGGAACTCGGCGCGCGAGGCGAGGCCGGCGGCCACCACGTTCTTCGCGACCCAGCGGAGCATGTAGGCGGCGGAGCGGTCCACCTTGGACGGGTCCTTGCCGGAGAAGGCGCCGCCGCCGTGCCGGGCCATGCCACCGTAGGTGTCCACGATGATCTTGCGACCGGTGAGGCCGGCGTCGCCCACGGGGCCGCCGATGACGAACTTGCCGCCCGGGTTGATGATGATCCGCATGCCGGAGGTGTCGAGGCCGGAGCGCTCGATGACGGGCCGGATCACGTGCTCCTCCACGTCCGCCCGCAGCTGCTCCTGCGTGACCCACTCGTGATGCTGCGTGGAGACCACCACGGCCTCGACCGTGGTGGGCACGTGGCCGGGCGCGTAGCCGATGGTGACCTGCGTCTTGCCGTCCGGCAGCAGGTACGGCATGGGCGTGTTCTCCGCCCGGCGCACCGCGGTGAGCCGCTCGGAGAGCCGGTGCGCGAGGTAGATGGGCATGGGCATGTACGCCGGGGTCTCGTCCGTGGCGTAGCCGAACATGATGCCCTGGTCCCCCGCGCCCTGCTCGTCCACCTCGTCCGCCGAGCCGTACTCGCGGGCCTCGAGGGACCGGGAGACGCCGGCGAAGATGTCCGAGGACTGCTGGCCGATGGAGATGTTCACGCCGCACTGGGCGCCGTCGAAGCCGTTGGCCGAGGAGTCGTAGCCGATGTCCAGGATGGTCTCGCGCACGATCTTGGGGATCTCCACGTACGCCGAGGTGTTCACCTCGCCGGCCACCTGCACCAGGCCGGTGGTGGTCAGGGTCTCCACGGCCACCTTCGCCGACGGGTCGGCGGCGAGGATCGCGTCCAGGATGGCGTCGGAGATCTGGTCGCAGATCTTGTCGGGGTGGCCCGCCGTGACGGACTCGGAGGTGAAGAGACGGAGCTCTCCGCCGCCCACCCCCGAATACGGGTCGGCGTGGCGGGCGGGGCTCAGCGAGGCGGCATCGGTCATGCCGCACAGTCTAGGTCAGCGGCCCGACGCGCCGGCGGGGTCGCGACCGGCGAGGTCATCCACGATCGCCTGCACGACGGCGGCCGCCGCCTGGTCCTTGGAGCCCACGGTCTCCACGGCGGGGCGGCCGTCGGCGAACAGGATGGTCACGGCGGTCTCGTCCCGGCCGAACACCTTGTCCGTGCCGACCTCGTTGACCACGAGCATCTCGCAGCCCTTGCGCGCCAGTTTGGCCCGGCCGTACTCGAGCACGGAGGACGTCGCGTCGCCGGTCTCCGCGGCGAAGCCGACGATGAGCGGGGCCATGGGCCCGCCCTCGGAGCGGGTCCGCACGGCCGTGGCGAGCACGTCCGGGGTGCGCTCGAGCACGATGACGGGCGCGCCGCCGTCGTCGCCCTTCTTCATCTTGGCGTCGGAGACCTCGGCCGGTCGGAAGTCCGCAACGGCCGCCGCCATCACGAGGACGTCGGCGTCGGCGGCCTCCGCCAGCACGGCCTCGAGCAGGTCCTGCGTGGACTCCACGGGCACGACGCGCTCGACGCCCTCGGGCGTCGGGACGGACATGGACCCGGCGACGAACCGCACGGTGGCGCCGGCCTCGAGGGCGGCGCGCGCCAGGGCGGCCCCCTGCTTGCCGGAGGAGCGGTTCCCCAGGTAGCGGACCGGGTCCAGCGCCTCGCGGGTGCCCCCGGCCGTGATCACCACGGTGCGACCGGCCAGCGGGCCGGGTGTCGGCTCGGCGTCGGACCCGGAGGCCCGGGGACGGCGCGGGGCGCCCGCGGCCGCGGCGGCCTGCACACGCTCCCAGATCTCGGCGGGCTCGGGCAGCCGCCCGGCGCCGGAGTCGGCCCCGGTGAGCCGGCCCACGGCGGGGTCCACGACCGTGACGCCGCGCTCGCGCAGGAGGGCGACGTTGGCGACCGTGGCGGGGTGGTGCCACATCTCGGTGTGCATGGCGGGGGCCAGGACGACGGGGCACGTGGCGGTGAGCAGCACGTTGCCCAGCAGGTCGGGCGCCATCCCCGCGGCGGTGCGCGCGAGCAGATCGGCGGTGGCCGGCGCGACCACCACGAGGTCCGCACGCCGGCCGAGCCGGACGTGGTTCACCTCGTCGACCGCCTCGAACGTGTCCGTGCGGACCGGGCGACCGGAGAGGGCCTCCCACGTCGCCGCGCCCACGAACTCGAGGGCGTTGGCGGTGGGCACCACGGTCACGCCGTGGCCGGCCTCGGTCATCAGGCGCAGCAGCAGCGCCGCCTTGTAGGCCGCGATGCCGCCGCCGACCCCGAGGACGATCTCCATGACGGGCTCAGGCCTCCGGGGCGTCCTCGGAGGTGCCCTCCTCGGCGCGCACCGTCTCGGCGGCCTCCTCGATGGCGGCGGGATCGCCCATCGGCTGGTGGGCGTCGGCCGACTCGAGGGTGGCGAACGGGTCGTCCTCGCCCGGCAGGGAGAAGTCGCCGAAGTCCTCGGCGGCCAGGTCGGCCTCCGGGGTGGCCTCGACGGCCTCGCGGGACACGAGCAGGTCGGCCTCGATCTCGCGCAGGGCGATGGACAGCGGCTTCTCGTTCAGCTGGGTGTCCACGAGCGGGCCGACGTACTCGAACAGCCCCTCGTGCAGCTGCGAGTAGTAGGCGTTGATCTGCCGGGCCCGCTTGGCGGCGAAGAGCACCAGGGCGTACTTCGAGTCGACCCGCTCCAGCAGGGAGTCGATGGGCGGGTTGACGATGCCTTCGTACTGTTCGGTCACGGGGTCTCCAAAGTCTTCATCTCACTGTCACGTCGGCGCCGGGTGCGGCGTCGGTGCGGCCGGTCCTCAGGCCTCGGTCGGACGGCGCTCGGGGTCCAGCCCCATGAGTCTCACCAGTTCCTCGGCGGCCCGCTCCACGCGGTCGTTCACGACGACGGCGTCGAACTCGGGTTCCGCGGCGAGTTCCAGTCTAGCCGTTTCGAGCCGGCGGCGCTGTTCCTCCGGGCTCTCGGTGCCGCGGCCGAGCAGCCGGGACACGAGTTCCTCCCAGCTCGGCGGCGCCAGGAACACGAAGGTGGCCTCCGGCAGCGCACGGCGGACCTGGCGCGCTCCCTGCAGGTCGATCTCCAGCAGGACGTGGCGGCCCTGCGCCACGGCCTCCATCACGCGGTCGCGCCGCGTGCCGTAGCGGTGGACGCCGTGCACGACGGCCCATTCCAGCATCTCGTCCGCCTCGACGAGGGAGTCGAACTCCTCCGGCGTCGTGAAGTAGTAGTGCACCCCGTCCTCCTCGCCCGGGCGCGCCGGGCGGGTGGTGGCGGAGACGGACAGCCAGGCCTCGGGGTAGTGCTCGCGGACATAGGCCGACACGGTGCCCTTGCCGACGGCGGTGGGGCCGGCCAGGACGGTGACGCCCGGGCCCGGGGGGCGTTCCTGGACGGCGGTGCGGGCCACCGGGACGGCGGGGGCGGGTCCGGGGTCGAACGTGTCGGTCACGCATCCTCCTGGTGGGACGGGCCTCGCAGACCCGTCACCCGGGCCGGCGCCGACCCGCCGGGATGTGGGGGTCACCGGCCAATATAGGCGATCAGCGCCTCGCGCTGACGACGGCCCAGGCCGCCCAGCCGACGCCGCGGCGAGATGCCGCACCCCGCCATCGCCTCCCGGGCCCGGACCTCGCCCACGCCCGGCAGGGCCAGCAGCAGGTCCACGGTCCGCAGACGGGCGACGGCGTCGTCGGCGTCCGCGCGCGCGAAAATGTCGGCCAGGCCGACCTCACCGGCGGCGAAGGCCGCCTTGAGCTCCGCCCGCGCCTGGCGGGCCTGGAGGGCCTTCCTCCGGGCCTCCGCCCTCTCCTGCACACTGAGCTGCCGCAACGCCATGGGTCTGACCTCGATGCCTCTCGTTCCCCACCGGCCCCGTCGTGACCCTTCCATGGTCAAGGACGACGAGCACAGCCGATCGAAAGGGAAGATACCATCCCGTCCACACGGCACGGGCGCGCCGGGAGGACGCGGGCGTCACCGCAGGGCGGCGCGATTCTCCTCGATCGTGTCCACCAGCGAGGCCACCGACGGGCCCGCGCTCAGGATGCCGCGGGACGAGGTCGCCAAGACCTGCGGCCAGGCCGTCCCGAAGTCGGCCCGCATGCCCCGGGCCGTGGCGCCCTGGGCACCGAACCCGGGCGCCAGCAGGGGCCCGCCGAGGGCCGGCAGGTCCAGGCCGAGGCGGTCCGCCTCGGCGGCCACCGTGGCGCCCAAGACGAGTCCCACCGGCCCCCACGCGTCGTCGCCGCGCAGGGCCGCGTTCTCGGCGGCCGCCGCCGCGGCGATGCGCCGGGCGACCGATCCCTCGGCCGACCCCTCGCCCACGTGCTGGACCTCGCGGCCCTCCGGATTGGAGGTCAGCGCGAGGACGAACACGCCGCGGCCGGCCTCGTGGGCGGCGCGGATGGTCGGCACGAGGGTGCCGAAACCCAGGTACGGGCTGAGCGTCACCGCATCCGCGGCCAGGGGCGAGGCGTCGGCGATCCACGCGGCGGCGTAGCCGTCCATGGTGGAGCCGATGTCACCGCGCTTGGCGTCCGCGATCGTGAGCACCCCGGCGTCCCGGGCGGCCGCGAGCAGCCGCTCCAGGGCCGCCAGGCCGGCCGATCCGTGGCGCTCGTACAGCGCCACCTGGGGCTTGATCGCCGCCACGCGGGGCCCCTCGGGACCCACCGCCGCCTCGAGGGCGGTTAGGGAGAACGCCTCGAGGCCCGCCGGGGTGTCGCTCAGGCCCCACTGCCGCAGCAGGCCCGGATGGGGGTCCACGCCGAGGCACAGCGGACCGGCCGTCTCCATGGCGTGGGCCAGCCGCCGCCCGAAGGGGGCGCGGGGCCCCGCGCCGCCCGTCGCCGTCGTGGTCACGCCGCGGCCTCCGGACCGGCGACAGCCTGCTGCAGGCGCGCGTCGTGCTCCTGCAGTGAGGTGACGGACCACTCGTAGGACCGCATGGCCTCGATGGCCTGCAGGCACGCCCCGAACTCGGCCGTGGTCGTGATCACCGGCACGCCGAGCGACGTCGCGGCCGCGCGGATCTCGTAGCCGTCCGTGCGGGCGTCGC
Organism: Micrococcus sp. HOU01; assembly: GCF_035609305.1. Classification (NCBI taxonomy): domain Bacteria; kingdom Bacillati; phylum Actinomycetota; class Actinomycetes; order Micrococcales; family Micrococcaceae; genus Micrococcus; species Micrococcus sp. HOU01. The sequence continues at coordinate 1,352,260 of NZ_CP141211.1, read as the reverse complement.
CGCCGGAGGGCGTGTTCAGCACGAGATCGACGGTGCCGGCGTGCAGCTGCTCCAGCACGGTGCCCGCGCCGTCCTCGTGCCCGGCGTCGGCGATCTTCGCCACGACCTCCGCGGGGATGCCGTTGCGCCGCAGCACCTCGGCGGTGCCGCCGGTGGAGACCACCTGGAAGCCGAGGTCGACGAGGCGCTTGGCCTGGCCCACGAGGGTGCGCTTGTCCCGGTTCGCGACCGACACGAACACGCGCCCCGAGGTGGGCAGCGGGCCGCCGGCGGCGGACTGGGACTTGGCGAACGCGGTGTCGAAGTGCTTGTCGATGCCCATGACCTCGCCCGTCGAGCGCATCTCCGGGCCCAGCAGCGAGTCGACCACGCGGCCCTCCGCGGTGCGGAAGCGGGTGAACGGCAGCACCGCCTCCTTGACCGCCACGGGCGCGCCGATCGGCAGGGTGCCGCCGTCGTACGCCGTGGGCAGCATGCCGGCCGCGCGCAGGTCGGCGATGCTCTCGCCGACGCCGATCCGCGCGGCCGCCTTGGCCAGCTGGACGCCCGTGGCCTTCGAGACGAACGGCACGGTCCGCGAGGCGCGCGGGTTCGCCTCGATCACGTACAGCACGTCCGAGGCGAGCGCGAACTGGATGTTGATCAGGCCGCGCACGCCGACGCCGGCCGCGATCCGCTCGGTGGCGCGGTGCACGCGCTCGAGCACGTCCGGGCCCAGGGTGACGGGGGGCAGCACGCACGCGGAGTCGCCCGAGTGGATGCCCGCCTCCTCGATGTGCTCCATGACGCCGCCGAGGTACAGCTCGGTGCCGTCGTAGAGGGCGTCGACGTCGATCTCGATCGCGTCCTCGAGGAAGCGGTCCACGAGCATCGGCTGGTCGGGGGTGATCTCCGTCGCGTGCTCCACGTAGTGGGCCAGCGCCTCCTCGGAGTACACGATCTCCATGCCGCGGCCGCCGAGCACGTAGGAGGGGCGCACGAGCACGGGGTAGCCGATCTCGTCCGCCACGCGCTTGGCGTCGTCGAAGGAGACGGCCGTGCCGTTCTTCGGCGCCACCAGGCCCGCGCGCTCGAGCACGAGCGCGAACTCACCGCGGTGCTCGGCCAGGTCGATGGCCGCGGGCGAGGTGCCCAGGATCGGCACGCCGGCGTCGGCGAGCTGCTGGGCCAGCTTGAGCGGGGTCTGGCCGCCGAGCTGCACGAAGACGCCGCGCACGCCGCCGGAGGCCTCCTCTGCCGCGATGACCTCCAGGACGTCCTCGAGCGTGAGCGGCTCGAAGTAGAGGCGATCGGAGATGTCGTAGTCCGTGGATACCGTCTCCGGGTTGCAGTTGACCATCACGGTCTCGTAGCCGGCCTCGCGCAGCGCCATGGTGGCGTGCACGCACGAGTAGTCGAACTCGATGCCCTGGCCGATCCGGTTCGGGCCCGAGCCGAGGATGATCACCGACTCGCCCTCGTGCGGGGCGACCTCGGTCTCGAGGTTGTAGCTGGAGTACCGGTACGGGGTGAAGGCCTCGAACTCGGCGGCACAGGTGTCCACGGTCTTGTAGACGGGGCGCACGCCCAGGGCGTGACGCACGCCGCGCACGACCGCGGCGTCCATGTGCCGCAGCGAGCCGATCTGGGCGTCGGAGAACCCGTGCCGCTTGGCGCGGCGCAGCAGGGCCTCGTCGAGGACCTCGGCGTCGCGGATCTCGTCCGCGACCTCGTTGATGAGCACGAACTGGTCCAGGAACCACGGGTCGATCGCGGTGGCCTCGAAGGCCTCCTCGATCGTGGCGCCGGCGTAGAGCGCCTGCTGGGTCTGGGAGAGCCGGTCGGCGGTGGCCGTGCTCGCCGCCGCGAGCAGGGCCTGCGGGTCGGCGTCCTGCGGGAACGCGAGCTCCGAGCCCTTCTGCTCGAGCGAGCGCAGGGCCTTCTGCAGGGCCTCCGTGAAGTTGCGGCCGATGGCCATGGCCTCGCCGACCGACTTCATGGTGGTGGTCAGCGTGGGATCCGCCGCCGGGAACTTCTCGAACGCGAAGCGCGGGACCTTCACGACCACGTAGTCCAGGACCGGCTCGAAGGACGCCGGGGTCTTCTGGGTGATGTCGTTGGGGATCTCGTCCATCGTGTAGCCCAGGGCCAGCTTGGTGGCGATCTTGGCGATCGCGAAGCCGGTGGCCTTCGAGGCCAGCGCCGAGGAGCGGGAGACGCGCGGGTTCATCTCGATGACGACGACGCGCCCGTCCACGGGGTTCACCGCGAACTGGATGTTGCAGCCGCCGGTGTCCACGCCGACCTCGCGGATGACGTTGATCGAGATGTCCCGCAGCTTCTGGTACTCGCGGTCCGTCAGCGTCATGGCCGGGGCCACGGTGATGGAGTCGCCGGTGTGCACGCCCACGGGGTCCACGTTCTCGATGGAGCAGACGACGACGACGTTGTCGTTCTTGTCCCGCATCATCTCCAGCTCGTACTCCTTCCAGCCGAGGATGGACTCCTCGAGCAGGACCTCGGAGGTCGGGCTGTACTGCAGGCCGGCGCCGCAGATGCGGTACAGGTCGGCCTCGTCGTAGGCCATGCCGGAGCCGAGGCCGCCCATCGTGAACGAGGGGCGCACCACCACGGGGTACTTCAGGTCCTCGACGGCGGCCAGGGCCTCCTCCATCGTGTGCACGATGTGGGACCGGGCGGATTCGCCGCCGGCACGCTCCACGACGCCCTTGAACAGCTCGCGGTTCTCGCCGAGCTCGATGGCCTCGATGTTCGCGCCGATCAGCTCGACGCCGAAGCGCTCGAGCACCCCGTCCTTGTCGAGGGCGATGGCGGTGTTCAGCGCCGTCTGGCCGCCCAGGGTGGGCAGCAGGGCGTCCGGGCGCTCCTTCTCGATGATCTTGGCGACCACGGCCGGGGTGATGGGCTCGACGTAGGTGGCGTCGGCCAGCTCCGGATCGGTCATGATCGTGGCCGGGTTGGAGTTGACGAGGACGACGCGGACGCCCTCCTCCTTGAGGACGCGGATGGCCTGGGTGCCGGAGTAGTCGAACTCGGCGGCCTGGCCGATCACGATGGGGCCGGAGCCGATGACCAGGACGGACTTCAGGTCGGTGCGCTTGGGCATGGATCAGGCTCCTTCGGTGGCGGGGGTGGTGGCGGTGCGGTGCTCGGTGAGCAGCTGCACGAAGCGGTCGAACAGGTCGAGGGTGTCGTTGGGGCCGGCCGCGGACTCCGGGTGGAACTGCACGGAGAAGGCGGGCCGGTCGAGCAGGCGCAGGCCCTCGACGACCTGGTCGTTCAGGGACCAGTGGGAGACCTCGACGCGGCCGAAGCGCGACTCCGGCGCCTCGATCGGCTCGCCGAGGGGGGCGTCCACGGCGAAGCCGTGGTTCTGGGAGGTGATGGCCACGCGGCCCGTGGCCTTGACCAGCACCGGCTGGTTCGGGCCGCGGTGGCCGAACTTCAGCTTGTAGGTGTCGAAGCCGAGCGCGCGGCCGAAGATCTGGTTGCCGAAGCAGATGCCGAAGAACGGCAGGCCGGCGTCGAGGACCTCGCGCAGCAGCTCCACCTGGGCGTCTGCCGTGGCCGGGTCGCCGGGGCCGTTGGACAGGAAGACGCCGTCCGGGTCCACGGCGCGGATGCCGGCCAGGTCCGTGGCCGCGGGCAGCACGTGCACGCGGATGCCGCGGGAGGCCAGGTGCCGCGGCGTGGCGGCCTTGATGCCGAGGTCGAGGGCGGCGATCTCGGCGATCGGCTCGCCCTCCCAGCCGTGCTCGGCCGGCTCGATGACGTACGGCTCCTCCGTGGTGACGGACTCCGCGAGGCGGGCGCCGGCCATCGACGGCTGGGCGCGCACCTCCGCCAGCAGCTCGGCCTCGGGGCGGGCGGCGTGCTCACCGGAGAACACGCCGGCGCGCATCGAGCCCTCGGTGCGCAGGCGGCGGGTGATGGCCCGGGTGTCGACCTCGCGGATCCCGACGACGCCGAACGCCTCGAGCTCCTCGTCGAGGCTGCGCTCGGCGCGCCAGTTGGACGGACGCCGGGCGGCGTCGCGGACCACGTAGCCGGCGGCGAAGATCGCCCGCGACTCGCGGTCGGCGTCGTTGACCCCGGTGTTGCCGATGTGCGGGGAGGTCTGCACGATGATCTGCCCCGCGTAGGACGGGTCGGTGAGGGTCTCCTGGTAGCCGGTCATGCCCGTGGTGAACACGGCCTCGCCCAGGGTGCGGCCGCGGGCGCCGTAGGCCCGGCCGCGGTGGACGGTGCCGTCCTCGAGGACGAGCAGGGCCAGGTTGTCGGTGGGGGTGCTCATCGGGGGTCTCCTTCTCCTGCGCGGCCGGCCGGGTCGGCCGGGGCGGGGTCGATGATGGTCTGCAGGGCGGCGAGGAGCCGGTCGCGGTCCTCGGGGCGGTCGGGGCGGAAGGCGGAGGTGAGTTCGACGTCGCCGAGGCGCCAGCCCCAGGCGACGAGCCCGCCCGGCTCGACGAACTTGCCGGCGATCCCCGCGGACAGGCCGGCCTCGACGAGGTCGTCCGCGGGGATGAACAGGTTGGCGGCCCCGGGGCGGAGCACGAGCAGGCCGCGGTGGGCGCCGGCGTCGTGGACCTCGAGGACGGCGCGCGAGCGCAGGCCCAGGCCGTGCACCGCCACGCGGTCCAGTCGGTCCTCGCCGCGCACCGTGCCCACGTGCATGCCCTCCGCGGACAGCGTCGGCTCTGCGTCGTAGAGGGCCGTCGGCACGGGGGCCGGGGCCGGGATCCCGGCCTGCGCCCGGCGGCGGGCCCGCCACCCGAGGGCCAGCAGGCCGAGCAGCACGAGGACGACGGCCAGGGTGCCCAGGGTCACCGGCAGCCACACGTCCGCGTAGTCCTTCGTCGGGGTCCGCGGGGGGACGGGTCGGGCCGCCAGGGCGGCGGCCAGGGGGGTGATGCTCACGCGCGCTCCCCCGTCTCCGTCAGGGCCGGGTGGCGGTACGGCCGGGCGGGGGCGCCGTCGGCGACGACGCGGGCACCGCGATAGACCGTGTGGCGCACCGCGCCCGGCAGCTCCATGCCCCGGTACGGGCTGTTGCGGGACTTCGTCAGGTGCTGCTCGGGGTCCACGGTGCGGCGGGCCTGCGGGTCCACGAGCACGAGGTTGGCCACCGCGCCGACGCGCGGGACGCCGCGCTCGTCGGCCTGGCCCTGGTCGGTCAGGCCGGCGATCCGGGCCGGCGCCGTGGACATCACGCGGGCGACGCCGGCCCAGTCCATCAGGCCGGTGTCCACCATCGCCCGCTGCACCACGGACAGGGCGGTCTCGAGGCCCGTCATGCCCATCGCCGCGACCGTCCACTCGCACTGCTTGGTCTCGGCGGTGTGTGGGGCGTGGTCGGTGCCCACGGTGTCGATGGTGCCGTCGGCCAGCCCGGCGCGCAGGGCCATCACGTCGGACTCGCGGCGCAGCGGCGGGTTGACCTTGAACACGGGGTCGTAGGAGCGGACGAGCTCCTCGGTGAGCAGCAGGTGGTGCGGGGTGACCTCGGCGGTCACGGCCACGCCCTGGGCCTTGGCCCAGCGGATCAGCTCGACGGAGCCGGCCGTGGAGACGTGGCACACGTGCAGGCGGGAGTCCACGTGCTGGGCCAGCAGCACGTCACGGGCGATGATGGCCTCCTCCGCCACGGCGGGCCAGCCGGCCAGGCCGAGGACGCCGGAGAGCTCGGACTCGTTCATCTGGGCGCCGGCGGTGAGGTTCGGCTCCTGCGCGTGCTGGGCCACGAAGCCGCCGAAGGACTTCACGTACTCGAGGGCCCGGCGCATCAGCACGGCGTCGTGGACGCACATGCCGTCGTCGGAGAACATGCGCACGCGGGCCTGCGAGTCGGCCATCGCGCCGAGGTCGGCCAGGGCCTCGCCTGCCAGGCCCACGGTCACCGCGCCCACGGGGTGCACATCGCACCAGCCCGCGTCCCGGCCCAGCCGCCACACCTGCTCCACCACGCCGGCGGTGTCGGCCGTCGGCGTCGAGTTGGCCATCGCGTGGACCGAGGTGAAACCGCCCATCGCGGCGGCGCGGGTGCCGGTCTCGACCGTCTCCGCGTCCTCCTTGCCGGGCTGGCGCAGATGGGTGTGCAGGTCGACGAGCCCGGGCAGCAGCACCAGGCCGGCGCAGTCGACCTCCTCGGGGGCCGGGTCGAGGCCGGCGGCGTGGGCCGCGGCGTCCGGGCCGAGGGCGGCGATCCGGCCCTCGGCGACGAGCACGTCGGCGGTCTCGCCCGTGGTCAGGCGCGCGCTGCGCAGCAGCAGGGGGGCGGGGCTGGGGGCGCTCACGGGCGGACCTCCTGGTCGTGGTTGAGGACGAGGTGCAGGACCGCCATGCGGACGGACACGCCGTTGGCGACCTGTTCGAGGGCGGTGTTGCGGGGCGAGTCCGCCGCCGCCGGGCTGATCTCCAGGCCGCGGTTCATCGGGCCGGGGTGCATGACCACGGGCTCGTCGAGCAGGGCGCCGCGGCCGGCGGTGAGGCGGGCGAAGCGGTCGTCGGTCAGGCCCCAGGTCCGGGTGTACTCCCCCGCGGACGGGAAGAAGGCGCCGCCCATCCGCTCGGCCTGGACGCGGAGCATCATGACGGCGTCGGGGCCGGCGTCGAGGGCCTCGTCCAGCGAGTAGGTGACCTGGCACGGCCACGCGGCCACGCCCACGGGCAGCAGGGTGGGCGGGGCGGCCAGGGTGACCTGTGCGCCCAGCGTGCTGAGCAGCCACACGTTGGACCGGGCCACGCGCGAGTGCAGGATGTCCCCCACGATCACCACGCGCATGCCGGTCAGGTCCCGGCCGACCAGGTCCTCTCCCGTCGCCGCGGCGAGGCGCCGGCGCAGGGTGAAGGCGTCCAGAAGGGCCTGGGTGGGGTGCTCGTGGGTGCCGTCGCCGGCGTTCACGACGGCGGAGCGCACCCAGCCGGAGTCGGCCAGCTGGCGGGCCGCGCCCGAGGACCAGTGGCGCATCACGATGGCGTCCGCGCCGATGGCCTCGAGCGTCTGGACGGTGTCCTTGAGCGACTCCCCCTTGGAGACGGACGATCCCTTCGCGGAGAAGTTGATCACGTCCGCGGAGAGCCGCTTGGCGGCGGCCTCGAAGGAGATGCGGGTGCGGGTGGAGTCCTCGAGGAAGAGGTTCACCACGGTGCGGCCGCGCAGGGCGGGCAGCTTCTTGACCTCGCGCTGGTTGACGGCGGCCATCTCCTCGGCGGTGTCGAGGACGGCGAGGGCGTCGGCGCGGGAGAGGTCGGCGGTGGACAGCAGGTGGCGCACGGCTCAGCCCTCCCGGGTCGCGACACGGTCGACGATGCTCACGGCGTCCTCGGTGACCTCGCCGGTGCCCTCGGGGCCGTCGACCTCCATGAGCCGGACCTGGACGCGTTCGGCGGTGGAGGTCGGCAGGTTCTTGCCCACGAAGTCGGCCCGGACGGGCAGCTCGCGGTGCCCGCGGTCCACGAGGACGGCCAGGCGCACGGCGGCGGGGCGGCCCAGGTCGGCGATCGCGTCGAGGGCGGCCCGCACGGTGCGGCCGGAGAAGAGGACGTCGTCCACGAGCACGACGACGGCGCCGTCGAGGGGGACCTCGGGCAGGCGGGTGGGCATCGGGGTGCGGGCCGTGCCGCGGCGGAGGTCGTCCCGGTAGAGCGTCACGTCCACCTCGCCGACGGCGGCGATGGGGTCGAAGGCCGGCTCGATGCGGGCCAGCAGGGCGCCCAGCCGCCGGGCCAGGGGCGCCCCGCGGCGCGGGATCCCCATCAGGACGAGACCCTCGGCACCCTTGTTGGACTCGAGGATCTCGTGGGCGATCCGGGTCAGCGCCCGGTCGATCTCGGACGCGGACAGCACGGTCCGGGCAGCACGAGGTGCGGCGGGATCAGTTCCCATGCCGGCGCCTCCTTCCCCGCCTCACAGGACGGCTCTTAAAGGATGCGTGGTCCGTCCCCGGGCGCCGGTGGGCCCCCGCGTGGGACGTCGTCGACTCTACCAGCGAGGCCCGGCCCACGGCGCGGATGACGCGGTGCGGGACGGGCCTCGTGACGGAGCTCTCGGCGGCTCAGGCGAGCAGTGTCGGCTTGACCTGCTGCAGGCGGCCGAGCAGACCGTTGACGAACTCGGGCGAGTTGTCCGTGGACAGCTGGGCGGCCAGGGCGACGGCCTCGGAGATGGCGACGGCGTCCGGCACGTCGTCCTGGAACAGCAGCTCCCAGGCCCCCACGCGCAGGATCGCCCGGTCGACGGCGGGCATGCGGTCCAGGGACCAGCCGCGGGAGTAGGAGCTCAGGGCCTCGTCGAGCCGCTCCTGGTCCGCGATGACGCCTTCCACGAGCCGCTGGGTGTAGGCGTTCACCTGCAGGTCGGTGCTCTCGCGGCGGGTACGGATGCCCTCCAGCACGGTGGAGCCGCGCTGCTCGGCCTCGAACAGGATCTCCACCGCACGCTGCCGGGAGCGGCTGCGCGCCGTGGTCCCCCGCTTGGCAGCGGAGCCGGCGGAGGCCCGCTCAGTCATTGACGCGGCCGAGGTAGTCGCCGGTCCGGGTGTCGACCTTGACGCGGGTGCCCTGCTCCACGAAGAGCGGCACCTGGATCTCGGCGCCGGTCTCCACGGTGGCGGGCTTGGTGCCGGCGGACGAGCGGTCCCCCTGCAGGCCCGGCTCGGTGTAGGTGATCTCCAGGACCACGGACGCCGGCATCTCGAGGTACAGCGGCGTTCCCTCGTGCAGGGCGATGACCACCTGGGTGTTCTCGAGCATGTACTTCGCGGCGTCGCCGACCACGGCCCCGGGCACGGTGATCTGGTCGTAGTCCTTGACGTCCATGAACACGTAGTCCGCGCCGTCCTGGTAGAGGTACTGGTAGTCGGAGCGGTCCACGGTGGCGAACTCGACCTTGGCGCCGGCGTTGAAGGTCTTGTCCACGACCTTGCCCGTGGTGATGTTCTTCATCTTGGTGCGGACGAACGCGCCGCCCTTGCCCGGCTTGACGTGCTGGAACTCGGTGACGTTCCAGAGCTGGCCCTCCAGCTTCAGGACGACGCCGTTCTTGATGTCGTTGCTCGTTGCCACGTGTGTGTGCTCCCGATCGGTCTCGCGGACCGTCACGGGTCCGCCTGCAGTGGGTGGGGTCTTGGATGTGCGCGGGCCAGTCTACGGGAGGCCCCGCGCGGGGCCGGGGTCAGCGGCGGCTCACTCCGCGATCTCCTGGTACGCCGCGAAGAGCAGGGACGCGTCCGGGATGTCCACGGTGGTGGGCTGCGCGAGCCCGTCCAGCAGGACGAAGCGCAGCTGGTCGCCGCGGTTCTTCTTGTCCCGGCGGATGCCCTCGAGCAGGGTCTGCCACCGGTCCCCGCGGTAGGAGACGGGCAGGCCCAGGGCCGTCAGCACCGACCAGTGGCGGTCCGCGGTGGCGTCGTCGAGCCGGCCGAGGGAGCGGGCCAGCTCCGCCGCGAAGACCAGGCCCACGGACACCGCGGCGCCGTGGCGCCACTGGTAGCGCTCGGCGAGCTCGATCGCGTGCCCCATCGTGTGGCCGTAGTTCAGTGCCTCGCGGGCCCCCGACTCGCGGGGGTCGCGGGAGACGACGTCCGCCTTCACCCGGATCGAGCGCTCGATCAGCTCGCGCAGCCGCGCGGAGTGCGGGTTCTGGGCCTGGGCCGGGTCCTCCTCGATGAGGTCGAGGATCGCGGGGTCGGCGATGAAGCCGCACTTCACGACCTCGGCCAGGCCGGAGATCAGCTCGTTGGCCGGCAGGGTGAGCAGCGTGTCCAGGTCGGCCAGCACGCCGGCCGGATTGTGGAACGCCCCCACCAGGTTCTTGCCCTCGGCGGTGTTGATGCCGGTCTTGCCGCCCACCGCCGCGTCCACCATGCCCAGCAGGGTGGTGGGCATGTGCACGACGCGGACGCCGCGCAGCCACGTGGCCGCCACGAAGCCGGCCAGGTCGGACACGGCGCCGCCGCCCACGGAGACGATCGCGTCCGACCGGGTGAAGTCGTTCTGGCCGAGCACCTGCCAGCAGAACCCGGCCACCTGCAGGTGCTTGCCCTCCTCGGCGTCCGGGATCTCGGCGGTCAGTGCGGTCAGGCCCACGGCCTCGAGGTCGTTCTTGACGACGTCGCCGGTGGCCCGGAGGGCGCGCGGATGGATGACCAGCACGCGTCGGACGGTCGGGCCGAGCATGTCCGGCAGGCGCGCGAGCAGGCCCCGGCCCACCACCACGTCGTAGCCGCCGTGCACGGCCGCCTCGTGGCCGCCGGCCACGGGGATGACCGTCACGTCCTCGGGTGCGGCCGGAGCGGCCGCGGGCGCCGCCCCCGGGGTCTCCTGCTCGGTGATGTCCGGCTCACGGTCGGTCATGGGTGTGACTCACTCCTTCGGGGGCGGTGGGCGTCCCCCACGATACGCCAGGCCGCCTCGGCGGCCGTCAGGCCTGTGGTGTCGAGCACGAGGTCGGCGACCTCGCGGTACAGCCCCTCGCGTTCGGCGAGGATGCGCCGCCAGGTCCCGGCGGGGTCTCCGGCCAGGACGGGGCGGCCCGCGCCGCCGCCCACGCGGCGCAGCGCCTCCTCCTCTCCGACAGCGAGGTAGACGACGTCGGAGTCCGGCCCGGCCAGCGCGCGGCGGGTGCCCGGATGCAGGACGGCGCCGCCGCCGCACGAGAGGACGCACGGGGCGGGTCGGCCGAGCACATGGCCGATGACGCGCGCCTCCTCCGCCCGGAACGCGGCCTCGCCGTGCTCGGCGAAGAACTCCGGGATCGGGCCGTGCACCTGGGCGAACAGCTCGTCGGAGTCCACGAAGGGCAGCCCGGTCACGGCGGCCACGGCCCGGCCGACCGTCGTCTTCCCGGCCCCCATCGGGCCGACGAGGACGATCCGGCGGGCCGGGCGCGTGTCCGGGTCCTCGTCGGCCGCGGCGGCCACCGTGGCCGCGGCCGTCAGGCGCGCCTCGAGGGCACCGGTCATGCCCTCCCACGGGCACACGGTGACGGGCCCGGGGACGGGACGCGTGCTCGAGTCCGGTCCCGGGGCCGGCGCGGTCCCGGGGGTGTCGGTCACGGCAGGGGGTCGCCCATCGGGCCGTCCGCCACGACGTCGGCGCCCGGCTCCGGCAGGGCGGGGACCGCGGCCTGGAACGCCTCGAGGTTGCGGCGCGTCTCGGCCACGGAGTCGCCGCCGAACTTCTCGAGCATCGCGTCAGCCAGGACGAGGGCGACCATGGCCTCGGCGACGATGCCCGCGGCGGGCACGGCCGCCACGTCGGAGCGCTGATGGTGGGCCGTGGTCTCCGCGCCCGTGGCGACGTCGACCGTGGGCAGCGCGCGCGGCACCGTGGCGATCGGCTTCATCGCGGCGCTCACGCGCAGCAGCTCGCCCGTCGACATGCCGGCCTCGATGCCGCCGGCCCGGTCACTCGTGCGCCGGGGGCGGCCGTCCGCGCCGCGGGCGATCCCGTCGTGGGCGGCGGAGCCGCGTCGGGCGGCCGTGGCGAACCCGTCGCCGACCTGCACGCCCTTGATCGCCTGGATGCCCATGAGCGCGCCGGCCAGCCGCGCGTCGAGACGGCGGTCCCAGTGCACGTGGGAGCCCAGGCCGATCGGCACGCCGTACGCCAGCACCTCCACGACGCCGCCGAGGGTCTCCCCGGCGCGGTGGGCGTCGTCGACCTCGGCGACCATCGCCGCGGAGGTCTGCGGGTCGAGGCAGCGGACCGGGTCGGCGTCGAGGCGGGCCTCGTCCTCGGGGACGGGGAACGGGTGGCCCTCCGGCAGGGCGGCCTCCCCGAAGGCCACGGTGTGGGAGACGATCCGCACGCCGAGCTCGCCGAGGAAGGCGCGGGCGACGGTGCCCAGGGCCACACGGGCGGCGGTCTCCCGGGCCGAGGCGCGCTCGAGGAGGGGGCGGGCCTCGTCGAAGCCGTACTTCTGCATGCCGGTCAGGTCGGCGTGGCCGGGCCGCGGGCGGGTGAGCGCCGCGTTGCGGGCCAGACCGTCGAGCTCCTCCGCGGGGACGGGATCGGCGGCCATCACCTTCTCCCACTTGGGCCATTCCGTGTTGCCCACCTGGATCGCCACGGGCGAGCCGAGGGTGCGGCCGTGGCGGACGCCGCCGAGGATCGTCACCGCGTCCTGCTCGAACTTCATGCGCGCGCCGCGCCCGTACCCCAGGCGGCGGCGCGCGAGCGCGTCCTGCACGTCCTGCGTCGTGACCGGGATCCCGGCCGGCAGTCCCTCTACGATTCCTGTGAGCGCGGGGCCGTGAGACTCCCCCGCTGTCAACCAGCGCACCATGGCGTGCAGTCTCTCACGCACGGGGCGCCGCGCCGCCACGTGTGACCGGACGGGACGCGCCGGATGCAACGTCCGGCACTCAGCCGGCGGCCGGTCCCAGGGCGTCCGCCGCGGCGCGCGTCACCGCCGCCCAGTCCGGCTCGGGCATCCCGGCCGCGGCGCGGGGCCGGGCCGTGAACAGCCGCACCTGCTCGACGCCCTGGTGCAGCAGCATGAACAGCCCGGACGCCACCGGTCCGCCCTCCCGGGACCAGGCGGCCGCCAGCACGGAAGGCCACGGGTCGTAGGCAGCGTCCAGCAGGGGCGGCAGGGCGGCGTCGGCCGGCACGTGTGCGGCCAGGGCGTCCGCGGCGCGCGGCGGCAGGGTGGCGACGACGGCACGCAGCCCCGGCGCCCGCCGGAGCAGATCCGCCTGGGTCAGGGTCGCCCAGCGCAGCCCGAGCGCGTCGGCCAGGGCCGTCACCTCGGCGGCGCGCGCTGCGTCGCGGACGCCGAAGAGCACCGCGTCCGCCCCGAGCGTGGCGGCGGCGAGGACGGCCGCCGTCGCGGTCCCCCCGTTCCCGAGGACGCCGACGGTCCCGCCCCGGGCGGCACGGTCGAGGCCGGCCGCGGCGAGGGCGCCGAGGATGCCGTCCACGTCCGTGTTCTCGGCGTGGACGACCCCGGGGGCGGAGGGGTGGTCGCGCACGAGGGTGTTCGCGGTGCCCAGGAGGCGGACGCGGTCGCTGACGTGCCCGGCGGCGGCGACGACCGCCCGCTTCAGCGGCATGGTGACGGAGCAGCCGAGCCAGTCCTGCCCGCGGGCCGCGGCCGCGCCGCCGTCGGCCGTGCCCGGGGCGCCGAGGTGTTCGGCCGCGAAGGCGAGCACCTCGTCCTCGCCCAGGTCACGGCGGCCGTAGTCGACGTCGAGGCCGAGGACCCGGTAGGCGGCCGCGTGCAGCACCGGGGAGAGCGAGTGGGCGATCGGCCGGCCCAGGACCGCCGCGCGCAGCACGGGGCGCATCAGCACACCCCCGGGTTGGACGCGCAGTAGCGCTGCAGGGTGCGCACGTGCTGCTGGTGCTCCTCATAGGTGCGGGAGAACTCGGTGTGGCCGGTGCCGATGTCCGTGGTCACCCAGTAGTAGGCGTCCGTCTCGGCCGGGTCGAGGGCGGCCTCGACGGCCGCGTCGGAGGGCATGCCGATCGGACCCGGCGGCAGGCCCGGGTGCACGTACGTGTTGTAGGGGTTCGAGGCGTCCTGCCGCTGGCCCGAGGTGAAGCTGAGGCTGCGCACTCCGAGGCCGTACGTGACGGTGGCGTCGATCTGCAGGAGCCCGTGCGTCTCGGTGTTGTCCGGGGCGAGGCGGTTCTCGATGGCGCCGGCGACCTGCCGGTAGTCCTGGGGCAGGGCCTCCGCCTCGAGGATGGAGGCGATCGTGAGCACGCGCTGCTGCTCGGCCGGGTCGCGGACGTCGAGGGCCTCGAGCTCGGTGAGGGTGGGCCGGACCAGGGCGTCGAGCACCTGCCCGGCGGTGGCGTCGACGGGGAGGCGGTACTCCCCGGCGTCGAGCCAGCCCTCGAGCGTGCCCGCCTCCCCGGGGACGCCGTAGCGGGTCGGGTCCTGGGCGGCGGCCTCGAGCTCCTCGCGGGGCAGCCCCGTGGCCTCGGCGACGGCGTCCAGCACCTCGGTGAGTCGCCGCCCGCGCTCCACGAGCACGTAGTGCACGGCCCCGTCCGTGGCACCCTGGAGCACCGCGAGGGCCTCGGCCGCGGGCATCCGCTCGCGCAGCACGAAGTCCCCCGAACGGACGAGACCGCTGCCCGTGTCCCGGGCAGCGCGCTCGAAAGCACGGGCTGAGCCCACGATGCCGGCCCGGTCCAGGCGGGCCGCCACGGAGCCCAGGTCCTCGCCCGGCTCCACCGAGAACGTCACCTCGTCGCCCTCGACGGCCGTGTGGTCGGGGCCGCTCAGGAAGCCGCGCACGATCAGCCCGACCACGACGGCGAACGCCACCAGCACCGTGCCCAGCACCAGCGCGGTCCGCCGCCGGCCGGCGCCGCGGTCGACCCGCGAGGCCGGGTGGGACCCGGTGCCCCGGCGGCGCAGGAGCATGCGAGGCCGGCGTGGGCCGGCCGCGCCGGCCGGCTGGGACGGGGCGCCGACGTCGGCCTCGTCCGCCTCGTCGTGGGCGAAGCCGAACACGTCGAGGTCGTCGTGGACGTCGGCCTCGTCGTCGAGCAGATCGTCCCAGTGGTCCTCACGCCGAGCGTGCTGGTGGTCGCCGGTCACCGGATCGGCTCCCGGTCCTGGCCGGCCCAGCGCCCGGTGCGGCGCTGCTCGTCCACGGCGGCCTGCAGGATCGCGACGGCGGCCGCCTGGTCGATCACGCCGCGGCTGTCCTTGACGGACCGGCCCGCGGCCCGCAGTCCGGCCTGCGCGGAGACCGTGCTGAGCCGCTCGTCGACGAGCCGGACCGGCACGGGGTGGCCCGCCTCGACCAGGGCGGCGGCGACGGCGTCCGCGTAGTCGAGGGCGTCCTGCGTGGACGGCGTGTGCTCGCCCCGCAGATTCACCGGCAGACCGACGTACACGGCGACGACGTCGAGCTCGCGTGCGTGGGCGACGAGCTCGTCCACGTCACGACGTCGACGCGCATCCCGCCGCAGGGTGGCCACGGGGGTGGCGATCAGGCCGTCGGGGTCGGCCGACGCGACGCCCACGCGGGCACGGCCGACGTCGACGCCGAGGGTGCGCCCCCGACGCACGGCGTCGCTCACCACGGCGGCCCCGTCCTGACCTGCGCTCACGTCCGCCTCAGGCCGCGCGCACCGCAGCGACGACGGCGTCGAGCGCGTCCCCGACGCGCGTGACGTCCTGGCCGCCGCCCTGGGCGACGTCGTCCTTGCCTCCGCCCCCGCCGCCGAGCACGCCGGTGGCGGTCTTGACCATGGCGCCCGCCTTGAGGCCGGCCGCGCGGGCGGCCTCGTTGGTCGCCACGACCACGAGGGGCCGGCCCTTGGCCTCGGCCGTGAGGGCCACGAGCACGGGCGTGCCCGCCGCGTTGCCGCCGGCCGACTCGATCCGGGCGCGCAGGTCCAGCACGAGGGAACGCAGCTGGTCCCCGGCCACGTCGCCGGCGTGGTGCGCCAGCACCCGCACCGACGTCCCGGCGGACGTCGTGACGTCCTGGGCCTGCCCGGCGAGCTGCCCGGCCTGGGCCTGCAGCGCCTGGGCCCGCAGCTCCGCGACCTGCTTCTCGGCCGCCTTGAGCCGGTCCAGGGTGGCGCCGATGCGGTCCTTGAGCTCCTCGGCCGGGGCCTTGAACATCTCCGAGAGCTCGGAGACGAGGGTGCGCTCCGCGGCGAGGTGGCGGAACGAGTCCAGGCCGACGAGCGCCTCGACGCGGCGGTTGCCCGAGCCCACGGACTGCTCGCCGAGCAGGGTCAGCGAGCCGATCTGCGCGGTGCGGCCCACGTGGGTGCCGCCGCACAGCTCGCGGGACCAGGCGCCGTCGATCTCCACGACGCGCACCCGGTCGCCGTACTTCTCGCCGAACAGGCTCATCGCGCCGAGTGCGCGCGCCTCCTCGAGGCTCATCTCCTGGGTGAGCACGGCGTGGTCGTCGCGGATGGCGATGTTCACCACGTCCTCGACCTCGGAGCGGGCCCCGGCCGAGAGCGCCTCGGCCCAGCGGAAGTCGAAGCGCAGGTAGCCCTCCTTGTTGAAGGAGCCGGACTGGGTGGCCTCGGGGCCGAGGATCTGGTGCAGTGCGGCGTGCACCAGGTGGGTGCCGGAGTGGGCCTTCTCGCCGTCGAGGCGGCGCTGCAGGTCGATCGCGCCGAGGGCCTGCGCGCCGGCGGCGACCTCGCCGTCGAGGACCTTGACCCTGTGCACGGACAGCCCCTTCACGGGGGCCTGCACGTCGAGCACCTCGAGGCGGAAGCCGTCGCCGGTGATCAGGCCGGTGTCCGCGGCCTGGCCGCCGGACTCCGCGTAGAACGGCGTGGCGTCCAGGACGAGCTCGAGCTCCGTGCCGGCGCTGGCGGACGCGACCTCCTCGCCGTTCTGCAGCAGGCCGCGCACCACGGACTCGGTGGTGTGCTCGGTGTAGCCGGTGAAGTGGGTCTGGCCCTCGGCGCGCAGGCGCTGGTACACGGCGGTGTCCGTGTGGCCGGCCTTCTTGGCCTTGGCGTCCGCGCGGGCGCGGTCGCGCTGCTCGGCCATGAGGGCGCGGAACCCGGCCTCGTCCACGGCGACGCCGGCCTCCTCCGCGATCTCCAGCGTCAGCTCGATCGGGAAGCCGTAGGTGTCGTGCAGCTCGAACGCGTCCGGGCCCGCGATGCCGCCGCCCGCCGAGCGGGCCTGGCCCACCGCGGCGTCGAGGCGGGCCGTGCCCGCGGCGATGGTCCGCAGGAACGCCTTCTCCTCGGCGTAGGCGATCCGGGAGATGCGCTCGAACTCGTCCGCGACCACCGGGTAGGTGCCCTTCATCGCGTCCCGGGAGACCGGCAGCAGCTCGGGGAACACGGGCTCGGTGACGCCCATCAGGCGCAGGGCGCGGACCACGCGGCGGATGAGGCGGCGCAGCACGTAGCCGCGGCCCTCGTTGCCGGGGCGCACGCCGTCGCTGATCAGCATCAGGGCCGAGCGCACGTGGTCGGCCACCATGCGCAGGCGGACGTCGTCGTCGTAGTGCGGGTCGGCCGGGTCCTCGGTGGAGGTGTAGGCGCGGCCGGCCAGCTGCGCGGCACGGTCGAGCACGGGGCGGACCTGGTCCGTCTCGTACATGTTCTCCACACCCTGGAGGATCATGGCGAGCCGCTCGAGGCCGAGACCGGTGTCGATGTTCTTGTGCTCGAGCTCGCCGGAGATGTCGAAGTCGTCCTTCGAGCGCACCGCGGAGAGGCGGTACTGCATGAACACGAGGTTCCAGATCTCGATGTAGCGGGTGTCGTCCGCGGCCGGGCCGCCGTCGACGCCGTACGCGGGGCCGCGGTTGTAGAAGATCTCCGAGCAGGGGCCCCCCGGGCCGGGCTGGCCGGTGTTCCAGTAGTTGTCGTCCTTGCCCATGCGCTGGATGCGCTCGGGACGGACGCCCACGTCCTCGCGCCAGATGCGCTCGGCCTCGTCGTCCTCGCGGTACACGGTGACCCAGAGGCGCTCGGGGTCCAGGCCGAAGCCGCCGTCCTCGACCGACGACGTCAGCAGCTCCCAGGCCATCGGGATGGCCGTCTCCTTGAAGTAGTCGCCGAAGGAGAAGTTGCCGCACATCTGGAAGAAGGTGCCGTGGCGGACGGTCTTGCCGACCTCCTCGATGTCCGCGGTGCGGATGCACTTCTGCACCGAGACGGCGCGCGGGCTCGGCGGGGTCTGCTCCCCCAGGAAGTACGGGATGAACGGGACCATGCCGGCCACCGTGAACAGCAGCGACGGATCCGGCGAGATAAGCGACGCCGACGGCACCACGCGGTGCCCCCTGGACTCGAAGAAGGCGGTCCAGCGGCGGGCGATCTCCTGGGACTTCATGCGGGGGTGTCCTTCTGCGTGGTGGTGGTCTGGGGGCGGGCGGCGCCGTGCGACGGCGGCTCCACGGTCTCCCCGGAGATGATCGGCCCCGTGGGGGGCAGGTAGGGGGCGGCCCAGGGGGCCTGGGAGCGCACGCGGTCTGCCAGGCGCCGCGCGCCGTCCTGCAGAGCGGCCGCCGCGGCGTCGGCGGCGGCCTCGCCGGCCTGGCGGGCCAGATGCTCCGGGTCCAGGCGGGCGGAGAACCCCGCGCGCCCCCCAGCGGAGCCGGGGCCCGACGTCCGCGCGTCGGTCCCGTCCGTGGCCGGGTGGGCACGGTCGCCGAGGGCACGGTGTGCGAACCAGCCGGACGCGGCGCCGGCGCCGACGAGCAGCAGCGAGCGGAGCATAGCGGGGCCTCCTTCGGACGGCAGGGATTCCGGCCCCACCTTACCGGGCGCGGCGCCGATCCCCGGCGGCGGGCCCGGGGACGCCGCAGGCCCGGCCACCTCCGAGAGGTGACCGGGCCTGCGGGACGCGCGGGGCGCCGTCGTCCGGGACGGGCCCGGACGGGGCGGATCAGCGCGCGTAGTACTCGACCACGAGCTGCTCCTCGCAGGTCACGGGGACCTCGGAGCGCTTCGGGCGACGGGTGAGGGTGGCGCGCAGCTTGTCGATCTCCACGGTCAGGTAGCCCGGGGTGGCGGGCAGGACCTGCTGGTGGGCGCCGGCGGCGGCCAGCTGGAAGGGGACCATCTTCTCCGAGCGCTCGTGCACGTGGATCATCTGGCCCTCCTTCACGCGGAACGAGGGGACGTCCACGCGCTTGCCGTCCACCATGATGTGGCGGTGCACGACGAGCTGACGGGCCTGCTGGATGGTGCGGGCGAAGCCGGCACGCAGCACGAGGGCGTCGAGGCGCTGCTCGAGGAGCTCGACCAGGTTCTCACCGGTCAGGCCGGCGGTGCGCTTGGCCTCCTCGAAGTAGCGGCGCATCTGGGCCTCGCGGATGTTGTACTGGGCGCGCAGACGCTGCTTCTCCTTGAGGCGCACCGCGTAGTCCGAGTCCTGCTTGCGGCGGGCACGGCCGTGCTGGCCGGGGCCGTACGGACGACGCTCCATGTACTTCTCGGCCTTGGGGGTCAGCGCGATGCCCAGGGCGCGGGAGTGCCGCACGGTGCGGCGGGTGCGAAGGTTGCCACTCATGGTGGACCTGCCTTTCCTTGACGTGCGGCACGGTTCGGGTTTGTCTCGAGGTCTCGTCCGGGCGCCGGGGCGCACGGGTCAAGGGGCCTCGAACCTGGCCTCCCCGCGATCCTGAGGAGAGCTGAGGGGCGTGCCGCCGCCCGTCATCCACTGATGCGCTGCGCGTCCCTCGCCCGGGCACGCGGGCGTCCGCGGGGATCCGAGCGAGGGGGATGCGTCCGGGGCGCAGCGCCTGCCAGACCGGTCCACCTTACCAGAGCGACGACGACGGGGCGGTCCGGGGCTCAGGCGCGCGGCGTGGCCGCGGTGCCGGGGTCCGCGCCGAGGAGCTGACCGGCCTGGTCCAGGTGGGAGGCCTCGACCAGCACGTCGTACGACTCGGCCTCCATGGTCTGCAGGGACGTGAAGTCGCGCCTGCCGCCGGTGGCCGCGTGGCCGATCGCCCCGAAGACCGCCCCCCACAGGGCGCCCAGGCCCAGGGAGATCAGCAGGATCCAGAGGAACCCGAAGCCGGGGGCGAAGATCGAGAAGAGCAGGCCGAGCAGGAGGCCGAACCACAGGCCCTGCAGCCCGCCGCGGACGGCGGCCTTGCCGGTGGTCATCCGGCCCAGGACCTGCTCCACGGAGCGCAGCCCGGTGCCCACGATGCGCACGCGCTCCACGGGGAACCCGGCGTCGGAGAGCTGGTCCACGAGGGCCTGGGCCTCGGCGTAGGCCGGGACGGAGCGCAGGATGCGGTAGTCGGCCTGCGGGAGGGCGGGGCCGCCGGCGCCGGGGCGGCCGTACGGGGCCGGCTGCTGCGCGGCGGTGTGCTGGGGGGTGGACTGCTGCGGAGTGGACTGGGTCATGGGGGCGGCTCCTTCTGTTCCTTCTGTGCGTCGGTGGTGCATGGGGGCGCGAGCGGGCGAGGAGTCGGCGGGCCGACGTCGACCGCCCCGCTCATCCCTGGACAACCGGTGATCCGGGCGTCTTTATTCCGCGCGGCCGCCCGAGGCGTCCGCCCTCGGGCCCGGCGCGCGCTCAGTCGCCGCGGATGATCCGGCGCAGCGCGGCCACCTGCTCGGTGAGCCGCTTCTCGTGTCCGATGGGCTTGGGCCGGTAATAGTCCCTCCCGACCAGGGGGTCCGGCGCGTACTGCTGACGGGCGACGGCGTGCGGCTCGTCGTGGCTGTAGACGTAGCCCTGGCCGTGGCCGAGGGCCGCCGCGCCGGGGTAGTGCGCGTCCCGCAGGTGCGCCGGCACCGCGCCCGTGTGGCCGGCCCGCACGTCCGCGATCGCCTCGTTCACGGCGGTGTAGCTCGCGTTGGACTTCGGCGCGGTGGCCAGATGCGTCACGGCCTGCGCCAGGATGATGCGTCCCTCCGGCATGCCGATCAGCTGCACGGCCTGGGCGGCGGCCACGGCGGTCTGCAGCGCGGTCGGGTCGGCCATGCCCACGTCCTCGGACGCGGAGATGATCAGCCGCCGGGCGATGAACCGGGGGTCCTCCCCCGCCTCCAGCATCCGGGCGAGGTAGTGCATCGACGCGTCCACGTCCGAGCCGCGGATGGACTTGATGAAGGCACTGATCACGTCGTAGTGCTGGTCGCCGTCCTTGTCGTAGCGCTGGACGTGGTGGTCCATCGCCTGCGCGGCGTCCTCCTCCGTGACCGCGACGGCGCCCTCCCCCGCCCGGCCGGCCTCGCGCGCCTTGTCCAGGGCGACGCCGGCCGCGGCCTCCAGCACCGTGAGCGCCCGCCTCGCGTCGCCGCCGGCCATCCGCACCAGGTAGTCCCGCGCGTCGTCCTGGAGCACCACGGCGCCGTTGAGCCCGCGCTCCTGGGTCACCGCACGGTCCAGCAGCCCGACGATGTCGTCGTCCGTGAGGGGACGCAGCGTGAGCAGCAGCGACCGGGAGAGCAGGGGTGCGATCACGGAGAAGGACGGGTTCTCCGTGGTCGCGGCCACCAGCACGACCCAGCGGTTCTCGACGCCCGGCAGCAGCGCGTCCTGCTGCGCCTTGGAGAAGCGGTGGATCTCATCGAGGAACAGGACGGTGGTGCGCCCGTAGAGGTCCCGTTCGCGCTGGGCCTGCTCCATCACCTGCCGCACGTCCTTCACACCGGCCGTGATCGCGGACAGCTCCGTGAACGTGCGCCCGGGGGCGCGGGCGATCACGTGGGCCAGCGTCGTCTTGCCGATGCCCGGAGGCCCGTAGAGGATGACCGAGCTCGGTCCCGCGGCGGAGTCCGGATCGGGCTCGGCGAGCTTGCGCAGCGGGGAGCCCGGCCGCATGAGGTGCCGCTGGCCCAGCACGTCATCCAGCGTGCGCGGGCGCATGCGCACGGCCAGCGGTGCGCCGGGGTGCGGGGCGGCCACGGTGCCGGCCGGGCCGTCGTCGTCGGCCCCGTTGTGGGCGGCGCTGAAGAGGTCGTCCATCGGGTCCAGGGTAGTCCTCGGCCCGCGGG
This sequence comes from Micrococcus sp. HOU01, assembly GCF_035609305.1. Taxonomy (NCBI): domain Bacteria; kingdom Bacillati; phylum Actinomycetota; class Actinomycetes; order Micrococcales; family Micrococcaceae; genus Micrococcus; species Micrococcus sp. HOU01. The sequence continues at coordinate 1,330,837 of NZ_CP141211.1, read as the reverse complement.
GGCGTGGGTGGCATCATGGCCGCATGAGCCCCGCCGCCCCGCGCACCGACCACACCCACGTCCTGCTGCTGCGCGGGATCAACGTGGGGCGGAGCAACCGTGTCGGCAAGGACACGCTGATCCGCTGGGCCCAGGCCGCCGGCGGGGAGGCGGTCACCACCCACCTGGCCAGCGGCAACGTCCTGTTCCGGGCGTCCTCCGACGCGGCCGCGGAGGGCGTGCGGCAGGGGTTCGCGCGACGGGCGCGTGAGGAGGGCGGCCTCGACGTCCCCGTGGTCCTCGTGGACGTGGGCACGCTCCGGCGCGCCCTGGAGCTGCACGACGCGCTCCCCTGGGCCGGCGGCGAGCCGAAACGCACGCAGCTCACCGTGCTCGAGGACGACCCCGCACCCGAGGCGGCCGCCGCCCTGGCCGCGCTCGACCACGGGGACGACCGACCCGCGGGGCCGGATCGCACGGCCCTGGAGGGACGGCTGCTGTGGATGCGCTGCGCCGCGGGGGTCGCCGACTCCCCGCTCACTCCGGCCCGCCTCGACCGGGCGCTCGGGGTGCGCGGCACGGCCCGGAACCTCACGACGGTGCGGGTGCTCGCGGGGCTGCCGAGCGAGGACTGACCTCGGCGGACGGCACGCGGGGCGTCCGGGGCGTCGACACCCGCGGGACACCGCGCGCTGGCCGGGACGTCACGGACCGTTCACATCCGTGCGATGGGGTGACCCCGTCCTCCGCCTCCCTGCCCTGACTGGAGCATCCATGCCTCGCCTCGCACGCCTCGCCACGGCCGTCACCGCCGCGACCCTGTCCACGGCCTTCCTCGCCCCGGCCTCCCTCAGCGCGCCCGCCCCGCACTCGGCCACGGCCCAGCGCGCCGCCATCGCCGCCAACCCGTCCGGCAAGAGCATCGAGCTCACCCGCGCCGGCACCCACGAGACCGGCGTGTTCGGCGAGTCCGCCGCCGAGATCCCGGCCTTCGACGCGGTCTCCGGCCGCCTGTTCGTGGTGAATGCGCAGCGCGGCGCCGTCGACGTCATGCGCCTGGGCGCCGACGCCGCCCCCGTGGCCGAGCGGACCCTCTCCGCCGAGGGCCTGCGCACCGCGGACGGCTCCGTCACGGACAAGGGCGCCACGGTGAACTCCGTGGCCGTCTCCGGCGGCGTGTTGGCCGTCGCCGTGGAGGCCGCTGAGAAGACCGACCACGGCTGGGTCGTGTTCTTCGAGACCGCCTCCCTGCGCTACCTGGGCGGCGTCCGGGTGGGCGCCCTGCCGGACTCGCTGGCCTTCTCCCCGAACGGCGCCCACGTGGTGGTCGCCAACGAGGGCGAGCCCGCCGACAACTTCTCCGTCGACCCGGAGGGCACGATCTCCGTGGTCTCCGTGCCGAAGAACGCCCAGCAGTTCTCCCGCCTGACCCAAGACGCGGTGCGCACCGTGGACTTCCGCGCCTACGACGCCGGCACCGCCCTGCCCGCCGGCGTGCGCGTCTCCGGCCCCGATGTGGCCGTGCCCGCCGGTCACGAGCCCGCCGGTCGGGTGGCCCGCAACCTCGAGCCGGAGTACGTCACCATCGACCCGACCGGCCGCACCGCCTACGTGTCCGTGCAGGAGGCCAACGCGGTCGCCGTCGTGGACCTGAAGTCCGCCACGCTGGAGGACCTCTGGGCGCTGACGCCCACCGACTGGTCCACCGAGGGCGTGCTGGACGTCTCGGACAAGGACGGCGGCATCGAGCTGGGCCACTGGCCGGTCGACGGCCTGCCCATGCCCGACGGCATCGACACGTACCGCTGGCGCGGCCAGAACCTGGTCGTCACCGCCAACGAGGGTGACGGGCGGGAGTGGGGCGACTTCAACAACTCCGAGCGCGTCAGCGACCTGGACCTGTGCGCCGCCGAGTTCCCGGGGGCCAAGGCCCTGCAGAAGAAGGATGCCCTGGGCCGCCTGAAGGTGCTCACCGACCTCGGCTACAACTCTGAGCGCGAGTGCCACTCCTCCCTGACCACACTGGGCGGCCGGTCCTTCTCCATCTACACCGCGGACGGCACCCGCCTGTTCGACTCCGCCGGCATGATCGAAGAGCAGATCGCCCGGCTCGTGGCCGCCGGCGAGCTGCCGGAGCACGCGTTCAACGCGAACAACGACGAGACCCCGTCCGGGGACTCCCGTTCGGATGACAAGGGCCCCGAGCCCGAGTCCGTGGTGGTGGGCACGATCCAGGGCCGCACCTACGCGTTCGTGGGCCTCGAGCGCATCGGCGGCGTGATGGTCTTCGACATCACCGACCCGCGGAACGCCACCTACGTGGACTACGTCAACGACCGTGACTGGGATGCCGCGGGCGACGACGCCGCGGCCGGCCTGGGTGACATGGGCGCCGAGGGCCTGACCTTCGTGCCGGCCGACGAGTCCCCCTCCGGCACCGCCCTGCTGATCGTCGCCAACGAGGTCTCCGGCTCGACCACCGTGTACGAGGTGAATCCGACCCGTCGTCAGTGATCCGCTGACGCGGACCGGTTCCGGGCGCGTTGCAGAATGGCTGCATGAGAGCCGTTCTGCAACGCGCCCGTTCCGCTTCCGTCGCCGTGGATGGCGAGGTCGTCGGCTCCTTCGAGAGCGAGGGGCTGGTGATCCTGCTCGGAGTGTCAGTCACGGACACGGAGGCCGAGGCCGTCCAGGTGGCCCGCAAGGTGGCCGGGCTCCGCATGCTCGACGGCGAGCGGTCCCTCACCGACGCCGGTGCCCCGGCGCTCGTCGTCAGCCAGTTCACGCTGTACGGCGACGTGCGGAAGGGCCGGCGGCCGTCCTGGACGCGCGCGGCGAAGGGCGACCAGGCCGAGCCGCTCTACGAGCGGTTCACGGCCGAGCTCGAGGCCGCCGGCGTGCGCGTGGAGCGTGGGGTGTTCGGCGCGATGATGGACGTCTCCCTCACCAACTCCGGGCCGTTCACGCTGATCGTGGACTCGGACGAGCTGGCCGGGCCGCAGCGCGGCTGAGGCGGGCCCGATGCGGACCCGCCCCGGGCCCGCCGCGGGCCCGGATCAGGCTCCCGGCTCGGCCTCGGCCTGCTTCGGCTCCGGCTGCGCGTCGACGCCGGCCTCCTTGCGCTGCTGGGCGGTGATGGGCGCCGGTGCGGCCGTCAGCGGGTCGAAGCCGCCGCCGGTCTTCGGGAACGCGATGACCTCGCGGATCGAGTCGGTGCCGGCCAGCAGGGCGACCACGCGGTCCCAGCCGAACGCGATGCCGCCGTGCGGCGGGGCGCCGTACTTGAAGCCCTCGAGCAGGAAGCCGAACTTCTCGTTCGCCTCCTCCGGGGACAGGCCCATGACCTCGAACACGCGCTCCTGCACATCCTGACGGTGGATGCGGATGGAACCGCCGCCGATCTCGTTGCCGTTGCACACGATGTCGTAGGCGTAGGCCAGGGCCGAGCCCGGGTCGGTGTCGAAGGTGTCCGCGAACTCCGGCTTGGGCGAGGTGAACGCGTGGTGCACTGCGGTCCAGGCGCCCGCGCCCACGGCGACGTCGCCCGAGGCCACGGCGTCGGCCGCCGGCTCGAACATCGGCGCGTCCACGACCCACACGAACGCCCAGTCGGCGTCCTTCGCGGCCACGCCGTCACCGGCGTCGGTGAACAGCCCGCAGCGACGGCCGATCTCCACGCGGGCCGCACCCAGCAGCGCGCGGGACTCCTTCGGCTTGCCGGCGGCGAAGAACACGCAGTCGCCCGGGTTCGCGCCCACGGCGGCGGCCAGCCCGGCCTTCTCCTCCTCGGAGATGTTCTTGGACACCGGGCCGGTCAGTTCGCCGTCCTCCTGGATGAGCACGTAGGCCAGGCCCTTGGCGCCGCGCTGCTTGGCCCACTCCTGCCACGCGTCGAGGGTGCGGCGGGCCTGGGAGGCGCCGCCCGGCATCACGACGGCGCCCACGTACTCGTTCTGGAACACGCGGAACGGGGTGTCCTTGAAGTACTCGGTCAGGTCCGTCAGCTCGAGGCCGAAGCGCAGGTCCGGCTTGTCCGAGCCGTACTTCTCCATCGCCTCGGCGTAGGTCATGCGGCGGATCGGCGTCGGCACGTCCACGCCCACGAGGGCCCACAGGGCCTTGACGATCTTCTCGCCGAGGGCGATCACGTCATCCTGCTCCACGAAGGAGGCCTCGATGTCCAGCTGGGTGAACTCGGGCTGACGGTCCGCGCGGAAGTCCTCGTCGCGGTAGCAGCGGGCGATCTGGTAGTACTTCTCGATCCCGCCCACCTGCAGCAGCTGCTTGAACAGCTGCGGCGACTGCGGCAGGGCGTACCAGGAGCCGGGAGCCAGGCGGGCCGGGACGAGGAAGTCGCGGGCGCCCTCCGGCGTCGAGCGCGTGAGGGTCGGGGTCTCGACCTCCACGAAGCCCTCGCCGTGCAGCAGCTCGCGCGCCGTCCGGTTGACCTCGGAGCGCAGGCGCATGATGCGCGAGGGCTGCGGGCGGCGCAGGTCGAGGTAGCGGTGGCGCAGCCGGGCCTCCTCGCCGACCTCCACGTGCTCGTCCACCTGGAACGGCAGCGCGGCGGCGGTGTTGAGCACCGTCACGGTCTCCGCGATCAGCTCGATCTCACCGGAGGGAAGGTTCGGGTTCTCATTGCCCTCGGGGCGGCGCTCGACCGTGCCGGTGACCTGCAGAACCCACTCGTTGCGCAGCGGGTCGAAGTCCGCCTCGTCCCGCACCACGACCTGGGCGAAGCCCGAGGCGTCGCGCAGGTCCACGAAGGCCACGCCGCCGTGGTCTCGCCGCCGCGCCACCCAGCCGGTGACGGTGACGGTCTGGCCGATGAGCGAGGCGTTGAGCTCGCCGAGGGAGTGGGTGCGCAGCACGAGGATCCTCTCCGTCCGGTCGCCGGACGATGTGCGGGGTTCATGTGATGGTCGACGCCGTGTGATACGCCTGCGGGGCGGGCGCGCGCCGTTCCCGTCAGTCTAGTGCCCCGTCCACACTGCCCCAGCCCAGGAGGACCCCGTCATGACCGCCGCCCTGCAGCGCCGCCTGACCCTGCTCCACGCCGTCGCGATCGGCCTCGGCTCGATGATCGGCGCGGGCGTGTTCACCGCGATCGGCCTGGCGGCCGCGCTCACCGGCGGCCACCCCGGCCTGCTGTACGGGGCCCTGGCGGTCGCGGCCGTCGCGGCCCTGTGCAACGCCCTGTCCACGGCGCAGCTGGCCACCGTCCACCCCGAGTCCGGCGGCGCCTACGTCTACGGCCGGCGGCAGCTGCACCCGTGGGCCGGCTTCGTCGCCGGCTGGGGCTTCGTCACGGGCAAGACCGCGTCGGTGGCCGCGATGGCGGCCACCCTCGGCCTGTACCTCTTCCCCGACGACGCCGCCGCGGCCCGGTGGACGGGCGTGGCCGCCGTCGTCGTGCTCACCGGGGTGGCGATGGCGGGCGTGACGCGGACCGCGCAGGCGACGTTGGCGATCCTCGTGCCCGTGCTCGCCGTGCTCGTGTTGGCCATCGGCGCAGGCCTGGCGCGCGAGGCCCCCGGGGGCTCGGCGGCGGCGCTCGGCGTCGACTCCCCCGTGCAGGGCGTGCTCATGGGCGCGGGCGTCCTGTTCTTCGCGTTCGCCGGCTACGCGCGCGTGGCCACCATGGGTGAGGAGGTCATCGACCCCGCACGCACGATCCCGCGCGCCATCCTGATCGCCCTCGCCGTGACCGTGGCGCTGTACCTGCTGCTCGCCACGGCGCTGATCTCGGGCCTCGGGACCTCCGGGCTGGCCCGGTCCCCCGCGCCCGTGCGCGACCTGCTCGAGACCGCCCTGGGCTCCGGCTGGGGCTGGGTGGCCGTGGCCGGCGCCGCCCTCGCCGCGGCCGGGGCCATGCTCAACCTGCTGACGGGCATCTCCCGCACCGCCCTGGCCATGGCCCGCGAGTCCGACCTGCCCCGCCCCCTGGCACGGGTCCATGCGGGGACCGGCACGCCGTGGACGGCTCAGCTGACGGTGGCCGCGGCCGTGATCCTGCTCCTGCTCACCACGGACATCCTCACCGTGGTGGGCTTCAGCTCGTTCGGCGTGCTCGTCTACTACGCGGTGGCGAACCTGTCCGCCCTGACCCTGCGCGGGGACGACGACGGCCGCCGCCCGGCCCGGCCGCGCCCGCTGCGCGTGCCCCGCGCCGTCAACGTCCTCGGCCTGGCCCTGTGCCTGCTGCTCGCCCTCAGCCTGCCGCCGATGTCCGTGGCCGCGATGGCGGGCGTGTTCCTGATCGGGGTGGGCGGGCGCGCGTTCGTGCGGGCCGGGCGCCGGGGCCGGTGACCCGACGCGCAGACACCCACCGCCGCCGCACACCGGGGCCGGCACAGCGGCCGCGTCCGCTCAGTCCTGCGCGCGGGCGACCTGCGGCAGCAGGTCCTCGGCCGGCGGGGTCCAGTCGGCCGGGTCCGCGCCGTGCTGCTCGCCGGAGCGGATGTCCTTGACCTCGTGGACCCGCGCGCCGGCGTCGTCCCGGCCCATGAACCAGACGAACGGGATGCCGCGGCGATCCGCGTACTTGATCTGCTTGCCGAACTTCTCCGCGGACACCGCGACCTCCGCGGGGATGCCGCGCTCCCGCAGCAGGGCCGCGACGTCCTGGGCCTCGGACCAGTCCTCGTCCGCCGTCAGCGCCACGTACACCGCGGTCGGCACGGAGCGGGAGGCCACGGCCATCTGCTGGGACAGCATGCGCATCACCAGCCGCGTCACGCCGATGGACAGCCCGACACCGGGGAACACGCGGTTCCCCTTGGACGCGAGCGCGTCGTAGCGGCCGCCCGAGCAGATCGAGCCGAGCTGCTCGTGGCCCACCAGGACGGTCTCGTAGACGGTGCCCGTGTAGTAGTCCAGGCCGCGCGCGATGGACAGGTCCGCCACGGCGCGCCCGGGGGCGCGGCGGTGCAGGGTGGCGACGACGTCGGCCAGCTCGGTCAGCCCCTCCTCGAGCAGCTCGTGGGTCACCCCCAGGGCGCGGACCCGCTCCACGAACGAGGTGTCCGACGTGCGGATGTCCGCCAGGGTCAGCGCCTGCGCAGCCTGCTCGGGGCTCGCGCCGACCTCCTCCTGGAGCAGCCGCGCGACCTCCTCCGGGCCGACCTTCTCCAGCTTGTCGATGCTGCGCAGCACGCCGGCGGTGTCCTCCAGGCCGATGCCCCGGTAGAAGCCCTCGGCGAGCTTGCGGTTGTTCACGCGGATGAGGAAGTCGCCGATCGGCAGGGCGCCGAGCGCCTCGGCCATCACCAGTGCGACGTCGGCGTCGTACCGGGGCGAGAGGGCGCCGTCACCGACGACGTCGATGTCCGCCTGAGTGAACTCGCGGGCGCGGCCCTCCTGGGGGCGCTCCCCGCGCCAGACCTTCTGCATCTGGTAGCGACGGAAGGGGAAGGCGAGGTGGCCGGCGTTCTCCACGACGTAGCGGGCGAACGGCACGGTGAGGTCGAAGTGCAGGGCCAGGCGCTTGGGGTCGGCCGGGTCCTTGGGATCGCGCAGGCCCGCGGCGACCTCCTCGTCCTCGGCCAGGCGCGAGACCGCGTAGACCTCCTTGTCCACCTCACCCTTGCGCAGCAGCTGGCCCAGGGTCTCCACGGCCCGGGTCTCGATGCCGGCGAACCCGTGCAGCTCGAAGGTCCGCCGCAGCGTGTCGAGCACGTGCTGCTCCACGAGCCGCTCGGCGGGCAGCCACTCGTGGAAACCGGACAGGGAGGCCTTGCGGGACATGGCGATCCTTCGAGACGACGACGGCGGGGACGCACGACGGTCCCCCGCCGGCGCACCGGCCCATTCTAGGCGCGGGCGCTGTCCGGCCCGGTACGCTGGCCCTGTTCGTGTCCATCCCGACCGGCCGCATCCCTCGACGACTGCGTGCCGGCGCAGTCAGGGAGAGTTCCAGCGGTGACCAATCACATGCAGCCCGACGACCAGCAGTCCCCCGCCACCGAGGCCACCCCCGCGTCGGCCGAGGCCGCCGAGACGACCGTGCCCGCCGAGGCCCGTCCCGTCCCCGAGATCGTCCCCGACGCCCCGGCGCACGGTGATTCCTCCCAGCCCGCCGAGGCGCCCGCCGTGCCGTCCCCGGCCGCGATGAAGAAGGCCAGCCCGGCCGCCGTGCGCCCCGCGACGCCCGCCGCCGCGTCCGCCGCCCCGGCCCCCGTCGTGGCCCCGACCGTGCCGCCCACCCCGGTGGAGGAGGCCGCCAGGTTCGCCCGGGTGAGCGAGGACGGCCACGTCACGCTGCTGGACGGGCAGGAGGAGCACGCGGTCGGCCAGGTGCCGGACGCGAGCACCGAGGACGCGCTGGCGTACTTCGTGCGCAAGTACGACGACGTGCGCGCCCAGATGGCCCTGTTCGAGCAGCGCATCGCCGCCGGCGCCCCCTCGAGTGAGCTGGGCCGGGCGCTGGGTCAGATGACGACCGCGGTGAACGAGCGCCACATGGTCGGCGACATGGACGCCCTCCGCACCCGCCTGGCGGCCCTGGAGACCCTCCTGGGCGACTACCGCGCCGCGGAACAGGAGGCCCGGCAGGCCGCCCAGGCCGAGCAGCTGGCCACCCGCGAGGCCATCGTCGCCGAGGCCGAGACCTTCGCCCAGACCCCGGCCGAGCGGATGCCCTGGAAGACCGCGTCCAAGCGCATGACGGAGCTGTTCGAGGAGTGGAAGGCCGCCCAGAAGGCCGGTCCGCGTCTGGCCAAGTCGGTCGAGGACGACCTGTGGAAGCGCTTCCGCGGCGCCCGCACCACGTTCGACAAGACCCGCCGCGCCCACTTCTCCCGGCTGGACGCCGCCTCGGCCGAGGCCAAGCAGGTCAAGGAGCGCCTCATCGCCCGCGCCGAGGAGCTGTCCACGTCCACCGACTGGGGCGTGACCGCCGGCAAGTACCGCGACCTGATGGACGAGTGGAAGCGCGCCCCCCGGGCCTCCCGCAAGGAGGACGACGCCCTCTGGGCCCGCTTCCGCGCCGCCCAGGACGTCTTCTTCGCCGCCCGCAAGGCCGCGAACCAGGAGATCGACCGCGAGTACGGGGCCAACCTGAAGGTGAAGGAGCAGATCCTCGCCGACGGCCAGAAGCTGCTCCCCTTCACGGACGTCAAGGCCGGGCGGCGCGCGCTCAACGAGCTGCGCGGGCGGTGGGAGGATGCCGGCCGCGTGCCCCGCGGGGACGTCCGTCGCATGGAGGAGGGCTTCCGCAAGCTCGAGGACGCCCTCAAGCAGGCGGAGAAGGAGCACTGGCGCCGCACCGACCCGGAGACCAAGGCCCGCACGAACTCCGCCCTCACGCAGCTCGAGGAGACCATCGCCGGGCTGGAGGCGGATCTCGCCCGGGCCCAGGCCCAGGGCGACCAGCGCGCCGTCAAGAAGGCCCAGGAGGCGCTCGACGCGCGCCTGCAGTGGAAGCAGGCCCTCGAGGCCTCGGCCTCCGAGCTCCGCTGAGTCCCACCCGTCTCGAGCACGCCCCCGCGGCCCGTCTGTCCACAGGCGGCCGCGGGGGCGTCCCCGTCTCTGGCAGGATCCGGGCATGACGACCGTGACGATCGAGGAGACCGCCCCGACCGGGGCGCTCGTGCTGGCGGGCGACCCCTTCACGGAGCCGGAGCTGCAGGCGCTCGGCGCGCGGGGCGCCGTGCGGCCGCTGCTGCCCGGGGTGTGGGCGCGGCCGGACGCCGCGGACGATCCCGCGGTCCGGGCCGCTGCCCTGTGGACCCTCGGCGGCCCGCTCCTGGCCGCCGGCTGGACCGCGATCGGCCCGTCGGCGGCCTGGATCCTGGCCGGCGGCGCGGCGCCCGGGCGGCTGCACGCGGCCGTGCCGCACTTCCACCGGCGCCCCGCCGGCGGGGGCCTGCTGCCCTGGACGCTCACGCAGTCGGACGTCGCGGCCGATGCCACGGGCGTCGCCCCCGCCGAGCACGACGTGCTCCGGTTCGGCCCCGTGCGGGTCACGACGCCCGCCCGGACGGTCGAAGACCTGCTGCTCAGCGCCGATCCGGATGCGGCGCGGCGCGCCGCGGCCGTGATCGGCGCCCACGGCGCGGCCGGGCTGCGGGAGCGGCTGGCCCGCCGGACCCGCCGTGCCGGCGTCGTGGCGGCCCGGCGCCGGCTGGGCGCGCTGCTGGCGGCGCTGGACGTCCCCGGCTGAGGCCGGGTGGCTCAGGTGCGGTGCACGTCGAAGACGCCGTCGATGCGGCGCACCGCGTCGATCACGTGGCCGAGGAACCGGGGGTCGCCCATCTCGAAGACGAACCGGCTCATCGCGACGCGGTCGCGGGTGGTGTTCACGGAGGCCGAGAGGATGTTCACGTGGTTCTCGGAGAGGACCCGGGTGACGTCGGAGAGCAGCGACTTGCGGTCCAGCGCCTCGATCTGGATCTCCACCAGGTAGACGGTGTCCCGCGACGGCGCCCAGCTGACCGGGGTGCGGCGCTCCGGCTCCTGCGCGAGCAGGGTCGCCAGGTTGGGACAGTCGACCCGGTGCACGGAGACCCCGGAGCCGCGGGTGACGAACCCGTCGATGGCGTCCGGCGGCACCGGGTTGCAGCACCGGGCCAGCTTGGCCATGACACCGCCGTCGCCGTCCACGAGCACGCCGGCGTCGTTGGTGGCCCGCGCGGGGGCGCGCCGCGCCTGAGCCGGGACCAGCTCCTGCAGGTCCACCTCGCCGACGGTCAGTTCGCCCTCCGGCTCGGCCTGCGTCGGCGTCGGCGGAGCGAGGCGCTCCGCGACGCGTTCCTGCACGGACTGCGCGGACACGTGACCGTCGCCGAGGGCCACGAACAGCCCGTCGAGGTCCGCGTAGCCGAGATCCGTGGCCACCTGCACCAGCTCCTCGCCGCCGAGCACGTGCTGCACGGTCATGCCGGCCTTGCGCAGCTGACGGGTCAGCGACTCGCGTCCCCGGTCGGCCTGCTCGCCGCGGCGCTGCGTGGCGAAGTGGTGACGGATCTTGGACCGGGCCCGTGGCGAGACCACGAAGCCCAGCCAGTCCCGGCTCGGGCCCGCGTCCTCGGCCCGCGAGGTGAAGACCTCCACGGTGTCGCCGTGGCTCAGCGGCGTGGACAGTGGGACGAGCTTGCCGTTGACCCGGGCACCGATGGTGCGGTGGCCGACGTCGGTGTGGATGGCGTAGGCGAAGTCCACGGGCGTGGAGCCGGCCGGCAGGGTGCGGATCTCCCCCTTCGGCGTGAAGACGTACACCTCGTCCGCCCCGATCTGGGTGCGCAGCGAGGCGAGGAACTCGTCCGGGTCCCGGGTGTCCGCCTGCCAGTCCATCACCGAGCGCAGCCAGGCCGGCGTGGCCTGCACCGGCGCCTGGCCGGCGGCCTGGGCCTTGTACCGCCAGTGCGCGGCGACGCCGTACTCGGCCTGGCGGTGCATCTCCTGCGTGCGGATCTGGATCTCCACCGGCTTGCCGCCCGGCACCATCACCGTGGTGTGCAGGGAGCGGTACATGTTCAGCTTCGGGACCGCGATGTAGTCCTTGAACCGACCCGGGACCGGGTTCCAGCGGGCGTGGATCGCGCCGAGCACGGCGTAGCAGTCACGCACGGAGTCCACGAGCACCCGGATGCCCGTCAGGTCGTGGATGTCGTCGAAGTCCTTCCCGCGCGTCACCATCTTCTGGTAGATCGAGTAGTAGTGCTTCGGCCGTCCGGTGACGGTCGCCCGGATCCGGTGCTCGCGCAGATGATCCTCGATCACGGTGCGCAGCGCCGCGATGTGCTTCTCCCGCTCCGGGTTCCGCTCCCCCACGAGGCGCACGATCTCCGCGTACATCTTGGGCTTGAGGGCGGCGAAGGAGAGGTCCTCGAGCTCCCACTTGACGGTGTTCATGCCGAGCCGGTGGGCCAGCGGGGCGTAGATGTCCAAGGTCTCCTGGGCCTTGCGCGCGCTGGACTCCGGGGAGACGTACCGCCACGTCCGCGCGTTGTGCAGCCGGTCGGCGAGCTTGATGAGCAGGACGTTCACGTCCTGGGCCATCGCGATGACCATCTTGCGCACGGTCTCGGCCTGCGCCGCGGCGCCGTAGGTCACCTTGTCCAGCTTGGTCACGCCGTCCACGAGGAGGGCGACCTCGGAGCCGAAGTCGGCGCGCAGGCGCTCCAGGGAGTAGTCCGTGTCCTCGACGGTGTCGTGCAGCAGGGCCGCCAGGAGCGTCGGGCCCGTCACGCCGATCTCGGCGAGGATCGTGGCGACCGCGACGGGGTGGGTGATGTACGGGTCCCCGGAGCGCCGCATCTGCCCCTCGTGTGCCGCGCGGGCGACCTCGAAGGCGCGGACGATGTCGGCCAGCTCGGTCTTGGTGGCTCGCTGCCGCACCGTGCGCATCAGCGGCTCGAGCAGGGGCGAGTACTCGGTGGCGTGCCGGCCGGTCAGGCGTGCGATCCGGCCGCGGGGCCGGACCGGGACGGGAGTGGGGTCCTGCTCGCTCATGGGCCACGCCTCCTGACTCGTGCGGCCCCGACCGCTCCGGCCGGGATGATCGGCGAGTCTACCCGCGCCCGTCCCACCCCGCCCCAGGAAGACCACCGGGGCCGCAGCGGCTCCGTCAGAGCCGTGCGCCGTCGTCCCAGGGGGCGACGTCGGGATCGGTGACCGCGTCTGAGCCACGCTCCCGGGTGGCCCGGGCCGCGGCCCGGGCGTCGTGGTCGCGCACGTCCGCGTCGTTGCGGCGCAGCAGGGCGTACAGCGGCGCCTGGAGGAACAGGGTGGACAGGGTGCCCACGATGATGCCCACGAACAGCGCGAGCGCGATGTCCCGCAGCGTGCCGGCACCGAGCAGCCCCGCGCCGATGAACAGGATCGAGCCCACCGGCAGGATGCCGACGACAGAGGTCGTGATGGACCGGACGAGCGTCTGGTTCACCGCGAGGTTCACGTTCTCGACGAAGGAGCGCTCCGGGTCCTCCTCGGCCCCGATCGTGTTCTCGCGGATCTTGTCGAAGACCACCACGGTGTCGTAGAGCGCGTAGGACAGGATCGTGAGGAAGCCGATGATGGCCGACGGCGTGATCTCGAAGCCGGTGGCGCCGTAGATGCCGGCGGTCAGCGCGACCACGTAGAGCATGCCGAGCACGGCGGCCAGGGACATCTTCCAGGTGCGGAAGTACACGGCCATGAACAGGGTCACGAGCACCACGAAGATCACCAGGCCGATCAGGGCCTGCTGCGACACCGCGGCGCCCCACGTCGGCCCCACGAAGGTCGAGGTCACCTGGTCCTGGCCGACGCCGTAGGCCTCCTGCAGGTTCGCGGCCACGGCTCGGGTCTGGGCGTCGTCGAGCTGCTCGGTCTGGACGCGCACGGTGCCCGGGGCGACGTTCGTGACGGTGGCGTGGCCGTCGGCCAGCACGTCGGTCACGGCGCGCTCGCCCGCGGCCACGTCGGTGGAGGCCGTCTGCGAGACGGTGAACTCGGAGCCGCCCCGGAACTCGATGCCGAGGTTGAAGCCACCGCGGAGGGCGGTCAGGCCGCCGGCGAGGACGAGCAGCAGGGCGGCGAGGGCGAACCACCGCCGCCAGCGCTGGATGAACGGGTAGGAGATGCGGCCCGAGTAGAGGGCGTTGCCCCAGTCGGCGAAGCGGTTCACTGGTCCTCCTCCTGGCGGCGGCGCTCGGCGCGGCGTCGCTCGGCGATCGTCATGGGCGGCTCGGTGCGCGAGCGTCGGCCGCCCCGGGCGGACGAGCCCGCGCGGGGGGCGCCCGTCGCGACGAGCGGCCGCGGGGCGTCGTCGGCCGCCGCGTCATCGGCCGGCTCGTCGGAGGCCTCCGCCGGGAGCCCGGTGCGGGGGGCGGTGGCGGGCTCGCGGAAGCGGCCGGCGCCCTGATACAGGGACGGCCCGCCCAGCAGCGACGGGTCCAGTCCGGACATCGGGTGTCCCTCGCCCACGAAGCGGGTCTGGGCCAGCAGCACCATGAGCGGGTGGGTGAACATGAACACCACGATCAGGTCGGCGATCGCGGTGAGGCCGAGGGTGAACGCGAAGCCGCGCACGTTGCCGACGGCCACGAAGTACAGCACGACGGCGGCCAGCAGGTTCACGGCCTTGGACGCGGTGATCGTCCGCCGGGCGCGCTTCCAGCCCTCGTGCACGGCGACGGGCACGGTGTGGCCCGCGCGCAGCTCGTCCTTGATGCGTTCGAAGTAGACGATGAACGAGTCCGCCGTCAGACCGATCGCCACGATGAGCCCGGCGATGCCCGCGAGGGACAGGCGGTAGTTGTCCGTCCAGCCCAGGATCGCGATGGCCAGCCACGTCAGCACGCCCGCCACGATGATCGAGGCGAAGGTCAGCAGGCCCAGGGCCCGGTACTGGAAGAACTGGTACACGGCCACAAGGCCGAGGCCGATCAGGCCGGCGATCAGGCCCCAGAAGAGCTGGTCCCGGCCGAGCGTGGCGGAGATCTGCTGCTCGGACTCGATCGAGAAGGAGATCGGCAGGGAGCCGTAGTCGAGCTGCTCAGCCAACTGCTTCGTCGTCTGCTCGTTCAGGGTGGGGCCGCTGATCTGCGCGCTGCCGTTGGTGATGACCACGTTGGACTGCGGCGCGGAGATCACGTCCCCGTCCAGCAGGATCGCGAACTGCTTGCGCGGGTCGCCCTCGGGGTACGGGGTGAGCTTCTGGGTGACCTCTGTGAAGGTCTTGGCGCCCTCCTCGTCGAACTCGATGTTGACGACCCACTGGTTGGTGGAGACGCCGCCCTGGGCCTGGGCCATGCCGTTGGACGCGCCCTTGATCTGGGTGCCCGGGATGACCACGGGGCCCAGGATGTACTTCTGGGCCGGCGTGACGGCGCCGTCCGCGAGCTCCGCGGAGGGCTGGCAGGCGACGATCGCCCGGTCGGACGGCGGCGGGGGCGCGGCCGGGTCCCGCGGGGCGGTGCAGTCCGTGGCCTGGAACTCGGCCAGCAGGGCCGGGGTGACCCAGTTCGGGTCGTAGGCGTCCGCCGGCTCCCCGTCGGGCTTCGGCAGCTGGTCTTCGGGCAGGCGCTGGTCCTCGGGGGTGGCCTCCCCCGGGCCGGACTGCAGCACGGGGCGGAACTGCATGTCCGCGGACGCCTGGATCAGGCGGCGGGTCTCCTCGTCCGGGACCCCGGGCAGGGAGACGACCACGTTCTGGGAGCCCTGCGTGGCGACCTCCGCCTCGGCCACGCCGGAGCCGTCCACACGCTGGCGGATGATCTCCACGGCCTGGTCCAGCTGCTCGGGGGTGACGGACTCGCCCGTCGAGGTCTCGGGAGCCAGCACCATCTGCGTGCCGCCCTCGAGGTCGAGGGCGAGCTTGGGAGCCCAGGAGGCCGCGCCGGAGGCCACGCCCCCACCGAGGATCGCGGCCAGGACCACGAGGAGGGCGGCCAGCCAGGCCAGGGTGCGCCCGGCGGAGCCGGTGGGTGTTCTCTTCGCCATTGCTCAGGTGCTTCCGTCACATTCGAGCGGCCCCGCCAGGCGGGGCCGCGTGTGCAGGGGTGGGTGGGCCTCAGGCCAGGTCGTCGCGGCGCGGACGCGGGTCGGCGGCGTCGTCGACGCGGTACTCGGTGCCGGGGGCGTCATCCAGACGGGACGGGTCCGTGGTGGGCGCGGCGGCGGGGTCGACACCGGCCGGGGCCTCGGACGCGGCGGCCGTCTCGGGCTCCACGACGGTGGTGACGCCCTGCAGGTGCACGTCCATGCGGGTGCCCGGGGCGGTCTCCAGCGTCACCCGCTGGCCCGCGGTGTCCACGGCCACGACGGTGCCGAAGATGCCGGCGCCCGTCATGACCTCGTCGCCCGGGGGGAGGCTGCTGCGCATCTGCGCCTGCTGCTGCTGCACCTTCTTGCCCTTGCGGAAGGAGAGGAAGAGCATCACCGCGAGCACGGCGAAGGCGACGAGCATGAGCAGGCTGCCGCCACCCCCCTGGGCCTGCTGGGCGATCACGGGCAGGGTCGCGGCGGTGGCGACGGGCATGGGGGACTCCTGATGCTCGGGGTGGGCGGGCCTGTCCAGTGTAGGGGCCCGCCCTGGGCGTCACGGTCCCGGCGTGGCCTCCGGGACGGCGAGGCCCAGGTGCTCCCAGGCCCCCGGCAGCGCGACGCGGCCACGGGGGGTGCGCGCCACCATGCCCTCGCGGATGAGGAAGGGCTCGGCCACGGTCTCCACGGTCTCGGACTCCTCCCCCACGGCGGTGGCCAGCGTGCTGAGCCCCACGGGCCCGCCGCCGAACGTGGTGCACAGGGCGGTGAGCACGGACCGGTCGAGCCGGTCCAGGCCACGCCCGTCGACGTCGTACATGTCCAGGGCGGCGGCGGCGTCGTGCGCGCCGACCTCGGCCAGCCCCTTCACGAGCGCCCAGTCCCGCACGCGGCGCAGCAGCCGGTTGGCGATGCGCGGGGTGCCGCGCGAGCGCCGGGCGATCTGCCGGTACCCCTCCGTGGCCAGCCGCATGTCCAGCAGCAGGGCGGAGCGGCGCAGGACGCGCTCGAGCTCCTCCTCGGTGTAGAAGTCCAGGTGACCCGTGAAGCCGAAGCGGTCGCGCAGCGGCCCCGGCAGGAGGCCGGCCCGCGTGGTGGCGCCGACGAGCGTGAAGGGCGGCAGCTCGAGCGGGATCGAGGTGGCGCCGGCGCCCTTGCCCACCACGATGTCCACGCGGAAGTCCTCCATGGCCATGTAGAGCATCTCCTCGGCCGGGCGGGACATCCGGTGGATCTCGTCGAGGAAGAGCACCTCACCCTCGGTGAGCGAGGACAGGATGGCCGCGAGGTCGCCCGCATGCTGGATCGCGGGGCCGGAGGACAGCCGCAGGGGGGCGTTCATCTCCGCGGCCACGATCATCGCCAGCGTGGTCTTGCCGAGCCCGGGCGGACCGGACAGCAGGACGTGGTCCGCGGCGCGGTCCCGCAGCCGGGCGGAGGCGAGCATGAGGTCCAGCTGCTCGCGCACCCGCATCTGGCCCACGAACTCGTCCAGGTGCTTGGGGCGCAGCGCGGCCTCGAGCCGGCGCTCCTCCGGGTCGACGGCCGCCGCGGACAGCGGTGAGGACTCCGCGCTCATCGCCCGCCTCGCACCGCGCCGGCCATGCCGACGTCGCGCAGGGTGGCGCGCAGCAGCGCGGCGACGTCGCGGCCCTCGTCCAGCTCCGGGCGGGCCGCCACGGTGGCCTCGACGGCCTTGAGCGCCTCCTTCTCGGACCAGCCCAGGCCGGCCATCGCCTGCACGACGTCGGCGTGCCAGAGCGCCTCGACGGTCGGCTCGGCGCTCGCCTCGGCCTCCGCCTCGGGCACCGGCTCCCCGGTGGGCGCGAGGCGGCCGGAGAGCTCGACGATGATCTTGCGCGCCATCTTCGGCCCGATGCCGGGCACGCGGGTGAGGGTCTTCTCGTCCTCCTCGGTGACCGCCCGGCGCACGGTCTCGGGGTGGTGGACGGAGAGGATCGCCAGGGCGAGGCGGGGACCCACGCCGTTGGCCGTGATGAGCACCTCGAACACCTCGCGCTCGTCGCGGTCCGCGAAGCCGTAGAGGGTCAGGGCGTCCTCCTTGACCACGAGGTGGGTCTGCACCGCCCCCGGCCGGCCCTCGTGCAGGGTGGACAGCGTCTGCGGGGTGGCGGAGAACTGCACACCCAGGCCGCCGACGGCGATGACCGCCCGGTCGAGGGCCACGTGCTCGACGGTGCCGCTGAGCGAGGCGATCATGAGGGGCCCTCCTGTCGGGACGGACGGACGCCGGTCGGCGCGGATTCGAACATATCATCGAACGCCGGCCCGGCAGCGGCCTACCGGCGACGCCCGCCGCCCGCCGAGCGCTCGGCGTCGAGCCAGGCCCGCTGCGCGGCGGTGAGCTGGCCCCGCGGGCGGGCGCGCGCGGGCGCCTTGGCGGCGAACTGCGAGCGCCCCGCCCGGGAGGCGAGGTCTGCGGTGTCGAGGCCGGTCTGGCCGGCGGCCGCGCCGAGGGCGGTGCCGCGCCAGCCGTGGGCGATGGCCAAGGCGAGGGCGTCGGCCGCGTCGGCCGGGCGCGGCGGGGCGTCGAGGCGGAGGATCCGGGTGACCATCGTGGTGACCTGCTCCTTGCCCGCATCGCCGTGTCCGGTGACGGCGGCCTTGACCTCGGAGGGGGTGTGCAGGCCCACGGGGACGCCGGCGCGCGCGGCCGCGGCGATCGCCACGCCCGCGGCCTGGGCCGTGCCCAGCACGGTCGGCGTGTTCGTGTTCGCGAACATGCGCTCGACGGCGGCGCGATCGGGCCGGTGCGCGGCGAGGACCGCGGAGACGGCCTCGTCGATGCGCAGGAGGCGCTGGTCCAGGGGGGCGGTGGGCGGGGTGCCCGTGACCTCGACGTGGACGAGCGCGGCCCGCCGTCGCGCGTCCACGTCCACCACGGCGATCCCGCAGCGGGTGAGCCCCGGGTCCACCCCGAGGATCCGGACGACGTCGGCGGGCCGGCGCGCGCTCAGCGCGATCAGTCCTCGTCGAGCTCGGCGAGGACCTCGGGGGCGATGTCCACGTTCGAGAAGACGTTCTGGACGTCGTCGAGGTCCTCGAGCGCATCGGCCAGCTTGAGGAAGGTGCGGGCGCCCGACGCGTCCAGGTCCACCTTCATGGTGGGGACGAACTCGAGCTCGTCGGACTCGTACTCCACGCCCGCCTCGTCGAGGGCCTTGGCCACGGACTGCAGGTCGGAGGGGTCCGAGAGGATCTCGAAGGAGTCGCCGGAGACGACGACCTCCTCGGCGTCCGCGCCGCCCTCGAGCACGGCCTCGAGCAGGCCGTCCTCGGTGTTGCCCTCGGCGGGCAGGCGCACGAGGCCCTTGCGCTCGAAGAGGAAGGAGACGGAGCCGGAGTCCGCCATGGTGCCGCCGTTGCGGGTGACGGCCGCGCGCACGTCCGCGGCGGCGCGGTTCTTGTTGTCGGTCAGGCACTCGACCAGCAGCGCCGAGCCCTGGGGGCCGCGGACCTCGTACATGATCTCGGCGTAGTCGATGACCTCGCCGGTCAGGCCGGCGCCGCGCTTGACGGCGCGGTCGATGTTGTCGTTGGGCACCGAGGCCTTCTTGGCCTTGGACACGGCCAGGTCGAGGGCGGGATTGCCGGCGACGTCGGGTCCGCCGGCACGTGCCGCGACCTCGATGTTCTTGATGTACTTCGCGAACGCCTTGGCGCGCCGCGCGTCGATGACGGCCTTCTTGTGCTTGGTGGTCGCCCATTTGGAATGTCCTGCCATCACGCCTCCTCAGGTCTGGATCTCGTCTGCTGGCTCGACCGCCCAGTCTAGCGACGCCCGGTGGGGTGGCGCGGATCACGGCTGACTACACTCGCGCCCATGACCCACACCTCCGCGCCCTCCGTCCTGCCCGCCGACCACCCGCTGGCGACCCCCTCCGACCTGCCCTACGGGCTGCCCGACTTCTCCGCCGTCTCCGACGCGCAGCTGGCCGAGGCCGTGCGCGCGGGGATGGCGGCCCAGCGCGCCGAGGTCGACCAGATCCTCGGGGCGGCCACGGCGCCGACCTTCGAGAACACCGTCCGCGCGCTCGAGCTGTCCGGCCAGCTGCTGCGCCGCTCCGCCGCCATGTTCTTCACGCTCGTCGGCTCGGACGGCACGGACGCGCGGCAGGCCCTGGCCGAGGAGCTCTCCCCCGAGCTCGCGGCCCACGAGGACGCGATCCTGCTGGACCCGCGGCTGGCGGCGCGCGCCGCTTCGATCGACGACGGCGGCCTCACGGGCGAGGACGCCCGCCTGCTGGAGACGCTGCGCCTGCGCCTCTCCCTGGCGGGGGCGGACCTAGACGAGGCCGCGCGCGAGGAGCTGCGCGGGATCAACACGGAGCTGGCGTCCCTCTCGGCCGCCTACACGCGCCGCCTCGTCGCGGACACCGCCGCCCGCGCCGTGCTCGTCACGGACCGCGAGCGCCTGGCCGGTCTGAGCGAGGACGACCTGGCCTCGGCGGCGGGGGCGGCCGCCGAGGCGGGGCACGGGGACGGGGACGCGGCGGCGGGCCCGTGGCTGCTGACGCTGTCCCTGTTCACGTCGCAGCCGTGGCTGGCGTCCCTGCAGGACGAGGGGATGCGGCGCGAGGTGTTCGAGGCGTCGACGGGCCGGGGCGGGTCCGGGGAGCACGAGACGCTGACGACGGCGATGGCGATGGTGCGGCTGCGGCTGCGCAAGGCGCGGCTGCTGGGGGCGCAGAGCTGGGCCGAGCAGGCGCTGAAGGACCGGGCGGCGCCGTCGACGGCGGCCGTGGAGGAGCTGCTGGCCGCGATGGCGCCGCGGGCGATGGCCAATGCGCGGGCGGACGCGGCGACGGCGGCGGCGCACGCGGGCCGGACGGACGCCGAGGTGGCCCCGTGGGACTGGCCGGCGCTGTCCGCGGCGTACGCGCGGGAGGAGTTCGCGGTGGACGCGGACGCCCTGCGCCCGTACTTCGAGCTGGACCGGGTGCTGACCGAGGGCGTGTTCGCGGCGGCGACGGCGCTGTACGGGCTCACATTCGCCGAGCGCCCGGAGCTGGCGCGGCACCTGTACCGCCCCGGGATCCGGGTGTTCGAGGTGACGGGTGAGGACGGTGCCGGGGTGGGTCTGTTCGTCGCGGACCTGTTCGCGCGGCCGACCAAGTCCGGCGGTGCCTGGATGCACACGGTGCGGGACATGGCGGACGCCCTGGGCGAGCGCCCGGTGGTGTTCACCACGATGAACGTGCCGGCCCCGGCGGCGGGGCGTCCGGCCCTGCTGTCGTTGGATGAGGCCACGACGCTGTTCCACGAGTTCGGCCACGCCCTGCATGGGCTGCTGGCCCGGGGCGAGTACGCCTCGCTCACCGGGACGAACGTGCCGCGCGACGTCGTCGAGTTCCCGTCGCAGGTCAACGAGGTGTGGCTGCGCGAGCCGTCCCTGCTGGCCGCGTACGCGCGGCACGTGGAGTCGGGCGAGCCGCTGCCGGCGGGGACGCTGGAGCGGCTCGAGGCTGCGGACCTGTGGGGCGAGGGGCACCGCACGGTCGAGTACCTGGGCGCAGCGCTCGTGGACTGGGCCTGGCACTCGCTGACGGAGGAGACGGTGCACGCCGCCACGGCCGACCCGGCCGCGTTCGAGCGCCGGGTGCTGACCGAGGCGGGCATCGACCCGGACCTGGTGCCGCCGCGCTACGGCACCGGCTACTTCAAGCACATCTTCGGCGGCGGCTACGCGGCCGGGTACTACTCCTACGTGTGGGCCGAGGTGCTGGACGCGGACGCCGTGGAGTGGTTCCGCGAGCACGGCGGGATGACGCGGGAGAACGGCCGCCGGTTCGCGGACGAGCTGCTCTCGCGGGGCGACACGCGTGACCTGCTGGAGTCCTACCGCGCGTTCCGTGGCCGGGACGCCGAGCTCGAGCCGCTGCTGCGCCGTCGGGGGCTGGCGGACGCCGCGGCCTGAGCGCGGTCAGCGCCCCCGGCCGCCGGGGCGGGGGGCGCTGAGCACGGCGCGCAGCCAGCCGCGCACGGTGGTGTCCCACTTGCGCGGGTCCACGTTCTGCTCGCGGGTGTGGCGGGCCTGGTGGAAGCGGACGAACCGCACGAGGTCCGGGTTGCGCTCGGCCAGGTCCTGCGAGGGGCCGACGGGCACGTACTCATCGTCCTCGGAGTGCAGGATCAGCGTGGGCACGCGCACGTGGTCGGCGCGGGTCACCCAGTCCAGGGCCTTGAGGTCCACGGGGGCGGCCAGGCCCGTGATGAACCGGCCGGCCCGGTTGGCCAGCAGCCACTGGCCGAGCAGGCCCACGGCTTCGGGGATCCGGTTGAGCCGGGCCTGGTGGCGCAGCACGTCCACCCAGTCCACGACGGGGCCCGTCAGGACCACGCCGCGCACGTGCGTGGCCAGCGGGGAGCGGTCCACGGTCTGCAGCACCACGGCCCCGCCCATGGACCAGCCGAAGAGGACGACGTCCCGGGCGCCGTGGTCGAGGGCGTAGCGGATGGCGGCCTCGACGTCCTCCCACTCGGTGGTGCCGAGCCCGTAGCGGGCGTCGGCCGCGTCCGGGGCGTCCCCGTCGTTGCGGTAGGAGATCAGCAGCGACGTCATGCCCAGGCGGCGGGCGGTCGGCACGGCGCGGATGCCCTCGTTGCGGCGCGCGCCGCGGCCGTGGACCATCACCGCCCACAGCCCCTCCGCGGGACGGGGTTCGCCGTCCTCGCTGGGGCCCGGCGCGATGCGCCATGCGCGGGCGTGGCCGCCGGGCACCGGCACCTGCACGTCCTCGGCGTCGAGCCCGGCGTCGGCGGGGGTCGGGTAGACGAAGCCGGTGAACCGGCCCCGGGTCGCCGTCGTCAGATCGCCGGAAAAGACCTCCTCGACCGCGCGCTGCACCGTGCCGTCCCGGGGGTCGAAGGAGGTGATCTCCCCGATCCGGGCGCATCCGGCGCCGTCGTCGAACGTGAGGGAGTACTGGCCGGGCACGGTGGTGTACTCGTCGGCCTGCAGGATCACGTCCTGCCCGGCGGGCGTGTCGACGACGGCGAGGATCGGCGTGGACTCGGCGTGGCGGCGCACGGGGGTCACCACGGTGCGGGCGAACACGCCCGCGAGCGCCGAGCTCGCCCCGGCCAGCACGAAGGCGGAGGCCGCGGCGACGCTGAGCACGGGCGGGGCCCAGCGGGCCACCGGGGAGGCCACGGCCACGCCGCCGCGCACCGATCCGGTGACTCCGCGGCGGACCAGGCGGCCCGCTCGGCGGACGCGGGACTCGCGACCCCCGGCCCGCCGGGATGCCACGGTGACGGCGGCGGCCAGGGCGGGCGGCAGGTCGGCGGGGCGGGGACGGGGACGGCGGGGTCGTGCGGCCATGCGCGCCATTGTCCTCCACGGGCGGGCGCGCCCGCCAATGCGGCGCCGGTCGGGAACACGACGGCGCTCCGGACCGTTGCACCGGGCATGACCGAGACTCCCCACACCCCCCATGACGGCCCCACCCCCGACCCCGCGCGGGACGCCCCCGCACCCGAGCAGACCCTGGCCGCCCCGGGCGGCACCCGCCTGACGGACGAGGAGTGGGCCCGACGGCTCACGCCCGAGGAGTTCCAGGTGCTGCGCCGGGCCGGCACGGAGCGGCCCTTCACGGGCGAGTACTGGGACTCGCACGTGAAGGGCGTGTACGCGTGCCGGGCGTGCGGGTCCGAGCTGTTCCGCTCGGACGAGAAGTTCGACGCGCACTGCGGCTGGCCCTCGTTCTTCGCGCCGCTCGCGGAGGACCGGGTGGAGTACCTGAAGGACACCACCCTGGGCATGGAGCGGATCGAGGTGCGGTGCGCGGCGTGCGGCTCCCACATGGGTCACGTCTTCGCGGGCGAGGGCTATGACACCCCCACGGACCTGCGCTACTGCATCAACTCGATCTCGCTGCGCCTGGCCCCCGCCGACGACGCGGCGGCCCCGGACGGGGCGCGCTGATCCGGTGCGGGAGCGCCGTGGCGTCCACGGCGCGCCCCCGCGGCCCGCTGGGCCCCGCAGCCTAGGCTGACGGGCATGAGCGTGATCGGGCCCCGTCGCCTCTCCGCCGCCCCCGGAGCGGTCGAGGCGCCCGTGCCGCCGGGGGTGTTCCGGCGTGCCCTGGCGGACCTGCGCGATGCGCGGCCACGGACCGAGGTGCGGCTGCGGGAGATCCCGGCACCCGAGGGGCAGGCGCCCTTCGCCGTCGCCCTCGCCGCCGACGTGTGCGACGGGCCGGGCGCGACCGGCGGCGTGCTGGCCACGGGGCGGTTCGTCCTCCTGCACGACCCGGCCCCGGACGCCCGGTGGCCGGGAGGCTTCCGGGCGGTGACCTGGA
Organism: Micrococcus sp. HOU01; assembly: GCF_035609305.1. Taxonomy (NCBI): domain Bacteria; kingdom Bacillati; phylum Actinomycetota; class Actinomycetes; order Micrococcales; family Micrococcaceae; genus Micrococcus; species Micrococcus sp. HOU01. The sequence goes on along the minus strand of NZ_CP141211.1, from coordinate 1,307,066 downwards.
TCCGTGCGAGCCTGGAACCGGACGTCGCACTCGACCAGCTGGCCGGCGCCGTCGCGTGGACGTGGCTCGTGGAGGCGCTCGAGCGCCGCCACGCCGAGCACTCCCACGCCGGCGGCACCGCGACGCGCAGCATCGCGGAGGGCTTCGGGACGCTCAGTGCGGCCCCGGACACCACCGACATCGAGCTGCGCGCCTCGTGGACCCCAGCCCCGCGGGACCTCGGCTCGCATCTCGAGGCGTGGTCGGACATGATCTGCGCGTTCGCCGGTCTGCCGCCCGAGCACGCCGCGGACGTCCACACGGCCGGCCCCTGACCGCGCGCCCGCGCCTCCGTCACACCGGGCCCCGGCCCGTCCCCGCCCCGACCTCCCCGAACAGGAGCAGCATGACCGACGCCCCCGAGACGGCCGCCCCGGACGCGCCCCCGCGGCTGATCGCCACACCGGCCGGTGGAGTCCCCCGGCTCACCGACACCCGCGCGGGTCTGGAGGCCTGCGCCGCGGCGCTCGCCGCGGGGACCGGGCCGGTCGCCGTCGACGCGGAGCGCGCCTCCGGGATCCGGTACGGCCAGCGGGCCATGCTCGTCCAGCTCAAGCGCGAGGGCGCCGGCATCTGGCTCGTCGATCCCGAAGCCCTCGACGGGCTGGCCCCGCTGCAGGAGGCCCTCGCGGGCGTCGAGTGGATCCTGCACGCGGCCAGCCAGGACCTGCCCTGCCTGGCCGAGCAGGGGCTGCGCCCCGATCGGCTGTTCGACACCGAGCTCGCGGCCCGGGTGGCCGGCCTGCCGCGCGTCGGCCTGGCCGCGGTCCTGGAGGAGCTGCTGGGGGTCACCCTCGCCAAGGAGCATTCGGCCGCCGACTGGTCGGTGCGTCCGCTGCCCGAGGCGATGCTCGCCTACGCGGCGCTCGACGTCGAGCTGCTCGTCCCGCTGCGCGAGGCCCTGATCGCGCGCCTCGAGGCCGACGGCAAGCTCGCGTGGGCCGAGCAGGAGTTCGAGCACGTGCGCACGGCCCCGCCGCCCACGCCGAAGAAGGACCCCTGGCGCGGCACCTCGGGCTCCCAGACACTGCGCCGCCCCGTGCAGCGCGCGGTCCTCAAGCGCCTGTGGGAGGCCCGCGAGGACCTCGCCCGCCACCGCGACGTCGCCCCCGGCCGGCTCATCCCGGACCGGTCGATCGTCGCCGCCGCGGCCGCCCAGCCGCGCACCGTCCCCGCCCTGCGCCAGACCTCCGGCTTCCACGGCCGCGCCGCGAGCCGCGAGGCTCCGCGCTGGATCGCCGCGATCCGGGCCGGCGTCGAGGACGCCGAGCGGGGCGACGCCCCCGCGGCGCAGGTCCGCACCGGGGACGGCCCGCCCCCACCCCGGGCCTGGAAGGACCGGGACCCGGTGGCGGACCGCCGCCTGCGCACGGCCAAGGCCCGCGTCGCCCGTCGGGCCGAGCAGCTGGGGATGCCCACCGAGAACCTCCTCACCCCGGACACCCTCCGGCGGATCTGCTGGACCCCGCCCGCCCCGATCACCCCCGAGACCGTGGACGCGTTCCTGACGGAGCGGGGCGCGCGCCCGTGGCAGGTGGAGAACGTCGGCGCGATCGTCACGGTCGCGCTGCTGGACCCCGATCCCGCCGACGCCTGACCCCCCGACGCGGCCGGCCGGATCGGTCCGTCGCGTCGCGTCGACGCGGAGGCTACTCGCCGGTAGTGTGACCCGCATGACATCCGTTTCTCTTGCTTCCTTCGACCACCTGCCCGCCCTGGCCCCGGATGAGGTCGTCACCACCGTCACCGTGACCGACCACGCCCTGCCCGAGGGTGCGGGCACGCTCGCGCTGCTCACGCTGGACAACGGGCAGGGACCCCGCCGGCCCGCGACCCTGGGCCCGGCCACGCTCCTCGGCCTCGGCCGGGTGCTCGACGAGCAGGCCGCCCGGGCCGCCGCGGGCGAGATCCAGGCCCTGGCCGTGACCGGTGTGGAGGGGACCTTCGCGGCCGGGGCGGACCTGTCCCTGATCGCGGGCCTCACCGACGACGTCGGCCGCGACCTGGCCCTGCTCGGCCACGCCGTCTACGACCGGCTCGCGGCCCTCGAGATCCCCACGGTCGCGCTCGTGAACGGCCTCGCCCTCGGCGGCGGCCTCGAGCTGGCCCTGGCCGCCGGACACCGCGTGGTGGCCGCCGACGCGAAGGGCTTCGGCCTGCCCGAGGTCCGGCTCGGCCTGATCCCCGGCTGGTCCGGCGTGTGGCGCGTGCCCCACCTGATCGGCCCGGAGGCCGCCGTCGACGTCGTGCTGAAGAACCCCCTCGACGACAACCGCATGCTCGACGCCCGCGCCGCGCACGGGCTCGGCCTCATGGACCGGATCGCCGAGGGGGACCTCCTCGACGCCGGCCTCGAGCTCGCCGGCGCCCTGGTCACGGGGGACGAGTCCGTGGCGGCCGAACTGGCCGCCCACCGCGACCGCGACGTGTCCGACGCCGCCTGGGACCGTGCCCTGGCGGCGCTGGAGCGGCTGCAGGCCGCTCGCCCCGGACGCCACCTGCCGGCACGCCGCCACCTGGAGGACCTGTTCACCGGCGCCCGCACGCGCACCCGCGCCGAGTCCGCCCAGGCCGAGGCGGACGCCCTCGGGACCCTGCTGCACTCCCCCGAGTTCCGCCGCACCGTGTACGCGTTCCTCGACCTCGTCCAGGGCCGCGCCAAGCGCCCCGCCGGCGACCCGGGCCGCGAGCTCGCCCGCGAGGTCCGCAAGGTCGGCATCGTCGGTGCAGGCCTGATGGCCGGCCAGCTCGCCCTCGTCTTCGCCCGGCACCTGCGGGTGCCCGTCGTGATGACGGACGTCGACGCCGAGCGTGTCGAGCGCGGCCTGGCGGGCGTGCGCGCGCAGGTCGAGAAGATGGTCTCCCGTGGACGGCTCTCCGCCGAGGACGGCCAGGCCCTGGCCGGGTTGATCACCGCGGACACGGACAAGGCGGTGTACGCGGACGCCGACATCGTCATCGAGGCCGTCTTCGAGGAGCTCGAGGTCAAGCGCACCGTCTTCCGCGAGCTCGAGGGCATCGTGCGTGAGGACGCCATCCTGATGACCAACACCTCGAGCCTGTCCGTGGCCGCCATGGCCGAGGTCCTCGAGCGTCCCGAGCGCCTCGTGGGCTTCCACTTCTTCAACCCGGTGGCGGTCATGCCGCTCGTGGAGATCGTGCGGACCGAGGCGACGACGGACGAGGTCGTGGCCACCGCGTTCGAACTGACCCGCCGGCTCCGCAAGACCGGCGTGCTCGTCCACGACGCCACCGCGTTCGTGGTCAACCGCGTCCTGCTGCGCATGATGGGCGAGGTGCAGAACTCCTTCGACGAGGGCACCGACGCGCACGAGGCCGACCACGCGCTGGACCCGCTGGCCCTGCCGATGACGCCGTTCACCCTCCTGGCCATGGTCGGCATCCCCGTGGCCCAGCACGTGTCCGAGTCCCTCTCCGCGTCCTTCGGCGCGGAGCGCTTCCCGGTCTCGGCGAACCTGCAGCGCCTGATCGACGCCGGCAAGACCGCGATCTGGGCCAAGGACGTCCGCCCCGACCGGCGCGACGAGGAGGCCGCCGGCGCGACCGGCGAGCAGATCCCGGAGGCGACCGCGGCCCTGCTGGAGCAGGGCTCGACCCCGCAGACCTCCGAGGAGCTGCTGCGCCGGGTCGAGGACGCGCTGGCCGAGGAGATCGGCCTGCTCCTGGACGAGCGCGTCGTCGCGGCCCCCGAGGACGTGGACCTGTGCATGATCCTCGGCGCCAACTGGCCCCTGCACCTGGGCGGCATCACGCCGTACCTGGACGACTGCGGGGCCGCCGAGCGGGTGAACGGGCGGCGCTTCCACCCGGCCGCGCAGGCCTGACCGGCCCCGGCCGGGCCGTCCGCGACGGCCCGGCCCACGGCTCAGGCGATCGGCAGCCCGGCGAACGTCACCACGTGCGCGTCGAGCCCGGCGGTCGCCGCGGCCTGGTCGGCCACGGGGGTCGAGGCGGTGCCCCCGCCCCAGTCGGAGGCGACCACGGCGCCCTCGCGCACGAGGTGCGCCCCCAGCTCCACGCCGTCCGCGACGACGGCCACCCGCACGTCCGACCCGCCCGCGTCCGCCGGGCGCAGCTCGGCGCGGGGCACGCGCAGCCCGCCCTGCAGGGGCGAGGCCTCCTCGAGCCGGTCCACGGCGAGCGGGCCCTCGGCGGCCACCCGCGCGAGGAGGAGGTACTCCGCGTACGAGGGCAGCACCGCGGCGTCGATGCCGGCCCGCTCACGGTCGATGCGCACCCGCTGGGCTCCGGCGGAGTCCTCGTGGGTCGTCCATGCCCAGCCGTCCCCGTCGGGCGTGAAGCCGACCTGCGTCTGGGCGAGGTAGCGCTCGGGCAGTCCACCGCGGGCGGCGCGCTGGGCGGGCGTGGGGGCGAAGCCCATGCGGGTGGTCAGCACGCCGTCCTCCAGCACCCGGTGCAGGAAGCCGACGTGCACGTCGTCGAGGGTCACGGCCTCCCACCGCTCGAAGGGAGTGAGGTCGAAACGGGCGGCGCCGGTGGGGCGCGGGGCGGGGTGGGTCACGGCGGTGCTCCTGGGGCTCGGGGGTCCGTCCCCCCGATCCTCGCACCCGTCGGGCCCGGTCGCATCCGCCCTCGCCACGGGCGATAATGGGTCGATGACCACGCAGGACTCCCCCCTCACCCCGAACTCCTCCCGGTCCGGCTGCTGCGACGACCACGCCCGCCCGGACACCTCCCGCCGCACCGTCCTGGGCCGCGGCGCCGCCGTCGCCGCCGCGGGTGCCGGCACACTCGCGCTGGCCGGCTGCACGGACCGGCTACGTGAGAAGGACACCGCGCAGGACCACTACACCGGCTCCGACGCCGTCGACGCGCTGCCCGCCGCCGAGCTGCCCGTGGGCGCCTCCCGGGAGGTGCAGGTGCAGGGTCGGACGCTGATGATGCATCGCGTGGACGAGACCACGGTGACCGCCTTCACCAACGTGTGCACGCATCAGGGCTGCCTGCTCCAGGTCGTGGACCGGCAGGAGGGCCCGGCCTACGCCTGCCCCTGCCACGGCTCGCACTTCGACGTCACCTCGGGGAAGCCGTTCGGCGGCCCGGCCCGCCAGGCCCTCATGGACTACGACGCGGCCGTCGTCGACGACCGCATCGTCGTCAAGCTCTGAGCCCGGCTCATTCCTCCGGCGCGCCGTAGCGCCGGCGCGGGGGCACCACGACGGCGGAGCGGTCGTTGGGGTCCCACGCCGGCTGCTCGCGCCGCCGCGCCGGGTAGTAGCGGTGCCGCCACCAGAACCAGATGAGCGCCCCCAGCACCGGCAGCAGCAGCATGAGGCCGACCCACGGCAGGCGCGCCCGGGCGTCCAGGGGGCTGCGGCCCAGCGAGACGAAGCCGGCCACCCACAGCGCACCGGCCACGACGGACACGGTCCAGCCCAGGGCGGCCTCCCCCGGCGTCGGCACGAGCGGGGTCGCGGCGGCCGCGCCGGTCAGCGCGCCGGCCATCAGAAGAGCGCGACCTTCTCCGGGCCCGGGAACAGGGCGTCCAGCTCGGCCAGGTCCTCCGCGGTGGCGAGCCAGTCGGCCGCCGCCGCGTTCTCCACGACCTGCGCGGCACGGGTGGCGCCGGCGATCACGGAGGACACCGGCCCCTGCGCCGCCAGCCACCCGATCGCGGCCTGGACCTCGGTGATCCCCCGCTCCCGGGCGAACCGGCCGAACGCGGCCAGCTGCTCCAGGTCGGCGTCGGCCACCATGTGCTGGCGCACGTGGGACAGGCGCGAGCCCTCGGGGGCGTCGCCCTGCGAGTACTTGCCCGTGAGCAGCCCGTTGGCCAGCGGGAAGTACGGCAGGACGCCGAGCCCGAACTCGGCCGCCGCCGGGACCACCTCGAGCTCGGCCCGGCGGTCCAGCAGGTTGTAGTGGTTCTGCGCGGACACGAAGCGCTCCACGCCCAGCTCGCGGGCCACGTACTCGGCCTGGGCGATCTGCCACCCGGCCCGGTTCGAGTGGCCCACGTAGCGGACCTTGCCGGCGCGCACGAGGTCGTCGAGCGCTCGGAGGGTCTCCTCGATGGGCGTGGCCGGGTCCGGGGTGTGGAACTGGTAGAGGTCGATCCAGTCGGTGCCGAGGCGGCGCAGGGAGTCCTCGACGGCGCGCACGATGTACCGGCGGGAGCCCCGCGCGCCGCCGTCGTCGCCGGCGACACCGCCCATGTCCATGCCGAACTTGGTGCCGATCACCACCTCGTCGCGGCGGGCGCCCAGGGCGCGGCCGAGCCGCTCCTCGGACAGGCCGGGCTCGGCGCCGTAGACGTCGGCGACGTCGAAGAAGGTGATGCCGGCGTCGAGCGCGGCGTGGACGACGGCGTCGGTGCCGGCCTGCTCCAGCGTGGCGGTGCCGGGGCGGCCGAGGTTGTTGCAGCCCAGGCCGACGACGGAGACGGTCAGCCCGGAGCGGCCGAGACGGGTGTGGCGCACGGGTCAGCCCTCCTGCTCTGCGGTGCGGACGTCCACCTTGTTCGGCTGCACGCCGTCGGCGCGCTTGGCGGCCGCCGGGATCTCGGCGGCGGCCTTGCGGGCGTGGGGGGTCCGGACGCGCAGCACGAGGGCACCGACCTCCTCGACGACGTCCTCGACCTCGCCGAGACCGCGCCAGGCCAGCTGGTGGGTCACCTCGACGCGCAGCCGCTCGACGGTGCGCCGCTCGATCGCCGTGGCCTCCCGGCCGCGGAGCCGGTAGGCCACCGGCAGCACGGCGAAGGTCGCGGGGTCCGCCTCGGCGAAGCCCTCCTCCGCGCCCTGCGCCACGAACGCGGCCAGCAGCTGATCACCCTCGGCCTGGTCGGCCAGGGGCTGCTCCCCGACGGTGCCGGGCTGGCCGACCCGACCGTGGTGGACCACGAACTCCCCGGCCTCCGCGTCGGCCCATGCCTCGCGGTACTCGAAGAGCCGGGCGCCGTCGTCGCCGACGCTCTCACGGTACAGCCGGACGATGCTCATGCCTGCTCCTGGTGGTGGGGGGCGGCCGCGTCCTCGGGGACGGGCCGGGCGTACGGGACCTTGGCGCCGAGGACCTGGGCGACGGTGTCCTGGGTGATGCGCTGCGCCGTGAGGCCCACGCGGGCCAGCACCTGCTCGCGGCTGCCGTGGGCGAGGAACTCGACCGGCAGGCCGACCTCGTTCAGGGCGGTGTCCACGCCGGCCGCGCGCATCTCCTGCCGGATCCGCGAGCCGACGCCGCCGGCCCGCACCCCGTCCTCGAGGCACACGACGATCCGGTGGCGGGCGGCCGTGTCGATCACGGACCGGGCCACGGGCAGGACCCACCGCGGGTCGATCACCGTGGCGCTGATGCCGTGCCGCTCGAGCCGTTCGGCGACGTCGAGGCCGAGCTCGGCCATCGCGCCCACCGCCACGATCAGCACGTCCCGCTCGGCGCCGTCGCGCCCGCCGGCCTCGCCCCGCCGGGCGAGCACGTCCGTGCCGTCCGACAGCCGCTCCAGGGCGCGCACCGGCTCGCCGACCGAGCCCTTCGCGAACCGCACCACGGTGGGCGCGTCCTCGACGGCGACGGCCTCGCGCAGCTCCTCCCGGAGCGTGTCCGCGTCGCGGGGCGCGGCGATCCGCAGCCCCGGCACCGACTGCAGCAGGGCCAGATCCCACATGCCGTGGTGGCTCGGGCCGTCCGGCCCGGTGACGCCCGCGCGGTCCAGCACGAACGTCACGCCCGCACGGTGCAGGCCCACGTCCATGAGCACCTGGTCGTAGGCGCGGTTGAGGAAGGTCGCGTAGACGGCCACCACGGGGTGCAGACCGCCGAAGGCCATGCCGGCGGCCGAGGTGACCGCGTGCTGCTCGGCGATGCCGACGTCGAACACCCGGTCCGGATGGGCCAGCGCCATCGGGGCCAGGCCCACGGGGTTCTGCATGGCGGCGGTGATGGCCACGACGTCCGGCCGCTCATTCGCGATCGCGACCATCTCCTCGCCGAACACGGAGGTCCAGGACTGGGCCGTCGACGAGGTGATGGGCTCGCCCGTGGAGGGGTCGATCACGCCGATCGCGTGGAACTGGTCCGCCTCGTGCGCGACCGCCGGCGGATAGCCGTGCCCCTTCTCGGTCATCGCGTGGACGATCACGGGCCCGCCGTACGCCCGCGCGTCCTCCAGGGCCTCCTCCATGGCGGTGAGGTCGTGACCGTCCACCGGGCCGATGTACTTCATGCCCAGGTCCTCGAACAGGCCCTGCGGCGCCCAGAGGTCCTTGAGGCCCTTCTTCGCCGCGTGCAGCGGCCGGTACACCAGCTCCCCCGCGAGCCCGGCCTCCTGGAGGCGGCGCTTGAGGTAGTCGAGGGTCTGCTCGTAGCGGTGGTGGGTGCGCACCTTGTCCAGCACCCCGCGGCGCAGTCCGCCCAGGTGCTCGGCGACGCCGCCCACGGTGGGCGCGTACGAGCGGCCGTTGTCGTTGACGACGATCACCACGCGCCGGTCCCGGCCCGCGGCGATGTTGTTGACCGCCTCCCAGGCCATGCCCCCCGTGAGTGCGCCGTCGCCGATCACGGCCACCACGGTGCGGTCCCCCTGCCCGGTCTGCGCCCAGGCCCGCGCGATGCCGTCCGCCCAGGAGAGCGAGCTGGAGGCGTGCGAGGACTCCACCACATCGTGCTCGGACTCCGTGCGGTCGCCGTAGCCGGACAGGCCCCCCTCCTGGCGGAGCGTCGTGAAGTCCTGGCGTCCGGTGAGCAGCTTGTGCACGTACGACTGGTGACCCGTGTCGAAGATGACCGCGTCCTTCGGCGACTCGAAGACGCGGTGCACGGCCAGCGTCAGCTCGACGACGCCCAGGTTCGGTCCGAGGTGGCCGCCCGTCTTGGAGACGTGGGCGATCAGGTAGGCGCGGATCTCGGCCGCCAGCGCGGTCAACTGGTCCTCCGTGAGGGCCGACAGGTCCGCCGGGCGGGCGATCTGCGGCAGCAGCGGGGCGCCGGGACTCGTGGGGGGCAGATGTTCCATGGTGCGACCAGCCTACTCCGCGGCTCCGCACCCGGGCGGGACGCCGGCGGCGGCCCGCGCGGGCGGGCCCCGTGGATCAGGCCTTCGCGGCGATCTGACGGAGCACGTACTGAGACATGCTTCGCTCTGCCTGGCGATAGTTGCACAGCTTCCGTCGGCTCTCAGGATCCCTGTCTCGATGGGACACCCGACGATGCAACCGTACAAGACCAATTTCTCTTGGGTGATCGACGGTACTGGGATCGTCTTCTCACCACGGTGATGTTCACGAGACGACGCAGCCGATCCCGTCACGACGGCGAGCGAGGTGAGCCCGTCCGTTCGGGCCTCGATTCCATCTGCGACCAGAGCCGCCGAGCCGATGTTCTCCATCGCAGCCTCAGCGCTGCCACCCCGGGTCGATTGGATCTTGGCCGGGCGATTCCACGCCCGCCGATCGACATCGACTTGATACCCGGGAGGGGTATAGCGTTGACTGGACCAGAACGAACAGGAGACTTCATGCGCAAGCACCTCATGACCACCGTCGCCGCAGGAGTGCTCGGAGGAGCGCTCGTGTTCACCGGCTGCAGCACCGGCGGCGACCAGGACCAAGGGACCCCCTCGACGACCAGCCAGCACGAGGGCCACGGCAGCAGCTCTGACAGCGGCGGGATGGAGCATCCGATGGACGGCGGCCCCGCCCCCGAGGGCATCGAGACGGCTGCGTCGCCCACATACCCGGTCGGCACCGAGGTCACGCTCACCGCCGACCACATGGAGGGCATGGACGGTGCGAACGCGACGATCGCCGGCGCGTACGACACGTACACCTATGCGGTGGACTTCACGCCGTCCGCAGGCGGGGAGCCGGTCAAGGATCACAAGTGGGTCGTCCAGCAGGAGATCAAGGACGCCGGAGATGAACGTCTGGCCGACGGCACCGAGGTCACTCTCGAGGCCGAACACATGGAAGGCATGAAGGGCGCGAAGGCGACCATCGCCTCCTCCACCGAGGAGACCGTCTACATGGTCGATTACGAGTCCGACGGCATGACGATGACCAACCACAAGTGGGTCGTCGAGAGCGAGCTCAAGCCGGCCCCCTGAGCCGATCGCCGCGGGCGCGCTGAAGGTCCGCGGCGAAATACGACCCGATCGAAGGAAAGATCGGGGAATGACGAGGGGAAGCGAAGAGCATGACGGACCCGACCACGCATCACCATGACCACGCCGGCGTCGCGACCACCGAGTCCGGCCACCGTGACGACTCGCGCGCCGAGAACGAAGACCACACCATGGAACACGGTGACCACGCCGGGCACGGTCATCACGGCGGTGGTCACGCGGGCCACGGCGACCACGTCGGCCAGTTCCGGCGGCTGTTCTGGATCAACCTGATCATCGCCATCCCGGTGGTCGCGTTCTCCCCCATGTTCGCCATGCTCCTGGGCTACTCGGTCCCCAGCTGGGCGGGCTGGGTCGCCGCAGTCCTCGGCTCCGTCATGTACGCCTGGGGCGGCACCCCGTTCCTCACCGGTGCTGTCAGCGAGCTGAAAAGCCGCCAGCCGGGGATGATGCTGCTCATCGCGCTCGGCATCACCGTAGCGTTCCTCGCCTCCTGGGCCGCCACTGTCGGTCTCGTCCACCCCGAGCTCGAGTTCTGGTGGGAGTTGGCGCTGCTGATCGTCATCATGCTGCTGGGCCACTGGATCGAGATGCGCTCACTGGCCCAGACCACCTCGGCGTTGGACTCCCTCGCCGCGCTGCTCCCTGACGAGGCTGAGCGTATAGAAGGAGACGACGTCGTCAAGGTCGACCCGGCACAGCTGCGCGTCGGCGACGTCGTCATCGTCCGGCCTGGCGGCAGCGTCCCCGCCGATGGCACCATCGTCGACGGCCGCGCCGACATGGACGAGTCCATGATCACCGGCGAATCACACCCCGTCGCCCGCGGCGAGGGCGAGAACGTCACCGCCGGCACCGTGGCCACCGACTCCGGCCTGCGCGTAGAGATCACCGCCACCGGCGACGACACGGCTCTGGCGGGCATCAACAGGCTCGTCGCCGAGGCGCAGGGATCATCCTCCCGTGCCCAGCGCATCGCCGACCGGGCTGCGGCCCTGCTGTTCTGGTTCGCCCTCGGAGCTGCGCTGATCACCGCCGTCGTCTGGACGCTCTTCGGGCTCCCCGACGACGCGGTCGTTCGCACCATCACTGTCCTCGTCATCGCCTGCCCCCATGCGCTGGGTCTGGCGATCCCTCTGGTCGTGTCCATCGCCACCGAGCGCGCCGCCCGCGGCGGCGTCCTGATCAAGGACCGCCTCGCCCTGGAGTCCATGCGCCAGGTCGACGCGGTGCTCTTCGACAAGACCGGCACCCTGACCAAGGGCGAGCCCACCGTCACCGGCGTGGAGCCGACCGGCGGCCTGAATGCCGAACAGGTCCTCGCCCTGGCCGCCTCCGCCGAGGCCGACAGTGAGCACCCCCTCGCCCGGTCCATCGTCACCGCCGCCAAGGAGAAGGGCCTCGCCGTCGAACCGGCCAGCGGGTTCACCTCCTCCCCGGCGGTCGGCGTCACCGCGACGGTGGCCGACCATGAGATCCGCGTCGGCGGACCCCGTCTGCTCGAGGAGACCGGCCAGGACGAGATCGGTGTCGCCGACGAATGGCGGGCAGAGGGTGCGATCATCCTGCACGTCCTCCGCGACGGCAAGGTCATCGGCGGTCTCAAGCTCGCCGACGAGGTTCGCCCAGAGTCCCGCGACGCCGTCGATGCGCTCCATCAGCTCGGCGTCGAGGTCGTCATGATCACCGGCGACGCGGAAGCCGTGGCGAACGAGGTGGGAAGAGAGCTCGGCATCGACCGGGTCTTCGCCGGCGTCCGCCCCGAGAACAAATCCGCCAAGGTCGACCAGCTGCAGAAGGAGGGCAAGAAGGTCGCCATGGTCGGCGACGGCGTCAACGACGCCCCTGCCCTGGCCCAGGCCGACGTCGGCATCGCCATCGGGGCCGGCACCGACGTCGCCATCGCCTCTGCAGGTGTCATCCTCGCCAGCTCCGACCCGCGTAGCGTCCTCTCGGTCATCCAGCTCTCCCGTGCCGCATACCGTAAAATGAGGCAAAACCTGTGGTGGGCCGCAGGGTACAACTTGCTCTCTGTGCCGCTCGCGGCTGGCGTGCTCGCACCCGTCGGCTTCGTCATGCCGATGTCAGTAGGCGCGATCCTGATGTCGATCTCCACCGTCGTCGTCGCGCTCAACGCCCAGCTGCTGCGTCGCATCGACCTCGCCCCAGATGCCAGCACCCGCTCCGTCCTGGAGCACCAGAAGTGAAGGACGCACTCGTGACCACTGAAACTGCAGCCGATGAGACCGGTGCCGACACCGGAGCCCATCGGCACGGCTACATCAGTGACAAGGACCGTTACCGCAACCGCATGAAGCGCATCGAAGGCCAAGCCCGCGGCATCACGAAGATGATCGACGACGAAAAGTACTGCATCGACATCCTCACCCAGGTCTCGGCCCTCACCCGCGCCCTGCAGGGAGTGGCGACCGGTCTGCTCGATGACCACCTCAAGCACTGCGTGCTCGACGCCGCCAAGAAAGGCGATGAAGACGCGGCCATCGCCAAGATCCAGGAGGCCACCGACGCCATCAATCGCCTCGTGCGCTCCTGACACCATCCGATTTCGTCAACACAGGGTGCCTCGGACCGGTGGGCCCCAGATCAGGACAAGGCTCTTGATGTCTCCGGGCAGGCGTGCTTTGCACGTCGTCGCGCCCTTGGCACCGGCGAACTCGGGATGCCTTCTGTCTAACCTGACGACATGAACACGTTCACCTGAGAAAAGAGTTGGGCATGCCACTTGCCATTGTTGCTCCGATCCAGTCCTCCAGGAGCCGCCTGAGGATCTGCGCGGCCTTGACCGGTCTGGCGACCAGCGCCGTCCTCCTGCTCAGCGGCTGTGCTGATGCGGGACCGTCCGCTGATGCAGGATCCGATCACTCACTGGTGGTCGAGCACAATCTAGACGGATTGAATGCTCGCGAGATCATCAAGCGCCTCGACTCAACGAAGGTGACAGATCGCTCGTCTGAATTCATCGCGTCGATTGAACCGGACCAGCTTGTACTGACCGACGACCAGAACAATCAGACCACCCTGCCGATGCCAGAAGACGAATTCTACGTCTCTATCGCCCCGTATCGCAGCCAGACTCACGAATGCTACTTCCACAGCCTCACGACCTGCACCGGCGAACTCGCCAATACTGACGTCCACGTCACCGTGGTCGAGGCGACGTCCGGGGAGACCCTCCTCGATGAAACGCTGACGACGTACGACAACGGATTCGTCGGGGTCTGGCTGCCGCGTGGAATTGACGCTACTCTCACTGTCTCAGCTGAAGGCCGCACCGCGAAAAAGGCCATCTCGACCCGCCCCGACGACCCCACCTGCTTGACCGGTCTTCAGCTGGTTTAAGGCCCAGGTCTCATGCTCCTCTTCAGCGCCGACAGATCAGGCGTCGAGACGTCCTGAGCCGCCCCCTTCATTCGGTCCGGACGTTCTGTGAGTTGTCGGTTTCCATTTGATGGGTGCACTGCCGAGCGTACTCGGCTGGGGTTAGGTAGCCGAGCGAGGAGTGCCGGCGGTGGTGGTTGTACTCGTCCTTCCAGTCGCCGATGATGACCTGTGCGTGCAGCAGCGAGTAGAAGCTGTTGATGTTGAGGCACTCGTCGCGGATCCGGCTGTTGAACGACTCGACGTACCCGTTGCGCCACGGCGAGCCCGGAGGGATGTAGGACAGGCCGGTGCGGGTGCCGGCCCAGTCGGCCATCGCCTCGCTGATGAACTCCGGCCCGTTGTCCGACCTGAGCACCGCCGGGGCGCCCCGGGCGGCGACGAGGTCCTCGAGGTGGGCGGTGAGTCGGTCGGCGGTAATCGAGCGCTCCACGAGCCCGCCGATGCACTCCCGGGTGTGTTCGTCGACGATCGAGCAGATCTTGATCGGTCGTCCGTGCTCGTCGGCGTCGAACTGGAAGTCCACCGCCCACACCACGTTCGGCGCGTCCGCCGTCGGCGCCTCGACGGTCGAGGACCCGACGCGCTTGCGTCGACGCCGCTGCGGGACCCGGAGCCCTTCGTCACGCCACAGGCGTTGGATCTTCTTGTGGTTCACCACCCACCCCTCGGCGCGGGCGTCGTGATACGCCCGCCGATACCCGTAGCGGGGATGGTCCTTCGCCCAGGCGCGCAGCCACTCCCTGAGCGCCCGATCCGGGTCCGCGACCGTGTCGCCCTTGAGCGGTCGCCGGTACGCGGAGCGGCTCAGCCCGACCAGACGGCACGCCATCCGTTCGCTCACCCGCAACTTGCCCTTGAGGTGATCGACGGCGGCGCGGCGCCTGTCCGGGCTTAGAAGTTTCCCTCAGCCAGCTCCTTGAGCGCGGCCTTCTCCAGCTCCGCTTCCGCGAGCAGACGCTTCAGGGTCGCGTTCTGCTTCTCCAGCTCCTTCAGGCGCTTTGCGTCGTCGGCCTTGAGGCCGCCGTACTGGTTCCGCCACCGGTAGTACGTCTGCTCGGACACCCCGAGCTCCCGGCACACCGCCGCGACGTCCTGACCATCGGCGAGCATCCTGTCGGCCTGCCCGAGCTTACGGACGACCTGCTCGGGGGTGTGACGCTTCCTGCTGTTCGTCATGATCTGACCAGTCTCCCTGCCCGCGACCGCGGGCAACAGGACGACTCTCATAACGACTGGACCTACGAAACGGGGTCAGCCCAGTCCCATCCTTGGACTCCCACAGGGTCTCGGCGTCCCGATGTGAGGATTCGCCCGAGAGCCGGCTTCAGAGTCATCGCAGGGCATCACCAGACCGGGCTGAAGCCTCGTCGACCAATATCAACCAGTGCCAACTGAAGAGCACTACATCGCTCACTCTGTTTCACGATGTGCATTTCGGGGGATCCTCTCTGTCCAGGTCCTCACGCTCATACCTGCCGGTGCTGAGCCTCGCCGAGCTTCTCGAGCACTTGACCTGGATCGTCGATCAGTTCGAACACGCCACTCGGGCGTGTCCGACAATGCCGTCGACCACGCGAGCACAGCATTCAGGACCACGGCAGCCCAGTACACGATCGCGTACTTGTCGTACGTGCTCGCCAGGCCCGGCCACTGCTGCAGGTGCGCGTCCTGGCGCTCGATCACGTTCCGGCCCGTGTAAGCCTCCAAGTCCAGGCCCGCGGTTCGGCCGCCGGCCGAGCCGCGGCGTCTGCGGTGGCCCTGCTGGTCAGCCGGTTGGGGAGGACGGCCTTGATGCCACCGGCGCGCAGATGGGTGCCGATCGCCCGCGATGAGTACGCCCTCTCGCCCAGCACCGTCGACCAGCTGATGGGTCTTCGTGCTCAGCCCGCTCCGTGAGCGCCCGAGGCCGTGGTCGGCGGGCTCTTCACGCGGATTCCTTGTCGTTCGATCCAGCCCCCTGTGAGCCGGGTGGTGTTCCTCGCGTGCTGATGGGCGCGGGCGATCGTGGAGTCCACCGAGACCGACCAATCGATCACGATTTCGGCATCCGCTGCGGCGGTCAGTGTTGCCAGCACCGTGCCCCACGTGCCCTCTTCGGCCATGCGGCCGTGCCAGGTCCACACGACTCAGCCAGGGCCCGTAGACCTCGGGCAGGTCCCGCCAGGGGATCGATGCACCTGTACCGGTGGATGATGGCGTCGACCATCGTGACGGCATCGGCGAACGGCCGGCCCTGCCGGCCTGTGGGGGCGTGGGAGAGCATCTGGAACCGGGACCGTGTCTTCGAGGGTGCCGGCCTTCCCCCGGCTTCATTGTCAGACACGCCCGAGGACCGTCTGGCCCAAGGGTTGGCCGGTCCCTGCACTGGGGGATGAAGAGCGGTCCTGCACCGGCTTCGGCCCCGGCGCCCCACGACGACGGCGGCCCGCCGCCCTCCGTGCGGAGGGCGGCGGGCCGCCGTCGTGGTGCCAGCGCGCGGGCGGTGTCCCGTGGATCAGGCCTTCGCGGCGATCTGACGGAGCACGTACTGCAGGATGCCGCCGTTGCGGTAGTACTCGGCCTCACCGGGGGTGTCGATGCGGACGACCGCGTCGAACTCGGTGACCCTGCCGTCCTCACCGGTGGCCGTGACCTTCACGGTCTTCGGCGTGGTGCCCTCGTTGAGGGCGGTGATGCCGGAGATGTCGAAGGTCTCGGTGCCGGTCAGGCCCAGCGAGTCGGCGTTCTCACCCTCCGGGAACTGCAGCGGCAGCACGCCCATGCCGATGAGGTTCGAGCGGTGGATGCGCTCGAAGGACTCCGTGATCACGGCCTTGACGCCCAGGAGCGCGGTGCCCTTGGCCGCCCAGTCACGGGAGGAGCCGGAGCCGTACTCCTTGCCGCCCAGGACCACCAGCGGGGTGCCCTGCTCGGCGTAGTTCTGCGCCGCGTCGTACACGTAGGCCTGCGGGGCGCCCTCCTGGGTGAAGTCGCGCGTGAAGCCGCCCTCCACGCCGTCGAGCAGCTGGTTCTTGATGCGGATGTTCGCGAACGTGCCGCGGATCATGACCTCGTGGTTGCCACGACGGGATCCGTAGGAGTTGAAGTCCTTGCGCTGCACGCCGTTCTCCAGCAGGTAGCGGCCCGCCGGGGTGTCCGACTTGAAGGAGCCGGCCGGGGAGATGTGGTCCGTGGTCACGGAGTCACCCAGCTTGAGCAGGACGCGGGCGCCGGAGATGTCCGACACCGGGTCCGGCTGCATGGTCATGCCCTCGAAGTACGGGGGCTTGCGCACGTAGGTGGACTTCTCGTCCCACTCGAAGGTGGAGCCCGAGGGGGTCTCCAGGGACTGCCAGCGCTCGTCGCCGTCGAAGATCGTGGCGTACTGCGAGGTGAACATCTCGGTGTCGATCGACGCGTCGATGATCTGCTGGACCTCGGTCGGGTCCGGCCAGATGTCCTTGAGGAAGACGTCGTTGCCCTCCGTGTC
Organism: Micrococcus sp. HOU01; assembly: GCF_035609305.1. Classification (NCBI taxonomy): domain Bacteria; kingdom Bacillati; phylum Actinomycetota; class Actinomycetes; order Micrococcales; family Micrococcaceae; genus Micrococcus; species Micrococcus sp. HOU01. The sequence continues at coordinate 1,290,054 of NZ_CP141211.1, read as the reverse complement.
CTGGCCCAGGGCCTCGTTCTCGAAGTCGAAGTCCATGGTGCCGGCCAGGGCGTAGGCGACCACCAGCGGCGGGGAGGCCAGGTAGTTCATCTTCACGTCCGGGTTGATGCGGCCCTCGAAGTTGCGGTTGCCGGAGAGCACCGCGGTCACGGACAGGTCGTTCTCCTGGATGGCCTCGGAGATCTCGGACTCCAGCGGGCCGGAGTTGCCGATGCAGGTGGTGCAGCCGTAGCCGACCACGTTGAAGCCGAGGTCGTTGAGGGACTCGCGCAGCCCGGACTTCTCGTAGTAGTCGGTCACCACGCGGGAGCCCGGGGCCACGGAGGTCTTCACCCACGGCTTGGACTTCAGGCCCTTGGCGACCGCGTTGCGGGCCAGCACGCCGGCCGCCATCATCACGGAGGGGTTGGACGTGTTGGTGCACGAGGTGATCGAGGCGATGGACACGGCACCGTGGTCCAGCTGGAACTGGCGGCCGTCCGGCATGGCCACGTCCACGAGCTTGGACGGGCGGCCCTCGCCGGCCTCGTCCTGCGTGGCGTAGTTGTGCAGGTCCTTGCGGAACTGGTCCTTGGAGTCGGTGAGCTCGATGCGATCCTGGGGTCGCTTCGGGCCGGAGATGGAGGGCACCACGGTGGACAGGTCCAGCTCGAGGTACTCGGAGTAGGCGACCTCGGAGGACGGGTCGTGCCACATCCCCTGCTCCTTGGTGTACGCCTCCACGAGGGCGACCTGCTCCTCGGAGCGGCCGGTCAGGCGCAGGTAGTCGAGGGTGACCTCGTCGATCGGGAAGATCGCGGCGGTGGAGCCGAACTCGGGCGACATGTTGCCGATGGTGGCGCGGTTGGCCAGGGGCACGGAGCCGACGCCCTCGCCGTAGAACTCGACGAACTTGCCGACCACGCCGTGCTGGCGGAGCATCTCGGTGATGGTCAGCACCACGTCGGTCGCGGTGGCGCCAGAGGGGATGCTGCCGGTCAGCTTGAAGCCCACGACCCGCGGGATCAGCATGGACACGGGCTGGCCGAGCATCGCGGCCTCGGCCTCGATGCCGCCGACGCCCCAGCCGAGCACGCCCAGGCCGTTGACCATGGTGGTGTGCGAGTCGGTGCCGACGCAGGAGTCCGGGTAGGCGCGCAGCACGCCGTCGACCTCGCGGGTCATCACGGTGCGGGCCAGGTTCTCGATGTTGACCTGGTGGACGATGCCCATGCCCGGGGGGACGACCTTGAAGTTGTCGAAGGCGGTCTGGCCCCAGCGCAGGAACTTGTAGCGCTCGCCGTTGCGCTCGTACTCGATCTCCATGTTCCGCTCGATGGCGGCGTCGTTGCCGAAGGAGTCGATCTGCACGGAGTGGTCGATCACGAGCTCGGCCGGGGAGAGCGGGTTCACGCGCTCCGGGTCGCCGCCCAGGTCCTGGATGGCCTCACGCATGGTGGCCAGGTCCACGACGCAGGGCACGCCGGTGAAGTCCTGCATGATCACGCGCGCCGGCGTGAACTGGATCTCGGTGTCCGGCTGGGCGTTCGGGTCCCAGGCGGCCAGGGCCTTGATCTGGTCGGCGGTCACGTTGGCGCCGTCCTCGGTGCGCAGCAGGTTCTCCAGCAGCACCTTCAGGGAGTAGGGCAGCTTCTGCGCCCCCTCGACCTTGTTCAGACGGAAAATCTCATACTCGGCTCCCTTGACGTCCAGGACGCCCTTGGAGCCGAAGCTGTCGACGGTGGTCACGAGAGGACTCCTCTTCCCGCCCGGTTTCCTCCGGGCGCTCGTCCAGTGGGGGGTGGTCACCCGCGGCCGCGGACCGCGCGCCGTCCGGGACGGGCGTCGTCTGCGTCACAGGTGCCGCACTGTGTCCCAGGGTACCGCGCCGGTCGCGTGTGACGCGGGCATGGCGCGCGGCGGCCCGCAGGCCGCCGCGCGGATGCCGGATCAGATCTCGACGACGGCCGGGGCCGGTGCGCTCTGGGCGGCCGGCACCAGCACGGTGACCGACTCGAGGTGGTGGGTGTCCGGGTAGAGGTCGAACACGCGGGCGCGCTCCACCTCGTAGCCGCCGTCGCGCAGCCACGCCAGGTCGCGGGCGAACGAGGCGGGGTCGCACGAGACGTACACGATGCGGCCCGGCTCGAGCGCGAGGATGCGCTCGATCGCCCGCCGCCCCGCGCCCGCCCGCGGCGGGTCCAGGACGACGGTGTCCAGCGCGGCACCGCCGAGGCCGCCGTCCGCCACGGGGCGCTCGGGGTACTTCAGCCAGCTACCGAGCACCTTGTCCGTGGGGCCGTTGAGCACCGAGGCCTGCGGCTGATCGTGCAGGTTGCGGCGGGCGTCCTTCGAGGCCTGGCGGGAGGCCTCCACCGAGTACACGCGGCCCTCGGGTCCCACGGCGTCCGCCAGGTACGCGCTGAACAGGCCGGCACCGCCGTAGAGGTCGGCCACGACCTGGCCCGGCTCGACGCGCGCGTCCTCGAGCACCGCGTCCACGAGGGTGGCCGGGGCGTGCTGGTGGACCTGCCAGAAGCCGTCACCCGTGACGCGGAAGCGCTTGGTGCCGCCGCGCTCGGACTCCACGGTCTCCTCGACCCAGGTCTTGCCGGTGATGCGCTCGACCTTGACCGGCTGGAACTGCTTCGGGCCGGGCAGGGCCAGGCCGGTGGAGACGTCCACGCCGCACGCATTGGCCGCCTGGCGGATCCGGGTGCGCAGCCGGCCGAGCTTGACCTCGTCCGCCCGCGTCTGCGGGGTGGGCGTCACCAGCACGAGGGGGCGGGAGCCGGAGGCCGGCGTCGCGACGTCCACGCGGGCGGCTCCGGTGAAGTCCCAGTCCCACAGGGCGAGCGCATCGAGGGCCGGCACGCCGAGCGGCATGTTGCGCACGGGTAGGAGGGTCGCCGAACGGTAGGCGTGCATCGCGATGTGCCCCTGGGGGGTCACCGCGAACGCGTTCCGGGTCCGCCAGCGCTGGCCGGTGGGCTCGTCCTCGGAGCCGGCGAAGCACACCTCCGGCTCCACCGCGAGGTCGGCGATGCGGTGCACCGTGTCCCGGAAGACCTGGGCCTTGAGCCGGCGCTGGTGCGGGACCACGATGTGGCCGAACTCGGCGCCGCCCACGGGCGGGCGACCCGAGGCGTGGGCGCGCAGCATGTCCGCGAGCTTCCACTGGTGGATGCGGCGGAACTCGGAGGGCCGCAGCACCTCCACGACGTCGCCGCGCCAGAAGCGGGCCCCGTCCTCGGCCTCGGTCAGGGCCACCCGGACCTTCTCGCCGGGCACGGCGTGGCGCACGAAGACGACCCGCCCCTCGTGCCGGGCCACGCAGTGGCCGCCGTGGGCCATGGCCCCGACCTCCACCTCGATGGTCCTCCCGATCCCGGTGACGTCTGTGGACGTGTCGACGACTGCCATGTCTGGCTCCTCTCGCATCGCAGCGCGCTTCAGGTCTTGCCCTGAGCATCGACTGGTCAGATCATCATCATCCTTGCAGACCGATGCGGCTGTGTCGCCTCGATCGTGGGCGCGCCGTCGGACGGCGTCATCCGCCGCTCCCCGGGGGCGCCGGGGCGGTCAAGAGCCCTGGCCCTCGTGGACCTGCCACGGCACCGAGCCCACCATCACGCCCGGCTCCCGCTGCAGTCGCCGCGTCTGGCGGGTGGCGGTCCGGTTGTGCAGGAGCGTGCGCCAGCCCGGCCGGACCACGTACTCCGGGATGAACACCATGGTCAGGTCCCGCGGGGAACGGCGTCGGTGCTCGCGCACATGCCGCACCAGGGGGGCCACCGTGTCGCGGTAGGGCGAGGCGATCACGGTGAGCGACATCGGCAGGCCGGCACGCTCCCAGGCGTCGATCACCTCCAGGGTGGCGGCGCGCTCGGCGTCCACGACGACGGCCTCGAGGGAGGACGGCCGCGACGCGCGGGCGTAGGCCAGCGCCCGCAGCGCCGGCCGGTCCAGCGTGGTCACGACGACCACCACGTGGACCCGCGAGGGCAGGGCCCGCGCGTCGTCCTGGGGGTCCGGTGCGAGCTCGCGGTCCACGTCCGCGTAGTGGCGGCGGATCCGCCCCATCACCAGCGAGCCGAGCACGATCGCCAGCAGCGCCACCCACGCGCCCTGCGTGAAGCGGGTGACCAGGACGACGACGCCCGCCAGCGCCGTGACCACCCAGGCCACCGCCGTGATGATCAGGCGCAGCCGGACGGCCGCGCGGGCCCGGGCGCCCGGTGTGTGCACGAGCCGGCGGCGCCACAGCCGCAGCATGCCGGCCTGCGCGAGCGTGAAGGCCAGCAGCACGCCGATGACGTAAAGCTGCACGAGCAGGGCGGTCCGGGCCTCGAAGAACAGCACGAGCGAGAGGGCCACGGCCCCCATCCCGAGGACGCTCCACGTGTGCACCAGCCGGTCGCTGCGGACCCTCAGCTGCCGGGGCAGGTAGCCGTCCTCGGCCACGCGCGCGGCCAGGGCGGGGAACGAGCGGAACGCCGACTTGGCCGCGAACAGCAGGAGCAGGGCGGTGGCCGCGATGGTGGCGACGGACAGGACACTGCCCGGGCCGTACACGGTGTCCGCGAGCTGGGCGAGCACGGGGGCGGGGGCGCGGTCGGGCGTGACCTCGGCACCCGCGGCGTCCCGGAGGTTCTCCAGCTCCAGCCCGACGACGACGCCGGTGCGCTGAGCCAGGTGCATGACGCCCACGGTCAGCGCGCCGAGGGTGAGGGCCATCACGGTGAGCACCCACCGCACCGTGGGCACGGCCGGCCGGGCCATCAGGCGGGTGCTCGAGACCGGCACCTCGACGCCGGTGAGCAGCACCGATCCCGCGCTGAACGCGCGCAGGGCGAGCAGCGCCGTCGCCACGGTGCCGACGGTCCCGCCGACCCCGGCGCCCTCCTGCGTCCAGCCGGCCGTCGGCGCCGCGCCGAGCAGCCCACGGCCCTCCTGCCACAGGCCCGCCAGGACGAGCAGCGCGGTCAGGGCGACGAACACGCTCACGAGCACGGGCAGCACCCACCGGGACAGCCGCACCCCGCGGAGCGCGGCCAGCAGTACGCCCACGAGCGCGGCCGAGGCCACCAGCACGCGGCTGCCGACGGTGAGTCCGGGGGCCAGCGCCGCCACGAAGTGGGCGAAGGCGGCCACGGAGACCGCGGCGGTGAACACGAAGTCCAGCAGGAGCGCGGCCGAGGCGACGACGCCGGCCCTCGGGCCCAGCTTCATGCCGGCCATGTGATAGATGCCGCCGTGCGGAACGGCGGCGACCGCGGCGCGGAAGGACACGACGATGAGCAGCATCACCGCGACGACGGCCCAGCCGACGGCGGGTCCGAGCGCGAGCGCGGACGTGCCGGCCGCGACCAGGGTGAGGATGACCTCGTCCGGGGCGTAGGCGAGGGAGGACAGGGCGTTCGACGACGTCACGGGCAGCGCCCGCCACCGGTTCATGCGGGGCTCGTCGGCGGCGTGCGACGTCACGGGGCGACCGAGGAGGCCGCGGCGCAGGAGGGAGGACAGCGTGGCCACCGCACCACGGTACCCCCGCCGGGCCCGGACGCCGCGGCGACGCGGATGCTCCCGGACGTGCCCGCCGGATGCGAGGATGGAGCGCGCGTCGGCTCCCCGGCGCACGGAGCACCGCACGAGAGGCAGGGACGGGCATGGCCCACTACGTGATCGTCGGCGGCGGACGGGTGGGCACCCGGTTGGCGGCCGCGCTGGACGCGGCCGGTCACGGCGTCGCCCTCGTGGACCGCGACCCGCGGACCGTGGAGGGGCTGGCCCCCGGCTTCTCCGGCGAGCTCGTGGCCGGCGTGGGCTTCGACCGCTCCGCGCTGCTCGCCGCCGGCATCGACCGCGCGCAGGGCCTGGCGGCCGTGACCGCGGACGACAACACGAACATCATCGCCGCCCGCGTGGCCCGCGAGACCTTCCACGTGGACCACGTGGTGGCGCGCATCTACGACGCCGACCGGGCCCGGCTGTACCAGCGCCTCGGCATCCCCACGGTCGCCTCGATCCAGTGGACGGCCGACCAGGTGCTGCACCGGCTGCTGCCGGCCGGCACCGCCGATGCGGAGCACCGCGACGCCTCCGGCCGGTTGCTCGTGACCGAGCTGGTCCCCCACTCTTCGTGGTGGGGCCGTCGGCTGACCGACGTCGAGTCCACGGTGGGGATGCGCATCGCCTACCTCACCCGGCTCGGCGACGGCCAGCTGCCCCGGCCGGGCGACCGCCTGCAGGAGGGCGACGTGCTGCACGCCGTCTACCCGGTGGACCGCCGGGACCAGGTGGAGGCCGCCCTGCAGGGCGAGGCACGCGTGCCGGACGGCACGGACGAGGACGAGGAGGGACGGGCATGAGGGCCGTCATCGCCGGAGCCGGCGCCGTGGGCGCCTCCATCGCGCGGGAGCTGCACGCGCACGGCCACGAGGTGGTTGTCGTCGAGGCGCGCACGGACGCGGCCCGCAAGGCCGACGTCGGCGGCGCACGCCTCGTCCTCGGGGATGCGTGCGACCTGACCGTGCTCGAGCAGTGCGGCGCCCTGGAGGCGGACGTGCTCGTCGCGGCGACCGGCGACGACCGGGTCAACCTCGTGTGCTCCCTGCTGAGCCGCTCGGAGTTCGGCGTCGGCCGCACCGTGGCTCGCGTCAACAACCCGCTCAACGACTGGCTCTTCGACGAGTCGTGGGGCGTGGACGTGGCCGTGTCCACCCCCTCGATCATGACGGCGCTCGTGGAGGAGGCCGTGGAGACCGGGGACCTCGTGCGCCTGCTCAGACTGGAGGCCGGCGGCGCGGCGCTGTCCGAGTTCCGGGTCCCGGCGGAGCACTGGCTCGAGGGCCGGCGCATCGGCACCGTGTCCTGGCCGCAGGAGGCTCCGCTCGTGGCGGTCGTGCGCGACGGCGCCCCCCGGCAGGCGTCGGCGGACGAGGTCCTGGAGGTGGGCGACGAGCTCTTCTTCCTGGCCGCCGGCTTCGCCGAGCCGGCCCTGCGTCGCCTCCTCGTCGGCGAGGGCCGCGCTCAGGGACGCTCGGAGGCGGCGGAGTCCGCCGGCACGCCGTCGTCCTGACCGGGCGAGCTGACGGACCAGGCGAGCCAGAGCCCCAGGGCATAGAGCGGCAGGCCCATCACCAGGCGGGCCACCCCGAGCGCGGTGACGGCGTCCCCGAGGTAGAGGGGCACCTGCACCGCCAGGCGCAGCGCGAACACGGCCACGAGGATCCAGGTGGCCGCGGCGTAGGCGCGGCGCCGACGCCGGTGGGCCCGCCAGCGGGTGCCCTCGGCGCGCACGAGGCCGAGCACCAGGCCCGCCGCGGGCCAGCCCACGAGGACGGACACCGCGAACGCGAGGCCGTAGGCGGCGTTGGTGACGAAGCCCCACAGGTAGTAGTCGCGGGCCTGGCCGGTGGTCAGGGAGACCACGACGGACAGGACGACGACGGCGAGGCCGGCCAGCACCTGGACCGGCGACTGGCGCTGGACGAGGCGCGCGACGCCCAGCACGAGTGCGACCGCGACGGCCGCCACGCCGGAGGGCCACACCTGCTGGGTGGCGACGTAGCCGACCATGTAGACGAGGGTGGGCAGGGAGGCCTCGACGATGCCGCGCCAGCCACCGACGCTGCCCAGCGCGTCGAGGCGGCCGCGCTCGTCCAGGCGGGCTCGAGACGGCAGGGGGCCGGCCCCGTCCGGGGCGGCGGTGACGGGGCCACGCGGCTCGGTCATGGGCTCTCCTCTCGGGGCCGTGCTCAGAGCGTGGCCTCGGGCGCGTCGACCAGGTCGAACTCGGGGTTGTGCAGGGTGGGCACGCCATCCATCTGGGTGACGCGGCCGCGGACCGTCAGCCACTCCCCCGGCATGACGCCGGGCACGCGGCGCCGCCCGTGCCAGACCAGCTGCAGCGTCTCGGCGGGCGCCATGCTCCCGGGCGCGGGCAGGCGGTCGGCCAAGACCGCGCGGAAGACGGTCGCCTCGTCCACGCCGGGCAGCGTGACGGAGGCGATGACGCCGCGGCGCTCGATGCGGCCCGCGGTGCCGGTCGGGCGGGCCGCGACGGCGGGGCTCACCGGGTCTCCGTGATCTCCGGACCGCGCTCGGGCAGCGCGGTGGCCTCCGGTGCCGTGCCGTCCCCCGGGCCGGCGGCGGTGTCCGCGAGCACGTCCCGGCCCTCGTCCGGGGCCGGGCGGCGACGCTGCAGCGGGCGCGCGTTGGGAGGCGGACGCAGGGGCAGCAGCTCGCGCGGCGGGAGCGGCTCGTCGCCCCGCACCACGACCAGGTCGGAGAACACCTGTTCCAGCGGCTCAGCGGCCTCCGGCTGGAAGGCGGCCTCGCCGTGGAACACACCGCGGACGAACCAGCGCGGACCGTCCACGCCCACGAACCGGGCGACGTTCCACCCCGGCGAGCCGTCCGGCAGCGCCGCCGGCACGCGCGTGAGGATCTCGATGCCGAAGCGGCCGGTCTGCTCCTGCACGGTCGCATGGGCGGTGGTCGACAGGGAGTCGTGCAGCTCGGCGCGCAGGTTGTCCCACAGACCCGTGCGGCGCGGGGCGCTGAACGCCTGGACCTGCAGCGCCGAGCGGCCGAGGCTGACGGTGGCGGCGACGATCCGCTTCGTCGCGTCCTCGACGTCGAGGCGCAGCTTCATGCCCTGGACCGCCCGCAGGCGCAGCGACCCCAGGTCGATCATGCCGGCGGGATCCGGGCGGGTGGCGACGTCGTGCGGACCGACGTCGGCTGCCTCCGGCGCGGCGGCGATCTCGAGGTCGCGCTCCTCCAGCAGCTCGGCCGGCAGGCTGACCTGCTCGTGGCGCACGGTGCGGTTGCGTCCGAAGATCACGACGTCCTCCCAGGGGTGGTGTCGGCGGTGAAGCCGCCGGTCGAGCCGAAGCCGCCGGCCCCGCGTTCGGAGTCGGGCAGCGCGTCCACGGGCTCGAAGCGGGCCCGCACGACCGGCTGCAGCACGAGCTGGGCGATCCGGTCGCCGCGGCGCAGCACGATCGGCTCGGTCGGGTCCAGGTTGATCAGGGGCACCTTGATCTCGCCGCGGTAGCCGGCGTCGATGGTGCCGGGGGCGTTGACGACGCTCAGGCCGTGGCGGACCGCGAGGCCCGAGCGGGGGTGCACGAACCCCGCGTGGCCCTCCGGGATGGCCAGCGCCACGCCGGTCGGCACGAGGGCACGCTCACCCGGGGCCAGGGTCACGTCGACGGCGGTGCGCAGGTCCGCGCCCGCGTCGCCCGGCTGCGCGTAGGCGGGCGGGGCCAGGCCCGGATCGAGGGCGTGCAGGGGCACGGGCAGCTCGGCGGAGTCGGTCACGAGGCCCGACCCTACACGAGCACCCGTCGGCCCGGGGCCGCGTCGAGGCGGCCGGGCGGGCGCCCTCACCGGTGCCGCGCGGCGGGACCGGAGTCCGGATGTGGGAAGCTGGGACCCATGCGTGATCCCCAGCAGCACCCCGTCGCCGATGCCTCCCGCCGCGCCCCCGAGGGCGCTGCGGCGGGACCCGATCCGGTCCTGTTCGAGGAGCGGTTGACGCCCTCCCCGGGGGTCTGGGCCGTGGCGCTCATGCTGGCGGCGCTGACGATACTCGTGTTCGCGCCGATCGACCTCGGGGTGGGCATCGCGGCCGCCGTCGCGTTCTTCGCCGTCGAGGTCCTGATCCTGGTGGCCACCACCCCGCGCATCGTGGTGCGCGAACGCACCCTCCAGGTGGGCCGCGCCAGCATCGAACGGCACCACGTCGGTCAGGTCACGGGGTATCGCGGCGAGGACGCCCGGGCCCAGCGCGGCCCGCTGCTGCACGGGCTGGCCTTCGTGAACGTGCGCGGCTGGATCGCGCCCGTCGTGCGGATCCAGCTGACCGACGAGCGCGACCGCACACCCTACTGGCTGACCAGCACCCGGCGTCCGGAGGAGCTGGTCGCGGCCCTCGGCGGGACCATGGCCCGGCAGGAGGGGACGGCCGAGGGCCGCTGACCGCCCCGGCGGCGGGGGCTCAGCCCTCGCAGTCGGTGCAGTAGATCAGGCCGTTCTTCTCACGCGCGGCCTGCGAGCGATGGCGGACCAGGAAGCAGGAGGCGCAGGTGAACTCATCCGACTGGGCGGGCAGCACCCGCACCATCAGCTCTTCACCCGAGAGGTCGGCGCCGGGCAGCTCGAACCCCTCGGCGGCCTCCGCTTCGTCCTCGTCCACGACGGCGGACTGGGTGTCCGTGCGCCGTGCCTTCAGCTCCTCGATGGAGTTCTGGCTCAGCTCTTCCTCGTTCTTGCGAGGGGCGTCGTAGTCAGTGGCCATGGGGTTTCACGCTCCGCTGGTGGGGGACGGCACCGGGACCGGTGCCGGCACTGCGCGGGCGGCGTCGTGGGCGGACCACGCGTCACCGGCCTGCGCCGTTGCGCGTAGATTGTGCACCATGGCCGAACCCGTGCCAAATGTTGTCGGGCACGCTCGCCCAGGGCGGATTCGCGCGGGCGCTCGTCCCTCGCCCGGGCCGTGGTCTGCGGCACGGCGGCTAGGATCGGGGCATGCCCGGCCGGGCGTCCGCATGCCCGGTGACCAGAACACGATGTGGGAGGGACCACCGCCATGGCAGAGCTGCGACTGACCGGACCCACCGAGGACGGCGACGCGCTGCGCCTGTCGGGGCCCGAGGGCGAGGAGCACACGCTCCCCCTCTCCCCCTATCTGCGCCGGCTGGTCATCGAGGGCGCCGCGCCCGAGGACGGGCGACCGGCCGAGGACGGCCCCGCGGCCTGGCACGACATGACGGAGATGGACGTCCCCGGGGCGGACGACGAGGACGCCGAGGGACCGGTGGACGCGGCGACGCACGCCGACGATGCCGCGGAGGAGGACGAGCGGGCTCCCGAGGCGCCCTCCGGCCCGGCCCGGCCGGACGAGGACCTCGCGCTCACCCCGCGGATCGACCCGCGGCCCGTGGCCGACGACTCGACCGCGGACGGACCGACCCCGGCGCCGCTGACCGACCAGGAGTCCGTCAAGGCCGCCGCGACCCAGGAGGCCGTGCCCCTCACCCCCCGGGAGATCCAGCAGCGCATCCGTGCGGGCGCCTCCGTGGAGCAGGTGGCCCGGGAGAGCGGGAACGCGTTCTCGCGCATCCGCACCTACGGTCACCCCGTCTTGGCCGAGCGCGACTGGATCGCCCGGCAGGCCCGCGCCGTCGAGGTCTGGGTCGGCGGGCCCGACCTCTACTCGGACCTCGTCCAGGACGGCGGCCCCACCACGCTCGGCGAGCTCGCCGCGCACCGGCTCGCCGAGCTGGGCGTGGACGAGGCGAGCCTCGAGTGGGACGCGTGGCGCGAGGACCAGGCCGGCTGGACCGTGGCCGCCCGGTTCGCCGTGGCCGGTGCGAGGAGTCTGCCCACCCGCGAGGAGCCGCCGGCGCTCTGGACGTTCCGCCCGGCCGGACGCCACCTCGAACCCGAGAACGCCTGGGCCCGCGCCCTGTCCGAGGCGGAGGCCTGGGACCTGGTCCCCCGCGCCCCCGCGGCCGAACCGGTGACGGACGACGTGGACGCCGAGGACGCCGTGACCCCCGCGGGTGCGCACTCCCCGGCCGCCGACCGCGACGCCGATCTGCTGGAGATCCTGCGGGTGCGCCGGGGTCAGCGTGTGGGCGCGGACCTGGAGTCGGACGACGCGCTCGCGCACCTGATCGCTCGCGAGCACCAGGACCGGAGTCGGCGCGAGGCCGCCCAGGCGCCCGAGCGGCTCGCCCCGGTCGACGCCGAGGGGGCCCTGACGACCGCCGACGACGCCCCGGTCGTCGACGCGCCGGAACCGGCCGCCGAGACCGACCGCGCCGAGGACACTGCCGCAGACGTCGCGGACGCGGGTGTCGAGGACGAGGGGGCGGAGCCCGCGCCTCGCGAGCGTGCCGCGCGCCCTGCCATGCCGACCGTCACGCCGCGCCCCCGGGCCCGCTCGGCCGCTCGCCGCGCGTCCGTGCCCAGCTGGGACGAGATCGTCTTCGGCCGCAAGGGCGACTGACCCCGGCCCGGCCCCGGCCGCGGGGCGGGCTCAGCGGTGCCAGGTGAGCAGCGGGACCTCCCGCTCGGCGCGCGTGGGCGCGCCGTGCTGGCCCACCATCTCGAAGGCGTGCGGGGGCACCCGCCGGCCGTCGTAGAGGGCCAGATCCCCGTGCACGGCGACGAGCAGATCCCCGATGCGGGCACGGACCCGGTCCTCGACGACGGCGCCGAACCAGCCGGCGTCGACGGCCTCGTCCCGCGTGAGCACCCACGCGTGCGCCCCGTAGCGCTCGGCCCAGGTGCGCCGCACCCTCGCGCGCACGTCCGGACCCGCGTCGGACCGGAAGTGCAGCTGCACGAGGCGGGGCTCCCCCGCGGTGTGCGCGATCCCCTCGAGCAGCGCGGGGTCGGCGAGCTCCCCGGCCTCGTCCAGGGCGGCGTAGTCCACGCGGCGCGACGGCGGCACGTCGACCATGCCGTGGTCGCCGGTGGCGAGCACCACCGTCCCGGCGGGCACGCGGTCCACCAGGCGCCGCACCGCCGCGTCGATCTCCTCGAGGGCGTGCAGCCACCGTTCCGAGCCCACGCCGTCCCGGTGGCCGGCCTTGTCCAGCTCGTTGACGTAGAAGTAGACGAGCGTGGGCATGCGCGCGTCCTTCATCACGCGTTCGGCGGCCTGGGCGCGGGCGATCAGGGTGCGACCGGCCACGAACCGGCCGCCACGCAGCCCCGCCCGTGTCAGGGCCGAACGCTCGAAGGCGGGCAGCGAGACCGTGACGGCGTCCACGCCGGCCGCGGCGGCGCGCTCGAACACGGTGGGCTTCGGCTGCCACCCCACCGGGTCGGTGGCCTCGTCCCAGCCGCCCAGCTGATTGATCACCACGTCCCGGTCCGGGTCGAGCACGTCGTAGCCGGCCACGCCGTGCTCCCCGACGTCCAGCCCGGTGCCCAGGCTCGTGAGGGAGGCGGCCGTCGTGGTGGGCACGGCCACCTCGAGGACGCGGCCGCCGTCGGCCATCGCCGAGCGCAGCGTGGGGGCGTGGCCGCCGAAGCGCTTCAGCAGGGACCGTCCGAGGCCGTCCACCAGGGCGACGACCACGCGGCGGCCCGCCGGGACCGCGAGCGCGTTCTCACAGCCCGGGACACCGAGGGCGGCCGCGGCGGAGGTCAGGACGGAGCGCAGGGCACGGTCGGCGGGGACCACGCCCGCGGGGAGGGCGGGCCCCGTCACGTGGTGGCCGCCAGGTGGGCGCGGCGCAGGGCCCGGGCGAAGGCCAGGGCGCCGTCGACGGCCCCCTGCCCGTCGGCGTCGGCGGCGACGCGGATCACGAGGTCCTCGCGGGTGGCGGTGCCGGTGTAGCCGTGGTCGAGGTCGCACTGGGGGTCGGCGCAGCCGGCGGGCTGCAGGTCCAGTCGCTGGCCTCCGGCCCACATCAGCCCGAGGGTCATCTCGGCCACGGGGTCGGACGGCCGGAAGCGGGCGGGGTCGGCGTGGCCGGTGGTCAGGACCACGGAGCCGAGGGCGCGGACCGGGACCATCTCGGTGGAGACCTGGGCGAGGACCGCCTGGCCGGCCGGGTCGGCGGCGTGGTCGTCGAGGTGGACGGCCAGCAGGGTGTCCCCGGCGAGCACGAGGGCCGTGATGTGCCGGTGGATCTCCTCGTAGTCGAAGTGCGTGTCCACGTGGACGAGGTGCGCGTCCGGGGTGCGGCCTTCGAGCTCGACGGCGATGGCGTGCGCCACGAGGTCCGGGTAGAAGCCGGCGCGGACGAGCGAGGCGTCGAGGCCGCCGCTGCCGTCCAGGGTGCGGGCCTCGCGCTGCCGGCCCTCGGCCTCGGGGGCGTCGGGGCGGTGGTCGGGACGGCCGGGCTCGTGACTCCTGCGGAACGGGCTCATGTCCCCCATGCTACGGGTCCGGTGCCGGGCCGTCCGGGCCCGCTGTGGACGGCCCGGTCAGCGGCCGCGCAGCGCGCGCCGGGCCGAGTCGGTGCGGCGGGCCGCGTTGGCGACGTGCACCTCGGCCTGCAGCACCGTCACGCCCTCGGGGGCGGCCAGCACGGGCGCGAAGCGCAGGCGGGCGACCTGCGGCAGGTCGTCCTTGAGGACGCTGACGCGGCCCACGAGGTCCTCCAGCGCGGCGAGGTTGACGGAGGGCACCCCGCCGGTGCCGCGCAGCTTCACGGCGGCGCGGGGGGCGCGGACCATGCGGGCCACGTCCCGGTCCGTGAGCGGGGGCACGCGGTGCACCCAGTCCCCCAGCAGGTCCGTGGCGTCGCCGGCGATGCCGAAGGAGACCACGGGGCCCAGCAGCGGGTCCTCGAGCGCCGTGAGCATGCAGGCCTGGCCGGCGGGGGCCATGGCCTGGACCTCGAGCTCGCGCACGCCGAACGGCGCGAGCAGACGGCGCATGTGCTCGACGTTGCGGCGCAGGGAGTCGGCGTCCACCACGTTCAGGCGGACGCCGCCCAGGTCGAGTCGGTGCCGCAGGTGGGGGTCCACGGCCTTGAGCGCCACGGGGAAGCCGAGCCGCTCGGCGGCCGCCACGGCCTCGTCGGCGGTCTCGAACCGGGCCGAGGGCAGCACGGTGATCCCGTAGTGGCCCAGCAGCGTCTCGGTCTCCTCGTCGGAGAGCCGGACGAGTTCGGTGCCCTCGGCACGCGCGGCGGCCGCCTCCACGAGCTCCTCGGCCTCGTGCGGGTGCAGGCCGGTCGGCTCGAGCGGCTCGCCGACCTCCTGGCGGCGCCAGTGGACGTAGTCCGCGAGCGCGCCGAGCACGGTCATGGCCTGCTGCGGCGACGGGTAGAAGGGCAGACCGGGCTGCAGGGAGCCGGGCTCGGCGTCGTCGTCGACGGGACCGGCGGCGCCGAGCGTGGCCCCGCGGTAGCGCGGGGAGACGACGTCGGTCAGGCAGCCGAGCACGGGGATGCGGGCGTCCCGGGTCGCGTCGGCGAGGGCGTGGGCCAGTCGCTCCGGCTCGTCGTCCGCCTGGTGCAGGCCGAGGCGGGCCAGCACCACGACGGCGTCGGCCTGCTCGTGGCGGACGGCGTCCCGGACGGCGGAGACCAGCGTCTCGGCGGGCGGGGCGATGCCCTGCTCGCTGCCGACGAGGCCGACGGTGGCCGTGACCTCCAGCCCGGCCTCGGCCGCGGCGTCGCGGCCCAGCCGGTCCAGGGCGAGGGAGTCGGCCACGAGGACGACGCGGTGGCCCGTGGGCAGCGGCTGGCTGGCCACGGCCATGAGGATGTCGAGCATGGCCTCGTGCGTGTGGGCCTCGAGCACGCCGGTCTGGTCGAGCATCGAGTCCACGGTGCCCTCGGGGGCCTGGGTGGTGCGGGTCTCGTGGCCCGGGGGCAGGAAGCGCCCGGTGACGTCGGAGCGGACCACCACGACGGGCTTGGTGCGGGAGAGCCGCCGGGCGATGCGGGAGAACTTGCGTGGGTTGCCGAACAACTCGAGGTACACACCGACGGCGGCGGTGTGGGGGTCCGCCTCGAAGAACTGCATGGCGTCGTTGCCCGAGACGTCCGCACGGTTGCCGGCGCTGATCGAGGTGGAGATCCCCACCCCGCGGCGCTTGACGCCGGCGGAGACCATGGCGCCGACGGCGCCGGACTGGCTGAACAGCCCGACGGGGCCGCGCTGGGCCAGGCCCGGGGACGGGGAGGCGTTGAGGCGGATCGCGGGGTCGGTGCGGACCAGGCCGGCCGAGGCCGGGCCGATCACGCGCATGCCGTGGGCGCGGGCGAGGGAGACCAGGCGGCGCTGGGCCTCGAGCCCCTCGGCGCCGGCGTCGGCGTAGCCCGAGGTGAGGACCACGAGGCCCTGGGCCCCGGCCGCGGCGGCCTCGGGGATGAGGGCCTCGACCTCGTCGGCGGGCACAGCGACGACGACGAGGTCGACCGGCTCGCCGATGTCGGCCAGGGAGCGGTGGGCGGTGAGGCCCTGGACGTCCTCGGCGGCGCGGTTCACGGCGTGGACGGCTCCCGTGAAGCCCGCCTCGAGGACGTGGCGCAGCACGAGCGAGCCGACGGCCTGCGGATCGCGGGAGGCGCCGACGACGGCCACGGACGCGGGCTCGACCAGCTCGGCGACGCTGCGGGACTCGGCGCGGTGCTCGCGGGACTCGACGACGGCGCGCCACCGGGCGGTGGGGTCGATGGGGAACTCGACGGCCACGACGCCGTCCTCGAAGCGGCGAGTCACCTCGAAGCCGGACTCCTGGAACACCGAGAGCATCTTGCGGTTCTCGGGCAGGACCTCGGCGGTGAAGCGGCGGATGCCGTTCTCGCGGGCGGCCACGGCGAGGTGCTCCATGAGGATGGAGCCCAGTCCGCGGCCCTGCGCGGCGTCGGAGATGTTGAAGGCGACCTCCGCGGCGTCGGAGTCCCCGTAGCGGTCGTAGCGGCCCACGCCGAGCAGTCGGCCGCCGCGGGTGATCACGAACGCCACCCGGTCCCGGTGGTCCACGTGGGTGAACCGGTCCAGGTCCTTGGCGCTCAGCTCGGACTTGTACGTGAAGTAGCGCAGGTAGATGGAGTTCTCGGACTGCCCGGCGTGCATGCGCTGCAGCTCGGCGGCGTCCTCGGGCGAGATGGGCCGCAGGTGGGCCGTCGCACCGTCACGGAGCACCACATCGGCCTCCCAGTGGGAGGGATATCCGCGGACGGCTTCGGTCTCACCCATAGGATCACTGTAGACAATCCCCGACGCCGTGAGGACTCCCCGACCACCATGATGGCCCGTTCATCCCGTTCCCGCCCCGCCGAGCAGGACGCCCCGCGCCCGCTGCCGCTGGAGCAGGAGAACATCGTCGACGTCGACGTCTCCGAGGAGATGGAGGCGTCCTTCCTCGAGTACGCCTACTCGGTGATCTACTCGCGCGCCCTGCCGGACGCGCGCGACGGCCTCAAGCCGGTGCAGCGGCGCATCCTCTACATGATGTCCCGCATGGGCCTGCGCCCGGACCGCGGCCACGTGAAGTCCGCCCGTGTGGTGGGCGAGGTGATGGGCAAGCTGCACCCCCACGGCGACGCCGCGATCTACGACGCGATGGTCCGCCTCGCCCAGCCGTTCTCCCTGCGCCTGCCCGTGGTGGACGGGCACGGCAACTTCGGCTCGCTCGACGACGGCCCCGCGGCCCCGCGCTACACGGAGGCCCGCATGGCCCCGGCCGCCCTGGCGCTCACCGCGGACCTCGACGAGGGCACCGTGGACTTCGTCCCCAACTACGACAACCAGCTCCAGCAGCCGGCCGTGCTGCCCGCCGCCTACCCCAACCTGCTCGTCAACGGCACCACCGGCATCGCCGTCGGCATGGCCACGAACATGGCCCCGCACAACCTGCGCGAGGTCGTGGCGGGCGCGCGCCACCTGCTCGCGGACCCCGAGGCGGACCTCGAGGCGATCATGGCCCACATCCCCGGCCCCGACCTCCCCTCGGGCGGCCGGATCGTGGGGCTCGACGGCGTCCGCGACGCCTACGCGACCGGCCGCGGCACGTTCCGCATGCGGGCCGCCGTCGCCGTGGAGCAGGTCTCCGCGCGGCGCACCGGCCTGGTCGTCACCGAGCTGCCGTACGGCGTGGGCCCCGAGAAGGTCATCGAGCGGATCAAGGCCGGCGTCGACGCGAAGAAGCTCAGCGGCATCGCCGACGTCGTGGACCTGACGGACCGCAAGAACGGGCTGCGCCTGCAGATCGAGCTCAAGTCCGGGTTCAACCCCCAGGCCGTGCTGGCCGCCCTGTACCGGCACACCCCGCTCGAGGAGACGTTCGGGATCAACAACGTCGCGCTCGTCGACGGCCAGCCGCAGACCCTGGGCCTGCTGCCCCTGCTGCGGGTCTACGTGGACCACCGTCTGGACGTGGTGCGGCGCCGCACCGGGCACCGCCTCGGCAAGCACCGCGACCGCCTCCACCTCGTCGAGGGCCTGCTGCTGGCGCTCGTGGACATCGACGAGGTCATCGAGATCATCCGTTCCTCGGACGACACCACGGCCGCGCGCACCCGCCTCATGGGCGTCTTCGACCTCACCCAGGTGCAGGCCGACCACATCCTGGAGCTGCGGCTGCGCCAGCTGACGAGATTCTCCCGCATCGAGCTGGAGGCCGAGCGCGACGAGCTGCAGGCCGCGATCGCCGAGCTCGAGGCGATCCTCGCCTCCGACGCGCGGCTGCGTGAGGTGGTCTCGGCCGAGCTGCAGGCCGTCGCCGACGAGCACGGCGACAACCGGCGCACGGTCCTGCTCGAGGCCGAGACCGCCGCGGCCCCCGCCGCCGGGCCCGCACCGTCCGGGCCCACCCCCGCCGGCGCCGCGGAGGCCGGGGCGGACCTGATGGTCCCGGACACGGCGTGCTGGGCCCTGCTCTCCACCTCCGGACGCCTGCTGCGCACCGCGGACCGCACGCCGATCGCCCCGCAGGGCGGGCGCCGCAAGCACGACGCCTTCGCCTCCGTGGTCCCGACGACGGCCCGCGGTGAGATCGGGGCCCTCACCTCCGCCGGCGCGCTGCACCGCCTCCAGGCGGTCGACCTGCCGGTGGCCGGCGAGCCGTCCGCGGCCCCCGCGATGACCGCGGCCGTCCCCGCCGCGGAGCTGGTGCCCCTGGCCAAGGGCGAGACGCTCGTGGCCCTGGTCCCCCTGGACGCCGTCCTGGCGCTGGGCACCGCCCACGGGGTCGTCAAGCGCGTCCGGCCGGAATGGCCCCTGAACCGCCAGGTCGTCGACGCCGTCGCCCTGAAGGACGGCGATGCGGTGGTCGGCGCCGCCCCCGCCCCGGACGAGGCCGACCAGCTCGTCTTCCTCACCCGCACCGGCCAGCTGCTGCGCTACGCCGCCTCCGCCGTGCGCCCCCAGGGCCCGGCCGGCGGCGGTGTCGCGGGCATCCGGCTGGCCGCCGGGGACACGGTGCTCGCGTTCGGGGTGGCCCCCGCCGCCTCCCTCACCGAGACCGGTGCGGACGCCGCCGCCCACCCACGGCCCGCCGTCGTGGTGACCGTGACGGACGGCGAGGCGGACGTGCTCGGCTCCGCCCCGGGCTCCGTCAAGGTCACGCCGCTCGGGGAGTATCCGGCCAAGGGCCGCGGCACCGGCGGCGTGCGCGCCCACCGGCTGCTCAAGGGCGAGAGCGGCCTCGAGCTCGGCTGGATCGGCGCTGCGCCCGCGCTCGCGGCCTCGCGGGCCGGGGTGGCCCGCGCGCTGCCGATCGAGTACGGGCGTCGGGACGGCTCGGGCGTGCCCGTGGACCAGCGCATCGAGGCCGTCGGTGCCGGCGCCTCCCCCGACCTCGTCTCGGCCCCGCCCGCCGAGGACGACGCCGTGGCCGTGTCCGCGGACTGATCAGGGGGCCTCAGCAACCGACCCGCACAGGGACGTCACCGTCCTCGAGCAGCCTGCCGTCATGGGTGACGATCACGACGATCCTGTCTGCCAGAGCCCGGCGCAGATCCGTGATGAGGGCGCGTGCCTCGTCGGCGTCCACGTGTGCGGTCGGCTCGTCCAGCAGCACGACATCGGCGCGGGCCACGAGAGCCCGGGCCACGGCCAGGCGTTGACGCTGCCCGCCCGAGAGCCGCTGCCCGCCAGGGCCGACGCGCGTGTCCAGGCCCTGCGGTGCCGCGGCCAGCCACGGACCCAGTCCCACCAGCTCGAGCGCGGCGGTGAGCTCTGCGTCGGACGGGGCGTCCGCGACGCCGCGGGCCAGGGCGAGGTTGCCGCGCGCCGTGGAGTCGAAGATCAGGGCGTCCTGCGGGGTCCAGGCGACCCGGGCCAGCGCCGTCGCGTCCGGGCGGACCGGGTCCGGCTGGGGCGTCGGGGGCACGGTCTCGAGCGTGTACCGGCCGGCGGTCAGGGGCAGGAAGCCCAGCAGCACGGCCAGCAGGGTCGACTTCCCGGATCCGGAGGGCCCGGTGACGACGGCGACGTCCCCGGGGGCCAGGTCGAGCTCCAGGTCGGTCCACAGCGGCGGCGCACCGGGGTGGGCGAAGGCGGCCTCGACCAGGCGCAGGCGGCACACCCGTGCCTCCGGCTCTGCGGCCTCCGCCGGCTCAGGCGGCGCCGCGGCAGCTCCGCCCTCCTCCGGGCCGAGCAGCTCGCCGGTCGCCCGCGCCCGATCCGCCAGGGTGCCCCAGTGCTGGGCGGCGGCGGCCAGCGCCCCATAGGGCTCGGCCCAGGAGAGTGCGAGCAGCACCACCAGGGCCGCGACCGGCGCTGAGGTGCCGGTGTGGGCCGCCGCGGCCGCCGCGGCCACCGCGATCCCCCCGGAGGCCGCGACCGCCAGCGCCCGGCCCCCGCCGGCGGCCCACGCGGCCCGACGGCGGGGACGCTGCAGCCGGTCGTCCAGCACCGCCAGTCCCCTCAGCGCAGGCTCGGTCAGCCCCAGCCCGCGCAGGTCCCCGGCCGCGTTCAGCACGGCGGCCACACGGTCGACGAGCGCGCCCTGCCCTCGCACCTGGGCCGCGGTCTGGCGGCGGTCCAGGACGGCGACCAGCGCGGGGATCACCACCAGGGCGACTGCCCCGGGCACCAGGGCCACGACCGCCAGCTCCGGGGCCAACGCCCAGGTCAGGGCGGCGGTGGCCAGCCAGGCGAGCAGGGCCGCCGGGGCAGGCACGAGCACCCGGGGCACCGCGTCCCGAAAGGCGTCCACGTCCGAGACCAACAGGGACAGGGCGCCGTCGGTCCGGCCCACCCGCCCCCACAGCCGGGGTTGACGGCCCAGCGCGTCCCACAGGCGCAGCCGCAGCTCCGTGGCCCAGCCGAACACGGCGTCGTGGGTGGTCAGCCGGTCCAGGTAGCGGAACACGGCCCGGGACAGGCCGAACCCGCGCACCAGCACGATCACGGCCAGCAGGTAGAGCACCGGCGGCCGCGTCGAGGCGGTGACGATCAGCCAGCCGGACAGTGCCGCCAGCAGTGCCGCGGACACGTGGGTCCCGGCGGCCCAGCCGATGCCGGCCCAGAGCTTCGGTTGCCGCCACGGCAGCAGCCGCAGTCCGGCCCGCAGCGAGACCTGTCGCGGGGTGACCGGCTCCGGCCGCGCACGCCCCTGGGCGGCGGCGACCGGCATAGCCGTGGCCGGGGATCCGGCGGTCGGACCGGCGCCGGGGGCCAGCCGGACGATGGCGTCGGCGGCCGTCAGCAGGGTGGGATCGTGGGAGGCGGCCAGCACGGTGCACTGCGGCGTGCTCAGCCCGGGCACCGCACCGGAGGGCAAGGCCGCGAGGGTCTCGACGACGACGGCGGCGACGGCGCCGTCCAGGTGGGCGGTGGGCTCGTCCAGGAGTACGAGCCACGGGCCGGTCCCGTCCGCGGCGTGCAGGCGGGCCAGGAGGCGGGCGACCGCGACCCGCCGGCACTCCCCCGGACTCAGATCGGCCGGGTCCCGCTCCTGGAGACCCTCGAGCGCCACGGCGGCCAGCACGGCGGAGCGAACGGGACCGGGCAGCGCACCCCCGGCGGCCAGGTCCAGTTCGCCGGCGACCGTGCGCTCGGTCAGCACGGGGTGCTGCCCGATCCAGAGGGTGCGTTCCGTGTCGACTCCGGCGACCCGGCCGGTGGCCTCGGCGGCGTCCTGGCGCAGCAGGCCGGCCAGCAGACGCAGGACGGTGGACTTGCCGGTGCCGGAGGGCCCGGCCAGGGCGGTCAGATGCCCCGGGGGCGCGGTGAGGTCGAGACCCTCGAGCACCTGCCGTCCGGCCATCCGGACGCTCAGGTCCTGCACCAGGACGCCGCCGTCCCGGTCCGGCCCGGAGGCCGGCCCGAGCGTGTCGAGCACGGGGGCCGGGACGGGGGCGTCGGCCGCGGCCCGGGCGCGGGACTCGGCCTCGCGGCCGTCCTCGGAGGCGTGGAAGGCCGCGCCGACCTCCCGCAGCGGCAGGTAGAGCTCGGCGGCGAGGATGAGGACCACCAGGCCGTCGAGAAGCGCCATCTGCCCGTTCACCAGGCGCAGTCCGATGAACACCGCCATGACGGCCACGGACAGGGAGGCGATCAGCTCGAGGGCGAGACCGGAGAGGAATGCGGTGCGCAGCGTGACCATCGTGGCCGCGTGGTGCCGCTGGGAGACCTCCTGCAGAGCGCGGCGCTGGACGCCGGCCCGGTGGAGTCCGACGAGCACCGGCAGGCCGCGGGCGAGCTCCAGCAGGTGCCCGGCCAGCCGGTCGAGCCCGTCCTGGGCGGCATCGATGCGCTCCTGGGTGTGGCGGCCCACCAGGATCATGAACAGGGGAACCAGGGGCAGGGTGATGGCGGCCACCACGGCGGAGACGAGGTCGTGGGTGAGGATCCACACGCCCAGGGCCGCCGGGACCACGGCGGTGGCGGCCAGCGCGGGCAGGGCTTCGGTGTAGTGGTCGTCCAGGCTCTTGAGGCCGTGGGTGACCAGGACGGCATCGGCGCCGGAACGGGGGCGTCCGCCGTCGGCGGCGGCCAGCCGTTGGGCGACGACGGCGGCCCGCACCTGCTGCTGGGCCCCCAGCGCGGCACGGCGGCCCACCACGCGCTGCCCCGCCTCCGCCAGGGCACGCAGGGCCACCCCGGCCGCCCCGAGCAGCACGGGGCCACTCAGGGTCTGCGCGGCGGGCACAGGGCCCACGGGGGCCGGCGGGTGGAACAGCAGCTCCAGCAGCCGGGCGGAGTCCTCGGGGTCCAGGGTCATCGCCAGGCCGGTGATCAGCCGGGCCAGGGATTCGGCGAGCAGGATCCAGCCGAGCGCGCGCAGCACGGCAAGGGCCAGCAGGGCCGGCAGGGCCCGACGTGCCGCCGGGGTCATCGGGGGCCGGGCCCGACGGGTCCTGCCCGGAGGCGGCCCGGCCGCCGAGGCGGAGCGCTCGACGGCCGGGGCGGCGGGGCGGCTGGGGCTCACAGCGGCTCCACCAGGTGGGCCTCCGGGATGTGGGTGTCGGCCAGACGGCGGCGGAACATCCAGTAGGACCACCCCGTGTAGGCCAGCACGATGGGCACGAAGATCAGGGAGATCACGGCCATCAGGCCCAGGGTGTACGGGCCGGAGGAGGCCAGCTGAGCGGTGAGGCTGAACTGCGGGTCCACCGTGGAGGGCAGCACCACCGGGTACTGGGTGACCATGATCGCCGTCCACGCCAGCACCAGAACCAGCGTCAGGGACGTGAAGGCCAGGCCCTCGCGGCCGGCCCGGGCGGCCACCACCGACGCGGCCACCGCCACGACGGCCAGCACCAGCAGCGCCCAGGTCCACGGGCGGTCGCCGCGGGCCACCACGAGCCCTGCCCAGACCAGCAGCGGCAGCACGGCCAGCGGGGTCCACGTGGACAGGAAGCGGGCGGCCGACCGGCGGGGGGCGCCGTCGGTCTTCAGGCCGATGAACGCCCACGCCTGCGCCAGGGAGAAGCCGACCACGGCCAGACCACCGAGCAGCGCCGGGCCGGTCACCCACACGAAGGGGCCGCCCACCCGGTCCCCGTTGGCGTCCAGCGGCAGGCCGGTCGTCGTCAGCACGAGCAGCACGCCGGCCATGAAGGCCGCCAGGAACGAGCCGATGCCCAGGGTCCAGGTCCAGATCTCCCGGCCGGCGTCGGTGGCGGCCTTGCCGCGGTACTCGATGGACACCGCCCGCAGGATCAGACCGAACAGCATCACGAGCATCGGCAGGTACAGGGTGGAGAACACCGCCGCGTACCAGAACGGGAAGGCCGCGAACATCGCTCCGACGGCGGTGATCAGCCACACCTCGTTGCCCTCCCAGACGGGGCCGATGATGTTCAGCAGCACCCGGCGCCGTGGCTCGTCCCGCGCCCAGAAGCGCACGAGCATGCCGACCCCGAGGTCGAAGCCCTCGAGGGCCAGGTAGCCGAGCCAGAGCACGGCGATGATGACGTACCAGTAGACGGGAAGGACCTCAGCCATGGTCGTGCTGTCCTCTCTGCGAGCGGGTCAGTAGGCGAACGCGAGCACGTCGTCGCGGTCGCGCTTCTGTTCATCGGAGTGCTCGGCGGCGGTGAGCTCCGGCATGGCGGCCGGGACGCCGCCGCGGACGAACCGGGTCAGCAGGAAGACCTCGACGCCCAGCAGCACCGCGTAGATCCCGACCAGGACGATCAGGGACACGAGGACCTCTTCACCCGTGACCCCGGGCGAGACGGCCGCGGCGGTGAACATGTACACCTGATCCACGCCCATCGCCGGGTTCGGGTACACCACGAACGGCTGCCGGCCCATCTCGGTGAACACCCAGCCGGTCATGTTCGCCGCGAACGGCGCCCCGATCGAGGCCACGGCCAGGCGCATCCAGCCACGGGAGGCCGGGACGGTGCCGCGGCGGGAGAACCACAGCGCGCCCAGTGCCGCGAGCGCGCCGAGTCCGCCGAAGAGGATCATGAGCCGGAATCCCCAGTAGGTGACCTCCATCAGCGGCAGATAGGAGATCTCGCTGCCGGCGCGGTCGCCGTAGAGCTCGGAGTCGGGCAGGTGCGTGCCGTACTTCTGCTCGAACTCCGGCAGCAGGGTGTTGATGCCGCGCACCGGCGTGGTGAAGTCCTCGTACGCGAGGTAGGAGAGCAGGCCCGGCACCTCGATCACGCCCTGGACGTCCTCGCAGGTGGTCGCTCCACCCGAGCGCACATCGCCGAGGGTGAGCACGGAGAACGCGGTGCCGTCGTGGCAGGCGGCCTCCGCGGCGGCCATCTTGGTGGGCTGGAAGTGGATCATCTGCTGGGCCTGGGCATGGCCGGAGAATGCGGTGCCGACGAAGCCGATCAGGGCGACGGCCGCCCCGGCGCGCAGCGAGGTGAGCCAGACGCGGTGGTCGGTGCGGTCCCGGGCGGCGGTGCCGGCGTCGCCGACGACGACCCGGCCCGCCTCGTCCACGACGTCGATGCCGTCCCGGCGGCGCTTCCACAGGTGGTACCAGGCGATCCCCACGAGGAAGCCGCCGGCCACGGCCCAGGAGCCGAAGATGGTGTGCGGGTAGTGGGTGAGGACGATCGGGTTGGTCAGCACGGCGCCGAGGTCGTTGAGCACCGGGCGGCCGTCGACGACCTCATAGCCCACCGGGTGCTGCATGAAGCCGTTGGCCACCATGATGAAGTAGGCCGAGAGGTTGATCCCCAGCACCGCGCACCACAGGGCGGCCAGGTGGAGTCTTCGCGGGATCCGGTCCCAGCCGAAGATCCAGATGCCCAGGAACACCGATTCCAGGAAGAACGCGATGAGCGCCTCGAGGGCCAGCGGCGCCCCGAAGACGTCCCCGACGAACCGGGAGTACTCCGACCAGGCCATGCCGAACTGGAACTCCTGCACCAGCCCGGTGGCCACGCCCATGATGAAGTTGATCAGGAACAGCTTTCCCCAGAACTTCGTCATCCGCAGGTAGTGGTCCTTGCCCGTGGCGACCCAGAGGGTCTGCAGGACGGCGACGACGAGGCCGAGTCCGATGGTCAGCGGGACCATGAGGAAGTGGTAGACGGTGGTGATGCCGAACTGCCACCGTGCGAGTTCGAGGGGATCCACGAGGCTGCGCTCCTGAGACAGGCGTTCGACCGCGACAACGCGGTCGCTGGATACCACCACCCTAGTCCGTCGGACGTCGTGACATCGCCGGACGGCGCCGGGCCGACGACGCCCTGACCGTGTCCGCGGACTGTCCCGGCCGAGGCGACCCTGTTCGCCTCGGGCCGATCGAGGCCTCCGACGGGCGCCCCGCCCGACCCCTCCGATACAGTGGGCTGTCGTCTCACCGCAGGTGAGCGCCCCCTCCCCGACCCCCGCAGATTGGTCCTGGTGACGAACGTGTCCGGCAACGCCAGCTACGAGTACTCCCGCGCCGCCCTCCTGGCGGTCACCGAGGTGGAGGCCCCCGTCGAAGTCACCTCGCAGGACCTCGACGACCAGCTGGCGGAGGTGCTCACCCGCCTGCGCCTGCCCGGCTCCCTCCTGGAGCGGGTGGCCGGTGTGCGCAGCCGACGGAACTGGGACGAGACCGAGGACTTCCAGGAGGCCGCCGCGCGCGCCGGCGTCGCGGCCCTGGAGCAGGCCGGCGTCCCGCGGGAGCGGGTGGGCCTGCTCGTGAACACGTCGGTGACCCGGGCCACGCTCGAGCCCTCCGTGGCCGTGCGGATCCACCACCTCATGGGGCTGCCCACCTCGGCGACCAACTTCGACATCACGAACGCGTGCCTCGGGTTCGTCAACGGCCTCATGCTCGCCTCCACCCTGGTGGACGCCGGCCAGATCGACTACGCGGTCGTGGTCGCCGCCGAGGACGCCTCGAAGGTGCAGGCCGCCACCGTGGCCAACCTGCACGCCGAGACCACGCACCGCGGCAACTTCATGGAGCAGTTCGCGTCCCTGACGTTGGGCTCCGGGGCCGCCGCCGCCGTCGTCGGCCGCATCGAGGACCACCCGGACGCCCATCGGATCGTCCGCGGGATCACCCGCGCCGGCACCGACCACCACGGCCTGTGCGTGGGCGACCACCACGGCATGTACACCGACTCCACCGCCCTGCTCAAGGACGGTCTCGAGCTCGTGATGGACGCGTGGCACGACGTCCCGGCGGAGTGGGCGTGGCCGCAGGCCGACCGGTTCATCACCCACCAGGTCTCGCAGATGCACACCGACGCGATCGCGGAGTCCGCCCACCTGGACCCGGCGCGCATCCCGACGACGTTCCCCACGCTGGGCAACGTCGGCCCGGCGTCGCTGCCCATCACCCTCGTGCGGGAGATGGACGCCCTGGAGGACGGGGACACAGTGGTCTGCCTGGGCGTGGGCTCGGGTCTGAACACCGCGATGCTCGAGATCGAATGGTGAGCTGAAGGAGCCAGAGCCATGCCCCAGATCCCCGCCGCCCCCGCCGCCCTGCCGCCGGCCGACCGACTGCCCGGCTGGGACCCGGCATGGTCCCGCCTCGTGGAGATCCGCTCCGCCGCGGACCCGGAGGGGACCGTGCGGACGCTGCACGTGGCGGACACCGGTCCCGTGCTCGCGGCGGCCGGGGCCGAGATCGTCGGCACGATCGTGGCGTTGCACGGCAACCCGACCTGGTCCTGGCTGTGGCGGTCCCTGCTCGCGGAGACCGTGCGCCGGGCACGCCGGGGCATGGCCGCGTGGCGCGTCGTGGCGCCGGACCAGCTAGACATGGGCTTCTCCGAGCGCCTCGCGCACGCGGGCTCCCCGTCCGCCGCGTCGATGGGCCGTGCCGGCGACACCTACCGCACGCTGGGCGGCCGCATCGCCGACCTGGACGCCCTGCTGGCGGCTCTCGGGCTGCGCGACCTGGCAGCCACCGGCCACCCGCTGATCACGCTCGGCCACGACTGGGGCGGCGTCGTGTCCCTCGGCTGGGCGGCGCGTCATCCGGAGCTGGTGGCCGGCGTCGCGACCCTGAACACCGCGGTCCACCAGCCCGAGGGGGCGCCGATCCCCGCCCCGCTGCAGGCCGCCCTCGCCGGGCCCGTCCTGCCGGCCTCCACCGTCACCACGGACGCCTTCCTCTCCGTGACGACCTCCCTCGCCACCCCGGCCCTCGACCGCGAGACCCGGGCCGCCTACCACCTGCCCTACGACACGGCGGCCCGACGCGGCGGCGTCGGCGGCTTCGTCGCGGACATCCCGGCCGACCCCGGCCACGGCAGCCATCCCGAACTGCAGCGGGTGGGCGAGGACCTCGCCGCCCTGGGTCGCACCGACGTGCCCGCCCTCATCCTGTGGGGCGCCGACGACCCGGTCTTCCTGGACCGCTACCTCGACGACCTCCGCGACCGCCTGCCCCACGCGCGCGTGCACCGCTACGAGCAGGCGGGGCACCTGCTCGTGGACGACCGCGACATCACCGCGCCCCTGCTGCAGTGGGCCCAGCTGCTGCGCGGCGGCCAGCTCTCCGACCCCGCCTCGGGGCTGCCGGGCCCCGTCCCGCACGCCACCGCCGACGCGGCCGCCGACCCGGGCCTGGAGGTGGACCTCGGGGAGGAGCCCGGAGCCCGCGAGCCCGGCGTGGTCCGACTCTGGGACCACCTCCGCGACTGGGGCGCCCCCGGCTCGGACCACCGCGAGTACACCGCGCTGGTGGACATGGCCGGCGCCCAGGCCGGCCGCTCGCTCGTGGGCACCGCCCGCCGACCCGTGGCGGTCACCTGGGGCGAGCTGCAGGAGATGGTCTCGGCCATCGCCACCGGGCTGTGGGCCGCGGGCATGCGGCCGGGCGACCGGGTCGCCATGCTCGTGCCGCCGGGCCGCGACCTGTCGGCGGCGCTGTACGCCGTGCTGCGCGTGGGCGCCGTCGCCGTGGTGGCGGACCAGGGCCTCGGCGTCAAGGGCATGACCCGGGCGATGAAGTCGGCCCGCCCCCGCTGGATCATCGGTCGCACCCCCGGGCTGACACTCGCCCGCGCCCAGTCCTGGCCGGGCACCCGGATCTCCGTGACCGAGCCGGGCGCCGCCCAGCGCCGCCTGCTCGACGTCTCCGACTCGCTCTACGCGATGGTCGACCGCCACCGGGACCCGGCCGCGGCCGACGCCGTCGACGAGCACGGCACCGTGCTGCCCGAGCCAGCCCTGGACGCGGACGCCGCGGTGCTGTTCACGTCCGGCTCCACGGGCCCGGCCAAGGGCGTCGTGTACACGCACGAGCGGCTGGGCCGCCTCGTGGCGCTGATCTCCCGCACCCTGGGCATCCGCCCGGGCGGCTCCCTGCTGGCCGGCTTCGCCCCGTTCGCGCTGCTCGGACCCGCCCTGGGCGCCGCGTCCGTCTCCCCGGACATGGACGTCACCCAGCCGGCCACCCTCACCGCGCAGAAGCTGGCCGACGCCGCGATCGCCGGGCAGTCGAGCGTGCTGTTCGCCTCCCCCGCCGCCCTGGCGAACGTGGTCGCGACCGCCGACGGCCTCGACGCGCCCCGGCGCGAGGCACTCGACGCCGTGCGCCTCGTGCTCTCGGCCGGCGCCCCCGTGCACCCGCAGCTGATGCGTCAGGTCTCGGACCTCATGCCGAACGCCCGGGTCCACACGCCGTGGGGCATGACCGAGGGGCTGCTGCTCACGGACATCGACGGCGCCGAGGTGCAGCGCCTGCGCACCGCCGACGACGAGGGCGTCTGCGTGGGCTCCGCGCTGCCCACGGTGTCCCTGGCCATCGCGCCGCTGCTCGAGGACGGCAGCGCCGACGACGTCATCCTCGACCCCGCGCGGGGCCACGGCGTCCTCGGCGAGATCGTGGTCAGCGCCCCCCACCTGAAGGACCGCTACGACGCGCTCTGGCACACCGACCAGCAGAGCAAGCGAGACGGGCTGTGGCGGCGCGACGGCCGGGTGTGGCACCGCACCGCCGACGTCGGCCACATCGATGCCGAGGGCCGCGTCTGGCTCGAGGGCCGGCTCCAGCACGTCATCACCACGCCCGAGGGCCCGATCGGTCCGGGCGGGCCCGAGAAGACCGTCGACGCCCTCGGGCCGGTGCGGCGCAGCGCCGTCGTCGGCGTCGGGCCCCGGGGCACGCAGGCCGTGGTCGTCGTCGTGGAGGCGGCCGTGCCGGCCACGCGCCCGGCGCGGCGCCCGGGTCACCACCGCGACGGCCGGCCCAAGCAGGGCCTCGCCCCGACCGCGCTGGCCTCCGCCGTGCGCGCGGCCCTCGAGCCGCTGCCGGTGGCCGCGGTGCTCGTGGCCGATGAGATCCCCACGGACATCCGGCACAACTCCAAGATCGACCGCGCCCGGGTGGCCGACTGGGCGGAGGCCGTGCTCGCCGGCGGGAAGGCGGGTGCGCTGTGAGCGGCTTCGGCTACGACGTCGGCCTCGACGCCGCCGGCATGCCCGACCTCGTCGAGCGCCTCGAGTCCCGCCGCGTCCTGGTGACCGGCGCCTCGGGGCTGCTGGGCGCGGGCGTCGCCCGGGTGCTCGCCGATGCCGGCAACGACGTGACCACCCTGCAGCGGCGTCCCTCGGGCGTGCCCGGTGCGCGGGACGTGCGCGGGTCCGTGACCGACCCGGCCGCCGTCGAGGAGGCCCTGACCGGCGCGGACACCGTGGTGCACGTGGCCGCGAAGGTGTCCGTGTCCGGTCCCGAGCACGAGTACGAGGCCGTGAACGTGGAGGGCACGCGCATCCTGTTGCACGCCGCACAGCGCCACGGCGTGCGACGCTTCGTCCACGTCTCCTCCCCCTCCGTGGCGCACGCCGGCGACTCCATCGTCGGCGAGGGCGCCGGAGCCGCCAGCCCCGAGCACGCGCGCGGACCCTACGCGCGCACGAAGGCGGCCGGCGAGCGACTGGCCCTGGCCGCCGACCGCGACGACTTCCGCGTCCTGGTGCTGCGCCCCCACCTGATGTGGGGGCCCGGGGACCTGCAGCTCACCGACCGGATCGTGCAGCGCGCGCGGGCCGGGCGAATGCCCGTGCTCGGCACGGGCGCTCCCCTGGTCGACACGCTGTACACGGCCAACGCCGTCGAGGCCGTGGTGGCGGCTGTGTCCGCGGCCGACGTGCACCACGGCGAGGCCCTCGTGGTCACCAACGGCGAGCCGCGACCGGTCGGCGAGCTGATCCGCCAGATCGCGCTGGCGGGCGGCGCCGCGGAGCCCGAACGCCGCGTCCCGGCGGGCCTGGCCCGGCGCGCCGGTGCCCTGATCGAGCGGGCGTGGGAGCGGGATCTGTTCGGGCTGCGGTCCCGGGGCGTGGGCTCCGACGACGGCGAGCCGCCGCTGACCGAGTTCCTCGCCGAGCAGCTCTCGACCGCCCACTGGTTCGACCAGCGTCGCACCCGTGAGGTCCTCGCGTGGACGCCGACCGTGAGCATCGACGAGGGCCTGCACCGCGTCGCGGCGTACTACCGCGACCGCTGACGTCCGCCGCGGTCGGAGCAGCCGCCCGCCCAGGGCTTTCGTTCGGGAAACGGCGCGGGTCACGCCGCTTTCGTTCGGGAAACGGCGGCGACTGCGCCGCCGACGCCTCGGTGCCCGCCGTTTCCCGAACGAAAGTGGGGGGTCAGGCGTCGATGCGCTCGCGGTCCAGCTCGTCGGCGTGGGAGACGATGAAGTCCTTGCGGGGGGCCACGGCGGAGCCCATGAGCAGGTCGAAGACCCGCTCGGCGGCCTCCACCTCGGCGATGTTCACGCGGCGGAGCATGCGGTGGCGCGGGTCCATCGTGGTCTCGGCCAGCTGGTCGGCGTCCATCTCGCCCAGGCCCTTGTAGCGCTGGATCGGCTCGCGGTACGAGCGACCCTCCCGCTCCAGGCGGGCGAGCGTCGCGTGCAGCTCCTGCTCCGAGTACGTGTAGATGACCTCGCGTTCCTTCACGCCGCGGGTCACCGCCTCGATCCGGTGCAGCGGCGGGACGGCCGCGTACACGCGCCCGGCCTCGACCATGGGACGCATGTAGCGGAAGAAGAGCGTCAGCAGGAGGGTGCGGATGTGGGCACCGTCCACGTCCGCGTCCGTCATCAGCACGACCTTGCCGTAGCGGGCCGCATCCAGGTCGAAGCTGCGCCCCGCGCCGCCCCCGACGACCTGGATCAGCGCCGCGCACTCGGCATTGGCCAGGATGTCCGAGACGGAGGCCTTCTGCACGTTCAGGATCTTGCCCCGGATCGGCAGCAGGGCCTGGAAGTCGGAGGACCGGGCCAGCTTGGCGGTGCCGAGCGCCGAGTCGCCCTCGACGATGAACAGCTCGGAGGAGGCGACGTCGTTGCTGCGGCAGTCCGCCAGCTTGGCCGGCATCGTCGAGGTCTCCAGGGCGTTCTTGCGCCGCTGGTTCTCCTTGTGGGTGCGCGCGGAGATGCGCGACTTCATCTCCGCGACGACCTTCTCCAGCAGCGTGTGCACCTGCTGCTTCTGGGCGCGGGCCGTGGAGGTGAGGCGGGCGGTCAGCTGCTTCTCCACCACCTGGGAGACGATCCGCCGCACCGCGGAGGTGCCGAGGATCTCCTTGGTCTGTCCCTCGAACTGCGGCTCGGCGAGCCGCACCGTCAGGACGGCGGTCATGCCGGCCAGCACGTCGTCCTTCTCCACCTTGTCCGACCCGGCCTTGAGCCGGCGCGCGTTGGCCTCCACCTGGGCGCGGAACGCCTTCAGCAGTGCCGCCTCGAACCCGGACTGGTGGGTGCCGCCCTTGGGCGTGGCGATGATGTTCACGAAGGACCGGAACACGGTGTCGTAGCCGACGTCCCAGCGCAGGGCGACGTCCACCTCGCACGTGCGCTGCACATCCTGCATGGAGGTGCGCCCGTCCTCGCCGAGCACCGGGACCCGCTCCTTGAAGGTGCCGGAGCCCTGGATCCGCCACACGTCCGTCACCGGGGTGGCGGGCGTGAGGTGCTCCACGAACTCGGAGATGCCGCCGTCGTACTGGAAGACCTCCTCGACCGGGCCGTCGGCGCCGGGCGTGCCGGGTCGGCGGCGCAGGTCCTTGACCGTGATCCGCAGGCCCGGGATCAGGTAGGCGGTCTGGCGCGCCCGCGCCTGGAGCTCCTCGGCGGAGAACGTCGCGTCCTTCACGAAGATCTGCTCGTCCGCCCAGTAGCGCACGCGCGTGCCGGTCTGCCCACGTTTGGCCTTCCCGACGACGTCCAGCGGCGAGGCGTCCGTGGACGGCTCGAACGGGGCGTCCGGCGACGGGCGCGACCCGTCCTGGAAGCGGCCCGGCTCGCCGCGCCGGAACGACATCTGATGGACCTTGCCCCCGCGCAGCACCTGCACGTCCAGGCGCGAGGACAGGGCGTTGACCACCGACGCGCCCACGCCGTGCAGGCCGCCCGAGGCGGCGTAGGAACCGCCGCCGAACTTGCCGCCGGCGTGGAGCTTGGTGAACACCACCTCGACGCCGGACAGACCGGTGCGCGGCTCCACGTCCACGGGGATGCCGCGCCCGTTGTCCTCGACCTCGACGGAGCCGTCCGGATGCAGGGTGATCTCGATCGACTGCCCGAAGCCGGCCAGGGCCTCGTCCACCGAGTTGTCGATGATCTCCCAGAGGCAGTGCATGAGGCCGCGGGAATCGGTGGAGCCGATGTACATGCCCGGCCGCTTGCGGACGGCCTCGAGCCCCTCCAGCACGGAGAGGTGGCGGGCGTTGTACTCGGTGTTCGCGGGCACGGGGCGGGCCTTTCGGTGGACGACGGCGGCCGGTCCAGCCTACTCCGCGGGCCGGACACGCCAGGATCCGAGCCGGACCTCCCGGGCCGCCCGGCCCGGGCGCTTGCGTACGCGGGTGGCGAAACGCGGGTGCGGGGCGGGCGCGCGGGGAAGTTCCCTGCCATCCTTGCTGTTCCATGGGACAAGAGGAGGACCGGCCCGCCCCACCGGCGTCGTCGCCCTCCAGCCCCGAGAGACCCGAGGAGGACACCATGTCCATCACCGCCGTGGCCGAGCCGGCCGCCCTCACCCGTTCCGACCGCTGCGACCGCTGCGGCGCGCAGGCCTACGTCCGCGCCGTGCTGCACTCCGGCGGTGCCCTCCAGTTCTGCGCCCACCACGCCCGCGCCGTCGAGGACGCGCTGCGTCCCCAGGCCGCGCTGTGGCAGGACGAGACGGACCGCCTCACCGCCGGCGCCTGAGGCGCCCGGCATGACGAAGGGCCGGACCCCCGCGGGGGTCCGGCCCTTCGTCATGCCGCTCCGACTCAGTCCAGGTAGTCCCGGAGCACCTGCGAGCGGGAGGGGTGACGCAGCTTGGACATGGTCTTCGACTCGATCTGGCGGATCCGCTCGCGCGTCACTCCATAGACCTTGCCGATCTCATCCAGCGTCTTGGGCTGTCCGTCGGTCAGGCCGAAGCGCATGGCGACGACACCGGCCTCGCGCTCGGAGAGCGTGTCGAGCACCGAGTGCAGCTGCTCCTGGAGCAGCGTGAAGGAGACGGCGTCCGCGGGCACGACGGCCTCGGAGTCCTCGATCAGGTCGCCGAACTCGGAGTCGCCGTCCTCGCCGAGCGGGGTGTGCAGGGAGATGGGCTCGCGGCCGTACTTCTGCACCTCCACGACCTTCTCCGGGGTCATGTCCAGCTCCTTGGCCAGCTCCTCCGGGGTGGGCTCGCGGCCGAGGTCCTGGAGCATCTGCCGCTGCACGCGGGCCAGCTTGTTGATGACCTCCACCATGTGCACCGGGATGCGGATGGTGCGGGCCTGGTCCGCCATGGCGCGGGTGATGGCCTGACGGATCCACCACGTGGCATACGTGGAGAACTTGAAGCCCTTGGTGTAGTCGAACTTCTCGACGGCGCGGATCAGGCCGAGGTTGCCCTCCTGGATGAGGTCCAGGAACAGCATGCCGCGGCCGGTGTAGCGCTTGGCCAGGGAGACCACCAGACGCAGGTTGGCCTCGAGCAGGTGGTTCTTGGCCTTGCGCCCGTCCGCGATGATCAGCTGGATGTCCCGGCGCTCGCGGTAGTCGTCGGAGGCCTCGTGCTGCACGACGTGCTCGGCGTAGAGGCCGGCCTCGATGCGCATGGCCAGGTCCACCTCCTGCTCGGCGTTGAGCAGGGCGACCTTGCCGATCTGCTTCAGGTAGTCCTTCACCGGGTCCGCCGTGGCACCCGCCACGACCACCTGCTGCACCGGGGCGTCGTCCTCGGAGTCGTCCATGACGAACGCGCCCTTGGACTGGGCCACCTTCTGGCCCGTGGCGGCCTTCGTGCCGGTCACGGCCTCCGCGTCCATCGCCGGGCGCTCCGGAGCGTCCGAGCCGTCCGCGTCCGCGTCGTCCGAGTCCTCGGTGGCGGTCTCGTCCTCCACCACGTCCTCCTCGACGGCGTCGGCGGCCTCGGTGCGCTCGCGCGCCTGGACGAGCTCCTCGTCGTCCTCGGCCTGCTCGGCGGAGGCGGCGGACGCGGTGGCCTTCTTGCCCCCGGTCGTGGCGGTCTTCTTCGCGGCGGTGGTCTTGGCCGTGGCGGTGGTCTTGGCCGCGGTGGGCTTCCGGGTCGCCTTCTTCTTGGCCGTCGGCGTGGCAGCGGTCTTGGTCGCCGCCGACTTCGTCGCGGTTGTCCGCGTCGTGGCGCTCTTCGTGGCTGCCGACTTCTTGGCTGCCGACTTCTTGGCTGCCGTGGAGCGGGTGCGCGTGGTCGTGGCCTCGGAGGCAGTGGTCTCCTTGCCGTCCTGCACACCGCTGGTCGTCGAAGTGGTCACTCGAGGCCTTTCCGTCTCGTCCGCGGCCACCCGCGGATCCTTGCAGTCCATAGACACGTGACCCTGTCAAGTCGCGGCCTCGGACGACCGACGTCGTCCGGGCCCGCCGACTGCAGGGTCCGTGAGTGCCAACGACGGCTGAGACCGATCTATTCCGAACCCGGGAAACGGGCTGCGGTCGGCCGTGCCGTCGTGAAGCCGCATCATTCTCTCATGGGCGGCCACCGTCGGGCCGCCACGCGGTGGCCGGGTCGGTCGCCCAGCCTGCGACGCACCCCGCGGCCACGATGCGTCGCAGGACGGAGACGAACGGGTCGCCGGGACTCAGCGCCGCCGCCGCGGTCAGGTGGGCGTCCGCGTCGGAGCCGTGGCCGCGGGCCCAGCCGACCCACCCGGCCAGTGCCAGGGCCTGAGCCGCCACGGCCGGCGTCGCGACGGGCACGAGCGCGCGCAGCCCCGCCCGCAGGGCGTCCAGCCGGTCCCAGGCCGGCGCCCGGCGCGAGGCCGCGGTGAGGATCCGTTCCTCGTCCCCCGGATCCCCCGTGGCCGCGCCGGACGGCGCGGCGGCATGGAGCAGCAGGCCGTCGCGCCAGGCCGGACGCGTCAGCGGCGAGCCCAGCACGGCGGGGGCGGGCGCACCGCGGCCACGCGCCGTGCCGGTCAGCACCGGCTCCCACTGCGCCAGCCACGCGCGGCGTGCCGGGGGCGCGTCCTGCTCGGGCGGCCGCCACCGCGCGTCGTCGGGCCGGGCCGCGGCGGGACCACGACGCGGGACCGGGTCGGACACCGCCGCGCGGTCCCAGACCGAACCGCGGGTCATCAGGTGCAGGGACAGCGGCGCGGCTCGGGGGTCGAGGGTGCCCTCCTCGGCGATGCTGCTCCCCCACCAGGGGCGCGCCCGTCCGTGCGCGCACGTCCAGGCCGCGGCCAGGGGGCGACCCGCGGACGCCAGGGCGTCGTCGAGCGCCGCGGCCCAGCCGGGACGGGTCAGCGTGGCTCGGGCGCCGTCCGGCAACGCGAGGCAGAGCGTCGCGTCCGCTGCCGCGTCCCGCCGGCACACCTCGGCCACGGCGCAGGCCCAAGCGTCGACGTCGACCTCCTCGGGAGGCAGATCGACCCGCACCACAGCGCGCAGGCGCCCGTCGTGCAGGGTGAGGAGGACGAGGCTGTCCTCGGGCAACCGCCCGAGGGCGTGGCCGACGTAGGCGAGCAGGTCCTCCGGGCCGCGGGCCGGCAGGACGGGGGCGTCGAGCGAGGTGGGGGCTTCCATGCCGCCACCCTCGCCGACCGGGCCCCCGCGGTGGAATCAGTCCCCGTCGTCGGTGGACGGACGGCCGGGTCCGTCCTCCTGTGCAGGAGCGGACCCGCCGCCGGCGTCCCGCGCGGCGAGGTACGCCTCGACGGCGGAGGCGAGTTCGTCGCCGTCGGGCAGGCCCTGCTCGGTCTCGAGCAACGACCGCTCCTGGTCCTCGGCGTTCTGGTCGTAGTTGCGCTCCAGGCCGGCGATCATCTGCTGGATCTCCCCGGACCCGGAGACCTGGCGCTCCAGCTCGGCCTCGATGTCCCGCGAGGCGTCTCGCAGGTCGTCCGAGGGCAGCATGAGCCCCATGGCGGCCCCCGCGTACTCGAGCGCGGCCACGGCCGCCTGGGGGAAGGACGCCTCGGCCACGTAGTGCGGCACATGGACGGTGTAGCCCGCCGTCGGCAGGTCCGCCTCCTCGGCGCGCAGCTCCAGCATCTGCAGCAGCCCCGCGACGATGTCCGCCTGCGGGCTCCAGGTGGACAGCCCCTCGACGGCCTCGGCGCGGGACCCGTGGGTCGTGACCCCGAGCCGCCGCGTGTGCGGCACGGGCAGCGGGGCCGCGTCGAGGAACGTGAGCGAGTCCACCTCCCACTCCTGCGCGAGGCCGAGCACGGCCTCCGTCACCGCCTGCCACCGGAAGTCCGGCTCGGGGCCGGACAGCAGCAGGAAGGGGTGGCCGAGCAGGTCCTCGACCAGCTGCACCTCGAGCGCGGGCAGGCGCAGATCGCGGTAGCGGTCCCGGTCGAACCGGAGCCGGGGACGCCGGGCGCGGTAGTCGAACATCGAGTCGACGTCGAAGGAGACGACGGTCCGATGGGTCAGGTGCTCATGCAGGGCGGCCCGCACCTGCCGAGCGACCCGGCCCGCGTCCATGTGCCCGGTCAGGGCCACGAGCATGCCCAGGCCGGGGGGCACGGGCGCCCCCTCATGACGGGTGTACAGCGGCGCGGCGTCCTGCACGTCTCGTTCCCCTTCCGGTGGTCTGTCTGCGGGAGAGCCGTCCCCGCCGCCCGGATGGCGACGGACGCGGATCCCTCCCTATCCTCTGGCGTCAGTCAACCACGGCACGGCACACTCCTATTCCGCGCCCGCGCGCCCTGGACGGGCGCGCGAGCCCTCTGGCTAGGATGACGCGGGACGGCCCGGCCCACCCCGCCGGGCGCATCCCCCCACCCCCGGAAGAGAGGCCCGTCCGTGATCACCCTGGACCGCCCGACCCTGACCGCCTGTGCCCTGGAGGACCTGACCGCCTCCGCCCTCGTGGTGGGGGTGGGCACCGGCCCGGACGGCCCCGTGCTCCTGACGGACGCGCTGCCGGCCGAGGCGGCCACCGCCCTCGAGGCCTCGTTCGAGCTGCTGGGCGTGCGGGGCGCCGAGGACGAGATCCACCGCCTCCCGGGCCTGGGCGGCGTGCCGGTGCCGCTGCTGGTCCTGGCCGGCGTCGGCGGTCTGGACGACGACGGCGAGGCCGCGGACGAGTCCCTGCGCCGCGCCGCCGGGGCTGCCATGCGCTCCCTGGCCGGCACCGACGCCGTGGCCCTGGCCCTGCCGGCCGACACCCCGGCCCGACTGGCCGCCGTCGCCGAGGGCGCCGTCCTGGGCGCGTACGCCTTCACCGCCCAGAAGTCCGAGCGCGCCCGCGCCGAGACGGACACGTCCCGTCCCGTCCGCGAGGTCGAGGTCGTCACCCCGCTCGCCGCCGCGGACGCCGACCCCGTGCTGCGCCGGGCCGCCGTCGTGGGCGACGCGGTCTGCGCCGTGCGCGACCTGGTGAACACGGCCCCCTCGCACCTCTACCCGGCCACGTTCGCGGACGCCGTCGCGGAGGACCTCGCGGACTCGTCCGTGAGCGTGGACGTGTGGGACGAGGACCGCCTACGCGCCGAGGGCTTCGGCGGCATCCTCGCGATCGGCCAGGGCTCCTCCCGCCCGCCGCGGCTCGTGCGCATCGAGCACGCGCCGGCCGACGCCGCCGCGCACATCGCGCTGGTGGGCAAGGGCATCACCTTCGACACGGGCGGCATCTCGCTGAAGCCCGCCGCCTCGATGATGACGATGAAGTCGGACATGGCCGGCGCCGCCACCGTCTTCGCCGTCGTGCGCGCCGCCGCGGCCCTGGACGTCCCTGTGAAGGTGACCGGCTGGCTGGCGCTGGCCGAGAACATGCCCTCGGGCACCGCCATCCGCCCGTCCGACGTCATCACGATGTACGGCGGCAAGACCGTGGAGGTCATGAACACGGACGCCGAGGGCCGCGTCGTCATGGCCGACGCCCTCGTGGCGGCCACCGACGAGCGACCCGACGCGGTGCTCGACGTGGCCACCCTCACCGGTGCCCAGCTGGTCGCCCTCGGCGTGCGCCACACGGGCGTCATGGGTGACGACGCGCTGCGCGACGAGGTCGTCGCCGCGGCCGACGCGGCCGGGGAGCTCGCGTGGGGCATGCCCCTGCCGGAGCAGCTGCGCGCCTCGCTCACTTCGCGCGTCGCGGACATCTCCAACATGGGCGACCGCTTCGGCGGCATGATGACCGCCGCCACCTTCCTGCGCGAATTCGTCGACGCCGGACGGTCGGAGGGCGACGCCGCCGCACGGACCCCCTGGGCCCACCTCGACATCGCCGGCCCCTCCTTCAACGAGTCGGCCGCGTACGGCTACACCCCGCAGGACGCCACCGGCGTGATGGTGCGGACCCTGTTGGGTCTCATCGAGGGGCGTGCCCGGTAAGGTTGGTCCCGATGTCCACCGCGTCCCCGGCCGCGCGGCCCGCCGCCGACGGCCGGGGGTGGCGGTGACGCACCACCACCACGATCCACCGACCCCAGCACCAAGGAGCAACATCGTGGCCGACAAGGCAACCGCTCAGGAATTCGACGTCCTCGTCCTCGGCGGTGGCTCCGCCGGGTACGCCGCAGCCCTGCGTTCCGTGCAGTACGGCAAGTCCGTCGCCCTCGTGGAGAAGTCCAAGGTCGGCGGCACCTGCCTGCACTGGGGCTGCATCCCCACGAAGGCCTACCTGCACGCCGCCGAGGTGGCCGATGAGACCCGCAACGCCGCCAAGTTCGGCGTCAACGCGACCCTCGAGTCCGTGGACATGGCGAAGGTGCGCGACTACAAGGACGGCATCGTCGCCGGCAAGCACAAGGGCCTGGCCGGCCTGCTGAAGATGCGCAAGGTCCAGGTCATCGAGGGCGAGGGCAAGCTCGTCTCGAAGAACGAGGTCGAGGTCGACGGCACCCGTTACACGGCGGAGAACATCGTGCTGGCCTCCGGCTCCGTGGCCAAGACCATGGGCCTGCCCATCTCCAAGAAGATCATGACCTCCACGGAGGCCCTCGAGCTGGACTACACCCCGAAGTCGGCCATCGTGCTCGGCGGCGGTGTCATCGGCTCCGAGTTCGCGTCCCTGTGGAACTCCTTCGGCGTCGACGTCACCATCATCGAGGGCCTGAAGACCCTGGTCCCCAACGAGGACCCGGCGATCATCAAGGTCCTCGAGCGCGAGTTCAAGAAGAAGGGCATCAAGACCAACCTGGGCACGTTCTTCGACAAGGTCGAGGAGACCGACTCGGGCGTCAAGGTGACCCTCGCGGACGGCAAGGAGTTCGAGGCCGAGGTCTGCCTCGTCGCCGTCGGCCGCGGCCCGAACACCGAGGGCCTCGGCTACGAGGAGCAGGGCGTCAAGATGGACCGCGGCTTCGTCCTCACCGACGAGCGTCTGCACACCGGCGTCGGCAACATCTACGCCGTGGGCGACATCGTTCCCGGTCTGCAGCTGGCGCACCGCGGCTTCCAGCAGGGCATCTTCGTGGCCGAGGAGATCGCCGGCAACAAGCCGATGGTCGTCGAGGACATCAACATCCCGAAGGTCACCTTCACCGAGCCGGAGATCATGTCCGTGGGCTACACCCAGCCCAAGGCGGAGGAGAAGTTCGGCAAGGACAACGTCGAGGTCGCCGAGTACAACCTGGCCGGCAACGGCAAGTCCTCGATCCTCGGCACCGGCGGCATCATCAAGATGATCCGCCAGAAGAACGGCCCGATCGTGGGCGTGCACGGCATCGGCAAGCGCATCGGCGAGCAGATCGGCGAGGCGCAGCTCATCGTGAACTGGGAGGCCTACCCCGAGGACGTCGCCCAGTTCGTGCACGCGCACCCCACGCAGAACGAGGCCCTGGGCGAGGCCGCCATGGCCCTGTTCGGCCACCCGCTGCACAGCTGACCCACCGCACTGACCATCCCGGGTCCGTGCGTCGGGCCCACCTCGCAACCCCGGGTGGGCGCCCCCGGCGCCCACCCCTCATGAGGAGCATCGGAACCATGTCTGAAACCGTGAACCTGCCCGCCCTGGGCGAATCCGTCACCGAGGGCACCGTGACCCGCTGGCTCAAGGCCGTCGGCGACGAGGTCGCCGTCGACGAGCCCCTGGTGGAGGTCTCCACCGACAAGGTCGACACCGAGATCCCGTCCCCCGTGGCCGGCGTGCTCGAGGAGATCCTGGTCGAGGAGGACGACACGGT
Source organism: Micrococcus sp. HOU01 (assembly GCF_035609305.1). Lineage (NCBI taxonomy): Bacteria > Bacillati > Actinomycetota > Actinomycetes > Micrococcales > Micrococcaceae > Micrococcus > Micrococcus sp. HOU01. The sequence continues at coordinate 1,249,160 of NZ_CP141211.1, read as the reverse complement.
CGAGGTCGGCGCCCCGCTGGCCACGATCGGCGACGGCTCCGGCGGCGGCTCCGCCGACGCGTCGGAGGACGACGCCGCGGCCGAGGAGCCCGCCGTCGAGGAGGCGCAGCAGGACGACGCCCAGCAGGAGCCCGCAGGCGAGCCGGCTCCGGAGGAGCGCGCCTCCACCGACCAGGGCTCGGACGGGGCCCCGTCGGCCGGCGGCGAGGCCTCCGAGGTCACCCTGCCCGCGCTGGGCGAGTCCGTGACCGAGGGCACCGTGACCCGCTGGCTGAAGTCCGTCGGCGACGAGGTCGAGGTCGACGAGCCGCTGCTCGAGGTCTCCACCGACAAGGTCGACACCGAGATCCCCTCCCCCGTGGCGGGCACCCTCCTGGAGATCCGTGCGGAGGAGGACGACACCGTCGAGGTGGGCGCCGTCCTCGCACTCGTCGGCTCCGGCTCCGCCGGCGGCGGCTCCGCCCCGTCGGAGGGCTCCTCCGGTCAGGACGAGGCGTCCGCCGAGGAGATCGAGGACAAGGCGACCGAGGCCGAGGCCCCCGAGGAGACCGAGGAGGCCGCCGAGGCCGCCGGCGCCGAGAAGTCGGAGAAGACGCCGGAGGCGTCTCCGTCCGAGGAGGCCTCCCGGCGCGAGTCCGCCGAGCGCGACTCCGCGCAGGCCGAGTCCGCCGAGGCGCCCTCCGCCACCGAGCCCGGCCAGGGCTACGTGACCCCGCTGGTGCGCCGCCTGGCCCACCAGAACAACGTGGACCTGTCCACGGTTCGCGGCACGGGCGTCGGCGGCCGCATCCGCAAGCAGGACGTGCTCGCCGCCGCGCTGGCCTCGCAGGCCGCCGCGGGCGGGTCCGAGGCTCCGGCCGAGCAGGCCTCCGAGGCTGCCGCCCCGTCGTCCGCCCCGGCCGCTGCGTCCGCCCCGGCCGCGAGCTCCTCCGTGGACCCCTCGGTCCGCGGCGAGGTGGAGAAGGCGCCGCGCATCCGCCAGGTCATCGCCCAGCGCATGCGCGAGTCCCTCGACCTGTCCGCCCAGCTGACCCAGGTGCACGAGGTGGACGTCACCCGCATCGTGCAGCTGCGCAAGAAGGCCAAGGCCTCCTTCCAGCAGCAGGCCGGCGTGAACCTGACGTACCTGCCGTTCATCACCAAGGCGGTCGCCGAGGCCCTCAAGCAGCACCCCAAGCTGAACGCGTCGTTCTCCGAGGACAACAAGGAGATCACATACCACGCGTCCGAGGACATCGCGATCGCCGTGGACACGGAGAAGGGGCTGCTGGTGCCCGTCATCAAGGACGCCGGCTCCCTGAACCTGACGGGCCTCGCCCAGAAGATCGCCGACGTGGCCGAGCGCACCCGCACGAACAAGATTTCGCCGGACGAGCTCTCGGGCGGCACGTTCTCGATCACGAACATCGGCTCCGTGGGCGCGCTGTTCGACACGCCGATCATCAACCAGCCGCAGGTCGCGATCCTGGGCACCGGTGCGATCGTGAAGCGCCCCATGGTGGTGACCGACGCGGACGGCAACGACTCGATCGCCATCCGCCACATGATGTACCTGTCCCTGACCTACGACCACCGCCTGGTGGACGGGGCCGACGCGGGCCGCTTCCTGACGACGCTGCGTCAGCGTCTCGAGGGCGGCGAGTTCGCCAACGAGCTGGGTCTCTGACGGAAAGGGAGAAGGACTGTGGATATCCTGCACAGCATCCTGGTGGCCGTGCACATCGTGTCCGCCGCAGCGATCGTGGGCGGTTGGTTCGCGCACTTCCGCAACCCGACCGTCACCACCTCGCAGTGGTGGGGCTCCGTGGGCATGATCGTCTCCGGCGTGGTGCTTTTCGGCCTCGCCATGAGCGGGGAGCCGAACCACATGAAGCTGGGCGTCAAGTTCCTGATCGGCGTCATCGTCTTCGTGGCCGCCCTGATCGGCCGCCGCAAGTCCAACCGCGGGGAGGTCGTGCCCACGGGCCTGGCCCACGCGGTGGGCGGTCTGGGCCTGGTGAACATCCTGGTCGCCGTCCTCTGGCAGTGATCAGCCCAGGCGGCTGACGCCGCACCACGCCGCGGGCCCCGGGGAGCTTCTCCCCGGGGCCCGCGGCGTCCCCCCGTCGGGACCGCCGGCCTCCGGCGCTGGATCCGGGCCCGGGGTCAGCGCGGATCGACGGTCTCGACCCGCCACGTCCGACCCGCCGCGCCGCCGTCCCGCCCCTCGGGGCCCTCTCCGTGGCCGCTGCGCAGGACCAGCACGACCTCCTCGGCCGTCGCCTCCCGATGCGCCGCCACGCGTCCCGCGCGGTCCAGCACGGTGTGGGCCGACGTCCGGAGCACGGCGTCGACACGCAGCGCGTCGTCCCCGGCCCGCCGGGCGGGACCGGCCTGCTCCACCGTCACCTCGAGGCCGGAGAAGGCGAACCCCTCGTCCGTCAGCCGGCGCAGCAGATCCCGGTCGTTCTCCCACGCCGGTCCCCCAGGCACGGCGTAGGCGTCCAGTCGCGCGGGCTCCGGGTCGGTGAGCGCGGCCGTCCGTGCGTGGCCGACCGCGGCCAGCGTTTCGCCCACGTCGACGGCGTCCTCCCCGGCGGCGTCCTCCCCGGGGGCACCCGTGTCCGGCACCCTCGCCGGCGCCCCGCTCTCCCGCGTCCCGTCCGCCGGGCCCGCCGCGTCCACCGCGGTGCCGGCCGGCACCGCGCCCGCCGGCTCCGGCGCCCCCTCCGCTGCCGAGCCCGGAGCCGCCGGCCACCACAGCCCGGCGGTGCCACCGCCCACGGCCAGCGCGGTGGCCAGCCCTGCGGCCAGGAGGACGCCCCGGCGTGGCGCCGCCCCACGTCGGCGCGCGAGCGCGCGCCGTCTCGGAGCCGCGCGTCGTCCCCGGCGTCGCCGCGTGGGCCCGGAGCCCGGCAGCACCGTGGGCAGCAGGTGCGCCACCTCGGCGGGGGCGGCCTCTCCCAGCGGGACCGGCTCGGGCCGGGCCGTCGCGTATACGGCTGCGGCGGCCTCCTCCGCGCTCGGCCGCGCCGCCGGGTCCGGGGAGAGCGCCGCATCGAGCAGCAGCGCGAGCTCGGGGGACGCTTCGGGGACCAGGACGGGCAGCGGCGCCCGATGCCCGGCGGCGCCCGGCGCCCGACCGGTGAGCGCGTACCAGCCCAGGGCGGCCCACGCATGGACGTCACTCGGCGCCCCCACCGCCGGAGACGCCCCCGGTTCCGCCCCGGCCCCCTCCACCGCGGCGAGCGCCTCGGGGGCCGCGAAGCCCGGCGTCGCCCCGGCCCCCGACGCCCCGCCGACCACCCGGGCGACGCCGAGGTCGGCGAGGGCCGGGCTGCCGTCGACGCCGAACAGGACGTTCGCCGGGGACACGTCGCCGTGCACCACCCCCTCGCGGTGCAGGCACGCGAGAGCCTGGGCGATCGGGACGAGCACGGTGACGGCCTGCCCCGGGCTCAGGGGTCCGACCCGCTGCACCATGTCCTGCAGCGTGCCGGCCGCGCGGTGCTCGGTGAGGACCCCGAGGCCCCGGTCCGTCTCCACCACGCCGAGCACGCGCAGCAGATGGGGATGCGCGACCCGTCCGGCCTGCGCCTCCGCCGCCAGCGCATCCGGCGCCGCGCCGGCACGGGGCACCTTCAGGGCGGCCCGGACGCCCCGACCGTCCTCGACGAGCCAGACCTCCGCCTGGGCGCCCGCGCCGAGCAGCCGGACGGGTTCCCAGCCCGGGGCGCGCGGCGCAGCCGTGCCCGGCTCCGACAACCTCTCCGGTTCGGTCTCCGGCCCGCCGCCGACGCGTCCGGCCGCGCCGCCGTCCGCCTCGTCCCAGTCCCGCATCGGTCTCCCCTCTCCGCCGCGCCGTCCGTTCCAGCCCAGGGTGCCGCATGTCCCCGAGCGTCACGGCGGTTGTCCACAGGTCCGGGCCCGAGGACTACAGTGGACGTCATGCCCGAGACACCCCTGCCGCCCCTGCGCGTGCTCGGCCTGGCGCCCGACCTGGTGGACTACCACGCCGCCTGGGACGCCCAGCGCGCCCTGCACGCGGACGTCGTCGCCGGCCGCTCCGACGGCGAATTCCTCCTCCTGGAGCACGAAGCCGTCTACACGGCCGGTCGTCGCACCGAGGACGCCGAGCGCCCCACGGACGGCGCCCCCGTCGTGGACGTGGACCGCGGCGGCAAGATCACATGGCACGGGCCGGGCCAGCTGGTCGGCTACCCCGTGGTCCGGCTGCGCGACCGTGCCCACGTCAAGGACTACGTCTGGTTCCTCGAGGAGCTGCTGATCCGCACCGCCGCCGAGTTCGGCGTCACGGCCGTCCGCGTGGACGGGCGGGCAGGCATCTGGGTCCTCGCGGACCGGGACGACGACGGCACGGCCCGCCCGGACCGCAAAGTCGGCGCCATCGGCCTGTCCATCCACGACGGCGTCTCCATGCACGGCTTCGCGCTGAACTGCTCCAACTCCCTGGCCCCCTACGAGGGGATCATCGCGTGCGGCATCACGGACGCCGCCACCACCACCCTGTCGGTCGAGACGGGCCGGACCATCACGCCGGCCGACGTCGTCCCGGTGCTCACCCGTCATCTGGACGAGCTCGGGCCGGCCTTCATCGCCGTCACCCCCACGGAAGGAATCCCCGCATGAGCCTCGCCCCCGAAGGACGCCGCCTGCTGCGCGTGGAGGCGCGCAACGCCGAGGTGCCCGTCGAGCGCAAGCCCGAGTGGATCAAGGCCAAGGTCCACATGGGCCCCGAGTACATCGGCCTGAAGAACAAGGTCAAGTCCGCCGGCCTGCACACCGTGTGCGAGGAGGCCGGCTGCCCCAACATCTTCGAGTGCTGGGAGGACCGCGAGGCCACGTTCCTCATCGGCGGCGACATCTGCACCCGCCGGTGTGACTTCTGCGACATCACCTCCGGCAAGCCGCGTCCCCTGGACATGGAGGAGCCGCAGAAGGTCGCCGAGAACATCCGCGAGATGGACCTGCGGTACGCCACCGTCACGGGCGTGGCCCGTGACGACCAGAAGGACGGCGCGGCGTGGCTCTACGCGGAGACCATCCGCCGCATCCACGCGCTCAACCCGGGGACCGGCGTCGAGATCCTGCCGCCGGACTTCGGCGCGGTGCCGGAGCTCGTCCAGCAGGTGTTCGACGCGCGGCCCGAGGTGTTCGCGCACAACCTGGAGACGGTGCCGCGCATCTTCAAGCGCATCCGCCCGGCCTTCACGTACGAGAAGTCCCTCAGGGTGCTCACGATGGCCAAGGCCGACGGGCTCGTCACCAAGTCCAACCTCATCCTGGGCATGGGCGAGGAGGACCACGAGATCGACCAGGCCCTGGTGGACCTGCACGAGGCCGGCTGCGACATCATCACCATCACGCAGTACGTGCGGCCCTCGAAGCTGCACCACCCCATCGACCGCTGGGTGAAGCCGCAGGAGTTCGTCCAGTGGTCCCAGCGCGCCGAGGAGATCGGTTTCCAGGGCGTCATGGCGGGCCCGCTGGTGCGCTCGTCGTACCGCGCGGGCAAGCTCTACGCGCAGGCCATGCAGCGCCTCGGCCGGACCCTGCCGGAGAACCTGGCGCACCTGGCCGGGGAGAAGACCGCCCGCCAGGAGGCCTCCGCCGTCGTCGCCCAGATGTCCTGAGCCGCCCGACTAGACTGGACCCCGCCATGACGAAGAACAGCCAGCCCCCCGCGTCCTCCTCCGGCTCCACCTCCGCCACGCTCAAGGAGGTCAAGGCCATGCAGCGCGAGCGTCGCCTCCGCGAGAAGGAGCAGGCGAAGGCCCAGCGCCGGGACAAGCGCGCCACGAAGGGCCCGGGCGTGATCTCCCAGCTCAAGCAGGCCTACGCCATGACCAAGGCGCACGACCCCAAGGTCGGACTGTGGATGCTGCTGGCCTTCCTGGGCGCCCTGGTCGTCGGCCTCGTCATCGGCCTCCTGCTGGACAACTGGATCACGTGGCTGCTCATCGCGATCCCGTTCGGTGTGCTCGCCGCCGTCGTCATCCTGAACCGGAAGGCGCGCCGCGCCGGGTTCGCCCAGCTCGAGGGCCGCCCCGGCGCCGCCGGCGCCGCGCTCTCCACGCTGGGCCGCGGCTGGATCGTGTCCGAGCAGCCGGCCGCCGTGAACCCGAAGACCCAGGACCTCGTCTACCGCGCCGTGGGCCGGCCGGGCGTCGTGCTGGTGACGGAGGGCCCCTCCCCCCGCGTCGCCGCGCTGGTGGTCAAGGAGGAGAAGGCCATGCGCCGCTTCCTGCCCGGCGTGCCCGTCACCGTGGTGGAGTCCGGCAACGGCCAGGGCCAGGTCCCGCTGCACGAGCTGCCCGGCACGCTCAAGGGCATGAAGAAGGCCCTCACGGCGCAGGAGGTCCAGGCCGTGGACAAGCGTCTGACCGCGCTCAACACCAACCGGCTGCCCATCCCCAAGGGCGTCGACCCGAACAAGGTGCGCCCGAGCCGGCGCGCCATGCGCGGCCGCTGAGCGCCGACGCACCCGCGCGAAAGGGGGGCGCCCCGCCGAGGATTCGGCGGGGCGCCCCCCTTTCGTCGTGTCCGGCCTCGCGTCGAGTCGGATCCGGCGTCGTCCGGCGCGGGCCGGTGCGCTCACATGCGGATCTCGACGGTGCCGGCGACCTTGTCGTGCATGCCGCGGCCGTCCGGGCCGACGACAACGGCCGGCAGCACGAGGCACAGCAGCGCCGTGCGCACCACCACGCGGTGCACGGGGGCGGTCCGGCCGCCGAGGCGCACCACCTGGGTGCGGCACACGGCCTTGCCCACGGTGGTGGCCAGCAGGGTGATGCCCAGGATGTGCATGGTGGCGAAGACCATCAGGGTGGCGATCGCGTCGGAGTCGAAGAGCAGCCAGGACACGCCCAGGGCCAGGAACCAGTCGATCACGAGGGCGACGGCGCGGCGGGCCGCAGTGGCCATCGAGGTCGGGCCGTGCTCGGGCAGGCCCAGCAGGTCCCCCGGCCAGCGGCCGCCGGCCAGGCCGCCGCCCGGACCGTCCACCCAGCCGGCGAGGTCGCGCCGGGTGATCAGCGGCTCGTCGCGGCGGGTCGGTTCGGGCTCTTGCGCGGGGTCGGGTGCTCTGCGTGCCACCGGCCCAGCCTACCGGCGCGGAACCGCGAGGCTCGCCGTGGGGCGTCACCGACGCCCACGGAGGCCGCCGGGCAAGTAGGGTGATGACACCCGCCACGCCAGCGCCGCCGTGCCGGACATGCCACCATCGTCACAACCACAGGAGCGCACCATGTTCACCTCCCCCGCGGACGTCCTCGCGTACATCAAGGATGAGGGGATCGAGTTCGTCGACGTCCGCTTCACCGACCTCCCCGGCATGCAGCACCACTTCAACGTGCCCGCCTCGAGCGTCGACGAGGACTTCTTCGTCACGGGCCAGCTCTTCGACGGCTCCTCGATCCGGGGCTTCGCGGGCATCGCCGAGTCCGACATGCAGCTCATCCCGGACGTCGCGACGGCCTTCGTGGACCCCTTCCGGGTCCGCAAGACCCTCACGATGAACTTCTCCATCGTGAACCCCCGCACCGGCGAGCCCTACCTGCGCGACCCGCGCGGCGTGGCCCAGCGCGCGGAGGCCTACCTGAGCTCCTCCGGCATCGCCGACACGGCGTTCTTCGCCCCCGAGGCCGAGTTCTTCATCTTCGAGGACGTCCGCTACGAGTCCTCCCCCCGCGGCTCGTTCTACGCCGTGGACTCGGACGAGGCCTGGTGGAACGCCTCCCGCGAGGACGAGGGCGGCAACCTGAGCCACAAGACCGGCCTCAAGGGCGGCTACTTCCCCGTCTCCCCCACGGACAAGCAGGCCGACCTGCGCGACGAGATCTGCTCGGTCCTGGCCGAGGTCGGCCTCGAGGTAGAGCGCTCCCACCACGAGGTGGGCGCCGCGGGCCAGGCGGAGATCAACTACCGCTTCAACACGCTGACCCACTCGGCGGACGACCTGCAGAAGTTCAAGTACGTCGTCAAGAACGTCGCCAACATGTTCGGCAAGTCCGCGACCTTCATGCCCAAGCCCGTCTTCGGCGACAACGGCTCCGGCATGCACTGCCACCAGTCCCTTTGGAACGGCGGCGAGCCGCTGTTCTTCGACGAGAAGGGCTACGCGAACCTCTCGGACACCGCCCGCTGGTACATCGGCGGCCTGCTGAAGCACGCCTCCGCGGTCCTGGCCTTCACCAACCCCACGGTGAACTCCTACCGCCGCCTGGTGCCGGGCTTCGAGGCCCCCGTGAACATGGTTTACTCGCAGGGCAACCGCTCGGCGGGCATCCGCATCCCGATCACCGGCTCCAACCCGAAGGCCAAGCGCATCGAGTTCCGCGCCCCGGACGCCTCGGGCAACCCGTACCTCGCGTTCGCCGCGCAGCTGATGGCCGGCCTGGACGGCATCCGCAACCGCATCGAGCCGGCCGAGCCGATCGACAAGGACCTCTACGAGCTGCCGGCCGAGGAGGCCGCCGACATCCAGAAGGCACCCGCCACCCTGGACGAGGCCCTGAACGCCCTCGAGGAGGACCACGAGTTCCTCCTGGCCGGCGACGTGTTCACCGAGGAGCTGATCGAGACCTGGATCGCGTACAAGCGCGAGATGGAGATTGCCCCGCTGGCCCTGCGCCCGAACCCCTACGAGTTCGAGCTGTACTACTCGGTCTGATCCGCCCGCCGCGGCCCCGACGACGGCCGTTCGTCTCCCACGCCGGAGGCGGGCGGCCGTCGTCGTGCCCGGCCGCGGAATAGTCCGGGGCCGGTGGGCGCTGGATCTGTGGAGACCTCCGCCCGGCCGGGCGGCCCGCAGACCAGGAGCACCATGACCGAGCACACCGCCCCCACCCCCCTGCCGCTGTCCCTGCTGGACCTCGCCCTCGTCCGCGACGGCGCCCCGATGGGCGAAGCCTTCGCCGAATCCGTGGAGCAGGCCCGCGTCGCCGAGGCCGCCGGCTTCCGGCGCGTCTGGTACGCGGAGCACCACAACATGCCCTCCATCGCCTCCTCCGCCACGGCCGTACTCATCGCGCACGTGGCCGCGCACACCGACTCGATCCGCCTCGGCTCCGGCGGCGTCATGCTGCCCAACCACTCGCCGCTGGTGATCGCCGAGCAGTTCGGCACCCTGGCCGAGCTGCACCCCGGCCGCATCGACCTGGGCCTGGGTCGCGCCCCCGGCACCGACCAGCGGACGCTGCAGGCGCTGCGCCGGGATCCGTCGGCGGCCGAGCGCTTCCCGCAGGACGTGCTCGAGCTGCAGGGCTACCTCACCGGCCAGAGCCTGATCCCCGGCATCGACGCCTACCCCGGCAAGGGCACCAACGTCCCGCTGTACATCCTCGGCTCCTCGGCGTTCGGCGCCCAGCTGGCCGCGCAGCTCGGCCTGGGCTACGCGTTCGCGAGCCACTTCGCACCGCAGATGCTCGAGCATGCGGCGCGCCTGTACCGGGAGCACTTCGAGCCCTCCGAGGCCCTCGCGGAGCCGCACTTCATCGCGGCGGCCAACGTGATCGCCGCGGACACCGAGGAGGTGGCCGAGCGGGAGTGGCAGGCCGCGCAGCGGGCGCGCATCCGGATGATGCTCGGCCGGGGCCGCACCCTCACCGACGACGAGGTCGAGATGCTGCTGCACTCCCCCGCCGGTCAGCAGGTGCTCGGGATGCTCGAGTGCACGGCCGTGGGCACCGGCCCGACGACGGCGGCGTGGCTGCACGACTTCGCGGCGCGGGTCCAGGCGGACGAGCTGATCATCACGACGGCGGCCCAGGACGCCGGCGTGCGGCGACGCACCCTGGAGCTGCTCGGGGAGCACGTCGTGCGCGCCTGAGCCGGCGCTCGCGACACCGGAGCACGGCCGGCCCGCCACCCCGTCGAGGTGGCGGGCCGGCGTTGTTCAGAGCCCGTAGAACCGGGTCTCGAACACCTGACGGGCCAGGCGGGTCACCCGCAGGTAGCGCTCCTCGAGCTCCCCGCCGGTCGTGCCCACCCCGCTGAGGCGGGCCACGGCCTCGAGGTCGCGCATGTTCGTGGGCAGCACGTCCGAGACCTTGCCCGTCCACAGCAGCAGGGCGGCGCGGATCCGGGTGGCCAACAGCCACGCCTCCTCCAGCACGGCGACCTCGGACTCGGGCAGCAGGTCGTGCCGGGCGATCGCCCGCAGCGCCGGCAGCGTGCCGGTCACGCGCAGGTCCTCGATCTGACCGGCGTGCTTGAGCTGCATTGACTGCACGAGCCACTCGACGTCCGAGAGCCCCCCGCGCCCGAGCTTGACATGGCGCGCCGGATCCGCCCCGCGGGGCAGCCGCTCGGCCTCCACGCGGGCCTTGATCCGGCGGATCTCCCGGGCATCGGCGGCCGAGAGGTCCTGCGCGTAGCGGACGCCGTCGGCCCAGCGGCGGAAGTCGGTGGCCAGGTCGTCGTCGCCGGCCAGGGGGCGGGCGCGCAGCAGCGCCTGCCGCTCCCACACCTCGGCCCAGCGACCGTAGTACTCCCGGTACGAGTCCAGGGTGCGCACCAGGGGCCCCTGGCGTCCCTCGGGGCGCAGGTCGGCGTCCACCTCGAGCCGCCGCTCCCCGGGCAGCGGCGGCGCGACGGGCTTCTGCAGGAGGGCCATGAGCGTGCGGACAACCTCCTCGGCCTGCTCGCGCGCCCGCCCCTCGTCGACGCCGGGGCGTGGCCGGTGCACGAACAGGGCGTCGAGGTCCGAGCCGTAGGTGATCTCCCGGCCGCCCTGGCGGCCCATGGCCACCACGAGCACGTCGGTGAGCGGGTCGGCGTCCCCGACGACGGCGCGCGAGGCCACGCGCAGGGCGCCGACGACGGTGATCTGGTCGATGTCCGACAGGGCCCCGGTGACGGCCTCGAGGTCCAGCAGCCCCGAGATGTCCGCCAGGGCCACGCGCAGGGTCTCGCTGCGCCGCACCTGCCGCACATGGCGCACGGCCGCGGGGGCCTCCTCCGCGGCCACGCGGCGGTCGAGCCGCGCGTCGACCTGGCGCCACAGCTGGATCGCGCCCCGGGGGTCGAGCTCCCGGTCGTCGCCCACCCAGGCCACGGCCTCGGGCGAGTGCTCGAGCAGGTCCCCCACGAACCGGGAGCCGGACAGGACCAGGCACAGCCGTCGGGCGGCGTCCGAGGAGTCGCGGAGCATCCGCAGATACCAGGCCGTGCCGCCCAGCGACTCGGAGAGCCGGCGGAAGGCGAGCAGGCCGCCGTCGGGGTCGGCGCCCCGCGCGAACCAGCCGAGCATGGCCGGCAGCAGTTGCCGCTGGACCGCGGCCCGGCGCGAGACGCCCTGCGTGAGGGCCTCGATGTGCCGCAGGGCGCCCTGCGGGTCGCGGTAGCCCAGCGCCGCCAGGCGGTCGCGGACGGCCTCCGCGGACAGCCGCACGTCCTCGGCGGACAGGGCGGCCGTCGTCGACAGCAGCGGCCGGTAGAACACGGTCTCGTGGAGACCGCGCACGGCGCGGCGCACGCGCGTGAACTCGGCCTGGAGGTCCTCGCCGGTGGCGGGGCCCCGGTCCGCGGCGCCGCGCATCGACCGGGCGACGATGCGGCGGGCCTCCTCCTTGACCGGCATCAGGTGGGTGCGCCGCAGGTGCACGAGCTGGATGCGGTGCTCGAGGGTGCGCAGCCACCGGTAGTGCTCGTCGAACGCCCGCGCGTCTCGCGTGGTGACGTAGGAGGCGGCGTGCAGCGCCCGCACCGCGTCGAGCGTGCCGCGCACCCGCAGCGACTCGTCCGCACGGCCGTGCACGAGCTGGAGCAGCTGGGCCGTGAACTCGACGTCGCGCAGACCGCCGGGCCCGAGCTTGATCTCCCGCTCGCGCTCCGCGGGGGCGAGGGTGTCCAGGACCCGGGCGCGCATGGCCCGGACGGACTCGACGAACCCGTCGCGCGAGGAGGACTCCCACACCCGGGGCCAGATCTCCGCGATGTAGCGCTCGCCGAGCTGTGGCGAGCCCGCGATGGGACGGGCCTTGAGCAGGGCCTGGAACTCCCAGCCGTGGGCCCAGCGGCGGTAGTACTCGGCGTGGGACTCCACGGTGCGGCTCAGGGCGCCGTCCTTGCCCTCGGGACGCAGGTTGGCGTCCACTTCCCACAGCCCCGGCTCGGGGGCCGCACCCTGGATCACGCGGCCGATGCCCGCGGCCAGCTCGGCCGCGAGCGCGGCGGCGCGCGGCCCGTCCGGGACCTGGGCGTCGGGGTCCGCGCCGTCCACGGCCTCGCGGACGGCGTGGGCGAACACGACGTCCACGTCCGAGACGTAGTTGAGCTCGCCGGCGCCGCACTTGCCCATGCCGATCACGGCGAGGTCCAGGCGGTCCACCACGGGGCCCTCCCGCTCGGTGAGGACGGCCCGTGAGACGGCGAGCGCCGCGTCCACGGCGGCGCCGGCCAGGTCCGCGAGCCAGCGGCCCACCGAGGGCATGGCCGCCGTGGGCTCGGCGGAGTCGAGGTCACGCAGGGCGATCGCGGCCAGCTGGCGGCGGTAGGCGCGGCGCAGGGCGACGGCGGCGTCCTTGCCGGTGACGGCCGCGAGGGGGCGGTCGGCGTCCGGGTCGGCGCCCACCGAGTCCAGGAGCAGGCGGCGCAGGGCGGCGGACGCATCACCCCAGGGCTCGCCGGCGGTCGGGTCGGGCTGGGCGAGGGCGGGCGCGGTGGCGGCGGCCGCGTCCGGGTCGAGGACGAGGTCCAGGTGCTCGGGACGGCGGATGAGGAACTCGCCGAGGGCCTCGGAGGCGCCGAGCAGCCGCAGCAGGCGGGCCGTCGTCCCGGGGTCCCGGAGGGCGTGGTGGACGCGGGGCTCGCGCTCGGCCAGGCGCACCCACAGCAGCAGGGCCCGGTCGGGATCGGCGGCGTGGCCGAGGAGCTCGACGAGGGGACGCACGTCCACGCCCTCGAACTCGGGCGAGGTGAGCAGCGTCTGCACGCGGCCGGCGTCGGCGACGCCGGCGTGCGCGAGGGTGCGGCGGTCCGGGGCGTCGGCGGTCGCCGCGTCGGGCAGGGCGGACACGGCCGGCGCCTCAGAGGCCGGAGAGGTAGCGCCGCAGCTCGTACGGCGTGACCTCCACCCGGTAGTCGTCCCATTCCTGGCGCTTGTTGCGCAGCAGGGCGTCGAAGACGTGCTCGCCCAGCACGGATGCCACGAACTCGGACTCCTCGGCGGCGCGCAGGGCGTCGTGCAGGGTGCCGGGCAGGGGGACGTGGCCGAGCACGCGCCGCTCGTGGGTGGTCAGCGCGCTGACGTCCTCGGCGGCGGACTCGGGCAGCTCGTAGCCCTCCTCGATGCCCTTGAGCCCGGCCGCGATCAGCAGGGCGTAGGCCAGGTACGGGTTGGCCGAGGCGTCGATGCCGCGGTACTCGATGCGGGCCGAGCCGGCCTTGTCCGGCTTGTACAGGGGCACGCGCACGAGCGCGGAACGGTTGTTGTGGCCCCAGGAGACGTACGAGGGCGCCTCGCCGCCGCCCCACAGGCGCTTGTAGGAGTTCACGAACTGGTGGGTCACCGCGGTGATCTCCACGGAGTGGCGCAGCAGGCCCGCGATGAACCGGCGGCCCGTGACGGAGAGCCGGAACTCGTCCGCCGGGTCGTAGAACGCGTTCGCGTCACCCTCGAAGAGGGAGAAGTGGGTGTGCATGCCCGAGCCGGGGTGCTCGGAGAACGGCTTGGGCATGAACGTGGCGTACGTGCCCTGGGCGGCGGCGACCTCCTTGACGACGGTCCGGAACGTCATCACGTTGTCCGCCGTCGTGAGCGCGTCCGCCGCGCGCAGGTCGATCTCGTTCTGGCCGGGGCCGTTCTCGTGGTGGCTGAACTCGACGGAGATGCCCATCCCCTCGAGGAGGCTGACGGCGTCGCGGCGGAAGTCGGCCGCGTCGGAGCCGGGCACGTTGTCGAAGTAGCCCGCGCGGTCCACGGGCACCGGCTCCCCGTCCGGGCCGGGCTGGTCCGACTGGAGGAGGTAGAACTCGATCTCCGGGTGGGTGAAGCACGTGAAGCCCCGGTCTGCGGCCCGGTCCAGCACGCGGCGCAGCACGTGCCGCGGGTCGGCGGGGGCGGGTCGGCCGTCCGGGGTGAGCACGTCGCAGAACATCCGGGAGCTCTGTCCCTGGTCGCCGCGCCACGGCAGGATCTGGAAGGTCGAGGGGTCGGGCTGCAGCAGCATGTCCGACTCCGAGATGCGGGTGTATCCGTCGATCGAGGAGCCGTCGAAGCCCAGGCCCTCCGTGAAGGCGTTCTCCACCTCGGCCGGAGACAGGGCCACCGACTTCAGCGTACCGATCACGTCCGTGAACCAGAGCCTGACGAACCTGACGTCCCGGTCCTCGATGGTGCGGAGCACGTAGTCCTGCTGTCGATCCATGCCGCCACTCTAGACGCGCCGCGTAGACTCCGGCCCATGTCTGCTCCCCAGTCCCCCCGGCAGCCTGACGACACCGCCCCCTACGGGCCGCCCGCCCCGTCCCGGTACCGGACGGTCCACCTGCAGCGGGCCAAGGACGAGGGCCGGCGCTTCGCGATGCTCACCACCTACGACGCGATGACGGCGGCCCTGTTCGACGAGGCCGGCGTCGAGGTGCTGCTCGTGGGCGACTCGGTGGGCAACACCGTGCTGGGCCATCCCACCACCCTGCCGGTCACCCTGGACCAGATGATCCTGTTCACCCAGGCCGTGGTGCGCGGTGCCGAGCGTGCCCTCGTGGTCGCGGACCTGCCCTTCGGCTCGTACGAGGCCTCCCCGCGGCAGGCCGTCGAGTCGGCCGTGCGCCTCGTGAAGGAGTCCGGCGCGCACGCCGTCAAGGTGGAGGGCGACGAGCGCTTCGCCGAGCACGTGGCCGCGATGACGGCAGCCGGCGTCGCGGTCATGGCCCACATCGGCTTCACCCCGCAGTCCGAGCACGTGCTCGGCGGCTACCGGGTGCAGGGCCGCGGCGCGGGGGCGGCCGAGCGGATGACGGCGTCGGCCCGGGCCCTCGAGGCCGCGGGGGCGTTCGCCGTCCTGATGGAGATGGTCCCCTCGGACGTCGCCGCCGCCGTCGACGCCGCGCTGCGGGTGCCCACCGTGGGCATCGGCGCGGGCCCGGGCACCACGGGCCAGGTGCTCGTGTGGCAGGACATGCTCGGCCTGCGCGAGGGACGGGTGCCCCGGTTCGTCCGTCAGTACGCCCGCCTGCACGAGGTCGTGGGCGACGCGGTCCGGGCCTATCGCGCGGACGTGCTCGACGGCGCGTTCCCGGCCCCGGAGCACGGCTTCGAGGGCTGAACCCGCCCCGTGAGACGACCGGGCCCCCGTCCGAGGGACGGGGGCCCGGCGTCGTCCGGCGCCGCGGTCAGGAGGCGTCGTCGACGGGACGGCTGTCCCAGTCGTCGTCGCGCTCGTCCCAGGCGTCGGCGGTCTCGTTGTTCGCCCGCACGCGGTCCATCGCGGCCTGGGCCTCCTCACGGGTGCCGAACGGGCCCAGCAGCTGGGACCAGTCCGACTGGGCGCCCACCTCCACCTGATGCGTGTTGACGTTGTACCAGAACTCGCTCGTCTCGGTCATGGGGGCCACAGTAGCCGGGCCGATAGGCTGGAGGACATGTCCCAGCGTCAGAACCCCGTCGCCCCGTCCAGCCACAACGGTCCCCGCCCTGCGGGCCCCACCGCGCCGGAGCCCGGGTCGCTCGCCCCCGTCGGCACGCTGACGCCCGGGGCCCCGTCCCCCGCCCCGCCCGTGCCGGCCGCGATCCCGCGCCCCGAGTACGTCGGCAAGGCCACCCCGGACGAGGGCAAGGCCTCGGACGTCTACGACGCCGCCGGCGTCGAGCGGATCCGCGCCGCCGGCCGCCTGGCCGCGCAGGCCATGGAGCACACCGCCGCCCACATCCGCCCGGGCGTCACCACGGACGAGCTGGACCGGATCGCGCACGCCTTCCTCGTGGAGCGCGGCGCCTACCCGTCCTGCCTGGGCTACCGCGGCTTCCCGCGGTCCATCTGCACCTCGATCAACGAGGTCATCTGCCACGGCATCCCGGACGGCACCGTCCTGGAGGACGGGGACATCGTCAACCTGGACATCACCGCGTACCTGGACGGCGTCCACGGGGACCACAACCGCACCTACCTGGTCGGCGACGTGGACGAGGAGTCCCGGCTGCTCGTCGAGCGCACCGAGGAGGCCCTGCGCCGCGGCATCCGCGCCGTGAAGCCCGGCCGTCAGGTCAACGTGATCGGCCGCGCCATCGAGTCCTACGCCAAGCGCTTCGGCTACGGCGTGGTGCGCGACTTCATCGGCCACGGCGTGGGCGTGGACTTCCACTCCGGCCTCGTGATCCCCCACTACGACGCGGCCCCGGCCCACGACCGCCTGCTCGTGCCCGGCATGGTGTTCACCATCGAGCCGATGCTCACCCTCGGCACGATCGACTGGGACCAGTGGGACGACGGCTGGACCGTGGTGACCCGCGACCGCCGTCGCACCGCGCAGTTCGAGCACACGATCGTGGTCACGGACGACGGCGCGGAGATTCTCACGCTGCCGTGACCCGGCACTAAGCTGGGGGCCGTGACGACGCACACCAGCACCGCCCAGCGCTCCTCCAAATACCCCACGACGATCGGCATCGACGTCGGGGGGACCGGCATGAAGGGCGGCCTGGTCCGCCTCGGGTCGGGGCCGAAGGCGGGCACCCTGCGCGGGGACCGCTTCCGCATCCCCACGCCGCAGCCGGCCATGCCCGAGCCCGTGGCGGCGACCCTGGCGGCCATCACCGCCGAGCTCGACGGGCGCGAGAAGGCGCCGAAGCCCTCCGCCCCGCTGGGTGTGTGCTTCCCCTCGATCGTCAAGGACGGGGTGTGCCTGTCCGCGAACAACATCGACCACTCGTGGATCGGCACGGACCTGCGCGGCAGGTTCGAGGAGCACCTGCGCCGCCCCGTGACCGTGGTCAACGACGCCGACGCGGCCGGCCTCGCGGAGGCCCGCTACGGGGCCGGGCGGGGCGTGCGCGGCCTGGTGCACGTGATCACCCTCGGCACCGGCATCGGCGGCGCGATGATCCACGACGGCGTGCTCGTCCCGAACTTCGAGGTCGGCTCCCTGGAGCTCGACGGCGTGATGGCCGAGTCGCGGGCCTCCGCGAAGGCCCGGGAGCGCGATCAGCTCAGCTGGGCCGAGTACGCCGAGCGACTGCAGCGCTTCTTCTCCCACGTGGAGCGGATCTTCTCGCCGGACCTGTTCATCGTCGGCGGCGGCATCTCCAAGCGGCCGGACGACTACCTGCCGCTGCTGCGCCTGCGCACCCCGATCGTCCCGGCCCAGCTGCAGAACAACGCGGGCATCGTGGGCGCCGCCCTGGCCGCGCACGGCTCGCTCGCCGACGGCAACTGAGGGCGCAGACACCGAGGGCGGTTCCGGCTTCCCCTCCGGAACCGCCCTCGGCAGTCTTGCCGGGCCGACCGAGGTCGGCCCGGGGATCACTGTAGCGTCTGGAGGCCGTGCGCACCACTGCACCGTCGATCCCGGCGGCGCCGTCGCATCGGCCCGGGTCAGCGGGTGAACAGCCGCGGCTGCACGGCGGGACGGCCGCGGTCGTCCCCGTCACCGGCCCGGAGCTCCGCGATGGCCTCCTCGAAGTCGTCGAGGGACTCGAAGTCCCGGTAGACGGAGGCGAAGCGCAGGAAGGCCACCTGGTCGAGACGGCGCAGCGGATCGAGGATGGCCAGGCCGACGTCGTGGGCGTCCACCTCGGCGTTGCCCGTGGCACGGACCGTCTCCTCGACCTCCTGGGCGAGCATGGCCAGGTCGTCGCTCGTCACCGGCCGCCCCTGGCACGCCTTCCGGACGCCGTTGATCACCTTGGAGCGGTCGAACGGCTCCGCCACCCCGGAGCGCTTGACGACGGTCAGGGCGGTGGTCTCCATGGTGGTGAACCGCTTCCCGCAGGCCTGACACTGCCGACGCCGACGGATGGCGGAGCCGTCGTCGAGGGAGCGTGAGTCGACCACGCGCGAGTCCTCATGGCGGCAGAACGGGCAGTGCATCAGCTCTCTCCTCCTGGGCGGGGCACTCCCATGCTACGTCCGCTCAGCCGAGGCAGGCCGGACCCAGCAGGATCTTGAGGTCACCGAACAGCGCCGGGTTCGGGCTCACCCGGAACTGCGGGCCCAGCTGGAACTCCTGCGTGGCACGCTGGCCCACCAGGGACAGCCGCACCTCCGAGGAGCCCTCATGGGTGCGCAGCACGTCCGCCAGCTGGCCCATGACCTGCTCCGTGGCCTTGAACGCCGGCAGCGTGATCCGCACGGGGCCGCCGGGGCCGTCCGAGAGCTCCGGGATGGTCAGCTCCATCGCCGACAGGGACACCGACCCGTCGTCGCGGCGCTGGACCCTGCCCTTGACGGCGACGACGAGGTCCTCGGCCAGCATCATCGCGATGGGCGCGTACACCTGGCCGAAGAACATGACGTCCATCGAGCCCCCGAGGTCCTCGATCTCGCAGCGCGCGTACGCGTTGCCCGAGGACTTGGCGATGCGGCGCTCGAGCGTGGTGACCAGGCCCGCGATGGTGACGATCGCGCCGTCCGCGGGCCCGTCGTCGTCGAGGACGCGGCTGATCTGGACGTCGGCGTGCTGGGCCAGGACGCCGTCGAGGCCCTGCAGCGGATGGTCGGACACGTACAGGCCCAGCATCTCGCGCTCGAACGCGAGCTTCTCCTTCTTGGACCACTCCGGCAGGTCCGGGACGGCGACGCCGTCCGCGGCGTCGGAGTCGTCCTCGTCGCCGCCGCCGAGCGCGAACAGGTCGAAGGTGAACTCGCCGTGGTCCTCCTTGCGCTTCTGCGCCACGGTGGCGTCCACGGCCTCCTCGTGCACGGCCAGCAGGGCGCGGCGGGCGTAGCCGAGGGAGTCGAAGGCGCCGGCCTTGATCATGGACTCGATGGTGCGCTTGTTGCACACCACGAGCGGCACCTTCGCCAGGAAGTCGCCGAAGCCCGTGTACGAACCCCCGTCCTCGCGCCCCTGGACCATGCCCTTGACCACGTTGGCGCCCACGTTGCGGACGGCGCCCATGCCGAAGCGGATGTCCCGGCCGACGGGGGTGAAGGTCAGGTGGGACTCGTTCACGTCCGGGGGCAGCACGGTGATGCCCATGTGGCGGCACTCGTTGAGGTACATGGCCAGCTTGTCCTTGTCGTCGCCCACCGAGGTGAGCAGCGCGGCCATGTACTCCGCCGGGTAGTGCGCCTTGAGGTAGGCCGTCCAGTAGGAGACCAGGCCGTAGGCGGCCGAGTGCGCCTTGTTGAACGCGTAGTCCGAGAAGGGCAGCAGGATGTCCCACAGGGCCTTCACCGCGGCCTCCGAGTAGCCGCGGTCCAGCATCCCCTGGTGGAACGCCTCGTACTGCTTGTCCAGCTCCGACTTCTTCTTCTTGCCCATCGCACGGCGCAGGATGTCGGCCTGGCCGAGCGAGTAGCCCGCCACCTTCTGGGCGATCGCCATGACCTGCTCCTGATACACGATCAGGCCGTAGGTGGTGTCCAGGATCTCCCGCAGCGGCTCCTCCAGCTCCGGGTGGATCGGGGTGATCTCCTGCTGCCCGTTCTTGCGCAGCGCGTAGTTGGTGTGCGAGTTCGCGCCCATGGGGCCGGGGCGGTACAGGGCGATGGTCGCCGAGATGTCCTCGAAGTTGTCCGGGCGCATCATCTTCAGCAGCGAGCGCATGGGCCCGCCGTCGAGCTGGAACACGCCGAGGGTGTCACCGCGGGCCAGCAGCTCGTAGGCCGCCGGGTCGTCCACGTCGAGGGTCTCCAGGTCCAGGTCCACGCCCTGGTTCGCCTTCACGTTCTCGAGCGCGTCCGAGATGATCGTGAGGTTGCGCAGCCCCAGGAAGTCCATCTTGATCAGGCCCAGGGACTCCGCCATCGGGTAGTCGAACTGGGTGATGACCTGGCCGTCCTGGAGGCGGCGCATGATCGGGATGACGTCGATCACCGGCACCGAGGACATGATCACGCCGGCCGCGTGCACGCCCCACTGCCGCTTCAGGCCCTCGAGACCCTTGGCGGTCTCGAAGACCTCCTTCGCCACCGGGTCCGTCGCGATCAGCTCGCGGAAGGGCGCGGCCTCCCCGTAGCGCGGGGCCGCGGGGTCCTCGATGTCCTTGAGCGGGATGTCCTTGGCCATCACCGCCGGCGGCAGCGCCTTGGTGAGGGACTCGCCCATCGAGAAGGGCTGGTCCATCACGCGGGCCGAGTCCTTCAGAGCCTGCTTGGTCTTGATGGTGCCGTACGTGACGATCATGGTGACGCGCTCGTCGCCGTACTTGCGGGTGACGTAGTCGATCACCTCGGAGCGACGGCGGTCGTCGAAGTCGACGTCGAAGTCGGGCATGGACACGCGGTCCGGGTTGAGGAACCGCTCGAAGATCAGCCCGTGCTTGAGCGGGTCCAGGTCCGTGATGCGCAGCGCGTACGCCACCATCGATCCGGCGCCCGAGCCGCGGCCCGGGCCCACCCGGATGCCGTTCTCCTTGGCCCAGTTGATGAAGTCGGCCACGACGAGGAAGTACCCGGGGAAGCCCATCGAGATGATGACGTCCAGCTCGTAGTCCGCCTGCATGCGCACGTGGTCCGGCACGCCGTCCGGGTAGCGGTAGGCCAGACCGGAGGCGACCTCCTTGATGAGCCAGCTGGTCTCGTCCTCGCCCTCCGGCGTGGGGAAGACCGGCATGTAGTTGGCCTTCGTGTCGAACTCGACCTCGCACCGCTCGGCGATGAGCAGCGTGTTGTCGCAGGCCTCGGGCAGCTCCGCGAACAGCTCGCGCATCTGCCGCGGGGACTTCAGGTAGTACTCGGTGCCGGAGAACGCGAAGCGGGAGCCGCCCTGGTCGTAGCTGGGCTCGTTGAGCTTCGAGCCCGACTGCAGGGCCAGCAGCGCCTCGTGCGCCTTGGCGTCGTGCTCGTGGGTGTAGTGCAGGTCGTTCGTGGCCACGAACGGCAGGCCCAGGTCCTTGGCGAGCCGCCGCAGGTCCGTCATCACCCGGCGCTCGATGTCGAGGCCGTGGTGCATGATCTCGCAGTAGTAGTTGTCCTTGCCGAAGATGTCCCGGAAGTCCGAGGCCGCCTGCATCGCCTCCCGGTACTGGCCCAGGCGCAGGCGCGTCTGCACCTCGCCGGAGGGGCAGCCCGTGGTGGCGATCAGGCCCTTCGAGTACTGGCTCAGCAGCTCCCGGTCCAGCCGCGGCCACTTGGCGTACACCGAGTCCAGCGAGGCGATCGAGCCCATCCGGAACAGGTTGTGCATCCCCTCGGTGGTCTCGCTCAGCAGCGTCATGTGCGTGTACGCACCGCCGCCGGACACGTCGTCCCCCCGCTGGTGGGGCTCGCCCCAGCGGGTCTTCTCCTTGTCCGTGCGGTGCTGATGCCCGGGGGCCACGTAGGCCTCGAGCCCGATGATCGGCTTGACGCCCGCCGCCTTCGCCTTGGACCAGAAGTCGTAGGCGCCGAAGAGGTAGCCGTGGTCCGTGATGGCCAGCGAGTCCATGCCCAGCCGCTGGGCCTCGGCGAACAGGTTGTCCAGCTTCGCGGCGCCGTCGAGCATGGAGTACTCGGTGTGCGTGTGCAGGTGGACGAAGCCGCCGTCCTTCACGGCGTCGGGGCGGGCGTCGGCGGACACGGTCATGCGGGGTGGGCCTTTCGACGGGGAGGACGGCAGGGCCGCACCAGCCTACTCGTGGTGCCCGGGCGGCGGGGCCGGACCGGGACGGGGGTCACATCGACGGTGCCGGCTCAGTCCTCGTCGCCGCGCAGCGCCGCCAGGGCGTGGGCGAGGTCGTCCGGATACGGGGAGGTGATCGTCACCGGCTCCCCCGTGACCGGGTGCGGGAACGCCAGGCGGTGGGCGTGCAGCCACTGGCGGGTCAGCCCGAGCTCGGCCGCCAGGCGCGGATCCGCCCCGTACGTGAGGTCGCCGACGCACGGGTGGCGCAGCGCCGAGGTGTGCACGCGGATCTGGTGGGTGCGCCCGGTCTCCAGGTGGACCTCGAGCAGGGTGGCCCGGCCGAACACCTCGAGCGTCTCGTAGTGGGTCACGGACGGCCGGCCGTCCTCGAGCACCGCGAACTTCCAGTGGTGGCCGGGATGCCGCCCGATGGGCGCGTCCACGGTGCCGCTCAGCGGGTCCGGGATGCCCTGGACCACGGCGTGGTAGACCTTCTCCGGCACGCGCTCGCGGAACTGGTCCTTCATGGCCGTGTAGGCGCGCTCGGTCTTGGCCACGACCATGACCCCGGTGGTGCCGACGTCGAGCCGGTGCACGATCCCCTGGCGCTCAGGGGCGCCCGAGGTGGTGATGTCGTAGCCGAGGGCGGCCAGGGCGCCCACCACGGTGGGCCCGACCCAGCCCGGCGAGGGGTGCGCGGCCACGCCGGTGGGCTTGTCCACGGCCACCAGGTCCTCGTCCTCGTACAGGATGCTCAGCGCGTCCACGCGCTCTGCCCTCACTTCCAGGGGGTCGGGGTCGTCGGGGACGTCGACGGCGAGGGTCTCCCCCACCACGGCCTTCGCGGACTTGGCCAGGACGCGGTCCCGGCGGCCGGAGCGCGACTCGGCCCGCACCAGGCCCCGGGAGAACCAGTCCGCCAGCAGCGAGCGGGAGACGCCGAACGCGTCGGCGAGCACCGCGTCGACCCTCCGGCCCGCCTCGGCCTCGGTGACCTCGAGCCGCTCGGTCAGTCCCGGTCTCATGCCCATGTCCTCACGCCTCCCGTGTGCCGTCCAGGCGGCGGCCGGTCATCACGAGCAGGGCGACGCCGATGACGGAGCAGACGATGAACGAGTCCGCAACGTTGAAGATCGCGAAGTGCGGCACGGAGATCATGTCGACCACGTGGCCGCGCCCGAACGCCGGGGGCCGGAACAGCCGGTCCGTGAGGTTGCCGAGCACGCCGCCGGCGAGCCCGCCCAGCGCCAGGGCCCACGGCGTCGAGCGCACGCGGGCGATCCCGACGAGGGCGGCGACCGCCACCACGGCTTGGATGATGGTGAACACCCAGGTGTGGTCCTCGCCGATGGAGAAGGCCGCGCCCGGGTTCAGGATGTAGTGCCAGCGCAGCACCCCGGGGATCACCGCGACGGAGTCCCCCAGCTGCATCGTGCTCTCGACCGCGTACTTGGTCAGCTGGTCGAGGGCGTAGGCCAGCACCGCCACGATGAGGGCGGTGAGCACGGCTCGCCGGCCCGCGCGAGGGGATCGCGGGGCCGGCGCGGCGTCGACGGCACGACTCACGCCGTGGGCGTGGGGGGCTCGACGCGCTTCTGGGCGCGGATCTCCCGCAGCTGGCCCTCGATGTAGGAGGTGAGGCGGCTGCGGTAGTCGGTCTCGAAGCTGCGCAGCTGTTCGACCTCGCCCTCCAGGCCGGCCTTCTCCACGGCCAGGGCCTCGAGGGTGCGGGCCTTCTGCTCCTCGGCGTCGCTGACGAGCCGGGCCGCGGTGGCCTCGGCCTCGGCGACGAGCTCGGTGCTGCGCTGCTCGCCCGCGGCGACGTGCTCGTCATGCAGCCGCTGGGCCATGGCCAGGACGCCGGCGGCGGAGGTCGCGGCCGCGTCGGCGGACTCGGGGGCGGCGGCCGGGGCCGACTCCTCGGCGGAGGCCGGGGTCGCGGCGGCCTCCGGGGTGTCCGCAGCGGGGCCGGCGGCCGGGGCGGCGCCGCCGGCGCGCAGCTCCGCGTTCTCGGACTCGAGCTGCTCGTTGAGGGCGATCAGGCGCTTGAACTCCGCCACGATCTCGTCGAGGAAGTCATCCACCTCGGTCTGGTCGTAGCCCTCGCGGAACTTCGTGGGCTGGAACTGCTTGTTGACCACGTCTTCCCAGGACAGCGCCATGGAACCGTCTCGCTCTCTGCTCGGTGCTCGGGGACGGCCGGGCGGCCCGGCGCGTCGGCGGTCGGCGCGCCGGTGAGGGGCGGCGCCGATCCTGCCGCGAAGACTACCACCGGGGCCGACAGCCGCCCCGGGCCGCGGGTCAGGCCACGCCGGCCAGGCTCAGCACCAGGACCCGCAGCAGGACGACGCCGAGGAACACGATGAGGAAGGCCACGTCCAGGCCGATGCCGCCCAGGTTCACCGGCGGCACGGCACGACGCACGGGGCGCAGCAACGGATCGGTGGCCCCGTACACGCCGCTGGCCAGCATGAGGGCCGCCCCGGTGGGGCGCCAGTGGCGGACGAACGACTGCGTGACGTCCAGGACGATCCGCACGGTCAGCGCCGCGAGCACCACCGTCAGGGCGATGTAGGCGAGGGCGAGGAGCAGCTGCATGGGCGCCTCAGTCGCCGTCGAACGGGGAGTCGGCCGCGCCGGACTCGCCCTGCTCGGCGCCGACGACGTCCACGGTGGCCGGGGTCAGCAGGAACACCTTGCTGGTGATGCGGGAGATCGAGCCGTGCAGGCCGAAGACGAGGCCGGCCGCGAAGTCCACGAGGCGCTTGGCCTCGTTCTCACCGAGGTCGGTCACGTTCATGATCACGGGGACGCCGGAGCGGAAGGCCTCGCCGATCGCCTTCGCGTCGTTGTAGGAGCGGGGGTGGACGGTGGAGAGGGTGTGCACGGAGGCTCCTTCGGCAGACGACGCTGCGGCTCGCTTGATGGGGGTCACCGGGGCCCGGTAGCCCGGGTCGACCGGCTCGGGACGCGCCGGACGCCGGGGTTCGACGGGATCGGCCGCGGTGGAGCCGGACGGGGTCACGGGCTCCGGCCGCTCGGCCGGCTCGGGATCGCGGACCGCAGCCGGGCGGACGGCCTCCATGTGGGGGTCGGTGTCCGGCTCCGCGGGGCGGCGCGCCTCGACGACCTCGTGTCGGGGCGCGGTCTCCCGCTCGGCCGCACGCGGCTGCTCGTCGTACTCGTCGCCGTCGGCCAGGCCGAGGTAGATCATCGTCTTCTTCAGGGCACCAGCCATGAGTCTTCCTTCACCACGTCCTCCGGCCCCGGGGGCCGCCGTCGTTCGTCGTCGGTGCGCGTGCGTCCGCACGGTCCTGTCGCGTCCCGCCGGGACGCGCGGGGTCAACGTTAGCCCACCGCGTCCCGGGCCCCCAGAACGTCGGAGCCGATGCGCACCTGTGTCGCCCCGGCGCGCACGGCCGCCTCGAGGTCCGCGCTCATCCCCATGGACAGTGCGGTGGCCTCCGGATGCGTCTGCCGCAGGCGCGCGCCGAGTGCGGCAAGGCGGCGGAACGCGTGCTCCGGGTCCAGGCCGCGCGGTGCCACGCACATCAGCCCGCCCAGCCGCAGGCCCGGCAGGCCTGCGATGACGTCCGCGAGGGCGGGGACGTCCTCGGGGCGGGCGCCGCCGCGCGGGCCGATCCCCTCGGGACGGTCCTCGTCGGCGCGGTCGTCGACATCCACCTGCACGAGGCACTCCAGGTCGGGGATCGCGGCCTCGGGCTCGCGCTCGCGCCGCAGCACGAGCGCCCGCGAGAGCGCCTCGGCCAGTTCGGGTCGGTCCACCGACTCCACCACGGACGCGTAGCGCACCACGTACTTGGCCTTGTTGGTCTGCAGCTGGCCCACGAAGTGCCAGCGCGGGGCGTCCGCCCCCAGAGCCGCGGCGACGGCCTCGGCCTTGGGCCGGGCCTCCTGGTCGCGGTTCTCCCCCACGTCGGTCACGCCGAGCGCGGCGAGGCGCACGACGTCGTCGGCGGGGTGGGTCTTGGTCACGACGACGAGCGCGGGCTCCGCCTCGCGCCCGGCGTCCCGCGCGGCGTCGGCGATGCGGGCGTGCACCGCGGCGAGCGCGTCGGCGATCTCCCGGGCGCGGGGGTCCGTCGGGGTCGGCCCGGCGGTGGCGGGGGCGGTCATGCGTCTCCTCTCGGGACGGTGGCGTCGGGGTCGGCGCGCCAGACGAGGCCGGCGAACCGGCCCTCACCGGGCGCCCGACGGTGTGAGAACAGGCGCTCGTCCTCCCGCGTGCACACGTTGATCGTCGCGGTGGCCACCCCGCGGGCACGGAGGACCTCCGCGGCGCCGGCGGGCAGGTCGAGGGCGGGGGTGCCCCAGGACGTGGTGGCCGCGGTCGCCGGGAGGCAGGCGGCGGCGTCGTCGCGCATGGCCGCGGGCACCTCATAGCAGCGGCCGCACACGCCGGGGCCGATCCAGGCGCGCAGGCCGGGACCGGTCCGGTCGGCCTCCGGCCGCAGGGAGAGCAGCCGATCGACGGTCGCCTCCAGGACGCCGTCCAGCAGCCCGCGCCGCCCGGCGTGGGCCACGGCGGTCGCGCCGGTTGTCTCGTCGACGACGACCACGGGGAGGCAGTCGGCCACCATGACGGCCAGCGGCCGTGACCCGTCGCGGCTCACGGCGGCGTCGGCCACGGGGGCCGAGGCACCGCCGCGCCCGGGCCCGTCCGCCCACACGACGTCGGCCGAGTGCACCTGGTCCAGATAGAGCGTGGCGCCCTCGGGGACCCCCATCACGCGCTCCAGGGCGCGGCGGGCGGCGCTGACGCGAGCGAGCCCCGCGGCCTCGTCCGGCGGGACCACGTGCGGCGCGAGGTTGCCGGCGGCCACGGACGTCCAGGCCACGTGCACGGCGCCCGTCGCGGTGCGGACGGTCTCGCGGTGCACGAAGGGGCCGGCGGGGACCCGTGCGGTCCCGGCCGGCCCCTCCGCGGCCGTCACTTGAGGAAGTCCGGGACGTCCAGGTCCGAGGACCCGGCGCCGAGGTCCGGCTCCACCACGGTGGGCAGGTCCTGCTGGCGGCGCGGCTGCTGCTCCTGCGGGGCCAGCGGCACGGTGCCGCGCACGGCGGGGCGCTCGGCCTGCTGCGGCTGGGCCGGGGCGGCGGGCTGCGGCTGGGCGGCGGGCTGCGGCTGCGCGGGGGCCGCGGCCCGCTGCGGGGCCGCCTGCTGCTGCACGGCCTGCGGGGCGGCCGGGGCGGAGGTGACGTCCACCTTGTCGAAGCCCGCGGCGATCACGGTCACGCGCACCTCGTCGCCGAGGGCGTCGTCGATGACCGCGCCGAAGATGATGTTGGCCTCCGGGTGGGCGACCTCCTGGACCAGTCGCGCGGCCTCGTTGATCTCGAAGAGGCCGAGGTCGGAGCCGCCCTGGATGGAGAGCAGCACGCCGTACGCGCCGTCGATGGAGGCCTCGAGCAGCGGCGAGGCGATCGCCAGCTCGGCCGCCTTGACGGCGCGGTCCTCGCCCTGCGCGTGGCCGATGCCCATGAGCGCGGAGCCCGCGCCCTGCATCACGGACTTCACGTCCGCGAAGTCGAGGTTGATCAGGCCCGGGGTGGTGATCAGGTCGGTGATGCCCTGGACGCCGGAGAGGAGCACCTGGTCCGCCTGACGGAAGGCGTCCATGACCGAGACGTTGCGGTCCGAGATGGACAGCAGCCGGTTGTTCGGGATCACGATGAGGGTGTCGACCTCGTCCCGCAGGGCGTCGATGCCCGCCTCGGCGAAGCCGGCGCGACGGCGGCCCTCGAACGTGAACGGACGGGTCACGACGCCGATGGTCAGGGCGCCGAGCGAGCGCGCGATGCGGGCCACGACGGGCGCCCCGCCGGTGCCGGTGCCGCCGCCCTCGCCCGCGGTCACGAACACCATGTCCGCGCCCCGCAGGACCTCCTCGATCTCCTCCGCGTGGTCCTCGGCGGCCTGGCGGCCCACCTCGGGGTTCGCGCCCGCGCCGAGTCCACGGGTGAGCTCGCGGCCCACGTCCAGCTTCACGTCCGCGTCCGACATCAACAGCGCCTGGGCGTCCGTGTTGATGGCGATGAACTCCACGCCGCGGAGCCCCACCTCGATCATGCGGTTCACGGCGTTCACGCCGCCGCCGCCGATGCCGACGACCTTGATGACGGCCAGGTAGTTCTGGGGTGCAGCCACGGTGTTGGTTCCCTTTGTTCGAGATCTCGAGAGGTCCGCGCGAGGCACATCGCCCCGATGATCGGCGGCCACCCGGGGTGGACACCTTCAAGCACAGCGTGAAGCGAGCCTCGCGCGCGTTCGGATCCACCGTACTGGGAGGCCCGCGTCACGCGCAAAAGAAAACGGCGTGTCCACGCGGAAAAGACGCCCTCAACATCAACTTTCACGTGAGACTCGAAGGACGAGCCTCCGCAGTGATGGCACCCCGACTCGCATGAGGCCCCGCGCCCCGACCTTCACCTTCACGTTCTACTGGAGACTCCTGTGGCCCCGGTTCAGCGCGTGATCGGCCGCGTGGGCACGGAGACGTCGATCTCGGCGACGCCGCCCGCCGCGGACCCGTGCCGCTCGTCCGCCAGGAACGCCTCGGCCACGGACCCCTTGAGGCCGGCGTCCTGCGCGTCGCCCCAGACCAGGGTCACCCCACCCTCGAGCGCCAGACGGACCTGGCCCGGGCCCCGGGAGTCGGCCGTCTCGACACGATCCGCCACGGCCTCCGGCAGGGCGGCCAGCACCTCGGCCACCTCGGCGCGCTCCTCCTGCGCCCGCTGCGCCAGCTCCTCCGAGAACGCGGGGAGGTCCTCGCCCTCGAGCCGTTCCTCCGGCACTCCCGTCAGGACGGTGCCGTCTGCGAGCAGCAGCTGCACACCGTCGTCGCCATCCCGCCGGGCCCGCGTCTCATGCTCCCGGACCACGACCTCCAGGCCGGTGGGCAGGCGGGGAACGGTCTGGACCTCGGCCACTCCGGGCAGACCACCGACCAGCTCGCCCACACAGCCGGCGCCGACGCGGGACAGCGGCACGCCGTACACGGGCTCCAGGCGCTCCTGGACCTCGGCGGCGGAGACATGGCGGGTGCCGGTGACCTCGACGCGGTCCACCGCGAGCACGGGCGAGAAGAACACGACCCAGCCCAGGGCGGTCAGCACCGCGAGGACCGCGGCCGCCACACCCCAGCGCGTGGCGCGGCGCCGGCGCGCGGTGCGGCCCGGGAATCGGACCACGGTGGAGGCGTCGGCCCCGGCTGGTGCGACCGGCGGCGTCCCGCGGCCGAGCCTCACGGGTGGGCGACGCCGGGCGCCGCGTCCCGACCGAGCTCGGCCAGCAGGTCCGCACCCAAGGCGGTGACGTCCCCCGCGCCCATCGTCAGGACGACGTCGCCGGCCGTGGCGCCCGCCGCGAGCGAGCGCACCGCCTCGGCGCGGTCCTCGGCGACGACACGGTCCTCGGCGGCGCCCGTGGTGAGGCGGGAGGCGATGAGGGACGAGTCGACGCCGGGCATCGGCTCCTCCCGGGCCGCGTACACGGGCAGCACGCGCACCGCGTCCGCCCCGGAGAGGGCGGCGGCGAACTCGGCGGCGAAGTCCCGGGTGCGGGAGAACAGGTGGGGCTGGAACAGGACGTGCACGCGGGCGTCGCCGGCCACGGCACGGCCGGCGGAGACCGCGGCGGCCACCTCCGTGGGATGGTGCGCGTAGTCGTCGAAGACCCGCACGCCGCGCGCGGCGCCGCGGAACTCGAAGCGGCGGGCCGTGCCCCGGAAGGCCTCCACGCCCCGCACGGCGGCCTCGAAGGCCATGCCCGCCCGGACGGCGGCCAGGACCACAGCGGCGGCGTTCAGCGCGTTGTGCCGGCCGGGCACCTGCAGATGCAGGGTGCGCTCCGGGCCGCCCGCCATCCGGAACGTGGCGCGCTGGCCCACTCCGGTCTCGCCCGGCTCCACCGCGAGGTCGGTGACCAGCAGGTCCGGCGCCACGCCGTCACGGGGCGCCGAGCCGTAGGTCACGACGTCGGCGGCCGCGTGCTCCCGTGCCCAGGCGGCCAGGTCCGCCGCGCCGGCGTCGTCGAGGCAGGCCACGAGGACCCCGCCCTGGGCGGCGGCCGGCAGCCCGCCCGCGAAGTCCCGGAAGACCTGGTGCACCGCCTCCTCGGTCCCGTAGTGGTCCAGGTGGTCGGCCTCCACGGTCGTGACGATCCCGATCGTGCTCGGGTAGTTCACCAGGGTGCCGTCGGACTCGTCGGCCTCCGCGATGAACCACTCGCCCCGGCCCGCCCGGGCGTTGGTGCCGAGCCCGGCGACGGCGGCGCCGACCGCGAACGTGGGGTCCCAGCCGGCGTCGGAGAAGGCCATGGCGGCCATGGAGGACGTGGTGGTCTTCCCGTGCGTGCCGGCGACGGCCAGCACCCGGTGGCCGCGCATGGCCAGGGCGAGGCCCTCGGAACGGTGCAGCACGCGCAGTCCGCGCGCCACGGCGGCGTCGTGCTCCGGGTTGCCCGGCCCGGCGATCGAGGAGGCGATCACCGTGGTGACGTCCCGGCCGAGGTGCGCCGCGTCGTAGCCGACCGTGATCCGGGCGCCGCCCGCGGCGAGCTCGCGCATCACGGGCAGGTCCTTCGCGTCGGAGCCGGACACCGCGACGCCTTGCTCCTGCAGGATGCGGGCGACCCCCGACACGCCGACACCGCCGATCCCCAGCAGGTGCACGCGGCCCAGGTCGGCGAAGCGGCCCTCGGCCGCGGGACGGGTGCTCTCGTCTCGGCTCATCGCCGGGCTCCTTCCTGGGCGGCCGAGCGCACGAGGCCGGCCATGGTGACGTCCGCATCCCGGACGCCGAAGCGGGCGGCCGCCTCCCCCATGCGCGCGAGACGCTCGGGGTCGGTCGCCAACGGGATCAGCTGACGCTGCACCCACGCGCGCCCGAAGGCGTCGTCACGGACGAGCAGCGCGCCCTCCGCCTCCACCACGGGGCGGGCGTTGAGCGCCTGCTCGCCGTTGCCGATGGGCAGGGGAACGTAGACGGCGGGCAGGCCGACCGCGGACACCTCGCAGACCGTGCCGGCGCCCGAGCGGGCCACGATCAGGTCGGCGGCGGCGTAGGCCTGCTCCATGCCCGCCAAGTACTCCCGCTGGACGTAGCCGTCCCGGACCAGCAGGCTGCCGTCGTCCTCGGTGAGGGCCTTGTCCCGACCGGTCAGGTGGAACACCTGCAGACCGGCGTCCAGGAGGTCGCCCAGCGCGGCGCGCACGGTGCGGTTCACGGCCAGCGCACCCGAGCTGCCGCCGGTCACCACGACGGTGGTCCGGTCCGGGTCCAGGCCGAGGGCCTCACGGGCGGCACGGCGGGCGGCCGCCCGGTCCAGGCCGGAGATCTCGGGGCGCATCGGCATGCCCACCCAGCGGGCACCGCGGAGGCGGGTGTCCGGCAGGGCGGTGCCGACGTGCGCGGCCCGCAGGGCGCCGATGCGGTTGGCCAGGCCGGGGCGGGCGTTGGCCTCGTGGACCACCACGGGCACACCGGCCCGGAACGCGGCGAGGTACACGGGCGTGGCGACGTAGCCGCCCACGCCCACGACGACGTCGGCGCGCCGGTCCCGCAGGATCCGGGCCGCCGTGGCGACCGCGGCGCGCATGCGGGCCGGGAAGCGGACGACGTCCATCGACGGGCGGCGCGGCATCGGGACCCGGTCGATCAGGTCGAGCTCGTAGCCCGCCTCGGGGACGAGACGCGTCTCCATGCCGGAGGCGGTGCCGACCATGGTGCACTCGACGGGACCGCCGCCGTCGCCCTCCAGGGCGCGGGCGATCGCGAGCATCGGGGAGATGTGGCCGGCGGTGCCGCCGCCGGCCAGCACCACCCGCAGGGGTCCGGAGGGATGAGAGGTCTGCGTCATCGGGGCTCCTGGAGGGCGGGGGTGGGGATCACGGGGAGGGGGTCGGTGTCCGGCTCGTCCGCCTGCGGGCGGGCGTCCGGCTGCGCGGCACGGCGGCGCTCGTGACGGGCGAAGGCCAGCACGATGCCGACCGCGCTCAAGGACAGGGTGAGCGCGGAACCACCATAGGAGATGAAGGGCAGGGGGACGCCCACCACGGGGATGACCCCGGAGACCATCGCGATGTTGACGGCCGCCTGACCCACCAGCCAGGCCAGGATCCCCCACGTGGACAGGCGGATGAACGTGGACGTGGTCCCGGCGGCGACGCGGTAGATGCCGATCGCCAGGCCGAGGTAGGCCAGCAGCACCACCAGCGTGCCCACGAGCCCGAGCTCCTCGCCGAGGATGGTGAAGATGAAGTCGTTCTCGGCCTCCGGGATGTAGCTCCACTTCTGGCGGGACTGGCCGAGGCCCGCGCCCCACCAGCCGCCCGAGGCCAGGGCGTACATCCCGTGCGCCGGCTGGAAGCAGGGGTCGGTGGCGTCCGAGCAGTCCCCCATCCAGGCCTGCACCCGGACCATGCGGTGCGGGGCGAGGAGGGTCAGGGCCAGGATGCCCAGCACGCTCAGCGCCAGGAAGGTGAGGAAGACCCCCCAGTGGGTGCCGGCCACATACAGCACCGTGGCCAGCACGATCGCGAGGATGATCGCGGTCCCGAGGTCGCTGCCCGCCATCACCAGGCCCAGCAGCAGCAGGCCGCCGGGCAGCACCGGGATCAGGGCGTGCCGCACCTGGGTGACGAGGCGGTGCTTGCGCTCCAGGACCGCCGCCGCCCACAGGGCCAGGGCGAGCTTGGCGGCCTCGGAGGGCTGCATCCGGAACCCGCCGATGCCCAGCCAGTTGCGATTGCCGCCCACGGTGACGCCGAGCGGGGAGAACGCGACCAGCGCGAGCAGGATCACGGCCACGCCGAACGCCGGCCAGGCGAGCGCCTTGAAGACGCGCACCGGCAGGCGCGAGAACACGAGCAGGGCCGCCACGCCCGCCACCGCCCAGGCGCTCTGGCGCAGGAACAGCGCGTACGAGCCGCCGCCGGTGCCGATCGCCTCGACGGAGGACGAGGAGAGCACCATCACGAGCCCCAGCACGGTGAGCAGGGCGGTGCAGCCGCTGATGAGCAGGACCGACAGGTCGAGGGCGCGGCGACCCTCGAGGACCCGCCACATCCGGTGCAGGAGCCGCTCCCGGTGCTCGGGGGCGTCGTCGTCCGCGCGGGGGCGGACCGGGCGGAGCTCGATCGGGGACATGGCCCTCCTCACGGGGGAAGCGAGACGGTCGGGTGGGCGGCGGGTCAGTCGGTGTCGGGGGCGGCGTCGTCGTGCACGTCCCAGCCGTGCTCGCGCATCAGCCCGGCGACGGCCTCGATGAATGCGTCGCCGCGGGCCGCGTAGGAGCGGAACTGGTCCATCGACGCCGCGGCGGGCGCCATGAGCACGGTGTCACCGGGGCGGGCCAGGCCGTCGGCCACGCGCACCGCCTCGGCCATCACGGCCGCGCCGTCGGCGGGGCCGGTGCCGTCGGCCGCGGCGAGGGGGGCGTGGACGGGGACGTCCGGGGCGTGCGCGGCCAGGGCAGCGCGCAGGGCCGAGGTGTCCCTGCCCAGGAGCACCACCGCCCGGAGCCGGTGGGCGTGCGCGGCCACCAGCTCGTGATAGGTCACGCCCTTGGGCAGGCCGCCGGCCAGCCACACCACGGAGCTGAACGCCGCCAGCGACGCGTCCGCGGCGTGCGGGTTCGTCGCCTTGGAGTCGTTGACCCACATGATGTCGCGGGAGGTGGCCACGAGCTGGATGCGGTGCTCCCCGCGGTCGTAGGAGCGCAGGCCCTCGGCCACGGCCGCGGGGCTCACCCCGACGGCCCGGGTCAGCGCCGCCGCGGCGGCCGCGTTGGCCATGGTGTGGCGCGGCGCCACCGGGCCCAGGTCGGCGCGCTCGGCCAGGGCGATCGCCTCGTGGCGCCGGTTGTCCAGGAACGCACGGTCCACGAGGATCCCGTCCACGACGCCGATGTCGGACAGGCCCGGGGTGTCCGTGGTGAAGCCGATCGCGCGGCAGCCCTCCTGGACGTCCGCGCGCTCCACGAGGGTGCGGGTCAGCGGGTCCTGCTCGTTGAACACGCAGGCCACCCGCGTGTTCGCATACACCTTGCCCTTGGCGGCGGCGTACTCCTCCATCGAGCCGTGCCAGTCCACGTGGTCCTCGGCCAGGTTCAGCACCGCAGACGACGCCGGGGCCAGGCCGTGCGTCCAGTGCAGCTGGAAGCTGGAGAGCTCGAGGGCGAGCACGTCGAAGCCCTGCGGGTCGCGGATCGCGTCGAGCACGGGGGTGCCGACGTTGCCGCAGGCCACCGCTCGACGGCCGTCCGCCCGCAGGATGGCCTCGACCATCGTCACGGTCGTCGTCTTGCCGTTCGTGCCCGTCAGGCACACCCAGTCGGCGGTCTTCCGGCCGGCGCGCTCGCGCAGCCGCCAGGCGAGTTCGACGTCGGACCAGATCGGCAGGCCCGCCGCGTGGGCGGCCATCAGCAGCGGCTGGTCCGGCCGCCAGCCCGGGGAGGTCACGACGAGGTCCGCGGCGGCGCCGTCGACCTCGGGCAGCGCCTGCGTGGCCGCCCGGTCCAGCAGGACCTCGCGGACCCCCACGATCCGCAGGGTCTCGGCGCGCGCCCGGTTCTCGGGGCCGTCATCGCCGTCCACCACCACGACGGCGGCGCCCAGCTCGGCCAGGGTGTCGGCCACGGAGAAGCCGGTGACGCCCAGGCCCGTGACGACGACGCGCAGGCCTGCACCCCGGGGCGTCCCAGGACGTGAGGTCGGCGGTGCGGGCGGTGTCGGCGCGAGGCCGGCGCACCGGTGCGAGCGCGGCGTCGGACGCGGGGCCGGTCACGGGGTCACCCCCGCGAGGCCGCCCTGGCGGATGAGCCAGTCGCCGTAGAAGATCGCGAGCCCCACGGTGACGCACATCAGGGACAGCAGCCAGAAGCGGACCACGACGGTCACCTCGGCCCAGCCCTTGAGCTCGAAGTGGTGCTGCAGCGGCGCCATGAGGAACACGCGCTTGCCGCCGGAGACCTTGAACCAGCCCACCTGGATGATGACGGAGAGCGTGATCGCGACCATGAGGCCGGCCAGCACGGCCACCAGGATCTCGGTGCGCGTGAAGATCGCGAAGCCGGCCAGGGCGCCGCCCAGGCCCAGGGAGCCGGTGTCCCCCATGAAGATCTTGGCCGGCGAGGTGTTCCACCAGAGGAAGCCCAGCAGGCTGCCCGTGAGGATCGCCGCGAGCAGGGCGAGGTCCATGGGGTCGCGGACCTCGTAGCAGCCGCGGGTGCCCTCGAGCGCGCAGGACTGGCTCGACTGGAAGAGCGATATCAGGACGTAGGCGCCCGTGATCATGGCGGTGGCGCCCGTGGCGAGCCCGTCGAGGCCATCCGTGAGGTTCACGGCGTTCGTGGTGGCGGTGGTGATGAGGTTCGACCAGATCACGAACAGGATGACGCCGATCGCGGGTCCGGCGAAGGCCAGGTCGAGCCACGGGATGTCCCGGGCGAAGGAGATCGCCGTCGAGGCGGGGGTCAGGCCCCGCTCGTCCGGGAAGTTCAGGGCGAGGACCGCGAAGGCGGTGCCGATCAGGGCCTGGAGGATGATCTTGCCGCGCGGCGTCAGGCCGAGCGAGCGCTGCTTCGTGATCTTCGTGAAGTCGTCCACGAAACCGACGAAGGCCATGCCCACCGTGAGCAGCAGCAGGATCAGGCCGGAGGCCGTGGGCCCGCCGAAGTCGACGCCGAACACCGCGAGCAGCCCGTGGGTGATCAGGTACGCCAGCACCATGGAGCCGATGATGACCGCGCCGCCCATCGTGGGCGTGCCGCGCTTGGTCTTGTGGGTGGTCGGGCCGTCGTCGCGGACGAACTGGCCGTATCCGCGCTTGACGAGGAACCTGATGAACAGCGGGGTGCCGACGGCCGAGAGGACCAGGCCGAGCACGCCGCCGATGAGCAGTCCGATCACGGTCGGGACTCCTTCGGGGAGGCGGAGGGGGCGGCGACGGCGTCGGCCGTGGCGAGGCGCTCGCCGAGGGCCGCGAGCCCGACGCCGTTGGAGGACTTGACGAGGACGAGGTCGCCGGGGCGCAGGTGCTCGGCGAGGAACGCCTCGGCCTGCGCGGCGTCGTCGACGAAGTGCGCCTCCTCGCCCCAGCTGCCCTCGTTGAGGGCGCCGATGTAGAGCGGCCGGGCTCCGGCGCCCACCACCAGCAGCTGGGCGATGTTCAGGCGCACCACGGACTCGCCCACGAGGGTGTGCTCACGGACGCGGGCATCGCCGAGCTCGAGCATCTCCCCCAGGACGGCCCAGGTGCGGCGGCCGCTGGAGCGGCCGAGGGTGGCCAGCGTCCGCAGCGCGGCGCGCATGGACTCGGGGTTGGCGTTGTACGCGTCGTTGATGATCGTGACGCCGTCCGCGCGGTCGGTGCGCTCCATCCGGAAGCGGCTGGCGGGCCCGAGCCCGTCGAGACCACGGGCGATCTCGGCCGGGTCCATGCCGGCGGCGTGGGCGGCCGCGGCGGCGGCCAGCACGTTGTGCACGTGGTGCAGGCCGGTCAGTCCGGAGGCGACCGGATGCCGCACGGCGGCCTCATCCGTCCCGACCTGCAGGTCGAAGACGGGGCGCTCCTGGTCGTCGGCTCGCACGTCCCGTGCGGCGACGAGTCCCGACGCGCGGCCGGCGGCCACGTCCTCGGCCGCGCGGGCGACGCCCCGCTCGTCCGCGGTGAACCAGGTGATCGGGGCGGCGGTCCGTGCCGCCATGCCGGCGACACGCTCGTCGTCGAGGTTGAGGACGGCGACGCCCTCGGGGCCGAGGGCCTCCACGAGCTCGCCCTTGGTGCGCGCGATGTTCGCCACGCCGCCGAAGCTGCCCGCATGGGCGGTGCCCACCATGAGCACGACGCCGATGTCCGGGCGCACGATGTCGCAGAGGTACGCGATGTTGCCGACGTGGTCCGCGCCCATCTCGACCACGAGGAAGCGCGTGTCCAGCTCCGCCCGGAACACCGTGAGCGGCACGCCGACCTCGCCGTTGTACAAGCCGACCGGTGCGACGGTGGGGCCCTGGGTGGCCAGCAGCGCGGCGAGCAGGTCCTTCGTGGTGGTCTTGCCGGCCGAGCCGGTGATGCCGATGACGGTGGTCGGGGAGTGCTCCCGGACGCGGCGCACAACCTCCCGGGCGAGCGCGCCCATCGCGAGCACGGCGTCCGGAACGAGGATCGCCGGGTGCGCGGCGCCGTCGGGGGCGTGCGTGGCGCGCTCGGCGAGCACAGCGGCGGCGCCGGCGCCCAGCGCGGCGTCGATGAAGTCGTGGCCGTCGGCGCGCTCCCCCGGCTTCGCCACGTAGAGCGTGCCCTCGGCGGTGACCTCCCGCGAGTCGGGGGTGACGTGCACCAGCACGGTGGCGGGGTCGAGGGTGGCCGAGAGCGTGCCGGACACGGCCTCGGCGATCTGGGCTGCGGTGAGAGCGATCATGACTCGATGACCTTACCCTCGCGGGCGGGGCCGGAGCCCGAGGCGGAGGCCGCCGCGACACGGGCGGCCAGGGCCTCGCGCAGGGCCACCCGGTCGTCCAGCGGGACGAGCTCGCCGTCGTAGTCCATCGTGGTCTCGTGCCCGCGGCCGGCCAGGAGGATGCCGTCCTGCGGCCCCGCCAGCTCCACGGCGCGGCGGATGGCCGTGGCACGGTCGGCCACCTCCTCGATCACGACCGTGCGGCCCTCCTCCCGCGCGATGCGGTCGGCCTCGGCGCGGGCGCCGGCGAGGATGTGGGCGCGGATCGGGGCCGGGTCCTCCGAGTGGGGGGTGTCGTCGGTGACGATCAGCACATCCGCCGCCCGGGCCGCGATCGCGCCCATCACGGGCCGCTTGTCACGGTCACGGTCGCCGGCGGAGCCGAACACGATCAGGGTGCGGCCGCGCGTCCCGGCCGCCGCCCGGGCGTCGGCGAGGGAGCGCAGCGCCTGGACCATGCCGTCCGGGTTGTGCGCGAAGTCGACGACGGCGTCCGGCTCGCGGCCCACGACCTCCATCCGCCCCGGGACGGCGGCAGCCAGAGGGCCCTCCCCCGCGGGCACGTCCAGGACCGCGGCGAGCGCGTCCAGGTGCTCCTCCCCCACGGCGTGCAGCACGAGCAGAACCGCGAGGGCCGCGTTGGCCACGTTGAAGCGGCCCGGCAGACCGACGGAGGCCCGCAGCTCCCGGCCCGTGGCCGCGTGGCGCAGCGTGAAGCGGTGGCCGAGGCCGTCCGGCGCGAGCTCGGCGACCTCCCAGTCCGCCCGGAGGCCGGGGTCGTGTTCGGCCAGGGCGCCCGGCGTCGGCGCGGCCGGCCCGAGGGCGAGCGTGGTGACGGGAGCGCCGGCGGCCCGGGCCATGGCGACGCCCCAGCGGGGCCCCTCGCCGCCGTCGAGCGTGATGACGGCGTGGTCGGTGCGAGCGGGGTCGAACAGACCGGCCTTGGCCGCGAAGTACTCCTGCATCGAGCCGTGCATGTCCAGGTGGTCCTGGGTCAGGTTGGTGAACCCGGCCACCGCGTAGCGCAGGCCGGCGATCCGCTGGTACGCCACGGCGTGGGAGGAGACCTCCATGACGGCGGTGTCCACCTCCTCCTCGCGCATGAGCGCCATGAGGGCGTGCAGCTGGGTGGCCTCGGGCGTGGTGAGCGTGGAGGGGACCTCCCGCTCCCCCGCGCGGATCAGGATCGTGCCCACGATGCCCGACCGGCGCCCCAGGGCCTCGAGCAGGGCGGCGGCGAGGAAGCTCGTGGTGGTCTTGCCGTTGGTGCCGGTCACGCCGAGCAGGCGCGGGCCGGTGTCGCCCCCGCCGCCGTAGACGCGGGCCGCCACGGTGCCGGCGGCGGTGCGCACGGCGTCGACCTCGAGCACCGGGACGTCGGCCAGGCCCTGCTCCGCCAGGAGCGCGCGGCCCGCCGCGTCCGTCAGGACGCCGACGGCGCCGGCCTCCAGTGCCGTGGCCGCGAACGCCGCGCCGTGGGCGCGCGCCCCCGGAACGGCGACGTAGAGGTCGCCCGGGCGCACGACACGCGAGTCGAGGCTGACCCCCGTGACGCCGTCGGCCGGGGCCGCGCCGTGGACGTGGGCCGCGATCCCCGCCTCGGCCAGCGCCTGTGCGAGGGCGGGCCAGGCCGCGGCGGGGGTGTGGGAGGGCCGGAAGGCGGCGTCCTGCTGGGCCGGGGTCAGCGGCGCAGGGGGGTCGCTCGGAGTGGTCATGGGGGTGCTCCTGGGGTGCTCGGGGCCGGAGGCGTGGGTCACCACGGCCGGTCCTGCGGATCGTCCACGAAGACGCGGTAGTCGTTCGGCTCGGCTCCGGTGGCGGGCACGTCCGCCTGGCGGAGCATGTACTCCATGATCGTGGCGGCCGCGACGGACACGTCTCGGGAGCCCTGCTTCGACGGCGGCCGATGCATGGACACGGACACCACGAAGCGGGGGTCGTCGAGCGGGGCGACGGCGGTGAAGCCGAGGTTGTAGCCGTCGTACGTGCCGGTGTCGCTCGCGGCCTCGGCGGTGGAGGACTTGCCGCCCACGCGATACCCGGGGATCGCGGCGGCCTTGCTGGTGCCCTGCGTCACGACGGTCTCCATCATGCGGAGCATCTGCGCCGCCGTCTCCTCGGAGACCACGCGGTGGGGCTCCGCGGACGACTCCCAGCGCTTCTCCGCGCCGTCGCCGTCCACCGTGGCGTCGATCAGCCGGGCCGGGATCAGCACGCCGCCGTTGGCGAGGGCCTGGTACATCTGGGCGGTGTGCAGGGTGGTCTGGGTGTAGCCCTGGCCGAAGGCCGTGGTCAGGCGCTGGCGGCCGTCCCACTGTTCGGGCGGGACGAGGACGCTGCCCGCCTGCTGCGGCAGGCCGAGGTCGATGGGCTGGCCGACCCCGAAGGAGCGCATGTACTCGTAGCGCTGCTCGTCCGTGATCTTCTCGGCGATCTGCACCGTGCCCGTGTTGTAGGAGCGCGCGTAGATGCCTGCCACGGTCATGTCGAACGTCGGGTGCGGGGAGAAGTCCCGGATGGTCTGCCCGTCGAAGTCCTGGCTGCCGGGGACGGTGAAGCCGTCCGTGGCGGTGACCTTCCCGGCGTCGACGGCGGCCGCGATCGGCAGCGCCTTGCCCGTGGAGCCCGGCTCGTACGGCGTGCTCATCACGGTGGAGGTGCGGAAGTTCCCCTCGGTGGCGTCGGGGTCGGCGGGGTCCACCGTGGTGGAGTCCGCCATGACGATCACGTCGCCCATCTTCACGTCCATCACGACGGCGTTCGCCCACTCCGCCTCGTACTCGGCGGCGAGGGCGCCGAGGGTCTCCTGCGCGAACCACTGGGCGTCCTTGTCCACGGTCAGGCGCAGGTCGGCGCCGTCCACGGCCGGAACCTCCTCGAGCGGGGCGTTGGGGATGCGGATGCCGTCTGCGCCCACCTCGAACGTGCGGGTGCCCGGGGTGCCGGTCATGACGTCGTCCTGGCTGAGCTCGAGGCCCTCGAGGGCGGTGCCGTCGCCACCCATGAAGCCGATGATGCTGCCGGCGACCGACCCGTTCGGGTAGGTGCGGCGGTCCACCGCCTCGGAGAGCAGGCCCGGCACGTTGAGGGCCATGGCCGCATCCCGCACCTCCGGGGTCACGGAGCGACGCACCACGGCGTACGGGCGGGAGCCGATGGTGGCCTCGCGCACCTCCTCCTCCGACATGCCGAGCACCTCGGCCAGGCTGGCCAGGCGGGAGTCCACGTCCACCAGCACGGTCTCCCGGGCCTCGCGGTCCCATTCGTTGAAGTCCTTGACGAGGCGCTGGTCCACGACGATGTCGTAGCGGCGCACGCTGGCGGCCAGCACGTCGCCGTCGCGGTCCAGGATGGACCCGCGCTGCGGCAGGGTCTCCTGGTGTGTCAGGCGCTGGTCCATGGCCGCCGCGGCCTGCCCCGTGGGGTCGATGCCCTGCACGTAGACGAGCCGCAGTGCGAGCCCGCCGAGCAGGACGAAGACGAGCAGGAGAAGGATGCGGGTGCGCACGGCGGGGTGCCCGGGAGCGGGCCCGACCGTCGATCCGCCGCGGGGAAGGTGCGAGGCGGGACGGTCGATCAACGGTCGGCGGCGTCCTGGTCGGGGGCGGCGGAGGCGTCCTCGCCGCCGAGGGTGCGCGGTCCCTCGATCTCGTCCTGGCCGTCGCCGGCCGTCCCCTGGCGGACCGCGTCCGCGTCCGCCGGCGGCGCGACGTAGGTGGCGGAGACGTCCCCGTCCTGGGCCGCCTGGGCCTCGCCGCTGAACTGGCCCGTGCCCGCGTCCACGGAGGCGGTGCCGGCGGGGGCGACCATCCCGAGGGCGTCGGCGCGCGCGGCCAGGTTCTGCGGCGCCTCGAGGTGGCCCACCTGTTCGGCCAGCCGCTCATTGGTCTCGGTGACGGCCTGCTGCTCCTGGCGCAGGTCCAGGAGGGCGTACTGCCGGTTGGACATCGTGATGTTCATGACGAGCACCGCCGCGAGCGCGGCGAGCACCACGAGGACGCACAGCACGGTCACCCCGGAGCGGGATCGGGGCAGCGGGGCGGGCACCACCGAGAGCGGCGTGCGCTCCTGCGGAGTCGGCCGCGCAGGGGCGACGGGGGTCGACCCGGGGCGCAGCGACTCTGCGATCCGTGCGTGTGCGGCCATGCTCATCTCCTCGTGCAGCGTCATGCCGTGGTCCTGGACGTCCTGATCTTCTCAACCGCACGCACTCTCGCGGAGGAGGCGCGACGGTTCTCGGAGATTTCTTCTTCGGTGGGCTTCTCGGTGCCGCGGGTGAGCACCCGCACCACGGGTTCGTGCTCCTCCAGCACCACTGGGAACCCCGGGGGCGCCGTGGACGTGGCCCACGCGCTCAGGTGCCGCTTCGTGATGCGGTCTTCGAGGGAGTGGTAGCTCATCACCACGAGGCGCCCGCCCACGTGGAGGGCGTCGAGGATGGCGGGCACGGCGGCGTC
This sequence comes from Micrococcus sp. HOU01, assembly GCF_035609305.1. Classification (NCBI taxonomy): domain Bacteria; kingdom Bacillati; phylum Actinomycetota; class Actinomycetes; order Micrococcales; family Micrococcaceae; genus Micrococcus; species Micrococcus sp. HOU01. The sequence continues at coordinate 1,207,511 of NZ_CP141211.1, read as the reverse complement.
GAGGATGTCGAGCTCCTCGTTCACGGCGATGCGCAGGGCCTGGAAGGTGCGCTTGGCCGGGTGCCCGCCGGTTGCCCCCGCGGCGACGGGGACGGCCGAGCGGATCACCTCGACGAGGCGGCCGGTGGTCTCGATGGGGGCCTCGTCGCGGGCCCGGACGATGGCCCGTGCGATGGGGCCGGCGAAGCGCTCCTCGCCGTCGCGACGGATGATGCGGCGCAGCTCCTGCTCGTCCAGCTCCGCCACGAGCGTCGCGGCGGAGCGCTCGGCGGTGTCGTCCATGCGCATGTCCAGCGGAGCGTCGTAGGAGTAGGCGAAGCCGCGCTCCCGGTCGTCCAGCTGGTAGGAGGACACACCGAGGTCGTAGAGCGCGGCGTCGACCTTCGTGACGCCCGCGGCGGCCATGGCCTCGGGCACCCGGTCGTAGGTGCCGTGGAAGGGGATCAGGCGCTCGGCGAGGGGGCCGAGGCGCTCGACGGCCATGGCCTGGGCGTGGACGTCGCGGTCGATGCCGATGACGCGCAGGTGGGGGAACCGGGTCAGCAGGGCCTCGGTGTGCCCGCCCATGCCCAGCGTGCCGTCGACGGCGACGGGCGTACGGCCGGCCTCGAGCGCGGCCTGGACGGCGGGGGCGAGGAGGTCGACGACGCGGTCCCGCATCACGGGCAGGTGGCGGTCCTCGGGGCGCGGCTGGCCTGCGTCCACTCTCGACCTCCTGCTCACATCGCGGTCCTGGCGGACCTCGGGCGGGATCCCCATCCGTCCGCCGCCGCGCCTGGCCCAGGGGAAGACGGGTCAGGTGCGGCGGCGTCGGCTGGAGGTCTCGCTCGAGGTCGGGTGGTCATGGTCAGAAGACGCCGGGCAGGACGTCCTCGTCGGTCTCGGAGAAGGCGGCTTCCTGCTCGGCGAGGTAGGTGTTCCAGGACTCCGAGTCCCAGATCTCCACTCGCGTCCCCGCGCCGATCACGGTCACGTCCCGGTCCAGCCCCGCGTACTGTCGCAGCGGCGCCGGCACGGTCACCCGACCCTGCTTGTCCGGGACCTCGTCCGACGCCCCCGAGAGGAAGACGCGGATGTAGTCACGGGCCTGGCGGGAGGACAGTGGAGCCGACCTCATCTGCTCGTGGACCCGCTCGAACTCACGAGCGCTGAACACGTAGATGCAGCGCTCCTGACCCCGGGTCAGGACCAGCCCCTCCGCCAGCTCCTCGCGGAACTTGGCGGGGAGGATCAGCCGGGACTTCTCGTCGAGCCGGGGGGTGTACGTGCCCAAGAACACGGCAGACCCCCTGGCTCGTCGAGCGGTCCCTCCCGACCAAGGTCGGGACCCATGCTCTCTCCTTCCCTCCACATTACCCCACTTCCCTCCACCATCAACCCCGGACGCGGGTCCCGGCGCCACGGGCGTGTCGAGGCCCCCCGAGTCCGGCGCGCCATCCCGCGGGTCCCGGGGCCGGCGTCGCCGTGGAGGGACGTGGAGGACCGGTGGGCCCCGGTGGAGGGCCGCGGCGACGACGGAGCCTCGGGCAGCGGAAAGGCCCCGATCCGGAGCGGATCGGGGCCTGGAGTGGAGGATAGTGGGGGCCCGGCGGGCCAGGCGCTCAGTCGCCTCCGGCGCGCCGCTCGTCCCAGCGCCGCTCGAGGCGGCCCATGAAGTCGCCGCCTCCCTGCCGTCGCGGTGCGCCCGACCGGCGGGCCTCCGGGCCCGAGGCCCCGGAGGCGACAGCGCGCGGCCGCGTGGTCAGCAGGAAGATGCCGGCCCCGATGACGACGACGCCGAGCACGCCCAGGAGGATCGCGTGGTTGGCGACCCCGAGGACCACGACGAGCAGCCCGACCACGGCGAGGACGGCCCCGGCCACGACGCGACCCACGGGCAGCCGATGCCGCCCCGTGTCCGCCATCTGGGTGGCCAGCCGGGGGTCCTCGGTGCGCAGCTGCTGCTCCAGCTGGTCCAGCATCCGCTGCTCATGCTCTGAGAGGGGCATGGCGACTCCTTCGAACGCGGCCTCCGACACCTCCGGGACCGGGAGGGGACGCCCGCGCGTCCGACTTGCCCTCCAGGATAGGACCTGCCGCCCCACCCTAGCCAGGTGGCGACGTCGCCGGCCCCGGAACCCCTCACTCCCGGTCCGGGCCTCCGGGGCCCGGCCGCGGCGCGTCCCGGCGGGCGTCGGCGCGGGCCTCGCGGCGACCCAGCAGCGACGCCGGCCGCACGGCCGCCGTCGGGAAGCGCCGGGCGACGGCGTCCAGGGCGGCCTCGGCACCGGCCCAGTCGCCCGCCTCCGACGCCTCGCCCTCCGTCCCCCAGGCGGGACCGCCGAAGAGCGCCTCCTGGGCCGGGGGCTGATCGGCCTCGTCCCCGAGGCGCTCGGCGCGCACGCCCACGAGCCGGACCGGATGCGGCCGTTCGGCGTGCAGCTCGCGGACGAGTCGCCGCGCCGGGCCGAGGAGGTCGTGGCCCGTGGCGGTCGGCCGGGCGAGGCGGGCGGTGCGGCTGCGGACCGACCCGTCCGGCGCCTTGAGGCGGACTGTGACCGCGCCGGCGGTGGCCTGCTCCGCACGCAGCCGGGCCGCGACCCGGTGGCACAGGCGCAGGACCTCCGGGTCGACGCCCGCGACGTCGACGGGGTCGACGTCGAAGGTGTGGTCCGCACCGATGCTGCGGGCCGCCGGGCGCGGGGCGACGGGACGCGGGTCGATGCCCCGGGCGAGCGACGCCCACTCCCGGCCGGCGGCCCCGAACGACGCCTCCAGTCGCGCGGGGTCCACCCGGGCGAGGTCGCCGATGGTCGCCACCCCCCGCCGGGCGAGCCGCTCGGCCGCCTTGGGGCCCACGCCCCACAGCCGGCCCACGGGCAGCGGATGGAGGAAGTCCAGGGTGCGCTCCGGCGGCACGATCAGCAGGCCGTCGGGCTTGGCCGCGGTGGACGCCGTCTTGGCCACGAACTTCACGGCCGAGCCGCCCACGGTGCACGGCAGCCCCAGCGCGGAGCGGACGCGCTCCCGGATCAGGTGGCCGATGTGCTCGGGCGGGCCGAGCCGACGGCGCGCGCCGGCGACGTCGAGGAACGCCTCGTCCACGCTGAGCTGCTCCATCACGGGGGTCACGTCCGCGAGCACGGCCATCACCTCGGCGGAGACGGCCCGGTAGAGCTGCTGGCGCGGCGGGATGACCACGAGGGGCGGGCACAGGGCGCGGGCGTGCGCCAGGGGCATCGCCGAGCGGACCCCGTAGGCCCGCGCCGCGTACGAGGCGGAGAGCACCACGGACCGGCCGCTCGGGGCGGCGACGGCGGCGGGACGCCCCTCGAGGTCGGGCCGTTCGCGCAGCTCGACGGACAGGAAGAACGCGTCCATGTCCACGTGGAGGATCGTCGCCTCATCGCGGGGTGCAGCGGGCGCGGTCTCGGACATGGACCGAGCCTATCCGGGACCGGCGATCCGTCGCGCGGCGCGGCTAGGGTGGGGCCATGCCCGCCGACGTCGCCGTCCCCCGCCCCCGTCCCGCCGACCAGGACCGCTTCCGCGCCGCCGTCGCCGACGCCCTCGACCGCCTGCTGGCGGAGCACCGGGACCTCGCCCGGGACGTCCACCCGCTGACCGCGCCCCTCGTGGACGCGATCGCGGACCTGACCGCGGGCGGCAAGCGCCTGCGCGCCGTCCTGGCCTGGCTCGGCTGGCGGGCGGCCGGTGGCGAGGCGGAGGACCCCCGCATCGCCGAGGCGGGGGCGGCGTTCGAGCTGTTCCAGGCCGCGGCGCTGATCCACGACGACATCCTGGACCGCTCGGACACCCGCCGCGGGATGCCCAGCGTGCACCGCCGCTTCGAGTCCCTCCACCGGGAGGCGGGCTGGCGGCACGCCGCGGAGCACTTCGGCGTCTCCGCCGCGATCCTCGCCGGCGACGTCGCGCTGGGGATGAGCGAGACGGCCTTCGCGCGCGTGCTCGCCGGCACGCCCCGGGAGGACCGGGCGCGGGTCGAGCTCGAGCGGATGCGCTTCGGCGTGATGGCGGGTCAGTACCTCGACGTGGTGGCCGAGATGGCCCCGGCGGCGCGCGACGCCCGCGAGGCCGAGGCGGCCGCCGAGGCGGTGGTGGAGCACAAGTCGGCGCGCTATTCGGCGGTGCACCCGCTCGCCCTCGGGGGGCTGCTGGCGGGGGCGGACGACGGGCTGGTGACCGCGTTCGCCCGGGTGTCGCTGCCGTTCGGCATGGCCTTCCAGTACCGGGACAACCTGCTCGGCGTGTTCGGCGACCCGGCGACCACGGGCAAGCCCGCGGGCGACGACCTGCGGGAGGGCAAGCAGACCGTGCTCATCGCCCGCGCCGTCGAGCTGCTCGCCCCGGACGAGGCCGCCGCGCTCGACGCGGACCTCGGCGACCCGGACCTCGGTGCGGACCGGGTGGCCCACTGGCAGGGCGTCCTCGAGGCGTGCGGCGCGCGCCGGGCCGTCGAAGAGCGGGTCGCGGCGCTCTCGCACGAGGCGGCCGGGGCCGTGGCGGGCCTGCTCGCGCACGGCGTCCCCGAGGACGTCAGCGCCGAGCTCACGCAGCTGATCGACGCCTACACGTCGCGCCGCCACTGAGCGGCACGGACCCCGCGGGCTAAGGCCGCCCGCGGGGCCGGCTGACCAGGCCAGGGCCTGGGCGCGACGCCGGATCTCGGTCTTCCGGCCGTCCCGGAGTGCGTCGATGGGCCGGCCGGGCAACAACTCGTCCTCGGTGAACAGCCAACGGAGGGCCTCCTCGTCGGAGAAGCCGGCGTCGGCCAGCAGCACGAGCGTGCCCTGCAGGGAGTCGAGCACGCCGGTCTCGGTGAGGAACAGGGCCGGCACGGACCGCACCGCGGGCTCGGGACGACGCACGGCCAGCAGGCGGCGATCATGCACGAGGTTGTGGACGCGGGTCACGCGCTGGTCGAGGTGCTCCGCCACGTCGGGCACGGAGAGCCACTCGCCCACGAGGGCGTCGAGCTCGGCGGGGATCGCGTCAGCGGGGACCGGGGTGTCGGAGGAAGTGGTGCTCACAGGCGCCAGCCTACGTGGCCGCCGACGGGCCCGGCCCATCGCGCCCCGGACGGCATGGATCTCAGTATGGTCACGAAGATCACATTCCGATAACATCGCCGAGGCTCCATGGCCGGGCGCCGACGTCGTCGGTCGACCGCGGGGGCCACGGGTCCCACCCGTCACTTCCCCGTCGTGTTCCATCCATCCGATCCGATGCCGAGGTCTGCCGTGCCCCACACCCCCGTCCGCTCCCGCTGCCTGCGCTCCGTCCTGACCGGCGGCGCGGTGCCCCTGCTGCTGCTCACCGGTCTGCCCGCCCAGGCCCACGCCCAGGAGGCGGCGGTGCACACCGTGCGCCCGGGCGACTCCCTCACCCGGATCTCGGCCGCCCGCGGCGTCTCCGTCGCCGACCTGCTGCGGTTCAACGGCCTGGGCCTGGAGACCGTGCTCTACCCGGGTGACGAGCTCCGCCTGACCGGCGCGGCGGCCCCGGCCCCGGCCGCGGGGACCTACACGGTGCAGCCGAACGACGGGTGGTGGGTCATCGCCCGCCGCACCGGCGTCTCCGCCGCGCAGCTGCAGCGGCTCAACGGCATGAGCGCGTCGAGCATGCTCCACCCGGGCATGGTCCTGACCACGCAGCGCACGGCCGCCGCACCGAAGGCCCCCGCGTCGCCCGCCCCGACCACGACCCCCGCCACCGCGCCGGCGTCGACGACCCCGACGGCGGCCGGCGGGACGGTCCGGTACACCGTGGTCTCCGGCGACTCCCTCTGGGGGATCTCCCAGCGGTTCGAGGTCTCCATCCCCCGTCTGCGCGAGCTCAACGGCCTGACGCGGGCCTCGACGCTGCACCCCGGCGACGTGCTCGTGATCTCCGACGGCACCCTCGAGGTGGAGCCGGTCTCGGCCGTCCAGGCGGTCGGCGACACCTTCCTCGGGCGCACCTACGCGCCGCACGTGACGGCCTCGGCGAACGAGAACCTGCGCCTGCTGCGCTCCGTCCCGCAGCCCACCCCCGAGCAGATGCAGCAGATCGTCCGCGAGACCGCCGAGCGGATGGGCGTGGACCCTCGCCTGGCCCTGGGCCACGCGTACACCGAGTCCCGCTTCCGCATGGCCTCGGTCTCCCCCGGCAACGCCGTGGGGGCGATGCAGGTCATCCCGATCACGGGCGAGTTCGCCTCGGAGCTGGTGGGCCGCGAGCTGAACCTGCTGGACCCCCACGACAACGCGGTGGCCGGCGTCGCGTTCATCAAGTACGTGCAGGACCGCACCCCCACCCTCGATGAGGGCATCGGGGCCTACTACCAGGGCCTCGGCGGGGTGCTGGACAGCGGCCTGAACCCGGAGGCACGGGACTACGTGGCCAAGGTGCGCGCCGCGATGGCGATGTTCTGATCCGCCGGCGGCGGACCGCCCCGAGGGGTCCGCCGCCTGTCCTACCCTGGGACGATGAGCAGCGCACGCCGCGACCCCCTCGTGGGGGGCATCGTCGACGGCCGCTACCGGGTCGTCGAGCGGCTGGCCCGGGGCGGCATGTCCACCGTCTACCTGGCCGTGGACGAGCGTCTCGACCGCGAGGTGGCGCTCAAGGTCATGCACCCGCACCTGGCGGAGGACCCCGTCCTCGTCGGCCGGTTCGAGCAGGAGGCCAAGACGGCGGCGCGGCTGTCCCATCCGCACGTCGTCGCGGTCCTGGACCAGGGCCACACCGAGGCCGAGGACGGCGACGTGCTGGCCTACCTCGTGATGGAGCACGTGCCCGGCCGCACGCTGCGCACCGTCATCCGGGACCGTGCCCCGCTCTCACCCCGGGAGGCGCTGCGGTTCCTGCGTCCGCTCGTCGACGGCCTGGCCGCCGCGCACCGCGCCGGGCTGGTGCACCGGGACGTGAAGCCCGAGAACGTGCTCGTCCGCGACGACGGGCGGGTGACGGTCGCGGACTTCGGCCTGTCCCGTGCCGCCACGGCCCACACCCTGGCCGGGCAGGCCGTCGTGGGCACGCCCGCCTACCTCGCCCCCGAGCACATCGCCGGGGCGCCCGCCGACGCCCGCTCCGACGTGTACGCCGTGGGCATCATCCTGTTCGAGCTGCTCACGGGCCGCCAGCCGTACACCGCGGCGACCGCGTTGCAGGTCGCCTACCGGCATGTCCACGAGCGGGTCCCCGTGCCGTCCACGCTGCACCCCGGGCTCCCCGAGGATCTCGACGACCTCGTGCTGTGGTGCACCGAGCCGGACCCGGCCGACCGGCCCGCCGGTGCCGGCGAGCTCCTGCACCGCATCGACGCCGTGGCGGCGGGCCTGGACCCCGACGAACCGGACCGCCACCCCGCCGAGGGCCCGGATGCGGAGCCGGCGGTGGGCGCCCCCGCCGCCGATGGCCCCGAGGACGCAGCCCCGGACGGGAACCTGGAGACCCGGGCCCTCGACGCCGGCGACCACCACGCGACGCGCCTGCTCCCCGCCCTGGCCGAGTCCGACCTCGACGAGGACATGACCGACGTCATCGACACCCGTGTGGCGACGCACGGGGGCGACCCGCGGCCCGCCGCGCACCCGGCGGAGCCGATCGGCCCGCTCGGGCTCGACCCCGCTCCGGCGGACCGGCATCCGGGGCGCAGCTCCCAGCGGCGGCTGCGTCGGGCGGCCCGCCGCCCCGCCCTCGACCTCGGCCAGGGCACCGGCCGGGCCGCGGCGATCGGCGCGGCCGTGACCCTGCTGCTCACCGGCGTCGCCCTGCTGCTGGGCTGGACGCTGGGCTCCGGCGGCCTCGGAGTCGGTGGCGTGGCGGTGGTCCCCGACCTCGACGGGCTGGCCCGGGAGGCGGCGGAGGAACGGCTGACCGCCGCGGGCTTCACCGCGGCGGTCACGGCCCGGCACGACGAACTCCGCACGGAGGGCACGGTTGTCGCCAGCTCGCCCGCGGCCGGGGAGCCGGCGGGGCGCGGCACCCCCGTCGAGCTCACCGTCTCCGCCGGCCCCGCGCCGGTGCCGGTGCCGGACCTGACCGGCGTCGTGATCCGGCGGGCCCACGGCGTGGCCCGGGACGCCCGATTCACCGTGGAGGTCGCGGAGCGCCGCACCGATCCCGCGGTGCCGGCCGGGGCCGTGATCGAGCAGCACCCGGCCCCCGGCGAGCAGGCGACGCCGGGCACCGCGGTCCGCGTGGTGCTCTCCGAGGGCCGCGCCGTGCGCCCGGTGCCGGACGTGACCGGGCAGGATCCGGAGACGGCGCGCACGACGCTGGCGGACGACGGCTGGGACGCCCGCGTGCATCGCCTGCCGCTGCCGCTCGCCGGCCGGGGCGAGTCCCGGGTCCTGCACCAGTCCCCCGCCGCCGGGACCGCCCTGCCCGAGGGCACCGCGGTCCACGTCTGGGTCGGCTGAGCCGGGGCGTGCCCGGCCGCGCGGTCAGGCCCGCGGCGCGCGACGCTCGGGGTGCGAGAGGGCCTCGGTGACCTTGAACGCCATCTCCAGGGACTGCTGGTGGTTCAGCCGCGGGTCGCAGAGCGTCTCGTAGCGGGCGTCGAAGTCGGCCTCGTTGATCGGGTCGGAGCCGCCCAGGCACTCGGCGACGTCGTCGCCGGTCAGCTCGACGTGCATGCCGCCCGGATGCGTGCCGAGCTCGCGGTGCACCTCGAAGAAGCCGCTGACCTCGTCCATCACGTCCTCGAACCGGCGGGTCTTGTAGCCGTTGGCCGCGGTCACGGTGTTGCCGTGCATGGGGTCGGTGACCCACACCGGTTCCAGCCCCGCGTCCCGGACGCCCTCGACGATGCCGGGCAGCACGTCCCGGATCCGCTCCGCACCCATGCGGGTGATGAAGGTCAGGCGGCCCGGCTCGCGCTCCGGGTCCAGCCGCTCGGCGAGCTCGAGCGCGTCCGCGACCGTGGTGGTCGGGCCGAGCTTCACGCCGATCGGGTTGCGGACCCGGGAGAGGAAGTCGACGTGGGCGCCGTCCACCTGGCGGGTGCGCTCGCCGATCCACAGGAAGTGGGCGCTCGTGGCGTAGGGGTCGCCGCTGCGCGAGTCCACGCGGGTCAGGGCGCGTTCGTAGTCGAGCAGGAGCGCCTCGTGGGCCGAGTAGAACTCGGTGCGGCGCATGGCCTCGAAGTCCACGCCCGCGGCGTTCATGAAGCGGACCGCGCGGTCGATCTCGGCGGCCATCTCCTCGTACTGGGCGTAGGCCGGGTTGGCCATGAAGCCCTGGTTCCACTGGTGCACGCTGCGCAGATCGGCGAAGCCGCCCTGGGTGAAGGCGCGGACCAGATTCAGGGTGGAGGCGGAGGTGTGGTACGCCTGCACCATCCGTCGGGCGTCGTGCCGGCGTGCCTGCTCGGTGAACTCGTAGCCGTTCACGATCTCGCCGCGGAAGCTGGGCAGGGTGACGCCGCCGCGGGTCTCCGTGTCCGAGGACCGCGGCTTGGCGAACTGGCCGGCGATCCGGCCCATCTTCACGACGGGCATGGAGGCGCCGTAGGTCAGCACCGCGGCCATCTGCAGGATGGTCTTCACCCGGGCGCTGATCCGGTTGGCGGTGGACCCGGCGAACGTCTCGGCGCAGTCGCCGCCCTGCAGGAGGAACGCGCGGCCCTGGGCGACGTCGGCCAGACGGGCGCCCAGCAGGTCGACCTCGCCCGCGAAGACGAGCGGGGGCAGGGCGCTCAGCTCGGCGACGGCGGCGCGGTGATCGGCCTCGTCCGCCCAGGACGGCGCCTGCGCGATCGGCAGCGAGCGCCAGTGGTCCAGGCCGGGGATGTCGGCGGCGCCCTCCGAGATGGCGGTGCCGAAGGCCAGGATCTTCTCGCGGGGGTCTTCAGTCATGTGCACCAGGCTAGGGGCCGCGTGCCGCGCCCCGGTCTGAGCGTCCCCGGATGACGACGCGCGGGCCCCGCTCAGTCGCGGGCGCGTGGCGGAGCGGCCGTACGGCCCGCCTTCACGTCCGCCGCGTAGGTGTCCACGTACTCCTGGCCCGACAGGCGCCGGATGGCCTCCATGATCTCGTCCGTCACCTCCCGCAGCACCCGGGGGTCGCCGACGGCCTCGGCACGGTCGGAGAAGTCCAGCGGCTCACCGAAGATCATGCCCAGGCGCCGGATCCGCGGCAGCACGTGGCCGATCGGCTGGACCCGGTCCGTGCCGATCATCGCGATGGGCACCACGGGCGCGCCCGAGGCCAGCGCGAGCTTGGCCACGCCGATCTTGCCGCGATGCAGCCGCCCGTCCGGGCTGCGGGTGCCCTCCGGGTAGATCCCGAGCAGCCGGCCCTCCCGCAGCGCCGCGAGGCCCGCGTTCAGCGAGCGCAGGGACGCCTCTCCGCCGGAGCGGTCCATGGGCAGCTGGTTCGCGGCCTCGAAGAACCGGCGGGTGACCCAGCCCTTCACGCCCGGGCCGGTGAAGTACTCGTGCTTGGCCAGGAAGTGCACCTGGCGGTCGAGCATGGCCGGCATGAACACCGAGTCCGAGACGGACAGGTGGTTGCTGGCCAGGATCGCCGGGCCCTCGGCCGGCACGTTCCCGAGGCCCTTCACCCAGGGGCGGAACAGCAGGCGGGTGGCCGGAGCCACGGCGAACGTCTTGGCGGACCAGTAGAACGTGGACACGAGGGCCTTCCGGTCGGGGCGGTCGGGTGCCTGCCCATGGTCTGGTCCGCCTGCCTTACCCTGGCACCATGCCCCGCCCCGTCGCCGTCGCCCCCGAAGACCTCCCCCTGCGCCTCATGCCCGCCGCTCCCGCCCGGCGCGACCACTGCGTCGTGCTCCTGCACGGGTTCACCTCGACTCCGGCCTCCGTCCGCGCCTGGGCCGAGGGGCTCGCGGCAGGCGGCTCCCCCGTGAGCGTGCCCCTGCTGCCGGGGCACGGCACGCGGTGGGAGGACCTCGCCGCCACGGGTGCGGACGAGATCCGCGCCGCCGTCCGGGCCGTCGTGGACCTCGAGCTCGCCCGACACGGCCGCGTGGTCATGGCGGGCATCTCGATGGGCGGCGCCCTCGCGCTCGACGCCGCGGCCCACCGACCCGTGGCCGGCGTGCTCGTGGTGAACCCCGCGCTGCGCTTCGCCAGCCCCCTCGCCCCCTTCGCCCCGCTGCTGGCCCCGTTCGTCCCCACGGTCGCCCCGATCGCGGACGACATCGCGGACCCGACGGCGCGCGAGCGCGCCTACCCCCGCACGCCGGTGGCCGGCGTCGCCGCCCTCGGCCGCATCCAGCGGGCCGCCCGCCGCGCCCTGCCGCGGATCACCGCTCCCGTGACGGTCTACCGGTCCGCCCGCGACGCCGTCGTGCCCGCCTCGAGCCACCGGACCCTGGTGCGGGGCCTGCGCCAGGCCCCCGTGGAGGTGGTGGGACTGCCCCGCAGCCGCCACGTCGCCACGCTCGACTACGACCTGCCGCTGCTGATCGACCACGGCCGGAGCGCGGTCGCCGCCATGACGACGCACTGAGTCGCGCCCGGACCCTGCCGCTGCCGGTTGTAGAGTGTGCGTGACACGACTCACACATACTTCCGTTCCGCCGACCATCGGTCGGCGGGACCGACCCGACGCCCGAGGAGTCCCATGCACGAGATCAGCGAGCCGTACCACCCCCGCCTGTCCCCGGAGGCGAACATCACGGACTTCCTGGAACGCCAGGCCACGGAGCGTCCCGACCACGGCCTCTTCGCGGTGCCCGACGCGCAGGACCAGTGGACGGACGTCTCCGCCCGGGACGCCCGCGAACGCGTGCGGGCCCTGGCCAAGGGGCTCATCGCCGCCGGGATCCAGCCCGGGGAGACGGTCGGTCTCCTGGCCTCCACCCGCCTGGAGTGGACACTGGTCGACTTCGCCATCTGGTATGCCGGCGCGGTCACCGTGCCCGTGTACGAGACCTCCTCCGTCAGCCAGGTGTCCTGGATCATCGAGGACTCGGACGTGCGCGCCGTCGTGACCGGGAACGAGGACCTCGCCAAGACGGTGCGGGACGCGGTGCAGCGCGAGGGCCTGCCGGAGCTGATCGGCCTGTGGACGATGGACCCGGCCGACGGCGCCCCCGGCTCCGGCCTCGAGGCGCTCGTCGCCCTGGGCGCGGACGTCACCGATGAGGAGCTCGAGACGCGCCGGTCCTCCGCCGGCCTGGCCGACCTGGCGACCATCATCTACACCTCCGGCACCACGGGCCTGCCCAAGGGCTGCGAGCTCACGCACGAGAACTTCGCGGAGCTCGTCAACCAGACCCTGTCCTCCTCGCTCGGCGACGTCGTCCGCGAGGACACCTCCACCGTGCTGTTCATCCCCCTGGCGCACGTGTTCGCGCGCTTCGTCTCGGTGCTCACCGTCGCCGCGGGCGCACGCTGCGGGCACGTCTCGGACATCAAGCGGCTCTCGGTCTCGCTGCAGACCTTCCAGCCGAGCTTCGTGCTGGCCGTGCCGCGCGTGTTCGAGAAGATCTACAACGCGGCGCTGCTCAACGCGCAGAGCGGCGGCAAGGAGAAGATCTTCCGCCGTGGCGCGGACGTGGCGATCCGCTGGTCCCGGGCGCTGGACTCGGGCCAGATGACGGCGCCCCTGCGGCTGCAGCGCGCGTTCTACTCCGCGCTGGTCTACCGCCGGATCCGGACGGCCATGGGCGGCCGGCTCGCGTACGCGGTCTCCGGCGGCGGCCCCCTCTCCACCGACCTGGCGCACTTCTTCCGCGGCGTGGGCGTGACCATCCTCGAGGGCTACGGCCTCACCGAGACGACGGCCCCCATCACCGTGGGCCGGCCGGACCGGCTGAAGATCGGCACGGTCGGACACCCCCTCGGCGGCAACCAGGTGCGGATCGCCGAGGACGGCGAGATCCTCACGCGCGGCACGTCGCTGATGCGCGGCTACCACAACCGGCCGGAGGCGAACGAGGAGGCCTTCGAGGACGGCTGGTTCCGCACCGGCGACCTCGGGGCCCTGGACGACGACGGCTTCCTCACGATCACCGGCCGCAAGAAGGAGCTGCTGGTGACGGCCGGCGGCAAGAACGTGGCACCGGCGATGCTCGAGGACGCGATCCGCAGCGACGCGCTCGTCTCCCAGGTGATGGTGGTCGGCGACGGCAAGCCCTTCATCGCGGCGATCGTCACCCTCGACACCGACACCCTGCCCGCGTGGCTCGCCGCGAACGGGCTGCCGAAGGACCTCGACGTCGCTGCGGCCGCACGCGAGGACGCGGTGCGCCGTCACATCCAGGAGGCCGTGGACAAGGCCAACAGCCTGGTCTCGCGCGCCGAGGGGATCCGGGAGTTCCGCATCCTCGACCGCGACTTCTCCCTGGAGGAGGGCCATGTGACCCCGTCCCTGAAGATGCGCCGGTCGGCGATCATGAAGGACTTCGCCGCGCAGATCGCGGACATCTACGGGGAGCCCGCCCCGCAGAACTGAACGCCCCTCGACGACGGCGCCCGGCCCCCGCGGCCGGGCGTCGTCGTCCCCGCGGGTCCGGTCAGAGCAGACCGGAGTCCGGCACGTCCAGGCCCAGCAGCGCGTTCTCGACGACCTCGGTGAGGGCCGGGTGGGGCCAGTACTGGCCCCGCGCGAGCCGGTGGGCGTCGATGCCGAACGCCATGCCGGTCACGAGCGGCTGGATGAGGTTCGCGGCCTCGTGCCCCAGGATGTGCCCGCCCAGGATCCGTCCCGTGGCCTTCTCCGCGACGACGGTGCACACGCCCTCGGTGTCCTCCATGGCCCAGCCGTAGGCGACGTCCCCGAAGGACTGGGTCTTCACCGTGATCGCGTCCGCGCCGTAGTCGGCGAGCGCCTGTTCCACCGTGAGCCCGACGGAGGCCGCCTGCGGATGGGTGAACACGGCCGCCGGCACGGGGCCGAGCGTGTTGGCGCGGAGGTCGTCCGGATGCTCCAGGTTGTGCGCGATGACGCGGGCCTCGTGGTTGGCCACGTGCTTGAGCTGCCACGTGTTGGCGACATCCCCGAGCACGTAGACCCCCTCCACCGGAGCACCGTCGGAGAGCGCGCGCTGGTGCTGGTCGCTGGCCAGGACGCCGCCGTCGGTGACGTCCAGTCCCGCGGCGGCGGGGTCGAGGCGGTCCGTGTTGGGCGTCCGGCCGACCGCGATCAGCACCGCGTCCGCCTCGATGGCCTCCTCCACGATGCCGGTCTGCTCCTGGCCCTCCGCGCGATCCAGGTGCACCCGGACCCAGCCGTCCGCGGCCCGCTCGGCGTCCTCGACCGGTTCGATCCCGGCCAGGGTCCACCCCGTGCGCAGGTCCCACCGTCGGGCAGCGATCTTCGTGAACGTCGTGGACACGGACATGTCGTGCTGCTTGAGCAGCCGGTGGCCGCGGTTGACCTGGACGACCTCGGTCCCCAGCCCGGCGAAGACGGAGGCGAACTCGCAGGCGATGAACCCGCCGCCCACCACGAGCAGCCGCCGCGGCAGCCGATCCATCCGCATGACGGTGTCCGAGGTGTGCACCGACGGCAGGTCCAGGCCCGGGATCGCCGGGAGGGTGGGCCGAGACCCCGCGGCGACCACCACCTGGTCCGCCGTGATCTCCCGGCCCGAGGCGGTGCGCACGCGGCGGGGGCCGACGAAGCGGACCTCCTCCTGGATCACGCTCGTGTAGTCCAGATCGTCCCGGCGGTAGCGGAGCCCGTCGCGGCTGATGCCGTCGATGCGCGTGAAGATGCGGTCCCGGATGGCCGGGAAGTCGGCGCCCGTGAACTCCAGCCCCACCCCGAGGCTCCGGGCCTCGGGGGGCAGCGCGGCCAGGCCGGCCGGGTAGGCGTACATCTTGGTGGGGATGCAGCCGACGTTCAGGCAGGTGCCGCCGAACGTGCCGGAGTCGGCGATCACGACGCTCCGGCCCTTCCAGTGTTCGCTGATCAGGGAGTTCCCCGATCCGGAGCCGATGATGAGCAGGTCGTGGTGTTCCGCAGAGGTGGCCATGCCTCCCAGGATAGGCACGGGCCCGGACGCGGTGGCGTCCGGGCCCGTGGGGCGGCCCGCCGGCGGCGGGCTCACGCGGGGCTCACTCGATCACGAGCAGCAGGTCTCCGCCGTTGACGGGCGTGACGCCCTCCGTGACCACGCGGCGCACGGTGCCCGCAGCCTGGGCCGTGATCGTGGCCTCCATCTTCATCGCCTCGATCGTGGCCACCGCCTGGCCGACCTCGACGGCGTCGCCCTCGGCCACCTGGACGGTGACCGAGCCCGCGAACGGGGCGGCGACGTGGCCGGGGGTGCCGGGGTCCGCCTTCTCCGCGGTCCGCACGGTGGACTCGATCGAGCGGTCCCGGACGGTCATCTGGCGCAGCTGGCCGTTCAGGGTGACCATCACCGTGCGCATGCCCTTCTCGTCCGGCTCGGAGACGGACATGAGGGTGGCGAGCAGCCGGACACCGCGTCCGAGCGAGATGACGTGCTCACGCCCGGGGACGAGGCCGTAGAGGAAGTCGCGGGTGTGCAGGGTGACGGTGTCCCCGAACTCCTCGCGGTGCGCCTCGAACTCCTTCGTGGGGCCGGGGAAGAGCAGGCGGTTCAGCACCGCGCGGCGGGTCTGTCCGGCCTCGGCGAGGGCGCTCGAGTCCTCCGCGGAGATCTCCACCATGCCCGCGCCCTCGCGGCGACCCTGGAGGGCCTTGGTCCGGAAGGGCTCCGGCCAGCCGCCGGGCGGGTCGCCGAGCTCGCCGCGCAGGAAGCCGATCACGGAGTCCGGGATGTCGAACTCCTGCGGACGCTCCGCGAACTCCTTCGGGTCCACGCCGGAGCCGACCAGCTGCAGCGCCAGATCGCCCACCACCTTGGAGGACGGGGTGACCTTGACGAGGTGGCCGAGCAGGTCGTCGGCCGCGGCGTACATCGACTCGATGGCCTCGAACCGCTCCCCCAGGCCGAGCGCGATCGCCTGGGTGCGCAGGTTGGACAGCTGGCCGCCCGGGATCTCGTGGTGGTACACGCGGCCGGTCGGGGCGGGCAGCCCCGCCTCGAAGGGCGCGTACGCCGAGCGGACGGACTCCCAGTAGGGCTCCATCGCGGTGGCGGCCTCGAGGCCGAGACCGGTGTCCCGCTCGGTGTGCTCGAGCGCCGCGACCAGGGCGGACAGCGGCACCTGGCTGGTGGTGCCCGCCATGGACGCGGTGGCCGCGTCGACGGCGTCCACGCCGGCCTCCGCCGCCGCGAGCAGGGTGGCCAGCTGGCCGCCGGCGGTGTCGTGCGTGTGCAGGTGCACGGGCAGGTCGAACTCGGCGCGCAGGGCGGTGACGAGCTCGCGCGCGGCGGCGGGCCGCAGCAGGCCCGCCATGTCCTTGATCGCCAGGACGTGGGCGCCGGCGTCGACCATCCGGCGGGCGAGGCCCAGGTAGTAGTCGAGCGTGTAGAGCGTCTCCTTCGGGTCCGTCATGTTGCCCGTGTAGCACAGGGCCGCCTCGGCCACGGCGGTGCCCGTGGCACGCACCGCCTCGATGGCCGGGGTGATCTGCTCGACGTCGTTGAGGGCGTCGAAGATGCGGAACACGTCGACGCCGGACGCCGCGGCCTCGGCCACGAACGCGTCCGTCACCTCGGTGGGGTACGGCGTGTAGCCCACCGTGTTGCGGCCGCGCAGCAGCATCTGGATCGGGATGTTCGGCAGCTCCGCGCGCAGCAGCTCGAGGCGCTGCCACGGGTCCTCGTGGAGGAAGCGCAGCGCGACGTCGTACGTCGCCCCGCCCCAGGCCTCCACGGAGAGCAGCCCCGGCAGGGTGTGCGCGACGGCGGGCGCGGCGGCCAGCAGGTCGCGCGTGCGGACGCGGGTGGCCAGCAGGGACTGGTGGGCGTCGCGGAACGTGGTGTCCGTGACGGCCAGCGCTGTCTGCTCACGCAGGGTGCGGGCGAAGCCCTCGGGGCCCTGCTCCAGCAGCACCTGACGCCAGCCGTGCGGGGGCACCGCGTCCTCGTTCCGGCTCGGGCCGTCGAAGGGCGAGCGGTCCGGCTCCTGGTGCTTGTCGCCCGGGTGCTCGGGGAGGCGGTCGCGAGGGTCGATGCCCTCGACGCGCGGGCCGTGCGGCTGGTTGACGGTGACGTCCACGAGGTACTGCAGGGCCTTGGAGCCGCGGTCCTGGGAGCGGTTCACCGTGGCCAGCTCGGGGTGCTTGTCGATGAAGTCCGTGGCGACGTCGCCGCTGAGGAACTGCGGGTTGTCCATCACGTTCATCAGGAAGGGGATGTTGGTGGCCACGCCGCGCACGCGGAACTCTGCCAGGGCGCGGCGCACGCGGCGCACGGCCGTGGCGTAGTCGCGTCCGCGGCAGGTGAGCTTGACCAGCATGGAGTCGAAGTGCGGGCTGATCTCCGCACCGGCGTAGATGGTGCCGCCGTCGAGGCGCACACCGGAGCCGCCGGCCGAGCGGTAGGCGGTGATGGTGCCGATGTCCGGGCGGAAGCCGTTGGCCGGGTCCTCGGTGGTGATGCGGCACTGGATGGCGAAGCCGCGGACCTGGAGGGCGTCCTGCGTGATGCCCAGCTCGGGCAGGGTGGCGCCGGCGGCGATGCGCAGCTGCGCGCCCACCAGGTCCACGTCCGTGACCTCCTCGGTCACGGTGTGCTCCACCTGGATGCGGGGGTTCATCTCGATGAACACGTGCTGGCCCGCACGCTCGCCCGCCGTGTCCACGAGGAACTCGACGGTGCCCGCGTTGACGTACCCCATCTCCTTGGCGAAGGCGACGGCGTCCCGGTGCAGGGCCTGCCGGATCTCCTCGTCCAGGTTCGGGGCCGGGGCCATCTCGATGACCTTCTGGTGGCGGCGCTGGAGCGAGCAGTCCCGCTCGAAGAGGTGCACGACGTTGCCCTCGCCGTCGGCGAGGATCTGCACCTCGATGTGCCGCGGCCGCAGGACGGCCTGCTCGAGGAACACGGTGGGGTCGCCGAAGGCGGTGTCCGCCTCGCGCATCGCGGCCTCGAGTGAGCCGCGCAGGTCCTCGGGGCGCTCGACGCGGCGCATGCCGCGGCCGCCGCCGCCGGCGACGGCCTTGACGAAGATGGGGAAGCCGATCTCCTCGGCCTGCTCCAGGAGCCACTCGACGTCGGCGCTCGGGTCCGAGGAGGCCAGGGTGGGGATGCCCGCACGCTTGGCCGCGCGCAGGGCCTCGACCTTGTTGCCGGTCAGCTCGAGGACGTCGGCGGGCGGGCCGACGAAGGTGATCCCGTTCTCGGCCGCGGCGCGGGCCAGGCCGGCGTTCTCCGACAGGAAGCCGTAGCCCGGATAGATCGCGTCGGCCCCGGCGTCCTTGGCCACGCGGATGATCTCGTCCACGTCGAGGTAGGCGCGCACGGGGTGGCCCTCCTCGCCGATGCGGTAGGCCTCGTCCGCCTTCTGGCGGTGGATCGAATTGCGGTCCTCGTAGGGGAAGACGGCGACGGTGCGGGCGCCCAGCTCGTAGCAGGCGCGGAAGGCGCGGACGGCGATCTCGCCGCGGTTGGCCACCAAGACCTTGGAGAAGACGGCGCCGGCTCCGGTCGACCCGGCCGCGTCCTCTGGAGGGGTGGAGTTCTCGACAGGTGCGGTCATGGTTGGGAGTGTGTCACACCGCGCCGGAGTTCCGCCTCATGTCGCGCACAGTCACCGCTGCGAGACGAAAGATGACTGACTCGGCCCTCCGGGGCGCCCCGCGGTGGAGGGTCAGGCGGAGCGGCGGGCCCGACGCCGCCCGGCCAGCTCGTCCCCCGGCTCGGGGGCGCCGACCACGCTCTCGCGGGGCAGCTCGGCGAGGCTGCCCTCGACCTCGCGCCACACGCGGCCGACGGCGATCCCGAAGACGCCCTGGCCGCCCTGGACGAGGTCCACGACCTCGTCCGCCGAGGTGCACTCGTACACCGAGGCGCCGTCGCTCATCAGGGTGATCTGCGCCAGATCCTCGACACCCCGCTCGCGCAGGTGGCCCACGGCGGCGCGGATCTGCTGGAGCGAGACGCCGGTGTCCAGGAGGCGCTTGACCACCTTGAGGACGAGGATGTCGCGGAACGAGTAGAGCCGCTGGGAGCCGGAGCCGGAGGCGCTGCGGACCGTGGGGACCACGAGGTCCGTGCGGGCCCAGTAGTCGAGCTGGCGATAGGTGATGCCGGCGGCCTTGCACGCGGTGGGACCGCGGAAGCCGACGTCGTCGCCCCGGGTCGCGCCCTCGTCGAAGAGCGTGCCCTGGGTGCCGAGCGCGGGGGGCCGGCCAGGACCTGCAGTGGGTGTCACGGGGAACCTCCTGGTGCGGGGCCCCCGGTGCGGGAAGGGGACGCGACCGTCATGTGCCGCCGGTGACCGTGGCGGCGCTCCCCGGTGACCGTGGGGAGGACGACGGAGGCGCCCCGGGTGGCGGGGCCCTCTTCCCCTCGAAGGTACGCGCGGGTCCGGGGGCGGTCAACGAAGCCGGCGGCGCGGCCGCGCCGTGTCGCCCCGGCTCCGCTCAGGCGAAGTCCTCGGGGCGCACCGTGTCCAGGAAGTCGCGGAAGTCCTCGACGGCGCGCTCCTGGCCGGCGTCCTCCTCCCCCGTCCGCGCCGGGCATGCCGGCGTCCGCGAGCACGGCGGGGCTGCCGAGCACGGGGGCGTCGGCGCGCAGGGCGACCACGACGGCGTCCGACGCGCGGGCGTCGACCCGGGCGCCCGTGGAGAGCACGAGCTCGGCGTGCACGACCTCGTCCCGGATCTCGGTGAGCCGCACCCGCACGACCTCGGCGCCCAGGGCGTCGACGGCGGCCAGGAGCAGCTCATGGGTGAGGGGCCGGGGCGCGCGGACGCCCTCGAGTGCGAGCGCGGCGGCGGCGGCCTCGGGCGCGCCCACCCACAGCGGGACCATCGTGCGGCCGGGCGGATCCACCAGCAGGATCACATGGTGCTGCTCGGGCAGCTCGACGCGCACGCCGAGCACGGAGAGCGGCACGTCGCCGACGTCGTCGGCGGGCACGGGGCGCGGCTCAGTCATCCCACTGCTCCAGCCCCTCGGCCACGAGGGCCGCGTGCAGCCGCAGGCTGGCCTGCGCGATCTCCCGTGCCGAGCGGGCCACGCGGGGGCGGGTGCCGGCATCGCGGCGGGCCTGCAGCGGGGCGACGGCGCGCTCCACCAGGCCCAGCTCGCGGTCGGCGGCGGCCCGCAGCGGGCGCAGGTGCCGCGGCTCCAGGCCGTGGCCCGCGAGCACGACGGCGGCCCGGGCCACGTCCATCGCGTGGCTCGGGTAGCCGCCGTCGGGATCGACGGGCAGGAGTGAGTACTGGTCCAGCTCGGCCAGCAGCTCCTCGCCCGCACCGGATTCGGCGGCGAGCTCGGCGCGTGTCCACGACCGGCGGCCCCCGGCGACCTCGCGGCCGAGCCGATCCGCGTCCGAGGACGCCGGGACCGCCGCGGTTCCGGGCAGGTCGGTGGGGCGTTCACCGCGGTCCAGCGCGGCCAGGTGTTCGGCGATCACCTTGAGCGGCAGGAAGTGGTCGCGCTGCAGGGCGAGGACGAACCGGAGCCGGTCCACGTCCTCGGGCCGGAAGCGCCGGTAGCCGGCGGGGGTCCGCTCGGGCAGGACGAGGCCACGCTCCTCCAGGAAGCGCACCTTGGACGCGGAGACGCCGGGGAATTCGGCTTCGAGGGCGGCCACCACCTCGCCGATGCCCAGCCGGCCCGCAGGGCGGGCGGTGGGGACGGCGTCGGGGCGCGGGCGCGGATCGGTCACGGGGATGGCGGCTCAGCCCCGCGCCGGTCCGGCGTAGTACGTGAGCCGGTACTTGCCGATCTGCACGTGCATCCCGGAGCGCAGCAGGATCTCGTCCACGCGGTCGTGGTTCACGAAGGTGCCGTTGAGGGAGTTCAGGTCCACGAGCCGATGGCCGCCGTCCTCGGCCCGGAACTCCGCGTGACGACGGGAGACGGTGACGTCGTCGAGGAAGATGTCCGCGTCCGGGTGGCGCCCCACGGAGACCACGTCCTCGTCCAGCAGGAAGCGGGCGGACTGGTCCGGGCCCTCGTGGGCGAGCAGCAGCGCGGAACCGGCCGGGAGGGCGCGGATCGCGTCCGACTCCTCGCGGGTGAGGTCCGCCGAGACCAGCGGCGCCAGCTCGGTGAGGTTGATGGCGGAGGTGGACAGGTCCGGTTCACGTCCGGGCTGGTTCATGGGGTGCTCCTGTGCGAGGGCCGGCGCCGCGGCGCCGGAGGGAGAGACGAAGGGGACGCCGTCGCCCCGCCGGCCAGCGGCGGGGCGAGGGCGGACGGGGCTCAGCTGGTGTGCGAGGCGTAGCCCTCGGCGTCCATGAGGCCCTCGAGCTGGGCCTCGTCCGCGAGGGTGATCTCGAACAGCCAGCCGCCCTCGTAGGGGGCGGAGTTGACCAGGCCGGGCTCGCCGTCGAGCTCGTCGTTGACGGCGGCCACGGTGCCGGAGACCGGGGCGTAGATGTCCGAGACGGACTTCGTGGACTCGACCTCGCCCACCGCGGTGCCCGCGGTGACCTCGGTGCCGACCTCCGGCAGGTCCACGTACACGACGTCACCCAGCGCATCCTGGGCGAAGTCGGTGATGCCCACGCGGACCGTGCCGGCGGCACCGGCCTCGGCGATCCACTCGTGCTCGGCGGAGTACTTCAGGCCTTCGGGGATGGAGCTCATGGAGTGCGCGTCCTTTGCGTGGTCGGGAGTGATGACGTCGTCTCGCAGACTACCGAGCGGCGCGTGATTCGCGCCACTGGCGCGCTCAGAGCACGCCGCGCATGCCGCGACGCACCGGCTTGGCGATGGCCAGCACGAGCAGGCCCACGCCCAGGGTGACCGCGCCGATCACGCCGAAGTAGCCCACCTCGTTCTGTTCCGAGTAGGAGCCGGCCAGGGAGCCCGCCAGGGCCGTGCCCAGGGCGACGGACAGGTTGTACAGCGACACCATCATCACCGGGAAGCTGCGCGGGGCGACCTTGGTGGCCAGGGAGAGGCCCACCGGGGAGACGAGAAGCTCGCCCATGGTGCAGACGAAGAGGATCAGCGTCAGCCACAGCAGCGGCACGGCGACGACGTCGGCCACCGGGATGAACAGCAGGAAGGCGATGCCGATCAGGACGATGCCGATGCCGAACTTCACCGGCGTGGCGGGCTGGCGGGCGCCCAGCTTGGTCCACAGCGCGGCGAACACCGGGGCGAACACGATGATGAAGATCGGGTTGATGGAGTTGACCCACTCCATGGGCATGAGCCAGCCGAACAGGTTCCGGTCGAGGCGGTGCTCGGAGTACAGCGCGATCACGGTGAACTGCTGCTGGAAGAGGGCGAAGAACACGGACGTGCCGATGAACAGCGGGATGAACGCCTTCACGCGCGAGCGCTCCTCCTCCGAGACCTTCGTCGAGGTCAGCAGGACCGCGAAGATCGCGATGGCCGCGACGGCGGCGAGCACGACGACGGCGTCGGAGAGGTTGTCCAGGGTGATGACGTCCGTGAGGAACAGGGCCACGACGACGGCGACCATGCCCAGGCCGATCAGGCCCCAGCGGCCGTACTGCGACCGCGGCAGCGGATCCGGGACCCGGTGCACGGTGCTCGGCAGGTTCTTGCGGGTCAGGGCGTACTGCGCCAGGCCGATGGCCATGCCGGCGGCGGCGAGGCCGAAGCCCACGTGGAAGCCCATCGTGTCGCGCGCCAGGCCGGTGAGCAGCGGGCCGAAGAGGGCGCCGATGTTCACGCCCATGTAGAAGATGGAGAAGCCGGCGTCGCGCTTGGGGTCCTCGCGGGAGTACAGGGAGCCGACGAGGTTCGTGGCGTTGGCCTTGAGGCCGCCCGAACCGACGGCGACGAGCACGAGGCCGAGGGTCAGGCCCGGGACCCCCGGGACGAGGGCCAGCGCGATGTGGCCCAACATGATCCCGACGGCACTGAAGAACATGGTGCGCTCGGAACCGAGCAGGCGGTCGGCGACCCAGCCGCCGAGGATGCAGAACACGTACACCATGCCGCCGTAGGCGCCGACGATGCCCGTGGCCACGGCCGGGTCGATCCCGAGGCCGCCCTCGGCGGCGGTCCAGGACATGTAGTACACGAGCATGGCCTGCATGCCGTAGAAGGAGAAGCGCTCCCACAGCTCCACGGAGAACAGGTTCGCCAGCGGGCCGGGCTGGCCGAGGAACGGGCGGCCGCGCCAGTCGGGGGTGGCGTCGTCGGGACGGGTGGCCGTCGACGCCGCCACGCGGGCGGACGGCTCGACGTCGGGCACGCGGCCCGCGAGAGGATTCTGGGGATTTTCCACCGATCTACTGTCCTCCCCTGAGGGAGCCAGAGCAAACTCCCCGCCCGATGACGCCGATCACATCCGCGGCCCGGGCGGCGTCCGTCCTAGAGTGGAGGCCGTGTCCGTCACCTCCGAGATCGCCCGTGCCCGCTCGCTCATCCGTGTGGTCCCCGACCATCCCAGCCCGGGCGTGGCCTTCCAGGACATCACGCCCCTGCTCGCCGACGCCCGCGCCCTGAGGGCGTGTGTTGAGGCCCTGGTGGCGCCGTTCGAGGGGCGGTTCGACCTCGTGGCCGGCCTCGAGGCCCGCGGGTTCCTGCTCGCCGGGGCGGCCGCCGTCCTGACCGGCACCGGCCTCGTGCCGCTGCGCAAGGCCGGGCGCCTCCCCGCTCCCGCGGCCCGCGCGGACTACACGCTGGAGTACGGGACCGCGAGCATCGAGGTCTCCGAGGACCTGCGGGCCGGGTCACGGGTGCTCCTGCTCGACGACGTCCTCGCCACGGGCGGCACCCTCGCCGCCGGCCGGCGGCTCATCGAGGCGCGGAGCGCGGAGGTGGTGGGCCCGGCCTGCCTGCTGGAGCTCACGGCCCTCGGCGGCCGGGCCGTCGTGCCGGACACGCACGTGCTGTTCGCGGCCTGAACCGCCCCGCCCGACCGACGGAGAGTGGCGGACCAAGCTGCCCCGCCCCCGGGCACGACGAAGCCGGAGCCCTGCGTTGCAGGACTCCGGCTTCGTCGACGTGGTCGGGCTGCTGCGAAACTACTGCCAACAAGGGCGGAAACCCGCGAAACTAACCGATCTCCTGGCCACGGCACCCGAGTCGACACGAGAGGTCAACGACCGCCCGCTCCCCCCCAGCACAATGCGCTGCGTCGCTCGGTTGTCGAGCTCCTGATCGAGGACTACGAGGCCGGCGCTTCGACGCACGAGCTCGCGAAGCGGTACAACGTGCGCCGCAAGACCGTCCGCGACACACTCCGCCGCGCGGGGTTCGACCCCGCTGACAAGGGGAAACGTGCAGCCTTCAGCGACGAACAGAAGGCCGAGGCGAGGCGTCTGTTTGCCGGCGGTTCGACCCGTCGCGAGCTGATGGAGATGTATGGGGTAAGCGAGTCGACGATCCGGCGGATACTGCGGACGCACGCACCGTAACAACAGATGTCTGGACGGCGCTGCCTTGAACCGGAATAGCAGTTAGAACCCGTAAAGATGCTGTCGAGCGTTGAATGCTGCAGGCCCTCCCTCGAGCACGTTCTCAACGTGTGAGCGAATGGCTACATCGTCCAGGGATCCGATCCCGTCCGCTGCAGCTCGGCCGTTCTGGCCATCTCCTTCGAGAGCCACGATCAACTCAGCGTCACCGAGCACTGGAACGTTCGCGTTGTGAGTACTCGCGATGATCTGACGCTTACCCTTAAGGCTCCGAAGGTTGGTGACGATGCCGTCATAAACAAATCGGTTGTCGAGATCATCCTCAGGTTGGTCGATCACGAGCGGAGCATTCGATGCGCCGAGCAAGAGAAGAAGCAGTGCGGTCGCACGCTGGCCTTTCGACAGATCGTCCATCTTCTTGAACTCGCGTGTTCCGGTTCCTGCCTGCACGTCCAGCTGCACCTCCACAGCTCGCCCCACCGACTGCTCTTCGAGGTGGCGGAAAAGGGGCTCGCCGGCTTCGACCAGAGATCGCGCCTGCGCGCCAGTGATCGAGAACTGCGCGCTCAGCTCCGGCTCTCCGGCCCGCGCCGCTTCCACGAAAGCTCGCGTTGAGAAGTTGTCCTGGTCGATAGCCGCCATGATGCGATTGCGCTGGCCGGAGATGGACTGCTCAATCAGCGACTTGATGTGCTTCCGATCCGACGCGGGGACGGGTTTCACGATCACGACTCCGCCGGTCGCGGCGTTCGCGGCACGGATCGCCTCGGTCAGTTCTCGTGCCCGGTCGTTCTCGTGGCCTGCGAGCGCCTGCAGCAGGGTGTCCCGCTCGGTTTGCAGGGCCCGAAGGCTTGTTGCGATACCGGCGCGTCGAGACTCCTTAGCCTTCAACGTCTCCAGCGCTCTGGTCGTGTCGAGGTACTTGTTGGGCTCCAGCCCTTCCTCCACGAGCTTGCGCAGCACCTCATCGTGTTCGTCACGCTGCTCACGAACTGCGTCTGACCACTCGCTCTTCGCTGTCTCGATCTCCAAGGATGCCGCGTCGAGCGCTGTGCGGGCCTCAGTCGCAAGCGCCGTCAGCGTGGCGGCCAACGCCGTCGATGCAGCCTGCGCGCGCTTGAGATACTCAGATCTCGGTGAGTCATGGATGTTCTCAAATGCCGCCTCCAGCTTGGTGATCAGCTGCGGGTCAGTGAGCGCTGTTAGCGACTCCTGAGCAGTGGTCACGCGCGCCGTTGCTTCGGTGAACACCGCTTCATCTTGGGTGAGTCGCGTGACCTCCTTGAGCCGAGTCGGCACATCCGTGTCGGTGTAGTGCCGCACCTGTTCCTCAAGCCGCGGGATATCCGCAAGCTCATCTTCGAGCTGGGATCGCCCTTCCTCCGCACGAATCAGCTTCTCTCGATTCAGCTTGAGCTTCTCCAAGGTGTCGATGTGCTCGACTGTCAGTTCGCCGCTCCCTTGGAACCGCTGCAGCATGCTCGCGACCTTCGAGCTGTCATTCGTCAGCTCGGCGAGCTCGTGCTGCCCGAAGATCTCCACGTTCGCGATGACATCGACTGGCCGCAGGTTGGTGGCAGTACCGCTCTCGTCTTTCACGACCGGAAGGTTGTTGACGGAGCGTTCGATGGTGAATGTTCGCACGGACGGCGAGGCGGTCTCGACAAGTAGCTTCACAACGGTGCCCGACTTGAGTACGCCGCTCACGATGTCGTCATGGTCTCGTTTCGCCTCTGCGCCAATCGGGGTGAGCCCCAGCACGAATCGGAGGCTCTCAATGGCGGTCGATTTCCCAGTTCCTCGTCCACCAATGAGTGTCGTGAGATCGGTCGAGAGCGGGATCGTTACGCCATCCAGGAAGCCGCCGACCCACGAGATCTCCTTCAGGGTGGGGCGCGCCTCGATCGCGGGATCTTCCAGCGAGACTCGGGTCTCAGGAGTTCGGACGGCGAGCTTAAGGCTGTCTACGGAGAGGCGGCTGACCTTGAACCAGCAGCTCGCGCCCTCGTTCTGGAGGGCGGAGGGCTTCGTCACATCGTCAGCATGGATCGCGGCAAGCGGATGAGCCCTGTCGTAGGGCTTGGTGCCGTTGAGGATCGCAGCCTGATCTGTACCATCGGCTTGGCTCGGCGTGATGCCGAGTGCATGAAGTTCCGGGTGCTTGATCTTCGTGACGAGCGGCTGTCCGGCTCGGCCGGTCAGAAGGCCACTGTTCGGGACATTCACGTGGGCAGGAATCACGAGCGCACCCTGCGCGGTCATTTTCTCGAGGATGTCGGTGAACGACGCACCAGTTGTCCCGTTGGCGCAGCCCGGTGCAACACCGCACATCCCGATCGCGGCGTTGATCGCCGCAGCGCTGGTACCCGCTTCGAAGATCACCAGGATATGGATGCCCTCATCGGAGTTCGCCTCGAAGCCAGGAAGGGCAACGATGCCCCGATCGGCTGCGTCGCGGATGAGCTGGAGCGCGGAGTCGACCTTCCAGTGATCAGTGACCGCGAACAACTCAGTGCCCTGCACTTCGCACTCGTCGAGCAGGGCCTTGTTGTAGTCAGCCTCGGTGTTGTATGTGGCCGACGGTGCGTTCTTCCCCTGGTACTCGTAAGGGTTCACCTGGAGAGCGGCCCGCACCCATCGTGCCCCATGTGTTGTCTTCTCGCTCATCTCTGTCCTCGCTGCCTGCAAATGCAGATCACTTGTGCTTCCTGTTCACCTTGATAGGCGACACACTCGTGTCATACGAGCTGACGGTTCCGTGACTCTTCAAGCATTCAAGGAGAGCTCGGTCTGCGGGCGTGTTTGCGACATGCAGGGAGGTACGTCCCACAGTGGTCAGGCTTGAATACTCCCCGCTCAAAGCCTGTAAGATCGCGAAGAGGTCTGCGCGGGCAAGGTCGCCAAGGTGTGGCTCGAGAAGGGGCACTACGTACTGCGCAGAAGCACCACCCTGCGCCATCTTCTGCACGACAACAGACGGGATGGTGCGCCGATACTGCACAGCGAGGCGCGCCAGCTCATTCAACCCTCGTTGTCCAGCGACCTCGGCGTATGGGGCCGATTGCTCGACGACCACCCGCTTGATCGCGTCCTCGATGTCATTGTCGGCGAGGAGCACCGCCAGATCCGGCTGCACCAGCTCTGGCGTCATGTAGCTTGCGAACTTCTCCGACTCGCGGATGAACGCCCTTCGCGTTGGCCAATTTGTTGTTGATAGGTGCTCATACGACTCCGCGTCGTCCGAAATGATGTCGTGCTTGAGGAGTAGCGCGAACAAGTCGCCCGACTCGGCAGCAATCTCCCCAACATCGAGGTAGCTACTCAGCTCCAAGCTCGCAACAAGGCCCGCGCGCAGCGTTGCGGCTGGCAGTTGCTCCCGCGCCGCAAGAATCGTGGTCGCCAACGTGGTCTTCTCATCCTCTTCGGCCGACTCAGCCTCGGTGAGCGCGCCTGCTTCCGCCAGCAGCGGAGCGATGTGGACATCGAATCCAAGCGCAGCAACGTATCGGCTGACGTTGTTGAACGTTGCAGGGAATCGCTGATGCATAGCCAACGCCGGCCACGCCCCCTCAGAGATAG
Organism: Micrococcus sp. HOU01; assembly: GCF_035609305.1. NCBI lineage: Bacteria > Bacillati > Actinomycetota > Actinomycetes > Micrococcales > Micrococcaceae > Micrococcus > Micrococcus sp. HOU01. Next base: position 1,179,575 of record NZ_CP141211.1, on the reverse strand, counting down.
CGCCTAGATCTACAACCTGGCATACCGGCGCAGAGCGCTCAACCACGTCGGCCAAGCGAGGCGTTCCTTGCTCGAGTAGCTCCTCGAGCACTGCGATGAACTGCTCACCTGCATCGACCGTCGCGGAAGAGCCTTCGACCGCGCCCAGATAGGCATCTACATGTTGAAGGACATAGCCATAGACCGTCTTGTTCGCCGCTCGAATGACATCGAGGGCGACCGTCTCGTCATTGCCAATAGCGAGGGTCAGGTTCTCATGCGTGATGTCGTACAAACTGCGCGAGACGAACGACGGACGGGCACTTGCCGAGAGCGGCGTCAGGCTAGGCAATGTGATGCTCGCCTCGGCGAAGAGCGCTCCAACTTGCTCTGCCTGGGCGGACGTCCAGTCGTTGGTGAGGACGGAGAACTCCGCGTAGTGCGTCCGCAGGTAGTCGACGACCCGTGCGTCCGTGCGCTGCGCTGACGATGACAGATTCGCCAGTGCAACGTCCACCAGTTCTAGCTGCGAAGCTTCGTCCAGCTCCGCTTGGTTCACGAGGTAGATAAGTGTTCTTGGCGACATCGTCACAAACCGCTGGACGAGTTGTGCGCGCTGCTCACCGGCTGTCAGGTACGCCTGCAGGAACTGCGTCTGGCTCTCTCCCAGGCCAACCAGCGAGCGAATCATGATGTCGGCTGCATCAACGTCGGTTACAAGGAGACGGTCGAGGATCGCGATGTTGTAGAGCGCGGGCTCTTTCAGTGCGCTCTTGCCACGCTCCCGGACGACGGCATCGACGTCCCTCGGGCCAAGTTCAAAGTGCGCATCCATCAGGTCTCGCTCGACATGGTGGATGATGAAGTTTGTCGCCGATGGACTTACGCGGTCGCCGTGAAACGTCGAGGTATATAGCGTGAAGTTGCGGTTGATGTGTCCGGCCCGAACTAGCTGGTAGGCCAAGCCAGGCTTGAGCAGTGCCTTGGCGACGTACTCAAGCGACTGTTTCGTCTCCTTGTAGGTCGCAGGCGTACCTTCGCTCGCAGACGTGTCGAGTTCCTTAAACATGACAAGAAACTCTGGGCGCTTGATCAGATCACCCATGTCCGCACCGCGCAGGAAGTTGATCGCGTCTGTCCTTTCCTGGATCTGCTCCATCAAGGCTTCGTGATCGGCACCATCCCAACTGTCGGCGTCGAGTGGATCGCCGAGGACAGCCGAGAGGCTGGATCGAGAGAACGTGAGCTGATGCCCGGATGACATTTGCTGACGCAGTTCCGGATCCCCGTCGGCAGCGACGAACGATGCCCAGAAGTCCACTGAGCGCAGGTCGGTATCGGACTTTGCGGCGCCATCGACCGACGACGACACTCCGTTCCGTCGTCGTGTTCCGAGCATCGCCGCCGAAGTCGCGGTTCGTTCAAGGTGCGCAATCAAAGAAGCACCAAGGCGATCGCTACGCGCTTCCGCAATGTTCTTCCGGGCAAGCCTCTGACTAAACCCACGACGCTCGCCCTCGATCCGCTTGATGTTATTGGCTACCAGCTCGCGACTGACCTTGTAGAGAGTGTCCAGATTGCTCTTGCCGAGCCGGATCGTCTCGAAGTCCGTGAGGTGCGTGCTCTTGTAGAGCATCATCGCGAACAGGTCGGTCTCGCTCAGGTCGAGTTGCTCACCGTCACCTGAGAAAATTCGATCGCGGAAGATGATGAACTCGTTGCGGACGTTCTTCAGTAGCCGCATGTCAGGGACGTACTGCGCGGCCAGATCGAGCAGTTCCGGCGCCACCTTGTGCTCGATCTTGCCCAGTAACTGGGTCGCCAGGTTCCGGGCACTGCGATGCGTAATGAACGGAACTACGGGAATCACGAGATCGAAGAACTTGGTGCGGTTCGCACGCACCGCCTCGGCTTGCGCCGGATCGTCGATTGCTAGCACGCCCGTCTCGAGCTTGCGGCCTTCCGCTTCCAGCCCGATTCGGTCGAAAATACTGTCCTTGATCGCGTAGATGAAGCGGATCGGCTTCTCGATCTGAGGCGAAGCGTTGAGCAAAGTATTAAGCGCGCGCAGCGTCTCGAAGATGTGTGAGTCGTTGAACCGGTCAATGTCCTCGAAGATCACGACGTCACGATCCGACACGTCGAAGAAGTAGACGATCTCGTCGAGGTACTGGTCGAAGTATGAGACGGAGTTGTCGTCAAGCGTGACGGTCGCGGCGCCGGCAGACAGCTGCTTAATGCGGATCTTCCCGTAGAACAGCCAGCGCACCAGAATCACCGCAGTTGTTGCCACGCCCCAGACGATCAGGTGCGTCCAGACGTCGAGATCGTTCAGCGCCGTGAAAGTGCGGGCGATCTGCGCAGTCCAGCCAGTCAGCAAGAAAATGACGGCAACGGCCAGACCGATCAGTGCAGCCGTGCCGAACTCTCTCCACCACCGGAAGCGCTCGATTCGACGAAATCTGGACGCAGGCGTCTTGCTCGGATCCTCCCGGTAAAGCAGCTGCTTGACGATCTCCTGCTGAATACGGTTCGTCGGAGTCGTGGCCTGCAGCGGCACCGACTCGTCTAACCTGGACGCTTCAATCGGGGCAAGGGTCGACAGCGAAAGCTCGACAACGCGGCCGTCAAGTCGCTTCCCGAGCTCGCGCAAGATGCTGCTCTTGCCAACGCCGTAGTTTCCGGACAGCGCGATGTTACGGATCTCATCGTCCTCAAGCGCAACCTCAAGTGCCGAGACGTAGCCACTGTGCTCAGCTGCCAGATACTCAGGGGTGAGCGGCACAAGGTTCCAGACCGCGCTGGGAGCAGGTGCGTTCGGGTCCTCTTTACTCATCAACCCCTCCGTTGACACCAGACGCTCCACCGATCATCAAGCCAGCTTTGTCGGTCGTGTAGTTGTAATCGACCGGCCCAATCGGTGCAGCATCGAAGTGGTGCTCGGCAAAGCGGATGCGCATGGCCTCGTCCCAGTCGAGGTCGTCGAGATTGCGGGTGTCCTTAGTCTCGCGGATGAGGTAGAGCCGCTGCGTGCCGTTCTCGTCGTAGACGATGGCCCAGTCCGGCGAGTACTCCCCCACAGGCGTGCGCACGCGGAAGCGGCGCGGCAGCTTGGTGAAGAGCTTGACGTGCTCGCGGTTGTTCTCGAGCTGTGCGGCGAAGGCACGCTCGACGTGACTGTCGTAGTCGACGTGGTCGTAGAGGTTCACGCCGCCCTCAGGCGCGGCGATGACGCCGTTCTTCGGATCGGGGTTGCCCGGCAGAGGCTGCGGCGGGTTCTTGGATTCGACTTCGAGGAAGACGACCTCGGCATCCCACCAGTCCGTCTCGTCGATGGGTTCGTAGCTGATACCGCGCACCATCTGTTCGATGGTCTCGATACGGATGGCGTTCGCCACGATGCGTGCCCAGCGGTCAGGATCATCGAGGACGTGCCGGGCGTAGTCGCGGTCGGGATAGTTCAGGATCTCGCGCACGATCCCAGCCAGGGTCGGGCGGGTGAGCTGGAGCGGGAACTTGCCGTACTGCAACTGATCCTCGATGAGCTGCACGACGTCGGGCAGCCGCTGGCCTGCAGCAACGATGCGCTCGCCGCGCGACTCTGCCACTGCAGAATCCGCAGTGACGACATGCCCCTCGTCGTCGTAGACGAGATCAGCGGACTGCACGACGTTGGCGCGGCGCTCGATGAACTCGAGGTCGGCCAGGTGTTCCGATGCTGCGACCACGATGCGGAGTGCGTCCGGATCGACGGTGACGCGGTAGCGCGCCTTGTAGCGAATACGCTTCCACAGTTCAGCGAACTCGGGGCTCTCGAACAGGGCAGGGCGCCTGCGGACGACGACCTCATTGTCGGCGTTGTCGACCTCGGGGCCGGCCTCGCCGGAGCCACCACCAGAGGCGATGTATTCGGCATTCAAGCCGTCGCGGAACTCCGTGAAGGACTCGTCGACGATGAGCGTCAGCCTGTTGATCGCCGGGTCCATCACGCGGTGACCGTTCTGGTCCACCGGCAGACGCAGGCCACGGCCGATCTGCTGTCGACGCTCCAGCTCGGAGCGCGTGTGACGCAGGAACCCGACCTGGAAGACGTTCGGGTTATCCCAGCCCTCCTTGAGCGCAGAGTGGGAGAAGATGAACGCGCGCGGGTTGGCGCGGTCGAGAATGAGCTCCTTGTTCGCGATGATCTCCTGGTACGCCCGCGCCTCCAGCTCGGCGTCCGATGCACGCCCCGATGTGTCCTTCAGGATGCCCGTTTTGGTAGACGGGAAGTAGGCGACCCGCAGCTCGGCAGGGTCAGGCATCTCGCTCTCGGAATTGCCTGCCCGGAGCCACTCCTCACGGAACAGCTCGTCGAACATCGCAGGCAGCACCGCCTCGTCACCGGCGTAGTCAGCCACACGTTCTACGAAGAACAGCGACAGCACCTTGACGCCACGGTTCATCGGATCGATCTGCCCCTGACGGGCCAGGTGCGTTCGAATGGTGTGGCGAATCTGGTCACGCCAGACAGCCTCAGCGTCCACGCCGGTCTCGGTGCCGGCCTGCACGACGAGCTTGTTCTCGAAGATCACGCGGTCGGGCTTGCGCTCGATGCTGTCGACAACCAGGCCGCGGTACTGCGGCAGGTTACCGGACTCCTCGAACAGGTCGGTGCCGTTCTGCAGCACCACCGGCACACGCTTGCCGCCGGCTTTGTCGATGACGGCCTCGGCCATCAGCCGTTTACGGACGCTCCGAAGCTTGTCGAGACGGACGTAGGGCTTGCCGTCCTGGCCCGCGACGATGCCTTTGACTGACACCCGCTTGACCAGACCAGCCTCGGCAGCCTGCTTCGGGCCAAGCCTGTGCACGAGGTTGAACGGCTCCTTGTGCGTTGCGCTGTAGCGCAGCCCCACCAGGGGGTTCAGTGTCGCGATGGCCTGCCGGCGTAGCGGCGTCGCCATGTTCTGCGGCTCATCAATCAGGACAATCGGACGAGCCTTCGCGATCTGCTGCACACCGCTAAGCGAGTCACCCCAAAGCTGGGGCTGCTCCGCACTGGCGTAGAGCGTGTTCGTGTCCGGCTTGTCGAGCGCCTGCACGCTGGCAACCAGGAACTGCACCGTGCCCGACGGCTCGGTGAAGTCGTTCAGCGCCGAGTTCTCGCCCAGCACACCCCACTTGTACGGGACGCCGGGATACTTCAGCCGGAAGTGCTCCTCGGTCTGTTCGAACGTCTTGACCACGCCTGCACGAATCGCGATCGAGTGGACGAGGATGACGAACTTACGCAGCCCATGCAGCTCCGCTAACCTCAGCGCCGTCGAGATATACACGTAGGTCTTGCCGGTACCCGTCTCCATCTCGACGGAGAAGTTCGGGAACTCCCGCTCTGCGCCTTCGAGATCTGTCTCGGCAAGCAGCTCCAGCTGGACCTGCGGTTCAACAGCCTCACGAGCGGTGATCCTCGTCAGGTTGTCGGTAAGGACGGAGCGTTCCAGCGTGAAGCCCGCGTGCCCATCCGCGCCCGGCGCCTGCCCAGCAAGCGCATCGCGCGGCGGCACCAGGGCACCCTCAAACAGGTCGACCACCGCGGAAACAGCGGCTGACTGATGTGGCTGATCATCAAAGCGAAACTTCACGAGGCACCCGCTCCAGAAGAATCAGCTTTGACTGCAACCGCGGCGCCAACGTCAGCGTCACCGAGTCCTCGACCTGATCACCACGAAGGATCAGGGTGTCGTCATCACTCAAGGTAAGCGCATCGGCCGCCGCCAGCGAGAACGCATCTAGCGAGATCAGGAGACGACCCGACGTGCTCTCGCTCTCGCTCTCGGCGGGAGCGAACTCGTAGACCATCACGCCGTCCACCTCATGCGTCGTCACGCGCGCATCGAGCCTCGTCCCCGTGGCCTTGAGCGCCACCTCCCATGCCACGTCGAGCGGGCTTGCTCCATCAACCACGGGAGAACCCGCCGTGTGGTCGAGCACCTGCGTCAGGTAGCTCTGCCCGGTCATCTCCGGAAGCGCGAACAGCGGCTTCTCGATGACGAGGTTGGTCGGACGGGTGCGGAAAATCCGGAAGCCGAGCTGTGGAGCGTCGAGCGTGTCCTCCTGCAGGGACGCCGCCGCGCGGCGCAGTCGCTCCGCCGTCACCTCGAAGATCGTCTCGTACCCAGCCGCGAGCGCGTTCTTGCCCGATTCCTCAGACGCCCCCGGCTTCTCCGGCACCTGCACCAGAATCCAGCGCCGCGTCTTACCGTCCTTCGGATTCTGCTCCCACACCGCCTGGCCGGTAGAGCCAGAGCCCGCGAAGAAGTCGAGAATCAGGTCGCCGTCGTCGGTGATGGCGTGAAAGAGACGGGCAAGCACGTCGGTACTCTTCGGATCGTCGAAGACCTTGGCACCCATGAGCTTGTTGAGCGCGCCAGAGGCCGCGCGACGGTCTCGGTAGAAGACAGATGCAGGCGCCCACTCCTCGTGCTCAGTCAGGTAGCGCTTGACCTGAATGCGCTTGTCTTTCGAATCCGGGTAGAGCAGACGACCATCGGCGTCGAGACGCTCCATGGCTGCGAACTCGTAACGCCATCCGTTCTTCGGTACCGCATACCCCTTCCATTCAAAGGTGAGATTCGGACGAGGGTTCGGGCTGGCGATATCCCCGGGGAAGAACACGCCCCGTTGATCGATTGTGTTGTAGTGCGCGTGCGCTTTCGAGGGGTCTTCTTCTGCGAGCGACTTGTACCAGGCGCGGAGGCCTACGGTCATGGCCTCGTAGTTATCTCCGTGCTCGGTTCGCAGCTCTGCAACCTTCGCGTAGATCGGCTCTAGGCCTTCCTTACGCTCACGCCAGCCGATATCGTTCGCCTTGAGGAATGAGCGGTCTCGCGCGTACACCAGGATGTAGTCCTGGCCTCCGCCAGTCAGCTTCGCGTCACCCTTTCGTGCTCCGCGCCAAGTCATCATGTCGACGAAGTTCTCGGCTCCGAACACCGCATCGAGCAGCAGGCGCAGATGATGCACCTCGTTGTTGTCGATGGAAACGAGGATCACGCCGTCGCGGCGCAGCAGGTGACGTGCCAGCGCCAGACGCGGGAACATCATGGTCAGCCATGGCGCGTGCTTGCGCCCTCCGGTCTCGATCCGGCTGATCGTGGCGTTGCCCTGCTCGTCGACTTGGCCGGTCTCCTCGAGGTACTGCCGCTCGGGCACCGCGAAGTCGTCGTTGTAGGTGAAGGTGTCGCCCGTGTTGTAGGGCGGGTCGATGTAGATCAGCTTGACGGCCCGCGAGTAGCCGTTCTTCAGGAGCTTGAGCACCTGCAGGTTGTCGCCCTCGATCAGGACATCACGAGCATCCGGCCAGCCCAGGGAAGCGTCCTCGTCGGGCACAAGCGTTGCTGTAGTGGGGACACGCGCGTCCTGGCGTGCTCGCTCGATCCCGGGCCAGGTGAAGGAGAAGGCAGGCTTGTCCTCGCCGTCAAGGCCAAGCGCCCCGAGCAACGCATTACGATCAAGTTCCCCATCGAGGAAGGCGCTGAGCACCAGGTCGCGGAGCTGGGCGAGCAACTCTTCGTGAGCGTCCCGGGTCTCGTCCGGCACCGACGGGGTCATCGGGCGACCTCCTGGCGATGGGCGTCACGGTCACACGTTGTGCTGCTGGGGCCGTGCGACCACCTGGTGCTGAACGTTGTCATGCTGTGCTGGTTCTCCTCCGCGCTGAGGCCCGTTTTAAGTTGTGCTCTCGGGGCATGTCTTACGCTACCGACCACCACTGACATTGCTAGGGTGCCGCGCCGGAGGCGGTGCCGAGAGGGGTCTCGCGACGGGGAGCCTGACCGGCTCGACCGAACGTTGCGATCTGTCCTGGTTCTCTCACGATCAGGCTTTTCGTGAAGATCGACTTACACCACTCGAAGGTTGGCTCGGCTCGGAGTTCGCAGCTGCGCTTCGCCTTCGATAGCAAAGGTGACTAGATGTGATGTCCAGGGAGGTTATTGAGCCTGGTGGCAGGCACGGCGCCGATCGCGGAGTGGACGCGATGATGATTGTAGAAGTGCAGCCATCCAGGCAACGCGGCTCTGCGCTCCGTCTCTGAGCTATAGAACCGGGCGTAGGCCCACCCATCAGCGAGCGTGCGATGGAACCGCTCAATCTTCCCGTTCGTCTGCGGCCGGTAGGGCCGAGTCCGAGTTGCGTCCGGCAGAGTGGTGTACGAATCCCGCAGCACGTTGACTCCGGTTGGCGTGTCGACCGCGAAGTAGAAGCGGTCACCGCGGGAGGCTTTCGAGGAAACTCTCGGGCGTGTCAGATGGTCTGTGTAAGCCGTACCGAGAGGAACGGTAAGAATCATGACCATGATCGACGAGAAGAACCCAGGCGAGCCCTCGGGCCAGGACCTGGTCGAGCAGCTGAAAGCCTCAGGGCAGCTTGATTCCCTATTCGCGCAGATCGACGCGGGCGGCGTCGAGCTCACCGGTGACGGCGGGTTCGTGCCCGCGCTGGTCAAGGCCGCGCTCGAGCGGGGCCTGCAGGCCGAGCTGACCAGCCATCTGGGCTACGAGAAGGGCTCGAGCGAGGCGCCGAAGCACGCCAACTCCCGCAACGGGACCACCCCGAAGACCGTGGAGTCCGAGGTCGGGCCGATCGAGCTGGACGTCCCGCGAGACCGGGGCGGGTCGTTCACCCCGCGCCTGGTGCCCAAGGGCCAGCGGCGCCTCGGGGGCCTGGATGACATGATCATCAGCCTCTATGCCGGCGGAATGACGATCCGGGACATCCAGCACCACCTGGCCTCCACGATCGGCACGGACCTGTCGCACGAGACGATCTCCAACATCACCGACGCCGTGAGCGAAGAGGTCCTGGCGTGGCAGTCGCGGCCGCTGGAGGAGTTCTATCCGGTGATCTATCTCGACGCAATCCGGATCAAGATCCGAGAGAACAGCCAGGTCCTCAACCGTGCCGCCTACATCGCCGTCGGCGTGGACCTCGAGGGCATCAAGCACGTGCTGGGGATCTGGGTCCAGGACACCGAGGGCTCGGCGTTCTGGGCCCACGTCTGCGCCGATCTCGCCAACCGGGGCGTGCAGGACGTGCTGATCGTGTGCTGCGACGGGCTCAAGGGCCTGCCGGAGGCGATCGAGGCGACGTGGCCGGACTCGATGGTCCAGACCTGCGTGGTTCACCTGATCCGGGCCGCGATGCGGTTCGTGGCCTACCAGGACCGCAAGAAGGTCGCCGCCGCGCTGAAGCCGATCTACACCGCCCCCAACGAAGAGACCGCGAGGAAGGCGCTGGCCGAGTTCGAGGCCTCCGAGCTCGGCACGAAGTACCCGTCTGCAGCCGCGACCTGGGCGAACTCCTGGGAGCGGTTCATCCCGTTCCTGCAGTTCCCACCCATGCTCCGCAAGGTCATCTACACAACCAACAGCATCGAGTCGCTGAACTTCCAGCTACGGAAGGTGACCAAGAACCGCGGCCACTTCCCCTCGACCGAGGCGGCGGTGAAGCTGCTCTGGCTCGCGATCTGCAACATCGAAGACAAACGCGCCGCCGAACGCGCTCGGGACCGGGGCAAACCCGCCGGCCAGCGCAAAGCCCAGGGCCGGCTCGTCGAAGGTCAGGCCGTCACGAACTGGAAGCAGGCCCTCGCCCAGCTCGCCGCGGCCTACCCCGACCGGATCAACCCCTACCTGTGACCACCCCGCTTACACAGACAAGTTGACACGCCCAAACTCTCACATCCCACTCGAAAGGGACACCCGCGATGACCGCTCCCCACGATATCGACCCCCAGGCGTTTCTGTCCGATCTGCTCACCCAGGCCTCGCCGGACTTGATGCGTCAGATGCTCACCACCTTCATCAATGCCCTGCTGTCGGCCGAGGCTGACAGCGTGTGCGGCGCCGCCTACGGCGCCCGCTCGGATGAGCGCACCAACCGGCGTAACGGCTACCGGCACCGGGACCTGGACACCCGCGCCGGCACCATCGACGTCGCGATCCCGAAACTGCGCGAAGGCACCTACTTTCCCGACTGGCTCCTGGAGCGGCGCCGCCGCGCCGAGGCAGCGCTGACCACGGTGGTCGCCACCTGCTACCTGCTCGGCGTCTCCACCCGCCGGATGGACAAACTGGTGCAGACTCTCGGCATCACGGGCCTGTCGAAATCGCAGGTCTCATAGATGAGTAAAGACCTGGATGCGCCGGTCGAAGCGTTCCGCACCCGGCCGCTCGATGCTGGGCCGTATCGGTTTGTCGCCGCCGACGCGCTCGTGCTCAAAGTGCGTGAACACGGCCGGGTCGTCAAGGTCGCCGCCATGGTCGCCACCGGCATCAACAACGACGGCTACCGCGAGATCCTCGGCCTGCAACTGGGCACCGCGGAGACCAGGGAGGGGTGGCTCGGGTTCTTCCGTGATCTGGCTGCCCGCGGCCTGTCGGGGGTGGAGCTGATCACCTCCGATGCCCATGCCGGGCTGGTCGAAGCGGCCGGGGCGGTGTTCGGGACGGCGCAGTGGCAGCGCTGCCGCACCCACTACGCGGCCAACCTGATGGCGGTGTGCCCGAAGTCGCAGTGGCCCGCGGTGAAAGCGCTGCTGCACAGCGTCTACACCCAGCCCGACGTCGAGGCGGTGATCGCCCAGTACGAGCACATGATCGACAGCCTGGCCACCCATCTGCCTGCCGCTGCCGAGCACCTCGAGGGCGCCCGCGATGAGGTGCTCACGTTCACGAAGTTCCCGAAGGAGGTGTGGAAGAAGATCTGGTCGAACAACCCGAACGAACGGCTCAACAAGGAGATCCGGAGACGCACCGACGTCGTCGGCATCTTCCCCAGCCGAGTCGCGGTGATTAGACTTCTCGGCGCGGTGCTGGCCGAGCAGCACGACGAATGGACCGAATCACGGCGCTACATGAGCCTGGAATTGCTGACCGCGACCGACACGATGCTCGCCGAAGCAGCCGCGAAAGCCGCGGCTGAACAAGCCGCCCTACAGGTCAGCGACACCATGACCGACGACCCCGGCCACGCGGCACTCGCCGCCTGACAACCCACCCGACCACGAGGAACCCGACAAAGCCTCGATACACCACTCAAAAGGACTTGACCATGGCTATGCCCGAGACCGACCTGCTGCGCATCGGCCGCTGGTGCCGTGAACGCGTGCCCGAGCACCTGTGGGATCAGGTGAGAGTAGAAGCCGAGATCGCCGACCGGCACGTCACGATCATCGAGACGCGGCCGCCGTGGGACGGGCAGGGCGACTGGACGCGGTTCCCGGTCGCGCGCCTGCGATACACCGTCAAGACCGGCCAGTGGAGCATCTACTGGCGTGACCGGCACATGAAGTTCCACGAGTACACGAAGAGGCGCCCGACGAAGAACGTCCAGAGTCTGCTCGACTACATCGGCAGCCACCAGGATCCGATCTTCTGGGGCTGAGAGCTCCCACGGCCGTGTCGGTACTCACCGCTACGGTCGGGAGTATGAGCGAAGAGCAATGGGATGAAGCGGCCTTACGCGCATCGATCCCGGCCGCGCGCGAGAAGGTTGAGTTTGCCGCAAGGTTCTGCGAGATCGGCCCCTCACAGCCCCGCTGGGATAGTCACCGTCCCGTCGTCGAGTTGATCTTCTATCTCTGCAAGCTCGACTACGACATCAAGGTGCTCCTGCTGCCTTCCTGACCGATTGAAGCGCCCTGGGTTTGTTGGAGACTCCTGACCTTGGAAACGAGGATGGAGTTATGCCGAAAGAGCAGACAGCGGGGAAGCCGACGACGCGTCGGTATTCGCCGGAGGAGAAGGCCGCGGCGGTCCGGATGGTGCGGACGCTGCGTGCCGAGCTGGGGACCGAGCATGGGACTGTGCAGCGGGTCGCGACGCAGCTCGGATACGGGGTTGAGTCCGTGCGGATGTGGGTCAAGCAAGCCGACATCGACGACGGCGTCACCTCTGGCGTGAGCAGCGCTGAGGCGCGGCGGGTGCGTGAACTGGAGCAGGAGGTCCGGGAGTTGCGGCGGGCCAACGAGGTCCTCAAGCGTGCTGCGTCTTTCTTCGGGGCGGAGCTCGACCGCCACTACCGGAAGTAGTCGCGTTCATCGACGCGGACAAGGATGACCTGGTCGACGCTCGCCGGCTCGGAGTCGAGCTCATCTGCAGGCTGCTGCAGGTGGCTCCGAGCAGCTACTACGCCGCCAAGACCCGCGCCCCCTCGGCTCGCGCGGTGCGGGACGAGGAGCTGATCCCGCAGCTGGTCGAGCTCTGGGAGACGAACTACCGCGTCTACGGGGTCAGAAAGCTCTGGAAGACCGCGCGTCGCGCCGGGATCGACATCGGCCGAGATCAGACGGGCCGGCTCATGCGCGCCGCAGGGATTAAGGGCGCGACCAGGTCGAAGCGGGTGAAGACGACCCGGCCGGACCCGGCGTCGGCGCGGCACCCGGACCTCGTGAAGCGGGAGTTCACCGCGCCTGCCCCGAACCGGCTCTGGGTCACCGACCTGACGTTCGTGCCGACGTGGGCCGGCGTCGCGTACGTCTGCTTCATCGTCGACGCGTTCTCCCGGATGATCGTAGGGTGGCGGTGCGCGTCACACATGCGCACCAAGATGGTCCTCGACGCGATCGAGATGGCCCGCTGGTCCCGCGGCGCTCGCCACGAGGACCTGCGCTGTCACAGCGACGCGGGGTCTCAATTCACCTCCATTCGCTACGGCGAACGCCTCGCCGAGATCGGAGCGACACCGTCGATCGGGACCGTCGGGGACAGCTACGACAACGCCCTGGCCGAGACCGTGAACGGCTATTACAAGGCCGAGCTCGTCCGCGGACCCGCACGGCCAGGTCCCTGGCGGACGGTCGAGGACCTCGAGCTCGCGACCCTCGGGTGGGTGTCCTGGCACAACACGCAACGCCTCCACGGCTACCTCGGCGACGTCCCACCCGCCGAGTTCGAGGACACGTTCTATGCTGTCGAGGCCGGCCGCGAACAGTTGTCGGAATCAAATAGCGCGAGTCTCCATCAGACCCAGGGGGCTTCAGGGCCAACGCTCTGGTCACCGACGAGATCGATTTTGGATCGAGCCGCTCGGCCACTGAGGAAGTTCTGAATTCCCGGGGATATAAGTCGAGCCGAACGCCGAACCGTAGGGTCTGTCTCGATCAGTTTGTGCTAAGGAATATGTCAGGCACGGAAAGAGGCCCAGGCGCTCCCCTCGAGGGAGTACCTGGGCCTCATTCCATTTTCCCTCGTCAGATGCGGACTCTGACCCGTGGGAACGTGGTCGGGCTAGCGGGATTTGAACCCACGACCTCTTGACCCCCAGTCAAGCGCGCTACCAAGCTGCGCCATAGCCCGTGGCGAATCGCGGTCATCCGCGCTTCGGCACCCGACGAGCATACCCCACCCGCACCGCCGGATGCGAATCGGGAGCGGGCCCGCCGGGTCGTCGTCGTCAGGGGTGAACGGCACGACACCCCCGAAACGTGAACAAGGGGCCCACGTCCTCTTCACAGACGTGAACCCCTCATCCCTTGACCGAGGGCCACCCGACCGAGAGTCCCCCAGCGACCGCGGCCCCGGCGTACCGGTGGGCCTGGCGGTCTGCACGAACCCTCTCATGACTGAGGGTGCAGTCGCGCACGTGAGAAGTGTAACACGCTGAGCCGCTCCGATCCGCCGTTCCGGGCGCGTCGCAGGGGCGTGTCGGGGGCCTCACGGAGCCCCGTCGCAGGCTCAGAACGTGAAGGTTCGGTCCCCCACGCGGAATTCGACGTCCTCCAGGTCCGGGATGGCGTCGCGCGCCCGGTCCGCCGCCTCCCGCATCGTGTCCTCGAGAACCTGGGGATCGGCCTCGAGCAGGGACTGGCCGTACTCGATGACCACCTTCCCGTCCTCCCGAAGGGCCTCGACGTCGACGATGTCCGAACCGGAGGGCAGCGATCGCGTCAGGTCCTCGACGACCTCGGCGGCGCGCTGGTCCGCCTCCTCGAGGGCGCCCTCGGCCTCCTGGCGCAGCTGCCCCAGGTCCACGCGGTCCGAGGCGTCCGCCTCCAGCTCGCTGATCCGGTCCTCGGCCTGGGCGAGCCGGTCCTCCGCGCTCTGCAGCGCGGCCCGGGTCGCGCCGTCGTCGACCGCGCAGCCGGATGCGGCCAGCGCGAGCGCGGCCAGGGTGGCAAGGGACAGGGCGGCGGGGCGACGTCGGATGAGGCTCATGCCCTCAGGCTACGAGGCGAAGGTGGACGAACGGTGGGAGCCGGCCGGGACGACGACGTCCCCCGACGCGGGTGGTCGAGGGACGTCGTCGGGGCGGGGCCGGATCAGCGGCGGCGACCGCGCTTCTCGCGCACGCGCATCCCGATCTCGAGGGGCGTGCCCTCGAACCCGAAGGTCTCGCGCAGGCGGCGCACGATGAACCGGCGGTACCCGGGGTCCAGGAACCCGGTGGTGAACAGCACGAACTTGGGCGGCAGGCTCGAGACCTGGGTCGCGAACAGGATGCGGGGCTGCTTGCCGCCGCGCAGCGGGTGCGGGTGGGCCGCCACGAGCTCGCCGAGGAACGCGTTGAGCTTGCCCGTGGGGATACGGGTGTCCCATGAGTCCAGGGCGAGGTCCAGCGCGGGGACGAGACGGTCCTTGTGCCAGCCGGTCTTCGCGGAGATGTTCACGCGCGGCGCCCACGCGACGTGCGCCAGGTCCCGCTCGATCTCCTTGGCCAGCTGGAGCCGCCGATCCTCATCCACCTGGTCCCACTTGTTGAACGCGATCACGAGGGCGCGACCGGAGTCCAGCACCATCTGGAGGATGCGCACGTCCTGCTCAGAGATCACCTGCGGCGCCTCGAGCAGCACCACGGCCACCTCGGCGCGGTCCAGGGCGGAGGCCGTGCGCAGCGAGGCGTAGTAGTCGGCGCCGTGGGCCATGTGCTGCCGTCGACGGATGCCGGCGGTGTCCACGAAGCGCCACAGCCGTCCGCCGAGCTCCACGAGCTCGTCCACGGGGTCGCGCGTGGTGCCGGCCAGGTCGTCCACCACCACGCGGTCCGAGCCGGCCAGCTTGTTCAGCAGCGAGGACTTGCCCACGTTCGGCCGGCCCACGAGGGCGATCCGGCGCGGGCCGCCGCGCGGCACGAGACCGCCGTGGGCGGACTCCTCCGGCAGTGCCTCGAGCGCGGCGTCCAACAGGTCCGCGACGCCGCGGCCGTGCACCGCGGACACCGGGTACGGGTAGCCGAAGCCGAGCGACCACAGGGTGGCGGCGTCGGCCTCCTGGACCATGTCGTCCACCTTGTTGGCGGCCACGATCACCGGGCGGTCCTTGCGACGCAGCATCGAGACCACGGCCTCGTCCGTGGCCGTCATGCCGACGGTGGCGTCCACCACGAACACGACGGCGTCCGCCACGTCCACGGCCAGCTCGGCCTGCTCGGCCACGCGACGGTGGATGCCCTTGGCGTCGTGCTCCCAGCCGCCGGTGTCCACCACGGTGAACTCGCGGCCGTTCCACTCGGCGTCGTAGGAGACGCGGTCGCGCGTCACGCCGGGCACGTCCTCCACCACGGCCTCACGGCGGCCGATGATGCGGTTGACGAGCGTGGACTTGCCGACGTTCGGCCGGCCCACGATGGCCAGCACGGGCGGCACGGGCGCGTCGACGTCCTCGTCGGGCCCGAGCTGCCACGCGTCGAGGAGGGCGGCGTCGTCCTCCTCGAGCTCGTAGTCCTCGAGGCCGGCGCGCAGCGACGCGGCGCGCGCCTCGGCCTCCTCCTCGGTCATGGCGGCGAGCCGCTCGGCCACCTGATCGTCGCCGGCGGGGACGAACTCGTCCTCACCGGAGCGGTGCTGGGGGTTCTCGGTCATCGTCGGCCTCCCTTCACGGCCGGGATGCCGGCCTGGTCCTCGACGGCGGCCAGGACGGCCGCCACGGTCTGCTCGAAGTCGAGCTCGGTGGAGTCCACGAGCGCCACCCCGTCGGCGGGGCGGTCGAACGTGGACACGGTGGCGTCGCGGGCGTCGCGCCCGGCCACCTGACGGTGCAGCGTGCCGGCGTCGACGCCGGTCTCCCCCGCCGCGGCCAGCTGGCCGGAGCGGCGGGCGGTGCGCACGGCCTCGGAGGCCGTGAGCAGCACGCGCGCGTGGGCGTCCGGGGCCACCACCGTGGTGATGTCGCGGCCCTCGGCGACCATCCGGCCCGCGGCGGCGATCGCCGCCCGCTGGCGGCGGTGCAGCTCCTCGCGCACCGGGATCACCACGGCGACGGTGGAGACCGTGTCCGTGACCTCGGGGCCGCGGATCGCCTCGGTGACGTCCGTGCCGCCGACCCGCACGGCCTCGACGTCCGGGTCGGTGGACTGGTCCAGGTCCATGGCGACGGCGGCCGCCGCCACGGCCTCCGCATCGGCCAGGTCGACGCCCTCGTGCAGGCAGTGCCACGCCACGGCGCGGTACATGGCGCCGGTGTCCAGGTATGCGGCGCCGAGACGCCGGGCCACGGCCTTGGACACGGACGACTTGCCCGAGCCCGAGGGCCCGTCCACCGCCACCACGAGCGGCGCGGGTGCGACGTCGTCGCGGGTGTGCTCGGTCATCTCAGACCACCTTCCATCCGGCGGCGGTCAGCGCCGCCACGAGTTCGTCCCTGCGGCCGGGCAGCACGGAGATCTCCACCATGCCGACCCGGTGGCCCGAGGCGTGCTCGAGCCGCAGGTCCTCCACGTTCACGTCCGTGCGGCCGACCTTGTCGAGGAGGGCCGCGATCTGCCCGGGGGCGTCGTCCACGATCACCGTGACCACCGCGAACGCCTGCGGCGGCGCCCCGTGCTTGCCGGGCACCCGGGCCCGACCGGCGTTGCCCTCGGCGATCAGCTGCGCCATGTCCAGCCGCGCCCCGGGGGCGGAGGGGTCCTCCAGGGTGCGGATCAGCCGGTCCAGGTCCGCCCGCAGCCCGTGCAGCGCCGGCACGATCCGCCCGGCGTTGCCGGAGAGGATCTGCACCCACAGCTGCGGGTCCGACGCTGCGATCCGGGTGGTGTCCCGCAGCCCGTTGCCGGCCAGGGCGAGCGCCTGGTCCGGGGTCTCCTGCAGGCGGGAGGCCACGAGCGAGGCGGCGATCTGCGGCAGGTGCGAGATCAGCGCGACCGACTCGTCGTGGGCGCGGGCGGCCATCCGGTACGGGGTGGCCTGCAGCGTCAGCGCGAGGGCCCGGCCGGCCGCGAGGGCGGCCGGGCGGGTCGTGTCCGTCGGGCACAGCACCCACGGCGCCTGCGTGAACAGGGTGCCGCGGGCCGCCACGGGACCGGACCGCTCGGAGCCGGCCATTGGGTGCGTCCCGAGGTACCGGTCGGCGTCCTGCGGGGCCAGGCGGGCCTCGTCGACGGCGGCCCGCACGCCCGCGGCGACCGCCTCCTTCACCGAGGCGATGTCCACCACCACGGCCGCGGGCCAGCGGCGCAGCGAGTCCACCACGACGTCGGCGGTCACGTCCGGCGGCGCGGCCACGACGACGAGGCCCGGGGCGGCGTCGAGGTCGTCGCCCTCGGCGTCCAGGCGGGCGGGGCGTCCGGCGCGGATGTCCGCGGCCACGGCCAGGGCGGCGGGCGAGGGGTCGTGCAGGCGCACGTCCACACCGGCCGCGCTCAGCCCGATGCCGATCGAGGCGCCCAGCAGACCGGTCCCCCGGACGAGCACGGGCTGCGGGATCCCGGCCGGGCCGTCACCGAGCTTGGCGGCGGACTCGGCGGGCGCGCTCACAGGCCGACCAGGGCCTTGAGGTGGCCCAGCTCCTGCGCGTTGAGCGCGCGGACGGTGCCCTGCTTCTGGTCGCCCAGCAGGATGGGGCCCACCTTGACGCGGACGAGCCGCTCGACCGGGTGGCCGATCTCCTGGAACATGCGACGCACGATGCGGTTCTTGCCCGAGTGCAGCACGACCTCGACGAGCACGTGGCCCGGCGTCGAGTCGACGAGCTTGAACGAGTCGACCTGCGCCACGCCGTCCTCCAGTTCCACGCCCTCGCGCAGCCGGTTGGAGACGCCCTTGGCCAGCGGGCCGCGGGTCTGCACGACGTAGGTCTTGGGGACCTCGTAGCTGGGGTGGGCGAGGCGGTTGGCCAGCTCACCGTCGTTGGTGAGGATGAGCAGGCCCTCGGTCTCGTTGTCCAGACGGCCCACGTGGAACAGGTGCTCCTGCCCGGGCTTGAGGTAGGTGGCGATCGAAGGGCCGGCCCTCCGGGTCCACCATCGTGGAGATCACGCCGCGGGGCTTGTTGAAGACGAAGTACTGCTTGGTCACGTCCGTCTGCACGGAGATGCCGTCCACCCGGATCACGGCCCGGGCCGGGTCCACGCGCACGCCGGGCTCGGTGACGACGACGCCGTCCACCTC
Organism: Micrococcus sp. HOU01; assembly: GCF_035609305.1. NCBI lineage: Bacteria > Bacillati > Actinomycetota > Actinomycetes > Micrococcales > Micrococcaceae > Micrococcus > Micrococcus sp. HOU01. The sequence goes on along the minus strand of NZ_CP141211.1, from coordinate 1,161,232 downwards.
CACACGGCCCTCCGCGATGAGGTCCTCGCTCACGCGCCGGGACGCCACACCCGCCGCGGCCAGCACCTTCTGCAGGCGCTCGCCCGACTCGTCGTGGATGCGGTCGAGGTGGGCGGCCTTGGCCCGGGCGGCGCCGGCGCCGCGGCCGCGGCGGCCGCGGGTGCGCGGCACGGCGTCCTCGTCGAAGGGGGCCTCCTCACGGGGGGCGGCGGCGCCGCGGCGGGCACCGATCTGTCGCTGGAAATCGCGCTCCTGGAACGGGCCGCCCCGTCGACCGACGGCGGGGGTGCGTCCGGAGCCTCGCGGCTTGCGGGAGTTCATGGGGAGGGCGTCCTTTCGGGTGCGCGTCAACGGCGCCGGTCGGGCCGGCGGCGGACGGGTCAGGGGGTGAGGGACGGTCCGGAGACGGACACGCCCGGCTTCATTCTCGCAGATCGGCGGCGTCGCGTCTCCCGGCCACCGCTCCCCCGGCCGCGAGCGCGGAGAAAACCGGCCCGGTCCCGCGACGGGACCGGGCCGGCGTCGTCGGCGGTCAGCGGACGGTCACGGCGCGCCGCCGCGGCAGATCAGCTCGCGGGCGAGCTGCCGGTAGGCCTTGGCCCCGTCGTGGTTCTCGGCGAACAGGGTGATGGGCGTGGCCGCCACCGTGGCGTCGGCGAACTTGATGGACCGCTTGATGACGGTCTCGAACACGCGGTCCCCGAAGCCGGCCACGAGCGAGCCCACGACCTCCTTGGAGTGCAGGGTCCGCTGGTCGAACATCGTGGCCAGCACGCCGTCGATCTCCAGGTCCGGGTTGAGCCGGTCCTGCACCTTCTCGATCGTCTCGACGAGCAGGGCGACCGCGCGCAGCGCGAAGAACTCGGCGGTCAGCGGGATGATCACGCCGTGCGAGGCGGTCAGCGCGTTGACGGTCAGCAGGCCCAGCGAGGGCTGGCAGTCGATGAGGACCACGTCGTAGTCGTCGCGGACCTGGCGCAGCGCACGCTCGAGGACCTGCTCGCGGGCCACCTCGTTGACGAGCTGCACCTCGGCCGCGGACAGGTCAATGTTGGCCGGCAGCAGGTCCATGTTCTCGAAGTCCGTGGACAGGATCGCGTCCTTCGCGGTCACCGACCGTTCCATGAGCACGTTGTACACCGTGCTGTCGAGCTCGTGCGGGTTCGCGCCCAGGCCGGCTGAGAGGGCGCCCTGCGGGTCGAAGTCCACCATGAGCACCCTGCGGCCGTAGCCCGCGAGCGCGGCGCCCAGGTTGATGGTGGAGGTCGTCTTTCCGACGCCGCCCTTCTGGTTCACCATCGAGATGATCCGCGCCGGGCCGTGCGAGGTCAGGGGCGCGGGCTCGGGGAAGTCGTGCTTGGGCCGGCCGGTGGGCCCGAGCACGGGCTCGCCGTGGATGGTCATCACGGGGATCGGTTCTCTCGAGGTCACGGCGGCGCCGGCTCCTTCCACGGTGGTCTGCACGCCCGGCCGCGGGCCGCGGCGCGCCGCGGCCGCCGTCGTCGGCGTGTCCGGATCTTCCCCCACCCTAGTGCCTGGCGTTCCCGGGACGACGGCGGCGCTCAGCCCGCCGGGCGCAGCACCCCGGCCAGGGCCTCGAGCACGGCGGGGTCCTCGATGGTCGAGGGCACCGCGTACTCCTCGCCGTCGGCCATCTGCCGCATGGTCTTGCGCAGGATCTTGCCCGAGCGGGTCTTGGGCAGCGCGTCCACCACGACGACGTCGCGGAAGTCCGCCACCGGGCCCACCTCGCGGCGCACCGCCTGACGCAGCTCGTCCAGGAGCGCGGCCTCGGCCTCGGAGCCGGCCTTGGGCGTCTCGACGCCGGACTTGAGGACCACGTAGCCCGAGGGCCGCTGGCCCTTGAGCGGGTCCGCGATGCCGATCACGGCACATTCGGCCACCGCCGGGTGGGCGGCCAGGGCGGCCTCGAGGACGCCCGTGGACAGCCGGTGCCCGGAGACGTTGATGACGTCGTCGGTGCGGCCGAGCACGAACACGTAGCCGTCCTCGTCCACGACGCCGGAGTCACCGGTCGCGTAATGGCCGGGGAACGCGCTGAGGTAGGAGTCGATGTAGCGCTGGTCGTCGCCCCACAGGGTGGGCAGGGTGCCCGGGGGCAGCGGCAGCCGCAGGGCGATGTTGCCCTCGGTCCCGGCGGGCACGGGCTCGCCCAGGCCGTCCAGGACCACGAGATCGACGCCCGGCGAGGGCACCGAGGACGAGCCGATCTTCACCGGCAGCTGCTCCAGGCCCACCGGGTTCGCCGCGATGGCCCACCCGGTCTCGGTCTGCCACCAGTGGTCGATCACCGGCATGCCCAGCAGGCCCTCGATCCACCGCTGCGTCTCCGGGTCCAGGCGCTCGCCCGCGGCGAAGAAGTGCCGCAGGGAGGACAGGTTGTGGTCCTTGAGCAGCTCGCCCTCGGGGTCGGCGCGGCGGATCGCGCGCAGCGCCGTGGGGGCCGTGAAGAAGGAGCGCACGCCGTGGTCCTCGATCAGCCGCCAGAACGCGCCGGCGTTGGGCGTGCCCACGGGCTTGCCCTCGTACATCACCGTGGTGGCCCCGGCCAGCAGCGGGCCGTAGACGATGTAGGAGTGCCCCACGACCCAGCCCACGTCCGAGGCGGTGCACATCGCCTGCCCCGGGCCGACGTCGTAGATGTTCTCCATGGTCCAGCGCAGGGCGACGGCGTGGCCCCCGTTGTCCCGGACGACGCCCTTGGGCTTGCCGGTGGTGCCCGAGGTGTACAGCACGTACAGCGGGTCGGTGGCCTGCACCGGGACGCAGTCGGCCGGCTCGGCGGCCGCGACGGCCTCGCCCCAGTCCTCCCAGCTCGCGCCCCCGCGCCCGTCGGCGTCCGCGAGCGCGGTCTCGAAGCCCTCGCGGTGGTGGACCAGCACCGTGCGCACGGGGTGCGCGGCGGTCTCGAGCGCCTCGGCCACGGCGGGCAGGTATTCGACCCGACGCTTGGGCTCGATGCCGCCGGAGCAGGTGAGCACGACGTCGGGCGTCGCGTCGTCGATGCGGGAGGCGAGCTCGCGCGGGGCGAAGCCGCCGAAGACCACGGAGTGCACCGCGCCGAGCCGCGCGCACGCCAGCATCGCGATGTGGGCCTGCGGGATCATCGGCAGGTACACGAGGACGCGGTCGCCCTTGCCGACGCCGCGCGCGGCCAGGGCGCCGGCCAGGCGGGCCACCGCGTCCGTGAGCTCGGCGTACGTGTAGCGGGTGACCTCGCCGGTCATCGCGGAGTCGTGGATCAGCGCGACGGCGTCCCCGCGGCCCGCCTCGACGTGCCGGTCCAGGCAGTTGAAGGCGGTGTTCAGCTCGCCGTCCGGGAACCAGCGGTACAGGGGCGCGGCGGAGTCGTCGAGGGCGCGCGTGGGCGCGACGGTCCAGTCGATGGCGCGCGCCGCGTCGAGCCAGAACCCCTCGGGGTCGCGGAGGGAGCGGGCGTGGGCGTCGGCGTACGCCCCGGAGGGGCCGTCTTCGGTGGGGGCATCGTGGGTCGCCATGTGCCCAGCGTAGTGCCGTGGATCACACCGGGCAAGAGATCTGTATACATTTCTTGTCCCGTGCGGGAGGCGTGGTGGCACACGGGCGTCCCCGCCAGGGGCACGGCACCCGGCCCCCGCACGCCGGACGACGCTTCCCGTGGACGGCGTCGCCCGACGCGTGCCCCGGACACGCCCCCTGCCCTCGGCAGGACTGTTGTGTATACACTGGCGGCATGCGAGCGAGTGAGCGGGCGTACCAGGCCCTGAGGGCGGAGATCCTCGACTGGTCCCTCCCACCGGGCGCGGGCCTGGGCGAGGTGGAGCAGGCCGAGCGCCTGGGCATCTCGCGCACCCCTCTGCGCGAGGCGCTCTCCCGCCTGGTGGCCGACGGCCTGGCCGAGCAGGCACCGGGCCGGGGCATCGTCGTGGCCGACCTGTCCCTCGAGCAGGCGGACCAGCTGTTCGACCTGCGCATCGCCCTCGAGTCCCTCCTGGCGCGCCGGGCCGCGCAGCGGGCCACCCCGGAGGCGGCCGAGCGGTTCACGGTCCTCGCGGGCCGTTTCCAGGAGGCCGAGACGGCCCTGCGCGGCGGGACCGACCCGGCGGACTACTACGCGATGACGGCCGAGCTGGACAGCCGGCTGGACGAGGCCGCCGCGAACCCCTACCTCGTCTCCACCCTGCGCACCCTGCGCCTGCACCTGGCACGCCTGCGCCGACTGGCCGCGGACGACCCGGCCCGCCTCGCGGCCTCCGCCGCGGAGCACGCGGACATCGCCGACGCCGTCGGCTCGGGCGCCGCGGACCTCGCGGAGGCGACCACGCGGGTCCACCTGCACCACGCCTTCCACCATCTGACCCGGCGCGGCCGCGCCGAGGAGACCCCGACCCTGCTGACCCCCACCGAAGGAGACCGACCATGAAGAACCATCACGTGCGCGTCCACCGCTCCGAGGAGAACCTCGAGCGCAAGGACCAGCTGGCCTGGAAGCTGGCCGAGGTGGCCGTCGACGACGTCGAGGTGCTGCCCGAGGTCGAGGAGATGATCATCAACCGGATCATCGACAACGCCTCCGTCGCCGTCGCCTCGCTGAAGCGCGGCCCGATCGTCGCCGCCCGCGCCCAGGCCCTGTCCCACCCGGTCTCCACCGGCGGCGAGGGCGCCTCCGTGTTCGGTGTGGAGCAGAAGGTCTCCCCCGAGTGGGCCGCGTGGGCCAACGGCGTGGCCGTCCGCGAGCTGGACTACCACGACACGTTCCTGGCCGCCGAGTACTCCCACCCGGGCGACAACATCCCGCCGATCCTCGCCGTCGCCCAGCACGCCGGCCGCTCCGGCAAGGACCTGATCCGCGGCATCGCCACCGGCTACGAGATCCAGGTGGACCTCGTGAAGTCCATCAACCTGTACGGCCACAAGATCGACCACGTGGCCCACATCGGCCCCTCCGCCTCCGCCGGCATCGGCACCCTGCTCGGTCTGGACACCGAGACCATCTTCCAGGCCATCGGCCAGGGCCTGCACACCACCACCGCCACCCGCCAGTCCCGCAAGGGCGAGATCTCCACGTGGAAGGCCCACGCCCCGGCGTTCGCGGGCAAGATGGCCGTCGAGGCCGTGGACCGCGCCATGCGCGGCCAGACCTCCCCCGTCCCGATCTACGAGGGCGAGGACGGCGTGATCGCCTGGCTGCTGGACGGCCCGGACGCCTCCTACGAGGTGCCCCTGCCCGAGCAGGGCGAGCCCAAGCGCGGCATCCTGGACACCTACACCAAGGAGCACTCGGCCGAGTACCAGGCCCAGGCCTGGATCGACCTGGCCCGCAAGCTCCACAGGGAGCACCCGGAGGCCACCGACCCGGCGAACGTCGAGTCGGTGCTGATCAAGACCTCGCACCACACCCACTACGTGATCGGCTCGGGCGCCAACGACCCGCAGAAGTACGATCCGACGGCCTCGCGCGAGACCCTCGACCACTCGATCCCCTACATCTTCACCGTGGCCCTGCAGGACGGCTCCTGGCACCACGTGGACTCCTACGCCCCCGAGCGCGCCCAGCGCGAGGACACCGTGGCCCTGTGGCACAAGGTGACCACCGTGGAGGACCCGGAGTGGACCCGCCGCTACCACTCGCTGGACCTCGCGGAGAAGGCGTTCGGCGGCGCGGTGGAGATCACCCTCAAGGACGGCACCGTCATCACCGACGAGATCGCCGTGGCCGACGCCCACCCGCTCGGCGCCCGGCCGTTCGCCCGCGAGCAGTACATCCAGAAGTTCCGCACCCTGGCCGAGGGCATCGTCTCGAAGGAGGAGCAGGACCGCTTCCTGGCCGCCGCCGAGCGCGTGGCCGAGCTGCAGCCCGGCGAGCTGGACCAGCTGAACATCCTGGCGGACCCGGCGTCCCTGTCCGAGGCCGACCTCGCCGCCGCCCCGAAGGGCCTGTTCTGATGCTGTACTCGACGAAGACGGCCGAACAGAAGCGGATCGACCTGCGGCAGACCCTGAAACAGGGCGGCGCCCAGCAGTTCCCGGGCGCGTTCACCCCGCTGACCGCCAAGCTGATCCAGGAGAAGGGCTTCCCCGGGGTCTACATCTCCGGCGGCGTGCTCGCGAACGAGCTGGGCCTGCCCGACGTCGGGCTGACCACGCTCACCGAGGTGGCCGTGCGCGGCGGGCAGATCGCCCGCCTCACGGACCTGCCGTGCCTCATCGACGCGGACACGGGCTTCGGCGAGCCGATGAACGTGGCCCGCACGGTGCAGGAGTTCGAGAACGCCGGCCTGGCCGGCTGCCACATCGAGGACCAGTTCAACCCCAAGCGGTGCGGCCACCTCGACGGCAAGAACATGGTGGACCTCGACACCGCGGTCAAGCGCATCGCCGCCGCCGTCGACGCCCGCCGGGACCCGAACTTCCTCATCATGGCGCGCACCGACCTGCGTGCCGTGGAGGGCCTGGACGCCGCGATCGCCCGCATGAAGGCGCTCGTGGAGGCCGGTGCGGACGCGATCTTCCCGGAGGCCCTGAAGGACATCGGCGAGTTCGAGACCGTGTGTCGCGAGCTGGAGCCCCTCGGGGTCCCGGTCCTGGCGAACATGACCGAGTTCGGCAAGTCCGAGCTGTTCACCCGCCAGCAGCTGGCGGACGCCGGCATCGCGATGGTGATCTACCCGGTCACCCTGCTGCGCTCCGCGATGGGCGCCGCCGAGCGCGTGCTCGACGCCATCAAGGAGGAGGGCACCCAGCAGTCGCAGGTGGCGCAGATGCTCACCCGCGCCCGCCTCTACGAGCTGGTGGACTACGAGGGCTACAACGCCTTCGACACGGGCATCTTCAACTTCGACGTGCCCACGCTCGACATCGGCGCCAACCACGCCGACCTCTGACCCGTCACCGGGCCCGCCCGTGCGCGGGCGGGCCCCACTCCCCGAGGAGGGACACCATGACCGAGACCGAGATCAAGAAGGGCCTGGCCGGCGTCGTCGTGGACACCACGGCGATCTCCAAGGTCAACCCGGAGACGAACTCCCTGCTGTATCGCGGCTATCCCGTGCAGGACCTGGCCGCGCAGCTGCCGTTCGAGGCCGTCGCGTTGCTGCTCTGGACGGGCGAGCTGCCCACGGACGAGGAGCTGGCCGCGTTCGAGCGCTTCGAGCGCGCCCACCGTGCCCTCGACCCGAAGGTGAAGCAGGCCATCGACCTGCTGCCCACCGACTGCCACCCCATGGACGTCGGCCGCACCGCCGTGTCCGTGCTCGGCGCGAACCACCCGAAGGCGGAGGACTCCTCCCCCGAGGCCGAGCTGGAGAAGGCCCAGGCGCTGTTCGCGGCGTTCCCGGCCGTCGTCGCCTACGACCAGCGCCGCCGGCGCGGCCAGGACGTGGTGGAGCCGCGCGAGGACCTGGACTACTCGCAGAACTTCCTCTGGATGACGTTCGGCGAGGAGGCCGCCCCGGAGGTCGTGGACGCGTTCCGCGTCTCGATGGTGCTGTACGCCGAGCACTCGTTCAACGCCTCGACTTTCACCGCGCGCGTGATCACCTCGACGCTCTCCGACCTGCACTCGGCCGTGACCGGTGCGATCGGCGCGCTCAAGGGCCCCCTGCACGGCGGCGCCAACGAGGCCGTGATGCACACCTTCGACGAGATCGGCATCCGGAAGGAGGAGTCCCGTGAGGACGCCGCCGCCCGAGCGAAGGCGTGGATGGAGGACGCCCTGGCCCAGAAGAAGAAGGTCATGGGCTTCGGCCACCGCGTCTACAAGAACGGCGACTCCCGCGTGCCCACCATGAAGGCCGCGCTGGACCGGATGATCGAGCACTACGGCCGCGAGGAGATGCTCGGCCTGTACGACGGTCTGGAGCAGGCCATGGACGAGGCCAAGCAGATCAAGCCGAACCTCGACTACCCCGCCGGCCCGACCTACCACCTGATGGGCTTCGACACGGAGATGTTCACCCCGCTGTTCATCGCCTCGCGCATCACGGGCTGGACCGCCCACATCATGGAGCAGCGCGCCGCGAACGCGCTGATCCGCCCGCTCTCGGCCTACGACGGCCCCGAGCAGCGGGAGCTGCAGGCGGGCTGAGCCTCGTGAGGGGCGGTCGGGGCGACTTGTCGGAGGTGTAGACGCAGATCACCTCCGACACGTCGCCCCATTCGCTCGCGGCGCGGTGCCGCGTGCACGACGACGGCGGGTCGCCCCGGGTGGGGCGGCCCGCCGTCGTCGTGTCGTCATCGGTGCGACGCCCTCGCAGAGTGGTCACGACACGCCGCGTGCCGGGCGCGGCGACGGCGTGTCGTGACCACTGTGTCGGGCCGGTCGTCGGCCCCTCAGCGCCGGGCCGCCGCGTCGGCGCGGCGGGCCAGGCCGGCGGCGACGAGGCCGGCGAACAGCGGGTGCGGGCGGGTCGGCCGGGAGGAGAACTCCGGGTGGGCCTGCGTGGACACGTAGTACGGGTGCACGTCCCGGGGCAGCTCCACGAACTCCACGAGGGCGCCGTCCGGGGAGGTGCCGCAGATCGCGAGACCGGCCTCCTCGAGGCGGTCGCGGTAGGCGTTGTTCACCTCGTAGCGGTGGCGGTGGCGCTCGGTCACCTCGGTGGTGCCGTAGGCCTCGGCCACCACGGAGCCCGGGCGCAGGGTCGCGGGGAAGGCGCCCAGGCGCATGGTGCCGCCGAGGTCCCCCTCGCCGGCCACGATCTGCTCCTGCTCGGCCATGGTGGCGATCACGGGCGAGGCGGTCTCCGGGTCGAACTCGGTGGAGTCCGCGTCCTCCAGGCCGAGGACGTTGCGGGCGTACTCGATGACCATGGACTGCAGGCCCAGGCACAGACCCAGCGTCGGGATCCGCTGCTCGCGGGCGTGCCGCAGCGCGCCGAGCTTGCCCTCGAGCCCGCGCACGCCGAAGCCGCCGGGCACACACACGGCGTCGACGTCCGCGAGCGCCACCGCCGCGCCCTCGGGGGTGGCGCACTCGTCCGCGGCCACCCAGCGGATGCCCACCTTGGCCCGGTGGGCGAAGCCACCGGCGCGCAGCGCCTCGGTGACGGACAGGTAGGCGTCCGGCAGGTCCACGTACTTGCCCACGAGCGCCACCGTGAGCTCGTGCTCCGGGTGGTGCACGGCGTCCATGAGGGCATCCCACGCGGTCCAGTCCACGTCCTTGAACTTCAGGTCCAGGGACTGCACCACGTGGGCGTCGAGGCCCTGGTCGTGGATGACGCGGGGGATGTCGTAGATGGAGGGGGCGTCGGCGCAGTTGACGACGGCGTCCTGCGGGACGTCGCACATGCGGGCGATCTTGCCGCGGACATCGTCGGGGACGGCCCGGTCCGAGCGCAGCACGATCGCGTCCGGCTGGATGCCGATCGAGCGCAGGGCGGCCACGGAGTGCTGGGTGGGCTTGGTCTTGAGCTCCTGCGAGGGGCCGATGTACGGCACGAGGGAGACGTGCAGGAAGAAGACGTCGTCGCGGCCGACGTCCTGGCGGACCTGGCGGGCGGCCTCGAGGAAGGGCTGCGACTCGATGTCGCCGACGGTGCCGCCGATCTCCGTGATGATCACGTCCGGGGCGGGGCGGTCGCCGCGGGGCTCCGCGGGCAGGCGCATCCGGCGGCAGATCTCGTCGGTGATGTGCGGGATGACCTGGACGGTGTCCCCGAGGTACTCGCCGCGGCGCTCGCGGGCGATCACGGTGGAGTACACCTGGCCGGTGGTCACGTTGTCCAGGCCGTCGAGGTCCTCGTCGAGGAAGCGCTCGTAGTGGCCGATGTCCAGGTCCGTCTCGGCGCCGTCCTCGGTGACGAACACCTCGCCGTGCTGGAACGGGTTCATGGTGCCCGGGTCCACGTTGAGGTAGGGGTCGAGCTTCTGCATCACCACCCTGAGCCCGCGCGCCTTGAGCAGGTGGCCGAGCGAGGAGGCCGTGAGCCCCTTGCCGAGGGAGGAGGCGACACCGCCGGTCACGAACACGTGACGGGTGACGCGCGTGGACGTCTGAGTACGAGAAGTTCGTTTCACCACGGATTTTGAGCGTATCAGGTGCGGGGCTCAGCGCGCGCGCGGATGCGCGGCGGAGTAGACCTCGCGCAGGGAGTCCACGGTGACGAGGGTGTACACCTGCGTGGTGGTCACGGACGCGTGCCCGAGCAGCTCCTGGACCACGCGGACGTCCGCGCCGCCGGCCAGCAGGTGCGTGGCGAAGCAGTGGCGCAGGGTGTGGGGCGAGACGTCCGCCTCGAGGCCGGCGCGCTCGGCCGCCCGCTTCAGCACGGCCCACGCGGACTGCCGGGAGAGCCGGCCCCCGCGGGCGTTGACGAACAGGGCGGGCGTGGAGCGTGTGACTCCCGTCATGATCGTGGGCCGTCCCCGCACCAGCCATGCGTCGAGCGCGGCGGCCGCGTAGGAGCCGATCGGCACCACGCGCTCCTTGGACCCCTTGCCGAACAGGCGGACCACGGGCTGGCCGCCGTCGTCCCCGGTCTGCGCGAGCCCCACCACGTCGTCGACGTCGAGGCCGACCACCTCGGAGATGCGGGCGCCGGTGCCGTAGAGGAACTCGAGCAGCGCGCGGTCCCGCAGTCCGGCGGGGGTGTCGACGGGCACGGCCTCCAGCAGCGCCGTCACCTGCTCCACGGGGAGCGCCTTCGGCAGGCGGTCGCCCGGCTTCGGCGGGTGGACGTCGCGGGCGGGGTCGGCGGGCGTGAGTCCCTCGAGGGCCCAGAACCGGTGCAGGCCGCGCACGGCCGCGAGCACGCGGGCCGCCGAGCGGACCGCGAGGGGCCGCCCGCCGTCCTCGCCGGTGCCCAGCGCCCGCAGGAAGCCGGAGACGTGGCCGGGGTCGACGTCGGCGGGGGCGCGCACCCCGTGGGCTTCGAGCCAGCGGCGGTAGCGCTCGAGGTCGCGGCGGTAGGCGGCCAGCGTGTTCGCGGCGAGGCCCCGCTCGACGGCCAGGTGCTCCAGGTGGCGGCGGAACGGGGCCGCGAGCGCGGACTCCGCGCCCCGGCCCCCACGGCTCCCACGGGCCTCGGCCTCGCCGCTCCCCCGGGCGGCCGGGTCGGTGCTCACGCGGGCCAGTCCGCCCCGGGGCCGTGGCGGTCCGGGACGAAGGGGGCGTCCACGGGGCGCAGGCGCCGCCACCCCTGGGCGCGGTGGGCGCACAGGGCGAGGATCGCCACGACCGTGGAGGGGTTGTGCACGCGCCCATCCAGGACGGCGTCGGTCACCTCGTCGACGCCGACCCACACGAGCGGCATGGCGGCCTCCTCGTCCTGCCGGGTGTGCCGCTCGCCGTCGGGGATCTCTTCGATCTGACGGGCCAGGAACACGCGGATCGCCTCGCTGGAGCCGCCCGGGGTCGTGTAGTAGTCGACGAGGGTGTGCCACTCGCGGGCGCGCAGGTCGGCCTCCTCGGCCAGCTCACGGACGGCGACCTGGTGGAGGTCCTCCCCGTCCACGTCCCGCAGGCCCGCCGGGATCTCCCACAGCTCCATGCCCACGGGGTGGCGGTACTGGCGGACGAGGGCCACCTGCTCGCGGGGGCCGGTGGTGGTGAGCTTGGTGCGGACCGCGAGGATCGCCACGGCGCCCGGGTGCACCATCAGCTCCCGGGTCAGCGGTTCCCGGGACTTGTCCGCCGGGTCCAGGCGGAACGACTCCCGGGCGATGTCCCACACTCGGCCCTCGTAGACGGTCTTCGACTTCTTCACCGGGCGGGGGACGTGCAGGTCGCGCAGGGGCGAGCGTCCCGCGGACGCGGGGATCTCAGGCATGGGGCGATCCTTTCATGTCGGGGCGGCGTCCACGGACCGGGTCAGCCGCGTTCGCGGGCGGAGGACTCGAGCAGCTCCCGGGCATGCTCGCGGGCCGCCGCGGAGTCCCCGTGCCCGGCGAGCATGCGGGCGAGCTCCTCGACCCGCTCGTCGGCCGTCAGCGTCACGACGTCGGAGGTGGTCACACCCGCGGCCGGGTCCGAGTTCTTCTCCACCCGCACGTGCCGGTCCGCGTAGGCGGCGACCTGGGGCAGGTGCGTCACGGCGATGACCTGCACGTGGCGGGCGAGCCGGGCCAGGCGGGCCCCGATCCGCACGGCGGCCTCACCGCCCACGCCGGCGTCGACCTCGTCGAACACGAAGGTGGGCACCGGGTCCGTGGCGGCCAGGACCACCTCGAGGGCGAGCATCACGCGGGAGAGCTCGCCGCCGGAGGCGCCGCGGCCCAGGGGCCGGGGCTCGACACCCGCGTGGGGGCGCAGGGCGAGCGTGACGTCCTCAGCGCCGTACGGGCCGAGACCGTCCCCGGCGACCGGCGTCAGTCCCACGTGGAACGAGGCGTCCGGCATGAACAGGGCGTGCAGCTCCTCGGTCACCGCGGTCTCGAGCCGCTCGGCGGCCGCGGTGCGCAGGGCGGTGAGGGTCGCGGCCCGTTCGCGCAGCGCGGCGTCGAGCCGGTCGACCTCCGCCTCGAGCTCCTCGAGGCGGCCGGAGTCGCCCTGCAGCTCGTCCAGGCGCGGACGCTGGGTCCGGGCCCAGTCGATCACGTCGGCGAGCTCCGGCCCGTAGAGCCGCTGCAGTCGTGTGAGCTCGGCCAGCCGCGACTGGGCCGCGTCGAGGTCGGAGGCCGCGTCGGCGTCCAGGTCAGCGGTGTAGCGGGCCAGGTCGCCGGCGATGTCCGTGAGCACGACGGCGGCCTCGGCCAGGCGCGCGGCCGCGGCGGCGAGCTCGGGGTCGTCGCCGGGGGCGGCGAGCACGGCCTGCTGCGCCGCCTCCACGAGGCTGACGGCGCCGGGGGTCTCGTCCATCGTGTCCACGTCGGGGCCGGCCAGTCGGGCGTGTGCCTCCCCGGAGGCGGCGCGCAGCTCCTCGACGTCCTCGAGCCGGCGGATGAGAGCCCGCAGCTCCTCGTCCTCGCCCTCCTGCGGCTCGGCGAGGTCGATCTCCTCGAGCGAGCGCTGGAGCGCCTCGGCTTCGCGGGCCCGCTCTTGGCGGTGGGCGGTGAGCTCCTCGCGCTCCCGACGCGCGGCGGTCCAGGCGGCGTGGTCCGCGCGGTAGGCGCGCAGGGCCGCGGCGAGCTCGGCGCCGCCGAACGCATCGAGGGCGTGCCGCTGGGCGTCGGCGCCCTGGAGGCGGACCTGGTCGTTCTGGCCGTGCACGGCCACGAGGGTCGCCCCGATCTCGGCGAGCAGGCCGACGGGCACGGTCCGCCCGCCGGCGGCGGCGCGCGAGCGGGTCCCCTCCCCGGACGCCGTGACGCTGCGGCTCAGGACGAGCTCCCGGACGCCCTCGTCGGCCTCGTCCAGCACGGCCCCGGCGTCCTCGGCGAGGGCGAGCGCGGCGTGCGCCTCGGGCAGGCGGACGCCGGCGTCCACGACGGCACGGGACGAGCCCCGGCGGACCGCGCCCGCGTCGGCGCGAGCGCCGAGCAGCAGGCCCAGGGCGGTGACCACCATGGTCTTGCCGGCGCCGGTCTCGCCGGTGACGACGGTGAAGCCGGGGTCCAGGTCCACGGTGGCCTCGCCGATCACGCCGAGCCCCGAGATCCTCAGATGGTCGATCATGCGTCCTCCCCGGGGTGACGCGCCCCGCGGTCGCGGTGGCGCTGGATGTCCGCGGGCGAGAGCACCGACAGCGGCATGGTGGCCGGTTCGACGACGTCGGGACGCGGCCCCGCGTGCCGCGGCTCGACGGTCTCCACCGCGTGGAGCACGCCCGCCCGCTCCTGGGCGGTGACGGGGCCGCGCCAGCCGTCCGTGGGCAGCCGGAACTTGCGCACGAGCCGTTCCGCGAAGGGCGTCGGGTTGAGACGGGCCAGGCGCACCGGCTCCGCCGACCGGGACACCTCGATCCGGGCCTGCGGCGGCAGTTCGACGGTGCGCCGGCCGTCACACCACAGCACACCGGTCTCGCGGGTGCGGGTGAGCACGTCCACGCCGATCGTGGAGCGCGGACCCACCACGAGGGGGCGGGTGAACAGGGCGTGGGCGCTGATGGGCACGCACAGCAGGGCCTCCACGGAGGGCCACACGACGGGGCCCCCGCCGGAGAAGGCGTAGGCGGTGGAGCCGGTGGGGGTGGCCAGGACGACGCCGTCGCAGCCGAAGGCCGTCAGCGGCGAGTTGTCCACGGAGACGACCACCTCGAGCATCCGCTCCCGGTGGGACTTCTCCACGGAGGCCTCGTTGAGGGCCCACGTGCGGGCCACCTCGCGGCCCTCCACGAGCACGACGACGTCCAGGGCCATGCGCTCGATCACCACGTAGGACTCCGAGGCGATCGCCTGGACGGTGCGGTGCAGGTCGGTGCGCTCGGACTCGGCGAGGAAGCCGACGTGGCCCAGGTTCACCGCCAGCAGTGGCACGTTGTGGCCGCGGACGAAGTCGGCCGCCCGCAGCACCGAGCCGTCGCCGCCGAGGACGAGGCCGAGGGTGATGTCCTCGAGCTCGCAGTCGACCCCGAGGGCCTCCGGCGCGAACTCCGGGGGGTCCCCCGCGGCCGCGCGGATGGCGGCCACGTCCTGTTCGAGCATGACGCTGACCAGGCCCTCCTCCGCGAACATGCGGGTGGCCTGCAGCGCCGCGCTGATGGCGTCCTCGCGGCCCGTGTGGGTCAGGACGAGGACACGACGTCCGGGGGTGTAGGGCATGGTTCCTTCCGCGAGCCGGGGTGCCGGGCACTGCGCTCCAGGATAGCCACGAGATCGGACACGCGAACCGGTGGCCCCGCGCCCGTGGACGGGCGGCGCCCCCCCGGACGCGGGTCAGGACCAGTCGATGTGGGCGCCCCGGACCCACCCGGCGGCGCGCTCGTCGGCGGGCGTGGCCGGGCTCGTCCTGCCGGCCGGGTCGTCGGCCGCGGTGGCGTCGGGGCGGTGGAGCCGCAGGAAGAACTCGGCGTTCCCGTCCTGGCCGGCCAGGCCGGATCGGGTGAGGCCGCGGGGGGCGAGGCCGGCGCCCAGCGCGGCCGCGGCCACCCCGGCGACGGCGTCGCGGCGGGCGTCCGGATCGGTGACGACGCCGGAGCGCGGCAGGGCGCGCCGCCCGACCTCGAACTGGGGCTTGACCATGAGCAGCAGCTCCGCGCCGGGTCGGCACACGCCCGCGAGCGGGGCGAGGACGAGGCGCAGCGAGATGAAGGACAGGTCGGAGACCACCAGGTCCACCGGACCGTCGATGTCCTCGGCCGTGAGGTCGCGGACGTTGAGCCCCTCGCGCACGAGGACGCGGGGGTCGGCCTGGACGGTCGGGGCCAGCTGGTCGTGGCCCACGTCCACGGCGGCCACCCGTTCGGCGCCCCGCTCGAGGAGGACCTGGGTGAATCCGCCGGTGGAGGCCCCGGCGTCGAGCGCCCGGCGGCCGGCCACGGCGACGTCCGGGAACGCCTCGAGCGCGCTGACGAGCTTGTGGGCCGCACGGGAGACGTACCGCGGGCCCGGGTCGCGCAGGCGCAGCGTGGCGTCGGCGGCCACGCGGTCGGAGGGCCGGCGCACCGGGCGGCCGTCGAGGAGGACCTGCCCCGCGCGGATGAGCGCCGCGCCCTCCGTGCGGGAGCGGGCCAGGCCCCGGGCGGCCAGGGCGACGTCGGCGCGTGCGGTCTCAGCCACGCCGTGGGTCCGCGGAGCCCTCGGCCCCGCCGGCGAGCAGAGCGGGCAGGTGCGCACGGACCCACGTGGGCCGGTCCGGCCCGGGGGCGGCGGCCGCGGTCTCGCGCGTGTCGATGCCGGTCAGGACGAGCACCGTGTCGAACCCCGCCGCGTTGCCGCCGCGGATGTCCGTGTCCAGGCGGTCGCCGACCACGAGGGGACGGGCCAGGCCGAGGGCCTCGGCCGCCGTCCGGAACAGTCGTGGCTCGGGCTTGCCCGCCGCGACGGGCGCGGTGCCGGTGGCCCGGCCCACCGCCTCGACGAGGGCCCCGTTGCCGGGGGCGATCCCCTCCGCGCGCGGGATCGAGGTGTCCAGGTTGGTGGCGACCCAGGTGGCCCCGGCGCGCACGGCGTACGCCGCCTCCGCCAGATCGGCCCAGCCGAGACCGGGGTCGAAGCCCTGGATCACCGCGTCGGGGCGCTGCGCCGCGGACGCGACCACCTCGTAGCCCCGCTCCTCGACCACGGCGCGCAGGTACGCCGAGCCGACCACGAGCACCCGGCCGGTGCGGCGGCCGAGCGTCTCCTCGAGCAGGTCGACGCCCGCCGGTGCGGAGCCGAAGACCTGCCCCGCCTGCGCGGGCACCCCGAGCGTGCGGAGATGCTCGGCCACAGACTCCGGCGCGCGGGAGGCGTTGTTCGTCACGAACCCGACCGGCACGCCCCGTTCCTGCAGCGTCGACAGCGTCTCGACCGCCCCGGCGATCGCGCCGCCTCCGGCGTAGACGACGCCGTCCAGGTCGCAGAGCAGCCCGTCGTGACCGGCGAAGAACGTGGCGCTCACCGCTCGTCTGCCTCCGGGGCCTCGAGGGCGTCGAACAGCGACAGCTGGTTCGGGTCGACCTCGTCCGGCGCGTCGACGGCGGCCGGCGGCTCTGCGGCGGCCTCCGGCCGGGGCGCCTCGGTCGGCTCCGTGGCGGCCTCCGGCTCCTCGGCCGGGGATCCGTCCGCCGTCCGCTCCGCACCGGCCTCGGCCGCATACCGCTCGTGGCGCCGGTCGCGGGGGGACGGGCGGCGGTCCCGGGGGTCCTCGACCGGCTCGGTGTCCACGTCGATGATCTCCGGGTCCGCGAACCCGCCCACGCCGAGGGCCTTCTCCGCGACGCGCACGGCACGCGCCCAGAGCCGAGCCTCGTCGCGGCGCCCCAGGGCGAGCAGCACGTCGGCCTGACGCTGGAACAGCCGGGGAGAGAAGGGGTAGCCGCGCCGCCGGTCCAGTTCCGGGATCTGCAGGGCCTCATGGGCACCCTGAAGGTCGCCGGCGTCCTCGCGGATGCCGGAGACGACCATGGCCAGCTCGGCCCGCGCCGCCCGGTCCAGACGCGAGGCATCCACCTCGGCGGCCAGCTGCAGGGCCTTCTCCGTGCGGCCGAGGGCACGCTCGCTGTCCACCTGCGCGGCGATGTGGGTGTCGTCGCCCGTCATGCGCCGGTAGGTGCGGAACTCGCGCAGCGCGTCGGCGTACTCCCCCGCCGCGTAGGCGGTGAGCGCGACTGCCTCGCGCACGCGTGAGAGGCGGCCGCCCTTGCGGGACGCGGCGAGGGCGTGCTGGAACGCCAGCGCCGGGTCGACGTCCAGGTAGCGGCCGGCCATCACGAGATGCTTGGCGACCCAGCTGGCAGGACGCTCGTCAAGGCCGTTGATCTCCTTGAGCGTGCCGCGGTCGAGCTCCTGGCCCGTCACGTCCGGGTCGATGTCCGGAGAGCGCTCCTGGTCCGCACGATTCGCCGCTCGGAGGTCACCGGGATTGTGCGCGGGTCGTTCGGCGCGGTCCTCGCGACGAGGGCCCGTCGGCGCACCGCGGCGCTCGGGGCGTCCGCCCCCCTGGCCCGGGCCGCGCCGCCGGTCCTCGTGAGGCCCGCCGGAGCGGCGCCGGTCACCGGCACCGCTGCGAGGACGTCCGTCGCGGTCACCACCACGACGCCGGCCATCACCGCCACCACGGGGCCCGCGGCCCTCGGATCCGCGGTCCTCGCGGCGCTCTCGGGGGGTGTCCTCAGCCATGGTGTCCTTCCTGGGCGTCACGCCGCGACGGTCCGCGGGAACGCGGTCTCTGTTCCTCATGTGCCGGCCTCGCGGCCGGGTCCTCAGGGGACCAGGCTAGTGCCCGGAGCCTGTGGCAGACCGTCCTTGCGGGGAAAACAGTCCAGAAATGCGGGAAGGGCCTCGCACCCAACGGTGCGAGGCCCTCCCTCAAAGAATGTCCGGCGGCGACCTACTCTCCCACAACCTCCCGGCTGCAGTACCATCGGCGCTGTGGGCCTTAGCTTCCGGGTTCGGAATGGAACCGGGCGTTTCCCCCACGCTATGACCGCCGTAACCCTAACCCCACACCACCACCCTCAACACGGGCAACAGCAGGGAAACCTACGGGTCACACAACAGTGACACTATTCAACTCAAAACACCCCAACCACCCACCAACAAGCAGACAGCCGGTTGCAATCAGACAACCGCACAGTGGACGCGAACACCAACCCATCACCTTGAAGCAAGCAATAGGATAAGAGTGTGTGTAAGTCATCGGCCTATTAGTACTGGTCAGCTTCACGAGTCTTCAGTCCTCGCTTCCACATCCAGCCTATCAACCCAGTGTTCTAGCTGGGGGCCTCACACCCTCAAAGGGGCAAGGAAATCTCATCTCGAAGCCGGCTTCCCGCTTAGATGCTTTCAGCGGTTATCCATCCCGAACGTAGCTAATCAGCCATGCACCTGGCGGTACAACTGACATACCAGAGGTTCGTCCGTCCCGGTCCTCTCGTACTAAGGACAGACCTTCTCAAATTTCCAACGCGCGCAGAGGATAGGGACCGAACTGTCTCACGACGTTCTGAACCCAGCTCGCGTACCGCTTTAATGGGCGAACAGCCCAACCCTTGGGACCTACTCCAGCCCCAGGATGCGACGAGCCGACATCGAGGTGCCAAACCATGCCGTCGATATGGACTCTTGGGCAAGATCAGCCTGTTATCCCCGAGGTACCTTTTATCCGTTGAGCGACGGCCGTTCCACAACGAGCCGCCGGATCACTAGTCCCGACTTTCGTCCCTGCTCGAGCTGCCACTCTCACAGTCAAGCTCCCTTGTGCACTTGCACTCGACACCTGATTGCCAACCAGGCTGAGGGAACCTTTGGGCGCCTCCGTTACATTTTAGGAGGCAACCGCCCCAGTTAAACTACCCATCAGGCACTGTCCCTGACCCGGATCACGGGCCGAAGTTAGATATCCAGAGTGACCAGAGTGGTATTTCAACGGCGACTCCACGAACACTGGCGTGCCCGCTTCACAGTCTCCCACCTATCCTACACAAGTCACACCGAATACCAATACCAAACTATAGTAAAGGTCACGGGGTCTTTCCGTCCTTCTGCGCGTAACGAGCATCTTTACTCGTAATGCAATTTCGCCGAGTTCATGGTTGAGACAGCGGGGAAGTCGTTACTCCATTCGTGCAGGTCGGAACTTACCCGACAAGGAATTTCGCTACCTTAGGATGGTTATAGTTACCACCGCCGTTTACTGGGGCTTAAGTTCTCCGCTTCGCCGAAGCTAACGGGTCCCCTTAACCTTCCAGCACCGGGCAGGAGTCAGTCCATATACATCGTCTTACGACTTCGCATGGACCTGTGTTTTTGATAAACAGTCGCTTCCCCCTGGTCTCTGCGGCCCCGATCCCCTCACACCAGCACGTGGTGCTCAAGGTTGGGGCCCCCCTTCTCCCGAAGTTACGGGGGCATTTTGCCGAGTTCCTTAACCATGATTCTCTCGATCGCCTTAGTATTCTCTACCTGACCACCTGTGTCGGTTTAGGGTACGGGCAGTTTGAACCTCGCGCCGATGCTTTTCTAGGCAGCATAGGATCACCGGATCACCCACCACGTGGGCGCCCATCAGGTCTCAGGCATACAGCCGGCGGATTTACCTACCGGCAGCCCTACACCCTTAGACCAAGTCATTTCCATTGCCCGGCCCGGCTACCTTCCTGCGTCACACCTGTTAATGCGCTTGCCTCCCCGGTTCAGGTCCCGCGCTCCCCATCACCGACCCCGTCAAAGACGGGGTTCGGGATGGTTCGGGCGGTTAGTATCACCGGCTCAGCATGGGCGGTTCTTCACTGGTACGGGAATATCAACCCGTTGTCCATCGACTACGCCTGTCGGCCTCGCCTTAGGTCCCGACTTACCCAGGGCAGATTAGCTTGACCCTGGAACCCTTAGTCATCCGGCGGACGGGTTTCTCACCCGTCTTTCGCTACTCATGCCTGCATTCTCACTCGTCCACAATCCACCAGAAGTTACCCGCTGGCTTCACCTCGTGAACGACGCTCCCCTACCCATCCAGCAAAACTGAATGCCACGGTTTCGGCGGTGTACTTGAGCCCCGCTACATTGTCGGCGCGGAATCACTTGACCAGTGAGCTATTACGCACTCTTTCAAGGGTGGCTGCTTCTAAGCCAACCTCCTGGTTGTCTCAGCAACTCCACATCCTTTCCCACTTAGCACACGCTTAGGGGCCTTAACCGGTGGTCTGGGCTGTTTCCCTCTCGACTATGAAGCTTATCCCCCACAGTCTCACTGCCACGCTCTCACTTCCCGGCATTCGGAGTTTGGCTGAAGTCAGTAACCTTGTAGGGCCCATCGTCCATCCAGTAGCTCTACCTCCGGGAAGAAACACGTGACGCTGCACCTAAATGCATTTCGGGGAGAACCAGCTATCACGGAGTTTGATTGGCCTTTCACCCCTACCCACAGCTCATCCCCTCCATTTTCAACTGAAGTGGGTTCGGTCCTCCACGCGCTCTTACACGCGCTTCAACCTGGCCATGGGTAGATCACTCCGCTTCGGGTCTAGGACACGCGACTCAATCGCCCTATTCAGACTCGCTTTCGCTACGGCTTCCCCACACGGGTTAACCTCGCCACGTATCACTAACTCGCAGGCTCATTCTTCAAAAGGCACGCTGTCACCCCACAAGGAGGCTCCAACGGTTTGTAGGCACATGGTTTCAGGTACTATTTCACTCCCCTCCCGGGGTACTTTTCACCATTCCCTCACGGTACTGATCCGCTATCGGTCAACAGGTAGTATTCAGGCTTACCAGGTGGTCCTGGCAGATTCACACGGGATTCCTCGGGCCCCGTGCTACTCGGGCAACCCTCCAACAGCGGCGGAACACATTTCGACTACGGGACTCTCACCCTCTACGGTCCAGCATCCACACTGGTTCGTCTATATGCCCGCACCTCACTGCGCCATGCCGGCAGACATGACAAGGAGGGGCCCACAACACCGCACATGCAACCCCTGCCGGGTATCACACACATACGGTTTAGCCCCATCCGCGTTCGCTCGCCACTACTAACGGAATCACTTTTGTTTTCTCTTCCTGTGGGTACTGAGATGTTTCACTTCCCCACGTTCCCTCCACCCGGTCTATGTGTTCAACCGGGGGTCACACGACACGTCGTGCGGGGTTTCCCCATTCGGAAATCCTGGTCTCAACGTCCGGTTATCGACTCCACCAGGCTTATCGCAGATTCCCACGTCCTTCTTCGGCTCCTGTTGCCAAGGCATCCACCATGCGCCCTTGGAAACTTTCACACACAATGAAAGTCCTCAAATGAGCAATATCTAACTAAGATGTCATTCTCGGCATCACCACACCTCACACACCACCCCAGGGGGGAACAGTGCGATCAACGATGCAGCAACAAAAAATAAGATGCTCGCGTCCACTATGCAGTTCTCAAACAACAACCCACACCCCATCCACCAACCACACAGGCCAGCTTCACAAGGCACGGACACCAGAAACAACAACCCCAACCCTCACAGGTCAGGGTGCCTGCTGTTCCAGGACCCAACAGTGTGCCAACACCAGCTCGCAGCCACCAACACCACCCATTCCAACCACACCCTCACAGGCATGACGTACTCGAGCACTGCCGGCACCACCACTGGCACCATTCATTGATGTTCCACCCATGAGCAACCCGCCATCACACACGCGGTGATGCAACGGGCACTAATGCTCCTTAGAAAGGAGGTGATCCAGCCGCACCTTCCGGTACGGCTACCTTGTTACGACTTAGTCCCAATCGCTGGTCCCACCTTCGACGGCTCCCCCCACAAGGGTTAGGCCACCGGCTTCGGGTGTTACCAACTTTCGTGACTTGACGGGCGGTGTGTACAAGGCCCGGGAACGTATTCACCGCAGCGTTGCTGATCTGCGATTACTAGCGACTCCGACTTCATGGGGTCGAGTTGCAGACCCCAATCCGAACTGAGACCGGCTTTTTGGGATTAGCTCCACCTCACAGTATCGCAACCCATTGTACCGGCCATTGTAGCATGCGTGAAGCCCAAGACATAAGGGGCATGATGATTTGACGTCGTCCTCACCTTCCTCCGAGTTGACCCCGGCAGTCTCCCATGAGTCCCCACCATTACGTGCTGGCAACATGGAACGAGGGTTGCGCTCGTTGCGGGACTTAACCCAACATCTCACGACACGAGCTGACGACAACCATGCACCACCTGTGAACCCGCCCCAAAGGGGAAACCGTATCTCTACGGCGATCGAGAACATGTCAAGCCTTGGTAAGGTTCTTCGCGTTGCATCGAATTAATCCGCATGCTCCGCCGCTTGTGCGGGCCCCCGTCAATTCCTTTGAGTTTTAGCCTTGCGGCCGTACTCCCCAGGCGGGGCACTTAATGCGTTAGCTGCGGCGCGGAAACCGTGGAATGGTCCCCACACCTAGTGCCCAACGTTTACGGCATGGACTACCAGGGTATCTAATCCTGTTCGCTCCCCATGCTTTCGCTCCTCAGCGTCAGTTACAGCCCAGAGACCTGCCTTCGCCATCGGTGTTCCTCCTGATATCTGCGCATTCCACCGCTACACCAGGAATTCCAGTCTCCCCTACTGCACTCTAGTCTGCCCGTACCCACCGCAGATCCGGGGTTAAGCCCCGGACTTTCACGACAGACGCGACAAACCGCCTACGAGCTCTTTACGCCCAATAATTCCGGATAACGCTCGCACCCTACGTATTACCGCGGCTGCTGGCACGTAGTTAGCCGGTGCTTCTTCTGCAGGTACCGTCACTTTCGCTTCTTCCCTACTGAAAGAGGTTTACAACCCGAAGGCCGTCATCCCTCACGCGGCGTCGCTGCATCAGGCTTGCGCCCATTGTGCAATATTCCCCACTGCTGCCTCCCGTAGGAGTCTGGGCCGTGTCTCAGTCCCAGTGTGGCCGGTCACCCTCTCAGGCCGGCTACCCGTCGTCGCCTTGGTGAGCCATTACCTCACCAACAAGCTGATAGGCCGCGAGTCCATCCAAAACCGATAAATCTTTCCAACACCCACCATGCGGTGGACGCTCCTATCCGGTATTAGACCCAGTTTCCCAGGCTTATCCCAGAGTTAAGGGCAGGTTACTCACGTGTTACTCACCCGTTCGCCACTAATCCACCCAGCAAGCTGGGCTTCATCGTTCGACTTGCATGTGTTAAGCACGCCGCCAGCGTTCATCCTGAGCCAGGATCAAACTCTCCGTAAAAAAATTACAGAACAACACCGTGGCAGCCGGAAATAACCACCACGACATCCATTCAATACCTGGCAGACCATCACCACACTACGGGGGTGGCAGGCGATGATCAACCAATATGTGTTAAAACAATTGGCATCAACAAACTTGGCACACTATTGAGTTCTCAAACAACAGGCGCTTCCAGCTTCAGCGACCCACTCCGCGGGCCGTTTCGCTCTGGAGCAACTTCTCCATCCTAGACCATCCGATTCGACCGTGTCAACTCCGTGTCCGAAGCCTTCACCGTCCGTTCACGTGGCCGGGCTAGAAAACCTTACCACGCGATCCGACCATGTTAACTCCGCTCAACGCGGTGTCAGACACTCACCGGACCATCCACGTGGAAGGCCTCGCAAAGCTTACCACATGATTCCCGGCTGTCAAACCAGATCATCTTCTTCAGGAATTCCGACCCGCATCACTGCCGGCCGCGCACCCGGTGAGCACCACCCGCCCTGGACCTGCCATTCTCGGCATGAATCCGCGGATTCTGTGTTCTTCACCCCGCCTCCCGGTCACCCGGTCGGCGTCTTGAGCACGAGATGGAACTCTACACACGAATCCCACCGAACACAAAACCAGGGGCGACACCCGGCGTCCGGGCACGAAGGAGGGCCCCGTTCTCCGCAGAATCCTGCGGGGAACGGGGCCCTGTGCTCCTCCCGTGGGCGGTTGCTTCGCCGTCGCCGCCCGTCGTGTCCTCGGTCACTTTTCGCGACTCACGGTGGACACCGGTGGTCTGCAGCCGCGGTCAGCCCTCCCCCAGGTCCGCACCCGCCATGCTCTTCTTGCCCCGGCGCACCAGCAGGTGTCGGCCGGCGAGGGCGTCGTCTCGGGTGAACACCTGGTCGGCATCCGTCACCCGCACGTTGTTCACCGAGGCGCCGCCGTCGCGCACCGTCCGACGCGCCTCGGAGCGCGAGGCGACCAGCCCGGTGGAGACCAGCAGCTCGACCGCGGTCACGGTGCCCGGCTCCCCCTCCCACTGGGTCCGGTCGGCCTGCGGCAGCTCGGCCAGCACGGCGGTCAGCGTGTCCGGATCCACGGTGGTGAGGTCGCCGCCTCCGAACACGGCATGGGAGGCCTCGATGACCTTCGTCGTCGTCTCCTCTCCATGGGCCAGCGCCGTGACCTCCCACGCCAGGCGCTTCTGGGCCTCCCGGCGGAACGGCTCGTCGGCCACCTTCTGCGCGTACTCCTCGATCTCCGCGCGGGTCAGGAACGTGAAGACCTTGAGCCGGTCGACGACGTCCGCGTCCGCCGTGTTGAGCCAGAACTGGTAGAAGGCGTACGGGGAGCACATCTTCGCGTCGAGCCAGACGGCGTTGCCCTCGGACTTGCCGAACTTGGTGCCGTCCGCGTTCGTGATCAGCGGCGTGCCCAGCGCATGGGCGTGGGTCCCCTCCACCTTGCGGATCAGCTCGGTGCCGGCGGTGAGGTTGCCCCACTGGTCGGAGCCGCCGGTCTGGAGGGTCACGCCGTGCCGGCGGTGCAGCTCGAGGAAGTCGTTGCCCTGCAGCACCTGGTAGGAGAACTCCGTGTAGGAGATGCCCTCATCAGAGTTCAGGCGCTTGGCCACGATCTCCTTCTTCACCATGGTGCCGACGCGGAAGTTCTTGCCGACGTCCCGCAGGAAGTCCAGCGCGCTCATGCCCGCGGTCCAGTCCAGGTTGTTGACCATGGTCGCCGCGTTCTCCCCCTCGAAGGAGAGGTACGGCTCGATCTGCGCGCGCAGGGACTCCACCCACGCCGCCACGGTCTCCTGCGAGTTCAGAACGCGCTCCGAGGTCTGCCGCGGGTCGCCGATGAGCCCGGTGGCGCCGCCCACGAGGGCGTACGGGCGGTGGCCGGCGAGCTGCAGGCGGCGCAGGGTGAGCAGCTGGACGAGGTGTCCCAGGTGGAGGGACGGAGCGGTCGGGTCGAAGCCGCAGTAATACGAGACGGGCTCCCCGGCCAGCGCCTGCTCCAGCGCGGCCTCGTCCGTCGAGACGTGCACGAGCCCGCGCCAGCGCAGCTCCTGCCAGACGTTCTCGAAGCTCGGGTCGTTCGCCTGTGCGCGCAGTCGGGCCGCGCGCTCCTCGTTCTGGGGTGCCATGGCCCCAGCCTAGCTGTTGTGGGTCATGAGGTTCTTGCCACGAGGCGCCGGCTGAGATGAGACGAGTGGGCCCCGCCCCGCAGGATGGAAGTTCCTCAACAACCCACCTGCCCGAAAAGACCCACTCATGACTCACGCTAACGCACCCCTGACCCCGACTGGCCGACTCAGGATGGTCCACCGCCACCTGCACGACGGGATCCCGCAGGCACACGTGGCCGCCGAGTTCCGCGTCAGCCGGCCCACGGTGGCCACCTGGGTCGCCCGCTACCGCGCCCAGGGAGAAGCCGGCCTTCAGGACCTGCCCAGCCGGCCGCACCGTTCACCTGCCCAGCTCGATCCGGTCCTGGTCGCCCAGATCCACGCCCTGCGGCGGGAGCGCAAGTGGTCCGCACGGCGCATCCATCACCACCTCGTCTCCGAGGGCCACCAGCTGTGCCTGCGCACCGTGGGACGGTGGCTGCACCGGGCCGGGATCTCCCGCCTACGGGACCTGACCCCAGCCGGAGAAGACCTCCGCCGGCAGCCGGCCCGGAGGATCACCGCGAGAGGGCCAGGGCACATGGTGCACCTGGACGTGAAGAAGATCGGGCGCATCCCTGACGGGGGCGGCTGGCGTGCGCACGGACGGGACTCCGAGAACGCGCGAGCAGCCAAGCGCGGGCCTGGCCGACGGGTCGGCTACACCTACCTGCACTCGGCGATCGACGGGTTCACCCGCCTGGCCTACACCGAAGCCTTGCCCGATGAGCGGGCAGCTACGACCGTGAGCTTCTTCTGCCGGGCGCGGGCGTTCTTCGCCGCCCACGGCATCCGGATCGACAGGGTGATCACGGACAACGGCAACAACTACCGGGCCGTGGACTTCACCGCGAAGGTGGTCTCGCTCGGGGGCCGGCACCACCGGATCCGGCCCTACACGCCCCGCCATAACGGGAAGGTCGAACGCTACAACCGGCTGATGGTCGATGAGGTCCTCTACGCCCGCCCGTATACCTCAGAGACGGCCCGGCGTGAGGCGTTGGCAGTGTGGGTGAACCACTACAACTACCATCGGCCGCATACCTCCTGCGGAGATGCTCCACCGGCCTCGTTGGCCCCGGCCCGAGTCAACAACGTCATGACCTCTTACACCTAGCGACGCGCCCGCGCGCCTCCGCGACGCCGCGCACGTGCGACGTCGCCCGCGGGGCTCACTCCGGGACGTCCGCCAGCCCGGCCGGCAGCGCGGCCGCGTCCGTCCCGGCGACGACGGACAACGACTGGGTGGCGCGGGTCATCGCCACGTACAGATCGCCCACCACGCCGCGCGCGTCGGCCACGATCCGCTCGGGCGAGACGAGGACGACGGTGTCGAACTCCAGTCCCTTGGTCTCCCACGGGGTGGCAACGACGA
Organism: Micrococcus sp. HOU01; assembly: GCF_035609305.1. NCBI lineage: Bacteria > Bacillati > Actinomycetota > Actinomycetes > Micrococcales > Micrococcaceae > Micrococcus > Micrococcus sp. HOU01. The sequence goes on along the minus strand of NZ_CP141211.1, from coordinate 1,134,508 downwards.
TCTCGACGCCGGGCAGCGGCGCGGTGTCCACGGCCGCCTCTCCCCACCGCTCCCGGAGGACCGTGAGCAGCTCCCCCGTCCGCCCGGCGGGGGCGATCACGGCGGTCAGTGCCTCGGGCACGCGGCCCCGCTCGGCCTCGACCGCCTCGAGGGCCAGGGCCGCGACGTCACCGCCCGGCTCCGTCACCAGGCGCGGGCGATGGTCGCCCTCGCGCACGGCACGCGGATGGGAGACCTCGAGCCCGGCCGCGCGCGCGACCTGCGCGGCCCAGCGCATCACGCGCGCCGGCGAGCGGTAGTTCACGGTCAGCTCCTCCAGGCGCCAGCGGTCCCCGAACTCCGGGGCGAGGACGGACGCCCACGAGCCGGCCGCGTCGCGACGGGAGGACTGCGCGATGTCGCCCACGATGGTGAACAACTTCATCGGGCAGCGGCGCGCCAGCAGGCGCCACTGCATCGGAGAGAGCTCCTGGGCCTCGTCCACCACCACGTGCCCGTACGTCCAGGTGCGGTCGTGGGCCGCGGTCTCGGCGGTGGTCCGTCGCACCCCGCGCGCCTCGTTGGCCGCGGCCAGCTGCTCGGCGTCCACGACGCCGTCGACGCCCAGGTCCGCGAGCGTCTGGTGCATGTTCTCCAGGGACGCCCGGGCGTTCTCGAGGTTGCGCTCGTGCTGGGCCGCGGACTCGCCGCCCCGGCCCGGGGTCTCGAGGCGTCCGAGCAGCTCGGCCGCCTCGTCCAGCAGGGGCACGTCGGCCTCGGTCCAGGGGGCGCCGGCCGGCCTCAGGAGCGCGCCGACCTCGACGTCGGACAGCCACGGGGCCGCCGCCCGGAGCAGGTCCTCCCGGGTGAGGAGGTCGCCGATGAGCTTCTCCGGCGTCAGCGGCATCCAGCAGAGGTTGAGCGCGATGCGCACGTCGCGCGAGGTGCGCACGTCCTCGAGCAGGAGGTCACGCTGCACCGGGGTGCCCGAGGACTTCTCCAGCTTCTTGCGCAGCTTCTCCGCGAGCTCGCGGACGAGGATCTTCACGAACGTCACCCGGGCCTCGTTGTGGGGCTTGCGGGTGGCCCGTGCCTTGTCCCGGGCGCGCCGGACCATGGCCGGCTTGAGCTTGACGGCCGTGCCGTCGATCATCAGGCGCCGCGGCTCGACGAGCAGGCGCTGGCGCTGCGCGACCGCGTGGGCGACGGCGTCCACCATGTCCAGCCGGCCCTTCACCGCCGCCGCGTCGAGGTCCCGCTCCGGGACGGCCCGCACGCCCGGCATCAGCGTACCCAGCGAGGACATCACGACACCCGTCTCGCCCAGCGAGGGCAGCACCCGCTCGATGTACCGCATGAACGCGGTCGAGGGGCCGACGATCAGCACGCCCGAGCGGGCGAGGCGCTCCCGGTGGGTGTACAGCAGGTAGGCGGCGCGGTGCAGGGCGACGGCGGTCTTCCCCGTGCCGGGCCCGCCCTGCACCACGACCGCCCCGGGCAGGGGCGCGCGGATCACCTCGTCCTGCTCCGCCTGGATCGTGGCGACGATGTCCCCCATCCGTCCCGTGCGTCGGGCGGTGACGGCGGCCAGCAGCGCACCCTGGGCATCGGCGCGCACGCCGTCCCCGCCCAGCAGCGTCGGGTCCAGGATGTCGTCCTCGAGGTCGCGCACCTCGCGCCCCCGCAGCATCAGGTGACGACGACGGCGCACGCGGCCCCGGTGGGCCGCCGTCGCCTGGTAGAAGGCGCCGGCCTCGGCCGCGCGCCAGTCGACGAGGAGGCGCTCGTGGTCCTCGGTGGTGAGGCCGATGCGCCCGATGTACCGCTGCTCGTCGGCCCCACCCTCCCGCTCGGCGTCGAGGTCGAGCCGGCCGAAGACGAGGCGGTTGTCCACGGCGTAGAGCTGGGCGAGTCGGTCCTCGTAGAGGCTGGCGAAGGCGTCGCGCTCGGAGTGGTTCTGCAGCGACCCCTGCGGGCCGGTCCGGCGCACGGCCGCGAGCTGGCGCTCCTTCTCCTCACGCAGGGCGTCGAGGCGGGCGTACCGCTCGGCGACCCGACCCCGCTCGAGGTCGAGCTCGGACTGGCGGACGGACACGGTATCGGTCATCGGGGGCCCTCGCGGTGCGGTGAGGGGCGGACCATGCTGCGGCCCGCCCGGCGGAAAAGTGACCACCCATGCTACGCCGACCGCGGTGAACGGCGGGTGACGCGGCGGTGCCCTGCCGGGCACCGCCGCGTCCGGCCCGGCCGCCGCCGACTCGGCCGGGCGACCGCGTCAGCGGGCGTCGACGACGGAGCCCGGCGTGTCGGCCCAGCGGCGCAGCGGTTCCAGGGCGTCCTCGAGCGCCCCGATCTGCGCCGCGACGGCCGTCGGTGCGGTCCCGCCCTGGGCGTCGCGAGAGGCGAGCGAGCCCTCCGTGCTGAGCACCTCGCGGACCTGCGGGGTCAGCGCCGGCGAGATGGCGGCGTACTCCTCGTCCGTGAGGTCCCACAGCTCCACGCCCCGGGCCTCGGCCGCCTTCACGGCCTCGCCGGACAGCTCGTGGGCCTCGCGGAACGGGACCCCCTGGCGGACGAGCCACTCGGCGACGTCGGTGGCCAGCGCGAAGCCCTGCGGGGCCAGCTCCGCCATGCGCTCCGTCTGGAACTCGAGGGTGGCGATCATCCCGGAGACGGCGGGCAGCAGCAGCTCGAGGGTGTCCGCGGCGTCGAAGACGGGCTCCTTGTCCTCCTGCAGGTCGCGGTTGTAGGCCAGCGGCATGCCCTTGAGCGTGGCCAGCAGCCCCGTGAGGTCGCCGATGAGGCGGCCGGACTTGCCGCGGGCCAGCTCGGCGACGTCCGGGTTCTTCTTCTGCGGCATGATCGAGGACCCTGTGGAGTACGCGTCGTGCAGCGTCACGAAGCCCGCCTCCTTGGTGGCCCAGAAGATGACCTCCTCCGAGATGCGGGACAGGTCGACGCCGACCATCGCGGCGACCCACGCGAACTCCGCGTACACGTCGCGGGCGGCGGTGCCGTCGATCGAGTTCCACACGGCCGACTCGAAGCCGAGCTCGGTGGCCACGGCGTTCGGGTCCAGACCCAGGGAGGAGCCTGCCAGGGCCCCGGAGCCGTACGGCGAGACGGCCGCGCGCGCGTCCCAGTCCACGAGCCGCTGCAGGTCCCGCGCGAACGCCCAGGCGTGCGCGAGCAGGTGGTGCGAGAGCAGGACGGGCTGCGCGTGCTGCAGGTGGGTGCGGCCCGGCATCGGCGCGTGCGGGTGCGCCCGCGCCTGATCGAGCAGCGCGTCCACCGTGGCGATCACGCCCCGCGCGATGATGCGGGCGTGGTCGCGCAGGAACATCCGGCCGAGGGTGGCGACCTGGTCGTTGCGGGATCGGCCGGCCCGCAGGCGGCCGCCGAGCTCGGGACCGGCCCGCTCGATGAGGCCGCGCTCGAGCGAGCCGTGCACGTCCTCATCGGACGCCGCCGGGGTGTAGGCACCGGAACGCACGTCCGCCTCGAGACGGTCGAGGGCCGCGATCATCCCGTCCAGGTTGTCCGCACTGAGCAGACCGGCGGTGTGCAGCACCCGGGCGTGGGCACGGGAACCCGCGATGTCATAGGGCGCCAGGCGCCAGTCGAAGTGCGTGGACTTGCTGAGCGCGGCGAGCGCCTCGGAAGGGCCGCCGGCGAAGCGGCCGCCCCACAGGGCGCCCTCGTTGGTCCCGTGGCGGGCATCGGTGTTCTCGGTCATCGAAGGTCTCCTCGAGGTCGGTGACAGGCCGACGGCGGCCGGCCCGGTCGCGGGCGGGCCGCCGTCGTGCACGGGGCGTGCGGGGTCAGTCGTTGGACAGGCGGGCGACGTCCTGGAGGTCGTCGCTGCCGCGCAGGCGCTGCTCGCGCTCGGAGGCCGTCTTCGCGGACAGGCCGAAGATGTCGATGAACCCGCGGGCCGAGGACTGGTCGAACGAGTCGCCCTCGTCGTATGTGGCGAGGTTGAAGTCGTACAGGCCGGTCTCGGACCGGCGACCCTGCACCGTGGCGCGGCCACCGTGGAGCTCCAGGCGGATCTCACCGTTGACGTGCTCCTGGGTCGCGTCGATGAACGTGTCCAGGTTCCGCTTCAGCGGGGAGTACCACTGGCCGTCGTAGACCAGCTCGGTCCACCGCTGGTCCACATGCTTCTTGAAGCGCGCCTGTTCACGCTCCAGGGTGACGTTCTCGAGCTCACGGTGGGCCGCGATCAGCGCCATGGCCCCCGGTGCCTCGTAGATCTCGCGGGACTTGATGCCCACGAGGCGGTCCTCGACGATGTCGATCCGGCCCACGCCCTGGGCACCGGCCCGGCGGTTGAGCTCCTCGATGATCTCCAGCGGGCTCAGCGCGCGACCGTCGAGGGCCGTGGGGACGCCGCGCTCGAAGGCGATCGTGACCACGTCCGGCGCCGGCGGGAAGGCGGGGTCGTCCGTGTAGTCGTAGACGTCCTTCGTGGGGCCGTTCCAGATGTCCTCGAGGAAGCCGGTCTCGACGGCGCGGCCCCACACGTTCTGGTCGATCGAGAACGGGTTCTTCTTGGTGGTGACGATCGGCAGGTCGTTGCGCTCGGCGTACTCGATGGCCTTCTCACGGGTCAGGGCGAGGTCGCGCACCGGCGCGATGCACTTCAGGTCGGGGCCGAGGGTCTGGATGGAGACCTCGAAGCGGACCTGGTCGTTGCCCTTGCCGGTGCAGCCGTGCGCCACCGTCGAGGCGCCGAACTGGCGGGCCGCCGCGACCAGGTGGCGGGAGATCACCGGGCGCGAGATCGCGGAGACCAGCGGGTAGGCGTCCATGTAGAGGGCGTTGGCCTTGAGCGTGGGCATGCAGTACTGCTCGGCGAACTCGTCACGCGCGTCGGCGACGTAGGCCTCGACGGCGCCGCAGTCCAGGGCGCGCTGGCGGATCGTCTCGAGGGACTCGCCCCCCTGGCCCACGTCGACCGCGACGGCGACGACCTCGGCGCCCGTGGCCTCGGCGATCCAGCCGATGGCCACGGAGGTGTCCAGGCCGCCCGAGTAGGCAAGGATGATGCGTTCCTTCACGTTTTCTCCTCTTTATATAGGGGGGTCTCCGAGCGCGGCACGTGGCCGTCGGAGGCGTGCTCGGCGACGATCCTACCCGGGTCTTGAATAAATATGCAACTGACGGAATATCAGCTCCTGATGGATCCTGCGCAGCCCCTCTGCGCCCACCGCGGCGGCCACCCGCAACCATGGCCCCGCGCTCGAAGTTCGGGTCGAACGCGACGCCGGTCACGGCTTCGACCGTCGATCGTGACCTTCGCCCACGCCCCTGTGACGGAGGTTGTCCACACTGTCCAATCAGACGCCCTAAGATCCAATGCGGGCAGTGGCGTGCATTTCGTCCACGTACTCCCGCCTCAGGGAGCGATTCGTCACCTGATCTCAAATGTGAGACGGACGGGCAAGAATTCGTCGACCCATGATTTGACGCGAGGGGGGCTCCCGTCGTTGACTCTTCCGTAGCCGATTCGTGATCGAACCGTGATCTGACCGAGAGGTCGGGGACGGGGAGGCCACGACATCGAACCCCCTCCGACGGTCGCCCGCTGCTGGGTCGTCTCGAACCGACGGAGGGCATGACCCGACCAAGGAGAAGGACGACCCCGGTGTGCCTCGGCCACCGATCAGCGAGGACTCGCCATGGACACCATGACTCTCTTCACCACTTCCGCCACCCGCTCCCGCCGTGCCACCGCCTCGATCGTTGCGGGCATGACCCTCGCCGGCGCCGCCGCCGTGGGCTTCTCCGCCCTGGCCCAGGCCGCCACCGTGGACACCTGGGACCGCCTCGCCGAGTGCGAGTCCAACGGCACCTGGGACATCAACACCGGCAACGGCTTCTACGGCGGCGTGCAGTTCACCCTGTCCTCCTGGCAGGCCGTCGGCGGCGAGGGCTACCCGCACCAGGCCTCCAAGGCCGAGCAGATCAAGCGCGCCGAGATCCTCCAGGACCTGCAGGGCTGGGGCGCCTGGCCGCTGTGCTCGCAGAAGCTGGGCCTGACCCAGGCTGACGCGGACGCCGGTGACGTGGACGCCGGTGACGTGGACGCCACCGAGGCCGCCCCGGTCGCCGTGGAGCGCACCGCCACCGTGCAGCGCCAGTCCGCCGCCGACGAGGCTGCTGCTGAGCAGGCCGCTGCTGAGCAGGCTGCTGCCGACCAGGCCGCCGCCGAGCGCTGGGCCGCCGAGCAGGCTGCTGCCGACCAGGCCGCCGCCGAGCGCTGGGCCGCCGAGCAGGCTGCTGCCGACCAGGCCGCCGCCGAGCGCTGGGCCGCCGAGCAGGCTGCTGCCGAGCAGGCCGCCGCCGACAAGGCCGCTGCCCAGCGTGCCGCCGCCGCGGAGAAGGCTGCCGCTCAGAAGGCTGCCGCCGCGGAGAAGGCCGCCGCTCAGAAGGCTGCCGCCGCTGAGCAGGCCGCTGCCGCGGAGCAGGCCGTCGTCGCCGAGGCCGAGACCATCGTCGTCAAGTCCGGTGACTCCCTCTGGAAGCTCGCCAACGAGTACGAGGTGGAGGGTGGCTGGACCGCCCTCTACGAGGCCAACAAGGGCGCCGTCTCCGACGCCGCCGTGATCTACGTCGGCCAGGAGCTCGTCCTGCCGCAGGCCTGAGACGCCTGACCGGTCCCCCGGACCGGTACCACACGAGGAAGGCCCCCGCCGTCGGCGGGGGCCTTCCTCGTGCCTGGTGCCCGTCACCCGCGCGGGCGGGGCCGGACGGGTCGGTTAGCCCGCCAGACCCAGCAGGTGGGCCGCGACGGCCGGGGCGGACGTGGTCCCCGTGGTGATGAGGAGGATGGTGTCGTCGCCGGCGATCGTGCCCATCACGTGCTCCACGCGCGCCTGGTCGATCACGCTGGCCAGGAACTGCGCCGCGCCCGGGGGCGTGCGCAGGACCACGAGGTTCGCGGTGGGCTCGGCGGAGACGAGCAGCTCGCGGGCCATGCTCGCCAGGCGATTCAGCTGCGCGTCCGAGCCGCGGCCCGGCACGGCGGCGTCGTCGCCCTCCGCCGGAAGGGCGTAGACCATGCCGGCCGGCCCGCGCGTCCGCACCGCGCCGAGGTCCACCAGGTCCCGCGAGAGCGTGCCCTGGGTGACGGACAGCCCGCGATCGCCCAGGGCGTCCGAGAGTTCGGCCTGGGAGCGGATGCCCCGGGTGGCCAGGATCTCCCGGATCGCGGCCTGACGGGCGATCTTCGTCGTGGGGGCGGCCATCAGCGCGGCTCCTCGGCCAGGCCGGAGCGGTACAGCAGCCAGGCGATGAGCGCCTTCTGCGCGTGCAGCCGGTTCTCGGCCTCGTCGAACACCACGGACCGCGGCCCGTCGATCACCTCGGCCGTGACCTCGTAGCCCCGGTACGCGGGCAGGCAGTGCAGGAAGATCGCGTCGTCGGCCGCCCGCGCCATCGCGGCGGCGTCCACCTGGTAGTCCCGGAACAGCGCCAGGCGGGCCTCCTTCTCCTCCTCCTGGCCCATGGACACCCACGTGTCGGTCACGACGACGTCCGCGCCCGCCAGGGCCTCGGCCGCGTCCGTCGTGACGAGGACGGAACCGCCCGTCTCCGCCGCCCGCCGTCGGGCGGCGGCCACGACGTCCTCGGCAGGCAGGTGCCCCTCGGGGCCGGCGACCCGCACGTGCATGCCGGCCGTCGCGCAGCCGAGCAGATACGAGTGGGCCATGTTGTTCGCCGCGTCCCCCAGATACGTCAGAGTGCGGCCCGCCGTGCCGCCGAGGTGCTCGCGCACCGTCAGCAGGTCGGCGAGGATCTGACAGGGGTGGTAGTCGTCGCTGAGCGCATTGACCACGGGCACCGAGGAATGGGCGGCCATCTCCTCGAGACCGGCCTGCGCGAACGTGCGCCAGACGATGACGCCGACCATCCGCTCCAGCACGCGGGCCGTGTCCGCCACGGACTCCTTGTGGCCCAGCTGCGACTCCCCCGGGTTCACGATCAAGGGCGTCCCGCCGAGCTCGGCGATGCCGGCCGCGAACGAGACGCGGGTGCGCGTGGAGGTCTTGTCGAAGAACACGATGCCGGTCCGGGGCCCGGCCAGCGGGCGGTGCCGGAACCGGTCGGCCTTCATCTGCGCGGCGAGGTCGAGCACCTCGGCCTGCTCGGCCGGGGTGAGGTCCGTGTCCACCAGGAAGTGGCGGACGGCGGTGGCGGGGGTCATGGGCGGTCTCCTTCGGCGGGGGTCAGGGCGGCGGCCACGAGCCCGGGCAGGGCGGCGGCGAAGCGCTCGAGCTCGGCCACGGGCACGGTGAGCGGCGGGGCCAGGCGCAGGGTGGACGGGCCGGTGGCGTTGAGGATCCAGCCCGCCTCGAGGCCGGCGGCGACGACGGCGGGGGCCAGCCCGCCGGCCGGGACCGGTCCCGCGGGGTCGGCCAGGTCGACGCCGATCCACAGGCCGTGACCGCGCACCGCGGCCACCTCGGGCAGGTCCTCCAGCAGGGCGGCCACGGCCTCGCCCGCGGCGCGGACGTGGCCGAGCAGGCCCTCGTCCTCGACGGTCTGGAGCACGGCCAGGCCCGCGGCGGTGGCCAGGGGGTTGCCGCCGAACGTGGTGCCGTGCTGGCCGGCGGTGAGCAGCCCGGAGACGGCGGGGCCGACGCACACGAGCGCCCCGATCGGCACGCCGCCGCCCAGTCCCTTCGCCAGGGTGAAGGCGTCGGGCACCACCGGCTCTGCCGCACCGGTGACGGCCGGGTTCTGGAAGCCGAACCACGTGCCGGTGCGGCCCACGCCGGACTGCACCTCGTCGAGGATCATCAGGGCGCCGGCCTCGCGGGTCGCGGCCCGCACCTCGGCCAGGTAGCCGGCCGGCCAGCCGTGCACGCCGGCCTCGCCCTGGACCGGCTCGAGGATGACGGCGGCGACGGTGGCGCCGTCGTCGTCCGGGGCCAGGGCCGCCCGCAGGGCTGCGGCGTCCCCGCCCGGCACGTGCTCCACGCCGCCGGGCAGCGGCTCGAAGGGCGCCCGGTAGGCCTCCTTGTGCGTGAGCGCGAGGGCGCCCATCGTGCGGCCGTGGAAGGCCCGCTCGAGCGCGATCACCCGCGTCCGGCGGCCGGACGGGTCGTCCGCACCGTGGCGGCGGGCGAGCTTGAACGCGGCCTCGTTGGCCTCCGTGCCGGAGTTCGCGAAGAACACGGTGGAGCCCGCGGGCACGCCGGCCAGTTCCAGCAGGCGCTCGGCCAGGCGGATCTGCGGCTCGGACGTGAAGAGGTTGGACACGTGGCCGAGCGTGGCGATCTGCTCGGACACGGCCCGCACCAGCGCCGGGTGGCCGTGGCCGAGCGCATTCACGGCGATGCCGGCCAGCAGGTCCGTGTAGCGCCGGCCGTCGGCGTCCCACACGTGGACCCCCTCGCCGCGCACGAGCACGCGGGTGGGGCGGCCGAAGACGCCGGTCAGGGCGGCGTGGTAGCGCTCCAGCAGCGCGGACTGGTCGGTGCTCATGCGTCCTCCTCGGGGGTGGTCGGGGCGGTGGGTTCGGCGTCGGGCACCACCTGGGTGCCGACGCCCGCGGAGGTGAAGACCTCCAGCAGCATCGAGTGGGGGCGGCGGCCGTCCACGACGTGGGCGCGCTGCACGCCGGCGTCGACGGCCGCCAGGCACGCGGCCATCTTCGGGATCATCCCGGAGGCCAGGGAGGGCAGCAGCGCACGCAGCTGGGCGGCGGTGAGCGAGCTGATGAGGGAGTCCCGGTCCGGCCAGTCCGCGTAGAGGCCCTCGACGTCGGTGAGCAGCACGAGCTTCGCGGCGCCGAGGGCGGCGGCCAGGGCCGCGGCGGCGGTGTCCGCATTGACGTTGAGGACCTGCCCGGTGGGCTGGCCGTCGTCGTCGATCTCGGGGGCGACCGACGAGACCACGGGGATCCGCCCGGACTCGATCACGTCGAGGATCGCGGTCGGGTCGACGCCGGTGACCTCGCCCACGAGGCCGAGGTCCACCTCCTGCCCGTCCACGACGGCGCCCGTGCGGCGGGCGCGCAGCAGCCCCGCGTCCTCGCCGGAGAAGCCGACGGCGTACGGGCCGTGGGAGTTCACGAGGCCGACCAGCTCGCGGCCCACCTGTCCCGTGAGCACCATGCGGACCACGTCCATGGCCTCCTCGGTGGTCACGCGCAGGCCGCCGCGGAACTCGGACGCGATGCCGAGGCGGTCGAGCATCGCGTTGATCTGCGGGCCGCCGCCGTGCACCACCACGGGGTGGACCCCCACGTGGTGCAGGAACACGATGTCCTCGGCGAACGCCCGGCGCAGCTCCTCCGACACCATGGCGTTGCCGCCGTACTTGACGACCATGACGGTGCCGGCGAACCGCCGGATCCAGGGCAGGGCCTCGACGAGGACCTCCGCCTTGGACTCGGCGCGGTCGAGCCGGTCCGCGGTGGACAGGACGGGTGCGGCCGCCGTGGCCGGGTCGGTGTGCGGGCTCATGCTGGGGGTCCTCACGTGGAGTAGGCGGAGTTCTCGTGGACGTAGTCGTGCGTCAGGTCGTTGGTCCAGACCGTGGCCTCGGCGTCGCCGGCGTGCAGGTCGACCTCGACGAGCACCTCGCGGGCCGTCAGGTCCACGCGGGAGCGGTCCTCCCCCACACCGGAGGCGCGGCACACCTGGACGCCGTTGAAGCGCACGTCGAGGGCGTACGGGTCGAAGGCGGCGACCGACTCCGGGACCGTGCCGACGGCGGCGATCACGCGTCCCCAGTTCGGGTCCTGGCCGAAGATCGCGGTCTTGAACAGGTTGGAGCGGCCGACGGCGCGGGCGACGGCCTCGGCCGCTTCCTCGGTCTCGGCGTGGACCACGCGCACGGCGATGTCGTGCCGGGCGCCCTCGGCGTCGGCGACGAGCTGGCGGGACAGGTCCGCGCAGACCTCGTGGAGGGCCGCGGCGAACGCCTCGGGCTCGGGCGCGGTCCCGGACGCGCCCGAGGCCAGCAGGATCACGGTGTCGTTGGTGGACATGCACCCGTCCGAGTCGACCCGGTTGAAGGTGGCGCGCACGGCCTCGCGCAGGGCCGCGTCGAGGGCGGGGGCGGGGACGTCGGCGTCCGTGGTGATGACGCTGAGCATGGTGGCCATGCCGGGTGCCAGCATGCCCGCCCCCTTGGCCATGCCGCCCACGGTGAAGCCCGCGCCGCGGGCCACGGCGGTCTTGGCCACGGTGTCCGTGGTCTTGATCGCGACGGCGGCGTCCTCGCCGCCGTCCGGACTGAGGGCGGCGACCGCCTCGGACACGCCCGCGGTGAGGGTGTCCATCGGCAGGCGTTCGCCGATGAGGCCGGTCGAGCAGACGAGCACGTCGTCGGCGGCGGTCGCGAGGGCCGCGGCCGCGTGCTCGGCGGTGCGACGGGCGTCCGCGAGGCCCTCGGCGCCGGTGGCCGCGTTCGCCCCGCCGGAGTTCAGGACGACCGCGGTCGCGCGGCCGTCCCGCACGGCGCGGCGGGTCCAGACCACGGGGGCGGCCGCCACCCGGTTCTCGGTGAGGACGGCGGCCGCCGCGCGGCGCGGGCCCTCGTTGACGACGACGGCGACGTCGGGCGTGCCCGAGGCCTTCAGCCCCGCGGTGACGCCGGCCGCCCGGAACCCCTGTGCCGCGGTGACGCTCACGGTGCGACCCCCTGCTGTTCGAGCCCCGCCTGCTCCGGCAGGCCCAGGGCGATGTTCATGGACTGCACGGCGCCGCCGGCCGTGCCCTTGGTGAGGTTGTCGAGCGCCGCGCAGACGATCACGCGGCCGGCCCGCTCGTCCACGGCGAGCTGCAGCTGCACGTGGTTGGAGCCGAGGACCGCCTTCGTGGTGGGCCACTGGCCCTCGGGCAGCAGGTGCACGAAGCGTTCGCCGCCGTAGGCCTCGGCCCATGCGTCGCGCACGTCCGCGGCGGCGACGCCGGGGCGCAGCCGCGCCGTGGCCGTCGCGAGGATGCCGCGCGACATCGGCGCGAGCGTGGGCGTGAAGGAGACGCGGACCGGCTCGCCGGCCGCCTGGGCCAGGCCCTGCTCGATCTCCGGGGTGTGCCGGTGCCCGCCGCCGACGCCGTACGGGCTCATCCCTCCCATGACCTCGGCGCCGAGCAGGTGCGGCTTGAGCGCCTTGCCCGCCCCGGAGGTGCCCGAGGCGGCGACGATCACCACGTCCTGCGGCTCGAGCAGCCCCGCGGCGAAGCCGGGCGCGAGGGCGAGGATCGAGGTGGTCGGGTAGCACCCGGGGACGGCGATGCGGCGGGTGCCGGCGAGTCGCTCACGCTGACCGGGCAGCTCGGGCAGGCCGTAGGGCCAGGTCCCGGCGTGCGCGGTGCCGTAGAAGGCCTCCCAGTCTGCGGCGGACTCGAGGCGGTGGTCGGCGCCCGCGTCGATCACCAGGGTGTCCGGGGATCGCTCTGCGATCTCGGCCGCCAGCGCCCCGGAGGCCCCGTGGGGCAGCGCGAGGATCACGACGTCGTGGCCGGCGAGGACCTCCGCGGTGGTCTCGGCGAGGACGCGGTCCGCCAGGGCGTGCAGGTGCGGCTGGAGAGCGCCGAGGCGCTCCCCCGCGTTCGAGTGGGCCGTGATGGCTCCGACGGTGACGGACGGGTGGCCGGCGAGCAGGCGCAGGGCCTCTCCCCCGGCGTAGCCGCTGGCTCCGGAGACGGCGACGGTGTGGGTCATGGCTTCATCCTAGCGCAGATATGCGTTGCACCGAATATCTATGCGGCGCCTCGGGTCCCTCGGGCCGGGCCGGATGGCCCGGCCCGCTCCTAGAGTGGGGCCATGACCACTGCGAACACCCCCGCCGTCCCCCGCACCCACCACGCCGTCGTCGTGTCCGCCACGGGCGGCCCCGAGGTCCTGCAGTGGACCGAGACGGAGGTGCCCTCCCCCGCGCCGGGGCACGTGCTGGTGCGCACCGCCGCGGCGGGCCTGAACTTCATCGAGACGTACCAGCGCTCCGGGGTCTACACGATGGACCTGCCCTTCACCCCCGGTACGGAGGGCTCCGGCGAGGTCGTCGCGCTCGGCGAGGGCGTGGACGCCGGGCTCCTGGGGGCCCGTGTCGCCACCGCGACGGCCACCGGTGCGTACGCCGAGCACTTCACCGCCCCCGCGGATCGTCTCCTCACCGTCCCGGAGGGCATCGACCTGGCCGAGGCCGCCGCCCTTCCGCTGCAGGGCATGACGGCCCACTACCTCTGCCGGTCCACCTTCCCGGTGGAGGAGGGCCACACGGTGGTCGTGACGGCCGGTGCCGGCGGGGTGGGGCTCCTGCTCACCCAGCTCGCGACGGCCCGCGGCGCCCGCGTGGTCACCACGGCGTCCACGGAGGAGAAGCGGGAGCTGTCCCGGGGCGCGGGCGCCGTCGCCGCGGTGGACTATCCGGACCTCGCCGCCACGGTGGCGGAGCTGACCGACGGCGAGGGCGCGCACGCCGTGTACGACGGCGTGGGGAAGGACACCTTCGACACCTCGCTCGAGGTGCTGCGCGTGCGCGGCACACTCGTGCTCTTCGGCGGGGCCTCCGGGCAGGTGCCCCCCTTCGACCTGCAGCGGCTCAACGCGGCCGGCTCGCTGTACGTCACCCGGCCCTCGCTGGTGCACTACACGCGCACGGGCGAGGAGACCCGCTGGCGTGGTGGAGAGGTGTTCGGGGCGTGGGCCTCCGGCGAGCTCGACGTACGGATCGGCGAGCGCTTCCCGCTGGCGGACGCGGCCGCCGCGCACGCCGCACTCGAGTCCCGGTCGACGACGGGCAAGGTGCTGCTCACCCTGTCCTGAGCCGGACCCGCCCGGTGCCTTCCAGGCGCCCCGCGCGGCCGCGGGCGGGGCATAGAATGTCCCGCTGCGGCCTGGTCCGCGTCCGACCCTCGGTTTGCCGCTCACACCCCCGGAGGCCCCTGTGTCCCTTTCGTCCGCCGCGCCCACCCCGCCCTCCGTCCCCCTCGACCCCGCGGGCGCGCCGCATCGGCCGCAGCTGCCCGGCTCCGAGCGCACCCCGCCCGCCCGGACGCTCGTGGAGCTCTTCGACGCCACGGCGCGCGAGCACCCGGACGCGACCGCCCTGGACGACGGCGTCGAGCCGCTGACGTACGCGGAGCTGCGGGAGCGCGTCGACGAGACCGCCCGCCACCTGTGGGCCGCCGGCGTGCGGGCGGGAGACCGGGTCGGCGTGCGGATCGCCTCGGGCACGGCCGCGCTGTACGTCTCGATCCTCGGCGTGCTCGCCGCCGGCGCGGCCTACGTCCCCGTGGACGCGGACGATCCGGAGGAGCGCGCCCGCCTCGTGTTCGGCGAGGCGAAGGTGGCCGGCGTCCTCACCGACGAGCGGGTCTACGCCCCGCACCCCGAGCACACCGCGGACCCGGCCGCGGAGGCCCGCGCCCCCGGGCTCGAGGACGACGCGTGGATCATCTTCACCTCTGGCTCGACGGGCACCCCCAAGGGCGTGGCGGTGAGCCACCGCTCGGCCGCGGCCTTCGTGGACGCCGAGGCGCGGATCTTCCTGGCGGACGATCCGCTCGCCCCGGGCGACCGCGTGCTGGCGGGACTGTCCGTCGCGTTCGACGCCTCGTGCGAGGAGATGTGGCTCGCCTGGCGTCACGGTGCGTGCCTGGTCCCGGCCCCCCGCTCGCTCGTGCGCTCCGGCATGGACCTCGGCCCGTGGCTCGCCGAGCGGCGCATCACCGCCGTGTCCACCGTGCCGACCCTCGCCGCGATGTGGCCCACCGAGGCCATGGACAACGTCCGGCTGCTGATCTTCGGCGGCGAGGCCTGCCCGCCCGAGCTCGCCGCGCGCCTGGCGGAGGACGGCCGCGAGGTCTGGAACACCTACGGCCCCACGGAGGCCACCGTCGTCGCGTGCGCGGCCCCGCTCACGGGTCTCGGCCCGGTCCGCATCGGCCTGCCCCTGGACGGCTGGGACCTGGCCGTCGTCGACCCGCAGACCACGCTGCCCGTGGCCGAGGGCGAGACGGGCGAGCTGATCATCGGCGGCGTCGGCCTGGCCCGCTACCTCGACCCGGCCAAGGACGCCGAGAAGTACGCCCCCATGCCCTCCCTCGGCTGGGAGCGTGCCTACCGCTCCGGTGACCTCGTGGTCTTCGAGCCGGAGGGCCTGCTGTTCGTCGGCCGCGCCGACGACCAGGTGAAGCTCGGCGGCCGCCGCATCGAGCTCGGCGAGGTGGACGCGGCCCTCCAGGCCCTGCCCGGCGTCCACGGCGGCGCCGCGGCCGTGCAGACCACCCCGGCGGGCCACCAGATCCTCGTCGGCTACCTCGTCCCCGCGGACCCCGAGGCCGAGCTCGACCTGCACATGGCCCGCGAGCACCTCGCGGCGGAGCTGCCGGCCGCCCTCGTGCCCCGGCTGGCCGTCGTGGACTCCCTGCCCACGAAGACCTCCGGCAAGGTGGACCGCCACGCGCTGCCGTGGCCCCTGCCCGGCGCCGAGGTGGACGAGGACGCGCCCCAGCCGAACGAGGACACCGCCGACGGCTGGGTGCTGCGCCAGTGGGCGGACGTGCTCGGCGCGCCCCCCAAGGACGCCGACACCGACTTCTTCGAGGCCGGCGGCGGCTCGCTCGCCGCTGCCCAGCTCGTGGCCCGCCTGCGCCTGCGCCACCCGGCCGTGACCGTCCAGGACGTCTACCGCAACCCCACCGCCGGGGCCCTCGTGGCCGCCGTCGTGGGCGACGACGGCCCCCGCGGCATCGAGGTGCACGACCGGCACGTCGACCGCACCCGCCACCGCACCCAGTGGGTCCAGACCCTCGTGGGACTGCCCGTGTTCGTCCTGCCCGCCCTGCGCCTGGGCGTGTGGACCGGCCTGGCCCTGAACCTGCTGACGCTCTCCGGGCTCGCGCCCGGGCTGCCCACCGTGCCGTGGTGGGTGCTGATCGTGGCCGGTCTGCTGGTGGTGACCGTGCCCGGCCGCATGCTGCTCACCGCCGCGACGGCCCGGCTGCTGCTGCGCGGCGTGAGCCCCGGGTCCTACCCGCGCGGTGGCCGCGTCCACCTGCGCCTGTGGCTCGCCCAGCAGATCAGCGACCTCGTGGACCCCTACTCGCTGGCCGGCGCCACGTGGGTGCCCGCCTACGCGCGACTGCTGGGCAACCGGATCGGCAAGGACGTGGACATGCACACCGTGCCACCGGTCACCGGCATGCTCACGGTCGAGGAGGGCGCCGCGATCGAGCCTGAGGTGGACCTGTCCGGCTACTGGGTCGACGGCGACGTCGTCCGGCTCGGCGAGGTGCGCATCGGCGCGGACGCCGTCGTGGGCGCCCGCTCCACGCTCCTGCCGGGCGCCCAGGTCGGCGCCGGGGCGCACGTCGAGGCCGGGTCCACCGTCGCCGGGCGGGTGCGCGGCGGCCAGCGCCACGCCGGCTCCCCCGCCGTCAAGGTGGGCAAGGTGAAGTCCCGCGGCCCCGCCGAGGCGCCGCGGGAGACCCCGGGCTGGCGCCTGATGGCGACCGTCCTCTCGACCCTCATCTCCCTCCTTCCGCTCGTCTCCGCCGCCGCGGCGGCCGCGGTGGCCGCGTGGTCGCTGACCTGGTGGCCGCCGGCCCCGGAGGCGGGGCCGCTGGCCGCCGTCGGGACCACCGCGGCGCGCCTGCTGGCCGCAAGCCCCCTGGTGGCCGGCGTCTGGTTCCTGACCCAGATGCTGCTCGTGCTCGTCACCGTGCGCCTGCTCGCGCTCGGCATCACGGAGGGGCACCACCCCGTGCGCTCCCGGGTCGGCTGGCAGGTGTGGGCCACCGAGCGCGTCCTCGACGCCGCCCGCGACCAGCTGTTCCCGATCTACGCCTCCCGCTTCACGCCGACGTGGCTGCGCCTGCTGGGCGCCGAGGTGGGCCGCGGCGTCGAGGCCTCCACCGTGGTGCTCCTGCCCTGCATGACCCGCGTGGGCGACGGCGCGTTCCTCGCCGACGACACGATGGTCTCCTCCTACTCCCTCGACGGCGGGTGGATGCACGTGGCCCCCGCGAAGGTCGGCAAGCGCTCGTTCGTGGGCAACTCCGGCATGGTGCCCGGCGGCCGCACCCTGCGCCGCGACTCGCTCGTGGCGGTGCTGTCCACCACCCCGGCCAAGACCAAGGCGGGCACGTCCTGGATGGGCTCCCCGCCCGTGCGCCTGCGCCGCAACGAGGTCACCGCAGACGCCGCCCTCACCTACAACCCGCCGGCCCGACTCAAGGCCGCCCGCACCGCCTGGGAGCTGCTGCGCGCGATCCCGGTGTGGCTGCACGTGGCCCTGTCCCTCGCCGTCGGCGCGACGCTGGCCGCCCTCATCGCGGTCGGCACGTGGGCGCTGGCCTTCGTCCTGGGCGGCGTCGTCCTGCTCGCGGCCGGCGCGGTCGCGGCGAGCCTGACCGTGCTCGCCAAGCGGGTCTTCGTCGGCCGGATCCGCGCGGGCGAGCACCCGCTGTGGTCCTCGTTCATCTGGCGCAACGAGGTCGCGGACACCTTCACCGAGTTCCTCGCCGCCCCGTGGTTCAGCCGGGCCGCGGCCGGCACCCCCGCCCTGGTCTGGTTCCTGCGCGCGATGGGCGCCCGCATCGGCCACGGCGCCTGGGTCGAGTCCTACTGGCTGCCCGAGGCCGACCTCGTGGAGCTCGGCGACGGCGCCACCGTGAACCGCGGCTGCGTCGTCCAGACCCACCTGTTCCACGACCGCGTGATGTCCCTGGACGCCGTCGTCCTGGAGGACGGCGCCACCCTCGGCCCCCACTCCGTGGTGCTGCCCGCCGCCCGCCTGGGCCGCGGCACCACCGTCGGTGCCGGGTCCCTCGTGATGCGCGGCGAGGAGCTGCCCGCCGGCACGTGGTGGCTCGGCAACCCGGTCTCCCCGTGGCGTCGTCCCGACGGCGACCCCGCCGCCGCGGCCACCCCCTCCCGAGAGGAAGCATGAGCACCGATCCCTACGTCCCGGGCGTCGGCACCGACGCCGCCACCGTCGAGCACATCGCACTGGACCTCGACGTGCGCCTGGCCGCGAACCGGGTCTCCGGCACCGCCGTCCTGCGCGTGCGCCTGACGAAGCAGAGCCGCCGCATCGAGCTGGACCTGTACCGGCTGCGCGTGTCCCGGGTGGACGCCGTCGTCGACGGCCGCGCCGTCGCCTCCTCGTTCACCCAGCCGGGCCGCGCCCCGAGCCGCCTCGTCGTCGACCTGGACGAGAGCCGGCCGGAGGGCACGCTCGTGGAGCTGACCGTGGTCTACGCGGGCACGCCCACGCTGCGGCGCAGCCCGTGGGGCACGATCGGCTGGGAGGAGCTCACGGACGGCGTGCTCGTGGCCGGGCAGCCCCACGGCGCCTCCACGTGGCTGCCGTGCGTGGACTCCCCCACCTCCCGCTCGACGGCGGAGATCACCCTCACCTGCGACGCGGGCTACCTGCCCGTCGCCAACGGCGTGGGCGCGCCCGTGCGCACGCGCGGCTCGCGGGTCACGTGGCGGTGGCGGCTCGACCAGCCCGTGCCCGCCTACCTGCTCAGCGTGCAGATCGGCCGCTACCGGCTCGTGGACGCCGCCCCTCCCGCCGAGGGCCTGCCGCCGCTGCGCCTCGTGGTCTCCCCGCGGACCGAGCAGCGGGCCCTCCGGGCCCTTGCCCCCCAGCCGGCCATGATGGCCACGTTCATCGACGCCTACGGGCCATACCCATTCGAGGACTACACCGCGGTCGTGGCCGACGAGGAGCTCGAGATCCCGCTCGAGGCCGCGAGCATGTCGCTGTTCGGCACCAACCACCTGGACGGCTCGTGGGAGTCCGAGCGGCTGATCGCCCACGAGATGTCCCACCAGTGGTTCGGCAACGCCGTGACCCTGGGCCGCTGGTCCGACCTGTGGCTGCACGAGGGCTTCGCCTGCTGGTCCGAGTGGCTGTGGGCCGAGGCCTCGGGGCGGTCCAGCATCACCTCGATGGCGCGGCGGGCCTGGCAGAAGCTGGCCGCGCACCCGGTGGAGCAGGCGCTGGCCGAGCCCGGGCCGGAGGAGATGTTCGAGGACTGGGTGTACAAGCGCGGCGCGCTCACCGTGGAGGCGCTGCGGCACCTGCTGGGCACGGACCTCTTCGGCTCCATGCTGCGCGCCTGGGTGCGGGAGCACCGGTTCGGCACCGTCGACTCCCTGGGGCTGCGCACGCACGTGCACGCGTGGGCCCCGCACGCCGGGGTGAGCCGAGCGCAGGTGGACGAGCTCTTCGACGCGTGGACGCTGCGGCCCGAGCTGCCGCCGTTCCCGGGCTGAGGCGCCCGCGCGGTCGACTCAGCGGCCCCGCAGCGCCAGCGCCCCGAGGAGACCGCCCGGCAGCCGGTCGGTGAGGTCCACCAGCACGACGTCGGCCGGCACGGTCAGTGCGTCGACGGCGGCGGGGTCGCCCGTGAAGCCGGTGCCGGCGGCCTTCACGAGCGCCTCCTTCCGCGTCCACAGCCGGGCCCGCGCGGCGGGCCTCTCGGGGGCGGGAAGCTCCCGCACCCGGGCGCGCTCCGCCGTCGAGAAGCCCACCCCGCCCAGGCCGTCCTCGTCCGCGAAGGCCGCGGCGTCCGCCCGCTCGACGTCCACCCCGAGGCCGAGCCCGTCGGCGGGCCGTGCCGGCGCCCACCACGCCCCGATCCGAGCCCGGTCCTCAGTGCCGGGCATCCGGACGCGCGTGAACGAGACGAGGGCGACCCGGCCGGGGGGCAGGCCGGTCAGCGCGGGGACGCCGTGCGCGGCCGAGCCGCAGCGCGGGCAGGCGTGCCGGAGCCCGAGCGGCCCCACCGGCACGCCCCAGGCCGCCGTCAGGGCGGTGCGCACCTGACCGAGCAGCGCGGAGACGGCGTCGGCCGCCCCCGCCGAGGCGGGGACGGCCGAGGTCAGGCCCCACGGGCCGGTCGCGACGGACACGGTCAGCGCTGGACCGCCCCGTGCCGCTGCGCCGCGAGCGCGGTGGCCGCGGCGCGGGCCTCGGAGACCTCCTCCGCGGTGAGCGTGCGGTCAGGGGCGCGGAAGCGCAGGGAGAACGCGAGGGACTTCCGCCCCTCCGGCACGCCCGCGCCCCGGTAGACGTCGAACAGCTCGACGGCCTCGAGCAGCTCCCCGGCACCCTCGGCGAGGGTCGCGCGCACGTCCCCGGCCACGACGGCCTCGTCCACCACGAGCGCCACGTCCTGCGTGCTCACGGGGAACGTGGACAGCGGTGCGGCGACCACGATCTCGGGGGCCGCGGCGCACAGCGCGTCCAGGTCCAGCTCCCACACGCTCGTGCGGGCGGGCAGGTCCTCGGCCTCGAGCCACTGCGGGTGCAGCTCGCCGGCGACGCCCACCACCCGGTCCCCGTGCTCGGTCACGACGACGAGCTCGGCCACCCGGCCCGGGTGGAACGCGTGGTGCCGGCCCTGCCGGACGGTCAGCTCGACGCCGAGGACGTCGGCCACGTCGAGGGCCCCGGCGATCGCGTCCTGCCAGTCCACCGGGCGGGGGTCGTGGTCCGGCCCGGGCGCCGAGTCGTGCCCGGCGTACAGACCGGCCACGTGCCACGGCTGAGCGGGGATGCCGGCCTCGAGGTCGGCGAGGACCTCGGCGGAGGGGTGGACCGCGCGCGGGGGGATCGTCGCCGAGCCCAGCTGCGCGCCGGGCAGGAAGACCAGCCCCATCTCGTACAGCGCCAGATCGCGGAAGCCGCGTCCGAGGTTGCGGCGCGCGGTCTCGACGAGGCCCGGCAGCAGCGACAGGCGCAGGTACCGGTACTGGGAGGCGATCGGATTGGCCAGGGCCACCATCGCCAGGGCCTGGCCCTGCGCGTCCGAGTCCGCCCCGAAACGCCGGTTCTGCTCCTCGGAGACGAACGGGTAGGCGAGCACCTCGGTGAGTCCCGCGGCCGCGAGCGCGGCCGACACGCGGCGACGCTGGGCCTGGCGGCGGGTGAAGCCGCGGCCCGGCGGGGCCACGGGCACCACGGAGGGGATCGCGTCGTAGCCGCGCAGGCGCGCGACCTCCTCGGCGAGGTCCTCGGGGATGCGCAGGTCCGTGCGCCACGACGGCGCGGTCACGGTCAGCCGCGGGGCGACGTCGGCGGCGGCCTCGGCGACGGTCACCTCGGCCCCCAGGGCCCCCAGCGTCACCACGACCTCGTCGGTCGTGTACGCCACGCCCACCAGGGCGGAGGGGAAGTCGGCGGCCATCTCGACGACGGCCGGCTGCGGCCGCGTCCCGACGTCGGTGACCCCGGGCTCGGCGGTGCCGCCGGCGAGCTCGACGAGCATCTGGACGGCCCGCTCGGCCGCCTCGTCGGCGATCTCCCAGTCGACGCCGCGCTCGTTGCGCTTCGACGCCTCCGAGGGCAGGCGGTGCCGGCGCCGCGTACGCGCGATCGACACGGGGTCGAAGTTCGCGGACTCGACCACGATCGTGGTGGTGGCGTCCGTGACCTCGGTGGCGGCCCCGCCCATGACGCCCGCCAGGCCGATGGGGCCGGAGTCGTCCGTGATGAGCAGGTCCTCCGCGTCGAGCTCGCGCTCCTTGCCGTCGAGGGTGGTCAGAGTCTCTCCGGCCCGCGCGCGGCGCACCACGATCTCGCCGGAGAGCGTGTCCGCGTCGTAGAAGTGCAGGGGCTGGCCCAGCTCCCACATGACGTAGTTGGAGATGTCCACCGGCAGGGAGATGGTGCGGATGCCGGCCAGGCGCAGGCGCGCGGCCAGCCACGGCGGGGTCGGGCGGGTCGCGTCCACGCCGGAGACCGTGCGGGCCACGAAGCGGGTGGCCCCGGGCTCGCCGTGGATCGGCGCGTCGTCGTCGATGCGGACGGCCGGGCCGGCGTCGTCGGCCGCGGGCGGGTGGACGGCGGCGGCCGGGTCCGTGAAGGGCACGCCGGTGGCGTGCGCGTACTCGCGCGCGACGCCGCGCATCGAGAACGCGTAGCCGCGGTCGGGCGTCACGTTGATCTCGGCGGCCTCGCCGTGCAGGTCCAGGACGTCCCGGGCGTCGGTGCCCGGCTCGGGGTCGAGCCCGAGGTCGCCGAGCACGATGATCCCGTCCGTGCCGTCGTCGCCCATGCCCAGCTCCGTGCTGGAGGCGATCATGCCGGCCGAGACGTGGCCGTAGGTCTTGCGGGGGCTGATGCGGAAGTCGCCGGGCAGCACCGCGCCGGGCAGGGCCACGACGACCTTGTCCCCGACCTCGAAGTTGTGGGCGCCGCACACGATGCCCTGCACGCCGGAGGACTCGATCCCCTCGCCGGTGAGCGGCTGGGCGGCGCCCTCGGGAACCACCCGCACGGAGCACCAGTTGATGGTCTTGCCGTTCTTCTGCGGCTCGGGCTCCTTGGAGAGCACCTGCCCGACGACGATCGGGCCCTGCAGCTCGGCGGCCGGACGGTGGACGTCCTCCTCCTCGAGGCCGACGCGGACGAGGTCGGCCATCACGTCCTCGGCACGGTGCTCCGCGGGCACGGGGACGAACTCCCGCAGCCAGTCCAGGGGGATGCGCATGGATCAGACCTCCATTCCGAAGTGCTGGGAGAAGCGGACGTCGCCCTCGATCATGTCGTGCATGTCCGGGACCTCGTTGCGGAACATGAGCGTGCGCTCCACGCCCATGCCGAACGCGAACCCGGAGTACTCCTCCGGGTCCAGGCCCGCGGCGCGCAGCACATTCGGGTGCACCATGCCGCAGCCGCCCCACTCGATCCAGCGGGGCCCGCCCTTGGCGCCGGGGTGCCAGATGTCCAGCTCGGCGCTGGGCTCGGTGAACGGGAAGAAGTTCGGGCGCAGGCGGATGGCCGCCTCGGCCCCGAACATCTGGCGGGCGAAGTACTCGAGGGTGCCGCGCAGGTGGGCCATGGTCAGGCCCTTGTCCACGGCCAGGCCCTCGAACTGGTGGAACACCGGGGTGTGCGTGGCGTCCAGCTCGTCCGTGCGGAAGGTGCGACCCGGGCACAGCACGTAGGTGGGGGCGCCCCGCTCGAGCAGGGAGCGCATCTGCACCGGGGAGGTGTGGGTGCGCAGCAGCAGGTGGGCCTCGGCCGGGGCCACGAAGAAGGTGTCCTGCATCTCGCGGGCCGGATGGTCCGGCGCGAAGTTGAGGGAGTCGAAGTTGAACCACTCGGACTCGAGCTCGGGGCCCTCCGCGATCTCCCAGCCCATGCCGACGAAGATCTCCGAGACGCGGTCCATCGTCAGCGAGAGCGGGTGACGGGCGCCGACGCGGCGGCGACGGACCGCGGTGGTCACGTCCACCGTCTCCTCGCGCAGGATCCGCGCGGCCTGCTCCGCCTCGAGCACCTCGGTGCGGGCGGCCAGGGCCTTGCCCAGGCGGCCGCGTGCGGCGCCCATGAGCTTGCCGGCCTCCGCCTTGCGCTCCTTGGGCAGGGCGCCGATCGCCTTGTTCGCGAGAGTCAGGGGGGCCCGGTCGCCGGTGTGGGCCAGGCGGGCGGCCTTGAGCTCATCGAAGTCCGCCGCGGCCTCGTACGCGGCGAGCGCGGCCTGCACGGCGGCCTCCACCGCCTCCGCGTCCACGGGGGAGATCTCCGCCACGGGCGCGGTGGGCTCCGCGCCGGTCTCGGGGCTGGGTGTCATCAGGGCAACGACCTTCGCATGGGGGACGGTGGGACGCCCGTCAGTCTAGTGTCCGCCCCGGGCGCGCTCGGCCTAGGCTGAGGCGCATGACCGCCCCGGACTCCCTCGACGGCACCGACCCGCTGCTGCGGGGCGTGGGCCTGGACGCGCAGACCCGCTGCGCCCATTACGCCACGGCGCGGGACGTCGTCGCCCTGCGCTTCGCCTGCTGCCCCGCGTACTGGTCCTGCCACCGCTGCCACGCGGAGCTCACCGACCACCCGGCCGTGCCGGTGCCCGCCGACGACTTCGACCGGCCGCATGTGCTGTGCGGGGTGTGCCGCACCGAGCTGAGCGTGACCGCGTACCTCTCCCTCGAGGCCACCGCCGATCCCGCGTGCCCGGCCTGCGGGGCGCCGTTCAACCCGGGCTGCGCCGCCCATGCCCCGCTCTACTTCGACGTCCCCGCGTCTGGGTCCCCCGCCTGTGGCACCGGACCCACGGTGCGGCCATGACCGCGGCCCCCTCCCGGCCGTCGCCTCCGGCGCACGTGCGGGCGCGCGGGCTGTGGAACCTGGTGAACCTGGCGACGCCGCTGGGGCTGGTGGGCGCCGTCGTCGCCGGCTGCGCGCTGCAGCCCGGGCCGCACGGGCTGGTCGAGGCCCGCGGCTGGACGCACCGGTTCCCGGGCGGGGCCGCGTTCACGGTCGGCGACGTCGTGTTCACCCGCCCCGGCCTGCGCATGACGCCCGCGCTGTGGCGGCACGAGGCCGGCCATGCGGACCAGTACGCCCTCCTGCTGGGTCTGCCCTTCCTGCCGGCGTACGCGCTGGCGGCGGCGTGGTCGACGTGGCGGACCGGGGACCCGGCGTCGCGCAACGTCTTCGAACGACGCGCGGGCCTGGCCCTGGGCGGCTACGTCGAGCGGCCCGTGGTCCGCGGCCTGCGGCGCCGCCGCTGACGGGTCCGGGGGTCAGTGCAGGGTGCCGCCGGGGACGTCGAGGTCGGGGCCGCCGGCCAGCGCCGTCAGGGCGGCCTCGGCCACCGCGCGCGCCAGGTCGGCCGCGGGCAGGGCCGGGGTGTCCGGCGTCGGGCGGTGCTCGGCGTCCCACGGCACGTGGATGAAACCGGCGGCCCGGGCGGTGCCGGGGGCGTCGAGGAGCGAGTACATGACGTGGTTGCACACGAACGCGCCCGCGGACAGGGACGGCTCCGCGGCGACGCCGGCCGCCCGGATCGCGGCGACGGCACGCTTGGCGGGCAGGGTGGCGAACAGGGCCGCGGGCCCGTCGGCGCGCACGGGCCGGTCCACGGGCTGGTCCCCCGCGTTGTCCGGGATCCGGGCGTCCTGCAGGTTCACGGCCACCCGCTCGACCCGCACCGCCGCCGTGCCGCCTGCCAGCCCGACGGCGATCGCCACCTCCGGCCGGACCCGGTCGAGGGCCGCGGTCAGGGCAGGCCCGGCCGCGCCGAACGCGCACGGCAGCTCGACCGCCTCGGCCGTCACACCCCGGTCCGCCAGGATGCCCACGGCGTCCCGTGCGGCGGCGGTCGACGGGTTGTGGACATCCCCGCCGAAGGGCTCGAAGCCCGTGAGCAGGACGCGGGTTACCGGGGCGGGTGCAGGGGAGGTCATGGCGACCACGGTAGGCGCGTCTGGGCGCCCGCGCCACGCCCGGACTCGAACACGCTTGCGGGTCGATTCGAACATGTGTTCTACTTCTGGCCATGCGATGGGAAGCGCAGACCCTGCGGTCCGAGGGCGGAGCCCAGCGGGCGACGGCCGGCACACCGGCCGGCTCCGCCGCCCTGCTGCCGCTCTCGGACCTGCAGCGGAGTGTCACCACCCCGGAGTTCGCGGGCGTCACCTTCCATGAGGTGGTCGCCAAGACCGCACTGAACTCGGTGCCGTCCGCCTCGGCCATGCCGTTCCGCTGGACCGTGAACCCGTACCGCGGCTGCACCCACGCCTGCCGGTACTGCTACGCCCGCAGCACCCACACCTTCCTCGAGCTCGATGCCGGGGCCGACTTCGACCGGCAGATCGTCGTGAAGGTCAACGTCGCCGAGGTGCTGCGCGCCGAGCTCGCCCGGCCCACGTGGGGCCGCGAGGCGGTGGCGTTGGGGACCAACACGGACCCGTACCAGCGGGCCGAGGGCCGCTACGCGCTGATGCCCGGGATCATCCGCGCCCTGGCGGATTCCGGCACCCCGTTCTCCGTGCTGACCAAGGGGACCCTGCTCGCGCGGGATGTGCCCCTGCTGCAGGCGGCCTCGCGTCAGGTGCCCGTGCAGGTCTCGCTGTCCCTGGCGATGCTCGATCCCGCCATCGCCGCCGCGGTCGAGCCGGGCACGCCGTCGCCGACCGCACGCCTGCGCCTGATCGAGCGGCTCGCCGCCGCGGGTGCGGACGTCACCGTCATGGCCATGCCTCTGCTGCCGTGGCTCACGGACGGGGACCGCGAGATCGACGCCCTCATGCGCGCGCTGGCGGACGCCGGAGCCGCGCGCGTCATGCCGGGCGCCCTGCACCTGCGGCCGGGCGCGAAGGAGTGGTACCTGGACTGGATCCGCCGTGAGCACCCGGATCTGCTGGCCGGCTACGAGCAGATGTACGCCCGGTCCGCCTACGCGCCCGAGTCGTACCGTCGCATGCTCACCCGGGTGGCCGGGGAGGCCGCCGCACGGCACGGCCTGGCCCGCGGCGGCGCCCACGGCATCCGGCGCGAGGACGGTCCCACGGCCCGGCGCACCCCGGCACCCCGGCCCTCCGCTCCGGCGGCGCAGCCCGCGCTGTTCTGACCGGTCCGCGGGGCGCGGCCGGCCGCGTGTCGACTCAGCGCCCCGCGGAGAACGCCGTGGCGGCGCCACGGAGCACCTCGGCCACGATCGGCCGGTCCGCCGGGATCCAGTCCAGGTGCCGCACGCCCGGCCCGGCGAGCGGCAGCCACGCCAGCAGATCGTGGTCCTGCAGGGCTCGGGGCCTCGCCCCCTCCTCCGCCAGGACGCCCCAGAACACCCGCATCCGGGCGCCGTTGGCCAGCTCCCACCCGGCCGGCTCCGGCGCCGCCACCTCGGGGCCGAGCCGCACGGCGACCCCGAGCTCCTCCCGACACTCCCGCAGCAGCGCCTCCTGGGCACCCTCCCCCGGCTCGACCTTGCCCCCGGGGAACTCCCAGAGTCCCCGCAGCGCGGCGGGCGCGCTGCGGCGGGCCGCCAGCAGGCGGGTCGGCGCGGCCGCATCGTCGAGCAGCGCGAGCCCCACGACCAGCCGCGGTCGCGCACCGTCCCGGGGCGACGTCGTCGGGCTGGCAGGGAGCACGGGGCGAGCAGGTGTGGCGGAGGTCATGAGCCCAGGCTAGCGAGGCCCCCGCCCCCGCAGACCGGAGTCCGTAGGCTGGGTCGGTGCCCACCCCCACTCCCGCCGCCGACGGCGCCCACGACCGTTCCCCCCGCGCCCCGCGTCCGACGCGCCCGGACCCGTCCATCCCACCGACCGCGCCGACGGGCCCCGGCGCGCTGCTGGGCGGCCGCCGCGTGCGTCTGCTGCCGGCCATCCTCGCGCTGGCCCTGGGCAGCTTCGCGATCGGCACCACGGAGTTCGCGATCATGGGGCTGCTCCCCCAGGCCGTGGCGGACCTGGGCATCGGGCTGGAGGCCGGCGGCGTGCTCATCTCGATGTACGCCCTCGGCGTGGTCGTCGGCGCCCCGCTGCTGGCGGCCGCCTTCGCCCGGGTGGACCGACGACTCACCAGCATCGTGCTGATGCTGCTCTTCCTCGCGGGCCACGTGGCCGCCTTCCTCGCCCCGGACGCGGCCACCATGATGGCCGCCCGCTTCATCTGCGGCCTGCCCCACGGGGCCTACTTCTCGGCGGCCGCCCTGGCCGCCGCGGACCTGGCCGGGCCCGCCCGCCGTGGCCAGGCCGTCGCATGGGTGATGGCGGGCCTGTCGGTGGCCAACGTGCTCGGCGTCCCGGCCGCCACCGCCCTGGGCCAGAGCGCGGGCTGGCGCTGGATGTTCGTCATCGTGGCGACGTGCGCGGCCCTGTGCGTGGCCGCCACCGCATGGCTCGTGCCGCCGGTCCCGGCGCCCGAGGGGGCGTCCGTGCGCCGCGAGCTGCGCGGCCTGGCGTCCGGGCGCCTGTGGGCCACGGTGGCCGTCGGCGTCCTCGGCTTCGCCGGCATGTTCGCCCTCTACACCTACATCGCCCCCCTGCTGACCACGGTGTCCGGCCTCGATGAGCGGTGGGTGCCCGCCGTCCTGGCCCTCTACGGGGTGGGCATGGTCGTCGGCACGCTCGTCGGCGGCGCCCTCACGGACCGCGACCCGGTGCGCACGCTGCGTCTGAGCTTCGCACTCAGCGCCGTCTTCCTTCTGGGCGTCGGCCTGACCGCGCAGTGGGCGCCCGTGATGGTGGTCTTCCTCTTCCTGGTGGCCGTCAGCGGCTCCGGGATCGCCCCGTCCCTGCAGGTGCTGCTGGTGGACTCCGCCCCCACCGCGCCGCAGTTGGCGGGCTCCCTGAACCACTCCGCACTGAACATGGCCAACGCCATGGGGGCCTGGGTCGGCGCGGCCGCGATCGGCGCCGGAGCCTCCCTGAGGACCCCGCCGCTCATCGGTGCCGCCATTGCCCTCGGCGGCCTCGTCCTCGCGCTCCTGCTGGTCCGACGCACCCCCGCCGTCGGCGCCGTCCCGCACGACGGCCCCTCCGCCGCCACCGTGTGAATCGCGTGCGGCGCGCTCGGTCCACGGGCGGCTGACCTCGCGATCGAGGGGTAGCGGGCCGTCAGAGGTGGCACAGGTGGAATCGGCTTGGCTAAGCTCCTTTCCGTACGTCATCATCCGCAACTCGAAAGGAACATCAGCATGTTCACCATCATCGCTTGGATCATTATCGGCCTCATCGCCGGTGCCATCGCTCGCCTGATTCTTCCGGGGCGACAGGGCTCCGGCTGGCTGGGTGCCCTCATCACGGGCCTCCTGGGTGCCGTTCTCGGTGGCTGGATCTCCACCCTGCTCGGCGGGGAAGGGCTCGGCGACGCGTTCAGCTGGCAGACGCTCATCTGGTCTGTGATCGGCGGCGTCATCGTGGCCTTCATCTGGCAGGCCATCACCAGCCGCCGCGGCACCCGCGTCTGAGCTGACATCGGCTGACCCGGCACCCGCCGGGTCGACCCCAGAAGGGGCGGGGATCCTCACGGATCCCCGCCCCTTCTGGCGTGTGCGTTCAGTCCCGCGTGGTCGGCGAGGCCATCGCCGAGGCGTAGAGGCACACCGTGGCCGCCGTGCCCACGTTCAGGGACTCCGCGGCGCCGTAGAGGGGCACGGCCACCCGGCGCTCCGCCAGGGCCAGCTCCGCCTCGTCCAGGCCCTGGGCCTCATTGCCGAACAGCCAGGCGGTGCGCGCCCCCAGCGACGCCGGGGACAGGGCGTCCAGTCGATCGGACCCGTGGCCGTCGGCGGCCCACACCTGTAGACCCGCCGCCCGGGCAGCCACCGCCACGTCCTCCGCCTGCACCCCCGCGAGCACGGGCAGGTGGAACAGGGACCCGGCGGTGGAGCGGACCACCTTCGGATTGAACGGGTCCACCGATCCGGCGGTGAGCACCACCGCGTCCGCGCCCGCGGCGTCCGCCGCGCGCAGCACCGTCCCCGCGTTGCCCGGGTCCTGCACGCGGCACAGCACGGCCGCCAGCGCCGCACCGTCGAACGCGTCCTCCAGGGCGGGCTGATCCGGGACGCGGGCCACGGCCACGACGCCCTGGCCCGTCACCGCGTCCGCCATGGCCGTCAGGACCTCGTCCGAGGCCTCCCGCACGAACACCCGCTCGCCGCCGTCGGGCCCGTCGGCGGCCACCCGCTCCACGAGGGCCGCCAGCTCCGAGTCCCGGTCGGCGAGCCCGGCGGAGACGTAGACCTGGGTGAGGACGCGACCGGCCGGCCACTGCCGCGCCGCGCCCGCCGGCCCCTCCCCCAGGTGCGCGCGCAGCGCCTCGCGGCACGCCTGCGGGCCCTCCACCAGGAACGTGCCGGTCCGGCGTCGCGCGGGCCGCGGCCAGGGCGGCGACGGCGCGGACGCGCTCGGCGCGGGGGTGGGTCAGCGGCTCGGCGGGCGGGGTCATGGGCTCTCCTGGTCGGGTTCGGCGGGGCGCGGGTGCGCAGACGCCGACGGGGCGGGCCTCGGTGGAGGACCCGCCCCGTCGGCGGTGGTGCTCACGCCTGGGGCGTGGTGGTGGGGCTCTCAGGGCCCCGGAGCCGGCGCAGCGGGAGACGGCGGGGGCGTTCACGTCCGCGGGCAGCGCCTCGCGGGCGGTCTTCACCAGCACGGCGAAGGTCGCGGCGTCGGAGACGGCGATCTCGGCCAGCATGCGGCGGTCCACCTCGACGCCGGCCAGCTTGAGGCCCTGCATGAAGCGGTTGTAGGTCATGCCGTTGGCGCGGGCGGCCGCGTTGATGCGGGTGATCCACAGGCGACGGAAGTCACCCTTGCGCTTGTGGCGGTGCTGGTAGTTGTAGGTGAACGAGTGGAGCATCTGCTCCTTCGCCTTGCGGTACAGGCGAGACCGCTGGCCGCGGTAGCCGGAGGCGCGCTCCAGCATGGTCCGACGCTTCTTGTGGGCGTTCACTGCCCGCTTCACACGTGCCACGTGCGTACTCCAATCTGTGTGGTCCCCGGGGCGCGCACTGGCGCGTCACGGCCGAGGAGGAAGGGGTTCCGGCGAGGCCGGAGGGGGTGTCAGATGCCGAGCATCCGCTTGATCTGCTTGATGCTGCCCTTGGAGACGAGCTGGTCGCCCTTGAGACGGCGGGTCAGGCGCGAGGACTTGTGCTCCAGGTAGTGGCGGCGGTTCGCCTGCTGGCGCATGATCTTGCCGGAGCCGGTCACGCGGAAGCGCTTCTTGGCACCGCTGTGGGTCTTCATCTTCGGCATGGCTGCCGTTCTCCTTCACTCATCGCTGCCGTGCGCGGCGCGCGCGGCAGTGCTGGTCACCCCGGTCCGTGCGGACCGGGCTGGTCTGTGGCGACCCCGGGGGGTCAGGCCCGAGGACCGGGCTTGGGGGCACCGCCGCGGGGGGCGGCGGGCTTGGGCGGGGCCGGCATCGGCTTGGCCGCCGGCTTCGGAGCCGACGACGGCGCGGCCGGCTTGGCGGCGGACCGCGGCTTCGGCGTGGCAGCCGGCGCAGCCGAGGACTGCGGCTTCGGCGTCGCGGCCGGCTTCGGGGACGATGCGGGCGTGGCGCTGGAGGCCGGCTTCGTGGCCGGGCGGGGAGCCGCCGGGGCCGGGGTCTTCGGCGCCTGCTTCGTCTCGGCCGGGGCCGCGGAGGCGTTCTCCTGCGTCCGGGCGGCCATGGCCTTCAGCTGCTCGGGGAACGCGTCCCCGACCGAATTCCGCACCGGGGCGGAGTCGGACGCCGCCTTCTGCGCGGCGCGCTCCTTGGCCTCGCGGGCGGCCTGGTCGCGACGCGAACCGCCGCCCTGACGCTCGCGGTGGCTCTCGGCCGAGTTCTTGCGCTGGTCCGCGCGCGCATCGGCCTTGGTGCGCAGCGGGCCGACCACCATCACCATGTTGCGGCCGTCCTGGCGCGGCTGCGATTCGACGGTGCCCAGCTCGGCGACGTCCTCGGCGAACTGCTGCAGCAGCTTGATGCCGAGCTCGGGACGCTGCTGCTCACGGCCGCGGAACTGGATGATGGCCTTGACCTTGTCGCCCTGGCTCAGGAACTTCTTGGCGTGGCCGGTCTTGGTCTCGTAGTCGTGCTTGTCGATCTTCAGGCGGAAGCGGACCTCCTTGAGGACCGTGTTCACCTGGTTCTTGCGCGACTCACGGGCCTTCACCGCGGCCTCGTACTTGTACTTGCCGAAATCCATCAGCTTGCACACCGGAGGCTTGGCCGTGGGGGCCACCTCCACGAGATCCAGGTCCGCCTCGGCGGCGAGCCGGAGGGCGTCCTCGACGCGGACGATGCCGACCTGTTCGCCGTTCGGGCCGACCAGGCGGACTTCCGGAACGCGGATACGCTCGTTGATGCGGGGATCGCTGATGGTGGTACTCCTCTGTGCGAGACGACGGGTGATCCCGCGCCCACCGGAGGGACCCTCGGAAACGAGGAAGGCCTCCCCTGCGCGGACGCAGACGGAGGCCTCGACACGGTCCCGTCGGACGGGACCCTCGGTGCGGGGTGCGCGCCACGACGCGGCGGTCCCGACCGGCGACCCGGCAACTCGGCCCGGGGCGAACCGGACATCCTGCTGACGCGGGTGGGAGAGAGGCCTCCACTTTGCTGCTCCTGGCCCGTGCACGCCTGCTCCGGGGTCACCGGATGACGAGGACGTGCGCGGACCACGAGTGGTCTATGGGAAGCTTACCACCATGACAGACGAACGTCAGGCCCAGGACGCCACCCCCATGGACGCCCCCGCCGAGATCCGCGACATCCACGAGGTCCCCGCCGTCGAGGTCATCACGACCACCGCCGTGCACCTGATGACCGCCGCCGCCGTCAAGTGCGGCCTGGCCGACTCCCCCGACGCCCGCGAGCTCATCGATCTCGACGAGGCCCGCAAGCTCATCACGGCCCTCGCCGGGCTGGTCACGGCCGCGGCCCCCGAGATCGGCAGCCAGCACGCCGGCCCGCTGCGCGACGGCCTGCGCTCGCTGCAGCTGGCGTTCCGTGAGGCCTCCCCGTTCCCGGACGCCCCGGGCAAGGGCCCCGGCGAGAAGTTCACCGGCCCGGTGAACTGACCACGCCCCCCGATGACGACGACGGCGCGCCCCCGACCGGGGGCGCGCCGTCGTCGTCGGGGCGGGGCTCAGGCGTCCGTCGAGGCCTCCGGGGCGGGGGTGAGATGCCGGGTGACCGGCGTCGTGAAGAGTGTGAGCAGCGCGACGCCGGAGACCGCGAGCAGCGGCCCACCCAGAGCGGCGGCGTCCACGCTGAAGAGCCATGACGACAGGAGCACACCGAAGAGCTGGATCGCGACGGCGGCGCCGCGGCTCCACGCCCGACCGCGCAGCAGGGCGACG
Organism: Micrococcus sp. HOU01; assembly: GCF_035609305.1. Classification (NCBI taxonomy): domain Bacteria; kingdom Bacillati; phylum Actinomycetota; class Actinomycetes; order Micrococcales; family Micrococcaceae; genus Micrococcus; species Micrococcus sp. HOU01. Next base: position 1,101,958 of record NZ_CP141211.1, on the reverse strand, counting down.
GCGGTCGCGAGGATCCACAGGGCGAGCAGCGCGTAGATGACGATCAGCATCACGCGGGCGCCGGCCGGGAGCACCCCGTCCGCCGCATGCACCACCGCGTCCACGGCGAGCCAGAGGAGCGCGCCCGCCTCGGCCAGGAGCGCCGCGGCGACCACGAGGACGGCCACCGGCAGGCCCCGGCCGGGGCGGGGCGGGACCGTCGTCGCGTCGGCGCCCGACGACTCGGACGGAGCGACGGGGTCGGGGCGGCGGGACTGTGCCATGGGGCCTCTCCTGCGGGACGGCTGCGGGGACGGACGTGTCCCCCACCGTACGCCGGGCGGTGCGCGGGCCAGGTCCGCGGCGACGCGCCGCCCCGGGCACAGGTGTGACCAAGGACTCACTGGGAGGTGCGGTGATGCACCTCATTCACCTCTTGTTCACTCGTGAGGGCCGTGCGAGGATGGCACGCGAAAGATTTCCGGGGGCCGCGTTCGTACGAAAGCGGTCCCCGTTGCAATGACCAGGGTCGCCCTCCGTATCGGTCGTGCCGCGCGTCGTCCGCGCAGGCCCCCGCGCCCGCCGCCGGCGGAGGCCGTGACCACCGGCGCCCGCGGGCTCCGGCTCTTCCGACAGAAAGTGAGCGGACCGATGGATTGGCGCAGTAAAGCAGCGTGCCTGGACAAGGACCCGGAGCTGTTCTTCCCCGTGGGCAACACCGGCCCCGCCCTCCTGCAGATCGAGGAGGCCAAGGCGGTGTGCCGCTCGTGTGAGGTCGTGGACACGTGCCTGAAGTGGGCCATGGAGTCCGGCCAGGACTCGGGCGTCTGGGGCGGCATGAGCGAGGACGAGCGGCGCGCCATGAAGCGCCGTGCGGCACGCGCCCGCCGCGCCTCCTGACCCACCCGGACCACCGGCCCCGTCGACCTCGTCGACGGGGCCGTCGTCATGCCCGGCCGGGTTCACGTCAGGGGCAGTCGCAGCACGACGCGCGTGCCGCCGTCGTCGGACCGCTCCCAGCGCAGGGTGCCGCGCAGGTCCCCCTCCACGAGCGAGTGCACGATGCGCAGGCCGAGCCCCGATCCCTCGCCCGCGCGGGGAGACTCCCCCGGCACCCATCCGTCGGGGGCGGCGGGGCCGCCGTCCGTCACGGACACGACCAGCACCGTTCCCGCGGGGGTCGACTCGCGGTCGGCGTGCAGGCCCACGCAGCCACCGCCCGGCGCCGTGCCGTGCTCGACGGCGTTGGCCGCCAGCTCATTGAGCACCAGCGCCAGCGGCGTGGTCACGTGGGAGGGCAGTTCACCGAACTCACCCGTGACCGCGACCTGCAGCGGCCGCCCGTCCCCGGCCACCTCGACGGCCAGGCGGAACTGCCGCTGCAGCAGACCGTCCACGGGGACCTGGTCCTCGATCTCCTCGCTCAGCGTCTGGTGGACGAGGGCGATCGTGTCCACCCGCTGCATCGCCTGACGCAGCGCACGCTCCGCCTCGGGCGAGGACGTGCGCCGCGCCTGCATGCGCAGCAGCGATCCCACGGTCTGCAGGTTGTTCTTGACGCGGTGGTGGATCTCGCGGATGGTCGCGTCCTTGGTGAGCAGACGCTGCTCCTGGCGGCGCAGCTCGGTCACGTCGCGCAGCAGCAGCAGCGCCCCCTGCCAGCCGTCCGGACCGAGCAGGGGGACGGAGCGCACCGTGAGGGACGCCCCGCCGGACTGCACCTCCCGCCGTCCGGCACGCAGGCCGGTGAGCACCGCCCACGTCCCCTCGTCGGTGGGAACGCGGGCGGCCTCGGTGCTGGCCAGCACGTCGGTGAGCCGGTGCCCCTCGAGGGTCGAGGCGATGCCCAGCCGGCGCAGGGCGGAGACCGCGTTGGGACTGGTGAACTCGGCGACCGAGTCCGGCCCGAGCACGACGAGGCCGTCCCCCACCCGCGGCGTGCCGCCCGCCCAGAGGCCGGAGGGCTCCTCGGGCGCCGGCCAGCGGCCGTGCTGCATCATGTCCAGCAGGGTGCTGGCCGTCCGGCTGTAGTTCTCCTCGATCACCGAGCGCGCCGGCCGGCCGTTCGGGTCCGCGTGCGCGGAGACGACCGCGATGACCCTCCCGGCGCGGACCACCGGCCACAGACGCACCTGCAGCGTGCCTCCCGGGGCCTCGACGGGGCCGGCCCCCTCGGCCCGCTCCCCGCCATGCCACGTCTGCCCGACGACGGCCCGCAGGTCCGCGCGGGCGCGCGAGCCCACGATGTCGCGGTGGAAGAGGGTGGGAGCGGTGAAGGGCCGGACCTGGGCGAGCGCGACGAACCCTCCGGCCTCGTCGCGGCGGGGCACGGGGCACCAGAGCACGAGGTCCGCGAGCGCCAGGTCTGCCACGAGCTGCCAGTCCCCCACGAGCCGCTGCAGCCAGGCGCGGTCCTCGTCTCCGATGTCCGGGTGCGACGTCAGGGGGTCCTGCGCGAGCGAACTGACCATGGGATCAGGGTACGGCGACGTGCCGGGCGGCCCGGGTCCGTGGCGTCGCGGACGTCGTCGGAGGACGCGGCGGCGATGGTCTGCGAGGGCCGTGCGCGGTGCCGTCCGCGGCGGGCGGGGCGGGCGGGGACACCGGCCAGCGTGGCGAGGGCGCGACGCAGCGGGCTGTTCGGAGCGGCCTCGGCGAGCACCTGGCCGGCGAGCAGCGCGGGGTCCGCGGCGGCCGGGTCCCACGGCAGGAACGCCTCCAGCGGCGTGGCCGGCGAGGCGTAGCGGTTCCAGACGGCCTCGACCTGCCCGCGCGGGGCGACGCCGGCGGCGGCGGGCCGGAGCCGGTTGACCACGACGCGCAGCCGTGCCGCCGGGGCCGCCTCCGCCAGCTCCTCGACCCCGCGGACCAGGCGGGGCAGCGCGACGGCGTCCGGCCCGCCGACCGCGATGACCTCGTCGGCCGCGGCGAGCGCCGCCAGGGTCGCACCGTTGCGCTGGGGGGCGGGCACGTCGAAGGACAACTCCTCGTCCTGCTCGAGACCGAACCCGACGTCGACAACCACGCGGTCCCACCGTTCCCTGGCGGCCGCGATCAGCGCGGTGACGGCGGCGGGGCGCAGCTCCGGCCACCGGTCCACGCGGGTGAGCCCCGTCAGAACCGTCAGGTCCGCGCCGGCGACGCGGACGCGGACGCCCGCGGCCGCCAGGTCGGCGGCGCCCAGCCGGCCGTGGTCGGCCCGCCGCACGGCCCGCGCCACGCCGGCCGACTCCTCCGTCAGCCCCAGGTGCACACCGACGGCGGGGCCGTACGTGTCCAGGTCGACCAGCAGCGTGTTCCGGCCGGCCACGGCGTGCTCGGCGGCGAGGTTCACGGCGACGGTGGTGCGTCCCGGGGCGCCGGTGGGACCCCACACCACGGTCACCAGGGACTCCCGCGCGGGTGCGGTCGGTTCGCCCTCCTCCGGAGAGGGTGCGGGGTCGGCTCCCTCGTCCGCCGTGGCGGGGCCGCCGTCGGGGGTGGCCGCGGCGGGGGCGGCGCCCGGCCCGGCGTCGTCGGGCTCGTCGGCGTCGCGCCAGGGGTCCGTGAGGCCGGGCACCTCGTCCGCGCCGAGCGTCTCCAGGGTGATCGGCAGGTCGTCGAGGTCCTCGGCGTGATCCCGGGCGTGGTCGGCGTCCTCCCCGTGCGAGGTCTCCGGCCGGCGGCCCTCCGCGGCGGCGCTCGCGGACTCCACGACGACGGCCGCGATCTGCTCGGGGTCGGCGTCGGCGCGCACGCAGGGCACCCCCATGCTGCGGAGACGACGCCGCTCGGCACGGACCTCGCTGAGCGCCGCCACGCCCACGGGTCGGGGCAGCCGGGCCGTCTCCTCCAGGAAGGCGGCGGTGAGGGACTCGGTGTCCCCGGCCACGAGGACCGCGTCCACGAGACCGGAGCGGGCGATGGCGAGCAGCTCGGCGATGTCCTCGGCCCGGCGGAGGACCGTGATGTCCGTCTGGTGCCGCTCGAGCGGGCCGATGTGGTCCAGGCCCGGCTGGACGGTGGTGGCCAGGGCGATGCGCACGGTCAGCGCACCCCGTGGGCCGGCACGAGGGTGACCCGCGCGTCCTTCACCTTCGCGTCCACGATGCGCGGCAGGGTCTCCTTTGGTGCCAGCAGCTGCACCCGGGTGGTGCCCGAGCCGCCGAAGCCGTTCTGCTCCGCCGTGACCTCGGAGATCTCGAGCGCCTCGGCCAGCCGGGCCGGGTCTGCATGGCCGCGGCCTCCCTCCGCCGGCATGGCCACCCAGACGTCCACGCGGTCTCCCACGCCCACGCCGGACGGCAGCGGCTCGTCCAGGGCCACCCCGACGGGACGACGGCCGTCCGGGTCCGCGTCCACCAGTGCCGCCGCCGGCAGCAGCTCACCGGCCCGGACCGTCCCGGAGACCATCCGCCCCTCGGGAGCCGGAGCATCGGCGCTGAGGTACCGCTCGCCGGCCTCGCTGAGGTTCACCTCCACGGGGCGCAGGTCCCCGGACGCGATGGGTGTGCCCGGGGGCAGGTCCTCCGCAGCCGTCCAGTACGCTGCGGTCCGCTGGGCGGAGGCGACCAGCGCCACGACGCCGGCGATCGAGGCGAGGACGAGCACGAGACCGACGAGGAGCCGGGGATCCCGCCAGCGGGGCCGGCGCAGACGGCCGCCCTCGGCGGACGCGGACATGGTCGTGGACACCGGATGTTCCCCCCTTCGGACCGGCCCCTCGGGCCGCCGCGGCCCCGGCACCCCGTCGGTGTCGGCCCCTCCGCGCTGCGCCCAGAGTAACCACAGGGGCCGTGGATCGCCGGATCCGCCGCGTACGCTGTGGAAAAGTGTCGCCTCCGGGTGTTCCCGGGGTTGAATGGGTCGACGTCGTGGGCCGCCCGCGACCGTCCTGGACGCCTCGACCGAAGGAGCACCGTGCAGCGCTTTCTCACCCTGACCGACGTCGCGGAGACCCTGAACATCTCCGGTCAGGCCGCCCGTGCCCTGGTCCGCTCGGGTGAGCTGCAGGCCATCCAGGTCGGGGGCCGCGGTCAGTGGCGCATCGAGCTGTCCTGGCTCGAGGACTACGTGGAACGTCAGAAGGAAGTGACGCGCGCCCGCGTCCGGGAGTGGACCGAGGCGGACGCGCAGGCCCGCTGAGCCCACACGGTCTGCTCAGGCGGGGCGCAGCGCGGTCCGGACCGTCCCCAGCGCCCCGAACGGGATGACGAGCCGCCCGCGGACGGCCGCGGCCCGCCGGGCCTCGTCCCGCGGGTGGCGGGCGATGTCGAGGTGGTCGCCGCCGACCCGGTCCACGGTGCCCTCCGCCAGCGCCGCGCCGAGGCGTCCCGTCACCGCCACCGGCTGGCGCGTCCGCGCGATGCCGCGCAGCACCGTCCCCCAGCCGGCCGCGGCGAGCTCGGGCGCGGCCACGGCCCGGGTCAGGTCGGCCTCCACGGCCGCCACGCAGTCCACCGCGACGATCGCCGATCCCGAGCCGTCGACGTGCACGCCGACCCAGCCCTGGCCCACCGTGTGCACCACGCCGTCCACGACCTCGCCCCAGGCCAGGTGGAGCCGGACCTGCCGCCCTCGGGCTCCGCGCAGGCGGTCGGCCAGGGACAGCGCCATCCACTCCGCTCGGGTCAGCTCCGCGGCCTCGGCCACCGTCTCCTGCCAGCCGAGGTCGGCCCAGTGCGCCTCCAGGTCGTCGAAGAGTCCGTTCCACCGCATGCGCTCAGCATAGGAGGCTCAGCGCCGGACATCGGTCGTCATCAAACATCATCAAACATCACTCTTGACACCTATCGGCCCGTGCAGTTCACTGTGATCATCATCACCGGCCTGATCGCGGGATCCCGGCCGGACGGACGCACAGGAGGGGAATCCATGGAGCGCTCGACATCACCGGCCGGCCCGGCCCCGACCCGTCCGGTCGACGCGGCGGACGCCGTCGGCCTCACCGTCCTGCTTCTGGCCGGTCCCGGTCTGCTCGCCTGTGCCGCGGCGCTGCTGCAGACGGGCACCAGCGCGCCCGGGGCGGAACTGACCCGCGTGCTGGGCCTCGGTGCCGGTCTCGCCGGGCTCGGACTGCTCGCATGGTGGGCGGTGGGCCTGATCGGGCTGGCGCTCGTCGCGCTGGGGCGCCGCGCGGGTCGGCCGGCCTGGGCCCGCCTGGGCCGGAGCCTCACTCCCGCCCTGCTCGGACGCGTGGCAGGCGCCGTCGTCGGTGCCCAGCTGCTCGCGGCACCGGCCGCGTGGGCGGACGCGGCTCATCCCGTGCCGGACGCCTCCTGGACCGTGGCTGCGGTGCCTGCGCACGCCACCGGCGTCGAGGCCCCGGCGCCGGACGCCGCGTGGACGCCCCGGCCCCCGGCGCCGGCCCCACCGGGCGCCGGCACCGGCCGTGCGGATCCGGACCACCCGACCGTCACCGTCCGGCGCGGCGACTGCCTGTGGCACCTCGCCGCCGCCGAGCTCGGCCCGGACGCGACCCCCCGAGAGATCGACGCCCGCTGGCGCCGCTGGTACGAGGCCAACCGACGGGTGATCGGCGACGACCCGCACCTGCTGCTGCCCGGCACCGTGCTGACCTCCCCCGTGTTCACCCCGCACGCCGGCGTGGACGGACCACGGCCATGACATCCACAACCCTGCACTCCCCCGCTTCGCCTCGTCCTCAGGAGACCGCCATGACCACCCTCGCCACCCGCCCCCGCGCCGCTTCCGACCGGCGCACCGCCGACACCCTCCTCCACGGGCCCGCCCACAGCCCCGCAGTCCTGCCCCGCGGTGAGGAGATCGCCCGGCGGGCCCGCACCGAACAGGGGCGCGAGGAGCTGCGCCGCGTCCGCTCGCTCGCCGCCGTGATCGCCGTCGCCTGCGTCGAGGTCGAGACGGGCCGCCGTGCCCTGCGGGACCTCTCCGGCTGGCTCTCGCCCGAGGTCCTGGACAAGTTGACCCGTCGCATGGAGCTGCTGGGCGCCGTCGCGCCGACCGGGCCCGGTCGACGGCCCTCCGCGGCCGTCCCGCCCCGGACGCCCAAGTCCGCACCCCGCCCGGTGGGTGCCCGCGTGTGCGAGGTCGCGCCCGGCCGGGTGGAGGCCAGCGCGACGGTGCTGTGGGAGGGCCGGGCCCGGGCCTTCGCGCTCCGACTCGAGCGGCGGCTCAGCCGGTGGAAGGTGACGTCGGTCGAGATCGGCTGAGCCGGATCGTCCCGTCGGACTGACGATCGAGGGCCCGGAGACCTGGAGGTCTGCGGGCCCTCGTCCTGCGTCGTGACGGGGCGCCGGTCAGCCGCGGCGGCCGCGGCGCTCCGCCTGACGGCGGGAGCGGCGGTTCGTGCCCGCCGCGACCGTGGCGCCGGAGTCCGTGCCGCTGCGGGTGACCGCGCTCTGCCCGTCCTCGGACGGACCGGTGAAACGCAGCTGCGCCGGCTGCTGCGGGGCGTCGATACCCTCCACGGAGATCTGCGGTGCCATCGTCACAGCGCGGGCGTCCTGGACGCCGGGCAGCGACGTCGACGCGGGGGCCGCACTGATCTGCGCCTGGAACAGCGTGCGCACGGCGTCCTCGCGGATGGCGGCGAGCATGTTCTGGAACATCGTGTAGCCCTCGCGCTGGTACTCCACGAGGGGCTCGCGCTGGGCCATCGCGCGCAGCCCGATGCCCTCCTTGAGGTAGTCCATCTCGTAGAGATGCTCCTGCCAGCGGCGCCCGATGGTGGCGAGCACCACGCGACGCTCCGCCTCCCGCAGCGCCTCGGACCCCACCTGCGCCTCCCGGTCCTCGTACGCCAGGAGCGCATCGGAGACGAGTTCGCGCTTGAGGACCTCGGCCGTGAGCCGGCCCCGGCCGCCGACCTCGTCGAGGACGTCCTCCTGCGAGATGCCCACGGGGTAGAGCTCTGCCAGGTCCCGCCACAGCTGGTCGAGGTCCCAGTCGGTGGCGTGGCCCTCCTCGGTGGCCGCGTCCACGATGTTCCCGACGGCGTCCTCCACGAAGCGGCGCACCCGGTCCTGCAGGTCCTCCCCCTCGAGGATGGAACGGCGGTCCGTGTAGATGGCCTCGCGCTGGCGGTTCATCACGTCGTCGTACTTGAGCACGTTCTTGCGCTGCTCGGCGTTGCGCCCCTCGACCTGCGCCTGCGCGTTCTGGATCGCCTTCGAGACGAAGCCGAACTCGAGCGCCATGTCGTCCGGGATCGACGGGCTGTTCATGATCCGCTGGGCCACGCCCGGGTTGAAGTTGCGCATGAGCTCGTCCGTGAGGGAGAGGTAGAACCGGGACTCGCCCGGGTCGCCCTGACGGCCGGAACAACCGCGCAGCTGGTTGTCGATGCGGCGCGAGTCGTGGCGCTCGGTGCCCACCACGTACAGGCCGCCGGCCTCGATGACCGCGCGGTGCGCGTCCTCCACGGCGGCCTCGGCCTGCGCCAGCACCTCGGGCCAGCGGGCCTCGTACGCCTCCGGGTCCTCGGCGGCGTCGAGGCCCAGCTCCTGCATGCGGGCCACCGCCGTGAACTCGGCGTTGCCGCCGAGCATGATGTCGGTGCCGCGGCCGGCCATGTTGGTGGCCACGGTGACGGCGCCCGGGCGGCCGGCCTGCGCCACGATGGCGGCCTCGCGGGCGTGGTTCTTCGCGTTCAGGACCTCGTGGCGGACGCCGCGCTTGGCCAGCAGCGTGGAGAGGTACTCGGACTTCTCCACCGAGGTGGTGCCCACCAGGACCGGTTGGCCCTTCGCGTGCCGCTCGGCGATGTCGTCGACGACGGCGTCGAACTTGACCTTCTCGTTCTTGTACACCACGTCGTTGCGGTCCACACGCTGTGGCTCCCGGTTCGGCGGGATCACGACGACGCCGAGGCCGTAGGTCGACGTGAACTCGGCGGCCTCCGTCTCGGCGGTGCCCGTCATGCCGGCGAGCTTCTCGTAGCCGCGGAAGTAGTTCTGCAGGGTCACCGTGGCCAGCGTCTGGTTCTCGGGCTTGACCTCGACGCCCTCCTTGGCCTCGATGGCCTGGTGGAGCCCCTCGTTGTAGCGGCGTCCCTTGAGCACGCGGCCCGTGTGCTCGTCGACGATCTGCACCTCGCCGTCGAGGACCACGTAGTCCTTGTCCCGCTTGAACAGCTCCTTGGCCTTGACCGCGTTGTTCAGGAACTGGATGAGCGTGGTGTTCTGCGTCTCGTACAGGTTCGTGATGCCGAGGTGGTCCTCGACCTTCTCGATGCCGGGGCCGAGGATGCCGACGGTGCGCTTCTTGTGGTCCACCTCGTAGTCCGTGTCCGCCTCGAGGCGGCGCACCAGCCGGGCGAACTCGCCGTACCACCGGTTGGCCTCTCCCTGGGCGGGGCCGGAGATGATCAGCGGGGTGCGGGCCTCGTCGATGAGGATCGAGTCCACCTCGTCGACGATCGCGTAGTGGTGCTCACGCTGCACGAGCTCGTCGAGGGACCAGGCCATGTTGTCCCGGAGGAAGTCGAAGCCGAACTCGTTGTTCGTGCCGTAGGTGATGTCCGCGGCGTACTGCTCGCGGCGTACGGCCGGGGTCTGGCCCGCCACGATGACGCCCGTCTGCATGCCGAGGAAGCGGAACACGCGGCCCATGAGGTCGGCCTGGTAGGAGGCGAGGAAGTCGTTGACCGTCACCACGTGCACGCCCCTGCCGGACAGCGCGTTGAGGTAGGCCGGGGCGGTGGCCACGAGGGTCTTGCCCTCGCCGGTCTTCATCTCCGCGATGTTGCCCTGGTGCAGCGCGATGCCGCCGAGCAGCTGGACGTCGTAGTGCCGCTGGCCGAGCGTGCGTCCCGCGGCCTCCCGGACCGCGGCGAACGCCTCCGGCAGGAGCAGGTCCAACAACTCGCCGTCCGCATGCCGGGCCCGGAGCGTGTCCGTCTCGGCACGCAGCTCCGCATCGCTGAGCGCCCGGAAGTCATCCTCGAGGAGGTTCACGGCGTCCACCGTGGCCTGCATGCGCTTGAGGACGCGGTTGTCCGAGATCTTCAGGACGCGGTCGATGATCGAAGGCACTGGTTCTCTGCTCCCTTGCGGTGTGGCCGGGGCGGGACGGGATGCCCCTCGCGCTCGGCCGTGGCGCGGTCTCCGGGACAGTGTACGGGCCGAGTCCGGACGGGCCGCGGCGCCCGTCCCGGAGGGGACGGGCGCCGCGGCGTCAGCAGGTCGTGGTCGACGTCGGCGGGGCGGTCAGTCCTCGCGCGCCTGGTAGGCCCGCTCCCCCTCGGAGGCGGAGACGTGATCCTGCGGGAGGGACTCGTCCAGGCGGATCACGCCGTAGCTCCAGCCCCGGCGGCGGTAGACCACGGAGGGCACGCCGGTCTCGGCGTTCTGGAAGAGGAAGAAGTCATGGCCCACCAGCTCCATCGCGTCCACGGCCTCGTCCACGCTCATGGGGGTCGCGGGGAACGCCTTCTGGCGGATGCGCACCGGGGTGCCCACCTCGGGGGCGTCCTGCTCGGCGGCCTCCTCCGCGGCCAGCGCGGCACCCGACGGCGGCAGCGGCGGCACGAATCCGACCTCGCCCGCGCCGCGGGAGGCGCCGAGCTTGCCGTGACGGCGGTCCTTGCGGCGGTCGCGCATGCGCCGCAGGCGCTCGGCCAGTCGGGTGGCGGCCTGGTCGAAGGCGACCAGCTTGTCGTCCGCGTCGGCCTCGGCCCGCACGACGTCCCGCGGGCCACGGACCGTCAGTTCCACGCGGACCGTCTCGTCCGAGTGCTTGTGGTGGGAGGACTTCGTCACGCGGACCTCGAGCGTGTCGGCGCCCTCGGCGAGCGGCTGGAGGCGCTCGGTGCGCTCGACGACGTGGTCGCGGAAGCTCTCCGGGAGCCTGAGGTTGCGGGCGATGTAGCTGACATCCATGGTCATGGCGTCCTCCTGGTCCGACTCTCACGGGTCCGGCCTCGGGAGGGGAGGTGCGCCTCGGTGTCGCGTCCGCAGGGCGGCGGCGGGTCCGAGGGTGCGACCTCCTTCCAGCCGTCGGCAGGACGGGAACCGTAGGGGCGATTCCGTGCCGTTCACCCTACCCGGGGGCGTGGCCGGGGGCCAGGCTCGGCGGGGTCCCGCGGCGGGGCCACGGCCGCGAGCACGACGGCCCCGACGGGGTGCCCGCCGGCGCGGCGCACCGCCTCCGCGAGCGCGGCGAGGGTGGCGCCGGTGGTGAGGACGTCGTCCACGAGCAGGACGGGCGCGCCGGCCGGCAGCCGCCCGGCGACGACGCGCCAGTCCCGGGCCCCGCCGGCGGCGCTGGCCCGCCCCGGCGCCCGCGTGGGACGGGCCGCCGCCCCGGAGCGTGCTCGCGCGGGGCAGCAGGCGCGCACGGACGGCGTCGGAGACCAGCCACGGCGCCGGCAGCGCCCGGGTGAGCTCGGCGAGCGGGTCGTAGCCACGCCGTCGGAATCCGGCCGCGCCGCCCGGGACCGGGACGAGCAGGGCGTGCGGCGCCCCGGGCAGGTCCGGCTCGAGGCGCGCCGCGGCGACGGCCCGGCACAGGGCCTCGCCCAGCACGCCGCGCAGGTGCAGCGCGTGATGGTCCTTGAACGCGAGCACGGCGGCCGCCAGCGGGTCTGCGTAGCGCCCGGCCGCCATCACCGGCAGGGGAGCGCCGCCGGGGCCCAAGGGCAAAGCCGGGGCGTCCTGCTCCGCCCGGAAGGGCCGGGACAGGACGGCGGTCAGTCCCTCCGCGCAGGCCGGGCAGAGCCGGTGACCCGGCGCGGCGCACACCGCGCACTCGGCGGGCAGGACCAGGTCGGCCAGGGCCCGACCGAGGGTGCCGAACACCGACGGCGGGGACGGGGAGGACGGCGGGGAACGCATGCAACGAGTCCACCGCACGCCGCCGCCGTCCGGGCGCCGGGGCGAGCCGCTGTGCGGGCCGGGGCGGCTGTGCAGGAGTGGACGACGGGGCGGCGGGCGCGGGCTCGGCTCAGTCGGGGAACGAGAGGTCGCGCACCCCGCGGTCGAGCTCCTGCGCCCGCCACGAGGAGCCCACCAGCAGGAACACGAGCTCCTCCGTCTCCGCGTAGTAGGCGCCGTCGTCACCGGCGGAGATCCCCCGCAGACCGCCCAGCGGGTTGAGCTCCCGGACGGTGCCGTCGATCGAGACGATCCGCGGCACCACGCGCTCGTCGGGCTTCTCGGCGTACGCCGAGACGAGCAGGTTCGTGTCTCCGGCCCACTCCACCGAGTCCTCGGAGCCGGAGGAGGGCAGCAGGATCGGCTCGGTCAGGGCGTTCGGCACCCCGTCCGAGCCGCGCACGACGCCGGACACGCGCAGGGTGGTCCGCTGGCCGTCGTCGACGAGCATCGCGGCCTGGGCCCCACTCCGCGACAACCGCAGGTCGACGATCCGCTCGCCGGGCCGCAGCCAGGTGGCCGTCACGATGCGCTCCTGCCCGCCGGGCTGGGCCGGGACGGCGCGGATCCGCGAGGTCGTCTCCCTGTCGGCCGCCCACACCCAGCCCAGGAGGTCCAGTGACGGGACGGTGAGCCCGGTGCCGCGCAGCACCTCCCGCAGGGTGCCGTCCGTGCCGGCGACGTGGACCGCCGTCCGGTCACGGGTGACGAACGCGAATCGGCTGCGGTCGCCGGACATCGTCGGGCGGACCGGATCGAGCGCGGTGACGTCCGGAGCGCCGCCCACCGGCGTGACGCTGCTCCCCTGCACGTACACGAGTCCGCCCGTCGCCGCGTCGATGCCCACCTGGACCGATCTGACGGCGGGGTCGGTCTGGACCGGGGCGGGGCCGTCGTCTCCCGACGTGGACAGCTGGGCACCGGCGACGGTCACCTCGACCTCCTTGACCGACTGGAGGCCCCTCAGGGTCAGCTCCAGCTGCTCCCGCATGCGGTGCCGCCGCTCGGCGTCGGCCCCCTCGGCGGCCGCCTGGGTGAGGTCGACGTGGGCCACGCCGTCGTCGTCGACGGGCACCGTGGGCGCGGCCAGGTCGGTGCCGGTGCGCAGCGGGAAGGCCGTCTCCACCGCCCCGGCCAGATACGGTGCCGGCCCGCGCAGCAGCGCTCGCGTCACCGCGGTCACGGTGGTGCCCCGATTGACGAACCACCGCACGTCCGGCACGATATAGCGCTTCGCGGTGTCGTAGAAGGCGAGCTCGTGCGGCGCGAACAGCTGTCCGAACTGCGCCTGGGAGAGCAGCGTGCCGTTCTCCGTGGACGTGATCCGCATGCCCTGGGGCCGTTCCTGCACGGTGACCGCCCAGGCCCGTGTGGTCCCCGGCGGCGCGACGGTCCGCAGGCCGTACTCGTCGATCTCCGAGTCGACCTCGACCTGGATCTGGTAGTCCCCGTCGCCGTCGCCCCGGGTGATGCGCGGCTCCGCCGAGTACACGAGGGTGCGCTGCCCGGGCGTCCACTGGGTGGCCGCGGGGCCGTCGAGGAACTCGCGCGCCACCGCGTAGTCGTCCTGCGGGCTCGTGCCCGCGAGCAGGAAGCCCCGGATGGCCTCCTCCGCCGTGTCCGACTCGGCGGGTCCCGGCGGATGGAACTGCGGCGCGTCGGCGGCCGCGCTGGCCCCGTCGACCGGGTCGGCGCTGCGCACTTCGGAGCTCTGGGGGATCTGGGTGCAGCCGCTGAGGGCGAGCACCAGGGCGACGATCACCGCGACGACGGCGACACGCGGCGGGCGGGGCGGCTGCGGATCCACGGTGGTCATCGGGCCTCCTCTGCCGCGTCCTCGCCGGTCCGGTCCCCGGCGGCCGGCCCGTCGGCGGGATCCCCCGGAGGGGCCACGCACACCGGCCGGGTCGGTGCGGTCAGGGCCTGCTCGGCCTGGCGCGCGGACGGTGAGGCGTCCGCGGCCGTGGCGGCGACGTCCGCGACCCTGCCGACGGCGTCGGCGTCGGCGTCCGCCTCCTGCGGGACGGGTCGGGACAGGTCATCGGCGTACCGGCGGTCCGCCGTGCTGTAGCGGGGCGGGATGGGCAGCACGGAGCGGCCGATCGGTTCCGGGGCCTCCGCGCCCTGCGCGGCCGGGCGCGGCGCCCGCGGCAGGGTCACCATGAACGTGGACCCCTCCCCCAGCTCGCCCCACGCCTCGAGCCGGCCGCCGTGCAGCCGGGTGTCCTCGGTGGCGATCGCCAGACCCAGTCCGGACCCGCCGGTGGTGCGCTTGCGTGAGGGGTCGGCCCGCCAGAACCGGTCGAACACGCGCTGCACCTGCTCGGGGCTCATGCCGATGCCGTGGTCCACGACGGCGAACGTGACGGCCTCCTCGTCGGCCGCCACGAGCACGTCCACCGGCCGGCCCTCGGCGTGCTCGATCGCGTTGTTCACCAGGTTGCGCAGGATCCGTTCGATCCGCCGCGGGTCGACCCAGGCGACGTGGCCGTCGGCGCGGTCCCGGTCCATGGGCACCACGTACACGGGCACGCCGCTCTGATCGGCCAACGGCTGAGAGGTGAGCACGACGTCGCGGGCCAGCTCGAGCATGTCCGTGGCCTCGAGGGCTGGGGTGGCGGCGCCGGCGTCGAACCGGGTGATCTCCAGCAGGTCCGCGAGCATGGCCTGGAAGCGATCGACCTGGTGGTAGAGCAGCTCGGTCGAGCGTCGGTTGACCGGGTCGAAGTCCTCGCGCGAGCCGTACAGCACGTCGGCCGCCATCCGCACGGTCGTCAGCGGCGTGCGCAGCTCATGGGAGACGTCCGAGACGAACCGCTGCTGCATCTGGGACAGCTGGGCGAGCTGGCCGATCTGGTCCTGGATGCTGTCCGCCATCCGGTTGAAGGACATGCCCAGGCGGGCCATCTCGTCCTCACCGTCGACCGGCATCCGCACGGCCAGGTTGCCGCTCGAGAGGGACTCGGCCGCCCGGGCCGCCTGCTGCACGGGCAGGGTCACACGCCGCGAGACCCACCACGAGACCAGCACGTTGATCACCAGGAATCCGACGCCGAACACCAGCAGCACCCCGAGCACCGAGTCCAGCGAGCTCTGGACGTCCGCGAGGTCGTAGACGAGGTAGAGCCCGTAGGTGGCACCCGGGGGCAGCACCACCTGGGCGCCGAACACGAGGCCGGGCCGGGTGCCGCCGCCGGGGTCCGGCAGCGCCACGCTCGCGTCGTACACGCCCGGCCCGGAGGCGACCGCGTCCTGCAGCTCCTGGGGGATCACCGCGGGATCGAGACCGGCGGAGGAGATCGTCCCCACGTACGCGGACTCGGAGCCCGGCAGCGGGGCGAGGTGGTAGCGGCGGCGGATCGTCGTGCCCGAGTCCCCCTCGAGGGCACGCAGGGTCTGGGTCACCAGCACGTCCGTGCTCTGCGCGTCCGTGGCGGTGGTCTGCGCGAACGTCTCGCGCACCTGACTCAGGCCACGGCGGGCCTCGGCCTGGACCTGCTCGTAGCGGGCCTCGAAGAGGGCCTGGGTGATCTGCTGCGTCAGGAACGCGGCGACCACGAGGCCCGCGAGGATCGAGAGCAGGGCCGCGAGCACCGCCGTGCGCAGCCGCAGGGACCGACGCCACCGGCGGCGCAGCGCACGCCACGCGGGGCCGGGGACCCACGACCGTGGGCGGCCGGCGGCGGGCTCGACCGGCTCGGCGCCGGGCTCGGCCGCCGGGGCCGCGCTCAGACCCGGGCCGGACACCGTCATGCCCTCAGCCCTGGCCGGCCTTGTACCCGACGCCGCGGACGGTCAGCACGACGCACGGGTTCTCGGGATCCGGCTCGACCTTGGAGCGCAGGCGCTGGACGTGGACGTTCACGAGCCGGGTGTCGGCCTGGTGCCGGTACCCCCAGACCTCCTCCAGCAGCATCTCGCGGGTGAAGACGTGGCGCGGCCGCCGGGCGAGGGCCACGAGGAGGTCGAACTCCAGCGGGGTGAGGGCGATGCCGACGCCGCCGCGGGTGACCTCGTGGCCCGCCACGTCGATCTCGAGGTCCCCGATGTGCAGGACCTCCGCCGGCTTGGCCTCCCCCTCACGCAGGCGGGCCCGGACGCGGGCCACGAGCTCGGCCGGCTTGAACGGCTTGGGCACGTAGTCGTCCGCACCCGACTCGAGGCCGCGCACGACGTCCGCCGTGTCCGACTTGGCCGTGAGCATCACGATCGGCACGTCCGACTCGTCTCGGATGAGCCTGCAGACCTCGATGCCGTCGATGCCGGGGAGCATGAGGTCCAGCAGCACGAGATCGGGACGCTCGCGGTGGAACGCGGGCAGTGCGGAGGTGCCGTCCGCGGCGAACGCCGGCTCGAAGCCGTCGTTGCGCAGGACGATGCCGATCATCTCGGCCAGCGCCTCGTCGTCGTCCACCACCAGGATCTTGGCCTTGCCCATCCTGACCTCCTCGTCAGCGCTCCCCCCGGCGCCGCGGGCGGGACCGGCCCCGGGCACAGGAAATTTTCAGGATCAGCCCGATGATACCCGCCGGGCGGGCCCGTCCCCGGCGGACGACGCCGGAGGTCGCCCCGGTCCGTCGGGGCGCCGGCTCAGCCGCGCAGCTCGGCGAGCCGCGCGGCCAGCTCCTCCGCGTCCCGCCGCAGAGTGCGGAGCACGGCGGGGTCGTGCGGCCCCGCCGCCGTGAGGCCGACGTCGCCCACCCGTCCGGGGTCCACCCCCAGCCGTTCCCACGTGCGGACGACGTCGACCGGGCGCACGCCCGGCTCGGGGGCCAGGGTCAGCCCGCGCCCGACGTCGGCCCAGCCGGCCGCCGCCTCCCACGCCTCGCGGGTGCCGGGCGAACCGTCCGCGCCGTCGTCGAGGGGGCCCACGCCCACCACGAGCGAGACCGGGGCCCGGGCGGGCGCGTCCGCGGCTGCGTCGGGCCTGGGCAGGGACTCTCCCGTCAGCGTCGCCAGCGCGGCGGGCCCGGGCAGCTCGGCCCCCGGGGAGGCGGCGCGGCGGCCCGGCGCGAGCCACACTCGGGCGACGTCGGGCAGGGCGGTGAGCCTGGCGAGGGCGGCGCGCCACAGTCCGCGGGCCTCCTCGCGCGGCAGCGACCGGACGGTGCGGTACCCGCTCGCGGTGGGCAGGGTCCCGGCGAGGACGGCCCCCGCCCACGGCTCGTCGACGACGACGCCGAGGCGGGCCGCCCCGGTGGCCCTCCGGAGGCGGGGCAGGGCGTCCTGCAGTCCCTCGAGATAGGACTCGGCGACGTCGCGGCGGGCGCCGTGGTCGCCGAGGACGCGCTCTCCCCCGGGCAGCCAGAGGCCGGCGAGCAGGCTGAGCGGGCCGCGCACCCGCACGGCCAGACGGTCGACGACGGCGCCCTCGGCCCCCGCGGTGTCCGCCCAGCGGTGCGCGTCCTCGCGCCAGAGGGAGACGGCGCGGCGTCGGTCGCGGCCGGAGCCGGCGGCCCCGGGCGGGCTGACCCGCCAGCCGTGCGGCTGCAGGTCGACGGCCAGCTCCTGCAGGAGGGCGGCCGAGCGGCCGGTGGCGTCGGCGCCGGGTCCGCGCTCGGGCAGCTCGGGGAGCACCGGCCAGTGGTCCGCGCCGAGCTCGCCGAGCGTGACGCGCTGCGCCTCTGCGACGTCGGTGCCGCGCCACGGCGTGCCGCCGAGGGCGACGGGGCCGGTGGCGCCGTCGTCGTGGGCGGCCTCAGTCATCCGCGTCCCCGGAGCCCGCCCCCGGCTCCGCCTCGGCGTCCGGCCGGCCCTCGGCCGCCAGCGCGCGGTGGTGGCGGATGACCTCGGCGATGATGAAGTTCAGGAACTTCTCGGCGAACGCGGGCTCGAGGTCGGCCTCGAGCGCGAGCCGGTGCAGCCGCGCGATCTGGGCGGCCTCACGCCCGGGGTCCGAGGGCGGCAGGTCGTGGCGGGCCTTCAGCGCACCGACCCGCTGCGTGAACTTGAACCGCTCGGCCAGGAGGTAGACGAGCGAGGCGTCGATGTTGTCGATGCTGCCGCGGATCGCGAAGAGCTCGTCGAGGACCGCCGGGTCCGCGGTGCCGGGCAGCGAGCTGGCGTGGGGGTCGTAGTCCGGGCTCATGGCCGAAGCCTACGCATCCGCGGGGGCGGACAGCCGGGCATTGCGGGCGGTGTCGATGGTGGCCTGGCCGAGCACGCGGGTGCCCCGGTACAGGACGGCCGTCTGACCGGGAGCCACGCCGCGCAGGGGGCGCCCCGGCTCGATCTCCCACCCCGGATGCCCCGCCGCGTCCGCGCGCTGGCGGGCGCGGGCCTCGACGATCTCGCCGTGGGCCCGGAACTGCAGCGCACAGTCGAACCAGGCGCCCGTGCGGGCTTCGGGCACCGGGGCGCCGGCCCAGGACGGGCGGATGCCGGTGATGCGGTCGACGTCGAGCAGCTCGCGCCCGCCGACGACCACGGTGTTCTCCTTCGGCCGCACCTCGAGCACGAACCGGGGCTTGCCGTCGGGCGCGGGACGGCCGATGGCCAGGCCCTTGCGCTGGCCGACCGTGAACGCCTGGGCGCCCGCGTGGGTGCCGAGCTCCTGCCCCTCCGGGTCGACGATGGGGCCGGGGGCCAGGTCGATGCGCTCGGCGAGCCAGCCGCGGGTGTCGCCGTCGGGGATGAAGCAGATGTCGTGGGAGTCCGGCTTCGCCGCCACGGACAGGCCGCGCTCGGCCGCCTCGGCGCGCACGAGCTCCTTGGACGGCGTGTCCGCGAGCGGGAAGAGGCAGTGGGCGAGCTGATCCGCGGTCAGCACGCCGAGCACGTAGGACTGGTCCTTCGCGTCGTCCGCGGCGCGGTGCAGCTCCAGCGAGCCGTCCGGACCGGGCCGCACGGCGGCGTAGTGGCCGGTGCAGACGGCGTCGAAGCCCAGCTCGAGGGCGCGCTCGAGCAGCGCCGCGAACTTGATGCGCTCGTTGCAGCGCATGCACGGGTTGGGCGTGCGGCCGGCCTTGTACTCGGCCACGAAGTTGTCCACGACGTCCTCCGCGAACCGCTCGGAGAAGTCCCACGTGTAGAAGGGGATGCCGAGCCGCTCGCACGCGCGCCACGCGTCCGAGGCGTCCTCGATGGTGCAGCAGCCACGCGAGCCGGTGCGCAGGGTGCCGGGCATGCGGGACAGGGCCAGGTGGACGCCGACGACGTCGTGCCCGGCGTCCACGGCACGCGCCGCGGCGACGGCGGAGTCGACTCCCCCGGACATGGCGGCCAGGACCTTCACGGGCGGACTCCTCTCTCGACGACGGACGGGCGCTCCAGTCTAGACGCCCGGCCCCAGCAGCGTCCGCAGCGCGTCGATGAGCGCGGCCGTCTCGGCCAGCGTCGTCGTCCGGCCGAGGGTGAACCGCTGGGTGGCCCGCGCGTCGGCCTCCGTCCGCCCCGGCAGGGCCGCGACCACGTGCGACGGCTCGGCCACCCCGGCGGTGCACGCCGACCCGGACGAGGTGTCCAGTCCGGCCATGTCGAAGGAGAACAGCAGCGCGTCCGCCGTCCGGCCCGGCACGGTGATGTGGACGTTGCCGGGCAGTCGGCGCGTCCCCGGCGACAGCGGCTCCCCCGTCGCCGGGTCGCGGTCCCGCGGCCCGGTCAGGCGCACCCCGTCCAGGGCGTCGACGGCGGCGATCACCTCGTCCCGCAGCCCGCCCAGGCGGGCGGCCTCGGCGGGCTGCTCCGCGACGGCCTCCGCCACGGCGGCCGCCAGCGCGGCGGCCAGGGCCACCGACACCGTGCCCGAGCGCAGGCGGCGTTCCTGGCCGCCGCCGTGCACGACGGCCTCCAGCGTGACGTCCCGGCGCACGAGCAGGGCGCCGACCCCCACGGGGGCGCCGACCTTGTGCCCCGAGACGGCCAGGGTCGCGGCCCCGGACGCGGCGAAGTCCACGGGCACCGCCCCGAGGGCCTGGACGGCGTCGGTGTGCAACGGGACCCCGTGGTCGGCCGCAAGCCGGGCGGCCTCGGCCACGGGCTGGACCGTGCCGATCTCGTTGTTGGCCCACATCAGCGTGGCCAGGGCGGTCCGCTCGGGCGCGGTCGCCAGCGCGGCCCCCCATGCGGCGAGGTCGACCCGCCCGTCGTCGTCGACCGGGACGAGCACCGGCTCGGCGCCCTCGTGCGCGGCGAGCCAGTCCACCACGTCGAGGACCGCGTGGTGCTCGATGCCGGTCAGCACGATCCGGGTGCGCTCCGGAGCGGCCGCGCGGCGGGCCCGGTACAGCCCCTGGATGGCGAGGTTGTCCGCCTCGGTGCCCCCGGACGTGAGGATCACCTCGGTGGGGTGCGCCCCGAGCGCCGCGGCGATGCGCTCCCGCGCCTCCTCGAGGCGCAGCTTGGCCCGGCGGCCGGAGGCGTGGAGGGAGGCCGGGTTGCCGGGCAGCGCGGCCGCCTCGGCCAGGGCCGCGAGCGCGGTGGGGCGCACCGTCGTGGTGGCGGCGTGGTCCAGGTGCACGCGGTCCGGGGTGGTCACCCGGCCAGTCTAGGAGCCGCGCCGGATGTGCCCCGGCTCAGTCCCGGGCGAGGAACCGCTCGACGTCGCGGGTCGGGCCCACCAGGAGGATCGTGTCCTCGGGCTCGAGCACGTAGTGACTCGGCGGGTAGAGCCACGTGCCGCGGCTGCGGACGGCGACCACGCGCATGCCCCGCTCCCCCGCGAGCCCGGTGGCTCGCAGGTCCCTGCCCAGCAGGCGCGACGGCGGCGTGGCCCGGACCATGGCCAGGCCCGGCTCGACCTCGACGAAGTCCTGGAAGGACGTGCTGACCAGGTGCGCCACGCGGCGGCCCATGTCCCGCTCCGGGTGGACCACGTGCTCCACGCCGAGCTGACGCAGGATCTCGCCGTGGCGGTCGTCATTGGCCTTGGCCCAGAGCTGGTGCGTCCCGAACCGCCGCATCAGCGAGACGGTGAGGATCGAGTCCGCGAGGTCGCCGCCGATGGCGACGACGACGTGGTCCATCTCGTGGACCGAGAGCTGGCGCATCGCCTCCTCGTCCGTGCTGTCCGCGCGGACGACGTGGGTCAGCCGGCCGTTGAGCGCCTGGACGGCCTCGGCATCGGCGTCGACCCCCAGCACGTGGCAGTCGGACTCCATGAGCTCGCGGGCGACCCCGGAGCCGAACCGGCCGAGCCCGAGGACGGCCACGGTGGGGCGGTCGCCCCGGCGGGGGGCGAACAGGGAACGGGTGAGATCAGCCAATGAGGGGTCTCTCCTTCGGGTACTCGAAGTGGCGGGTGCGGTCGGTCAGGGCCAGGCTGCCGGCGACGGTGGCGGGGCCGATGCGGCCGACGAACATGAGGAGCATCAGGATGCCCTGCGCGGCCGGCGGCAGCTGGGCGGTGATGCCGGTGGACAGGCCCACCGTGCTGAACGCGGACACGCACTCGAACAGGATCTGGTCGGTCGTGAACGAGGACAGGCCCATGAGCGCCATCGTGGCGACGGCGATCGCGGTCGCGGAGAGCATGATCACGGTGATCGCCTCGCGGTGCGTGGTCCGGGAGAGCCGGCGGCCGAACGCATGGACGGCGCCCTCCCCCCGGATCTCCGCGAGCACGATGAACAGCAGGACGCTCGCCGTCGTGATCTTCACGCCCGAGGCGGTGCCGGCGGGGCCGCCGCCGATGAACATGAGCACGTCGGTGGCGAAGAGCGTCACGGGGTGCATCTGCCCGTAGTCCAGGGTGTTGAAGCCGGCGGTGCGGGTCGTGACGGACTGGAAGAACGCCGCGAGCACGCGCGAGGCCGGGTCCAGACCGCCCAGGGTCCGCGGGTTGGACCACTCGAGGACGAGGTACATGAGCGTGCCGCCCACCAGCAGCACCGCGGTGCCCACGAGCACGAGCCGGACCGTGAGGTTCCACCGCTCGGGTCGGCGCAGGTCTCGCCGCAGGGTCAGCACGACCGGCAGGCCCAGGCCGCCCAAGATGATCGCCGCCGCGATCGGCAGGCAGATGAACGGGTCCGAGACGAAGCCCATGAGGTTGTCGCTGAACAGCGCGAACCCGGCGTTGTTGAATGCGGAGACCGCGTGGAAGACCCCCTGCCACAGTGCCTGGCCCGGGGACATTCCCGCGCCCAGCCAGAAGCGCAGGCTCAGCAGCAGCGCCACCGAGGCCTCGACGGCCGTGGAGTACAGGATCAGGGCCCGCAGCACCCGGGGCAGGTCCCCGATCCCCTCGGCCCGGGTGGAGGCCGCGGCGTCGAGGCGCTGGGTGAGGCCGAGCCGCCGGAGGATCACCAGCCCCAGCAGCGACGTGAACGTCATGACGCCCAGGCCACCGAGCTTGATGAGCGTGAGGATCACGAGCTGACCCAGGGGTGTCCAGAACGTCTGGGTGTCCACGACGCCGAGGCCCGTCACCGTGGTGGCGCTGGTCGCCGTGAACGCGGCCTCCAGCGGGGTGGGCGCGCGGCCCTGATACGAGGCGGGCAGCAGCAGTGCGCCGGTGCCCGTCACGATGGCGACGAGGAAGGACCCGACCACGAGCTGGGTCGGACGGATGCGGGGCCGACGCGGGCCGACCCGCGGCGACGAGGTAAATGTCACGGGAGGGAAACATAGTCCTTCCGGGGCGCACTGTCACCGTGCGGCGCCGGTGGTTGAATGGCCGGGTGCCGACCCCCTCCGTCCCGCTCGTCCACCCGGTGCACCGGTTCGCCCACCACGAGATCGACTTCCGCCGCCGGATCGTCACGATGGCCGTGGTCAACCGCACCCCGGACTCCTTCTACGACGACGGCGCCGGCGCCGTCCTGGAGGACGCCCTCGCCCAGGCCCACGCCGCGGCGGACGCCGGAGCCGAGTGGGTCGACGTCGGCGGCGTGCCGTTCGCGCCCGGGGCGGAGCTCGACCCGACCGAGGAGGCGGCGCGGGTGGTCCCCCTGATCGCGGCCCTGCGGAGCGGGGACGGGGCCGGGTCGTCCGAGGCATCGCGCCGGCTGATCCTCTCGGCGGACACGTTCCAGCCGGCCGTGGCCGAGGCGGCCCTGGCGGCGGGGGCGGACGTCGTCAACGACACCACGGGACTGTTCCACGCGGACCTGGGCCGGGTGGTGGCCGCCGCGGGCGCGCACCTCGTGGTCACCCACTCCCTCGCCCACGTGCGCGGACCCCGGGCCGTGGTCCCCCGGCCGACCTACGGCGACGTCGTCAGGGAGGTCCGCGACCACCTGCGGCGCACCGTCGACCGGGCCGTGGCGCTCGGCGTCCCCGAGGAGAGGATCATCGTGGACCCCGGCCACGATCTGAACAAGAACACCCGGCACACCCTCGAGATCACGCGGCGGCTGGACGAGATCGCCACCCTGGGGCTGCCCGTGCTGGCCGCGGTCTCGAACAAGGACTTCATCGGCGAGAGCCTGGACCGGCACCGGCACGAGCGCCTGCCCGGCTCGCTGGCCGCGGCCGCGGCCTGCGTGTACGGCGGCGCCCGGATCCTGCGCATGCACGACGCCGACGCCTCCGTCTCGGCGGCCCGCATGCTCGAGTGCGTGTTCGGGTGGCGTCAGCCGGCGCGCCTGGTCCACAACATGGGCGCGGAGAACCCGCCGCCGGACCGCAGCACCCTGGCCGGACACCGCGCCCACCGCGGGGGGCGGGCATGAGACGGCTGACCGAGACCGGCCCCGGCCTGGACGACGACGCCCTCCGCACCGCCCTCGCGGCCCCGGCGGCTGAGGACACCGGCCCCGGACCCTGGGTCCGCGTCGTGTTCATCGCCTCCGCCGACGGCGCGGCCACCCTGGACGGCCGTGCGGGCGGGCTCGGTTCCCCCGCGGACCAGCGGCTGCTCTCGCTGTCCCGGCACGACGCCGACGTCGTGCTCGTGGGGGCCGGGACCATCCGGGCCGAGGGCTACGAGGGTGCGCTGCTGTCCGAGGAGGACCGGCGTCGACGCGCGGAGGCCGGCGGGCCCGCGGACCCGCCCGTGGCCGTGGTCAGCGGCAGCCTGGACCTGGACCCGGCGTCCGCGTTCTTCACGGCCGCCCCGGTGCGCCCCTGGATCCTGACGTCCCGGGCCGCCCTCGCGGCCGAGCCGGAGCGGGCGGCGGCGCTGGCCGCGCGCGCGGACGTGCTGGCGGTCGGCGAGGAGCACGTGGACCCCCAGACCGTGGTGGCGACCCTGCACGCGCGCGGCGCCCGCGTCGTCCACTGCGAGGGCGGACCGCGCCTGTTCGGCAGCCTCGCGGCGGCCGGCCTCGTGGACGAGGTGCACCTCACCGTGGCGCCGCTGCTGGCCGGACCCGCCGCCGGCCGCGTCCTGACCGGCGAGGACGGCCCCGGCCTCCCCGCCCGGCTGCAGCTGGTCCAGGTGCTCCACGACGACGGCATGCTGTTCCTGCGCCTGCACCACGAGCGGCACGCCTCCCCCGGCCCGGACCCCACGCCGTGAGCGCGGCCGAGGAGCACCGCACCGCCTACGAGGTCCTGGGCGTGCCCCGCGACGCGACCGCCGAGGAGGTCCGGCGGGCCTACCGCCGCGCGGCCCGGGCCGCGCACCCCGACGTCGGCGGCGACCCCGCCGCCTTCCGGGCCGTGACGCGGGCGTGGGACCTCCTCGGCGACGCCGAGGCCCGGCGCCGATACGACCTCTCGCTGCCCGGCCCGGACGTCGGTCCCCGCGGCCCCCGCGCGACGGCCGGATCAGGGCGGGCGAGACCGTCGGGACGGTCCGGACCCGGCGGACGTGCCGCCCGCCCCGTGCGCTACGAGCCCCCGCCCGGCGAGGCGGAGGCGGACCCGACCGTGCTGGACCTGCCGCGATCGAGCCAACGCGTCCACGGGGCGCCGCGGCCGCGCGGGATCCTGCCGGACGAGCACCGGGTGCTGCGGCAGGCCCGCACCCTCGACGTGCTGCTGCGCCACGTGGCGGACGCGCTCCCGGCCGCCCGGGTCCTGACCGGGCTGCGGCTGGGCGGGCGCTGGGGACGGCACCTCGACGTGGACCACGCGGTGCTGTGCGGCCACCGCCTGGCGCTGATCGGCTCCGTCATGGTCCCGGAGGGGACCTACACCTGGGACGGGGCGGACCTGCGCTCCCGGGGCCGCCCCGTGGCCCCGCCGCTGCTCGGCCCCGCGATGATGGCGTGGCAGCAGGCCCTGCCCCAGGTCACCGTCGGCGGATTCGTGCACGTGATGACGGACCGCGACGCGCGGCACGCCCCCGTGATCCGCCACACGCGCGGCGCCGACGCGCCGGAGGCGCAGGCCGACCTGCTCACCGCCCCGCCCGCGCCCGGGATCGCGTTCGCGCGCGAGGTCGCGCTCTTCCTGGGCACCGGCACGGACCCGGATCTCGTGGACCGGCGCGCGCTCGGCGCGCTGGTCGGCCGGCTCCACTGAGGCACGTCCCCGCCCGGCGGCGCCCCACTAGGCTGGGCGCGTGCCCGACTCCCCCACCCCACCCCGACCGAACCCGCACGAGGGCGCCGACCGCGCCCCGGCGCCCGGCACCCCCGGCTTCCGGATCCTGCTGCTCACCCCGGAGATCCCCGGCAACACCGGCAACGCGATCCGGCTCGCCGCCCTCACGGGGGCCGAGCTGCACCTCGTGGAGCCGCTGGGCTTCGGGTTCGAGGACGCCCACCTGCGCCGCGCCGGCCTGGACTACCACGACCTCGCGGTGGTGACGGTGCACCCGGACCTCGACGCTGCGCTCGCGGCCCTCGCCCCCGCCCGTGTGCTGGCCTTCACCGCGCGCGGGTCCGTGCGGCACGACCGGGTCGCCTACCGGCCCGGCGACGTGCTGCTCTTCGGCCGCGAGTCCACCGGCCTGCCCGAGGAGGTGCTGACCGATCCGCGGGTCACCGAGACCGTCTGCCTGCCCATGCAGCCGGCCCGTCGGTCCCTGAACCTGGCGAACGCCGTCTCCATCGCCGTGTACGAGGCCTGGCGCCAGCACGACTTCGCCGGGTCCGCTGCCCGCCCCGATTCCCTAGACTGAGGCCACCATGCAGACTCCTGACGCGTCCGAGCCCCACGCCGACCGCCCCGATGACGCCGGCCAGCCCGCCCTGGACACCCTCCTGCGCCGCAGCGCCGAGGGTGACCGGGCCGCGTTCTCCGCGTTCTACGACGCCACGGTCCCGTGGGTGCACGGCCTGGCCGAAGCGATGTTCGGCCCCGGCGACGACGCCGCCGCGGCCACGGTCCGCACCTACCTGACGGCATGGGAGGAGGCGTCCGAGGCCGGCCTCGACCTGAGCGAGCAGGACGACGCGACCCACCGCGAACGCCAGGTGTTCACGTGGCTCGAGGTCCTCGCCCACCGCGTGATGACCTCGCTGCGCCGCGCCGGCGGCTCCGCGGCGGAACGTGGGCGTCGTCCCGGCCCGGCCGGCCCCGCCGCGCTGCCGGAGGACCTCATGGACCGGGTGGACCCGGACGCGTTCGAGGCCGTGCGGCTGGCCTGGCTGGGCGGCTGCACGGACCGGGAGGTCGCCGATCGGCTGGATCTGCCGGCCGACCGGGCCCGCACCCTCCTGCGCGACGGCGTCCGGCAGGTCGTCGCGGCCCGCCGCGACATCACCCAGGACGCCGCCCGGCCGTCCGCGCCGGCCCCGGCGACCGGCCCGGCCCTCGGCGCGGACGTGCGCGAGGACGTGGACGCCGGCCGCGCACTCGAGCTGGCCGACCTCTCGGCTGTGCACGCCCTCGACACGGCCGGGCACACCGCGGCCTTCTCCGCCGTGCAGCGGCGGGGCGGCGAGCTGGCCCGGTGGCGCTCCCGGGTGGACGGGGCGCGCCAGGCGGTGGCCTGGGCGTTCCGGTCCGTGACGGCCGAGCCGCCGTCGGCCCTGCTCGACGAGGTCCTGCGTCGCCTGCCCGCCCAGGACGTGGGCATGGACCTGATCGGCGACGAGTCCACCCCGCCGGCCCGCCGCGGGACCGCCTGCGCTGGCTCAAGGTGACCGCCCTCCTGCTGCTCGCGGCCCTCGTGCTCGGCATCGGCGGGTGGACGGTGTGGAGCCAGTTCACGCGACCGGGCATCGTGCACCGCATCGACCAGTCGAAGGACCTGTTCACGACCTCGGAGTACCCGGCCCAGGACGGCGGCACGGTCCAGGCGTTCCTGTCCCGGGAGCAGAACAGCGGCTACCTGACGATCAGCGGGATGCCCCAGCTGCCGGAGGGTCAGTCCTACCAGCTGTGGCTCTACCCCTCGGACGGCACGGCCCCGGCCTCGCTCGGCACGTTCGACGCCAACGGCTTCGGTGAGCCCGTCACCTTCCGGGGGCTGGACCGCTTCGCGGCGATGGGCATCTCCGTGGAGCCCAGCTCGGGCTCAGAGGTGCCGACGTCGGAGCCCGTCGTCGGCGTGGACCTCGACCGCACCGCGCAGACCGGCCCGCGCTACGGCGGGCGACCGAGCACCAACTGAGAGGTCCCGCAGGGGGAGGGTTCAGAACCCGGCGATGGTGCCCGGGCCGTTGACCGTGACCAGGTGGAACGCCTCGGCGTGGCCCGGACCGGCGGCCGGGCCGGCGGCGTGCCGGTGGTGCTCGGCCATCTGGTCGAGCACGTGCCGCCGCATCGCGTCGACGTCCGGGTGCTGGGAGAGGTGGGCGTCGAGGGCGCGCAACTTCTGCTCCGCCAGGCCCGTGACGTCCACGACCGTGTTCCGGCGCGCGGCGGGGGCGGCGTACAGCAGCAGGTTCCGGATCTTGAACGCCTCCAGCCCCTCCCCCGCGAGCTCCGGGTACGCGTACGGGTTCTCGACCGCCGGGTACGCGGCGCGCACCACGGCCTCGCCGCAGGCGAGGTGGTCCGGGTGGGCGGCCTGCATCCGCTCCCAGTCCCGCTCCGGGTGGGTGCTGAGGACGACGTCCGGGCGGACGCGGCGCATCAGGGCCACGAGCTTGCGGCGCACGCCGTGGTCCGGCTCGAGGTGTCCGTCGCGCTCGCCGAGGAAGTGGACCTCGGCGGCACCGACGACGGCGGCGGCCGCGCGCTGTTCGGCGTGCCGGCGGGCGGTCATCGCCTCGGCACCCTCCGAGTCGAAGCCGCCGGCGTCCCCGTCCGTCACGATGCACAGCTCGATGTGCAGCCCGGCCGCGCTGAAGCCGGCCAGGGTGGCGGCGGCCCCGAAGTCGAGGTCGTCCGGATGGGCGCCGACGGCCAAGACCCGGCGCCAGCCGTGGTGGGCGGCGAGCTCAGCGGGGGTGGTGAGCGTGGTGGTCACGATTGGGTGTCCTCCGTGAACGTCACCTCGGTCTTCTGCTCCGCGCCGTCGCGGAGGTAGGTGACGTCCACCGAGTCTCCCACGCGGTGCTCGCGGACGACGGCGGTGAGGGACTCGGAGTCGATCACCGCGCGGTCGCCGACGGCGGTGATCACATCGCCCTCCTTCAACCCGGCCGCGTCGGCCGCCGACCCTCCCACGACCTGCTGGACGCGGGCGCCGTCGCTGAACACGGTCCGGGCGTTCTCGCCGCCGCCCTGCACCTCGGCGGGCTCCGGGGTGACGCTGACGCCGAGCATGGCGTGCGTGGCCTCGCCGTGGTCGATCAGGTCCTGCGCGACCCGCTGGGCGTAGTCCACGGGGATGGCGAAGCCGACCCCGATGTTGCCCGCCTCGCTCTGGTCCTGGCCGGCCGAGGCGATCGCGACGTTCACGCCCACCAGGCGACCCTCGGCGTCGACGAGCGCGCCTCCGGAGTTGCCGGGGTTGATGGCCGCGTCGGTCTGCAGCACGTTGATGTACACCTCGCCCCGGGTGCCCTGCGGGGTGCCCGGCAGCTGGAAACGGTACTGGTCGGAGCCGGAGGACGAGCCGGAGCTCTCGCCCTGCGGCTCGGGCGCCTCGGAGGACGCCACCGCGATGGTCCGGTCCAGGGTGGAGATGATCCCGTCGGTCACGGTGTTCGGCAGGCCCAGGGGGGCGCCGATGGCGACGGCCTCGTCCCCGACCTTCAAATCCCCGGACCGGCCGATCTGGATGGGGGTGAGGTCCGGGGCGTCGATCTTGATGACGGCCAGGTCGGACAGCGGGTCGGTGCCCACGACGGTGGCAGCGTAGACCTCCCCGTCCGAGGTGCGCACCGTCAGCTCGGCGTCGTTGGCCTGGCCGCCGAGGGTGACCACGTGGGTGTTCGTGAGGATGTGCCCCTCCGTGTCCAGGATCGACCCGGACCCGGAGCCGGAGGCGGAGCTCGACGTCGCGGAGATGGTCACCACGGAGGGCAGCGCCGTCTTCGCGGCGTTCCCGACGGCGGTGTCCGCCACGGGCTGTCCCCCGGCCTCGGCCGAGGTGTCCGTCGCCTGCGAGGAGGAGGAGCTCGCGGCCTCGCCGCCGTCCTCCGCGACCGCGCAGCCGGAGAGCCCCACCATGAGCACGGCCGCGGCGAGCAGGCCCGCCCCGGCACGGGCGCGGGCCTGGGGCCGGGGACGCGCGACGGGGCGGGCCGTCGGCACGGGGGGCTGGGTGGGGGCGGCGGTCTGGTCCACGGGGTCCTCGCTTCGGGTCGGGCCCCGGGCGGTCGACACGGACGCCCGTCGTCTTGCGGACGTGCGCCCCGGGGCGCGTCCATGCTGACGTGGATGGCTGAACGCCGCCTGGACGTCGGCCTGACATCCGCTCCGCCGACGGTCCCGGCCGCGCCGGATCCCTGGTGCCTGCTTCCCACGCCGCCCTACACTCAACCCCAGGATCCGGCGGGTCCGCCCGGTGCGGCGGCTCGCCTCAGCCGTCGAAGGAGACCCCGCATGACCGTGTCCGCCCGTCCCGCCGACGTCGGCCGTCTGGCGCGAGCCGTGACCGCCGCGGGTCTGGGAGGCCTGGGCCTCCTGGTGGCGGCGCCCGCCGCGCACGCCGTGACGGTGCCGCCGGGCGTGTACGTGGTGGACGAGGCAGGTGTGCTCTCGACCTCCGATGAGCAGCGGCTGACCCAGGAGATCCAGGACCTGCGCCGGGACACCGGGCAGGGGCTGTACGTCGTCTACGTGGATGAGTTCAGCACGGACGCCCAGACGCTGGCCCAGGACGTGGCGCGCCAGCGCGGGCTCGGGACGAACGACTCGGTCCTGGCGATCGCGGTCGAGGACCGCGCCTATGGGCTGGACAGCGGCGGGGACGCGAACCTGCAGAACCAGGTGACGCGCACCTACGTGGGCCCGGAGCTGTCCAAGATCGGCACGGATCCCGGCTCGGCGGAATGGCTCGCGGTGGGCACCGCCGCGGTGCAGGGGCTCGACGACGCCGCCGACGGCACGCTCGACGGCACGGGGGCCAGCGGGGCGGAGTACGATCCGGCCGGCGCCCTGCCGGCCGGCACCACGGGCGGCGGGAGCACGGCCCAGGGCGCCTCCGACGGCGGCGGGGCCCTGACGGCGGTGCTCGGCGCGGGCGCGGTGGCCGCGGCCGTGGGCGGCGGCGTGCTCGTGGCCCGCAGCCGGAAGCGCACGCAGGGCGGCGCGGTCGAACGGGGCCGCACCGAGGAGGTCCGCCGCGACCCCCTCGACGAGCTCAGCGTGGAGCAGCTGCGCACTCAGGCCGGCTCGAAGCTCGTGGCCGCGGACGACGCCATCCGCTCCTCGGAGCAGGAGCTGGGCTTCGCCGAGGCGTCCTACGGGGAGAAGTCCGTGGCGACGTTCCGCGAGGACATCGACCGGGCCAAGGAGCACATGCGGGCCTCGTTCCAGCTCCAGCACCAGCTCGACGACGAGATCCCGGACACCGAGGCCGAGCAGCGCGCCTGGCTCAAGGAGATCATCCAGCGCAGCGAGGCCGTGGGTGCGGCCCTCGCGGCGCACAAGAAGGAGTTCGACTCCCTGCGCGACCTCGAGAACCAGGTGCCCGAGGCCCTGGAGCGCGTCGACGCCCGCCTGCCGGAGGCGCGGTCCCGGGTGCAGGAGTCCGAGTCGGCGATCGCCGCGCTGCACGGCCAGTACGCGGAGTCCGCCCTCGCCGAGGTCGCGGACAACGCGACGCAGGCCCGGGAGCGGCTCGAGTTCGTGGAGACCGCCGTCGCGAAGGCGCGGAGCGCGTGGGACGCCCAGGACCGCTCCACGGCGGCGCTGGCCGTGCGTGCCGCCGAGGAGGCGCTCAGCCAGGTGGACACGCTCACGGAGGCGGTGGGCAAGGCCGAGGGGTCCCTGCGGGCCATGCTGGGCAACCTGCAGACGGGCCTCGCCCAGTCCGAGCAGGACGTCGCCGAGGCCGAGGCGCTCGTGGCCAACGGGTCGAACCCCGAGCTGGCCGGCCCGGTGGCGGGGATGAAGAACGCCGTGAACGCGGTGCGCCGAGCCCTCGCGGCCGGCCGTCCGGACCCCCTGGAGCTGCTGCACCAGCTCGAGGCCGCGCACCGCCAGCTCAACACCCCGCTGGCCGGCGTCCGCGACGCTCGGGAGCAGGCCCGCCAGGCCTCCCAGGTGCTCACCTCCACGATCGCCCAGGCCCAGGCCCAGATCGACGGCACGGCCGACTTCATCGGCGCCCGTCGCGGTGCGGTGGGCTCGGAGGCCCGGACCCGGCTCGCGGAGGCCGACCACACGCTGCGTTCGGCGATCAGCCTCGGCCGCACCGACCCCGTGGCCGCCCTCCAGCAGGCGCAGCGCGCCTCCCAGCTGGCCGAGCGCGCGAGCGAGCTGGCCCGCGCGGACGTCGAGGGCTTCGGCTACGGCCCCGGCATGGGCGGCATGTACGGTGCACGCCCGCGCGCCGGAGTGGGCGGCAGCTTCGGCGGCGGCCTCGGCGGCGCGCTGCTCGGCGGCATCCTGATGAACTCGATCATGAACAGCGGCAGCTGGGGCGGCGGTGGCTTCGGCGGGTTCGACGGCGGCGGCCTCGGCGGCGGCGACTTCGGCGACATCTCCGGCGGCGGCTTCTGACCGCCGCCCCATGAACTCCGGCGCCTCGGGCGCCGGCCCGGCCCGCAGGAGCGGGACGGGGTGGACGCAGGCCGACGGTCTGCGCTGACGTGAAAGACCGACGAAAGGCAGACACCATGGTCAAGCAGTCCATCTTCGGCCGCATCAGCACGCTGGCGAAGGCCAACATCAACGCGATGCTGGACAAGGCCGAGGACCCCCAGAAGATGCTGGACCAGATGGTCCGCGACTACACGAACAACATCGCCGAGGCCGAGGCCGCCGTCGCCCAGACGATCGGCAACCTGCGGATGATCGAGGACGACTACCGCGAGGACCAGGACGCGTCCCGCAGCTGGGGCCAGAAGGCGCTGGCCGCCTCCCAGAAGGCCGACGACTTCCGCGCCAAGGGCGACACCGCCTCGGCGGACAAGTTCGACAACCTCGCCAAGGTGGCCATCGAGCGCCAGATGGATTTCGAGCGCCAGGCGAAGTCCGCGGAGCCGACCATCGCCTCGCAGCGCGAGATCGTCGAGCGCCTGAAGACCGGTCTGGACCAGATGAAGGTCAAGCGTCAGCAGCTGGTCGCCAAGCGCGACGAGCTGACCGCCCGCGCCAAGTCCGCCCACGCCCAGTCCGCGGTGGCCGACGCCGTGAAGTCGATCGACCTGCTGGACCCGACCTCCGAGGTCTCCCGCTTCGAGGAGAAGGTCCGTCGCGAGGAGGCCCGCGTGCGCGGCCAGCAGGAGATCGCCGCCTCCTCCCTCGACGCCCAGTTCGAGTCCCTCGAGGACCTCGGCGAGAAGACCGAGGTGGAGGCCCGCCTCGCCGCCCTCAAGGCCGGCGGCGCCGGCCAGGCCGCCCTCACCTCGGGCGACGTCGACGCCGACGAGACCCTCACCCTCGACTACGCGGCCGAGGGGACCGCCGAGGAGACCGGCACCGCGCGCGGCTGACCCCGCCCCTCCCCACGGCCCGTCGCCCGGCCCACGCCGGCGCGGCGGGCCGTCCTCGTGCGCCCCGGCCCGGTGCCCCTCCCGGACGCGCCCCGGCCCCCGCGCTCCTTTGGTACTGTCCCGGGGTCCCTCGGCACGCTCCGTGGGACACCCCCGTCCCCGCACAGAGGAAGAACCCCATGCAAGAGCAGTTCACGGCCTGGTCCGTGCTGGTCAACGCCGGCCTCATCGGCGCGCTCCTGGCCGTGGGCACGCTGGCCCGTGCCGTCATCACGCCCCTCCAGACCCTGATGATCCCGGCCTCCGTCATCGCGGGCATCCTGGGCCTGGCCCTCGGCCCGAACGGCCTGGGCTGGCTGCCGTTCAGCCCCCAGCTGGGCACGTACGGCTCGATCCTGATCGTCATCGTGTTCGTGTGCATCGCGCTCACCGACAACTTCGACGTCCGCAAGATCGGCCGCCCCGTGGGCGCGTTCGCGTCCTACGGCGTGCTGATCTACTCCTCCCAGGTGGCCATCGGCGCCCTCGTCACGCTGGTCCTCCTGCAGCCGCTGTTCGACGCGCCCGACTCGTTCGCCGCCCTGCTGTTCGCCGGCTGGGCGGGAGGCTTCGGCTCCGCGGCCGCCGTGGGCCAGGCGTACGCGGCCAACGGTGATGCGACCGTCACCTCGCTGGCCTACACCTCGGCCACCGTCGGCATGATCGTCGGCGTGGTGGGTGGCATCATCCAGGCCAAGATCGGCGCGCAGCGCGGCCACGCGCGGGAGTTCGCGGGCCTGACCTCCATCCCGGAGGAGCTGCGCACCGGGGTGCTGAACCAGGTGGAGGAACGCCCGGTCATCGGCCGGCACACCTTCTCGGCGGCCTCGGTGGAGTCGCTGGCCTTCCAGGTCGGCGTGGTCGCGATGATCGCGGCGGCCGCGCACGGCGTGGTCTCCTGGATCACGGCCGTGTGGCCGAGCGTCGTGGGTGAGGACGGTCCCCAGCTGATCATCCCCGCGTTCGCGATCGCGTTCCTCCTCGGCCTGATCGCCCGCGTCCTGTTCCAGGCCACGAAGACGGCGAAGTTCCTCGACCCGGGCTCGCTGAACTCGGTGTCCGGCACCGCCACGGACATCCTCATCGTCTGTGGCATCGCCGCGATCGCCCCGACCGTGGTCGTGGACTACTGGCAGCCGCTGCTGCTCCTGTTCGTGATCGGCCTCGCGCTGGCCCTGTTCCTGGGGATCGTCGTGGCGCCGCGCGTCATGACCGACGCGTGGTTCGAGAAGCAGCTGTTCACGTGGGGCTGGGCCACCGGCGCCGTCGCCACGGGCGTGGCCATGCTGCGCATCGTGGACCCGAAGCTGAAGTCCGGGACCATGGAGCAGTTCGGCGTGGCCTACATCCCGGTGGTGCCCGTGGAGATCGCGGCCGTGTCCTTCGTGCCGCTGCTGCTCATCGCGGGCCTGTCCTGGGCCGTGGTCGGCATCTGGGGCGCCATCGCGATCATCGCGATCATCGCTGCCGTCTGGCTGCGCCGCACCGATCCGGGCCGCCGCACCCCGGCCCAGCAGGCGGTCCGGGCCTCGAGCCGCTGACGCTCCCCCACCGATCGCCCGAGGGCGGTCAGCTCGCCCGCCGGCACCGTGCCGGCGGGCCGGGGCGACCGGGCCCGGGCATGCGAGAAGGCCCCCAGCAGATGCTGGGGGCCTTCTCCTTCTCGTTGCGGGGGCAGGATTTGAACCTGCGACCTCCGGGTTATGAGCCCGGCGAGCTACCGAACTGCTCCACCCCGCGGCGACTTCTAGAACTATACACACCCGTCCCGTCGAGTTCAAATCGGCGTCAGCGTCCCGCCATCCGGCGGCCATGCGGCGGCCACTTGCCCCGAGACGGCGGCGGCCCCGACCACGCGCGGTGCGTGGCCGGGGCCGCCGTCGACGGTCCGGCGGGCCCGGCCCGCCGGCGCCGGCTCAGCCGCTCGGCGTCGGGCTGGGGCTCGACGACGGCGCGGGGCTCGCCTCGGCCGGGGCCTGGTCCTGGGCGGGCGCGTCGCCGCCCAGGGCGTCGTCGGCGGCGGTGGCACGCTTCAGGGCCTCGTTGAGACGCTTCTGCTGCTCGCCGTAGCCGGCCCAGTCGCCCTCGGCCAGACGCTCCTGGCCCTGGGTCAGGGCGTCCTGCGCCTCCTCGAGGGCCGCCGAGAGCTCCTCCTCGACCGTGCCCGGAGCCGACGGCTCCTCGCCCGGTGCGGGCGCCTCCGCCTGGTTCTCCTCCGGGGTGACCGCGCCCGAGTCGCCGTCGAACACCTGGTCCAGGGCCTCCTGGAGGGTGTCCGCGAAGCCGACCTTGTCGCCGAACGAGACGAGCACCTTGCGCAGCGTCGGGTAGGTGGTGCCGCCCGAGGAGCGGACGTACACCGGCTGGACGTAGAGGATGCCGCCGGCCACCGGCAGGGTGATCATGTTGCCGTTGAGCACCTCGGACGCGCCCTGGCGCAGCAGGTTCAGCTCCCGCGAGACGTCCGCGTTCGAGTCGAAGTTGGCCTGCGCCTGGCCCGGGCCGGGCACCGTGGTGGACCGCGGCAGCTCGAGCAGTCGGAGCTGCCCGTAGCCCTCGGCCTTCACGCCGTCCTCCCCCGTGCCGGCGTCGCCGGCGGCGGAGAGGAACCCGTAGAGCACGTTGCGCTGCTGGGCACCGTCCGTGATCTGCGGTATGTAGCTGCTGGTGAGGGAGAACGCCGGCTCGTCCTGGCCGGGCATCTGCAGCGTCATGTAGTACGGCGGCTGCTTGACGTCCTCCTCGCGCGTGGGGTCCGACGGCACGGACCACGCGTCGTTGTTCTCGTAGAAGTCGTCCGCGTCGGTCACGTGGTAGCGGCCGAGCAGCTCGCGCTGGACCTTGAACATGTCCTCCGGGTAGCGGACGTGGTCCAGGAGTCCGGCGCTCATCTCCGAGTACGGGCGCAGCGAGGACGGGTAGACGTTCTGCCAGGCCTGCAGCAGCGGATCCTGGTCGTCCCACGCGTAGAGAGACACCGAGCCGTCGTACGCGTCCACCGTCGCCTTCACCGAGTTGCGGATGTAGTTCACCCGGCCCTGGAGCGCCGGGTTCTGGCCCTGGCTCAGGGAGTCCACCGTGACCTCGCCCAGCTGCTGCGCGGTGGAGTACGGGAACTGGTCCGAGGTCGTGTAGGCGTCCACGATCCACTGCACGCGGCCGTCGACGATCGCCGGGTAGGGGGCGGTGTCCACCGTCAGGTAGGGCGCGACCTTGCGGACGCGCTCGGCCGGGTCGCGGTCGTAGAGGATCTGCGAGGCCTCGTTCACGTCCGAGGACAGCACCAGCTCGGGCGAGCCGAACTTCACCGCGTACGCGAGCCGGTTGAACAGGTTGCCCACCGAGGGGCCGCCGTCGCCGGAGAAGGTGTACGCCGTGTCCTCCTGGGAGTCGGCCGTCTGCGGCCGGTCGCGTTCGACGGCCGGCGCGCCCTCGGGCGCACCCACCACCGAGTACGAGGGCGAGTTGAGCCCGAAGTAGATGCGCGGCTCGTAGTCCTGGTCGGAGGCCAGCGGCCCGCGCGTCGGGATCTCGGAGAGCAGCCACTGGGGCCGGCCGCCGGCCGCGACCTCGGAGGCGTCGGCCACGACCATGCCGTAGCCGTGCGTGTAGATGGTGTGGCGGTTCACCCACGACTGCATGTCGTCCACGTTGACGTCACGGGCCGCCAGGATGGTGTCCCGCGTCTGGCCGTCCACCTCGTAGCGGTCCACGTGCAGCGTGGTGGGGAACGAGTAGTACGGACGGAACTGCTGGAGCTGCCCGAAGGTCTGGGAGATCAGGTTCGGGTCCATGAGACGGACGTTGGCCGTGTTGGCCTCCTCGCCCGCCAGGGCCCCGGCCTCGGGGTCCGTGGCGCCCTCATAGTTCGTCACCTCGACGTCGTCCAGGCCGTACGCCTCGCGCGTCATGGCGATGTTCCGCTCGATGTACTGGGATTCGAGCGTGCGCTCGGACGGCTTCACCTGGTACTCCTGCACGATGAAGGGGTACGCCGTGCCCACCACGAGCGCCGTGATGACCAGGACCGCGGTGCCGATCAGCGACAGCCGCCACCGGCCCGAGACCACCGTCCACACGAACAGGCCGGCCACGATCACGGCCGTGACCGCCAGGATCGCCGACGTCGGGATGACCGCGTTCACGTCCGTGTAGAGCGCGCCGGCCCAGTTGCCGGTCTGCGACTGCGTGGTGCGGTAGCGGTTGAGCCAGAAGTTGACGCCCTGCAGCAGCAGGAACACGGCCAGGGTGATGCCGATGTGGGCGCGCGCCGCCGGGGTGATCCGCACGCTGCCGCCCTCCTCCACGCGCACCGCGCCGTACAGGTAGTGCACGAGCAGACCGGTGATGCCGGAGACCAGGACCACCGAGATCAGGTACCCGACCATGAGCGTCAGGAACGGCAGGGTGGCCATGAAGAACATGAGGTCCAGGCCGAACTCCGGGTCCGCCTGGCCGTAGGGCACCTGGTTCAGGAACAGCAGGACCGTGTTCCAGCCGTTCATCGCGGTGGAGCCGGCGAACACGCCGAGCACGAGCGGGACACCCAGGAACACCAGGCGGCGGATGGGCTCGAGCTGGCGCTGGGCCTGGCTGAGCGAGTCCCGCGCGGCCGCGGACGCGTCCGCGGGACGGTGGCGCCAGGCCGTGCGGATCGCCAGCCACACGGCGAGGGCCATCCCGAGCCCGGCGATCAGGAACAGCGCGGCCTTGGCGAGGACCTCGGTCCAGAAGACCTCGGTGAAGCCCAGCTGCGAGAACCACAGCACGTCCGTGTAGACGTTCGTGAACACCACGAACAGCCCCACGAGCACGGCCACCGCGATGATGGTCAGCACGAGCGCGCTCGGCCGGCCCGGCCGGCCCCTGCCGCGCGCGGCGGAGGACCCGCCCCCGCCGAACGGGCCACCAGGACCGCGGTCGCCGTCGTCGCCCGGGCCGCGCGGGGCGCCGCCGAAGGGGCCGAACGCCCCGAACGGGCCGGACTGGCCCCCGGCGGTCCCGCCGCCGTCACGGGGCGGGCCGCCGAACGGTCCGCCGCCTCCCTGTCCGAAGCTCACTGCTCTGTCCTCTTCCCTCCCGCGTCCGCGGGGCTCTGCTCCGGTCCGGGGCGCTGCGCCCCGGACATGTCGTCCGGTCTGGTGGTCTGGTGGTCTGGTGGTCTGGTGGTCCTGGTGTGCGTCGGCTCAGCCGCACGTCCGGGCGGCGGCCGGGCTCTCCCCCCGGGCCACCGCCTCGACGATGTCGCGGGCCTGGCCCAGCGTGTCCACGGGGTACACCGTCAGACCCTCGGGCACACGGCCGGCCAGCTCCTCGCAGTTCGCCGTGGGGGCGAGGAACGTCGTGGCCCCCGCCTCGGCGGCGCCGCGCACCTTCTGCGGGATCCCGCCGATGGGACCCACGACGCCGTCCCCCGTGATCGTGCCCGTTCCGGCGATCGAGGCGCCCCCCGTCATCGCCCCCGGGGTCAGCCGCTCGATCACGGTGAGCGCGAACATCAGACCCGCCGAAGGTCCGCCGATGTCCGGCACGGTCAGCTCGACGTCCACCGGGACGTCGTAGGCGGTCTCGATCAGGGCCCCCATCTGCCACGGCTGGGGCGCGCCCTCGGGGGCGGCCGCCACCGGCACCTCGAGGTCCTGCTCCACGCCGTCGCGGCGGACCGTCAGCGTGACCGGGTCGGGCCCCGCGGCCCCGACGGCGGCGCGCACGGCCTCCAGGTCGGCCACGGGCCGTCCCTCGGCGGCGATCACCTCGTCCCCGGCCCGCAGGACGCCCTCGGCGGGCCCGCCGGGCACGAGCTGCTGCACGACGAGCCGCTGGGGCACCTCGCGTCCGAGCTCGTGCAGGGCCGCGGCGGTCGCGGTCTGCTGGGAGTCCGACATGGCCGCCGAATTGGCCTCGCCGACCTCGTCGGAGGTGACGCCGGTGGGATACATCAGCTCGCGCGGGGCCACGTCCACGGCGGGGTCCGTCAGGCCGCGGCCGAGGTCGAGCAGGGAGGTGGTGCCGATGGGAGGACCCCCGACCATCACGGTGGTCATGTGCAGGGTCCCCTCACCCGGGTCCGCCTCGCCGCCCTCGACGCGCAGCACGGGTCGACCCTCGCGTTCGCCCAGCAGGTCCACGGCGGGGCCGGGGCCCTCGAGGATGTAGGGGGTGGGGGCCAGCAGTGCCAGCCCGGCGCTGCCCAGGGCGAGCCATCCGGAGAAGGGCACGCGGGCGGCGCGGGTGGTCCTCGAGGGCACTGCGCGCACGCGACACCGTCTTTCCTGGGGGTCCTGATCGGGCCGTCCTCGCCGCCGGGCACGGGCCGCGCGGCGACGGTCACACCAGTCTACGCGGGGCCGCGACCCCCGCCTGCCCCGCGCGACGCCGTGCGCCATGGGCGAACCGCGCCGCCGCGACGTCGGGAGGGCGGGCGCGCCGCGCCGACGCGGATACGCTGGAGACATGAGCAACGACGCGCGCACGCCCGGATCCGACGACGGCCGCGACCCCCTGGAGGAGATGCTGCGGCAGCTCTTCGGCGGCCAGGGCCCCGACCCGGACGAAGTCCGACGCGCCATGGAGGGCCTGGGCGGCCCCGGCGGGGTGCCCTTCGACCCGTCCCAGCTGAATCCGGCCATGATGCAGCAGGCCATGGCCCAGTTCCAGGCGATGATGAGCTCCGGCTCCGGCTCGGACGGCCCCGTGAACTGGGCTCTGGCGAAGCAGGCCGCCCGCCAGGCCGTGGCCGGCGAGGACCCGGCCGTCGGCTCGTTCGCGCGACGCGAGGTGGACGAGGCGCTGCGGCTGGCCGAGCTGTGGCTCGACGGCGTCACGCAGACCGAGCCCGTCGGCAGCGTCGGCGTGGCCTGGTCCCGTGCCGAGTGGGTCGAGGCGACCATGGACCAGTGGCGCCGGCTCACCGAGCCCGTGGCCGTCTCGATGTCCCGCGCGATGTCCGCGGCCATCGAGCAGCAGCTGCCGGGCCAGCTCCCCGAGAGCATGGACGCCTCCCTGCTCGGCGGGCTGCAGCCCATGCTGAAGAACATGGGCGGCACGATGTTCGGCCTGCAGCTCGGCGGCGCCGTGGGCGCCCTGGGCAAGGAGGTGCTCTCGGGCACGGACATCGGCCTGCCCGTCGCCGGCCACCGTCTCGCCCTCGTCCCCGTGAACATCGAGGAGTTCGGCGACGGGCTCTCGGTGCCGGACAACCAGATCCGCATCTACCTGGCCCTGCGCGAGGCCGCACGCATGCGCCTGTTCCTGCACTCGCCGTGGCTCGAGCGGGACCTGTACGCCGCCGTCGAGCAGTACGCCGCGGGCATCCGCCTGGACACCGAGGGCATCGAGCGGGCCGCGCAGTCGGTGGACCCGATGGACCCCGGCTCCCTGCAGGCCGTGTTCGACGGCGCGTCCTTCATCGCCGCCCCGGACGCCACCCAGCAGGCCGCGCTGGACCAGCTGGAGCTGCTCGTCGCCCTCGTGGAGGGCTGGGTGGACGTGGTGGTCGCCGAGGCCGCGCGCCCGCTCGAGTCGGCGGCCGCCCTGCGCGAGACCATGAACCGCCGCCGCGCCTCGGGCGGCCCGGCCGAACAGGCCTTCGCCGCCCTCGTGGGCCTCGAGCTGCGCCCGCGCCGCCTGCGCGAGGCCGCCGCGTTCTGGGAGCACGTCACGGCTGAGCACGGCACGGAGTACCGCGAGGAGATCTGGCGCCATCCCGAGCGTCAGCCCACCGCGGAGGACCTCGAGGACCCCGCCGGATACGCCGGGCGCCGCTCCGCCGCAGACGCCAGCACCGAGTCCCTCGACGACGAGCTGCGCAAGCTCCTCGAGGGCGGCTTCGGCGACGCGCCGCGCGAGGGCTGAGCCCCTCCCGGCACGACGGCGGCGGGCGGTCCGGCACCTCGGGTGCGGGCCGCCCGCCGTCGTGTCAGTCCGCGTCCTCGTCCTCCGCCCACCGGTCCGGCGCCGTGCGACCGCGGCCCTCGGCGAAGGTGACCCCCTCGAGGAAGGCCATCGCCTCGGCGTAGCGCGGGTACCGGTCCACGAGGCGTCGGAAGGCCGGGCCGTGTCCGGACTCCAGCAGGTGGGCCAGCTCGTGGACGAGCACCGCCGCCACCACCCAGTCCGGCATGCCGCGCAGCTGCGTCGAGAGCCGGATGGTGCCGCGCGCGGGCGTGCACGAGCCCCAGCGGCGGCGCTGCCGGGCCGACCACGTGACCGAGACCGGACGGGCCCGCCCGCCCAGGTGCGCCGCCGAGAGCCGTCCCGCCCAGGCCAGGAGCGCGTCGTCGGAGCGGGCGTCGGCGGGGCGGCCGTCCGGGTCGGCCGCGGGCTGCCCCGTCCCGCCGCGTGCGCCCACCTTCGCGACCATCCGGCCGATCCACTCGCGCTCCTGCGCGGCCGAGAGCCGGGCCGGGACGTTGACCTGCAGGCGGCCGTCGCGCCACCCCGCCGAGACGGTGCGGGTGCGGGCCGTGGAGCGCACGAGCCGCACGGGCGTGCCCTCCCAGTCCACATCGATGCTCTCGCGGGCGGGACCGCGGTGGGCGGCCGGGACGGCACGCGGAGGAAGGCCGGGGGCGGGCGGGACAGGGCGCATCCGGCCATTGTCCGGCATGGGGCGCAGGCTGTGGACAATCCGGCACGGTCCGGGAGTGCCCTGGCAGGGTGGGAGGGACCGAGCCGAGAGGAGAGCCGTGCGCACCGTCGCCGAGACCGTCACCACCGTCCCTCATGACGCCGCCGCGTCAGCGCTGGAGCCGGGGGCGTGGGCCCCGCCGACGGACGTCCACGTGGCGGGCCTCGACGCGGTGGGCGCGGCGATCGCCCACGCACTGGCGGGGGCCGGGGCGCTGCGCCTGGCCCTGTGGGATCCACGGCCCGTCGACGCCGCGGACCTGGGGACCGGCCTGCTGCCCGGGGACCTCGGTCGGCCCCGGGCGGGTGCGCTCGAGCGCCGGCTGGGCGATGTGGCCCCCGGACTGCGCCGCTACGCGCACCACGGCCCGGTGC
Organism: Micrococcus sp. HOU01; assembly: GCF_035609305.1. Taxonomy (NCBI): domain Bacteria; kingdom Bacillati; phylum Actinomycetota; class Actinomycetes; order Micrococcales; family Micrococcaceae; genus Micrococcus; species Micrococcus sp. HOU01. The sequence goes on along the minus strand of NZ_CP141211.1, from coordinate 1,060,335 downwards.
CGGTGCTCGTGGGGCAGGCGACGGTGGCGGTGGGGTCCGTGCTCGACGCGGACCTGGCCGCGCAGGCCCTGGCCGCCGACCACCCGCTGCTGCCGGTCGCGGTGGGGCCGAAGGTGGTCACGGTCGGACCGTGGTGCGCCCCCGGGGTGCGCGGGTGCCCGCTGTGCCGATGGCCCGCGGACCCGGCGGGCGTCCCCGGTGCCCCGACGGCGCCCGGCCCGTCGGCGCACCGGGGACAGGTGGACGGGCTCGCGGCGCTGCGGGCCGCCGTGCTGACCGTGGACGCGCTGCGGACCGGACCGGCCCCCGGCGTGCTGCGGGCCGATCGCGTGACGGGACGCACGCGCCGGGTGAAGGTCCGCCCCCGGCCCGGCTGCGCCTGCGACCCGGATGCGCTCGGCTGGGCGTTCTGACGGGGTCGGCGCCGCCGGCGGAACGGGGTGCGGGCCCGCGGCTCAGGCCGTCGGGGTGCCGTGCAGCAGCTCGAGCAGCTCCGGTCCGTGCTTCTCCAGCTTGGCCTTGCCGAGGCCGGGCACCTTCAGGAGCTCTGCCGGGGTCCTCGGCATGGCCTCGGCGATGGCCATGAGGGTGGCGTCCGTGAACACCACGAACGCGGGCATCCGCATCTCGGCGGCCGTGCGGGTGCGCCAGTCGCGCAGCTCCTCGAGCACCGCCTCGTCGTAGGTGGCGGGGCAGTCCAGGCAGCGGCCGACCTTGCGCTCGGCTCCCGTCTCGAGGGGCTTGCCGCACGTGCGGCACACGGCGACCTTCGCGCCCCGGCGCCGCGGCGCCGTCGGGCCCGCCGCGGAACCACGGGCCGGGGCGTGCTCGCGGGTGCCGCCGAGGGTCGGGTCGAGGGCCCACAGGAACCGGGAGGGCCGCCGGGTGGAGCGCCCGCCCGTGCCCCGCGAGAGCGTCCACGTCAGCGACAGGTGCTGGCGGGCACGCGTGATGCCCACGTAGAGCAGGCGCCGTTCCTCGTCCACCTCGGCCTGGGTCTCCGCGAAGGAGATCGGCATGAGCCCCTCGGACAGGCCCACGAGGAACACCGCGTCCCACTCGAGGCCCTTGGCCGAGTGCAGCGAGGCCAGGGTGATGCCCTGCACCGTCGGCGCGTGCTGGTGCTGGGCCCGCTCGTCGAGCTCGGCCACGAGCTCGGTCAGCGTGAACTCGGTCCCGCGCGTCGTGGCGAGCTGGTCGGCGAGGTTGACGAGGGCGTGCAGGGACTCCCACCGTTCACGGGCCGCGCCGGAGGCCGCCGGCGGTTCGGCGGAGTAGCCGAGCGAGGAGAGCACGTCCCGCACCCGGTCCGTGACGTCGTCGCCCGTCAGGTCCTGGGCGGCGCGGGCGGCGGCCCGCAGCTGCAGGATGCCGTCGCGCACCTCGCGCCGGGAGAAGAACCGCTCGCCGCCGCGCAGCTGGTAGCCGATGCCCGCCGAGGACAGCGCCGTCTCGAAGGCCTGGGACTGGCCGTTGGTGCGGAACAGGACGGCGATCTCGGAGGCCGGCACGCCGTCGTCGATCAGCGCCGCGATCCGGTCGGCGACCCAGCCGGCCTCGGCCTCGTCGTCGGTGCACTCCGCGAACACGAGGTCGGGGCCGGCCGGCCGCTGGGAGACGAGCTCGAGGGGGTCGGGCCAGCGCGGCATCGTGCGGTCCCGCTCCCCCGCCTTGGTGCGGTCCGCCAGCAGGCGGTTGGCCGCCTCCACGATCTGCGGGCTGGACCGGTAGTCGCGCACGAGCCGGACCACCGTGGCCGCGGGGTACCGCTCACGGAAGTCGGTGAGGAAGCGGGAGGTCGCGCCCGTGAACGAGTAGATCGTCTGGGAGGCGTCGCCGACGACGCACAGGTCGCCGCGGTCGCCGAGCCAGAGGTCGAGCAGGCGGTGCTGCAGCGGCGAGACGTCCTGGTACTCGTCCACCACGAACACGCGGTACTGGTCCCGGATCGTGGCCGCGATCTGCGGCTCGGTGGACAGGATCCCCACGAGGATCAGCAGCACGTCCTCGAAGTCGATCATGTTCCGGGCTGTCTTGGCCTCCTCGTAGCCGGTGTAGAGACGGGCGACGGTGGTGGCGGTCCAGCCGGCGGGCATCTCCCGCTCCTTCGCGGCCTCGGCGTAGCCCTCGGGGGCGTGCAGGGAGACCTTGGCCCATTCGATCTCGCCGGCGAGGTCGCGCAGGCCGGCCCGGTCCACGGTCATGCGCATGCGCTGGGCGACCTCCGTGAGCAGGCGCACCTTGTTCTCGATCAGCGAGGGCATGGGCCCGCCCACGGCCTGGGGCCAGAAGTACTGCAGCTGGCGCAGGGCCGCCGAGTGGAACGTGCGGGCCTGGACGCCGGCCACGCCGAGGTCGCGCAGGCGGGTGCGCATCTCCGCGGCGGCGCGCGCCGTGAAGGTCAGGGCGAGGGTGCGGTGCGGGTCGAAGACGCCGGAGGCCACGCCGTAGGCGATGCGGTGCGTGATGGCGCGGGTCTTGCCGGTGCCGGCGCTGGCCAGGATGCAGACGGGCCCGTGCAGGGCCGTGGCGGCCCGGCGCTGCTCCGGGTCGAGGCCGCGGAGGATCTCGTCGGGAGTGCTCATGCGGGACGAGTCCTCCTAGGTGATCAGGGTCTGCGCATCGGGCAGCGTCCCACCGTACCAATCCTCGATGAGTGCCCGCGCGATGGACACGGCCCCGGGCAGGGTGACGTCGCCCTCGCGGGCCAGATGCGCGAGCTCCTCCCGCTCGAACCAGCGCACGGAGAGGATCTCCTCGCCGTCCGGGACCGGCTCGGCACCGGCCGGGGCCAGCGCGGTGAAACCGAGCATGAGCGAGCGCGGGAACGGCCACGGCTGGGAGCCGCGGTAGCGCGGCTGCGTCACCGTGATCCCGGACTCCTCCGCGATCTCCCGGACCACCGCGTGCTCGAGGGACTCCCCCGGCTCCACGAACCCGGCCAGGCAGGAGTACAGCCCCTCGGGCCACGCCGCGTTGCGGCCCAGCAGGATCCGCCCGGCCGGGTCGATGACGGCCACGATCACCGCCGGGTCCGTGCGCGGGAACTGCTCCCGGGAGCAGTTGCGGCAGCGACGCACCCAGCCGGCCGCCTCGACGTCCGTGGCGCCGCCGCAGAACGCGCAGAAGCGGTGGGTGGCGTGCCAGTTGGCGTTCGCGACAGCGGCCACGAACAGCCCGGTGTCCGCGTCGCTGAGGGCGGCGGCCGCATCGCGGAGGCCGACCCACACGGCGTCGGCGAGCGCGGCGGCCGCGTCCTCGGGCAGGGCCGCCGGCGGCTCGACGGCGACGGAGACCACCTCGCGCTCCCGCCCGTGCGGGCCCCGGTCCGCCGCGGTGCCGCGGCCCAGATACGCGGCCTCGGCCGGCACGGGACCGGAGGGCGCGGTGAAGACGAGCCGGCCGTCCGCGACCGGTGCGCGGCCGCCCTGCAGCCACAGGACCTCCGTCCCCTCGCGCGCCCAGGACGCCGCCAGGTGGCCCGGGTCGAGGCGGGCCACGGCACCGCGGTCCAGCTCCTCGCGGGCCAGCGGCAGGGCCAGGGGTGGTGCGGCGGTGGGGTCGGACGACGACGGGGGGCAGGAGGCCATGCGTCCAGGCTAGCGACCCGTCTCCGGTGCGCCCGACGACGGGGGAGGGCGTTCCGCGCCTAGGGCGTGTCTGAGAATAGATGCACGAGTCAGCTGAGACCCTGGGGACATGTCCCGGTTCCAGATGCTCTCTGACACCCAATGGGAGTTGATCGCCCCGATGCTCCCGACCCGGACCGGCCGCGCCGGCAGGCCGTTCGCCGACGCCCGCACCATGGTGGAGGCGATCATCTACCGGTACCGGTGCGGAATCGCTTGGAGGGATCTGCCCGAGGTCTACGGGCCCTGGCAGACCGTGTGGACCTGGCATCGGCGCTTGGCCGAAGAGGGCACCTGGGACACGGTGCTGGCCACGCTGACCGCCGCCGCTGACGCCGAAGGCCTGATCGATTGGTCGGTCTCGGTGGACTCCACGATCGCCCGCGCCCACCAGCACGCGACGAACATCACCCGCCACACAGGGGGATGGATCGAACTACAAGAATCCGCGTGAGGAGCCGGCCGATCACGGCATCGGGCGCTCCCGTGGCGGGCTGAGCACGAAGATCCATCAGCTCGTCGACGGGACCGGGCTGCCGCTGGTCAGCCTGATCACCCCCGGCCAGGCAGGGGACTCCCCGATGCTGCTTCCTCTTCTGGCGCAGCTGCGCGTGACCCGGCCAGTAGGGCGGCCCCGGACCCGCCCCGAGGCCGTGCTGGGCGATAAGGCGTACTCCTCCCGGGCGATCCGCGCCCACCTACGTGCCCGTGGGATCAAAGCGGTCATCCCCGAACCGGCCGACCAGCAGGGCCACCGCAGACGGCGCGGTGCCCGCGGCGGGCGCCCCGTCAGCCTCGACGCGGACGCCTACAAGGGCCGCAACGTCATCGAGCGTCAGTACGCGCACCTGAAGCAGTGGCGGGGTCTGGCGACCCGGTATGACAAGTACGCGATCGTCTACCGGTCCGCTGTGGTGCTGAATGCTGTGATCGCATGGTCCAAACGATTGTCAGACATGCCCTAGGTGTAGGAGGGCATGACGTTGTTGACTCGGGCCGGTGCCAACGAGGTCGGAGGAGCGTCTCCGCAGGAGGTATGAGGCCGATGGTAGTTGTAGTGGTTCACCCACACCGCCAGGGCCTCACGCCGAGCCTGCTCTGAGGTGTAGGGGCGGGCGTAGATGACCTCATCGACCATCAGCCGGTTGTACCGCTCGACCTTCCCGTTATGGCGCGGGGTGTAGGGGCGGATCCGGTGGTGCCGGCCCCCGAGCGAGACCACCTTCGCGGTGAAGTCCGCAGCCCGATAGTTGTTCCCGTTGTCCGTGATCACCCGGTCCACGGTGATGCCGTGGGCGGCGAAGAACGCCCGCGCCCGGCAGTAGAAGCTCACGGTCGTGGCCGCCCGCTCGTCCTCCAACGCCTCGGTGTAGGCCAGGCGGGTGTACCCGTCGATCGCCGAGTGCAGGTAGGTGTAGCCGACCCGCCGGCCAGGCCCGCGCTTGGAAGCACGGCCTGCTTCACTTTCACGTCCGTGGGTGCGCCAGCCGCCCCCGTCTGGGATCTTCCCGATCTTCTTCACATCCAGGTGCACCATGTGCCCCGGCCCTCTCGCGGTGATCTTCTGGGGTCGTTGGCGCAGGTCTTCTCCGGCCGGGGTCAGGTCCCGTAGGCGGGAGATCCCGAGTCGGTGCAGCCACCGTCCCACGGTACGAAGACACACCCGGTGGCCCTCGGAGACGAGGTAGTGATGGATGCGCCGTGCGGACCACTTGCGCTCCCGCCGCAGGGCGTGGATCTGGGCGACCAAGACCGGATCGAGCTGGGCAGGTGAACGGTGCGGCAGGCTGGGCAGGTCCTGAAGGCCGGCTTCTCCCTGGGCGCGGTAGCGGGCGACCCAAGTGGCCACCGTGGGCAGGCTCACCCGGAACTCGGCGGCCACGTGTGCCTGCGGGATCCCGTCGTGCAGGTGGCGGTGGACCATCCTGAGTCGGCCGGTGGGGGTCAGGGGTGCGTTAGCGTGAGTCATGAGTGGGTCTTTTCGGGCAGGTGGGTGGTGTAGGAACTTCCATCCTGCGGGAGAGGCCCACTCGTCTCATCTCAGCCCGGTACCCATGTCAAGAACCTCATGACCCACAACACCTAGGCTGGAGGGGTGGATCGTCAGCCCCTTCGTCTCGCAGCCCTGGCCGCCGCGGCCGTCCCCGGCCTCGCCCCCGTCTCCGCGGAGGCGAGCCCGGACGACCCCGCGGACTTCTCGACCGCCGTCGTCGTGGACGGTGAGGGCCAGCGGTGGCGGGTCCGCTCGCCCCGCACCCCGGAGGCGGGCATCCGTCTCGAGACGGAGCTGCAGGTGCTGGCGGGCCTGACCCCGGCGGTGCGCGCCGGCCTGCCGTTCCGCACGCCCTCCGTGGCGGGCGCGGTGCGGCTCGAGGGGCTGCGCACCTTCGTCTATCAGGACATGCCCGGGCGTCCCGTCACCCTGGATGAGCTGGCCCGGCTCGGCGAGCCCGCGGTGCAGGACGTGGGCCGTGTGCTGGCCGCGATCCACACGCTGCCCTCGGATGTCGTGGACCACGCGGACCTGCCCTCCTACACGGCGGAGCAGATCCGGCAGCGTCACCTCCACGCCCTCGACCAGGCGGCCACCTCCGGCCGCGTGCCGCCCCTGCTGCTGCGCCGCTGGGAGGAGGCCATGGAGGAGGAGGCCCTGTGGCGGTTCACCCCGGTGCCTGTGCACGGTGACCTGCACGAGGACAACCTGCTCCTCGAGCGCGGCCGCGTGGTGGGCGTGACGGGCTGGACGGACCTGCACGTGGGCGACCCGGCCGGCGACGTCGCCTGGCTGGCCGCCGCCACGGACCCGGACCTGGCCGACCGCGTCCTCGACGCCTACGCGGCCCGGCGGGCCGACGCGGGGGCCGCCGACGACGGCGACGCCCACCTGATGCGCCGTGCGGCGCTGCTCGCCGAGTTCGCCCTCGCCCAGTGGCTCACGCGGGGCCTGGACCGGCACGACGCGGGGATGGTCGCCGAGGCGGAGGCCATGCTGGCCGAGCTCGAGGGCGACGTGCGCGCCGCGCAGGAGGCGGCCGCGCGCCAGGCGGAGGCCGACGCGGCCGCCGACGCCGCCGAGGACGCCCGGGATGCGGCGGAGGACGCCCGGGAGGCCGCGGCCGCGAGGACCGCGGACCCGGAGACGGGCCCGCTGCCCGCCGTCGAGGTGGTGCGGCCGATCAACGGCGGGCCAGGGCGTCCGTGATGTGACGCTCGAGCTCCTCCTCCCCCGGCAGGTCCGGGAAGGAGCGCTCCTGCCCGTGGGCCACGTACACGAAGCTGGCCCCGATCCGTTCCAGCGGGATCCCGTGCAGCCGTGACCAGGCGAGCCGGTAGACGGCCAGCTGCAGCGACTTGAGCTCGAGGTCGCGGCCCCGCGGCACGGCGCCGGTCTTCCAGTCGACGAGCTCCCAGTCGGCCTCGGGGTCGAAGGGCAGGCGGGGGTCGCCGCCGGAGCGGTAGATCGCGTCGACCCGGCCCCGCAGTGTGATCCCGCCGACCGTCGTCTCGACCGGGGCCTCGACGAAGGCCGGGGTGCGCTCCGCCCAGCGCGAGGAGCGGAACCACTCCTGCATCGGGCCGAGGTCGAGGGCCTCGTCGACCCACAGGTCCGCGGCGTCCTCGGCCGAGTCGATGTCCAGCATGCCGGTGGCCCCGAAGCGCTCCTCGAGCCACGCGTGGAACGCCGTGCCGCGCCGCGCCGCGTGCGCGGGCGGCCGGGGCAGGGGCAGGCGCAGCTGCTCGGCCACGGCCTGCGGGTCGGCGGCGAGCTCGCCGTAGAGGGACACGGAGACGTGCTCGGGCAGGGCGGTCTCCCCGCCCGTCCCGGCGACGTCCCGGCGGCGCAGCAGCACCCAGTCCACCTGGCGGGCCAGCTCCGGGTCGTCCCCGAGCGCCGCCGGGTCCGCGGCGTGCACGGCCGCGGCGGCCGCCTCCACCCCGTGCCGGCGGGCCCGGGAGCGGCGCGGCAGCGGCTGCCAGCGTTCCTCGTCCTCGGGGTCCTCCGGGTCGGCGACGAAGGCCTCCGGGCCGTCGAGCGGGTCGAAGGGCCAGCGGGCGACCAGCGTCCGGCCCGCGGCGGGGTTGGCCTCGGGCAGGTCGTCCTCGGCCGGGGCGGGGCCGAGCGCGACGCCGGGCACCTCCCCCGCCAGACCGGCCACCTCCTCGAGGAAGGCCGAGGCCGGCAGGGGCTCCTTGTTGACTCCCTTGAACAGGGAGGTGCTCAGCCACAGGGCGGATCGCGCGCGCGTGTACGCGACGTAGGCCAGGCGCCGCTCCTCGCGCTCGGCGTGGGCGGCCACGGCCACGGCATAGGGGTCCGGGTTGCCCTCCTGGGCCGCCTTCGAGCTGTATCCGGTGCCGGCCGACTGGACCCAGTCCCGCTGGTCCTGCGCCCACGAGCCGTCCCACTGCGGCAGCGACGCGCGGTCCCCGCGCAGGGGCCACGGCAGCGCGCCGGCCCGGGGGCTGGTCCAGCGGTCCGCCCGCGTGGAGGGGAACGTGCCCTCCAGCAGGCCGGGGACCGCGACGACGTCCCACTCGAGCCCCTTCGAGGCGTGCGCGGTGAGCACCTGGACCAGGCCGGGGGTGGGCTCGGCGTTCTCGACGCCGAGGCCGTCCTCGTGCTCGAGGACGGACTCCGTCCAGGCCAGGAACGCCGTCAGGTCCGTCGCCGTGGTGCCGGCGCCGAAGTCGCGGGCCGCGTCCTGGAACGCGTTCAGGTGCCGCCGGGCCGCGGCCGCGGAGACGCCGGGCCGCAGGGCCACCTCGACGTCCAGCCCCGTCTCACGGATCACCTCCGCGATGAGGTCGGCCGGGTCCTCCCCGGTGCGCGTAGAGAGCCGGCGCAGCTCGGCGTTGACGGCCCTCAGTCGGGCCAGGCCCTCGGGTGAGAAGCCGCGGCCGCGCGAGCCGACCCAGTCCGTCCCCTCCCCGGGCAGGGAGTCGAGGGCCTCCAGCAGGGCGGCGGCGTCGGCGTCCTCCTCGGGGCTCACGTCCCGGGCCGGGTCCGGGGCGTCCCCGGCGGGGTCCTCCCGCCCACCGCCGGCCCGCCGGGCCCGCAGCCGCGAGACGAACCGGGCGCGCTCCTGCAGCACCTCGAGGTCGGCCACGCCGATGCGCCAGCGCGGGCCGGTGAGCAGGCGGACGAGCTGGTCGCTGCGCGTGGGGTCGGCCAGCACGTGGAGGACGGCGAGCACCTCGGCGACCTCCGGCAGCGCCAGCAGCCCGGAGAGCCCGAGCACCTCGTAGGGCAGGCCGGCGGCGTCGAGCGCGTCCAGCACGGGGCCGAACTGGGCGCGGGTGCGGCACAGGACGGCGCGGCTCGGGGTGGCCCCCCCGGGCCCGGACCCGGTGAGGGCGCCGAGGCGGGCGACGACGTCGGCGGCCTCCTCCTCCGCGGTGACGAACCGGTCCACCCGGACGACGCCCTCCCCCGCGCCCGGCCGGGGCCGCAGGGTGCGCACCTCCACCGGCGCGCCGCCCGTCGCGGCGGCGTGGGCGTTCAGCGGTGCGGCGACGGCGTTGGCGACCGCCAGGATCGACTCCTCGTTGCGCCACGCGATCGTCAGGTGCGAGACGTCCGCGTTCACGCGCCGCGGGGCGCCGCCGGGGCCGGTCTCCAGTCGGGGGAAGGCGTGCGGGAAGGCGAAGAGCTGCCCGGCGGAGGCGCCGCGGAAGCCGTAGATCGACTGGTGGGGGTCACCCACCGCGGTGACGCAGTGCCCCAACCCGGGCGCGTCGTCCTCGGGGCCGCGCGGGCCGAACAGCCCGGCGAAGATCCGCATCTGGGCGTGGGAGGTGTCCTGGAATTCGTCCAGCAGCACCACGGGGAACCGCGCGCGCTCCTGCTCGCCGGCCGCCGGCACCTCGACGGCGATGCGCGCCGCGTGGCGCAGCAGGTCGCCGAAGTCCATCACGTCCTGCTCGCGCTTGACCTCGTCGTAGCGGGCCACGAGGTCCGCCATGAGGGCGCGGTCCGCCAGGCCGGTCAGGAACTCCTGGATCTCCTTCGAGGGGGTCTTGGCGCGCGGGGGCAGCGGCAGGGCGCTCCCCTGCTCGGCCAGCCGGGCGAGGAACTCGCGCACCTCGTCCGCACTCACCAGGTGCTCGGCCATGTCCCCGGCCAGCCGCAACGCCTGCGTGATGAGCCGGGACGGGGCCACGCCGAGGGTGTCCGCGACCACCGGATGCGAACGCACGACGGCGCCCATGAGCCGGTGGGCGTCCGCGCCTCCGAGCAGCCGCGCCTCCGGTTCCACGCCGATCCGCAGGCCGTGGTCCCTGACGAGCGCGCCGGCGTAGGAGTGGTACGTGGACACCGAGGCGCGGCCCAGGTCCTCGGGCTCCCCGTCGAAGCCGGGGATCTCGAGGCCGGAGCGCAGCAGGGCGTCCACGCGCCCGTTGATCCGCTCGGCGAGCTCACCGGACGCCTTCCGGGTGAACGTGACGCCGAGGACCTCGTCCGGGCGCACGAGACCGTTGGCCACGAGCCAGACCACGCGGTCGGCCATGGTGGCGGTCTTGCCGGAGCCGGCGCTGGCCAGCACCAGGCGCGGAGTGAGCGGGGCGGTGACCACCTCGGCCTGCTCCTCCGTGGGCGGGGGCAGCCGCAGCCGCGCCGCGATGTCCTCCGGGGAGTGGACCGCGTCCTCGACGCGCGGACGATCGGTCTGAGCGGCGGGATCGCCGGTCAGCGGGGCCATTCGGTGACCTGCCTTCCTTCGGAGCAGAGCGGACAGACGGAGGGCAGCGCGCACCGGCGGGCGCCGGCCTCGTGGAGGGCGAGGAAGCGCGGCCCCGTGGTGCGGCGGGCCGCCGTGAACACCTGCTCGAGCGCCCAGGTGTCCTCGTCCTCGAGGGCCGGCTGGTCCTGCACCTTGGTCTTCTGGGTGCCGGCGCCGAGCTGGACGAGGGCCGCGCCGGCCGGTGTCGTGGGGTGCTCCAGACCGGCGAGCGCGGCGCGCAGGGCGGGGTCCGTGGCGGGGTCGTCCCGGACCTGCTCCAGACCGCCGGCGCGGACGGCCACCTGATAGGCGGCCAGCTGGGGCTGGCGCGCCATCTCCGCGCCGGTGGGCGCGCTGCGGCCGGTCTTGAGGTCGGCGATGAAGGGTCGGCCCTGCGCATCCGCCTCGAGCCGGTCCACGACGCCGGTGATCCGGACGGTGGTCCCGCCCCAGGTCAGGTCCGCGAGGAGCCGCACCTCCTGGGCCACGGGCCGACGCCCGGCCGCCCGGGCGATGCTCCAGTAGCCGATGTAGGCGTCCACCAGGCCGCGGGCCCGGTCGTGCTCGATCTCCGTGATCCAGCCCTCCGGCAGGCCGAGTTCGGGCAGGCGGCGTTCCAGTTCGGCGCGCACGTCCTCGGGCACGCCCTCGGGGTGGTGTTCGGCCACCGAGTGCACGAGCGTGCCCACGGACTGGGCGAGGGTTCCGCCCGCGTTCGCGCCGACGTGGTACAGCACCCAGTTCAGCGGATTGCGCAGGGCCGTCTCCACGCGGGAGGGCGAGAGCGCGACGACCTCGCGCTCCGGGTCGACGAGCGCGGCCTCGGTGGACAGCGGCAGCAGGCCCCACCAGCGTCGGGGGTCCGCGACGGTCACGCCGTCCTCGGCGAGGACCGCCAGGCCGGCGGCCGCCGCGGCCCGGGATGTCGCCCCGTCGGCCGCGTCCGCCTCGTCCCCGGCCTCCAGGACGCGGCGCAGCCGGCCGACGAGCGCGGACGCCGTGATCGGGTCGGGGACCGCGGTGAGCCGCCGGACGCCGGCGGCGTCGCGCGCCTCGGCGGGCAGCCGTTCGGGCGGGTCCACCAGGTCGAGGAAGTCGGAGGGGCCCTCATCCGGCGAGCGGACGGCCGTGACGACCACCTGACGCCGTGCCCGGGAGACCGCGGCCGCGAGCATGCGCAGCTCGTCCTGACGCACCTCGCGCAGCCGGGTGCGGTGATCCGTGGGCCACGGGGCGTCCGCGGGCAGGGTCACGAGGTCCACGAGGTCGGTGGCGCCGAGCAGCTGGCCGCGCAGCCGGGTGTTCGGCCACACGCCCTCCTGCAGGCCCACGACGATCACCGTGTCCCACTCCTGGCCGGCCGCCGCGGCGGGGGTGCGCACGTGCACGGCGTCACCGGACTCGGCACGGCGGGCCAGGGTGTCCACGGGCAGGTCCTGGGACTCCATGTAGACGGCGAACGACTCGGGCGACGCGCCCGGGAACTGGTCCACGAAGCGCTCGGCCACCTTGAACAGGGCGACGACGGCGTCGAGGTCCGCGTCCGCCCGGCGGGACTCGCGGCGGTCGTTCGCGTGCTCGGCGGGCCGCAGCGCGAGCGAACGCCACCGCTCGGCCCGACCGGAGGCGGACCACAGCGCCCACAGCACGGTCTCGGGCGAGGCCGAGGGGGCGCGGGCGGCCTCCAGGCCGTCCCGGAGCATCCAGTGGACGCGGCGCAGGGCGCGGTGCCGCTCGTGCTCGGGGCCGGCCAGGCTCGGGTCCAGCAGGGCCGCGGCGAGCAGCGCGTCCGAGGTGCGCCGGCCGCCCCGGCCCCGCTCGGCGGCCAGCAGGTCCTGGCGCAGCCGCCGCACGTGCAGCGCGCTGGCCATCCCGTACCGGCCGGTGAGCAGTCCCACGACCTCGTCCGGGTCGAGCACGTCCTCGACCCGGGCCTCCGGATCCTCCGCGAGCGCCCCCGCCGCGTCCACCAGCGTGAGCAGGGGCGCGACGGCGGGCTCCTCCTTCAGCACGAGCCCGGCGGCGTCGCGCAGCACGGGGACGCCCTCGGCCTCCAGGTGGCGGGCGAGCGCGGCCACACGGGAGCCGGAGCGGGCGACCACGAGGATCCGGTCCAGGGGCACCCCGTCCTCGTGGTGGACCCGCAGCACCCGTTCGAGGACGAGCTGGTCCTCGTGGGCGCGGGTGGGCACGACGTGCGCGCGGACGGCGCCGTCACCGTCCGCCGGGACGGTCTCGGTCCGGGTCCGTTCGACGCCGGCGGTGCGCTGGCGGACCCGGCGGGCCACGCGCAGGTAGGCGTCCTGGACCTCGGCGCGCATGCGGTGCCCGCGCGTCAGCACCCGGACGCGCCCGTCCGGGGACGCGGGCGGGGCGGCCCCCGGCACGGGATCGGGGTCGAGGACCCCGGGGTACCGGGCGAGGAGGTCGGGCCGGGCGCCGCGGAAGCCCTCCACTGTGGTGTCCGGCGACGCGGTGAGCAGCACGTCCCGCCCGCGTCCGAGCACGGTGAGCAGGTCGTGCACGGCGGGGGTGGCCTCGTGGAGGTCCTCGACCACGAGCACGGCCAGGCGGTCCCGCTCCGCCGCCACGAACGCCTGCGCCGCGGCGTCGCGCTCCGGGTCCTCGGGATGCCGCTCGGTGAGCACGCGGACGGCGGCGGACAGCAGCCCGGCGGCGTCGAACGCCTCGGCCATGCCCAGGTCGATCCGGTCCCGGTAGTCCTGCAGCAGCACGGCCGCGGCCTCCCACTCGGGGCGCCCGTGGGCGGTGCCGAGCTCCTGCAGGCGGCCCGGCTCGAGGCCGAGCTCGCTCATGCGGTCCACGAGCTCGCGGACCTCGCGGCGGAATCCCCGCGCCTCCACGGCGGGGGCGACGTCGGCCGGCCAGTCCGGCGCGGCGGCGAGGCCGGCGGCGTAGCCCTCGAGCAGCTCGGCGATGACCGTGTCCTGCTCGGCACCGGTGAGCAGCCGGGGGGCGACCTCCAGATGCCTCAGCGGTCCCGTGACGCGGGCACGGCGCAGCAGGTCGAACGCGTAGGAGGACCAGGTCCGCACGGGGGTGACGGCGCGGGTGCCCCGACCGGCGGCGGCGAGCCGGCGGGTCAGCGCGTCGCGCAGCCGCGCCGCCGCATCCCGGCTCGGGGCCAGCAGCAGGAGGGACTCGGGGTCCAGCCCCGCCTCGATCCGGCGGGCCGCGTACTCGACCGCCACGGTGGTGCGCCCCGTGCCGGGGGCGCCCAGCACGAGCACGGCGTTGTGCCCGGGGGCGAGCGAGGCGATCGCCTCCTGCTCGTCCGTGAGCGTGATCCGGTCCTCGGGCGCGGCGGCCGTGCGCACCAGCCGAGCGGCCCGTTCCGGCGCCGCCGCGTCGTCGTCGAAGGGGTCCACCCCGTGTTCCCTGGTCATGGCCTCATCCTCGCACCGGGCCCGGACACGATACGGTCGGCGATCGCACGGATCGCCCGCGCGGCGCCGTCGTCGGGCTCCCAGCGGGCCCGGGGCAGGTCCACGCGCCCGGCCGGGGTGCGGGGCATGGCCTCGCGTTCGTGCTCGACGGCGGCCCGCGCGGCCAGCTCCGGAGGCAGCGAGCCGTCGGCCCGGACCACCCGCCACCACGGCGTGCCGGGGCTCGATTCGGCCATCGCCCGGCCGGCCTGCCGCGGACCGCCGACCCCCAGCAGGCCGGCCAGCCCCCCGTAGCTGACGGCGCGTCCGGGCGGGACCAGACGGGCGAGCGCCTCGAGCCCCTCGCCGAGGGTGAGCGGTCCGTCGTCGCGGTGGCGGGCGCCGGGGAGCACAGGGTGATCGGTCACGACCCCATCCTGTCGTGTCCGCCGCTCCGGGTAGCGTGAGGCGCGTGACTTGGCATGAGAGCATCCGCGCCGGCTTCGACCTCGAGACCACCGGACGTGATCCGCGCACCGCGCTGATCGTGACCGCCACCCTGGTGATGGTGGACGAGCAGGGCCGCGCCGCGTCGTCGGCCGAGTGGCTCGTGGACCCGGGCGTGCCCATCCCGGCCGAGGCGGCCGAGGTCCACGGCGTCACCACGGAGCGGGCGCAGGCGGAGGGCATGCCCGCCGCGCAGGGTGTCACGGAGATCACCGAGACCCTGCGGGACCTGTTCGCCGCGGGCATCCCCGTGGTGGCGTTCAACGGCGTGTACAACTTCACGGTGATGGACCGGGAGGCGCGCCACCACGGGCTGACGCCGCTCGAGGCCCGCCCCGTGATCGACCCGTTCGTGCTGGACAAGCAGGTGGACCGGTTCCGCAAGGGCAAGCGCACGCTCTCCGCGGTGTCCGAGCACTACGGGGTGACCCTGGAGAACGCGCACACCTCCGCGGCGGACGCCCTCGCCGCCGTCCAGGTGGCCGACGCCCTGGCCGCCCGGTACGAGCAGCTGCGCGTCGCGCCGGTGGACCTGCACGAGCGGCAGGTCCGCTGGAAGGCCGAGCAGGCGGAGAGCTTCGAGCAGTACCTGCGACGCAAGGACCCGCAGGCCACCGTCTCGCGCCACTGGCCGGTCGAGGCCGAGCGCTGAGCGCCCGGCCCCGACCCGCACCCGGGTCTCAGCCCTGGGGCGTCGCCGCCGCGGCCGCCTTCGCCGCGGCCGGCAGCGCGTCGAGCACCCGGGTGACCGCCGCGTCGTCGTGGGCGGCGGAGACGAACCAGGCCTCGAACACGGACGGCGGCAGGTACACGCCGGAGGCCAGCAGCGACTGGAAGAACGGGGCGTAGCGGAAGACCTCCTGGCCCTGGGCGTCCCGGTAGTCCCGCACGCCGGTGCCGGAGGTGCCGAACGCCAGGGAGAACAGGGTGCCGGCCCGCTGGATCGAGTGGTCCACGCCCTCGGCGTCGAGCGCGGCCACGAGGCCCTCGCGCACGGCGTCCGAGGCGCGCGTCACGGCCGCGTAGACGGCCTCGTCGGCGCGGGAGAGCGTGGCGTGGCCGGCGGCCATGGCCACCGGATTCCCGGAGAGGGTGCCGGCCTGGTACACGGGGCCGAGCGGGGCCAGGTGGTCCATGATCTCGGCGGAGCCGCCCAGGGCGGCCGCGGGCATGCCGCCGCCGATCACCTTGCCGAAGCACCAGACGTCCGGGGTCCAGCCCTCGGGCTGTCCGGACAGGCCCCAGCCGCCCGTGGCGGTGGCGCGGAAGCCGGTGAGCACCTCGTCCCAGATCAGCAGCGCGCCGTGGCGGCGGGTGATCTCGCGCAGGAACGCGTTGAAGCCCTCGGCGGGCTCCACGACGCCCATGTTGCAGGGCACGGCCTCCGTGATGAGCGCGGCGATGCGCTCGCCGTGCTCGGCGAACACGGCCTCGACGGCGGCGCGGTCGTTGTAGTCCACCACGAGGGTCTCGGAGGCGGCGGCCTCGGTGACGCCCGCGGAGCCGGGCAGGGCGGCGGTCGCCACGCCCGAGCCGGCCGCGGCCAGCAGGCCGTCCGAGTGGCCGTGGTAGCAGCCGGCGAACTTCACGATCAGGTTGCGGCCGGTCACGCCGCGGGCCAGGCGCAGGGCCGTCATGGTGGCCTCGGTGCCGGTGGACACGAAGCGCACGCGCTCGACCGGGACCTTGGAGGCGATCAGCTCGGCCAGCGCGGTCTCCTCCAGCGTGGAGGTGCCGAAGCCGAGGCCGCGGTCCACGGCGGCGTGCACGGCCTCGACGACCTCGGGGTGCTGGTGGCCCAGCAGCATGGGGCCCCACGAGCAGACCAGGTCCACGTACTCGTTGCCCTCGACGTCGGTCAGGTACGGGCCGCGTGCGCCGGCCATGAACCGGGGCGTGCCGCCCACCGAGCCGAAGGCGCGCACGGGTGAGTCGACGCCGCCGGGGATGACGGCCTGGGCCGCGGCGAAGGCGGCGGCGTTGGTGGTCGGCTGGGACGCGGTCACAGGGACCCCTCCTTCATCCAGCGGCCGAGCTCGGCCGCCCAGTAGGTGAGCACGGAGTCGGCGCCGGCGCGCCGGATGGAGAGCACGGACTCGACGATCGAGGCCTTCCGGTCGATCCAGCCGTGCGCGGCGGCGGCCTCGATCATCGCGTACTCCC
Source organism: Micrococcus sp. HOU01 (assembly GCF_035609305.1). Classification (NCBI taxonomy): domain Bacteria; kingdom Bacillati; phylum Actinomycetota; class Actinomycetes; order Micrococcales; family Micrococcaceae; genus Micrococcus; species Micrococcus sp. HOU01. The sequence goes on along the minus strand of NZ_CP141211.1, from coordinate 1,043,928 downwards.
CCGAGATCTGGTACGCGGAGACGGGCACGTCCGCCATGTCCGCCACGTCGCGCACGATGTCCAGGTAGCTCATCGCGGGCTTGACCATCACCATGTCCGCGCCCTCCTCGAGGTCGAGGGCGACCTCGAGCAGGGCCTCGCTCCGGTTGGCGGCGTCCATCTGGTAGGTCTTGCGGTCGCCCGTGAGCTGGGAGTCGACGGCGTCGCGGAACGGCCCGTAGAACGCCGAGGAGTACTTCGCGGCGTAGGCGAGGATCGCGGTCTCGTGGTGGCCGGCGCCCTCGAGGGCCTCCCGGATCACGCGGACCTGGCCGTCCATCATCCCGGAGGGGCCGAGCACGTCCGCACCGGCCTCGGCCTGCGCGACGCCCATCCGGGCGTAGATCTCCAGCGTCGCGTCGTTGTCCACGGTGCCCTCGGCGGTGAGCACGCCGCAGTGGCCGTGGTCGGTGAACTCGTCCAGGCACAGGTCGGACATCACGACGAGCCCGTCCCCCACCTCCGCCTTCACGTCCCGGATGGCCCGGTTCAGGACGCCGTCCGGGTCCAGGGCGGCGCTGCCGACGGCGTCGCGCGTGGTCGGCACGCCGAACAGCATGATGCCGCCCAGGCCCAGCTCGGCGGCCTCGGCCGCGGCGGCCTTGAGCGAGTCCGCGGTGTGCTGCACGACGCCCGGCATCGAGGCGATCGGCACGGGCTCGGCGGCGCCCTCCTTGATGAAGGCCGGCAGGATCAGCTCGGCGGGGTGCAGGCGCGTCTCAGCGACGAGGCGGCGCATCGCGGCGGACCGGCGCAGACGCCGGGGACGGTGCAGCGGGAAGGACATGACGGGGTCACACGCTCCTGGTTCGGGGACCCGTCCAGTCTAGGCGCGGAGGCTGACCGCGCGCCGGGTACAGTCATGGCGCCCCGTCCGCCGTCGAGAGGCCCGTGATGCCCCCGCGCCTGCGCCCCGGTCAGACCCTGCTGCTGGCCTCGCTCGTCTTCGGCCTGTTCTTCGGCGCGGGCAACCTGATCTTCCCCGCCGGCCTGGGCCGGGATGCGGGCGCCGCGGTCACGCCGGCCACGCTCGGCTTCCTCGTCACGGCGGTGGGGCTGCCGGTTCTGGGCATCGTCGCCTCGGCGGTGACGGGGGCGCGCTCGGTCCGTGAGATGACGGCGCCCGTCTCCCGGCGCTTCGCCGTGGCGTTCACGTGCCTGCTGTACCTGACGATCGGCCCCCTCTTCGCCATCCCCCGCACCGCCACGGTGTCCTATGAGATCGGTGTCGCGCCCCTGGCGGGCGACGGCGGCCTGCGGCTGCTCGGCTTCACGGCGGCGTTCTTCGCGGTCGCCGCGGTCGCGGCGTTCCGTCCGGGCCGGCTCATGGAGTGGGTGGGGCGGTACCTGACCCCGGCGTTCCTGGTCCTGCTCGGCGCCCTGGTGGCGGCCGCCGTCGTGGCCCCGATGAGCACGGGCGCCCTGCCCTCGCCGACCCCCGCCTACGCCGACGGGGCGCTCGTGCGGGGCCTGCTGGACGGCTACGCCACGATGGACGCGCTCGCCTCGCTCGCCTTCGCGGTCGTGATCGTCGACGCCGCCCGGCGCCTGGGCGTGACGGGCCCGCGCCGCATGGCGGTGGAGCTGGGCAAGGCGGGGCTGCTCGGCGGCGCGGCGATGACGGTGGTCTACGCCTCGCTGGCGTACATCGGCGCCACGAGCCACGGCGCGTTCGCGCAGGCCACGAACGGCGGCGACGTCCTCGCCCGCAGCGCGAGCCACTTCTTCGGCACGGCGGGCGCGTACCTCATCGCGGCCATCGTCTTCGTCGCGTGCCTGAAGACCTGCATCGGACTGATCGTGGCGTGCGCCGAGATGTTCGCGGAGATGTTCCCCGGGTCCTACCGGCTGTGGGCGGGCCTCTTCCTCGTGGTGTCCTTCGCGCTCGCCAACCTGGGCCTGGAGGCGATCATCGCCTGGTCCGTCCCGGTGCTGATGTTCCTCTACCCGATCGCCGTCGTCGTCATCCTGCTCGGCCTCGCCTGGGCCTGGGTGCGGGACCGCCCGGCGGTGGCCCGCTGGGTGGTCGCCTGCACGGGGCTCGCCGCCTTCTTCGACCTGCTGGGCGCCCTGCCGGAGGCGCTCGTGACGACGCCGCCCGTCACCGCCCTGACGGGCCTGGCCGGCCGGGTGCTGCCCGGCTACGCGGTCGGCTTCGGCTGGGTGGTCCCGGCGCTCGTCGGGCTGGTCGTCGGCACGCTGGCCGCCGCCTCGCGGCCCCGCTCCCGCCGGGGCGAGCGGGAGGCGATCCCGGTCACCGCCGGCCACGGGCGCACCGCCGCCGACTAGGGTGGGACACATGCCCGAACCCACCCCCGCATCCCTGCGCATCGCCGTCCTGATGGACAGCGACAACGTCTCCCCCAAGTTCGCCCCCCTGATCCTCGAGGAGCTCGCCACCTACGGCACCCCCACGATCAAGCGCGCGTACGGCGACTGGACCACGACCAACCTCAACGGCTGGAAGAAGGCGCTGAACCACCACGCGATCCAGCCGGTCCAGCAGTTCGCCTACACCGTGGGCAAGAACTCCTCGGACTCCGCGCTCATCATCGACGCGATGGACCTGCTCTGGATGGGCAACGTGGACGCGTTCGCCCTCGTCTCCTCCGACTCCGACTTCACGCGCCTGGCCACCCGCCTGCGCGAGGGCGGCAAGCGCGTGATCGGCCTGGGCGCCCGCAAGACCCCCGCCTCCCTGCGCAACGCCGTGGACCAGTTCATCTACCTCGAGCTGCTCGGCACCGCCACGGACCACGACGTCGACGACGACGAGACCGGCGAGGACGCCCCCGCCAAGGAGGAGAACGCCAAGGCGTCCGAGGGCTCCGGCCGCTCGGGGTCCCGCCGCGGCGGTCGAGGCCGCGGTCGCGGGGCAAAGACCACCGACGCCACCGACACCCCCGAGGCCACGGACGCGGACGCGGAGGCCCCCGCTGTCGACGAGGCCCCTGCTGCCGACGAGGCCCCCGCCGCCGACGAGGCGCCCGCCGGGGACGCCGCCGCCGGCAAGGACGGGAAGGCCGCGGAGGCGAAGTCCGGGGCCGGTCGGCGGGGCCGCCGTGCGTCGTCGTCGGACGTCACCGAGGACCCGACCCCGCCCGAGGTGCCGGTCGAGGCCGAGCCCGAGCACGACGAGGCCGACGCCGCCCCGCGCATCGACCTGCAGGCCGCGCTCACCAAGGCCGTCAACGCCACGAGCACCGACGACGGCTGGGCCACGCTGTCCCTGATCGGCCAGCACCTGAGCCGCACCCACGTGGACTTCGACCCGCGCGACTTCGGGCACTCCAAGCTCTCCACCCTCGTGGAGGACCAGCCGTACCTGCGCACCCGCACCGAGGGCCGGACCATGGAGGTCTCGCTGGTCCGCCGCCGCAGCCGCCGCGCCGAGGGCTGAGCGGCACGGCCCGTCGTCCCCCGCGGCCGGCGGGCCGGTCAACCGGCCGTTCACCCGCCGGCCACCCGCCCACCACGCCCGCCCGGTAGGCTCCCCGCCATGGGGAACACTCTGGGCTTCCTGCGCGGCGTCGACCGCCTGCACGCCTTCTACACGGAGAACGTGCGCATGCTCGCGCACGCGTACGACCTGACGGACGAGGAGGCCTCGGAGCTGCTCGCCAACACGGGCTTCACCAACGTCTCGGTCGCCATCCTGCGCGATCCGCGGGTGGACATCATGGCCGCCGCCACCGGCGTGCCGGAGGACGAGACGCACGACGCCGGCCCGGCGTCGACGGAGGACGACGCGACCGACCGGGACGGCGGCCGCCCCGACTGAGCCTCGCCTCGAGTGCGGACGGGCGGCTCAGGCCGCAGCGCGCAGCACGGCCAGCACTCCGGCCGCGTCCGGCGTGGGGGCCGTCCCGAGCAGGGGCAGACCCCGCCGCGCGCACGTGTCACGGGTCGGCGCGCCGATCGCCACGAGCCGCACCCGCTCCCCCACCAGCGGCGTCAGGCCCGCGGCCACGAACTCCTCCGCCGCGGACGAGCTGGTGAGCACCACGGCGGTCCCCGCCGCGACCGCGGCCAACCGCGCGGGCGTCACGACGTCCCCCCGGCCCTCGTCTGCCGCCCCGTCGAGCAGCCGCCTGCCGACCTGCGCCGGATACGGCACCGTCCGGTAGGCGAGCCCGGTCCGCACGTCCCAGCCCGCCGCGCGCAGGCCGTCGGCGAGGCGGGACCGGGCCCGATCGGACTGGGGCAGCCACGCGCGGGCGCCGCGGGGATGCAGGGCGGCGAGTCCGGCGATCAGGCCATCGGCGGAGCGGTCCTCGGGCGGCAGCCACGGCGCCGCGTCGCAGCCCGCCTCGGTCAGCACCCGTGCCGTGCCCGGTCCGGTGACCGCGATCCGCGCGCCCGCCGGGACATGGCCGTCCCAGCTGACGGCCCTGAGTGCGCGCACGGTGTTGGGGCTCGTCAGCACGAGCCAGCGGGACCCGTCCGAGCGCACCGGCCCGGCCGCATCACCGTCGGCCCCCGCCCAGTCCGCGAGCAGCGCGCGCAGGGGGCCGTCGTCGTCGGGCAGCGCGAAGTCGGTCAGCGGCAGGAAGCCGACCCGCAGCCGCCGCCCCGCCACCTCGGCGCCGGCGAGACCGGCCTCGAGGTCGCCGGCCTGGGCCGGCTGGCGGGTGAGCAGGACGCGCATCTCAGGCCGGGTCGTCGGGCCGCGGGGCGCCGTCGCCCCGGTCCACCCCGCGCACCGTGCCGGGCAGCAGGTCGGCGCCCTCGGCCACGAACTGCTCGGCCACGTGCACGCCGAGTGCCTCCGCGGCCACGAACAGGGTGTCCTCGAGCCACTCGTCGGCGGCCGCCGGGTCGCCGGCCACGTCGGCCGGCACCGGGTCGAGCTGCACGGACGAGGTCCGGCGCAGCACGCGCGAGCCGTCGAGGGCGGCCACCATCGCGGTCATCTCGATGCGCGGCGCGCCGGCCTCGCCGTCGGTCACGCGGGCCACGGCCCCGATCGGCGCGGCGCAGCCGGCCTCGAGGCGGCGCAGCAGGGCCCGCTCGGCGGTGACCGCCACGTGGGTGTCCCGATCGTCGACCAGCTCGAGGGCGGCGTGCAGCCTCCCGACCGGCGCCTGGGGGTCCAGGAGCGCCCGACCGAGGAAGGACTCGTCCTCGGCCCGGATCTCCACGGCCAGGGCGCCCTGCCCGGGGGCGGGCACCATGACCTCCGGGTCGATCCGCTCGGTCATCACGTGGTCCAGGCCGAGCCGGTCGAGCCCGGCACAGGCCAGGATCACGGCGTCGAGGTCACCGCGGGGCGAACCCACGGCGGCCGGGGCGTGGTCGTCGTGCTGCTCCAGCCCGGGCACGCGGGCCAGGCGGGTCTGCACGTTGCCGCGGATGTCCACGAGCTCCAGATCCGGGCGCAGCGCCTTGAGCTGGGCCACGCGGCGCGGAGAGCCCGTGCCCACCCGGGCGCCCTCGGGCAGGGTCGCCAGGGTGAGGCCGTCGCGGGCGCACAGGGCGTCCCGCAGGTCGGCCCGGGCCGGCACCGCGGCGATCTCGAGGGTCTCCGGCTGGGCGGCCGGCAGGTCCTTGAGCGAGTGCACGGCCGCGTCCACGACGCCGTCGAGCACGGCGGCCCGCAGCGCCGAGGCGAACACGCCGGTGCCGCCCAGCGAGGCCAGCGAGCCGGTGGTGACGTCGCCCTCGGTGCGGATCACCACCAGCTCGTGGGCCAGGCCGGAGCGCTCCGTGAGCGCCTCCGCCACGTGGGTGGTCTGCGTGGTCGCCAGGGCGGAGCCCCGGGTGCCGATGCGCAGGGGGGTCACGGTCTCAGGCCTCCTCGGCGGGGGCCGCGGCGCCCGCCTCGTGCTCGGCCAGCCCGCGCACGGCGGCGTCGACCGCGGACGTCGTCGGCCGCGTCGAGCCGTCCCGCATCACCTTGGCGCAGCAGTCCGGCCGGCACACGTCGTACCAGGCCGGGAAGCAGCCGGCCGCGGCGCGGCCCTCGCGGCGGCCCAGCCGCTCCTCCACGATGTCCACGAGCCCGGCCACGAACCGCGGGTCGGTGCCCGGGGTGGGGCTGCGACGGAACCCCACGCCCAGCCCCTCGGCGGTCTCCTTGGCCTCGGTGTCGAGGTCCCAGACCACCTCCATGTGGTCCGAGACGAAGCCCAGCGGCACGACGACGAAGCCCGCCACGGCGCGCCCCTGCGCGTCCGTCTCGGCGCCCTCGCCCGCGAGGTGCTCCATCGCGTCGTTGATGTCCGGCTCGAGCCACGGCACCGAGGGCGGGCCGGAGCGCGACTGGTACACGAGCGACCACGGCACGTCCGCGGCCTCGGGCACGCCGGCGAGGATCTCGCGGGCCACGTCGAGGTGCTGCGCCGAGTACACGTCCGCACCCTCGTCGCCCGGCTCCGCCCCCGCCTGCGCGCGCAGGTCGGCGGCGAGGCCGCGCGGGCCGGCGGCGGCGGCGTCGGAGGTGGGGATCGAGTGGGTCGCGAAGAGCACGTGGATCCGCGCGTCGTCCCCCAGCTCCGCGCGCAGCGAGGCCAGGTCCGCGCGCAGGCCGTCCCGGAACGGCTCGATGAAGCCGGGGTGGTTGAAGTACTGGCGCGTCTTGTCCAGGTCCACCTTCCCGGTCAGGCCGGTCTGCTCCATGGCCATGCCCATGTCCTCGCGGTACTGGCGGCACGAGGAGTAGCAGGAGTACGCGGAGGTGGTGACCGTCAGGATGCGGCGGTGCCCGTCGGCGTGCATCCGCGCGAGGGTGTCCGGGAAGTAGGGCTCCCAGTTGCGGTTGCCCCAGTACACGGGCAGGTCCAGGCCGCGGGCGGCCAGCTCGGCCTCGATGGCCGCCTTCAGCGCGCGGTTCTGCGCGTTGATGGGGCTGACGCCGCCGTTGGCGCGGTAGTGGGTGGCGACCTCCTCGAGGCGCTCGTCCGGGATGCCGCGCCCGCGCGTGACGTTGCGCAGGAACGGGATCACGTCGTCCTGACCCTCGGGCCCGCCGAAGGAGGCGAGCAGCAGGGCGTCGTAGTCCTTGGGGGCCATCACGCCGCACACGTCGTAGTCGACGCCGGCGGCGGCCTTCTCGGGCGTCCGGAGGGCCGGGGCGACGCCGGCGTCCGGGCCGGTGTGGACGGGCGCGTCGGCGCGGGGCTCGGGGGCGGCGGTCATCAGGCCAGCACCTCCGCGATCTCGGCGGTCTCCAGACGGCGTCCGGTGTAGAACGGCACCTCGCTGCGCACGTGCAGGCGGGTCTCGTTGTTGCGCAGGTGGCGCATCATGTCCACCAGGTCCGTCAGCTCGTCCGCCTCGAGGCCCAGCAGCCACTCCCAGTCGTTCAGGCCGAACGCGCTGGTGGTGTTCGCCCATACCTGCGGGAAGTCCTGGCCGAGCTGGCCGTGCTCGCGGAGCATGCGGGCCCGCTCCTTCGGGTCCAGCAGGTACCAGTCGTACGAGCGCACGAACGGGTAGAAGCACAGCCACTTCAGGGCCTTGCGGCCCATGGCGAAGGCGGGGACGTGGTCCTTGTTGAACTCGGCCATGCGATCGGCGCCCATGGCCGAGAGCACCATCGTGGTGCCCTCGAGCAGACGGGTGCGGCGCAGTTCGCGGATGGCGGCCTGCAGGTCCTCGGGCACCTGGCCGTACATCCACACCATGACGTCGCCGGCCTCGCGCATGCCCGAGACGTCGTAGACGCCGCGCACGGTCACGCCGGTCTGGGCCACCCGCGCGACGGCCTCGTCGAACTCCTTGGCGGCCTTCTTCGCGTCGCGGCCCTCCAGTCCCAGCCAGCCTGGCTCGCCCTGTGGGCGGGCGAACACGGTGTAGGTGGTGAACCAGTCCTTGCCGGCCTCGGCAGGGGTGGTGGTGCTGTCCTTGGTCATGGTCCTCTTCCTTGAGATCCGATTGCGTCAGGGGTGGTCTGGGGGCGAGGTCAACCCGCGGGCGGCGCGTCGGCGCCGAGGGTGCGGTCCACGCCGGCGACGACGGCGGCCAGCCCGGTGCCGTGCACCCAGCTGCCCACGAGCTCGAGGCCGGGCACGTCCCGTGCCCAGTCGATCAGCGTGTCCGCCTTCGCGCGGTCGGGGCCGGCCTGCGGCGGGATGGAGCGGCGCCAGCGGGTGACGGTGCGGGCGACGACGTCCTCCTCCGCCAGCGGCACCCCGGTGAGAGTCGCCGTGTCCACGAGCGCCTGCGCGAGCAGCTCCTCGTCCGCGCTGCGGTGGCCCAGCGCCTCGGGCCCGCCGCCCTGGCGGCCGTAGGACAGGCGCAGCACGTGGCGATGGGGATGACGGGCGACGCCGCCCTCCTGTGGCCGCGCGACGACCTCGCGCAGCCACGCCCACTTGGCGGTGGCGTGGGTCAGGGCCTTGGCGGCCACGTCCGTCCCGGCGCCGACCAGCACTCCGGTGCCGCGTGGCGCGTCGTCCAGGCCCGCGGCCTCGACGACGAGCGTGGCCAGCGCGATGCCCTCGCCGAGGGCGGGGCCGGCGCCGGGGTCCAGGGCCTCGGCCGAGAGCGGGGCCAGCAGGTCCCAGGCGGTGACGCCGTCCACGGCCAGCACGACGCGGTCCACGTCGAGCCCGCGGACGACCTCGTCGTCCCGGTCCGAGATCTGGGCCCACCAGCCGCCGGTGGCGGGCACGCGGGACAGGGCGGCCACCCGGACACCGCGCAGGACGGTGGCCCCGTCCTCGCGCAGCGCCTCGACGAGCCGGCCGGTGAGGCGGACCATGCCGCCGTCCAGACCGGCCACGAGCGAGCCGGGGGTCCCGGTGGACCGCAGCGCGGCGACGCCCGCGGCCAGCCCGCCGTGCTCCACGGCGGCGGCGAGCAGGCCGGGGGCCACGCGCTCCAGCTCGACGACCGCGGGGTCGGCCGAGTGGACTCCGGCGACGACGGGGGCCACGAGGCGGTCGAGCACCTCGTCGCCGAGGCGGTCGGCCACGACCTGCGCGACGGTCACCGGTTCGCCGGCCGCGAGCGCGGCGGCCCAGCGATCCATGGGGGCCTCGGCGTCCTGCCGGGCGCGCTCCAGGCAGGCCGGCGTGAGGGCGGCGGCGAGGTCCTCGGCGTCGAGGTCGCCCGGGATGCCGACGATGCCGAGACGCGGGGCGCGCACGGGGCCGGCGGGACCGTGCAGCCACGAGCCGAGGGGCTCGGGCGCGACGATCTTCTCGCCCAGCCCGAGCTCCTCCACGAGCGCGCGCACGGCGGCGCCGCGGACGGCGAACGACTCGGCGCCGCCGTCGAGTTCGAGGGTCTGGGTCTCGGGGGCCCCGGTCTCGCCGTGCGAGGGGACGTCGAGGAAGCGCGGGGAGACCGCGCCCCCGAGCACGGAGGTGGCCTCGGCGAGGGTCACGTCCCAGCCCGCCGTGGACAGTCGGTGGGCCGCGACGAGGCCGGCGATGCCGCCGCCGACCACGAGCGCCGTGCCGCTCATGCGCGCTCCTCCCGCTCGGCGGTCTCGACCCCCGGTGCCGGGTCCTGGCCCTCCCGCTCCGGCACGGGCAGGGAGTGGATTAGCTCGACCACGCGGGTCAGCACGGCCGCGTCCGTCTCCGGCGGCACGCCGTGGGCGAGGTTGACGACGTGGCCGGGCGCGACGGCGCCGGAGGCGACGACGTCGCGCACGTGGGCCTCGAGGACCTCCCACGGGGCGGCGAGCAGGGCCGGGTCGATGTTGCCCTGCAGGGGCACGGCGCCGCGTCCGTCGGGGCCGGGGTTCGCGCTGAGCCGGCGGTGCGCCTCGGCGAGCGTGAGGCGGTGGTCCACGCCGACGGCGGTCGCGCCCGCGTCACGCATGTGGTGCAGGAACTCTCCGGTGCCCGTGCCGAAGTGCAGGAGCGGGGCGCCGTCGGGGACGCCGGGCCCGGCGAGGTCGGCGACATGGGCGAGGGCCGCCGTCGAATGCGGCTGCACGTGCTCGAGGTAGTCGTCCGCCGAGAGCGAACCGGCCCACGAGTCGAACAGCTGCGCGGCGGAGGCGCCGGACTCGAGCTGGGCGCGCAGGAACTGGCCGGACACGGTGGCCGCCCAGCCGGCCAGGGCGGCCCAGGTCTCGGGGTCGGCGTGCATCATGCGTCGCGGGCCGAAGTGGTCGCGGGAGGGACGGCCCTCCACCATGTACGCCGCCAGCGTGAAGGGGGCGCCGGCGAAGCCGATCAGGGGGCGCGGGCCCAGCTCGGCGACGGTGGCCGCGACGGCCTCGCGGATCACGTCCAGGGCGGCGTCCTCGAGGACGGGCAGCGCGGCGACGTCGTCGGCGGTGCGGACGGCCTGGCCGAGCACGGGGCCCACGCCGGGCTGGATCTCCACGTCCACGCCCGCCAGGCGCAGGGGGACCACGATGTCCGAGAAGAAGATCGCCGCGTCGACGTCGTGGCGGCGCACCGGCTGCATCGTGATCTCCCGGACCAGGTCCGGCATGAGGCAGGAGTCGAGCATCCCGATCCCCTCGCGCACCCGGCGGTACTCGGGCAGCGAACGGCCGGCCTGCCGCATGAACCACACGGGGTGGCGGTCGGGGCGCTGGCCGCGCAGCGCGCGAAGGAGCGGGCTGGCCGCGGTCGAGCGTGACGGATCCTCGGTGCGCAGCGGGTGCGCGGCGGGCAGTGCCGGGACGGCCGCGGGGGTCTCGGGGGTCTGGGACAGGGCGGACATGCCCCCAGTGTCCCACCGGTCGTGTCGCGGTGGCACATCCGCGTCCTCCGTGAGCGCCGTCACACTCGTCGACGGCGCCCGGGTCAGGTCCGCCTTCCCGGACGGGCGGGGCGGTCGGGGCTAGACTTGGCCCGCTGTGACTGTCTTCTCTCTCGTCGCCTCCCACCATGACCTGGACCTGGACACGGTCGCCCGCCTCAGCGCCGGCGCGACCGGGGTCGGGCCCGCCCTGCCCGGCAGCGGTGCGGCGGGCGCCGTCGTCCTGGCCACGTGCAACCGCGTGGAGATCTACGCCGAGGCCGACGGGGTCGGCGTCGAGGCCGCCCGCGCGGGGCTGCTGTCCGCCGTCGCCGCCTCCACCTCCCTGCCGGACGAGGACGTGCACGCCGCGTTCCGCACGCTCGACGCCGACGCCACGGCCCGTCACCTCTTCGAGGTCGGCGCCGGACTGGACTCCGCCGTGGTGGGCGAGCGCGAGATCGCCGGTCAGGTCCGGCGCGCCCTGACGGCGGCCCAGGAGGCCGGCACCGCCTCGGGCCCGCTCGTCCGCCTCTTCGAGTCCGCCACGCGCACGGCCAAGGACGTCGGCTCCCGCACGGCGCTCGGCGCGGCCGGCCGCTCGGTCGTCTCCGTCGCCCTGGACCTCGCGGAGGAGCTGCGCGGTCTCACCGACGCCGCGGCCCAGCGCGACTTCTGGGCCGGGGCCACCATCCTGCTGATCGGCACGGGCGCCTACGCCGGCACCACGCTCGCGCAGCTGGCGGACCGGGGCGCGACCACCGTCGGCGTGCACTCGGCCTCGGGCCGCGCGGAGCAGTTCGTCGCGGACCGCGGCGGCTGGGCCCTCGCGCTCGGCGGCGAGGCCGTGGCCGGCGCCGTCGCCGAGGCGGACGTGATCATCGGCTCCTCCGGGGGCGAGCGCCAGATCAGCCCCGAGCGCCTGCAGGAGCTGCGCGAGGGCGGGCGGCGCCCGCTCACGGTGGTCGACCTGGCCCTCTCGCGGGACTTCGACCCGGCGGTCGCGGACCTGCCGGACGTCGACCTCGTCACCCTCGAGTCGGTGCGGCTGGCCGCACCCGAACAGGCCGAGGTCGCCGTCGCCGAGGCCCGCGCGCTCGTGGACGACGCCGTCGAGGAGTACCGCGCCGCGCAGCGCGGCCGCAGCGCCGACGCGGCGATCAAGGCCCTGCGCCGCCACACCCTCGGCGTGCTCGACCGGGAGCTCGAGCGCGTGCGCGCCCGCCACGGCTGCACGGCGGCCGCCGAGGAGGTGGAGTTCGCCCTGCGCCGCATGGTGAACCAGCTCCTGCACGAGCCCAGCGTGCGCGCCAAGCGACTCGCCGCCGAGGGCCGGCTCGACCGCTATGAGGACGCCCTCGAGGCGGTCTTCGGGATCGAGGCCCCCGGCCGCCCCGCCCCCGCCGTGGGCACGGTCGAGGCGGCCTGCCCCGCGCACGAGGACGAGGGCGGCGCCGCGCGCATCGCGTGAGCCCGCCCCGCGCCAGGAGGACCCCGTGACCGCCCACCCCGCCGCCACCGCGCCCGACGAGCCCGGGCGAGGCCGTCGTCTGCCCCGGCACGAGCGTCGCCGCCAGCTGCTGGACTGCGCCCGCGCGGTCTTCGCCGCCGAGCGGTACGCAGGGGCCTCCATGGAGCAGATCGCCGAGTGGGCCGAGGTCTCCAAGCCGGTCCTCTACCAGCACTTCCCCAGCAAGCACGAGCTCTTCCTCGAGCTGCTGGACGCCGAGGTCGCGAACCTGCGCGCGCTTCTCGAGGCGGCGATGGACACCCGCCGGGACAACCGCGAACGGGTGCGGGCCACCGTCGCCGCCGTGTTCGAGTACATGGCCTCCCCCGAGCGGACCCACCGCCTCATCTTCGACTCCGGCATCGACGCGGACCCGGAGGTGCGCACGCGCAGCGAGGCCGTCCACCGGCTGCTCTCCTCCGAGGTCGCGCGCACCATCCGCGCGGACACCACCGTGGCCGAGGCCGAGGCCGAGGTGCTCTCCCGCGGACTCGTCGGCTATCTCCTGGGCGCCGCACGCCACTGGGCGGACCGGCTCGACGCCGATGCCCGCCCCGCCGCCGCCGAGATGGCCCGCACGGTGGACGCGCTCGTCTGGCGCGGCCTCGCCTCGCTGCCCTCCGCGGACGACGCGCCGCGCTGACCCGGCCGTCCGGCCCGTTTCGCCCGCGGGTGAACCTCGGGGGCGCCCGTCCACCCCGCCGAGCGGTCCCGTAGGCTGACGGCGGACCGCACAGGACGCGACGAAGAGAAGAGGTTCCCCATGGAGATCCGCATCGGTGTGCAGCACGTCGGCCGCGAGGTCGTCATCGACAGCGAGCAGTCGGCGGACGAGGTCCGCTCCCTCGTGGACGCCGCCGTCGCCGACGGCACCCCGCTGGTCCTGGCGGACGCCAAGGGCCGCCAGGTGGTCGTCCCCGGCGACCGCATCGGCTTCGTGGAGATCGGCGCGAAGAAGTCGGGCCCGCTCGGGTTCGCCGCCTCCTGACCCGCCCGCACGCCCCGGTGATCCGCCGGGGCGTGCGTCGTCTCGGCCCCTGCCCAGGAGCATCGCCATGTCGCCTCACGCCCTCGGCCTCCGCGGCCCCGCCGACCCGGCCCTGCTCGAGCGTCTCGCCGCCCTGTGGACGGAGCTCGAGTTGCCGCCGGCCTTCCCCGCCCCCGTCCTGGCCGAGGCGGAGGCGGCCGCGCGTGAGGTGCACGCGGGCCTGACCGGGAGCCCGGACCACGCGGACCGCACGGCCCTGCCGTTTGTCACCGTGGATCCCGCCGGCTCCACGGACCTGGACCAGGCCCTGCTCCTGACCCCCGCCGACGACGACGGCATCCTCGTCCGCTACGCGATCGCGGACGTGCCCGCCTTCGTGGCCCCGGGCGGCGCCGTGGACGCCGAGGCCCGCCGCCGCGGCCAGACCGTCTACCTGCCCGACGGCCGGGTCCCCCTGCACCCGGAGGTGCTGAGCGAGGACGCCGCCTCCCTGCTGCCCGACCGCGAGCGCCCGGCGTTCGTCTGGACGTTCCTGCTGGACGCCGCGGGCGTCGTCGTCGAGACCGGCCTCGAACGCGCCCGCGTCCGCTCCCGGGCGCAGCTGACCTACGGGCAGGTGCAGGCCTTCCTCGACGCACAGCCGGGGGCGCAGGCGCCGACGACGCCGCGTCCCGGGGTCACCGACGCGGACCGGGCCGCCGCCGAGGGGTGGCCGGCCGAGGTGCGCGACTCGCTGGCGCTGCTGCCGGAGGTGGGCCGACGGCGGGCCGCGCAGGAGGCCGCCCGCGGCGGTGCCTCCCTGAACCTGCCGGACCAGGAGGTCCGTGTCACCGAGGACGGGGCGCACGAGCTCGTGCACCGGGCGCCGCTGCCGGCGGAGGAGCACAACGCCCAGCTCTCCCTGCTGACCGGCATGGCCGCGGCCGAGCTGATGCTGGCCGCCGGGGTCGGGATCCTGCGCACGATGCCGGCGCCGGACGCCGACGCCGTCGCCGCCTTCCGAGAGCGCACGCGCGCCCTGGGCGCCCCGTGGGACGAGGGCCAGGACTACGGCGCCTACCTGCGTTCCCTCGACCCCGCCGACGCGCGGCACCTGGCGGTGCTGCACGCGGCCACCGGGCTGTTCCGCGGCGCCGGGTACACGGCCTTCGACGCGCAGACCGAGGACCCGGGCCTGCGCACGCCGCCGGACGAACCGGCCCAGGCCGCGCTCGCCGCCCCCTACGCCCACGCCACCGCTCCGCTGCGCCGGCTCGTGGACCGCTTCGTCCTGGCCCTGTGCCACGCCCACGCCGTCGGCGCCCCCGCCCCCGCGTGGGTCCGCAGCGCCCTGCCCGAGCTGCCCGCCCTCATGGCGGACTCGTCGCGCCGGGCTTCGGCCGCGAGCCGGACGGCGGCGGACCTCGTGGAGGCGGCGGCGCTCGAGTCCCGCGTCGGCGCGGAGCTCGAGGGGATCGCGGTGCGCGAGGCGAAGGACGGCACGGAGGTGTGGCTGCTCGACCCGGCCGTGAGCCTGCGGGTGCCGGGCGGCGTCCCGGCGGGCACCCGGGTGCGCGTGCGGATCGAGGGCGTGGACCGTGCCTCGGGTGCGATCATGGCCGCGGGGGTAGACTGGCCGCACAGCTCACGCTGACCCAGGATGACCGGTCGCTCTCTGATCACCCTGACCCGCCGCCCGCGCCCCTGACGCCCGGGACGGCACCATGACCTGCCGGATCCGGCACGGCCCGCCGCGTACGGCGCGCCCGGCCCGGTTCCACGGGGCGCCGCCCGTCGGCCGCTCCGCGTGCTTGCCTCGCGATCGGCTTCCGCTTGAACCGCGCGCACGGCGGAGCCGGGCCTTCCGCCCGCCGTGACGACGCCTGACCAGGAACGCGAGTCGCCATGACCCAGAACTCCGAGCACACCCCCGCCTCCGCCGATCTCGACCCGACGGTCGCCGCGATCGCGGAGGACATCGTCACCGAGGACGCCGCCCCCGTGGCCCCCGAGCAGACCTTCGCCGACTTCGGGGTGCACCCCGCGATCGTCGAGGCCTTGGAGGCCAAGGGCATCGTCCACCCCTTCCCCATCCAGGCCATGACCCTGCCGGTCGCCCTCGGCGGCCACGACATCATCGGCCAGGCCAAGACCGGCACCGGCAAGACCCTCGGCTTCGGCATCCCCGCGCTGCAGCGCGCCATCGGCCCGGGCGAGCCCGGCTGGGACGGCCTCGAGGCCAAGGGCACCGCGGGCGCCCCGCAGGCCCTGATCGTCGCCCCGACGCGCGAGCTCGCCGTCCAGGTGGCCGGCGACCTCACGGCCGCCGCGACCCGGCGCCCCCTGCGCATCGCCACCATCTACGGCGGCCGCGCCTACGAGCCGCAGATCGAGGAGCTGCAGCGCGGCGTCGAGATCGTCGTCGGCACCCCCGGCCGCCTCATCGACCTGATGCGCCAGCGCCACCTGCGCCTGGACCTGGTGAACACCGTGGTGCTGGACGAGGCGGACGAGATGCTGGACCTCGGCTTCCTCCCGGACGTCGAGACCCTGCTCGCCGCCGTCCCGGCCGTGCGCCAGACCATGCTGTTCTCGGCCACCATGCCGGGCCCCGTGGTGGCGATGGCGCGCCGCTACATGACGCAGCCGACCCACATCCGCGCAGCGGACCCGGAGGACGAGGGCCTGACGAAGAAGGACATCCGTCAGCTCGTCTACCGCGCCCACCACATGGACAAGGACGAGCTCGTGGCCCGCGCCCTGCAGGCCGAGGGCCGCGGCCGGACCATCATCTTCACGCGCACCAAGCGCACGGCCGCCCGCGTGGCGGACGAGCTGACGGCGCGCGGCTTCGCGGCCGGCGCGCTGCACGGCGACCTCGGCCAGGGCGCCCGCGAGCAGGCGCTGCGCGCCTTCCGCAACGGCAAGGTGGACATCCTCGTGGCCACCGACGTCGCGGCGCGCGGCATCGACGTCGACGACGTCACCCACGTGTTCAACTTCCAGGCGCCGGAGGACGAGAAGACCTACGTGCACCGTGTGGGCCGCACGGGCCGCGCCGGCAACAAGGGCGTGGCGGTGACCCTCGTGGACTGGGAGGACATGCCGCGCTGGTCCCTGATCGACAAGGCGCTCGGCCTCGGCCAGCCCGAGCCGGTGGAGACCTACTCCTCCTCCCCGCACCTGTTCTCCGACCTCGACATCCCGAAGGGCACGAAGGGCCGCCTGCCCCAGGCCAAGCGCGTGCTCGAGGGCCTCGAGGGCGAGACGCTCGAGGACCTGGGCGGACCCGAGGCGAAGCAGCGCGACGGCGGCCGCGGACGGGGTCGCGAGGGCGGCCGGTCCCGCGACGGCGAGCGCGGCGGCCGGGGCCAGGGCGGCCGCGGCGGACGTGGCGGACGGAACCGGGGCGGCCGCTCCGGCGAGGGCCGCGACGATGCACGCGGCGGAGGCCGCGGCGAGCGCTCGGCCCGCGGGCGTGGTGAGGTACCCGCCGAGCAGCGCGCCGAGGGCCGGGGCCGTGGTCGCGGCGAGGGCCGCGAGCGCACCGCCTCGCGCTCCGAGGCCCCCGCAGCCCGGACGCCGGAGCCGGTGGCCGGCGTCGAGCTGACGGAGGCCCGCCGGGCCGAGCGCGCCGAGGCGCGGGCCGAGGCCCGTCGTCGCCGGGGCGGCCGCACCCGCACGCGCCGCCGCAACGGCGAGGTCGTGGACGGCTGACCCTCCCTTCCGGGCCCCCGGGAGTCTTCTGCGCGAATGACCCTTCTGACCGCCGTGCAGGCGGCCGGAAGGGTCATTCGCGCAACGGATCCTCCGCCGTCGCCCCGGCCGTCCGGGCTCAGCCGCGGATGATCGCCGTGCCGGTGCCCTGCCGCTCGATCTCGGCGAGCACCTCCGCGCCCGTGGTGTGCTCGCCGATCGGATTGGGCTTGCCCGTGCCGTGGTAGTCGGACGAGCCGGTGACGAACAGCCCGTGCCGGTCCGCGAACGCGCGCAGCCAGGTGCGCTCCTCCGCCGGGTTGTCCCGGTGCTCGACCTCGACCCCCGCCAGTCCGGCCTCGGCCATCTGCTCGAACACCTCGTCGCCCACCACGCGGCCCCGCATGCGCGCCCGGGGATGCGCGAACACCGGCACCCCGCCGGCGGCCCGGATGAGCGCGACCGCCTCGGCCGGGTCCGGGGCGAAGTGCGGCACGTAGTACTTGGACCGGCCGGCGAGGATCTCCCGGAACGCCGCGGAGCGGTCCGGGACGGCCCCGATCGTCACGAGGGCGTCGGCCAGGTGGGGCCGGCCGATCGTCGCGTTCTCCGCCGCGTGCTCCTGGACCAGCTCCCACGTGATCGGGAAGTCCGCGCCCAGGCGCCGCACCATCTCCTGCGCCCGGATCAGCCTCGCGTCGCGGGCCAGGCCGACCTCCCGCAGCAGGGCGGGGTCCTCGGGGTCGTGCAGGTAGCTGAGCACGTGCACGCTCACGCCGTCGGCGGAGGTGCAGGACATCTCCATGCCGGGCACGAGCGTCAGCCCGGTCTCCCGCGCGGCGTGGGCGGCCTCGGCCCAGCCGGCGGTCGTGTCGTGGTCGGTGAGCGCGAGGCCGTCCAGCCCGGCCCGCGCCGCCGCACGCACCACGTCGGCCGGCGGCTCGGTGCCGTCGGACTCGGTCGAGTGCGTGTGCAGGTTGTAGCGGGCCATGGCGGCCATGGTACCGAGACCCGCGCGCGGCGGCCCCGACCTGCCCGCGCCCACCGGTGCCATGATGGAGGGCATGACCGATGCCGCACAGCACCCCGCCCAGACCACCCCCGACCAGCCCGCCGCCGCCCCCGAGGCGGGCGCCGACGGCACCGGCGCGGTGAACCCCCAGCCGCTGGCCGAGCGCGTCGACAACCGCTCGCAGCGCCCCGCCTCGAACGCCTTCCGCGACTTCATGGCCTCCGACTGGGCGCCGTCGTCGGACGCCCTGCCCGACGCCGACGCCGCGGCCCCGTACGCCGCCCGGCGGCGGGCCGCCGTGTCCGCGCGCTTCCCGGGCGAGCGGATCGTGGTGCCGGCCGGCCGCCTCAAGGTCCGCTCGAACGACACCGACTACCGCTTCCGCGCGCACTCCGCGTTCGCCCACCTGACGGGCCTCGGCGTGGACCACGAGCCAGACGCCGTGCTCGTGCTCGAGCCCACGGACCCGGGCGCCGGCGACGACGGCACGGACCACACCGCCACCCTGTACTTCCGTCCCCTGGCCGGCCGGGACACCGAGCAGTTCTACGCGGACTCGCGCTCGGGCGAGTTCTGGATCGGCCCCCGTCCGACCCTGGCCGGCCTGGCCGCCCGCACGGGTCTGCGCACGGCGGGGCTCGAGGAGCTCGAGTCCGCCGTCACCAAGAACGTGGCCGCGGACGGCACCGCGGTGCGGCTGCTGGCCGAGACCGACCAGGACGTGGACGCCCTGCTGGCCGCCGTCCGGACCGAGGCCGGCGTGGACCTGGCCGCCGCGGCCGAGGCCGACGCCCAGACCGCCGAGTTCCTCTCCGAGCTGCGCCTGGTGAAGGACGCGTGGGAGGTCGAGCGGATGCGCGCCTCGGTGGCCGCGACCATCGCGGGCTTCGAGGACGTCGTGCGGGCCCTGCCGCGCGCCGTGGGACACGACCGCGGCGAACGCGTGGTCGAGGGCGCCTTCTTCGCCCGCGCCCGCCTCGAGGGCAACGACCTGGGCTACGACACGATCGCGGCCTCCGGCAACAACGCCACGATCCTGCACTGGATCCGCAACACGGGCGCCGTGCGCCCGGGTGAGCTGCTGCTGCTCGACGCCGGCGTCGAGGACGACTCCCTCTACACTGCGGACATCACCCGCACCCTGCCCGTGTCCGGCACGTTCACGGACGTGCAGCGCCGCATCTACCAGGCGGTCCTCGACGCCGCGGACGCCGCCTTCGCGATCGTGCGCCCCGGCATCCGGTTCCGCGAGCTCCACGCCGAGGCCATGCGGGTGCTCGTCGACCGCCTCGACGGCTGGGGCCTGCTGCCGGTCTCGGCCGAGGTCGCGCTCTCGGACGAGGGCCAGCACCACCGGCGCTGGATGCCCCACGGCACCTCGCACCACCTCGGCCTCGACGTGCACGACTGCGCGCAGGCCAAGCGCGAGCTCTACCTGGACGGCGTGCTCGAGCCGGGCATGGTCTTCACGATCGAGCCGGGTCTGTACTTCAAGGAGGAGGACCTGGCCGTCCCCGAGGAGTACCGCGGCATCGGCGTGCGCATCGAGGACGACATCCTCGTGACCGAGGACGGGGCCGAGAGCCTCTCCGCGGCCCTCCCCCGCACCCCGGACGAGATCGAGGCCTGGATGGCGCGGCTCCAGGCGTGATCCGGCGCGGAGGGCGCCCCTAGGGTTCGGACCATGGGTATCGACCTGACCACCGAGCTCACCGCCCTCCGCGACCGCCTCCTCTCCGCCGAGGCGGAGCACGCCGACCTCATCTGCCGCGTCCGGGACCGCCACCGGGCCTCGGCCCGGAACCTCGTGCACTACGTCGCCCTGCGCGGCACCGACCTGCGGCCGCTGCAGGAGGCACTGAGCGACGCCGGCCTGTCCTCGCTGGGCCGCATGGAGGCCGGCGTGCTCGGCCACGTGGACGCGGTGCTGGCCGCCGCCCGCGCGCTCGACGGCGACCTCGCCACCGCACCCGAGGATGACGCCCTGACCTCCGCCGAGGGCCGCGCCATCCTCGCCCGCAACGCAGCGAGCCTGCTCGGTCCGGCCCGCGGCGACCGGGACGCGCGCATCATGGTGACGATGCCCTCCGAGGCCGCCACGGACCCAGAGCTCGTGGCCCGGATCGCCGAAGCCGGCATGGACCTGGCGCGCGTGAACTGCGCCCACGACGACGAGCAGGCGTGGGCCGCCATGATCGCGGCGGTCCGCCGGTGTGCCGGTGCGGGCCGGCCCGCACCCCTGGTCGCGATGGACCTGGCCGGGCCGAAGGTGCGCACCGGCCCCATCGAGCCGGGACCGCGCGTCGTGAAGGTGAAGCCCGCCCGGGACCCCTCCGGGATCGTCACCGAGCCCTCCCGCGTGTGGCTCGCCGCCGCGCCCCACGACGCCGTGGCCACAGCGGACCGGCCGGACGGCGCCGTCGTCGTGCCGCTCGCGGACCCGGAGGGGACGACCCTGGCCGGCCTGCAGCGCGGCGACGAGATCGAGCTGACCGACGCGCGGGGTGCACACCGCAGGCTGGAGGTCGAGCAGGTGGACGGCGAGGGCGTGCTCGTGCGGGCGGAGAAGACGGTCTACTGGGCGACGGGCACGGCGCTGACGACGCCGCACGGTCCGCTCGAGGTGGGACCGCTGCCCCCGCTCGAGCAGTCGATGCGCGTGCACGAGGGCGAGCAGATCGTGCTGACCCGCTTGCTCGAGCCGGTCCCCGCGGTCGATGCGCCGCCCTACCGGATCGGCCTTACCCTGGCGCAGGCGTTCGCGGACGCGACGGTCGGCGACCGGGTCTCCCTCGACGACGGACGGATCGGCACGCGGATCACGGCGGTGTCCGACGACGAGATCACCCTCGAGGTGACCCAGGCCGGCCCGCGCGGGGCGAAGCTCAAGGCGGAGAAGGGCGTGAACTTCCCGGACACGCACCTGGACATCCCGGCCCTCACGGACGAGGACCTCGCCCACATCCCGTTCGCGGCCCGCCACGCGGACATGGTGAACATGTCCTTCGTCCGCTCGGCCGAGGACGTGGCCCAGCTGATCGACGCGCTCGAGGCCGAGGACGCACCGGACGTGGACATCACGCTGAAGATCGAGACGGTGGAGGCCTTCCGGCAGCTGCCGCGGATGCTGCTCGAGGCGATGCGCTGGCGGGACGTCGGGGTGATGATCGCCCGTGGCGACCTGGCGGTGGAGGCCGGCTTCGCACGGATGGCCGAGCTGCAGGAGGAGATCCTGTGGCTGTGCGAGGCGGCGCACGTGCCCGCGATCTGGGCCACCCAGGTCCTCGAGTCCCTCGCCAAGACCGGCCTGCCCTCACGGGCGGAGATCACGGACGCCGCGATGGCGCAGCGGGCCGAGGCCGCGATGCTGAACAAGGGCCCGTACATCGACCGCGCCGTCACCGTCCTCGGCGACATCCTGGGCCGGATGCACGGTCATGCGAGCAAGAAGCGCGACATGCTCCGGCGGCTCGAGTCCTGGTCCCTCTGACGGGGCTCAGCCGCGCGGCTCGTCCTGGGGCCGGGGCGGGTGGCCGCCGCGCGCCTCGATGAGCTTGGCGACCTCCTCCGGGGGCAGGGTCACGCCGTAGGAGCGGTCCAGGCCGGTGGGCGCGGGGTCCGCCTCCGGGACGGGCCGGGCCGGCGCCTCGGGTCCGCCGGGAGCGGGCGCCGCGTGGGACCCGCCCGACGACGGCGCGGCGGCCGGGGTGGCCTGCACGGACCCGCCCCCGGCCTCCTCCGCGGCGGGGGCGGGCGCCGGCTGCGGGGCCGGCTGCGGCGTCGGGGCCGCGGCACCGCCCAGGCCCAGCTCCTGGCGGGCGCGAGCGGCGTGGTCGAACGCGACCACGAGGTCGAAGGCCGTCGGCACGACGGCCTGCGAGGACGCGAAGCCGTGCTGGCCCCGACGCATCGCGAAGCCGATCACGCCGAAGATCAGCCACACCGCCAGGCCCAGCAGCATGGAGGTGAGGATCTGCCCCGGGCCGGCCTTGGGGGCCAGCAGGTAGAGGAACATGCCGATCAGTCCGCCGAAGAACACGCCGCGCACACCCGCGGACAACGCCACCTGGGCGTAGTTCAGCCGGCCGCGCACCCGCTCCACGACCCGCAGGTCCTTGCCCACGATCGACACGGCGCTCACGGGGAAGTCCGTGGCGGCGAGGCGGTCCACCTGCTCGCGCGCCTGCGCGTAGGTGGCGTAGGTGGCCAGCAGCTCTCCGCGGGGCAGGCCCTGCTCGGCGCCGGGCTGAGGGTTGGACATCATGAACGACATGGACCCATTGTGCCCGGCCCGGCGCCCGGGCGGGCGGCGGTCCGCCGTACGCGGACACGGAGCCGCGGTCCGGCACGCCGTAGGCTGGGTCGGTGAGCTCCCCCAAGATCTTCGTGGCCCGCCTGCTGGGCCTGGACGTCTTCGACCCCCTCGGCGACCGCCTGGGACGGCTGCGCGACGTCGTCGTGCTGGACCGCGGCCCCGCCGCAGCCCCGTTCGCCACCGGCCTCGTGATCGAGGTCCCCGGCAAGAAGCGCGTCTTCGTCCCGATGACGCGGGTGACGTCCATGGACTCGGGCCGGATCATCACGACCGGGCTGATCAACCTGCGCCGGTTCTCCCGCCGTGGCGCCGAGCAGATGGTGGCCGCCGACCTCTTCGACCGGAAGGTGCGCCTCTCCGACGGGTCGGGCGAGGCCTTCCTGGAGGACATCGGGCTGGAGCAGCAGCGCAACGGCGACTGGCTGGTCTCGGACCTGTACGTGCGCCGCATCGTCGGCCGCGGCCCCTTCGGCCGCGCCCAGCGGGGCGAGCACCTCCTGCTGAACTGGGACGAGGCCCGCTGGACGGCGCAGGCCGACCCGCAGGGGGCCACGAGCTTCCTCGCCGCGCACGAGGACCTCAAGCCCGCCGACCTGGCGGACATGCTCCACGACATGTCGGAGAAGCGCCGCGTCGAGGTCGCCAGCGAGCTGCAGGACGAACGCCTCGCGGACGTGCTCCAGGAGCTGCCCGACGACGACCAGGTGCAGATCCTCTCCCAGCTGGACATCGACCGCGCCGCCGACGTCCTGGAGGAGATGGACCCGGACGACGCGGCGGACCTGCTCCACGAGCTGCCCGACTCCCAGCAGGAGCTGCTGCTCGAACGCATGGAGCCGGAGGACGCCGAGGACGTCCGGCGCCTGCTCGAGTACGAGGAGGGCACCGCGGGCTCGCTCATGACCCCCGTGCCGGTCATCCTCCCCCCGGAGGCCACCGTGGCCGAGGCCATGGCGACCATCCGACAGCAGGAGATCTCCCCCGCGCTGGCCTCGCTCGTGATCGTGGCCCGGCCGCCCCTGGAGACGCCGACGGGCCGGTTCCTCGGCGTCGTCCACTTCCAGCGCCTGCTGCGGTACCCGCCGCCGGAGGCGATCGGCAACATCATGGACAAGGACCTCGAGCCCGTCTCGGACCTCGCCCCCATCGCCCATGTGACCCGCGAGCTCGCGACCTACAACCTCACGTGCATCCCCGTGGTGAACGAGCAGGACCGCGTCGTCGGGGCCGTGAGCGTGGACAACCTGCTCGACCACATCCTGCCCGACAACTGGCGGGCCATGGACCTCGACGACGCCGAGACCCGCCCCGCAACCTGACCCCCGCGGCCCGCCGCCGCACGACACCGGAGGTGTGAGCATGACCCAGACCGCGCGAGACCTGCGCCCGGGCCGCGGCACCGGCCTGGACACCCCGCTGAGCGCCAGCGGGCGCCGCGTGCCCCGGCTGGCCCCGAACCCGGACGCCTTCGGCGAGGCCACCGAGGGCATCGCCCGCTTCATGGGCACCCCGCAGTTCCTCGTCTGGATGACGCTGTTCTGCGCCGCCTGGCTGGGCTGGAACACGTTCGGCCCGATGGAGTGGCGGTTCGACTCCGCCGAGCTCGGCTTCACCGCGCTCACGCTCATGCTCTCCCTCCAGGCGTCCTACGCCGCACCCCTGCTCCTGCTGGCGCAGAACCGCCAGGACGACCGGGACAGGGTCGCGCTGCGCGAGGACCGTGACCGCGCCGAGCGCAACCTCGCCGACACCGAGTTCCTCACCCGCGAGATCGCCGGTCTGCGGCTGGCCGTCCAGGAGGTCGCCACGCGCGACTTCGTGCGCGGCGAGCTGCGCGGCGTCCAGGACGACCTCAGGGACGACCTCCGCGAGGCGCTGCGCGCCGAGCTGCGGGAGGAGATCCGGGAGGAGATCCGGGAGGAGATCCGGGAGGAGCTGCGCGCCGGCCTCCCGGGCGCCGAGGCCCAGCCCCGCAAGAACAAGAAGACCAAGGGCCGCGGCCGGGATGCGCGGCGCGGCGACGCCGGCGCCGAGCCCACGACCACCACGCTCGCCACCCTCGCGGCCCAGGAGGCCCGCGAGGCCGGGGGGTCCGGTCCGGCGGCCGGTCCCGCCGACGGTGCGGGCCCGGTGGACGGGGGCGGCCGATGAGCGCCCTGGGCCTGCCCGTGCCCGAGGTCCGCACCGACCTCGAGCGCCGGGTGCTGGAACGGCTCGCCACGGTCCAGGACCCCGAGATCCGCCGCCCGATCACCGACCTCGGCATGGTGGAGTCGGTCGTGGAGACCGCCCCGGGCGTCGTCGAGGTCGCGGTCCTGCTCACGATCGCCGCGTGCCCCCTGCGCGGGACGATCCAGACGGACGTGGCCGCCGCCGTCGCCGTCGTGCCCGGCTGTGAATCCGTGGACGTTCGCGTCGGGGTCATGGAGCCCGAGCGCCGCCTGGCGCTGCAGGACGCCCTGCGCGCGACTCGGCCGACGAACCCGTTCGGGGAGGGGACGCTCACGCGCGTCCTCGCGGTGGCCTCGGGCAAGGGCGGCGTGGGCAAGTCCTCGGTCACGGCCAACCTCGCGGTCGCGCTCGCCGCGCGCGGGCTCGCCGTCGGCCTGATCGACGCGGACGTGCACGGCTACTCCATCCCCGGGCTCCTGGGCGTGACCGGCACCCCGACGAAGCTGGACCGGATGATCCTGCCCCCCGTGGTGCGGGACGTGAAGGTCATCTCGATCGGCATGTTCCTCGACGCGGACCGGCCGGTGGCCTGGCGCGGGCCGATGCTGCACCGCGCGCTCGAGCAGTTCGTCACGGATGTGCACTGGGGCGACCTGGACGTCCTGCTCGTGGACCTGCCCCCGGGCACCGGGGACATCGCGATCTCGACGGCGCAGCTGCTGCCCGCCTCGGAGCTGCTCGTGGTGACCACGCCGCAGCACGCCGCCGCGCAGGTGGCCGCGCGCGCCGGTCAGCTGGCGGAGCAGACGGGCCAGACCGTGGCCGGGGTCGTGGAGAACATGGGGCCGATGACCCTGCCGGACGGCACCGTCCTGGATGTGTTCGGAACCGGCGGTGGCGCCGAGGTGGCGGAGCGGCTGTCCGGGGTGCTGGGCACCCAGGTGCCGCTGCTGGGCACCGTTCCCCTGGACCCGGCGCTGCGGGCGGGCGGCGACGCCGGCGACCCCGTGGTGGTGTCCGCGCCGGAGAGCCCCGCGGGCCGGGCGCTGGCGGAGATCGCGCAGCGGCTGGCCGTGCGGCCGCGCGGGCTGGCCGGGCGGCCGCTGCCGTTCACCCCGCGCTGACCTCGGGTGCCGGCGCCCCGGCCGGGGCACCCGACGCGCGCGACGGCGTCAGGTCGCGTCGACGTCGAAGGGGGCGGGTGCCAGCCCGAGCAGCTCGAGGGGGTCCGGTGCGGTCTCCACGGCGGCAGGACGCTCCTCGGCGAGGGCCTCGGCGCGGCCGGAGGCCATCAGGGCTGCGGCGGCGCCGCCCACGGCGGCCGCCCCGGCGGCGGGCGCGGTCGACCGGGTCTGTGCGGCGGCACCGGACTCCGCGGCGGCGGTGCTGCCGGCCCCGGCGGGGCGGCGGAAGAGCGTGCGCGGATCCATGTCCGCCAGGTCCTGGCGGGTGAGGCCGCCGTGCACGTCCTCGGCGCTGACGCCCGTCGCCTGCGCCGCCCGGGACGCGGGCGTGGACGAGCCGCCGGCAGGCTCGCGGAGCGCGTCGCGGATGATGCGGCGCGGGTCGTACTGGCGGGGGTCGTACTTGCGCCAGTCCACCTCGTCGAAGTCCGTGCCGGTCTCCTCCTTGAACTGCGCCTTGGCACCCTCGGCCTTGTCGCGCATGACGCGCAGCCAGTCGGTGAAGGCGCGCGTGTACTCGGGGAGCTTCTCCGGCCCGAGGATGACGATCGCGAGCACCGCCAAGATGATGAACTCGCCGCCGTTGATACCAAACACCCTCCCAACTCTACTAGAGCGGCACCGCCCCACAGCCCGGAGCCGCGGGGGCGGGGCGGCTCAGCCGCGGGGGCGCGGCACGGCGTCCGCGATGCGTTCGAGGCCTCGCTCGAGGCGTTCCTCGACGGCGTCGCCGCCGCCCAGCTCGAGCACCCGTGCCCGCTCGGAGACCAGCAGGTGGGTGAGGACCGCGTCGGCGCGCTCGTCCGGCAGGCTGGCCTCCACGCGGTAGGCGGCCTGGGGCGTGGTCAGCTCGGCCGTCCAGCCGTCCTGCTCCCCCGCCGGGACGATCCGGTAGACGCCGCCGCCGGCCAGCCGACGCTCCTGTGCCCCCGTGCTCAGGGGCGCGGTCGAGGCACAGCCCTCCGGGGTGGCTCCCTCGATCCGGGGTCGGCACTCGCGGACGGTCACGGTCGGCTCGTCCCGGCCCCAGCCGACGACGACCTCCACGTCCTCGGCCGTCTGGGTGGTGTCCACGGTGAGCGGCTCCAGTCCGGCCCCCACGAGGGAGGGCACCGTCCAGCCCTGACCCCGCAGCTCCGCGACGGTGCCGCGCCGGTCCGTCGACGCGGTCCCGGCCGCCGGCAGGGCGACGGTGTCCGTCGGGGCCGTGCGCTGGGCCGTGGTGCGGGGCGCGCCGGCCACCCAGACCGCGGTGAACAGCCCGCCGAGCAGGACGACGAAGGTGAGCAGCCCCACCACGAGGCGGCCGGAGACGCCGCGGGCGCGCAGCACCGGGGCGACGACGGCGCCGGCCGGACGCTGGTGCACCGTGCGGGCGGCGTCGAGCACGCGGGCCCGGGCCTGGACGGTGGCGCGGCACTCGGGGCAGCGGTCCAGATGGCGGGCGATGCGCTCCCGGGACGCGGCGGGGAGGGCGCCCTCGAGGTAGGCGTCCATGTGGCGCTGGGTGTGTCGACGTCCCATGCGGCCACCTCCTCGGTCCTCGCGTGCCCGGCCCGGCGAACGGCCTCCCGCACGGCGGGAGCCGGTTCGTGCCGTGTCCCATCATCGGCCCGCCTCCTGGGAGAACACTGGGTCGCGGCCGCGTGCCGGCCCGTACACTGGCCCGCGTCGCCCGTGCCGCGGGCGAGGTCCCGCCGTCGTCGTCCCGGAGTCAGCCATGAGCGCCCTGCAGCCCCAGCCCACCGACAAGCACGCGTCCTGGGCCTGGTCGGAGAGCCGGGCCACCGAGGACGACGTCGTCCTGCGCGCCCGCGAGCGCGCCGCCGAGCTGGACGTGCCGCCGGTGAGCGAGGGGACGGCGGCCCTGTTGACGGTGCTGGCGGCCACGCGTGCCCCCGCGGCGGTCGTGGAGGTGGGCACGGGCGCCGGCGTCTCGGGTCTCGCCCTGATGCGCGGTCTGCCCGAGCGCACGGTCCTCACCACCGTCGATCCGGACGCGGAGGCCCAGCGTGCGGCCCGCGAGGCGTTCTCGGAGGCACGCCTGCCCACGAGCCGCACCCGCATGATCACGGGGCGCTCCCGGCTCGTCCTGCCCCGGCTCACGAGCGGCGCCTATGAGATGGTCCTGGTGGACGGGGACCCGGCCGCGCGTCAGTTCGACGTCGAGCAGGCCGCGCGCATGCTCGCCCCCGGCGGCGTGCTCGTCGTGGTGGACGCCCTCGACGGCGACCGCGTTCCCCGGCCCGCCGTGCGCGACGAGTCCACCGTGTCCGCCCGGGCGGTGGACCGCCTCATCCGGGAGGACGAGCACTGGCTGTCCGCCGTCGTCCCCTCCGGCACGGGCGTGCTGATCGCGGTGCGCCGCTGATCCGCGGCGTCGCCGGGGACGCGGACGCCCCGCGCACCGTGACGGTGCGCGGGGCGTCCGCGTCGAAGGGGTCCGGGCTCAGGCCTGGATGACGCCCTCGAGGCACTCCTTGAGCTCGCGGGCCTCGTCCGCGTTGATCTCCAGCACGAGACGGCCGCCGCCGTCGATCGGCACGCGCATGATCAGGCTGCGCCCCTCCTTGGTCACTTCCATGGGACCGTCCCCGGTGCGGGGCTTCATGGCGGCCATTGCGACTTCCCTTCTGGATGATGTTCCCGTCACGGCGTCCGGCGACCGCGGGAGCGGGCACTGACCGGACGCCTCCGGCGCCCCCGCACGCGGGCGTGCGCGAGGCCGGTCACATCACCATTATCGCGGATTCCGCGTGCTCGCGCCAAACGATGGCCCGCACCGAGCCCGGCCCGCGACTCAGGCGCGCGCCGCCGGATCGCTCCGGGACGGGTCGGCGGCCTCGAGCTCGGCCAGCCGGGCCCGCAGTGCGGCCGCCTCGTCCTCGCGCTGCGCGAGGGCGTCCCGCAGCCGCAGCAGGACGGCGTCCACCTGGTCCCGCTGGTAGCCGGGCACCGCGACGGCCAGCCGCAGCAGGTCGACATCCGCCGCGCGCGGCCACTCCGGCAGCAGCACGGGGTGCCCGGGCGTCCTCCCGGCCGGGTCGCCGGCCCGGAGCGTGAGCCGGCCCGCGAGGGCGGCGGCCAGGGCCGCCAGCACGACGACGAGCACGGCCACGAGGACGATCCACTGCGGCCCGCTCACGCGTCGGCCCTCCCCGCCGAGCGGAGCACGCACGCGACGGCCTCCTCCGCCGTGTCCACGAGCTGGACGAGCTCCGGGTCCTCGGGCGAGATCATGCCGCGCTCCACGAGCGTGCCGCGGATCCAGTCCACGAGCGGGCCCCAGAAGCCGCGGTCCACGAGGACCACGGGGAAGCGGGTGACGGTGCCGGTCTGCACGAGGGTGAGGGCCTCGAAGAGCTCGTCCAGGGTGCCGAGGCCGCCGGGCAGCACGACGAAGCCCTGCGCGTACTTGAGGAACATGACCTTGCGGACGAAGAAGTAGCGGAAGTCCACGCCCACGTGCACCCAGGGGTTCAGACCGGTCTCGAACGGCAGGTCGATCCCCAGGCCCACGGACTCTCCACCGGCCTCGTGGGCGCCCCGGTTGGCGGCCGCCATGGCGCCGGGCCCCCCGCCGGTGATGACCGTGTACCCGGCCCGGGCCAAGCGGGTCCCGACCTCGTGGGCCAGGACGTACTCGGCGCTGCCCTCGGGCGTGCGCGCCGAGCCGAACACGGAGACCGCGGGACCCAGCCCCGCCAGGGTGCCGAAGCCCTCGACGAACTCCGCCTGGATGCGCAGGACACGCCAGGCCTCGGACGTCGTCGAGGCGACGTCGGCGGCGGGGCGTGCGGCGTCGCCGGGCCGCCGGCCGTCGAGGAGGAGCTGGTCGAACGTGGGGGTGCGCGCCGCCTCCCCGCGCAGGACCTGCCCGCCGCGGCGGACGCGCTGGGGCTTGGCGGCGACGTCGCCGCCCGAGGGGTGCTCATGTGGGGCCATGGCGCCAGCCTAACGAGCCGGCGGGCCGCCGGGGCCGGCGTCGCACGGCGCACCGCGCCGGGTGTGGCGTGCGCTATATTCCACTGGCATGACGCAGATCACGCCTGAGCAGCCCCACGGCGCCCACCTCCCCGACGAGGCCGGTGTGCGGCGCCGTCGCGGTGCCGCGGGCGATGACCTGATCGTCCTCGAGGGCGTCAACAAGCACTTCGGCGACTTCCACGCCCTCCGACAGATCGACCTGCGGATCCCGCGCGGCCAGGTGGCGATCGTCCTCGGCCCGTCCGGCTCCGGCAAGTCGACGCTGTGCCGCACGATCAACCGGCTCGAGACCATCGACGACGACGGCGGCCGCATCCTGATCGACGGACGGCCGCTCCCCACCGAGGGCAGGCAGCTCGCCCAGCTGCGCGCCGAGATCGGCATGGTCTTCCAGTCCTTCAACCTCTTCGCGCACAAGTCGATCCTGGAGAACGTGACCCTCGGGCCCATCAAGGTGAAGGGCAAGCGCCGGGCGGACGCCGAGCGGCACGCCATGGAGCTGCTCGAGCGCGTGGGCGTGGCCGCCCAGGCCAGGAAGATGCCGGCCCAGCTCTCCGGCGGGCAGCAGCAGCGCGTGGCCATCGCCCGCGCCCTGGCGATGGAGCCGAAAGCCCTGCTCTTCGACGAGCCGACCTCCGCCCTCGACCCCGAGATGGTGCAGGAGGTCCTCGACGTCATGGTCCAGCTCGCCGAGGGCGGCATGACCATGGTCGTGGTCACCCATGAGATGGGCTTCGCCCGCAAGGCCGGGGACCGCGTGGTCTTCATGGCCGACGGCGCCATCCTCGAGGACACCGACCCCGACACCTTCTTCACGAACCCCCGACACGAGCGCGCCCAGGACTTCCTGGGCAAGATCCTCGCGCACTGACCCCGTCCCCCGTCGCACCCCACCGCACCGAACCAGAGGAGAGCACCATGCTCCGCACGAAGCTCCTGACCCTGTCCGCCGTCACCGCCGCGGCCGCGCTGTCCCTCACCGCCTGCGCCCCCTCCTCGTCGCAGGGCGGCGGTGGCGACGCCGCCGGCTCGTCCTCGGCCGGCGAGTCGACGTCGTCCGGCTCCGGCGAGAGCCTGCGCATCGGCATCAAGTTCGACCAGCCGGGCCTGGGCTACCGCGAGGGCTCGGCCCAGCCCACCGGCTTCGACACGGACGTGGCCCGCTACGTGGCGGACAAGCTCGGCGTGGCCGAGAAGGACATCGAGTGGGTCCAGACCCCGTCCGCGAACCGGGAGAACGCCCTGGAGAACGGCGAGGTCGACATGATCTTCGCGACGTACTCCATCACGGACGCCCGCAAGGAGCGCGTCGACTTCGCGGGCCCGTACTTCGTGGCCGGCCAGGACCTGCTGGTCCGCGCGGACGACACCGCGATCACCGGCCCCGAGTCCCTCGAGGGGAAGAACCTCTGCTCCGTCACCGGCTCCACCTCGGCCCAGAAGATCAAGGACCAGTTCGCCTCCGGCGTGAACCTGGTGGAGCAGGGCGGCTACGCCGAATGCGTGACCTACCTCGAGTCCGGCCAGGTGGACGCCGTGACCACGGACGACATCATCCTCGCGGGCTTGGCCGCCGCCGACGCCAACAAGGGCAAGTTCAAGGTCGTCGGCAACACCTTCACCACGGAGCGCTACGGCGTCGGTCTGCCGAAGGACTCGGAGCGGTGCGAGGACATCAACGAAGCCATCAAGGAGATGAAGGACTCCGGCGAGTGGGAGAAGGCCCTCGAGTCCAACACCGAGGGCACGGGCTACACCTACGACGAGACGCTGAACTCCGGCGAGGACGCCGAGTTCGAGCCCTGCGCCTGACAACCTGCGCCGCCGGGTGGGCCTGGGACGTGACCTGAACCGTCACCCTCGGCCCGCCCGGCGGCTCCCCTGCCCGTCAGCCTTGTCCCGACCCTCGGAGAAGTCATGGAATCGATCTCCTCGCTCCTCGCGGACTACGGCGCGGACATCCCGCTCGCGTTCTGGACGAACATCAGGCTCGCGTTCCTCGCGACCCTCGGCTCGTTCGTCCTCGGCGTGGTGCTCGCCCTGTTCCGCATCTCGCCCGTCCCCTCGCTGCGCGCCCTCGGCGCCGGCTACGTCAACGTAGTCCGCAACACCCCGCTCACGATCATCATGCTGCTCGGCGTGCTCGCCGTCTGGGGACAGCTGAAGATCAGCTTCTCGTCCGACTTCACGCTGAACTTCTTCATCTACGCCGTGATCGCCCTCTCGCTCTACCACGCGGCGTTCATGTGCGAGGCGATCCGCTCCGGCGTCAACACCGTCCCGCTCGGGCAGGCCGAGGCCGCCCGCTCCATCGGCCTGGGCTTCCTGCCCGCGGCCCGCCACGTGATCCTGCCCCAGGCGCTGCGCGGGGCCATCACCCCGCTGGGCAACACCGTGATCGCGCTGACCAAGAACACCACCGTCGCCGCCGCGGCGTCGGTGGCGGAGGCCTCGGGCCTGATGAAGCGCATGATCGAGTTCAGCCCGGACTTGATGGTGGCGATCTTCCTGACCTTCGCGATCGGCTTCTGCCTGATCGTCATCCCCATCGGCCTGCTGACCACGTGGGCCTCGGAGAAGTGGGCGGTGGCCCGATGAGTGCCCAGGCCTCCGTCCTCTTCGACGCCCCGGGTCCGATCGCCCGCCGGCGGATCCTCCTCGCCAACCTCGTCTCCCTCGCCGCGGTGTTGGTCGTGGCGGTGCTCGTGCTGATCCAGATGAACGCCACCGGCCAGCTCTCCGGCCGCCGCTGGCTGGCCGCCGTCGACGGCAACGCGTGGCGGAACTATTACCTGCCGGGCCTGCAGTTCACCCTGCAGTCCGCGGGCATCGCCGTGGTCTCCTCCGTGGTGTTCGGCCTGGTGTTCGGCTTCCTGCGGCTGGCCCCGGTCGGCCCGGTGCGCTGGCTGGCCGCCGTCGTCGTGGAGTTCTTCCGGGCCGTGCCGGTGCTCGTGATGATGGTGTTCTTCTACCAGCTGTTCGCACAGGTCGCGCGCTCCGGAGCGATCCAGCCCCAGGACGGCCCGTACTACGCGGTGATCGCGGCGCTGACCCTGTACAACGGGTCTGTGATCGCGGAGCTGGTGCGCTCCGGGGTGCGCTCGCTGCCGCGCGGCCAGCGCGAGGCGGCCGCGGCGGTGGGCATGACGAGCACCCAGTCCCTGCGGCTCGTGGAGGTGCCTCAGGCCCTCATCGCCATGCTGCCGTCGCTGCTGAGCCAGTTCGTGGTGATCCTCAAGGACTCGGCGCTGGGCTACCTCATCGGCTTCTTCGAACTCCTGCAGTACGCCCGCCAGCTCGGCTCCGGCAACGGCAACATCCTGCAGTCCCTCGTGGTGGCCGCGATGATCTTCATCGTGATCAACTTCCTCCTCACCTGGGCGGCCACCCGGCTCTCGCGGCGGCTGTCGTCGCGGACGGCCGGCGACGCCAGCGCCCCCACGACCCCGCGCGTCGGGGCGCCCACGGACACGGCGGGCTGACCGGGCGGCGGGCGAGGCGGGCCCGCGGGTCGGGCGGCTGGCACCGGCCGACGTCGTCGGGTCAGCCGGCCAGCCAGGCCGTGAGCGCCGCGAGGCACGCGTGGACCGCCTCGCGGGGCACGTGCTCGTCGTCCGTGTGGGCCAGGAGGGCGTCGCCGGGGCCGAAGTTGACCGCGGGCACGCCCAGCTGGGAGAACCGGGCCACGTCCGTCCACCCGTACTTGGGCTGGGGCTCTCCCCCGACGGCGGCGACGAACGCGGCGGCGGCAGGCCGGTCCAGACCGGGGCGGGCGGCGGGCGAGGCGTCGTCGATCCGCACCTGGGCGTCCCAGTCCACGCCGGCCCCCTCCAGCACCGTGCGGACGTGCGCGTGGGCCTGCTCGAGGGTCTTGTCCGGAGCGAACCGGTAGTTCAGGTCCACGGACGCCTCGTCCGGGATGACGTTGCCCGCGACGCCGCCGGCCACGCGGATCGCGTGCAGCCCCTCGCGGTACTCCAGGCCCTCCACCGTGACCGTGGCCGGCTCGTACGCCGCCAGGGCGGTGAGCACGGGGGCCAGCTTGTGGATCGCGTTGTCGCCGCGCCAGGCGCGGCCCGAGTGCGCCGCGACACCGGAGAAGGTGACGCGGTACCGGCACGTGCCGTTGCAGCCGCCCTCCACGACGCCGTCGGTCGGCTCGAGCAGCACCGCGAAGTCGCCCTCCAGCAGCTCGGGGGCCTGGCGGGCCACGCGGGCGAGGCCCGAGAGGTCCGAGGAGACCTCCTCGTGGTCGTAGAACACCCACGTGACGTCGTGCACGGGGGTCGGGCCGTCCGCGCGGCCGAAGCGGCCGGCCAGGGCCAGCTGCACGGCGACGCCGGACTTCATGTCCACGGCCCCGCGGCCGTACAGCACGTCCCCGTCCCACGCCGAGGGCACGGTCCCGCGCGAGCCCGGCACGGTGGGCAGGGGCACCGTGTCCAGGTGCCCGGCCAGGATCACGCGGGTCGACCGCCCCAGAGCGGTGCGGGCGACGACGGCGTCCCCGAACCTCCGCACCTCGAGGCCGCCGAGGGCGCGCAGGGCCTGCTCGACGGCGTCGGCCAGCGGCCCCTCCTCCCCCGAGACGGAGCGCACGTCCAGCAGGGTGGCGGTGAGCGCCGCGACGTCGAGGTCCGGATCGGCGAGGTCGGGCAGGGACACGGGGGTGAGACTCATGTGTCCAGTCTACGGACGGGCCTCTCGCCGCCCTGCAGCGGGCCCCGGCCGCTCAGTAGGCTGAGGCGCATGACCCAGACCGACGCACAGCAGCCCTCCCCCCGTCTCGTCTCCGGCCACGGCCTGGCCACCACGGCCGCCGACGGCGCCGTCCTGGACGTGTGGTTCCCCGCCCCCGTGGCCGGTCCGCTCTCCGCTGCGGACGCCTCGCTGCGCGACGCCCTGCGCGCCCTCGCCGCGGACGACGCGGACCGCGGGACCACGCAGGCCGTCGTCGAGCTGGAAGTCGACCTGGACGCCGCCCCGGCCTCCACCGCGGACGCGTGGCTGCGCCTGCACGCCCTCTCGCACCGCCTGGCGCGGCCGAACGAGCTCAACCTCGACGGCGTCTTCGGGCTGCTCACCAACGTGGTGTGGACGAACCACGGACCCTGCGCGGTCGCCGACTTCGAGCTGACGCGGGCGAGGCTGCGTGCCCGCGGCGCCGTGCAGGTGTACGGCGTGGACAAGTTCCCGCGCATGACGGACTACGTCGTGCCCTCCGGGGTGCGCATCGGCGACGCGGACCGGGTGCGCCTGGGCGCCCACCTGGCCGAGGGGACGACCGTGATGCACGAGGGCTTCGTCAACTTCAACGCGGGCACCCTGGGGCACTCGATGGTGGAGGGCCGGATCTCGGCCGGCGTCGTGGTGGGCGACGGGTCGGACGTCGGAGGCGGCGCGTCCATCATGGGCACGCTCTCCGGCGGCGGCACCCAGCGGATCGTGATCGGCGAGCACGTGCTGCTCGGCGCGAACTCCGGCGTGGGCATCTCCGTCGGCGACGACTGCGTGGTCGAGGCCGGTCTGTACGTCACCGCGGGCACGCGCGTGAGCGTGCTGCAGGACGGCGAGGCGGCGCGGACCGTGAAGGCCGTGGACCTCTCCGGCGTGCCGAACCTGCTGTTCCGCCGCAACTCCACCACGGGCCGGGTCGAGGCCCTCCCCCGCGCCGGCCGGACCGTCGAACTGAACGCTGCGCTGCACGCGAACTGACCCGTCGCGCCCGGCCCGCGGCTCTTCCCTCCCCTCCCCGTTCCCCGCCGCGTTGGGGGGCGATTTCCGGTGGTATCCCGCCGGGATAACGCCCACTATCGCCCCCGGAGCTCCACGGCGGTCCGGGGGCGGGGCGACGACGGCGGCACGCGGCGCGGGCCGCCGGCTCCTGCACAGCAGCGCCCGCCCCGCGCGTCATCCCCGTGCCGCGGCCAGCGCGCCCCGGGCGCCTCGCCGGCGTCGTCCGATGGGTGCATGCCGCGCGTCGTCATTCCTCTGCCGCCCGACCAGCCCGCCGTCCTGTTGGCCACGGACCTGGCCCGACTGGGGCTGCCGCCCGACCGCGCCCGCCGGTCGGACCTGGAGCGGGTCGGACAGGGCTTCCACCGGCAGCGGGCACGCCCTGGCACGGGCTGGGCCGACCTGGGCCTGCCCGAGCCCGGGCACGGCTTCTCCCCCGATCACCTCGCCGCGCTCCTGCGCCGACGCCCGGATGCCGTCCTCTCCCACGAGACCGCGGCCCACCTGCACGGCCTGCCGATGCCCGCGCGAGCCTGGCGGCGGCGCGACCCGGCGACCGGCGAGCTCGAGGCCGACCCGCCGGTGCACCTCACCGTGGCCCGGGGGACACGACGCGTCCGGCGGGCCGGACTGATGGACCACCGGCGGCCGCTGGCGCCCGAGTTCGTCACGCACGTGCACGGCCTGCGCGTCACCACGGTCGATCGCACCTGGCTGGACCTGTGCTCCCTGACTCCCCCGTGGACGTTCGAGGACCTCGTGGCCGCCGGGGACCACGCCGTCCGGCACCCGTGGACGCCCGCGGGCCGGACGGATCCGGCCACCACGATCGCCGCGCTGCGGTCGGCGCTGCACGCGTCCGGACGCTTCCACGGCCGCCCGGCCGCCCGGGAGGCGCTGGATTCCGTTCGCGTCGGGGCGGACTCGCCGCCCGAGACCCGCCTGCGCCTCGCCCTCGTGGCCGGCGGGCTGCCGGAGCCGGAGCTGCAGGCCGCGCTCGAACCCGAGGACCCCTTCTCCCCCGTGGCCGACCTCGCCTACCGCCACGTGCGCCTGGCCCTGCAGTACGACGGTGCCGGGCACCGCACGCGGGAGCAGCAGGCGCGCGACGCCCGCCGGGACCGCTACGGCCAGGCGCGCGGCTGGACGACGCTCCGCGTCACCTGGGCGGATGGGCGCGAGGACTTCCGTGGCGTCGTCGCGGTGGTCCGACGCCGCCTCGGCCCCTCCGCCTCGACGTAAGCACGCTCCGGCGAACGCATTGGGGGCGGTTTCGGGTGGTATTCCGTCGGAATACCACCCGAAACCGCCCCCAAACGCAGGGTCAGCGCCCCCGGGTCAGCGCTGCGGGTACTGGCGCAGCTGCTCGCCCACGTAGATCTGGCGCGGGCGGCCGATCTTGGTGGCCGGGTCCTCCATGAGCTCGCGCCACTGGGCGATCCAGCCGGGCAGGCGACCGAGGGCGAAGAGGACGGTGAACATCTTCTCCGGGAAGCCCATGGCCTTGTAGATCACGCCGGTGTAGAAGTCGACGTTCGGGTAGAGCTTGCGCTCCACGAAGTAGTCGTCCGCGAGGGCCTTCTCCTCGAGGCGCTGGGCGATCTCGAGCAGCTCGTCGTTGCCGCCCATCTTGGACAGGATGTCCTCGGCGGTCTTCTTGATGATCTTGGCCCGCGGGTCGTAGTTCTTGTACACGCGGTGGCCGAAGCCCATCAGGCGGACGCCGTCCTCCTTGTTCTTCACCTTCTCCATGAAGTCCTCGGGCTTGATGCCGTCGGACTGGATCGTGCGGAGCATGTTCAGCACGGCCTCGTTGGCGCCGCCGTGGAGGGGGCCGTAGAGGGCGTTGATGCCGGCGGAGACCGAGGCGAACAGGTTGGCCTGGGTGGAGCCCACGAGGCGCACGGTGGAGGTGGAGGCGTTCTGCTCGTGGTCGGCGTGCAGCATGAGCAGCAGGTCGAGGGCCTTGACCACGTCCGGGTCGATCTCGTACTCCTCCGCGGGCACGCCGAAGCACAGGCGGAGGAAGTTCTCCACGTAGTTCAGCGAGTTGTGCGGGTACATGAACGGCTGGCCCAGGGACTTCTTGAACGCGTAGGAGGCCAGCACCGGCAGCTTGCCCAGCAGGCGCACGGTGGAGATGTGGACCTGCTCCGGGTCGTGCGGGTCCAGGGAGTCCGGGTAGAACGTGGACAGCCCGGACACGGAGGAGGACAGCACCGGCATGGGGTGCGCGTCCCGCGGGAAGCCGTTGAAGAACAGCTTGAGGTCCTCGTGCACCATGTTGTGGCGCAGGATGTTGGTCTCCCAGGCCTCCAGGGTCTCCTTGGACTCGGGCAGCTCGCCGTAGATCAGCAGGTAGGCGACCTCCATGAACGAGGAGTTCGCGGCGAGGTCCTCGATGGCGTAGCCGCGGTAGCGCAGGATCCCCTCGTCGCCGTCGATGAACGTGACGGCGGACTTGGCGTTCGCCGTGTTCATGAAGCCCGGGTCGTAGGTGACGTCGCCGGTCTCCTTCAGGAGCGGGGCGATGTTGATGCCGTTGTTGCCTTCGGTGGCGCGCTCGACGCCGAGGTCCAGGCTCTGCTCGCCGACGGTCAGCCGGACGGACTCGTTCTGGGTCACGGGTGTGCTCCCTCGTTCTCTACTGGATGGTCCGGGCCCGCGCGCCGGTCAGGCACGCGCCCACGGGGACGACTCTGCTCCAAACTACCAAGGACCGGGTCCGATCGCCCCGCCCGTCCGCTCCGACGTCGCCGCGTGACCGCGGCGGCCGCGGGCGTGTGGGAGCGGTGTGCCGGCCGCGCTCAGCGGCGCAGCGGACCCCGCGCGGCGAGCCGGCGGGCGGCCTGCTCCACGGCCTCGTCCGTGGCGGTGATCGCGACGCGGACGTAGCCGTCGCCGGCGTCGCCGTAGAACACGCCGGGTCCGGCCACGATGCCGAGGTCGGCGAGCTCGCCCAGCAGGTCCCACGAGTCCTGCTCCGTGGCCGCGGCCGGGTCGGTGTCCGCCCGGCGGGTCCACAGGTACAGGCCCGCCTCGGAGTGGTCCACGGCGTGGCCGGAGGCCTCGAGGGCGGCGCGCAGGGCGTCGCGGCGGCGACGGTAGCGGTCCTTCTGCTGCGCCACGTGGCCCTCGTCCGCCAGTGCCACGGCCATGGCGTGCTGCACGGGGGCGGGCACGATCATGCCGGCGTGCTTGCGCGTGTTCACCAGGGTGGCCACCAGCCCCGGGTCGCCCGCGGCGAAGGCGGCGCGGTAGCCGGCGAGATTGGACTGCTTGGACAGCGAGTAGACGCTCAGCAGGCCCGTCAGGTCGCCGCCGGAGACCTCGTCGGACAGGATGCAGGGCACGACGGCCCCGTCCCACGCGTCCCAGCCGAGCTCGGCGTAGCACTCGTCCCCGCACACCACGGCGCCCACGGCACGGGCGGCGTCGACCGTGCGGCGCAGCGCCGCCGCGTCCAGCACGGCGCCGGTGGGGTTGGCCGGCGAGTTGGTCCACACGAGGCGCACCCGCTCACGCACCTCGGGCGCCAGCGCGTCGAGGTCGTCCGCGGCCACGGCCTCCGCCCCGGCCAGCAGCGCGCCCACCGCATAGGTGGGGTAGGCGGCCTCGGGGTGGACGACGACGTCGCCTGCGCCGAGCCCGAGCAGCGTGGGCAGCCACGCGATGAACTCCTTCGACCCGACCGTGGGCACCACGGCCGCCGGGTCCAGCCCGGGCACCCCGCGGCGCCGGGCGTACCAGTCGACGACGGCGCGACGCAGGGCGTCCGTGCCGTGCGTCGTCGGGTAGCCGTGCGCGTCGGCGGCCTCGGTCAGGGCCCGGCGGATCAGCGCCGGCGTCGGATCCACCGGCGTTCCGATGGACAGGTCCGCGACGCCGTCCGGGTGGGCGGCGGCACGCTCACGGTAGGGGGTGAGCGTGTCCCACGGGTAGTCCGGCAGCGTCAGCATGGGGCTCAGGCGTCGGCGTTCTGCAGGGGCAGGGCGGAGATGATCGGGTGGTCCTTGGCGATCATGCCCAGCTTGGCGGCCCCGCCCGGGGAGCCCAGGTCGTCGAAGAACTCGACGTTGGCCTTGTAGTACTCGGCCCACTCGTCGGGGGTGTCGTCCTCGTAGTAGATGGCCTCGACGGGGCACACCGGCTCGCACGCACCGCAGTCGACGCATTCGTCCGGGTGGATGTAGAGCATGCGCTCACCCTCGTAGATGCAGTCCACGGGGCATTCGTCGATGCACGCCTTGTCCTTGACGTCCACACACGGCAACGCGATCACGTAGGTCATGGCTGACCGTCCACCTCTCTCTGGGCACGGGGTTGCGGGGCTGCGGTCCAGGGTACTCGCTCCCCCGGACGCGTTTCGCGGGCGGTCACAGTGGCCCGGCAGGGGCGCGTGGCGGCCTCGGCGGCCTCCGCGGGTCGGCGGTCCAGCCGCCGGCCCGCGGCCAGCAGGACCAGGCCGAGCGCCGGCTGGCCGACGTTCCAGGCCACGGAGGCGACGACGGCGCCCGGCGCCGCCGCCCACAGGCCGGCCGTCCAGGACAACCCCAGGGCGTCGTCCACCGGCAGGCGCTGCAGGGCCAGGACGGCGGTGAACGCGCCGGCGACGACCGCGGCCCCCGCCGGCAGGGCGCGCCCGCCGCGGCCCGCGCGTCGGACCATCCACCAGCGCTGTGTCGAGCCCACGAGCACAAGCGCCAGCACCGCACCCCAGGGCAGGGTCCAGCCGCCCGGCAGGGAGGCCAGGTTCAGATGGACGGCGGTGCCGAGCGCGCCGGCGACGACGCCGAGCAACGCCCCGCCCACCACGTCGGCGGGCCGGGCGCGGCGGCGGGGACGCTCAGGCACGGGCGCGGGCGCGCGCGGCCTTCAGGCGCTCATTGGCGTCCAGGACGACCTTGCGGATGCGGATGTCCTCGGGGGTGATCTCCACGCACTCGTCCTCGCGGGCGAACTCGAGGGACTCCTCAAGGGTGAGCCGGCGCGGGGGCGTCAGGCCCTCGAACGACTCGGAGGAGGCCGCACGCATGTTGGTGAGCTTCTTCTCCTTGGTGATGTTCACGTCCATGTCGTCGGCGCGCGAGTTCTCGCCCACGATCATGCCCTCGTACACCTCGGCGCCGGGCTGCACGAAGAAGGTGCCGCGCTCCTGCAGGTTGATCATGGCGAACGGCGTGGCGGAGCCCGCCCGGTCGGCCACGAGGGAGCCGTTGGTGCGGTACTCGATCTCACCGGTCCACGGCTCGTAGCCGGCCGCGTAGGAGGAGGCGATGCCCGCGCCGCGGGTCTCGGTGAGGAAGCGGGTGCGGAAGCCGATCAGGCCGCGGGCCGGGACCAGGAACTCCATGCGGATCCAGCCCGTGCCGTGGTTGGACATCTCCTGCATGCGGCCCTTGCGGGCGGCCATGAGCTGCGTGACCGCGCCCATGAACTCCTCGGGGATGTCGATGGTCATGCGCTCCATCGGCTCGTGGACCTTGCCGTCCACGGTCCGGGTGACCACCTGCGGCTTGCCCACGGTGAGCTCGAAGCCCTCGCGGCGCATCTGCTCCACGAGGATGGCCAGGGCGAGCTCGCCGCGGCCCTGCACCTCCCACGCGTCCGGGCGTTCGGTGGGGAGCACCTTGAGCGAGACGTTGCCGATCAGCTCCTTGTCCAGGCGGTCCTTCACCTGGCGCGCTGTGACCTTGGCGCCCTTG
The DNA here is from genome assembly GCF_035609305.1 of Micrococcus sp. HOU01. Classification (NCBI taxonomy): domain Bacteria; kingdom Bacillati; phylum Actinomycetota; class Actinomycetes; order Micrococcales; family Micrococcaceae; genus Micrococcus; species Micrococcus sp. HOU01. The sequence continues at coordinate 1,002,955 of NZ_CP141211.1, read as the reverse complement.
ACGCGGCCGGCCAGCGGGGAGGTGTTGATGCCCACGGTCATGGAGATGGCCGGGTCGTCCACCGTGATCAGCGGCAGCGGCTTCGGGTTCTCCGCGTCGGTGAGGGTCTCGCCGATCATGATGTCCTCGATGCCGGCGACGGCGACGATCTCGCCCGGGCCGGCCTCCTCCGCGGGCACGCGCTCGAGGCCCTTGGTGGCCAGCAGCTCGGTGATCTTCACGGTCTTCAGGGCGCCGTCCTGGCGGGCCCACGCGACCTGCTGGCCCTTGCGGAGGGTGCCGTTGAAGATGCGCAGCAGCGCGAGGCGGCCGAGGAACGGGGAGGCGTCCAGGTTGGTGACGTGCGCCTGGAGGACCTCGCCCTCGGTGTAGGACGGGGCCGGGATGTGCTCCATGATCACGTTGAAGAGGGCCTCGAGGTCCTCGGCCTCCGGCAGGGCGCCGTCGGCGGGCTGGGTCAGGGAGGCGCGGCCGGCCTTGCCCGAGGCGTAGACGACGGGGACGTCCAGCACCGAGTCGAGGTCCAGGTCCGGATCCTCCTCGGCCAGGTCCGAGGCCAGGCCGAGCAGCAGGTCCATGGAGTCGGAGACGACCCCGTCGATGCGCGCGTCCGGGCGGTCCGTCTTGTTGACCACGAGGATCACGGGCAGCTTGGCGGCGAGGGCCTTGCGGAGCACGAAGCGGGTCTGGGGCAGCGGGCCCTCGGAGGAGTCCACGAGCAGCACGACGCCGTCCACCATGGACAGGCCGCGCTCCACCTCGCCGCCGAAGTCGGCGTGGCCGGGGGTGTCGATCACGTTGATGGTGACGGTCTCGCCCTCGGGGGCGGACGGGCCGGAGTAGAACACCGTGGTGTTCTTGGCGAGGATCGTGATCCCCTTCTCCTTCTCCAGGTCCCCGGAGTCCATGACCCGCTCGGCGACGTCGCCGTGCGTGTTGAAGGCACCGGTCTGGCGCAGCATGGCGTCCACCATCGTGGTCTTGCCATGGTCCACGTGGGCCACGATGGCCACGTTGCGCAGATCGGAGCGGCGGGTTTCGGTCGAGGTCATGGGCGTCCTGTCCGGTTCGACATCAAAGGGGTGGAGGCGCACGACGACGGCGGCCCCCGTGCGATTGTACGCGCAGGGGCCGCCGTGGACAGGCGGGCCGGTGGGCCCGGGGTCGGCGGCGGGACGCGCCCGCCGCCGACCCGCGCGGTCAGTAGACGCCCTCGCCGAGGGAGGCGAGGAACTCGCGGCGCTCCTGGCGACGCTCCGCCTGCTGGTCCGGGTCCGGCACGGGCGCCGCCGCCAGGAGGCGACGGGTGTACTCCTCCTTCGGACGGTGGAGCACCTCCTCCGTGGGGCCCTGCTCCACCTGGCGGCCGTCCTTGAGGACGAGCACCTTGTGGGCCAGCATATCCACCACCGCGAGGTCGTGGGACACGAACAGGCACGCGAACTCGTAGCGCTGCTGCAGCTCCGCGAACATGTCCAGCACGGCGGCCTGGACGGACACGTCGAGGGCCGAGGTCGGCTCGTCCGCGATGAGCACCTGGGGGTCCAGGGTCAGGGCGCGGGCGATCGAGATGCGCTGGCGCTGACCGCCGGAGAGCTCGTGCGGGTACCGGTTCACCACGGAGCGCGGCAGACGCACCGCGTCCAGCAGCTCCTCGGCGCGGGCCAGGCGCGAGCGCCGGTCCCCCACCTTGTGCACGACCATCGGCTCGGTGATGATGTCGCCGATCGGGAACCGCGGGTCCAGCGAGGCCGCCGGGTCCTGGAAGACCACGCCGATGTTCTTGCGCAGGGCGCGCTGCTCGGCCTTGGGCATCGTCGCCAGGTCGTGGCCCTGGATGCGCAGCGAGCCCTCCGCGATGGTGAGCAGGCCGAGGACCGACTTGGCGATGGTGGACTTGCCCGAGCCGGACTCGCCCACCAGGCCCAGGATCTCGCCCGGGGCCACCTGGAAGCTGACGTCGTGGACCACGCGGTTCTTCTTGCCGCGGTGGTCGTACTCGAGGTGGAGGTTCTCCGCCTCGATCGCGTACCGGGCCTGCGTCTGCGTGGCCGTGACCGGCTCCGGCTCTGCCACCTCGAGGGGCTCGCCGAGGCGCGGCACCGCCGAGAGCAGCTTCTGGGTGTACGGGTGCCGGGCGTGCTGGAGCACCTGGTGCACCGAGCCCTGCTCCACGAGCTCGCCGTGGAGCATCACGCACACCCGGTCCGCCATGTCCGCCACCACGCCCATGTTGTGCGTGATGAGCAGGATGCCGGTGTTCATCTTGTTCTTCAGGGAGCGCAGCAGCTCCAGGATCTCGGCCTGGACCGTCACGTCGAGCGCCGTGGTGGGCTCGTCCGCGATGATCACCTTCGGCGAGCAGCTGATCGCCATCGCGATGACGATGCGCTGGCGCTGGCCGCCCGAGAACTGGTGGGGGTACTGCTTGAGCCGGGTGGCGGCGTCGGGGATGCCCACCATGGTGAGCAGCTCGACGGCGCGCTTGTCCGCCTCGGTGCCGTAGGCGATGCCGTGCAGTTCGAGGGCCTCCGTGAGCTGGTCGCCCACGGTGAGGACGGGGTTCAGGGCCGTCATGGGCTCCTGGAACACCATCGCCACCTCGTCGCCGCGGATGTCGCGCAGCTGCCCCGGGGTCATGGTGAGCACGTCGCGGCCGGCCAGCTGCACGGAGCCGGTGATGTCCGCATTGCCCGGGAGCAGGCCCATGGCGGTGGCGCTCGTGACGGATCGCCCACGAGGGCGACAACCTCGCCGGGCTTGACGTCGAACGTCACGCCCTTGACCGCGTGCACCTCGCCGAACTCGGTCGCGAACTTCACGTCCACGTCGCGGAAGGCGAGCACCGGCTCGCCGCCCAGGTCGTCGTGGCGGGCCACGACGCCCATCGCGCTCGTCGCGGGGCCCGGAGGCACGCCGCCGTCGCCGGAGGAGCCGGGCACGGCGGCGCCGCGCGCCTCGAGGTCGGCCGACGACGCCGCGTGCGAGCCCTGCCCGCCGGCGGTCACGTCGTTCTCGTTCTTCTTGCCGAACATGGATCGGCCTTTCTTGTCGTTCGCGCTCATCGCTGACCGTCCTCGTCCGCGTCGGAGATCCGTGCGGATCCGCCGGCCTCCTCCGCGGGGGCCTCGATCCGGCCGGCCGTCGGGGCCGCGGCCAGACCGCCCGCCGTCGTCGCACCGGCCTCGGTGGCGGCCGCGCGGCGGCCGAAGAAGCGGGGCCTGCGGTGGGCGCCCGCGCCCTGGCGCGGGTCGAAGGCGTCGCGCAGGCCGTCGCCGAGGAAGTTCACGGACAGGGCGATCGCGAGGATGATCATGCCGGGCCACCAGAACAGCCACGGACGGGTGGTGAACGCGTTCTGATAGTCGGAGATGAGCAGGCCCAGGGACGAGTCCGGCGCCTTCACGCCGAAGCCGAGGAAGGACAGCGAGGTCTCCAGCAGCACCGCGCCCGCGATGGCGAACGTCGCGTTCACGACGATCACGCCGATCGTGTTGGGCAGCAGGTGCTTGAAGATCAGGCGGCCCGGCTTGGCGCCCATGGCGACGGCGGCCGCCACGAACTCCTTCTCGCGCAGGGACAGGACCTCGCCGCGCACGAGGCGGGCCAGGGACGTCCAGGACACGAGGCCGAGCACCACCGCGAGCGGGAGGATGCCCATCTTCATGCCGCTGGCCATCTGGCCGAGCACCGCGGCGAGCACGAGCAGCGGGATGACGATGATCAGGTCGGTCAGGCGCATCAGCACGGAGTCGACCCAGCCGCCGAAGTAGCCGGACACGGCGCCGACGACCGCGCCGATCACGGTGGAGAGCAGGCCCACGATGGCCGCGATGATCATGGACTGCTGGGTCCCGCGCATCACGAGGGCGAAGTAGTCCTTGCCCGTGGTGTCCTGGCCGAAGGGATGCTCGCCCCAGCGGATGCCCTCGCCCCCGAAGGCCTGCGGCACGACCGAGAGCGTCGGGCGACCGCCGTTCACCACGGACGCCGCGGCCGTGTAGGACTTGTCCCACCAGCCGGGGATGCCGGCGAAGCCGATGGAGGAGAACGCCATCAGCGTGATGAAGACCAGCACGATCAGGGAGATCATCGCCGCCTTGTGGCGGAAGAACCGCTTGCGGACCAGGGCACCCTGGGAGTAGGACTTCCCGGCCTTGGCGCGGAGCTTGGCGTCCTCCGCCTCCGCGAGGTCGAAGATCTGCTTCTCGTCGAGCTGCGCGCCCGTCGTCGAGGAGTTGTTGGTGGTCATCTGGCTCACACTCGAATCCGGGGGTCGAGGACGGCGTAGAGCACGTCCGCCACGAGGTTCATCAGCACGGCGGCGGTGCCCGTCACGAGGAAGAACGCCATCACGGGCATGGGGTCCACGTCGCGCAGGCCGGTGGCGAACAGCTCGCCCATCCCCTTCCAGCCGAACACCTGCTCCGTGATCACGGCGCCGCCGATCAGGCCGGCGAAGTCGAAGGCCATGATCGTGGTGATGGGGATCAGGGAGTTGCGGAACGCATGCTTCAGGATCACCTGGCGCTCCGGCAGGCCCTTGGCGCGCGCGGTGCGGATGTAGTCCTGGCGCGAGACCTCGAGCATGGAGGAGCGCGTATACCGCGAGTACGTGGCCACCGAGATGATGGTCAGCAGGATGGTGGGCAGCAGCAGCTGCGCACCGCGGTCCAGGAACACCACCCAGAAGTGGGCGTCCAGGTTCGGGGTGCCCGAGCCGATCGTGGAGATCGGGCGCGGCTTGACCTTCAGGAAGGTCGGCCAGTAGTTCATCAGGTGCTCCGCCACGATCGCCACGCCCATGATCAGGGCGGTCACCAGCGAGGCGGACACGGCCGAGCCCTTGGAGAAGCCGCCGAGCAGGCGGCCCACCAGGATGGCCACCAGCACGAGGATGACGCCGAGGCCGGCCAGCAGCAGCGCGGACGGCGTCCGCCACAGCAGGCTGTAGGTGGCGTAGTAGGAGACGAGGCCGATCGCGGCCGTGACCAGGGCGGCCTTGAGGACCGATCGGTTGCGCAGACCGGAGATCACCGCGGTGGCGCCGACGGCGGCGGCCAGGCCGATGACCAGCTGCACGACCGGGCCCATCTGCGGATGCCGCCAGAAGTCGACGGCGAACAGCACCCAGCCGGCGAGCAGGATGAACGCGGCGGTGGCGCCGAACGTGAAGGCGCGCCGCTTGAGGTCGCCCGCCATGACGGCCTGCAGGACCAGGCCCGCGAGGACGGCGACCCCGATGAGGAGGGGCCAGTTCAGCTCGGGGCTGCGGATCCAGTCGTTGAACCGGATCCCCATGTACTCCTTCAGGAGCACGGCCGCCCAGAACACGGGCAGCGAGAAGAAGAGGAAGATCAGGAACGTGACCACGTAGTCGAGGCCGGAGTACTGGCGGATCGCGGTGACGATGCCGATCGCGATGCCGATGATGATCGCCAGGACGGTCGCGAGCACCACGAGGCGCAGCGTGGAGGCCGCGGCGTTGCTCAGCAGGTCACCGACGGACTGACCGTTCCGGCTGAGGCCGAGGTCGCACTGACCGGTGACGCAGCCGCCGATGCCCTGGAGCCAGTCCCAGTACCGGGCGTACCAGGGCTGGTCCAGCCCCATGAATTCGGTGCGGGCGGCGATGAGGGTCTCGCGGTTGGGGTTCTGTGACTCTCGCAGGTCCTGGAGGGGGTCACCCGAGTGGGCCACGAGGAAGAAGAGCAGGATCGACGCGCCGAACAGCACCAGGAGGGAGCTGCCGAGGCGCTTGAGGATGAATTTCAGCACAACAGGGGGTGACCTTCCGTGCGAGTGCAAGGGAAAGGGAGGGGTGCGGGTTCGCCGCGGTTCACGGCCAGAGCCCGGCCGGTGCCCGGCCGGGCTCTGTCCTCGATCCCGACGCCGGCGGTCCGCGGGAGGCGGACCGCCGGGTCAGAGGTCAGCGGGGCGTCACTCCTGGACGCGGACCCACTGCTCCACGTTCCACAGCGCACCCGACTGGGCGGCGGTGTCGCGCACGTTGGCGACGTCGGCCTTGTGGCCGACCAGACCCGGGTGAGCGTACAGCGGGATGGCCTGGAAGTCCTCCCAGAGCAGCTTCTCGATGGTCTTGACCTGCTCGAGCTGCTCGTTCTCGTCCAGCGAGGTGGCGAGCTTGTCCCAGGCCGCGTCCACCTCGGGGTTGTTGTAGCTCTGCTGGTTCTGAGCGCCGTCCGACTGGTAGATGTTCGCGCCGGAGGCCTTCTGGCCCGAGCCGGCCCAGGCGTAGAGGGCGGCGTCGTAGTCACCGGCCGGCATGACCTCCTTGAAGAACACCGGCGAGTTGGCGTCCTGCACGTCGAAGCCGGCCTGGTCGCAGGAGCTCTTGATGAGCGCGACGGTCTCGGTGCGACGCTGGTTGCCCGCCTGGTAGCCGAGGCGGACCGTGGGCGTGGAGACGCCCGACTTCTCGACGAGCTCCTTCGCCTTCTCGATGTTCGGCTCGTCCATCTCCTTCGGGTAGGCCTCGTCCACGACCTCCTGGTACTTGTCCTGGAAGGGGAAGACCTCGCGCAGGTTCATGACCTGGGCGTCCGCATAGATCGGCTTGATCAGGTTGTCCACGATCTGCTGGCGGGGCAGGCAGAGGGCGAAGGCCTCGCGCAGCTCCGGGGAGTCCGCGAAGACGGAGCCCTCGCCGCGGTTGTAGTCCACGTGCTCCCAGGTCAGCTGGTCACCGGTCTGGACGTTGACGTCCTCGCCGAGGCCCTCGAGCTGCTGGAGGGTGTCCACGGTGGCCTGCGGCTCGATGACGTCGAGGTCGCCGTTCTGCAGGGCCTGCACGTGGGTCTTCGGGTCGGCGAAGCGGAGGACGAGCTCCTTGGTGGCCGGCGGGGTGCCCCAGTACTCAGGGTTGGCCTCGAGAGTGATGGACTGGCCGGCCTGCCAGCCGCCGTCCTTGAACTTGTAGGGGCCCATGGAGGGCACCAGCGAGGCGTCCGGCAGCTCGCCGGGGCTGAAGTCCCAGCCGTCGTTCCAGAACTCGGCCGCCGGGGTGAGCGCCTCGACGTCCTTCTCCTTCGCAGCGGTGACGAGCTCCTCGAAGCTCATGCCCGCCTCCTTGGCGACGATGTGCGCCGGCAGCGCGGTGCTGATGAGGATCTCCCAGTCCGCGTAGGGCTCCGGGTAGGTGACGGTGAACTCCTTGCCGTCGGCCTCGCCCTCGGGCGCCTCCGGGATGTACTTGCCCTGCTCGAAGGAGATCGAGTCGAACAGCGGGGTCTCGGAACCCTCGGCCTTGACCGTGTCGTTGTTCGCGGCCCAGTGCACGATGAAGTCGCCGGCGGTGACGGGGGTGCCGTCGGACCACTTGGCGTCGTCGCTGATGGTGTACTTCACGGTCAGCGGGTCGTCCGAGGTCTTCTCGTACGTGCCGAAGTCCTCGTTCGGGATGATCGAGCCGTCGGTGCCGAAGTACCAGAAGGACGAGAACATGCGGTCCGCGACGGCCGAGTTGTACGTGGTGTACGTGTTCGACTGCAGGCCGTTGTAGGACAGGAAGTCGTCGGCGCCCACCGAGTAGGCGATGGAGCCGTCCTGGGTCTTGACGTCGCCCAGGTCGGCCATCTCCGGCCCGGAGGCCTCGGCGGTGAGCTTCTGGCCCTTGTCCCCTTCGATGACGTTGCCGGCGCCCGAGTCGCCGCCCTGGCTGGCGCCGGAGCCGTTGCTGGATTCGCCTGCGTTGCCGCCGCCCGGGGCGCACGCGGAGAGGATGAGGGCCGAGCCGGCGGCCAGGGCCGCGGCAGCGGAGAGCTTCGTGTACTTCATGGAAGGTGCTTCCGTTCATGAGAGGTGCAAGGACGTCGCGCGCCCGCATCCCTGTGGGGATCCGATGGTGCGAGACGACCCCCGGGCCGTTCCGCCGAGACGGGACGTTCCGTGAGATGAACCACACTGTAGCGGGCACATTCCGATTCGCGAAAGTCCGGATCCGGATCAGTCTCAGCCGTGGCGCACAGCGGTCGCCGACACCCCGGCAGACCCCGGCACGGCGCCGCTCCGCCCGGGCGGCGGCGCGGTCAGCGACGACGGTCCGCCAACAGAGTCCGCACGGCCCACGCCCCGCCCATGCCATGGACGCCGGCGCCCGGCGGGGTGGAGGCGGAGGCCAGATACAGCCCGGCCCGGCCCGCCCGGTGCGGCCGGGGCGACGCAGTGGGGCGCAGGAGCGCGCGCGCTCCCGCGAGCGATCCCCCCGCGATGTCGCCGCCCACGAGGTTCGGGTTCCACACCTCCAGGTCGGCCGGGCGCATCGCGACCGCGGCCTGGATCCGGTCCCGGAAGCCGGGTGCGTGCCGCTCCACCTCCGCCTCGATCAGCGGACGGACGTCGCCGGGGTGGCCGTGGGGCACATGGGCGTAGGACCAGACGACCGTGTGCCCCCGGGCGGGCCCGGTGGCCCGTGTGGGGTCCGCCGCCTGCTGCTGACAGAGCATGACGAAGGGCCGCGCCGGCATCCGGCCGGCCGCGACGTCGTCCTCGGCCCGCCGGATCTCGGCGGCGGTCCCGCCCAGATGCACCGTCCCCGCGCCCGCGAGCCGGGCGTCGCGCCACGGGATCGGCCCGTCGAGCAGGAAGTCGACCTTGGACACGGACGGCCCGGGGCGCCACCGGCGCAGGGCCGCGGCGTAGCGCGGCGGCAGGCCCGTGCCGGCGACGCGCAGCACCTGGCGCGGGGTCAGGTCCAGCACGACGGCGTCCGCGGCGGGCAGCGCGCGCAGGTCCGTGACCTCGTGGCCCAGGTGCAGCCGCCCGCCGTGCGCCCGCAGCACCGCCACGAGCGACTCGACGATCGCCCCCGACCCGCCGCGCGCCACCGGCCAGCCCGAGCTCATCCCGAGCGCGCCGAAGAGCGCACCGAACGCCGCCGTCAGGGGCCGGCTCGAGGGCAGGATCGCGTGGGCCGCCGAGCCCGTGAACAGGGCGCAAGCGGCCGCCGTGCGGAACATCGCCCGGCCCAGCAGATCGGCCGGCCACGGGGCGCGCAGGCCGAAGCGGGCCATCGCCACCGGATGGGGCGGGGGTCGCAACACCGGGCCGAGCGCGCCCGCCAGGATCTCGTCGACGTGGTCGACCAGGGCCCCGTGCACGGCCCGCCAGGCCCGCGCGTCGACGCCGAGACCCACGGCGGTGGCCTCGAGGTCCCGGTGCAGGAGGGCGGCCGGCCCGTCCGGCAGCGGATGTCCCATCGGCACGGCCGGGTGCAGCCAGGCGAGCCCGTGGTCCGTCAGCCCCAGCTCCCGGAACACGGGGCTGGCGACGCCGAACGGATGGCCCGCCGCCCCGAGGTCCACCACGGTCCCCTCCCCCAGCACCGGCGCGGACGCGCACGCGCCGCCGGGCACCGGGGCCCGCTCGAACACGTCCACCTCCCAGCCCTCGCGGGCCAGCAGGGCGGCGGCGGTCAGGCCGTTGGGTCCGGCGCCCACGACGACGGCGCGGCCCGGCTCGACGCCCCGGGGCAGGGCGAATCCGGGGCCGGTGGCGGTTTCGGTCATGGTCTCCTCCTGTAGTCCCTAGGATGGTCGCACCCCGCCCGCCGCCCGTCAGGAGGCCCTCCCCCGTGGACCCGTTCTGGACCGCGCTCGCTCTCACGACGTTCGCCGGGCTGGCCACGGTGCTGGGCGGCGTCCTGGCGATCGTCGGACGCGCGCCCTCGGGCCGCGGGCTGGGGGCCGCCCTCGGCCTCGCCGCGGGCGTCATGCTCGCGGTCTCCTTCCTGGAGATGCTGCCGGCCGCCGTCGAGGGGCTGGGCGGGGCGGTCGGCCCCGCGGCGACCGCCGTCGCGGTGGCCGCCCTGATCCTCGGCGCAGGCTCCTACGTGCTGCTCGAGCGCGCCGTCCCCGACCCCGTCTCGGAGATGCCGGGCGACGTCGACGACCCGGCCGGCCTGGACCGGCGGCGGATGCTGCGCCTGGGCACGGTGACGGCCCTGGCGATCGGCCTGCACAATCTGCCGGAGGGCTTCGTCACCTTCGCCGGCACCCTGCAGGATCCGTCGGTGGGCCTCGCGCTGGCCGTCGCGATGGCCGTGCACAACGTTCCCGAGGGCGTGGCCGTGGCCGTGCCCGTGCGGCAGGCCACCGGATCGCGGCGCAAGGCCTTCGCGTGGGCCGCGTTCACGGGGATCGCGGAGCCGCTGGGCGCGCTGATCGGCTGGCTGCTGCTGGCCCCGTTCCTCACACCCGCGCTCCTGGCCGCCGTCTTCGCGGCCGTGGCGGGCGTGATGGTGACCGTGAGCCTCGACGCGCTGCTGCCCGCCGCCCGGGCGGCCGGGGGCCGCGCCGCGGCGCTGGGCGGCGTGCTGCTGGGCGTGGCCGCGATGGCCCTCTCACTGGACCTGCTCTCCTGAGCGCCGGGGGGCCGGTCAGTTCACGAGGGCCGGCTGCAGGACCGCCTCGGCCTCGCGCACCTCGCCGTCGGCGGTGCGCCACTGGACGGTGATCCGGTCCCCCACGTTGTGGTCGTTGACCAGGCGGGACATCCGGGAGGCGTCGTCGCCGACGGTCCGCCCCTCGATCTCGAGGATGACATCGCCCTCGACCAGGCCGATCTGCTCGGCGGCGGAGCCCGCGTCCACCTGCATGACCACGACGCCGACGTCGGGATCCGCGCCGACCATGATGCCCAGGGCGCCGTCCGCACCGATGCTCACGGTGTCCGTCTCCTCGCCCGAGAGGACCTGGTCCGCCACGTCGAAGGCCACCTCCAGCGGGATCGCGAAGCCGTCCACCTCGTCTGCGGTGGTCCCGTCGCTGGCTGCCACGGTCACGCCGACCACCTGGCCGGCGTCGTCCACCACCGGGCCGCCGGAGTAGCCGGGCACGACGTCCGCGTCCGTCTGGATCAGGCCGGACAGGCGCGCGTACTGATCGGTGCCCTCGGCCGCGGCCATGATCGAGCGGTCCGTGCCGAGCACGGTGCCGCGCACGGCCGTCAGATAACCCTGGCCTCCGCCGTTGCCGACGGCGGCCACCTGGTCCCCGCGCCGCACCGGGTCCAGCGAGACGCTGGCCACCGGCAGGTCTGAGACGCCCTCGACGTCGAGCACCGCGATGTCGTGCTCGGCATCGCGCCCGAGCACCGTGGCCGTGTGCCGCGCGCCGGTGTCCGCGACCACCACGTGCACCTCCGAGGAGTCCTCGACCACGTGGTAGTTGGTCACCGCCAGCCCGTCCGGGGAGAGCACCATGCCGGTCCCCGTGCCGGTGCGGGCGCCGAGGGCGGTCTCCACGAGGAGGATGCCCGGGGCGTCCGCGACCGGCTGGCCCGGGTCCAGGGACGAGCCGTCGTGGGCCGATGCGGACCAGTCCACCGTCACGCCGTCGTGGACGTGGGTCAGGCCCGCCGCGAGCTCGCCCGCCTCCCGTGCCGGGGCCTCGGCGGCGGGCACGGTCGGGGCGGAGTCCGCGGCGACGTCGACCATCCGGCCGGCGAGGAGCGCGGTGAGGCCCCCCGCCAGGACCAGCGCCCCGAGCACGCCGAACAGCGCGATGACGAACGCCAGGGGCGAGCGTCGTGCGCGCGGCGGCCAGCCCGGCGGCGTCACGCTCAGCCCCGGGCGGCCGCCAGGGCGGCCTCGTAGTCCGGCTCCTCGGAGATCTCGGGGACGAGCTGGGCATGACGGACCACGCCGTCGGCATCGACCACGACGACGGCGCGGGCCAGCAGGCCCTCGAGCGGACCGTCGGTCATGCGCACGCCGTAGTCGCCGCCGAACGACGAGCGGAACACAGAGCCGCTGCGGACGTGGTCGATGCCCTCGACCGAGCAGAAGCGCGCGGCGGCGAACGGCAGGTCCGCGGACACGGCCACGACGGTGGTGTCCCCGAGGTCCGCGACGCGGGAGTCGAACTCGCGGACGGAGGCGGCGCACACGCCGGTGTCCAGGGACGGGAAGATGTTCAGGATCACGCGGCGGCCGCGCAGCTCCCGCAGGGTCACCGGGGACAGGTCCGCCCCGGTGAGGGTGAAGTCGGGGGCGGGGGAACCCACCTGGGGCAGCTCACCGACGGTGTGGACGGGGGTGCTCTTCATGTGGGTCGTCGCCATGGGGACAGCCTAGGATGGGCGCGGCCGGACGGGAGCACTCCCCGCCCGGCTCGGCGGACGGCGAACACGGAGGGACCGACCATGACCGAGCCCATGACGTCCAACGTCACCGACACGGCCCTGCTGTTCGAGGGCGGGGGCATGCGCGCCGCGCTCACCTCGGCCGTGGTGGCGGAACTGCTGCGCGAGCGGATCCACGTGGACTTCGTGGCCGGCATCTCGGCGGGCTCGTCCAACGCCGTGAACTACCTGTCCCGCGACCCGGCCCGTGCGCGGCGCTCGTTCGTGGACTTCGCCGACGATCCTCGGTTCGGCAACTGGCTGAGCTTCGTGCGCGGCAAGGGCCTGTTCAACGCCGAGTACATCTACGAGCACGCCGGCCTGCCCGAGGCGGACCTGCCCTACGACTTCGCCACGTTCCGCGCGAACCCCGCCCGGCTCGTGCTGGGCGGGTTCGACGCCGCGAGCGGCGAGACCCGCTGGTGGGACCGCTCCGACATGACCACCCTGACCGACCTGATGGTCCGCGTCCGCGCGTCGTCCACGATGCCGGTCCTCATGCCCCCCGTGCACGCCGAGGGCACCGTGTTCGTGGACGGCGCCCTCGGCGTGGACGGCGGGATCCCGCTGACCGCGGCGGAGGACGCGGGGTTCGAGAAGGTCCTCGTGGTCCTGACCCGGGAGCGCGGGTACGTGAAGCGGCCCGAGCGGTTCCCCTCGTTCTATCAGCGCACCTTCCGGCGCTACCCCGCCGTCGCGGACGCGCTGCTCACGCGCTGGCGCCGGTACAACGCCACCCGCGAGCGCCTGTTCGAGATGGAGCGGCAGGGACGGGCCTATCTGTTCGTGCCCGAGACCATGCCCATCGCCAACGGCGAGCGGTCCGTGGCCAAGCTGGCCGCCGCCCACGAGCTCGGCCTGGACCAGGTGCGCCGCGAGATGCCCGCGATCCGCGCGTTCCTGGGGCTGCCGGCGTCCCGCTGAGCCGCGCCTGCTCCGAGCGGCGGGTCAGGCCTCGGCGCGGGCGGCCGAGTCCGGCAGGCCGAACACCGAGTCGAACGCATAGGCGTACACCGCGGCGTAGACGAGGAAGAACACGAGCAGGCCGGCCTCGATGAGGAACGCCTCCCCCAGCCCGATGCCGAGGATCAGCGCCACCGCGGGCACGAGGAACACGATCAGCCCGCCCTCGAAGCCGACGGCGTGGGCCACGCGCACCCACCAGGGCCGGCCCGTGATCCCGAGGCGGCGTTCGAGGGTCTCGAACACCGAGTTGAACACGATGTTCCACAGCAGGGCCACGGTCGAGGACACGACCGCCACGGCGAGCGAGGGCCCGCCGCCGTTGCCGAGCGCCGCCAGGATCACGGTGGTGAAGAGGATGGCGAGCAGCTCGAAGACCACCGCGTAGACCACGCGGCGCAGCAGGGGCGTCCGGAACACGCGGCGGCGCACGAGCGCGTCCCGGCCCCCCGGGCCCCGCGGCACGTCGGAGGGCGGCGTCGACACGGGGTCGACGCCCGGGCGGGCGCGGCGGGTCTCGGACACGGCGCCCAGCCTAGGGCTGGCACCGCGGGGCGCCGAATCCGGCGGAACCGGCCGCCCGCCGTCGTCGCTCCTCGATGAGGGGCGGGCGCGCCTTCACCGCGCCCCGGCCGCCTGCCTAGAGTTCGAGGCATGAAGCTCACCGATGACCTGCTGCAGAAGTTCAACGAACAGATCACCCTCGAGTTCGAGGCGTCCATGGTCTACCGCCAGCTCGCGATCGCCGCCGACGACCTGGACCTGTCCGGGATGGCCGCGTGGCTGCGGCACCAGGCGGACGAGGAGATCGTCCACGCGAACAAGTTCATCGACCACGTCGCCGACCGGGACAGCTTCCCGACGATCGGCGCCATCCCGGCCCCGCCCGTGCAGGCCGGCCTGTCGGCCCTGGAGATCTTCCGGGCCGCGCTCGCGCACGAGCAGAAGGTCTCCGAGGCGATCCGCGAGCTGTACCGGGCCACCGAGTCCGCGGGCGACCTCAACTCGCGCCCGCTGCTGAACTGGTTCCTGGACGAGCAGATCGAGGAGGAGGCCACCGTCTCCGAGATCGTGGGCCAGCTCGAGCTCGTCGGCGATGACGGCTCGGGCCTGCTCCGCATCGACGGCCGCCTGGGCTCCCGTCCCGTGGAGACCACCGAGAACGACGCCTGAGCCCACCGGCGGCCTCGTCGGCCGCGCACGCACCGGCCCGGTCCCCCACGGGACCGGGCCGGTGCGTGTCCGTCCCCGCCGCTATGCTCGACCTGCGCCCTGCCCGCGCACCGGCGCGCCCGTCGGCCCCACCCCAGGAGGAACCATGGTCGGACTCGTAGCCCTGCTCGACGACGTCGCCGCCCTCGCCCGCCTCGCCGCCGCGAGCGTGGACGACGTGGCCGCAGGGGCGGGACGCGCCGCGGCCAAGGCGGCGGGTGTGGTGGTCGACGACGCCGCGGTGACCCCGCAGTACATGGCCGGCGCAGCCGCGGCCCGCGAGCTGCCGATGATCTGGCGGATCACCAAGGGCTCCCTGCGCAACAAGCTCGTGTTCATCCTGCCCGCCCTGCTGCTGCTCGACTGGCTCGCCCCCTGGATCCTGCCGTGGCTGCTGCTGGCCGGCGGCACCTACCTGTCCTATGAGGGCGCGCACAAGGTGTGGGGCAAGCTCACCGGCCACGGGCATGCCGACGACGAGGAGCCCGCCGTCGAGCGGGGTCCGGAGGCCGAGGACACCGTGGTGCGCGGGGCCATCACCACGGACTTCATCCTGTCCCTGGAGATCATGGTCATCTCCATGAACGAGGTGGCCGACCTGGGCTTCTGGATGCAGGCGGCGATCCTGGCGGTGGTGGCCGTCGTCATCACCGCGGGCGTGTACGGGGTGGTGGGGCTGATCGTGAAGATGGACGACGTCGGCCTGCACCTGCACCAGAACGCCTCGACCTCCGGCGGCCGTTCGTTCGGCGCCGGGCTGGTCAAGGCCATGCCGCACGTGCTGCGCGTGGTGACCGTCATCGGCACCGTGGCGATGCTCTGGGTGGGCGGCCACATCGCCCTCGTGGAGCTGGACGCGCTGGGCGTGCCGTGGCCCTACTACGCCGTGCAGCACGGGATCGTCGAGCCCGTCACGCACGCCGCCGGCGCGTTCCTCGGCTGGCTCACGGAGACCGCGACGTCGGCCGTGTGGGGCCTGCTCTGGGGCTCGGTCGCGCTCGGGGTGGTCCTGCTCGTGGGACGCCTGCGCGGAAAGAAGGCCGCGCCCGCCCACTGATGCGGCGGCCGACGGGTCCACGCCCACCCGCGCCCGACGCCGAGGCCCGCAGACGCGCCGCTACGCACGGAACGTAGCGGCGCGTCTGCGGGCCTCAACGCTGTCTCCGTCTCCCGGCGGGCCTCGTCAGTCGGCGGTGAGGAAGGTGCGCACCGCGGAGACGAAGGCCTCGGGCTGGTCGGCGTGCAGCCAGTGGCCGGCGTCGCGGACGGTCACGCGCACGACGCGCGGGAACAGCTCCTTCATCCGCGGCACGTCCTCGTCCTGGACGTAGTCCGACTCGGCGCCGGCCAGCCACAGGACCGGATGGTCGAACACGCGCTCCGGGTCCTCGGGGACCACCGGGTCCGGGAACGAGCCGATCTCCCGCAGGTGCTCGAAGAGCATGGCCACATTGGGCTGCCACGCGAAGTGGTCGCCCGTGCGCCGCAGGTTCTGCAGCAGGAAACCGCGCACCCGCGCGTCGTGGACGTGCTCGGCCATGGCGGCGTCGACCTCGGCCCGCGAGTCGTACGCGTCCAGGTCCATGCGCAGCATGGTGCCCAGCAGGTGGGCGAACTCGTCCGTGGCCTGCGGCGAGACCCGCGGGGAGATGTCCTCCACGATCAGCCGGTCCACGAGGTCCGGGTGCCGCAGGGCGAGCACCATCGCGACCTTGCCCCCCATCGAGTGGCCCAGCAGATGGACCGGCCCGTCGGCGGCGAGCCCGGCGCGCAGGTGGGCGGCCACCCGGTCCGCGATCTCGCGGTAGTCCACCCGGTCGGTCCAGGGCGAGGCGCCGTGGTCCGGCAGATCGATCAGCTCCACCGTGAAGTCGTCGCCCAGCTCCTTGGCCGGGCCGGTGAAGTTCCGGCCGCGGCCCATGAGGCCGTGCAGGAACGCGACGCGGCGCGAGCCCTCCCCGATGCGGGTGGAGGCCAGGGGGGCGTCGGACGGGGCGGAGGCGGCGGTTGTGTTCACCCGACTCAGGCTAGCGCGGGACCGCACCGGCGCCTCACCCGACTTACAGTCATCTTGACCCTCTGAGATGGGCGGGAACAGTGTCATACTGACCAGAACAGCCCCGCCAGTCCACTCCGGGAGGTCCCATGCCCGTCGCTGAGGCCCGCGTCAGCGTCGCCGTGTCCACGGCCGTCTTCGGCGTGCGCGCGGACGCCCCCGGGGCGCCCCGCCTGCATGTGGCCCTCGTGCCGCGGATGCGCGAGCCGTTCCTGGACCGGTGGGCGCTGCCGGGCGCGTGGCTCGGCGCGGACGAGGAGCTGGCCGACGTCGCCGCACGCGTGGCCGCCGAGTGCGTGCCCGGCCCCGTCCGTCGCCTCGAGCAGCTGGCGGCGTTCGGCGCCGTGGACCGCTCCCCCACCGGACGCGTCCTCACGGTGGCCCACTGGGCGCTCAGCCCCGCCCTGGACGACGACGGCGCCGCCCCGGCGTCCAGCCCGGACCCGGACGTGGCCGGGCTGCCCATCGGGGTCCATGTGCGCTGGCACCGGGCCGACGCGCCGCCCGCGCTGGCGTTCGACCACGCGCAGATCCTGGCGGCGGCCGTGGCGCGCCTGCGCGCGGACCTACCGCGAGCCGGCGTCGGGCACGCGCTGCTGGGACCCTACTTCACCCTCGCCGAGCTGCGCGCCGTGCACGAGGCCGTCCTCGGCCGCGGCCTCGACGCCGCCAACTTCCGCCGCGCCACCCTCGCCGCCGGGACCCTCGAGGAGACCGGCGAGGTCCGCGGCGGCACCCCGCACCGCCCGCCCAAGCTCTACCGCTACCGGCCCGCCGTTGACCACCAGCCCCGACCCAGGAGTCACCCATGACCACCCCGACCGGGACCACCGCCTCGGTGGCCCGCACCCTGACCCTGATCGACAAGGACGCCGCGCGCGGCTCCTCGTGCTCCCCCGACCTGACCCGCGGCCCCTGGGCGTTCGACGCCGGCCTGCCCGCCTACGGCCCCGGCGCATCGCAGGACGACGCCGTCCCGGCCGACGCCCCCGTGCAGGGCCGCATCCCCGAGGAGTACCAGCGGGCCTCGGACGAGGAGCTCCACGCCCGGATCAGCGCGGCGCGGCAGACGCTCGGCGAACGCGTCGTCGTGCTGGGCCACTTCTACCAGCGCGACGAGGTCGTCCAGCACGCCGACTTCGTGGGCGACTCCTTCCAGCTCGCGCGCGCCTCCCAGGGCCGGCCCGAGGCGGAGGCGATCGTGTTCTGCGGCGTGCACTTCATGGCGGAGACCGCGGACCTGCTCTCCACCCCGGACCAGGCCGTCATCCTGCCCAACCTCGCCGCCGGCTGCTCCATGGCGGACATGGCCGACCTGGACTCGGTCGAGGACGCGTGGGAGCAGCTCGAGGCGGTCTACGGCACCGAGCCGGACGACGACGGGCGCGTGCCCCTGCTGCCCGTGACCTACATGAACTCCTCCGCGGCCCTCAAGGGCTTCGTCGGCGAGCGCGGCGGCATCGTGTGCACGTCCTCCAACGCCTCGGCCGTGCTGGACTGGGCGTTCGAGCGTGCCCAGCGCGTCCTGTTCTTCCCGGACCAGCACCTGGGCCGGAACACGGGCCGCGCCAGGGGGATCCCACTCGAGCAGATGCCGACGTGGAACCCCCGCCTGCCGCTGGGCGGGAACTCCGAGGACGCCCTGCGAGACGCGAAGGTCCTGCTGTGGCACGGCTTCTGCTCGGTGCACCGCCGCTTCACCGTGGCGCAGATCGAGCAGGCCCGCGCCGAGCACCCGGACGTCCAGGTGATCGTGCACCCCGAGTGCCCCCTGCCCGTGGTGGAGGCCGCGGACTCCTCCGGGTCCACGGACTTCATCGTCAAGGCCATCCAGGCGGCGCCGGCCGGCTCGACCTTCGCGATCGGCACCGAGATCAACCTCGTGCAGCGCCTGGCCGCCCAGCACCCCGAGCACACGATCTTCTGCCTCGACCCCGTGATCTGCCCGTGCTCCACGATGTACCGCATCCACCCCGGCTACCTCGCGTGGGTGCTCGAGGAGCTCGTGGCCGGCCGCGTGGTCAACCGGATCACCGTGCCCGCGTCCGTGGCCGACCCGGCCCGCACCGCGCTCGAGCGAATGCTGGCCGTCGCGCCGAAGCAGTCGGCCGCGCAGTCCGCCGGGGCTGGGACGTGACCCCGGCCGACCGCGCCCCGACGACACCGGCCCCGCGGCCGGACGTGGAGCGGATCGTGGCCGCAGCGCTCGCCGAGGACGCGCCCTGGGGTGACGTCTCCTCGGAGGCCTTCGTCCCGGAGCAGGCCCGGATCACCGCGCGCGTGGTGGCCCGCGAGGCCGGGGTGCTCTCCGGCCCGAACGCCCTCGAGGCCGCCTTCCGGCTCGTCGACCCGGCCGTGTCCGTCACCCTGCACCTGGCCGACGGCGCCGACCTGTCCCCCGGCGCCGTCGTCGCCGAGGTCGCGGGCCCCGCCCGCTCGGTGCTGCGCGCCGAGCGCGTGGCGCTGAACCTCGTCCAGCGCCTGTCCGGGATCGCCACGACGACGGCCGCCCACGTGGCCGCCGTGCGCGCCGGCGGCGGGCACGCGCGGGTGGTGGACACCCGCAAGACCACCCCGGGTCTGCGCGTGCTCGAACGGCAGGCGGTGCGGGACGGAGGCGGGCACAACCACCGCTTCAGCCTCTCGGATGCCGTGATGCTCAAGGACAACCACCTGGCCGCGCTGGGGTTCGGCGGTGCCGGCGACCCGGGCGAGGCCCTCACCGCGGCCCTGCGCGCCGGGATGGCCCGCCTGCCGCACACCACCCACGTGGAGGTGGAGGTCGACCGGCTCGAGCAGATCCCGGCGGTGCTCGCCGCCGGGGTCGACACGATCATGCTGGACAACTTCTCGCCGGCCGAGCTGCGGGCCGGCGTCGAGCTCGTGGCGGGCCGCGCCGTCGTCGAGGCCTCCGGCGGGGTGAGCCTCGAGACGATCGGGGCGATCGCGGCCACGGGCGTGGACGTGATCTCGGTGGGAGCGCTGACCCATACCGTCCAGTCCCTGGACCTGGGCCTGGACGCCGTGGTCGAGGAGGTCTCGCCGCGCCGATGAGCACCACCCTCGACCTGGACCACGCGGCCACCGCGCCCGTCCGGCGCAGCGCGCTGGAGGCGATGTGGCCCGCACTCACCGGCGTCTACGGCAACCCGTCCTCGGCGCACGAGGCCGGCCGGGCGGCGGCGGCCCTGCTCGAGGACGCCCGCGCGCGGGTGGCCCGCGCGATCGGCGCCCGGGCCGGGCAGGTCGTGTTCACCTCGGGCGGCACGGAGGCCGACGCGCTCGCCGTGCTCGGCACGGTGCGCGCCCGGATCCTCGCCGGGCGCCCGGCGGGCCACGTGCTGACCACGGGGATCGAGCACAGCGCGGTGCGGCAGTCCTGTGACCAGCTGGCCCGGCTGCACGGCGTCGAGGTCGAGCACCTCGCGCTGGACCGTGACGGGCTGACCTCCGCGGACGACCTCGCCGCCCGCCTGCGCCCGGACACCGCGCTGGTCAGCGTGCACCTGGCCCACAACGAGGTGGGCACGGTGCAGCCGGTGGCCGAACTGGCCGCCGTCGCCCGGGAGGCGGGCGTGCCCCTGCACGTGGACGCGGTGCAGGCCGCCGGCCAGGTGTCGGTGGACGTGACGTTCCTCGGCGCGGACCTCGTGGCCCTGTCCGGGCACAAGGTGGGCGGGCCCAAGGGCGTCGGCGCCCTGTGGGTGCGCGGTGGCCACGAGCTCGAGCCGCTCGTGCCCGGCGGCGGCCAGGAGCGCGGGCGCCGCTCGGGGACGTCGAACGTCGCCGGGGCCGCGGGGTTCGCCGCGGCCCTCGAGGAGGCCGAGGCCGAGCGGCGCGCGCACGCGACGCACTGGACACGGCTGCGGGACGACTTCGCGGCGCGGGTGCTTGATGGCGTCCGGGGCGTGGCCCCGGGGGCGCGGCTGACGGGCCACCCCGAGCGGCGGCTGCCCCGCCATGCCTCGTTCGTGCTGCCGGGCCTCCACGGCGAGTCCGTGCTGGAGGAGGCGGCCCGGCGCGGTGTGCTGGCCTCGGCGGGCTCCGCGTGCTCGGCGCACTCCGAAGAGCCCTCCCCCGCCCTGCTCGCCCTGGGCCTCACCGAGGACGAGGCGCGCACCGCACTGCGCTGCACGTTCGGCCCGGAGGCGGACGCGGCGCTGCTCGACGCCGCCGCGGACGCGATCGTGGGCGCCGTCCGGGCGGTCGGCGCGCTGCGCTGACGAGATGCCGTCAGTCCGGGACGCGGGTCCGCCCGGCACACGAGCGCTCGGGCCGCGGCCTCACTCGGTGATGAGCCCCTCCTCGAGCAGCCAGTCCCACGCCACCTGCGTGGGCTCCTGGCCCTCGACGTCCACTCGCGCGTTCAGCCGTGCCGCCGTCTCGTTGTCCAGGCGCTCGATCATGGGCGCCAGCAGCCGTGCGATCCCCGGGTGCGCGTCCAGGACCTCCTGGCGGATGATCGGGGCCGCGTTGTACTGCGGGAAGAAGGAGAGCGGATCTTCGAGCGTCGTCAGGTCCAGGGCGGCGATGCGCCCGTCCGTGGAGTAGGCCTCGCCGAACGTGCAGGAGCCGTCCGCCACCGCGGAGAACACTGCGCCGATGTCCATCTGGCGCAGCCTCTCCCCCGTGGGCGGCTCGACGCCGTAGGCCTCGAGCATCGGCACGAACCCGTCGTTGCGGGCGGCGAACTCGGCGCTGACGCAGAAGCTCTGCTCCGCCACGGGGATTGCGGCGATGTCCGCGAGGGACTCCACGCCCAGCTCGGCGGCCCGGTCCTGGCGCACCGAGAACGTGTACGTGTTGTTCAGCTCCGCCGGGGGCAGCCACACGAGGCCCCGTCCGGCGTCCTCATTGCGCACGGCCTCCCACTGCTCCTGGGCGCCGGGCACCGGGTCGGTGTGGCCGAGGTAGGTGATCCACGCGGTGCCCGTGTAGTCCCACTGCACGTCCACCACGCCCTCCACCTGCGCCTGGCGGGCGCTGAGCGAGCCCGGCATGTTGGTGAGGTCCTCGACGTCCGCGCCGGCGGACTGCAGCAGGATCGCGGTGATCTTGCCCAGGACCACGCCCTCGTTGAAGTTCTTCGAGCCCACGGACACCGCGGCACCCTCGAGGCTGATCCCGGCGGCGTCGCCGGCCGGGACGCCCGAGGGCAGGTGGCCGCCCGCGGTGCTCAGCCCGCACCCAGACAGGACCAGGGAGGCCGCCAGGCCGAGCGCGGCGATCGCGGCACGGGCGGGGGTCCGGCCGCGGCGGCGGGATGGGGTGGTCGCGCGCGGGGTGGTCATGCGAGCCCCCTCGGGGTGGCCAGCGTCTCGACGAGGCGGCCGATCCACTCGATCATCAGGGCGAGGGCGGCCACCAGGATCGCCCCCGAGACGAGCAGCGGGAAACGGAACAGGACGATCCCGGTCTGGATGAGCAGGCCGAGGCCGCCCGCGTCGATGAACGTCGCGAACGCCCCGGTGCCCACCAGCAGCACCAGGGCGGTCCGCAGACCCGCCATGATCACGGGCAGGGCCAGGGGCAGCTCCACCCGGAGGAGGGTCTGCAGCGGCGACATGCCCATGCCGCGGGCCGCCTCGACGACGGTGGGGTCGACGCCCCGCAGCCCGGCCAGGGTGTTGGCCAGCACGGGCAGGAACGCGTAGAGGGACAGTGCCAGGACGGCGACCCGGAAGCCGAACCCCCACGCCATGGCGAGCAGGACGATCACACCGATCACGGGAGCGGCCTGGCCGGCGTTGGCCAGCCCCATGGCGACGGGGGTGAACCGCCGGGCGGCGGGGCGGCTCAGCAGCACGCCGAGCGGGACGGCCGTCGCCACGACCAGAACGGTGGACACGCCGACGAGGGCCAGGTGCTCGGCGGTGAGGCGCAGGACGGTGGGCCAGGTCAGCAGCCGGGCCTCGACGTCGTCGAGGGCGGCTCCGCGCACCCAGACGGTCCACCCGATCAGCAGGGCGGCCACCAGCAGCGGCAGGCCGATCAGGAGCAGGCGGTCCTCGGTGGAGGCCGCACGCAGCCGGGCGATCATGGCGGAGCCCGCTCGTCGCTGGCGCGGGCGTGCGCGCGCAGTGTCGGATAGTCGAGCAGACCGATGACCGTGCCATCACGGACCACGGCGATCTCCTCCGTCGGGGCGGTGACCAGCGCGGCGAGGGCCTCGCTGATCGGGGTGGCCGCGTCGAGCACGGGCCCGCCCGGCAGCGGGCCCGTCGGGTGCGGTGCGATCGGGCGCAGCGGCAGCGAGTCGACCGACCGCAGCCCCAGCCGCTTGAGCCCCGCTCCCGACCCCACGAAGTCGGCCACGAACTCGGTGGCCGGCCGCGCCAGGACCTCTTCGGGGGTGGCGTACTGGGCCACGTGCGCGCCGGGTTCGAGCACCAGGATCCGGTCGCCCAGGAGCACGGCCTCGTCCACGTCGTGGGTGACCATCACGATGGTCTTGCCCACCCTGGCCTGGATGTCGAGCATCTCCTGCTGCAGGCGCTCACGGGTGAGGGGGTCGCCGGCACCGCCACGGATGGCCTACCGACCGGGCGACGGGCAGGACGGCCTGCGCTAGCGTGTCGGCCATGTCTCGCTCCCACTCCGACGCCCTCGACGCGTCCGGCACCGACTCCGGGGGCGCCGTCGCCGCGCCCCGCCGCCGCGTCGGCCTGCTGCCCCGCATCCTCCTCGCGATCGTGGCCGGCGTCCTCGTCGGCCTGGTCGCGCCGACCTGGCTCGTGCAGGCCTTCGCCACCTTCAACGGGCTGTTCTCGAACTTCCTGGGCTTCATCGTCCCGGTGCTGATCCTGGCGCTCGTCGCCCCCGCCATCGGCGACATCGGCCGGGGCGCGGGGAAGCTGCTGGCCCTGACCGGCGGCATCGCCTACGGCTCCACCCTGCTCGGCGGCTTCGGCGCCCTGCTGTTCTGCCTGCTCGTCTTCCCGCTGATCCTCACGCCCGGGTCCTTCGAGGCGATGGCCAACCCCGAGGACGCGCTGCTCGGCCCGCTGTTCGAGGTGCAGATGGACCCGCCCTTCGGCGTGATGACGGCCCTGCTGCTCGCGTTCGTGCTCGGCATCGGCCTGACGATGCTGCCGCGCGGCGCCCTCCACGAGAGCTTCGACCAGCTGCGATCGATCATCGAGCGGGTCGTCATGGGCCTGATCGTGCCGCTGCTGCCCGTCTACATCTTCGGCGTGTTCCTGAACATGACCGCCGCCGGCGAGGTCTTCGAGGTCATCACCACGTTCCTCGGCGTGATCCTGCTGGTCTTCGGCCTCACCGTGGTGCTGCTGCTCGTCCAGTACGTCGTCGCGGGCGCGATCACGGGCCGCAACCCGTTCACGGCCCTGAAGACGATGCTGCCGGCCTACGCGACGGCCCTGGGCACCTCGTCTTCGGCGGCGACCATCCCGGTGACCCTGCGCCAGACCCTGCTGCTCGGCGTGCGCCGGCCGATCGCCTCGTTCGTCGTGCCGCTGTGCGCGACGATCCACCTGGCCGGCTCCACGGTGAAGATCGTCTCGTTCTCCATCGCGGTGCTGTTCCTCTCGGGCCAGTCGATCGACGTCCCGGTGTTCGTGGGCTTCATCTTCATGCTGGGCGTCACCATGGTCGCGGCGCCCGGCGTGCCCGGCGGCGCGATCGTGGCGGCCTCGGGCCTGCTGTCCTCGATGCTCGGCTTCACCGAGCCGCAGGTCGCGCTCATGGTCGCCACGTACATCGCCATCGACTCCTTCGGCACCGCCACCAACGTGACCGGCGACGCCGCCATCGCGATGATCGTCGACAAGATCGCCGGAGACCGTCTCATCGAGGACTCCGAGGACGAGGGCCTGGAGCGCCTCGACGACGAGGAGGCCGCCACCGGCGCCGACGCCGGCTGACCCGCCCCGCACACACCACGGCCCCCTCCCTGTCAGAAGCTCCGGGAGGGGGCCGTCGTCGGGACGGGCGGTGTCAGCCGCGCAGGTCCCGCTCGGCCTCGGCGCGCACCGCGCGCCGCTGCCCCGGGGAGCGCACGACGACGTCGCTCATCTGCTCGAGCGTCTTGCCCTTGGTCTCGGGCACGAAGGCCGCCACGAAGGCCAGGGACAGCGCCGCCATGACCGCGTACAGGCCGTAGGCGAGGGTCAGGCCGATGTCCGCCAACCACGGGAACGTGGTGAAGACGGTGAAGTTCGCCGCCCACTGCGCGGCGGCGGCCACGGCGAGCGCGCCGGCGCGGATGCGGTTCGGGAACATCTCGCCCAGCAGCACCCAGACCAGCGGCCCCCAGGTGGCGCCGAAGAACACCACGAAGGCGTTCGCGGCCACCAGCGCCACCGTGGACCACGGCTGCGGCAGGGACACGGACTCGGCGCCGCCCGTCTGCGCGAAGGAGAAGGCCAGTGCCATCAGGCCGAGGCTGACCGTCATGCCGGCGGAGCCGGCGATCAGCATGGGGCGACGGCCGACGCGGTCCACCAGGGCGATCGCGATGAAGGTCACGGCGATGTTCGTGACCGAGGTGATCACGGTGACCGTGAGGGCGTCCGACTCCCCGAAGCCCACCGAACGCCACAGGGTGGTGGAGTAGTAGAAGATCACGTTGATGCCCACGGCCTGCTGGAAGACCGAGAGCAGGATGCCGATCCACACGATCGGCTGCAGGCCCGCCGCCGGTCCGCGCAGGTCCGCCAGCGACTCGCGGCGCTCCGAGTCCAGCGAGCGCCGGATGTCCTCGATCATCAGGTTCACCCGGTCCACACCGGTGAACTCGTGCAGGACCTCGGCCGCCTCGTCCGTGCGGCCGCGGGCGACCAGGTAGCGCGGGGACTCCGGCAGCTTCAGGGCGAACAGGCCGTACAGCACCGCCGGGACGGCCTCGGCCAGGAACATCCAGCGCCAGGCGTCGACGCCGAGCCAGAACGGCTGCGCCGCTCCCCCGGCCATCGTCGCGAAGAGCGCGCCCGTGAGGAGCGCGGCGAAGATGCCCAGGACGATCGCCAGCTGCTGGAGCGAGCCGAGGCGACCGCGCACATGGGCCGGGCTGACCTCCGCGATGTACGCCGGAGCGATCACGGACGCGGCGCCCACGCCCAGGCCGCCGACCATGCGCCAGACGATCAGGTCGACCACGCCGAACGCCAGACCCGAGCCGATGGCAGAGACCAGGAACAGCATCGCGGCGATCACCATCACGGGCACGCGGCCGCGGCGGTTGGCGATCGGCCCGGCGAACCAGGCGCCGAGTGCGCAGCCGATCAGCGCCGAGGAGACGGCGAAACCCGTGAGACCGGCGCCGAGGCCGAACTCCCCGGCGAGGCGTCCACGGCGCCGTTGATGACAGAGGTGTCGAAGCCGAACAGGAAACCGCCGAGCGCGGCGGCGACCGAGATGCCGACCACCTTGGCGTTGAGGCGAGACGTCGCGGCGCCGCCGGACCGGGTCGCTGTCATGGTGGGTCCTCTCTGGGTGGCGCCCGACGGCCCGCTGCGCGCCGGTGCGTCCGCACAGTGTCTTCTTCGCTCGGCGAGCGTGCAAGTCGCACAGCCCCTCGCCCCGCCCACGGTGAGGCGGCGGGGCAGAATGAGGGCCATGTTCGTCGTCCTGGGCCCCGCCCCCGCCTCCGTCGGCAGCCCCGGCACCTGGTGGGCCCTGGACGGGGAGGGCGATGACGCCGTTCCCCTGGGCTCCTGCGCCGCCGGGTCCGTGGCCGGGCTCGTGGCCGGTCTGCCCGCCCGCCTGGGCGTGGACCCGAGCACGGTCCGCTGGGTGCTCGCCGACGTCGGGACGGAGTACGCCGCCTGGCTGGCGGCGGGGGTGCGGGTGGATCGGTGCTGGGACCTGGCCCTCGTCCAGCGGATCCTGCGGCACGCGGCGACGGCGCCGGGCAGCGGGGTGCGTTACACGCCCGTGGCGCAGCTCGAGGTCGCCGACCCGACGGAGCCCGAGCGCCCGGCGCGGGTGCCCGCCGGTCAGGAGTCCTTCTTCGACCTGCCGGACGAGGCCGACCCGGCCCCGGACGTCACCGTGCTCGCGGCCGAGCTGGCCGCGCAGCGGGCCGCCGTCGAGGGCTCGGCCCACCCGCAGCGGCTGCGGCTGCTCGCGGCGGCGGAGTCGCAGGGTGCACTCGTGGCCGCGGAGATCCGGGCGGCGGGTCTGCCGTGGGACCGGGGCGTGCACGAGGCGCTCCTCGCCGAGCAGCTCGGCCCCCGGCCTGCCCCGGGCGAGCGTCCCGCCCGCCTGCAGGCCCTGGCCGAACGCATCGCCGACGTCCTGGGCTCCCCCGGGCTGAGCCCCGACTCGCAGCCCAGCCTGCTGCGGGCGCTGCAGACGACGGGCGTGGCCGTGGAGTCCACGCGGCAGTGGGACCTGAAGCACTGGATCGACGCCGGCGGCGCGGAGCGCGAGGCGCGGGCCGCGCTGCTCGCGCCGCTGCTGGAGTACAAGGCCCTGGCTCGGCTGTGGACGGCCAACGGCTGGCACTGGCTGGACCAGTGGATCGGCGACGACGGCCGGTTCCACGCCGCCTACCTGGTCGGCGGCGTGGTGACCGGGCGGTGGGCCGCCCACGGCGGCGGGGCCATGCAGGTCCCGGCCGGGGTGCGCGACGCCGTCCGCGCAGACTCCGGGTGGACGCTGACCGTGGCCGACGCCTCCCAGGTGGAGCCGCGCATCCTCGCCGCGATGGCCGCCGACCAGGCGCTGGCCCGTGCCGGGACCACGCCCGACCTGTACCGGGAGGTGGCGGAGCAGGGCCGGGCAGCCGGCACCGCGCTGGCCGACCGCGGGCGCGCGAAGATCGCCCTGCTGGGTGCGATGTACGGCTCGACGACGGGCGACTCCGCGGCGCTCATGCCACACCTGCGCCGGCTCTACCCCCGAGCGATCGGCCTGCTCGAACGGGCGGCCTCCGTCGGCGAGGGCGGCGGCCAGGTGTCCACGTGGCTGGGCCGCTGGTCCCCCGCACCGGGGCGGAAGTGGCAGGAGTCCGTGTCCGACGTCGGCACCCAGGCCGCCGAGTCCGCGGCCCGGCGACGGCGGCGCTCCCAGGGCCGCTTCACCCGGAACTTCGTGGTGCAGGGCACCGCAGCCGAGTGGGCGCTGTGCTGGATGGGCGAGATCCGCCGTCGACTGCGCTCGGCCGGCATGCGCACGGAACTCGTGTTCTTCGTCCACGACGAGGTCGTCCTGCACGGCCCGGCCACGGAGGCCGAGGCCGTGCGGACGGTCGTGACGGAGTCCGCGAGCGCCGCCGGCCGCCTGCTGTTCGGTCCCGCCCCCGTGGACTTCCCGCTCACCGTCTCCAGCGTGGGGTCGTACGCGGACGCGAAGTGAGGGGCGTTGGGGGGTCAGGCGTCGTCGTCGGCTGGCTCAATCTCCGCCCGCCGGGCTCGGATCTCCTCGGCCTTGGCGAGCATGCGCTCCTCGCGCTTGGCCTGCAGGGCCCGACCCAATCGGCTGGCGCCCTGCTTGGCGTCCACGGCGTTGGTCTCGACAACCGTCTTCACCTCACCCGCGAACCCCTGTGCGGCCTCCAACCACCGCTTCCCGGCAACACGCCCGAGGGCGTCGAGCTCGATGTCCGTGTGGGTCACGAACTCGAGCACCTGATCGGTCACGGCATTCGACCCCCGGGTGACGCGGCGCGAGCTGATCGGGTTGGCGACGTAACCGAGGTTCTTCAGGGTTCCTGCCTCGACGAGGGACTCGTTGATCCGCCGGAGTGCCTCAGCGATCCGTGCGGTGCGGTGCACCCGCGCGGCCACGAGGCCCTCGCGGTGCTCGGCCAGCAGCTCGGGTTCGTCCTCCTCCACGCGCGCCAGCTCGAGCAGCTGCTGTCGGTCCTGGACGGCCATCGAGCGGGCGAGCATGCCGAGCCAGAACTGGACGTCCTCCTCGGCCGCGCCGACGACCTTGGCCAGCTTGTCCACGTCTGCCTTGGACGCGATGACGCGGTCCGCGACGGCGGCCAGCTGCGAGACGGCTTCCGCCTGCACCTGCTGCAGCAGCAGCGAGTTCTGCTGAACCTTGGACCAGGTGACCGCGGAGACCCGTCCGGTCGATCCGTGGACGGCCTCGGCCTCCTCGATCGCGAAGACGATGCCGCCCAGCTGACCCGCGACCTCGAGCTTGCGCTGCTTCAGGAGGCGATCGAGCTTCTCGTCGATGAGGGCCAGATAGTCCTGGATGTCGTCGAGCGCGGCCATGATCTGCAGCTGGGTGGTGGCCGCCGCCAGTGCGGCCACGGCGGCGGGGTTGGCCGGCGGGGTCGCCGTGAACGAGAGGTGCTTCACGATCTGGCCTCCGGAACCGCCGGCGACGTCCTTGCGCCGCAGCACCCCCGAACTCAGGTTCTTCACGCCCAGGGCCTTGACCGTCTCGTAGGACTTGTCGTCCAGCCGGAGATAGCGCGCTCCCTCCAGCTGCGCCTGGGAAATCCCCTGCACCAGGGTGCCCAGCTTGGCCACGAGCGACGGCGTGACCACCTTCGCCCGCACGTCCTCTGCCCGGTCCAAAAGCTCGAGTGCCCGGGACGGGCCCCAGACCAGCAGGCCCTGGTCCGCCGCGAACACCTGCATCTCATCGTGCGTCTCGCTCATGCGTGAAGAGTACGGCCTTGCGGAGCAGTTCCGAGCCCCCGTCAGTTCGCCTTCTCCACCGCCGGGGACCGGAGGTGCCTCTGTCGATGGCCCCACGCCGGCGGGACGGGGCGGCAGGGCGACGGTCGCGGTCATGGCCTCCGTGCGCCGCACCGGGCCGAGGACCCTCGGACCTGGCACGATGCGGGACGAGGGCCGATCCTGGAGAGCGCCCGAGACACCCTTGTGAAGGAGACCGCATGCCCGTCGCCCCGCGTCCGTCCGACGGCGCCGCGTCCTCGGTCTTCACCCCGCACCAGCAGCGCATCCTCGCGGTGCTCCTCATCCCGATCTTCATGTCCCTGCTGGCCGTGTCCAGCATCAACGTGGCCCTGCCCGCCCTGCAGCGGGGCCTGGACGCCAGCGACGCGGAGCTGCAGTGGGCCATCTCCGGCTACACCCTCGTGTTCGGCATGGTGCTCGTGCCGGCGGGCCGGGCGGGTGACCTCTTCGGCCGCCGCCGGCTGTTCCTGGTGGGCCTCGGCGTGTTCGCGCTCGGTGCGCTCCTGTCCGGCCTGGCGCCCACGGGCGTCCTGCTCGTGCTCGCGCGCTTGGTCATGGGCGTGGGCGCGGGCCTGCTCAACCCGCAGGTCACCGGCTTCATCCAGGGCGAGTTCTCCGGCGCCTCCCGCGCCCGGGCGTTCGGGGCGCTCGGTGCCGTCGTCGGGGTGTCCGTGGCGGTGGGGCCGCTGCTCAGCGGCGGGCTCATCGCGTGGCTCGGCGGCGACCTCGGCTGGCGCGCGACCTTCCTGGTGAACGTGCCGATCGCCCTCGGCGCCCTGGTCGTGGCCCGCCACTGGCTGCCGCGCACCGTCCCCGAGCGGGCGCGGCGTCCGGACCTGGACCCGGTCGGCGTCGTCCTGCTGGCGGGCGCCCTCGTGGCCGTCATGCTCCCGTTCCTGGACCGTGAGCTCGGGCCGTGGCGGTTCGTGCTCGTGCCCGTCGGCATCGGCCTGGCCGCCCTCTGGACACGCTGGGAGGCCCGCTACGCCCGACGGGGCCGCGCCCCGATGGTGGACCTGCGCCTGTTCCAGACCCGCAGCTTCGCGTGCGGCGCCCTGCTGATCGCCATCTACTTCACCGGCTCGACCAGCATGTTCGTCGTGATCGCCATGTTCATGCAGAACGGGCTGGGCTACCCGGCGCTGCACGCCGCGCTCATCGGCCTGCCTTCGGCGGTCATGTCGAGCGTGATGTCCACCGTGGCCGGGCGCGTGGTGCTGCGCACGGGCCGGAAGATCGTCGTCCTCGGCATCGCGCTGGCGCTGCTCGCCGTCGTGGGCTCCATCGGGGTGGCGTGGGCCAACCGGGAGTTCGGCCTGAGTCCGTGGTGGCTGCTGCTCACCCTCGCCATCTTGGGTGCCGGGCAGGGGCTGGTGGTCTCCCCCAACCAGACCCTCAGCCTGGCCGAGGTCCCGCCGCGGCACTCCGGCACGGCCGGCGGCGTCCTGCAGACCGGCCAGCGCGTCGGCACGGCCGTCGGCACCGCCGTGATCGTGGGGGTGTTCCTGGGCGTCGCCTCCGGTGCCGACTGGGACGGGGCGTTCATGGCCGCCTTCGCGCTGGTGGCCGGGTGCATGGCCCTCGCGCTCCTCGTCGCACTCGCGGACCTGCGCGGACCACGGACGGCGGCCCCCCGTGGCTGAGCCCCGCCCCGGCGACGTGCGCGTCACCCCCGGCCCCGGCGCACCCCGCGGGCTGATCATCCCCGCGGGCGAACTCGTCGAACGCTTCTCCCACGCCTCCGGCCCGGGCGGTCAGGGCGTGAACACGGCGGACTCGCGGGTCCAGCTCAGCCTGGACCTGGCGGCCACCTCCGCCCTCGACGACGTCCAGCGCGCCCGCGTCCTCGCGCGGCTGGCGCCCCGGCTGGCCGGGACGGTCCTCACCGTCAGCGTGGCGGAGCACCGGGCCCAGTGGCGCAACCGGGTGGCCGCCCGCGAGCGGCTCGCGGCGCTGCTGCGCGAGGCCCTGGCCCCGCCGACGCCGCGGCGGGCCACGACGCCGACGCGCGGCTCCCGGCGGCGCCGCCTGGAGGCCAAACGCCGTCGCTCCGAGGTGAAGCGCACGCGCCGCCGCCCCGGCCTCGACTGAGGCCGCTCGCCCGCCGGCCGCGCGGGCTCAGACGCGGGTGTTCTGCGATTCCGGGGCCAGGGGCGCGTGGACGGGGTTGGACAGGGAGAGCACGACGGCGGCCACGCGCGGGTGTTCGAGGAGGGCGTCCTCCACGCGCTGGAGCAGGACCGCGGCCTCGCTCTCCCGCTCGTCCCCGGCCAGGTCCACGGCCCCGACGACGAAGAGCTTCTCCGGGCCGACGTACTCGAGGTGCAGGTAGCTCACGGAGAGCACCTCGGGCCGCTCCAGCAGCCAGCGCAGCACCCGGGTCCGGATCACCGGGTCGGCGACCTCGCCGACGAGGAACGCCATGTTCCGCGAGAGCAGGAAGATCGCGACGACCCCGAGCAGCACGCCCACGAGGATCGAGCCGGCGGCGTCCCACCGGGGGTCCCCGGTGAGCTGGTGCAGGGCGAGGGCGGCGGCCGCGATGGCCAGGCCGATCAGGGCCGAGGCGTCCTCCACCCACACGGCGCGCAGGGTGGGGTCCGAGGTCTGGCGCAGGAACGTGGCATCGCTGATGTGCCGCCGCTCCGCGTCGCCGCGGACGCGCCGGTGCGCGTTCAGGAACGAGATGCCCTCGAGCACGAACGCGACGGCGAGCACGATGTACGCGATCGTGTACTCCGCCTCCTCCTCGGGGGCGGACCAGGCCGTGATCCCGTGCCAGACCGAGACCGCCGAGCCCACCGCGAACAGGCCGAAGGCCGCGACCATCGACCACACGTAGGCCGCGCGCCCGTAGCCCAGCGGGTGCCGCGCGTCGGGGGCTAGGCCGGCCCGACGCTCCGCCAGCAGCAGGAAGACCTCATTGCCGGCGTCGGCCCAGGAGTGCGCGGCCTCCGCCACCATCGCGGCTGAGCCGGTGACCGCGCCCACGATCGACTTGACGACGGCGATCACCGTGTTCACGCCGAGGGCGATCAGGACGGTCAGCAGGCTCTCGCCGCCGGACTCGGCGGCGGGCGGGGCGACGGCGGGCGGGGTACGGGTCATCCCCCGAGTCTGCCCCTGCAGGCGGGTGCCGGGCCAGGCTCGCCATGTCCGGGTCCGCCGGTCCGGGAGCGCGAGAGGGGGTCCACGCGGATCGGCGTCGCCGAGCCCGTGAGGTCTCCGCGTGCGCGGCCTAGCGTGGGGCCATGACGGATTCTCCCCTGCACCTCGACCGCCCCGACGCCCCCCGCATCATCGTGCTCGGCGCGACGGGCTACGCCGGATCCCTCGTCGTGGACGCCCTCGTGGCCCAGGGCGCACGGCCCGTGCTGGCGGGCCGGAACCGGGACTCGCTCCAGCACGCGGCGAGGCGGCACGACGGGCTGGAGGTCGCCGTCGCCGACGCCGGTGACCCCGCCTCGCTGAGGGCCCTGGTCACGGAAGGCGATGTGCTGGTCTCCACGGTCGGCCCCTTCGAACGCTACGGCCGACCGGTCGCCCGCGCCGCCGCGGAGCGGGGCGCGCACTACGTGGACTCCACCGGTGAGGTCGGCTTCGTGAAGGACCTCAAGGCGGACCTGGACGCCACCGCCCGACGCACGGGCGCCACCCTGCTGCCCGCCCTCGGCTTCGACTACGCGCCGGGCATGCTCGCGGGCGGGCTCGCGCTGGCGGAGGCCGGTGGACGCGCACGGTCCCTGCAGATCGGCTACTTCGCCGACGGCGAGCTGGACCCGCGCGTCGACCTCAGCCACGGGACGCGCCAGACGATGGTGGGCGCCCTCACCGAGCGGACGATCACGTGGCGCGGCGGGCGGCTGGCGACCACGGGCCCGGCCAGCCGGTCGGCCGTCTTCCGGGTCGACGGGCAGGACCGCCGCGGCGTGCTGTTCGGCGGCACGGAGTCCCTGTTCCTGCCGCGGATGCAGCCCGGCCTGGATGAGGTCGAGGTCTTCAACGGCTGGTTCCCGGCCCGGCCCACGCAGATCGGCGCCGCCGCCCTCGGCGCGGTGGGGTGGCTCCCCGGCGTCGCCCGCGGCGTGCAGGCCCTGCTGCGGCCCTTGGCCGGGGACCCGGGTGGCCCCGACGCCGCAGACCGGGCCCGCACGGGCTCCCGGGTCGGGGCGATCGCGCGGGACGCGGCCGGCCGCGTCGTGGCGGACGTGCACCTGCGCGGCCCCAACGCCTACACGTTGACCGGGGACCTCATGGCCTGGGGCGCCCGTCAGCTCGCCGCAGGCCGGGCCCGCGAGGCCGGCGTCGTCAGCCCGATCCAGGCGTTCGGCCTCGACGACTTCGAGACGGCCTGCGCCGCGGTCGGCCTGGTGCGGGCATGATCCCGACGACTGACCCCGCCCGTGGCCCTCAGCGGGGGCGACGCCGCGGGCGGCTGATCCAGGCCAGATAGGCGCTGCCGCCGGTCAGGGCGGCGCCGCCGGCGGCCACCACCGGCCCGGCGAAGCGGCCGAGCCGGTCCTTGTACGCCACGAGCACGTTCGTGCCGCCGGTGATCATCGCGGCCACCACCATGGCGGCCACCACCCGGTCGCCCGTCCGCTCGAGGCGCGTCACGAGCGGCTCGAGCTCGCTCGCGCGGACGGTGACGTCGATCCCGCCGTCGTCGATGCGTTCCATCACCTTGCGGGCGTACTCCGGCAGGTCGATGCCGAGCTCGGCCGCCGCGATCGTGGCCCGGCCGATCCGGCCCGCCACCCGCCGGGGGTCGAGGTGCTCCCCCACGAGGCGCAGGGCGAACGGGTCGAGCACGCGGGTGTAGTCGAAGCCGGGGTGCAGGCGGCGGCCGATGCCGTCCACGATGATCAGCATCCGCAGCAGCTGCACGAGCTCGGGCGGCAGGGACAGCCGGTGGCGCCGCACCAGGGCGAAGATCTCCGAGATCAGCTGCGCCACGCGGATGTCCTCGAGCTCGCGCCCCTCGAGGCGGCCGACGATCCGGGCCACCTCCAGCCGGAGCCGACGGCGGTCCACCGGGCCGCGCGGCGGGGCGATGTCCAGCAGGGCCCGCACCAGCCCGTCGGTGTCCTGCCGGGCCAGCGCCATGGCCAGGCCCGCGAACCGGCGCCGGAGGGACGGGGAGATCCGCCCGACGGAGCCGAAGTCGATGAACCCGACGGTCCCGTCCGGCTCGATGAACAGGTTGCCCGGGTGCGGGTCCGCATGGAACACGCCGTGCTCGAACACCATGGCCAGCAGCACGTCGGCGGCCCGGTACGCCAGCTCCTCCCGGTCGATGCCGGCGGCGTCGAGTCCGGCCAGGTCGTCCACGCGCAGCCCGGAGAGCTCCTGCATGGTCAGCACGCGCGAGGTGGTCAGGTCCCACTCGATCCACGGGAACCGCACGCCCGGGGTGTCCCGGAAGCCGGCGGCGATCTCCTCGCAGGCCCGCGCCTCCACCACGTAGTCGAGCTCGGCGCGCAGCGAGCGGTCGAACTCGTCCACCATGGCCGGCACGTCCAGGTCGGCGAAGGTCCGTGAGGCCCGCGACCACGTGGCCGCCAGCGTCCGCAGGATCTCCAGGTCCGCCTGGGCCTGCTCCACCACACCGGGCTTGCGGACCTTCACGACGACGGCGCGCCCGTCGTGCAGGCGCGCACGGTGGGCCTGACCGATGGAGGCGGTGGCCAGGGGCGCCCGGTCGAACCAGGCGAACAGGGTGTCGACGTCGGCGCCGAGGTCCTCCTCGACCGTCCGGGCGACGGCCTCGAAGGGCACCGCCGTCGTGCTGTCCGTGAGGCGGGCGAACGCCGCGCAGTAGGCCTCGGGGAACACGTCCGGGCGCGCCGAGATCAGCTGCCCGAGCTTCACGAAGGTGACGCCCAGCTCCTCGAACGTGCGCACGAACAGCTCGGGGCGGGCCTCGGCGTCGATGCCCAGGTGCGGCTCCCCCTCCTCGAGGGGCAGCCACCGGGAGAGCCCGGCCTGCACGGCCGTGGCCATGAGGCCGTTGCGGGCCATGACGTGGGCGATCTCGCGGTAGCGCTGCAGGTGGAGGGCCATGACGCCCACGCTACCGACCGCGCGGAGGGACGGGCCCCGCCGCTCAGTCCGCGTACCGGAGCATGCCCGGCCGGACCCGCGCGTCGGCCCCGATCCGCATCCCGTCCGCGAGCGCGCCCGCCGCCCGCAGCTCCCGCAGCCTCGCCAGCACCCGGTCCCGCACGTCCCACGGGCTGAGGGTGTTGACGTTGATCTTGGTGGCGCCCTCGAAGCCGGCGAGAGTGGAGACGCGCCACTTGAGCATCACGCGCCACGGCATCGGGTCCGCGACGCCGGGCGGGCGGGTGTGCCACTCCTCGTTGGAGGGGACGTCCGGGCCGGTGGCCGCGTGGGCGGCGTGCAGCAGGTCGGACATGCCGCGCAGCTCGGCCGGGTCCTGCCGCCACGGCTCCCCCACCGGGCTCGTGGAGTAGACCTCGACCGTCGGGTACCGGTGGCCGAAGCCGGCGAACATCACGGCGTGCTCGTTCTCGGCGATGACGAGGTCGTGCGCCACGGCGACGTCCAGCGCGGCGTGGTTGAAGACCTGCGGGTCCTCGCGCAGCCGGTCGAGGGCGGCGGCGTTCTGCGCGCCGATCTCGTCGATGGCCACGAGCTGCTTGTGCAGGTGGTCGAAGGAGGCGCCGGCGGGCTTGAGCCAGTTCTGGAACACGGAGACGTACCGCACGGCGGGCGTGGTCGCGTAGAGGTCCCGCATCGCGTCGGCGGTGAGGGCCAGGAAGGCGTGGTGCTCGTCCGGGGTGAGGGTGCCCGAGGAGGCGAGCTGGTGGTCGTCCACGGCGTCGTCGACGAAGTGCCGCCGGGCGATCACCACGTCGTGCGTGCCGCCGAAGAATGCGGCCGACGCCGCGATCAGCTCCGCCTCGGACATCGCTGCAGCCTCCTCGGTGGAGCGGCCGGAGGCGCGCAGCTTCGCGGCGACGACGGCGCGCACGTGGGCGCGGCCGGCCTCGGTGGCCAGGTATTCGTCACGGCGGCGGCGCGCGTCCGGGGGAAGTTCATAGCCGTGGTTGAGACGCCAGTAGTTGTAGCTGAGGATCTCGAAGAGGTTGGGGACCCGGCGAAAGGCCGGGGTCGTCTCCTCGAGCCGCTCCGCGGCCGGGTGCCGCAGGATCTGCCAGGCCGGGGCGCCGTCGTCGGCCCTCATGGAGACGATGCGTGACTTCTCCGGCGGCGTCTCCAGCATCCGGTGCTCGCAGAAGGCGCAGTGCCGGCCGTGCTGGGCGGGGTCGAGCGGCTGCGGGGCGGGCCGGACGAGGCCGAGCGGGCGGTGGCCGCGGCCGGGCACGGTCCAGACCTCGGTACCGGTGAAGGGGTTGCGCTGCTTGACGGTGCCGTCCGGCAGTCGGGTGAGGGGCTCGCTCACAGACGGGTGCACGAGGCCAGGATACGAGGCGGTGCCGGCCCGGGCAGGCCGGCGCCGACGCGCCCGCCGGTCAGAACTCGAGCAGCACCTTGCCCTTGGCATGGTGGGATTCGAGACGCTCGAACGCCTGCTCCCAGTCGGCCAGGGGGTAGCGGCTGTCCACGGTCACGGCCAGCTCGCCGGCGTCCACGAGCCGAACGAGCTCGGCCAGGCCCGCCCCGTCCGGATGCATGAGGAAGAACTCGTAGGTCACCCCGGCCTTCTTCGCGGCCCGGCGCACCTTCGCACTGGCCACCCGGGAGACGACGGCGGCCAGCGGCCGACGCGACGGGCGCGCGGTCTCACGAAGGCTGCCGGGGCTCGGCGGGCCCGCGATGGTCACCAGCCGGCCGCCGGGCTCGATCGAGCCGAGCAGCTCGGCCATCTGATCACCGCCGATGAGGTCGAACACCTTGTCGAAGCGTTCGCCCCCCTCTGCGACGGTGCGGGCGCGATAGTCGATCACCGCGTCGGCGCCGGCCTCGCGGACGTACGGCTCACCCGCCGCGGAGGCGGTCACGGTCACGTGCGCGCCGCGCAGGTGTGCCAAGCGCGTGGCGATCAGCCCGACGCCGCCGGCGGCCCCGGTGATCAGCAACCGCTCCCCGGGCTGCAGGTCCAGGTGCTCCGGGCCGAGTGCCTGCTGGGCGGTCAGGCCGGCGAGCGGCAGGCCGGCCGCGTCCGTCAGGGGCATGCGGGCGGGCGCGGCGGCCACCCAGTCCGCGCGCACCGCGGCCAGCTCGGCGAACGCCCCGTGGCCGGAGGGGTCCACGCGGGTGATCACCGCGTCACCCGGGGCGAACGCGGTCACCCCGGCGCCCACGGTCTCGACGATGCCGCTGAGCTCGTTGCCGGCGACCGTGGGGAAGTCGTCGGGGGCGATGGCCTTGAAGTCGCCTTCGCGATGCATCGCGTCGACGGGGTTGAGGCCGACCGCGCGGGTGCGGATCAGCACCTCACCGGCGCCGACCGTGGGGGCGGGGACGTCGGTGAGGGCCATGGCCTCACGGCCGCCGTAGGACTGGAGGACGAGTGCTCGCATGACGCCGAGCCTAGGCGCGCCGCCCCGGAGTGCCGAGCCCTGTTCGCCGTCGTCGATCACGCAGGTCGGGCTCGGCGACCTCCGGCGTGATCATCCCCACGGCCACCCGTGACGCGGGTACGCTGATCGCTGTTCCACGTCACAGCGCTCTCGCTCGACTCGTCTCACCCGCACGGAGGCCTCACCCATGTCGTCCCGCATCCACCACCCCGGCCTCCGGTCGAAGGTGATGTCCGCCGCGGAGGCGGCGGCGTTCATCCAGCACGGCACCACCGTGGGCATGAGCGGGTTCACGGGGTCCGGCTACCCGAAGGCCGTGCCGACGGCGCTGGCCGAGCGGGCCAAGGAGCTGCACGCGCGCGGCGAGGAGTTCCGCATCAACCTCCACACGGGGGCGTCCACCTCCGCGGAGATGGACGGTGCGCTGGCCGAGGCGGACGCCGTCGCGCTGCGCACCCCGTTCCAGTCGGACCCGACGATGCGCGCCAAGATCAACGCGGGCGCGATCGAGTACATCGACACACACCTGTCCCACCTGGCGCAGACCGTGTGGAACGGCTTCTACGGGCCCATGACCACCGCGGTGATCGAGGTGTCCGGGATCCGCGAGGACGGCCGTCTCGTCCCCAGCTCCTCCGTGGGCAACAACAAGTCCTGGATCGACCTGGCGGATCAGGTGATCCTCGAGGTCAACTCGTGGCAGAGCGAGGACCTCGAGGGTCTGCATGACGTCTACTATGGCACCGCGCTGCCCCCGCACCGCACGCCGATCATGCTCACCCACCCCGCGGACCGCATCGGTGAGACGTACCTGCGGTGCGATCCGGCCAAGGTGGTGGCCGTCGTCGAGACCCACGCCCCGGACCGGAACTCTGCCTTCAAGCCCGCCGACGCGGACTCGATCGCGATCGCCCAGCACCTCGTGGAGTTCTTCGAGCACGAGGTGGCCCAGGGCCGGTACGACGAGCGACTGCTGCCGCTGCAGTCGGGCGTGGGCAACATCGCGAACGCGGTGATGTCCGAGCTGGTGAAGTCCCGGTTCACGGGCCTGTCCGCGTTCACCGAGGTGGTGCAGGACGGCATGCTCGACGCCCTGGACTCCGGCACCCTGGCGACCGCGTCCGCGACCGCGTTCTCCCTGTCCACCGAGGCCGCCGAACGGTTCAACGACAACGCCGCGAAGTATCGGGACAAGCTGATCCTGCGCACCCAGGAGATCTCCAACCACCCCGAGCTCGTGCGTCGCCTCGGCATCCTCGCCATGAACGGCATGCTCGAGGCCGACCTGTACGGCAACGTGAACTCCACGCACCTGATGGGCACGAAGATGATGAACGGCCTCGGCGGCTCCGGCGACTTCGCCCGCAACGCGTTCACCTCGTTCTTCCTCACCCCCTCCACGGCCAAGGGCGGGGACATCTCCTGCATCGTGCCGATGGTCTCGCACGTGGACCACACCGAGCACGACGTGCACGTGGTGGTCACCGAGCAGGGACTGGCCGACCTGCGCGGCCTCTCCCCCAAGCAGCGCGCCCGCACGATCATCGACACGTGCGCGCACCCGGACTACAGGGATCCGCTGCGGGACTACTTCGACCGCGCGATGCGCGGGTCGGACGGCCTGCACACCCCGCACCTGTTGGGCGAGGCCCTGTCCTGGCACCAGCGCTTCCTCGAGACCGGGACGATGCGTCACGGCTGACGGCCCGCCGGACCGGACACCTGCGGAACGGGCCGCGCCTCGCGACGGGTTGACGTCATGCCGGCTCCGGGCACGTGCCCGGAGCCGGCCCAGGGCCGCAGGACCGGCGACGGCGTCAGCCGCGCCCGCCCTGCTCCCGCTCGGGGATTCCCGCGGCCCACAGGGCGGCCGCGATGAGGGCGGGCTGGCCGAACAGCCGCGCCAGGCGGCGGCCGTCGGTGTCCAGCCCGAAGCCGTCCTTGCGCTCGGCGTACTGCCCGATGTTCCCGGGGTAGATCGCCGTGTAGAAGGCCGCCAGGGCGGTGCCGGTCAGGCGGCGCTGCCCGGGGAGCGCCAGGAGAGCGGCCCCGAGGCCGATCTCGGCCACGCCGGATCCGAGCACCACGAGGTCCGCCGGGAGCGGGACCCACGAGGGCACCTGGGCGCGGAACTCACGGCGCGCCACGGTGAGGTGGGACAGCCCCGCGGCGGTCATGAACCCGCCGAGGCCGAGGCGGGCGGCGGTCTGGGAGAGGGGGGCGGACTGCCGGCGCTTCGTCATCACGCCTCCCCGAGCTCGAGGACGACGTCGATGTTGCCCCGGGTGGCGTTCGAATAGGGGCACACCTGATGCGCCTGCTCCATGAGGGCGCGGGCCTGGTCCGCGGGGACGTTGGGCAGCACGACCTCGAGGGTGACCTCCAGGCCGAAGCCCTCACCCTGGCGGCCGATGCCCACGCGCGCGCCGACGGAGGAGTCGGTGATGTCGGCACGGGAGGCCCGGGCGACCATCTGCAGGGCCGAGTGGAAGCACGCGGCGTAGCCGGCGGCGAACAGCTGCTCGGGGTTGGTGCCCTGGCCGGAGCCGCCCATCTCGGTGGGCACCGCGAGGTCGAGGTCGACCCGCCCGTCGGTGGTGCGGACATGGCCGTCGCGGCCGGCGCCGGTGCTGAGCGCCTCGGCGGTGTAGATGGTCTCCATGAGAGGTCCTTTCATCCGCCCGCCCCGTGCGGGACGAGTCGGCTCCAGCCTGCCACCCGGTTAGGTCGCGCGCAACCAAGTCGCTCCCCAGCGACCACTAGAATCGCTCCCATGGATGCCGCGCCGACCCCCAGCCTCGCCCTCGAGGACCAGCTCTGCTTCGCCCTGCACCGGGCGGCGCGCGCCGTCACGCGCGGCTACGGCCCCCTGCTCTCCCGCCTCGGCCTCACCTACCCGCAGTACCTCGTGATGCTCACCCTGTGGCAGGTGGAGAGTGACGCCTCGGCTGAGACGGAGGCGTCGACGTCGGACGCCGCCGGCGCGCTGGGGGTCGGCGCGCTGCGGGACCGGCTCGGCATGGACAACGGGACGATCACACCCCTGGTGCGGCGCCTGGCCGGCATGGGGCTCGTCACGCGGGAGCGCGACGTCCACGACGAGCGACGCGTGCTGGTCCGGCTGACGGACGAGGGACGAGCGCTGCGGGCGTCCGCCCGGACGGTCCCGGTGGACGCCCTCACCCGGATCCCCCTCGACACCACCGAGCGCCAGGTCCTCATGGACCTGCTGAACCGGATCACCGAGGCCGCCGGGCCGCGCTGAAACGGCGGGAGCGGCCCGCGCGGAGCGCGGGTCAGCGCACCCGGTCCAGGATCGCCCGGGCGACGGCGTCCGCCTCGCGCTCGGGCAGCCAGTGGTCCGCGTCGAGCGCCACGAACCGGTACTCCCCCGCCGCCTGCCCCGCCGTGAGCTCGGCGGCCCGCGGCCCCAGGGCCGCGTCCCGGGTGCCCCACACATACGTGGTGGGGACCGACACGGGCGCGCTGCTCGTGGTGGTCACCAGATCCGGGTTCGCCCGATACCAGTTCACCGGGCCGCGCAGGCTCTGCGGGGTGGAGAACCGGCGGGCGTAGTGCTCCGCCCCGGGGACCTGCCCCCGTTGCAGCAGGGAGCCCAGCCGTCGGGCGAGGATTCGTTCGGGGAGGGCCGGCGCCTGGAAGGCGGCGATGTACCAGCTGCGGCGCAGCTGGTCCGGGCCGCGCAGGGCGCGGGCCAGGGCGGCCGGGTGCGGCGTGGACAGGACCGTCAGGGACGCGACGCGCTCGGGGTGGGCGGTGGCCAGCGCCCAGGCGACGGCGCCACCCCAGTCATGGCCGACGACGTGGACGCGCCGCGCCCCCGCCGCGTCCGCCAGCGCGACGGCGTCCCCCACGAGCGCCGGGAGGCGATAGGCCGCCGTCGCCCGCGGAGCGGCCCCCGGGGAGTAGCCGCGCTGATCCGGGGCGAGGGTGCGCAGCCCCGCGGCGTGCAGCAGCGGCTCGACATGCATCCAGGACGTGGCGTCCTGCGGGAAGCCGTGCAGCAGCAGGACCACCTCCCCCTCGGCCGGGCCGCCGTCGCGGACGTCGAAGGTCAGGCCCTGATGCCGGAAGGTGTCCATGCCGCCCCCGAGTGCGCCGTCGCCCGTCACAGCCGGACGAGCATCTTCCCCGTGTTGGCACCCTCGAGCAGGTCGATGAACGCCTGGGGTGCGTTCTCCAGACCCTCCCGGACGGTCTCGTCCCACTGGATCTTCCCGGCGGCGACCCACGGGCCCACGCGCTCCAGGAACTCGGGGCGGACCTGCGCTGCGTACTTCTGCAGGACGAAGCCGCGCAGGGTCAGGCACTTGCCGATCGCCAGGGCGAGGTTGCGCGGGGCGGCCGGCGGCTCCGTCGAGTTGTACTGGGCGATCGCGCCGCACATCGCCACGCGGCCGTCGACCCGCATCGCGGCGATGGCGGCCTCGAGGTGGTCGCCGCCCACGTTGTCGAAGTAGACGTCGATGCCCTCCGGCGCCGCCTCAGCCAGCAGATCGGTGGGCGAGCCGTCGTGGTAGTCGAACGCGGCGTCGAAGCCCAGCTCCTTCACCCGCGCCACCTTCTCGGGCGTGCCCGCCGAGCCGACCACGCGCGAGGCGCCCAGCAGGCGGGCGATCTGGCCGGCGACCGAGCCGACGGCCCCCGCGGCGCCCGAGATGAAGACGGCGTCGCCCTCCTGCATCTCGGCCACGTGCACGAGGCCGGTGTAGGCGGTCAGACCCGTCATGCCCAGCACGCCCAGGTAGGTGCCGTCCGAGAACTGGGAGGTGTCCACGGCCTGGACGGTGTCGCCGTCGAGGACGGCGTGCTCGCGCCAGCCGCGGCCGTGGAGCACGGACGTGCCCTCCGGCACGTCCGTGTGGCGCGAGGCGATCACGGTGCCCACCGCGCCGCCGTCGAGGGGGGCGTCGAGCTGGAACGGGGGCACGTAGGACTCGACATCGTTCATGCGGCCGCGCATGTACGGGTCCACGGACATCACGGTGTTGCGCACGAGGACCTGGCCCTCGGCGAGCTCGGGGAGCTCGACCTCCGTGAGACGGAAGTTCTCCGGCGTCGGGGCGCCGTGGGGGCGGGAGGCGAGGTGGATCTCGCGCGTGCGGGTGGGGGTGCTCATGGTGGTCTCCTCGGGGTCGGGGCGGCGGGCTCGGTGGAGGGTCAGCGCGCGAGCAGGTCCAGGAGGCGGCGGGCGGCGTCGGCGGAGGAGGCCGGGTTCTGGCCGGTCACCAGGGTGCCGTCCGTGACCACGAAGCTCTCCCCGTCCGGGCCCTTGCGGTAGTCCGCGCCGGCGGCGATCAGCGCGTCCTCGACGAGGAACGGGACGACGTCCGTCAGCTGGGCGGCCTCCTCCTCGCCGTTGGTGAACCCGGCGACCTGACGGCCGCGCACGAACGGGGTGCCGTCGGCCGCGGTGATCGGGTGCAGGATCCCGGGCGCGTGGCAGACGAGGCCGAGCGGGCGCCCGGCCGCGTCGCTGTCGAGGATGATCCGCGTGGAGTCGGCGTCGGACACCAGGTCCCACAGCGGGCCGTGACCGCCCGGGTAGAAGACGGCGTCGAACCCGTCCACGTCCACCCGGGCCAGGGGCGTGGTGTGGGCCAGGGCGGCCTTGGCCTCCTCGTCCTGGTCGAACCGGCGGGTGGCCTCGGTCTGCATCTCCGGCTGCGAGCTCGTCGGATCGATGGGCGGCTGGCCGCCGCGGGGCGAGGCGAGGGTGACCTCGTGGCCGGCGTCCGTGAAGACGTAGTAGGGCGAGGCGAACTCCTCGAGCCAGAACCCGGTCTTGCGGCCGGTGTCGCCCAGCTGGTCGTGCGAGGTGAGGATCATCAGGATGCGGGACATGTCTGGGGCCCTTTCGTCGGTGGGGACTGAACTCTCATGGTCGTACACAACCGAATCTCGGGCAAGGGTGACGGTGCCCGGGTCGTCAGCGCTCCGTCACCCGCCCGTCCTGGACCTGCCAGCGACGGTCGGTGCGGACGGTGTCCAGCATGCGGCGGTCGTGGGTGACGAGCAGCAGGGCGCCCTCATAGGTCTCCAGGGCCTGTTCGAGCTGCTCGATGGCCTCCAGGTCCAGGTGGTTGGTGGGCTCGTCGAGCACCAGGACGTTCACCCCGCGGGCCTGGAGCAGGGCCAGGGATGCCCGGGTGCGCTCGCCGGGCGAGAGCTCGTCCACGGGGCGGTTCACGTGGTCGGCCTTGAGGCCGAACTTGGCCAGCAGGGTGCGCACCTCCCCGGAGGCCATCTCGGGCACGAGCGCCTCGACGGCCGCGGCGAGCGGGACGGTCCCGGCCAGCAGCGAGCGCGCCTGGTCGATCTCCCCGATCTGCACGCTGGACCCCAGGGCGGCCGTGCCCTCGTCCGGGGCCTGGCGGCCCAGCAGCCCGCGCAGCAGGGTGGACTTGCCGGCCCCGTTGGGCCCGGTGATGCCGATCCGCTCCCCCGCGTTCACCTGGAGGGACACCGGGCCGAGCGTGAAGCCTCCCTGCCGGAAGACGGCGTCGTTGAGGGTGGCGACCACCGAGCTGGAGCGCGGCGCCGCACCGATGGTGAACTCCAGCCTCCACTCCTTGCGCGGCTCCTCCACCTCCTCCAGGCGCGCGATGCGGCTCTCCATCTGCCGGACCTTCTGGGCCTGCTTCTCGCTCGACTCACTGTTGGCCCTGCGGCGCAGCTTGTCGTTGTCCGGGGACTTCTTCATCGCGTTGCGCACGCCCTGGCTGGACCACTCCCGCTGGATGCGGGCGCGGGAGACGAGGTCCTGCTTCTGCTCGGCGAACTCCTCGTACTTCTCCCGGGCCTGGCGGCGCAGGGTGGCCCGCTCCTCGAGGTAGGCCTCGTAGCCGCCGCCGTAGACGCGGTTGGTGCGCTGGGCGAGGTCGAGCTCCAGGACGCGGGTGACGCAGCGGGCCAGGAACTCGCGGTCGTGGCTCACCAGCACGACGCCGCCGCGCAGCTCCTGCACGAAGGCCTCCAGGCGGGTCAGACCGTCGAGGTCCAGGTCGTTGGTGGGCTCGTCCAGGAGCACGACGTCGAAGCGGGAGAGCAACAGCGCGGCGAGGCCGACGCGGGCGGCCTGCCCACCGGAGAGGGAGGTCATGAGGACCTGTTCCGGGGAGGCGGAGAGGTCGAGGCCGAGGTCGGCCAGGACGGCGGGGATGCGCTCCTCCAGGTCCGCGGCGCCGGAGGCCAGCCAGCGGGTGAGGGCGGTGTTGTAGCGGTCTGCGGCGGCGTCCGTGACGTCCGGGTCCG
The DNA here is from genome assembly GCF_035609305.1 of Micrococcus sp. HOU01. Lineage (NCBI taxonomy): Bacteria > Bacillati > Actinomycetota > Actinomycetes > Micrococcales > Micrococcaceae > Micrococcus > Micrococcus sp. HOU01. The sequence continues at coordinate 958,172 of NZ_CP141211.1, read as the reverse complement.
CCAGGCCCGAAGCGGAGGCGTCCATCTCTCGAGTGGCCTCGGCGCAGCCGGTGCGGCGGGCGATGTACCCGGCGACCGTCTCCCCCGGCACCCGCTCGCGCTCCTGCGGCAGCCAGCCCACGAACGCGTCGGCCGGGGCCAGGCTGACCGTGCCGGCCTGCGGCGCGAGGTCCCCGCCGAGGATGCGCAGCAGGGTGGACTTGCCCGCGCCGTTGGCCCCCACGACGCCGACGACGTCCCCGGGCGCGACCGTGAGGTCCAGATCCTCGAAGAGCGTGCGGTGACCGTGGCCGCCGGCGAGGCCGGAGGCGACAAGGGTGGCGGTCATGCTTCTCCTGGCTCGAGTGCGCTTCCCTGGGGCGGGTCACCGCCACACTGTCACAGATCCCCCGGGGCACCGCCCCCGGGCCCCGACTCCCAGACCTGCGGCGCGCTTCCTTCCTTGCCCTGACAGGGGGAGAGTCATAGCGTCGCCAGGGTCAGGTGCGCGGCTCCGCGCGGCGCACACGGCGCTCCAGAGAGGGAAGGCAGAGCACTGATGACTGAACCGGTGAAGTACACGCCCGACATCGAGCATTCGGTCGACCGCGAGGAGGACCTGACCCGCGAGATCCTGGCCCAGATGGGCGCGGCACAGCGCCGCGCGGCGGGAGAGCACAAGCACGCCCACCGCGACGCCCACGCCAAAAGCCACGCCGTCCTCAAGGCCACGCTGGAGGTGCACGAGGGCCTGGCTCCCGAGCTGGCGAAGGGCATCTTCGCCCGTCCGGGCACCTACGAGGCGGTGGCGCGGCTCTCCTCCGCACCCGGGGACATCCACACCGACCGCACTCCCGCCCCGCGGGGCTGGGCCTTGAAGGTGCTGGGGGTGGAGGGCAAGCGGCTGCTGCCGGATCTGGACAGCCACAATCAGGACTTCCTCATGGTGAACTTCCCGACGCTCGCCTTCGGCACCGTGGCCCGCTACAAGGAGATGCTGAGCCTGCTGGAGAAGAACTCCCAGTCCCCCGAGCTGCTGCAGCGCCTGACGACGGGCGCCGCGCGCGTGGTCCGGGGTGCGGTGGAGACCGTCGGGGGGACCCCCAGCGCCACCCTGGAGGGCCTGGGGCGGGACAACGCCCACGTCCTCGGCGAGACGTACTTCACCCAGGGCGCCCTGCGCTACGGGGACCACGTCGCGAAGATCTCGCTGGCCCCGGCGTCCGAGAACGTGCGCACCCTGACCGGTCAGGACATGAAGGTGGAGGACTTCTCCTCGATCAGCGAGATCGTCGCCGACTTCTTCTCGCGTGAGAGCGCAGAATACGTCCTGCGGGCGCAGCTGGCGACCGACCCGGAGCGCATGCCGGTGGAGGACGCCTCCGTCCTGTGGGACGAGGAGGAGGCCCCGCACCAGCCCGTCGCCACCCTGCGCATCGAGGCGCAGGAGAGCTACAGCCATCCCCGCCGCGTCTACGGCGACGACGCCCTCACCTTCAACCCCTGGAACGGCGTGGTCGAGCACCAGCCGTTGGGCTCCATCATGCGCGTCCGCAAGCGCGCCTATGAGCAGTCCACTCGCTTCCGCCACGAGTTCAACGACCGCCCGGCCCCCGAGCCGTCGTCGCTCGACGACATCCCGGGCTGATCCCGGCCCCACCCCTCACCATTCACCCCAAAGGATTCTCGAAGGAGGACCTCATGACTGACCGCCCCGACCCCCGACTGCAGGACGAGAGCCGCCTCGACGCCGTCAAGCGCGCCGTCGAGGACGTCGCCCAGGACGCCCCCACGCTGGCCAAGATCGCCCTCGAGGCGATGATCCGTGAGCACAACCCGGACCTGTCCGGCACCGCCGACTCCGCCGGCCGCGTGGGGATGCGCTCGGGCAAGGTCTCGGAGCTGACCGCGATCGCCCGCCTCAAGCCGGGCGGCGCCGAACGGCTGCAGCGCATCTTCGACCTGACCCGCGGCAACATGGACGGCGCCCAGCGCGTGTCCACGCTGCACGACATGCGCTTCGTCTTCTTCGACGACAACACCCGCATCCTCTTCGCCACGGCCTACGACGGCGACTGGGACGCGTACATCAACGACTTCGCCACCAAGATCCCCGAGCTGATGGACCTCCTCTTCCAGAACGTGGAGGGGTGGCCGGGCATCGACAGCCCGACCGTGAAGGACTTCATCGCCGACCACCAGATCACCGCCTCCGGGTGGTTCGTGGCGAACCCGCAGGTCACCGTGGTGGACACGCGTCGACTGCAGCGCACCGAGGACGCGGTGAACACCTTCCTGGACCAGATGGCCGGGCGCACCGACCTGGACGAGGACACCGCGGCCGCCCTGAAGCAGCTCACCGACACGATCTCCACCCCCGAGGCGGTGGACTACTGAGATGGGCGTGCTCAAGGACCTGAAGGAACGTTTCGATCGGGAGCGGGTCGAGCTGGACCTGGACGACATCCAGGGCCTGGTGCTGCGGTCGCGGCCTGAGCCCTACGTCGGCGCCCACGCCATGCTGACCGTGGAGGAGGCCGAAGGCGGTCGGGACTTCGTCCGTCGCCTGGCCGAGTACGTGACCTCCGCGCAGGACTGGGCCGACGACCTGCAGTCCTGGACCGGCGTGGCGATCAGCTATGCCGGCCTGCGCGCCCTGGGGCTGCCCGAGGACTCCCTGTCCAGCTTCCCGCTGCCCTACCAGCAGGGGATGGCCGCCCGCGCTCAGCAGCTCATGGACACCGGGCCGAACGCCCCGGAGCACTGGGACGAGGCGTTCACCCAGGACGCCTGCCACATCGCGCTGACGATCTACGCGGCCGACGCCGACGCCCTGGACGCCGCCTTGGACCAGGCGGAGAAGGTGCTGGAGCACTCCACCGGAGTGACCCTGGTGGCCACCCACCGGTTCGGGGTCGACGAGCTGAACAAGAACCCCTTCGGCTTCCGGGACTCCATCTCGCAGCCGACGGTGGCCGGCAGCGGGGTGCGGCCTCAGCCGGGCCAGGAGCGCTCCATCTCCGCCGGCGAGTTCATCCTGGGCGAGAACAGCGAGACCGGCTCCCCGCTGGCCGTGCCGCAGCCGGATGTGCTGGGCCGCAACGGGACCTACGTGGTGCTGCGCAAGTTCGCCAGTCGGGTGGGCGCCTTCAACGAGTACCTGGCCTCGCAGAGCCCGGACCCGGAGGAGCAGCACCGGATCGCCGCGAAGATGTTCGGCCGGTGGCGCAGCGGCGCCCCGCTGGTGCTCTCCCCGGACCACGACGACGAGGAGCTGGGCAACGACCCGGAGCGGCGCAACGACTTCACCTTCGAGGACGACCCGAAGGGCCTGATGTGCCCGCACTCCAGCCACATGCGTCGCCTCAACCCGCGGGACAGCGACCTGTCGATCATGACGGACGTGAACATCAAGCGGATCATCCGGCGCTCCTCGACCTACGGTCCCGGGTGGTCGCCGGAGGTGACCTCGGCCGACGACGCGAAGGAGGACCGCGGGATCTACTTCATCTTCATCAGCGCCCGGGCCTTCGACACGATCGAGTTCATGCAGCAGGAGTGGATCAACGGAGGCAACTTCGTCGACCTCGGCTCCGAGCGGGACCCGATCGTCGGTCTGCACGAGGACGACCCGACGCAGGGACGGTTCACCATCCCCGCCGAGCCGGCCCGCAAGCGCATCGACGGCATCACCACCTTCAACCGGATGGCCGGGGGCGAGTACCTCTTCATGCCCTCGCTCAGCGCCCTGCGGTGGATCGGTGAGGCGGGCTGGACCTCCGAGCAGTCGGACGCCGAGGCGTGATGCAGCCCCCGTCCCCGGGCGGCCCCGCAGGCGCCCAGCCGTAACAGGTGAACCTCGACTGGCTGCGGGGCGGCCCGGGCCGCGGCCACGTGGCTGAGCTCCCTGCCCGGGGACGAGGACGGCGTCCGGGGCAGGGGCGGCTGGCGCGCCGACCCGGGCGAGCAGCCCGGCGCGGACGACCACGCCGTCCTGCTGCTCACCTCGGCCGGTGAAGACGTGGCGGACGGGTTGGAGGACGCCGCCGACGACGTCCACGCGGCGATGGCCGCCGTCGAGGGCCTCACCCTGCGGTGGACTCCCCTGTCCCGTGACCCGTCCCGCTGAGGCGCGTCCGCCCCGTCAGTAGGCTGGAGTGATGGCGACGGTACTTCTCGTGCGGCACGGCCGCACCACGGCCAACGCGACCGGACTGCTGGCGGGCCGCACCCCCGGGGTCAGCCTGGACGACCACGGACGGGAGCAGGCGGCCCGCACCGGGGATCGGGTCGCGGCCGTGCCCGTGGCCGCGGTGGTGGCCAGTCCCCTGGAGCGGTGCGCGCAGACGGCCCGCGCACTCCTCGATCGCCAGTCGGGGGCGGTGCCCTCGCTGGTCGACGACGACCTCACCGAGTGCGACTACGGCCAGTGGCAGGGGCGCGCGCTCAGCGACCTGGCCACCGAGCCCCTGTGGGCGACGGTGCAGACCCAGCCGTCCGCCGTCGTCTTCCCCGGTGGGGAGTCCATGGCGGGCATGCAGGCCCGCGCGGTGGCGGCGATCCGCCGGCACGACGCCGCGGTCGAGGCCGAGCACGGGCCCGGGGCGGTGTGGGTGGCGGTGAGCCACGGGGACGTCATCAAGTCGATCCTGGCCGATGCGCTCGGCACGCACCTGGATCTGTTCCAGCGGATCGAGGTGGGACCCGCCTCCGTGTCCATCGTGAGCTACGGCCCGAACCGCCCGCGGGTCTGGGCGATGAACACCGACGCCGGGGACCTGTCCTGGCTGGCGACCCTCGGCCCGTCCGACGACGCCCCGGTGGGCGGCGGCGCAGGCACGGGCGCCGGTGCAGTGGACGAGCAGACGCCTAGGATCGTGGCATGACTGATGCACCTGCCCCCGCCCATGAGTTCGACTGGCCGGATCGGGTCGTGATCGGGACGCTCGGGCGTCCCGGCGCCCGCACGTTCTACCTGCAGGTGCGCACCGGGCCCCGGCTGGTGAGCCTGGCGCTGGAGAAGCAGCAGTCGGCCCTGATGGCGGAGATGATCGACGAGATCCTCGACGATCTCATGGCGCTGGAGGGCAACCCGCACAGCGTCCCGGCCAGCACGCCCGTGGAACTCGTGGACAACGATCCGCTGGACCCGGTGCAGGAGTGGTTCCGGGTGGGGGCCATCGGCCTGGGCTGGGACCCCACCACCGCGCAGGTGCTCATCGACGCGCACCCGCTCTCTGACGACGACGCCGACCCGGCGCCCGAGGCGGACGCCGAGGCCGTGCGCGTGCGGATGCCCGTCGGCGCCGCCCGGGCGTTCGCGCGGCGCACCCGGGAGGTCGTGGACGCCGGGCGACCGATCTGCTCGGACTGCGGCCAGCCCATCGACCCCGACGGCCACGACTGCACCCTCCCCGACTCCTGATGAGCGCCGCGGACGTGCCCGCCCGTGAGCTGATGGCCGAGGAGCTGACGCTCACCGGCCGCATCACGACGGCGTCCAACGCCACGTTCCTCGGCGCGATCGGTGACACCCCGGTGGTCTACAAGCCGGTGGCCGGCGAGGCCCCGCTCTGGGACTTCCCCGCCGCAACCCTGGCCCGCCGCGAGGTGGCCGCGCACCTGGTGTCCGAGGCACTGGGGTGGGATATCGTGCCGCGCACGTGGCTGCGCGACGGCCCCTTCGGCGAGGGCATGGTGCAGCTCTGGCAGGAGCAGGATCCTGGGCAGGACGCCGTGGACCTGTTCCCGGCGGACGAGGTGCCGGCCTCGGGATGGCTCACGATCCTGGAGGGTGAGGACGAGGACGGGAACCGGCTGGTCCTGGCCCATGAGGACTCGGCGGCGTTGCGCCGCATGGCGGTGTTCGACGTGATCGTCAACAACGCCGACCGCAAGGGCGCCCACATCCTCGCCATGCCCGGCGGGCACCGCCACGGCGTGGACCACGGGCTCACCTTCCATGTGGCGGACAAGCTGCGGACCGTGCTGTGGGGCTGGTTGGGCGAGGTGCTGAGCGAGGAGGAGCGCGACGGCGTCGGCCGGGTTCTCGAGGGACTTGCTGGCGAGCTGGGGCGGGGGCTGGCGGGGTTGCTCAGTGCCGAGGAGATCAGCGCCCTCGCGGAGCGTTGCGCCGCCTTGTTCGACGACGGGCGTTTCCCGGCCCCGAGCGGGCTGACGCCGGCCGTGCCCTGGCCGCTCTTCTGACGGGCCTGAGGCGTCAGCGCGTCCGGCTGATCGTGAAGTCCAGCGAGTTCTCGCCGGCGCCGCCGAGGATCGGCCCGGAGACGGGGAAGGGCAGGTCCTGGAACGCGTTGCCTGACACGGAGATCTCGCAGCTGCGCAGGGTGGTGCCTGTGGAGCACGTCGAGGTCCACGTCCGCGTCTGGCAGCCGACGAGGGCCGCAGCGGTCAGGCCGAGGCCCAGGAGCGAGGTGGTGACTCGTGTGCGCACGACGCCCACCCGATCGGAGATCCCAGCGGGCGTCCAGCGCGGCCGCAGGGACGGCGGGTGCACTCAGTCCACGAGCCCCGCCGCGGCACCGGCCGCGCGGTAATCCGCGGCGAGCGAGTCCAGGGTGGCGTGAGCGTTGAGCCCGCTGGGGTTCGGCGCCACGAACAGCCGCGTGCCCGGCCACGGCGTCTGCTGCTCCCCCAGCGCCGCCTTCGGGCGTCCGAACGCCTGCCGGTAGGCCGTCACACCCAACACGGCGACGACGGCCGGCGCGTGCGCGGCCACAAGCGCGGCCAGGCGGGCGGGGGCGGCGGCGAGCTCCTCCGCGGTGAGCTCGTCGGCGCGGGCGGTGGCCCGCGGGACGAGGTTGGAGATCCCAATGCCGCGGGCGTGCAGCTCGGCGAGGTCCTCGGCCTTGTAGCCGTCGGAGGCGTCGATCAGGTGCCGGGTGAGCCCGGCACGGTGCAGGGCTGGGTAGAAGCGGTTGCCGCGGCGGGCGAAGTGCGCACCGGTGGCGGCGGTCCACAGGCCGGGGTTGATGCCGATGAACAGCAGCCGCAGCGGGTCCGGCAGCAGGTCGGGGACGGTGCGGTCGCGGAACTGCTGAAGCTCAGCCTGAGTGAAGCGCATGTCAGTAGTGATACCTCGACTGGAGGATGATCAGGTTCTCGCCGTCGACGAGGTAGACGAGCCTGTGCTCCTCCGTGATGCGCCGGGACCATGCCCCGGCCGCGCCGTACTTCAGCTGCTCGGGCTTGCCGATCCCCTCGAAGGGATCACGCAGGGCGGCATCGATGAGGGTGTTGATCCGTTGGAGGACCTTGCGGTCCGTGGTCTGCCAGTGCGTGTAGTCCTCCCAGGCGGAGCGGTCCCACACGAGGCGCACTCAGGCGTCCCCGTCCAGGCGGTCCAGTGCGTGCTCCTCCATGCTCCCTGCGCGGGCGCGCTCGTAGGCGTCCAGCAGCCGGCGGGCGTTGGCCGGGGAGCGGAACAGGTAGGCGGTCTCCTGCCAGGCGGCGTACTCGTCCGCGGGCATGAGGACGGCGTTGCCCTTGCGGGAGACGATCTCCACGGCCTCGCGGTCCGCGTTCACTCGCTCGATGAGCGGGAACAGGGTCTTGCGGGCTTCACTGGCACTGATGGACATGGGGGCCTCCTCAGGCGCGTGGTGGTACCTGCTTATGGTACCAGTCGGTGAGGTGGAACTCAGGAGGCACCCTGCGGGATGCAGAGGACCATCGAGAGGGCGTGTCAGATGGTCTGTGTAAGCCGTACCGAGAGGAACGGTAAGAATCATGACCATGATCGACGAGAAGAACCCAGGCGAGCCCTCGGGCCAGGACCTGGTCGAGCAGCTGAAAGCCTCAGGGCAGCTTGATTCCCTATTCGCGCAGATCGACGCGGGCGGCGTCGAGCTCACCGGTGACGGCGGGTTCGTGCCCGCGCTGGTCAAGGCCGCGCTCGAGCGGGGCCTGCAGGCCGAGCTGACCAGCCATCTGGGCTACGAGAAGGGCTCGAGCGAGGCGCTGAAGCACGCCAACTCCCGCAACGGGACCACCCCGAAGACCGTGGAGTCCGAGGTCGGGCCGATCGAGCTGGACGTCCCGCGAGACCGGGGCGGGTCGTTCACCCCGCGCCTGGTGCCCAAGGGCCAGCGGCGCCTCGGGGGCCTGGATGACATGATCATCAGCCTCTATGCCGGCGGAATGACGATCCGGGACATCCAGCACCACCTGGCCTCCACGATCGGCACGGACCTGTCGCACGAGACGATCTCCAACATCACCGACGCCGTGAGCGAAGAGGTCCTGGCGTGGCAGTCGCGGCCGCTGGAGGAGTTCTATCCGGTGATCTATCTCGACGCAATCCGGATCAAGATCCGAGAGAACAGCCAGGTCCTCAACCGTGCCGCCTACATCGCCGTCGGCGTGGACCTCGAGGGCATCAAGCACGTGCTGGGGATCTGGGTCCAGGACACCGAGGGCTCGGCGTTCTGGGCCCACGTCTGCGCCGATCTCGCCAACCGGGGCGTGCAGGACGTGCTGATCGTGTGCTGCGACGGGCTCAAGGGCCTGCCGGAGGCGATCGAGGCGACGTGGCCGGACTCGATGGTCCAGACCTGCGTGGTTCACCTGATCCGGGCCGCGATGCGGTTCGTGGCCTACCAGGACCGCAAGAAGGTCGCCGCCGCGCTGAAGCCGATCTACACCGCCCCCAACGAAGAGACCGCGAGGAAGGCGCTGGCCGAGTTCGAGGCCTCCGAGCTCGGCACGAAGTACCCGTCTGCAGCCGCGACCTGGGCGAACTCCTGGGAGCGGTTCATCCCGTTCCTGCAGTTCCCACCCATGCTCCGCAAGGTCATCTACACAACCAACAGCATCGAGTCGCTGAACTTCCAGCTACGGAAGGTGACCAAGAACCGCGGCCACTTCCCCTCGACCGAGGCGGCGGTGAAGCTGCTCTGGCTGGCGATCTGCAACATCGAAGACAAACGCGCCGCCGAACGCGCTCGGGACCGGGGCAAACCCGCCGGCCAGCGCAAAGCCCAGGGCCGGCTCGTCGAAGGCCAGGCCGTCACGAACTGGAAGCAGGCCCTCGCCCAGCTCGCCGCGGCCTACCCCGACCGGATCAACCCCTACCTGTGACCACCCCGCTTACACAGACAAGTTGACACGCCCCATCGAGACGGCCGAACCCTGTTCGCCAGAACATCGCCGCTGAAGTCCCATCGGTCCTACTCTGGCTGGAATCCCGTGCCGCACAAAGGACTCCCGATGACTGGAATACCGTTCTTGCTCGTCTTCATCCTGGCCATCGCCCTGATGATCGTCATGATCTCCAGATGGAAGATCCACCCCTTCCTCTCGATCATGGTCGTCGACAAGCGCTCCGCAAGGCCCTGGCCCGTCGCACCGGGGCGTCACCCGTGGCGATGACCGTGGCCCTGGCGGCAGGTCTGTACACCTCGCACGTCTTCATTCCGCCGACCCCGGGGCCCATCGCAGCCGCCCAGAACCTCGGCATCGGTGACCACCTCCTGTTGGTGATCGGCCTCGGCGTCCTCGTCTCGATCCCCGCACTCCTCGTCGCGTACCTGTACGCCCTCTACATCGGCAAGCGGGTGAGCTCCCCCGAGGAGACCGGCACGGAGGATGCGGATGAGCTCGAGGCCGCCTACGACGCGCTTCGCCGGTCCTACGGGCGGATGCCTGGGACCGCTGCGTCCTTCGCGCCCATCATCGCCCCCATCCTGCTCATGGCTCTCGGCTCGCTCGCATCCGTCCTGAAGTGGACCGGCCCCGCGGGTGACTTCGCCCGATTCCTCGGCACGCCGATGATCGCGCTCGCCGTCGGAACCCTCTGCGCAGTCGGCGTGCTGTTCAGCGTGCGCCGTGGCGAGACGTTCTACGACCTGACAGAGGAGACCCTCCGGGTTGTCGGCCCCATTCTGTTCATCACGGCGGCCGGCGGTGTGCTGGGGCGCGTCATCGCCGCCACCGACCTCGTCACCTTCATCGAGAGCAACGCTGCGCAGTTGTCGGTCATCGGACTGTTCTTCCCCTTCCTCGTCTCGGCCGTCCTGAAGACCGCGCAGGGCTCCTCCACCGTGGCCCTCACGACCACGTCGGCCATGGTCTTCCCGATGATGCCTGCATTGGGCTTCGAGACCCCGGTGGCCAGCGCGCTCGTGGTCATGGCCATCGCGGCCGGCGCCATGACCGTCTCCCACGCCAACGACTCGTACTTCTGGGTGGTCACCAACTTCAGCGGCATGACGCCCTCGCAGGGTTACCGCACCCAGACGATGGTCACGCTCCTGATGGGACTCACCTCCATCGTGTTCATCTGGATCCTCGGCCTCGTCCTCGTCTGACCCCGTCACCTGACCTAGGAGATCCACGCGTGCAGCGCATCATCGTCATCCCAGACTCGTTCAAGGGGGCCCTGTCGTCGCGGGAGGCGGGCTCCGCGATCGCGACGGGTCTCGCGTCGGTCACCGACGCCGAGGTCCTCGTGGTGCCCATCGCCGACGGCGGGGAGGGCACCGTCGAGGCCTTCGTGGCTGCCGCAGGGGGCACCTTGCGATCCGCGACCGTCTGCGGGGTGTTCTACGGCGAACGCGTGCCTGTCCACTACGGACTGATCGAGCCGGACGTGGCGGTGGTCGATACAGCCTCATGTGCCGGGCTCCCGCTCGCCTCCGGACGCGAGGACACGGGACGGGCCACGACGTTCGGGGTCGGCGAGCAGATCCTCGACGCGGTGTCCGCTGGCGCGCGCAGAGTCATCGTCGGGGCCGGCGGGAGCGCCACGACGGACGGCGGCACGGGCGCTGCCGCGGCCCTCGGCGTCCGGTTCCTCGACGCCGCAGGTGAGGAGTTCGTCCCGACCGGCGACACCCTCACCCGGATTGCGCGGATCGACTCCACCCCGGCACGAGACCGGCTCCGCGACGTCGACGTGGAGGTGATGTGTGACATCAGCAACCCCCTCACGGGATCGCAGGGTGCAGCCCACGTGTTCGGCCCCCAGAAGGGGGCGGATCCTGCATCAGTGGCGAGCCTGGACACCGGGCTGGTCCATCTCGCGGGCATCGTCGAGCGAGACCTCGGGGTCGCGATCGATGCGCTTCCCGGTTCGGGGGCGGCGGGAGGTCTGGCCGGTGGCCTGCACGCCTTCATCGGGGCCACCTTGAAGCCGGGCATCGACGTCGTCCTCGAGACGGCGGGTTTCCACGACCTCGTGAAGACCGCTGACCTCGTCATCACCGGGGAGGGGCGCATAGACGGCCAGTCTTTGGCCGGGAAAGTGCCGGTCGGCGTGGCCCAGGCCGTGCGCGCAGCCGGCCGTGCGATCCCGGTGATCGTCCTCGCCGGCTCCGTGGGACAGGACGCGGACACCCTCTACGACGAGGGCATCACCGCGATCGTGCCCATTGGCCGCGGGCCCCAGGACCTGGCGACAGCGATCCGCCGTACGGCAGAGGACCTGACGGCGACCGCCCGCGACCTCGGGCGGCTGGTGATGGCCTGCTCCCCCACCGGGCTCACACGTTGAGGAGGGTGAGGACGGGCAGGGCCTCGTCCTTGCCCACGAGGACTCGGCGGCGCTGCGCCGGATGGCAGTGTTCGACGTGATCGTGAACAACGCCGACCGCAGGGAACGCGCAGATCCTCGCCATGCCCGGCGGTCATCGGTGCGGCGTGGGCCACGGGCTCACGTTCCATGTGGAGGACAAGCTGCGGACGGTGCTGTGGGGATGGCTGGGCAAGGCGCTGAGCGAGGAGGAGCGCGACGGCGTCGCCCGGTAGTCGCGGGGCTCGACGGTGAGCTGGGGCGGGGCTGGCTGAGTTGCTGGGTGCCGCGGAAGTCGAAAGCCCTTGCCGAACGCTGTGCCCAGTTGCTCGACGACGGACGGTTCCCTGCCCCGAGCGGCCTGACGCCAGCGGAGCCCTGGCCTCTTTTTTGCGACCCGCAATCGTCGAACCTGGCGCCCACCCGCTGGCCTGACGTGCACTGAAAAGCAAATGGGGAACCGCGTAACGAACACAATGCGATTAACGACCAACTCGTGAATCCTCCGACCGAGAGATTAGTTGACCACGCCCCGCCCGGCATTCGTCACACCGTAGGTAGTTGGCGGCGCAAGAATGGGACTCGCAGGTAGGGCGACTGCCCACCACGCACTACGCCGCAACGATGGCCCGCATGCCGCCGCTTATCGTAATGAAAATGCAGATCCCGGGTGCCCCCATCTCAACCCTTCAGATCATCGGGCGCAAATCCTTTGAGCCCCAAGACCCAAGAAGGTGTTTTAACGTCCGGCTCAGAATCAGGACCGAAGGCGCGTTCTGCAAGGCGGTCTCGTACTTGCGGCCACGGGCACTTGGACATCTCTCCACCTTCAACACTGAGCTGCACAATATCGCCCATTCGCCTAATGACTGCATGTTGCACTTCAGGGTCCTCGTCCCGTGCCAGCTCAGTTACGTCCCGCCAACCAGTATCTCCAAAACGTACAACTTCTCCCCTCGGCGACGTGATCGTTGCCAACCAATTCGTTGTCGAAATTTCCGCGGTGAACTCACTTTCATCTGCCTGCTCACCTTCTCGGAGAATTCGACGTGACGCGCCTCGAAGGGCTAGCCGAACTGAGCTCTTCGACTCGACGCCGTCAGCTACAGCGCCGAGCATTTTCCTCTCATGCAAGTGACCAGCGACAATAACTTCATGGACACCCCGAATAATTTCACCCCACTGCGCTCCCGACCCTAGAGACTCCGTATCGGTTCGTTCGAGGTAGTTTACAAATTCTCCCAAATTATCCCCGCACAGCATGAGGCCCTCGGCGAGAGCACTAAGGTCGTCGAGATTAACCTCTTCTACTTTGGGACGCCTACTACGGAACCGTCGAACCTCCGAATCGGCACGCCAATCGTAATATGAATGAACCGCTCGGTCACGGTCACTGTTAAGTTGGCTAGCCTGTTTCAAAACCTGACTCGGGATTGCACCCGACGGAAGAGGATCATCAAGCGGAATCCCGAGATTTGTAGCAAGCTTTTTTACAAGAGTACACTTTGCATCAAGTGAGCGATCACCCACAAGCAACTGCACCCTGCTTTCGGAAATGGGCTTCAGCAAGCAGATCAGCACCTGCACTAGCCACTCATCCAAGCGCGCTTGAGCGATAGCAATAAGGCCAATTCTATTAGCTAGATCGTCTTGATTTTCCACATCGCTCCTTATCGAATACACAAATTAGGCCCCGTCACACGTTGAACCGGAACTCCACCGAGTTCCGGCACATACCAACCTATGGATCGACAGGTGGCGCGTCCGCCGCGGTCGCCCTGCAGCCGCGGGGGCAGGAGTGCAAACCGTTTCAAGCCCTACCCTATGGCTGCCAGCTGATGGGCCCCACTTGAGACACGCGGGTAATGGAGGGCCCTGAAGCATGTATGTCGACCTTAGTACCCTAGAGCTATGTTTCGAATGCCGTCCTGGCGCGGTGGACGACGGGCCACCGGGGGCCATCCGCACGATGCGACCACGTCCTTCAGCTCGCCCGAACCGAACCCGGATCACGCATGGAAGACACTCGCATTGATGAACGAGTGGATTCGCCACTCGGATACGAAGGCTGGCGTAACACTGGCCTTCACTGGGGTGATGGCAACGACGACGTTCAACCTCGCAAGCGACTTTACTCCTTGGACTGCGTTGTGCGACACTCTCGTTGTCATCGCCTGCTTCTTGCTTCTCCTTACCGGCGCTATGTGCGGATGGACGCTGACACCGAGAGTGAAGGACAAGGATGCAGATGGGGACGCGATCAACAGGCTATTCTTCGCCAGCATCGATCGAAATTTCAGGGGCAAGCGACAGGAGTACAGCGAGGTTCTCAATACACTGACCGCTGATCCTGTCGAGCTGACGAAAGATCTCGCTGACCAGATACATGTCAATGCTCGGATTGCCACGACAAAAGCAACCGCCGCAAAGTGGGCCATCCGGTGCGCTCTCGCTGCAGGAGCCGCGATCGCAGTCCTGGCTCTCGTTGTCGGCATCACGAACAGCTAGGACGCAAATGGACGGCAACTACAGACCGTATGACTGGACGGCCAGTTCGGCCCGAATCAAAGCGATCCTGGATCAGCCGGCGGGAGCGTACGAGGAGGTAGACGGGCTCCCTGACCGGGACAAGCTCACGTTCTCCAACGGCTTCTATGGCATGTGCTCGGCGATTTTCATTGACATCCGAGACTCGTCCGGCCTGACATCGAGGCACACGAGGCCCGTTCTTGCGAAGATCTACCGGTTGTTCATCTCGGAAATGGTCGCAGTCCTAAATTCCGACTCCTATGTGCGCGAGGTAAATATCGTCGGCGACTGCGTGTGGGCCTCCTACAAGACGACGCAGGTCAACCACATCGACGACGTGTTCGCCATCGCAGCGCAGGCGAATACGCTCCTGAAGCTCCTCAACCACCACTATGAAAAGGCAGGGATCACCCAGCTCAACATCGGCATTGGCGTCGAGTACGGCCGGGTCCTCATGATCAAGGCGGGGTACAGCGGCAGCACGATCAACGACGTCGTGTATATGGGCGACGTCGTCAACAGGGCAGCCCATCTGGCGCATCTGGCGGGGCGCGGTTGGGGATCGAGCCCGATCGTCGTCGGCGACGTCTTCTACTCGAACCTGAACGAGAACAACCAAGGCCTACTCCGACCGCAGTGGACGTCTGGCAGCGGAACCGTGTACCAGGGAGATCCCATCATCCCGCCGATGGACGAGTGGATCAGCTCTCTACGTTGACATCCGGCATCAGACCGACCACCAGAACGTCGACCCGTAGATCCGATAGCCCATGTCGGAGGTCCCCAGGTCAGTCCACATGTTCCGCTTCGGATCACCCCCGAGCTTCGAGCTCTCATTCAGTCTGCTGTAGACGTCGGCTGTGATGTATGTCGGGTAGCGAGGATCGAGCGCGGCCAGCTTTGCCGCATTGTTTGCCGCGTTCCCAACCCACACCAAGTCATTGCTGCCTCGGATGCCTGTTCGGGCGACGAAAAGCTTCGAGGTATCGATGCCAACCCGCTGCTTGAGCACGAAGGTGCTCTTCGGGTACTTCTCGGCGATCTTCGCTGCCACGATTTTCTTCGATGCCCAGTTGATCTGCAGCCCGCACTTCGCGGCGTCGGTGTTCTTCGAGTCACCGATGAACACACCCATGACACGGTCCCCGTCGTAGGCAGTGATGATGCCGCCCCGTGCTCGAATGATCTTCGCTGCACAATAGAGATAGCTCTTGTAGACCTCCGCAGCGAACCAGTCCCTGTGACCCTTGACCATCTTCGTCGACGACGCAAGATCCGCGTAGAGGACGGTTGCGTCGAGCTCGACCGCAAGGTTCTTCAGCGGCAGGTCATCGGCGTCGGGCACTTTCTGGCCCGCGCGACGCTCCCACTGCTGGTCGACGGTCTTCTGGACGTACGCGTCCAGTTCATCTTTCAGACTCATGTCGAGCCTCCTCCCCCGCGCCCACTCTAACCGTTCGTTTGATCAGCTTGGTCGATGGGCAGCGTGAAAGGGTCGCAACAATAGGCCTGTTCGCGACCTGTCACTTACGCCAGAGGTTATACGTTGAACCGGAACTCCACCACGTCGCCGTCCTTCATCACGTAGTCCTTGCCCTCCATGCGCACCTTGCCGGCAGCCTTGGCATCAGCCATAGAGCCGGCGGCGACCAGATCATCGAAGCTCACGATCTCCGCCTTGATGAAGCCGCGCTGGAAGTCGGTGTGGATCACGCCGGCGGCCTCCGGAGCGGTCGCGCCGACGGGGATGGTCCACGCGCGCGTCTCCTTCGGACCCGCCGTCAGGTACGTCTGCAGGCCGAGGGTGGAGAAGCCCACGCGAGCCAGCTGGTCCAGCCCGGACTCGTCCTGCCCGGCCATCTCCAGCATCTCGGCGGCCTCCTCCGCGGAGAGCTCCACGAGGTCGGACTCGAGCTTGGCGTCCAGGAACACGGCGTCGGCGGGGGCCACCAGATCGCGCAGCTCCTGCTGCTTGGCCTCGTCCCCCAGCACACCCTCGTCGGAGTTGAACACGTAGATGAACGGCTTGGCGGTGAGCAGGCTCAGCTCCCGCAGCCGGTCCATGTCCAGCTTGTCCTTGTCCTTCGCGGCGAAGATCGTCTCGCCCCGCTCCAGCACCGCGAGCGCGGCCTTGAGCGCCTCGAGGTCGGCGGGCTCCTTCTTCTTGCCCTTGACTTCCTTCTCGACGCGCGGGATCGCCTTCTCCACGGTCTGCATGTCCGCGATGATCAGCTCGGTGTTGATGGTCTCCATGTCCGAGGCCGGGTCCACCTTGCCGTCCACGTGGACGACGTCGCCGTCGTCGAACGCGCGCACCACCTGGGCGATCGCGTGGGCCTCGCGGATGTTCGCCAGGAACTGATTGCCCAGGCCCTCCCCCTCGGAGGCGCCCTTCACGATGCCGGCGATGTCCACGAAGGACACCGTGGCCGGCAGGATGCGCTCGGAGCCGAAGATCTCGGCCAGCTGGGGCAGCCGCTCGTCCGGCAGGTTCACCACGCCCACGTTCGGCTCGATCGTCGCGAACGGGTAGTTCGCCGCGAGCACGGTCTGGCGCGTCAGCGCGTTGAACAGGGTCGACTTGCCCACGTTGGGCAGTCCCACGAATCCGATAGTCAAAGCCACAGTCCGGCAGTCTACCGGCGGGCCCACCGCGGCGGAGGCGTCCCGCACCGGCCCCGTTCCGTGGGCAGAACCGGCAGCCCCGCCCGCTCCGTGGGCAGAAAGCGCGCTCTCCCCTGTTCCGGGGGCAGAACCGGCAGGGTTTTCGCTTCCGGGGGCAGAAACCTTCGCTCTCCTGCCCACGGAACCCAGAGGCCCGGCGGCCACGGGGCCCGGCAGCCCCAGCCCCCCGCCCCCACGCGCCCACGGAACCCAGAGACCCGCAGCACCCAGCACGCATCCCCGCCCAGATGACCGATCCGTAGTGTGGACGGGCCGCCCAGACCCCGACGAGAGGAAGCACACCTGTGTCTGCCGACCAGAGGACGACAGCCGAGACCGCAGGGCCACCGGGTCCACCCCACGCCAAGGTCCGCGGCACCGTGCGCCTGCGCTCCAACGACTACTGGGACAAGCCGGCCGTGGACCCGCGCTACTTCACCGACCCGGAGGGCCATGACGTGGCCGTCGCGGTGGCCGGCATCTGACTGGCCCGGGAGATCGTCTCCCAGCCGGCGATGGCAGAGTGGGCCGGCCGGGAGCTCGCCCCGGGCGTGGAGGCGCAGACCGATGAGGAGATCGCCGACTACGTGCGCCGCACCCACAACACCGTGTACCACCCGGTGGGCTCGGTGCGCATGGGCGCCGACGACGACGCCATGAGCCCCCTGGACGCCCGCCTGCGCGTCAAGGGCGTGACGGGTCTGCGCGTGGCCGACGCCTCCGTGATGCCCGAGCACGTGACCGTGAACCCCCAACATCACGTGCTTCACGATCGGCGAGAAGGCGGCACAGCTGATCCTGGCCGACCGCGCCTGACCACCACGCGGAAGCGGCGGGCCCCCGGTGGGGGCCCGCCGCATCTGCGTTCGGGGGAACGGGCCGCGCGCCGGTCACGCCGGCCACGGCTCCGTCAGAGGGCGATCACTCGCCGGAGGCCTCGGCGGCGGAGCCCTCCACGTCCTCACCCTCTACGGCCTCGCCCTCCACCTGGGCGGCGGAGCCGGTGTGCTTGACCTGGATCTTGCGCGGCTTGGCCTGCTCGGCCACCGGGATGGTCAGCAGCAGCACGCCGTCGCTGTAGTCGGCCTCGATCTTGTCCAGGGCCAGGCCCTGGCCGAGGTTGAGCTGGCGGGCGAAGGTGCCGGCCGGACGCTCCTTGGTGAGCCAGCGACGGTCCTCCCCGGCGGGGGCCTCCTTGCGCTCGGCGCGGACGGTGAGCGTGCGCTCCTCGACGTCCACGTCGATCGAGCTCGGGTCCACGCCCGGCAGCTCCACCTCGGCGACGAACACGTCGCCCTCGCGGTAGAGGTTCATGGGCATGGAGGCGGCGCCGGAGGTGCGGGCGAAGCCGGTCATCAGGCGCTCCATCTCGCGGAACGGATCAATGGGACGAGCCATGGTCGATCACTCCTCATGCAGGGCGGGCCGCTCCGGTTGAGCGGCGACTGTCCTGTGCAACGCCGTCCCCCCACGGGGTATTCCACGGAGTTGAGTCAGTCCCGCTCAACCCTGTCCAGGGCGGTCCGGAACGCGGCCTCCGCCGTCTCGCCGTACGGCACGAACAGCACCTCGTCCACGGTGCCGCCCACCTCGTCCGCCATCGCGTGGCAGGTCTCGACGGCGATCCGCGCCGCGTCCTCCATGGGCCAGCCGTAGATCCCCGCGGAGATCGCCGGGAACGCGACCGTCCGGGCGCCGAGCCCGGCCGCCACTCTCAGGGACTCGCGGTAGCACGAGGCGAGGGTGTCGGACTTGTCGATCGTCTTGGCCCACACCGGGCCCACCGTGTGGATGACCCAGCGCGCGGGCAGGCGCCCCGCCGTCGTCGCCACGGCCTGCCCGGCGGGCAGCCCCTCCGGCAGGTCGGTCTCGCGCAGGCGGCGGCATTCGGCCAGGATCTCGGGGCCGCCGCGCCGGTGGATGGCGCCGTCCACGCCTCCACCGCCGAGCAGGGTGGAGTTGGCGGCGTTGACGACGGCGTCCGCGTGCGTGGCCGTGATGTCCCCGGGGGCGATGGTCAGCTGCATGTGCTCACGCTAGGCACGGGTGGGCGCCGTCGGACAGGGCCGGTAGCCTCGGCCCCATGAGCACCCCGACGCCCACCGGACCGACCCCCACGCCTCCCGGCGGCGAGCTGCTGCCGCTGATCAGCCTCGCGGTGGAGCACGTGTTCGACACGCTCGGCCGGCAGTCCGTGTTCGCCCCCACGATCCTCGCCGTCACCGCCGACGGCCAGCGCGGCATGTGGGAGCACCCGGACCTCGAGCCCGAGCAGGCGGCCGCCACGGTCGCGAAGATCAGCCCGCGCCCCACGCGGGCGGTGGCCGTGTTCGACGGCGAGATCGAGACGGCCGACGGGCCCCGCCCGGCCGTCGCGGTGGAGGCCTTCGACGCCGCCGCCCTGGCCTCGACCCGCATGGTCTTCCCGTATCTGCCCGGCGTGGCCGCGGCGGGCATCGCCGCCCGCGTGGACGGCGACCCGCAGGTCGTGGCCAACGGCCCCAACCCGCTCTTCGGCTGAGCCGACCACCACGACGACGGCGCGCCGCGGCCTAACGTGTCCATGCGGCCTGCGAGGGTGGGGGCATGGAGACCCTCAGCCTGCTGCTCGCCCTCATCCTCGGACTCGTGCTGGGCGCCCTGGTGGGCGCGTGGCTCATGTGGCGCCGGGCGGCCGGCGGCGGTGAGGAGGCCCGCCGGGCCCAGGCCGAGCTGGCCGCGCTGCGCACCGAGCACCAGGGGGCGCGAGAGGAGCTCGCGGCCGCCCGGGCGGAGCAACGGGCGCTCACGGCCGCGCGCGCCGAGGACGCCGAACGCCAGCGCGCGGAGTCCCAGGTGATGTCCACGCTCGCCCCGCTGGGCCAGCGGCTGGCGGCGCTCCAGGAGCAGGTGAGCGTGCTGGAACGGGATCGGGCGTCCCAGTTCGGCCGGCTCGGGGAGCAGCTCCGCGCCGCCGCGGCCACGGACCGTGACCTGCTGAACCAGACCACGTCGCTCATGGCCACGCTCAAGTCCACCTCCGCGCGGGGCCACTGGGGCGAGGCGCAGCTGCGGCGGGTTGTCGAGGCGGCGGGCATGCTCCACCACGTGGATTTCACGGAGCAGGCCACGCTGTCCGGCAAGGACGGCGAGCGCCTCCGCCCGGACCTCGTGGTGTCCCTGCCCGGCGGCAAGGCCATGGCCGTGGACGCCAAGGCCCCCATCGGGGACGCGCTGGCCGCCGAGGCCCTCGCGGACGAGCCCGGCGAGGAGGCGTACGAGCGGCGCCAGGCGCTGGCCGCCCAGCACGCCGCGGCCGTGCGCCGCCACGTGGACCAGCTCTCCGCGAAGTCCTACTGGGCCGGCCTCGAGCACTCCCCCGAGCTGGTCCTGTGCTTCCTGCCCGCCGAGTCGCTCCTGGCCGCGGCCCTGGATGCGGACCCCGGGCTGCTGGACCACGCGTTCTCGCGGAACGTCGCGCTCGTCGCCCCCGTCTCCCTCCTGACCGCCCTGAAGTCCGTGGCCTATGCCTGGCGGCAGGACACCCTGGCCGAGAACGCCCACACCGTGGTGGCCAGCGCGAAGGACCTCTACGAGCGCCTCGGCACGCTCGGCACCCACCTGGACCGCATGGGCGGCTCCCTCAAGACCACCGTGGACCGCTACAACCAGCTCGTCGGCAACGTCGAATCGCGCGTGCTCCCCGCCGCCCGGCGCCTCCGCGACGCCGACCCGGGCCTGGCCCCCACACCGGACATCCGCACGCTCGAGTCCGCGCCCCGGCCCCTGGCCGCCCCGGAACTGGTCGCGGGCGTGGAGGAGGACGAGCTGCGCCGTCGTCGGGCGGAGTCGGCGCGGGAGGCGTGAACGGGGCCGCACGGGGGCCGGGCGGGTGGGCCGTCGCCGAGATGGGGTCGCCTTCTGGTGATCCAGATCACTTGATACGGTGAAACTCACAGAGAATTGCCAGGCCGCGCCGAGGGCCTGACTTGATGAGGAGGCCCCGTGGAGTCCCGATCGACCCCCCCGCCGAGCAACGTCAACGAGCACGTCTCCCGCTTCAACCCCCGAGCGGCCGCCCAGGAGTTCGAACACGAGCTCTCCCCGGGCATGCGTGACGAGCCGCTGACCGGCGGCGAGAACGTCAAGCGCATCATCGGCCTCGTGGCCGGCCCCTGCTCGCCGTCGCCCTGTTCCTGCTGATGCCGGGCGACCTCGGCGTCTGGCCCCGCCTCGTCGCCGCCACCGCCGTGCTCATGGCCGTGTGGTGGATGACCGAGGCCCTGCCCATCCCCGCCACCGCCCTGCTGCCGCTCGTCGTCTTCCCGCTCGGCGTGCCCGCCGAGGAGTCCGACGGCGGCATCACCTTCGACGCCGTCGGCGCGAGCTACGGCAACAACATCATCTTCCTGTTCATGGGCGGCTTCATGCTCGCCCTGGCCATGCAGCGCTGGAACCTGCACCGGCGCATCGCGCTCGGCGTCCTGACGTTCATGGGCGCCAGGACCGTGAACCTCGTCCTGGGCTTCATGATCGCCACCGGGTTCATCTCCATGTGGGTGTCCAACACCGCCACCGCCGTGATGATGCTCCCCATCGGCGTGTCCATCCTCGTGCTCGTCCAGCGCTACGGCACGGACGACGCCCTGACCGCGGACGAGACAGCAGACCGGGCCGACCGCCCCGACGCGCCCGCGTCCGGCGAGGCCCCCACGCAGGCCGAGATCCGCTCCCTCACGAAGACGAACTTCGGCACCGCGCTCATGCTCGGCATCGCCTACGCCGCGTCCATCGGCTCGCTCGGCACCATCATCGGCACCCCGCCCAACACCCTGCTCGCGGGCCACATGGCCGCCGAGCACGGCGTGGAGATCGGCTTCGGCCAGTGGATGCTGGTCGGCGTGCCGATCGCCGTCGTGCTGCTCTTCGCGTGCTGGTTCCTGCTCACCCGCGTGCTGTTCCGCCCGGAGATCGACGAGGTCCCCGGCGGCCGCGACCTGATCGCCACCGAGCTGGCCCGCCTCGGCCGCATGAGCGCCCCCGAGGCCAAGGTCCTCGCCGTCTTCGTCCTCGCCGCGCTGGCCTGGATCACCGTGCCGCTGATCTCCGAATACGTCCTGGACCTGGAGTCCCCGCTGCTCTCGGACGCGGCCATCGCCATCGTCGTCGGACTCATCCTGTTCCTCCTGCCGGCCGGTGGCGGGGCCGGGCGCGGCGTGCGCCTGCTCGACTGGGAGGCCGCGAAGGAGCTGCCGTGGGGCGTGCTCCTGCTATTCGGCGGCGGCCTGGCCCTGTCCGGTCAGTTCTCCAAGTCGGGCCTGTCCACGTGGCTCGGTGAGCAGGTCAAGGGCCTCGGCGACATCCCCGTGTGGGTGCTCGTGGTGATCGCCGCCGTCGGCATCCTGCTGCTGACCGAGATGACCTCGAACACGGCCACCGCGGCCACGTTCCTGCCCGTCGCCTCCGGCGTGGCCCTGGGCACCGGCGTCGCCCCGCTCATGCTGGCCGCGCCCGTCGCCCTCGCCGCGACCTGCGCGTTCATGCTGCCCGTGGCCACCCCGCCGAACGCCATCGCGTACGGCTCCGGCTACGTGACCATCGGCCAGATGGTGAAGGGCGGCGTGTGGCTGAACATCATCGCCGTCGTGCTGATCTCCATCGCGTCGATGACCCTGCTCGTCTGGGTCTTCGGGCTCTGAGTCCCTGACCACCCGCCGGCCCGGAACGCCGAGGCCCGGGCACGCCGAGGCCCGCAGACGCGCCGCTACGCCGGCGTCGTGACGGCGAGTCTGCGGGCCTCAGCGAGGAGACGAGGGGCGCGCTCAGGCCTCGGTGTCGCGGCGACGTCCGCCGAGCGAGCGGGACTCGTCGCCCACCCGCTTGAGTTCGGCGCGCAGCTCCTTGGGCAGGGAGAAGATGATGTCCTCCTCGGCGGTCACCACCTCGTCCACCTGCCCGTAGCCGTACTCGGCCAGCAGCGCGAGCACCTCCTGGACCAGCACCTCGGGCACGGACGCGCCCGAGGACAGGCCCACGGTGGCCACGCCCTCGAACCAGGACTCGTCCACCTGGTTGGCGAAGTCCACGCGCTCGGCGCGGGAGGCCCCGTACTCCGCGGCGACCTCCTTGAGGCGCACCGAGTTCGAGGAGTTCGCCGAGCCCACGATGATCACCAGGTCGCACTCCGGCGAGATCGACTTGATGGCCGCCTGCCGGTTGGAGGTGGCGTAGCAGATGTCGTCCGAGGGCGGGTCCTGCAGGTTCGGGAACCGCTCGCGCAGCACGGAGACGATCTCGAGGGTCTCGTCCACGGAGAGCGTGGTCTGGGAGAGCCAGATCAGGTTGTCCGGGTCCTCCACCTGGACGGTGCGGGCCTCGGCGACGTCGTTGATCACCGTGGTGTGCTCGGGCGCCTCGCCGAACGTGCCCTCGACCTCCTCGTGACCGTCGTGGCCGATCAACAGGATCCGCTTGTCCTGCTTGGCGAAGCGCACGGCCTCGCGGTGCACCTTGGTCACCAGCGGGCACGTGGCGTCGATGGTGCGCAGGTTGCGCTGGGCGGCCTCCTCGACGACGGCCGGGGACACGCCGTGCGCGGAGAACACGGTCAGGGCGCCCTCGGGCACCTCGTCCAGCTCGTCGACGAACACCACGCCGCGCTCGGTCAGGGTGTCCACGACGTGCCGGTTGTGGACGATCTCCTTGCGCACGTACACGGGGGCGCCGTGGTGCTCGAGGGCCTTCTCGACGGCGACGACGGCGCGGTCCACACCGGCGCAGTAGCCACGGGGGGCGGCCAGCAGCACGCGCTTCTCACCGGACACGGGCGCGGCCGCCTCCACCTCCTCACGGGAACGACGGACGCGCGGGACCTGCGGCATCCCGAGGCCGACGGCGGACGGACGGGCGGAGACGGAGGGAGCGGACATGCCGTCCATGCTATCGGCCGGGACGCCGACCGGGCCCGGGCTTCGCCGCGGGCTCAGCGCGACGTGACATCGGCGGCGGTGTGGGAGCGGCCCGCCGCGGGGGAACCGCCGGCCCGGCCGGCACGGACCCGGTCACGCCGGGCGACCCACAGCTCCGCCAGGGCCAGCAGCAGGCCCGCGGCCAGCACGATCCAGCCCAGGGTGGTCAGGATCTGGGGGTAGGGGGCGACGGCGGCCGCGAACGCCGGGCCCGCGGCGTCCTCCATCTGCTGGACGAACGCGGCCACCCCCGGGGAGGCCCCCTCGGGCGCCGTGAGGTGGACCGCGTCCGGACCCAGACGGGCGCCGCCGATCAGCCCGCCGGCCAGGGCGACCGCACCCGCCACGGCCACGGCGAGGCCCCGCCGCCGTCGGGGGGCGAGCAGCAGGGCGCCCACGAGCGCCAGCACGGAGGCCGCGGCGGCCCAGCGCCAGTGCGTGGAGGCGTCCACCCAGCGGTGCACGGTGGCCCGATCCGTGCCGGCCAGGGCGTCGATGCGCGCATCCATGCGCAGCGCGGTGCTGTCCCGCAGATCCGCGGCGCGGTCGTACAGGGGCGCCAGCAGGGTGTCCGCGGCCCAGTCGCCGACGTCCGCGCCCACGATCGTCTCCAGCAGCGTCTGCCCGGGCAGGTCGAACCGGTCCTCGCGCAGGTCACGTTCGATGTCGCCCAGGGCGGCGGTGATCCCGGACTGCGCGACGGGACCGAACGGGATGGTCACGTCCGCGCCCGAGCCGGGCTCGTCCGCGCCCTGCGGGTCCTCGAGCTGGGCGAGCCAGGCGCGCCGGGCCTCGTCGGCGGTGTCGGACCAGCCCTGCACCACCTGCGGGTTGTCCGCCACGCGCTGGGCCAGCGGGCGCAGCAGGTCCTCGGCCGTCTGGGCCAGCGGGCCCGGCACCTGCTCGGGGACGGCGTCGTGCACGACGTCGTCGATCACCCCCGGCACGGCGGCGCGGACCTCGGGGTCCACCGCGACCTGCTCCGTCACCCCGCGCAGCAGCTCCGGGCGGTGCGTCGCCTCGTCGACGAGGGCGCCGGCCGTCGCGAGCACCGCCAGCAGGCCCGCCAGGGCTGCGACGAGGAGGCTGAGGGTGGTGCGCATGAGGTCCTTTCCGTTCCGTTCCGACCCCGTCGAGCGTACCGATCCTGGTCGGAGGTTCCCCGGTCTGAGCGCCCGACCGGGGCGGCGGCGGCCCCGGGGGGACACCGGGGCACCGTCTTGCGCGTCCGGCGAGGGCGGTACGGTGGGCCCGTGCCCGGGCGGACCGGGCGCGAACAGGAGGGACCCGGATGGACCAGCCCGTGACCGAGGGCGCCTCGGCGGCGCCGGACGTGCCCGTCTCGGCACCCGCCCGCGCGGGCGAGACCTCCGCTGAGCGGCCGTGGCCCCTGCGCCGGCTCTCCGAGAACCTCAAGGCCCACATCGAGCGCGCCCCCGCCACGTGGATCGAGGGCCAGCTGATCGAGTTCAAGAACAACCGCGGCAACGTCTACATGACCATGCGGGACCTCGAGGAGGAGGTCTCCCTGCCGCTCACCGCCTGGCGGAACGTCGCCATGACCCTGGACGGGAGCGTCCAGCAGGGCTCCCGCGTGGTGGCGCGCGTGAAGCCGAACTTCTGGCTCAAGGCCGGGCGCCTGTCCATGAACGTGCAGGAGATGCGCCCGGTCGGCCTCGGCGACCTGCTGGCCCGCGTGGAGCTGCTGCGCCGGGCCCTCGCCGAGGAGGGGCTGACCTCCCCCGCGCGCAAACGGCCCCTGCCCCTGCTCCCCCACCGGATCGG
This sequence comes from Micrococcus sp. HOU01, assembly GCF_035609305.1. Lineage (NCBI taxonomy): Bacteria > Bacillati > Actinomycetota > Actinomycetes > Micrococcales > Micrococcaceae > Micrococcus > Micrococcus sp. HOU01. The sequence continues at coordinate 932,738 of NZ_CP141211.1, read as the reverse complement.
GCTCATCACCGGCCGCGACTCGGACGCGAAGAAGGACGTGCTGCGCAACACCCTGCTGCGCTGGCCCGCCGCCGAGTTCGAGATCCGTGAGGTCGCCGTGCAGGGCGCCGAGGCCCCGCGGCAGGTGGCCGCCGCGCTCGCCGAGCTCGACGCCGACCCGGCCGTGGACGTCATCGTCATCGCCCGCGGCGGCGGCGCGCTCGAGGAGGTCGTGCTCCCCTTCTCGGACGAGGCACTGGTGCGCGCCGTGGCGGCGGCGCGCACGCCCGTCGTGTCGGCGATCGGCCACGAGGCGGACCGCCCGGTCCTCGACGACGTCGCCGATCTGCGCGCCTCCACGCCCACGGACGCGGCCAAGCGGATCGTCCCGGACGCGGCCCAGGAGGCCGCGGGACTCGCCGACGCGCGCCTGCGGCTGGCCGCGGCCGTCGAGCGTCGCGTGCGCGCCGAGGCCGAGGGGCTCGCGGCCCTGCGCTCCCGGCCCGTGCTGGCCCGCCCGCACGTGATGGTGGACACGCGGCAGGAGGAGACGGACCGGTGGCGCGAGCGCGGCCGGTCCGCCCTCGGCCATCGGCTCGTCCGGGAGGAGGACGCCCTCACGCAGCTGCGCGCCCGCGTGCGCGCCCTGTCCCCGCAGCGCACCCTGGACCGCGGCTACGCGGTGGTCCAGCACGCCGGACAGGTCGTGCGCGAGGCGGACCAGGTCGCCACGGACGACCGACTCGACATCCTCGTGGCGGCCGGGCGGATCGCCGCGGACGTCGTCGCGACGCATCGGACCACCCCGACCCCATCCCACGAGAGGACACGACAGGCATGAGTGAGCAGGGCATGGAGCAGACGCAGGATGCGGGCCGCCCGAGCGGCGTGGAGGGCTTCACCTCCGCGGACGTCTCGGACGTGGCCCGGATGAGCTACGAGCAGGCGCGCGCCGAGCTGGTGGAGACCGTGGGGAGGCTGGAGGCCGGTGGCGCCGGCCTCGAGGAGTCCCTGGCCCTGTGGGAGCGCGGGGAGGCGCTGGCCGACCGCTGCCAGGCCTGGCTCGACGGCGCCCGCGCCCGCCTCGACCAGGTGCGCGGCGAGGCCGCCCCCGACGCCGACTGATCCCGCCCCCCACTTTCGTTCGGGAAACGGCGGCCTCCGCGGCGCTTTCGTTCGAGAAACGGCGGCCTCCGCGGCGCTTTCGTTCGAGAAACGGCGGGGGCGGGGGCCAACGGCCCCCGCCCCACGCGGCTTGCTCCCGACGTCGGTCAGGCGGTCTGATCCTCGTGCTTGCCCTCGCCCAGCTCCTCCACGAGCTTGGCGTTGAAGGCGTCGAGGTCGTCCGGGGTGCGCGAGGTGGTCAGCCCGCTGTCCACGACGACCTCCTCGTCCACCCACTGGGCGCCCGCGTTCTTCAGGTCAGACTCCAGGGACGCGTAGCTGGTCAGACGGCGGCCGTCCACGACGCCGGCCTCGATCAGGGTCCACGGGGCGTGGCAGATGGCCGCCACCGGCTTGTGCTGCTCGAAGAAGGCACGCACGAATGCCTGGGCGTCCGTGTCGATGCGCAGGGCGTCCGCGTTCAGGGTGCCGCCCGGCATCACGAGGCCGTGGAAGTCCTCGGCCTTGGCGTCCTTCACCGTGGTGTTCACCTCGAAGGACTCGCCGTGCTCCCAGTCGGACTTCATCGCGGTGATGGTGCCGGACTTCGGGGAGACGAGCACGGGGGTCGCACCCGCGGCGATCACGGCCTCCCACGGGGAGGTCAGCTCGACCTGCTCGACACCGTCGGTCGCGAGGAACGCGACGGTCTTGCCGGACAGCGGGGCGTTCTGGACAGCGTTCTCAGTCATGAGTGCACCTTTCGGATCGGGTCCGGCGCGCCTCTGCGGCGCCCGGTGTTCCTCCATCCACTCACCGCGGCCCCGGGCTTGGCAAGGTCCGACCACCACTGCCCCGCCCACCGCGACGACGGCGGCGCTCAGCCCGCCAGCAGGCGACGGCGGGCCGCCGCGACGTCGAAGTCGGCCTCCGGCCAGTCCAGCCCCATCCCCTGCAGGGTCTCGATGATCAGCTGCTGCACCGCCAGCCGCGCGAACCACTTGCGGTCCGCCGGCACGATGAACCACGGCGCGTCCTCGGTGTCCGTCCGCTCGATCGCGATCCGGTACGCGTCCATGTATTGGTCCCAGTACGCGCGGTTGTCGAGGTCGCTCTCGCTGAACTTCCAGTGCTTCGTGGGGTTGTCCAGGCGGGCCAGCAGGCGCTCGGCCTGCTCCTCCGGCGAGATCCGCAGCATCACCTTGACGATCCGCGTCCCGGCGGCGCGCACGGCCGCCTCGAACTCGCGGATGGCCCCGTAACGCTCCTCCACCTCGGCCAGCGGGGAGAGCCCGCGCACGCGGTGCACGAGCACGTCCTCGTAGTGCGAGCGGTCGAACGCGGAGACGAGGCCGGGCCGCGGCAGGTGCGGTCGGATGCGCCACAGGAAGTCGTGGGCGCGCTCCTCCGGGGTCGGCGCCTTGAACGCGTGCAGGTGGACGCCCTGCGGGTCCATCGCCCCGATCACGTGGCGCATGATCCCGCCCTTGCCGGCGGTGTCCATGCCCTGCAGGATCACCAGCAGGGACGGCACCTCCCCCACGGGCGCGTCGCGCACCGATTGGGCGAACAGCAGCTCCTGCAGGTCGGCGAGCGCCCCGCCGCGCGCGGCCAGGTCCTTCTTGCCCTTCGCCTTGTCCCCGCCGTAGCCGAGCGTCGCGGCGGCGTCGACGTCGGCCGGGCCCCGGACCTCGTCTCCACGGCGGGCGGCGAACAGCTCCCGCGCGGGGGCGTCGAAGACGCCGTGGGCGTCGGTGGCGCGGGCGGGTTGTCCCGCCTCGGCGGCCGGGGTGTCAGCCATGGCGCTCCCTCCAGTCCTCGAGGAAGTCCTCGAGACGGTCCAGGGCCTCGCTCAGGTCCTTCACGCTGGGCAGCGTGACGAGCCGGAAGTGGTCGCTGTGTGGGTAGTTGAACGCCCCGCCGTGCGAGACGAGGATCTTCTTCGCCCGCAGCAGCTCGATGACGAACGCCTCGTCGTCGTCGATCGCGTAGACCTCCGGGTCCAGCCGCGGGAACAGGTAGAGGGCGCCGTGGGCCGGCTGCACGGACACGCCGGGGATGGCGTTCAGGCGGTCCTGGGCGAGGTTGCGCTGCTCGAGCAGCCGACCGCCGGGCAGGACGAGGTCGTTGATGGACTGGTAGCCGCCCAGTGCCACCTGGATGGCGTGCTGCGCGGGCACGTTGGCGCACATCCGCATGTTGGCCAGCAGGGTCAGGCCCTCGAGGAAGTCGGCGGCCCGGTGCTTCGGCCCGGACACGGCCACCCATCCGGAGCGGTAGCCCGCCACCCGGTACGCCTTGGACAGGCCGGAGAACGTCAGGGTGAGCACGTCGTCGGACAGGCCGGCGGCGTTGATGTGGCGGGCGCCGTCGTAGGTGATCTTCTCGTAGATCTCGTCCGCCATGAGGACGAGGTGGTGGCGGCGGGCCACGTCCACGATGCCCTGCAGCACGGCGCGGGAGTAGACCGCGCCGGTGGGGTTGTTCGGGTTGATCAGGACGATGCCCTTGGTGCGCTCCGTGACGAGGGACTCGATGTGCTCGAGGTCGGGCTCCCAGCCCTCCTCCTCGACGCAGCGGTAGTGCACCGCCCGGCCCCCGGCCAGGGTGGTGGCGCCGGTCCACAGCGGGTAGTCGGGCGAGGGGACGAGGATCTCGTCGCCGTCGTCGACCAGGGCCTGCAGGACCATCGTGATCATCTCGGAGACGCCGTTGCCGATGAACACGTCGTCCACGCCGATGTCCCGGATGCCCCGGGACTCGTAGTACTGCGAGACGGCGGTGCGCGCCGAGTAGATGCCCTTGGAGTCCGAGTAGCCCTGCGCGTGCGGCAGGTGCTGGTGCATCGCCGCCAGGACGGCGTCCGGCGCCTCGAAGCCGAACGGGGCCGGGTTGCCGATGTTCAGCTTCATGATCCGGTGGCCCGCGGCCTCCATCCGCTGCGCCTCCTCCAGGATGGGGCCGCGCACGTCGTAGCGGACGTTCAGCAGCTTGGCGGACTGGCGGAACTGGCGGGGATGCGGGGTCGGCATGCCCCCCATCATGGCACCCCCCGGGCGGTGTGCGTCACAGTCGAGCTCGTGCGACGCGGGCCGGCGCCCCTCCCTCGCGCGGGCTCAGAACCAGGAGCCGCGGGGGACGAACCAGTCCTCGGGCGCGTCCTCCAGGCCCTGGTCCACCAGCCAGTACTGCGCGGCCTCGGCGACCGGAAGCGGGTCGGCGCCCGTGGTGAGCCGTTCGAGCTCCCGCAGGCCGTCGCCGTCGAGGGCGGACATCACCTCGGCGATGCGCCGTTCGGCGTCGTCGTCCAGCGTCGCGGCGGAGCCGACGGCGGTCAGCCGCCCCTCCGGGAGCACGCGGCCGTCGTCCTCGAGCGGGACGAGCGTGTTCGCGTCGATCTCCGGATCCGTGCCGGTCAGCAGCGCGACCTGGGCCTCGTCCGCGACGACGGCGGCGGTCGGGTCCTCGGTGTCGGCCAGCCAGGTCTCGGGGCGGCAGCCGGCGAGCCGGTCCAGGCGGGCGCGCAGGGCCGTGGCCGCGTCCGGGTCCGCCGCGGCGGTCAGGGGCGGGGGTGCGACGGCGGTGAGCGACTCGCACCAGCCGTTGAGGTCCGTGATCGACTCGAGCTCGAGCCGGGCCGCGGTGGTCTGGGTGACGACCGCGGTCAGGCGCAGCACGCCCGCCGACGAGGACAGCACCGCCGGGGCCTCGTCCTGCGGTGTCCCCGCCGCGGCCGTCTGCCCGGCGAGCAGCGTCCCCAGGACGCGCCCGGCCGCCGGGGCGTCGGCCGCGGGGTCGCCGACGGGCAGCGCGGTGGGGCTCGGGGCGGCGGTCGAGGCGGTGGCCGAGGGGGTGGCCGAGGGGGTGGGCACAGCGTCCGTGGACGTGCCGGCCTCCGTCCCGGTCGGCGTCGACGACGGCGACGGCGGGGACGGCAGCGCCGCTGCGGGGTCGGCGGCGACGGCCAGGGCCAGGGTGTCCACGACGGCGACCGTGTCCCCGCCGGCGGCGGACCACGCGGGCTGCTCCACGGCGACGCCGTCCTCGTCCGCCACGGCGTGGCCGTGCAGGCGCAGGTGACGGGACAGGACCGCCGCGACGGCGGCCTCGAGGCCCTCGCCGCCGTGCACGACCGTGATCGGCGCGCCTGACGCGGAGGGCGTCGGCGGGGCGTCCGCCTGCCGCCCACACGCCCCCAGGGCCAGCGACAGCACGAGGGCCGAGGCGGCGAGGGCCGCGGGGCGGCGGTGGGCGGGGCGGCTCACGCCGCCACCCCGGCACGGGCGAGCGCCTCGGTGACCCAGGAGGCGGTGCGCAGCCCGCTGAGCTCCGCGAGGTCGAACCAGCGCGCGTCCGTCGAGGATCCGCCGACCTCAGGGCGCAGGACGCCGCCCGTGATGCGGGCGGTGTAGAGGACCTGCACGGTGAGCAGCGGCAGCGGCTCGCCCCGCAGGCGCTTCTCCACCGGGATCGTCCCGGTCGTGACGCCCAGCAGGCCCGTGAGCTCGGCGGTGTGGCCGGTCTCCTCCCAGACCTCGCGCAGGCACGCCTCCTCCGGGCTCTCGCCGAGCTCGATGCCGCCACCGGGCAGCGTCCACTGCAGGAACTCGGGCCCCTGCCACGAGCTGAGCAGGACGCGGCCGCCGTCCACGATCAGGGCGTAGGCGCCGGCGCGCGTCTGGAACGGGCCGGCGGGGTGTGCTCCGGCGGCGTCCGGGGCGGCGGGGGTGGTGCTCATGGCTGCGGGCTCCTGGCGGCGGTGGGACGGCCCGCGGCGGGCGACGCTGCGGGCCCGGCCAGTCTACGAGCACCGCCCACCGCGAACAGCGGCACGGTCCACCGACCCGCGCCCTAGGCTGGAGGACCACCCGTCCCACCCCCGGAAGGAGCAGCGCCCGTGGACACCCCGCAGGACCCGCCCCACCGGGACGACCCCTCCGGCGGCCCCGTGGAGCCGGCCGTCGACGCCGCCCTGGACCGGGTGCGCGCCCTGCTCCGGCAGGCCCGCGGCACCGCGGCGCCCGACGCCCCGACCGCCCTGGACGCCCGAGGCTGGTGGGAGCTCTCCCTCGAGGCCGCGCTGCGCGACGAGCCCCGGGAGTCCGCCCGCCTCGCCGACTCCGGTCTCGCCGCGCTCGGGCCCGGCCAGGACGACGTCCGCCTCGCCCTGCTGCGGGCGCTCGCCGTCGCCGCGGGCCAGGTCGGGGACGAGGCCGCCCTGACCCGCTGGGTGGAGGCCCGGGCGGCGCTGCTGCGCCACCTCGGCCGGCCCCGGCAGGCCGGGCTCGAGTCCCAGCTCGGCGGCGCCCTCGTGCGCGACCCGGACACGGTCGAGGCGGCGGTGCTGGCCGGCGTCGTGGAGGACGAGCCGGGCGCTCCCGGCGAGGACCCCGGGGACACCGTCCTGCCCGAGGCCGCCCTGGCCCTGGCCGTGCACCGCGTGCACACCGGGGACCTGGACGCCGCGCTCGAGCTGGCCCGCCGCGTCATCGGCGTCCTGGGCGGGCTGCGCGCGGCCGGTGCCCTGCTGCCCACCGGCTCGTGGTCCAGCGCGCATCTGCTGCTCGCCCGCCTGCACCTGTGGCGGGGCGAGCACGCCGAGGCGGACGCGGCGGCCGCCGTCGTCACCGCGCTGCCCGCCGCCCGCGCCGTCCTGGCCTCCGCCACCACGGTGCGGGCGATCGCCGCCCACGAGCTGGACCGTCCGACGGCCGCCCTCGACCTGGCGCTCGAGGCGGCGGAGCGGATGGCCTCGGTCGGGCTGCGGCGCGGCGCCGCCTCCGCGGCGGCCCTGGCCGGGCGCGTGGCCGGCGACCTCGACGGATACGAGGAGGCCGCCGTGACCGCGTGGGAGCTGGCCTCCGTGCACGCGGAGAAGGCCGAGGCGCCGGAGGCCTCGAGCCTGAGCTACTGGTGGGCGCACCAGCTCGTGCTCGCCGGCCGCGCCGACGAGGCCGAGCCCCTGCTCGCCCGGCTGGTGCGCCGCGAGGCCACCCACGGCCGGGACGTCGAGCAGGCCCGCGCCCTCGTGGACCTCGGCCACGCCCACCACGACCAGGACCGCGCCGAGAACGCGCTGCCCCTGTGGCGGGAGGCGGCCGGCCTGTTCGAGGCCCACGGCCAGTGGGAGGACGCCGCGCGCACGCTCCTGGCCGCCGGCGCCCTCGTGAACCGCGAGCGCGACGAACGCACCCGGCCCTCCGCCCTCGACCTGTTCGAGCGGGCGGTCGCGGCCGCGCGTCAGGCGGTGGACGAGGACCCGGCGGTGCTGCCGGCCGCGCTGCACGCGCACGGGTACCTGCTGTGCGAGTCCGGCCAGGCGGAGGGCCTCGACCTCCTCGAGGAGGCGCTCGCCCTCGTGCGGGACGCCGGCGCCGACTGGCAGGTGGCCGACTACACGGACACCCGCGCCCGGGCCCTGTGGTCGCTCGAGCGGGGGCCGGAGGCGATCGCCACCGCGCTGCAGGCCGCCGACCTGTTCACGGCCGCCGGGGACCGCGAGGGCGCCGCGCAGGCCGAGCTCTTCGCCGCCTACGTGGTGGCCGAGGACGGCAGCCCCGAGCAGGCCGCGACGCTCTTCCGCCTGGTGTGCGACTCCACCGACTCCACGCTCGTGCGCCTCGGCGCGCTCACGGGCCTGCACCAGTGCCTGTCCGCCTTCGGGGACCACGACGGCGCCGCGCGCGTCCGGGACGAGCTCGACGCGCTCCGGGAGGGGCTCGGCGCGGACTGACCGCCGCTCGAGGGAGTGGCCCGGCCCGACGGCCCGGCCAGACGGTGGCGGCAGCCGTCGCGGGTCAGAGGCCGACGCGGGCCAGGGCGGCGTCGGCGGCGGCCCGGCGGGCGGACCGCACGGCGCGGGGCGCGGTCGGCTGCGCCGCGAGGGCGGCGAGCACGGTCGCGACGCGGGCGGCCAGCGCCACCTCGTCGACCTCGCTGCGGGCGTGGCGCCGGAACCGCTCGGCCACGGCGCGCAGCGCGGCGCCGCCGGCGCCGAGGTCCACGGCGCCCGCCTCGAGATGGGCGATCAGGACGGCCCAGTCGTCCACGCGGTGTCCCATGCCCAGGTCGTCGGCGTCCAGCACGCCGGTGATCCGCTCCCCCGCCGCGTCCACGTGCAGGTTCCCCGGGTGCAGGTCGCCGTGCACGGGCACGCGCGGGCCGGGGTCCCCGGCCGCGAGCGCCGCGCGGAGCCGCTCCACCCGGGCGGCGGCCTCGTCCTGGGCTTCGGGGTCCAGCACGACGGCGGCCCACGTGGCGTGCTCGAGCAGGACGGCGGGTCCGCCGTCGTCCGCGTCGTCGCCCCCGGCCGCCCCGGCCGTGGGGCCCGCCGGGCCGGGGGGCTCCTCGGGCACCGGCGGCAGCCGGTCCAGCAGCGCGGCGACCCGCGCGGGGTCGAGGGCGGCGGCCTCGGGTCCGGCCAGCAGCGCCCGCCAGGGCAGGCCCGGCACGCTCGCGAGTGGGAGCACCCCGCGCTCCGGCGCCGCGCGGACGGCGGGCACCGGCACCCCGGCCGCCCCCGCGGCGGCCATGCGCCGGGCGACCCGTGCGGCCCGCGCGGGCGGGAGCACCTTCAGGAACGTGCGGGCCACGACGCCGTCGTCGCCGGTCGCCTCGACGGCCAGGACCGCCCGGTCCCGCGGCCGGTAGCCGCGCCACGTGAGGCGGGCCCGGCCCGGCGCCGTACCGAGCAGGGCCGCGAGCGCGTCCGGGTCGGCGGTCAGCGTGAGGCCCGGCAGGACGGGGTCGGCGGGGGCCCACCACCACAGGGTGCCGTCCTCCAGGATCCCGCGCTCGCCCGGGACGGGCGGGCACGCCGTGGCGGGGGCGGCGGGGTGCCGGGGGTCGCGGGCGAGGACGAGGGTGCGGGAGCGGACGCGGGCGTCGCCCGCGCGTCCGGTCATCACGTCCAGGTCCAGGACGCGCGCAAGCCGACGTCCCCGCTGCAGGTGCAGGGCGTCAGCTCGGGTGCGCAGCCAGCGCTCGCCCGACGCGCGGACGGCCTGGCGCGCGGCGGCTCGGTCGATGCTCACGGGCGCGGCCGCCCGGCGGGGCTCAGCAGGCCCGGCGCCGCGCCAGGACGTTGTCCAGGTCCAGGGCGGCGATGTCCTGCTCGGCGGCGGCGCTGATCTGATCGTCCGCCGTGCGCGCGGCGTCCTGGGGCCGGGTGTCGGCGCCGGTGGGGGCGGGGGTCTCGAGCGGCGCCGGCAGGGGGCGGGCCATCTCCGGGGCGTCCAGGTAGGTGGGGCGCGGCACCGCGGGGATGGTGACGGCGCGGTCCGCTGCGGGGGCGGCGGCGGAGGCGGTCACCACCACGGGCTCGGCCCGGGGTGCGGCGGGCGCGGCGGCCGGACGCGGCGCCTCGGTCTCGAAGGCCAGCACGGTCTCCAGCACGCGGCGGTCCCGCTCGGGGTCCGCCGCCGGGGCCTGCCGCTCCTCGGCCGCAGGGGCGGCGGGGCGCGCCGGGACGACGACGGCGGCGGGCCGGGCGCGACGGGTGCGGTCGCGGACCGCGAGGGCCCGCAGTCCGGCCAGCCCGGCCACGGCGAACAGGAGCGACCAGCCGGCCAGGGACAGCGTGCCCGCGCCGAACGCCGCGGCGAGCCCGGCCACGAGGAACACGAGCAGGGCCACGAGGGCGGCGAGGAACAGCGCCGTGCGCCCCCACCGGATGTGCAGGCCGGTCCGGCCGCGGGCGGTGCGCGCCGCGTCGGCGGCGGCGCTCAGGCGGCCCGAGAACCGGGCGGTCAAGGCACGGACGGCGGGCGAGCTCTGCAGGCGGTGCATGAAGGACCTCGGCATCGACGGGCGGGCGGGGGCGGACGCGAGACGATGGCGGCGCAGCACGAGCCGCCAGGCCAGGAAGGCCACGAGGGCCACGATGACCAGCGACGCGCTCACCCGGGCGTCGGCCAGCGCGTCGAGCGCGGCCTGCACGGCCCTCGTCGGCGCGGTGGTCTCGTCCATGCGGTCAGCCTAGCTGTAGGAGGGCATGACGTTGTTGACTCGGGTCGGTGCCAGTGAGGCCGGAGGAGCGTCTCCGCAGGAGGTATGAGGCCGATGGTAGTTGTAGTGGTTCACCCACACCTGCAGGGCCTCACGCCGAGCTTGCTCTGAGGAGTACGGGCGGGCGTAGAGGACCTCATCGACCATCAGCCGGTTGTACCGTTCGACCTTCCCGTTATGGCGCGGGGTGTAGGGGCGGATCCGGTGGTGCCGGCCCCCGAGCGAGACCACCTTCCCGGTGAAGTCCACGGCCCGGTAGTTGTTCCCGTTGTCCGTGATCACCCGGTCCACGGTGATGCCGTGGGCGGCGAAGAACGCCCTCGCCCGGCAGAAGAACCCGATCGTGGTCACCGCCTTCTCGTCCTCCAACGCCTCGGTGTAGGCCAGGCGGGTGAACCCGTCGATCGCCGAGTGCAGGTAGGTGTAGCCGACCCGTCGGCCAGGCCCGCGCTTGGCTGCTCGCGCGTTCTCGGAGTCCCGGCCGTGAGCACGCCAGCCGCCCCCGTCAGGGATGCGCCCGATCTTCTTCACGTCCAGGTGCACCATGTGCCCCGGGCCGCGGGCGGTGATCTTCTGTGGTCGTTGGCGCAGGTCCTCACCCGTGGGCGCGAGGTCTGGCAACCGGGAGATGCCCAGCCGGTGCAGCCACCTGCCCACCGTTCGGAGGCACACCCGGTGGCCTTCAGAGACGAGGTGGTGATGGATCCGGCGGGCCGACCACTTCTCCCTGCGACGCAGGGTCTGGATCTGGGCCACCACCTCGGGGTCGAGCTGGGCAGGTGAACGGCGCGGACGGCTGGGCAGGTCCTGAAGGCCGGCTTCTCCCTGGGCGCGGTAGCGGGCCACCCAGGTGGCCACCGTGGGCAGGCTCACCCGGAACTCGGCGGCCACGTGCGCTTGTGGGATCCCGTCGTGCAGGTGGCGTTGGACCATGCGCAGCCGGCCGGTCGGGGTCAGGGGTGCGTTAGCGTGAGTCATGAGTGGGTCTCTTCTGGCAGGTGGGTGGTGTAGGAACTTCCATCCTGCGGGGCGGGGCCCACTCGTCTCATCTCAGCCGGCGCCTCGTGGCAAGAACCTCATGACCCACAACACCTAGCGCCGGGGGCGGACCGGTCCGGCCATCGCGGCGTGTCCGCACTCGGCGTGTCCCGTCGACCGCTCAGGGGCGCGGCCGGGAGGCCAGCCACCGGGCCAGCAGGCCGTCGGGGACCTCCTCGGCGGTCACCGCGAACGTCCGGTGGTCCCGCCAGGCGCCGTCCACGTGCAGGTACGCGCGCCGCAGGCCCTCGTCGCGCAGGCCGAGCTTCGCCACGACCCGCAGGCTGGCCGCGTTCTCCGGGCGGATGTTGACCTCGACCCGGTGCAGACCGGCGCTGCGGAACGCCCAGTCCGTCGCCATGGCCACGGCCGTCGGGGTCAGCCCCCGGCCGGCCTCGCGACGGTCGATCCAGTAGCCGATCGAGCCGGAGAGCACCGAGCCGTACTGGATCCCGCCCAGGGACAGCAGCCCCACCAGGCGGTCCCGGTCCGGGCGGTCGTCGTCGAGGGCCATGCCCCACGTGTAGGCGCTGCCGTCCCGGCCCTGGCGGCCGTGCCAGCGGACCATCTGCCCGAACGACGCCGGACCCGCGCCCGGCACGGGGCTCGTCGCGTCCCACGGCGTCAGCCACTCCCGGTTGTGCGCCCGCTGCTCCTCCCACGCCTCCCGGTCCCGCCGCCGCAGCGGCCGCAGGGCGAGGGTGCCGTGCCGCAGGGTCACGGGCCAGGGGGAACGCTGCCAGGACATGGCGTCGATCCTATGCGCGGCCGGGCGCGGCACCGGTGCGGCGGGCATCATGGGGACATGCGCACTCCCCCTCCCGTGCCCGAGCCCGCCGCCACGGGCCCCGTCGCCGGCGTCGACGACGTCGTGGACGCCAAGGCCGCCCTGCGTGCGCGCCTGCGCACCGCCCGCCGCGACCGCTCCCCTGCGCGCCGCGCCGCCGAGTCCGCGGCCGCCGTCGAGCACCTGTGGGCGTGGCTGGGCCCGCGCGTGGCCGCGGCGACCGCGGACGGGACCGCCCCGGTGGTGGCCACCGTGCTGCCGATGGCCACCGAGCCGGACACCGGTGGGCTGCGCGCCCGCCTGCTGGCCGCGGGGGCGCGGGTGCTCGTCCCCGTGATCGAGCCGGAACGACGCCTGAGCTGGGCCTCCTGGCACCCGGGCGTCGCGACGGCGCGCGCCGCGAACGCCCCCGTGGACGAGCCCGTGGGCGAACGGCTCGGGACCGACGCGCTGGCGGCGGCGACCGCGGTGGTCATGCCGGCGCTCGCGGTGGCCGAGGACGGGATGCGCCTGGGCCAGGGCGGGGGCTACTACGACCGCTTCCTCGCCGAGCTGCCGCGGAGCGTGCCGACCGTGGCCCTCGTGTTCGAGGACGAGCTGCTGCCGGCAGGCGCCATCCCTGCCGAGCCCACGGACCGGCCCGTGGACGGCGTCGTCACCGCGGCCGGGATGCGCTGGGTCTGAGCCCGGCCCGCGGCGCGGAGTAGCATCGGGGGTCGGATCCCCCCAGAACCGCGCGCCCCGGCGCGCCCCGAGCGAGCTGGAGCTGAGCATGCCCACCTACGCCTACCGCTGCAAGGACTGCGGCCACGCCTTCGACGTCGTCCAGGCCTTCACCGACGACGCCCTCACCGAGTGCCCCGCGTGCGGCGGCGTCCTGCGCAAGCAGTACGGCTCGGTCGGCGTGAGCTTCAAGGGCTCCGGGTTCTACCGGACCGACTCGCGCTCCGGCACCGGGGGCACCGGCTCGGCCGGCGGATCGACCTCGGACTCGGCCGCCGGGTCCTCGACGTCCTCGACGTCGTCCTCGTCCTCCGCCGCCGCGGACTGACCCGGCCGCATCGGGCCGGCTCAGCCCCAGTGGGGCGGGCGCTGCTCGCGCAGCCAGCGGTCGCGCTCGGCCTCGGCCGCACCGGTCTCGACCCCGGCCCTGTCCCCGGTCGGTGCGGTCGCCGGCGACGTCTCGGCCTGCCCGGTCAGCCGGGGCATCCCGGGCAGGCGCGGCTCGCGGCCGTCGGCGGCTGCCGGGCCGGTGCCCGGGGCGTCCGCCCGGCGCGGGCCGCGGCGGCGCGCCGCGCCGTCAGCGGGCATCGTCGTCGGCCTCGTCCGTCTCGTCCGCCGGCTCCACGCCCAGCCGGTCGGCCAGCCCGCGGGCCACGGACTCCGGGTCCGCGAACACGTCGATCGCCCACAGGGTCCGGGGCTCCCAGCCGCGGGCCTCGAGCCCCTCGGGCAGGGTCCGCGAGCGCTGCCGCACCGTGAGGGCGCGGTACACCTCGCCGCCGTCGCCGGCCAGGGCCAGCGGACGGGGGGCCTCGTCCCGGTCCGCGCGCGGATCGAGCACGGCCAGGTCCATGACGCCGCCGTGGCGGGGCAGGACGCGGGCGCCGTGCTCCTCAAGCCGGTCGCGCAGATCGGCCAGCAGCGGGTCGCCCACCATGCCCACCGGATCCGCGGCGTCCTCGCCGAGGTAGGCCTCGAGCAGCCGCAGGAACCAGAGGGCGCCGCCGTCGAGCCGGTCCTCGTCCAGGTCCGCGGCGCGCAGCGCGGAGATGAGGTGCAGGCGGCGGCGTGCCCGGGTGAGCGCGACCGTGACCATGCGCTCGCCGTCCGGGTCGGAGAAGGCGCCGAAGTGGTGCACCACGCGGCCGTGCGGGGTGCGGCCGTAGCCGGGGGTGAGGATCACGGCGTCACGCACCACGGAGGCGGCGCGCACGACCGGCACGATCACGAACGGCTCGGCGTCGGCGGCGTCCTCGCCGCGGCCGCGGGCGAGGAACTCGTGGGCCCACGGCGCCTGCGCGGCCGTGGCCTGCACGGCGGCGGCCACCCTGCGGGCGTGCTGCTCGGACACCGTGACCACGGCCAGGGACTGCTCGGGCCGGTCGCGGATGTGCTCGAACACGCGCTCCACGGTGCGGGCGACCTCGGCGTTCGTGGACTCGACCACGTCGCCGCCGGTCATCGGGATACCGGTGCCCTCGGGCAGGTACTCGGCCGTGACGGCACGATCCCGGCCGGTGGCCTCGCCCGCGGTGGGCAGCGCGTCCAGGGCGCCGTCATAGGCGAGCGCGGAGAGCAGGCGCACGAGGCGCCGCTCGAGGGGGCGGTGCACGGTGCGCAGCGGCAGGGTGGGCAGCACCTCGTCCAGCGCGTCGTGGGCCGAGCGCAGCGGGCGCAGGGGCCCGGCGGTCGCCGTCGGGTCCACGGACACCTGGAACGACTGCGGGCGCCCGATGACCGGGTCGCCGAGGGCCACCACCTGGGGGGCGCGGGTGAGCGCGCCCATCGCGGTGGCCAGGGCGGTCGCGTCGGCCTCCAGCAGCACGACGACGTCGGCGCGCCACTCCGGGGGGAACTCGGACAGGGCCATGGGCGAGGTGGTGACCACCGGCACGAGCGGCTGCAGGAGCTCGGGGGTGATCGTGGCCAGGGACTCGACCGTGGGGCTGCCCTGCTTGAGCAGGGTGCGCAGCACGGCCGCGTCCGCGCGATAGGTGCGCAGCGCCTCCCGCCAGCGCGCGGCCAGCGCGGCGGAGAGCCGGGCGCCGCCGCGCTCGAGATGGGCGCGGTCCAGGTCGCGGAACCCGCGCTCGACCTCCGCCAGGTCCGTGCCGCTCATCATGGCCAGGAAGTCGTCCCCGGAGATCATCGCCTCGAGCGCGGACTGCCACCACGCCAACTCGAGCTCGGCGGTCAGGGCCTCGGTGGGCACCTCGCGGTCGCGCAGGTCCTCGAGCAGCTCCGCCAGGCCGTGGTCGCGCAGGCTGTCCAGCACGAGGGTGCGCTCGGGCAGCGTGGCCAGGGTGTCGCGGTCCGCCACGAGCCCGTCGACGGCGGCCACGAGGTTGTCCACGTCCCGCTCCTCCAAGGGCGCCTCGGCCACGGCCTCCGGGGCGAGGACGCCCTCGAGCCGGCGCAGGCGCTCGCGCACCTGGCCGACCTGGCCCATCACGTGCTCGCCCTGGTCCGGCACCTGCGGGGGCGTGCCCGGCTCGGCGGCGTGGCGGTTCCAGTCCTCCAGGACGGCGGCGGCGTCCACGAGGGCGCCGTGCAGGTCCGTGGGCTGCACGCCCGGGCGGACCGCGTCCTTCGCCGCGCGGCGCAGGCGGGACCGGGTCACCGAGGACATCTCGACCAGGTGGAGGCGCCGCCACGAGCTGGTGGCGGTCGCCGCGACCAGCTGGGGCACGTCGAGGGAGAACACCTCGGGGGTGAACTCGGTGAGGGTGCGGGCCACACGGCGGTAGAGGTCCGCCTGCTCCGCCCAGCCGGCCACCGTGCGCTCGGGGCGCAGGCCGGCCTGGGCGGCGGCGGTGTCCACGGCGCGCCGGGTGGTGTGCAGGGCGGCCGCCAGCTCGTCGGCCAGCTCCGAGGCGGCCTCGGTCTCCTGCACGTTGCGCACGCGGGCGCCGAACCAGCGGCTCTCGGTGGCGGCGGCCGAGAACGCGCCGAGCTCCCCGGCGCGCACGAGCTGCTCGCCCACGGCCTGCCGGTTCACGGTGGAGTCCAGCACGGAGCGCTTGAGGCGCACGGTGGTGGCCGGCGGCGTCTCGAGCCCGGTCAGGGCGGCCAGGGCCTGCATCGCCTGGAACGGCGAGCAGCCCCAGCGGGGGCGGACGTGGTGCAGTGAGCCGACGTGCTCCTGCAGCCGGCGCCGTCGTTCGGTCAGGGCGGCCTCGTCCCGGGCGGTGTCGGGGTCCACGGCCCGCTCGGAGCGCAGGACGGCCTGCACGAGCTGGCGGCGGAGCAGCTCGGGGTCCGCGTTGGCGGGCACATCCAGCGCGATCGAGCGCAGGTCCGCCTCCTCGAGGCGGTCGAGCACGTCGGCCAGGGCGGCGGAGCGCTCGGCCACGACCAGCACGCGCCGACCCTCCCAGGCCAGGCGCGCGGCCAGGGCGGCGGCGGTCTGGGTCTGCCCGGTGCCGGGGGCGGCCGCCACCACGAGGGACTCCCCCGCCGCGGCGTGCTCGAGCACGCGTGCCTGGGCGGCGTCGACGTCGACGACGAGGCGCTCGTCCGCCGGGGCGACGTCATCCTCCGCGGGCGCGCCCGTGGGCTGCAGCGCCGCCGGGCGGGGCACCATGCCGGTCCCGGCGTCGTACAGGGCCTGCACGACCGGCAGATCCTCGAGGGAGGCGGGCAGGGAGGCGGTCTCGCCGAGGTCCGCGAACGTGGAGACGAGCAGGCAATCCTGGATGTGCAGGTCCGCGATCGCGGCGGCCTCCTCGCGCAGGCGGGCGAACGCGGGGGCGGGCTCGAGGCGCGCCGTGGCGTAGGCGGCCTGCTGGTACGCCTCGGGGTCCAGGGCGATGCCGTGGTGCCGGCGCAGGTTCCGCACGAGCGCCGGGTTCAGGCGGGCCGGCTCGGTGATCTGGACCTCCAGCTCGTCCCGGCCCCGGGCGCCGCGACGCACCGTCAGGGCCACGCGGGCCAGCAGCACGGGGGCCGAGCGGCGCTCCCGCCGGCCGTCCTCCTCGGCCGTCCACGTGGCCACGCCCACGGCGAGCGCGCCGACGTCGATGCCGCGTTCCTCCGCCAGCTCGCGGACCTTGGCGCGCAGGCCGAGGGAGACCTCGTGCGCCGCGTCCAGCACCGGGCCGGCCGGCAGCAGGGTGGACAGGCGGGTGCGCCGCCCCAGCAGCAGCTGCGAGACGCCGGAGGAGTTCGCCTCCGTGAGGTCGATGCTGTTGGCCGCCGAGGGCGCGAACCGCAGCATCGTGTCGTTCTCGGCGCCCGAGCCCAGGGAGGACACCCAGGCGGCCGGATCGGGGCGGGTCTGCCCCTCGTCGGGGCGTGCGGCGGCGCGGGCGCGGGCCAGGCGCGGGAACTCCTGCTCGGTCACGTGCGTGCGGTCCTTCCTCCGTCGCCTGGGTCCAGGCGGTCTTCGTGCGGACGGCCGCCCCGGTCAGGGGCGGCCGGATGCGGCGCCGGACGCGCCGCTCACTCCCACTCGATGGTGCCCGGCGGCTTGCTGGTCACGTCGAGCACGACGCGGTTGACGCCGTCGACCTCGTTGGTGATGCGGTTCGAGATGCGGGACAGGACGTCGTCCGGGATCCGCGCCCAGTCCGCCGTCATGGCGTCCTCGCTGGTGACGGGGCGCAGGACGACCGGGTGGCCGTAGGTGCGGCCGTCACCCTGCACGCCCACGGAGCGCACGTCCGCGAGCAGCACCACCGGGCACTGCCAGATCTGGCGGTCCAGCCCGGCCGCGGTGAGCTCGGCGCGCACGATCGCGTCCGCGCGGCGCAGCAGGTCCAGGCGCTCCTGGGTGACCTCGCCGATGATGCGGATGCCCAGACCCGGGCCCGGGAACGGCTGGCGGTGCACGATGCCCTCGGGCAGGCCGAGCTCGGCGCCCACGGCGCGGACCTCGTCCTTGAACAGCTCGCGCAGCGGCTCGCACAGCTCGAACTCGATGTCGTCCGGCAGGCCGCCCACGTTGTGGTGGGACTTGATGTTGGCCGCCCCGTCCCCGCCGCCGGACTCGACGACGTCCGGGTAGAGCGTGCCCTGCACGAGGAAGCGGACCTCGGTGGCGTCCGGGTCGTGCTCGGACTCGAGGACGATGTCCGCCTGCGCCTTCTCGAAGGTGCGGATGAACCGCTCGCCGATGATCTTGCGCTTGGCCTCGGGGTCGGTGACGCCGGCCAGCGCGGACAGGAAGTCCTCGCGCGCGTCCACCAACACGAGGCGGGCGCCGCCGTGGGCCTCGCCGAAGGCCTGCTCGATCTCGGCGGACTCGCCCTCGCGCATGAGGCCGTGGTCCACGTAGACGCAGGTGAGGCGGTCGCCGATGGCGCGCTGCACGAGGGCCGCGGCCACGGCGGAGTCCACGCCGCCGGACAGGCCGCAGATGGCCCGCTTGTCCCCGATCTGCTCGCGGATGCGCTCGACCTGCTCCTCGATCACGCCGCTGGCCGTCCAGTCCGAGCCCAGGCCCGCACCCACGTGCAGGAACTGCTCGAGCACCCGCTGGCCGCGGGAGGAGTGGCCCACCTCGGGATGCCACTGCACGCCGTAGATGCGGCGCTCGCGGTCCTCGAACGCGGCGACGGGGGCGCCCGCGGTGGAGGCCGTCACGGCGAAGCCCTCGGGCGCCTGCGTCACGGCGTCCCCGTGGGACATCCACACGACCTGATCGAGGTCCTGGTCCGCGAACAGCACGGAGTCGGCGTCCACCGAGTCCAGGCGGGTGGAGCCGTACTCCCGGGTGCCGGTCTGGGCCACGGTGCCGCCGAGGGCGTGCGCGATCGACTGGAAGCCATAGCACAGGCCCAGCACGGGCACCCCTGCCTCGAGCAGCGCCGGATCCAGCTGCGGGGCGCCGGGCTCGTACACCGACGACGGCCCGCCCGAGAGGATCAGCGCCGCGGGCTTGCGCTCCAGGATCTGCGCCGCCGGGGTGGAGGCGGGCACGACCTCGGAGTAGACGTTGGCCTCGCGCACACGACGCGCGATGAGCTGCGCGTACTGGGCGCCGAAGTCCAGCACCAGCACCGTGGGCATCACGTCGCTGAGCGGGGCGGGGGTGTCGGGGTGGGGGGCGTTCTGCGTCACCCGTCCAGGATAGTCGAGGCGCTCAGTAGCGCCGCGCGGCGTCCGGGAAGCGGTGCAGCTCGTCCCGGACCACGCGGGTCATGCGCTTCTCCACCACGAAGGACAGGAACGGCACGACGCCGCCGCCGGCCATCGCCAGCAGGCGCAGCGGCTCCCAGCGCATCAGGGACCACAGGCGGAACGAGGCGAGCAGGTACACCACGTACATCCAGCCGTGGGCGATGAGGATGAACAGGGACAGGTTCACTCCCCCGGTCACGCTGTCCTCGGGATGCAGCCCCAGGCCGTTGGCGTCTCCGTCCAGGGTGGTGCCGCCCGCGTAGAGCTCCACGTGCATGCCGTACTTCAGCACCATCTCCGCCACGAGCAGCAGGAGCATGATGCCGGTGATCCACGCGCACACCACGTAGAGGCGGGTGGCGGAGCGGATCTGCTGCTGGGTGCCGGCGAAACGGCGCTGCTCCCGGCCTGGCCGCGGGGGCGGCTCGGGCAGGTCGGCCTCCGTGATGTCCTCGGGATCCGGCAGGCTCGCCGGGTCCACCGGCTGGGGGCCGGGGTGCTGGGTGCTCATCGGCTCTGCTCCTCTCGGGGCCCACGGGGGCCCGGGTCGCGGGGGTCGGGGCGCACGGCCCCGTCGTCGTCGTGGTCCTGGCGTGGGTGCGCCGCGGCCTGCGCGGCGACGGCCCGTTCCTTGGCCTCGCGCGCGGCCGCCCGGCGCCGCTCGAGCTCCTCGGCGCGCCACCGCGCGGCCCACTCCTCGTCGAGCCGGCGCTCGTGCTCGTCCCGGACGTGGTCGTCGCGGACGAACCGCCACCACAGGAACAGGGCGAAGCCGGCGAACAGTATCCACTCCACGGCGTAGAAGACGTTGAGCCAGATGATCTGGGTCTCCTCCGGCTGCGGGGCCACCCACACCGGCTCGAGCCCGCCGGGGCCGGCCGCGCCCGTCTCGGCGCCCGCGGCGTCGACCATCTCGAACGCCGCGACGTACGCCGCGTAGGACGGCTCGTCCCACACGTTCACCAGCTGGGCCGGGGCCAGGCTGCGGTACAGGAGCCGGTCGGCGGTGTCCTCGGCCGTGGCCTCGCGCGGCAGGGGCCCGTCCGGGGGCAGCAGGCGTCCCGTGACGGTGACCTGCCCGGCGGGCGCGGGGTCCACGACGTCGGCGTCGGCCGACCAGCCGCGGACCACTGGGACAACCTCGCCGTCCGGGGCGCCGGCCACCCGCAGGGCCGTGACCGTCCAGTAGCCGTCGCGGCCGTTCAGCAGGCGCGGGCCGACCAGGACGTCCGTGCCGGGCACGAACTCCCCCTCGACCGTGACCACCTGGTCGGCCTGCGAGCCGAGCAGGGCCTCGTAGGGGCGCACGTGCTCCAGGAACGGCACGGCGTGCTCGGTCTGGGTGCGCGGCGGCGGCGCGTTCGTCTCCGCGGACTCGAACTGCCACTTGGACAGCGCCACGAAGACCGCGGCCGCCACGAGGGCCAGCACCAGGGTGGCCAGCCAGACGGGCTTGAGGACGGTGCGCAGCACGCCGTATCAACTCTTCCGGTCGGGGTGCCGCCACGCGGCGGCGGGGATCAGACGGTCTGGGTGGGGGTCACGAGGACCTCCACCTTCTGGAAGTCCTTGAGCTCGGTGTAGCCGCAGGTGGCCATGGCGCGCTTCAGGCCGCCCATCAGGTTGGACGTGCCGTCCGCGTGGCGGCCGGGCCCCCACAGGACCTCCTCCAGCGGAGCCACCTGGCCCACGTGCGTGCGGTGCCCGCGCGGCAGCTCCGGGTGGGCGGCCTCGAGGCCCCAGTGCCAGCCGCCGCCGGGGGCGTCGGTGGCGCGGGCCAGGGCGGCGCCCAGGACGACCGCGTCCGCGCCCATGGCGATCGCCTTGACGATCTCCCCCGAGGTGGAGACGCCGCCGTCGGCGATCACGTGCACGTAGCGGCCGCCGGACTCGTCCATGTAGTCGCGGCGCGCCTCGGCGATGTCCGAGATGGCCGTGGCCATCGGCACGCGGATGCCCATGGCGCGGCGCGTGGTGGTGGACGCGCCGCCGCCGAAGCCGACGAGCACGCCGGCCGCGCCGGTGCGCATCAGGTGCAGGGCCGGCGTGTAGCCGGCCGCCCCGCCCACGATCACGGGCACGTCCAGCTCGTAGATGAACTGCTTGAGGTCCAGCGGCTCCTGGGTGGAGGAGACGTGCTCGGCCGAGACGGTGGTACCGCGGATGACGAACAGGTCCACGCCCGCCGCCACGACGGTGCGGTAGAACTCCTGCGTGTTCTGCGGGGTCAGCGAGCCCGCGACGACGACGCCGGCCTCGCGGATCTGCGCGAGGCGCTCGGTGATCAGATCGGGGCGGATGGGGGCCGCGTAGGCCTCCTGCAGCTTGCGGGTGGCCTCGGTCCCGGCCGGGCCGGCCTGGAGGGCGGCGATCTCCTCGAGCAGCGGGCGCGGGTCCTCGTGGCGGGTCCACAGGCCCTCGAGGTTGAGGACGCCGAGACCGCCCAGCCGCCCCATCGCGATGGCGGCCTCCGGGCTCATCACGGAGTCCATGGGCGCACCGATCACGGGCATGTCGAACGTGTAGGCGTCGATGCGCCACGTGAGGCTGACGTCCTGGGGATCCCGGGTGCGCCGCGCGGGCACCACGGACACGTCGTCGAGGGAGAAGGCCCGGCGGCCGCGCTTGCCGCGGCCGATCTCAATCTGGTTCGTCACCGGGCCAGCCTAGCCCAGGCGCCACGGGGCGGCGCCGACCGTGTCGTCGGCGCCGCCCCGTCCGGGGGCTCCCCCGGACCCGACGTGCAGGTCATCGCGAACGGTAGTTCGGGGCCTCGACAGTCATCATGATGTCGTGCGGATGGGACTCCTTCAGGCCCGCCGCGGTGATGCGCACGAAGCGGCCGTTCTCCTTGAGATCGGCCACCGTGGACGCGCCCGTGTAGAACATCGTCTGGCGCAGGCCGCCCACGAGCTGGTGGACCACCGAGGCGACCGGGCCCCGGAAGGGCACCTGGCCCTCGATGCCCTCGGGGATCAGCTTGTCCTCGTCCGGCACGTCCGCCTGGAAGTAGCGGTCCTTTGAGAAGGAGCGCGTGCCGTTGCGGGTCTGCATGGCGCCCAGGGAGCCCATGCCGCGGTAGGTCTTGAACTGCTTGCCCTGGTAGAACACGAGGTCGCCCGGGGACTCGGCGGTGCCCGCCAGCAGGGAGCCGAGCATCACCGAGTCGGCGCCGGCCACGAGGGCCTTGCCGATGTCACCGGAGTGCTGCAGGCCGCCGTCGGCGATCAGCGGGACGCCCGCGGGGCGCGTGGCCTTGGCCGCCTCGTAGATGGCGGTGATCTGCGGGACGCCGACGCCGGCCACCACACGGGTCGTGCAGATCGAGCCCGGGCCCACGCCCACCTTCACGGCGTCCGCGCCGGCGTCGACGATCGCCTTGGCGCCCGCGTAGGTCGCAGCCTGACCGCCGATGACGTCGACGTGCGCGGCCGCCTTCTCCTTCTTCAGGCGCGCGATCATGTCCAGCACGCCGTGCGTGTGGCCGTTCGCGGTGTCCACCACGAGGGCGTCCACACCCGCCTCGACGAGCGCCATGGCGCGCTCCCAGCCGTCGCCGAAGAAGCCGACGGCGCCGCCGACGCGCAGCCGACCCTCGTCGTCCTTCGCGGCGTCCGGGTACTGCTCCGCCTTGTCGAAGTCCTTGATGGTGATCAGGCCGGTCAGGCGGCCCGCATCGTCCACGAGCGGCAGCTTCTCCACGCGATTCTGGGAGAACAGGCGGATCGTCTCGGCGCGCGAGACGCCCTCCTGCGCGGTGACCAGCGGCATGCGGGTCATGGCGGTGTCCACCGTGCGGGTGGCCCACTCCTCGCGCGGGATGAAGCGGGTGTCGCGGTTGGTGATGATGCCCAGCAGCGTCATGTCCTCGGCCACCACCGGCAGGCCCGAGACGCGGTACTGGGCGCACAGCTCGTCCAGGTCGGCGAGCGTGGCGTCGGGGCCGATGGTCACGGGGTCCTTGATCATCCCCGACTCGGAGCGCTTCACGGTGTCCACGTGGCGGGCCTGGTCCTCGATGGACAGGTTGCGGTGGATGATGCCCATGCCGCCCTGGCGGGCCATGGCGATGGCCAGGGGAGCCTCGGTCACGGTGTCCATCGCCGCGGAGACGATGGGGATGTTCAAGCGGATGTTGCGGGTCAGCCGGGTGCCCGGGTCCGCGTCCGCGGGGATCACGTCGGTGGCGTTGGGCAGCAGCAGGACGTCGTCATAGGTGAGGCCGAAGAAGCCGAAGGGATCCGAGGAGGAGTGGACGGGCTCGGGGCTGGGACCGGTGCTGGTGGTGGTCACGAAGGCGCCTTTCGGGACGGGTGTTTCCGCGATTCTATGCCCGGGGGTCAAACCGGCGACCCGGGTGCGGGCCACGTCACAGGGCCTTCGCACTGGGCCACGCGGGGACGAGACGGACGTCACCACGACGTCACATGGCGCAATCCGTTTCGGCGTCATGGTATTGGACTGCCTAACCTCCCCGGATGAGCACCGCACAATCCTCCCCCGCACCGGCGCCCCGACGCCGGCTCCCCGCCTGGACGTCGAACTTCGGCTGGCAGATCGCCGCCGCCCTCGTCCTCGGCCTCGTCCTGGGCCTGATCGCCCGCGCGACGGGGCACACCGCCGAGCACCCGACCTGGCTCGGTGAGACGCTGGCCACCGTCGGCAGCATCTACATCAGCCTGCTGAAGGCCGCGGTCGTCCCGCTGGTCTTCTTCGCCGTCGTCGCCTCCATCGCCAACCTGGCCCAGGTGACCAACGCGGCCCGCCTGGCCGCCAAGACCCTGCTCTGGTTCGCCATCACGAGCCTGATCGCGGTGCTCATCGGCCTCGCCGTCGGCGTCGTGCTGCAACCGGGCGTGGGCACCGGCCAGACCGCGCCGGCGTCGTACCAGGCCAAGGACGTCGGCTGGCTCGACTTCCTGACCTCCCTGGTGCCGGCGAACTTCCTCGGCCTGACCGTCAAGACCACGGCGGGCGAGGACGGCGCGCTGGCCTCCTCCCCCACGTTCAACGTGCTGCAGATCCTCGTGATCGCGATCGTCGTGGGCGTGGCCGCGCTCAAGGTCGGCGAGAAGGCCGCCCCGTTCCTCACGTTCTCCCGCTCGGTGCTCGCGATCATCCAGAAGCTGCTGTGGTGGATCATCCGCCTGGCACCGATCGGCACCATCGGCCTGCTGGGCAACGCCGTGGCCTCCTACGGCTGGTCCACGATGGGCACGCTGGCGAAGTTCGTGGTGGCGATCTACGTGGGCCTGGCGATCGTCATGTTCGTGGTCTACCCCGTGCTCGCCCGCCTGCACGGCCTCTCCGTGAAGCAGTTCTTCACCGGCGTGTGGCCGGCCGTCCAGCTCGGCTTCGTCTCCCGCTCCTCGCTCGGCACCCTGCCGGTGACCCAGCGGGTGGCCGAGCGCAACTTCGGCGTGCCCACCGGCTACGCCTCCTTCGCCGTTCCGCTGGGCGCCACCACCAAGATGGACGGCTGCGCCGCGATCTACCCGGCCGTGGCCGCCGTGTTCATCGCCCAGTTCTACGGGATCGAGATGAGCCTGAGCCAGTACGCCCTCGTGGCGCTCGTGTCCGTGCTGGGCTCGGCCGCGACCGCCGGCACCACCGGCGCCACCGTGATGCTCACGCTCACGCTGTCCACCGCCGGGTTGCCCCTCGAGGGCATGGCCCTGCTCCTGGCTGTCGACCCGATCGTGGACATGGGCCGCACCGCCCTCAACGTGTCCGGCCAGGCCCTCATCCCCGCGCTCGTGGCCTCCCAGGAGGGCATCCTCGACCGGGACCGCTACGACGCCCCGCGCGGTGACATCTTCGGCGAGGACGAGGAGGAGATCGTCGAGGCCCGCGCCCACGCGACCGCCGACTCCCGCGCCGAGCTCGTCGGCACCCCGGAGCCGCGCGCCTGAGTCACCGAGCGGACGGGCCCGCTCCGGCGGGCCCGTCCGCGCCGTCCCCCTCGTCCAGATACTCGCCCAGCACGTAGTCGTAGTCCACGGGGTTCCCGTCCTCGTCCGTACGGCGGTACCAGTCGGTGATCTCCGCGGCGGTGGAGTCGAACCCCTCGCCGGCCGCGTACCAGCTGCCCGGCGGGGTGCGCTCCACCGTGAACGCGAAGTCGTCCCCGTACTCCACCAGGCCCCGCACCGTCGCCTTCTCGACGGCGGCCCGCTGGTACCGGTCACGGATCGCGAAGGGGTCGTTGGCCAGTTCGCGCTGGAGCGCGACCGCCATGAGGACGAGCACCACGGTGAACGGCAGCGCCGTGATGGTGATGAGGTTCTGCAGGCCGGTGAGCGCGGTGTCGCCGCCGGTCAGCAGCATCACGACGGCGATGCCCGCCATGCACAGTGCCCAGAACACCGTGATCATGCGGCGTGGGGCCGGGTCGCCGCGCTGCGAGAGCTGCGAGTTCACGATCGAGGCGGAGTCCGCCGTCGTGATGAAGAAGACCGCCAGCATGATGATCACGACCGGGGCCACCAGCCCGCCGCCGGGCAGCTGGTCCAGGACCACCCAGAAGATCTCCGCCGGCGCAGGCAGCGAGGCGGCCGTGCCGTCCGGCGCCACGGAGCCCCGGGTCCGCTGCAGCCAGATGGTGGTGCCGCCGATGATCGTGAACGCGCCCACGATCACCGCGGCCGGGATGAACAGGGCGCCGAGGACGTACTGGCGGATGGTCCGGCCCTTCGAGATCTTCGCCATGAACACGCCCACGAACGGGGCCCAGCTGACCCACCACGCCCAGTAGAAGATCGTCCAGTTGGAGAGGAACTCCTGCATGTCCTCCCCCTCGGCCATCGAGGCGCCGAGGGCGTCCGGGGCGGAGGAGACGTAGTCCATCAGGACGCCGGGCACGATGTTCAGCAGGAACGCCGTCGGGCCGACGACGAAGAAGAACAGCGCCAGGCCGAGGGCGAGCAGCATGTTGATGTTGGACAGCCACCGGATGCCGCGGGCCACACCGGACACCGCCGAGACGATGGTGCCGATCGTGAGCACCACGATGATCCCCAGCGCCACCGTGTTCCCCGGCGCCGACCACCCCGAGACGATCTCCACGCCGCGGCCGATCTGCAGGGCGCCGATGCCCAGCGAGGCCGCCGTGCCGAACAATGTGGCGATGATCGCGAGCCCGTCGATCAGGCGCGCGCCGACCGAGTCGCTGCGCGGGGAGTCGCCGAACAGCGGCGCGATGATCGAGCTCATCAGCGGCACCCGGCCCCGGCGGTAGGACACGTAGCCGACCGACAGGCCGACGATCGCGTAGATCGCCCACGCGTTCACGCCCCAGTGCAGCGCGGCCTGGGCCAGCGCGCCCGTCACCGCCTCCTCGCTCCCCGCCTCGTACGCCCCCGGGCGCGGGGCCAGGTAGTAGGTCAGCGGCTCGTACGGGCCGAAGAAGATGATGCCGATGCCGATGCCGGCCGCGAAGAGCATGGCCGACCAGCTCGCCGTGGAGTACTCGGGCTTCTCCCCGTCCAGGCCCAGCGGGATCTCGCCGTACCGGGAGAACGCCAGGACCAGCAGGAACACCACCATCCCGATGGCCAGCAGGACGAACAGCCAGCCGGCGTGGACCATCACCCAGTCGAGGGCCGCGCTCGAGACGGCCAGCACGGCGTCCGGCTGCAGCACACCCCACACCACGAAGCCGACCACCAGCAGGCCGACGACGGCGAGGATCACCCGGTCCACGCCGTAGCGCACCCGGCGGTCCTCCACGGACACGCCCGGCACGAGGGCCGGGTGGATGCCGTGCGGATAGGAGAACTCGCGGACGAAGCGGCGCAGCCGTGGCCGGGCCGGGGTCCGGGTCGTGTGGGACCCGGTGGGATGGGGCGGCGTGGGTGTGTCCATGGGCACACCCTAGAGGGCACCCCGGACGGCCGGCGTCTCCCGCCCGGACGACGACGGCCCCTCACCCGGGCGGGTGAGGGGCCGTCGTCGACAGCCGGCCGCGTCAGGGCCGACTCAGGGGTCAGTGCTGGTGGTCGGCCTCGTCCTCCTCGGCGGGCTTGTCCGCCACGAGGGTCTCGGTGGTCAGCACGAGGGCCGCGATGGAGGCGGCGTTGGCCAGCGCGGAGCGGGTCACCTTGACCGGGTCGATCACGCCGTCGGCGATCAGGTCGCCGTAGACGCCGGTCTTCGCGTTGAAGCCGTGGTTCGGCTCCAGCTCGGCGACCTTGGAGACCACCACGTAGCCGTCCTCGCCCGCGTTCTGGGCGATCCAGCGCAGCGGCTGCTTCAGGGCCTTGCGGACGATGTCCACGCCCACGGCGGCGTCGCCGGTCAGGGCCTGGACGTCGGCGTCGGTGTCGAGCGCGGTCAGCGCGTTGATGAGCGCGGTGCCGCCGCCGGCCACGATGCCCTCCTCGAGGGCGGCGCGGGTCGAGGACACGGCGTCCTCGATGCGGTGCTTGCGCTCCTTGAGCTCCACCTCGGTGGCGGCGCCCACGCGGATCACGCCGATGCCGCCGGAGAGCTTGGCGAGGCGCTCCTGGAGCTTCTCGCGGTCCCAGTCGGAGTCGGTCGCGGCGGACTCGGCCTTGATCTGGGCGACCCGGGCCTCGACGTCCTCGGCCGCACCGCCGCCGTCGACGATGGTGGTCTCGTCCTTGGTGACGGTGATGCGGCGGGCGGAGCCGAGCACGTCCAGGTCGGCCTGCTCGAGCTTCATGCCGAGGTCCGGGGAGACGACCTGGGCGCCGGTGAGGATCGCGATGTCCTGCATCATGGCCTTGCGGCGGTCACCGAAGCCCGGGGCCTTGACGGCCACGACGTTCAGGGTGCCGCGGATCTTGTTCACCACGAGGGTGGACAGGGCCTCGCCCTCGACGTCCTCGGCGATCACGAACAGCGGCTTGTTGGCCTGCAGGACCTTCTCCAGCAGGGGCAGCAGCTCCTGCACGTTGGAGATCTTGCCCGAGTTGATCAGGACGTAGGCGTCCTCGAGCACGGCCTCCTGACGCTCGGCGTCGGTGACCATGTACGGGGACAGGAAGCCCTTGTCGAACTGCATGCCCTCGGTGACGTCCAGCTCGGTGGAGGTTGTGGAGGACTCCTCGATGGTGATGACGCCGTCGGTGCCGACCGTGTCGAACGCGCGGGCCAGCAGCTCGCCGACCTCGTCGTTCTGGGCCGAGATGGCGGCCACGTGGGCCACCTCCTGGCCCTCGACCGGGCGGGCGTTCTCCTGCAGGCGCCGCTCGACGGCGGCCACGGCCACCTCGATGCCCTTCTTGACCTCGCCCGGCGCGGCGCCGGCGGCGACCTGGCGCATACCCTCGTTCACGAGGGCCTGGGCCAGCACGGTGGCGGTGGTGGTGCCGTCGCCCGCGATGTCGTTGGTCTTGGTGGCGACCTCCTTGGCGAGCTGGGCGCCCATGTTCTCGTACGGGTCCTCCAGCTCCACCTCACGGGCGATCGTGACGCCGTCGTTGGTGATGGTGGGGGCGCCCCACGCCTTGTCGAGCACCACGTTGCGGCCCTTGGGGCCGAGGGTGACCTTGACGGTGTCGGCGAGCTTGTCGATGCCGGCCTGGAGGGCGCGGCGTGCGTCGTCGTTGAAAGCCAGCTGCTTGGCCATGACGGACACTCCTTTCGTTCAGGGAGTCAGGGGGTGCGGGGACGCGAGGGGCCCGGGGCGCGCGCACCGGTGCGGTGCGCGCCGCTCACCGGGCCCGTCGCGGCGGGGTCACTTGGCGACGACGGCCAGCACGTCGCGGGCGGAGAGCACCAGGTACTCCTCGCCGCCGACCTTGACCTCGGTGCCGCCGTACTTGGAGTACAGCACCACGTCACCCTCGGCGACGTCGACCGGCACGCGGTTGCCGTTCTCGGCGACCCGGCCCGGGCCCACGGCCACGACCTGGCCCTCCTGCGGCTTCTCCTTGGCGGTGTCCGGGATCACGAGGCCCGACGCGGTGGTCTGCTCGGCCTCCAGGGGGCGGACAACGATGCGATCCTCGAGGGGCTTGATGGAGACAGACATGCTGCACACTCCTTCTTCGTCGACGTGCGGCTCCGGCGGGCTCGCCGGTCCGCTGATGCTGTGGTCTGCGGGTGCGCCACGGGCGTCAGACCCTCCGTCGTCGCGGTGCCGGACGGTCCACCTCGGGCATTGGCACCCGGTACCCCCGAGTGCCAGCCCCGATTCTACTCCGGGTTTTGGCACTCCTTCAACATGAGTGCCAGCCGTGTCCCCGCCGTCCGCCGTGGGCGGAAGCGTGGGGCGCGGTGCGGCGGGGCACCGTGGGGCAGCGGGGGGGGGCGGGTTCCGGGCCCGGGAGCACGCGGAGTGGTCACGACTGCGGCCCGCAACCTGTCCCTCCCCCACTCCCCACCCTCCCCCCTCGCCCCTCCGTGGGCAGAAACCGCACCCCCGCCCATCGCGTGGGCAGCAACCGCAGGTTTTCGGTCTCCGTGGGCAGAAGCACCCTCTCTTCTGCCCACGGATGTTGCGTGGGCGGAACTCCTCGCAGTTCTGCCCACCGAGCCATGACGACGTCGTCCCGGCGGGACAACCGGCCGCCGCCGAGTCCTGCACAGCCGGCCCACCCCGCGCCGGTGTGCACAGACACGCGGCCCGCCCGGCCGCCGTCGGGCCGACCGCGTCAAGGTCGACCCATGTCCTTCGCCCCCGATCTCCCCCTCGTCCCCGTCTTCACCACCCGCGACGTGCTCGAACGCGGTCTGCCGCCCAGCCGGGTGCGGCGGTCCGACGTCCTCCGCCTCGCCCGCGGCATCCACCGTCGCCGTGACATGCCGCTGCGCACCTGGGAGTCGGCCGGGCTCCCGCCGCCGCACCACGGGGTCGGCCTCGACCTGCTGACCGCCCTCCTGCGGTCCCGTCCCGACGCCGTTCTCTCCCACGAGACGGCGGCGCACCTCCACGGCCTC
Organism: Micrococcus sp. HOU01; assembly: GCF_035609305.1. NCBI lineage: Bacteria > Bacillati > Actinomycetota > Actinomycetes > Micrococcales > Micrococcaceae > Micrococcus > Micrococcus sp. HOU01. The sequence goes on along the minus strand of NZ_CP141211.1, from coordinate 903,076 downwards.
CCGCTTCCCCCGGGCGGGGCCACGCGACGCGCCGCCGTCGAGATCACGTTGCACCGCGGCACCGCACGGGCGCGGATCCCCGGCGTCATGGAGCACCGCAGACCCCTGCCCGCCGGCCACGTCACCTCCGTGCTCGGGCTACGGGTGACGACGCCGGAACGGACCTGGCTCGATCTGTGCTCGATCGGCCACCCCTGGGACGAGGCATCCCTCGTGTCGGCGGGTGACCACCTGGTCCGTCACCCCTGGTCCCCGCGCGGCCGGCGGCCTCCCATCACCACGGTCACCGCGCTGCACGAGGCGATGCGGCCGCTCGGGCGGTTCGTCGGAAGACCGCGGGCGACGGCGGCGCTCGAGCGCGTACGGGTGGGTGCCGACTCGCCGCAGGAGACCCGGCTGAGGCTGGCGCTCGTCGAGGCGGGGCTGGGCGAGCCGACGCTGCAGCACGTGTTCGACCCCGGGCGGCGGGACGCCCCCGAGGCCGATCTGTGGTTCGAGGACTGCCGGCTCGTCCTCCAGTACGACGGCGAGGTGCACCGGAGTGCCGAGCAACACGCCCGGGACGCCCGGCGAGACCAGTACTACGCGGAGCGTGGGCAGATGACCCTGCACGTCACGGGCCGGGACGTCGGCGAGGGATATGCGCGGGTGATCGAGGCCGTCCTCAGACGACGGGCACAGGTCTCGAACGGCTGGGATGCCTGACGTCGTCGTCGCGTATGGCCCTGCCGTCCATGCGCAGGGGTTCCGTGGGCAGAAGCGAGGGTGCTTCTGCCCACGGAACCTGGAAACACGCGGGTCCTGCCCCCGGAAGGCGAGACCCGGCGGGTTCTGCCCACGGAACGCTCGCGTCGGCCGGGCACCCGACCCCCGCCCGGACCGAGCTGGCCCCCGCCCGGACCGACCCGGGCCGGCCTCACCGTCGCCCCGCTCAGTAGTACACGGCCAGGGGCCCGTGCGGGCCGTCCACCACGTTGCACGGGGTGCGGAAGATCCGCTCCAGCACCTCGGGGCGCAGGATCTCGGCCGGGGTGCCGGTCTCCACCACCTGACCGTCGCCCATGGCCACGATCCGGTCGGCGTAGTGGGCGGCGAAGTTGATGTCGTGCAGCACGATCACCACGGTCCGGCCCAGCTCGTCGGCGGCCCGGCGCAGCTGCTGCATCATCTGCACCGAGTGCTGCATGTCCAGGTTGTTCAGCGGCTCGTCCAGCAGCACGTACTCGGTGTTCTGCGCCAGCACCATCGCCACGTACGCGCGCTGCCGCTGGCCGCCCGAGAGCTGGTCGAGGTAGCGGTTCTCGAACGGGCCGAGGTTGAGGAAGTCGATCGCGTCGGACACGTGCCGCTCGTCCTCCAGGGTCAGCCGGCCGCGCGTGTACGGGTAACGCCCGAACCCCACGAGCTGCCGCACGGTCAGCCGCGTCACGAAGTGGTTCTCCTGCCGCAGGATGGACAGGGTCTGCGCGATCTTCCGGGACGGCGTCGTGGTGATGTCGTGCCCGCCCACGGCGATCGTCCCGGCGTCGGCGTCCTGCAACCGGCCGATCATCGTCAGCAGCGTGGACTTGCCCGCCCCGTTGGGCCCCACGAGCGCGGTCACTCCCCCGGCCTGGATGTCCAGGTCCACGGGTCCGATGCACACCTCGTCGCTGTGGCGCTTCACCACGCCGCGCAGCTCGATCACAGACGTCCCTTTCTCATCACGACAACCAGGAAGGTGATGCCGCCGATCAGCTCGATGACCACCGTGACCGCACCCCCCGCGTAGAACACGTGCCGCAGCACGAAGTAGGCGCTCGTGAGCACCGCGTACCCGGCCAACGCCGCCACCGGGAGGATGAACCGGTGGTCGTGGGTGTCGACCAGGCTGTACGCCAGCGTGGCCACGAGGAAGCCGAGGAACGTCATCGGACCCACGAGCGCGGTGGTCATGGCCATCAGCACGGAGACCAGCAGCAGCGTCACCATGAGCTCGCGCCGGTGGTGCAGGCCCAGGTTGGTCGCGGCGTCGGCGCCGAGCGCCACCGTGTTCAGGCGGCGGGAGCGCAGCCACAGCAGCGCGCACACGACGACGGCGATGGGCGCGGCGATCGCCACGTACTCGGTCCGGGCGTTGGAGATGTTGCCGAAGAGCCGCGCGCTCAGCAGGTCGAACGAGTTCGGGTCCAGCAGTCGCTGCATGAACGTGCTCAGCGCGGCCAGCCCGCCGCCCAGCACCACGCCCACGAGCAGCATCAGATGGACGCTGCCGTAGGGCCGGGAGAGCAGCCACGAGTACAGGGCCGTCGCCAGCGCCACCATGAGCGCGGCCTGGGCGAGGAACGGCCCCACCCCGGTCAGCACCGCGACGCCGGCGGCCCCCAGCACGTACACGGCGACGGTCGACACGGCGGTGTAGAGCGCCTCGAACCCCATGATCGAGGGCGTGATGATGCGGTTGCCCGTCACCGTGTGGAAGGTGACGGTCGCGAAGGAGTGGCACAGCGCCACGATCCCGATCACGCCCAGGGACTCCACGCGCATCCGCGCGATCATCCAGAACGCGCGCGAACCGGGTTCGGCCTCGTTGCCCCACAGCAGGATCCCGGCGGTGGAGAGCACGGCGACGGCGACCAGCACGGCGACGACGACCGCATACCTCCGGCGGTCGGCGGCGGTGACGAACGCGCCGGACCGGCGCGGGGCGTCGGCCTCGACGGGCCCGGCCGCGGTGGCGCCACCGGGAGGGGCAGGGATGCGACCCGGGGCGGTCGCGAGCGGCTCAGCCATGCTTGGCCTGCCTCAGCAGCAGGGCGAGGAACACGATCGCGCCCACGAGGCCCAGGATCAGCGAGATGGGCACCTCGAACGGGGCGATCACGGTGCGCCCGATCAGGTCGCAGACGATCACGATCCACACGCCGACCATGACCACCCAGGGCAGGTTCGTCCGCAGATTGTCGCCGCGCACCATGGACACGAGGTTGGGGACCACGAGCCCCAGGAACGGGAGGGCCCCGATCACCACGGTGACCACGCCGGTGGCCACGGCCACCATGGCCACGCCGGTGAGGATCACGGCGTCGTAGTTGAGGCCGACGTTCGTGGCGACGTCCTTGCCGAGGCCGGCCACGGTGAAGCGGTCCGCGATGAGGAAGACCGCCACGCACACGATCAGCACGAGGAAGAGCAGCTCATACCGGCCGCGGACCACGGAGGTGAACGAGCCCGCGAACCACGCGCCCACCTGCTGCAGCATGTCCGTCTGGAGGGCGAGGAACGTCGACGCGGCGCCCACGACGGCGCCGAGCATGATGCCCACGATCGGCACGATGAGGGAGGACTGCAGGCGCACACGCCGCAGGAAGAGGAAGAAGACGAGGGTGCCGACGAAGGCGAAGAGGATGGCCCCGACCATCCGGGTCACCAGGCCCGCCCCCGGCACGAGCACCATGGTCACCAGCAGGCCGAGGCCGGCCCACTCGGTGGTGCCCGTGGTGCTGGGCTCCACGAAGCGGTTCTGCGTCATGAGCTGCATGATCAGCCCGCACATCGCCATCGAGGCGCCGGCCAGCACGAGGGCGACCGTGCGGGGCACGCGCGTGATGGCGAACATCTCGCGTCCGCCCTCCGCGCCGACGTCGTACACGCCCACGAACAGCGAGACCACGACGAGGGCCGCGGTCACCACGACGCCGACCAACAGCGGCCAGGTGCGCTGCCAGCGGGTGCGCTCGGGCCGCAGGACGGCGGGCGGGACCCAGCACACGCGGTCGCCCCGCCCCGGCTCCTCGAGCCGGGGCGGGGCGTCGGCGACGTGGTGACGCACGTCGAGAGTCACTGCGCGCCTTCGAAGGCCTTCGCGAGGTCCTCCATGACGGTGGTGTGGTTCTGGATGTCCTCGGCGACGTAGAAGTCGGCGGGCAGGTAGACGATGTTGCCCTCCTTCACCGCGGTCACGTCCTGGAGGGCCTCGGAGCGCTCGATCAGCTCGGCGGCGGTGGCGTTCTCCTCGCCGATGGCGGCGTCGCGGTCCATGACGATCAGCCAGTCCGGGTTCGACTTCGCGATGGCCTCGACGGAGATGTCGTCGCCCTGGTGGTTGTCGGTGCCCGACTGCTCGAGGGCCGGGGTCAGCTCCAGCATGTCGAAGAACGGGCCGATGGCGCGACCGGTGCTGGGCGCGACGTACGACAGCTCGCCGCCCGAGGCGATGAGGCCCATGACGGTCTGCTCGGGGTCGTAGGCGTCCTTGGCGCGCTGGGTGGCGGCGTCGAAGTCGGCGATGAGCTTCTCGGCATCGGCCTCGTGGCCGGTGGCCTCGCCCAGCAGGGTGGTCAGCTCCTTCAGGCCCTCGTCCATGGGGGTCTGCGTGACGTCGAAGTCCGTGTCCACGACGGCGGCGTCGCCGGTCAGCTCGTCGATCTCGGCCTTGCGCTCGTTGAACCGCTGGCCGTTGAACACGACGTCCGGCTCGGCCGTGACGAACAGCTCCATGTCCGGCTCCCGGTGGTTGCCGATGTCGGCGACCGAGTCGTCCTGGAGGTAGGAGGGCCCGCCCTCGCCCTTGTACATGATCTGCTTCGGTGCGGCCGACAGCTCGACTCCCCAGTCGTCCAGGGTGCGGAAGGTGCGGTTGTCCGTGGCGATGACGGAGTCGACCTCCTCCGGCAGGGTGACCTCGGCGCCGGACATGTCGGTGACGGTGACCCCGGTCGCGATGCCGCCCGAGGCGGCCGAGGAGCCGCCGGCGGCGCTCGCGGAGGCCGAGGACTCGCCGGAGGCGCTCGCGGAGGACGAGCCCGTGGCCGCGCCGCCGGCGGAGCAGCCGACGAGGGCGAGGGCCGCCACCGAGGTCAGGGCGAGACGGGCGAGGCGGGGGGCGCTGACGGAACGCGGCATGGTTCTCCTTCTGGGCGGCGGGGCTGCCCCGGGATGAGCAGTCGGGGTGGTGGGCGCGCTCCCGTGGAGGTGAGCCTTGCCTCAGTCGAATACCGTACACGAGGGTGCCGTAATCCCCCAACGGGGATTCGACGGCTCCCGCCGCCCGGGGCCCGCGGCCTCGAGCCCCGTCAGTCCAACGGCGTCACCTCGAGGGCGAACCGCGACCGACCCACGCGCGCCAGCACGAGGGTGGCGTGCCGTCCGGCCCCGCCACGCCGGCCCGGCTTCGCCCCGCCGAGGACGGCGCGACGCACCTCCTCGGGCGTCTCGCGGATGCCCCGCTTCTTCACGTCCAGCCAGGCCCACCCCGGTCTCCTTCGCCCAGCGCCGCAGGGAGGCCAGGTGGAAGCCGTGCACCGCCTCGATCCGATGGGCGCGGGCCAGGCCGTCGTGCACGGGCTCGGGCGCGACGAGGTAGGCCAGGTGGGGGTCCAGCTGCCGCGTCGGCACGGGCCAGGACACGGCCAGGTCCGTCACGAGTCCGGCCCGGATGACCGCGCCGTCCGGCTCGTGCAGGACCGCGCCGACGAGCCCTGCCATGCCCTCCTCCCCCACGGCCTCGACCTCGGGCGAGTCGCCGAAGTCCGCGCCGGAGACGAGCTGCGCCGTCGTCGTCTCCCCACCCCGGACGGTCATGACGCGCGCCGCCCGCCGCACCCCGGGGCGGGCCGCCGCGTTGAACCACAGGGCGGCCTCCACAACGTCGCCGTCGACGCTCACCCACTCGGCCTCGGCGCCCTCCGGCACGGCCTCGTGCGGAAGCCCCGGGCCGAGCTTGACCCCGACCGGCACGCCCGTCGCGGCGATGTCCGTCACGACGCTCAGGGGCGGGGAGAACGCCTCGGGGTCGAACACGCGCGCGGACCCGCCCCCGCCGACCTGACGGCGGGCGGGGTCCAGCCACACCGCGTCCGCCTCGGCGGGCACGTGGGCGCGGGCCCAGGCCACGGCGTCGCCGTGCACCACACGCGCGCCGCGGTGGCCGGCGAGGTTCACCTCGGCGGCCGCGGCGACGACGGCGTCCCGCTCCACCGCCACGACGTCCAGGCCCCGGTCGGCGAAGGCGCGCGCGTCCAGGCCGAGACCGCAGCCGAGGTCGGCGACGCACCGGGCCCCCGCGGCCGCCAGCCGGTCCGCGTGCAGGCCCGCGACCAGCGGGCGGGTGGCCTGCTCCAGGCCGTCGCGGGTGAACAGCATCCGGCGCGCCTCCGGCCCGAGGCGGGCCTCCGCCCGGGACCGCAGCGCGGCCTGGGTCAGCGCGGCGGCCACGCGCTCCGGCGGATGCCCGGCCGCACGCAGGCGGGAGGAGACCGCGAGCGCGTCGGCCTCGCGGTACCCGGCGAGGGAGTCGAGGAGGGCCCGGCCCTCCGCCTCGAGGACGGGGGCCAGGGCGGTGGCGTCCGCCTCCGAGGCGGCGGCCGTGGGGCGCGGCGAGCGGGAGGCGGGGCGGGGACGGGCCATGCGCCCCACCCTAGGTCCGAAGCGTGGACACCGGGCGCAGACCCGGCAGGGGCTTCTAGGATGGGCGGCATGACTCTGCCCTTCGCCGACTCCGCGCAGTCCACTCTCGGAATCGAGTGGGAGCTCGCGCTCGTGGACGCCGTGTCCGGCGAGCTGCGCTCCGAGGCCCCAGACCTGCTGCGCGCCCTGCATGTGACCGAGGGCCTCGCCGAGGACGACGTGAACCCGCACATGACCAGCGAGCTCCTGCAGAACACGGTGGAGCTCGTCACGGGTGTGCACGAGCGCGTCGACGCCGCGACGGCGGACCTCGGCCGGATCGCCGCGCGTGTGGCGGACGCCGCGGCCGAGCGGGGCATCTCCCTGTTCTGCCAGGGCACGCACCCGTTCGCGGACGCGATCGCGCAGCCCTCGACGCCCAGCGAGCGCTACGACCGCATGCTGGATCTCACCCAGTACTGGGGTCGGCAGCTGCTGATCTTCGGCGTGCACGTGCACGTGGGCCTGGACGACGTCTCCAAGGCCATGCCGGTGGTGAACGGCCTGGTCAACCGCGTGCCGCACCTGCTCGCACTCTCGGCCTCCTCCCCCTTCTGGGCGGGCACGGACACGGGCTACCAGTCCCAGCGCACCCTCCTGTTCCAGCAGCTGCCCACGGCCGGCCTGCCGTTCCAGTTCCAGGAGTGGGAGGGCTTCGAGCGCTGCGTGGCCCAGATGGAGCAGGTGGGCATGATCGCGGACGTCACCGAGTGCCGCTGGGACGTGCGGGCCGTGCCCCGCCTGGGCACGGTGGAGATGCGCGCGTGCGACGGCCTGGCCACGCTCGAGGAGATCGCCGCCGTGACCGCCTACACGCAGTGCCTCGTGGACGACCTGTCCGCGAGCCTGGAGCGCGGTGAGACGGTCGAGGTCCTGCCGCCGTGGCACGTGCAGGAGAACAAGTGGCGCGCCGCCCGGTACGGCATGGACGCCACCGTGATCGTGGACGCCCGGGGCACCCAGGTCCCGCTGGCGGAGCACCTGCCGGCGGAGATCGAGCGACTGACCCCGGTCGCCGAGCGGCTGGGCTGCGCGGCGGAGCTCGCCGGCGTCCAGGCGATGATCGACGACGGCGGCGCCGCGGCCCGGCAGCGCCGCGTGGAGGCGCAGGCCCTGGCCAGCCCGCCGGCCGCGGGTGAGGACACGGATGACGCGGTGGCCCCGCTGCGCGCGGTCGTGCTGGACGCCGCCGCCCGCACCCGCGCGTCGCTGGACGGCCGCACCGGCTGAGCGGCCGCTCCCCCGGCGAGGCTGCGGCCCCGCCGCGCCTGCACGCTTCCGCCGGCCCGCCCGGCGCGGCTACGGTCCCACCATGCGAGCACTCACATGGCAGGGAAAGCGCAACGTCGCCGTCGAGGACGTCCCGGATCCTCGGATCCAGGAGCCGACGGACGCGATCATCGAGGTCACCTCGACCGGCATCTGCGGGTCGGACCTGCATCTGTACGAGGTCCTGGGGCCGTTCATGGACGCGGGGGACGTGATCGGTCACGAGCCAATGGGCATCGTCCGCGAAGTCGGGTCCGAGGTCACCCACATCCGGCCCGGTGACCGGGTGGTCGTGCCCTTCACCATCTCCTGCGGCCGGTGCTGGATGTGTCAGCGCGGGCTGCAGTCCCAGTGCGAGACCACCCAGGTGCGGGAGCAGGGCTCCGGCGCCGCACTCTTCGGCTACTCCCGGCTCTACGGCTCCGTCCCCGGCGGACAGGCCGAGCTGCTACGCGTGCCCCACGCGAACTACGGCCCCGTGAAGGTGCCGCACACCGGTCCGGATGAGCAGTGGCTGTTCCTCTCGGACGTCGTCCCCACCGCCTGGCAGGGGGTCCAGTACGCGAACGTCCCCGACGGCGGCACGCTCGCGGTGCTCGGCCTCGGCCCCATCGGCCAGCTGGCGGCGCGCATCGGCGTGCACCTGGGGTACCGGGTGATCGGTGTCGACCCGGTCCCCGAGCGCCGCGCGATGGCGGCCCGGCACGGCATCGAGGTCCTGGACGCCGACGGCGGCGAGGCCGAGGTGCTCCGCGAGCGCACCGGCGGCCGCGGCCCCGACGGGGTCGTGGACGCGGTCGGCATGGAGGCGCACGCCTCCCCGGCGGGGCATGCGGCCCACACCGCCGTGGGCCTGCTGCCCGACGCGCTCGGCCGGGCGGCCATGAAGACCGCCAGCGTCGACCGCCTGAGCGCCCTCTACACCGCGATCGACGCGGTCCGGCGCGGCGGCACGGTGTCGCTCTCCGGGGTCTACGGCGGCATGAAGGACCCGATGCCGATGCTCACCCTGTTCGACAAGCAGGTCACCCTGACGATGGGCCAGTGCAACGTCCGTCGCTGGGTGGACGACCTGCTGCCCCTGCTCGACAACCCGTCCGACCCCCTCGGCGTGCTCGACCTGACCACGCACACCGCCCCGCTCGAGGACGCGCCCGCCCTCTATGAGACGTTCCAGAAGAAGGAGGACGGCTGCATCAAGGTGGTCCTGAAGCCGTGAGGATCGTCGTCCTGGGCGCGACGGGCAACGTCGGCACCGCTGTCCTGCACCGCCTCCAGGCCGCGGACGAGGTGAGCTCGATCGTGGGCGTGAGCCGGCGCGGCCCGGACCGGGCCGGAGCGCCCTACGACGGCGTCGAGTGGCACCGCCTGGACGTCGCGGAGCCCACGGCGGCGGGGCGGCTGCGCGAGATCGTCGCCGGCGCCGACGCCGTCGTCGACCTGGTGTGGGTGATCCGCCCCAACCGCGACCGTGACCACCTGCGCGCCGTCAACGTGGTCGGCAACGAGCGGGTGTTCCGGGCCGTGGCCGAGGCGGGTGTGCCCCACCTGGTCTACGCGTCCTCGGTGGGCGCGTACGGGCCCGGGCCGAAGGGCCGCGCCGTGGCCGAGTCCCATCCCACCACCGGGGTCCCCACCTCGCACTACGCCGCGCAGAAGGCCGAGGTCGAGTCGATCCTCGACCGCGTGCAGGCCGAGCACCCGGAGCTGCTGGTGACCCGGCTGCGCCCCGGGCTGATCTTCCAGTCCGCGGCCGGGCCCGAGATCAAGGACTACTTCCTGGGCGACCTCGTCCCCGCCCGGCTGGTCGCCCGCCTGCGCACTCCGGTGCTCCCCTTCCCGCGGGGCCTGTGATTCCAGGCGCTCACGGCCCAGGACGTGGCGGACGCGTACTGGCGCGTGATCGCCCACCGGGCGGGCGGGGCCTTCAATGTGGCCGCCGACCCCGTGCTGGACGCGCACACCATGGGCACCGTCCTCGGGGCGCGCCGCATCCTGGAGCTGCCCGTGGGCCTGTTCCGAGCGGCCGCGGCGCTGACCTACCGGGCACGGCTGCAGCCCACCGACCCGGGGTGGGTGGACATGGCCGCGGCAGCGCCCATCATGGACACCACGGCCCTGCGCGCCGCGACCGGCTGGTCCGAGACCACCGACGCCCGGGAGGCGGTCCGCCTCGTGCTCGACCATCTCGACGGCGCCGAAGGCCTCGGCAACGCCGGGCACCGCTCGCACTCGCCCACGGAATGAGGACGATGACCATCACCCGTCGGGCCGCCCTGACGGGCCTGCTCGGGGGCGTCGCCCTCGGGTTCACCGCCTGCACCTCCTCCGGCTACCCCGCCGACCCGGACGGCACCCTGGACCGCGTCACGGGCGGGGTGCTGCGCGCCGGCGTCGTGCACCACCCGCCCCACGTGGACGCCTCGGGCGCCGAGCCCGTCGGCCCCGAGCCCGACCTGATCCGCGGCTTCGCGGCGGCGCACGACGCACGCGTCGAGTGGACCGTGGCCGGGGAGGAGGCGCTCATGACCGCGCTGGAGAAGGGCGACATGGACCTGGTGGCCGGCGGCCTGACCTCGGCGTCCCCGTGGACGTCGCACGCGAGCATCACCCGCGACTACGCCGAGGCGGAGGGCCCGGACGGCGAGCCGGTGAAGCTCGTGATGGCCGTGCCCCTGGGTGAGAATCAGATGCTCACGGCCCTCGAGGCGTACTTCGACCAGCGCGCAGCGGAGGAGGCCCGATGACGCGGCGGGACACCCGGGAGACGGGGCCGAGCGGGCGCCGGTTCGGCGCCACGGAGCTGCCCCCGGAGATCGAGCGCGTGGTCCAGCAGGCCAAGCGGCTCGAATGGGCGACGCTGGGGGTGATCGTGGTCACGATCGTCCTCGTGGCGATCGTGATGGGCTCCTCGCAGGCCATGCGGGCCGCGTGGATCGAGGACCTGCTCTCCCTGATCCCGCCGATCGCGTTCCTCGTCGCCCTGCGCGTGGCCCGCATGGCCCCGACGCGGGCCCGGCCCTACGGCTCTCACCGGTCCGTCGGGGTGGGGCACCTCGTGGCCGCCGTCGCCCTGTCCGTGATGGGCGTGGTCCTCGTCGGCGACTCCATCCTGGGCCTGGTGACGGCGGAGCACCCGCCCATCGGCACGTTCGACCTGTTCGGGCACACCGTGTGGCAGGGCTGGTTCATGATGGCCGTGATGGCCCTGTCCGTGCCCGGGCCCATGATCCTCGGCCACAAGAAGCTCAAGCTGGCCGAGCAGCTCCACGACCGCGTGCTGTACGCGGACGCGGACATGAACAAGGCGGACTGGCAGACGGGCGTGGCCACCATCGTCGGCGTGGCCGGCATCGGCCTGGGCTGGTGGTGGGCGGACGCCGCGGCGGCGATCTTCGTGGGCGTGAGCATCGTGCTGGACGGCTGGAAGAACCTGAAGGAGGCCGTCACGAACCTGGCGGACCGCCGCGCCGCCACGATCGACGGCGCCCGGCCGCACCCGCTCATCGACCGTGCCGAGCGGGTCGCCTGGGCGGAGCCGTGGGTGCGCCACGCGGGCGCCCGCGTCCGGGACGAGGGCCACGTGTTCCACGTCGAGATGTTCGTGGTGCCGCACGAGGGGGCGGACGTGACGGTGGGCCGCTGCTGCGCGCTGCGGGACGCGATCGCCGCCCTGGACTGGAAGCTGCAGGACGTCGTCGTCGCCCCGGTGGACGAGCTGCCCGCCGAGGTGCATGGCGGACGGTCCGGGGAGCATCAGACGGGCGAGGAGTAGCCCGGGCCTCAGCCGTTGAGGAACCGGCCCTCGAGGGTGGCGGAGGTGATGCGCTGGACCTCGCGCTGCTGGTCGCCGCTCCTCTGGCGCAGGGCGTGCATCTCGGCGGCGTCGACCGCCGGCAGGTGCGGCGCGAGCTGTTCGAGGACGTGCCACATCGCGGACTTGGCCTGGAGCATGCCCTGCAGCAGGTCCAGTTCGATCTGCGTCCAGCCGGAGCCGCGCGTGCGCAGCGCGTTCACGGGGTTGAGGCGTCCGCCGACCTCGGCCGCCGCGCCGGCGGCCCGGTCCACCAGCGGGGTGCGGAGACCCAGTTCGCCGATGAGCGCCTCGAGGCGGTCCTGGTCGTCCTGGACGGCGTCGCCGAGGCGGCGCAGCGCGGCCTCCTGCGAGGTGCCGGCCCAGGTCTGCTCGGCGGCGCGGAACGCCTTCACACCGGAGCGGGAGCCGAGCAGGTGCTGATTGAGGAAGTCCTCCAGCATCTGCTCGTCCACGGCGGCGGAGATGGACTCGGGGCGGGGGTGCTCATGGCCGGTCACGGGCCCTGTCTACGGAGCCCCTGGTCCGAGGGCAAGGGCTGACCTGCCGGGCGGCACCTGCGTGCCTGCCGCGGACGAGATCTATCTGATCCGGTGCATCCGAAGGGCGCCGCAGTCCAGGTTCGGCCAGGCGGCCAGGGGAAGGCCGGCGTCCGCTCGCGGGGCGGGGGCGGGCGGGGGCCCGCAGTGGCTCCCAGCGGGTGGACCCGCCTCCAGGAGGCACGACGGGCTTGGCTCCTGCCTCGATCTTCGGCTGGGCCTCCCAGCAGTGATGGGGAGTCCGCAGCTTCGTGGCCGCCCGGTCGAGGAAGGGATGGTGTGACCGGCCCGCCACCGCCCGAAGACCGACTCCTGCTGATGTACTCGAGTCACTGCTCCTGCCAACAGGCCTTACTATGTGCATGCTCCACGCCCCACGACGAAAGCATGTGCATGATGAATGTGAGTGCCGAGGCACCAGCACGCCCACAGCTTCCACCTCTGGCGCGACACGCGCTGCTGATCATCTGGGACAGCGTGTCGTGGATCCTGGCGCTGCTGGCCTTCTTGGTGGTCCGCTATGACTTCGGGCTGTCACCCGAGCAGTGGGATCGAGTGATCGCTTTCACCGTCATCGCGGTGGTGCTCCAATGCGCCGCGGGCCTGGTCACTCAGGTCTATCTCGGACGCCACCGAGTGGGCAGCTTCTCCGACGCCGGGTGGACGGCTGTGATCGTCTGCGTCATCGCACTGAGCATCGGACTCGCCATGAGCATGGCGACCCCCGCCTTCCCCCGCGGCGTGGCGCTGACCATGCCGCCGTTGGCCCTGGTGATCATGCTGGCCGGCCGCTTCCTTGCGCGCAATATGTCGTCGAGCCGGCCTCGAGCTGCCACGGAGGCTTCCGTGCCTGCGATCGTCTACGGCGCCGGCAACGCCGGTCACCAGGTCTCACAGCTGATGCGCCAAGCCGAAGAACCTCCCTATCGCATCGTGGGGTTCCTAGACGACGACAAGGGCAAGTCCCGGCTGCGGATCCACGGCCTCGGGGTGCGCGGCAAGGGCAAGGATCTGGCTCAAGTCGCCGGTGAACTGGGCGCTGAGGCTGTGATCTACGCCATCTCCAACGCCGATGCCGACCACGTCGAGTGGGTCAGCCGCATGTGCACCGAGGAAGGGCTGGACCTCGTCGTCGTGCCACCGCTGCGCGAGATGGTTGGCGGGAAGGTAACGCTCGGGTCCCTGCGCCATCTGAGCGTGACTGACCTGCTGGGCCGACGGCCCATCTCCACGGACATCTCCGCTATCTCGGATTACGTCTCCGGCAAGGTCGTGCTGGTCACCGGCGCCGGCGGTTCCATCGGCTCGGAGCTGGCAGTCCAGCTGCATCGTCTCGGTCCAGCCAAACTCCTCCTGCTGGATCGAGACGAGTCCGCCCTGCACGGCGTGCAGCTGGACATCTACGGCAACGGCCTCCTGGACACGGATGACATCATCCTCTGCGACATCCGTGACGAGCAGGCGTTGCAGGCCGTCTTTGAACACCACCGGCCACAGGTTGTCTTCCACGCTGCCGCGCTGAAGCACCTGCCCATGCTCGAGCGGTTCCCCTTGGAAGGGTGGCGCACCAATGTCTTGGGCACGCGCAACGTCCTGCAGGCCGCCCACTCGGTCGGTGTGCAGCGCTTCGTGAACATCTCCACGGACAAGGCCGCCGCGCCGACCAGTGTGCTCGGCGCCACCAAGCGCCTGGCTGAGCGCCTGACCGCCTGGCACGCGACCACGTATGACCTGCCATACCTCTCAGTGCGCTTCGGCAACGTCCTCGGCTCCCGAGGATCGGTGCTGATCTCCTTCCGGAATCAGATAGAAAAGGGCGGCCCGGTCACCGTCACCCACCCGGACGTGACCCGCTATTTCATGACCATTCCAGAGGCCTGCGAGCTCGTGCTCCAGGCCGGCGCGATCGGCAATCCCGGTGAGGTGCTGGTGCTGGACATGGGCCAGCCCGTGAAGATCCTGGACGTGGCCGAGCGGATGATTGCGGAGTCCGGGCAGAACATCGACATCCACTTCACCGGCCTGCGTCCTGGCGAGAAGATGCATGAGGTGCTGTTCAGCAATGCCGAGGCGAAGGCAACCAGCCAGCATCCGATGATCAGCGAGGTGCAGGTCCCCGACCTGGATCCAGTCGTGGTGGCAGAGCTGCCCTCAGATCGAGAGTCGATCCTGGCCATGATCGACGATGAGCCATCCGTCGGACGCGCTGACGACGCCCAGACACCAGGACTCGACCAGTCAGGAGCACGCCCGTGACCGACCGCATCTTCCTCTCGTCCCCAGATGTCACGCAGGCCGAGGAGGACGCCCTCGTCCGAGCCTTCCGGTCGAATTGGATCGCGCCCCTGGGCCCCGAAGTGGACGCCCTCGAATCCGAGCTGGCGGAATACACCGGACGCGCCCACGCAGTCGCTCTGTCCTCGGGGACGGCGGCTCTTCACCTGGGACTGCTCAACCTCGGGGTTGGTCCCGGCGATCTGGTGCCGACGTCATCGCTGACGTTTGCTGCGACGGCCAACGCCATCACCTATACCGGTGCCGAGCCGGTGTTCGTCGACGCTGACGAGTCCGGCAACATGAACCCCGCCCTGCTCGAGCAGGCCCTGACCACCCTCCGCGGAGAAGGCCATGAGATCAAGGCGGTGGTCCCCGTCGACCTGCTCGGCAAGACCGCCGATCACGCCACCATTGGTCGGATCGCCGCTGATCACGGCGCCGTCGTGCTGTCCGACGCCGCTGAGTCCCTCGGCGCGACCCGAGACGGGAAGCAGTCGGCTGCCTACGGGGTGGCCGCCGCGGTGTCATTCAACGGGAACAAGATCATGACCACCTCGGGCGGTGGCGCCCTGCTCACCGACGACGAGGAAATGGCTGCACGCACCCGCTACCTCGCGACCCAGGCCCGCCAGCCGGTCGTCCACTACGAGCACACCGACATCGGTTACAACTACCGCCTCTCCAACATCCTCGCCGCGTTGGGCCGGGCGCAATTGAACCGGCTCGAGGAGATGATCGAGCGCCGTCGAGCGTTGCGGATCCGGTACCGCGAGCTGTTCGCCGCGGTGCCCGGTGTCGAGATGTTCGGCGAGCCGTCCGGCGTCGACGGCGGTCCCACGCGCGACAACTTCTGGCTCTCCTCCATCCTGGTGGACCCGGGCACGGCAGGGTTCACCGCCGAGGATCTCCGAGTCCACCTCGCCGGCCAGGACATCGAAGCCCGGCCGCTGTGGAAGCCCATGCACCTCCAGCCGGTCTTCGCTGGGCGTCGCGCGTTCACGGACGGCACCGGCGAGCGGTTGTTCACCACCGGGCTGTCGCTTCCCAGCGGTTCGGTGCTCGACGAATCCAGCATCAGTCGTGTCGTGGAGTCGATCACCTCGTTCCTGGAGAACCGAGCATGAGGATCCTTCTCTCCTCAGTGGGCAGAAGGCCCTACCTGGTGCGCTGGTTCCGCGACGCCCTGAAGGCGAACGGCGTGGATGGCGCAGTCCTCGCGGCGGACGTCGACGCCCACGCCCCGTCACGGCCGTTTGCCGACGGCTTCGTCTCGGCGCCGAGGGTGGTGGACCCCGGCTATGCGTCGTGGCTCCGCCAGACCCTGGTCGAGCACGACATCGACCTGGCCGTCTCGATCAACGACTTCGAGCTCTCGACCTGGGCGACCCTTCCCGAGGACCGCGCCTGGGCACCTCTCGTACGCCTTGACGCCGACGCCCAACGCCTGGTCGAGGACAAGTTCGCCACCAGCCAGGCCCTCGTCAAGGCCGGCGTCCCCTCTCCGGTGACGTGGCTGGGCACAGCTCCCCCCGCAGTCGAGGAGGCGGCCGGGCCGTTCGTGACCAAGGGCCGCTACGGCAGCGCGTCGCGTGGGCTGCGGTTCGTCGACCGGGCCGGACTTCCCGGGGCGCTCGAGGAGGCGTCCGGCGAGGTCACAACTCGTCAGGGGGTGCCCGCACTGCAGCAAGGCGAGGTCCCGCCTGCTGAACTGATCGTGATCCAGGAGCGGATCGACGGCGTCGAGTACGGCCTTGATGTGGTCTGTGACTTGGAGGGCCGCTATGCCGGCGTCCTGGCGCGACGCAAAATCGCCATGCGCAGCGGTGAGACAGACCGCGCCGTTTCCGTCGACGCGGCCCCCTTCGAGTCCATCGCTCGCGGCATCGCAGAGGCGATCCCCCACCCGGGGACGATCGACGTGGACGTGTTCGTGGACGCCTCCGGTGACATCTATGTGATCGACATCAACCCCCGGTTCGGTGGCGGCTACCCGTTCTCACACATGGCCGGTGCTCGCGTGCCGGAATGTTATGTGGCCTGGACGCTCGGCAGAGAGCCTGACCCCGCATGGCTGCGCTGCCGACCTGACGTCGTCGCCGGCAAGTTCGTTGAGATCGCGGCCACGAGCGAAGGAGGCACCGGTGCTGTCGCCTGATTCCCCTTACCAGGAGCGTTTCGCCGCGCTCAACCAGAAGTTGCGCTGGGAGGTCGCGGACGAACTGCGGCGGGCGAACCTCGCGCGGGTCGACGAGCTGCACCCGCCGGTCACGCCGCGGGACTCGTTCTACACTCGGCACGGCAAGCGAGCACTCGACGTCGCCGTCTCCGGGGCCGCCCTGCTGTTGAGTTCGCCCGTGGTCGGCGCGCTGTGCCTGGTGACACTGAAGGAGCTGGGCCTGCCGGTGCTGTTCACTCAGGAGCGCCCTGGCCAGCACGGCAAGATGTTCCGGATGGTCAAGCTGCGCACCATGCGAGAGGCCTACGACGACCAGGGCAAGCCGTTGCTCGGCGAGTTGCGCGTGACGAAGACCGGGCGGCTGATCCGGCGGGCTTCCCTGGACGAGCTTCTGAATTTCTGGAACATCTTCAAAGGTGACATGTCGTTGATCGGCCCCCGCCCGCTGGTGCCCGAGTACGTGGCGCGCTTCAGTCGACGCCACCGCCAGCGCTTGGCGGTCAAGCCAGGACTGGAGTGCCCTCCCCCACGTCCGCCGAAGGGCCCGATCACCTACAACGACCAGTTCGAGAACGACTGCTGGTACGTGGAGAACGTCTCGCTCAAGACCGACGCCTGGCTGATCTGGCGCGTCCTGCAGACCGCTCTGGACCGGCGCCAGAACAAGGCACGCGGGTCCTCCACGCGCGGCTCCTTCATGGGATACGACGCCGATGGCACGGTGATCACCACTGTCGCCCTGCCGGACTGGGCCCTCAACACGGTGCTCGAGCGTCACGGCCTGTTGACGTCGAACTCCGCGGACGCTCGGCGGGAGGGGTGACCATGGATCTGGACGCCAGGCCATTGGCCGGCAAGAAGCTGCTGCTGCTGGATGGCTCCCGCAAGTCCATCGAGATCGTGGACGAGGCGCATCGCCTCGGCGTCCACGTGATCGTGACCGACTACAACACCCCGGAGCAGTCTCCCGCCAAGCTCGCCGCAGACCAGCACTTCGACGTGAGCACCAGCGACGTCGACGCAGTCGTCGAGCTCATCCGCCGAGAGGGTGTCGACGGCGTGCTCGCGGGGTTCTCCGACCGTTGGCTGGCCACCTACGCGGAGATCTGCGCAGCGGCGCAGGTGCCGTGCTACGCCAACGTGGACCAGATCCGGCTGTTCACGGACAAGAGGCGCTACAAGGCCATGCTCGAGCAGTTCGGGGTGCCCACCATCACCGGGTACTCCGTCCAGGACGCCACCTCGGGAACGATTCCGAAGGAGGCGTTCCCGCTGATCGTCAAGCCTGCCGACGGCAGCGGCTCCCGCGGCATCAGCGTGGTGGCATCGCAGTCCGAACTCCAGAGCGGCCTCGACGTGGCCCTGGATTACTCCTGGACACAGGATCTCGTCATCGAACGGTTCCTGCCCGGCCCGGAGGCGACCGTCTACTGGGTGTTCCAGGACGGTGACTGCCGGGTCTCGCTGATGTGGCACCGGCATATGCACGACTTCGGCCCGCAGGACCGGTACCGCTTACCGGTGGCGTACTCTTCGCCGAGTTCGCTGTTGCCGACGTACCTGGCGGACGTGGCGCCGTCCGTCCAGGCGATGATGCGCTCTGCCGGGGTGCGAAACGGCATCATGTTCATGCAGGGGCTGATCCACGAGGGTGTGTTCCACACCTATGACATCGGCTATCGGGTGACGCCGACCCAGGAGTACCGCGTCGTGGAGGAGCTGTGCGGGTACAACCCGCTGTCCATGCTGATCCATTTCGCCCTCACCGGCACGATGGGCGAGCCCGATCTGGCGGCTCTAGCCGAGCCGCGACATCACGGGTACGGGTTCAACGTGTCCACGTTGATCCGTCCGGGGACGGTCGGCTCTGTGATGGGCCTTGACGACGTCGCCGCCCTGCCAGGCATCCTGTCCACCGTGGCGGCTATCGACGCCGGTGAGACGTTGCCGGAGGAGGGCTGGGGCCAGTTGCGGCAGGTGGCGGTGCGGACCGTCGGCGTCGCGGACTCCCTGGACTCTCTGCGTCAGACGATGCGCCGGGTCGACGAGCTGATCGACGTCCGGGACGCGGACGGCGCATCCATGGTGATCCACCCGGACATGCCGCCGCGGGACCTGGACGCATGTGTCCTGTGAGCGGGCCGCAGACGACGAAGGACGGAGAGACATGCGCTTTGTGGTGACCGGGGCCGGTGGGTTCCTCGGCAGCAGCGTGGTGCGCGAGCTGCTCGCGGAGACGGATCACGACGTCGTCGCGGTCAGCTCGCAGACGGACGGAGAACTGGCAGCGCAACTGGAGCGCGCCCCCTACCCCCCCTTGCGGCGCTTCCCGCAGGTCCACCCGCGGACGCGGCTCCTCGAGGCAGGCTTCCTGCGCGACGGCGACGTCGTCATCAACTGCGCGTTCCCCTGGAACCGCGGTGGCCGGGCGATGGCCGACGGGCTGGAGTACCTGACCCGGCTGTTCCGATCGGCCCACGACGTCGACCTGCACAGCTTCGTGAACGTCTCCTCCCAGAGCGTCTACTCCCAGGCCCGCACCGAGCCGGCCGACGAGGGCAGTCCGATCGAGTGCGACACGCCCTATTCCACCGGCAAGTACGCGATGGAGCTCGCCGCCGAGCTGGTCCTGGCACCGCAGGTGTTGGTGAATGCGCGGATGTCCAGCCTGATCGGACCCGGGTACGACGTGCGCATCGTCAATCGTTTCATCGCCCGGTTTCTGGCCGGTGAGCCCGTTTCGATCCAGGGCGGGGATCAGGTGTTCGACTTCATGGACGTCCGTGACGCCGCTCGGGCGTTGATCGTCGTGGCCCTGGCCGGCCCCCCGGAGGGCTCTACGGCCCTCAACATCGGTGGCGGCGCCCCCCGGACACTCCGGGACATCGCGCAGACCGTCGCGGACGTCGTCCGGACGCACACGGAGCACGAGCCGCGCATCGACTGGGAACCCTCCGCCGGAGACGACCGCACCCTCAGGCTGGACTCCGGACTGCTGCGTCGGGAGTACGACTTCGCCCCCCGTCACACCCTCGAGGACTCGGCCCTGAACATTCTTCAGGCGATGACCACTCCTCAGGTCCCGTCGGTGTGCGAGACGCCCACCGGCCCCATCGAGGGAGGCCGCCGATGACCCGCCGCCTGTTGCTCTTCGCCAACTCCTTCCCCTACGGGAAGCAGGAACCGTACCTGATGCGGGAATGCCACTACCTAAACGCCTTCGACGAGGTCTACATCTTCTCGCTGTCGATCCGCAAACATCAGAGGGATCTTCGGCGGGACCTCCCGCTCGAGCAGGTGACGGTCGTCCCCGTCCCGTTCAAGTCCCCCCTGTTCTACGCCGCTGTCTCGCCCAGGGCTCTGGTGTCCCGTGCCTTCATGACTGAGCTTCGCCAGCTCCTCAGAGACCGTCGCTTCACCGTGGCGCGAGCCGTTCAGGCACTGTCCCAGTTCAGCCGCGCCGAGCACGAGGCGTCCGTGATCGGGCGCTTCATCCGTGACAACATCACACCGAGCGCCTCAGACGAAACCGTCTTCTACGCCTACCGCTTCCTCTACCAGCCGTACCTGATGAGCAGACTGGCAGCGAAATTCCCGTCGAGCCGACGGATCGGGCGTGCCCACGGCATCGATCTCTTCGAAGAGCGCCAGCCCACGGATTACCTGCCGGGCCGCGAGATCAACCTGCGAGCTCTCGACGAACTGCACAGCGTGTCACAGGCCGGGGCCGAGTACCTCCGCGCGCGGCATCCGGATTTCGTGTCGAAGATCAAGGTGTCCTACCTCGGGACCGAGGACCATGGGGTCCGCCCGCCGCGTTCCTCGTCTCAGGTGCTCCGGCTCGTCTCCTGTTCCGAAGTGGCACCCGTCAAGCGACTCGAACTCCTCGTGGAGGCACTGAGGGAGGTCTCGGACACCGTCCAGGTCGAATGGAGTCACTACGGGGATGGCCCGGACATGGACCGGGTGCGCGCCATGGCCTCGACCCTGCCGGGCCACGTCTCCGCCACCTTCCACGGCTGGACCCGCAACGACGCGATCCTGGAGGCCTACCGCTCCGGACGGCACGACGTGTTCATCAATGTCAGCAGCTCTGAGGGACTGCCAGTGTCCATCATGGAGAGCAGTTCCTGCGGGCTCCCCACCATCGCCACGGATGTCGGCGGCACCGGGGAGATCGTCTCCGACGGCGTGAACGGCCGACTCATCTCAGCCAATCCGATGCCGCGGGAGATCGCGGACGCAGTCGAGGACTTCGCCCGGATGACTCCCGATGCCTTCGCCCGTCGGTCGGCGGCTGCCCGGGAGACGTGGAGCACGCACTTCGACTCCGACCGGAACTATCGGCAGTTCGTCGAGAAGATGCTGTCGTGACTCGTCGACCCCGGCCACTGCGAACGCCTCGACCAGACCAGGAAGGAACTCCGCGTCCCGCGGCGTCCTTACTCCAGCGTGCCCGGCGGAAGGCCGTCGGCGACGGCAGGCTCTTGCGCCAGGTCCTCACCGTGCTGTCCGGGACGACGATGGCCCAGCTGATCACGATCGTCGGCATGATCCCGTTGGCGCGCCTCTATTCGCCCACAGACTTCGGGCTCTTCGCGATCGCCCAGTCGATCGTGCTCGCCGGGACGATGGTCGCGGCGCTGCGCTATGACATCGCCATCGTCCTTCCCGAGAGCCAGTCGGCCGCGCGCACCGTCCACCGGCTGGCCTCCCGGATCATCCTGGTGACCTGCGTCGTCCTCGCCGTCATCCTGCTGCTGGCCCATCGGCTGGTCAGCGAGCACTATGAGAACCCGTCCTTCGGCATCTGGCTCACCGTGACCGCGCTCATCGTCTACGCGATGGCGCAGATCATGAACACGCAGGGCTGGCTGATCCGGATGAAACAGTTCGGCCTCATCGCACAGAACCGGATGCTTGCGGCAGCGCTCATGCTGACGGCTCAGCTGGTCTGCGCACCCCTGGTGGGGGGATTCGAGGGGCTGCTGATCGGCATGCTCGTCGGGCAGGTCGTGACCCTCATCATCCTGAACCGGCGGGTTCCGGAGCTGCGCACCTCGCTCCCGGTGGACGCCCCCGCGATCCGGGAGATGGCGGTGCGCTACAAGAAGATGCCGTTGCTCAATGCACCCAACGTCCTGGTGGACGCCGTCCGGGACGCCGGGATCAACATCCTCATCGGCAACATCGCCCTGGGCGGCCTCGGGCAGTACTCCTTGGCGAACAAGGCGACGAATGCGCCGGTCTACCTGATCCGCGGCGCCATCGCCCAGGTGTTCCTGCCGCTCATGGCCCGCGCCCGTCCCGGTGAGCTGACGCCGCTGGTGAAGCGACTGCTCATCCGCCTGGGCTTCGTCGCCACCCCGGTGTTCCTGGTCTTCTACTGGCTGGCGCCCTGGCTGTTCCCCGTGCTCCTGGGAGACCAGTGGGGCCAGGCGGGCCTGATCGCCCAGGCATTGATGCCGTGGCTCTTCATGAACACCTTCACCTCGCCGCTGGCCAACGTGTACGTCACCACGGAGCGTCAGGGGTGGCTGTTCGGTTTCGCCGTGGTGTACGCGGCCGCGCCGTTGATCTTCCTGACGACCAGCACGCTCCCGCTGCTCCCCCGGGTGCAGGTCATGGCGTGGATCATGGCCGCGGCCCTGATGTGCATGCTCGTCATGACCCTGGCCATCACCCGTCAGTTCGACCGCCGCGTTCAGCCAGCCGAGGTCGCCTCGGACGTGGCACGGCCGACGAAGGAGCACCCGTGAAGAGCGTCCGGAACTCTGTACCTCCCGCCACCCCCGGCGGTGCCGGACTCTTGATCGTCCCGCTCGCGGTGGCGGTCTTGGTGCTCGCTGCGGTCGTGCTCATCGATCCGCAGATGCGGGCGTGGTCCATACCGGTGAGCCTCTGGATCGTGGCGGTCGGCTTCGCATCCGCTCGGATCCGCGACCGCATCATGCTGCTGGCCCTGCTGGCGACGTACGCCTTCTTCCTGCTGGGCAAGCCCATCATGATGGGCTATTTCGGCTATGACGGCCTCGGCTGGTCTGCGGAGGTCGAGGACCACCTGATTCTCACGCTGTCCCTGGGTCTGCTCGGCATCGTCGCCGGGTATCTCCTGTACCCCCGGGCGATCGTCGCCCTCCTCGCCCGCCGTCGCCGACGGGCACGATCGGCCGCGCGCCAGGAGGCCCGGCGGCAGTTCGGAGAACGCTTCGCCTCCGCAGCGGAGCTCGCGTACTGGGCGACCCTGCCCTTCGCGCTCGCCCATCTGGTCACCAACGTCCGCACGGCCAGCCAGGCCGGCTACACGGGCCTCTACGTCAGCGGGCAGAGTGGCTTCGCCTCCGTCACCGCCTATGGCAACTTCGCCAACACCGTCGCCTTCTGTGTCTTCTTGTCCGCCCTCGCGTCGAGACGGCGAACCTGGGTCGTGCTGACCACCGCTTTCACCGTGCAGGCCCTGATCATGGTCACCGGCGACCGCGGCGACTTCGGCACCTTCCTGTTGATGGTCTTCGCCTACCTGGTGTATCGCGCCCGTCATCAGGACACGACGCTGATCCCGCTGCGCCGGCTGATGCTGATCGGAGGCGCGGCGGTGATCGTTCTGGTCCCCGTCTTCCTCCTGGTCGGGGCGAACCGAGACGGCGCCGAGGGAAGCGACACCCTGTCCGGATTCCTCTACGGACAGGGCTCCAGTCTCAACGTCATCGAGTACGGTCTCCTCTACGAGTCACGGCTGCCGGAGGGCCACTACCTCATGACATTCGCCAGCCAGGGAATCCTCCGGCTGATCTCCGGGGGAGACGGCGGACTCGCCGGCAACACCGTGGAGTACGCGCAGTCCGGCACCTCCCTGAGTCACTCGCTGTCCTACATCACCCTGGGGGACCTCTACCTCACCGGACGCGGGGTGGGCTCGTCTTTCCTCGCCGAGGGGTTCGCGGACTACGGTTACGCTGGCGTCCTTCTGGTCGCGGTGTCCTACGGACTGCTGGTGGCCTGGATCGACGCCTTCGTCCCCGGTTCGGTGCTGGCCAACACCATGCGCCTGCTCAGCATCCCCGCCATCGTGTTCGCACCTCGTGGCAGCGCCTCCGGTTTCCTCGCCGACGTGCTGTCCCCGGTCACCTTGGCCGTCCTGCTGGGCACCTGGCTCGTCGCGCTCCTGCTCAAAGACCGCCGGCGTGGAGGGGCTCAACGCGTCACGCCGCGGGTCGTCGCGCCGGCGCGCGTCGGGCGACTACCCCATCTGACTCCGGAGAGATAGGGCCACATCACCATGTCCAAGCTCCGCATGCTCTCCCGAATGCTCAGGAAGGGCCGGTTCATGTTCATCATCAGCGGCGGTGACCGAGCCCGGTACATGAGCAGGAAGGGCCTCGTCCGCGGGATGGGCGAGAACGTGTGGTTCCAGCCGCGCGCCCTGCCCTACGATCCCAACCTGATCCGCTTTCACAACAACATCGTCGTCGCCTCCGGCGTGACCTTCGTGGCGCACGACGTCATCAATCTCATGATCGGCAGGAAGAACGGCGTCCGACTTCCCGTCAATGAAGACTGCATCGAGGTGCTGGACGACGTGTTCATCGGCTCCGGGTCTGTGCTCCTGCCCGGCGTGCGCATCGGCCCGCGTGCGATCATCGCCGCCGGGTCTGTGGTGACCAAGGACGTGCCGCCGGACTCCATCGTCGGCGGCGTTCCGGCCAAGCGGCTGGGCGAGTTCTCTGAGCTGGAGGCACAGCGCCTGGCCGACGCGGGACGCTTCGACGGCATGACACGCGCCCAGATCGACGACGCGCTCTGGGAGCGCTTCGACGCCGCACGCGACTCTACGTTCGCCCGCTGACCCGCTCCCCCGCCTCAGAGCCGACCAGACGAGGAACCTCATGACCGCCCATCGCTGACCGGCGCCGACCGGGACATCTCCACGCACACTCCGCCGCGGGCCCACTCCCGCCTGGGTGTTCGCCCTGGCGATCGGCTCCGAGGTGGGGTGGGGGGCCTTCGTCCTGCCCTTCGATTGGTTGCAGGGCGCCGGGCTCGCCGGGGTGGTCCTGGGCTTCGGCGTCGCCACCGTGCTCATCCCCGTGGTCGGTCTGGTGTACGCGACCGCCATCCGAGCCCTTCCCCGCACCGGCGGCGGGGTGCTCTTCGCACTCTTCTCGGCCGGACGGATCCCCGGATTCATCGCCAGCTTTGGCCCTGGGGTACACCGGGATCGTCGCCATGAACGCCTCAGCGGTCACCCTGATCTTCCGTGTAACCTTCCCGGGGCTCCTCTCCCACGGCAAGCTCTTCGACGTCGCAGGTTGGGAGGTCTACCTTGCGGAGGTCCTGGTCTCGATCCTGTTCATCTGGGTCTTCGCCCTGTTGAACATGAAGGGGGTGGAATTCTCCGGCCGGTTCCAATTCTAGGCGGTCGTGACCATGCTCACCTGCATCGCCGTCCTCGGAGCGTCAGCCGTGCACGCCTTCCTGACCCAGGACATCGAGCTGCCGGCAGCCGTTCCCCCGGGCCAGTCGCTGCTGACCAGCGTCTTCGTCATCCTCGCGATCGCGCCGTGGGCTTTCATCGGGTTCGACACCGTCCCGCAGATGGCCGGGGAATTCGGCTTCGCCCCGCGCAAGGTCGTCGGGCTGATGGTGACGGGCATCGTCACCGCAGCGGTGGTGTACGTCCTCATGTCCCTGGTGACGGCGATCGCGGTGTCCTCTCGGGCCGCAGACTACAGTGACAGCGCCTGGCCGCCGGCGGAGGCGCTCACGGACCTGTTGGGCCCCATGGCCATGGTTCTGGTGGTGGTGGCGGTCTCCGCAGGCGTGCTGACCGGGCTGAACGGATTCATCGCGGCATCCTCGCGGGTGCTGTACACCATGGGCGAAGCGAAGATGATCCCACCGGCCTTCCGCTCGCTGTCCCGGACCTCCGGCACCCCGGTGTTCTCCATCCTGGTCATCGCCACACTGTGCTCGGCGACCCCGTGGTTCGGCAGGGCCGCCCTGAGCTGGCTCGTGGACATGACCTCGGCCGGCATCACCGTCGCATACTTCTTCGCCTCGATCTTCGTCATCTCCCTCGCCTCCGGCAGGATCCGGTCGGCGGAAGCGATGGTTCCCTCCGCCGGACTGAAGATCCTGGGCATGACCGGCGCCCTGATCGCTGTCCTGTTCCTCTTGTTGTTGCTCGTCCCGTCATCCCCCGGGGCATTGGGCACCGAGTCGCTCTTCGCGCTCATCGTCTGGGCCGTCCCGGGCGGTGCGCTGCTGGGCTTGAGTTGGTCGCGCTTCAGGACGACGGACATCGAGGCGCTCCACCGGGAGTACACGGACGCCGAACCGCAGTGACAGGCCCCATGTGAGCTGTGCGCACGGCTTCCATGGCCACCTGTGGAGAGGGCCGGCACGGGGAGGGCATCCCCGTGCCGGCCATGTTCTTGGGCCCCGAGAGGGCGACGACGGCGCGCTCCCGTCGTCAGCGGCCCCCCTCCACAAGGGCCGACGGGTCGTCGATGTCACTGACGAAGAACTTGCGCTTGCCCGACGCCAGCACCGGCATCTCGTCGACGTACTCGAAGCGGCACTCGACAACGTCACCGACCCGCTCGTCCAGGGCACGGCGCAGGGTGCCCTCGATCTCTGCCGACGGCTCTGCGTTCAGGAGCCATGTGAACCGCCCGATGTCGTGCTGGCGCAGCTGGAACTGGCGGAGCTCCGAGATCTGCGCGGCAGGGCCCCAGATCGCCAGAGCGTGGAGCTTTCTCGGCGCCGCAGCGGTGCCTCCCACCAGCACATCCAGTCGACGACCGTGCAGGTCGACGATCGTGTTCCGGACGGCCCGACCCTGGTCGTCGACCTTGAATCGCGCCATGTCACCGGTGTCGTAGCGCAGCAGAGGCATGGCCAGGTTATGCAGATCGCTCACGACAAGGCGACCCAGCTCCCCCGCTGCGGCAGGCTCGTCGGTGTCCTCCTGGAGGATCTCCACGTGATACGAACTGGTGTCGAACTTGTAGGCGCTCCAGTCGTCTCGGTCTGAGATGCTCATGGCTCCCATCTCCATGCTGGAGTACCGGGCATAGGCCTGGACGCCGAAGAGGCGACGTGCCGCCGCGAAGAAGTACGGAGTCGGTGCCTCCGCTGCGGAGATCAGGGTGCGGACATTGCCCGGGGCGAACCGCGCGCCTTCGGCTTCGAGGGTGCGCATGACCATTTCCAGGTACGACGGGTAGCCCAGGAACATGACGTCTTTGCGCTTCTGCACCCAAGCCTTCAGCGGCGCGATGTCCGCGGGGTCGAAACGGTCCGCATGCGCTGGGTAGTGTTCACGCAGGATCTGCACCGCACGGCTCCTGGCCGAGATGCGGCCCCACTGGCGCGCCCGCACGATGGGGGCGAACGGGTCGGCGCCGGCGTACGTGAGCGATGCCGCCACCCCGGCCTGGTTGCGCCGGGCACGGGAACGGTCCAGGTAGACCGTCAACGGAATGCCAGTCGACCCGGACGTCGTCCGCGACACGAGCTGGCTGCGGTCCACTCCTGCGCGGAGGAAATCCTCGATTCCGCTCTTGACCATCAGTTTGTCCACCACGGGCAGATCCTCGAGGGACGAGGCCTGAGCGGAGTGGCGGTTGTAGAACGGCACGTTCCGCACGGCGTGTTCGACGATCCGGTCGATGCGTTGCGGCTCCGCGGCGCCCGCCGGCTGTTCGAGAGCGGCGAGGATCTCGGACTCGATGTCGTCGAACGAGCCCTTGGTCAGGGCTCGGGCCGCCATTCTACGCAGTGCAGACTTCATGGATGATCCTCCACTTCAAAGGGCTGGGACGGGGCCTCCGGCAGGCTGCAGAGAGCGCCGCTCCCGCGTGGGAGGAGGCCTGCGCCTCAGCGATAGTACTGGGAGTATCCGTCGATCTGCGACACCGGAACGTCGTTGAGCACGACGCCGTAGACGGACGCGTCGGCCGCCTCGAGGATCGACAGCGCCTCAGTGAGCTGGTTTTGGCGCGCGACCCCCGCGCGTGCCACCACGACAGCGCCGCCGGCCTGGTGGCTGAGGACTGCCGCGTCGGTCACGGGCAACAGCGGTGGGGCATCGAGGATGACGTACTCGAAGTGCGCCTCGACGAGGGCGAGCAGTTCCGCCAGGGCCTCGGACCCCAGCAGCTCGGACGGATTCGGAGGAACCGTTCCGGCGGGGAGGACCGACAGGTTGTCCACGGACAGCAGCACGTCGTTGAGATCGGCTCGGCCGGTCAGCACATCGGACAGGCCCAGCTCGTCATCCAGGCCCAGCCTGGCCCCCACCTGCGGACGGCGCAGATCCGCATCAACCAGCAGGACCCGGGCGCCGGCCTCGGCCAGGACCTTGGCCAGGTTCGTCGAGGTCTCGGTCTTGCCCTCACCCTGCACCGATGAGGTGACGACGATGGAGGAACGTCGTTCACCGCCGAGAGCGACGAAGCCCACGGCGGTGCGCAGCTTCCGATACGACTCGTCGCTGGCCCACGCCGTGACGCGGGTGGGAGCGGCTTCGTCCTTGGGCCGGTCCGAACCCTTGTGGTGGACCACGGAGGCCAGGACCGGCGCGTCGGTGACCTCCTCGAGGTCATCCCTTGTACGGATACGGGAGTCCAGCACGCGCCGCACCAGCGCCTGGCCCAGGCCGATGACGACGCCGGCGATCAATCCCAGGGCGATGTTCAGCACGGGGCGCGGTGACACCGGACGGGACGACGCTGCCGCCGGCTCCACCACCGTGACGGTGACGATCTCGTCCCCGTCAGGACCGGTGGGCACGACGTCGCTGGTGACGTTCTTGAGGCTAGCCGTGATCGCGTTGGCGATCTCGGCGGCACGTCCGGCGTTCGTGTCCGTGACCGTGACATCCACGATGGAGGTGCCGGCGGGAGCCGACACCGACACGCGACTCCGCAAGGCCTGTGGTGTCACGTTCAGACCCAGTTCATCGATGACGGGGTCGAGGACGAGGGCGCTGTCGGCGAGGGCGACGAAGGAGGAGACCTGCCGCTCGGCGTAAAGGGCGCCAGAGGACAACTCGCCGGGTGTAGCCGCCGTGTCCACCGCGATGAGCGCCGACGATGTGGAGCTGTACTTCGGCGTCTGCAAGAACGTGAACACGAGAGCCGCGCCCACGCATACCGACAGCACGGTCAGAATGCTGCGCCAGTACTTGCGCAAGGTCTGTAGGTATTGCTGAAGATCCATCACATTCCCTCGATCGAGACTCCAATGAGGTTCACCACGACATGGACCCACCTATGACAGCGTGACATTCGCGGTGCCTGCCGCCCAGCGAGAACCTCACCGGTCAGCCGCGAGGCCTCCATCCCGTATGCGAGCTCGGCTCACCTTATCCCAGTTCCGGGGCGGCGAAAGTGATCCGTGGGGCGCCGTGCGGCGCGATCATCCGATGAGGCGGAGACCACGCGGGTATCTTGTGTCCCGGGCCCTCCGGTGAGGAGCGTGCCCCGGCGCGTCCACGACGATGAGGAGCCAATCCAATGACACGATTCCAGTGGCAACCCGGCGGTGAAAACCGTCATGCGCTCGGGCACGAAGGCCCCTTCAAGGTCCTTTTCGTCTGCACGGCCAACATCTGTCGTTCCGCCTACGCCGACGTGACCAGCCGCGCGCGCGGCATCCGGGGCGTCGAGTTCGGATCGGCAGGAACACGCGCGCTCGTCGAACATCCCATCGATCCGCCCATGGCCGCAGAGGTCCACGCCGCCGGAGACCCGTCCCAACACGTCGCACGCCAGCTCACCCGCGGCCTCCTGGAGGAGGCGGATCTCGTGCTGACCATGGGCCCAGACCACCGGCGATGGATCCTCGACGCCTGGCCCCAGCACGGGCGCAAGGTGCTGCTGCTGGGCCAGGCAGCGCGCATCATGTCAGACCTGCCAGCAGACCTGGAGTTGGACCGCCTTGTCCCACTCCTCTGGGCGCGTCGCTCCACCGATCCGAGCGACGAGGTGCAGGATCCCTACAAGCGAGGTCCCGAGGCCATGGCCACCGCTGCACGGCAGATCGATGCGGCCATGGACGTCATCGCACCCGCGATAGAGCGCATCGCCCAGCGCTGACGCGTCCCTCAGCGAATGGCCGCGCGGCTCCGTGGGGCAGCTTCCCCGTCAGGGCGCGTCCCCCGCATAGCCCGAGGGATTGGCCTGCTGCCACGCCCAGAGATCCCGCACCATGGCATCGGTATCACGGCTCGCCCGCCACCCCACGGTCGCGGCGATGGCGTCCACCGACGCGCATGACGCAGCGATATCACCGGGTCGGCGCCCGACGACCTGGAACGGCACCGGGCGACCGGTGACGCGTTCGAAAGCCTGGATCATCTCGAAGACCGTGACCCCTTCCCCACGGCCGATGTTCCAGACCCGCACCCCGACCTCCTCCCCGGGCTGGGCGACCATCCATTCGAGGGTGGCCACATGGGCCTCCGCCAGGTCCATCACGTGGATGAAGTCCCGCACGGCACTGCCATCACGCGTGGCGAAGTCAGCGCCGAAGACGTTCAGCTGTTCGTACCACCCACCGGCGACTCGCGCCACGAACGGCATCAGGTTGGCGGGAACGCCCTGCGGGTCCTCCCCGAGACGACCCGAGGGGTGCGCGCCGACGGGGTTGAAGTAGCGAAGCACGGCCACACCCATGTGACGCCCCGCCTCGTGCATGTGCCGGAGCACCTGCTCCGCCATGAGCTTGGAGTGCCCGTAGGGGGTGACCGGCGCAACAGCGGCGTCCTCCCCCACGGGGACCGGTGCTTCGTCCCCGTACACCGTGGCGGAGGACGAGAAGAGGAAGGCGCGGGCACCGGCGGCGCCCGCGACCTCGGCGACGGCGGCGGTACCGGCGACGTTCACGGTGTAATAAGACGCCGGGTCGGCGAGCGACTCCGTGGGCGACTTCAGTCCGGCGAAGTGGACGACGGCATCGGGGCCGAATGCCACCACGGCCTCCCGATAGGACGTGGGCTCACGCACGTCCGCACGGTGGAACCTCAAGCGCGATCCTCCGAACGTCGCACCAGCTAGCTCCGCGATTCGCTCCAGGGGTACGGTGGTGCTGGAGACCAGGCTGTCGAGCACCAGGACGTCGTGACCGGCGTCGAGCAGGACACTGACGGTGTGAGAACCGAGGAATCCGGCGCCGCCGGTGACAAGTACGCGCATGCGGCCGATTCTATCGGGCAGCCCGAGTGCCCTCGTCGTGCCGCCCCCGCGTCAGACGCTGACGACCTCGACCGGCTGCCCCGGGTCCGCGCCGAACCACGCGTCGGAGGGGGCGACGCCGTCGCGCACCAGGCGTGCGCCGAGCGCGGCGACCATCGCCCCGTTGTCGGTGCACAGGTTCACGGGCGGGACGGTCAGCTCGATGCCGGCGGAGCGGCACCGGTCGGCGAGCAGGGCGCGCAGGCGCGAGTTCGCCGCGACGCCGCCGCCGAGCATCAGGTGGGTGAGCCCGTGCTCGCGGCAGGCGCGGACGGCCTTGGCGGTGATCACGTCCGCGACGGCCTCCTGGAAGGAGGCGGCGATGTCCGCGCGCGGCACCTCGAGGCCGCGGGCCTCGAACTGCTCCACGGCGCGGGAGACGGCGGTCTTCAGCCCGGAGAAGGACCAGTCGTGTCGGTGAGGGCCGGGCTCCTCGGCGCTGCCGACGAACTTGCCCGCGGTGAGCCCGCGAGGGAAGCGGAAGGCCGTCGGGTCGCCCTGGGCGGCGAGCCGGTCGATCACGGGGCCCCCGGGGTAGCCCGCCCCGATGAGCCGGGCGACCTTGTCGTACGCCTCGCCGGCCGCGTCGTCGATGGTCGAGCCCAGCAGCTCGACCTCGGAGCTGATCCGGCCCACGCGCAGGATCTCGGTGTGCCCGCCGGAGACGAGCAGCGCGCCCAGGTCCGCGGGCAGGTTGTCCCACTGCGCGGGCCGCACGCCGTCCAGCATGCCGACGCCCACGTGCGCCACGAGGTGGTTGATGCCGTAGAGGGGCGTGCCGAGGGCCGTGGCCAGCGCCTTCGCCCCCGCGACCCCCACCATGAGCGCGCCCGCCAGACCCGGGCCGGAGGTGACGGCGATCGCGTCGAGGTCCGCGAGGGTGACGTCGGCGGTGTCCAGGGCGCGGCGGATCGTGGGCACGAGGGCCTCGAGGTGGGCGCGGGCGGCGATCTCCGGGATCACGCCGCCGAAGCGCACGTGCTCCTCGACGGAGGAAGCGACCTCGTGGGCCAGCAGGGCGGTGCCGCGGACGACGCCGACGCCGGTCTCGTCGCAGGAGGACTCGATGCCGAGCACGAGGGGGGCTGCGGTGGCGGTGGGCATGGGCTCCAGTCTAGTGAGCGGCCCGGTCACAGGGCCTTGCGCATGATCACGGCGTCCTCGCCGCCCGGGTAGTAGCGGCGGCGCACATGCAGCTCCTGGAATCCGTGGCGCGCGTAGAGCCGCCGGGCGGCGGCGTTGGAGGCCCGGACCTCGAGCATGAGGGCGCTCGCACCGCGCGCCGCGGCCTCCGCGGCCATCCAGCGCAGCTGGGCCGCCCCGATCCCCCGCCTCTGCGCCCCCGCGACGGTGCCCACGGTCTGCACGTCGGCGACGTCGCCGACCACCATGATCCCGCCGTAGCCGACGATCTCGCCGGGGGCGGGGCCGTCGTCGTCCGCGGAGCCGGGCGCGGCCACGTCGCGGACGACCACGCGGTAGTCCCGGGTGGGTGGGCGGCCGTGCGCGTCCCGCCCGCCGGCGGGGCCGGTCTGGGCGAGCTCCTCCTCGTAGAAGTGCGCGGGCCAGGCGTCGAGCGGGAAGAGCGTGGCCTCGTGGGCGAGCACCTCGGGGACGTCCCACACGGTCATGGGGCGCAGCAGGTACCCGGGCGGCAGCCCGTGCTCATCCTCGGCGGGGCGCCCGTCGTCGGTCGGGGCCGGCTCGGCCGGGCTCACGCGCCCGCCCGCTTGCGGGGGCCGGGGACCTTGGCGTCGGACTCGCGCAGGTAGAGCGGCTCGGCGGGCACGAGGCCGCGGCCGCGCCGCAGGGCGAGCTCGGCCACCTGCCCCACCCCGACGGCGGACGGCGTGGCCGTCTCCCAGTCCGGCACCGCGCGCAGCGCCTCGGGGTAGAGCCCGGCCCCCGCGCCGTAGACGGGCAGTGGGGTGACCTCGTCCGCCGGCGAGACGAAAGGGCCGTGCAGCAGGGTCGGCTGCCCGCCGACCTGCGCGTAGTGGGCCCAGTAGACCTCGCGGCGGCGGGCGTCCGTGGCGACCACGAACTCCTCGATCCCGTGGCGGAAGGCGTCGACGCCGGCCGTGTGGGCGAGCGCGTCGAGGCTGCGGACCCCGTGCACGGGCACGTCCCACGCCAGGCCGAGGGCGGCCGCCGTCGCCAGGCCCGCGCGCAGTCCCGTGAAGGGTCCGGGGCCGACGCCGACCGCGAGCGCGTCCAGCGCGGTGCCGGTGACGCCGGCCTGGCCGAGCACGGTCTGCACCGCGGGGGCGAGCACCTCGGCGTGGGCGTGGGTGTCGTCCGTGGCCCAGCGCGCGAGCTCCTCACCGTCCCGCAGGACGGCGACGGAGGCGGCGGCGGAGGAGTCGATCGCGAGGAGCAGGGCCATGGCCGCCAGTCTACGGAAGCACGACGCCGGCCCAGCGCGGGCCGCGGCCGGTCACGACGGCCGAGCGCAGCTCCTCGGCCTGGCCTCCGTCCTCGTCGGAGAAGTCGGTGACGATCCCGTCCTCCTCCCCCGCCGGGGCCGCGGGAGCGTCCTCACCCCCGCGGGCCCGGACGATCTCGATGTCCAGCCACGAGGCGTCCGGGTCCTCGGGGAACCCGGCGAGGGACTCGGCCATGCCCCGGCCCCACTCGACGACGGTCACGGAGCGGTCCACGCTCGCGTCCAGGTCGAGGTCCGTGAGCTCCCCCGCCGAGCGCAGCCGGTACGCGTCCACGTGCACGAGGTCCGGGGTGCCCGCCGGGGCGTCGGCCGGGGCGGGGTGGACGCGGGAGAGGACGAACGTCGGCGAGACCACGCCGGAGGCCACGCCGAATCCGCTGGCCAGCCCCTGGGTGAAGGTCGTCTTGCCCGCGCCGAGGTCGCCCGTGAGGATCAGCACGTCGCCGGCGCGGAGCACCCCGGCGAGGGCGCGGCCGAACGCCCGGGTGCCGTCGGCGCCCTCGAGCGGGACCGTCGCCGTCAGCACGGGCTCGGGCAGGGTCGGGCCGGGGGCGGGGAACTCGTGGTCGCTCATGGGCGGGCCTCCTGGGTCGGCGTGGGGTCCACGTGCTGCCGGTCCACGCGGCCTCCGATGCGGGTCACCAGCTCGTAGTTGATCGTCCCGGCGGCCGCGGCCCACTCCTCCACCGGAATGCCGGAGGCCGGTCCGAACAGCTCGACGGCGTCGCCGGGCGCGTCCGCGGCGTCCGGGCCGAGGTCCACCACGAACTGGTCCATCGCGATGCGGCCCACCACGGGGACGGTCCGGCCGCCGACGTGGACGCGCGTATCCTCGACGACGCGCGGGACGCCGTCGGCGTAGCCGAGGGGCACGAGCCCGAGGGTGGTGGGCTCCGCCGTGACGTGGCGGAACCCGTAGGACACGCCCTGCCCGGCGGGGACGGCCTTGACGTTGGCCAGGACGGTGACGAGGGACATGGCCGGGCGCAGTCCGAACTCGGCGGCGGTGACGTCCGCGAACGGGGAGAGCCCGTACAGGCCCAGGCCGACGCGCACCATGTCCAGGTGCGTGTCCGGCCGGGCGAGGGCGGCGGGCGTGTTGGCCAGGTGCCGCAGCAGCGGGTGGCCGAGCGCCTCGGCGGCCTCGGCGGCCATCCGTTCGAACCGCAGCAGCTGCGCCGTGGTCTCGGCGGCCCGGTCCGGCTCGTCCGCCACGCCGAGGTGGGAGAACACGCCCTCCACCCGCACGAGGCCCGCGGCCTCGAGCTCGGCGGCACGCGCGACGAACGCGGGCCACCGCTCGGGCGTGCAGCCGTGGCGGCCCAGGCCGGTGTCCGCCTTCAGGTGCAGGACGGCGCGGGCCTCGGGTCCGGCCCCGCCGCGGGCCCGCAGCCCGCGGACGGCGTCGGCGACGGCGTCGAGGTCCCAGCCCGAGACGCCGAGGGTCACCTCCGCCTCCACCGCGGCGGCGAAGTCCGTGGCCCCGGTGTGCAGCCACGCGAGCACGGGCAGGGGCACCCCCGCCGCGCGCAGGGCCAGGGCCTCGCGCACGTGGGCCACGCCGAGCCGGTCCGCGCCGGCGGCCGCGGCGGCGCGGGCGACGGCCACCGCGCCGTGGCCGTAGGCGTCGGCCTTGACGACGGCGGTCAGCAGCGGCCGGCTGCCGTCGGGGCGGCGGATCCGCTCCCGCAGCACGCCCACGTTGTGCCGGACGGCCGCCAGGTCGATGCGTGCGGCGCGCTCGGTGTCCGCCGGGTTGACGTCGGCGAGGCTCATCGGACGGACTCCGGCTCGGCGTCGTCCGGCCACCACAGGCGCGCGACGCGCGCGCCCAGCGCGGTCGGCAGCGTGGCCGTGGTGATCCGCCCGGCGCGGGCCTGCTCGGCCCCGGCCTGGGCGTGCAGCCAGGCGGCGGCGGCCGCGAGCCGGGCCGTGGGCGCCGGGCCGGGATCCTCCCCGGCCCGGCGCGCCCGCGAGCGCCGCGCCACGTCCGCGGCCAGGACGGCACCGATCGCCCCGGAGAGCACGTCGCCGGTGCCGCCCATCGCGAGGTCGGGCCCGCCGCCGGTCACGACCCACGCCTCGCCGTCCGGGGCGACCACGAGGGTGCGCGGGCCCTTGAGCAGGACGGTGGCCCCGTGCGCAGCGGTCCACGCCCGCAGCGCCGCGAGCGGGTCGGCGGCGTCGGCGCCGTCCGCGGGGACGCGCTCGCGCAGCCGGGACCACTCCCCGGCGTGCGGCGTCAGGACCACGGGCGTGCCGGCCGCGCGCAGCGACCGCAGCTCGGCGGCGGTGACCAGGTCCAGGGCCGAGGCGTCGGCGACCAGGGCCGCCTCCGGCCGTTCCTCAAGCGCGGCGAGGACGCCGGCCCAGCGCCGCCGCGCGTCGTGCTCGGTGTCCAGGCCGGGGCCGGCCACCCAGGCGTCCGCGCGCGACGGCTCGGGCCCCTCCGCCGAGACCAGCGCCTCGGGGTGGGCGGCGAGCACCAGGTCCCGGGTGGTCTGCGGGCCGGCGTGGTGCACCATGCCCGCGCCCGTGTGCAGCGCGCCCGCGCTCGCGAGCACGGCGGCCCCCGGGTAGCGCTCCGATCCGGCGACGACGGCCACCACGCCGCGCGTGTACTTGTGGGCCTCGGCCGCGGGGGCCGGGTGGGCGGCCCGTGCGGCGGCCTCGTCCATCACGCCCAGTCGCGCGGCCGGCGACGTCGGCAGGTGCGGTCCCAGCCCGATGTCCGCCACGTGCACGGTGCCCGCGCGCGCCGCCCCGTCCCCGAGGACGAGGCCGGACTTGAGGGCGCCGAACGTCACGGTCGCGTCCGCGCGGAGGGCCTCCCCCCGCACCTCGCCGGTGTCCGCGTCCACGCCGGAGGGCACGTCGCACGCCAGCACGAGCGCCTCCGCCGGCAGCGCGCGCGCCGCGGCGGGCAGCTCATACTCGCCGGTGAAGCCCGTGCCGAGCACGCCGTCCACCACGAGCGCGGCCTCGGGCGGCACCGCGTCGGCGCGGCGTCCCCCGGCCGCTCGCAGCGCAGCCCAGCCCTCGGCGTGCCAGCGCGGGGCGCCGTCGTCGTCCCGGCGGACGGGCACGGCGACCGCGGCCACGCCCCGGCGGCGCAGGAACGCGAGGGCGAACAGCGCGTCCCCGCCGTTGTTGCCGGGGCCGACGAGGGCGGCCACGGTCGTCCCGGCCACGGGGCCGCGCTCACGCAGCAGGGCGGCGGCGTGCTCGGCCAGGGCCCAGGCGGCGGCGTGCATCAGCTCCGGGCCGCGCCCGGCCGCGAGCAGGGGCTCCTCGGCCGTGCGCACGGCCGAGCCGGTCACGGCGATGCGGGTCAGGTCATCGGCGGTCATGCGGACTCCTCCTCGGCCGCGCGGCGTTCGGCGACCACGTAGGCGGTGGCGACGTCCCCGTCATGACTGAGGGAGAGGTGCCAGTGGGTGATGCCCAGGGCCTCGGCCTGGGCCTGGACGGTGCCGGTCAGGTGCACGGTGGGGCGGCCGTCGCCGTGGTCCGGGCGCGGGATCCAGCAGTGGTGCCACATCATCCCGGGCGGGGCGCCCATGGCCTTGGCGATCGCCTCCTTGGCGGCGAAGCGCGCGGCCAGCGAGCGCAACGGCAGGTCCCGCTCGTCCTCGGTGAACAGGCGTGCGCGCAGCGCCGGCGTGCGCTCGAGCTGCGCCCGGAACCGCGGGACGTCCACCACGTCCACCCCCACGCCGACGATCACGCCGCCCCCGCCCGCCGGGCGCCCACGACGACGACGGCGCCGGCCTCGTCCCCGACGGGCTGCCCGCGCAGTCGCTTGGCCAGATCGAGCGGCCACTGCAGCACGCCGGGCAGCTGCTGGTCACAGCCCGGCGTGAGCATCGCCTTCCCGTAGGCCAGCACGCCGTAGACGCCGTGCTGCAGGCGGCCGAGCCGGTCGAAGCCGGCGTCGAACGCGTACAGGGACACACGGCCCTCCTCGGGTGTGAGGCACCGCTCCGCCAGCAGCCGCGCACGCTCCACGTGCTGGTGGAAGGTGAGCACGCCCAGGTGGTGCAGGCCCAGCTCGCGCATGCGGTCGGCCGCGTGGACGACCTCGCCCTGGGTGGTCACCGGATCGGGCGCGAAGCACTCGACGGTGACGCCTTCCAGCCGCGGGTCGCGCTCCTCCGGGCCGCCGCACAGCTTCTCGTGCCCGTCCGGCCCCAGGTACGCGGAGACGAAGAGCCGGTCGGTGACACCGGACGCGGCGAGCTCGATCGCGGCGTCGTAGACGCGGGGCTGGCTGTAGAGGACGAGGAGGGCGTCCACGCGCGGTGCGTCGTCCGGGTGCGGGTCCGTCACGGCGTGCGTGGCCCATCCCGCGCCGAAGGCCAGTCCCAGCGCCGCCAGGGTCGCCACGGTGGCGCAGAGGGCCCGCGCCCACCGCGGCAGGCCACGGCGGACGCGCCCCCGGTCGACCCGCTCGTTCATGCGCCCTCGGGGACCTGCCGCAGCACGACGGTGGAGCGGGCCGGGAGCTCAAGCACGTCCCCGGCACGCACGCGGGGGTGCGAGCCGCTCGGGGCGACGTGGGACGAGGTGTCCACGACGACCTCCCACTCGGCCGGGAACGTGGGCCCGGGCAGGGTGTACGGCACGGGCTCCCACCACGCGTTCATGAGGACGTAGAAGTCCCGGTAGGGCTCCTCCCCTTCCTCGTCCCCGCGGGGGAGCGTGTGCCCGTTGAGGTAGAAGCCGATCGACCGGGCCTCGGCGCCCCAGTCGTCCTCCGTCTTGGCGGTCGCGTCCGGCTCGAGCCACACGATGTCCGGCAGGGGCGCCTCGATGTCGCGGGCCGCGGGGCGACCGTCGAAGTGGTGGCGACGGCGGAACACCGCGTGGTCACGGCGCAGCGCGATCAGGTCGCGGGTGAACGCCACGAGCGAGTCGTCCATGGCGGACCAGTCGATCCACGAGATCTCGTTGTCCTGGCAGTAGACGTTGTTGTTGCCGCCCTGGGTGCGGCCCAGCTCGTCGCCGTGGCTGATCATGGGCACGCCCTGGCTGATCAGCAGGGTGGCCAGGAAGTTGCGGCGCTGGCGGGCGCGGAGCGTCACGACCTCGGGGTCGTCGGTCTCCCCCTCCACGCCGCAGTTCCACGAGCGGTTGTGCGCCTCGCCGTCGTTATTGTCCTCGCCGTTGGCCTCGTTGTGCTTCTCGTTGTAGGAGACGAGGTCACGCAGCGTGAAGCCGTCGTGGGCCGTGACGAAGTTCACGGACGCGCCGGGGCTGCGCCCGTCCCCCTCGTAGAGGTCCGCCGAGCCGGTCAGGCGCGTGGCGAACTCGCCGAGCGTGCCGGGCTCGCCTCGCCAGAAGTCGCGCACCGTGTCCCGGTACATGCCGTTCCACTCGGACCAGAGGCCGGGGAAGTTGCCCACCTGGTAGCCGCCCCAGCCCACGTCCCACGGCTCGGCGATGAGCTTGACGGTGCGCAGCACCGGGTCCTGGCGGACCACGTCGAAGAACCCGGAGAACATGTCGGGGCCCTGCTCCCCCTCCACCCGGGTGAGGGTGGTGGCCAGGTCGAACCGGAAGCCGTCCACGTGCATCTCGGTGACCCAGTAGCGCAGGGAGTCCATGACCAGCTGGAGGGCCTTGGGGCTGGAGAGGTCCACCGAGTTCCCCGTGCCGGTGTAGTCCATGTAGTGCCGCTCGTCACCCTCGACGAGGTGGTAGTAGCCGGCGTTGTCCAGCCCGCGCAGGCTGAGCATGGGGCCCTTGTCGTTGCCCTCGGCCGTGTGGTTGTAGACCACGTCGAGGATCACCTCGAGACCGGCGGCATGCAGGTCCTTCACCATCTGCTTGAACTCGCGGACCTGGCCGCCCACCTCCGAGGAGGAGGCGTAGGCGGCGTGCGGGGCGAAGAAGCCGAGCGTGTTGTAGCCCCAGTAGTTGCTCAGCCCCTTCTCCTGCAAGGTGGCGTCGTTGACGAACTGGTGCACGGGCATCAGCTCGACGGCGGTCACCCCGAGCTCGGTCAGGTGGCGGACCACCTCCGGGTGGGCCATGCCCGCGTAGGTGCCGCGCAGCTCCTCCGGGACGGCGGGGTGCAGCTTGGTCATGCCCTTGACGTGGGTCTCGTAGATCACCGTGTCCGTGAGCTCGACGGCGGGTGGGGCGTCATCGCCCCAGTCGAAGTCCTCGGCGACGACGACGCCGAGCATGCTCGTGCCCAGGTTGTCCGAGGTGTCGATGCGGTCCGGCTCGTCGAAGTCGTACGAGTGGTGCTGCTGGCCCCACTCGTAGTCGCCGGTGAACGCCCGCGCGTACGGGTCCACGAGGATCTTGGCCGGGTTGTGCCACAGGCCGCGGGCGGGGTCCCAGGGGCCGTGCACGCGGTAGCCGTAGCGCTGCCCGTGCCCGATGCCCGCCACGTGGGCGTGCCACGTGGTGCCGTGCCGCTCCTCGAGAGGGATGCGCGTCTCCGTGCCGTCGTCGGCGACGAGGCACAGCTCGACCGCCTCCACCTCGCGGGAGACCGCGAGGGCGAAGTTGGTGCCGGTCTCGTCCACGGTGGCCCCGAGGGGGTACGGCTGGCCGATCTCCACTGTGTGCATGACTCTCCGGGGTCTCGTCGTGCGGCCCGCCGGGTGCGGCGGGCCTCCTCGGGGAGTCTACTGGCGCGGGAGGACGACCGTCCCGGACGCGTCGCGGGCCCGGCCGCTCTGTGGCGGCCGGGCCCGGCAGGAGAGGTCTCGGTGGCCTCAGCGGCGGATCACTCCACCGTGACGGACTTGGCGAGGTTGCGCGGCTGGTCCACGTCGTAGCCCTTCGCCGTGGCGAGCTCGAGGGCGAAGATCTGCAGCGGGACCGTGGTCAGCAGCGGCATGAGCATCGGCTGGGTCTCGGGGACCTCGAAGACAACCTCGGCCTGGCCGCGCACGGTCGCGTCGCCGCGCTCGGCGACGGCGAAGGTGCGGGCGCCGCGGGCGCGGACCTCCTGGATGTTCGAGACCACCTTGGCGTGCAGCGAGTGTCGGTCCATGGGCGAGGGCATGACCACGAAGACCGGCTGGCCGTCGTCGATCAGGGCGATCGGGCCGTGCTTGAGCTCGCCCGCGGCGAAGCCCTCGGCGTGGATGTACGCGAGCTCCTTGAGCTTGAGCGCGCCCTCCATGGCCACCGGGTAGCCGACGTTGCGGCCGAGGAACAGGACGGAGTGGGCGTCGGCCATGGAGCGGGCGAGCTCCTTGACCTGGTCCTTGGCGGCGAGGATCTCCTCGATCTTGCCGGGGATCGCCCCGAGGTCCGCCAGGATGTCCTTGATCTGGCCGCTGAACAGCTTCTTGTTCAGCTGGGCCAGGTACAGGCCCAGCAGGTAGGCGGCGGTGATCTGCGCCAGGAACGCCTTGGTGGAGGCGACGGCGATCTCGGGGCCGGCGTGCGTGTAGAGCACGGCGTCCGACTCGCGCGGGATCGTGGAGCCGTTGGTGTTGCAGATGGACACGGTGCGGGCGCCCTGCTCCTTGGCGTAGCGGACCGCCATGAGGGTGTCCATGGTCTCGCCGAACTGGGAGATGGACACCACGAGGGTGTGCGGGTCGATGATCGGGTCGCGGTAGCGGAACTCGTGGGAGAGTTCCACCTCCACGGGGATCCGGCACCAGTGCTCGATGGCGTACTTGGCCACCGTGCCCGCGTAGGCGGACGTGCCGCACGCCAGGACGATGATCTTGTCGACGGCCTTGAGCTCCTCGGGGTCGATCCGCAGCTCGTCCAGCATCAGGGCGCCGGCGGCGTCCGTGCGGCCCAGCAGGGTGTCCTGCACGGCCTGGGGCTGGTCGTGGATCTCCTTCTCCATGAAGGTCTCGAAGCCGCCCTTCTCCGCGGCCGAGGCGTCCCAGTCCACGGTGAAGCGCTTGCCGTCGGCGGGGCCGCCCCGGAAGTCCGAGATCTCGACGGCGTCGGCCGTGATCGTCACGACCTGGTCCTGCTCGAGCTCGATGGCCTCGCGGGTGAAGTCGATGAAGCCGGAGACGTCCGAGCCGAGGAAGTTCTCCCCCTCGCCCAGGCCGACGACGAGCGGCGAGTTGCGGCGCGAGGCCACCACGCGGTCCGGGTGGTCCACGTGCACGGCCAGCAGGGTGAAGGCACCCTCGAGGCGCTGGGAGGCCAGCTGCATGGCGCGGGTCAGGTCCTGGCCGGCCGCGTTCCGGTAGACGTCGGCGAGGAGGTGGGCGGCCACCTCGGTGTCCGTCTCGGAGAGGAACTCGACGCCCTTGGCGAGCAGCTCCTCGCGCAGCTCGGCGTAGTTCTCGATGATGCCGTTGTGGATCAGCGCCAAGCGGCCCTCGTCCGCCACATGCGGGTGGGCGTTGCGGTCGGTGGGGCCGCCGTGGGTGGCCCACCGGGTGTGGCCGATGCCGACGAGGCCGGTGGGGATGGGGTGCTCGGCGAGCTCCTCGGCGAGGTTGGCGAGCTTGCCCGCCTTCTTCCGGTGGTACAGCTGACCGCCGTCCACCACGGCCACACCGGCGGAGTCGTATCCGCGGTATTCGAGACGACGCAGGCCCTCCATCAGGACGTCGAGAGCGCCGTGCTCACGATCCGACTGGGGCTGGCCGATGTATCCGACGATTCCGCACATGCGCACGAGAATACCGGGCCGGACCCGACTTCGGCGCACGGCGGGCCGGGTCACTCCGTCCGGGACGAGAACCCCGCGGGGTTGGCCTCCTGCCAGGCCCAGAGGTCCCGCACCATCGCGGTCACATCGCGCCGGGCGTGCCAGCCCACCTCGGCGCCGATCGCGTCCACGGCCGCGCACGACTCGGCGATGTCCCCGGGCCGGCGCTCGACCACGCGGTACGGGATGCGGCCGCCCGTGACCGCCTCGAAGGCGCGCACCATCTCGAACACGGTGACGCCCTCGCCCCGGCCGATGTTCCAGACCCGGGTCGTCGTACCGCCCCCGGTCGCCACCCGGGCCGCGAGCCATTCGAGCCCGGCCACGTGCGCCTCCGCGAGGTCCATCACGTGGATGAAGTCGCGCACGGCGCTGCCGTCGCGCGTGTCGAAGTCCGCGCCGAACACCCGCAGCTCGGGGTACGCGCCGGAGGCCACCCGCGCCACGAAGGGCATGAGGTTCGCCGGCACCCCGCCCGGGTCCTCGCCCAGCCGCCCGGAGGGGTGCGCGCCGACCGGGTTGAAGTAGCGCAGCATCGCCAGCCCGCCGCCGTCGACCGTCGCGCAGACGTCGCGCAGCACCTGCTCC
This sequence comes from Micrococcus sp. HOU01, assembly GCF_035609305.1. Lineage (NCBI taxonomy): Bacteria > Bacillati > Actinomycetota > Actinomycetes > Micrococcales > Micrococcaceae > Micrococcus > Micrococcus sp. HOU01. The sequence goes on along the minus strand of NZ_CP141211.1, from coordinate 860,648 downwards.
GCCATGAGCTTGGAGTGCCCGTAGGGCGAGACCGGGTCCGTGGCGGCGTCCTCGGCGACCGGCATCGGCGCGCGGTCGCCGTACACGGTCGCGGAGGAGGAGAACAGGACCGTGCGGGCGCCGGCCGCGAGCGCGGCCTCGGCGACGGCGGCCGTGCCGCCCACGTTCACGTCGTAGTAGGCGGCGGGGCGGGTCATCGACTCGGTGGGCGACTTCAGCCCGGCGAAGTGCACGAGTGCGGCCGGGCCGAAGTCCGCGAGCGCCCCGCGGTAGTCCTCGGGGCGGCGGATGTCGGCCACGTGCAGGCGCAGCCGCGACCCGCCCAGGCGCGTCCCGGCGAGCTCGGCGACCCGCTCGAGTGACGTCGTCGTCGCCGTGACCAGGCTGTCCAGGACGAGGACGTCGTGGCCCGCCTCGAGCAGCGTGAGCACGGTATGGGATCCCAGGTATCCGGCGCCGCCGGTCACAAGAACGCGCATGGGCCGATCCTATCCGGGCCCTGTGACGTCACGTGGGGGCCCGCTCCGGGCGGGCCGCGGCCATAATGGATCGGGTGACCTACACCCCCCCGACCTCCGAGCTGCCCCTCGTGGGCCCCGAGGAGCCCGCGGACGCCGTGCCCGACGGCCACCAGCGCTCGCCCTTCGTGGAGCTGGACCGCCAGACCTGGGCCCGTCTCGCCTCGGAGATGGCGCAGCCCTTCGACCAGGCGGACGTGGAACGTCTGCGCGGCCTCGGCGAGCATCTGTCCCTGCGCGAAGTCGCCGAGGTCTACCTTCCGCTCTCGCGCCTCCTGAGCATCAACGTGGAGGCCTCCGCGGCCCTGCGCAGCGCGACCAACGCGTTCCTCGGCGAGCGGACGGGGCGCACCCCGTACGTGATCGGGGTGGCCGGGTCGGTCGCCGTCGGCAAGTCGACGACGGCGCGCGTGCTCCAGGAGATGCTGCGCCGCTGGCCGACCACGCCGCGCGTCGAGCTGGTCACCACGGACGGCTTCCTGCACCCCAACGCGGTGCTGCACGAGCGCGGCATCCTGTCCCGCAAGGGCTTCCCCGAGTCCTACGACCGCCGCGCGCTGCTGCGCTTCATGGCGGACGTCAAGTCCGGGGCACAGGAGGTGCGCGCGCCCGTGTACTCGCACATCACCTACGACATCGTGCCGGGCGAGGAGCAGGTGGTGCACCGTCCCGACGTGCTGATCGTGGAGGGGCTCAACGTGCTGGCCCCGCCGCGCACGCGGGCCGACGGCACCGCCGGGCTCTCCGTCTCCGACTTCTTCGACTTCTCGGTGTACGTGGACGCTCGCGCGTCCTGGATCCGGTCCTGGTACATCGACCGGTTCATGGGTCTGCGCTCGGGGGCCTTCGCCGACCCGCGCAGCTACTTCCACCGATACTCCTCCCTGTCGGACGCCGAGGCTCAGGCGACGGCCGAGTCCATCTGGGATTCCATCAACGGCCCGAACCTCGAGCAGAACGTGCGCCCGACCCGCGGGCGCGCCCGGCTGGTGCTCACGAAGAACGCGCAGCACGAGGTGACCCGCGTGCTGCTGAGGAAGGTCTGATCCATGCGTCGCACCCTCCCCCTCGCCGCGTTGGCCGCGCTCGCGCTGCTCGCGGCCGGCTGCGGCACGCCCGCCGCGGGCCCGTCCCCGGCGACGCCGGCTTCCGGCTCCTCGAGCGCGGCCGCGTCGTCCGGCGCCGCCTCGAGCACGGCGCCGTCGTCGGGCACGCACGCCGACCCGGCCGCCCTCGACGTCGTCGTGAACAAGACCCGCCCCGTGGCTCCGCCCGACTGGGCGCCCTCGGATCTGGTGGCCGTGACCGGCAGCGAGCTGCCCCTGCGGGCGGAGGCCGCGACGGCGGCCGGTGACCTGCTGGATGCGGCCGCGGCGGCGGACCACGACCTCACCACCCTGAGCGCCTACCGCTCGTACGACTACCAGGTCCGGACGTACGGCCACTGGGTCGACGAGCTGGGCCGTGCCGAGGCCGACCGCGTCTCGGCGCGTCCGGGGTACTCCGAGCACCAGACCGGCCTGGCGTGGGACGTGGGCGACGCCGCGACCCCCGCGTGTGACCTGGAGGCGTGCTTCGGCGACACCGCCGCGGGCCGCTGGGTGGCCGCGCACGCCGCCGAGTACGGGTTCGTCATCCGCTATCCCGCCGGGGCCGAGGACGTGACGGGCTTCGGCCACGAGCCCTGGCACCTGCGCTACGTCGGGTCCGCGGAGGCGGCCCGGGTCGAGGCGGCCGGCGGCGTCCTCGAGACCGCGTGGGGTCTGCCTCCGGCGCCCGACTACGCGGCCTGAGACGCACGATTCGCTCGACCCTGTACCGCGCCGCCTCCATCACACGTAGGATTCTCCCCATGCTTCAGGGATTCAAAGACTTCATCATGAAGGGCAACGTCCTCGACCTTGCCGTCGCCGTCATCATCGGCGCCGCCTTCAGCAAGATCGTGAACGCGCTCGTCGAGGCGGTCCTCATGCCGCTCATCGCCGCCGCCGTGGGCTCGCCGAACTTCGACTCGTTCGCCGTGCTGACGGTCAACGGCAACGACGTGAAGTTCGGCGTGCTGCTCACCGCCATCGTCAACTTCCTGCTCATCGCCGCGGCCGTGTACTTCGCCATCGTGATGCCGATGAACAAGATGATCGAGGCCCGCAACCGCCGCCTCGGCATCGACCCCGCCGAGGAGGAGGTGCCGGCCGACGTCGCCGTGCTCACCGAGATCCGCGACCTGCTCGCCGAGCGCCGCGGCGGCCCCACCTCCGGGACCACCGCCCTCTGATCTCCCCCTGTCCGACGCCGAAGGGCCCGGGACAACTCACGCGAGTCGCCCCGGGCCCTTCCTCCATGCCCTTGGCCGCGCGGGGGCCGTGCCCTCATGGACGCGACATCGTCCGGTCCACGCTGGACCCGGCGTCCGGGGCGACCTCCGAGTCCTGCCGGTCCGGATCCAGGCACGGCAACCACTCCACGGGGGCGCTCTGCCGCGCGCACACGGGCGCGTCCACGGCGAGGAACGCGGCCGACCACAGGACCGCCAGCCCCGCGAGCAGCCCCGCGAACAGGGTCCAGCGGCGGGACCGGGGGGCCGCGTCCGACGTCATCGGTCCGGTCAGTCGTGCAGGCGCAGCTCGCGCTGCACGACGTCGGCCAGCACCTGGGCCTCCCGGCCGGCGGTCTCCTCGTCCGGGGCCTCGACCATGACGCGCACGACCGGCTCCGTGCCCGACGGGCGCAGCAGCACGCGGCCGGTCTCGCCGAGGCGGGCCTCCGCCTCGGCCACCGCCGCCTGGACGGCCACGTCCTCGGCGGCGCGGGACTTGTCCACGCCACGCACGTTCACGAGGACCTGGGGCAGCCGGTCCATCACCGCGGCCAGCTCGGAGAGCGGGGTGCCGGTCTCGGCGACGCGGGAGGCGAGCTGCAGGCCGGTGAGGACCCCATCGCCGGTGGTGGCGTAGTCCGAGAAGATCACATGGCCGGACTGCTCGCCGCCGAGCGAGTAGTCGCCGAGCTTCATGCCGGCCAGGACGTAGCGGTCGCCCACCTGGGTCTCGACGAGCTGGACGCCCTCCCGGCCCATGGCCAGCTTCAGGCCCAGGTTGGACATGACGGTCACGACCAGGGTGTCGTCGCGCAGGACGCCGCGGTCCTTGAGGGCCACGGCCATGACGCCCATGATCTGGTCGCCGTCGACGACCTCGCCGCGCTCGTCCACGGCGAGGCACCGGTCGGCGTCGCCGTCGTGCGCGATGCCGAGGTCCGCGCCGTGCTCGCGCACGGCCGCCTGGAGCTTCTCGAGGTGGGTGGAGCCGTAGCCGTCGTTGATGTTGAGCCCGTCCGGGGACGCGCCGATCACGACGACCTCCGCGCCGGCGGCGCGGAACGCCTCGGGCGAGCAGCCGGCGGCCGCACCGTGGGCGCAGTCCAGGACGACCTTGAGCCCGTCCAGCCGGTGCGGGAGGGTCTGCAGGAGGTGGAGGACGTAGCGGTCCTCGGCGTCCGCGAAGACGCGCACGCGGCCCACGTCCGCGCCCTGGGGCCGCCGCGGCGTCACGCCCTCGAGGTGACGGATGATCTCGTCCTCCTGCGCGTCGGTCAGCTTCTCGCCGCCGCGCGCGAGGAACTTGATGCCGTTGTCCGGGGCCGGGTTGTGGGAGGCGGAGATCATCACGCCGAAGTCGGCGTCCAGGTCCCCCACGAGATAGGCGGCGGCGGGGGTCGGCAGCACGCCTGCATCCCACACGTCCACGCCGGAGGACGCCAGGCCCGCCTGCACGGCGGCCGCGATGAACTCGCCGCTGATGCGCGGGTCCCGGGCCACGACGGCGACCGGGCGTCGGCCGGCGTCGAAGGCCTCCGCGCCGAGGACGGGCGAGGCGGCCTGGGCCAGCTGGACGGACAACTCCACGGTGAGGGTCTCGTTGGCCAGGCCACGGACGCCATCGGTTCCGAACAATCTCGACATGATCAGTCAGTGTAGGGGCCGCCCCTGCGGCCTGCATCACGGGAGGGTCACGAAACGGGCCCGGGGGCGGTAGCATCGGACCGGTCGAGCCCCCGCGGCCGCGCGCCCGTCCGCTCACATCCGCCCGGGAGGCCCCGCCCCGAACCCGAAGGACCTCGATCCATGCCCGACGTGACCCCGCCCCCGCCCTCCCGTCCCTGGACGCGCCGCAGCGTGCTGGGCGGCACGGGCCTGGCGATCGCCGCCGGCGTGGCCGGCTGCGGGCGTGATGAGCAGGCCGAGCAGAGCTCGGAGGGCGACGAGCAGGCCACCCGCCTGCCCGCCCCGGACATCATCACCACCGCGCAGTGGGGCGCCATGCAGCCCAACTACTACCTGCAGACCCTGAACGAGCGCCCCTCCTACCTGGTGATCCACCACACCACCACGCCGAACGTCACGGACGGCTCCCGGGAGGCGGCGGAGAGCATCGCGCAGGTGGTCCAGAACGCACACATGGGCTCCGCGAACGACTGGGGCGACACCGGGCAGCACTTCACCGTCTCCCGCGGCGGCTTCGCGATGGAGGGCCGCCACGGCTCCCGGCACGCGCTCGAGGGCGGACAGACGTTCATGCTCGGCGTCCACGCGCTCGGGTTCAACGCGTATGCGCTCGGCATCGAGTGCGAGGGGCTGTACATGCTGAACCCGCCGCCGCAGAGCCTCTACGCCGGCCTGGTGCCGCTCGTCGCCTACATCTGCCAGCAGTACGAGCTGCCGCCGTCCCGCATCATCGGCCACCGCGACGTCACCGCCACCAGCTGCTGCGGCGACGCGTTCTACGCCAAGCTGCCGATCCTGCGCGAGGACGTCCGCCTCTCCCTGGCCTCGGGCGAGTACCACGTCTCGGAGGGCTTCGGGGCGGACAACCTCTTCGACGACGCACACGTCACCCCGGAGTACGTGGAGGAGGAGCGCGGCTGAACCCGCCCCCGCACACGACGGCGCCCCTCACCGGACGGTGAGGGGCGCCGTCGTGTGCGGCCCGGTCAGCGCACGCGCGGGAACGAGCCGCGGGAGACCTCGCCGTACTCGGCCAGCTCGTTGGCCGGGCCGCAGATCTGCGGGTCGGGGCGATGGACGATGCGCTCGTCCTTGTCCGGGTAGGGCAGCGTGTGCAACACGTGGCGGATGGCCTCGAGGCGGGCGCGCTTCTTGTCGTTCGACTTCACGACGGTCCACGGGGCGTCGGCCGTGTGCGTGTAGAAGAACATGGCCTCCTTCGCGTTCGTGTAGTCGTCCCACTTGTCCAGGGAGGCCAGGTCGGTGGGCGAGAGCTTCCAGCGACGCACCGGGTCGGTCTCCCGCGCCGCGAAGCGGTTGAGCTGCTCACGCTGGGACACGGAGAACCAGAACTTGATGATGTGCACGCCGGAGTTGACGAGCATGCGCTCCAGCTCAGGGGTCTCGCGCATGAACTCGAGGTACTGCTGCGCCGTGCAGTAGCCCATGACGCGCTCGACGCCGGCCCGGTTGTACCAGGAGCGGTCGAACATCACGATCTCACCGCCGGAGGGCAGGTGCCGGATGTAGCGCTGGAAGTACCACTGCGAGGCCTCCTCCTCCGTGGGCTTCTCCAGGGCCACGGTCCGGGCGCCACGGGGGTTGAGATGCTCGTTGAAGCGCTTGATGGCGCCGCCCTTGCCGGCGGCGTCCCGGCCCTCGAAGATGATCAGGACCTTCTGGCCGGTCTCCTTGACCCAGAGCTGCATCTTCAGCAGCTCGATCTGCAGCTCGCGCTTGCGTCGCTCGTAGCTCTTGCGGCTGAGCTTGGTCTTGTACGGGTAGCCCTCACGCCAGGCCTGCGGGTCCGGGGTGGGGGTCTTCTTCTCCCCGCCGAGCTTGCGGCCGAGCTCCCGGATCTCGTCCACCTCGGCGGCGTAGTCGCGGGTCACGGCGAAGGGGGCCTGCGCGGCGTGCTCCGTGCCGTGCTCGCCATGGGTGCGGGGGTCGGGCGTAGGACTCGTGTTCTCGGCCACGGCGGCTCCTGAGGATGTCATCGACCGGACCGCACACCGGACGGGCGAGCGGCCCGTCATGGCGTCGTCGCCATGCGTCTTCATATTACCTCTGGGTCAGGTGCCGCCGGCCCACGGAGACGGCGGACGCCCCGCCCCGCTCGTGAGGAGCGGGACGGGGCGTCGGCGGGGGCACGGTGGGGACACCGTGCGGCGCAGGATCAGCGCTTCGAGAACTGCGAGGCCTTGCGGGCCTTCTTGAGGCCGGCCTTCTTGCGCTCGATGACGCGGGCGTCGCGGGTCAGGAAGCCGGCCTTCTTGAGCGCCGGGCGGTTGTGCTCGCGGTCGATCTCGTTGAGGGCGCGGGAGATGCCCAGGCGCAGCGCACCGGCCTGGCCGGAGGGGCCGCCGCCGTGGATGCGGGCGATCACGTCGTAGGCGCCGGTCAGCTCCAGCAGCGTGAAGGGGTCGGAGACCTCCTGCTGGTGCAGCTTGTTCGGAAAGTAGTTCTCCAGGGCGCGACCGTTGATGGTCCACTGGCCGGAGCCGGGGACGAGGCGCACGCGGGCCACGGCCTCCTTGCGGCGGCCGACGGCGGAGCCGGGCACGGTCAGGGCCGGGCGCTCGGAGGCGACGGGGGCCTCGGCGGCGGCGGTGGACTCAGAGGTGTAGCTCGTCAGCTCCACGTCGTCGTTCTCGTTGATGCTCATGGTTCTCCTCAGGGAAGGTCTGCGTCAGTGGCCCGCCGGGGTCACTGGGCGACCTGGCCGATCTCGAAGGTCTGGGGCTGCTGGGCGGTGTGCGGGTGCTCGGCGCCCTTGTACACCTTCAGCTTGGAGAGCTGCTGGGCGGCCAGCGAGTTCTTCGGGAGCATGCCCTTGACGGCCTTCTCCACGGCGCGGACCGGGTTGGTCTCGAGCAGCTCGGCGTAGGACTGCGACTTCAGGCCGCCCGGGTAGCCCGAGTGGCGGTAGGCGCGCTTCTTCTCGAGCTTGGCGCCGGTGAGGGCGACCTTCTCGGCGTTCACGATGATGACGTAGTCGCCCATGTCCATGTGGGGGGCGAACGTCGGCTTGTGCTTGCCGCGCAGGAGGGTGGCGGTGTGGGAGGCCAGGCGGCCGAGGACGACGTCGGTGGCATCGATGATGTGCCACTGACGGTCGGCGTCGCCAGGCTTGGGAGAGTACGTACGCACGTTGTCTGCCTTCAGGGTCGGTGGTGGTCCACAGCACCTGCCCGCCGGGTCGTGATTCCGGCGCGCTCGCGCTGTCAGTTCTCCGTGCGCGCCGGTCCCCCAGGTGAGGGCTGGAAGGCGTCCGGGCCCGATGCCCCGGGGGTGCGGCGCGAGCTGAAGGCCATGCAACTGAGCCACTCGCGGCACGACGCATCCGGGTGCGGGCATGCGCAACGTCCACCCATCCTACCGAACGCGGGCCCCGGAGCCAAAAGCCGCCACCGCGGGCCACCCCGGCTCACAGGGTCCGCTTCGCCCGGGTGCCCTCGGCGCGCCGGCGCAGCTCCTCCGCCTCGTCGGGATAGCCGACGGCGAGCAGTGTCAGCCCCCCGGGCGGGGCGAGGCGCACCTCGGAGTCGCGGGCCGGCCTCGCCACCCGGTGAGCGAGCCAGCCGGGCTCGCGTGCCCCCTCCCCCACCTGGAGCAGCGCCCCGACGATCGCCCGGACCATGTTGTGGCAGAACGCGTCGGCCCGGATCCGGACGCGCACGATGCCGTCCTCATCGCGTCGCACCTCCAGGTGCTGGACCTCGCGGATGGTTGTGGCGCCCGCGCGGGGCCGGCAGAAGGACAGGAAGTCGTGCAGTCCGAGGACGACGTCGGCCTCCAGCGCCATGAGGCGATCGTCCAGGGCGGCGCCGTGCCAGTGGGTGAAGCCCCGCGTGCGCGGATCACGCGCGGCGGGTGCGTCGTCGATCCGGTACTCGTACTCGCGCCACAGCGCGCTGAACCGCGCGTCGAAGCCCGCGGGGGCCCGCCGCGCCCCGTGCACGACGACGGCCCCGCCCCACCCGGAGAGCACCCCGCCGAGGCGTCGGGTGAGGGAGGTGGCCGGCTCCAGGCCGGGCCGGCCGCGGGTCAGGCCCGCCCACTCCGCCTCGGCCAGGTCGAGGTGGACGACCTGGCCGCGCGCGTGCACCCCCGCGTCGGTGCGGCCGGCGACCACCGTGCGCACGGGCCGGCGCAGGATCCGCTCGAGCCCGTCCTCCAGCGCACCCTGGACCGAGTCGAGACCGGGCTGGCGGGCCCAGCCGTGGAAGGCGCCGCCGTCGTACGCCAGGTCCAGTCGGACGCGCACGGACGCGGGTTCCCCGGGCGCCGGCGGGGCGTCCGGGCGGTGCTGCTCGCTCATACTGCTCCTCTAGGCGGGGCGGGGCGGGAGACGGCGAAGGGCCGCCCACCGAGTGGTGGACGGCCCTCGCCGATGCGTCGTCACGGGGACGGACGCGGACTCACGCGATGGCGTCAGGCCATCTTCTGGGCGGCCTCGCCACCGGCGGGCTCGAAGCCCGCGGCCTTGGCCTCCTCGACGGTGGAGAACCAGACCTCGGCGGTGGTCTGGTCGTACCAGCGCGAGCCGGGGACGTGGTACTTCTTCGAGCTGGCGTTGCCCTTGATGGTGGCCTCGGCCGGAGCCGAGCCGTCCTCGTTGGTGGGCACGGCGCCGTCGATCTCGGCGGCGGTCTCCTGCGACTCGGCCACGGTGACCTCCTCGGTGGCGGCCGGGTCGACGGCCTCCACCGGGGTGGACTCCGCCGGGGCGGCCGGCGCGGACGCGGCGGCCTGCTCGGCCTCACGCACCACGGCCTGCTTGCCGGAGATCGGGTCCATGATCAGCTCGATCACGGCCATGGGAGCGTTGTCGCCATGGCGGTTGCCGATCTTGGTGATGCGGGTGTAGCCGCCGTTGCGCTCGGCCATCGCCGGGCCGATCACGGTGAACAGCTCGTGCACGACCGCCTTGTTGGTGCGGTTCTTGGCGGCGATGAGACCCTGCACCTTGCGGCGGGCCGGCAGATCGCCCTTCTTGGCGAAGGTGATCAGGCGCTCGGCGTACGGGCGCAGGCGCTTGGCGCGGGTGAGCGTCGTGGTGATCGACTTGTGCTCGAACAGCTGGGCGGACATGTTCGCCAGCATGATGCGCTCGTGGGCCGGGCTGCCGCCCAGACGCGGACCCTTGGTGGGGGTAGGCATGGTGTTTCTCCTCGGGTGGGACCCTTCAGCCGGCTGCGGCGTCGGGTCGAAGATGTCAGGTGGTGCGGGATCGGCTCAGAAGTCCGAGAACGGGTCGTCGTCCATCTGGCGCGCGTGCGCCTGCGGGTCATAGCCGGCCGGCGAGTCCTTGAGGGACAGGCCCAGCTCCTGGAGCTTCTCCTTGACCTCGTCGATGGACTTCGCGCCGAAGTTGCGGATGTCCATCAGGTCGGCCTCGGAACGGCCCACGAGCTCGCCCACGGTGTGGATGCCCTCGCGCTTGAGGCAGTTGTACGAGCGCACGGTGAGCTCGAGCTCCTCGATCGGCTGGGCCAGGTCGGCGGAGCCCTCGACGACCTCGGGCTCGTCGCCCAGGTCGATGCCCTCGGCCTCGACGTTGAGCGAGCGGGCCAGGCCGAACAGCTCGACCAGGGTGGAGCCGGCAGAGGCCACCGCGTCACGCGGCAGCATGTTCTCCTTGGTCTCCACGTCCAGGAGCAGACGGTCGAAGTCGGTGCGCTGCTCCACACGGGTGGCCTCGACCTTGAAGGTCACCTTGAGGACCGGGGAGTAGATGGAGTCGACCGGGATGCGGCCGATCTCCGCATCCGCGGACTTGTTCTGGGCGGCGGTCACGTAGCCGCGACCGCGCTCGATGGTCAGCTCCATGTCGAACTTGCCCTTCGCGTTCAGGGTCGCGATGTGCAGGTCCGGGTTGTGGATCTCGACGCCGGCCGGCGCGGTGATGTCCGCGGCGGTGACGACGCCGGCCCCCTGCTTGCGCAGGTAGGCCACCACGGGCTCGTCGTTCTCCGAGGAGACGGAGAGCTTCTTGATGTTGAGGATGATCTCGGTGACATCCTCCTTGACTCCGTTGACGGTGCTGAACTCGTGCAGCACGCCGTCCACGCGGATGCTGGTCACGGCAGCACCGGGGATCGACGAGAGCAGAGTGCGGCGCAGGGAGTTGCCGAGGGTGTAGCCGAAGCCGGGCTCCAGGGGCTCGATGACGAACCGGGAACGACGGTCGGAGACGACCTCTTCGGTCAGCGTGGGGCGCTGTGCAATGAGCACGGACATTTCCTTTCGGCGAGCGTCCGCCATATGACGCACGCGGTGGGTGGAAACGAGGACGGGGTGGGGGCAGGTCCGCAGACCTGTCCGCGTCCGCCCCGGGCGGGGGCGGACGCGGACACAGCGCTCAGGTCAGACGCGGCGGCGCTTCGCCGGGCGAGCGCCGTTGTGGGCCATGGGGGTGACGTCCTGGATGGACCCCACCTCGAGGCCGGCGGCCTGCAGGGAGCGGATGGCGGTCTCGCGGCCCGAGCCCGGACCCTTCACGAAGACGTCCACCTTCTTCATGCCGTGCTCCTGCGCACGCTTGGCGGCCTGCTCGGCGGCCATCTGCGCGGCGTACGGGGTCGACTTGCGCGACCCCTTGAAGCCGACCTCGCCGGACGAGGCCCAGGAGATGACGGCACCCGTGGTGTCCGTGATGGACACGATGGTGTTGTTGAACGTGCTCTTGATGTGGGCCTGGCCCACGGTGATGTTCTTGTTGGCCTTGCGACGCGGCTTGCGGGCAGCCGATGCGCGAGTCTTGGGGGGCATGTGATTCTCCTCCGGGAAAGCTGCTGGTGCTGATGCTGCGGGCGGGGCGTCCGGACGTGGACGCGGTCACCGCCGGTGCAGGATCACTTCTTCTTGCCGGCGACCGTCTTCTTGGGGCCCTTGCGGGTACGGGCGTTGGTCTTCGTGCGCTGGCCGCGCACCGGCAGGCCGCGGCGGTGGCGCAGGCCCTCGTAGGAGCCGATCTCCACCTTGCGACGGATGTCGGCGGCCACCTCGCGGCGGAGGTCGCCCTCCACCTTGTAGCTGCCCTCGATGTGGTCGCGCAGCTGCACCAGCTGCTCGTCGGAGAGGTCCTTCACGCGGATGTTCGGGTCGATGCCCGTGGCCGCGAGGGTCTCCTCAGCGCGGGTCTTGCCCACACCGTAGATGTACGTGAGTGCGATGATCACGCGCTTCTCGCGCGGAATGTCAACGCCTGCAAGACGAGCCATGTGGCCGTCCTCCTGTTCTTCTGCAGCAGGGGTCTGCACCAGGGACGTCCCGCACGACGCGGCACTGGGCCTCGCGGACCCGTCGTCGCGGCGCCGGGGAAGATCCGGCGTGCTCCGCGGCGGGCGTCCGCCGTCGTCGGTCTCCGGCCCCTGCGGCCGGAGGTGGGGGCCCTCCCCTCACGGGGTGGACCGCTGTCCCTGCTGTTCGGCCCGATGGCCGGTGGGTGGTGTGGTCAACGCGACGGCGTCGCTCCCCGGGCTCCCGGGGAGGCGATCAGCCCTGGCGCTGCTTGTGGCGCGGGTTCGAGCAGATCACCAGCACGCGGCCCTTACGGCGCACGACCTGGCACTTGTCACAAATCCGCTTCACGCTCGGCTGAACCTTCACGGCTCTTCCTCCTGCGCTCGCTTGGACGGGGGTTCTTACTTGTATCGGTACACGATCCGACCCCGGTTGAGGTCGTACGGGCTAAGCTCCACCACGACGCGATCCTCGGGGAGGATGCGGATGTAGTGCTGACGCATCTTTCCGGAGATCGTGGCGAGCACGACGTGCTCGTTCTGCAGACGGACCCGGAACATCGCGTTCGGCAATGCCTCCGACACCGTGCCCTCGACCTCGATGACACCTTCCTTCTTAGCCATGTCCTCCACAATCGTCATGCCCCGGGCACGGCCGCGGAGGGCCGGGTGACGGGGCGGGAACGGGTCTGCCCGCGGGCGCACACGAGTGCGCGCACACGAACAACGTTCGATGATACCGCATTTTCGAGCTGCGAACCAGCACAGACGAGGACGGCCGCCCGGTCCGCCGGACGGGCGGGACGGACGGCCGACAGCTCGGGCCGCTCACTCCCCCGGCGGGACCGGGACCACGCCGAACCGGGCGAGCTCGGAGGCGCCGCCGTCGGGCGCGGTGAGCACCCACACACCGCCGTCGTGCCGGCAGACCGAGTGCTCCCACTGGCTGGCGCGGGCGCCGTCGAGGGTCACCACGGTCCAGTCGTCCGCGAGCACCTTCGTGTCGATGGAGCCACGCACCAGCATCGGCTCGATGGCGAGCGCCAGACCGGGGCGGATCTTGGGGCCCCGGTGGCCGGTGCGGTAGTTGAACACGTCCGGGGGCAGGTGCATGGCCGAGCCGATGCCGTGCCCCACGTACTCCTCGAGGATGCCGAGCTCCTCGCCCGGCTGCGCGGAGACGAAGTCGTCGATGGCGTCCCCGATGTCCCCGACGTGGGTGGCGGAGGCGAAGGCCGCGATGCCGACCCAGAGTGCCTCCCGCGTGATCGCCGAGAGGCGCTCGTCGGCCGGGTCCGCGGTGCCGGCCGCGGAGGAGCCCAGGATCACCGTGCGGGCCGAGTCGGCGTGCCAGCCGTCCACGATCGCGCCCCCGTCGACCTTCAGCACGTCGCCGGTCTGCAGGACCCGGTCCCCGGGGATGCCGTGCACGACCTCGTCGTTGACCGAGGTGCAGATCGAGGCCGGGAAGTCGTAGTAGCCCAGGAAGTTGGACGTGGCACCGCGCTCGGCCAGCACGCCCGCGAACACGGCGTCCAGCTCCGCGGTGGTGACGCCCGGCGCGGCCGCGGCCAGCGTGGCGTCCAACGCCTCGGACAGGACCACCCCCGCGCGCTGCATGGCCTGCAGCTGGGGGGCGGTCTTGAGCTCGAGCGAGCGGCGGCCGATCACGGGGTCAGGACTCCGCGCCCGGCTGGATCACGGGCAGGGAGCCCGTGGCTGCGCGCACGGAGTACACGGCCTGCAGCAGGCGCTCGGTGACGTCGTCGATCTGCCCGGTGCCGTCCACGCGGGCGACGATGCCGCGCTCCACGTACTCCTGGATGACGGACTCGGTCTCGCGGTGGTACAGGTCCAGGCGGTGCTCGATGACCTCCTGGGTGTCGTCCGCGCGGCCCTCGATCTCGGCACGCTTGAGCAGACGCTCCACGAGCTCCTCGTCGGGCACCTCCAGCTCGACGACGGCGGACAGCGACTGGCCGGACTCGGCGAGCATGGCGTCCAGCGCCTCGACCTGGCCCTTCGTGCGCGGGTAGCCGTCCAGCAGGAAGCCGTGCTCCGCGTCGGCCTGGGCGATGCGGTCCGCGACCATGCGGTTCGTGACCTCATCGGGGACGAAGTCGCCGTTGTCGATGTACTTCTTGGCCTCGACGCCGAGCGGCGTCATCGACTTCACGTTGTGGCGGAAGATGTCACCGGTGGAGATCGGGACGATCCCCATCTTGTCGGCGATCCGGGTGGCCTGGGTGCCCTTGCCGGAACCGGGAGGGCCCATGAGCAGCATGCGGGTCATCGTGTGTTCCTCACTGTCGATACGGACGGCGTTGCGGGATCGGGTCGGGGCTCAGCGCAGCAGGCCCTCGTAGTGGCGCTGCTCCATCTGTGCGCTGACCTGCTTCACGGTCTGGAGGCCGACGCCCACCATGATGAGGATGGACGTGCCGCCGAGCGGGAAGTTCTGGCTGGTGCCGATCACCGCGAAGGCGATCAGCGGGATCATGGCCACGATACCGAGGTAGAGGGCGCCCACGAGCGTGATGCGGCTGATGACGTACTGCAGGTAACGCTCGGTGGGCCGGCCGGCGCGGACGCCGGGGATGAAGCCGCCGTAGCGCTTCATGTTGTCCGAGATCTCCACCGGGTTGAACGTGATGGACACGTAGAAGTACGTGAAGCCGATGATGAGCAGGAAGTACAGGGCCATGTACACCGGGTGGTCGCCGGGGCCGAAGTACCGGCTCAGCCACGTGATCCACGGGGCCGGCGCACTGCCGTCCTGCGGCGTGTTGAACTGGATGAGGATGCTCGGGAGCATCAGCACGGAGGAGGCGAAGATGACCGGGATGACGTTGGCCATGTTCACCTTGACCGGGATGTAGGTGCTCGACCCGCCCACGGTCCGCGAGCCGATCTGCCGCTTGGCGTACTGGACCGGGATCCGGCGCTGCGACTCCTCCACGAAGACGATGGCCAGCATGGTGAGCAGGCCGATCCCCATGACGATCGCGAACACGCGCCAGCCCTGCGTCTGGACCACCTGGCCGAGGCCGGCCGGGAAGCCCGCCGCGATGGAGGTGAAGATCAGCAGGGACATGCCGTTGCCCACGCCGTTCTCGGTGATCCGCTCGCCGAACCACATGACGATGAGACAGCCGGTGGTCAGGGCGATGACCACGAGCAGCACCGTGAGGATGGAGCCGTCGCGCAGCAGCGGCAGGCTGCATCCGAGCAGGGCCCCGGTGCGGGCCAGCGAGGCCATCGTGGTCGCCTGCAGCAGGGCGAGGGCGAGGGTCAGGTAGCGGGTGTACTGCGTCAGCGTCGCCTGGCCCTGCGGGCCCTCCTGGTGGAGCTGCTCGAAGCGCGGGATCACCACGCGCAGCAGCTGCACGATGATCGACGCCGTGATGTAGGGCATGATGCCGAGCGCGAAGACGGACACCTGCAGGAGCGCCCCGCCCGAGAACATGTTCACGAAGGAGTACAGGCCGCCCTGGGCGTTGCCCGCCGCGAGACACTGCTGCACCGCCGGGTAGTCCACCCCGGGGGCCGGTACGAAGGCGCCCATCCGGTAGACGGCGATGAGCGCGAGCGTGAAGGCGATCTTCCGCAACAGGTCAGGCGTCCGGACGATCCGGGCGATGGCCTTGAGCACGAGTCCTCCTGCGGTGGTCCTGTGGGGCGCGCGCCGGCCGCGGGGCGGGGCACGAGACGGCGGCCACACCGGGGCGGCCGCTGTGCGAGTCTACACGGACGGACCGAGGGCCCTGGTCCGGAGCGGCTTCTCCGGGCCAGGGCCCTCGGTGGATGGGTCGGCGTGTCAGAGGGTCTCGGTGGACCCGCCGGCGGCCTGGATCTTCTCCACGGCGGACGAGGAGAAGGCGTTCGCCTTCACCTGCACGGCCGAGGTGATCTCCCCCGTGCCCAGCACCTTCACGGGCTGACCGCGACGGACGAGGCCCTTGGACACGAGCGCGTCCACGGTGACCTCACCGCCCTCGGGGAAGTGCGCGGAGAGCTTGTCCAGGTTCACGACCTGGTACTCCGTGCGGAACGGGTTCTTGAAGCCGCGGAGCTTCGGCAGACGCATCTGCAGGGGCAGCTGGCCGCCCTCGAAGCCCGCACGGACCTGGTAACGGGCCTTGGTGCCCTTGGTGCCGCGACCGGCGGTCTTGCCCTTCGACGCCTCACCGCGACCCACACGGGTCTTGGCGGTCTTGGCACCGGGGGCCGGACGCAGGTCGTGGACCTTGATGGCGTCGTTGTCAGCCATTGTTGACCTCCTCCACGGACACCAGGTGCGGCACGGTGTTGACCATGCCGACCGTCACCGCGTCGGCCTTGCGGGTGACCTGGTGGCCGATCCGCTTCAGGCCCAGCGAGCGCAGGGTGTCCCGATGGTTCTGCTTGGAGCCCGTGACGCCGCGGGTCTGGGTGATGACCAGGGTGGCGTCCGAGGGCTGGATGTTCTTGCGGGTGGGCTCAAACACGGCTCACGCACCTGCCTTCGCGCTCTTCTGGGCGCGATCGTTCTCCATGGTGCGCAGCATCGCATGGGGGGCGATCTCGTCCAGGGCCTTGCCGCGGCGGGCGGCGACGGCCTGGGGCTCTTCCAGCTTCTTGAGGGCGTCCACGGTGCCGCGCACGATGTTGATCGCGTTCACGGAGCCCATGGACTTGGACAGCACGTCGTGGATGCCGGCGCACTCGAGCACGGCGCGCACCGGACCGCCGGCGATCACGCCGGTACCCGGGGAGGCCGGGCGGAGCAGCACGACGCCGGCGGCGTCTTCACCCTGCACCAGGTGCGGGATGGTGGAGCCGACGCGGGGGACGCGGAAGAAGGACTTCTTGGCCTCCTCCACGGCCTTCTGGATCGCGGCGGGGACCTCCTTCGCCTTGCCGTAGCCGACGCCGACGGTGCCGTCGCCGTCACCCACCACCACGAGGGCGGTGAAGGAGAAGCGGCGGCCGCCCTTGACGACCTTGGAGACGCGGTTGATGCCCACGACGCGCTCGAGGAACTGGTCCTTCTCGTCGTCCTGGGCGCCACGACGGTTGCGGTCGTCGCGACGGCCGCCACGACGATCGCCGTCACGGCCACCGCGGCCGCCGTCGCGACCGCCGCGGCCACCGGTGGCGCGCTCGGTGGTCTGGCTCGCCGAGCCCGACCCGGTCTCGGAGACGGTGGTCTCGGTGCTCTCGGTCACCTGAGTGTCCTTCTGGTTGATGTTCTCGGTCACAGCTGCAGCCCACCCTCTCGCGCACCGTCGGCCACGGCCGCGACGCGCCCGTGGTACTTGTTGCCGCCGCGGTCGAAGACCACGGCCTCGATGCCGGCCGCCTTGGCACGCTCGGCGACGAGCTCGCCCACGCGCTTGGCCTTGGCCGTCTTGTCGCCCTCGAGCGCACGCACGTCGGCCTCCATGGTGGAGGCGTACGCGAGCGTGCGGCTCTGCGTGTCGTCCACGACCTGCACGAACATGTGCCGTGCAGAGCGGTTGACGACGAGGCGGGGACGGACGGTGGTGCCGGAGATCCGCTTGCGCACCCGGAGGTGGCGGCGGGTGCGGGCGTTGAACTTGCCCTTGCCCTTCACCTTCAGAGTAGACATCACTTACCTGCCTTTCCGGCCTTGCGGCGGATCTGCTCGCCCGCGTAGCGCACGCCCTTGCCCTTGTACGGGTCGGGGCGGCGCAGCTTGCGGATGTTGGCGGCGGTCTCGCCGACCTGCTGCTTGTCGATACCGGCGACGGTGACCTTGTTGCCCTCCACCGTGAAGGTGATGCCCTGGGGCGCCTTCACCGGGACGGGGTGGGAGTAGCCCAGGGCGAACTCGAGGTCCTGGCCCTTGGCCTGCACGCGGTAGCCGGTGCCGACGACCTCGAGCTGCTTGGAGAAGCCGTTGGTCACGCCCTCGACCATGTTGCTGATCAGGGTGCGGGTCAGACCGTGCAGGGAGCGGGACTCACGCTCGTCGTCGGGGCGGGCCACGGTGACCTGCCCCTCCTCGAGGGTGGCCGTGATGGGCGTGGGCAGCGAGTGCTCGAGCTGGCCCTTGGGGCCCTTCACGGAGACGCGGTCGCCGTCGATGGTCACATCGACGCCGGCGGGGATGGTGATCGGGAGACGTCCGATTCGAGACATGTCAGTTCAGCCTTTCTTCCGTCTTGCCCGTCACCAGACGTAGGCGAGGACTTCTCCGCCCACGCCCTTCTTGGCGGCCTGCTGGTTCGTGAGGAGACCAGAGGAGGTGGACAGGATGGCGATGCCGAGGCCGCCCAGCACGTGGGGCAGGTTCGTGGACTTCGCGTACACGCGCAGGCCTGGCTTGGAGATGCGGCGCAGGCCGGCGATCGCACGCTCACGCTGCGGGCCGAACTTCAGGTCGATGGTCAGCTTCTTGCCGACCTCGGCCTCCTCCTCGCGCCAGTCCTGGATGTAGCCCTCGGCCTTGAGGATCTCGGCGACGCGAGTCTTCAGCTTCGAGGACGGCATGGACACGGTGTCGTGGTAGGCCGAGTTTGCGTTGCGCAGACGGGTCAGCATGTCTGCGACGGGATCGGTCATGGTCATGTGGGCTTCACGCCCTTTCTCGCCGTGGTTTCCGCCACCGGTTCACCGGTGGCGGACCTGTGGCGTGGAGGTCTTACTGGTCGGTCTTGAACGGGAAGCCCAGCGCCTTGAGCAGCGCGCGGCCCTCGTCGTCGTTCTTGGCGGTCGTCACCACGGTGATGTCCATGCCGCGCACGCGGTCGATCTTGTCCTGATCGATCTCGTGGAACACGGTCTGCTCGGACAGGCCGAAGGTGTAGTTGCCGTTGCCGTCGAACTGGCGGTCGGACAGGCCGCGGAAGTCACGGATGCGCGGCAGCGCGAGCGTGACCAGGCGGTCCAGGAACTCCCACATGCGGTCGCCACGGAGCGTGGCGTGCGTGCCGATGGGCATGCCCTCACGCAGCTTGAACTGCGCGATGGACTTGCGGGCCTTGGTGATCATCGGCTTCTGGCCGGTGATGGCGGTGAGGTCGGCGACCGCGCCGTCGATGATCTTGGAGTCCTTGGCGGCCTCGCCGACGCCCATGTTGACGACGACCTTCACGAGACCCGGCACCTGCATGACGTTCCCGTACTGGAACTGCTCCTGCAGGGCGCCGCGGATCTCGTCGCGGTACTTGGTCTTCAGACGCGGGGTGACCTTCTCGGTCTGCTGCACCTCGGTCATCACAGCTCCTTCCCCGAGGCCTTGGCGAAGCGGACCTTCACGGTCTTGCTCACGCCGTCCTTCTCGACGGTCTCGAAGCGGTAGCCCACACGGGTCGGCTTCTTGGTCTCCGGGTCCACCACGGCCACGTTCGAGATGTGGATCGGGGCCTCGACGACCTGCAGGCCGCCCTCGGTGGAACCGTTGTTGTCCTGGCCGGCGCGCAGGTGCTTGGTCACGCGGTTCACGCCCTCGACGAGCACGCGCTCATCCGCCGGGAACACGCGCAGGACCTTGCCCTGCTTGCCCTTGTCCTTGCCACTGATGACCTGGACGAGGTCGTCCTTCTTGATCTTGGCCATGAGGTCAGATCACCTCCGGGGCGAGCGACACGATCTTCATGAACTTCTTGTCACGCAGCTCGCGACCCACGGGGCCGAAGATGCGCGTGCCACGGGGCTCGCCGTCGGTCTTCAGGATGACCGCCGCGTTCTCGTCGAACTTGATGTACGAGCCGTCGGGACGGCGGGACTGCTTGCGGGTGCGGACCACCACGGCCTTGACGACGTCGCCCTTCTTGACGTTGCCGCCGGGGATGGCGTCCTTCACGGTGGCGACGATGGTGTCGCCGATGCCTGCGTAGCGGCGTCCGGAACCGCCGAGAACACGGATGGTCAGGATTTCCTTCGCACCGGTGTTGTCGGCGACCTTGAGCCGCGACTCCTGCTGGATCACTTGTCTCTCCTAGCGTCGCGCCGGTTCTCCCCCACGATGGGCGAGCCTTGCGGAACGGTTGAACGGGCATCCCGGGACGCTTACCCCTCCCCCGAGGCGGGCCGCCCGCCGTCGTCCCCCGGCGACGCGTGTTCAGACAGCGTCGGGGAGGTCGAGAGCGGAGGGGCGCGCAGGGCAGGGCCGAGGCGGATCCGGGATCGGCGTGCGCGGCCCTCGGCACGCAGGATGGATGGTCCTGCCAACGAGAGGGCGCACGAATATCAGAGTCTAACGCACAAGGCCGCCCCGTGCCAGTGCACGGGGCGGCCCTCTGCGTCGCC
Organism: Micrococcus sp. HOU01; assembly: GCF_035609305.1. Taxonomy (NCBI): domain Bacteria; kingdom Bacillati; phylum Actinomycetota; class Actinomycetes; order Micrococcales; family Micrococcaceae; genus Micrococcus; species Micrococcus sp. HOU01. Next base: position 840,624 of record NZ_CP141211.1, on the reverse strand, counting down.
GGCCCTCAGGGGGCCGGGTCGATCACTTGGCGCGCTCGACGATCTCCACCAGACGCCACCGCTTGGAGGCGGACAGCGGGCGGGTCTCGGCGAGGCGGACGCGGTCGCCCACGCCGGCGGTGTTGTCCTCGTCGTGCGCCTTCACGCGCTTCGAGGTCTTCAGCACCTTGCCGTAGAGCGAGTGCTTCTTGCGGTCCTCGACCTCGACGACGATGGTCTTGTCCATCTTGTCGGAGACGACGATGCCACGGAGGGCCTTGCGGTAGCCGCGCTCCTCGGAGACGGCCGGGGTCTGCTCGGTCACTTGGCAGCCTCCTCGTTCTTCTCGGCCTGCGCCTCGGCGGCGACATCGCCGCGGATGCCCAGCTCGCGCTCGCGCAGGATCGTGTAGATGCGCGCGATGTCACGCTTGACGGCCTTCAGCCGGCTGGCGTTGTCCAGCTGACCGGTGGCGGCCTGGAAGCGCAGGTTGAACAGCTCCTCCTTGGAGGACTTCAGGGCCTCCAGCAGGCGGGCGTTGTCCATCCCGTCCAGGGACTCGACGTTCAGATCCTTGGTGCCGATCGCCATGGGATCACTCACCACCCTCTCGACGGATGATACGGGCCTTCAGCGGCAGCTTGTGGATGGCCAGGCGGAGCGCCTCGCGGGCGACGTCCTCCGTGACACCCGACAGCTCGAAGAGCACGCGTCCGGGCTTGACGTTGGCGACCCACCACTCCGGCGAGCCCTTGCCGGAGCCCATGCGGGTCTCGGCGGGCTTCTTGGTGAGCGGGCGGTCCGGGTAGATGTTGATCCAGACCTTGCCGCCACGCTTGATGTAGCGGGTCATGGCGATACGGGCGGCCTCGATCTGACGGTTGGTCACATAGGCCGGCGTGAGCGCCTGGATGCCCCACTCGCCGAACGTCACGGTGGTGCCGCCCTTGGCGGCGCCGGAACGCTTGGGGTGGTGCTGCTTGCGGTGCTTGACGCGACGGGGGATCAGCATCAGGCATTGCCTCCTTCAGCGGGAGCGGCGGCCGGGGTCTCGGCGCCAGCGCCGGCGTTCTCCTGGCGGGGAGCACGCTCGGCGCGATCGTTGCGACGACGACGCTCGCCGCCGCCACGGCGCTCGCCGCCACGGCCACGGCCGGAGGGCTGCGCGGCCTCCTTGGCCGCGAGCTCCTTGGCGGTCAGGTCGCCCTTGTAGATCCAGACCTTCACGCCGATGCGGCCGAAGGTGGTCTTGGCCTCGAACTTGCCGAAGTCGATGTTCGCGCGGAGGGTGTGCAGCGGCACGCGACCCTCACGGTAGAACTCCGAGCGGCTCATCTCGGCGCCGCCGAGGCGGCCGGAGCACTGGATGCGGATGCCCTGCGCGCCGGCGCGCATGGCGGACTGGATCGCCTTCTTCATCGCGCGGCGGAACGCCACGCGGGAGGCGAGCTGCTCGGCCACACCCTGCGCCACCAGCTGGGCATCGGTCTCGGGGTTCTTGACCTCGAGGATGTTCAGCTGGATCTGCTTGCCGGTGAGCTTCTCGAGCTCACCGCGGATGCGGTCGGCCTCGGCGCCGCGGCGGCCGATCACGATGCCCGGACGCGCGGTGTGGATGTCCACGCGCACGCGGTCACGGGTGCGCTCGATCTCCACCTTGGAGATGCCGGCGCGCTCCATGCCGGTGGTCATCAGCTCGCGGATCTTGACGTCCTCCTTGAGGAAGTCAGCGTAGCGCTGGCCCTCCTTGTGGGAGTCCGCGAACCAGTGCGAGACGTGGTCGGTCGTGATGCCGAGGCGGAACCCGTTGGGGTTGATCTTCTGGCCCATTGTCAGTTCCCACCCTTCTCGTCCTTGGACGCGACGACCACGGTCACGTGGCTCGTGCGCTTGTTGATGCGGTACGCGCGGCCCTGAGCACGGGGCTGGAACCGCTTCATGGTCGGGCCCTCGTCCACGAAGGCCTCGGTGATGTAGAGGGCGTCCTCGTCGAAGGCCTGGCCCTCGCGGTCCGCCTTGACGCGGGCGTTCGCCACCGCGGAGGCCACCAGCTTGTACACCGGCTCCGAAGCGCCCTGCTGGGCGAACTTCAGGATGGCCAGTGCTTCGGTGGCCTGCTTGCCACGGACCAGGTCGACGACGCGCCGGGCCTTCATCGGCGTCACGCGCAGGTGGCGCGCAATTGCCTTGGCTTCCATTGCTTCTCTCTTTCGATTCTCGAGAAGGTCAAGCGTGCTGTGCCCTCAGGCTCAGCGGCGCTTGCCCTTCTTGTCGTCCTTCACGTGGCCGCGGTAGGTCCGGGTCGGGGCGAACTCGCCCAGCTTGTGACCCACCATGGACTCGGTGACGAACACCGGGACGTGCTTGCGTCCGTCGTGGACCGCGATGGTGTGACCCAGCATGTCCGGGATGATCATCGACCGGCGGGACCAGGTCTTGATGACGTTCTTGCTGCCCTTCTCGTTCTCGGCCAGAACCTTCAGGTAGAGGTGCTGATCGACGAAGGGGCCCTTCTTCAGGCTGCGAGGCATGTCTTCCCTGCTCCCTTATCGCTTGTTCTTGCCGGTACGACGGCGACGCACGATGAGCTTGTCGCTTTCCTTGTTCGGACGACGCGTGCGGCCCTCGGGCTTGCCGTTCCGGTTGACGGGGTGACGACCGCCGGAGGTCTTGCCCTCGCCACCGCCGTGCGGGTGGTCGACCGGGTTCATGACGACGCCGCGGACGGTCGGGCGGACGCCCTTCCAGCGCATGCGGCCGGCCTTGCCCCAGTTGATGTTCGACTGCTCGGCGTTGCCGACCTCGCCGATCGTGGCGCGGCAGCGCACGTCGACGTTGCGGATCTCGCCGGAGGGCAGGCGCAGCTGGGCGTACTTGCCCTCGCGGGCGACCAGCTGCACGGACGCGCCGGCGGAGCGGGCCATCTTGGCGCCGCCGCCGGGGCGCAGCTCCACCGCGTGGATGGTGGTGCCCACGGGGATGTTGCGCATCGGCAGGTTGTTGCCGGGCTTGATGTCGGCATTCGGGCCGGCCTTGATCACGTCGCCCTGCTTCAGCTTGGCCGGGGCCAGGATGTAGCGCTTCGCGCCGTCCGCGTAGTGCAGCAGCGCGATGCGGGCGGTGCGGTTCGGGTCGTACTCGATGTGCGCGACGGTGGCGGGCACGCCGTCCTTGTCGTGGCGACGGAAGTCGACCAGGCGGTACTGGCGCTTGTGGCCGCCGCCCTTGTGACGGGTGGTGATGCGACCGGTGTTGTTGCGGCCGCCGGTCTTGTGCAGCGGACGGAGAAGGGACTTCTCCGGCGTGGACCGGGTGATCTCTGCGAAGTCGGCCACGGACGAGCCACGCAGGCCCGGGGTGGTCGGCTTGTACTTACGGATAGCCATGTGTCAGTTCCTCGATTAAGTGGTCTCCGCACGCCGATCAGGCGAGCGGACCTCCGAAGATGTCGATGGTCCCGTCCTTGAGCGTGACGATGGCACGCTTGGTGGACTTGCGCTGGCCCCACCCGAAGCGGGTGCGACGGCGCTTGCCGGAACGGTTCAGGGTGTTGACCGAGGCCACGTCGACGTTGAAGATGCGCTCCACCGCCTGCTTGATCTCGGACTTGTTGGAGCGCGGGTCGACCAGGAAGGTGTACTTGCCCTCGTCGATCAGACCGTAGCTCTTCTCCGACACGACGGGAGCGATGATCACGTCGCGGGGATCCTTGTTGATGGAGCCGCTCACTGGGCATCCTCCTTCTTGGCGCCGGAAGCCTGGGCCACGTACGCCTCGTAGGCCGCCTGGGTGAACACGACGTCGTCGGAGACGAGCACGTCGTAGGTGTTCAGCTGGTCGGCGTACAGGGTGTGGACCGCGGGCAGGTTGCGGGCGGACAGGGCGGCGACGTCGTCGGCCCGGTCGATCACCAGCAGCACGTTCTTGCGGCCGGTGTTCAGGGACGCGAGGCCCGCCTTGGCGGCCTTGGTGGACGGGGTGGTCCCGGACACGAGGGCCTCGATGACGTGGACGCGGCCGTTGCGGGCGCGGTCCGACAGGGCACCGCGCAGGGCGGCGGCCTTCATCTTCTTGGGGGTGCGCTGCGAGTAGTCACGCGGGGTCGGGCCGTGGACGACGCCACCACCGGTCATGTGCGGGGCGCGGATGGAGCCCTGACGTGCGCGGCCGGTGCCCTTCTGCTTGAACGGCTTGCGACCGGCACCGGACACCTCGCCGCGGCGCTTCGTCTTGTGCGTGCCCTGACGGGCGGCGGCGAGCTGGGCGACGACGACCTGGTGCATGAGCGGCACGTTGGACTGCACGTCGAAGAGCTCGGCGGGCAGATCGACCTGGACGGTCTTCACGGAGTTCTCAGCCATGGTCTCAGGCTCCCTTCACGGCGCTGCGGACGAGCACGACCTGGCCCTTGGAGCCGGGCACCGCGCCCTTGATCAGCAGGAGGTTGTTCTCCACGTCGATGCCGTGGAGGGTCAGGTTCATGGTGGTCTGGCGCACGGCGCCCATGCGACCGGGCATGCGCTGGCCCTTGAACACGCGGCCGGGGGTGGACGCGCCGCCCACGGAGCCGGGCTTGCGGTGGTTCTTGTGCTGGCCGTGCGAGGCGCCCACACCGGCGAAGCCGTGGCGCTTCATGGCGCCGGCGAAGCCCTTGCCCTTGGTGGTGCCCACGACGTCGACCTTCTGGCCGGCCTCGAAGACCTCCACGGTCACGTCCTGGCCGAGCGAGTACTCGGCGGCGTCGGCGGTGCGCAGCTCGACGAGGTGGCGACGCGGGGTCACGCCGGCCTTCTCGAAGTGACCGGCCAGGGGCTTGGTCACGCGGCGGGGATCGATCTGGCCGTAGGCGATCTGCACGGCGGTGTAGCCGTCGGTCTCCTCGGAGCGCAGTTGGGTGACGACGTTCGGGTCTGCCTTGACCACGGTCACGGGGATGAGCTTGTTGTCCTCATCCCAGACCTGGGTCATGCCGAGCTTCGTGCCCAGCAGGCCCTTGATGTTCTGGGTGTTGGTCATAGTCTCTCAGCACCTCCCTCTCAGAGCTTGATCTCGATGTTGACGTCCGCGGGCAGGTCCAGTCGCATGAGCGAGTCGACGGCCTTCGGGGTCGGGTCGATGATGTCGATGAGCCGCTTGTGGGTGCGCATCTCGAAATGCTCGCGGCTGTCCTTGTACTTGTGGGGAGAACGGATAACGCAGTACACGTTCTTCTCCGTCGGCAGCGGCACGGGGCCCACCACCGTCGCGCCTGCGCGCGTGACCGTGTCAACGATCTTGCGGGCCGAGACGTCGATGACCTCGTGGTCGTACGACTTCAGCCGGATGCGGATCTTCTGTCCCGCCATGGCGTCACGCCTCTCTCGTCGGGTGTGCTGTTCCTGTCCCTGTGCGGCGGATCGGGTCCGCCTTCTTGTCCTCCACCCGCGCGGGGCGAATCCGGTCGGACCGGGTTCCTCGCCGCCGCCGGACTCCGGTCCACGCGGTCGGGCGTGTCGCATTCCTGGGAGGGCACACGCCTGCGGTGGGTCGGAGTGGTGACGTCACATCTGGGCCGAGCTGCCGCCGCGAGACACACGACGACAGCGCAATGGCGCTTGAGCAACCGAATCAGTATAGACAGAACCGGGCCCGGTCCGCCAATCGGCGGGCCGGGCCCGGCGGCCCCCGGGGCTCAGCGGCCCCACTGGGTGGGCGGGCCGGCGTTGAGCAGCAGGGTGAAGACGACGGCGACCACGGCGACCGCCAGGAGCGCGCTGACCACCGGATGGCGCAGCACCACGACGAGGAGTTGTTCGAGGGGCCGCCGCTCCCCCGGCGCACGGTCCACGACCTGCCACCGCGACGCCGGCTCGCCGCGCCGCCGCTGGACCCGCTCGAACGGGACCGTCATGAACGGGACGATCGTCGAACCGAGGCCGAGGAGTCCGCGGGCCACGGGCCACCGCCCGTCGATCCACACGGCGACCGTCACCACGAGATAGCAGAGGAACACGAAGCCGTGGACGCCGCCGGCGATCGGCACCACCCGCTCCGTGACTCCGCCGTACTTGAGGCCCATGGCGATCAGCAGACCGGCCCAGGTGAACATCTCGGCCATCGCCGTGACGGCGAACAGGCGGCGCGGGCCGGGCAGGCTCATCGCTCCAGCTCCCCGCCGCGGTTCGCGCGCCGGATGCGCCGGGCACGGTCGATCTCGGGACGGAAGGTCCGCAGCGCCCAGCGCACGGCCACGACGACCACGGCGAGCACCACGATGAGGATGAGCAGTTCAGGCATGCTCCCCAGCCTAGCGGCCGCGGCCGCGCCGTCGTCGGACACGGCGACGCCCCCGCCTCCGGGAGACCCGGAGACGGGGGCGTCGCGCGTCGGCGGCTCAACGGAGCCACGAGACGGGATGCGTCAGATCACTTGGTGATCTTGGTGACGCGGCCGGAGCCCACGGTGCGGCCACCCTCGCGGATGGCGAAGCCGAGGCCCTCCTCCATGGCGATCGGCTGGATGAGCTCGACCGACATCTCGGTGGTGTCGCCGGGCATGACCATCTCGGTGCCCTCGGGCAGCGTGATGACGCCGGTGACGTCGGTGGTGCGGAAGTAGAACTGCGGGCGGTAGTTCGAGTAGAACGGGTTGTGACGGCCACCCTCGTCCTTGGACAGGATGTAGACGTTCGCCTCGAAGTTGGTGTGCGGGGTGATGGAGCCCGGCTCCACCACGACCTGGCCGCGCTCGACGTCGTCGCGCTTCAGGCCGCGCAGCAGCAGACCGCAGTTCTCGCCGGCCCAGGCCTCGTCGAGCTGCTTGTGGAACATCTCGATGCCGGTGACGGTGGTCTTCTGCACGTCGCGGATGCCCACGATCTCGACCTCGGAGTTGATGGCGAGGGTGCCGCGCTCGGCGCGACCGGTCACCACGGTGCCACGGCCGGTGATGGTGAAGACGTCCTCGATCGGCATCAGGAACGGCTTGTCCTTGTCGCGCACCGGGTCCGGGATGTACTCGTCCACGGCATCCATGAGGTCCTCGACGGACTTGACCCACTGAGGGTCGCCCTCGAGGGCCTTCAGACCGGAGGTGCGGATGACCGGGGCCTCGTCGCCGTCGAACTCCTGGGAGGACAGCAGCTCGCGGACCTCCATCTCGACGAGCTCGAGGAGCTCCTCGTCCTCGACCATGTCCGACTTGTTCAGGGCCACGAGCAGGGCCTGGCACGCCGACCTGGCGGGCCAGGAGCACGTGCTCACGGGTCTGGGCCATCGGGCCGTCGGTGGCGGCGACCACGAGGATCGCGCCGTCCATCTGAGCGGCGCCGGTGATCATGTTCTTGATGTAGTCGGCGTGGCCGGGGGCGTCCACGTGGGCGTAGTGACGCTTCTCGGTCTGGTACTCCACGTGGGAGATGTTGATGGTGATGCCGCGCTGACGCTCCTCGGGGGCGGAGTCGATCGTCGCGAAGTCACGGGCCTCGTTCAGGTCCGGGTACTTGTCGTACAGGACCTTCGAGATGGCGGCGGTCAGCGTGGTCTTGCCGTGGTCAACGTGGCCGATGGTGCCGATGTTGACGTGCGGCTTCGTCCGCTCGAACTTTGCCTTTGCCACTAGTTCCTCCTAAGAACTGGTTCATCGTCAAGAAGACTGCTCAGCCGCCTGCGACGTGCTGACAACTTGACTGAGTCTACTCGGATGGTGCGGGGTTGGGGAAATCCCGGCCTCACGAGGGCCAGTCCGGTTCCAGGCCGTCGGGACCGCCGGAAGCGGACCGGACCTGACCCGTCCTGATCGCGGACCGCCGCGCCGGGGAGGGCGGTCCGGTCGCCCCGGGCCGGCCGCGGCTGCGGCGGCCGACCCGGGGCAGGTTGTTCAGAGCAGGTGACCTGCGGTCACTCGCCCTGGGACTTCTGGATGATCTCGTCCGCCACGGCCTTGGGGACCTCGGCGTAGGAGTGGAAGGTCATCGAGTACACCGCGCGGCCCTGCGTCTTGGAGCGCAGGTCGCCGATGTAGCCGAACATCTCCGACAGCGGCACGAGGGCGTTGACCACCTTCACACCGGTGGCGTCCTCCATGGACTGGATCTGGCCACGGCGGGAGTTCAGGTCGCCGATGACGTCGCCCATGAACTCCTCGGGGGTGCGGACCTCCACGGCCATCAGCGGCTCGAGGATGATCGGGTTGGCCTTGCGGACACCCTCCTTGAAGGCCTGGGATCCGGCGATCTTGAACGCCATCTCCGAGGAGTCGACGTCGTGGTACGCGCCGTCGAGCAGGGTGGCCTTCACGCCGACCATCGGGTAGCCGGCCAGCACGCCGAACTGCATGGCGTCCTGGATGCCCGCGTCCACCGAGGGGATGTACTCGCGGGGCACGCGACCGCCGGTGACGGCGTTCTCGAACTCGTAGACCTCGCCCTCGGCGGTGTCCAGGGGCTCGAAGGACAGCTGCACCTTGGCGAACTGGCCGGAGCCGCCGGTCTGCTTCTTGTGCGTGTAGTCGACCTTGTCGACCTTGCGCTTGATGGTCTCGCGGTACGCGACCTGGGGCTTGCCCACGTTGGCCTCGACCTTGAACTCGCGCTTCATGCGGTCCACGAACACGTCCAGGTGGAGCTCGCCCATGCCGCCGATCTCGGTCTGGCCGGTCTCCTCGTTGAGGTTCACGCGGAACGTGGGGTCCTCGGCGACGAGCTTCTGGATGGCGGTGGAGAGCTTCTCCTGGTCACCCTTGGTCTTCGGCTCGATGGCCACGGAGATCACGGGCTCCGGGAAGGTCATCGACTCGAGGATGATCGGGTTCGCGGGATCGCACAGGGTGTCGCCCGTGGTGGTGTCCTTGAGACCGATCACGGCGTAGATGTGGCCGGCGACCACCTCGTCCACCGGGTTCTCCTTGTTGGCGTGCATCTGGAACAGCTTGCCGATGCGCTCCTTCTTGCCCTTGGTGGCGTTGAGGATCTGCGCACCGGACTCCAGACGGCCGGAGTACACGCGGATGAAGGTCAGCGTGCCGAAGAAGGGGTGCGTGGCGATCTTGAAGGCGAGCGCCGAGAACGGGGCCTCCTTCGACGCCTCGCGCTCCAGCACCTCCTCCTCGTCGTTCACGGCGTGGCCCTTGACGGAGCCGGCGTCCAGCGGGTTCGGCAGGTAGGCGACCACGGCGTCCAGCATCGGCTGCACGCCACGGTTCTTGAACGCGGAGCCGCAGAACACCGGGTAGGCCTCGGCGTTCACGGTCAGCTGGCGCACGCCGGCCTGGATCTCCTCGACGGTGAGCTCCTCGCCCTCGAGGTACTTCTCCATGAGCTCCTCGGAGGTCTCGGCGACGGCCTCGACGAGCTCGTTGCGGTACTCCTCGGCCTTCTCCTGGAGCTCGGCGGGGATCTCGCGGGTCTCGTAGGAGGCGCCCATGGTGACGTCGCCCTTGGCGTCGCCCGGCCACACGAAGGCCTTCATGGAGAGCAGGTCGACGACGCCCACGAAGTCGTTCTCGGCGCCGATCGGCAGCTGCATCACGAGCGGACGCGCGCCGAGGCGCTTCACGATCGTGTCGACGGTGAAGTAGAAGTCCGCGCCCAGCTTGTCCATCTTGTTGACGAAGCAGATGCGCGGGACGTTGTACTTGTCCGCCTGGCGCCACACGGTCTCCGACTGGGGCTCCACGCCCTCCTTGCCGTCGAACACGGCGACGGCGCCGTCGAGCACGCGCAGCGAGCGCTCCACCTCGACCGTGAAGTCCACGTGGCCGGGGGTGTCGATGATGTTGATCTGGTGGTCGTTCCAGAAGCAGGTCACCGCGGCGGAGGTGATGGTGATGCCGCGCTCCTTCTCCTGCTCCATCCAGTCCGTCGTCGCGCCGCCGTCGTGGGTCTCGCCCAGCTTGTGGTTGACACCCGTGTAGAACAGGATGCGCTCGGTGGTGGTGGTCTTGCCGGCATCGATGTGGGCCATGATGCCGATGTTGCGGACCTTGTGCAGGTCGGTCAGCACGTCCTGTGCCACGGTGTCTCCCTTGGTCGGGTGGAATGGGGGGGCTCGTGAGGTGGATGCGGTGGGTGGCCCGTCCGAGAGGACGCACCTGCGGCCCGAGGCGCGGATCGCGCGCCCCGGGCCACACGGATCACCAGCGGTAGTGGGCGAAGGCCTTGTTGGCCTCGGCCATCTTGTGGGTGTCCTCGCGACGCTTCACGGCGCCGCCCAGGCCGTTCGAGGCGTCCAGGATCTCGTTCATCAGACGCTCGGTCATGGTCTTCTCACGGCGGGCCTTGGAGAAGCCGACCAGCCAGCGCAGGGCCAGGGCCGTGGAGCGGCCCGGCTTGACCTCGACGGGCACCTGGTAGGTGGCGCCGCCGACGCGGCGGGAGCGCACCTCGAGGGCCGGCTTGATGTTGTCCATGGCCTTCTTGAGGGTGGCCACGGGATCGGCGCCGTTCTTGGCACGGGCGCCCTCGAGCGCGCCGTACACGATGCGCTCGGCGGTGGACTTCTTGCCGTCGACGAGCACCTTGTTGATCAGCTGCGTGACCAGCGGGGAGCCGTAGACGGGATCGACGACGAGGGGGCGCTTCGGCGCAGGACCCTTACGAGGCATTACTTCTTCTCCTTCTTGGCGCCGTAGCGGGAGCGGGCCTGGCCGCGGTTCTTCACGCCCTGGGTGTCGAGGGCGCCGCGCACGATCTTGTAGCGCACGCCGGGCAGGTCCTTCACACGACCGCCGCGGACGAGCACGATCGAGTGCTCCTGCAGGTTGTGGCCCTCGCCGGGGATGTAGGCGGTGACCTCGATGCCGCCGTTCAGGCGCACACGGGCGACCTTGCGCAGCGCCGAGTTCGGCTTCTTGGGCGTGGTGGTGTACACACGGGTGCACACGCCACGACGCATGGGGTTCCCCTGCAGGGCAGGGGCCTTCGTATTGACGACCTTGGGTGAGCGGCCCTTGCGGACCAGCTGCTGAATCGTAGGCACTCTTCAGCCTTCCTGTGTTTCGGTGATCGCTGACGTGATCGACCGGCGCCCGGGGCGCCGGCTGCTCGTTCCTCTGCTCTGCCTCTCCCTGTGGGGGCTCGCAACGAGCAGACGTCCGCAGGCGTGCAAAAGTGTGGCATCTGCCGCGCAATGACCCCGCGACCCGGACAGCGTCCAATTTGCCACACGAAAAACAATCCTTGACAGCATAGCACGCCCCGGCGCCGTCGACGAGCCGGCCCCGCACGCCAAGGGGCCCGCCGCTCCCCCGCGTGAGCGGCGGAACGGCGGGCCCCCTGGGGGACGGGGATCAGGCGCGGAAGTCGCCCCCGCGGTCGTAGTTGTCCAACGAGACGGCGTGGAAGTCGTTCTCGCCGAGCGACTGGTCCAGGCCCGGGTAGTCGAAGTCCGCGAAGCCGGCCGGCGAGGCGAACAGGTTGGCCTTCGCCTCCTCCGTCGGCTCCACGACGGTCTTCGTGTAGCGGTCCAGGCCCGTGCCGGCCGGGATCAGCTTGCCGATGATCACGTTCTCCTTCAGGCCCAGCAGCGGGTCGGACTTGCCCTCCATGGCCGCCTGCGTCAGGACGCGGGTCGTCTCCTGGAAGGACGCGGCCGACAGCCACGAGTCCGTGGCCAGCGAGGCCTTCGTGATGCCCATCAGCTCGTCGCGGCCGGAGGCCGGCTGGCGGCCCTCAGCGACGGCGGCACGGTTGGCGGCCACGAAGCGCGCCCGGTCCGTGAGCTCGCCCGGCAGCAGGTCGGTGTCACCGGACTCGATGACGGTGATGCGACGCAGCATCTGCCGGACGATGACCTCCACGTGCTTGTCGTGGATGCCCACGCCCTGGGACTGGTACACGTTCTGCACCTCGTCCACGAGGAACCGCTGCGCGGCCCGCGGGCCGAGCACGCGCAGAACCTGCTTCGGGTCCACGGCGCCGGCCACGAGCTGCGTGCCCACCGGCACGTGCTCGCCGTCGGCCACGAGGATGCGCGCACGGCGCAGCACCGGGTAGGCGATCTCCTCGGAGCCGTCGTCCGGCGTGAGCAGCAGGCGCACGGACGTCTCGGTGTCCTCGATGGTCACGCGGCCGGCGACCTCGGAGATCGGGGCCACGCCCTTCGGGGTGCGGGCCTCGAAGAGCTCCTGGATGCGGGGCAGACCCTGCGTGATGTCGTCGGCCGAGGCCACACCGCCGGTGTGGAACGTGCGCATGGTGAGCTGGGTGCCCGGCTCACCGATCGACTGGGCCGCGATGATGCCGACGGCCTCGCCGATGTCCACCAGCTGGCCGGTGGCCATGGAGCGGCCGTAGCACTTCGCGCAGGTGCCCACGGCGGACTCGCAGGTCAGGACCGAGCGGACCTTGATCTCCGTGACGCCGGCGGCCACCAGCTCGCCGATCAGCACGTCGCCCACGTCCGCACCGGCCGAGGCCAGCACCGTGCCGTCCTCGCCCGTGACGTCCTGGGCCAGCGTGCGGGCGAAGGCCGAGTTCTCGACCTGCTCGTGGGCCACCAGCTCGCCGTCGGCGTTCGGGGCGGCGATCGTGACGGACAGGCCGCGCTCGGTGCCGCAGTCGTCCTCGCGGACGATGACGTCCTGGGACACATCGACGAGACGACGGGTCAGGTAGCCCGAGTTCGCGGTCTTCAGCGCGGTGTCCGCGAGGCCCTTGCGGGCGCCGTGGGTGGCGGAGAAGTACTCGAGCACGGACAGGCCCTCGCGGTACGAGGACTTGATCGGACGCGGGATGATCTCACCCTTCGGGTTGGCCACGAGGCCGCGGATGCCCGCGATCTGGCGCACCTGGAGCCAGTTGCCTCGCGCACCGGAGGACACCATGCGGTTGATGGTGTTGAGCTCCGGCAGGCCGTCCTTCATGGCCGCGGCGACCTCGTCGGTGGCCTTGTTCCAGATGTCGATCAGCTCGGAGCGACGCTCGTCGTCCGCGATCAGGCCCTTGTCGTACTGCTGCTGCACGCGCTGGGCCTGCTCCTCGTAGCCCTCCATGATGGCGGCCTTGTCGAAGTCGGAGGTGATGTCCGAGATCGCCACGGTCACACCCGACCAGGTGCCCCAGTGGAAGCCGGCGTCCTTGAGGTTGTCCAGCGTCTGCGCGGTGACGACCATCGGGTAGCGCTCGGCCAGGTTGTTGACCAGCTGGCCGAGGGTGCCCTTGGTCGCCTGCTTGTCCAGCCACGGGTAGTCGTCCGGCAGCAGCTCGTTGAACAGCACCTTGCCCAGGGTGGTCTCGATGAGGGCGATCTCGCCCTCGGACCAGCCCTCGGGGGCCGGCACGGCCGCCGACGGCACGAAGCCCTCGACACCGATCCGTGCGGGCGCGTTCAGGTGCAGGTCGCCGCCGTCGAACGCCATGATGGCCTCGCCGACGGTCGCGTACAGGTTGCCCGCGCCGACCTCGTCCGGACGCACCGTGGTGAGGTGGTTCAGGCCGATGATCATGTCCTGGGCCGGCACGGCGACCGCGCGGCCGTCCGAGGGCTTCAGGATGTTGTGGCTCGAGAGCATGAGCAGGCGCGCCTCGGCCTGGGCCTCCGGCGACAGGGGCAGGTGGACCGCCATCTGGTCGCCGTCGAAGTCCGCGTTGAACGCGGAGCAGACCAGCGGGTGCAGCTGCAGGGCCTTGCCCTCCACGAGCTGCGGCTCGAAGGCCTGGATGCCCAGACGGTGCAGGGTGGGGGCGCGGTTCAGCAGGACCGGGTGCTCGGTGATGACCTCCTCGAGCACGTCCCAGACCTGCGGACGGAAGCGCTCCACCATGCGCTTGGCGGACTTGATGTTCTGCGCGTGGTTCAGGTCCACGAGACGCTTCATCACGAACGGCTTGAACAGCTCCAGCGCCATCTGCTTCGGCAGGCCGCACTGGTGCAGCTTGAGCTGGGGACCCACCACGATGACCGAGCGGCCCGAGTAGTCCACGCGCTTGCCGAGCAGGTTCTGACGGAACCGGCCCTGCTTGCCCTTGAGCATGTCGGAGAGCGACTTGAGCGGGCGGTTGCCCGGGCCGGTCACCGGCCGGCCGCGGCGGCCGTTGTCGAACAGCGAGTCCACGGCCTCCTGCAGCATGCGCTTCTCGTTGTTGACGATGATCTCGGGCGCGCCGAGGTCGAGCAGCCGCTTCAGGCGGTTGTTACGGTTGATCACGCGACGGTACAGGTCGTTGAGGTCGGAGGTCGCGAAGCGGCCGCCGTCCAGCTGCACCATCGGACGCAGCTCCGGCGGGATCACCGGGACGGCGTCCAGGACCATGCCCTCGGGCGAGTTGTCCGTGGTCAGGAACGCGTTGACGACCTTCAGGCGCTTCAGGGCGCGGGTCTTGCGCTGGCCCTTGCCCGTCTTGATGGTCTCACGCAGCATCTCGGACTCGGCCTCGAGGTCGAAGGTCTGCAGGCGACGCTGGATCGCCTCCGCGCCCATCGAGCCCTCGAAGTACTGGCCGTACTTGTCCCGCATGGCGCGGTACAGACCCTCGTCGCCCTCGAGGTCGGCGACCTTGAGGTTCTTGAAGCGGTCCCAGACCTGCTCCTTGCGGTCCAGCTCCGCGTCCGCGCGCTTGCGGATCTGCGCCATGGTCTTGTCCGCGGCGTCGCGGGCCTTCTTCTTCTCGGCGGCCTTGGCGCCCTCGGACTCCAGCTTGGCCAGGTCCTTCTCGAGGTCGGCGGCCACCGCGGCGATGTCGGAGTCACGCTGGTCGGCCAGGACACGGGTCTCCTGGTCGTACTCGGCCTGGAGGTTGGCCAGGTCGCGGTGCCGGGCCTCCTCGTCCACCGAGGTGATCATGTACGCCGCGAAGTAGATGACCTTCTCGAGGTCCTTCGGCGCCAGGTCCAGCAGGTAGCCCAGGCGCGAGGGCACGCCCTTGAAGTACCAGATGTGGGTGACCGGCGCAGCCAGCTCGATGTGGCCCATGCGGTCGCGGCGCACCTTCGAGCGGGTCACCTCGACGCCGCAGCGCTCGCAGATGATGCCCTTGAAGCGCACGCGCTTGTACTTGCCGCACGCGCACTCCCAGTCACGGGTGGGGCCGAAGATCTTCTCGCAGAAGAGTCCGTCCTTCTCCGGCTTCAGGGTGCGGTAGTTGATGGTCTCCGGCTTCTTGACCTCGCCGTAGGACCAGCGGCGGATGTCCTCCGCCGTGGCCAGGCCGATGCGCATCAGGCCGAAAGAGTTGTCAGTGGACATGCTGTTCACGCTCATGCTCCGGTGAACTCCCTTGGTTCAGTGGTTCTCAGGTGACGTCTTGTGGATGCGGGATCGGGCCCGGCTCAGACTTCCTCCACCGAGCTCGGCTCGGCGTGGGAGAGGTCGATGCCCAGCTCCTCGGCGGCGCGGTAGACCTCGTCCTCCGCGTCGCGCATCTCGATGGCCTGGCCGTCGGCGGAGAGGACCTCCACGTTCAGGCAGAGGGACTGCATCTCCTTGATGAGCACCTTGAAGGACTCGGGAACACCCGGCTCCGGGATGTTCTCGCCCTTGACGATGGCCTCGTAGACCTTCACGCGGCCGTGGATGTCGTCGGACTTGATGGTCAGCAGCTCCTGGAGGGTGAACGCCGCGCCGTACGCCTCGAGCGCCCACACCTCCATCTCGCCGAAGCGCTGGCCGCCGAACTGGGCCTTACCGCCCAGCGGCTGCTGCGTGATCATCGAGTACGGGCCCGTGGAACGGGCGTGGATCTTGTCGTCCACCAGGTGGTGCAGCTTGAGCATGTACATGTAGCCCACGGACACCGGGTCCGGGAACGGCTCGCCGGTGCGGCCGTCGAACAGCTGCGCCTTGCCGCTGTCGCTCATGAGACGGTCGCCGTCGCGGGTCACGTTCACGTGGCCGAGCAGGCCCGTGATCTCGTACGCCTCGGCGCCGTCGAACACCGGGGTGGCCACGTTGACCGGACCGGACTGCCGCGGGAAGTTCGGCAGGTCCTTGATCCACTCCGGCTCGCCCTGGATGTCCCAGCCACGCGAGGCGGCCCAGCCCAGGTGCAGCTCCATGACCTGGCCGAGGTTCATGCGGCCGGGGACGCCGAGCGGGTTCAGCACGATGTCCACCGGGGTGCCGTCCGCCAGGAACGGCATGTCCTCGAGCGGCAGGATCTTCGAGATGACGCCCTTGTTGCCGTGGCGGCCGGCCATCTTGTCGCCGTCGGTGATCTTGCGCTTCTGCGCCACGTAGACGCGCACCAGCTGGTTCACGCCCGGGGGCAGGTCGTCGTCCTCGTCGCGGTCGAAGATGCGCACGCCGATGACGGTGCCGGACTCGCCGTGCGGCACCTTCAGGGAGGTGTCGCGGACCTCGCGGGACTTCTCGCCGAAGATCGCGCGCAGCAGGCGCTCCTCCGGGGTCAGCTCGGTCTCGCCCTTCGGGGTCACGCGGCCGACCAGGATGTCGCCGGCCTCCACCTCCGCGCCGATGTGGATGATGCCGCGCTCGTCGAGCTGCGACAGCACCTCCTCGGACACGTTGGGGATGTCGCGGGTGATCTCCTCGGCGCCCAGCTTGGTGTCGCGGGCGTCGACCTCGTGCTCCTCGATGTGGATCGAGGTGAGGACGTCCTCCGAGACCATGCGCTGGGACAGGATGATCGCGTCCTCGTAGTTCAGGCCCTCCCAGGGCATGAACGCGACGAGGAGGTTCTTGCCGAGCGCGAGCTCGCCGTTGTCCGTGGCGGGACCGTCGGCGATGATGCTCAGCGGCTCCACCCGCTCGCCCTCGGACACGCGCACGCGCTGGTTGTAGGCGTTGCCCTGGTTCGAGCGGGCGAACTTCATGATCGGGTAGTGCGTGGTGGTGCCGTCGTCGTTCATGACGGTCACCAGGTCCGCGGCCACCTCGGTCACGACGCCGCCCTGGGTGGCCGTCACGGAGTCGCCCGCGTCCACGGCCACGTACTTCTCCATGCCGGTGCCCACGTAGGGGGCCTCGGAGCGGAGCAGCGGCACGGCCTGACGCTGCATGTTCGCGCCCATGAGCGCGCGGTTGGCGTCGTCATGCTCGAGGAACGGGATCAGGGCGGTGGCCGCCGACACCATCTGGCGCGGGGACACGTCCATGTAGTCGATCTCGTCCACGGTCGAGAGCACGGGCTCGCCGTCGCCGCCGCGCTGGCGGCAGAGCACGAGCTCCTCCTCGAACCGGCCGTCCTCATCCACCGGGGCGTTCGCCTGGGCGATCTGGAAGGCCAGCTCGTCGTCGGCGGTCAGGTAGTCCACGGTGTCCGTGACCCGGCCGTCGACCACGCGGCGGTACGGGGTCTCGATGAAGCCGAAGGAGTTGATCCGGCCGAAGGTCGCCAGCGAGCCGATGAGGCCGATGTTCGGGCCTTCCGGGGTCTCGATGGGGCACATGCGGCCGTAGTGCGACGGGTGGACGTCACGGACCTCCATGCCGGCACGGTCGCGGGACAGGCCGCCCGGGCCGAGCGCGGACAGGCGGCGCTTGTGCGTCAGGCCGGCCAGCGGGTTGTTCTGGTCCATGAACTGGGACAGCTGCGAGGTGCCGAAGAACTCCTTGATCGCCGCCACCACGGGGCGGATGTTGATCAGGGTCTGCGGGGTGATCGCCTCGACGTCCTGGGTGGTCATGCGCTCGCGCACGACGCGCTCCATGCGGGACAGGCCCGTGCGGATCTGGTTCTCGATCAGCTCGCCCACCGCACGGATGCGACGGTTGCCGAAGTGGTCGATGTCGTCGATCTCCACGCGCACATCCACCGGCTCGCCGTCGCGCGTGCCCTTGATGACGGTCTCGCCGGCGTGCAGCGCGGCGATGAAGTGCACCATCTGGACGATGTCGTCCTCGGTGAGCACAGACGCGTTGGGGTCGCCGAGGTGCACGTCCACGCCGAGCTTGCGGTTGAGCTTGTAGCGGCCCACCTTGGCGAGGTCGTAGCGCTTCGGGGTGAAGTACAGGTTGTTCAGCAGCGTCTGCGCGGCGTCGACGGCGGCCGGCTCGCCCGGGCGCAGCTTGCGGTAGATGTCGAGCAGGGCCTCGTCCTGGTCCGCGGTGCCGTCCTTCTCGAGGGTGGCGCGGATGGAGTCGTAGTGGCCGAACTCCTCCAGGATGCGGGACTCGGTCCAGCCCATGGCCTTGAGCAGCACCGTCACGGGCTGCTTGCGCTTGCGGTCGAGGCGGACGCCGACCTGGTCGCGCTTGTCCACCTCGAGCTCGAACCAGGCGCCGCGCGAGGGGATGATCTTCGCGGAGAAGATCTCCTTGTCCGAGGTCTTGTCCGGGGTGCGCTCGAAGTAGGCGCCCGGGGAGCGGACCAGCTGGGAGACGACGACGCGCTCGGTGCCGTTGATGATGAACGTGCCGTTGCGGGTCATCAGCGGGAAGTCGCCCATGAAGACGGTCTGCTGCTTGATCTCGCCGGTCGTGTTGTTCATGAACTCGGCCTTGACGTACAGCGGGGCGGAGAAGGTCGCGTCGCGATCCTTGCACTCCTCCTCCGTCATCTTCGCGTCGGCGAACTCCGGCTCGGCGAAGGACAGGGACATGGTGCCCTGGAAGTCCTCGATCGGGGAGATCTCCTCGAAGATGTCCGTCAGTCCCGAGGTGACGGGCACGGAGTGGTCGTCGGCGGCCAGGGCGGCGTCCACGCGCGCGGCCCACCGCTCATTGCCGATCAGGCGGTCGAACAACTCGGTCTGCAGCGCCAGCAGGTCCGGCACGTCCAGCGGCTCGGAGATCTTGGCGAAGGAGACGCGTCCGGCGGAGGCGCCGGATCGCGGGGAGACGGTAGCGGTTTCGTTGGAGGTGCTCGAGGCGACCACGTAGGATCCTTCCACAGGCCTTCTGGGTTCCGTTCGCTCCCCTGCCGCGAGACGGCGGCGCCGGCCCACCGCTATATGAAGGCCGTGCGGAACCGTGCGGGCCACGGCGGGACGCGAGGTCCTGCGGGCGGCACGGAACAGGGGAGATGCAAAGATCCATCCTATCCGCGCCCGTCGCCCCTGTCCAGCCGCGGGTGCGTGACCCGGGACGCCACGAGGCCCCCGGTCCGCAGTGCGGGTCCGGGGGCCTCGTGAGGAAGCGTGATGCGGCTCAGGCCGCGATCATCACTTGAGGGTGACGGTGGCGCCGGCGCCCTCGAGCTGCTCCTTGGCCTTCTCGGCGGTCTCCTTGTTGACGCCCTCGAGGATGGGCTTGGGAGCGCCGTCCACCAGGTCCTTGGCCTCCTTCAGGCCGAGGGAGGTGAGGGCGCGCACCTCCTTGATGACGCCGATCTTCTTGTCGCCGGCGGCCTCGAGGATGACGTCGAACTCGTCCTTCTCCTCGGCGGCGGCGGCCTCGGCACCACCGGCGGCACCGCCGGCGGCGGCCACGGCCACGGGGGCGGCGGCGGTGACGTCGAACTTCTCCTCGAACGCCTTGATGAACTCGGACAGCTCGATGAGGGTCAGCTCCTCGAACGCGGCGAGCAGCTCTTCGGTGGTCAGCTTGGCCATGATGGCTCCTTTACGGGTACGTCTTGACTACGTGTGAAGTGGTGGGCCGTGCAGCCCGGGGCGGACTGCTCAGGCAGCCTCGCCCTGCGCGGCGCGCAGCGCCTCGACCGTGCGGACGGTCTTGGACAGCGGCGCCTGGAACAGGGCGGCAGCCTTGGACATGCTGCCCTTCATCGCGCCGGCGAACTTGGCCAGCAGCACCTCGCGGGACTCGAGGTCCGCGAGCTTCTTGATGCCGGCCTCGTCCAGGGGCTGGCCATCCATGTAGCCGCCCTTGAGCACGAGCTTCTCGTGATCCTTGGCAAAGTCACGCAGGGCCTTGGCGACGTTGACCGGGTCCCCGGTCACGAACGCGATCGCGGTGGGACCGGACAGGTGAGCCTCGAGGCCCTCCAGACCGGCGTCCTTGGCCGCGATCTCGGCCAGCGTGTTCTTCGCCACGGCGTAGGTCGCGTCCTGACGGATGGAGTCACGCAGCTGCTTGAGCTCCGTCACCGTCAGGCCACGGTATTCCGTCAGAACAGCGGCGCTGGACTCACGGAACAGGTCCGTGAGCTCAGCCACCGCCGACTCCTTCGCGGACGTCGCCATGGCACTCCTCTCGATGATGCGTGGGAACCGCCACCCCGAGACGAGAAAACGCCCCGTGCAGATGCACGGGGCGCAGCAGGAGCATCGACGCGGCCGGACCCGGAGGGTCGACGTGCGGATGCGAGCGTGGCTCACGTTCACCTGCGCGGGCCGTCTCCGTCAGGGAGATCCTTCGGTGGGCTCTGCCCGGAGGCAGGGCACCACAACCGGCGGTCTTCGGTAGGCACCAGCGTACACGTCCGGGACGGGTCCGCAAAATCGACCCGCGACGGCGACGGCCGGTCGCCCCGCTGCGGGGACGACCGGCCGGCGTCGTGGGCCCCGATCACCGGGGCCGCGTGGCTCAGAGCTCCGAGGAGTCCACCGAGGTCACGTTCGGGTCCATGGGCACGCCCGGGCCGAAGGTGGTGGCCACGGTGGCCTTGGAGATGTAGCGGCCCTTGGAGGAGGACGGCTTCAGACGCAGGACCTCCTCGAGGGCTGCGGCGTAGTTCTCCACCAGGGCCTTGGCCTCGAAGGAGGTCTTGCCGATGATGAAGTGCAGGTTGGAGTGCTTGTCGACGCGGAAGTCGATCTTGCCGCCCTTGATGTCGGCCACGGCCTTGGCCACGTCCGGGGTCACGGTGCCGGTCTTGGGGTTCGGCATCAGGTTGCGGGGGCCGAGCACCTTGCCCAGGCGGCCGACCTTGCCCATGAGCTCCGGGGAGGCCACGGCGGCGTCGAAGTCCACCCAGCCCTCGGAGATCCGGGCGATCAGGTCGTCGTCGCCCACGACGTCCGCGCCGGCGGCGCGGGCGGCCTCGGCGCGGTCACCGGTGGCGAACACGACGACGCGGGCGGTCTTGCCGGTGCCGTGGGGCAGGCTCACGGAGCCGCGGACCATCTGGTCGGCCTTGCGGGGGTCGACCGAGAGGCGGAGGGCCACCTCCACGGTGGCGTCGGTCTTGGAGGGGTTGGTCTCCTTGGCGAGGCGGATCGCCTCCACCGGCGAGTACAGGTCCTCGCCGATCGCGGCCTTGGCCGCCTTGTATGCCTTGCTGCGCTGTGCCATCTGCGTTCTTCTCCTTGTGCAGTCGTGGTCTGCGGGCCGCGCTCGGCCCTGCCACTGGAAGGGGGTGGGGGTGGGCGTCAGCCCTCGACGGTGATGCCCATCGAGCGGGCGGTGCCCGCGATGATCTTGGCGGCGGCCTGGACGTCGTTGGCGTTCAGGTCCTCCATCTTGGTCTGGGCGATCTCCTCGCACTGGGCCTGGGTCAGCGTGCCGACCTTGGCCGTGTGCGGGGTGGCGGAGCCCTTGGCGACGCCGGCGGCCTTCTTGATGAGCTCGGCGGCCGGCGGGGTCTTGGTCACGAAGGTGAACGAGCGGTCCTCGTACACGGTGATCTCGACCGGGACCACGTTGCCGCGCTGCGACTCGGTGGCGGCGTTGTACGCCTTGCAGAACTCCATGATGTTCACGCCGTGCTGGCCCAGGGCGGGGCCGATGGGCGGGGCCGGGTTGGCGGCGCCGGCCTGGATCTGAAGCTTGATCAGACCGGTGACCTTCTTCTTGGGAGCCATGAGTGGATCCTTCTCTCACTGGGGGACCCTCGGCGCAGGAGCGCACCGGGGGCGGTGGCCGCCGTGGCGCGGCGGCCGGTGCCGCGTCCGGGCCGGCAGGCGGCCTGCCCGGTGCGGAAGCGTCGGGTGTCCTCAGATGGCCTTGGTCACCTGGTTGAAGGACAGCGTCACGGGGGTCTCGCGCTCGAAGATCGAGACGAGCACCACGAGCTGCTGGGCCTCCGGCTTGATCTCGGAGATCGTGGCCGGGAGGGTCTCGAACGGGCCGTCGTTGACGGTGACCGACTCGCCGACCTCGAAGTCCACGTGGATCGCGGGGGCGGCGGGCGCGCCGGACTCGGCCGCGGCGGGGACGGCCAGGCCGGCCTTTTCGGCGGCGCGGGCGGCCTCCTGGATCACGGACGGGGCGAGCATGTCGTACACCTCGTCCAGGCTGAGCGGCTGCGGGTGGTGGGCGTCGTTGCCCACGAAGCCCGTGACGCCCGGGGTGTGCCGCACGACGCCCCACGAGGCGTCGTCGAGGTCCATGCGGACGAGCACGTAGCCCGGGATGCGCACGCGCGAGACGATCTTGCGCGTGGTGTTCTTGATCTCCACGACCTCCTCCATGGGGACCTCGATCTCGTAGATCGAGTCCTCCATGTCCTGGGTCAGGATGCGGGCCTCGAGGTTGGTCTTCACGCGCTTCTCGTAGCCGGCGTAGGTGTGGACGACGTACCAGTCGCCGGGCTGGCGGCGCAGGCGGGTGCGCAGCTCCTCGGCGGGGTCCACGGCGGGCTCGTCGTCGGCCTGCTCCTCGACGGGGGTCGGCGCGTCCTCGCCCTCGGCGACGGCCAGGTCTGCCTCCTGCACGGTGGCCTCGGCGGTCTCGTCACCGCTGCCGACGGGCTCGTCCAGGGCGGCCTCGACGGGCGTCCCGGCGTCCTGCGCGGTCTCGGCGGCCACAGCGTCCTCCGACATCGGGACGGACTCCTCGGCGGGCTGACGATCCAGTTCCTGCTCGGACACGGTTCCTGCTTTCTGCTGACGGACGGCGGGCCCTGCCGTCGGGGAGGGCCCTCACGGGCGTGCGGGGGACGCGTCCTGCGACGTCGGGACCGTCCGCGCCGGGCTCAGAGGCCGCCGGCGCCGAACAGGAGACCCGCCACGGTGCCGAACACCCAGTCCAGCCCCATGACCAGCAGGATCATGAACGCCACGAAGGCGAGCACCACTCCGGTCGTGCGCAGCAGCTCCTCGCTCGTGGGGGTGACGACCTTGCGGAGCTCGTCCACCACCTGGCGCAGGAACAGCGCGATCCGCGCGAACAGCCCGCGACGCTGCCTGCTCGGCGTGGGGGTGGGCCCCCCGCCGTTCGCCGCCATCTCAGTCACGTGGCCTCACTCGTCGGATCGCCGAATCGCTTTCTACACGTCCGATGCCGAGCACGAGGCCCGGCATCGAGCAGGGCAGACAGGACTCGAACCTGCAACCTGCGGTTTTGGAGACCGCTGCGCTACCAATTGCGCCACTACCCTTCGGACCGACGAAGCCGGCCGAACCCTCGCGGGATCGACCGTGAACGCGGTACCGGAGATCCAGGATACGCCATCGGGCGGCGGGAGTCGAACGGGCCCCGGGCAGTCAGTACCCTGGCAGGACGGAGCCCCGCTCCGCCCCGCCCTCCCCGTCGAGCTCGAAGAAGGTCCCCATGGCCGCGCCCGCCCGCCGCGTCTCCGCCCGTCTGTCCGCCATCGCGCCCTCCGCCACCCTCGCCGTCGACGCCCGCGCCAAGGAGCTCAAGGCCGCCGGGCGCCCGGTGATCGGCTTCGGCGCCGGCGAGCCCGACTTCCCCACCCCGGACTACATCGTGGAGGCCGCCGTCGCCGCGGCCCGGGACCCGAAGAACCACCGCTACTCCCCCGCCGCCGGCCTGCCCGAGCTGCGCGAGGCGATCGCGGCCAAGACGCTGCGCGACTCCGGCGTGTCCCTCGAGGCCGCCCAGGTGCTCGTGACCAACGGCGGGAAGCAGGCCGTGTACAACGCCTTCGCCGCCCTGCTGGACCCGCAGGACGAGGTGCTCGTCCCCGCCCCCTACTGGACCACCTACCCGGAGGCGATCCGCCTGGCCGGCGGCGTGCCGGTGGAGGTGTTCGCCGGCCCCGAGCAGGGCTACAAGGTCACCGTGGACCAGCTCGACGAGGCCGTCACGGACCGCACCAAGGTGCTCCTGTTCGTCTCCCCCTCCAACCCCACCGGCGCCGTGTACTCCCCCGAGGAGACGGCGGCGATCGGCCGGTGGGCACGGGAGCGGGGGCTGTGGGTGGTCACCGACGAGATCTACGAGCACCTGACCTACGACGGCATGCCGTTCACCTCGATCGTCCGCGCCGTGCCCGAGCTGGCGGAGCAGTCCGTGATCCTCAACGGCGTCGCCAAGACCTACGCCATGACGGGCTGGCGCGTCGGCTGGATGGCCGGTCCGCTGGACGTGGTCAAGGCCGCCACGAACCTGCAGTCCCACGCCACCTCGAACGTGGCCAACGTGTCGCAGCGGGCCGCGCTGGCCGCCGTCGCCGGCCCGTTGGACGCCGTGGCGGAGATGAAGACGGCGTTCGACCGCCGGCGCCGGGCCATGGTCGAGGCCATGGACGCCGTGCCGGGCTTCCACTGCCCCACCCCGCAGGGCGCGTTCTACGCGTACGTGGACGTGCGGGAGGCGCTCGGGAAGACCTACCGCGGGGGCGTCACCCCCACGACGTCGGCCGAGCTGGCCGCCTTCATCCTCGACGAGGCGGAGGTCGCCGTGGTCCCGGGCGAGGCGTTCGGCCCGTCCGGCTACCTGCGACTGTCCTACGCGTTGGGCGATGCGGACCTCGCGGAGGGCGTCGAGCGCATCCGTGCCCTGCTCAGCGCCTGAGCCGCCCACCCCGTCCCTGAGCCCCGCGACGCCGCGCGCCACGGGGCTCAGGCGTATCCGCGGCGCGCGGCCCAGCGGGTCAGCTCGTGGCGGTTGGAGAGCTGGAGCTTGCGCAGCACGGAGGACACGTGGGTCTCGACCGTGCGGTCCGAGATGAACAGCTCCGCCCCGGCCTCGCGGTAGGTGTATCCGCGGGCGATCAGCCGCATGACCTCCCGCTCCCGTGCCGAGAGCCGGTCGAGATCCTCGTCGGGGGCCGCAGCACCGCTCGTCGCCGCGGCTGGGACGGGCGGGGACGCGGGCGCCGTGCCGCGGAAGGCGTCGAGGACGAACCCGGCCAGCCGGGGCGAGAACACCGCGTCGCCGTCGGCCACGCGGACCGCCGCGTCCGCCACCTCGGCGCCGGAGGCCGTCTTGGTGATGTAGCCGCAGGCCCCCGCACGGATCACGGCGACGACGTCCTCGGCCGCGTCCGAGACGGACAGGGCCAGGAACCGCTGCGCGGGTCGGCGCGCGAGGACACGCTCGGCCACCTCCGCTCCCCCGCCGCCGGCCCCGCCGGGCAGGTGCACGTCCAGCAGCACCACATCCGGCGCCAGGTCCAGCACGGTGCGGACGGCCTCGTCCACGTCCCCAGCCTCGCCGACGATGGCCAGTCGGTCCGGGTCCAGGTCGGCGCGCAGGCCGGAGCGGAAGATCGCGTGGTTGTCCACGATGACGGCCGTGCGCAGGGCGGGGTCGGTCATGGATGCTCCTGTCCGGTGCGCGCTCGCGCACCCTCGGGCTCGGTCAGGGTCAGGTGGACCTCGGTGCCGCCCGGGCCGGACCGGATGCGGGCGGTCCCGCCGGCACGCTTCATGCGGCCGAGGATCGACTCCCGCACGCCGAGCCGGTCGGCCGGGACCGTGTGCAGGTCGAAGCCGGGGCCACGGTCCCGGACGAACACCTCCGCGACGGTGCGGCCATGGTCGTCCTCACCGGCCTCCGCGAAGACCTGCGCGTCGCCGGCGTGCCGGGCCGCGTTCTGCATGGCCTCGCGTGCCGCGGCCGCGAGCGGCTCGAGCCACGCCCCGGCGGCCCGGCCCACGGCCACGACCTCCACCCGGGACCCGTGTGCGTCCTCGACGGCGGCGGCGTGCTCTTCGAGCGCCTCCGCCAGGGAGCGCGGGCCGCCACGGGAGTCCAGGGCGAGGAACTGACGCAGCTCACGCTCCTGGGCGCGGGCCACCCGGGCCACCGCGTCTGCGTCCTGGGCGCGCCGCTGGATGAGGGCGAGGGACTGCAGCACCGAGTCGTGCAGGTGCGCCGCGATCTCGGCGCGCTGGACCTGCACCGCGAACGCGGTCCGCTCCGCGTCGCGTCGGCGCAGCCAGGCCAGGACGTAGGGCATGGCCACCAGCGCCGCGCCGGCGAGCATCGCGACGGCGGCCAGCAGGGCCCGCCACAGCTCGCCCGAGCTCACGGCGCCCAGGACGATGGCCAGCACCGCCAGCAGCACGAGGGCCGTGCCGAGCACGAGGCGGACCAGTCGTCCGCTCCGCCCGGCCCGGGGCCCGCCCGCCAGGTCGAGCTGCATCCAGGCCAGGCCGAGGCCGATCACGAGGACGGCCACCGGGCCCACGAGCGCCCAGTCGACGGCGAGGCCGAGGCCGTCCGCGACGGTCAGCACGCCCACGCCGAGCACCACGGCGGCCAGCAGGACCGGCCAGCCGCCCTCGCGCACCCGCTCGAGCACCTCGGGGGCGCGACCACGCAGGGTGGGGGCGTCGGCGGCGGGAGCGCCGTCCGGGCCCTCCTCCGGCATGAGCAGCCAGAGCCACACGTACAGGGCCAGGCCCGCGCCGCCCATCAGGCTCAGCAGCGCCAGGGCCGCGCGGACACGGCCGACGGGCACCCCGAGATGCCGGGCGAGCCCCGCGGCGACGCCGGACACCGGACGGTCGGCCCCGTGCCGCATCAACGGCGGACGTGGGGCCTGCGCGGGCGCGGACGGGGTGGGCATGCCCCCATCCTGCCGCGTCGGACGGGGTGACACATCCGGGGAGGATTCCGGGAGTTCCCGGATGGGCGGGGGCCGCGGGCGGACGAGGATGGAGACATGACGAGCACACACGACCCGTTCACCGGCCCCGGCCCCCACGTCGCCCCCGACGGAGCCACTGCGGGCGAGACCGGCCCCGACGGACTGGACGCCCTGCCGGGCTGGTTGCGCCGCGCCGTCCTGGGCTGGGGCGTGCGCCGCTCGCCGGCCTCGTGGGTCGGCGGGGTGCTCGGCGGCGTGGCCGAGCGCTACCGCATCGACCCGCTGCTCGCCCGCGGCGTGTTCGTCGCCGTGTGCATGGTCTCCGCGGGCCTGGGCCTGCTGGCCTACGCGGCCGCCTGGGCCGTCCTCCCCGACGCCGACGGACGCGTGCAGTTCGGCCGCCTGCGCCGCGGGGAGTGGCAGGACGCCACCGTGGCCATCGGCGTGATCGGGGCGATCGGCGCCCTCAACCTGCTGCTCGGCGCCGGGTTCACCCTCATCGCCCCAGCCGTGGGCGGCCCCGGCTCCCTCGTGGGCCTGGGCGCGCTGGCCGTGCTCGTCTGGTGGCTCGTGACCCGCTGGGACGGCCGGGCGCAGGCCCGCGTGGCCCCGGGCCGGGCCCCCGACGCCGACCAGCCCGCCCACGCCGTGCCGCGCCCGGCCTGGTACGTCGGCGGAGGTCCGCGCGAGCGGGCGGCCGAGGTCACCGACCCGCACGGCTTCCGCCCCGAATGGATCGACCCCGCGACCGGCACCTGGCGCGACCACGTCCACTCCCGCGAGCGGCGAGCCGCGGCGCGCCTGGCCGAGGAGGCCCCCCGGGCGGCCACCGCCCCGGCCGGCTCGGGGTCCGCAGCCACGGCCGCGAAGCCGCGCCTCGGGCCGATCGCGCAGGCCGCCACCTACGCCGGGGCCGTCCTCGCCGCGCTCGCCGCCCTCGGGATCAGCCTGCTGCTCGGTGTCGGTCCGACCCCCACGCTGCTGGCGGTGCCGATGCTCGTGGCCGCGCTCGCGGTGATCGCCCCCGTCATGCTGGGCGCTCTGCTCAGCGGCCGTCGTCCCGGCACCCTCGGCCCGGCGAGCGGCATCCTCGTGGGTGCGACGGCCCTCCAGGTCGCCGTCCTCGTGGCCCTCGGCTGACCCGCCGCCCGTCGCCCGTCCCCTGACGCGACGGGGCGGGCGCGCCTAGGGTGGTGCCGACCCCCCGCACGAGAACGCCCGAGAGGATCCCATGCGCGTCGGAATGCTCACCTCCGGAGGCGACTGCCCCGGCCTCAACGCCGTCATCCGCTCCGCCGTCCTGCACGGCATCAAGTCGTACGACATGGAGATGGTGGGCATCCGCAACGGGTGGTCCGGCCTGATCGAGAAGGACGTCGAGGACCTGCCCCGCTCCCGCGTGCGCGGCCTGGCCCGCACCGGCGGCACCATCCTCGGCACCTCCCGCACGCACCCCTACAACGCGGAGGGCGGCGGCCCGGAGAACATGCTCCGCAACCTGCGCGAGCTGGACATCGACGCCGTCATCGCCATCGGCGGCGAGGGCACCCTGGCCGGCGCGAACCGCCTGGCCGCGGACGGGCTGCCGATCGTGGGCGTGCCCAAGACGATCGACAACAACCTGCAGGGCACCGACTACACGTTCGGCTTCGACACGGCCGTGCAGATCGCCACGGACGCCATGGACCGGCTGCGCACCACGGGCGAGTCCCACCACCGCTGCATGGTCGCCGAGGTCATGGGCCGCCACGTCGGCTGGATCGCCCTGCACTCGGGCATGGCCGCCGGCGCCCACGCGATCCTCATCCCCGAGGTCCGCACCCCGATGTCCCAGGTCGCCGAGTGGGTGCAGCAGGTCCACGACCGCGGTCGCTCCCCGCTGGTCGTGGTGGCGGAGGGCTTCGTCCCCGAGGGCCACGACGACCCGCTGGCCGAGGCCGGCGTCGAGGCGTCCGGCCGGCCGCGTCTGGGCGGCATCGGCGAGTGGGTGACCCGCGAGATCGAGGAGATGACGGGCATCGAGACGCGCAGCACCATCCTGGGCCACATCCAGCGCGGCGGCGCCCCCACCGCCACGGACCGCGTGCTCTCCACGCGCTTCGGCATGGGCGCCGTCGACCTCGTCGCCCAGCGCCGCTGGGGACAGATGGTGGCGGCCAACGGCACGGAGATCATCTCCATCCCCATGAGCGCCGCCCTCAAGGGCCTCAAGAAGGTGCCGGTCTCCCGCTACGACGAGGCGAAGATCCTGTTCGGCCGGTGAGACCCGACCACCCCGCCGTCGGCGTGCTGGCCCTCGGGCTGGCGCGTCGGCTCGGCCTGCCCGACACCGCGCTCCTGCCCGGCGACGCCCCGGCGGCGGGTGCCGAGCCGCGCCGCATCGAGGTGGCCCGGCAGGGCGTCGCCGCGGCGGAGGTGCTGGCCCTGCCCTGGGCCACCGTCGTGGCGGGGCCGGCGTGGTTCACGCGTGCCTGCCGCGGCGTGCCCGCCGAGGCGCTGGGCGTGGAGTCGGCCCTGCTGCGGACGGCGGTGCGCGCCGCCGCCGGGGAGGCCGTGCGCTCGCGCGGCGAGTTCACGCTCTACGCCGCCGAGGAACCGCCGCCGGTCGACCCCTCGCGCACCGTCGCCGTGTCCGACGACCCCGCCCACGTCCACGCCGCGGTCGCGCAGGCCCCCGCAGACGACGTGGCCGAGGCGGGTGTCCCCTCCTGGGAGTCCTCGGTCGCGCTCGTTCCCGACGACGGCGCGGGACGGGCGATCGAAGCCGCGGTGGCGGCGGCGGGGCATCGCGTGACGGGCGGCGTGCTGGCCTCGCTGGGCACCCTCACCCCACCGCGGCTGCGCGGTTGTGGGCTCGGCCGCTACGCGGTGGCCGTGGCGATGGACCGGGCGGCGCTGGAGGGGCTGCTGCCGTTCGCCGAGGTGCCGGCGGGCCACACGGCCGCGCACCACGTGGCGATCGCCGTCGGGCTGGAGGCGGCGGGCACGCGGACCGTCCTCGCGCTGGACTGAGCCGGCGAGTCGGTCAGCGCAGGCGGCCCACGCCGCGCGGTCGGCCGACGACCTGCCCGGCGTCCGGGGACACGAGCGGCTCCTGGCTCGCGGCGATCCAGCCGCCCTCGGCGACACCGTCCTCGGCGACACCGTCCTCGCGGACCAGCAGCTCGGCGTCCACGGGCACCGTGCGCTTGAGCAGCGCCAGGGCGACGGCGCCCGCCTCATGGTGCTGGGCCGCGGCGGTGACCGTCCCCACCGGACGGGCGGCGGCGCGGGCCTCGGGCGTGTCCTCGGCCGGCCGGAGGATCACGGGGGCACCGTGCTCGGGGAGCGCGTGGACGGAGCCGTCCAGGAGCAGGCGGGTGAGGCGGCGGGGCGGGCGGCCCAGGTTGTGCACGCGCGCCACGGTCTCCTGACCGCGGTAGCAGCCCTTCTCGAGGTGCACGGCGGTGCGCAGCAGGTCCAGCTCGTGCGGGATCGCGCGGTCGTCCACGTCGAGGGCCCGGCGGGGGCGGCCGGCCTCGATGCGCAGCGCCTCGGCCGCCGTCGTGCCCGCCAGGGACCAGCCCGCGAGCACGCCCGTGCCGAGCGCGCGGACGGTGGCCTCGAGGTCGGCCCGGGTGACGAGGTACTCGCGCCAGGACCAGTCCGCACCCGGGTGGGTCGCCGGATCCGGATCGGCCGTGTAGGCCCAGCCGCCCGCGCCGACGCGCGGCCACGGGTCCAGCCACACGGTGCGGTCCTCCCAGCCGGGCACGGGCGCGGTGGCGCCCACGACGGCGACCGCCCCGGTGTGGTCCCGCAGCGTGACGTCGTGGGAGAAGCGCATCGAGGTGAGCCACGCGGCCAGGCCCGGGCCGTCCTCGCGGTCCGTGACGAGCCAGGCCGCGGTACCGTCCTCGAGCAGGTGGGCGGCGTGCTCGATCCGCCCCTGCACGTCGAGGAAGAGGATCTCGGTGCTCGTGCCGGGGGGCAGCGTCTCGACGTGCTGCGTGCCGAGCGTGTGCAGCCAGCTCAGCCGGTCCGGGCCGGACACGGAGAGCACGGCCCGGTGGGAGAGGTCGACCAGGGCGCGGCCCCGGGCGAGGGCGCGCTGCTCGGGCAGGGGGCGACCGTAGTGCGCGGCGACGCCGGCGTCCGGGCCGCGGCCCTCGACGGCGCCGCCGGCCGGCCCCTGCGGCTCGGCCACGGCCAGGTCCAGCAGCGGGCTGCGGGAGGTTGTCACGACTGCTCCCCGCGAGCCCCGCGAGGACGCTCGGCCCCCGGAG
The DNA here is from genome assembly GCF_035609305.1 of Micrococcus sp. HOU01. Classification (NCBI taxonomy): domain Bacteria; kingdom Bacillati; phylum Actinomycetota; class Actinomycetes; order Micrococcales; family Micrococcaceae; genus Micrococcus; species Micrococcus sp. HOU01. The sequence continues at coordinate 809,880 of NZ_CP141211.1, read as the reverse complement.
CGAGCCGACCCTCGGCCGCGCTCGGCATGCGGTCCAGGATGGCGGAGGCGTGCGCCTCGAGCTCGGCGCCCGCGGCGTCCGCGACGTCCCAGCGCCAGAACAGCTGCCCGTTCACGAGACCGGCCATGCGGGTGGCCCGGTGGTACGGGCCGGCGGCGGAGCCACGCAGGACCGCGTCCGTGGCCAGCTGCAGCTGCGGGCCCTTGATGCGGCCGTAGTACAGCTCGGACAGCGAGCCCGGATGCGTGATGGTGGCGGTCAGGCCGAAGCCCTCGTCGCCGGCGCGCAGCCGCTCGACGTCCTCGGCGGAGCGGAACGCGGGGACGATGTCCGCCGGGCGCATGCCGGGGCCGACGTCGCCGTCGCGCCGCGCCCGGTCCACCTGCCAGAAGCCGGACTCCACGGTCAGCGGACGCAGCAGCGTGCCGTCCGCCTCGCACAGCCACGACTCCGCGCGGTACTCGACGAACGGCAGACCGTGCTCGGTGAAGTCCACCCGCTGGTAGAAGATCTCGGTGCCGGCGGAGCCGTCGCCGAGGCGGCCCTGGCCCTCCCAGCTGCCGATGAGCCAGGACAGGGGCGCGAGCTCGGGGGTGAGGTCGTACGGGAGTTCAGTCGCCATGGCAGATCACGGCGCGGCCCGACAGCGGGCCGCGCGTCCTCAGCGCTGGCCCTTGAAGAGGCCGCTGATGACGACCGCGGCGACGGCGGCCATGCCCAGGCCGGCCAGGACCACGAGGGCCAGGAAGAAGATCTCGAGCGCAAGAAGGGTATCCATGCGGGACATCCTACCGAGCGGGCCCGACCTGTCAGGCCAGGAAGCCCACCATGACGTGCGCCACGACGCCGGCCGCGCCCACGGGCGCCAACGCGAGGGCGTAGCCCGCCCGGCGCGGGCGCAGGGTGGTGCCCACCGGCCGGTCCTCGGGTCGCGGCCGCGACGACGGCGCCGTGGTGGCGGTCAGGGACACCAGCACGGCCACCGCGAGCGCCGCGGCCGTGACGGCCGGCCGGTCCCGGGCGTCCACGCCGGCCAGCGCCGAGACGGGCCACGCGAGCACCGTGCCGAGGGGGATGACGACGAGCGCCAGGACTCCCGGCCGGCCCTGCATCCACGGGGTGAGGCCGACGAGGGAGACCGCGGCCACCGTGACTGCCAGCGTGATGACCAGCCCGGCGACCGCAGGGGTGTCGGTCCAGCGTGAGACGGCCACCCAGCACGCCGTCACGACGGCCATGAACGCCCCGCCCATCGTGGCGACGGTGGACTCGAGGCGCAGCGGCCGGCCGGTCCCGCGCACCAGCTGGACGACGAACGAGGCCATGGTGCTCCAGGCGACGACGACGGCGAGCGGCTCGAAGAGCGTCCAGGCCCCGCTGTGGCCGTCCTCGAGCGGCGGCCACAGCAGCATGAGCAGCACCGCGGCGCCCCCGGCGACGGCCAGGGTGACGCTGAGCGAGAGGCGCGCGGGCGCCCCCATCTGCCGCGGCCAGCCCCAGGCGATGACCAGGATCACGACGGCGGCGGCGAGGGCGGCGGGGACCGGGCCGAGCAACGCGGCACCGCCCAGGACAAGGGCGGCGACGGCCGCACTCAGGGCCATGGACAAGCGCATCACCTGCCCCATCCTGCCAGGTGCGCACTGGCTCGGCCCTGGGCGGGCGACGGCGGGGAGCACCTCGCGGGCCACCGTCCTCCTTCCGTAGGGTGGCCGGCATGGCCGAACACCCCACCCCCACGACCTCCGACGCCGACGGCATGCCGCGCGTCGTCACCCCGCGCCCGGAGGAGGCGAGCGCCGTCCTGGACCTGGCCGACCGTGCCGGGGCGGCGGACGGTCATCCCCCGCTCTCGGACCAGACGCGCGTGCTGCTCGCCCGCGGCGGGCAGCTCTGGTGGGGGGCCACCCGGGGCCCGGACGGGGCGATCGACGGGGCGGCCGTGCTCGTGCCCGAGGGCGCGGCGGCCGTGCTCGAGCTCGTCGTCGATCCGACCGCACGCCGCACCGGCCGGGGGACGGTCCTGGCCGACGCCGCGGCCGCCGCGGTCCGGGACCTGGCGCGGGAGGAGACCACGAGCGTCTGGGCCCACGGCATGCTCCCGGGGGCGGTCCGGCTCGCCCGGCGGCACGGCCTCGAGCCCGTCCGCGAGCTGCGCCGGATGCGCCTGTCGCACGCGGCGCTCGCGGCCCTGCCGGAGGTGCGGCTCGCCGACGGGGTGGCCCTGCGCGGCTTCGTCCCCGGCCAGGACGAGCAGGCCTGGCTGGACGTGAACGCCGCCGCCTTCGCGGACCACCCCGAACAGGGCAGCCTGACCCGCGCCGACCTCGAGGACCGCATGGCGGAGGACTGGTTCGACGCCGACGGCCTCCTGCTCGCCGCCCGCGAGGCGGACAGGCGGCTGCTCGGCTTCCACTGGACGAAGGTGGAGCCGGATGCCGGAGCCGACGGCCCGCGCGTCGGAGAGGTGTACGCCGTGGGCGTCTCCCCCGACGCCCAGGGCCTCGGCCTCGGTCGGGCCCTGACGCTGGCGGGGCTGCACCGGATGGCGGGACAGGGAGTCGACGTCGTGGACCTGTACGTGGACGCGGACAACACGGCCGCCGTCGCGCTCTACGCGTCCCTCGGCTTCGAGCTGTTCGCCGCCGACGCCCAGTACCGCCGCCCCTGAGACCCTCGGGCGGGGACCGGCCGGGCACATCCCGGCGGCCTCGTATCCTGGTGGGGCCGGCCCCCGCGGGGTCGGCCACGCCCCGTGCCCTGCCCCAGCAGTTGTCGCGGCCGCCGCACCCCGAGAGGAACCCGCCCCATGCCCTCGTCCCACGCCGACCGCGTCGCCCGCTGGTCCACGGAGGACCGCGCCTCGGAAGGCCCCCGCGCCGAGGTGCTGGCCGCCGGCATGCTGCCGTGGCGCCGCGTGCCCGGCGGCCTCGAGGTGATGGTGATCCACCGGCCCCGCTACGACGACTGGTCGTGGCCCAAGGGCAAGCTCGATCCGGGTGAGACGCTGCCGGAGTGCGCGGTCCGCGAGCTGCGCGAGGAGGTCGGCCTCGAGCTGCGGCCGGGCATCCCGCTGTGCGTGACCGCGTACGAGGTGCCCGGCAAGCGGGGCGTACGTCAGAGCAAGGAGGTCTGGTACTGGGCCGCCGAGGTCGACGGCCAGCGCGCCCTCCCCGACGGCGACGAGGTGGACGAGGTCCGCTGGGTCGGGCCGGACGAGGCCCGGCGGCTGCTGACGAACGACTCGGATCACGAACCGCTCGACCTGCTGCTGCGTGCCGCCTCCCGGGGGCGCCTGCGGACTGTGCCGTTGCTGGTGCTGCGCCACGCCAAGGCCAAGCCCCGCTCCTCGTGGTCCCGCGCCGAGCAGGAGCGTCCGCTGGCGGCGACGGGCCGGCGGCAGGCGCTCGCCGTCGAGGGCCTCGTGGCGGCCTGGCGGCCGGAGCGGCTGGTCTCCTCCCCGTGGCGCCGCTGCGTGGAGACGCTGGCCCCGCTCGTGAAGTCCAGCCGGCTGGCGCTGAAGACCAAGGGCGCGTTCACGGAGACCACGGCCCGGGAGAAGCCCAAGAAGACCCGCAAGGTGATGGCCGAGCTCATGGGCCGCTCCCGGCCCCTGGTCGTGTGCACACACCGGCCGGTGCTGCCGACGCTGTTCGAGGTGGTCGAGGACGCGGCCGCCGGCCAGGCGGACCGCGTGCTGCGGGCCTTGCCGACCGAGGACCCGTGGCTGCGGCCCGGCGCTGTGCTGGTGGCGCACCGCGCGCTCGACCTCGACGGCGACGTGGTGGCCGTCGAGGTCTACGACCCCTGGGACGACTGAGCCGCCCGCACCGGCCTCGGCCCGCACGACCGGGCCACCGTTGAGCGGGCCCGCCCCCGGCCCTAGGCTCGGGTCATGGAGAACACCGCCGCCCAGAGCCAGCCCGAGAAGATCGTCCACGAGCGCCTCACGGTGACCCGGGACCCGGACCGTCAGCGCTTCGAGCTGCGCCAGGACGGGACCTTCATCGGGTTCCTCGGCTACGACCAGGAGACCGTGCGCGGCGCGGACGGCGAGGACACCGTGGTCCTGCGCCTGCAGCACACCATCGTCGACGAGCAGTTCGGCCGCCGCGGTTATGCCCGCGCCCTCGTGACCATGGTCCTGGACCGGCTGCGCGCGGAGGGTGACCGCATCGTGCCCGAGTGCTCCTACGTGGAGGACTACCTGCGCCGCTACCCCGAGTACCAGGACATGGTGTTGCACGGCTGACCGGGGGCGGGGGCCTGTCCCGCCGGCACCCGCCTCCCCTCCGTCCGGGCCCTCGCAGGCGACCTCGGCATCGCCCCCAACACCGTGGTGCGCGCCTACCGCGAGCTCGAGGCGGCCGGCGTCGTGCGCACGGCGCGCGGCAAGGGCACCGTGGTGGCCGACGCCCCACCCGCCCCGGACGACGCCGCGGTGGGCGCCGCCATCGAGCGTGCCGTGGCCCTGGCCCGGGCCGCGGGCTGGGATGCGGCCCGCCTGCGCCGGGCCGTCGACGACGCTCAGCGCTTCCGCTCGGATCGCTAGAGTGGGCCGGGTGAGCATCCCCACCCCCTACGAGGACCTCCTCGCCGACGTGATGGCCCACGGGGCCGTCAAGACGGACCGGACCGGCACGGGCACGCGCAGCGTGTTCGGCCGCCAGCTGCGCTTCGACCTGGCCGAGTCCTTCCCGCTGATCACGACCAAGCGCGTGCACTTCAAGTCGGTCGCGCTCGAGCTGCTGTGGTTCCTGCGCGGGGACTCGAACGTGCGGTGGCTCCAGGAGCGCGGCGTGCGGATCTGGAACGAGTGGGCGGACGAGGACGGCGAGCTCGGCCCCGTCTACGGCGTGCAGTGGCGCTCGTGGCCCACCCCGGACGGGGGCCACATCGACCAGATCGCGAAGGTCGTGGAGCAGATCCGGACGAACCCCGACTCGCGCCGGCACATCGTCACCGCGTGGAACCCCGCCGAGGTGGACGAGATGGCGCTGCCGCCGTGCCACGCGCTGTTCCAGTTCTACGTCTCCCCCGGTCAGGACGGCGCCCCCGGGCGGCTCTCGTGCCAGCTCTACCAGCGCTCGGCGGACCTGTTCCTCGGCGTGCCGTTCAACATCGCCTCGTACGCGCTGCTCACGGTGATGGTCGCACAGCAGACCGGGTTGACGCCCGGCGAGTTCGTGTGGACCGGCGGGGACGTGCACATCTACGCGAACCACGAGGAGCAGGTGCGCGAGCAGCTCTCCCGCGAGCCGTACCCGTACCCGCGGCTGCGGCTGCGGCGCACCCCCGCGTCGATCTTCGACTACGACTACGACGACTTCGAGGTCCTCGACTACCGTCACCACCCCACCATCACGGCGCCGATCGCCGTCTGAGCCGAGGATGCGCAGCGACCCCATGAGCCGGGCCACCCGTCCCACCGAGCCCGTGATCGCCATGATCTGGGCCCAGACCCCCGAGCGCGTCATCGGCCGCGACGGCACCATGCCGTGGCACGTCCCCGAGGACCTCGCCCACTTCCGGGCCCACACGCACGGCCACCCCGTGATCATGGGCAGGCGCACGTGGGAGTCGTTCCCGGCGCGGTTCCGCCCGCTGCCCGGGCGCACGAACATCGTGGTCTCCCGCACCCTGACGGCCACCGAGGAGGCCGGCGCGGAGCTGCGGGCCGCGGGTGCCGTCGTCGTGCCGGACTTCGGGGCGGCCCTGTCCGCCGCGGCCGAGGCCGACGGCTGTGACACCGTGTGGGTGATCGGCGGGGCGACGCTCTACGAGCAGGCCCTCGACGTGGCCTCGCGCGCCGAGGTGACCGTGATCGACGCGGACGTCGACGGCGACACGCACGCCCCGCTGCTCGACGCCCGCTGGCGGCGCACCGCCGTCGAGCCCGCCCCCGACGCGTGGCTGGACTCCGCCTCCGGCCCGCGCCACCGCTTCGAACGATGGGAACGCGACTGACATGGCCCCGACCGACTACGACCAGCGTCTGCTCTCCCCGCAGGCGGTCTCGTTCCTCGCGCTCGTCGCCCTGCCCGTGCTGGCGTTCGTGTGCGCCGTGTTCGGGCTGATCCTCGTGCTGCAGGGCAAGACCATCGCGGGGCTGGTGTTCCTGCTCGTGCTGACCCAGGTGTTCGCCGTGGGCGGTCTCATCGCGTGGAACAGGCGGAAGCGTGCGCAGCAGGGCCGCTAGCCTGGAGGGCATGACTTCCGCTGCCCCCGCATCTGTGAACGCCCCCGACGCGGCCGCCGTGCCCACCGTGGGACTGGTCGGCTGGCGCGGCATGGTGGGGTCCGTCCTCCTGCAGCGCATGGCCGAGGAGGGCGACTTCGCCCGCGTCCACCCCGTCTTCTTCTCCACGTCCAACGCCGGCGGTCCCGCGCCCGTGCTCGAGGGCATGGCCGGCGACCCGGGCGTGCTCCAGGACGCGTACGACGTGGACGCGCTCAAGGCCCTGCCCGTGATCCTCACCGCGCAGGGCGGGGACTACACGCAGGCCGTGTACCCGAAGCTGCGCGCCGCCGGCTGGGACGGCATCTGGATCGACGCCGCCTCCACCCTGCGCATGGCGGACACCTCCGTGATCGCGCTGGACCCCGTGAACCGCGGCGTGATCGACGCCGCCCTGGCGAACGGGACGAAGGACTTCATCGGCGGCAACTGCACCGTGTCCTGCATGCTCATGGGCCTGGGTGGCCTGTTCAAGGCGGGCCTGGTCGAGTGGGGCACCGCCATGACCTACCAGGCCGCCTCCGGCGGCGGCGCCCGGCACATGCGCGAGCTGCTCACCCAGTACGCCGAGCTGGGCGGCGCGGTGCGGGCCGAGCTGGCCGATCCGGCGTCGGCGATCCTCGAGATCGACCGCAAGGTGATCGAGCTGCAGCGCGGCGGCCTGGACTCGACGCAGTTCGGCGTGCCGCTGGGTGGCTCGCTGATCCCCTGGATCGACTCCGACCTGGGCGACGGCGTCTCCCGCGAGGAGCGCAAGGCCTACGACGAGACCAACAAGGTGCTCGGACTGACCGGGGCGGACCGGATCCCGTTCGACTCGCTGTGCGTGCGGATCGGCGCCATGCGCTCCCACTCGCAGGCCCTCACCCTCAAGCTCACCCGGGACGTGCCGCTGGACGAGGTCGAGCAGATCATCGCCGCGGACAACGAGTGGGTGCAGGTGGTGCCGAACACCAAGGAGGCCACGGTCACCGACCTGACCCCGATCGCCGCGACCGGCACCCTGCAGATCCCCGTCGGTCGGCTGCGCAAGCTCAACATGGGTCCCGAGTACCTCTCGGCGTTCACCGTCGGCGACCAGCTGCTGTGGGGTGCGGCCGAGCCCGTGCGCCGCATGCTGATGATCGCCACCGGCAACCTCTGAGCCGCGACGCCGGCGCGGCGGCGCGCACCCGGCTCCCGTTTTCGTTCGGGAAACGGCGGGTGTTCGGGCGTTGTCGTTCGGGAAACGGCGCCCGCGCCGCCAAGGCGCGCCGTTTCCCGAACGAAAGCACTCCTGGGGGCGCCGTTTCCCGAACGAAAGTGAGGGGTCAGAGGCTGGTGCCGATGATCATCGGCTCGGGGTGCAGCTCGACGCCGAAGCGTTCGCGCACGCCGTCGCGCACGGTGCGCGCGATCGTCAGGACGTCCTCGGTGGTCGCGTCGCCGCGGTTGGTCATGGCGAGGGTGTGCTTCGTGGACACCGACGCGCGGCCCCCGGCCAGGCCGGTGCCGTCGGCTCCGCGGCCGTCCGGCCCGCCCTCGCGGGGGGCGACCTCGGGCAGCCCGAAGCCCTTCGCGAAGCCCGCGCGATCGATCAGCCAGGCCGCCGAGAGCTTCACGAGCGGCGTCCCGTCCTCGGCCTGGCCGGCGGCGAACGCCGGCGCGCCCTCGGGCAGGGAGGCCCGCACGGACGCGGGCACGATCGGGTTTGTGAAGTAGCTGCCCGTGGACCACGTGTCCGGGTCCGCCGGATCGGACACCATCCCCTTGGCGGCGCGCAGGGCCAGCACCTCGCGGCGGACCACCGCGAGCGGGGCATGGGCGCCCTCCTCGACGTCGAGCGCGGCCGCCAGCTGCCCGTAGCGGACCGGCGCCGTCGGCTCGGCGTCGGAGGAGGCGCGACGCAGCCGCAGGTCGATCGAGAGCACGATCCACCGGGGACTCGGCGCGCCGGTCTCCAGCATGGAGCGCTTGATCACGGAGTCGCGGTAGCCGAAGCGCAGGTCCGCGGGCGTCAGCTCGACGACGTCGCCCGCCTCCCGGTCCCACGCGCGCAGGGCGACGAGCACCTGCGAGACGTCCGCGCCGTACGCGCCGACGTTCTGCACGGGCGTCGCGCCGGCCGAGCCCGGGATGCCCGAGAGCGCCTCGATCCCGCCGAGCCCGTGCGCCACGGTCCATGCGACGGCGTCGTCCCACGGGTGGCCCGCCGCGACGCGCACGACGACGGCCTCCCCCTCGTGGTCCGCGGACCGGGCCCCGTCGCCGGCGGGCGGCGCCTCACCCTCGCCGGGCGCCGGCCCGTCCAGCACGTGGATGCCCTCGAAGGCCAGCCGCACGACGGTGCCGGGGAAGCCGGCGTCCGCCATGAGGGTGTTGGAACCGCCGCCGAGGACGAACAGGGGCTCGCCTGCCGCGTCGGCGGCGCGCACGGCCTCGATCGCCTCGGCCTCGGTGCGCGCGGTGACCCACGCGCGCGCGGGCCCGCCGACGCGGGTGGTGGTGTGGTCCGCCAGCCGCTCGCTCACGCGCTCTCCCCCGTGGGGTCGGCCAGGCGGACCACGGCCTGCGCCTTGGTCAGCACGCGCGGCTTCGCCGCGTCCGGGTTGGTGACGTTCAGGTCGATTCGCACGGTCCCGGCGGCCTCGTCCACGGCGCCGACCGTGCCGACGACCTCGAGCGTGGCGCCGGGGACGGGCGCGCCGTCGTCGTCCGTGCGCCCCGTGGTGTCCGCGACGGGCACCATGCCGGTGAAGCGGGTCTGGTAGTCGACGACGGCGCCCGGGTCGCCCGCCCAGTCCGAGACGAGCTGCACGGCCGCGCCCATGGTGAGCATCCCGTGGGCGATGACGCCGGGCAGGCCGACGTGCTCGGCGAACGACGGGGACCAGTGGATCGGGTTGCGGTCGCCGGAGGCACCCGCGTAGGCGACGAGGTCGGCGCGGGTGAACGTGACGGTGCGCGTGCCGACCACCTCGCCCCGGGCGAGGTCGGACAGGCGGGGGGCGGTGCTCATCAGGACTCCTCTCCCCGGACCAGCAGGGTGGACGTGACGGTGGAGACGGCCGCGCCGTCCAGATCTGCGATCTCGGTGACGGTGGTGACCATGCGGTTGCCGCCGAGGGACTTCACGGCCTCGACCCGCACGGTCGCCACGACCTCGTCCCCGGCCACCAGCGGGCGGTGGTGGACGAAGCGCTCGTCCGCGTGGACCACACGCGAGAAGTCGATCCCCAGCTCAGGATCGGCGACGACGGCGGCCTCGGCGCGCTGCGCGATGACGACGGCGAAGGTCGGCGGGGCGACCAGGTCGGCGTACCCCAGGGCCCGGGCGGCCGCGACGTCGTGGTGCGCGGGATGCTGGGCCTGCACGGCCTCGGCGAAGGCGCGGACCGTCTCCCGGCCGACCTGGAAGGGGGGCGCGGGCGGATAGCTCCGCCCGGCGACGTCGGGGTTCACGCTCAACTCGGGCCTCCTGCGGGACGGTTCTCGACTGCCGTCCAGCCTAACGGCCGGGGCGCCGCTCCCCCTGCCGGCGGGCGGCCTGGCGGAAGCGCACGAGCTGGGCGGACAGGTGAACGGCGACGCCCGCGCCGAGCACGCCCAGGGCGGTCTCGGAGACGGCGAGGCGTCCGGTGGTGCCGCCGACGACCGCCAGCACGATGCCCACGAGGAACAGCGCGGAGCCGGTCAGCACGAGGGTCCGGTACAGCCGGGAGCCGTGCTCCCACGGGGAGACGAAGCCGCGGGGCGCGGCGGTGCCGCGGGTGGGCTGGTGGGCGGGGCGACGCGTGGACATGCCCGCCAGGCTACCGGGGCGACGGACGGGCCCCGGAACGCGAAAGGACCCGGCCCCTCCGAGGAGGTGACCGGGTCCGTCCGATTCCGTAGCGGCGGGGGGACTCGATCCCCCGACCTCACGATTATGAGTCGTGCGCTCTAACCAGCTGAGCTACGCCGCCACGACACGAGAACGCCCGCACTCACGGTTTTCACGCCGCGAGGGCGGGCTCTCATGTCAGAGCCCCGACCGGGAATCGATCCCGGGACCTCCATCTTACCAAGATGGCGCTCTACCACTGAGCTATCGGGGCAACGAGGTGAGACTCTACCAGGGCCCCGGGGCCGATGCAAAATCGGCCCCGGTCACGGCCTCCGGCGGGGTCGGCACCCCGGCGGAATCAGCGGCGGGCGCCCCGATCCGAGCGCTCCTGGGCGCCCCAGCGGGGCTTGCGGCCGCCGGGGCGTCCCCTGCGGTCGCCACGGAAGCTGCGGTTGTCCCGGTCCTTGCGGAAGCCGCCACGATCCTCGCGGGAGCCGCGGTTGTCCCGGTCCTTGCGGTACCCGCCGCGCTGGCCGCCGTCGCGGTCCCCGCGGAAGCCGCCGCGCTCGCCGCGCTCGCCGCGGTCCTTGCGGAAGCCGCCGCGGCGCTCACCGCGGTCCTCGCCGTCGCGCTCGGCGCGGGTCGGGCGGCCGGTGTCCTTGCGCAGGTCGAGGCGACGGCCGTTGATCTCGGCGTTGGCCGCGGCCTCGAGCTGGGCCGAGGTCAGGTCTGCCGGCAGCTCGACGAGCGAGTGGTTGCCACGCAGGTCGATCGCGCCGATGGCCGAGGCGGGCAGGCCCACCTCGTTCGCCAGCGCGCCCACGATGTTGCCCGGCCGCACACGGTCCTGGTGGCCGACGGCGATCCAGTACGTCGCGTTGCCGGCCGCGGGCTCCCGGGCCGGGCCACGCGAGCCGCGGCCGTCGCTCGCGCCGCGCTCACGGCCGCCGTCGCGCCCACCCTCGCGACCGCCGTCGCGGTCCTTGCGGCCCCGGCCGCCGCCGGACGGGATCTCCTGTTCGCGGGCCAGCAGCGGGCGGCCGCCCTGGGCCATCATGCCCAGCGCGGCGGCCACACGCGCCGGCTCGACCTCGTGCTCGTCGACGTACGCGGCGACGATCTCACCGAACACCGCCAGCTCCTCCTCCGAGGCGCGCTCGAGGGTGCGGGTGATGCCGTCGGCGAAGCGGCGCTTGCGGGCCGCGTTGACGTCGGCGACGGAGGGCACGGCCATCTCCTCGACCTGCTGGCGGGTGGTCCGCTCGATCTGCTTGAGCAGGAAGCGCTCGCGCGGGGTCATGAAGAGCACGGCGTCGCCCTGCCGGCCGGCGCGGCCGGTGCGGCCGATGCGGTGCACGTAGGACTCCGCGTCCTGCGGAATGTCGTAGTTGACCACGAGCGAGATGCGCTCGACGTCGAGGCCGCGGGCGGCGACGTCGGTGGCCACGAGGATGTCCACGCGGCCGGCCTTCAGGTCCTCCACGGTCTTCTCGCGCTGCTTCTGGGCGACGTCGCCGGAGATGGCCACGGCCTTGAACCCGGCGCGCGTGAGCTTCTGGGCGAGCTCCTCGGTACCGGCACGGGTGCGCACGAAGGCGATGACGCCGTCGTGCTCCTCGGTCTCGAGGATCCGGCTCAGGGCCTCGAACTTCCACTGGTGACCCACCTGCAGGTAGCGCTGGCGGATCGTGGCGGACGTCGTCGACTGACGGGCGACGGCCACCTCCTCCGGGGCGTTCAGGTACTGGGCGGAGATGCGGCGGATGGTCGGGGGCATGGTGGCGGAGAACAGCGCGGTCTGCTTCGTGTCCGGGGTGGAGGCGAGGATGCGGTCCACCTCCTCCGCGAAGCCCATGCGCAGCATCTCGTCCGCCTCGTCCAGCACGAGGGTCTGCAGGTCGGAGAGGTCCAGCGAGCCGCGCTCGAGGTGGTCGATCACGCGGCCCGGCGTGCCGACGACGACCTGCGCGCCCCGCCGCAGTCCGGCCAGCTGCGGGCCGTACGGGGAGCCGCCGTAGACCGCGAGCACGGAGACGTCGTCGAGATGCTTGGCGTAGCTGTCGAAGGCGTCGGCCACCTGGAGGGCGAGCTCGCGGGTCGGGGCGAGCGCGAGCACCTGCGGGGTGTCCGCGCGCCCGGTCACGTCCGTGGTCTCGGCGAGGCGGGACAGGGCCGGCAGCGCGAACGCGCCGGTCTTGCCGGTGCCGGTCTGGGCCAGGCCCACGACGTCGCGGCCGTCCAGCAGCAGCGGGATGGTCGCCTCCTGGATCGGCGAGGGGCGGGTGTAGCCCAGGTCCTCGACGGCGGCCAGCACGCGGGCGTCCAGGCCGAGGTCCAGGAAGGTGGGGCCGGCCGGTTCGGCGGGAGCCTCGGGGGCGTCGGGCTCGGCCGGGGCCTCGGGGGCGGCGGGCTCGGCGGCGTCGACCTGCGGGACGGTCCCGGTGGCCTCCTGCTCCGCCTCGGCGAGCTCGGGGGCGGCCTCGGCGGTGGTCTGGGGATCGAGGATGTCGGACATGGGTCCTCCTGTGGGGATGCGCGGGCGCACGCCGGAGGACGTCGGTCGCGGGTCGACGTCGTGGGGCGCAGGGGCCAGCTGGGTCAGATGATTCCGTCCACCCGGCAGCCCCCGAGGGCCACGACGTTCGTGGCCCGCACACACATCTGCACAGACATCTGCAGTCCGGCGTGGCACACGCGTCCACGCTCACTCATCACAGGGGAAAGACCGGATCCGGTCTGATCAGTCTACGCCACCGGGCTGCGGGGTGGGCTGTGCCCTCGGACACCCCGGCCGCGCACCGGCCGGGGAGATAGGCTCGGCACGTGCCCCAGAACAGCGAAGACCGCCCCCTCGCCCGCGGGCTCGGCCGGGCCGCCGGCCGCGCCGCCCAGTCCTTCCGGGAGAGTCAGCGGGCCGACGACGCACGGCTGCGCGCCGAGCGCGCCCGCCTCACCGCCGAGGACGAGGAGCGCCTGGAACGGCGCCGCGCGGACCGCGAGCGCGACCTGGCCGCGCGGGACGCGGCCGAGTCCGACGCCGGCCTCGTCCACCCGCTCCTGAAGGTCGCGCGCCTCTACTGGCTCGCGGTCACCGTGGTGCTGGTCGGCATCGCGGGCGCGTTCATCTGGAACGGGGCCCGCGCACAGGACAGCGGCGAGCCCGTCATCGATCCGCTCACCGGCATGGAGTCGGTGGGCGTGCTGGGCGGCGCGACGGGGCAGTTCACGATGGGCACCGCCGTCGCCCTCCTGGCCGCGGCGTCCCTGTGGGGCTGGATCGGTCTGCTGCGCCGCCGTCGTTCGGCGATCGGGACCCTGACGTTCATCGCCGTCCTGCTGGCCGCCCCCGCGTTCCTGCGGGCCAACGGCCTGCTGATCATCCTCGCCGGCGTGATGCTCCTGGGCGCCGCGCTCGTCTGGCTGCCGCCCGTGCACTCGCGCCTGCGGCGCTGAGCCCGCGCGTCCGGCCCCCGTCGCCGGGCGGCGGCGCCGCTCAGTCCTCTACGGGACGGGCGGAGGCGACGACGGGCCGGGCCGTGGCGACGTCGTACTCCATGACCTGACGGCCGCCGATCCACACGCGCAGGGCCCGCTGCATGACATCGAGTGGATCGCCGGACCAGAGCACCAGGTCGGCGTCCTTGCCCACCTCGAGGGAGCCGATGCGGTCGTCCAGCCCGAGCACGCGCGCGGGATGCAGGGTGATGGCGCGCAGGGCGGTCTCCCGGTCCAGGCCCTCCTTCACCGACAGCGCGGCCTGGTAGACGAGGAAGTCGATGGGCACCACCGGGTGGTCGGTGATGATGCTGATCTCGACGCCGGCCCGCGCCAGACGCCCCGGATTGCGCATCGAGCGGCCCCGCAGCTCCGGCTTGGACTTGGTGGTGAACAGCGGGCCGATCAGCACCGGCACGCCGCGGGCCGCGAGCTGGTCGGCCAGCGGGTGCGCCTCGGTGCCGTGGTCCAGGACGAGGTCGTAGCCGAACTCGTCGGCCAGGCGCAGGGCGGTGGCGACGTCGTCGGTGCGGTGGCAGTGCTGGCGCCAGGGGATCGTGCGCTCCAGGACGAGGGCGAGGGCGTCGAGGTGGGGGTCGCGGGTGAAGGGCTTGTCCTCGCGTTCGGCCTCCGCACGGCGGGCCATGTAGCCCTGCGCCCGCAGGAACGCCTCGCGGATCACGAGGGCGGTGCCCAGCCGCGTGGACGGCGTGCGGCCCTTCTCCTTGTAGACGTTCTTGGGGTTCTCGCCGAGGGCGGACTTCACGCCCGAGGGGCTGCGCAGCACCATCTCGTCCACGGTGCGTCCGTGGGTGTGCAGCGCCACCGCCTGGCCGCCGATCGGGTTGCCCGAGCCGGGGTTGACGTTCACGGTGGTCACCCCGCCGGCCAGGGCGTCCTTCCAGCCCGGCTCGTTCGGGTCGACGGCGTCGATCGCCCGCACCCCGGCCATCACTGGGTCCGTCATCTCGTTGACGTCCGCGGTCGCCCCGACCTCGCCCTCGGCGTGCATGCCGAGGTGGACGTGGGCGTCCACGAAGCCGGGCAGCAGCTAGCGGCCCTCGCAGTCCACGACGTCGGCGCCGTCGGGTGCCTGGACGTCGGGGCCGAGCGCGGTGATCCGGCCGTCCTCGACGAGCAGGGCGCCGTCGAACGGCTCGGCGGCGACGGGGACGACATGGGCGTTGACGAAGGCGGTGAGGGTCATGCCCGTCACACTACGCCGCCCCGTGCTCCCCACCCGTGCGCTTTGGGGGCGGTTTCGGGCGGTATCCGCGTCGGATACCACCCGAAACCGCCCCCAAACCTCTGACACGGACGTCGGCGGGTCAGAGGCTGCCCAGAGCCCGCTCCAGGTCCGCCACGAGGTCCTCGGCGTCCTCGATGCCCACCGACAGGCGCAGCAGGTTGTCCGGCACGGCCAGCTCGGTGCCGGCCACGGAGGCGTGGGTCATCTCCGCCGGGTAGTTCATCAGCGACTCGATGCCGCCCAGGGACTCGGCGAGCTGGAACAGGCGGGTCGACTCGGCCACGCGGCGGGCCGCCGCGGCGCCGCCGGACAGGCGCAGCGAGACCATGCCGCCGAAACCGCGCATCTGCCGCTGCGCGAGCTCGTGGCCGGGGTGGTCCGGCAGCCCCGGGTACAGCACCTGGGAGACCTCGGCGCGGCCGGTGAGCCACTCGGCGACGGCCTGGGCGTTGGCCTGGTGGCGGTCCATGCGCACGCCGAGCGTCTTGAGGCCGCGCGTGGTCAGGTACGCGTCCAGGGGCCCGTTCACGGCGCCCGCCGCGAACTGCTGGAACTTCACCTGCTCGGCGAGTGCGGCGTCCGGGATCACGAGCGCCCCGCCGATCACGTCCGAGTGGCCGCCGATGTACTTCGTGGTGGAGTGCACCACCACGTCCGCGCCCAGGGCGATCGGGGACTGCAGGTACGGCGTCGCGAAGGTGTTGTCCACCACGAGCAGGGCGCCGTGCGCGTGGGCCGCCTCGGCGACCGCGGCGACGTCGGAGATCTTCATCATCGGGTTCGACGGGGTCTCCAGCCACACCATGACCGGCCCCGCGGCGGCGGCGCGCTCGACGGCGGCGGCGACCTGCTCGGCGTCCCCCATGTCCACGACGACGTGCTCCACGCCCCACGGGGCGAGCACGCGGGAGATGAGGCGGTAGGAGCCGCCGTACACGTCGTTGCCGAGCACGATCGTCATGCCCGGCCGGCCCGCGCCCATGATCAGCGCGGTCTCCGCGGCCAGGCCGGAGGCGAACGTGAGGCCGGTGGCCCGGGGGGCGCCGGACTCGTCGACGCCGGCCTCGAGCGCGGCCAGCTGCTCCTGCAGCGCGTCCCGGGTGGGGTTGGTGCCGCGGCCGTAGTCGTAGCCGCGCCGCAGCTCGCCGACGGCCGTGGGCGCGTAGGTGCTCGAGAGGTGGATCGGCGGGACGACGGCGCCGAACACCTCGTCCAGGTGCTGGCCCGCGTGCACGGCGCGCGTGCCGAAGCCTCCCCCCTGGGGGTGGGCGGCGGCGTCTTCGGCGCCGGTGTCGGGGGTGGTGGCGTGCGGGTCCTCGTGGACGTTCTGCTCGGTCATCTCGGGAGCCTCCTCGGAGAGATCGGGTCGGGTGGGGCGGGCGCGGCCGGTGCGGCAGGCCTCAGGCGGTGACGTGGGCGAGGACGTCGTGCAGGGTGACGACGCCCTGGACGCGGCCGGCCTTGAGCACCAGCAGCACGGGGTCCTGGGCGAGGCGCCGGGCCACGGCGCGCAGCGGGGTGCGCGCCCCCAGGCAGGGCAGCACGGGGCCCATGACGTCGGCCACGGGGGTCTGCGCGGTGGCCCGCCCCTCAGCGAGGGCGTCCGCGAGCGCGGCGGAGGAGACGGTGCCGCGGACCTCGCCGATCCGCAGGTTGTGCCGGGGCTCGAGGATCACGGGCAGGGCGTCGACGCCGTACCGGTTCATGGTCGCCACGGCGTCCGCCACCGAGGTGGTCGGGGCCGCGGTGACGAGGGTGGGCACGGAGCCCGGGAACAGGTCGGCCTTCTCGGTCAGCAGCTCCCCCGCCGTCGCGGACCAGCGGTCGGCCTCGGCGGGGGCGCCCGCGCGGGTCGCCGGCTCGGCGTCGGCGTGCTCGAGCACCTCGACGGGCGTGCCTGCCCCGCCGGCGGCCCCCGTGGCGCCGTCGTCGTCCATCTGCGGGACCGCCGAGCGGGTGCGCCCGCGCGCCCACGCCGGCAGCACGGTCTCGCGGACGTCGTAGTCGAAGCCGCGCTCGTCCATCCACGGGTCGTTGAAGATCTTGGCGAGGTAGCCGCGGCCCGAGTCGGGCAGCACGATCACCATGACGTCCTCCGGGCCGAGCTCGCGGGCGGCGCGCAGGCCGGCGACGACGGCCAGACCGGAGGAGCCGCCCACGAGCAGGCCCTCCTCGGCGGCGAGGCGGCGGGTCATGGCCAGGGCCTCGGCGTCCTCGACGGCGATGACCTCGTCCGGGACCGCGGGGTCGTAGTTGTCCACCCACATGTCCTCGCCGACACCCTCGACGAAGTAGGGCCGGCCGGCGCCGCCGGAGTACACCGAGCCGCTGGGGTCCGCGCCGATCACGCGGACCGGACCGGACGGGCGGTCCGCCGAGACCTCCTTGAGGTAGCGGCCGGTGCCCGTGATGGTGCCGCCCGTGCCGGCGCCCATCACGACGTGGGTGACGCGGCCGGCCGTGTCCTCCCAGATCTCGGGGCCGGTGGTCTCGTAGTGGGAGGCCGGGGCGGCGGGGTTGAAGAACTGGTTGGGCTGATAGGCCCCGGGGATCTCCCGCACGAGGCGGTCGGCGACCCCGTAGTAGGACTCCTCGGACGTCGGGTCCACGGCGGTGGGCGTGACGACGAGCTCGGCGCCGTACGCGCTGAGCACGTCCCGCTTCTCCTGACCCACCTTGTCCGGGGTGACGAACACGGTGCGGTAGCCCTTGAGCTGCGAGACCAGGGCCAGCCCCACGCCCGTGTTGCCCGAGGTGGGCTCCACGACGGTGCCGCCCGGGCCGAGCAGGCCCTCGCGCTCGGCCTCCTCGATCATCTTCAGCGCGATGCGGTCCTTCACGGAGCCGCCGGGGTTCAGGTACTCGACCTTCACCAGGACGGTGGCCTCGATGCCCTCCGTCACGGAGTGCAGCTTCACGAGCGGGGTGTGCCCGATCAGCTCGAGGACGTTCTCGGCGTACTGCATGGGCTGCGCAGGGGTGGGCGCGGGGGTCTTTTCACTCACGCACCCCACGCTACGCCAGGGGCCGGACGCCGAAGGAGGGCTCCGGACACGCGGGGCAACGCCCGGCGTGCGCGCCGTCACGGCCGACGTCGTCCTGTCCGGGCCCGGGTGTACGGTGCGGGCATGACCGCCCCGGACGCCGAGCGCCGCGTGCGCGTGCCCGTCCCCGTGGACGTCGCGCTCACCCTGCGCCCCCTGCAGCGCGGTGCGGCCGACCCCACGGTCCGCGCCACACCGCAGGGCGTCTGGCTCACTCTGCGCTCCCCCGCCCCGGACGTGGCGTCGGGCGGCCCGGGCCGGCCGACGTCGTTGCTGGTCTCCGGCGTCCGGGAGGCCGCAGGGGGCGGCACCGCGGTGACGGCCCGCGCGTGGGGCGCGGGCGCGAGCGCCGCCGTCGCCGGCGTGGAACGCCTGCTCGGCCTGCACGACGACGGCTGGGACGCCTTCGACGCCCTGCTGCGGCCGGACTCCGGCGCGCCCGCGCTGCCGCCGCACGTGCGCGAGGCGCGGCGGATGCGGGCCGGGCTGCGGCTGCCAGCGGCGGGCGCGCTGTCCCGGCAGCTGCTCACCGCCGTGCTCGAGCAGAAGGTCACCCACGACCAGGCGCGGCACGGCTGGCGCACCCTCGTGCGGCTGGCCGCCCGGATCGACGACGACGGGCCCGCCCCCGGCCCGGTGCCGCCGGGGATGCTGCCGCCGCCGACCCCGGCCGCCGTCCTGCGGATCCCCTCGTGGGACTGGCATGCGCGGGCCCGGGTGCAGCCCTCCCAGTCGCGGACCATGCTGGAGGTCGCCCGGCGGGCCGCGAGCATCGACCGGCTCGGCGACGCGGTCGCCCCCGGGGACACGGCCGGGGTGGCCGCGCTGGCCCGGCGCCTGGAGTCGGTGCCCGGGATCGGGCCGTGGACCACGGCCGAGGCGCTGCAGCGCAGCCACGGGGCGGCGGACCTCGTCTCCGTGGGCGACTACCACCTGGCGCAGTACGTGGGGCAGGTCCTCACGGGACGCCGGACCGACGACGCCGGGATGCTCCGCCTGCTCGCGCCATGGGCCGGGCACCGGCAGCGGGTGGTGCGGATGATCGGGCTCTCCGGAGAGCGCAAGCAGGCGTTCGGGCCCAAGCTCGCCCCGGCCGACCACCGCGCCCACTGACGCGACGCCGGGCCGGCCGAGGCCGTGCCGGCGCGTCCGCGCGACCCCTCCGCTCCTGCACAGGCCGCTGCTCCCGGCGTGTCCTCCCCAGCCCCGGCCGGGTCCGGCCGGCCGCCCGCCCCGGGTTCCTAGCGTGGGCGATGCCGCTCCGACCGGTGCGGCGCCGCCGGGACCCTGATGAGTCCCCACCCGGGAGGAGACCGCCATGACCACCGCCTTCGAGCCCCGCCCGCACACCGCCGCCGCCCCGCGCGAACCCGACCCGCACGGCCCCGGCACGCCCGGCTCCCTGCGTCCGGGCGAGCGCGGCTCCGTGCTCATCGTGACCCGCCACCCCGACCCGGACGAGGCCATGCGGCACGCGATGGCCTGGATCACCGCCTTCGAGGAGGACTGCGGCCTCGTGCTGGACACGGACGAGACCGCGCTCTACGCCGTCGGCCGAGCGGGCGACCTGGGTGAAGCCCTGCGTCGCGGCCCCCTGGTCCACGAGGACGGCAGCCCCGCCGACACCTCCGCGTTCGTGGACGCGGTGCTCGCGGACGGCACGTGGCGCCTGCGCGACGCCGACCCGCGGGCGTGGTCGACCACGTACCGTGCCACGATCCTGGGCGCCGCCCCCGAGGCGGTCTGCACCATCTGGGACGTGTTCCCGCTGCCCGCCGCCTGAGGGTGACGGTCGTCGTCAGCCCGCACCCTGGGCGTGGGCCTGGGCCTGGGCCTGGGCCTGGACGACCTTCGCGCCCTCTTCGCGCAGCTCGACCTTGCGGACCTTGCCGGAGACGGTCATGGGGAAGGCGTCGAGCACGCGGACGTAGGCCGGGATCTTGAAGTGCGCGATCCGGCCCGTGGCGAACTCGCGGACGGCGTCCACGGTGAGCGGCTCGACGCCGTCCTTCATGATCACGCAGGCCATGAGCTGCTCGCCGTACTTCTCGTCCGGCACGCCCACCACCTGGACGTCCTGGATGTCCGGGTGGGTGTAGAGGAACTCCTCCACCTCGCGCGGGGAGATGTTCTCGCCGCCGCGGATCACGAGGTCCTTGATGCGGCCCTCGATGCGCACGGAGCCGTCCTCGTCCATGGAGGCGAGGTCGCCGGAGTGCATCCAGCCGTCGGCGTCCAGCACCTCGGCGGTCTTCTCGGGGGCGTCCCAGTAGCCGAGCATCACGGAGTAGCCGCGGGTGCACAGCTCGCCCGTGGCCCCGCGCGGGACGACCTCACCGGTGGCGGGGTCCACGATCTTCGTCTCCACGTGGGGCATGGTGCGGCCGACGGTCTGGGTGCGCACCTCCAGGGAGTCGTCGCGGCGGGTCATGGTGGACACGGGCGCGGTCTCCGTCATGCCGTAGCAGATGGCGACCTCGGACATGTGGAACCGGTCGATGACCTTCTTCATCACCTCGACGGGGCACGTGGAGCCGGCCATCACGCCGGTGCGCAGCGTCGTCAGGTCCAGCTCGTCCGCCTCGGGCCGGGCGAGCATGGCGATGAACATCGCCGGCACGCCGTACAGGCTCGTCGCGCCGGTGGCGGCCACGGCCCGCAGCGCCGAGACCGGCTCGAAGCTGCGCGCCGGGATGACGGCGAGCGAGCCATGGGAGACGGTGGCGATCACGCCGATCACCATGCCGAAGCAGTGGAAGAACGGCACCGGGATCACCACGGTGTCCTCCTCCGTGTAGCCCAGCAGCTCGCCGATGTGGAAGCCGTTGTTCAGCACGTTGCGATGCGTCAGCGTGACGCCCTTGGGGAAGCCGGTGGTGCCCGAGGTGTACTGCAGGTTCACGGGGTCCGCCGGCCGGGTGGCGGCCTCGCGCGCGGCCAGGTCCTCGTCCGAGACCCGCGCGGCCCCGGCCAGGAAGGCGGCCCACGTGCCCTCGGCCACGGGATCGGCGGCGTGCAGGCCGGCCACGTCACCGTCCTGCACGTGGGCGTAGGCGTCCTCGCCGCTCCCGGCCGGCAGCATGATCAGCTGCCGCAGGTGCGGCGCCGACTCACGGGTCACGGCCCGCGCGGTGGCGGGCGGGTCCATGCGTGCGTCCGCGCAGGCCACCACCAGCCCGCGCATGTCGCACTGCTCGACCACGTACGTCAGCTCGTGGGCGCGGTACGCCGGGTTGAGGTTCACGAGGATGACGCCGGCGCGTGCCGCGCCGTAGAGCAGCGAGACCCACTCGGCGACGTTGGGGCTCCACATCCCGATCCGGTCCCCCGCCTCGTAGCCCGCAGCCATGAGCGCCTTGGCCACCGTCACGGACTCCTCCCGCAGCTGCCCGTAGGTCCAGGTGCGTCCGGTGGCAGGGTCCCCGTCCGGTCCACACTCCAGGAGGGCAGCGCGGTCGGCGAACCGGCGGGCGGTGTCGTCGAGGTTCTGGGCCAGGGTCTGCTCGAGCAGCTCGACGTCGGTCGGTCCCTGGGTGAAGGACTCGGGGGCGGTGGACTCGGTCATCGGGCGCTCCTCGCGGACGGTCGGGCGACGCCGCACGGCGTCACGATGCACGGCCGTGCCGCCGCCGGACCGCGGAGGGCATCGGGTGTGACACGGACCACAGGCAGGCTACGTCGCCTGGCGGGAGGCCGCCACCTCCCGGGGCGGGGACGCGGGGTGTGCCACGGCCCCGGACGGCAGAAGACCCCGGGACCGTACGGTCCCGGGGTCTTCGTTCCGGTGGCAGATACTGGATTCGAACCAGTGAAGGCAGTGCCAGCTGATTTACAGTCAGCCCCCTTTGGCCGCTCGGGAAATCTGCCCTGCCACCCGGCGGCTGCCGGACGTCTCGAGGACGACCGCACCGGTCGGGCGAGAGTCCACTGTACAGCATCTCCGCGCCACGCCGCCAATCGACCCGGGACCGCGTCCGTCGTCCCCGGTAGGCTGGCCCGCAGAGCGCCCGCGCGGCCCGTCAGTGGCCGTCGTCGACGGGCGCACCCCGTCCGCAGACCCTGAAGGAGAGCACCCGTGGCCAGCGATTCCACGTTCGACGTCGTCAGCAAGGTGGACAGCCAGGAGGTGTCCAACGCCCTGAACCAGGCGCAGAAGGAGATCGCCCAGCGCTACGACTTCAAGGGCGTCGGCGCCGAGATCGACTTCTCCGGCGAGAAGATCCTCATGAAGGCCTCCTCCGAGGAGCGCGTCAAGGCCGTCAAGGACGTGTTCGAGTCCAAGCTCGTCAAGCGCGGCATCTCCCTCAAGTCCCTCGACGCCGGCGCCCCGTTCGCCTCCGGCAAGGAGTACCGCATCGAGGCGGCCATGAAGGAGGGCATCGACCAGCCCACCGCGAAGAAGATCACCAAGCTGATCCGCGACGAGGGCCCCAAGTCCGTCAAGGCCCAGATCCAGGGGGACGAGCTGCGCGTGTCCTCCAAGTCCCGCGACGACCTGCAGTCGGTCATCGCGATGCTCAAGGACTTCGAGGACGCGGACCTGCAGTTCGTGAACTTCCGCTGATCCGCACGCCGTCTCCCCTCCGAGCCCACCAGGAGTCCCCATGCTGTACCTGATCGACCCTCGCGGGGCCGTGTGGTCCGCCGACACCACGATCGGCCGGGCGCGGGCCCGGGCCCGCGTGGACGGCCGCCCGGTCGACGACCTGAAGTTCACCAAGGCCGCCATGCTCCTGACCTTCGACAACCATGTGGACCTCGCGCTGCGCCACGGCGTCGCCGCCCCGCGCGGCCTCCTCCTCGACCACGGGTTCGTGGCCCAGGTGCTCGCCCCCGCGAACCTGAAGGCCCAGCGCGCCAACCAGGACGCGATCGCCGAGCAGCTCGCGGTGGTGGAGCGTCGCACGGAGGACGTCGGATCGCTGCGCTCCCACCGGCACGCGGCCGCCTACGAGGGCGCGGACCAGGATCTGGAGCGCCGCATCACGAAGGCGGAGGAGGCGGCCCGCGAGACGCTCCAGGCGGCCCCGGACGAGGACCTCGTCCGCCATTGGACGCGCCTGGGCGGCGCGGTGCCGGCCACGCTCCAGGCCGACCGCGACCGCTGACCCGCCGGCCGCCGTCGTCGTGGTGCCTCCCGCGGACGGCGGCGCAGGCCGCCGCGAGCCAGACGTTTCGGCGGTCTCGCGGCCCGATCTGCAGCAGAATCATCTGGCTCACGAGCAGAAACGTCTGGCTCGGTGCCTCTCGGCGCTCGTTGGCTCGCAGCCTCCCGCCTCGTCACCGCCACGGAACCCCGCGCCCGCTCAGGGCGTGGGGTTCCGTGCGTCGTAGCGCAGGAAGCCGGGCTGCCACCGCATCAGCGCGCTCACGCCGAGCATGCACAGCACACCGCCGGCCAGCAGGGTCGGCCCCTCCCCCAGGCCCACGGAGGCGCCGCCGGTGAGCAGCTCGCCCAGGCGCGGCCCGCCCGCCGCCACGACGACGAACACGCCCTGCAGCCGGCCGCGCAGGTGGTCCGGGGTCGCGGACTGCAGGATCGAGCCGCGGAAGACGCCGGAGAGCGAGTCCGCGGCCCCGCCCACCGCCATGCACAGCGCGGCGAGGGCGAACGCGAGCGTGAGGCGGGGATCGCCGTCGGGCAGGGACTGCGCCCACCACACCACGCCGCCGAACGCGGCCACCGCCGCGCCCCACACGAGGATCGAGACGTACACGCCCCAGCCCTGCGCATGCAGGCGTGTGAACGGCGCGGAGAACAGCCCCGCGAGGAACGCGCCCGCCGCCATCGCGGCCAGCAGCACCCCGACGGCGGCCTCACCGCCGCCGAGCACCACGGCGCCGATGGCGGGCAGCAGGGCGCGCGGGAACGCCGTCGTCATGGCCACGATGTCCGCCAGGAAGGTCATCCGCAGGTTCGGTCGCGAGCCGAGGAAGCGCAGGCCCTCGACCACCGAGGCCAGGCCCCAGCGCGCCCCCGAGGCGGGCGCGGCCTCGCCCCGCTGCGGCGGCAGGGACGGCAGCCGCCACACGGCGTACAGGGCGGCGAGGAAGGTGACGACGTCGATCGAGTAGGTCCACGCGTAGCCGACCGCCGCCACGAGCACGCCGCCCAGCACGGGGCCGACCATCAGGGCCACGGAGAACGTCATCATGTTCAGCGCGTTCGCCGCCGGCACGAGCGGCAGGCCCACGAGCGCGGGGATGATCGCGCCGCGGGTGGGCTGGTTGATGCCGGACGCGCCGGAGTGCAGGGCCACGAGGGCGTACAGCACCGGCACCGACTCGAGCCCGGCCCAGGCCTGCGCGGCGATGCCGACCGTGGTCAGCCACATGACGGCCGACGAGGTCAGTGCGACGCGGCGGCGGTCGTGCCGGTCCGCGATCGCGCCGCCGTACAGGCCCGCGACCACGAGCGGCACGAGCGCGGCGAGGCCGAGCAGGCCCACCGCGAACGAGGAGCCGGTCAGGGCGAACACCTCGAGGGACACCGCCACGAGCGTGAGCTGCGTGCCCACGTACGCGAGCGTGTTGCCGAGCCACAGCCGCCGGTAGGCGGGTGAGACCCGCAGCGGGGTGATGTCGACGAGGAGGCGGGCCACCCCGGAAGCCTAGCGCCGGGGCGGCCAGGGCCCGCCCCGGATCAGACGGTCGGGACGGAGGCCCCGTCGCGGGAGATGCGGGTCATCTCCTCCCGGTCCACGACCTTCACCCGCTCCCGCGCCACCGGACCGGCCTCCGTGGCCCGCGCACCCAGGGACTTCTCATGGTCATCCAGAGCATGCCAACCAGCCCACGTCGTGTACGGCACCTCACGGGACTCGAGCAGCTCGATCACCGACTCCTCCGACGGCTCCTGAGCCCTCCACAGCCCCGGCTCGTCCTCGATCAGATGCTTGATCGTCTCCAGAGAGTCACCCTTCGTGTGCCCGATCAACCCCACCGGACCCCGCTTGATCCACCCCGAGGCATACAGCCCCGGCACCGGAGCGCCATCCGCGTCCAGCACACGACCCTCCGCGTTCGGGATCACCCCGCGCACCTCATCGAACTCCACCCCCTCCACCGGGGACCCGAAATACCCCACCGCCCGGTAGACCGCCTGCACCGGGTAGTCCACGGTCTCCCCCGTCGGGCGGACCCCACCGGAACCGTCCAACTCCATCCGGCGCATCCGCAGACCGTCCACCCGGCCGTCCCCGTCCTCGTCCAGGAACTGCTCCGGGGCCTGCAGGAAATGCAGATGCAGCCGACGCGAGGCGCTCTGCTGACGATCCTCCTGCTCCATCAGCCAGTTCGTCAGCGTCCCGACCATGGTGCGGACCTGGTTGTTCTCCTCGATCGCCTTCTCCGAGGCCGCATCGAAGTCGAAGTCCTCCTCGTACAACACGATGTCCACATCCCGGGAATGCGCCAGCTCCCGCAGCTCCAACGGGGTGAACTTCACCTGCGCCGGCCCACGCCGACCGAACACGTGCACATCCGTGACCGGCGAGGCGGCCAGGTCCCGGTACACGTTGTCCGGGATCTCGGTGGGCAACAGGTCCTCGGCATGCTTGGACAGGATCCGGGCCACATCCAGGGCCACGTTCCCGTTGCCGATCACCGCCACCTGCGTGGCCTCCAACGGCCAATGCCGCGGCACATCCGGGTGCCCGTCATACCAGGACGCGAAGTCCGCGCCACCGAACGAGCCGGCCAACTCCACCCCGGGCACGTCCAGGGCCGCGTCCCGCACAGCCCCGGTGGAGAACACGATCGCGTCGTAATGCCGACGCAGATCCGCCAGGCTCAGGTCCGTGCCGTAGTCCACGTTGCCCAGGAAACGGATGTCGCCGCGGTCCATGACCTTGTGCAGGGCGGTGACGATGCCCTTGATGCGCGGATGGTCCGGGGCCACCCCGTAACGGATCAGACCGAACGGGGCCGGGTACCGGTCGAACAGGTCGATGCTGACACGGAAGTCCCGCTCCTCCTTGGTCAGGATGTCCGCCGTGTACACCCCGGCGGGTCCGGCACCGATGATGGCGATGCGCAACGGGCGGTCAGGGCGAACGGTCACGGCGGGTGGGTCCTTTTCGACGACGGCGGGGCGCGCCGGCAGGACGCAGGGCGGGGCCCGGCGCCGGCGCGCGGGATCGACCCCCCAGTCTACCGCCGTGACCGGGAGGAACCTGGGTGAGAGTGCTCACCCGGACCGTACAGTGGTCCGCGTGAGCCCCTCCTCCCCCGCTGCCCGGCCCGGCGCGACCCCCGACGGCGCCGCCCCCGACACCGGTGCCCTGCCCACCGTCTCCCCTGCCCCGGACGACAACCCGCGCGGGCTGGCCCTAGGCTTCACCGCCTACTTCGTGTGGGGCCTGCTGCCGCTCTACATGGCGATGCTCGCGCCCGCCGGGACCCTGGAGATCGTGGTGGTGCGCATCGGCTTCGCCCTGATCTTCTGCCTGCTGCTGCTGACCGTGATGCGCCGCCTGCGCGAGCTGGGGACGGCGCTGGCCACGCCCGGCCGCTGGGGCACCACGGGTCTGGCCGCCGGGATCATCGCGGTGAACTGGCTGCTGTACGCGGTCTCGGTCACCACGGGCAACGTGCTCCAGGCCTCGCTGGGCTACTTCATGAACCCGCTGGTGAACGTCCTGCTCGGCGTGCTCTTCCTCGGGGAGCGGCTGCGGCGGGGCCAGTGGGTGGCCGTCGGGATCGCGGTGGCCGCCGTCGTCGTGATGTCCGCGGCGATGGGGCAGGTGCCGTGGATCGCGCTCGGGCTGGCCACCTCGTTCGGGCTCTACGGCTTCGTGAAGAAGCGCTTCCCCTCCCCCGTGCACGCAGTGACCGCGATGACCGCCGAGACCGTGGTGCTGATCCCCGTGTTCGTGGTGGGCAGCGTGCTGCTGGCGCAGGCCGGGCTGCTCACCACGGTCACCGAGGGGCCCGGCCACTTCTGGCTCATGGCCGGGCTCGGCGTGCTCACCGCCGTTCCGCTCATCCTGTTCTCGGCGGCGGCCCGCTCCCTGACGCTGACCACGCTCGGGATGCTGCAGTACACGGCGCCCATCCTGCAGTTCCTCGTGGCGGTCACGGTGCTCGGCGAGCAGATGCCCGCGGCCCGCTGGGCGGGCTTCGGGCTGATCTGGCTGTCCCTGGCGGTGTTCACCGTGGACCAGCTGAACGCCTCCCGCCTGCAGCGTCGGGCGGTCCGGGCCGGGCGGGGCGCGCACGCCTAGACTGACGACATGCCCGCCAAGCCCCCCGCCCCCGTGTACCTCCCGGCCTTCCAGCGGCTCGTCCCGGACCTGCTGGGCGACGCCTGGGCCGAGGACGACGGCCTCTCCCCGGCCGACGTCGACGCCCGACTGGCCCAGTCCCCCGCGGCGGAGCAGCTCGGTGCCGGGCTCATGATCCCGGCCGCCCTGCGCGAGTTCTACCTCGCCCTGGGCAACTGCGGCGACCTCATGGAGACGGACCACTACGTGTGGGACCCCGAGGACCTCGAGGTGCGGGACGGCTTCCTCATGTTCCTGGAGGACGCGGACGAGACGGTCGTGTGGGGCCTGCCGGTGGACAACCTGGCGCTGCCGGACCCGCTGGTGTGGCGGCGCTCCGCCGGTGCCGACGCGCCCGAGGGCGAGTGGCAGGACGAGGGCGGCACCTTCAGCGAGTTCCTGACGGACCTGCTCGCGTGGACCTTCGAGGACCCCGAGGACGACGGCGAGGGGCTGGACCGATGACCACGCCCGCCCCGGTCTCCCACGCCCCGGACGACTACGTCTGCCCGTTCTGCGGGCTCGTGGCCGGCGACGTCTCCGACCCGGGCAACCGCTGCGAGCTCGGGGACACCGTCTACCAGGACGAGGACCTGCTCGTGCTGATCGCCGTGGACGGGTTCGGCGACCACGAGGGCCACGCCATGGTCTGCCCGGCCGAGCACTACGAGAACCTCTACGACCTGCCCCCGCGCGTGCTGCAGCGCATCGCCCTGATGGCCCAGCAGGTGGCGCTGGCCATGAAGCGCGCGTGGGCCCCGGACGGGGTCTCCACGCGCCAGCACAACGAGCCCGCCGGCAACCAGCACGTGTGGCACTACCACCTGCACGTGTTCCCCCGCTTCGAGGAGGACATGCTCTACCGGCAGCTGCGCCACCCGGTGGCCCCGGAGGTCCGCGCCGGCAAGGCGCGGGAGCTCGCGGCCGCGCTGGACCCCGCCCCGACCCGCCTGGACTGAGCGGCCGCCCCGGATCGAGGCGGCGACGCCGCCGACCGCGGCGTCAGGCCGAGCGCCCGACCACGTAGTCGGCGAACGCCTCGAGCGCCGCCTTCACGGCGGAGTCCGGCAGCGGGGCGAGCGCCTGCTTGGCCTGCTCCGCCCAGCCGCGGGTGATCGCCCACGCCTCGTCGATGGCGGGGTGGCCCGTGAGCGCGGCGACGGCGGCGGCCAGCTGCTCGTCGGTGTCGAGCGGCCCGTCCACGAGCGCGCGCACCCGGCGGGCGTCCTCGGCCTCCGGCCCCTCGCCCTGCGCGGCGCGGGCCAGCAGCAGCGTGGTCAGGGTGGGCACGCGCTCGCGCAGGTCCGTGCCGGGGACCTTGCCGATCCGCTCGGCGTCGCCGGTGAGGTCGATCAGGTCGTCGGCGAGCTGGAAGGCCAGGCCCACCTTCTCGCCGTATGCGCGCATCACCTGGACGGCGGCCTCGTCGGCCCCGCCCAGCAGCGCGCCGAGCATGCCCGCCGCGGCGATCAGCGAGCCGGTCTTGCCGGAGAGCACCGCGTAGTAGTGCTCGATCGGATCCGCGCCCTCGGCCGGGCCGCGGGTCTCCCACAGCTGGCCCTGCACGAGGCGTTCGAAGGTGTCCGCCTGGATCTGCACGGGCCGCGGGCCGAGCTCGGCCATGAGCTGGGAGGCGCGGGCGAAGATCAGGTCGCCGGCCAGGATCGCCGCCGAGTTTCCCCACAGTCGGTGGGCGGCGGGGGCGCCGCGGCGCACGGGGGCCTCGTCCATCACGTCGTCGTGGTACAGCGTGGCCAGGTGCGTCAGCTCCATCACGACGGCGGCCTGGCGGGCGGGCGCGTCCACGTCGGCGACCTCGCCGGAGGCCAGGGCGGGGTCGCCCAGGAGGGAGGCGAGCACCGTCAGGACCGGACGGACCCGCTTGCCGCCGGCGGCCAGCAGGTGGTGGGCGGCGGTGTCGGAGAAGAGGTTGTCGAAGCCGAGGGCGCTGTCCAGCTGCTCCTCGACCTGCTCGAGCGCGGTCAGCACGACCTCCAGGACACGGCCGTGCTCGGCGAGGGGTTCGAAGCCGGAGGGCAGGGCGAAGCCGGGGTCTGCGGTGGTCACCGGGCAAGCCTACCCAACGGCGCGCCGCCCGCGGTCGTCAGCGCGGGGGTGAGCGCCTCGAGCACGCGGACGGCCCGGTCGACGGCGTCGCCGCCCCGCGCGTCCACCGTGTTGCCCATGACCTTCACCGCGGCCCGCAGCAGCGGGGGTGCGGCCATCCCGGCGCCCAGCGCCGCCTTCATCACGCGCGGATCGCCGATCAGGCGGGCGAACCGGGCGCCGAGGGCGAAGTGGCGGCCCCACAGGTGCTGGGTGATCACCGGGTAACGGGACAGGATCGCGTCCGCGGCGCCGTCGGTCCCGGCCGCGTGCGCCTGCACCGCCAGCTCCGCGGCGAGGCGGGCCGCCTCCATCGCGAACCCGATGCCCTCGCCGTTGAACGGGGACACCATGCCGGCCGCGTCGCCCACCAGGAGCATGCCCGGCACGTGCTGCGGGGTGCGGTTGAACGCCATCGGCAGGGCCGCGCCGAGGATCCGCGAGGTGCGCGTCTGCTCGGCGATCCCCCAGTCCGCGGTGAGCGCCCCGGTCCAGGACTTCAGCAGCCCGCGGTAGTCCAGCTTCCCGAACTGCGGGGAGGTGTCCAGGATGCCCAGGCCCACGTTCACGGTGCCGTCCGCGAGCGGGAACAGCCAGCCGTAGCCGGGCAGCGGGTTGCCCTCGGCATCCGGCAGGCGCAGCCAGGACTCCATCCACTCCCCCCGGTCGCCGGGCGGGGCGGGGATCGCCCCGTCGACGGCGGCGCCGGCGGTGTAGTAGGCCCGCACGGCCACGCCCATGGGCCGGTCCTCGCGGCGGTGCAGGCCCGCGGAGACGGCGGCGCGGGCGGAGACGCCGTCGCACGCGAGCACGATCGGTGCGGTGAAGCGGGCGGTCTCCCCGGTCTTGCGGCCGTTCGGCGCGATCAGCTCCGCGTCCAGCCCGACCACGCGTCCGGCCTCGTCCCGCACGACGCCGGTGACGGCGTGCCGCTCGCGGACCTCGGCGCCGCGGGTGCGCGCCAGGTCCGCCAGGAGGGCGTCGAAATCGCGTCGGGTGCGCGTGAGCGCGTAGTCCGGCCAGGTCTGGGTGGGCGCCCACGGCACGTCCACGCTGCGCTCGCCCGCGCGCAGCCGCAGGCCGCGGATGACGCGCCAGCCGCCGTCGTCGCCGGGCTCACCCCGGTGGGGCACGCCGAGCAGCTGCAGCTCCCGGACCGCCTGCGGGGTCAGGCCGTCGCCGCAGACCTTCTCACGCGGGTGCGCGGTCTTCTCGAGCACCACCACGTCCAGCCCCGCCGCGGCGAGGTGGGCGGCGGCGGTGGCGCCGGCGGGGCCGCAGCCGGAGATCAGCACGTCGGCACGGCGCACGACGGCGGGGGTCGAGGCGGGCGCGGGCGACGTCGGCGTGCCGGTCACTGGGGGGCCTCCTCGGCGGCGAGCTCGGCGGTGGGCGGGGCGGGGGCCGGGCAGGCGTCCGGCGCGGGGTCCGGGACGGGGCACGCGGGCGGGAACGTGGCGCGCACCGCCGCGGCCAGGGCGGCGGCGACGCGCGGGCGGTCGGCGCGGTCGCAGCGGACCTCGAGCAGACGCCGGCCGCGCACCGGGTCGGACAGGGCCCGGACGAGGTCGACGCGGTCGGTGACCCGCGTGTGCGGGACGCCGTACGCGGCGGCCAGGGCGGCCAGGTCCACGCCGTGCGGGGTGCCGAAGAGCCGTTCGATGGGGTCCGCCATGCCGGGCGCCTCGGCCACGGCCCCGTGTTCGAGGCTCGCGAAGATCGCCCCGCCGTCGTCGTTGACGACCACGAGGTCGAGGTCCGGCTCGGTCTCGGTGGGGCCCACGAGCAGGCCGCCCGCCTCGTGCAGGGCGGTGAGGTCGCCGAGCAGGGCCACGGTCCGCCGTCCGCGCGCCAGTGCGACGCCCGCGGCCGTGGAGACGGTCCCGTCGATCCCGGCGAGCCCGCGGTTGGCGTACACCTCCGCGTCCGGCGCCGAGGGGGGCCGCCAGGTCAGGTCCACGTCCCGGATCACCGAGGACGAGCCCAGCACGAGCGGACCCCGGACCATGGCGGCGCTCACGTGCGCCACCGTCTGCGGGCTGAGCCGGTCGCCGGCGTCGGTGGTGACGAGCACGTCCTCCACGGCGGCCTGGGCGCGCATCGAGGCGTGCTGCCACGCGGCGAGCCAGCCGGGCTCGCCCTGCCCGGCGAAGGCGGCGAGCTCCTCGAGGGTCTCCACGGGCGTCTCCCGGCGCCGGCCCGGCTCGAACCACGGTGCGGGCTCGGGGGCGTGCAGGGCCGTGGCGACGTCGGGGCGGGCCAGCAGCGCGTTGACCGTCCGGGTGAGCGTGGGCCGGCCGAACAGCACGACCCGTTCGATGCGGGCGGCCAGGGGGTGTGCGTCCGCGTCGCGCCCGCCGGCCGCGCCCAGCAGGAGCGGGTACGCGGCGATGGCGTTGGCGGAGAACCGCGCGTTCGAGGACGGCTCGGCCAGCAGGGGCAGGCCCAGGGACAGCGCGAAGGCCGCGGCCGCGGGGCCGGCACCGTGGCAGGCCAGCACGACGGTGCGCCGCTGGTCCAGGCGGGCGACGTCCAGCTCGGGCAGCCCCGAGAGCACCGCCCCGGGCGCCCGGTAGGCCGACGCGGCGGCGGCCGGGCTCGCGCCGGTCGGGGCGACGGCCGGAGCAGGGGTGTGCGGCGCCGCGGCGGCGGCGCCCATGGCGGCCGCCTCCTCAGGGCTCGGCACGAGCGGGTCGCGGAAGTGCAGGTTCAGGTGGACGGGTCCGGCCGGGGCCTCGGCCATCGTCACCGGACCGGGCGCGCCGTCGTCGGAACCGGTCTCGGCGACGACCCCCTCGGCCGCCAGCAGGGCCCGGCGCACGGTGGCCCGCACATGGCGCAGATGCTGCTCGGCGTCCACGCCGTCGGCCGCGTCGCAGCCGAGGGAGGCGGCATGGCGGACGTGCGTGCCGAACACGTCCCTCTGGTCCGTGGTCTGGTTCGCGCCGGTGCCGTGCAGCTCGGGCGGACGATCCGCGGTCAGCGCGATCACGCGCGTGCCGGCGTGGAAGGACTCCATCAGGGCGGGCACCAGGTTCCCGACGGCGGTGCCCGACGTGGTCAGCACGCCCACCGGGCGCCCCGAGGCCAGCGAGAGCCCGTGGGCGAGGAAGCCGGCCGAGCGCTCGTCCACCCGCACGTGCAGGCGGACCTCGCCGGCGTGCTCGAGGGCCGCGAGCGCGTAGGCCAGCGGGGCGGAGCGGGAGCCGGGGCAGACCACCGCGTCCCGCATGCCGGCGTCGATCAGGGCGGTGGCGACGGCGCGCGCCACGGAGAGGGAGTCGACGGAGGTCATGGTGGCCACCAGTCTAGGCCCGGGCGCGGGCGGGCCCCGGACGCGGCGAGGCCGCCACGGTGACGCGGTGGCGCCGGCCGTGACGGCCTCGTCGAGGGTCCGCGCGGAGGCGGGGGTCAGCCCTTCGGGCCCTTGCCGTTGCCGTTGCCCTTGCCCTTGCCGTTGTTGCCCTTGCCCTTGTTGCCCTTCTCCTTGCCGGCGCCCTTGCCGATGCCGTTGTTCCCGGTGGCGTTGAACACCTGGACGACGCTCGGACGCGGGGCCGCGACCTTGTCGCCCACCTGGACCGGGCCGGTCGGGCTCAGGAAGTCCGGGAAGGAGGAGGTGTGCGCGCCCCAGGTGCCGTCCTCGCCCGGGTGCTGGACGTTGACGAACACGGAGTTGTCGCGGTCGTGGATCACGGGGCCGCAGGTCTCGGCGTCGCGCGGGACGGCGAGGAACTGCTGGACGCGGCCGCGCTCGGCGCCGTCGAGGGTGACCTTGTGCAGCGCGTCGGCGTAGCCGATGGTGCCGGGCTGGCCGTCGGTGGAGATCCAGAGGTTGCCCTCGGAGTCGAACGCCAGGTTGTCCGGGCAGGAGATCGGGGAGACCTTCTCCTTCGGGTAGCCGGCGAAGTAGGCCGAGGAGGAGACCGCCGGGTCGCCGGCGAGCAGCAGGATGACCCAGGTGAAGGCGGTGGAGGTGTGATCCCCGCCCTGCTCGGTGATCTCGATGACGTGGCCGTCGCGGTTGCCGATGACCGGGTTGGCCTCGTCCACGGCGGTGCGCTTGGTGTTGTTGGTCAGGGCCGCGTAGACCTTGCCGGTGACCGGGTTGGTCTCGACGTCCTCCGGGCGGTCCATCTTGGTGGCGCCCATCTTGTCTGCCGCGAGGCGGGTGTAGACGAGGACCTCGGCCAGGGACATGCCCGGGACGAAGGACGTCTTCTCGTCGGCCAGGGCGATCCACTCTCCGGAGCCGTCGAAGGCGCCGTCCGAGGGCAGGGTGCCCCTGCCGTCGATCTGGGCGGCCGGGGAGTCGCCGGAGAACCTGGCCACGTAGAGGGTGCCCTTGTCCATCAGGCGCATGTTGTGCTTCTTGTCGCCCTCGCGGACCTTCTCGGCCGAGACGAACTTGTACAGGTAGTCGTGGCGCTCGTCGTCGCCGGAGTAGACCACGGCGTGGCCGGACGGGGAGATCACGGCGGTGCCGGCCTCGTGCTTGAAGCGGCCCAGGAGGGTGTGCTTCACGGGCGTGGAGGTGGGGTCCTCGGGGTCGATCTCGACAACCCAGCCGAAGCGGTTGGCCTCGTTCTCGTAGCCGGGCTTGGTCAGGTCGAAGCGGTCGTGGACCTTCTCCCAGCCGCGGCGGGTGGCGGAGGTGGAGATGCCGTAGCGCTTCTCCTCGGCGGTGCCGCGGCCCTTGAAGTACTGGTTGAAGTTCTCCTCGCCGGAGAGCACGGTGCCCCACGGGGTGGTGCCGCCGGCGCAGTTGTTCAGGGTGCCCAGCACGCGGGTGCCGGTCGGGTCCTCGACGGTCGTGAGCAGCGCGTGGCCGGCGGCCGGGCCGCGGACCTCGAACTCGGTGGTGCCGGTGATGCGGCGGTTGCGGCGGCCGCCGCGGACGTACTCCCACTGGGCGCCGCGCTTGGCACGCTTGAGGTCCACGATGGACAGGCCGTGGGCCTGGAGGCCGACGTTGACGACGTCCTCGAAGTTCGAGGCGATGTACTCCGGGGAGAACATGATGTTCTCGTTGGTGTACTCGTGGTTGGAGACGAGGTAGCCGGAGCGGTCGTTGCCGCCGTCGGTGATGATGTTCAGGTAGTCGTTGTTGTAGCCGAACTGGGCGGCCTGCGACGCACCGGTCTGGTGCTCGATGTCGAACTCCGGGGAGTCGGCGAACAGCGGGTCGCCCCAGCGGATCACGGTGCCCCAGTCGTAGCCCTCCGGCACGGTCATGGTGTCCACGGTGCGGGTCACCGGGGCGATGGGCTCGAAGGGGAGCTTGCCGCCGCCGGTCGGGCGCCGGCCGTTGTCTGCGAGCGCCTCGGGGGCCTGGGCCACCTGGGAGCCGATGACGACGGCGGCGGCGAGGCCGGTGCCGCCGACCAGGGCGGAGCGGCGCGAGATGGCGGTCTCCGCGATCTGCTGGAAGGTCGGGTTCGCCGAGGTGTTGGGCACCGGGTGGGCGCACGCGTTGCCGCACTTGAGCTCGCACGTGACGGCGGAGCGGTTGCCACGGGTGTGGCCGGCCATGGGGAGGAGGCGCTTCAGCATGACGGGGTCCTTCGCGTCGTGGGGATGGTTCGGGGTCCGGTGCCGGGCCGGAGGCGACCCCGGGGGTGAGGCCGGCCGGGGCTGCCATCACCTTGGCCCCTCGCTCCGAGCGGCGAGCCACGCCCAGGTGGCCGCGAGTTGAACTCTTCCCGGCCGCCGGATTTCGTCCCGTTGACGTGCTGTAATCCGGCTCACATTCCCCGCGTCGACGGGGACCGGGCGGGCCCGTCAGCCCTGCGCGGCCAGCACCGCGTGGGCCGCGCGCAGGCGGTCGGCCCACCACGCCTGCCGCGCCCCGTCCGCCCGGACGCGGTCGAGCAGCTCCGGGTCGGGGGCGGGGGCCCGCTCCCCCGGTGCCGGGAGGGCCCCCGCGCGTGGGCGCCAGGCCGGGGCGACGACGTCGTGCTCGAAGAGGGCCGCGGTGCCGAGCCCGCATGCGTGCGGCAGGGACGGCAGGCAGGCGGCGAGCGCGGCGCCGCCGGCAATGCCCACGGAGGTGTCCAGCGCTGAGGAGACCACCGCGGGCAGCCCCGCGGCCGCCACGATCGCCGCGGCCCGGCGCACGCCCCCGAGCGGCTGGACCTTCACCACGATCAGGTCCGCGGCGCCGGCGGCCGCGACGGCGAGGGGGTCCTCGGCCTTGCGGACCGCCTCGTCCGCGGCGATCGGGGTGGGGACGCCCCGGGCGCGCAGCTCCGCGCGGACCTCCGCGAGGTCGGTGATGCCGGGCACGGGCTGCTCGGCGTACTCGAGGCCGACGTCGGCCAGCTCGGTGAGCACGTCCACGGCTTCGGCGGGCGTCCAGCCGGCATTGGCGTCGACGCGGACCTGCGCGTGGGGCAGCAGCGCGCGCACGCGCCGCACGCGGGCCAGGTCGGCCTCGCGGCCGCCGGGGACGAGCCCGCCCTCGGGGCCGTGTTCCGCCACCTTGACCTTGACCGCGGTGATGCCGTCGCCGTAGCGGGCCAGGACGGCCTCGACGTCGTCCGCGGCCACCGCGGGCACGGTGGCGTTGACGGGGACCGTCTCGCGGACCGGGGCGGGCCAGCCCTGCCAGCCGGCCTCGATCGCGGCGGCCAGCCACGCGGCGCACTCGTGCGGACCGTACTCCGGGAACGGGGAGAACTCGGCCCAGCCCGCCGGGCCGCGCAGCAGCAGGGCGTGGCGCAGGTCCGTGCCGCGGAACCTCACGCGCATCGGCAGGGCGACCGCGACGGCGTCGGCCAGCAGCTCCTCGACGCTCGGCAGGGCGGGACCGCCCGGCGCGCCGGGCAGCGGGGGCAGGGCGGGGGCGGTGCTCATGCGGCCAGTGTAGGAAGGGCGCTCGGCTCCCGTTCCGACGGGCGCCGGCGGGGTGGGACTGTCTGTGTCGGCGCCGACGCTCAGACGGCGCGGAGGTAGCCGAGGGCTCGGGCCAGGTCCACGGCGCGGTCGTGGGCGCCGAGCACCCCCTCCAGGCCGGCGACGACGGCGGCCGTCACCTCCTCGGTGAGATGCCAGTCGGCGGTGAACGGGTCGTCGAAGCGCGCCCACGCCGTGCCCACGGCCGCGAGCGCGCGGGTCATCTCGGTGAGGTCCCGGAAGACCGGTCGCGGCTCGTCCAGGCGGTCCTCCCAGCCCTCGTCTCCCGGGGCCATGAGCACCTGGCCGGTGGAGGCCGCGTGGATGAACGGGTCGGCGCCCTGCTTGGCCACCACGGTCCAGTCGTCGTTCCAGTCCACCAGCAGCGCACCGGTTCGGGGGTTCCACCGGTAGCCGGCCTGCTCGTCCCACAGGCGGTCCAGCGGGAAGAACATCACGGGCAGGCCGAGGGTGTCGATCTCCAGCCACTCCGGTCCCACGTAGCGGTAGAAGTCGGCCAGGTCCGGGGCGAGGGGCTCCTCGGCGGCCCACTCGATGGGCTCCTGCGGGCTGCAGCCGGCCGAAGGGGGCCAGGGCGTCCCGGGCGGCCAGCAGGTCCTCGGCCGAGAGACGGGGCCGGGGGCCCGGCTCGGCACCCGGGCCGGGGGCCGAGCCGGTGGAGTCGCGGAGGGCCGGGCGATGTCCGTGGGCGGGGGGCACGCGGGTCATGGCCCCAGGCTAGGCAGGCGGCTCAGAGGCGCGGAGGACGGGACGGCGACGGGGGCGTGACCGTCCGATGAAGCCTGCATGACGGCTGCGCGTCCGACACAATGGAACCCATGCCCCCCACCGCCCGCGCCCCCCGCCGCCTCCCCTCGTGGACGTGGTGGCTGGCGCTGGCCGCGTGCGTGGCCGGCGTCGTGCTGGTCTACGCCGCCCTGGTGTGGTCCTCCGCCGGCCAGGTGCTCGAGTACCAGGTGTTCCGCGCCGTCGAGGAGCGCTACGCGGACACCGTGCCGGACGTGACCTCCCAGGTGGTGCGGATCCTGCCGCTCGCGTTGGCGGTCGGCATGGCGCTGGCCTCGCTCGGCGCGCTCGCCGTGGCCCGGTGGCGGCGGCGGGGGCTGCTCGCCCTCCTCGTGCTGGCCGGGTCCAACCTCACCACGCAGCTGCTCAAGGCGGCGCTTCCGCGGCCCGAGCACGCCGACGGGGTCCCGTGGTCCGGCGGCAACTCACTGCCCTCGGGCCACATGACGCTCGCGACGGGCGCCGCGGTGGCCGCGCTGCTGCTCGTGCCCGCCCGGTGGCGACCTCTCACCACCGTCCTCGGCGCCGTGGTGAGCTCCTGCACCGGCGCCGTCGCCTACACGGAGGCCTGGCACCGGCCGTCGGACATGGCCGCCGCGGCGCTCGTTTCCGCCGCCTGGGGCCTGCTCGCCGTGCCGTTCGCCCGGTACGACGGCGCACCGCGGCCCGTACCGCGCGGCGCCCGCGGCGTGGAGGCCACGCTCTGGTCCCTGGGCGTCGCGGGCCTGGCGGCCGGGCTGACGCTGCTGGCCCTCACCCTCGACACCCCCGCGACCAGCGGCGCCGGCCCCCACCCGGCGGCCGAGCCGGCCGGGATCCTGCTCAGCGCCTCCCCCGCGGTCCTGCTGTGGGGCGCGCTCGGCACGGCCTTTCGCCGCGGCCGCGCGGACTGACCCCTCCCCGCACGCTCACCGCACCCCCACCACGCGACGAGCCCTGCGATGTGGCGGCCATCCGCGAGGTATGGCCGCCACATCGCAGGGCTCGTCCGGGGTCGGGGCGGGCGGGGATCGTCCGGATCAGATCCGGGCGAGGGCCGCCGTCGGGTCGTGGAGGCAGTCCGCCACGAACGTGAGGAACGCGCTCGCGGTGGCGCCGTCGGTGACGCGGTGGTCGAAGGTCACGGTCATCTCGGTGACCTTGCGGACCACGATCTCCCCGTCCACGACCCACGGGCGGTCGATGATCCGGCCGATGCCGAGCATCCCGGCCTCGGGCACGTTGATGATCGGCGTGGCGCCGTCCGTGCCCAGCGGGCCGTAGTTGTTCAGCGTGAACGTGCCGCGGGTGAGCTCGGCCGGGGCGGCCCTGCCCGCGCGGGCGCGGCTGACGGTGTCGTTGATCGCGGCGGTGAGCTCGTCCGCGGACAGCTTCTCCGCGTGCTCGACGGACGGCACCATGAGGCCGCGGTCGGTCTGCACGGCCAGGCCGAGGTGGACGCCGTCGACCTCCACGATCTCGTCCTGGCCGTCCGCCCCGGCCTCGATGCGCGCGTTCATCACCGGGTACCGGCGCAGGCCGGCCAGGGTGAAGCGGGCAATCAGGCCGAGCAGCGAGGGCGCGTTCTCCGGGTCCTTCGCCTTGAGCGCGGCCCGCAGCTCGAGCAGGGCGGTGACGTCGACGTCCAGCCACGCCGTGACCTCCGGGACCTCGCGGCGCGAGCGGGAGAGCTGGTCCGCGATCACCTTGCGCACCCCCGAGATCGGGGTGCGGGCGACGACGGCCAGGCCGGTCCGCCCGTCCACGGCGCCCGGCTGCGCGGTGGCCGCGGCCGCCGGGGCGGCGGCCGACGGGGCCGGGGTCGGGGCGGTCTGCGGCGCGGAGCCCTCGGCCGCGGCGAGCACGTCGGCGCGGGTGATCAGGCCGTCCGGGCCCGTGCCGGTCAGCGCGGCCACGTCCACGCCCTTCTCGCGGGCGAGCTTGCGGACGATCGGGGAGGTCACGCGCGGGGCGCCGGCCCCGGCCGTGGGGGCCGGTGTCGGGCGGGCGGCGCCGCGGCCGCGCTTGGACGGACGGCTGCGGGAGGTGGCCCTGTGGCCGGAGGTGCCGTAGCCGATGAGCACGGCGCCGGAGGCCTCGTCGTCGGAGCCGGCGACGTCGCCGTCGCCGCCGCGGGCCTTGTCCGGCTTCGGCTGGACGCCGGCCATCTCCTCCTCGCGGTAGCTCAGCGCGCCCGGGCGGGCGGCCTCGGCCGCCGCCGCACCGGTCGACGGCGGGACGGCGAGGGTCTCGGTGCCGGCGACGGGCGCGGAGCCCTCACCGGACTCGCCGGCCGCGCCGATGGTGATCAGCGGGCTGCCGACGTCCATGGTCTCGCCCTCGGCGCCGTGCAGGGTCAGCACGGTGCCGGCGTACGGGCTCGGCACCTCGACGAGGGCCTTGGCGGTCTCGACCTCGACCATGGGCTGGTCGACGGCCACGGTGTCGCCCTCGGCGACGAGCCAGCGGACGATGTCGGCCTCGGTCAGGCCCTCGCCCAGGTCGGGCAGCAGGAAGGTGTTGCTCATGCGCGGGCCTCCTCGGCGTCCAGGTCCCAGTTCAGGTCGTCGATCGCGTCCAGGTCCCAGTTCAGGTCGTCGATCGCGTCCAGGATGCGGTCGATGTTCGGCAGGTGGTGCTCCTCGAGCTTCGGCGCGGGGAACGGGATGTCGAAGCCGGTCACGCGGCCCACGGGCGCCGCCAGCGAGTGGAAGCAGCGCTGCTGGATCCGGGCCACCAGCTCGGAGGCCACGGACGCGAAGCCCTGCGGCTCGGCGACGACGACGGCGCGGCCGGTCTTGGCGACCGAGGCGGCCATCGTGTCCTCGTCCAGCGGGTTCACGGTGCGCAGGTCCACGACCTCCACCGAGAGCCCCTCCTCCGCGGCCGCGTGGGCGGCGGCGAGGCAGGTGGGGACGGAGGGGCCGTAGGAGACGAGGGTGACGTCCGTGCCCTCGCGGACGACGGCGGCGCGCGCCCAGGCCTCGCCGTGCTCCTTCTTGTCCTCGACGCGGGCCCAGCCCTCCTCGAACTCGGCGCGCAGCTGATCGAGGTCGAGCTCGGCCTTGGTCCAGTACATCTTCTTGGGCTCCATGAAGACCACCGGGTCGTCCAGGCGGATGGCCGAGCGCAGCATCATGTACGCGTCCTTCACCGAGGCCGGGGTGTACACCTTCAGGCCCGGGGTGTGCGCGTAGTAGGACTCGGAGGAGTCGCAGTGGTGCTCCACGCCGCCGATGCCGCCGCCGTAGGGGATGCGGATGGTGATCGGCATGGGCGTGGCGCCCTTGGTGCGGTTGCGCATCTTGGCCACGTGCGAGGCGATCTGCTCGAAGGCCGGGTACGCGAACGCGTCGAACTGCATCTCGATCACGGGGCGGGCGCCGCCGAGGGCCATGCCCACGGCCATGCCCGCGATGCCGGACTCGGCCAGCGGGGTGTCGAAGCAGCGCTCCTCGCCGAAGCGCGCGGTCAGCCCGTCCGTGATGCGGAAGACGCCGCCGAGGGTGCCGACGTCCTCGCCGAACACCACCACCATGTCGTCGGCGGCCATCTCGTCGGCCAGCGCCGCGTTGAGCGCGGCGGCGAAGGTCAGGGTCGCCATGCTCAGGCCTCCTGGTTCTCGGAACGGGACAGCTCCTCGGCCAGCTGCGCGCGCTGGGCCGCGAGCTGCGGGGTCTGCACGGAGTAGACGTGGTCGAACAGCTCGAGCGGATCGAGCTCCGTCTCGGCGTTCATGGCGTCACGCAGCTGCTGCGCGACGTCCTCGGCGTCGCGGGCGATCTGGGCCGAGACCTCCTCGGTGAGGACACCGGTGGACTCGAGGTAGGCGGTCATGCGGCGCAGCGGGTCGCGCGCCTCCCACTCCTTCACCTCGGCCTCGTCGCGGTAGCGCGAGGGGTTGTCCGTGTTGGTGTGCGCCTGCATGCGGTAGGTGTCCGCCTCCACGAGGAAGGGGCCCTGGCCCTGCCGGCACAGCTCCACGGCGCGGCCCAGCACGGCCAGCAGGGCGCCGAGGTCGTTGCCGTCCACGCGCTCGCCGGCCAGGCCGTAGCCCACGGCCTTGTGGGCCAGGGACGGGGCGGCCGACTGCTTGGCGAACGGCACGGAGATGGCGAACTTGTTGTTCTGCACGAAGAAGATCACCGGCAGCTTGAACACGGCCGCGAAGTTCAGCGCCTCGTGGAAGTCGCCCTCGGAGGTGCCGCCGTCGCCGACCATGGCCAGGCACACGACCTCCTCGCCGCGCAGGCGGGCGGCCTTGGCCATCCCGACGGCGTGCAGCATCTGGGTGGTCAGGGGCGTGGACTGGATGGAGACGTGGTGCTTCTGGGGGTCGTAGCCCTGATGCCAGGTGCCCTGGTAGGCCACCATCACCTCGAGCGGCGGGACGCCGCGGGCGATCACGGCCACGGTGTCGCGGTAGGTCGGGAACAGCCAGTCGTCCTCGCCCAGGCAGACGGCGGCGGCGACCTCGGAGGCCTCCTGGCCGTGCGAAGACGGGTAGACGGCCATGCGGCCCTGGCGCACCAGGGCGTAGGCCTGGTCGTTGACGCGGCGGCCGATGACGAGGTGGCGGTAGGCGGCCAGCAGCTCGTCGTCGGAGGGCAGGGGATACTCGTGGCCGGGCTCGGTGCCCTGCTCCTCCGGGGCCAGCAGGGTGCCGTCCTCGCCGATCAGCTGGATGCGGCGGGCGGCGGGGAGCAGGTACTCCTCGAGGGAGATGCCGAAGGCGGCGCCGGCGTTCGGGCGGGTCTCGGCCTCGTCGGTCCGGGCGGCCCCGGGCACGGCGGGGGTGGGGTCACTCATGGCGGGTCCTCTCGATCTGTGGCCTTCAGTGTGCCCAAGAGGGTCAATGTGTCGCGCGCTCACTCGGGATCACGAGACGATCCGGTGCAAATCAGGCACTCCATCGGACAAACTGCTATTGTGACTCGTGCCACGCAGACGGTCCGCCGCCGCGTGGCCGACCCCATCCGCCCCGCCCCAGGAGGAGCCATGGCCGCCGAGCCGCTGGACCGCGTGGACCGCGCGATCGTCCGCGAACTGACGCAGGACGGGCGGATGTCCGTCGCGGCCCTGGCCGAGCGCGTGCACATCTCCCGCGCGCACTGCTACTCGCGCCTGAACCGCCTGCAGGACGCAGGCGTGATCACAGGCTTCACCGTGCGGGTCGACCCCGTCAAGGTCGGCTTCGGGGCCTCCGCCCACGTGACCATGAAGCTGCGTCAGCACGACTGGCGAGAGCTGCGCGCCACGCTCCTGGCCATCCCCGAGGTCTCCCACGTCTCCCTCGTGGGCGGGAACATGGACGTGATCCTGCTGGTCCGCGCGCGGGACACCGCCGACCTGCGCCGCGTGATCTTCGACGAACTGCAGACCCTGCCGAGCGTCGTCGACACGCAGACGTACATGGTCTTCGACGACCAGGCCTCCGGGCAGACCATCCCCCCGGACGAGACCGCCGACTGAGCCGACGGTCCGGCGCCCCGGTCAGCGCGAGCGCACGACGACGGGCGGCGGGTCCGCCACAGCCCCCGGCCCGCGCGGCAGCACCGCGGCGAACACGACCGCTCCGACACCGCAGACGACCGCGAGGGAGCCGACGCCGACGGCCAGCCCGGCCGCGGCGGTCGCCCCGGAGAGCAGCAGCGGCCCGGCGAGCATCCCCGCGTCGGACATCGAGCGCCACAGACCGAGGAACGGGGCGCGCGCGTTCGGCGGCGAGTGGTCCGCCCCGAGGGTCATCACGATCCCCGCGCCGAAGCCGTTGCCGATGCCCAGCAGCACCGCCGCCGCCGCGAACGCCGTCGGCTCCCGGGTGAGGCTGATCGCCAGGAACCCCGCCCCCAGCAGGGTCAGGCACGGCACCGCCACAGCGCGCCGGCCGAAGCGGTCCATGAGCCGACCCGAGGGGTAGAAGAGCAGCAGGTCCGCCGCGCCGGCCAGGCCGAAGACGAGCGACGCCGTCGCCGCGTCCAGGCCCAGGTGCGTGGCCCACAGCGGGATGACGGCGTTGCGCGCCGCGCGGGCGGCGGAGACGGCCACGACACCGAAGCCGGCCGTGAGCAACGCCCCGCGCCGGGCGCGCGCCACGTCCAGCAGCCGGGGTCGACCGGCCGGGCCGGGCTCCTCCCCCGCCGCCGGATCGGACGCCGGCACCGGCTGATCCCGGATCCGCAGGCACAGCAGGGCGCCGACGGCCATGGCCGCGGCGGCCGCGGCGAACGCGCCGTCCAGCCCGAGCGGGGCCTGCGCGGCGGCCCCCAGGAACGGGCCCAGGAACGTCCCGATCCGCACGGTCCCGCCGAGCGTGGACATCGCGCGGGCCCGGTGCGTGGCCGGCACCGCCACCGCCAGGTACGCCTGGCGGGCCAGGTTGAACCCGGCCCCGGCCATGCCCACGGCGAGCACCGCGGCCAGGAACAGCGCCAACCGCCCCGGTTCGGCCACCCCCGCCGCCGACGGCCCGGAGGACACCCCGGCCGTCGTCGCCCAGGCCAGACCCGCGCCGACCGTGCCGAGCCCGGCGGAGACGACCATGGTGACCCGCTCCCCCGCCCGGGCCGCGAGCGCCGAGGCCGGCCCGTTGGCCACGAGCGAGCCGAGCCCCACCAGCAGCACGACGGCAGCCGCCCGCGCCGCGTCCAGGCCGAGGGCCAGCGCCGCCACCGCGAGCGCGGGCGTCATGGCGCCCAGGCCGACGGCGTAGACGGTGGAGGGGGCGTAGATCTGCACGGCGTCGCGCAGCGCCTCCCGGGTGCGGGCGGCGGAGGCGGAGCGGGGACGCATGCCCGCGAGCGTAGCGGGACGGCACGCGCGCGATCGTCGTGGGACCGGGTCACTACGCTGGTGCCATGGCCTCCCGCACCGCCTCTCCACCGCCCTCGCCCGCCCCGTCGCCCGCCGCTGCCCGCGGCGCCCTGGACCGGTATTTCCGCATCACCGAGCGCGGCTCGTCGGTGGGCCAGGAGTTCCGCGGCGGCCTCGCCACGTTCCTGGCGATGAGCTACATCGTGGTGCTGAACCCGCTGATCCTGTCCGGGCCCGACTCGGCCGGGAACACCCTGGGCATCCCCGCCGTGGCCGCCGTGACTGCGCTCGTGGCGGGCGTCATGACCATCGTCATGGGCGTGTGGGCGCGGCACCCGTTCGCGGTGGCCGCGGGCCTGGGCGTCTCCGCGTTCGTCTCCATCACCATCGCCACGACGCCGGGACTCACCTGGCCCCAGCTGATGGGCCTCGTCACCCTCGCCGGTCTCGTGATGCTGCTGCTCGTGGTGACCGGC
This sequence comes from Micrococcus sp. HOU01, assembly GCF_035609305.1. NCBI lineage: Bacteria > Bacillati > Actinomycetota > Actinomycetes > Micrococcales > Micrococcaceae > Micrococcus > Micrococcus sp. HOU01. The sequence continues at coordinate 765,711 of NZ_CP141211.1, read as the reverse complement.
TTCCGCCGTGCCGTGTTCGACGCGGTCCCGGAGGCGCTGAAGTCCGGCATCGTGGTGGGCATCGGCCTGTTCATCGCGCTGATCGGCCTGGTCAACGCCGGGTTCGTGCGGCGGCTGCCGGACGCCGCCGACACCACGGTCCCGGTGGGCCTGGGCACGGGCGGCGAGCTCGAGGGCTGGCCCGTGCTGGTCTTCGTCGTCGGGCTGCTGCTGACCGCGGTCCTCGTGATCCGCAAGGTGCGCGGCGCCATCCTGATCGGCATCGTCGTGGCGACGATCCTCGCCAACGTGCTGGAGGCCGTGTTCCACATCGGCCCCTCCGTGGACGCCGACGGGAACGCCGTGCCCACCGGCTGGTCCCTGATCGCCCCCTCCCTGCCCGAGTGGACCGCCCCGGACCTGCACCTGCTCGGCAGCGTGGACCTGTTCGGCGCCTTCACCTCCGTGGGCGGGCTGATGGCCTCCCTGCTCGTGTTCGCGATCCTGCTCTCCGTGTTCTTCGACGCGATGGGCGTCTCCGTGGGCCTGGCCCGCGAGGCCGGCACCGTGAACCCGGACGGCTCCATCCCCGACCTGAACCGGGTGCTCGCCGCGGACGCGCTCGCGGTCACCGTGGGCGGCGGCGCCTCCGGCTCGGCGCACCAGATCTTCGTGGAGTCCGGCACCGGCATCGGCGAGGGCGCCCGGACCGGCCTGGCCTCCGTGTTCACCGGCCTGTTCTTCCTCGCGGCCGTGTTCCTCTCCCCGCTCATCCACCTCGTGCCGTTCGAGGCCGTGGCCCCCGCGCTCGTGGTGGTCGGGTTCATGATGTGCCAGCACGTGGTGCAGATCGACTGGTCCGACCCGGGCGCGGCCTTCCCCGCGTTCCTCACGTTCATCCTCATGCCGTTCACCTACTCGATCGTCAACGGCATCGGCGCCGGCGTGGTGGCCTACGCGGTGATCCGCACGGGCCAGGGCCGCGGCCGCGAGGTGCACCCGCTGCTGTGGTTCGTGGCGCTCGCGTTCGTCGCGTACTTCGGGCTCGGCGTGGTCCGGGCGGCGCTCGGCCTGAACTGACCCGCCACCCCCGACGGCGGTGCACCGGACCGGTGCGCCGCCGTCGTCGTGTGCGGCGCGGGGTGTCGGCCCCGCCCCGCGCGGCGTGATGGGATGGGCCGCATGCCCCAGACCACTTCGCACGCCCCCGTCCCGCCGTCCGCCTCCGCCGAGCCCGTGACCCGCCGCCACCACGGCCACACGTTCCAGGACGACTTCGAGTGGCTGCGCGGCAAGGCGGAGCCCCGCGTGCTCGAGCACCTGGCCGCCGAGAACGCGTACACCGAGGCCGTGACCGCGGACCAGGCGCCGCTGCGCGAGGCGATCGTCGGCGAGATCAAGGCCCGCACGGTGGAGACGGACCGCTCCGTGCCCGCCCGCCGGGACGGGTGGTGGTACTTCGTGCGCACCCGCGAGGGCGCCGAGTACCCGATCCACTGCCGCGTACCCGCACGCGACACCGGCGACCTCGAGGCCGACTGGACCCCGCCCGTCATCACCCCGGACGCCGCCCTGCCGGGCGAGCAGGTGATCCTGGACGGCAACGCCGAGGCCGAGGGCCACCCGTTCTTCGCGCTCGGCGGCCTGCACATCAGCCCGGACGCCACCCGGGTGGCCTACGCCGTGGACCACACCGGCGACGAGCGCTTCACCCTGCGCGTGCGCGAGATCGCCACGGGCGAGGACCTGCCGGACGCGGTCGAGAACGTGGCCCACGGCGTCCGCTTCGACCGCTCGGGCACCCGCGTGTTCTACACCGTGTGGGACGACTCGTGGCGGCCGTACCAGGTCAAGGCCCACGTGCTCGGCACCGACCCGGCCGAGGACGTGATCCTGCACGAGGAGGCCGACCCGGGCATGTGGACCGGCTTCGAGGGCGTGGCCGACCGCACCCAGCTGCTGATCGGCGTCGGCAACTCGGAGGTCTCCGAGACCCTCGTGGTCGACCTGCCGGAGGACCCCGCCGCACCCCTGCCCGCCCCGCGCGTGCTGATCCCCCGCGCGTGGCGGATGCTCGCCGACGTCGAGCCCGTCACCGACGCCGACGGCGTCCGCCGGCTGCTCGTGGTCCACGACCGCGCCCTGGACGACGACGGCGCCCCCGTCGCCGCGCCCAACGGGATGCTCTCGGTGGTCGCCGAGGCGGACGTCGCCGACCGCGGCGCCTGGCGCACGGTCGTCCCGCACCGCGAGGACGTGAAGGTCGACGGTGTCATGGTCACCCTGACCCACGCCGCCCTGGCCGTGCGCCGGGAGACGACCCCGCGCGTCGTCGTCACCGAACTGGACGCCGTGCTGGCCGGGCAGGCCGCGCACTGGCGCGAGCCCGCGTTCGACGAGGAGCTCTACGCGTGCCATCTGTCCGCGACGGCGGCCGAGTCCCCGTTCCTGCGGCTGGCCTACACGTCCTGGATCACGCCCGCGCGCGTGCTGGACGTCTCGGCGGCGACAGGCGAGGTGCACCTGCGCCGCGAGACGGAGGTGCCCGGCTACGACCCGGCCGACTACGTGGCCGAGCGCGTGTGGGCGCCGGCCTCCGAGCCGTCGTCGGTGACCGGGGAGGACGTGCGGATCCCCGTCACCGTGATCCGGCACCGCGACGTGAAGCCGGACGGGACGGCCCCGTGCGTGGTGTACGGCTACGGCTCCTACGAGATGTCCATGGACCCCGTGCTGGGTGTGGCCCGGCTGTCCCTGCTGGACCGGGGCGTGGTGTTCGCGGTCGCGCACGTGCGCGGCGGCGGCGAACTGGGCCGGCGCTGGTACGAGGACGGCAAGAAGCTGGCCAAGCGGCACTCCTTCACGGACTTCGTGGACGCCACCCGGCACCTCGTGGACCTCGGCTGGGCGGACCCGGCGCGCGTGGCCTGCATGGGCGGCTCGGCCGGCGGCCTGCTCATGGGCGCGGTGCTGAACCTCGCGCCGGAGCTGTACCGGGCGTGCCTGGCGGTGGTGCCGTTCGTGGACGCGCTCACCACCATCCTCGACCCGGAGCTGCCGCTGTCCGCGCTCGAGTGGGAGGAGTGGGGCAACCCGATCGAGGACGCGGCCGTGTACGCGGCCATGCGCGCCTACACCCCGTACGAGAACGTGCGGGCGGTGGACTACCCGGCGATCGCGGCCGTGACGAGCCTGAACGACACCCGCGTGCACTACGTCGAGCCGGCCAAGTGGGTGGCCCAGCTGCGGCGGACGGTGACGAGCGACCAGGCCACGCCCCTGGCCGAGGGCGGCGCCCCGATCCTGCTGCGCACCGAGATGGACGGCGGCCACGGCGGCGCGTCCGGCCGGTACCAGGGCTGGGAGGACACCGCGTGGGAGTACGCGTTCCTGCTCACGGCGCTGGGGGCCGTCGAGCGGCTGGACTGACGGGGCGGACGGTCAAGCCTCGGCCGCGCCGCGGGCGTCCTCCAGGGCGTCCACGGCGCGGATCAGGCCCAGGTGGGAGAACGCCTGCGGGAAGTTGCCCGCCATCCGGTCCAGCTCGTCGTCGTACTCCTCGGCCATGAGCAGCAGGTCGTTGGCACAGTCGTCCAGGCGGGCCATGAGGCGCTCCGCGTCCTCGACGCGGCCGGATCGGGCGTACTGCTCCACGAGCCAGAAGGCGCACATGATGAACGGCGCCTCCTCGCCCGGCAGCCCGTCCATGCCGGTGGCGCGGTACCGCATCACCAGGCCGGTCTGGGTGACGAGGTCCTCCTCCACGCGGGCCACCGTGGCGAGCATGTGCGGATCGTCGTGGGGCACGAAGCCGGTGTGGGGGATCTGCAGCAGGGAGGCGTCCGTCTCCGTGGAGCCGTAGGTCTGCCGGAAGGCGCCGTCCTCGTCCACGCCCTCGGTGAGGATCTCCTCCCGCAGCTCCTCCCGCGCCCGCTCCCAGGCCTCGAGCTCGTCGTCGCGGGCCGGCAGCCCGTGGTCCCGGGCGGCGTGCAGGGCCTGGTCCAGGGCGGCCCACATCATCACGCGGCCGTGCGTGAAGAACGCGGGCTCGCCCCGCATCTCCCACAGGCCGTGCTCCTTCGTGTCCCGGTGCGCCAGCAGGCGCTCCACGAGCCGCTTCTGCAGCGTCCAGGACCACGGGTCCTCCCCCACGCCCGCGTCCCGCAGCTTCCCGAGGGCGAGCATCACCGTGCCGATCACGTCCGCCTGCCACTGGTCCGCGGCCCCGTTGCCCACGTGCACGGGGCGCGAGCCCTCGTAGCCGGGCAGGTGCTCGAGGTCCCGCTCGGGCATGCGGCGCCCGCCGGAGAGCGTGTACATGATCTGCACGTCCTGCGGGTCGCCGGCGATCGCGCGCAGCAGCCAGTCCCGCCAGGCCTTGGCGTCCTCCGTGTGGTTGTGGGCCATGAGCGCCTCGAGGGTGAGGGCGGTGTCCCGCAGCCACACGTAGCGGTAGTCCCAGTTGCGCACGCCCCCGATGTCCTCCGGCAGGCTCGCGGTGGGGGCGGCCACGATGCCGCCCGTGTCCCGGTGGGTCAGGCCCTTGAGCACCAGCAGGGAGCGGGCCACCCGGTCGGCGCGCGGGCCGGTGGCCTCCAGCTCGCCCAGCCACTCCACCCAGCCGGCCACGGTGGCCTCGAGGGCCCGCTCCGCGTTCGGGGCGGCCGGCGCCATGAACCACGAGGGGTACCAGGCGAGCGTCCATGCGGCGGACCCGCCCTCCTCCAGCGGGGTGCTGCCGCGGTGGCTCAGCCCGTCCGGGCTCAGGTCCGGCCCGTGCACGGCCAGGGCGTCGCCGCCGGCGACCACCGCGAGGAAGGACTCCCCCGCCGGGTCGGTCTGCCGGGACACCCACGGGGTCACCTCGCCGTAGTCCAGCCGGACGTGGAGCCGCTGCTCCACGCTCACGCGGCCGGCGGTGCAGCGCACGAGCCGCACCAGGTCCGCCCGGGCCTGTTCGCCCTCGCCCGTCGAGGCGAGCGCGCCGCCGTCGTCGTCCACCGCCACGCCGGAGCCGCGATGGCTGGTCAGCGGCATGAACTCGAGGACCTCCGCCTCCCCCTCGGGGCCGCGCCAGCGCGTGCGCAGCACGAGCGTGCCGGGCAGGTAGGCGCGCTCCACGACCTCGCCGTCGGCGATCCGCAGGCTCCACTGCCCGTGCTCCGGCTCGCCCAGCAGGGAGGTGAATACGGACGGGGCGTCGAACCGGGGCAGGCACAGCCACGTCACGTCCCCCTCGCGGGTGACGAGCGCCCCCGAGTGCTGGTTGGACAGGTACGCGTGGTCCTCGATGAGCGGCGGGCGGCGGGGGGTCGTCGTGGTCATGCCCTCCAGTCCATCATCCGCGACGCGCGGCGGGCCAGGGCTGAGGCCGCGCCCGGCCCGGCGGGCATGGACGGGCACGCATGGACGGGCACGCATGGACTGGATCGGCGGGCCGACGGGAGACTGGCCGGGACCGCCCGCCGCCGACGCCGAAGGACACCCATGACCTCCCCCGCCGACCGCGACGATGTCGCCCTGATCATCCTGGGCGCCACCGGTGACCTCACCTCGCGCCTGCTGCTGCCCGGCCTGGCCGGTGCGCTGGCCGCCCACGACCTGCCGCGGGTGACGCTCGTGGGCTCCTCCCACAGCGAGCACAGCACGGACGAGTGGCGCTCGATCGTGCGCGAGGGCCTCGCGGGCGCCGCCCTGGACGAGGACGAGGTCGAGGACCTCGTCGCGCGCGCCGCGTGGCACACCGCCGACGCCACGGACGCCGACGACCTGCGCGCCCTGTTCGAGACGGCCCGCGAGGCCGCCGGCCCGGACGCCGCGCCCGTGCTGTACTTCGCCCTCGGCCCCGGCATCACGCGGGAGGCCGTGGGCGCGCTCGCCGGCTTGGAAGACCTGCCGGACGGGCTGCGCCTGGCCCTGGAGAAGCCGTTCGGCGAGGACGAGGAGAGCGCCCGCGAGCTCAACGCGGTGCTGGCCGACGTCGTCGAGGAGGACCGCGTGTTCCGCGTGGACCACTTCCTGGGCGAGTCCATGGTCACCGCGCTGCTCGGGCTGCGCACCGCGAACCGGCTGCTGGGGCGCGTGTGGGGCGGGCGTGACGTGGAGCGGGTCGACGTGGTGGTGGACGAGACGATCGCGCTCGAGGGGCGCGCCGAGTTCTACGACGGCACCGGCGCGCTAAAGGACATGGTCCAGTCGCACCTGCTGCAGGTGCTGGCCATGGCGGCGCTCGAGCCGCCGGAGCGGCTGCGTCCGCAGGAACTGCACGACGCCGTCGTCGAGGTCCTGCGCGCCACCCGGGTGTGGCAGGACGACCCCGTGGCCGCCTCCCGCCGCGCCCGCTACACCGCCGGCGAGGTGGACGGCGAGCGGATCCCCGCCTACGCGGAGGAGGAGGGCGTGGACCCCGGGCTGCGGACCGAGACGCTGGCCGAGGTCACCCTCGCCGTGGACACCGAGCGGTGGCGCGGCGTGCCGTTCCGGCTGCGCTCCGGCAAGGCGCTGGGCCGGAAGCGGTGGGAGGTGGCGCTGACCCTGCGGGCGCCCGAGGACGTGCCGGAGGGCCTCTCGCCCGCGGAGGGCCGGGACCGGATCGTGGTGGGCCTGGACCCGCGCGAGGTGCGGATCGAGCTCGCCGTGGACGGGGCCGACACCCCGTTCGACGCCGAGCGGCGCACCCTCGCCGCCGACCTGGGCGAGGAGCAGGTGGACGCCTACGGGGAGGTGCTGCGCGGCATCCTCACCGGGCAGACGCTGCTGAGCGTGCGCGGCGACGCCGCCGAGGAGTGCTGGCGGATCCTGGCGCCGGTGCTCGCCGCGTGGGAGGCCGAGGAGGTGCCGCTGGACGAGTACCCGGCCGGGTCGGCGGGGCCGGCGGGCTGGGGGTGAGGGGCGGGGCCGAGAGGCGCCGTGGCACCGATATGACCCTTCTCAGCGCTCTTCAGTCCCTGAGAAGGGCCGTTCCGGTGCCGAGGATGCTGCGCGGCTGAGCTCCCGTTCCTCGAACGAGAGCGCCGCTGGGGGCTCCCGTTTCCCGAACGAAGGCGCGGGGTGGCGGGCCGCCGGTACTGTTCTGGGCATGAGCGAGCAGCACCGCCTGGACCGTGACCGCCTCCCCGAGCAGGTCTCCGACATCTTCGACCCCGTGCGCTGGCGCGTGGTCGAGGGCTTCGACTTCGAGGACCTGACCTACCACCGCCAGGTGGAGCGCGACGACGACGGCCGCTGGGTGCGCGACCTGCCCACGGTTCGCATCGCCTTCGACCGCCCCGAGGTCCGCAACGCGTTCCGGCCCGGCACCGTGGACGAGCTCTACCGCGCCCTCGACCACGCCCGCATGACCCCGGACGTGGGCACGGTGCTGCTCACCGGCAACGGCCCCTCCCCCAAGGACGGCGGCCACGCGTTCTGCTCCGGCGGGGACCAGCGCATCCGCGGCCGCGACGGCTACCGCTACGCCGAGGGGGAGACGGCCGAGACCATCGACCCGGCCCGCGCCGGACGCCTCCACATCCTCGAGGTCCAGCGCCTGATGCGCACCTCCCCCAAGGCGATCATCGCCGTCGTGAACGGCTGGGCGGCCGGCGGCGGCCACTCGCTCCACGTGGTCGCGGACCTGACCCTGGCCTCCCGCGAGCACGGGAAGTTCAAGCAGACGGACGCCACCGTGGGCTCCTTCGACGCCGGCTACGGCTCGGCCCTGCTCGCCCGGCAGGTGGGCCAGAAGCGCGCCCGCGAGATCTTCTTCACCGCCCGCGAGTACTCGGCCGAGGAGATGGTGGCCATGGGCGCGGTGAACGAGGCCGTGGACCACGAGCGCCTCGAGGAGGTCGCCCTCGAGTACGCCGCGGACATCAACCGTCAGTCCCCGCAGGCCCTGCGCATGCTCAAGTTCGCGTTCAACCTGGCCGACGACGGCATGGCAGGCCAGCAGGTGTTCGCCGGCGAGGCCACCCGCATGGCGTACATGACGGACGAGGCCGTGGAGGGCCGGGACGCGTTCCTGCAGAAGCGCGACCCGGACTGGTCCGCCTTCCCGTACCACTTCTGACCGACCACCACGGCAGGACGGAGACCCGCCCATGCTCGCACTGCTCAACGACCAGCCCATCCTCGTCCTCATGGCCACGGTCGCCCTGGGCGCCGCCGTCGGCACCATCCCCCTGGGCAAGATCAGCCTCGGCGCCTCGGGAGCACTGTTCGTGGGCCTGCTCGTCGGGGCGGTGCTGCCCGACGTCGGCGACCGGCTGGCCCTGTTCCAGAGCTTCGGCCTGGCCCTGTTCGCCTACCTGATCGGGCTCGGCGCCGGCAAGGTGTTCTTCCGGGACCTGCGCCGCAACCTGCCCCTGATGCTGGCCGCCGTCGTCGTGGTGATCCTCACCGCCTTCACGGTGCACCCCCTGGCCGCGCTGCTCAACCTGGACCTGCCGACGGCGATCGGCGTGTGGACGGGTTCGCTCACCGCGACGCCGGCGATGGCGCTGGCGAACCAGCTCACCGGCGGGCAGGCCCCGGCCGTGGGCTATGGGCTGTCCTACCTGGTGGGCGTGGTCGGCACCATCATCGCGATCACCGTGCTCGCCGCCCGCCCGTGGAGCAGTTCCCCGCGCGATCCGGCGCCGGTGACCGACGGCAAGCTGCGCTTCACCGCTGCGGTCGCCACCTCCGCGCTCGCCGTGCGGGAGATCCCCGGGATCTCCGAGGGGCTGGTGCGCGTGGTGGCGCTGCGCCGCGGCGGCGTGGCCCGGATCGCCGGCTCCGCCGACCGGATCGAACCCGGGGACGAGGTCGTCCTGGACGGCACGGAGAAGAACATCGACGCGGCCGTGCAGGCCTTCGGCCGCCGCACCGACGCCGACCCGGCGCAGGTGATGAACCCGCTGCAGACCTCCATGGTCATCGTCACGGCCCGCGCCCTGGCCGATCGCCGCCTGGGCACGCTGTCCCTGCGCGAGCGCTTCGGCACCGACGTCGCCCGGCTGCGGCGCGACGACGTCGAGTCGCTGCCCACCCCCCAGACCGAGCTCAAGGTCGGCGATCGGGTGCTCATCGTGACCACCGCGCCGCGGATGGAGGCGGTGCGCGACTTCTTCGGCAACTCGACGCGCGGGCTCTCGGACCTGGACTGGATCTCCCTGGGCACGGGCATGGCGCTGGGCTACCTGCTGGGCATGGTGACGATCCCGCTTCCGGGCGGGGCCTCCTTCTCCCTCGGCCCGGCGGCCGGGTGCATCCTCGTCGGCCTCGCCCTCGGTGCGATCGGCCGAACGGGACCCACGGTGTGGGAGCCGTCCACGGAGATCGCGCTGACGCTGCGGCAGTTCGGCCTCATGCTCTTCCTGGGCGTGGTGGGCCTGGCCGCCGGCCCGGCGTTCATCGAGACGGTGTTCACCCGGGTCGGCGGGCTGGCCATCCTGATGTCCGCCGTGCTCACCGCGCTGACCGCGGCCCTGCTCATCGCCGCGGCACGGCTGCTGGGGCAGTCCGTGGATCGCACCTTCGGGGCGTTGGCGGGCATCACGGGCCAGCCGGCGATCCTGGACTACGCGCTCTCCCGGTCCACCGACGCCCGCGTGACCGAGGGGTACGCCCAGCTGTTCGCACTGATCATGGTGGTCAAGATCGCCACCGTGCCGTTCCTGCTCTGACCGGCCGGGCGGATCCGATCCGCGGGGCGGATCCGTCCGACCGCCGGGCCTCCTACACTCGGGGCCATGCCCGCCACCGCCGACGCCCTCGCTCGCGCCACGGACGCCCTCGCCGCGGCCTTCGACGGCGGCGCCCCCGTCGAGCTGACCGCCGACGGCGCCGCGCTCCCCCGGCCCGAGGCCCGCGACCCGCGCCGCTGCGGGGACCCGGACGCCGTCGCCGTGGTGCGCACCTCCGGGTCCACGGGCACGCCGAAGCAGATCGTCCTGACCGGCGCGGCCCTGCGCGCCTCGGCCGCGGCCACGGCCCGGCGGCTCGGCGGTGAGGGGGCGTGGCTGCTGGCCCTCGGCGTGCACTACGTGGCCGGGCTCGCCGTGCTCTCCCGCTCGATCGCGGCCGGGACCGCGCCCGTGGCCCTGCCACCGGGCCCGTTCACGCCCGCGGCGTTCGCCGCCGGGGCGGCCGCCCTGCCCGATGACGCCGGCCCCCGGCTCGTCTCGCTCGTCCCCACCCAGCTCGCCCGCCTCCTCGCGGCCGACGCCGACCCGGCCGGGCGGGCGGCCCTGCGCTCCTTCGACCGCGTGCTCGTGGGCGGCGCCCGGCTCGATCCCGCGCTGCGGGCCGCGGCCGAGGCGGCGGGGGTGCGTCTCACCGCCACCTACGGCATGGCCGAGACGTGCGGCGGCTGCGTCTACGACGGCGTGCCGCTGCCCGGCGTCGCCGTCGTGGTGGCCCCGGAGGACCCCGGCGCCCCGCCGCGCGTGCGCCTGGCCGGGCCCATGGTGGCGGCCGGCTACCTCGACGACCCCGCCCGCACCGCCGCACACTTCGTCACCGCCGCGGACGGCGCCCGCGCCTTCCTGACCGAGGACACGGGCGTGCTCTCCCCCACCGACGACGGCGGCGTGCGGCTGGCCGTGACCGGTCGCCTGGACGACGTGGTCATCACGGGCGGGGTGAAGGTGTCCGCGGCGGCGGTGACCGCGGTGCTCGAGGCGCACCCGGGCGTCGCGGCGGCCCACGTGGCCGGCGTGCCGGATTCCGAGTGGGGCGCCCGGCTGTGCGCCGCCGTCGTGCCCGCCCACCCGACCGCGGCCCCCGACGAGGCCGTCCTGCGCGCCCACGTGCGCGAGGCGCTGGGTGCGGCCGCGGTGCCCAAGACGTGGCTCCTCCTCGACGCCCTGCCGCTGCTCTCCACCGGCAAGACCGACCGGCAGGCCCTGGCCGCCCGGTTCACCGCCGGCTGAGCGCCGCCCCGCCCGCGTGGGAGAATGACCCGGGCCCGACCGACGTCGGGCCCCGGCCGCGCGCCGCCGTCGACCCGGCCCGCCGCGCGCCGCTGCCCACCCCGCTCCCCAGGAGGAACCCCCGCCCATGGCCGCCACGCTCTCCCAGTGGGTCGCCGCCGCGCGCCTGCGCACGCTGCCCATGGCGATCGCCCCCGTGATCGTCGGTTCGGCCGCCGCCGCGGAGCTCGGCTCCTTCCACCTCGGCGCGGCGCTGCTGGCCCTCGTGGTGTCGCTCGCGCTGCAGATCGGCGTGAACTACGCCAACGACTACTCGGACGGGATCCGCGGCACCGACGACGAGCGCGTCGGCCCCTTCCGGCTCACCGTCTCCGGGCTCGTGCCCGCGGTCCAGGTGAAGCAGGCGGCCTTCGCGTTCTTCGGCCTCGCCGGGCTGGCCGGCCTGGGGCTCATCCTGCTCTCGGGGCACTGGTGGTTCCTGCTGGTCGGCGTCGCCTGCGTGCTGGCCGCGTGGTTCTACACCGGCGGGAAGCGGCCGTACGGATACCTCGGCCTCGGTGAGGTGTTCGTGTTCGTGTTCTTCGGGCTGGTGGCCGTCCTCGGCACCACGTACACCCAGGCCGACGCCGTCAGCGGCCTGGCCTGGGCCGGCGCGATCGGCTGCGGGCTGATCTCCACGGCCCTGCTCATGGTCAACAACATCCGGGACATCCCCACGGACCGCGAGGTCGGGAAGATGACGCTGGCCGCCCGCCTGGGCGACGGACCCGCGCGGGCGTCCTACGGCGTCATGCTGGCCGTCGCCCTGCTGCTGCCGCTGTTCTGGGTGGCGGTGCACCCGGGACTGCTGCTCGTGCCGATCGGCGGCCTGCTCGCGATCCGGCCGATCCGCACGGTGCTGCGCGCCGACGACCGCCGGGCGCTGATCCCGGTGCTGCGCGCGACCGGCGTGATCGGGATCGTCTACGCGATCACGTTCACCCTCGGCGCGCTGCTCTGAGCCGCACGGGATGACGGCGGCGGCGGCGGCATCCGCCCCGTCGCCCTGCGGGGCTCACTCGCGGAACCGGCCCTCGGTGTAGGCGTCCTCGGCGTCCGCGTCGGCGGTCTCGGTGCGGCCCCGGCGGCCCGGGCGGCCCTCCCACGCGGCGGACAGGTCCTCGGTGGCCCCCGTGCGCAGGCGGCCGAGGAAGAGGTAGCTGACCGCGAACGTCAGGATCGTGGCCGCGATCACCCCGAAGATCATCCCGAGGTCCATCACGTAGTAGAACAGCGCCCACAGGGCGACGAAGACGACCACGCGGACCAGACCGTAGAAGAAGATGCGCACCGGTCCATCCTACGAGGACGGACGCCCCGCCCGCCGACCCCCCCAGCCCGCGCCTAGACTGGAGGGATGGGCCGCTTCATCATCCCCGCCGCGATCATCCTCGCGGGCCTGACCCTCTACGCGCTGTTCGAGGCGCTGCTGACCCCCGCCCGCGAGGTGCGCAGCCTCCCGAAGGCGGCGTGGGTGGCGGTCATCGTGCTCGTGCCGCTCGTGGGGCCGCTGCTGTGGCTGCTGCTCGGACGCGCCCGACCGGCCGGCGCGGGCGGGCGCACCGCTCCCCGGCCCACCGGGGCCCCGGACGACGACGAGGCGTTCCTGCGCAGCCTGCGCGTGCAGCGCCGCCAGGACGCCCGCGAGCAGGACCTGGACCGCCGCGAGGCCGAGCTGCGGGCCCGCGAGGAGGAGCTGCGCCGTCGTCGGGAGCAGGGCGACGACGACGCCGACCCGGACGGCGACGGCCCGCGCGCCTGAGGGGCCCCGCCGGACTCAGCCGGGCAGACCCGCGTACGAGTGCAGGCCCGGGAAATACGTGTTGACGATCGTGTAGTTGAACACGATGCACAGGAAGCCCACGATGCTCAGCCACGCGGCGCGGGCACCGGTCCAGCCGCGGGTGGCGCGGGCGTGCAGGTACGCCGCGTACACCACCCAGATCACGAAGGTCCAGACCTCCTTGGTGTCCCAGTTCCAGTAGCGGCCCCACGCGGCCTCGGCCCAGATCGCACCGGCGATCAGCGTGAAGGTCCACATGACGAAGCCGACGGCGTTGAGGCGGTAGGACCAGTTCTCCAGCCCCTGCGCGGCCGGCACGAGGCGCAGGAACGCCCACGAGCGCTCGCCCGCCGCAGCGCGCTTCTCCGCGCGGTCCTGCAGCAGCTGCAGCACGGACATCGCGGCGGTCAGCGCGAACAGCGAGCTGGCCAGCACGGCGATGGACACGTGGATGACGAGCCACGGCGTCTGCAGCGGCGGCTGGAGGTGGCCCACCGGCGTCGGGAAGCCCATGGTGGCCGCGCACATCATCGCCACGACGATGCCGGTGACGAACGTGCCCACGAAGCGCAGATCCTTGCGCAAGAGGAACAGCAGGTAGACGGTCGTGATCACGAGCGCGCCCGTGGTCATGAACTCGTACAGGTTGCCCCACGGCACCCGGGAGGCGGCGAGGCCGCGGGCGACGACGGCGAACGCGTGCAGCGCCCAGCCGACGGCCAGCACGGCCACGGCCACGTTGGCGACCGGGCGGCGGCCGCCGCCCGTGTAGTCCATGTCCTCGTCCACGAGGTTGTCGTCCGCGTCGACGCCGGGCTCGGCGGCGGCCGGCCGGGCCGTGTCGGAGTCGCTCGCGCCGACCGCCGTGGACCCGCCGACGGCGGCCCCCACGGTCTCGCGGTCCGGAGCGGTGCGCACCTGCCCGCGCTGGGCCGCGAGGTCGGCCTCGAGGCGGCGGATGGTGGCCGAGGCGGTGGCCATGTCGATGGTGAACAGGATGAACGCCGCCGCGTACACGAGCGCGGCGATGAGCATGAAGAGGTCGCTGTACAGCGCCAGCTGCTCGTTCACGGGGGCCGTGGGGTTGAACACTGTCAGTCTCCTGATCGGGCGTCGGCGGGGCCGGCGGGGGTCTCGGGGGTGGTGGGGGTGGACTGGGGGGCGGCACCGGCCGCGGCGTCGTCGGCCGTCTCGGTGGCGGCGACGATGGGCCACCACTTCTCCATGGCGGCGCGCAGGGCCACGTGCTCCTCGTGGAGGCCGAACTCCTCGCCGCGGGCGAGCAGCGCGTACTCCACGCGGGTGCGGCCGTCGTCGTCGGTGCGGGCGCGCACCCACACGCGGCGGCGGCGGACGAACAGACTGATCGCCAGGCCGAGCAGGGCGGTGCCGGCGAACACGCCGACGCCCCACTTGCCCGGGTCGTAGTGGATGTCCAGGCCGACGTAGCGGCGGACGCCGTCGAAGCTGATGGAGCCCTTGCCCTCGGGCAGCTCGTACGTCTGGCCCGGGCTGAGCACGATGCCGCCGTTCTCGTTGGTGCGGCTGTTGAGCTCGGTGAGGGATGCGGTGTCCAGCACGTACACGTTCTGCGGGCGGCCGGTGTCCAGGCCGAGGTCCCCGTAGTACGAGTTCAGCTGCAGCTCCGGGTTGAGCAGCTCGGGGTCCGCGGAGAACGCGGCGCCTTCCTCGTCCTCCACCGCCGAGGGCAGGAAGAAGCCGACGAAGCCCAGCTGGTCCGGCCGCGCGTCGGGGACCTTGATGGTGGCCTGCGAGCCGTAGTTATTGTCGAACACGCGGGTGACCACGGGGCCCTGGAAGGCCACGTCCCCGGCGCCGTCGCGGATGGTCACCACGGGCGCGTAGCCGTTGCCCACGAGGTAGACGCGCACGCCGTCGATGTCCAGCGGCTGGTTGACCTTGAGGATCTGGCGCTGGAGCTCGCCGCCGGAGCCCTCTCGGACGTCCATGACGGCGGTGTAGTCCAGCGGCTGGCCGTAGTGGGTCTCGGACTCGCGGTCGAACACGGCGTCGAAGGAGTCGAGGGTGAGGGAGAACGGCTGGAGGTCGTCCGCGCTGAAGTAGGTGCCGGGGGTGAAGGAGTCGTAGGCCACGAGGTTGTTGGCGAAGCCCTCGCCCTCCACGATGATCTTCTGCCCGCCGTACTTGGTCATGCCGCCGTAGGCCATGAACACGAGTACGCCGATCAGCGAGACGTGGAACAGGATGTTGCCGATCTCGCGCAGGTATCCGCGCTCGGCGCCCACGGACGCGCCGCCGGCCTCGGGGCGGTGCTCCACGCGGTAGCGGCGCTTGCGCAGCCACGCCTGGGCTCTGGCCACGGCCTCCTCGGGGCTCGGGCCGCCCTCCTCGAGGACGACGACGCCGGAGGCCGGCAGGCGCGTCAGGTTGCGGGGGGTGCGGGCCGGGGGCTGGCGCAGGGCCTTGGCGTGCTGGATGGCGCGCGGCCACACGCAGCCCACGAGGGAGACGAACAGCAGCAGGTAGATGGCCGAGAACCAGACGGAGTTGTAGACGTCGAAGAACTGCAGGGCGTCCAGGACGGGGCCCCACACGGGGTTGTCCTCGATCCACTGGTCCACGATCTCGGGGCCGGCACGGCGCTGGGGCACGAGGGAGCCGGGCACGGCGGCGACGGCGAGCAGGAGCAGCAGCATGAGCGCGGTGCTCATGCTGGTCAGCTGGGTCCAGATCCAGCGCAGGGTGCCCGCCAGGCCGAGGCGCGGCAGGGTGACGGGCTCGGAGCGCGTCCGGGCGGCCTTGGAGCTCACAGGGGCATCTCCCATTCGTTGGCGAACCACAGCTGCAGCTGCGTGGTCCAGGCGGTCCAGACGCCGGTGACCATGAGCAGGCCCAGCGCGATCAGCAGGGCGCCGCCGAGGCGCATGATCAGCACGCGGTGCCGGCGGAAGAACCCGAGGGCCCGCATGCCGCGCTCCATGCCGAGGGCCATGAGCACGAACGGCAGGCCCAGGCCGAGGCAGTAGAGGAAGGCGAGCAGGGCGCCGCGGCCCACGGAGCCGGAGCTGGCCGTGGACATGGCCAGGACGGCGGCCATGGTGGGGCCGATGCACGGCGCCCAGCCCAGGCCGAAGGTCATGCCCAGCAGGGGCGCGCCGACCAGGCCGGCGGCGGGCTTGAAGTGGACGCGGCGCTCCTGCTGAAGCCGGCCGCCGCCGCCGAGGAACACGAGGCCCATGAGCATCACGAGCACGCCGAGCACGGGGGTGACCCAGGCGCCGTCGCGCCGCAGCCAGACCATGGCCTGGGTGAACACCACGGTGATGCCCACGAACACCACGGCGAACCCGAGCACGAACAGCACGGAGCCGAGCACGAGGCGCCCGCGGCGGCGGCTGGTGAGCACGTCCCCGCCGAGGCCGGTGACGTACCCGAGGTAGCCGGGCACGAGCGGCAGCACGCACGGGGAGAGGAAGGAGATGAGCCCGGCGAGCAGGGCGATCGGGGCCGCGAGCAGCAGTGAGCCGTCGAGGGCGATATCGGCGAAGGGGTTGCTCTGCATGGACACGGCGGCCGGGTCAGGCCGCGGCCTCGTCCACCACGGTGGTGAGCAGGGCGCGCAGGGTGGACTCCTCCACGGCGCCGAGCACGCGGGCGGCCACGCGGCCCTCGACGTCCAGGACGAGGGTGGAGGGCACGGCCTGCGGGGGCACGTAGTCGGTCATGTTCAGGAGCACGTCCCCGCGGGCGTCCTCGATGGACGGGTAGGGGATCTCGAAGGTGCGCTCGAAGGCCTGCGCGGTGGTGACGGTGTCCCGGACGTTCACGCCGAGGAACCGCACCCCCTGCGGGGCGAACTGCTCGTGCAGGGAGACGAGGTGGGGGGCCTCGACGCGGCACGGCGCGCAGGCGGCGTACCAGAAGTTCAGCAGGGCGGGGGTGCCGCGCAGGCTCGCGCCGGTCACGGGGGTGCCGTCGAAGAGCTCGGCGGCGAACTCCACGGGGGCGCCGCGCTCGGCGGGGGCGATCTCCAGGACGGAGCCGTCGCCGGCGATGTAGTTCTTGCCGTCCGCGTTGCCCGCCTGCCGCGCGAGCGAGTCGTCACCGCCCGAGCAGGCCGCGAGGACGGGCGCGAGGCCGATCAGCGAGAGGCCGGTCAGCAGGGTGCGGCGGGACGGACGGGGCGGGGTGTGCATGGCGTGACTGCCCTCCAGGGGATGCGCGGCGCTGGATTCCGGGGACCTTGGAAGTCTACTGTCCGCCCCGCATTCTGACTGAACCCTGGACGTCACACCCGCGGCCCGTGGGAGGGGCGGGGTCCGGCTCAGGCCCCGGGCAGGGAGGAGGCGTCCTTGAGCAGGGCCTGGTTGGGCTCGTGGTACTCGACGCGCGGCAGCGCGCGGCCCTCCTCGAACACGAGGGAGGTCACGGAGGTCAGGGAGCACTCGCGGCGGCGCGGGTCGTGCCACAGGGGCCGGCCCTCGACGGCCAGGCGCGTCACCCAGATGGGCAGCTGGTGAGAGACGAGCACCGCCTCGGCGCCGGGTCCGCCGGCGGCCTCGGCCTCGTCCCGCACCCGGTCGACGACGGCGAGCATGCGGGCCGCCTGCTGGCGGTAGGGCTCGCCCCAGGAGGGGCGCAGCGGGTTGCGCAGCTTGGGCCACAGGCGCGGATTCCGCTTGAGCGAGGCGGCGACCTGGGACATGCCCTCGAAGTCGTTCTCGGCCTCGATGAGGTCCGGCTCGGTGGCCAGCGGGCGCCCGAGGGCGGCGGCGATCGGCTCGGCGGTCTGCTGGGCGCGGGTCAGCGGGGAGGCCGCGACGACGTCGGGCCGGCGGCCCGTCTGCTCCGCGCGCTCGAGGAACCACGCGGCGACGCCGTCGGCCATCTGCCGGCCGAGCTCCGAGAGCCCGAACTCCGGCAGGCGGCCGTAGAGGACACGATCGGGGTTGTGGACTTCTCCGTGGCGGACCAGGTGGACGGTGGCGAGCGTCTGCATGGGGCCAGTCTGGCAGAGGCGGACCGGTGGCGCCGGCGGTAGCGTGGGGCACAGCTCGGCGCGACCGCGCCGCCACCCCCGTCCGCACCGAGACGCCGCGAGCGTCGGCGTCGCTAGGAGGCCCCATGTCCGGCACCTCGCCCACCGATCCCCACGGCAGCCAGAACCCGTACGGCACCGACCCCTACGGCGCCGCCCCGCAGGGGCCGACCCCGGGCTCCTCCGACCCGGCGGGCGCGAGCCCGTACGGCCAGGACCCCTACGGCGCACCGCCGGCGGCTCCGTACGGCGCCCCGGGCCAGGCGGGGATGCCCCAGGCCCCCTCTCCCCACGGCCCCGCCGGCTGGCAGTCTCCCGGCCCGGTCGAGCTGCCCCCGCGGCCGCGCTCCCTGACGGCCGCGTTCTGGCTGATCGTCTCGGGCGGCCTCCTGCTGCTGGCGACAACCCTGCTGGCGGCCTTCGCCATCACCCAGCCGGAGGGCCAGGCCGCGATCCAGCAGGAGCTGGACCGGTCCGTCGAACAGATGGATCTGCCCGCCGACCAGGCGGAGCAGATGCGCACCATGATGGACGGGATGCTCCCGGCCCTCGCCACGACGGCGGCCGTGTTCGGCGTGCTCGCGTTCCTCGTCTACCTGTGGGTGGCGTTCGCGATCCGCGGCGGCTCGCGCGCCGCGCGCATCGTCGGAACGGTGCTGGCGACCCTGTCCGTGCTGGTGCTGGTCTCCAACGCGGTGATGGGGGCGTTCAGCCCACTGGACCTGGTGTGGGTGGGCCTCGGCGTCGCCGGCATCGTGCTCGCCTACCGCCCGGACGCCACGGAGTACATGCGGCTGAAGGCCTGGCAGCGCTTCGCGCGCCGCTGAGCCCGCTCAGGCCCGCGGGGCGTCCAGGAGCCGAGCCAGACGGGCCGGGTCCACGCGCCAGAAGTCGCGCTGGACGCCGTCGACGAACAGCACGGGCACCTCGTCCGCGAACCGCTCGAGCAGGGCCGGGTGCGCGGCGCCGTCGACGGCCTCCCAGGCCTCGCCCCGCGCGTCGCACACCTGCGCCACCGTGGCCTCGGCCTCGACGCACAGGTGACAGCCGGGCTTCACGAGCAGCTGGACGCGGGCGGTGGCGGCGGGCAGGTCGGCGGTCATGGCCCCCACTCTACGGATCGCCGTCCACGACGAAGCCGCCGTCCCCTCGGAAGGGGACGGCGGCTTCGTCTCGTCAGCGCCCGGAGGGCGCGGGCGTCACTTCTTGTTGCGACGCTGGTGACGGGTCTTGCGAAGCAGCTTGCGGTGCTTCTTCTTCGACATGCGCTTGCGGCGCTTCTTGATCACAGATCCCATGGGGACTCCTTGAATCGGGGCGAGGGTCGGCGGTCGTGGGACCGCAGGCATCCGGGGCGCCGGACACGCCGACCCGCATTCCACCGGATGTGGAACGCCTGGAAACGTTCTCGGCCACAATACCGGCCGCACGGGCCGCGGTCGAACCGGGACGCGGGCCGGCTCAGTCGAACCAGGGGTCCAGCCCGTGCAGCGGGAACACCTCGCGGCGCGTGGCCATGATCGACTGGTCCACCGGGTCGGCCGGGTCATAACCCACCTCCCACGAGCGCCACCACACGTCCGCGTCCTCGCCCATCACGGTGGGGATCCGCTCGGCGTCGTCCCCCACGTGCACGGACATGTCCCCGGTCAGCTCGTCCGCGGTGAGGGCCCGGACGTGCTCGATCCAGGCGGCGGGGATCTCCCTCTTCACCGGGATCGGGGTCTGCAGGACGGCGGCGGTCAGGTGGGTCCACGCGCGCGGCACCACCCGCAGCGGGTTGTAGCCGCCGCCTCCGGTGGCCAACCACCGGCCGTGCGCGAACCGGTCGGCCCAGTCGCCGACGTCGAACGCGAGCTGGCGCTGGCCGTCCACGGTCAGCCGCAGGTCGGCGAGCGGGTCCGTGAGGTGGCCGTCGCAGCCGTGCTGGCTGACCAGCACGTCCGGGGCGAACGCCTGCAGCAGCGGCGGGACCACGGCGTGGGCGGCGCGCAGGAAGCCGGCGTCGCCGGTGCGCGGGGGCAGCGCGACGTTCACCGCCGTGCCCTGGGCGGCCGAGCCGCCGATCTCATTGGCGAAGCCCGTGCCCGGGAACAGGCTGATGCCCGTCTCGTGCAGGGAGATGGTGAGCACGCGGGGGTCGTCGTAGAAGATCGACTGCGTGCCGTCGCCGTGGTGCGCGTCCACGTCGACGTAGGCCACGCGCTCCGCGCCGAGGTCCAGCAGGCGCTGGATGGCCACGGCGCAGTCGTTGTAGATGCAGAACCCGGACGCCGAGGACCGGGCGGCGTGGTGCATGCCACCGGCGAAGTTCACGGCGCGGTCCACCTCGCCGGACCAGATCGCCTCCGCGGCGACGAGGGAGCCGCCCGCGATCCGGGCGGCGGACTCGTGCAGGTCCGGGAACACGGGACAGTCCTCGGTGCCCAGGCCGAAGCGGCCGTCCTCGGCCGACGACGTCGCCGCGGCCCGGCGCACGGCGGCGACATACTCGGGGTCGTGGACGAGGGCGAGCTGCTCGTCCGTGGCCACGGGCGGCTCCATGATCCGCACGTGGGGGGCGTCCAGCAGGCCGAACGCCTCCACGAGCCGGTGCGTGAGGTCCAGCCGCAGGGGCGCCATCGGGTGCTCCGCGCTGAACCGGTAGCGGAGCAGGCTGGAGTCCCACACCACAGCGGCGGGGGTGGGAGCGGGAGGGGTGGACGTGGTGCTCATCACGGTCCAGCCTAGGGCTCCGGGCGACACGGTGGCGACGATCGCCTCGGATGTCCTGCCCGCGTGACGCGCGGGCCACGGGGCGCGCGATACTGGGAACCGGTCCGTTCCCCGTCCCCCCGCGCAGGAGGTGCCCCGTGGCAGGTCTCCGTCCGACTCCGCGCGCCCGCCGCCACGGCGGCGTGCGCCGGCCCGGCGGCCTCCCCCGGCCCGGCCAGGCCTCCACGCTGGAGTCCTCGACCGACCTGCGCACGGTGCTGCGGCGCTCGGGCCGCGCCGTCAGCTCGGTGGTGGGCGGCTCCCCGGCCCGCGCCGCCCTCTCCGCCTTCGCCCTCATGGCCCTGGTGTTCACCGGGCTCCTCGCCCTGCCGTGGGCCGCGGCGGACGGCCACGCCACCCCCCTGCACGACGCCATGTTCACCGCGGTCTCCGCCTTCTCCGTGACCGGTCTGACCACCGTCAACACGGCCGTGCACTGGTCCCCCGCGGGCCAGGTGATCATCCTCGTGGCCATCCAGATCGGCGGCCTGGGCATCCTCTCGATGGCCTCGCTGCTCACGCTGGCCGTCTCCCGGCATCTGGGTCTGAGGTCGAAGCTGGCGACGCAGCAGGCGGGCATGACCTCCGGGAATCTCGGCGAGGTCGGCCGGCTGCTGCGCGTCGTCGTCGTGACGGTGCTGACCGCCGAGGCCACGCTGGCGTTCTTCCTCGTGCCGCGGTTCGCGGCCATCTCCGGCTCGTGGCTCACCGGCCTGTGGCACGGGGTCTTCTACTCGGTCAGCGCCTTCAACAACGCCGGGTTCACCCTCCACGTGGACGGCCTGCCGGAGATCATGCACGACCCGGTGATCATCACGGTGCTCGGCGTCGGCGTGTTCCTGGGTGCGCTCGGCTTCCCCGTGGTCATGGTGCTGCTGGAGAAGGGGTGGCGATTCCGGGAGTGGAACCTGCACACCAAGCTCACGGTCGAGGTGACGCTGGCCCTGCTGGTGCTCGGCGCCGTCGCCCTCTTCTTCTTCGAGGCGGGCAACCCGGCGACCCAGGCCGGCATGGGCTTCTGGCAGCGGGTCGGGCACTCCCTGTTCGGCTCCATGATGACCCGCTCCGGAGGCTTCGCGATCGACGACACGAACGCGCACCAGCCCGAGTCCCTGCTGCTCATGGACGCGCTGATGTTCGTGGGCGGTGGGTCCGCCTCCACCGCGGGCGGCATCAAGGTGACCACGCTGGCGATCATGTTCCTCGCGATCGTGGCGGAGGCGCGCGGCGACCGCGAGGTGACGGCGCACGGCCGCACGATCGCCCCCGAGTCCCTGCGCGTGGCCATCGCGGTGCTCGCACTCGGGGCCACCCTCGTGCTCGTGGCCACTCTGGCGCTGGTGCACATCACCGACGAGTCCCTCCAGCGGCCCCTGTTCGAGGTGATCTCCGCGTTCGGCACGTGCGGGCTCTCCGTGGGCGTCTCCGCGGAGAGCCCACCGGCCGGCAAGTACGTCCTGACGGCCATGATGTTCGCGGGCCGCGTTGGTACGATCACGTTCGCCGCCGCCCTGGCCCTGCGCCAGCGGCGCGTGCTCTACCGCTACCCCGTCGAGAGGCCGATCATTGGCTGACGCCCCGCAGCGCACCGATCCCAACGCCCCCGTGCTCGTCGTGGGGCTGGGCCGCTTCGGCGCCGCCACGGCGGAGGAGCTCGTCGCGCAGGGCCGCGAGGTGCTCGCCGTCGAGCGGGACCCCGTCCTCGTGCAGCGCTTCGCCCCCTCGCTCACCCACGTGGTGGAGGCGGACGCCACCGACTCCGAGGCCCTGCGCCAGCTCGGCGCGCAGGACTTCGCGACGGCGGTGGTCGGCGTGGGCACCTCCATCGAGGCATCGGTGCTCATCACCGTGAACCTCGTGGACCTGGAGATCCCCCACATCTGGGTGAAGGCGATCAGCGAGGCGCACGGCACGATCCTCAAGCGGATCGGGGCGAACCACGTGATCTTCCCGGAGCACGACGCCGGTGTGCGCGCCGCCCACCTCGTGAACGGGCGCATGCTCGACTTCATCGAGTTCGACGACGACTTCGCGATCGTGAAGATGTACCCGCCGGCCGAGTGCGTGGGCTTCACGCTCGCCGAGTCCCACGTGCGATCCAAGTACGGCGTGACCGTGGTGGGTGTGAAGACCCCGGGCGAGGACTTCACCTACGCCCAGCCGGACACCCGGGTGGGCCCGCGCGACACCCTCATCGTCTCCGGGCACACGGACCTCATCGACCGGTTCGCGGCCCGGCCCTGAGGCACACCGGAGCCGTCAGGCCCCGAACTCCTCGGCCATCTCCTTGTCGCGCTGCGCGGCCGCGTCCATGGCACGGTTCACGAGGTCGCCCATGCCGCCGTCCAGGAACGCCTCCACGGCCTTCTCGGTGGTGCCGTTCGGGCTCATCACGGCCTTGCGCAGAGCCTCGGCCCTGGCCCCCTCCTGCTGGAGCATGATGCCCGCGCCCTTGACGGTGGCCGCGGCCATGGCCTCGGCGGCGGCGGCGTCCAGTCCCATCTCCGCACCGTGGGCGGCGATCAGCTCGGCCAGCAGGAACACGTAGGCCGGGGCGGAGCCGGCGGTGGCCACCACGGCGGAGAGCTGCTCCTCGGCCACCGGGACCACCAGGCCGGAGCCCTCGAAGAGAGCGCGCACGGCGGTGGTCTGCTCCTCGGTGACGCCCGGCCCGGGGGCCATGCCGACGACGCCGGAGCCCACCGTCAGGGGCGTGTTCGGCATGGTCCGCACGATCGGCTGCCCCGCCGGCAGCACGGCGGCCATGGTGGCGGAGGTGACGCCGGCTGCCACGGACACCACCACGGTCTCGGGGCGCAGCGACGGCGCCAGGTCCGTGAGGGTGGCGACCATGTCCTTCGGCTTCACGCCCACCAGGACGATGTCCGCCTCGGCGACCGCGGCATGGTTGGCGCGTTCGTCCCGCTCCTGGGAGGTCACGGTGACGCCGTGCTGCGCGGCGGCCTTCTCGGCGGACGCGGCGGAGCGGGTGGTGGCGGTGACGTCCTCGGCGCGCACGGCGCCGGCGTCGAGGGCTCCGGCGAGGATCGCGCCGGTCATGGTGCCCAGGCCCAGGATGGTCAGCTTCATGGTCGGTCCGTCTCCTTCGTGGTCGGGCGCAGGGCGCCGTCGTCGTGGTGGTCGGTCTCGCCGGCGGCCAGGTGCTCGCGCGCGAAGGCGAGCGAGGCGGCGAGCTTCTCCTCCCGCTGTCCCGCGTACTCCACGCCGCGGGTGCCCACCTCCACGCACACCGCACCGGCCAGGCCCACGGTCGCCAGGTGGCGCAGGGTCTCGGCCACGCGCTGCGTGCCCTCGCCGGGGACCAGGTGGTCGTCCTTGCCGGAGTCGTCGCCGTCGGTGAGGTGGACGTGCCGCAGCCGCGGGCCGAGCTCGCGGACGGCCGCCAGGGAGTCCGCCCGCGCGATGGCCGCGTGGGAGAAGTCCCAGCAGATGTGCTCGTACGGCTCGGGCAGCGGGTTCCAGTGCGGCAGGTACATCTTGGCCTCGCGGCCGTAGGCCCGCCACGGGTACATGTTCTCCACGGCGATCACGACGCCGGTCTCCGCCATGAGCTCGTGGATGCCCTCGGCGAAGCGCACCGCGTACGTGCCCTGCCAGCGGAACGGCGGATGGGCCACCACGGTGGCCGCGCCCACGGCCTGCGCCAGCTCCACGGAGCGGCGGATCTTGGACCACGCGGAGCCCCAGACCTGCTGCGTGAACAGCAGGGTGGGCGCGTGGATGGAGTCGATGGGCATCCCGTGCCGCTCGGACAGCCGCGCCAGCCGCCGCGCGTCCTGGCTCCACGCGTTGTGCGTGACCATGACCTCCACGCCGTCGTAGCCGAGGTCCTCGGCGGTGGCGAACACGTCCTGGGTGCCCAGGGGGAACACGGACGAGGAGGACAGGGTCACGGGGATGTCCGCGCCGAAGCGCGCCGCGGGGGCCAGGTGCGCGGTGGAGTCCGCCATGGTCAGCGCACCCCCAGGCTCAGCCCCGGCAGGAGGGTGTCCGGGTTGAGGTTCACGTGGCCGACACCGGGCAGGCCGTCCCGGGTGAGGTGGCCCTCGAGCATGAGCGCGTCGAGGCGGTTGAGGATCAGGCCCTCGCGCAGCGCCCACGGGCAGATCTCGAGCTGGGCGATGCCGAACGTGCGCATGGCCGTCAGCGCGACGATCGCCCCCGCGAACACCTGGTGCGCGCGCACGTCCGAGACGCCGGGCAGCTCCGCCCGCTCCGCGACGGTCATCGCCGCGAGGCGGTTCACCCACAGGTGCAGGTTGTCCGCGCGCAGGTGCCGCTTCACGAAGGGGCCCGCCGCCGACGGCGCCGCCCCGGTGATCCGGGCGAGGGAGCGGAACGTCTTCGAGGTGGCGGTGACCACCACGGGCGACTCGATGCGCGGGAAGGCCGTATACGCCTCCTCGAGTCGCTTCTCCACGTGCTTGCGGAGCTTCTTCACCGCCTTGGGGCTGGGCGGGTCCTCGAGCACCCAGTCGCGGGTGAGGCGGCCGGCGCCCAGCGGCAGGGACAGGGCGTGCGAGGGCAGCTCGTCCTGGCCGTAGGCGATCTCGAAGGAGCCGCCGCCGATGTCGAAGTTCAGGATGGAGCCGGCGCCCCAGCCCTGCCAGCGGCGCACGGCGAAGTACGTCATGGCCGACTCCTGGTCCCCCGTGAGCTCGGAGAGGTGCACACCGGTCTCGGCCTGCACGCGGGCCAGCACGGCGGCGCCGTTCGCGGACTCGCGGATCGCCGAGGTGCAGAACGAGATCATGTCCTCCGCCCGATGCTCCTCCGCGAACGCGGCGGCCTCACGGACGAAGTCCACGAGCTCCCGCTGTCCCTCCTCCGTGATCGCCCCGTCGGCGTCCTGGTAGCGGATCAGCGGAAGGGAGCGCTTGTGCTCCGCGTAGGCGACGGGGCGGGCCCCCGGGTGGGCGTCCACGAGCAGCAGGTGGACGGTGTTGGACCCGATGTCCAGGACGCCGAGGCGCATGGCGCTCAGGCCTTCTTCCGCGCGGTGGTCTTCTTGGCCGGGGCCTTGCGGGCCGCCGGCTTCTTGGCACCGCCGCGGGTGGCCGGGCCCTTGGCACGCTTGTCCGCGAGCAGCTGGTAGGCCTCCTCCGCCGTGAGCTCCTCGGGCTGACGGCCGCGCGGGACGGTGATGTTGGTGACCCCGTCCGTGACGTACGGGCCGAAGCGGCCCTCCTTCACGGTGACCTTCTTGCCGGAGACCGGGTCCTCGCCGAACTCGGCCAGCGGCGGCTTGGCGGCCCCGCGGCCACGCTGCTTCGGCTGGGCGTAGATCTCGAGGGCCTGCTCCTGCGTGATGCTGAAGATCTGGTCCTCGGACTCGAGCGAGCGCGAGTCCGAGCCCTTCTTCAGGTAGGGCCCGAAGCGGCCGTTCTGGGCGGTGATGACCTCGCCCTCGGCGTCCGCGCCCACGACGCGCGGCAGGGACATCAGCTGCAGCGCCTGCTCGAGGGTCACGGTGTCCACGGACATGCTCGTGAAGAGGGAGCCGGTGCGGGGCTTCTCCTTGGCCGGCTTCTTCTTCGGCTTGGGCTTGCCGTTCTTGTAGTACTCGGTGGGCTGGGCGTCGAGCCAGGCCTGCAGCTCCTCCTCGGTCATCTCCGGGATGACCTCGGTGACGTAGGGCCCGTAGCGCCCGTCCCTGGCGACGACGGTCCGGCCCGTCTCCGGGTCCGTGCCGAGCTCGCGCTCGGAGGGCTGGGCGGTGGCGAACAGCTCCTCGGCCTTGGCCGGGGTGAGCTCGTCCGGGGCCAGGTCCTCGGGGACGTTGGCGCGCGGCGGGGTGGCGCCCGCCTCCGCGTCGGCCGGCAGCGACCGCTCCAGGTACGGGCCGTACTGGCCCACCCGCAGGGTGATGTCCTCGGTGATCGGCAGCGAGTTCACGGCTCGCGCGTCGATCTCGCCGAGGTTGTCCACCACGTGCTTGAGGCCCTCGACGCCCTTCTCCGTCTCCGCGGCGGGGGCCCCGAAGTAGAAGGTCTGCAGCCAGGCCTCGCGGCCGAGCTCGCCCGCGGCGATCCGGTCGAGGTCGTCCTCCATGCGGGCCGTGAAGTCGTAGTCCACGTACTTCGCGAAGTAGTCCTCGAGCAGTCCGATCACCGCGAACGCGGTCCACGACGGGACGAGCGCGGTGCCGCGCTTGGACACGTAACCGCGGTCCATGATCGTGGAGATCGTCGGGGCGTACGTGGAGGGCCGCCCGATCTCGCGGCGCTCCAGCTCGGCGACGATCGACGCCTCGGTGTAGCGGGCCGGCGGGGAGGTCTCGTGCCCGGTGGCCTCGATCGGGTCACCGGTGAGGCGCTCGCCCTGGGCCACCTGCGGCAGGCGGCGGTCCTTGGCCTCCGCGTTCTCGCCGTCGACCTCGGCGTCCCGGCCCTCCTCGTACGCGTCGAGGAAGCCCTTGAACGTGATGACGGTGCCCGAGGCGCTGAACTGCGCGAGGCGGCCGTCCTGCGCGGTGGCCGAGAGCCGCAGCGTGGCGGTGTAGCCCTTGGCATCGGCCATCTGCGAGGCCACGGTGCGCTTCCAGATCAGCTCGTACAGGCGGAACTCGTCCGGGCGCAGCTCGGCCTTGACCTGGGCCGGGGTCCGGAAGGAGTCCCCCGCGGGCCGGATGGCCTCGTGGGCCTCCTGCGCGGTCTCGTTGCGCTTGGCGTAGACGCGCGGCTGGGCCTGGCACGGCGTCCGCCCCGTAGAGCTCGGTGGCCTGGCGCCGGGCGGCCTGCACGGCTTCCTGCGAGAGGTTCACCGAGTCCGTGCGCATGTACGTGATGTAGCCGTTCTTGTACAGGCGCTGGGCCACCTGCATGGAGACGCGGGAGCTCATGCGGAGCTTGCGGGCGGCCTCCTGTTGCAGCGTGGAGGTGGTGAAGGGGGCGGCCGGGCGGCGGGTGTACGGCTTGTCCTCCACCGAGTCGACCGTGAAGTCCGCCCCGCGCAGACCCTCGGCCAGCGAGCGGGCGCCGGCCTCGTCCAGGTGGGTCACCTTCTTGCCGGCGGAGGCCTTGAGCCGCCCGGCGTCGTCGAAGTCGCGGCCCGTGGCCACGCGCTCGCCGTCCACCGTGCTGAGGCGGGCCGTGAACGAGCTGCCCACGGCGTCCGCGGCCTGCGCGCCCTCGGCCACCGTGAAGGTGCCCTCCACGCCCCAGTAGTGGGCGGAGACGAAGGCCATGCGCTCCCGCTCGCGCTCGACGACGAGGCGGGTGGCCACCGACTGCACGCGGCCCGCCGAGAGCCCGCGCGAGACCTTGCGCCACAGCACCGGCGAGAGCTCGTAGCCGAACAGGCGGTCGAGGATGCGGCGCGTCTCCTGGGCGTCCACGAGGGCCGTGTCCAGCTCACGGATGTTCTCCAGACCGCGGCGCACACCCTCCTGGGTGATCTCCCCGAAGGTCATCCGGTACACCGGCACCGTGGGCTTGAGGGTGTCCAGCAGGTGCCAGGCGATGGCCTCGCCCTCCCGGTCCGCATCCGTGGCGAGGTAGAGGGCCTCGGCGTCCTTGAGCTCGCGCTTGAGCTCCGCGACCTTCTTCTTCTTGTCCGGGTGCACCACGTAGTACGGGGTGAAGCCGTGCTCCGTGTCCACGGCGAACTTCCCGAACGGGCCCTTCTTCATGTCCGCCGGCAGGTCCGAGGGCTTGGGCAGGTCGCGGATGTGCCCCACGGAGGAGTCCACCACCCAGCCGGAGCCCACCGCGTTGAGGTACTTCGCGATGGACTTGCTCTTGGCCGGGGACTCCACGATGACCAGCTTCTTGCCCTCGGGCACGGGAGCGGTCACGGAAGCGGGGGGAGTGGACAACGGGTCCTCCTGGGACGGGATTGCTGCGGGTCCGGGCCGACGCGAGCCGACCCGCGTCCACCGCGGGCGGACGTCCCCACATCGTAGGGCGCGTTGACCACGATAACGCCCGGAGCCTGACAGGCCCCTGGGCGGGCCCGTCCGCCGGACACGGGCTCGGGTCCTCCTGTCCGCCTCCGGACACTCAGCCTATGCTCAGGCCATGCATCCTCGTCGGTCCCGCGCCACGTCCCACACGGTCCAGGGTGCTGCCCAAGTCGCCCAGTCCGCACGCTCCGGCCTCAGGCCTGTGGGTCCGGAGAAGGACAAGTCGGGCTCGGGCAAGTACTGCCACTACCACGGCAACAACCGCAAGCCCGAAGGCATCCACGCGTTCTACGGCGTGGCCGGGCAGGGGACGTGTTGACCGCCCCGGGGTCGACGGCGGACCTCGTCCGCCGCTGGGAGTCCGCGGCCCGGCCAAACCCCACGGCGACGGACGTGGGCTCCCTGCTGGAGGAGTGCTACCGCGCGAGACCTCTGGCACGCGAGATCCTCTCGGGCGGCCATCTGCAGCACGACGAGGAGCTGCGCAACCACACGGAGAAGGTCCTGTGGACGGTCACGGACACCGTCACCCTGCTGCACTTCGCCCGGCACGCCTTCGGCTCCCTCGACGCGTATCTCCTGCACCTCGAGTCGGAGCGGGAGGACGCGGACGCGGCAGCCGAGTGGGACGAGGGCGCCGAGCGTGCCGACGTCGCCTACTGGACAGGGCTGGAGAGTCAGGTCCCCGAGGAGGACCACCCCTACGGGCTGGTCCTCACCCAGCACGCACTGGGTCAGCGCGTCACCGCGATCCTCGAGGTCGAGGACGGGGCAGTGACCGGCTTCAAGGTGGAGGGCGTGCTCGGGCAGATGGTGGACGAGCACCTCGAGGGACTCGTGGGCTTCCCCGAGCCGGACCCGGACTTCGGCGAGGCCGTGCCGGTGATGCGCCGCGGGGATCCCGACGACGAGATGTTCGTGCGCCATCTGCGCCACGCTGCGCGGCTCGGCTTGATCTGAGGTGTGGGCCGGGCCGTCCGCTCAGCCCTCCACGAGGAACCCGTCCTCGTACAGCTCCCGCAGCGCGGCCAGCAGGCCGGCCCGGCCGACGTCGTCCAGCTCCAGCAGCGCGGCGACCGCGCCCACCAGCTGCCCAACGGACAGCTCGCCGTCGGAGGCGGACAGCACGCCCGCCGTCGCGGTGTCCAGGCGCGCCACGCGCCGGAACCCGGAGCCCTGCCGGGCCAGGATCACCTCGGGGTGCTCCGCCCCGAACCGCTGGTGGCGTTCCTCCGTGACGTCCGCGGCCACGCGCAGGTGCAGGCCGCGCAGCGCGGCCAGGGCCGGGTCCCCGACGGCGTCCCCCGCCCCGGCGCCGGCGGCGAGCCGGTCCCGGCGGGCGACGGCGGCGGCCCACGCGGTGCCGAGGGCCTCGTCCACGGGCTGGGTCAGCTCCTCGGCGACCACCCACGCCCGGCCCTGGGAGCCGTCCGCGGCGGGCCGACGCAGCCACACGTGGCCGAAGCCCACGCCCGCGACCCCGCGCGCGGCGAAGTCGTCCAGGTACCCGCGGTAGGCGGCCTCGTAGGCGGGCGGGTCGAGCTCGAGCGAGGAGTCCTGCAGCCACGTCTCCGCGTAGCCCGCGGGGTCCTGCCGGTCGCGCTGGAGCAACCAGGCCTGCATCCCCGGCGCCACCCACGAACGCGGGCGCGCGTCCCACGGTGCGGTGTCGGCGTCGGCGGTGTCACCCGCCGGGATCTCCCAGTTGGCGAGCAGCTGCGCGGTGCCGCCCTCGGCGAGCACGTCCGGCAGGGCCGCGATCAGCTCCGCGACGATCCGGTCGCCCTCGCGGCCGCCGTCGCGGTAGGTCAGCACGGGCGCGTCCGGGTCCGTGCGCGGGGTGATCACGAACGGCGGGTTCGAGACCACGAGGTCGAACCGCTCCCCCGCCACCGGCGCCAGCAGATCGCCGGCCGCCAGCCGGACCCGGTCCTCAAGCCGCTCCCGGTCGAGGCCGAGCACGTCCGCGTTGAGCAGCAGGTTGAACCGGGTGAACGCCAGGGCGCGCTCGGAGAGGTCCGTGGCGGTGACGTGGTCGGCGTGGGCGAGCAGGTGCAGGGTCTGGATCCCGCAGCCCACCCCCACGTCGAGGGCGCGGGCCACGGGACGGCGCTGCGTGGCGCCGGCGAGCGTGAGGGAGGCCCGGCCGACGCCGAGCACGTGCTCGGGAGGCAGCGGGCCGCGCCGCTGCAGGGCCGTCAGGTCCGAGGCGATCCACATCCGGCCCGGCTCGTCCGCCTCGTACGGCGAGAGGTCCACCGCGCCGCGCACGCGCCCGTCCGGCCCCTCGACGACGAGCCCGGCCGCCACGGCCCCGGCCAGGCCGAGGCGGGGCAGCGCGGCGTCGAGGTCGGCGGCGGGGACGGGGTCGCCGAGCAGCCAGGCCCCGACGGCGGCGGCGAGGCCCCGCGTGCCATACCGGTCGCCGGGGCCGGCTGCGTCGTCGGGCCGGCCGGGGCCCGCCAGGTGACCGGCGACGACGCGGCGGGCGGCCTCGGCGTGCTCGCGGTCCAGGGCGAGCGTGGCCACGGGTCCGAGCAGCCCCTCGACGGCGGCGGTGGTGAACGGCAGGGCCGCCAGATCCGCGGCGAGGGCCACGGCCGTGGCCGGGGTCAGCCGCGGGGCGGGGGGCGACGGGGGTGTCGGGACGGGACTCATGCCTCGGTCCTCTCAGCGGGGTGGGGGCGGTGGGCGCAGACAGGACAGCGGTGCTCGGGGTCGTCGGCGGCGCAGGCCGCACAGCGGACCTCGAGCGTGGTGCAGGCCGGGTCGGCGCAGTTGCGCAGCGCCGAGGTCGGTGCCTCGCACGCGACGCACCGGCCGATGGTCTCGGCGTCGGCGGTGAAGCGGGTGGACAGGCGCCGGTCGAACACGGCCAGCTCGCCCCGCCACAGTCCGGCGTCGCCACGGGCCTCGCCGTAGCGGACGATGCCGCCGTCGAGCTGGTAGACCTCGGCGAAGCCGCGGTCCTTGAGCAGGGCCGAGAGGACCTCGCAGCGCACGCCGCCCGTGCAGTAGGTGATCAGCGGCGCGTCCTTGAGGTGGTCCAGGGCCCCGGAGTCGACGGCGGCGAGCAGGTCGCGGGTGGTGTGCGCGTCCGGGACCACGGCCCCGTCGAAGCGGCCGATGGCCGCCTCGACCGTGTTGCGGCCGTCGAGGAAGCGCACGGGGTTGGCGGTGCCGGCGCGCTCGGCGACGAGCGCGTCCACCTGGGCGGGGGTGAGCCGCTCCCCCGTGCCGACGACGCCGCCCGCGTCCACGGTGACGCGCTCGGGGGCCCCGAACGCGACGAGCTCGGGCTTGAGCTTGACGGAGAGGCGGGGGAAGTCCGCCGCCGAGCCGTCCGACCACTTCACCTCGAGATCCCGGAACGCCGGATGCTCCCGCGTGCCGCGCACGTAGCGCTTGACCGCGTCGACCGGCCCGCCGACGGTCCCGTTGATCCCCTGCGGCGACACGATGATCCGGCCGGTCAGGCCGAGGGACGCGGCGAGCGTGCGCTGCCACAGCCGCACCGCCTCGGGGTCGGCGAGCGGGGTGAACCGGTAGTACAGCGCGATGCGGGAGAGGGCGGCGGTGCTCATCGAGGTCCAGGCTAGTGCGCGACCCCGGACGTGACGGCCGTGAGGGACGGGCGGGGCCTGGCCCGCACCGGCCTCACGCCTTACCCTTCAGACATGACTGAGCATCTGGATCCGGCACTGGTCGACATCTGGTTCGCGGCCTGGTCGCGATCGCGCGGCTACCGCGTCAGCCAGGAGGCGGGGCGACGCGCGGCCCTGCGCACCCCCCGCCCCGCCCACATGATCCCCGGCGGCTCCGGTCGCGCCACGGTGGATGTGCCGGCCACGTGGGAGCACGTGGTGGTGAACCCCTCCCGCGCGGAGCTGGAGGACCTGCGCGAGGCGGTGCGGGACCAGGAGCAGATCCTGCTCACCGTGTTCGGCGACGCCGGCGAGGACCCCAAGGCCATGGGTCTGAAGGCCCAGGCCGAGCCGGAGCGCTTCATGACCATGGACATGGACCCCGAGCTGCAGGACGTGGAGCCCCCGCTGCTGCCCGAGGGCTATGAGGCCCGCGTGGACCAGCC
This sequence comes from Micrococcus sp. HOU01, assembly GCF_035609305.1. Taxonomy (NCBI): domain Bacteria; kingdom Bacillati; phylum Actinomycetota; class Actinomycetes; order Micrococcales; family Micrococcaceae; genus Micrococcus; species Micrococcus sp. HOU01. Next base: position 733,227 of record NZ_CP141211.1, on the reverse strand, counting down.
GATGGAGGGCAGTCGTCGCCTGCGCATCCTGGCCGTCGGCGCCTCGACCGCGCCGGAGGGCGAGGAGGAGCTCGCCGCCCTCGGCTGGGTCACCGAGGAGGACGGCACCGCCGTCTACGACCGGATCTGGACGTCCCCGAACCACCGTCGTCGCGGCCTCGGCTCCCTCGTGATGCGCTATCTCACCTCCGAGGTCATGAGCGAGGGTGAGATCAGCCGCGGCCTGCTCGTCGCCTCCCCGGACGGGCAGAAGCTGTACCGCCACCTGGCCTGGACCGACCTCGGCCCCGTGTCCATCTGGGGTCGCGGCCTGGCCGAGGACAACCCCACCGCCGAGCACACCGGCACCATGGGGGCGTGACCGGCCACCTCCCGGAGCACGATCCCTGGGCGGATCCCGCGGGCGGCTGGGGGCCGCCCGGCACGGCGGACGCCGCGCCGCCCGTCGACGACGCCGCCCCGGACTCCTCCGGACCGGAGCCGCAGCCCGTCGGTGAGATGGTGGCCGACGTCGTGGCCGGGCTGTCCGTCACGGCACCCGGCGACCTGCGCCCGGACATCCCGGCGGGGGCCGGACTTCGTGCGGCGCTGGGCCGGACCGGGCTGCCCGAGCAGATCCGCCACGTCACCGAGCTGCCCGCACGGCAGGCCCGGCACACGGACTGGCCCGCGGACGCTCCGGAGGGCCTGGTCAGGGCGTTCGCGGCGCGCGGCGTCGAGCGGCCGTGGCTGCACCAGGTGCGGGCCGCGGCCCTGGCCGGCGCGGGGACGCACACCGTGCTCGCCACGGGCACGGCGTCGGGCAAGTCGCTGGGCTACCAGCTGGCGATCGGCACCCGGCTGGCCGCCGACCCCCGGGCCACCGCGCTCTACCTCGCCCCCACCAAGGCCCTCGCGGCGGACCAGCTGACCTCCTGGCGCGCCCTCGAGCGGGACGGCGCCCCGGGGCTGCGCGCGGCCCCCTACGACGGCGACACCGCACCGCAGGACCGGATCTGGGCCCGCGAGCACGCCAGCGTGCTCATGACCAACCCGGACATGCTCCACGTGGGGATCCTGCCGCACCACGAGCGGTGGGCCGCGTTCTTCCGGAACCTGGCGTTCGTGGTGGTGGACGAGTCGCACACCTACCGGGGCGTCTTCGGCTCGCAGGTGGGCATCCTGCTGCGCCGGCTGCGGCGCATCGCCGCCCACTACCGCGGGGACCGGCCGGAGACCGTGTTCATCGGGGCGTCGGCGACGTCGGCGGATCCGGCCGGGCACTTCGCCCGGCTGATCGGGGCGCCGGCCACGGCCGTCACCGAGGACGCGTCCCGGCACGGGTCGGTCACGGTGGCATTCTGGGAGCCGGAGCTGACGGACCGCCGGGGCGAGAACGGCGCGCCCGTCCGCCGCTCGGCCATGGCCGCCGCCGCCGACCTGGTCACCGACCTGGCCCTGCAGCAGGTCCGCACGCTGGCGTTCATCCGCTCGCGGCGCGGGGCCGAGGCCATCGCGAGCGCGGCCAAGCGGCAGCTCGAGGAGGTCGAGCCGGGGCTCGGCACCCGGATCGCGGCCTACCGCTCGGGCTACCTGCCCGAGGAGCGGCGGGAGCTGGAGGCGGACCTGCGCTCGGGTCGGCTGCTGGGCATGGCCTCGACGCCGGCGCTGGAGATGGGCATCGACGTCGCGGGGCTGGACGCCGTGGTGGTGGCCGGCTGGCCGGGCACCCGAGCGTCGTTCTTCCAGCAGATCGGCCGCGCCGGGCGCGGCGGCCAGGACGCGCTCGCGTTCTTCGTGGCCTCGGACGACCCCCTGGACACGTTCGTGGTGGACCACCCGGAGGCCGTGTTCGACCTGGGCGTGGAGGACACCGTGGTGGACCCGGAGAACCCACACCTGCTCGGCCCGCAGCTGTGCGCGGCCGCCGCGGAGCTGCCGATCACGCCCGAGGCGTTCGGCTGGTTCGGGGAGCCGGAGCGCGTGCGCGCCCTGTTGGACGTGCTGGTCGAGCAGGGGCTGCTGCGCCGTCGGCCGGCCGGTGGTTCTGGACGCACCCCGAGCACGCCGCCGGCATGGTCTCCCTGCGGGACGACGGCGGCGGCCCCATGGACATCATCGACGCCGAGTCCGGCGCCCTGCTGGGCACGATGGACTCGCCCCAGACCCACTACCAGGCGCATCCCGGCGCGGTGTACGTGCACCAGGACCGCACGTACCTCGTGGAGGAGCTGGACGAGGACGCGCACGCGGTGGTCGTCACACGCGCCTGGCCGGACTTCACCACGCAGGCCCGGGACGTCACGGAGATCGAGATCGTGGCGGTGCACCGCCGCCTGGACGCGCGCGAGGGCACCCTGCGCTGGTGCCTCGGGGACGTGCAGGTCCGCACCCAGGTGGTGTCCTTCCAGCGCAAGGCCCTGGTCTCCGGGGAGGTGCTCGGCGAGGAGCCCCTCGACCTGCCGGCACGGGACCTGTTCACCTCCGCGGTGTGGTTCCAGGCGGCCTCGGACGAGCTCATCGCCGCGGGGCTGACCACGGATCGCCTGCCCGGCGCCCTGCACGCGGCCGAGCACGCGATGATCGGCATGATGCCGCTCGTCGCCTCGAACAACCGCTGGGACATCGGCGGCGTCTCGATGGTCCTGCACCCGGACACCGGCTCCCCCGCCGTGTTCGTCTACGACGGCCGGCCCGGCGGGGCGGGCTTCGCCGAGCGCGGCTTCGAGCAGGCGCGTCGCTGGGTCGAGGCGACGGCGGGGGCCATCGCGGCGTGCGAGTGCGCGGAGGGCTGCCCGTCCTGTGTGCAGTCCCCCAAGTGCGGCAACCGCAACAGCCCACTGGACAAGGCCGGTGCGCTGACCGTCCTGCGGTTCCTGATGGACCACGCCGATCACCTCGTCCCGGCGGACGCCTCGACCGACGGCTCGGGCGGCGCCTCCTCCGGCGGGGCCACGGACGCGGCGCCCGGGGCCTGAAACCGCGGCGGGCCCGCGACGGCGTCGGCCGTGGCCGCCGGCAGCGGGGCGCGGGTGAGCTCGACCGCGACGCGCACGGTCCCGTCCTCGCGCACCTCGCACGCCACGACGGCGGCCCCGTTGCGTTCGGCGGTCCGCCCGGCCAGCGCGCACGGCTCGTGGTCGGAGAGCCCGCGCCGGGCGTCGGAGGCGGCGAGCGCCGCCAGATCGGCGGCCCCGGCCACCCGGGCGCCGGTGACCGAGGCCTGCCCCAGCGCCGCGACCGCCAGCAGCAGCCCCGCCCCCAGGGCGGCGGTGCCCAGGACGGACACGGTGCCCGAGCCGCGTTCGCCCCGCGCGGGCGCCCTCCCGCGGGTCATGACCGGTCCTCCGGCGAAGCGGCGGGCGTTCCGGGCCGCTGGTCGGGGGCGGCGGCGTGCGCGGTGAGGGTGAGGGCCTCGGCCCAGGCGAGCGGCCCGGGGCCGGGCTGGACGACCTCGACGGTCACCCAGCCGCCCTCGACGGTGTGCGAGAGCGAGGCGTCGTCGCCGGCCATGCGTGCCACGGCGTCTCGGGCCACCGCCTCGTCGTCGCCCCGGGCGAGGATGCGGGCGGCCGACGCCGCCGCGTCCTGACCCCGCACCCGCTGCACCGCGGCGGCGCCGGCCAGCAGGACGGATACGAGCACGAATGCGATCACGGGCAGCAGCACCGCGTACTCGGCGGTGACGGCCCCGGTCTCGCCGCCCCGGAGCGCCCGGGGCCGCCCCGCCGTCCGGGCGCCCGTGCGGCGCGCGGACGGCGGGGCGGAGGTCGGGTGCTCAGTCACGCTGGAGCGCCCCGGTGACGAGGTCCACGAGCAGCGACTGCACGTCCGGGCTGGTGAGCACGACGGCCAGCACACCCGCGAAGCCCACGGCGGCGAGGGTGAGGATGCCGTACTCGGCCGTGATCGCGCCGGTCTCCTCGCCCGCAGCGTCGACGACGCGGGCGAGGCGGTCGCGGTCGCTGGGGCGGGTGACGGCGGGCTGGGCGGTGTGGGAGCGGTGGGTCATGGTGGTCCTCCTGGAGTGGGCCCCGCGGTGCGGGGCGGTGGTGACGGCCCGGCCGGGCCGCTGGTCCCAGGCTGGCCCGCTCCGGGGCCCGCGCGCCGGGGGCGATGCGGATCCGGGGATGGGCCGGGGCGATCGGGGCCCTGTGCAGGACCGGACGCCCCGGCGTCGCCACGGCCTCAGCCCGGTCCCGCCCCGAGCAGGGCCATGACGACGGGCACCACGCCCCAGCACACGAAGGCGGGCAGCAGGCACAGCCCCAGCGGCATCACCAGGCGCACGGCGAGCTCCTCGGCCGCCCGTTCGTCGGCCCGCCGGGTCTGCTGACGGACGGCGGCGGCAGTCTCGGCCAGCGTGCGGGCGCCGGCCATCCCGGACCGGTGCAGCGGTCGCAGTCGGGCGGCGGTCTCGATCCACACCGGGTCCGTGTCGAGGCCCGCCCACGCCTCGTCCCAGTCCCGGCCCCAGAGCAGCAGCGCCGCCGTGGCCCGCAGGCCGCGGGCGCCCGGCAGGGTCCGGCCGAGGTCGTCCAGCGCGGCGGGCAGGGATCGGCCGGCGCTGAGCAGCGCCGCCAGCACGTCCAGCACGACGGCGGCGCCCACGGCCGCCGGCTCGCGCGCGGCCGAACGCAGCAGCAGGCGCGTCCAGGACCGCCCGGCCAGCCAGAACAGCAGCCCCACCGCGGCGACCACGGCGCCGACGGGCGAGCGGACCAGGTCCCACGGGGAGGTGCCGAGCAGCCACGCGAGGCCGAGGCCGCCCAGGGGCAGCCACTGCAGCAGTCGGGACGTCGCGCCCGGCCCCGCCGCGGCCGAGCGGCGGGCCCGGGCCGCGTCCACGTCCGCCTCAAGGCTGTGGGCCAGCCGCCGGGCCACGGCTGCGGGAGCCGCGCCAGCCCGTTCCCCGGCCGCGAGCGCCGCGTCGACCAGCGCCCAGCCCGGGTCCGGCGGCCATGTCCGCCAGGACCGGGTCCCGCCACGGCCGGTCGCCGCCTCCCCGGTGGGCGCATGCGACGCCGGCACATCCCAGGCCAGCGCCTCGGCCCGGCGTCGGACACGGTGATGGGCACAGCACACGGTCCCCGCCTCGCCCGAGCCCGACCCGCAGGCGGGCAGGGTGCGCGCGGTCTCCCGCCAGGCCTGCTCCTCGGTCAGGCCGGCCGCGACGAGGGCGGCCCAGCGGCGCAGCACGCCGACGAGCACCTCCGTCTCCTCCTCCGGCGTCGCCCGCCCCGCCCGCCAGGGCAGCAGCGCCACGGCACGCCCAGCGCGGGACCTCCGTGCCTGCCCGGTCGCCGTCGTCGTGCTCACCGGCCGCTCCGCCCCGCCAGCCGGGCCGCGAGCGCGGGCACGCCGGGTCCTTCGACGGTCCGCCCGCCCGTCGCCTCCGTCCCGGGCCGCCACGTGAGGGCGGGCAGCAGGGCGAACCCGTCGGCGCGCGGGTCCGGGACGGCGAGCTCGACGGGGTGCCGCCCGTGGCCGTCGCGGGCGATGTGCAGCACGGCGTCCACGCCGGCGCGGGCCTGCGCGGCCACCGTCTCGGGCCGCCAGCCGGCCAGGGAGGCCATGGCCGTCAGGCGGGCGGGCACCTCGGCGGCGGCGTTGGCGTGCAGGGTGCCCCACGCGCCCTGGTGGCCGGTGTTCAGGGCGGTGAGGACGTCGGCCACCTCGGCGCCGCGGCACTCGCCGACCACGAGCCGGTCCGGCCGCATCCGCAGCGCGTGGCGGACGAGCTCGGCCAGTCCGACCTCGCCGGCGCCCTCCGCGTTGGCGGCGCGGCACTGCAGGGCGACCACGTGCGGGTGATCGGGCGCGGCCTCGGCCGTGTCCTCCACGACGACGATCCGTTCGTCCCCCGGCACCCGGCCGAGGGCGGCGGAGAGCAGCGTGGTCTTGCCCGCCCCGGTCGCGCCGCTGACCAGGACGGTGGCGCGGTCGCGCACGAGCGCCTCGAGGGCGTCGGCCCAGAGGGCGCCGTCCGGCCAGCCGTCGGCCAGCGCGGCCAGCGACGGCGTCGTCGCGGCCGGGATCCGCAGGCTCAGCAGGGTGCCGCCGCCGCTGACCGGGGGCAGGACCGCGTGAACGCGCACGCCGCCCACGCGGGCGTCGGCCAGCGGCACCGCCGCGTCGAGGCGGCGGCCGGCCCGGTGCAGCAGCCGCACCGCGAGCGCACGGGCGGTCGCGGGGTCGAGCCGATCGGGGCGGCGGACGAGGCCCTCGTCCCCGTCGGTCCACACCGCGCCCGCGCCGTCCACGAGCACGTCGGTCACGCCCGGCGTGCGCACCCAGGGTGCGAGCGGGCCGAAGCCGTCGAGCTCATCGACCAGCGCCGCCACGCGCGGGTTGTCGATCGGCGCGTCGAGGGCCTCGGCGATCAGCGGGGCCAGCGGCGGCTCCGCCCCGTCCGCGGCCGAGGCACGGGCCTCGGCCACGCGTCGGCGCACGACGGCGGCGTCCAGCCCGTCGGGGCCCGCTGCGGGTGCGGCGAGCGGCGGCGCGGCGACCTGCGTGCGTCCCGGCTCGGCCGGGCCGGTGCGGGGCCACGGGAACCGCCGGCCGCCCTCGGGCGGGGCGGGGCGGCGTCGTCGGCCCCGGGGCGGGCGGGCCGGGGCGGCGGGGACGAACGGGCGCATGGCGGGCCTCCTGCGGGTCGGGGCGGCCGCCGCGGTCCGCGGCCGCCGGCCCGTCCAGTCCACCGTCCCGCCCGGGTGCCCGCGCCCCCGGCCCCGCCGCTGGGGACACGGGCCCGCCCTCCGGCGCCTGTGCAGGAGCGGACGGCGGCGCGCAACCGTCAGTCGCGCAGGATCCGGTGGGTCCGCGCGTCGCGCACGCGGGAGTCGTCCCACGGCACGTCCCAGCCCAGCAGCGCCAGCACGCGGTCGAGCAGCGCCGCCGTGAACCCCCACACCAGGCGCTCGCCCACGAGGAAGCCCGGCGTCTCGCCGCGGCGGCCGCCGGGCCGGGCCACGCGGCACCGGTTCGCGGGGTCCACCAGGTCCGCGACCGGCATCCGGAACACGGCCGCGGCCTCGGCCTGGTCGACCACCGCCACGCGACTGGGGTCCCGCCACCACCCGAGCACCGGGTGCACCACGTGCCCGGAGACCACCACCGGCACCGCCGGCAGCACGCCCAGGACCTCCACGCCGGCCGGGTCCAGGCCGGTCTCCTCCTGCGCCTCGCGCAGGGCCGTGGCCACGACGTCGGCGTCCTCGGGGTCGACGCGACCGCCGGGGAACGCGATCTGCCCGGCGTGCTGGCGCAGGGTGGCGGCGCGCTGGGTCAGCAGCACGTCCACGTGCGGGTGCACGCGCCCGGCGTCGTGACGGGCGGGGACGTCGTCGAGGGCGCCGAACAGGATCAGCACGGCGGAGGGGCGCGGATCGCCGGACCGGGGCCAGTCGAAGCCCCACATCGGCACGGCCTCGGGCGGGACCGTCGTGAGCGACGCCGGGTCGTGGTGACCGGGCGCCTCCGCAGGGAGTGCTCCCCACCGGGCCACGAGGTCCGCCAGCTGGTCCCGCGCGCCCGCCAGGGACGCGTCGGACATCCCGACGGCGTCGCGGGAGGTCGGGCGGGGGCTCGCGGGGGTCTCAGGCATGGCCCCCACGCTAGTCGCCGGTCGTAGCCTCGGGGCATGACGGCTCCCCTGACCTCGCCCCCGGCGGCCACCGCGTCTCCGGATCCGGTGGACGTCGCGGTGATCGGCGCGGGCCAGGCCGGGCTGGCGGCCGGCTACTTCCTGGCCCGGGCCGCGCGGGACGTCGACCGCGGGCGCCGGCCGGGCCCGCCGCCGTCGTTCGTCCTGCTCGACGCGTCCGCCGAGCCCGGCGGCGCGTGGCCCAACCACTGGGACTCGCTGCGCCTGTTCTCCCCCGCCGCGCACTCCTCCCTGTCGGGCCGGCCCATGCCGCCCTCGCCCGGCCCCGGCACCCCGGACGCCGGGCACGTCGTCGCGTACCTGGCCGACTACGAGGACCGCTACGGGCTGCCGGTGCGCCGGGGCGTGCGCGTCGCGGCGGTGACGCACGACGCCGCCGGGTCCCCGCCGTTCACCCTGCGGCTCGAGGACGGCACCACCCTGGGCGCCCGCGCGGTGGTCTCCGCGACCGGCTCGTTCACCCGCCCTTTCGTGCCGGTCCTCCCGGGGGCCGATCGCTTCGGCGGCACGCAGCGGCACTCCGCCGCGTACCGCTCCCCCGACGCGTTCACCGGGCGGCGCGTCCTCGTGGTGGGCGGCGGCAACTCGGGCGCTCAGATCGCGGCGGACCTGCTGCTGGCGGGTGTCGCCACCACGTGGGCCACCCGGCGTCCGCCGCGGTTCATGCCGGACGACGTGGACGGGCGGGTGCTCTTCGATCGGGCCTCAGCGCGCGTGCTGGGCCGCTCCGAGGCGCGCGTGGGCGACCTCGGGGACATCGTCATGGTGCCCTCGGTGATCCGCGCCCGCGACGAGGCCGGGCTCCACGCGGTCCCCGCGCCCACCGCGCTCACGCCGGACGGCGTCCGCTGGGACCACGACGCCGGCGCGAGCCACGGCTGGCCCGCCGCCAGCCGCGCCGCGGCCCGGGTGCGCGGCGCCGAGCACCCGGTGGACGACGTCGTCTGGTGCACGGGCTTCCGGGCGGACCTGCGCCATCTGCGGGGCCTCGAGCTGACCCGCCGCCCCTCCGGGGCGCCGGCGACGGAGCATGCGCTGCCGACCGCCTCGGTGGACGTGCCGGGACTGCACCTGCTCGGCTACGACAACTGGTGCGGCGCCGCCTCGGCCACGCTCGCGGGCGTGGGGGTGCACGCGCGCCGCGCCGTCGACGCGATCCTCACGGGCCTCACCGCAGGCTGAGCGGGCGGGCAGGCCGGGCGCTCAGGCCTCCAGCCCGTGGCCGAGGGCGCGCAGCTCCCGGCGCGTCCGCCCCGCGCGCAGGAGCTCGAGCAGCTCCTCCCGGCCGGGCTTGAGCTCGTAGGCCAGCAGGGCGCGCGCCCGCTCGGGGTCGGTCTCCCCCTCGCCGTAGGACGGGCACCAGCGGGCGATCGGGCACGCCCCGCACGCCGGGCGGCGCGCGTGGCACACGCGGCGGCCGTGGAAGATCAGCCGGTGGGAGAGCATCGTCCAGTCCCGGCGCGGGAACAGGGCGCCCACGGCGTGCTCGACCTTCACCGGGTCGGTCTCGTCCGTGAACCCCAGGCGCCGGGCGAGCCGGCCGAAGTGCGTGTCCACGGTGATCCCGGGCTGGCCGAAGGCGTTGCCGAGCACCACGAATGCGGTCTTGCGCCCCACCCCGGGCAGCGCCACGAGGTCCTCGAGTCGGGCGGGGACCTCGCCGTCATGCCGGGCCACGAGCTCCTGGGACAGCCGCAGGATCGCGGAGGCCTTGTTCCGGTAGAACCCCGTGGAGCGCACGAGCTCCTGCAGCTCGGGCTCGGTGGCCGCGGCCATCGCGTGGGCGTCCGGGAAGCGGGCGAACAGCGCCGGCGTGGCCGCGTTGACCCGCACGTCGGTGGTCTGGGCGGACAGCACCGTGGCCACGAGCAGCTCGAAGGGCGTCTCGAAGTCCAGCTCGGCGACGGCGTACGGGTACGTCTCGGCCAGGATCCGGTTGATCCGCCGTGCCCGGCGCACCAGGGCCAGCCGGGTCTCCCCGGTCGGCGTGTCCGTCGGCTCCGTCTCCATCCGCGCGTCCTCCCGCCCTCGTGCGATCCGCTCAGGTCCGACCATCCTAGGGAGCGGGGCGCGTGCCGACGTCCGCACCGGGTCCGGCCCCCGCTTCCGGGCGCGATGCGACACACAGGACTCGAGGATTTGTGGCGGCGGGGCCGCGCGCGGCATGCTGAGGCGGGAGATTAGTGTGGGACGCGTCACATCCGCGCCGCGCACCGACCGCACCACCCGAAAGGACCCCGTCGATGGACGAGCAGATCCCCACGTTCCCGCCCCCGGCCGAGTTCGCCGCCCAGGCGGTGGCCGGAGCCGACCTGTACGAGGAGGCCGCCGAGGACCGCCTGGCCTACTGGGCCCGCCGCGCCCGCGAGATCCTGCACTGGGAGCAGGACTTCACCGACGTCCTGGACTGGTCCGACGCGCCCTTCGCGAAGTGGTTCGTCGGCGGCACCACCAACGCCGCGTACAACGCCCTGGACCGCCACGTCGAGGCCGGCCACGGCGACCGCGTGGCCATCCACTTCGAGGGCGAGCCCGGCGACACCCGGACCTACACCTACGCCGACCTGGCCGCCGAGGTCCGGCGCGCCGCCAACGCGTTCGAGTCCCTCGGCGTGACCAAGGGCGACCGCGTGGCCGTCTACCTGCCGATGATCCCCGAGGCCGTCATCACGATGCTCGCGTGCGCGCGCATCGGCGCGGTCCACTCCGTGGTGTTCGGCGGCTTCTCCTCCGACGCCCTGCGCTCCCGCGTGGACGACGCCGAGGCCAAGCTCGTCGTCACGGCCGACGGCTCCTTCCGCCGCGGCAAGCCCTCCATGCTCAAGCCCGCCGTGGACCAGGCCCTCTCCGCGCCCGGCCACACGGCCGAGCACGTGCTCGTGGTCCGCCGCAACGAGGCCGAGGTCGAGATGACCGAGGGCCGCGACCTGTGGTGGCACGACGTCGTGGACGCCCAGTCCGACGAGCACGAGCTCGTGTGGCACGACGCCGAGCACCCGCTCTACATCCTGTACACCTCCGGCACCACCGGGAAGCCGAAGGGCATCCTGCACACCACCGGCGGCTACCTCGTGCAGGCCGCGGCCACCCATCACGACACCTTCGACCTGCACCCGGAGTCGGACGTCTTCTGGTGCACCGCCGACGTCGGCTGGGTCACCGGGCACTCCTACGTCGCCTATGCGCCGCTGGTCAACGGCGCCACCCAGGTGATCTACGAGGGCACCCCGGACTCCCCGCACCAGGGCCGCTGGTGGGAGATCGTGCAGAAGTACGGCGTGAGCATCCTCTACACGGCGCCGACGGCGATCCGCACGTTCATGAAGTGGGGCCGGCACATCCCGGACGAGTACAACCTCTCCAGCCTGCGCGTGCTCGGCTCCGTGGGCGAGGCCATCAACCCGGAGGCCTGGCGCTGGTACCACGAGGTCATCGGCGCCGGCCGCTGCCCCATCGTGGACACCTGGTGGCAGACCGAGACGGGCGCCCACATGCTCACCCCGCTGCCCGGCGTGACCACCCTCAAGCCCGGTTCCGCCCAGAGGCCGGTGCCCGGCGTCGTGCTGGAGGTCGTGGACGAGCTCGGCGAGCCCTTGACGGACACGAGCGCGGGCTTCCTCGTGGTGCGCGAGCCGTGGCCGTCCATGCTGCGCGGCATCTGGGGAAACCCGGAGCGCTTCAAGGAGACCTACTGGTCCCGCTTCCCCGGCATGTACTTCGCCGGCGACGGCGCCCGCTACGACGAGGACGGCGACGTCTGGCTGCTGGGCCGCGTGGACGACGTCATGAACGTCTCCGGCCACCGCCTGTCCACCACCGAGATCGAGTCCTCCCTCGTGGCGCACCCGTCCGTGGCCGAGTCCGCGGTGGTCGGCGCGAAGGATGAGACCACGGGCGAGGCGGTCGTCGCGTTCGTCCTGCTCACCGAGGACGCCGCCGCGGCCGACCGCGACGTCGCCGAGGTCGAGGAGGAGCTGCGGCAGCACGTGGGCAAGGACATCGGCCCCATCGCCAAGCCCAAGCGCGTGCTCGTGGTCCCCGAGCTGCCCAAGACGCGCTCCGGCAAGATCATGCGCCGCCTGCTCAAGGACGTGGCCGAGGGCCGCGACCCGGGTGACTCCACCACGCTGGCCGACCCCGCGGTCATGCAGCGCATCGTGGAGACGCTCGCCCCGAAGGCCTGAGCCGGCACGACGACGCCGCCCCGGTCCGCACGCTGCGTGCGGTCCGGGGCGGCGTCGTCGGTGGGCGGGCCCGGCTCAGGCGCGGGCGGCCGCGTCCCGGCGGACCAGCTCCACGGCCTCGTCGGGCGTGTAGCCGAGGCGTCCGAGCAGGGTGTCGAGACAGCGGCGCACGGCCTGGTGCGCGGCGTCGGCGCGGGCGTCCGCCGAGGCGGCCACGAACGTGCCCGCGCGGCCCTGGGTGCGGATGGTGCCGTGCGCCTCGAGCTCCTTGTAGGCCCGGGCCACGGTGCCCGGCGCCACGCCGAGCTCGGCGGCGAGCGCGCGCACGGGCGGCAGTCGGTCCCCGCGGGCCAGGGATCCGGAGGCGACGCCGGCCAGGACCGCGTCCACGATCTGCCGGTAGGGCGGGGCCGGCAGGCTCCCGTCCACCGCCACGACCGGCAGGGAGGCGGAGACCACGCCCGCGGCCCCGCCGGCGACCGAGGCCGCGGACGGGGCCGCTGCGGACGGACCGGTGGTCCTCATCGACTCACCGGTGCCGTGCGTCGAGACGGTCGCCCTCGCGCTCCCAGGCGGCGGGGGCCAGCTCGTCCTCGATGGCGAGGTCACCCGAGGAGTCGTCCGGGTGGCGGAGCAGGTGGACGGCGGAGACCGCGAGGCCGCCCCACACCAGGAGGATGGCCAGGGACATCATGACGATCGCTGCGGTGCTCATCGGTCAGAGCTCCTTCCGGGTGGCGGCCGCGGGCACCACCGGCAGGGCGCCGGTGGGGACGGTGCCCTCGGGCACGGCGTTGTGCGGGATGAGGTCGCCGTGGATCTCGCTGTCCAGGTCCTCGGCGTAGAGGTTGGACTTGCGGGACCACGGGATCAGGGAGAGCAGGATCGCCAGGGCGACGGAGCCGAGCGCGATGCCCCAGCCGAAGACGCCGAGGAAGTCGCCCGGGTAGCCCTCGTAGCCCTCCGCGATCACCTTCATGATCCAGGAGAGCCAGATGTAGGCGAGCACGATCGGCATGAGCACGCCGATCAGCAGCACGTACCCGCGGCCGACCTTGAAGGAGGAGACGGCGTTGAGGTGCGCCGTGATGCGACGGACCGAGCCCAGCGCGCCGGTGACCAGGAGCACCGACAGGAGCGCCGCGCCGACGATGCCGAAGTTGTTGGCAAACGCGTCCATGGTGTCCAGCATCTGCAGGCCCGTGGTGGTGGAGAACAGGGCGAGGGAGACCACCCCGGACAGGCCGATCACGACGATCGTGGCCGTCCAGCGGCCCCAGCCGAGCTTGTCCTTCACGGCGGAGATGACGACCTCGAGGATCGAGATCAGCGAGGTGAAGCCGGCGACCACGAGCGAGCCGAAGAACAGCACGCCGATCAGGGCGCCGAGCGGGGCCTGCGAGATCAGGGTGGGGAACGCGATGAACGCCAGGCCGATGCCGCTGCCGGCCACCTCGGACACGGACACCCCGGAGGCCTGCGCCATGAAGCCCAGGGCGGAGAACACACCGATGCCGGCCAGGATCTCGAAGCCCGAGTTGGAGAAGCCGACCACCAGGCCGGAGCCGGTGAGGTTCGTGCGGCGGTTGAGGTAGGAGGCGTAGGTGATCATGATGCCGAAGCCGACGGACAGCGAGAAGAAGATCTGGCCGTAGGCGGCGATCCAGACGCCCGGGTCCGCCAGCGCGGCCCAGTTCGGCGTGAACAGGGCGTCCAGGCCCTGGGCGGCGCCCGGCAGGGTGAGGGCGATGCCGACGAGGATCAGGAACATCACGACGAGCAGCGGGATGCCGACCATCGAGGCCAGGGCCACCCCCCGGCGCACGCCGAAGCCCATGATGAGCAGCGTGATCACCCAGACGGCGAGCATGGGCCAGAAGACGCCCGAGACGAAGTCGAAGGACGGGGACGGGTTGTCGGCCACCTGCAGGAAGTCGCCCATGAGGAAGGTCTCCGGGTCGTCACCCCACCGCCGGTCCACGGAGAACCAGGTGTACATGATCGCCCAGCCGATGATCGCGGCGTAGTAGATCCCGATGACGACGCAGATGAGCACCTGCCACCAGCCGACGGTCTCGGTCCACCGGGACAGGCGCCGGAACGCCAGCGGCGCGGAGCCGCGGAAGCGGTGGCCGATCGCGTAGTCGAAGAACAGCAGCGGGATCCCCGCGGTGAGCAGCGCGATCAGGTAGGGGATGACGAACGCGCCGCCGCCGTTCTCATAGGCGACGTAGGGGAAGCGCCAGATGTTGCCGAGGCCCACGGCGGAGCCGATGGCCGCCAGGATGAAGGCCCACCGGCCGGTGAACTCCTCCCGGGTGCGCTTCGGCGCCGGCGCGGGCGCGGAGACGGTGCTGGACATGCAGGACCTCCGAGGGTCGGGAAAACTCGAGTGTGACGACGGCCACAATAGTCGACGTGGGCCGTTGCCGGACAGTCCGGTCCGGAATGCGGGCGTCAGGCGCGTGGCGCGGCGCCGGCTCAGCCGCCCGGGACGCAGTCCCCCGAGGGGACCGTGGCCGTCATCCCCGGGGCCGCGGCGACGACGGGGGCGATGGTGTCCGCCGTCAGGGCGTAGCCGACGGCGTCCGAGCCCGGGGCCCGGGCGAACACCAGACCGGCCAGGTTCCCGGCCGCGTCCACCACCGGGCCGCCCGAGTAGCCGTGGCGGATGTCCGCCGCGAGGGTGTAGACGTCCACCATGCTCGCGGCCCCGGTCAGGACGTCGCCGAGCGGCACCTCGCCGACGGCCTGCACGGTCGCGGGGGTGGAGGCGAACGGGCCGCCGTCGGGATAGCCCAGGACGGAGGCCGACGCGCCGCCCGTCAGCTCGGCGCCGACCGGCATGACGGGCAGGTCCGCGTCGTCGACCGCCAGGACGGCGAGGTCGTGCACCGTGTCCAGGTGGACGATCCGCGCCTCATGCACGCCGCGGGCGCGGTCCGTCACGGTGGGGGCGTCCACGCCGAGGACCACGTGCGCGTTCGTGAGCACGCGGTCCGGGGCCACGGCCACGCCCGAGCCGCTCTGCACCTGGCTGCACTGCGCGGCCGTGCCGGTCAGCCGGACGACGGCGGCCGACGCCGAGGAGGCGGCGGGAGTCGAGGGGGCGGCCGTCGACGCCGACGAGGCGGGGGCGGTCGTCGCGGCCGACGGCGCGGCGGACGTCGGGGGCGGGGCGGACGTGGCGGTGTCGGACGGGGAGGAGGCGGCCGAGGGCAGAGCCGGCGTCGCGGCCGGGGCCGGGGCGGCACGGATGCCGTCGTCGGACTCCGGGACGGGGGCGGGCAGCTCGAGCTCCGGCAGCACGTCCAGGTCGGCGACGGCGGAGCGCGAGCGGGCGGCCCAGGCCAGGAGCGAGTCGGGCATCACGGTGTCCAGCGCCGTGATCACCTGCGAGCGGTTCACCTCACGGGTGACCGCGGTGGAGCCGGAGGCCGCGATGGAGAACGCCACGAGCCAGAGGACGAGGGCGCCCGCGAGACCGGCGGCGAGCGCGCCGAGCAGGCGGTCGACGAGTCGCAGGGCCGGCAGGTTCACGCGCAGCCGGATCGCCTCGCCGATTGCGGCGCCCACGTACTGGCCCGCCGCCACGAGCAGGACGAGGGTGGCGATCAGCGCGGCCCACCGCCACTGCGGCGCGGTGACGAACTCCGCCACCTCCGGCAGGGCGTAGAACGCGATCGCGGCGCCGCCGACCAGGCCGACGAGGTTGCCCAGCACCACCCACAGGCCGCGACGGTGACCCTGGACCAGGAGCATCGCGAGCGCGACGATGAGCAGGACGTCCAGCCACGTCAGACCCAGCGGCATGGGCGACCTCCTTCGGATGTGACGGCACCGGCCACGCACGGGGACGGCCCGCGCACCCGGTGGAGGATCCAGGGTATCGGCCCGCACTGGGGTATGGGGCACAATGGACGCCAGTGAACCGGGCGGCTCCTCCGCCGCGGTGTGAGGAACTGGCCACAGAGAGGACACGCACACATGGATCTCGAGGTTCTGCGGAAGGCTCCGCTGTTCACCAACCTGGACGACGAGGTGTTCGCCATCCTCACCTCGGAGCTGACCGAGGTGGAGCTCTCCCGCGGCGCGTCCGCGTTCCACGAGGGCGACCAGGGCGATCAGCTGTACGTGATCATGTCCGGCAAGATCAAGCTCGGCCGCACCGCCTCGGACGGCCGCGAGAACCTCGTGGCCGTGCTCGGCCCCGGCGAGATCTTCGGCGAGATGGCCCTGTTCAACCCCGCCCCGCGCAACGCCACCGCCACCGCGGTGTCCGCCACGCGCCTGGCCGGTCTGCGCCACGAGAACCTGCGCCGCGCCATCGCCTCGTCGCCGGATGTGTCGGTCCAGCTGCTCCAGGCCCTGGCCCAGCGCCTGTCCAAGACCAACGAGTCCCTGGCGGACCTGGTGTTCTCGGACGTGCCGGGCCGCGTGGCCAAGGCGCTCCTGGACCTCGCGGACCGCTTCGGCCTGCCGGCCGCGGACGGCCTGCTGGTGGCGCACGACCTCACGCAGGAGGAGCTCGCCCAGCTGGTGGGCGCGTCCCGCGAGACCGTGAACAAGGCCCTGGCCGAGTTCGTCCAGCGCGGCTGGATCCGCCTGGAGAACCGCGCCGTGGTGATCCTGGACCTGCAGCGTCTGCGCCAGCGTTCGCGCTGACGCCCCCGCCGCCGTGGAGCGGGCCACCCCGGTCAGTCCCGGGTGGCCCGCTCCACGCGCATCCGGGAGGTGCCGTCGTCGCCGGCCTCGGTGACCAGGTGGTATTCCGGCACGGGGTCGCGCCGGGCACAGGGCGTGACGGAGAGCAGGAAGGCGGCGGCCGTCCGGTGCGCCGCGACCCGACGCACCATCACCTGCGTCAGTGGGGTCGCCACCTGGTCGAAGGGCGCCGTGCCCTCCGCCCCGGCGGGTCCGGGCAGCCGCAGCGGGCCGGCGAGCGCGCGACGCGCGGGCACCCACGCCTGGAGTTCGGGACCGGGTTCCTCTGCTGTCGGCGCGGACTGCAGCGGTGGGGTCGTCGTAGCGAACACGGCCGTGTCGAAGCGTCGGTGGACGTGGGGCGCGGATTGCCAGCGCATGACGGGGCGCAGCAGGTCGGTGCGCAGTCCGAGGCCGCGCGCGGCCAGCAGGCGGGGCAGGCTCTCCGAGCCCTCCTCGAGCGAGCTGCGGCCCCCGCCCCAGGTCTCGATGCGCGCCGTGGCCACGACGTCCGTGTCGGAGCGGCCGGCGAGGAGCACTCCGGCCTCGTCGTGGAGCTCGCGGACGGCGGCCACCACGTGCTGCCGCGCACGCCGCCGGTCCGTGGTCCCGAACGTGCGGGCCCACTGGGAGGGCTCGGGCCCGTACCACGGGCAGGAGTCGGCGTCGGACTCGATGAGCGCGCCGCCGGGCAGGCCCACGCGGCCGAGCGGGGTGCGTCCCGCGCGGTGGCGGAGGAAGACCTCCGGGCCGTCGTCGCCGTCGCGCACCAGGACGACGGACGACGCGGGCCGGGCCGGGCGGACCTGGCGGAAGCGCCGGTCCAGCCACTGGCGGGTGAGGTCCTCCTCCTGCCCCGGGACCGGCAGCAGCATGCCGGCCGGGTCAGCGGACACGGACGGTGATCTCCACCTCGACGGGAGCGTCCATGGGCAGCACGGCCACGCCGACGGCGGAGCGCGCGTGGCGGCCGACCTCGCCGAAGATCTCGGCCAGCACGTCCGAGGCGCCGTTCACCACGCCGGGCTGACCGGTGAACGCGGGGTCGGAGGCCACGAAGCCGACGACCTTGACGACCTGGGCGACCCGGTCCAGGTCGCCCACCAGCTCGTGCACCGCGGCCACCGCGTTCACGGCGCACGCCCGCGCGAGCTCCTGGGCGCGTTCGGGGGTGACCTCCGCGCCCACCTTGCCGGTGGCGGGCAGGGCGCCGGCCACGAAGGGGAGCTGGCCGGAGGTCAGCACGAGGTCGCCGTCCCGCAGGGCCGGGACGTAGGAGCCGACCGGCGCGGCGACGGCGGGTCGGTCGATGCCGAGCGCCGCGAGACGGGCCGCGACGACGCCGTCGCCCCAGGTGGGGGCCGAGGACTGCTCCGTCACGTTCACGCCGCCTTCGGACGCTTGAGGTAGGCCACGGGGTTGTTCCCCTCGGGGCCCGGGATCACCGTGACGAGCTCCCAGCCGTCCTCGCCCCACTGGTCGAGGATCTGCTTGGTCGCGTGGATGAGGAGGGGGATCGTGGCGTACTCCCACTGCGTCTGCTGAGTCATGGGACCCACCCTAGCCACCGGCGCGGACCCCGGAAGAGGTCCCAGGCGCCCGCGCTACACTCGCGCCCATGGCCTCCCGCACGACCCGCTTCCCCGCGCCCTCGAGCGCCCTCGGCCGCCTCCTCGCCTTCGCGGGCCTCTCGGCGGTGGCCGGCCTGCTCGTGGCGGCCCTCCTGCTGCCCGTCGCGGGCCTGGCCGGTGTCGCCGCCGCGTCGGGCCGGGAGATGCTGGACGAGTTGCCGGACGAGCTGCCCACGGAGCCGGTCTCCGTCCCGTCGCGCATCCTCTCGGAGGACGGTGAGGAGATCGCCGTCTTCTACGAGGAGAACCGCACCCCGGTCCCGCTGGACGAGATCTCGGAGCACATGCAGCACGCGATCGTGGCCATCGAGGACGAGCGCTTCTACGATCACGACGGCGTGGACGCGCGCGGCCTCATCCGCGCGACCGTGAACAACGCCACCTCCGACTCCACGCAGGGCGCCTCCACCCTCACCCAGCAGTTCGTGAACAACATGCTGGTGAACGTGCAGCAGATCCGCGGCGACTCCCGCCTCACGCTCTCCGGCTCCAAGAACATCGCGGACAAGGTCAAGGAGATCAAGCTCGCGGTCGCCGTCGAGAAGCAGATGTCGAAGGACGAGATCCTCGAGGGCTACCTCAACATCGTGCTGTTCTCCGGCCGTGCCTACGGGGTCGAGGCCGCCTCGCAGTACGTGTTCGGCAAGTCCGCCGCCGACCTGGAGAGCTGGGAGGCCGCCACGCTGGCCGGCATGGTCCAGTCCCCCACCCGGTTCAACCCGGCCCGCAATCCGGAGGAGACGACGGAGCGGCGCAACCTCGTGCTGAACGCGATGAAGGACAACGGCTACCTCTCCCAGGAGGAGTACGACCACGCCGTCGCCCAGCCGATGGAGGTGGTCATGGAGTCCCGTCCCTCGGGCTGCCTCTACGCCAAGTTCGGCACGTACTTCTGCGACTACGTGGAGCGGCAGATCCTCGCCGACCCCACGTTCGGCTCGGACGTCCAGTCCCGCCAGGCCCTGCTGCACCGCGGCGGACTCACCATCCGCACGACGATCGACTCGACGCTCCAGAAGGAGACCGAGAAGAACCTGCGCGCCTCGGTGCCCAACAACGAGTCGCTGGGCGCCGGCCATGCGCTCACCTCGGTGGAGGCCGGCACCGGCAACATCCGCACCATGGCCCAGAACACCGAGTACGCCATCCAGGACGAGCTCGGCCACACCTCGCTGAACTTCAACGTGGACAAGCAGTGGGGCGGCGGCCAGGGCTTCCAGGCCGGCTCCACGCTCAAGCCCTTCGTGGCCCTGACGTGGCTGCGCAACGGCAACCGCCTGGTCGACTCCGTGGACGCCTCCCGGAACGTCTACCCCACGGGCACGCGCTTCGCGGCCTCGTGCCGCCCGGGCGGCTACACCACGGTCGGCGGCACCTGGCAGTTCAAGAACGTGATCCCCGACATGCTGCGGCAGGTGCGCGTGGACGAGGGCCTCTTCTGGTCGGTGAACACGCCGACCGTCGCCACCGCGTACCAGCTGGATCTGTGCGACATCACGAGCCTCACCACCCAGCTGGGCATCACCCGCGCCCTGGACAGCTCCCCGCTGCAGCCGGACAACCCGTCCTTCCTGCTCGGCAAGGACTCGGTGGCACCGCTCTCTCTGGCCGGCGCGTACGCCGCCATCGCCGCGAACGGCCTGTACTGCGAGCCGCGCGCCATCCTGGAGGTCACGGACACCGCCGGCAACCAGTACGACGTCGCCGACCCGCAGTGCGATCAGGTCATCGACCCGGACCACGTCCGGGAGCTGATGCCGGTCCTGCGCCACATCGGCGGCTTCAACATCGCCGAGGAGGGCGCCGGCTACGAGTTCGGCGGCAAGACGGGCACGAACGACAACGTGTCCTCCACGTGGTTCGTCGGATTCACCAGCAAGCTGGCCACCGCCGTGTGGACCGGCCGCTACAACAACCTGAAGTCCATGACGGGCGAGACCGTCAACGGCGAGGTCCGCAACCCGTTCTACTCGACCTCCATCAACGGCCCGTCCTGGGTCGAGTACAACCAGTTGGCCAAGGAGAAGTTCCCGCCGGGTGAACTGCCCGAGTGGGACGGCCCGCAGTCGGAGGACCCGGGCGAGGCCGGCGAGCACCCGGACGGACGCCAGTTCACCATATACAACCTGGACCGGGGCGGGCCGCAGCCCCAGGCGGTCCCGGGCTTCTGACCGCGATGCGCCCCGCCGCCTCCCCCGCCCGGCGCATGTTCCGCGCCGCAGCGCCTGCCGCCGCCGGGCTGGCCGCGACGGCGGGCCTCGGCCTGGCCTGGGGCCTCGCCGAGGCCGAGGCCCGGACGGTGCGCACGCACCGACTGGCCGTGCTGCCGGCCGGGTCGGCGCCGCTGCGGGTGCTGCACCTCTCGGACATCCACCTGCTGCCCCGGCACCGGGCCAAGCGGGCGTGGCTGCGCGGATTGGATGCACTCGAGCCGGACCTCGTGGTCAACACGGGTGACAACGTGTCCGCCGCGGCGTCGGTGCCGCTCGTGCTCGACGCGCTCGGGCCGCTGCTGGCGCGGCCCGGCGTGTTCGTGCCCGGCTCCAACGACTACTACGCGCCCAAGGCGGCCAACCCCCTCCGGTACTTCGCGGGCCCCTCGCGCATGGACGCGGACCGGCCCCGGCTTCCCTCCGACGTCCTGTTCGGCGCGTTCCGCGCCGCCGGCTGGGCCGACCTGACGAACCGGGGCGCCGCTCTGGCCGTGCCGACCCGCGCCGGGACCACGCTCGAGGTCCTCGCCGCCGGCACCGACGACCCGCACCTCGGTCTGGACGCCTGGGCCGGCTTCCCCGGCGCCGCACCCGACGACGGCGCCGGGCGGCCCGGCGGCGACGGGCGGTTCCGGCTGGGCGTCACCCACGCCCCGTACCGCCGCGTGCTGGACGCCATGACCGCCGACGGCGCCGACCTGCTGCTCGCCGGCCACGCCCACGGCGGGCAGGTGTGCGCGCCGTTCCTCGGCGCGCTCGTCACCAACTGCGACCTGCCGCGCCGACAGGCCTCCGGGGTCTCGACGTGGACGGCCGCGGGGCGGACCGTCCCCCTCGAGGTGTCAGCCGGCCTGGGGACCGCGCCGTCCGCGCCCGTGCGGTTCGCGTGCCGGCCCGAGGCCGTGGTGCTGGACCTGGTCCCGCGGGGCTGAGCCGCCTGCCCCGTCCGGGGCCGCGGGTACAGTGGAACCCCGTGACCCGCACCACCTCTCCCGACGCCTCGTCCCTGCGTGACGCCCTGGGCGGGATCGCACCGTACCTCGAGGGCGTGCGGGCGCGCTGGGTGCTCGGGCTCGCCTCGGCCATGGCGGCGGGCCTCGTGGCCCTGGCCATCCCGCAGGTCATCCACCTGCTCGTGGACACCGTGTTCACGGAGACCGTGCTCGCCCGGCCCTCCTCCCCCGACTCCCGCGCGGACGTGTGGCGGGCCGCCGGCCTGCTCACCGTGCTCGGCCTCGCCGAGGCCGCGTTCATCGGCCTGCGCCGGTACTTCATCCTCCCGCCGGCCGCCGGGGTGGAGAACCGGGCGCGCATCGCCCTGTTCGAACGGCTCCAGCGCCTGCCGGTGGCGTTCCACGACGCATGGCCCTCGGGGCAGCTGCTCTCCCGGGCCCAGGGCGACCTCTCGCTGCTGCGGCGGTGGATCGCATTCGGCTCAGTCATGCTCGTGGTGGACGTGGTGACCATCACCGTCGGCCTCGTCCTGCTGTTCCTGCTGTCCTGGCAGCTGGCCCTGCTCTACCTCGCCGCGGCCGTGCCGATCATGTGGGCGTCGTTCGGGTTCCGCAACGACTTCCGCGCCGCGTCCCGGCTCTCCCAGGACCAGGCCGGGGACCTCGCCACGTCCGTCGAGGAGTCGGTGCACGGCATCCGCGTCCTCAAGGCGTTCGGCCGCGGCGCGCACGCCCTCGACGGCTTCCGCGGGCGCGCCCGCACGCTGCAGGGCACCGAGGTGCACAAGGCGTCCGTGCTGGCTCGGTTCATCGCGCTCATCGTGGCCCTGCCGGAGACGGTGCTGGGCCTGGGCCTCGCCCTGGGCCTGTGGCTTGTGGCGACCGGGGAGCTGACGGTGGGCGCGCTCGCCGCCTACTTCGCCACCGCGGCCGTGCTGGCCGGGCCGGTCGAGTCGGTGGGCCAGCTGATGGGCATGACCCTCTCGGCCCGCACGGCGATCGACCGCCACGTGGACGTCCTCGCCACGCCCGTGGACATCGCCTCGCCCACCGGGGAGGCCGCCGTCGTGCCCCCGGCCACCGGCGCGCTCGCGTTCCGCGGGGTGCGCTTCCGCTGGCCGGACGCGGACCCGGGGCGCGGGGAGCGCGACCTGCTCGACGGCGTCGACCTCGAGCTGGTGCCCGGCGAGACGATGGCCCTGGTCGGCGCGACCGGCGCCGGCAAGTCGACGCTGCTGCAGCTGGTCCCCCGGCTGCTCGACGTCACGGCGGGCTCCGTCTGCGTGGACGGGGTGGACGTGCGCCGGATGCCGCTCGAGGAGCTGCGCCGGCGGGTGTCCGTGGCGTTCGAGGACGCCACGCTGTTCTCCGCGACCATCCGGCAGAACGTGCTGCTCGGCGCCCCGGCGGACGTGCTCGCGGACGGCCTCCACTCCCCCGCGGCGGACGCCCTGCTCGACCTCGCGCTCGAGACCGCGCAGGCGGGCTTCGTGGCGGAACTGGCGGACGGCGTCGAGACCGAGATCGGCGAGGAGGGCCTCAGCCTCTCCGGCGGACAGCGCCAGCGGATCGCCCTCGCCCGCGCGATCGCGGCGCGCCCGGACGTGCTCGTGCTGGACGACCCCCTCTCCGCCCTCGACGTGCGCACCGAGGAGGCCGTGACCGCGCGCCTGCGCGAGGTCCTCGACGGGACGACCACCCTGATCGTGGCGCATCGTCCCTCCACCGTGGCCCTGGCGGACCGGGTCGCGGTGCTGGCGGACGGGCGGATCGAGGACGTGGGGACGCACCCCGAACTGCTGGCCCGCAGCGCCGTGTACCGGCACATCATCTCGAGCCGACCGGAGGAGCAGGCATGAGCGCCGCCGACGTGAGCCGCGTGCGCGGCGTGGGGGACGAAGAGGACCTCGACTACACCCGCGCGGAGCGCCGCCACATCCGGCGCCGGTCCTTCCGGCTGCTCGGCGAGCTCGCGCGGCCGGTCCGGGGGACGCTGCTGCTCACCGCGGTCTTCGTGCTCGTGTCCAACGCGGCGCGGGCGGCCGGGCCGCTGATCATCGCCTGGGCGATCGACGCGGAGCTGCCGCGCGTCGTCGAGGCCGTGCGGGCCGGCGAGTCCGTCTGGCCCATCCTCGTCCCCGTGGGCGGGGCGTACGTGGCGGCGGCCCTCGTCTCCGGCGGCCTCCTGGGGGCGTACACGTGGCTCACCGCGAGGGCGAGCCAGGCCATGCTGCTGAGCCTGCGGCTGCGCGTGTTCCGGCACACGCAGCGGCTGAGCCTCGGCTTCCACGAGCGGTACACGTCCGGGCGGGTGATCTCGCGGCAGACCTCGGACCTGGAGGCGCTGCGGGAGCTGCTGGACCAGGGCGTGTCCTCGCTCGTGTCCGGGCTGATGTTCATGTCGTTCACCGCGGCGTCCATCCTGCTGCTGGACCCGCCGTCGTTCCTCGTGCTGCTGGGTGCGGCCGTGCCGGTGGCGATCGTGACGCGCTGGTACCAGGTGCGGTCCGAGGAGGCGTACCGGCGGTCGCGGGTGTCCTCGGCGCGGTCGATCGTGCACTTCGTGGAGACCATGACCGGCATCCGCGCGGTCCAGGCCTTCCGGCGGGAACGGGACAACGACGCGCGGTACCGCGACTTGGCCACGGCCTACCGGGACGACATGGTGGCCACGCTCAACCTGTTCGGCATCCTGCAGCCGGTGCTCGTGGCGACGGGCAACCTGACGGTGGCGGCGCTGCTCGTGACCGGGGGCCTGCGCGTGCTCGACGGCGACCTCGAGGTGGGGGTGCTCGTGGCGCTCCTGCTGGCCGGGCGGCGCGTGTTCCAGCCCATGGAGATGGTGGCGATGTTCTACTCGTCGCTGCAGTCCGCGACGGCGGCGCTCGAGAAGGTCTCCGGCCTGCTCGAGGAGGAGCCCACCGTGGTGGAGGCCGCCGAGCCAACGCCGCTGCCCGGGGCCGACGCACCGGGGACGGGCGTGGCGTCCGGGCGGGTGGAGTTCCGGGACGCGGTGTTCAGCTACGGGCCGGACCGGGTGGTGCTGCCGGAGTTCGACCTCGTGATCCCGGCCGGGCAGACCGTGGCCGTGGTGGGCCAGACGGGTGCGGGCAAGTCGACGCTGGCCAAGCTCATCGCCCGGTTCTACGACGCCTCTGCCGGCTCGCTGACGCTGGACGGGGTGGAGCTGCGCGAGCTCAGCCAGGCGGATCTGCGGCGCAACGTGGTGATGGTGACCCAGGAGGCGTTCCTGTTCTCCGGGTCGATCGCGGAGAACATCGCCCTCGGCCGGCCCGACGCCACCGAGGCCGAGATCCAGGCGGCCGCCCGGGCGGTGGGGGCGCACGACTTCATCCTGGGGCTGCCCGAGGGCTACGCGACCGACGTCGCCAAGCGCGGCGGGCGGCTGAGCGCGGGACAGCGGCAGCTCGTGTCGTTCGCGCGGGCGTTCCTCGCGGACCCCGCCGTGCTGATCCTGGACGAGGCGACGTCGTCGCTGGACCTACCGAGCGAGCGGCTCGTGCAGGCCGGGCTGGAGCGGCTGCTGGGAAACCGGACGGCGCTGATCATCGCCCACCGGCTCAGCACCGTCGAGACCGCCGACCGGGTGCTCGTGATGCACGACGGCCGGATCGTCGAGGACGGCAGCCCCGCCGAGCTCGTGGCGGCCGACGGCCGGTTCGCGGCGCTGCACCGGTCCTGGGAGGACTCGCTCGCCTGATGGGCCCCGGCCCGGGCACTTTCGAACGTAAGAGAGGGCCTATCCCACGTTCGAAAGTGCCCATTCGCCCGATTTCACGTTCGAAAGTTCTGCGGGGCGGGGCCGGAGGTGGAGGCCGCCCGCACGGCCCGGTCGTGGCGGACGACGGCGGCCACCACGGTTCGGAAGTCCTCGGCCAGGTCGGCGCCCATCACCGTGATGGACAGGTGGCCGGCCTCCTGCCAGAGACGGTCCCGCCGTGCGTCGCGTCGCTGCTGCTCCGGCGTGCGGTGGTGGCCGCCGTCGTAGTGGAGGGCCACGCGGGACCGTTCGACCACCATGTCCGCGTCGGTCCGCTCCCCTGCCGGTGAGACCAGCTGCGCCTGGAGGCGCGGCTCGGGGAGCCCGGCGTCGAGGAGCGCCAGCCGCAGCCGCGTCTCCGGAGGCGAGTCCGCCCCCACCCGGATCAGCGCCAGCGCAGCCCGGGCCACCCGCACGCCCTTGAACCGGCCCGCCCGCTCCAGCGCCGCGGAGAGCCGCGACGCCGTCGTGCGCGGCGGGAGTCGGGTCCCGTCGGCCCACGGACGGTTCACCAGCGCGTCCCCCGCGACGACGGCGTCCGCCACCTGATCCGGCCGCAGCAGGGAGCAGAGGTCCACCCACGTCCGCTCGAGCGAGGTGACCGGGACCCCGTGCACCTCCACGCGGTCCTCGGCCGGCACCGTGCGTCCGTGGCAGGCGACGCCCGCGCGCCCTGTCCGACCCGTGCGGTGCGGCCGGGCTCACGTGCACCCGCATGTCCTCCTCGACCCACCACGGCAGGACGAGCCCGTGCAGCCGCGCCGCCGTCAGATGCGAGGTGACCCCACGGGTCAGAGCCACCACGACGGCGGCCTCCTCCGGCGGCAGGGCCGCCACGGGGCGGGGGTATCCGAGCGCGTCCCACGACCCCGGCACGTCGACAACCGCGCGGTGTGCCCCGTGGGTGACCTGGCGCAGGTCGAGGCTGCGCAGCCGGTCGGAGGAGAGGCGGTCCAGGGCTTCGCGCCGGGTGAAGACGCGGCCGGCGAGGGCCGGCGGAAGGGGTGCGGGGCGGCGGGGCATGCGGCCAGGATGCGGGCGCCGTCGTCGTGGGCGGGCGTCCGGCCCCCTCCTGTGCGGGGCCGGGCCCCTGTGCAGGACCCGCCCCGCCCCACCCCACCCCGGACTTTCGAACGTGAAATCGGGCGAATGGGGACTTTCGAACGTGAGATAGGGCCTATCCCACGTTCGAAAGCACGGGTCAGGCGTCGAAGGGGCGACCCGTCAGGCGCTCGTACGCCTCCACGTAGCGGTCGCGGGTCCTGGCCACGACGTCGGCGGGCAGCGCCGGCGGGGCCTCCCCGCTGGTCTTGTCCCAGCCGGAGTCGGGGCCCGTGAGCCAGTCGCGGACGAACTGCTTGTCGAAGCTCGCCTGGGTGCGGCCGGGCTCGTAGTCCTCGGCGTCCCAGAACCGGGAGGAGTCCGGGGTGAGGACCTCGTCGCCCAGCACCACCTGGCCGGTGGCGGGGTCCACGCCGAACTCGACCTTCGTGTCCGCCAGGATGATGCCGGCCTCGCGGGCGATCGCCTCGGCGCGGGCGTACAGGTCCAGGGTGAGGAACCGCAGGCGCTCGGCGGCCTCGGTGCCCACGCGCTCGACCATCTGCTCGAACGTGATGTTCTCGTCGTGCTCGCCGACCTCGGCCTTCGCGGACGGCGTGAAGATCGGCGGGTCGAGCCGCGAGCCGTCCACGAGCCCGGCGGGCAGCGGCAGGCCGGCCACCGTGCCCGACGCGCGGTACTCGGCCAGGCCGGAGCCGGTCAGGTAGCCGCGGGCGATGCACTCCACGGGGAACATGTCCAGGCGCTTGACGATCATCGCCCGCCCGGCCACGGCTGCGGGCACGTCCGTGCTCACCACGTGGTGCTCGACCGGCTCGGCGTGGGCCCCGTTGTAGCCCTCGGCCAGCTTCTCGAACCACCACAGGGTCAGCCGGGTGAGGATGGCGCCCTTGTCCGGGATCGGCGGCTCCAGCACGTGGTCGTAGGCGCTGATCCGGTCAGAGGCCACCACGAGCAGCGTCGCGGACCGTCCCGGCTCGGCGTCGGCGGGCTCGTACAGGTCCCGCACCTTGCCCGAGTAGACGTGCCGCCAGCCCGGCAGCTCGAGGGCCTCGGCCCCCGTGAACCCCACGCGCTCCCCGCTCACTTCGCTCCCTCCGTCCCGGGCACGGTGATCTCGCCGCGCTCGGCCTTGAGTCCGATGTCCGTGCGCCACTGGGCGCCGTCGAACCGGATGCGCTCGACGCCCGCGTAGGCGCGCTCGCGCGCTTGGGCCAGGTCCGCCCCGCGCCCGACGACGGCCAGCACCCGGCCGCCCGCCGTCACCACGTCCTCACCGGACACCGCGGTGCCCGCGTGGATCACGTGCACGCCCTCGAGGCCGGCCGCGTCGGCCAGCCCGGTGATCACGTCGCCCTTCGAGGAGGAGGCCGGGTAGCCGGCCGAGGCCATGACCACGTCCACGGCGACGTCGTCGCTCCACTCGAGTCGACGGTCCGCGCCGAGCCGGCCGGCCGCGGCGTCGGCGAGCAGCCCGCCCAGGGGCGTCTCGAGGCGGGCGAGCACGGCCTGGGTCTCGGGGTCGCCGAAGCGCACGTTGAACTCGATGACCTCCACGCCCTCGGCGGTCACGGCCAGGCCGCAGAACAGCACGCCCGTGAACGGGGTGCCGCGGCGGGCCATCTCGGCGAGCACGGGGCGGGCCACGCGGTCCATGACCTCGTCCGTGAAGCCCTCGGGCAGCCACGGCAGCGGCGTGTACGCGCCCATGCCGCCGGTGTTGGGGCCGGCGTCGCCGTCGTGGATGCGCTTGAAGTCCTGGGCGGGGGTGAGGGCGACGGCGGCCTCGCCGTCGCAGATCACGAAGAGGGAGACCTCGGGGCCGTCCAGGAAGTCCTCGATCACCACGGTGCCGCCGGCGGCGAAGCAGGCCTCGGCGTGGGCGAGGGCCTCGGCGCGGTCGGAGGTGACCACGACGCCCTTGCCCGCGGCCAGACCGTCGTCCTTGACGACGTGCGGGGCGCCGAACTCGTCGAGGGCGGCGGCGGCCTCCGCGGCGGTGGTGCACACGCGGGAGCCGGCGGTGGGCACGCCCGCGGCGGCCATGACCTCCTTGGCGAAGGCCTTGGACGCCTCGAGCTGCGTGGCGGCCTGCGAGGGGCCGAACACGGCGAACCCGGCCTCGCGCAGGGCGTCGGAGACGCCGGCGGCCAGCGGGGCCTCGGGACCGACGACGACGAGGTCCGCCGCCAGCTCGCGCGCGAGCTCCACGACGGCGGCCGGGTCGGTGGCCTCGACGGCGTGGAGGGTGGCCAGGTCGGCCATGCCGGCGTTGCCGGGCGCCGCGTGGAGGGCGCTGACCTGCGGATCACGGGAGAGGGCGGTGAGCAGCGCGTGTTCGCGGCCGCCGTTGCCGAGCACAAGGGTCTTCACGAGCCTCAAGCCTACGCGGTGGCCCTGGCCCGGCCTGGCCCGTGGCCCCTACGGTGGAGCGCATGACGATGCCTCCCCTCCACCACGGTCAGCCCGGCGACGACGGTGACCCCCGTGACCCACGCCACCGGCCCGGTGCGGGGCTGGGACCCGGGCTGCGCACGGCCTGGACGTTCGTCGGCGTGATGTTCACGTGCGCCCTGATCGTCTTCTGGACGCTGCGGGGGCTCGGCGTCGAGCGCGGCGACCTCAGCCTGCCCGCCGCGCTCGGCGTGCTGGCGCTGGCGGCCGTCGCCGCGGCGGTGATCACCCGGTACGTGCGGCGCCGCTGAGCGGGGCTGGGCCCTCCAGGGTCGGCCGCCCCGGCCTGTCCGTCAGCGGATGATGCGCCGTCGCCGGGCCTCGTCGACGGCGCGGGTGCGGTTGTCCACGCCGAGCTTCTGGAAGATGTGCACCAGGTGCGTCTTCACGGTGGCCTCGGAGATGAACAGCTCCTTCGCGGCCACCTTGTTCGTGGCGCCCCGCGCGATCAGCTCGAGCAGCTGGATCTCCCGCTCGGACAGCACCTCGGAGCCGCCGGACATGCGCCCCATCAGCGTGGCCGCGACCTGCGGGGCCAGCGCCTTGCGTCCCGCCGCCGCCTGCCGCACCGCCGAGGCGATCTCCTCGCTCGGGGCGTCCTTGAGCAGGTAGCCGGCGGCGCCCGCGTTCACGGCCGCCAGGATGTCCGCCTCGGTGTCGAAGGTCGTCAGGATCAGCACCTGCACCCCCGGCCACCGCTCCCGCACCGCGCGGGTGGCGGTCACGCCGTCCATGCCCGCACCCATCTGCAGGTCCATCAGCACGACGTCCACCGCGGGCTCGCCCGCCTCCAGGACGCCGATCGCCTCCGCCCCGTCGGCGGCCTCGGCCACCACGCTCAGGTCCGGGTGTGCCTCGACGACGGCCCGCACCCCCGCCCGCACCACGGGGTGGTCGTCCACCAGCATCACGCGCACGCTCATGCGGTCTCCTCGCTCTCGGTCTGCTCGGGATCAGCGCTCCGGCCGGCCCCGGCGGCGGCCAGCGGCACCCGCAGCGCCACCACGGTGCCCTCGCCGGGGGCCGACTCGACGGTGGCCTCGCCGCCCACCGCAGCGAGACGCTCGCGCACGCTCGCCAGTCCCACGCCGGTCCCCGCCCCCGGGTCGGCGCCGGAGGCTCCGGCCCGGGTGCGGGCCGCGACGACGGCCGGGTCGAACCCCGCGCCGTCGTCGGCCACGTCCACCGTCAGCTCGTCGCCGAGGTAGCCCAGCGTGACGCGGGCGCGATGGGCGCCCGCGTGGGCGCCGACGTTCGCCAGGGAGGCCTGCACGGCTCGCAGCACGGCGGTCTCCACGGCCTCGGCGACCGCGACCGGCTCGCCCACGACCTCGACGTCCGCGGCCACGGGCGTCCCCGCGGCGGCCTGCCGGTCGGCGAACCCGGCGACCGCGCGCTCGAGCGCCTCGACGAGGGACGGGGCCCCGGTGCCGCGCAGGTCGCGGACGAAGCGGCGGGACTCGGCGAGATTCTCGGCGGCCGTGGCGCGCACGGTCTCCATGCGCTGCCGGGCCAGGGCGGGGTCGGCGGCGTCGAGCGCGTCCTGGGCCGCGCGTGAGACCAGCACGATCGAGGCCAGCCCCTGGGTGAGGGTGTCGTGGATCTCGCGGGCGAGCCGCTCCCGCTCGGCGCTCACCCCCGCCCGGTGCTCGGTGCGCGCGAGCTCGGCCTGCGCGGCGCGCAGCTGCTCGGCCACGGCACGCTGGCGCTCGGACTCGGCGTGCAGGGCGCGGTACGCCCCGGAGAGCACGACGGCCACGGCGGCGCCCACCAGCGGGCCGATCACGGCCGGCACCCGCACGCCGCCGGCGCCCGCCGCCATCCCGGCCACCACGACGGCGGCCATCGCCACCACCAGGGCGGGCCCGACCACGTGGCGCACCCACGCCTGCCGGGTCACCCGGTCGACCACGTGCAGGACGACGAAGAAGAGGGGGAAGGCGACCCACGCGAAGTCGCCGTGGTGGGCCACGAGCAGGCCCCACAGCAGCAGCACCAGGGCCAGCCAGGCGACCGCCGGACCGCGGCCGACGTCGTCGCCCCGGGCCCACCGGCGCCGCTCCAGCACGGTCCCGGCCAGGTAGACGCCCGCCAGCGCGGCGGTCAGCAGCACCAGGGTGGTGGCCGGGAACGGACCGGACGCCTCCGGGGACCGGTCCGCGAGCGCGCGCGCCAGCCCCACGGTGAGCAGCGCGGCGAACGTGACGTGCAGGGCCACGCGCAGGCCGGCGAGCACGGCGGTGGTGCCGGTCTCGGTGGGCGCGGGGGGCACGGCGGCGCGGGGTGCGACGGACATGGCTCCACCCTAGGGCGCGCCCCGGACGCGACAACGGCCCGATGCCCCGGGGCCGCGCCGCCGGGATCACCCATTCGGTTGACCGAGTCCAACCGCCGTGGGCGATGTGGCGACCCCTCCCCGCGCGAGACCGTGGAGGCAACCTCAGGACAGACCTCGTCAGGAAAGGACGCGCCCCGTGTTCCTCGCACTCCGCGACCTCCGCTTCGCCACCGGACGGTTCGCCCTCATGGGCTCCGTGGTGGCCCTCATCAGCCTGCTGCTCGTCATGCTCTCCGGCCTCACGGCCGGCCTGGGCGGGCAGAACACCGCCGCGATCGACCGCCTCGGCGAGCAGGGCGTGCAGCGTCTGGCCTTCGGCGGCGCGGCGGACCAGGAGCCCACCGCGTCGTTCACCCAGTCCGAGTTCACCGTGGCCCAGCGCGACGCGTGGGCGGCCACGGACGGCGTGGCCTCCGTCGAGCCGCTCGGCGTGAGCCAGGGTCGGGCCATCGGCCTCGAGCACCCCGTGGACACAGACCCGCAGGGTCGCGCGGACGTGTCCGGCGAGCCCACCACCGGCGTGGCCACCACCGCGTTCATCGGTCTCACCCCGGGCGGCTCCGACGCGCCGGCCGGCGTCGAGCCCGGGCAGATCGTGCTCAGCCAGGACGTGGCCGACTCCCTCCACGCCCAAACGGGTGACGCCGTCGCGGTCTCCGGCTCCGTCTACACCGTGGCCGACGTCGTGCCGACCGAGTACTACTCCCACTCCCCCGTGACGTGGCTGGCGCTCGAGGACTGGAACGCCATCTCGCACACCGCCGACGACGCGGTGCTCGGCACCGCCGGCCTGGTGCGCTTCGCCGCCGACGCCGATCTCGATGCCGTGGCCGCCGCCGGCGACCACGCCGCGGGCACCGTCGCCGAGACCGTGAAGGGCTCCTACGCCGCCCTGCCCAGCTACCGGTCCGAGAACGGCTCCCTGATGACCATGCAGGGCTTCCTGTACGGCATCTCGGCGCTCGTGGTGATCGCGTTCCTGTCCATCTGGACGGTGCAGCGCACCCGCGACATCGCGGTGCTCAAGGCCCTCGGCGGCTCGAACGGCTGGGTGCTGAAGGACTCGCTCGCGCAGGCCGCGTTCGTGCTCGTCGGCGGCGTGGCCGTGGGCACCGGGCTGGCCACCGTGATCGGCGCGTTCGCGGGGCGGGCCGTCCCGTTCGAGCTCTCGTGGGCCACCACCGCGGTGCCCGCCGCCGGGGTCCTCGTGCTCGGCATGCTCGCCGCCGTCGTGGCGGTCTACCGCGTCACCCGGATCGACCCGCTGGTCGCCCTCGGCGGCAACTGACCGCCCCGACGACGGCGCCGCCCGGCGCCGTCGTCCCCCTCGGCTCCGCCTCGCCCCCGCTTGGAGAAAGGACCTCCCCATGACCACCCTCACCGCCCCGCAGGCCGACCTCGACGCCCTCCGCACCCCGGCCGCCGCGGCCGCCCACCGCGTCGCCGGCGAGCGCCCTGTCGCCGCGTCCGACGCCACCCCCGCGCTGTCCGTGCGCGACCTCGTGCTGGAGTACCCGGACGGCGAGCGCGGCGTTCTGCGCGCCCTGGACGAGGTGAGCCTGGACCTGCTCCCCGGCACCTTCACCGCGATGGTCGGCCCGTCCGGCTCGGGCAAGTCCTCCCTGCTGGCGGTGGCCGCGGGCCTCGTGACGCCCACCTCCGGCAGCGTGTCCGTGGCCGGTCGCGAGATGGCCGGGCTGTCCCGGAAGGAGCGCACCGCGCTGCGCGGCCAGGAGATCGGCATGATCTTCCAGCAGCCGAACCTCATCCCGTCCCTCACCGCGGCCGAGCAGCTCGAGCTGACCGTGCACCTGGACCGCGACGCCACCCGCGCCGACCGCAGGGCCGCCAAGGCCCGGGCCCTGGAGCTGCTCGAGCGTGTGGATCTGGCCGACCAGGCCGGCAAGCGCCCGCACCAGCTCTCGGGCGGCCAGCGGCAGCGCGTGAACATCGTGCGCGCGCTCATGGTCTCCCCGACGCTGCTGCTCGTGGACGAGCCCACCTCCGCGCTGGACCGTGAGCGCTCGGCCGCCGTCGTAGACCTGCTGGGCACGCTGACCCGCGAGGAGCAGGTGGCGACGCTCATGGTCACGCACAACCACGAGTTCCTCTCCGCCACGGACCGCACCCTGACCATGGTGGACGGGCGGCTCTCCGCGGAGTGAGCCGGTGAAGGAGAATCCTGTCAGTCACCGCCCATGGCCGAGAGGCGGGAGATCACGTCGACGATGAGGGCGACGCGGTCCACCGAGTCCACGACTCGACCTCCTGGCAGGACCTGGAAGGGCACAGGGACACCCAGGGCTCCCTCGTCCGGGGCGGGGTTCTCCCCTCGTCTGGTGAGCGGCCGCTGGAGCTGGACGACGGACTCCGGCCTGAGCCGGGACGGCTCGTCCAAATCAATCTGGAGCCCCGCGTCCCGGACCCGGATTCGGCCGGCTCCGGGAACCTCCAGCCACCTGGGGCCCGACGCATAGCCTGTGAACCACGGTTCACCCTCCGGGAAGGGCCAGTCCGGGACCGAGGCCAGCGCAGCGCTGAGGTATGCGTCGCGATAGTTGCTGTTGAGCTGAGTACGCCTCAGGGCGCAGACCTGATACTCGCTGCCGTCCTCGAGCTCGAACAGGCCGGACTCGCCCCTTCGCATCGCGGGATAGCGCGCCAGATAGTCATGGAGTCGCAGTCGGCCGTCGGCCACAGCCCGCTCCCACCTCGCCTCGGCAACGGACATGAGTCTCTTCCCGATATCGTCGCCGTTGGCCGCGTCGATCTCGTCGAGGACCTCCCCCATGGCCTCACGCAGGTTCGCAGTGTCGTCCCGCGATGCATATTGGAACAGTTCGCGCCACACTGCGGCCCGCCCCTGAGCGGAGGTCCCGCCTCGACGGCGTGATCCGCGGCGCCACAGGTCCATCGTCTCGAAGCCGACGGCCAAGAGAGCACCGTGGAATTCTTCGACGGCATCGGGATCGAAGCATCGAATGAACGCCTCGGCACGCCGCGGAAGGGTGCTCGGGTCCAGGTCGAACGCCGTAAGTGAGCCACGGAGGAGCGGATGGTTCTCAAGCCGCACCACGGTCGGCTCGATGTGAGGGCACTCCCTGAGCAGACGCCGTTTCGCCAGCTCGTCCTGCCGGTCCGCATCCCATCCGAGCATCGTGGCTTCGGACAGGTCGCCGGAGCGGACGAACTCCTCCACCTCTCGGAGGAGCTGAGGGAACTCCTCGGCACGGTTCTCTCGCTGGCCCAGCAGGTTCCGTAGGACTCGTATGCGGTCCGGGAATGACCCGGTCTTCTCCCCCCGGTGTACGAGGACTGCGTGGAGCATGAGCGTGTCCGCGATGGACACCGCCCGATCACCTCGGGCTCGGGTCTCCCAGCTTCGATAGCGGCGACAGACCGTGTGGAAGAGGTCCTCGTCGCCGTCTGTCACGAAGAGTCTGACGCGGTCGTCGACGTCGTCCGATGTCGTGAACATCCGCCTGAAGAAGGAACCGGGGTCCTCATCCGACCAGGTGTCGAAGAGGTGGAAGAGGTACTCACGGTGCCGTTCCGCATCAGGACTGTCGACCAGGACCTGACGCAGGCGGTCGTCCAGCCGTGTGCCGACGGCGGCGGTCTCGCGGCCCGTCGGGTAGCCGCTCACGGCATCGCGCCAACGGCAGATGTCATGGACGAACTCGAGGAGCCGGACGAACTCGTCGTCGATCAGCTCGTCGTCGCCCCGGTAGACCCACAGGAGGTCGCTCCAGGCCCCATCGGACTTGTCGGCGAACTCCCCGGCCCGACCGGACGGCTCGAGCATTCGTTGAAGGACGGCCTTGACGTTCTCGAACTCCGTGAGCGGCTTCCCCCGTGAGTTCATCTTGATGTACAACTCGTCGCCCTGCAGATCGCCGAGTTCATGGCCCGCGTCCCCTTCTCTCCCGATCTGGAGGAGCCGGAACGAGACAGCGGGAGAGTCCCGCCGTGCCAGGCGTCGCCAGACGTCCGCGGCAGGCAGCCCCAGCAGCCGGGCCTCGATCTCCTCGAGGACCACGAGCATCGACTGGACGGTGGCGTCGTGACGCCAGGCATGGAGATGCCAGGGCTGGTCCTCGATCCACTGTCGAAGTCCCGGGCCCCCTCCCCATTCGAGGTCGGCTCCGTGCCGGGCGATTCGATGAGTGAACATGCGAGCCGAGTCGCGGGTGTCATAGCCGAAGTCCGCCCACGCAGACTCCTGTGTCAATTCGCCGGCGCGGACGGCCGCCACCCAGTGCAGGAGGAACAGGGCCGTCAGCCGTTGTTGACCGTCAAGAGGGGACAGGACGCCGTCACGGACCGAGCCGTAGACGAAATCCAGCGAGACGGGGCCCGTCAGACCGGTCGCTGCACCACAGACCGAATCGAGGAAGTCCTGACGGATCCGTGTCGCCACGGGGTCCCGCCGCCCCTGCGCGTAGTCGCGCTGGATCTGAGGGATGACGACGGCCCGGAGGCCGGCACCCCCATCGGTGACAGCGTCGAAGAGGGCCAGGTAGCTCAGGGGCGCGGTGGCGGGATGGGTCATGAGGCCTCCTCCGCGAGATACGGGCGCAACGTGGTCCGGATGGTCGCGAGGTACTCTTGGCGGTCGTTCGGACCCCACAGGTGGGGCCTCGCGTCAGAGCTGTACGCCTTCAGGAAGACGTTCCGAGTCGCGGGCGGGATGAACGCGCCTTCCCGCTCGAGGGTGAGCAGGCGATGGCGCTTGACGCCGAAGAGCGCATTGCTCAAGGCGCTGTTCGCGGACTGGCTGAGCAGTGCGAGGTTCTCGAGCGTGTGGACGTCGGTCGCGCCCAAGAGCTCCACCACTCGGTCCTCCAGCTGTTCGAACTCGCGTCTGCGGAGTTCCGCGCTGTCCAGAGCGACACCGATGTCTTCCACCAGCCTGGCGGCGGCCGCGTGGCCCAACTCGTCTCGACGACGCGCGACTTCATCGGCGTGCTCGAGAAGCCATTGGCGCCACTGTTCCTGTCGGACCAGCCCCTCGGCGTTCTGCGCGTCGATGTGCTCCACCGACCAGGCCGTCCTGGCATGGGCGGCGAACGGGTAACGCGCCGTCTCGTCCGCCGCACGCCGCACGGTCTCGATGTTGAAGAGCAACAGCACCCGCTCCACCGAGGTGCCCCTACCGCCGTATTTGAGATCCGCCAGCCCGTCCGTCGTCACACCGATGCGTTGCCTGATCATCGCCTCGACGAGGCGTCGCACCTCAGATCGAGGGCGTCCCGCCATGGTCGCGACCAGCTCGGCGAGGGAGGTTCCCGTCGTCGTCAGGAACCCGATCTGGTGGTAGAAGTCGCGGTCCTCGAACCAGTCGACAACTCGACTGTGAAGATCCAGGACCTCATCCCAGAATCCGTCAGGTGTCGCCGCGATGCGGTGCCGCAATCGCTCGAACGTCGTGAACCGGGCGGTCACCGGGTCCGCATCGTCGGTCACGGCACTGTCCATGACTGCCATTGCGTCCAGCAGCAATTCGAGGTGCGCCGCCTGGGTCGGACGCCCACCGCTCACGAAGGCCCAGCGCGCTGGGTCCCGGAGATCAACTTCGATCGCGTCCCACTGTCGAGCCGCCACCGCCGCCCGACCGCCGGCTGGGGAAGACGCCGTCGTCTCGTCCATTCCCCGGAGCCCGGTCAGGACCGCCGCCTTCACGAGCTCCGCACTGGTCAGCGGTATCCGACCCATGTTGAGTCGACGGAAGAGCTCCAGGGCGTCCTCTTCTGGGGGGATCTCGTACCAGATCACCTTCACCCGCTCGCCCAGACGCTGATAG
This sequence comes from Micrococcus sp. HOU01, assembly GCF_035609305.1. Taxonomy (NCBI): domain Bacteria; kingdom Bacillati; phylum Actinomycetota; class Actinomycetes; order Micrococcales; family Micrococcaceae; genus Micrococcus; species Micrococcus sp. HOU01. The sequence continues at coordinate 696,456 of NZ_CP141211.1, read as the reverse complement.
ACGTCGATGGCGCTGAGCAACGGGTTCGGCCGGTTCTCGAACCATTTCCTGATCGCCTGCTCGGCCCGAGCCATGTGGAAGAAGTCGATGTTCCGGCCTGCCTCTGTCAGCGCAGGGTCCCGAAGGAACTCTGCGCTCCCGGGACGTGTCTCATAGGAGAGGGTGTAGGGCACGTCGTCCGCCGCGGGGAGGAACTTCCGGGCGATGTGCTGCAGCAGAAGGAAGAGCGTCGTCAGCCGTTGCTGACCGTCGACGACCTCGAAACGATCGTCCTCACTCCGTCGGACGACGATGGGCTGGAGGTAGTAGGCCGGCCCGTCGAAACCGCTGACGTCGAACAGGAGTTGGTTCACTTCGACCTCCGTCCACCGGTAGCCGCGCTGATAGGCCGGGATCGTGAATGCGCCCGAAATCTGTGTGATGGTGCGCGACTCGAACACGACGCCGGGAGGGGTGAGAGCCATAGGGCGAGGCTACCGTCGCCTCCTCTCACCCTCCACGCGACCAGCCCCCGCGACCCCCGATGACAAGACCGCGCCGGCCCCGGACGCCCGGCGCGTCCGGGGTCCTCGCTACCCTGGACGGCATGACCCACGCCACCGTCGCCCCCGCGGGTGAGACCTTCGCCCTGTCCGACGCCGTCGAGCTCGTGGAGACCGTCCGCAACGGCTTCGTCGAGTCCCGGACGGCGGGCGCCGCCGTCGTGACCGGCCCCGACGGGCGGGTGCTGGCCGGGCTCGGCCCCGCGGACGCGCTGATCTACCCGCGCTCCACGCTGAAGCCGTTCCAGGCCGTCGCGTCGCTGCGCCACGGGGCGGCGCTGGAGGGTGAGGCCCTGTCCATCGCGTGCGGCTCGCACCGGGGCACGCTCCGGCACCAGGCGCTGGCCGAGCGCATGCTCGCGGACGCCGGCCTCGACGCGTCCGCCCTGCGGTGCCCGCCGGCCTGGCCCGCGGACACCTCCGAGGTGGTCGCCCAGGTCCGCCGCGACGGCGAGGCCGCCGCCACCCCGCTGGCCTTCAACTGCTCCGGCAAGCACGCCGGCTTCCTCGCGGCGTGCGCGGCGTCCGGGCACGACGTCGCCACGTACCTCGACCCGGCGCACCCGCTGCAGCGCGAGGTGGACGCGGTGATCGCCGAGTACTGCGGCGAGCCGGTGGCCCACACCGGTGTGGACGGCTGCGGCGCCCCCGCCGCCGTCGTCTCGCTGGCGGGCCTGGCCCGCGGCATCGGGCGGGTCGCCGCGGCGCCCGGCCGCGCCGACGCGGACCCGCACGCGGCCGCCGTCGCCACGGCGATGCTCGAGCACCCGTGGGCCGTCCACGGGGAGACGAGCTCCAACACCGTGGTGATGCGCGAGCTCGGCCTGCTCGCCAAGGCGGGCGCGGACGGCGTGCTCGTCATGGCCGCGCCGGACGGCACGGCCGTGGCCGTCAAGGCGCTCGACGGCGGCACGCGGGCCGGCGACCTGGTCGCGCTCGCGCTGCTGGCCCGGTTCGCCCCGGACCACGTGGACCGGGCGACGCTGCCGGACGTGCTGGCCGCCGTCGTGCCCCCGGTGCTCGGTCGGGGGGAGCCGGTCGGCGAGATCCGCCTGGCCGCGCCGGTGCGGGACCTCGTGGGGGACGTCCTGCCGGCCTTCGAGGCGCGGGCGTGACCACCGGTTCCGTGCCCCGCCGCCGGGTGCCCGTCGTCGAGGGTCATGCGGCGCTGCTGTCGTGGGCGCGCGCCCACGCGGAGGACCCCGCGGCGGCCGCCGCGCTGCCGCGCCCCACGCGGGCCATGGCGGTGCGCTTCGCGCTCGAGGAGCTCGCGACCCGCGTGCCCGGGAACTCGGTGGAGGTGCGCGTGCCGCCCTTCGGCGTCGCCCAGTGCCTCCCCGGGCCCCGGCACACACGCGGCACCCCGCCCAACGTCGTGGAGATGGACGCCGTGACATGGCTGTCCCTGGCGACGGGGCTGACGACCTGGGAGGATGCGACGGCGTCCGGGGGCGTGCGCGCCTCGGGCGTGCGGGCCGACCTCGGCGCGCACCTGCCGCTCGTGCGGCCGTGAGCGAGGGGTGTCCGGCAGTCCTCTCGGCGGCACCGACCGTTCGAACGGCGGCACCGTTCTTCGTCGCGGTATGCCGCTGTGCCGATCCCGCCGCGGGCACGCGCGACTGGCCCCAGCGGCCGACTCGATAGACTGGCGCGCATGACCTCCGCCCCCGAGCCGACCCCCGATCAGCGCGCCTACACCGTCCGTCGCGCCCCCCGGCTGACCGCGGTGCTTGCGGTGGCGCTCGCGCTCGGCCTGCTGATCGCCCTCGTGATCACCACCGCGGTCCATGCCTCCCCCACCCCGCCCGCGGACCCGTACTCCGGCATCCCGCTCTCCTTCTCGGAGACGTTCGGCTTCGCGGCCCTGCTGAGCATGCTGGGCACCGGCGTGCTCGGACTGGTCGTGTGGCTGCTGCTGGACCGCCGCTCCCGGTCGACCGCGCGCACCGTGGTCCTCGAGCGCACCGACAACCCGGCCATGGCGGACGTCCGCCTGGACCGCGTGGACGCGGGCACCCCGCCCGCCCGCACCACGCCCACCGAAAGGACCCCCGAGCAGTGATCGCACCGCGCACCCGACGAGGCGACGGCCGCCTGACCGCCGCCCTCGACCCCCAGGACCAGGGGCCGCAGGACGAATGCGGCGTGTTCGGCGTGTGGGCGCCGGGCGAGGAGGTCGCGAAGCTGGCCTATTACGGCCTCTACGCGCTCCAGCACCGCGGCCAGGAGTCCGCGGGCATCGCCGTCTCGGACGGCGGGCGCATCGCCGTCTACAAGGACATCGGCCTGGTCTCCCAGGTGTTCGACGAGGCCACGCTCACCGCGCTGAGCGGCCACATCGCCGTCGGCCACTGCCGCTACTCCACCACCGGCGTGAACAAGTGGGCCAACGCCCAGCCCACCCTGGGCGCCACCGCCGACGACGGCACGGTCGCCCTGGCGCACAACGGCAACCTCGTGAACTCCGCCGAGCTGCTGCGCATGGTGCACGCCGAGGAGGGCCGCCACACCCACGGTGAGATGAAGCAGGGCAACACCACGGACACCGCCCTGGTCACGGCCCTGTTGCACGGCGCCCCCGGGCACCGCCTCGAGGAGACCGCCCTCGAGCTGCTGCCGAAGATCCGCGGCGCCTACTGCTTCGTGTTCATGGACGAGCGCACCCTCTACGCCGCCCGCGACCCGCAGGGCGTGCGCCCGCTCGTGCTCGGCCGCCTCGAGCGCGGCTGGGTGGTGGCCTCCGAGCAGTCGGCCCTTGCCACCGTCGGCGCCTCGTTCATCCGGGAGGTCGAGCCCGGTGAGATGATCGCGATCGACGACGAGGGCATCCGCTCCACCCGCTTCGCCGAGTCGAAGCCGGCCGGCTGCGTGTTCGAGTACGTCTACCTCGCCCGGCCGGACGCCACGATCGCCGGGCGCTCCGTGTACGAGTCCCGCGTGGAGATGGGCCGCCGCCTCGCGCTCGAGCAGCCGGTCGAGGCCGACGTCGTGATCCCCGTGCCCGAGTCCGGCACGCCCGCCGCCGTGGGCTACGCGGACGCCTCGGGCCTGCCGTTCCGCCAGGGCTTCGTGAAGAACGCCTACGTGGGCCGCACCTTCATCCAGCCGTCCCAGACGCTGCGCCAGCTCGGCATCCGCCTCAAGCTCAACGTCCAGTCCACCGTGGTGGCCGGCAAGCGCGTCGTGGTGGTGGACGACTCGATCGTGCGCGGCAACACCCAGCGCGCCGTCGTGCGGATGCTCAGAGAGGCCGGCGCCGCCGAGGTGCACGTGAAGATCTCCTCCCCTCCCGTGAAGTGGCCCTGCTTCTACGGCATCGACTTCGCCACCCGCGCCGAACTCATCGCCAACGGCGCCGCGGTGGACCAGATCGCCGCGTCCATCGGCGCCGACTCGCTGGCCTACATCAGCGAGGAGGGCATGATCGAGGCCACCGGGCAGCCGCGCGAGCGCCTGTGCACCGCCTGCTTCACCGGCGACTACCCGATCCCACTGGCCGACGAGGGCGAACGCGGCAAGGGCCTGCTGGAGCCGGTCGCCGTGTCGCCCGCGTCCACCGTGATGCTGGACGAGGACGGCGAGACCACCACCGTGACCGCCACGGGCTGCGAGCCCGGCCCGGACGCCGACGACGAGAAGCTGCTCACCGAGACGGACAGGATCCCGCTGTGACCCCGAACCAGACCCCCTCCTCCGCCGCCCCGATCACCTACGCCTCGGCCGGCGTCGACGTGGAGGCCGGCGACCGCGCCGTCGAGCTGATGAAGGACGCCGTGAAGGCCACCCACACCCCCGAGGTCATGGGCGGCATCGGCGGCTTCGCCGGCATGTGGGACGCCTCCGCGCTGCTGCAGTACCGCAAGCCGCTGCTGACCACGTCCACGGACGGCGTCGGCACGAAGGTGGCGATCGCGCAGGCGATGGACAAGCACGACACCATCGGCCAGGACCTCGTGGGCATGGTCGTGGACGACATCGTGGTGGTCGGCGCCCAGCCCCTGTTCATGACCGACTACATCGCATGCGGCAGGGTCGTGCCCGAGCGCATCGCGGACATCGTGCGCGGCGTGGCCGAGGGCTGCCGCCTGGCCGACACCGCGCTCGTGGGCGGCGAGACCGCCGAGCACCCGGGCCTGCTGGCCGCGGACGAGTACGACGTGGCGGGCGCGGCCACCGGCGTGGTCGAGGCGGACATGGTCCTGGGCGCGGAGCGGGTGCAGTCCGGCGACGTCGTGATCGGCATGGCCTCCTCCGGCATCCACTCGAACGGCTACTCGCTCGTGCGCCGCGTGGTGAACACCGCGGGCTGGTCCCTCGACCGCGAGGTCACCGAGCTCGGCCGCACCCTCGGCGAGGAGCTGCTCGAGCCGACCCGCATCTACTCCCGCGCCTGCCTCGACCTGGTGCAGCGCCTCAACGGCCACGACGGCGGCTCGGACCTGCCGGTGCGCGCGTTCAGCCACGTGACCGGCGGCGGCCTGGCCGCGAACCTGGCGCGCGTGCTCCCGCAGGGCCTCATGGCGACCGTCGAGCGCGACACCTGGTCCCTGCCGCCCGTGTTCCGTCTGGTGGGCGAGCTCGGCCGCGTCCCGCAGTCCGACCTCGAGCGCACCCTCAACCTCGGCGTGGGCATGGTGGCCGTGGTGGACCCGGAGGTGGCCGCGAAGTCGACCTCCGTGCTCGTGGACGCCGGCATCGACGCGTGGGAGATGGGCACCATCGGCGCCCTCACCGACGACGCGGCGGCCGCAGGCCTGGACTTCGTGCAGGGCGCCAAGGGCGTCGACGGCGGCGCCGTGCTGATGCGCGGCCAGTACGCCGCCTGACCCCCACGGGGCGTTTTCGTTCGGGAAACGGCGGCCTCCGGAGCGTTTTCGTTTGGGAAACGGCGGTTCACGACGCGAAGATCCGCCCGCCGAGCCGGGCCCGGTGCGCCTGCACCTCGGCGACGACGCGCCGGAAGTCGTCCCGCGCGTCGTCCACCGTGGCCCAGACCTGCGTCCAGCCCGCGCGCGCCCACCCCTCGTCCCTCCACGCGTCCACGGCGAGCTGCGCCGGGTCGAGGTGGTGGCCGCCGTCGTAGTGGACCAGCAAGCGCCACTGCCGCCACCCCAGATCCGCGTCCGGCGACCGGGCCCGGCCCGGGTGCAGCACCAGCTGGAGCTCCGGCTCGGGCAGGCCGGCGTGGAGCAGGGCCAGTCGCAGGGCTGTCTCCTGCGGGGAGTCCGCGCCCACCCGCACCAGCTCGAGGGCGGCACGGGCGGTGCGCACTCCCTTGAACCGCCCGGCACGCAGGAGCGCGGACCGCAGGGCCGCCGTCGTGGTCCGTGGTGAGCGGCGCCCCTCCGGCGACCAGGGCCGGTGGACGAGGGCGTCCCCGGCCACCACGACGGGCTCGAGCATGCCTGGACGGAGCAGTGCGGCCAGATCCGCCCAGGATCGCTCCAGGCTCGTCAGGCGGATCCCGTGAAGGACGGTGACGTCCGCGGCCGGGACGAGGCGGGCATGCGAGGTGATCTCCGGTCGGACGCTCGCCCCGCGCGGGTGCGGCCGTGACACGTGCACCGTGCCGTCCTCCGCCAGGAACGGCGGCAGCGGCACGCGGTGCAGGAGCAGCGCCGTGAGGTGGGAGGCCACTCCCCCGCTCGCCTCCACGATCGCGGCCGTCTCCTCCGGCGCGAAGGGAGCGGGGGCCTCGGCGTAGCCGAGCTCCGCCCACGAGCCGAGGTGGTCAGACCGGAGCCGATGGACCCCATGCGTCACGCGCCGCACATCACCGCCGCGGACCAGTCGCTCCGAGACCCCGGCCGCGCGCAGGTCGCCACGGGTGAACGGCCGGCCGGTCTCGACGATGTCCGACAAAGGCTGAGATGACGTGGCCATGCCCGTGACGATGGCTCAACCCGGCCGACCCCGCCCGCTCAGGAGCACCCACCGTGGACGACGACGTCGGCGGCGCCACCTGTGCAGGAGTCGTGCGTGGCCCCGGGCCACCCGGTGTCCACACCCCCGGCGCCCGCCATTTCCCGAACGAAAGCACCCCGGCGCCCGCCGTTTCCCGAACGAAAACGCCGGCGGGGGTCAGAGGCGGGCGTCGAGCCAGGCCAGCGCGTCGGCGACCGGGGCGCGCCAGCGCCAGCGGGCCTTGGGGTCGGCGCGGGTGGGGCCGAGGTTGATCAGCCCCGTCGCATGCCCGGCCCGCTCGGCCCGCAGCACGAACCGGTAGCCGCTCATCACGGCCAGCGAGGTGCCGACGGCGAGCACCGTGCCGCCGTCGTCGGCCATCGCCTCCGCGGCCGCGCGTCGCGCCGCGGGCACGGACTCGCCGAAGTACACGACGTCCGGCTTGAGCTTCACGGACCCGCACACCCGGCAGCCGACCATCGTGAACTCATCCACCCAGTGCTGGTCGAGGGAGACGTCCCCGTCGGGGTTCACGGCGTCCGGGTCGATCGCCACGCGCTCGAGGTAACCCGGATTGGCGGCCTCGAGCCGCAGGTCCAGGTCACGGCGGGATTCGGTGGCCCCGCAGTTCAGGCAGGCCACGCGCGCCAGGTCCCCGTGGAGCTCGATCAGCCGGTCCTCCGCCATGCCCGCCGCGCGTCCAGCCTCGGCGTGCAGCCCGTCCACGTTCTGGGTCAGGACGCCGGCGATGCGCCCCTCGTCCGCCCAGCGCGCGAGGATGCGGTGCGCCTCGTTCGGCCGGGCCTGGTCCATGCGACGCCAGCCCACGAACGAGCGCGCCCAGTAGCGGTGGCGGGCGGCCGGGTCGTCCCGGAACTCCTGGTACGTCATCGGCCGGTGGCGGTGCAGGGACCCGTTCGGCCCCCGGTAGTCCGGGATGCCGGAGTCCGTGGACACGCCGGCCCCGGTGATCACGAGCGGGCGGGACTCCTCCATCAGACGCAGCAGACCCCGAGACGCCGTCTCGGGGTCCTGCAGCGGTGCTGTCTCATCCACCACCCTGGCGATCGACCGCAGGGCGGCCTGATGCCCGTCCAGGGCCGGATGCCATGCGGGCGTCATCGCGCCCGCGCGTCGTCGTCCTCGTCCTCCGCGTAGAGGTCCGCGTACGGATCCTCGTACTCGGGCTCCTGGTCCTGCTCCGGGCCGCGCGTGCGTCCGCCCGTGAGCTCTCGCTCCAGTGCCGAGAGGTCTGTTCCGGGAGAGAAGTACTTCATCTCCCGTGCCTGCTTCGTGGCCTTCGCCTTCTGACGGCCGCGCCCCATGAGCGTGACCCCCTTCGCATCTCTCGCCGCCTCGGATCTGTGGCGCACAGGGGCCCGCCGAGGTCTTCACTGGTCAATACGGTTCGTGCGGACAAGGATACATGACCCGCTGGACGGCCTGTGGACGACGACGGCCGGCCCGGTCCGGCGGGGCGTGCAGTGGCGCCGGGTGCGGCGCGGGTCGATCGGTGCTGAGTCCCTGCTCGGCGCACAGCTCGACCGCGACGGCCACGCGCACCAGCCCGAGGGCAGCAACGGCCGCTCGGACTACGCGCCGTTCGTGGACGCGGGCATCGCCTCGACGGGCCTGCTCTCGATCCGCGACGACAACTACCACACGCCCCAGGACGACATCGACAACGTCTCCATCACCACGCTGACCCACACGGCCCGCGCGGTGGCGAACCTGATCGGCACCCTCCAGCAGGACGCCGACGCCCTCGGCACCCGCTGACCCGAGCGGCTCCGTCCGTCTCACAGATGCCGTCGGGGGCGGTTTCGGGTGGTATCCAGGCCGGATACCACCCGAAACCGCCCCGACGTGCCAGAGGGAGGAGGAACACGGCCCGTCGGTCCCGGCGTCAGCCCTTCCGGGCCACGGTGAGGCCGTTCTCGCCCTCGGCGCGGTCCACGACGACGGTGTCCCCCTCCGTGATCTCGCCGGCCAGCAGGGCGCGGGCCAGCTGGTCGCCGATCTCGCGCTGCACCAGGCGGCGCAGCGGGCGGGCGCCGTAGGCCGGGTCGAACCCGGTCTCGGCGAGCCACGCCTTGGCGGCGTCGGACACCTCGAGGGTGAGGCGGCGGTCCGTCAGGCGCGCCTGCAGGGACTCGACCTGCAGGTCCACGATCCGCGTCAGCTCGGCCACGGTGAGCGCGTCGAACAGCACGATCTCGTCCAGGCGGTTGAGGAACTCGGGCTTGAACGCCCCGCGCACCACGGACATCACGGACTCGCGCTTGGCGGCCTCATCCAGGGTCGGGTCCACGAGGAACTGCGAGCCCAGGTTCGAGGTGAGGATCAGGATCACGTTGCGGAAGTCCACGGTGCGGCCCTGGCCGTCGGTGAGGCGGCCGTCGTCGAGCACCTGGAGCAGGATGTCGAAGACCTCGGGATGGGCCTTCTCCACCTCGTCCAGCAGCACCACCGAGTACGGCCGGCGCCGCACGGCCTCCGTGAGCTGGCCGCCCTCGTCGTAGCCGACGTAGCCCGGAGGGGCGCCGACCAGGCGGGAGACGGAGTGCTTCTCCGCGTACTCGGACATGTCGATCCGCACCATGGCGCGCTCGTCGTCGAAGAGGAACTCCGCGAGCGCCTTGGCGAGCTCGGTCTTGCCCACGCCCGTGGGGCCCAGGAACAGGAACGAGCCGGTGGGCCGATTCGGGTCCGCGATGCCGGCCCGCGAGCGGCGCACCGCGTCCGCGACGGCGACGACGGCGTCCCGCTGCCCGATCAGCCGCTCGCCGAGGTGCTCCTCCATGGTGAGCAGCTTCTCGGACTCGGCGGTGAGCATGCGACCCGCGGGGATGCCGGTCCACGCGGAGACCACTTCGGCGATGTCGTCCGCCGTGACCTCCTCGGAGACCATCGGCTCGGTGGCCGAGCGGTCGGCCTCGCGGGCGGCGCGGTCCGCCTCCTCGAGCTGCTTCTCCAGCGCGGGGATCTCGCCGTACAGCAGGCGGGAGGCCTCGGCGAGGTCGCCGTCGCGCTGGGCCTTCTCGGCCAGCGAGCGCAGCTCGTCCACCTTGGCGCGCAGGTCACCGGCCTCGTTCAGGGTGGCCTTCTCCGCGTCCCAGCGGGCGGTGAGGGCGGTGAGCTCCTCCTCGCGGTCCGCCTTCTCGGCACGCAGGGCCTCGAGCCGCTCGACGGATGCCGGGTCCGTCTCGCCCTCGAGGGCGAGCTCCTCCATGGTCAGGCGGTCCACCTGGCGGCGCAGGACGTCGATCTCCTCGGGGGCGGAGTCGATCTCCATGCGCAGGCGCGAGGCGGCCTCGTCCACGAGGTCGATGGCCTTGTCGGGCAGCTGGCGGCCGGTGATGTACCGGTCGGACAGCGCGGCCGCGGCCACGAGCGCGGAGTCGGCGATGGCCACCTTGTGGTGGGCCTCGTAGCGCTCCTTGAGCCCGCGCAGGATGGCGATCGTGTCGTCCACGCTGGGCTCGCCCACGTAGACCTGCTGGAAGCGGCGCTCCAGGGCGGGGTCCTTCTCGATGTTCTCGCGGTACTCGTCCAGGGTGGTCGCGCCGATCAGGCGCAGCTCGCCGCGGGCCAGCATGGGCTTGAGCATGTTGCCCGCGTCCATGGCGCCCTCGGACGCGCCCGCGCCCACGACGGTGTGGATCTCGTCGATGAACGTGACAACCTGACCCTCGGCGGCCTTGATCTCCTCGAGGACGGCCTTCAGGCGCTCCTCGAACTCGCCGCGGTACTTGGCGCCGGCGACCATGGCGCCCAGGTCCAGGCTGATCAGCGTCTTGCCGCGCAGGGACTCGGGGACGTCCCCGGCCACCATCCGCTGGGCCAGGCCCTCGACGACGGCGGTCTTGCCGACGCCGGGCTCGCCGATGAGCACGGGGTTGTTCTTGGTGCGGCGCGAGAGCACCTGGACCACGCGGCGGATCTCGGCGTCGCGGCCGATCACCGGGTCGAGCTTGCCGGAGCGGGCGAGCTCGGTGAGGTCCGTGCCGTACTTCTCCAGGGACTGGAAGGTGTTCTCCGGGTCCTGAGTGGTGACGCGGGAGTCGCCGCGCACCTGGGTCAGGGCGGCGGCGAGCGCCTCGAGGCTCGCCCCGTTCGAGCGCAGTGCCTCACCGGCCTCGCCGGAGTCCGCTGCCACGCCGAGCAGCAGGTGCTCGGTGGAGACGAACTCGTCCGAGCGCTGCTCGGCCTGGGTGCGCGCGTTCTGCACGACCTGCAGGGCGGCGCGCGAGAACTGGGGCTGGGCCACCGTGCTGCCCTGGGTGGAGGGCAGGCGTCGGATGGCCGAGGAGGCCGCCGTGGAGACGGCGTCGGGGTCGGCCCCGGCGGCCTTGAGGACGGCCACGGCGACGGACTCCCGCTGGTCCATCAGGGCCTTCAGCAGGTGGGCCGGCTCGACCTGGGGGTTGCCGGCGGTGGAGGCGTTCATGGCCGCGGCCGAGAGCGCCTCCTGGCTCTTGGTGGTGAACTTGGCATCCATGGGCTACTGGCTCCTTCTCTCCCGTGTCCCGGGGTGTCGGACAACCGTCGACCGCAGGCCGTTCCCGCCGCAGACGAAGTTGAGTCTATATAGCTCAACCCTCCACGCACCAGGGCTATTCCCCCTCGCGCCGGTACGTTGGTGCCATGGCCGGCTCCCGAGCGGCGCCCCGGCGCCTCCGCACGTACACCCGACCGCGGGTGTCCCTGCTGTACGTCCTGCGCCGCACCCTGCACCGGCTCCTCGAGCTGCAGGTCTGGGACGTGGCCGCCGCCATGACCTTCTTCGGGGCGCTGTCCCTGCTGCCCACCGTGGTCGCCCTGCTCTCCGTGGTCTCGCTGCTGGGCGTCGAGGAGGAGACCGTGGACGCCGCGGCGCACCTGGCCGCCGAGATCTGGCCGTCGCTGACGCCCGACGTCGTCCGCGAGTGGATCCTGACCCTCGGCTCGGCCGGGCCCGGCACCGGCGCCGTCGTCCTGGGGGCCGTCGGCACCGTGGTGTCCGCCTCGGGCGCCGTCGCCGCGTTCCACCGGGCCATGCACCGCATCCACGACACCCGCGAGGGCCGGCCCTTCCTCCACTTCCGCCTCGTGGTCTTCGTCGAGACCCTCGCCCTCATGCTCGGCGCCGTGCTGATCACGATCCTGGTGGTCGTCGGCGGGGACCTCTCCCAGCGCCTCGGCCAGGCCGTCGGCCTGCCGGAGGAGACGGTCCAGACGTGGAACGTGGTGAAGTGGCCGGTCATCCTCGTGGTGATCGCCCTGATCGTGACCCTCGCCTACCGCCTGGGTCCCAACGTCCGGCAGCCCCGCTACCGCCCGCTCTCGCTCGGCGCCGTGGCCGTGGTGGTCCTGCTCTTCGGCGCCACCGTGGCCCTGGGCTGGATCACGGACCGGTTCGGCCAGTTCGCCGTGGTCGGGCGGATCAACTCCGCGATCGGCGTGCTCGCCCTCGCGTGGGTGGCGTGCATCGTGCTGTTGGCCGGGGCCGCCTTCGACGCGGAGGTGCTGCGTGCCCGCCAGCTGGCCGTCGGCATCGACGCCTCCGTCGAGATCCAGCTGGCGACGCGGCACACCGCGGTGCTCGAGGACTCCGAACGGTACGAGGCCCGCAACCGCCGCCTGGCCCGGCTCGTAGCCGACGCCGTGCGCGCCGGCGAGGACCTCACGATCGAGGCCACACCCCTGCTCTCCGAGGAGGGGCGCCTCCTCGCGGTCGAGTCGGGACGGCGAGGCCCGGAGGACGTCAGCTCGGGCAGCCCGTTCCACGCGGACCCGGTGTCCGACGACGGCGCCCGCCTCGAGCCGACGCCCCGGCCCGACGACTGAGAGGTCAGCGCTCCCGCTTCTCGAACGCCTCGACCTGGGCACGCAGCGTCTCGGCCGCGATCTCCTCGTCGAGGCCCACCATGCCGAGGTACACGAGCTCGTCCCCGTCCGTGACGCCGCCGACGGTCATGGTGAACACGGCCGTGTCCATGCCCGAGTTCCCCAGGGCGATGTGGACCGCGTCCGGCACGCCGGGCACCTTCGTGAAGGCCGCCTCGACGCCGTCCGGGTCGCCGAACGTGCCGCACGTGTCGGCCAGCTCGCCGAAGGGCGCCAGCAGATCGGTGCCGTCGTCGGTGACCGCGACCATGCCGAACGCCCCGGCCTGGGAGCCGGCCAGGCCGGTGACGGCGTCCGGGTCCACCTCGTACTGGGCCAGCGCACCGCCGAGCCCGGGCGCCTGCTGCGTGTTGATCTGCTCGATGAGGTCCGCGCAGGCGCCCGTGGGGGTGACGCCCGTCAGGCTCAGGCTGGTGCTGATCGGCTCCCCGCCGCCGCCGGCCTGGGTCTCCATGTCCGTGAACACGCCGTCGGGCGCGGTCTCGGGGGTGAGCAGGACGTCCTCGAGCGCCTCCACGCGCTCCTCCTGCTCGGCCGTGAGGCCCGAGCCGGCCCCCGTCGGGGCGGACTCGGACGCGTCGGCCGAGGAGGACGAGGCCTCGCCGCCTCCCCCACCGCAGCCGACGAGCGCGAGGGCGCCCACGGCGAGCAGGGACAGGGGGGCAGCGGGGCGAGCGGGGGCGGCGGTGCGGAGCATGAGAGACCTCTCAGACCGGGTGACGACGATGTGACCAGCCTGACAATCTCCACAGCGCAAGGCCAGTCTTCGTCTGCCGAGGCGGGCCGCGGCAGGGCCACCGGTCGATCGGCTCGCTCCGCGGGGACGAGTTGTCTCCCGGCGCCCGCGACGGCCCCCGACGCACTACGATGACCACCAATCACGGCGGAACACGTCACTCTGCCGGCTCCCTCCGACCCGCACGCCCGTCCTCCCGACGGCGGCCCAGAAGGCACTCCATGACCCGCATCCACTCCCGCCTCCTCGGCGCCGTGGGGCTCACCGCGTCGGCGGCGCTGCTCACCGGCTGCGCCGTCCTCGGCGGCGACGCCGGATCCGCCGGCATCGTGTCCGACGACGACCTGAGCACCTCGTACGGCCTCGTCCAGCCCGGCGTCCTGACGGTCTGCTCCGACATCCCCTACCCGCCCTTCGAGTTCGAGGAGAACGGTGAGCTGACCGGCTACGACATCCAGCTGGTCGAGGCGGTGGCGGAGGAGCTGGGTCTCGGGGTGAACGTGATCGACTCCTCCTTCGAGGCCATCGAGTCGGGTGCCTCGCTCACCGGCTGCGACGTGAACGCCTCGTCGATCTCCATCACCGAGGCCCGCCAGCGCGTCATGGCCTTCACCCTCCCCTACCTCGACGACGACCTCGTCCTGGTCGCGAAGAAGGGCTCCGGCATCACCGACGTCGACTCCGCGAAGGGCCGTCGGATCGGCGTGCAGGCCGCGACCACCGGCGACGAGTACGCCCAGCAGAACGGCCTGAGCCCCGTGCACTTCGAGGACGGCGGCATGCAGATCCAGGCCCTCCAGGCCGGCACCGTGGACGCCGCCCTGGGCAACCAGTCCGTGCTGCTCTACTCCCTCAAGGACGACGATCGCTTCGAGGTGGTCGAGTCGCTGCCCACGGGCGAGCAGCTCGGCATGGCGGTCGGCCCGCAGAAGGCGCAGCTCGGCTCCGCCGTGAACCGCGCGCTGCAGGAGCTGCGCAACGACGGCACCGTGGCCGAGCTCCAGGAGCGCTGGTTCGGTCAGGCACAGGAGGACTACCGATGAGCACGCAGGCCCCCGTCTCGCCGGCACCGGCCCTGAAGCCCGGCCGCGCGCGCCGCCGTCGTCGGCTGTCCCTGATCATCCAGGCGGCCGTCTTCGTCCTCGCCCTCGTCGTCCTGGCCGTCCTCATCGACTGGGGCGCGCTCGCCGAGAACGTCCTGAACTTCCCCGCCGTGGCCCCGATGTTCCCCAACGTGATCCTCGTGGGGCTGGGCAACACGCTGTTCTACACGGTCACCTCGTTCGTCGTCGGCCTGCTGGGCGGCATCGTGCTCGCGCTCATGCGTTTGAGCTCGTTCGGCCCGTACCGGTGGCTGGCCACCGCCTACGTGGAGTTCTTCCGCGGCGTCCCCGCGCTGCTGGTGTTCCTCGCCTTCGGCTACGGGGTGCCCTTCGCGTTCGGGGTGTCCTGGCCGATCCCCGTCGTCGTGATGGCGGCCCTGGGCATGGTCTCGGCCGCCTACATCGCCGAGACCCTGCGTGCCGGCCTGCAGGCCGTGCCCCGCGGCCAGATGGAGGCGGCCCGGTCCCTCGGCATGCCGACGTGGCGGGCCATGGTCACCATCGTGATCCCCCAGGCGTTCCGCATCGTGCTGCCGCCGCTCACCAATGAGGTCATCCTCCTGACCAAGGATTCCTCGCTGGTCTACGTGCTCGGCCTGGCCGCGCACGAGTACGAGCTCACCAAGTTCGGCCGCGACGGCATCTCCGCCCTCGACGCCGGCATGACGCCGATCCTCGTGGCCGGCCTGTTCTACCTCGTGATCACCGTGCCGCTGTCCCTGCTGGCCCGCCGGTTCGAGGCCCGTTCGACCAAGAAGGGGCACTGAGATGGCCCAGCAGAACCCCATCACCGGATCCTTCGGCGCGGTGGCCGCCGCGGACGCCGCCGGCGTGCATGTGGCCGGCCTCAACAAGTCCTTCGGCGCCAACCACGTGCTGCGCGGCATCGACCTCGAGGTCGCCCCTGGCGAGGTCGTGTGCCTGATCGGCCCGTCCGGCTCGGGCAAGTCCACCCTCCTGCGCTGCGTGAACCTGCTGGAGAAGCCCGACTCGGGCGTCGTCACGGTCGGTGAGTTCACGGTCACGGACGAGGACGTGGACCTGGACGTGCTGCGCCGCCACGTGGGCATGGTGTTCCAGCAGTTCAACCTGTTCCCGCACCTGTCCGTGCTGGAGAACTGCACCGTGGCCCAGCTCAAGGTGCTCAAGCGGGGCAAGGCCGAGGCGGCGGACATCGCCCGTCGGCAGCTGGCCCGCGTGGGCCTGGCCGAGCTCGAGGACCGCTACCCGGACCAGCTCTCCGGCGGCCAGCAGCAGCGCGTGGCGATCGCCCGTGCGCTGGCCATGGACCCGCAGCTGATGCTCTTCGACGAGCCCACCTCGGCCCTCGACCCCGAGACCGTCGGCGACGTCCTGGCGATCATGCGTCAGCTGGCCCGCGACGGCATGACCATGCTCGTGGTCACCCACGAGATGGGCTTCGCCCGTGAGGTGGCCGACCGGGTCGTGTTCATGGACGGCGGCGTCGTGGTGGAGGCCGGCCCGGCCGCCGCGGTGATCTCCGACCCCCAGCAGCCGCGCACCCAGGACTTCCTGCGCCGCGTGCTGCACCCCACCGAGATCGACCTCTGAGCCTGCCCGCCCGGTGGGCGGGCACATGCGTGAGGGGCCCCGCCCGGACCATGGTCCGGGCGGGGCCCCTCACGCGTGCGGCGGAGGCGTCAGGCCTTCTTGCGCAGCTTCTTCAGCTCGTCACGGGCCTCGCGCAGCGCGGCGACCTGCTCCTCACGGGCGGCGTGGATCGCGGCGACCTTCTCGTCCTGGGCGTCGCGGATGGCCTGCACCTTGGCGTCGCGGGCGCCCTCGATGCGGGCGGCGCGCTTCTTGGCGGCCTTGCGGCGTTTGCCGGGGCGGTTGGCCACGGAGTCGGCGGTGATGGCCAGGCCGGAGCCGACCAGGAAGATGTCCTTGGCGACGCCGGTGCCCTCCTGGGACGGACGCACACCGTCGGCCTCGGTCATCTCCGGGGTGTTCAGGTACATCGAGAACAGGCCGCCGGAGAACGCGGTCAGGGCGGAGCCGGCGAGCCAGCCCGGGACGAACGGGGCCAGCAGGGCCGAGCCCACGCCGATCTCCGTGGTCACGAGGAACTTCTTGAACTGCTCCGGCGACAGGTTGGCCAGCGCGGGCAGGCCGCGGGCGCCCATGTCGCGCAGGCCCTGGGCCTGCTCCGCGGAGATGCCGCGCTTGTTCAGGCCGGAGTTCAGGATGAACGCGCCGGAGGCCAGGCGCAGCGGAATCTGGACGATGCTCATGGAGTCTTCCTTCCAGTAGGGCCCGCGGCACGCACGTGGAGTGGGGTGTGGCGCGAACGGTCGGTGAGCGGTCTGCACCTCCGACAGTACCAACGGCAGCCCGCTCCCGCCCGCCCGGAGGCGCGGCTGTGCGCGCAGAGCGGACGACGTCGGCGCCTCCACCACGTCGCGGAGGCGGTCGATGATGGACAATGGGGCGCATGCTCCCCCTCGTCGCACCCCTGACCGTGGCCGCCGCCGCGCCCACCGACTACGGCTGGCTCGGCAACATCGTCGTGGACATCATGGAGGCGGTCGGCCCGATCGGCGTCGGCCTGGCCGTCTTCGCGGAGAACATCTTCCCGCCCATCCCGTCCGAGGTGATCCTGCCCCTGGCAGGCTTCACCGCGGCCGGCGGCGCCTTCAGCCCGCATGCCGCGCTGGTCTGGGCGACGGTCGGCTCGATCGTCGGAGCGCTGGCCCTCTACGGCCTCGGCGCGTGGCTCGGCCGCCACCGCATGTACCGCCTCGCGGACCGCATGCCGCTGGTGGACATGGAGGACGTGGCCAAGACCGAGCGCTGGTTCATCCGATACGGCTACTGGACCGTGTTCCTGGGCCGCATGGTCCCCGTGTTCCGCTCCCTGATCTCCATCCCCGCGGGCATCGAGCGGATGAACCTCGCGAAGTTCACCCTGTTCACGGCGCTGGGCTCCCTGATCTGGAACGCGATCTTCGTCTACGGCGGCTACGCGCTCGGGGAGCGGTTCCACGTCGTCTCCGAGTACGCGGACGTCTTCTCCAACATCGTCCTGGTCCTGATCCTGGCCTTCCTCGCGATCTGGGTGGTCCTGCGCCTGCGCCGTGACGCCCGCCGCCGGAACGACCCGGACTGGCGCCCGCCGACCGCGGATGAGATGGCCGCCCGCGTCGAGGCCATCCTGGAGTCCTCCGACCACCGGAAGTGAATCGCATGCACCCCGTCCTGCCCTCCCCCCGCCGTGGCCGCGCGGCCCTCGGCCTGGCCGCCGTCGCCCTGGTGGCGCTGAGCGCCTGTGCTCGCACCGAGCCGCAGCCCGAGCCTGCGCCCGCCACGACGGCGGCCTCCGCCCTGCCGTCCATGGACATGGCCCCGTTCACGGTCGAGGTCCCCTCACACGACCTCGAGCGGGTGCCGGAGGCGAGCGTCGCCGTGCTCGAGGGCGAGGACCCGGACCACCACGGGGCGTGGCTGCAGGTGTCCGGGGCGCCGGCCTGGACGGACGCCATGGCCGGGGCCGTGCGCGACCAGATCGACCAGTACCGCCGGGACACCGACCCGAGCGCGGACCCGCGCCTGGAGATCCAGCCGCAGCTCGCCGTCGTGGCCGAGGACATCGCCGCGGCCCGCCTGCTCGCCACGGAGCGGCGCGGCACGGACTCCGTGTCCACCTCGCACGTGATCTGGTACTCGGCCCGCGAGGACCGCGTGCTCGAGACCGCCGATCTCTTCACCCCCGACGGCTGGGACGCGTTCCGCGCCGAGGTGCGCCAGCGCATGGCCAACGACCCGGACGTGATCGGCTCGCGCCTGGACTCGGCGGTCGACGCCCCGGAGCAGGTGGAGAACCGTCGCGTCTGGGACGCGGTGGTCTTCCTGCCGGACGGCAGCCTGATGCTCGAGGCGGACCAGGCGTCCATGGCGCCGGCCGCCGCGGGCGTGCTGACGGTGCGGATCCCTCGGGACACGGCGACCGCCTGGCTGTCCGACCTGGGCCACGTCGCCGCGGACGCCGCCTCCGCCCCCGCCGACCTGCGTCTGCCGGACCGCTCCACCCCGACCCCCGAGGAGCAGCAGCCGGAGCCCGCCCCCGAGCCGGAGCCCGAGACGTCCTCGTGGACGGAGGAGGCCACCGGCGCACCCGTGCCGCCCCCGTCCGCGCCCGCCGACACGGCGGCCCCGACGCCCAGCGTGACCACCCCGGTGCCGAGCAGCACGGCCCCGTCCTCCTCGGCCCCCGCGCCCACCCGCTCGGCCACGCCGTCCTCCCCGTCGTCTCCCCCCACCTCGTCCTCGCCGTCGGGCACGGGATCCGGCAGTCCGACGCCGAGCACCCCCGACCCGACGCCGACCTCCGCGACGCCGACCCCGACGTCCCCGACCCCGACGTCCCCGAGCCCGTCCGGTCCGTCCACGAGCGCGTCCGGTCCGTCCACGAGCGCGCCGGCCACGGACCCTGCGCCGGACCCGACCGAGTCCGCACCCGAGCCGACCGCCACCACGGCCTCCGCGTCCGCGTCGCCCACGTCGGGGGACCGCTCCAGCAGCACCCCCTGACCCCGGCGCCGGGCGCCGTCGTCGGCCGCGGTCTGCACCGTCGACGCGCGGCCGTGGCAGGATCGGGGCGATGACTGAGCACCTCCCCCACCCCCGCCCGGACGCACCCGGCCCCGACGCCGTGCCGCCGCCCGCCGAGCGCGTCCACGCGCACGACCACAATCGGGACAAGGACCCCGCCCTCGTCCGACGGGAGCCGGTCTCCTTCGTCCGACGTGGTGCGCGCCTGAACGCGGGGCGGCAGGCCGTGTGGGACCGCCAGGCGGAGCGGGTCCTCGTGGACGTGCCTCGCGGCCGCGGCGCCACCTCGGTGGACGGCCAGGCCCGACTGGACTGGGCGGGGGTGTTCGGGCGCGAGGCCCCCCTGCTGGTCGACATCGGCTCCGGGCTGGGCGAGTCAACGGCGCAGGCCGCCGCCGACCGGCCGGACTGGAACGTGCTCGCCGTCGAGGTCTACGTGCCCGGCCTGGCCGCGCTCATGACGCGCGTGGAGCAGCAGGGCCTGGAGAACGTCCGCGCCGTGGAGGCCAACGCCCCCGAGCTGCTGGACGCCCTGCTCACGCCCGGCTCCGTCTCCGAGGTGTGGGTGTTCTTCCCGGACCCGTGGCACAAGAAGCGGCACCACAAGCGCCGCCTGGTCTCCCCCGCCTTCGCGGACCGCGTGGCGCGGGTGCTCACCCCCGGCGGGGTGCTGCGGCTGGCGACGGACTGGTCGGGCTACGCCGTGCAGATGCGCGAGGTGCTCGAGGCGCACCCGGAGTTCGAGAACCTCTTCCCCGGGCGCGCCGCGGGCGAGGGCTCCCCGCTCACGCGGGTGCGCCGCGAGGGCAGGGAGACCGAGGTGGGGGCCCAGCCGCTGCCCTCGGGATGGGAGAGCGCGGCCGAGGAGGAGCGCCCGCTGCGGGCCGGCCTGGGTGAGGCGCGGGCCGGCGCGGCGGCCGCGGACCCCGTGGACCACGCGGGCGGCTGGGCGCCCCGGTTCGAGGGCCGACCGATCACGAGCTTCGAGGCGAAGTCCCAGCGGGCCGGACGCCTCGTGTTCGACCTGGCGTACCGCCGCCGCTGAGCACGGGGCCCGACGGGGCCGCTCAGGCCGGGGCGACCGGCCCGGCCGGGTCGGCGCCGTCCGGGACGGGCGGCACCGGCAGGCCGGCGGTCACCCGCGCGGTCGCCGCGAGCGTCACGGACCCGGCGTCCCGGTAGCCCCTCGGGGCGTCCCCGGGGGCCGTCGGCGACCAGCGGGCCGTGCGGTGGCCGCGGACGGCGGCCCCCGCCAGGCCGGGCCGCGGGGCCACCGGCAGCACGGCGGCGTCCGTCCAGTCCCGACGACGGCCGACCGCGCGGCCGACCCGGGCGAGGAGATCGCCCGGGGCCAGGGCGCGGAACGTCCGCCCGGACCGCAGGCCGAGGTGCGCGGCCCGGGCTGCCAGGGCGGCGGGCAGGCCGACCGCGCCCGAGACCACGAGGGCCTCGACGGGACGCTCGGCCGGCCACGGGGCGTCGGCGTCGTCGGGCTGCAGGCCCCGGTCCGCGAGCAGGCGCAGGGCGTGCGCGGCCACGAGCGAGCCGTACGAGTGGGCCTCCACGGCCCCGTGCACGGCGGTCCCGCGGGCGCGCAGGGCCGGGGCGGCGTCGTCGTCCTCCCCCGGCCCGTGGCGCAGGAACTCCCACCAGGCCCGGACATCCGCGGCGAGCATCGCGCCGCCGCGCCGGCCGGGGCCGTCGAGCACCACCCGCCAGGGTGTGGGCGCGGGGTAGCCGAGCCACGCGATGACGACGGGGCGGGGTGCGCCGGCGGCGCGCTGGGCGGCGGCGAGGTGGGCGGCCTCCCGGGCCGTCCCCCACATGGCCGTCTGGGGGCGGATGCCCATGCCGGAGACGAGCCAGGTCAGATGCGTGGCGGTCGCGGGGTCCCCCGCGGCGACCACCGCGCGCGGACCGTCCGGGCCGTCGAGGACGTAGTCCAGCAGATGCCGGGCGGGCAGGTGCGGGTCCATGCCCTCCGGCTTGAGGGCGTGGACGATCCCGTCCAGGGCGCTGCGGGCCTGCCGGCCGAGGCCGTCGCGCCGGGCCATGTCGGCGCGCAGCCGCTCCTGCACGCGGGACCGCGCGGCCGCCCCGAACGACGCCCGGCTCAGTCCTGCTCGGACTGCCACGTGGGCACCCGTCGGAGGCGGGCGCCGCCGGAGGGCAGCCTCCGCAGGCCGCTCGGGCGGGCCTCGCCCGCGGTGTCCGCCCCGGCCCGTGCCGCGGCGTGACGGCGGGCGGCCATCCGGTCGGCGTAGCGGGCCGAGACGTCGCCGCCGGAGCCCACGGTGAAGACGCGGGCCAGGCGGGAGGCGTGGTGGAGGCGGTCCACCTGGGCAGCCAGCTCGACCACGGTGTCCTGCAGCTGCTCGACCTCGCGCTGCAGCGCGATCACGCGGCGGATGCCCTCCAGCGAGATGCCTTCACGGCTCAGGGTCTGCACGGTCTGCAGCCGCTCGACGTCGGCGAGGGAGTAGCGGCGGTGCCGTCCGTCCTGGCGGGCGGGGACCACGAGGCCGAGCCGGTCGTACTGGCGCAGGGTCTGCGGATGCATGTCCGCCATCTCGGCGGCCACGGAGATCACGAAGACCGGGGCGTGCCGGTCGGGACCCCCCTCGCGGCCCCGGTCCGCACGGGCGGCGCCGTCGCGGGCGCTCACCAGGCTGCCTTCCGGGCCAGCTCCCGCCGCGGATCGTCGCCGGCAGTGGCGGACTGCAGGGCCTCGACGGCGGCGCGGGCGTCGTCGTTGAGCGTGGTGGGCACGGTGACGCGCAGCTCCACGAGCAGGTCACCCGTCGTCTTCCCGCGCTCGACACCGCGGCCCTTCAGGCGCAGCACGCGGCCACACTGGGAGCCCGCCGGCACCTTCACCTTCACGGGGCGCTCCAGCGTCGGCACCTCGATCGTGGCGCCGAGGGCGGCCTCGGGGAAGGTGATCGGCACGGTGATCCGCAGGTCGTCCCCGTCCCGGCGGAAGAACTCGTGCTCGCGCACGTGCACGGTGACCAGCAGGTCGCCGCGGCCGGCCGGGCCGGGCGAGCCCTTGCCGCGGGCACGGACCTTCTGGCCGTCGCGGATGCCCTTCGGGATCTTCACCTCGATCGTCTCGCCGTCCGGGCCGCGCAGGGACACCGTGGTGCCCTGAATCGAGCCGCGGAAGGAGATCGTGGTGGTGGCGGTGCGGTCCGCGCCCTTCGTGGGGCGCGGCCGTGCGTAGCCGGCGTCGCCGAAGCCGCCGGGGCCGAAGCCGCCGGGCTGGCCGGCGGCGCCACTGAACATCCCGCTGAACAGGTCGGACAGGTCGGGCTCGGACTGCGTGGCGCGGGGGCCGCCCCCGCCGCCGAACATGCCGCCGAAGACGTCCTCGAAGCCTCCGCCGCCGGCACCGCCCGGGGCGGAGAACCGGGCCCCGCCGCCCATCGCGCGGATCGCGTCGTATTCCTGCCGCTCCTGGGGGTCGCTCAGGACGGCGTACGCCTCCGAGATCTCCTTGAACTTCTTCTCGGCCGCCTCGTCCCCGGGGTTCTGGTCCGGGTGGTACATGCGGGCGAGCTTGCGGTAGGCCTTCTTCACGTCCGCGTCGGAGGCGTCCTTGGACACCCCCAGGGTCGCGTAGAAGTCCTTGTCCATCCAATCCTGCGAGGCCATGGTGCCTCCTCTCGTGTGCATCGGTCAGGGGGGTCGGCCGGCGGCGGGGTGGGCCGCCGGCCGACGGGGTCACTCGTCTCCGGCGGAGACCATCACCTGGGCGGCGCGCAGCACGCGGCCGTCCCGGAGATAGCCGTTGCGGAAGACCTGGACCACGTGGTCCGCGGGCACCTCTGCGTGCGGCTGGCGCATCACGGCCTCGTGCACGGCCGGGTCGAACTCGACGCCGGCCAGCGCCTCCTGGTCGTGGCGCTCGAGGCCGAGGCCGGCCAGGGCGGTGTCGAGCTTGGTCGCGATCGCGGCGAACGGACCGTCCGTCAGGTCGCCGGCGGCGCGGGCGGCGTCGATGTCGTCGAGCACCGGCAGCAGCGCGGTCACGGCCTTGACCACACCGGCGTCCCTGGCCAGGTCGCGGTCGCGGTCCACGCGACGCTTGTAGTTCACGAACTCGGCCTGCAGCCGGCGCAGGTCGGTCTCGAGCTCGGCCTCGCGGTCCGAGGCCGCGGGCTGCGGCGCCTCGGTCCCGGCCTGCGCGCCGGCCTCGTCGAGGATGCGCTCGGCCTGGGCGAGGGCGTCGCCGTCCTCGGCCTGCTCGGCCGCGCTCTCGGCGGAGACCCGGGGCTCACCGGTCTCGGGGTCGATGCGGCGACGGTCGTTGAACACGATGGGCTCCTCCTCGGAGCCGCGCTCGGCATCGGAGGAGCCGTGCGGACGCTGCTGGTCGGCGCTCATGGTGTGTCCTTTCGAAGCGGGTGGGCGCGGCGGGTCCGCCGCGCGGGGGGGTGGTGCGGGAAGGCCGGCGGGCCGGCCCGGCAGGGGCGCTGCCGGGCCGGCCCGCCGGCGTCGTGGGCCTCCGGGCGGGGCGGGCGTGGACGCCCGCCCCGGCACCGGGGTGTCAGGCCTTCTTCTCGTCGTCCTCGTCGACCACCTCGGCGTCGACGATGTCCTCGTCGTCGTCCTGCGGGGCGGCGGACTCGGCGCCGGCGTCGGCCGACTCCGCGCCCTGCTGGGCGTAGAGGGCTTCGCCGATCTTGACCTGGGAGGCCTGGAGCTTCTTGAACGCGGCGGCGACCTCGTCGTCGTTGTCCTGCTTCTCCAGGGCGGCCTTCAGGGCGTCGACGTCGGCCTGCACCTCGGTCTTGACGTCCTCGGGCAGCTTGTCCGCGTTGTCCTGCAGGAGCTTGTCCACGGAGTACGCGGACTGCTCCGCCTGGTTGCGGCGGTCGGCGGCCTCACGGCGCTTCCTGTCCTCGTCCGCGTGGGCCTCGGCGTCCTTGACCATGCGGTCGATGTCCTCCTTGGACAGCGAGGAGCCGCCCGTGATGGTCATCGACTGCTCGGTGCCAGTGCCCTTGTCCTTCGCGGAGACGTGCACGATGCCGTTCGCGTCGATGTCGAAGGTGACCTCGATCTGGGGCATGCCGCGCGGGGCCGGGGCGATGCCGGTCAGCTCGAAGGTGCCCAGCGCCTTGTTGTCCCGGGTGAACTCGCGCTCGCCCTGGAAGACCTGGATGGACACGGAGGGCTGGTTGTCCTCGGCCGTGGTGAACGTCTCGGAGCGCTTGGTCGGGATGGCCGTGTTGCGCTCGATGAGCTTGGCCATCACACCGCCCTTGGTCTCGATGCCCAGCGACAGCGGGGTCACGTCGATCAGGAGCACGTCCTTGCGCTCGCCGGCGAGCACGCCGGCCTGCACCGCGGCGCCGATGGCGACGACCTCGTCCGGGTTCACGCTCTTGTTGGGCTCCTTGCCGCCGGTCAGCTCCTTCACCAGGTCGGAGACGGCGGGCATGCGAGTCGAGCCGCCGACGAGGACCACGTGGTCGATGTCGGAGACCTTGACGCCGGCCTCCTTGATGACGTCCTCGAACGGCTTGCGGGTGCGCTCGAGCAGGTCCTTGGTGAGGTCCTGGAACTTGGCGCGGGAGAGGTGCTCGTCCAGGTGCACCGGGCCCTCGGGGGTCACGGACAGGTACTGCAGCGAGATGTTGGTGGAGGTGGCCGAGGAGAGCTCCTTCTTGGCCTGCTCCGCGGCCTCCTTCAGGCGCTGCAGGGCGATCTTGTCCTTGGACAGGTCCGCGCCCTTGGACTTGGCCTGCTGGAGCAGCCAGTCCACGATCCGCTGGTCCCAGTCGTCGCCGCCGAGGCGGTTGTCGCCTGCGGTGGCGCGCACCTGGATGGTGGCGAAGTTGTCCTCGTCCTTGGCGACCTCGAGCAGGGACACGTCGAAGGTGCCGCCGCCCAGGTCGAAGACCAGGATGAGCTCGTCCTCCTTGCCCTTCTCCAGGCCGTAGGCCAGGGCGGCCGCGGTGGGCTCGTTGATGATGCGCTTGACGTTCAGGCCCGCGATCTCGCCGGCCTCCTTGGTGGCCTGGCGCTCGGCGTCGTTGAAGTAGGCGGGCACGGTGATCACCGCGTCGGTGACCTTCTCGCCCAGGTACTCCTCGGCGTCGTGCTTGAGCTTCATCAGCGTGCGGGCCGAGATCTCCTGCGGGGTGTACTTCTTGCCGTCCACCTCGGTGGTCCAGTCGGTGCCCATGTGGCGCTTGATGGACGCGAAGGTGCGCTCCGGGTTGTTGACGGCCTGGCGCTTAGCGACCTCGCCGACCAGGACGTCCCCGCCCTTGGAGAACGCGACGACGGACGGGGTGGTGCGGGCGCCCTCGGCGTTCGCGATGACGACCGGGTCGCCACCCTCGAGGACGGCAACCACGGAGTTGGTGGTGCCAAGATCGATACCCACTGCTCGCGACATCATGTGTCCTTTCGTCGACTGCTGCTCGAGGTGACCGCGGCCGACCGGTGCCGGCCGCCCTTGAGCGTTCTGGACTCAACCTGCCACCGGGGCGGAAGGTCTGTCAAGAAACCTGAGTCACCTCGACTCATGTTCTGGTGTCGTGCAGTGCAACCACACCCCCGTGCGCTTCATTCCCGCCCGTCGGTGATCCTCGTCACACCCTCCGTGAATCCCCCTCTCAGGCATCTCGCGGGCGCCCTGCCGAGCCCCTCTCGGTGCCGGCGCACAGGTGCTGACTAGACTTCTGGAAATCGGACCCGCAACCCAGGAGTGACACGTGCTCATCCTCTCGAGTCGCATGCGACCCAAAGAGCAGTTCGAGGGATACGCCTTCGTCGGCACGGACTACGTGCACGGGCCCGCGGGCATGACTGCGTATCGCGCGCGCACCGGCCGCACCGTCGGCCCCGGCGAGGACGGCTGCTACGTGGTCGCACGCCGGGCGGGCAGGCTCTTCGGCCGCCGTTTCGAGGTGGGCACGGACGCCAGCGGTCTGGGCCGTCTCTTCCTTTACCGCAGCGGCGACGATTGGGCGCTCGGCTCCTCCTACAGCGGGCTGGTGGAGCACCTGCGCACCGAGGGCATGACGCTCACGCCCCGGCTCGGCAGGCTCCGTCCGTTCGCCCTCCGCCAGACGCTGACCATGCAGCTGTCCATCTTCCAGACCCCGTTCGACGAGATCCGACTCCTGCCGGTCGGCACCGTCGTGGTGATCCGCGGCAGCGTCCTCTCCCTCGAGCGCGCCCCCGAGCTCCAGCCGCTCGAGTACGAGGCGGCGCTCCAGGAGTACCTCGACGTCTGGCGCGGGCGCACCCGCGCCCTGCTCGCGGACCCGCGGGTCACCTTCACCGCGGACCTCAGCGGCGGCGTGGACTCCCGCACGGTGTTCGCGTTCCTCCTCGAGTCCGGCCTGTTCCGCACGGACTCGGACCGGTTCTGGCTGCACTCGGGCGTCAACCAGAAGGAGGATCTGGCCGTCGCAAAGGGGATCGCCGAGGCCCACGGCCTGACGGTGAACGGCCCCAAGCCGCCCACCCGCACCCTGGTGTCCGGGTCCCGCGCCTACCGCCACTGGCGGGAGAACAGCCTCGGCGTGTACACCCCGGTCTACATGTCGTCGACGTTCCAGAACCCGTTCGAGGTGCATGCACACGGCGGCGGTGGCGGCACCATCAAGCAGTACTACCGGCATGCCGAGCCGCTGCGCCTGCTGGAGCCGTTCAAGGAGAAGATGCCCGCCGCCGACTTCGCCCTCTGGCAGGAGGAGATGGCCACCACGCAGGAGCAACTGAAGCAGACCGCCCCGGGCGTCGTGCCGAGCATCCAACACTACCTCGAGTTCCGGAACCGCTTCCACTTCGGCCACATCCCGAAGGCCCGCCCGCTGTTCATGCCGCTCAACTCGAAGTACGCGATCCGGGCCCTCACCTCCCTCCCCCAGGACGTGCGCCGCCGCTTCTACTTCGACGTCATGGAGTCCCTCGCCCCCGGGCTCAAGGACGTGGACTACGACAACGCCCGCAAGGCACCCACCGCGCAGGAGCTCGAGAGCCTGCTCGTCCTGCCCGCCTCGGACCGGCTCGCCGCCGGCACGGCCTACGGCGACGACACGGTCGAGACAGCCGACCCGGACGATCCCCTGTCCGCCGGCTTCCAGCGCTGGCTGCAGGACATCGACCGGGCCGCCGCCCGCCCGGAGGTGCGTCGCTTCATCATGGGCCGTGCCATGGCGCGCACAGACCGCACAGTGGAGGCCCTGCGCGCGCTGGGCAAGCCCTTCCACTCCCACTCCGGTCACTCCGTGGCGCTGTCCCACCTGCTGATGGTGGACTTCACCCTCGGCGACTGACCGACGCCCCACGCCCGCCGTGTCGGGACGACGACGGCCCGCACCTCGGCGGAGGAGGTGCGGGCCGTCGTCGGGAAGGGTCCGGGACCGACCAGGTCAGGCGGCCTTGGCCGGCCACCAGACCTTCGGGCCGATGTCCCACACGAGGGCCGGGATCAGCAGCGTGCGCACCACCAGGGTGTCCAGCAGCACGCCGAAGGCCACGATGAACGCCAACTGCACCATGAACATCAGCGGGATCACCGCGAGCGCGGCGAAGGTGGCCGCCAGCACGACGCCGGCCGAGGTGATGACCCCGCCCGTGACGGTGAGGGCGCGCAGCACGCCCGCCCGCGTGCCGTGCCGCGGGGTCTCCTCCCGCGCCCGGGTCATCAGGAAGATCGTGTAGTCGATCCCGAGCGCCACGAGGAAGACGAAGCCGTACAGCGGCACGGTGGGGTCGGCGTCCTCGAAGCCGAACACGTGCCGGAACACGAGGGCCGAGACGCCCAGGGCCGCACCGAAGCTGACCACGGTGGCCGCCACGAGCAGCACGGGCGCCAGGAGCGAGCGCAGCAGCACCGCGAGGATGACCAGCAGCATCGCGAGGATCAGCGGGATGACGACCCGCAGGTCGCGCTGCGTGGTGACGTTCGTGTCCAACGCCTGGGCCGCCGGGCCGCCCACGAGGATCTCGCCCGAGGTGGGGAGATCCGCGAGCCGGTCGCGCAGGCGGGCCACGGTCTGCTGCGCGGCGAGGGACTCGCCCGGGTCCGCCAGGGTGGCCGAGACCAGCACGCGGCCGTCCACCACGCGAGGCTGCGGCTCCGGCGCGGACGCGGCGCCCGTCCCGCCCTCCGCCTCGAGCGCGCTCGGGGGCGGGACCGCGGCGGTCCCGGGGGCGTCCGCGGTGACCTCCGCCTCGGCCACGCCGGGGTCCTCCGCGACGGCGGCGAGCACCGCCTCGGCGTCCCCGGCCGGCGCGAGGATCTGGGCGGGAGCGCCCGCGCCGGCGTCGAAGTGCTCGCTCAGCAGGGCCTGGGCCTGCCGGGCGTCGGAGTCGCCGAGCAGCACGTCCTCCTGGGCGACGCCGTCCGCGCGCAGCTGCAGCAGGCCGCCGCAGAGGGCGAGGAGCCCGACTGTCGTGGCGACCCAGACGGGGCGGGGCCGGCGCGCGACAACGGTGCCCACCCGCGTCCACACCCCGTGGTCCTCCTCGAGGCCGGCGATGGGCCGGCCCGCGCCGTCGCGCGGCGGGGTGAAGGCCCGGCCCCGGGCGGCGCGGCGCTCCGTGCGACGGCGCGCGCGCTCGGGGGACGGGATCGTGGGCCAGAAGGCGGCACGCCCGGTCAGCCGCAGCAGCGCCGGCAGCAGGGTCAGGGCGGCGAGCCACGCGAAGGCCACACCCGTGGCGGCCACGGGGCCGAGGGAGCGCGTCGAGTTGAGGTCCGAGGCCATCAGGATCAGCAGGGCGAGGGCCACGGTGGAGGCGGACGCGGTGATCGCGCCGAAGGACCCGCGCACGGCGGCCCGCAGCGCCTCCCCGACCTCCGCGCGGACCAGCAGCTCCTCGCGGTGCCGGGCCACGAGCAGGAGGCAGTAGTCCGTGGCCGCGCCGATCACGAGGATCGAGAGGATGCCCTGGGCCTGGCCGTTGAGCTGGATCCAGCCCGCCAGGGCCATCCCGTAGACGGCCACGATCGCGCCGCAGAGCGCGGCCACGGCCGTCAGGAGCACGAGGACCGGCAGCAGGACGGAGCGGTAGACCGCCACGAGGATCACGAACACCACCACGAGCGCCACGAGCAGCAGCAGCCCGTCGATCCCCGCGAACGCGCCGCCCAGCTCCGCGACCAGGCCCGCCGGACCGCCCACGTGCCACTCGGTGTCCGCGGCCACGGTCCCGGCGAGGGCGGGGGCGGCGGCCGCCGGGTCCGCCACGACCTCCCGCAGGTCGGCCACCACGTCGGCCACGGGTCGCTCAGCCCCGGCCGAGGAGTCGACGAAGGCCAGGAACTGCACCGCCGCACCGTCTTCGGAGGGGATCGGACCGGCGACGTCGACCACGCCCGGCACCTCGCCCAACAGGCCCGCGAGGTCCGCGAGCGCGGGGAAGGCGGCCGCGGGGTCCGCGGTGCTCGCCGGGCCCACGACGACGGCGGGCACGGCCTCACCGTCCTGGAACGCCGCCGCCTCCTCCCCCGCGCGGGTGGACTCGGCCGACGCCGGCAGGAAGGTGGCCTGGTTGTTCGAGGAGACGTCGCCGATCGCGCCGAACACGGGGCCGCCCAGGCCGAGCACGGCGAACCAGACCACGGCGAGCGCCGCGGCCAGGCCCAGCCGCAGCCCCCGAGAGGGACGCCCCGGCGCGGCGGGGGTGCGGAAGGCGGACAGGTCGGGCGCGGTGGGCATGCCCCCGAGCGTAGGGGATGGTTCGATGATCAAACAACCATGGGGGCTGGCTAGACTCCCGGCCATGACCACGCAGCCCCCCTCCGCCCCCGCGGAGCATCTCGCCGTGGTCCACGCGCTGCGCGTCTTCAGCGAGAGCGCGGAGCACGCCGTCGACGAGGCCGGCCGCGGCGTCGGCCTGCATCGCACGGACCTCAGAGCCCTCGCGTACCTGATGGCCCGCGCGGCGGCCGGTGAGCCCGTCACCGCCTCGGACCTCGGCGCCCACCTGCACCTCACCCGGGCCTCGGCCACCGCCCTCGTGGACCGCCTGGCCGCCGCGGGCCACGTCCGCCGCCGCCGGGACGAGGGCGACCGGCGGCGCGTGCTGGTGGAGCACACGGACACGGCCCGCCGCGACGGGCAGCGCGCGTTCCAACCGATGTCCCAGCGGCTGAGCGCCGCCCTCGAGGGGTTCTCCGTCGCGGAGCTGCGGGCCGCGGTGCGGGTGCTCGAGGCGGCCACCGCCGCGCTGACGGACCCCACCCCGGAGGACCCGTGACCCGACCGGCGCTCATCGGCCTGGACGGCCGCTCGGGGTCGGGCAAGACCGTCCTCGCCGCCGCGCTCGCGGCCCGGATCGCGCCGTTCGCGCGCGTCGAGGTGATCGAGATCGAGTCCATGTACCAGGGCTGGGACGGGCTGGCCGCCGCGGTGGGCGACGACGGCCCCTACCCGGCCGTCGTGCGCGCGCTGCGGGAGCGGGGCACGGCGACCTGGACCACGTGGGACTGGCACCGCGCCGCCCCCGGTCCGCCGCGGCGGACCGCGCCGGCCGACGTCGTGGTGTGCGAGGGCGTGGGTGCGCTCAGCACCGCCGCCCGACCGCTGCTCGACCTGGCGGTGTGGCTCGAGCTCGAGACCCCCGCGCGGCGCACGCGGGCGCTGGCCCGGGACGGTGAGACCTTCGCCCCGCACTGGGACCGCTGGGCCGCACAGGAGGAGGACTACCTGGCCCGGCACGCCCCGCGCGCCGCGGCGGACCTGGTCCTGCGCCTGCCCTCCGCCTGACGGGGGCGCCGCCCGGACCGGAGCGGTTCGCTCCGCTTAGGTGTAGCATCGGAGGCGGCGCGCCGCGTCCGGCCGCGTCCCACCCCAGCGCAAGGAGACCTCCCCTTCCCATGGCGACACTGCTCTACCGTCTCGGCCTCGGCGCCGCCCGCCGCCCCCTCCTCGTGATCCTCGCCTGGGTGCTCGCCCTGGCCCTCGCCGTCGGCGGGTTCCTCGCCTTCGGCGGCACGCTCTCCTCCACCGTCACCATCCCCGGCACCCCCACCGCCCAGGTCACGGACCGTCTCAAGGAGGAGTTCCCCGAAGCCTCCCGCGGCAGGGGCCAGGTTGTGTTCACCACCGAGGACGGCTCCCCCCTGACCGACGCCCAGCGCGAGCAGATCACCGCCCTGCTGGACGACGTCGCCGAGCAGCCGGCCGTGGAGGGCGTCGTGGACCCGTTCGAGGCCCAGGCCCAGCAGGACGACGCCCGCACCCGGCTGGACGAGGGCCGCACCGAGCTGGCCGACGGCGAGCAGCGCCTCGCGGACGGACGCCAGGAGATCGAGGACGGCCGGGCCGAGCTCGAGCGTCGCACGGCCGAGGCCGACGCGGGCGAGCAGCGCCTGGCCGAGGCCGCCGCCCAGCTGGAGGAGGGGCAGGCGAAGCTCGACGCCGCGCGCGCCGACCTCGAGGAGCGTGGCCTGGACGCCCTGCCGGCCGAGGCCCTGGCCCCGCTCCGGGAGGCCGAGCAGCAGGTGGCCGAAGGCCAGGAGCAGCTCGACGCCGGCCGCGCCGAGCTCGAGGAGCAGGCGGAGCGCCTCGAGGCCGGCCAGGCCAAGCTCGACGCACAGCGTCAGGAGCTCGAGGCCGCGCAGGCCGAGCTCGACGCCCGGTGGGCCGAGCTCGAGGCCGGGCAGGCCGAGCTCGACGCCCAGGCCGAGCAGCTGGCCGCGGGCCGCGCCGAGCTCGAGCAGGCCCGGGACGCCGCGCTGGCCGAGGCCGAGGCCGCCGGCATCCCGGCGGAGCAGGTCGCCGCGCAGTTCGCCGACCAGGAGGCGCAGCTCGCCGCCGGCGAGGCACAGCTGGCGGCCGGTCAGGACCAGGCCGACGCCGCCCGCGCGCAGCTGGAGGCCGCCCAGGCCGAGGCCGACGCGGGCGCCGAACAGCTCGCGGCCGCCCAGGCGGAGGCCGACGACGGCGCCGCCCGACTCACCGCCGGCCTGCAGCAGCTGCAGGAGTCCGAGGCCGAGCTCGAGGCCGGCCGCGAGCAGGTGGCCGCGGGACGGCAGCAGGCCCTGGACGCGGCCGAGGCCGAGCTCGACGCGCAGCAGCAGAAGATCGACGAGGGCCGGGCCGAGTACGAGCGCGGCGTCGCCGAGCTCGAGGACGGCCGGGCCCAGCTGGCCGCCGGCGCGGAGCGCCTGGACCAGGCCGAGGCCGACCTCGCCGACGGCCGCGCCGAGCTGGACGACGGCCGCGTCGAGGCCGAGCGCGGCGAGCGCACCCTGGCCCTCGCGGAGGACTTCCGCACCGTGTCCGAGGACGGCAGCACCGCCGTCGGGATCGTCACCTTCACCACGCCGACCCCGGACGTCACCGCCGAGGACAAGGAGGCGGTCACCGGCGCCCTCACCGGCGCGGACATCGACGGCGTCGCCGTGCATCCCTCCCAGGAGCTCAACGCCACCGTGTCCTCCCTGCTCGGCCCGGGCGAGGTCGTGGGCCTCGTGGTCGCCGCGATCGTGCTGGTGGTCATGCTCGGCACCCTCGTGGGCGCGGGTCTGCCGCTGGTCAACGCGCTGGTGGGCGTGGGCGTGGGCGCCGCCGGGGCGCTCGCGTTCTCCTCCGCCGTGGAGATGATCTCCGTGACCCCGGTGCTCGGGGTGATGCTGGGCCTGGCCGTGGGCATCGACTACGCGCTGTTCATCGTCAACCGGCACCGCCAGGAGCTGCGTCGCGGCACGGGCCTGCACGAGTCGATCGCGCTGGCCAACGGCACCTCCGGCAACGCCGTGGTGTTTGCCGGCATCACCGTGATCGTCGCCCTCGTGGGCCTGAACGTCACCGGCATCCCGTTCCTGGGCCTGATGGGCACCGTGGGCGCGGTCTGCGTGGCCGTGGCCGTGCTGGTGGCCGTCACCCTGACCCCGGCCCTGCTCTCCCTGGCCGGGATGCGGATCCTCTCGAAGAAGGAGCGGGCCCGCCTCGCCGACGAGGGTCCCGCCTCCGTCGCCGAGGGCTCCGCCGCCGTGCGCCGCGCCGGGCGCCGCTCGACCATGTCCACCCCGGCCGCGATCGCCTCGGCCCTGGCGGCCGTCGCCCTGCTGGTGCTCGTGGCCCTGCCGGTCGGCTCGATGCGCCTGGGCCTGCCGGACGGCGGGTCCGAGCCGGAGGGCTCCGACTCGCAGGTTGCGTACGAGCTCACCGCCGAGAAGTTCGGCGAGGGCTACAACGGCCCGCTCGTGGTGACCGTGGACCTGCCCGCCGGCCTGGACGAGGACGCGGCCGAGGACGCCCGCCTGGCGGTGGGCGAGCAGCTCGCCGGCCTCGAGCACGCGCACGCCGTGGTGCCCGCGGGCTTCAACGAGGACCGCACCGTCACCATGTTCCAGGTGCTGCCCGAGGAGGGCCCGAACGCCGTCTCCACCGAGGAGCTGGTGCGCGACCTGCGCGCCACCGAGCCGGCCGGCGAGGCCTCCAACCTCGGCGTGGCCGGCATGACCAGCGGGTTCATCGACGTCTCGGAGAAGCTCTCCGACGCCCTGCCCCTCTACCTGGGCGTGGTGGTGGGCCTGTCCCTGCTGATCATGGTGCTGGTGTTCCGCTCGATCCTGGTGCCGCTGATCGCCACCGGCGGGTTCGTGCTCTCCATGTTCGCCGCCATGGGCGGCGTGGTGGCCATCTACCAGTGGGGCTGGCTCGGCTCGGTGTTCGGGGTCCACAACCCCGGCCCCGTGCTCAGCTTCCTGCCGACCATCATGATCGGCGTGCTGTTCGGCCTGGCCATGGACTACCAGCTGTTCATCGCCTCCGGCATGCGCGAGGCCTACGCCCACGGCCTGCCCGCCCGCCAGGCCGTGCTGACCGGCCTGCGCTCGGGCCGGGCCGTCGTGATCGCCGCGGCGATCATCATGATCTCCGTGTTCGGCGGGTTCATCTTCGCCCACGACGCGATGATCCGCCCGATGGGCTTCGGCCTGGCCTTCGGCGTGCTGCTGGACGCGTTCGTGGTGCGCCTGCTCCTGATGCCGGCGCTGATGCACCTGCTCGGCGAGAAGGCGTGGTGGCTGCCGCGCTGGCTCGACCGGATCATGCCGGACGTGGACGTGGAGGGCGCCCAGCTCGAGCGCGCCCACGCCCCGGCGCAGCCCTCCGTCCCCGCCCCGGACGGCGGCGCCCACCGGGCCTGACCGCCCCCGACTGATGCCCGCCCCCGGCCCCGATCGGCCGGGGGCGGGCGTCTATCCTGGGCGGATGCGTCCCACCGCCTTCTCCCCCGCCGCCGGCTCGCCCGTCCTCGTCCTGCTCGAGACGGACGCGGACGGCGCCCCCGCCCCGCGGCTCGCGGACCCGGCCGTCCCGCACCTGAGCGTCACGGACCAGGGGGTCACGCGCGGCGACGGCATCTTCGAGACGGCGCTCGCCGTCGCCGACGGGCTCGGGACCCTGCGCATGCGCAAGCTCGGAGCCCACCTCGGCCGGCTGGCCGCGTCCGCCGCCGCCCTGCAGCTGGCCGCCCCCGAGGCGGCGGCGTGGGAGGCCGCCGTCGCGCTCGGCCTGCGGGCGTTCACCGAGGCCAACGACGTCGCGCCCGGGGACCGTCTCGCCGTGCGCCTGACCGTCACCCGCGGCCCGGACGCGGCTCCCGGCGCGGTGCCCACGCCCACCGCGTGGGCGCTGCTGAGCCCGGCCCCGGCGATCCAGGACGAGGAGCGGCAGCGGGGGCTGCGGGTGCTGCTGCTGGACCGCGGCATCGACTCGCAGGCCCCCGAGCGCTCCCCGTGGCTGCTCACCGGCGCGAAGACCCTCTCCTACGCCGTGAACATGGCCGCCCTGCGCTACGCCCGCGCGCACGGCGCCGACGACGTCGTCTTCACCAGCGCGGACGGCTACCTGCTCGAGGGCCCCACCTCCACGGTGCTGATCGTGCGCACCGGGGAGGACGGCGTCCGCCGCCTCCTCACCCCGCTGCGCCAGAAGGGCATCCTCGCCGGCACGTCGCAGGCCGTGATCTTCGCGGCCGCCCACGCGGACGGCTGGGAGCTCGGCTACGGCCCGCTCGTCCCGGCGGACCTCCAGGGCGCCGAGGGCGTCTGGCTCGTCTCCTCGGTGCGCGGCGTCCTGCCGGTGCGCGCCGTCGACGGCGTCGAGATCCCCGTGGACCACGAGCTCACCGGCATGCTGCAGGCCCATCTGGACGCCGACGGCGACCCCGGCCGGCACGTCAGCGGCGACCCGGTGCCCACCGCGGGCTAGGCTGGGGACCGGCCCGTCCGGCGTCGTCGGCCGCGGCCGCAACCGCACGTGAGATCCCCGACCACGGAAGGCGCACCATGAACACGCTCGCCCAGAAGGCCCTGTCCGCCGGCATCACGCTGGTCGGCGGCATCGTCGGCTCCCGCGTGGTGGCGGGCGGCTGGCGGCTCGTCACCGGCCACAGCGCCCCGAACGACGCGGCCGACGAGACGCTGCCCCTCATCGAGGCCCTGTCCTTCGCGTTCATCTCCGCGGGCGT
Source organism: Micrococcus sp. HOU01 (assembly GCF_035609305.1). Lineage (NCBI taxonomy): Bacteria > Bacillati > Actinomycetota > Actinomycetes > Micrococcales > Micrococcaceae > Micrococcus > Micrococcus sp. HOU01. The sequence continues at coordinate 661,252 of NZ_CP141211.1, read as the reverse complement.
CGCGGCGCTGCTGAAGGTCGCCGGCCAGCGCGGCGCCGGCGCCGCGATCCGCAAGGTGTCCGAGTCCACCGCGCACCGCGTGGACCACGAGGTCTGAGCCGCCCCGCCACCACCACGACGACGGCCGCCGCCCGGAGGGATCCGGACGGCGGCCGTCGTGCTATGCGGGGTGGTGTCAGCGGCGCCCGCGCGGCCGGGCGCCGGCGCGGCGCGGCCCGGGGTCCGCCGGGGGCTCGGCGCGACGGACGACGGCGGCCAGCTCGTCCCGGTGCAACAGCTCACGGCGGGCGTGCTTGGTGCGGTAGCCCGTACGGCCCACCAGGTGGGAGGCCACCGGGGCCGTGACCATCTGGGTGACCCACGCCAGCAACAGCACGGGCAGCCACACCCACGACCGCCACTCGATCGCCAGCCCGGCGAGCATGAGCAGCAGGCCGAGGACCTGCGGCTTGGCGGCGGCGTGCATGCGGGCCAGCAGGTCCGGGAGCACGAACAGGCCCACGCCGGCCACCAGGGAGAAGAAGGCACCGCTGACGAGCAGGAACGCGGCCAGCCAGTCCAGGAGCGTGGCGGTGTCGGTCATCGGCCCTCCTCCCCGCCCGGCACGTCCGTGGTGCCGGGCACGCGCGCCTGGTCCTCGAGCGAGTGGTCCGGGCGCCGGTCCTCCGCGAAGCGCGCCACCGTCACCGAGCCGACGAAGCCGACGGTGGCGGCCAGCACCACGAGGACCACGTGGTGGGTGTGGCGGTGCACGGCCATCTCCAGGACGAGCATCCCGGAGAACACCACGAGCAGCACGTCCGTGGCGACCGCCCGGTCCAGCAGCGAGGGGCCGCGCACGATCCGGTAGAGCGCACCGACGGCGCCGACCACGAGCAGCGCCCCGCCGGCCCACGTGGCCAGGTCCATGGGGTCCATCAGGCCTCCTCCTTCGGGGGGCGGGCGGCGGGGGGCGCCGAACTCGGGAAGCGGCGGACCAGCTCGAGGTCCTCACGCGTGCCGACGGCGCGGATGATGCCCGCCTCCACGTCGAGGGCCTTGGCGCGGAAGCCCGCCACGTCCTCGTCCGTGGTCGCGTCGAGCACGTGCAGGTACAGGACGGAGCGGACCCGGTCCACGTCCAGCACGATCGAGCCCGGCACCAGGGCCAGGGCGTGGCTGACGAGCGTGATGATGAGGTCGTCGTGGCTGCGCAGCGGGACGCCCACGATCGAGCCGCGGGCGCGGCGGCCACGCAGCAGCACCGTCCCGGCCACGTTGACTGAGGCGCGCACGACGTCGACGAGGAACCGCACCGTGAACACGAGGGACCACCAGGGGTTCAGACGGCCGCTGAACGGGATGCTCGGCATCGGGAAGAGCCCGATGATCAGCAGCGCGAAGGCGAGGCCGGTCAGGGCCACGTGCGGAGCGAAGTCCTGCCACAGGGCGCACCACACGGCCACCATCACGAGGATCAGCGGCCACTGGGCCACGATGCCCCGGATCCGGTCGGGGCGCACCACGCCGCGGCGGGCGGAGTCACTTCCGGGCATCGTGCACCTCCGTCGGGTCGACGCTGAGGGTGGCCGCGGCCCGCTCGGCCGCGGCGTCGTCGAGCACCGCCGCGATGTAGGGCGAGCGGTCGAGCATGTCCGTGGCGGCCTCGTCGGCCAGCGCGAACAGCGGACCGGCGGCCACCGTGAACACCAGCGTCAGGCCCACGAGCGCCGTGGTGGGCAGCACGAGGCCCGGCTCGAGCGGGCGGGGGCGCTCGCCACGGGCGACGGCCCGCTCGTAGGCGGCCACGAGCTGGGCGGGCGGGTGCTCCACGTCCTCGACGCGGCGCCAGAACGCGCGGGTCCACACGCGCACCACCACGAGCAGGGTCAGCAGGGACACGAGCAGGGACACGCCCACCAGCGTGTAGGCCAGGGGCGTGGCCTGCTCGACGCCGCCGCGCAGCAGGCCGACCTTGCCGAGGAAGCCGGAGAACGGCGGGATGCCGCCGAGGTTGAGCGCGGGCACGAGGAACAGGACGCTCACGAACGGGGAGACCTTCGCCAGGGACCCGAGGCGGTCGATGTTCGCGGTGCCGGCGCGGTTCTCGATCAGGCCCGTGACGAGGAAGAGCGCGGTCTGCACGGTGATGTGATGGGCCACGTAGTACACGGTGGCCGCCAGCCCCGCCTCCGTGGCCAGGCCCAGGCCGAAGATCATGTAGCCGATGTGGGAGACGAGGATGAAGGACAGGATGCGCTTGATGTCCGTCTGGGCCAGCGCGCCGAGGATGCCCACCACCATGGTCAGCGCGGCCACCACGAGCAGGAGCGCGTTGACGTGCTCCCCCGGGAAGAGCAGCGTCTCGGTGCGGATCATCGCGTACACGCCCACCTTGGTGAGCAGGCCCGCGAACACCGCGGTCACCGGGGCGGGCGCGGTGGGGTACGAGTCCGGCAGCCAGAAGGACAGCGGGAACACGGCCGCCTTGATGCCGAAGCCCACCAGGAGCAGCACGTGCAGGACCATCTGCACGTCGGTGGGCAGCTCGCCCAGCTTCACGGCCAGGTCCGCCATGTTCACGGTGCCGGTGGCCGCGTAGATCATCGCGATCGCGATCAGGAACACCACCGAGGAGAGCACGGAGACCACCACGTAGGTGACGCCCGCGCGGATGCGCTGGGCGGTGCCCCCCATGGTCAGCAGCACGTAGGAGGACGTCAGGAGGATCTCGAAGCCCACGTAGAGGTTGAACAGGTCGCCGGCGAGGAACGCGTTGGACACGCCCGCCACGAGGATCAGGAACGTGGGGTGGAAGATCGAGACCGGCCCACCCTCGTCCCGGTTGATCAGCCCCTGCGCCGAGGCGTACAGCAGCACCGCCAGGGTGATCAGCGCCGACACCACGAGCATGAGGGCCGAGAGCCGATCCACCACGAGGCTGATGCCCAGCGGGGCCGGCCAGCCGCCGAGGTGGACGGCCGCGACCCCGGTGTCCCAGACCGCGGCCAGCAGCAGCGCGTCCAGCACGAGGGTGAGCACGAGCGCGGAGACCGTGACGGTGATCTGCGCGCGGGGGCGGCGCACGAGCATGAAGGTCACGGCCGCGCCCAGCACGGGCAGCATGACGGCCAGCGGGGCCAGGTCGGTCAGGGGGACGGAACCGATGCTCATGCGCGCTCCCCGCCCTCGGGACGGCGGCCGCGGGACGCTGCCCCGGATCCGGTGGGCGCCTGGGGGGCGGGCGTGGCGTGCTGCACCTGGGGCCGTGCCTCCGTCGCGTGCTCGTAGTGGGCGTTGGGGTCCGCGGCGTCGTCCAGGAACTCGGAGGACTCCTCCACGAGCTCCGCGTCGTCCTCCGCGTCCCAGGCGGGCATCCGGGCGATCTTGACGTCCTCCGCGTCCACCTCGACCTCGTCCTCGCGGACGAGCAGCCACGAGCGGTAGATCATGGCGGTCAGGAACGCGACCACGGCGAAGCCGATCACGATCGCGGTGAGGATCAGCGCCTGCGGCAGCGTGTCCGCGTACTCGTGCGGGTCCCGTCCGCGCACGAACAGCGGGGCCAGGCCCGTGCCGCCCGAGGAGAGGAACAGCAGCATGATGGCGCCGTTGTTGATCAGCACGATGCCGAGCAGGATGCGCGTCAGGCTGCGCTCGAGCACCAGGTAGATCCCCCCGGCGAACATCACGCCCATCGCCAGGAGCAGGGCCAGGTCGACGGTCATCATCGGGCGGCCTCCGGGGCGTCGGGGGTGGACGGGGTGGGCATGCGCGGATGACGACGGCGGGCCGCGGCGCGCAGGCGGGCGCGGCGGGCCTCCTCGCCCCGGCGGTCCACCTCACCGCCGAGCGAGCGCAGCACGTCGATCACGAGCCCGACCACCACGAGGTACACGCCGATGTCGAACGCCGTGGCCGAGACCAGCTTGAGGGCGTCGCCGAACAGCGGCAGGTCGGTGAACTCCACCACATAGGACTGCAGGATCTGCCCGCCGAAGAAGAGCGGGGCGATCCCGGTGAGCGTGGCGATCGCCAGGCCCAGGCCGATCATGGGCCCGGCCGGGATCACGGAGGCCTCCTGCAGCTCGTACCGGCCGCCGGCGAGGAAGCGCAGCGTGAGGGCCAGGCCTGCGAGCAGGCCGCCGGCGAAGCCGCCGCCGGGGGTGTTGTGCCCGGCCAGCAGCAGGTAGACGGAGAGCAGCATCATGATCGGGAACATGAAGCGGGTGACGACCTCGAGGATGATCGAGCGCCGCTCGGGGGCCATCGTGTGGCCGGCCACGAGCCACTGGCCCTTGCGATCGTCCACAGCGAAGCTGCGCACGACGGACAGCTCGCGGGCCCCGAGCGAGGAGTCGGCGCCGAAGTCGCCGACGGAGCCGGGGGCGACGTCGTCGATGCTGCGGGTGCGCCCGTCGCGGTGCTGCAGGAAGATCAGGGAGGCCACGCCGGTGGCCGCGGCGGCCAGCACCGTGATCTCGCCCCACGTGTCCCACGCGCGGATGTCCACGAGGGTGACGTTCACGGCGTTCGTGCCGTAGCCGTCCGTGTAGGCGAGCTCCGGCATGGGCAGCGAGATCCGCTCCGCCGTGCGGGCGGCCAGCGCGGTGGCGGCGATCCACATCATGGTCAGCGCGAACCCGACGGCCACGGCCAGGCGGCCCAGCCGCCGCGAGCCGGTGCGGCGGTCGTACCAGTCCGGCGGCAGCACGCGCAGGCCCAGGATGAGGGTGACCAGGATGATGGTCTCCACGAGCACCTGGGTGATCGCGAGGTCCGGGGCGCCGCGCATCGCGAACAGGGCGGCGGCGCCGTAGCCGGTCACGGACACCAGCATGATCGCCTTGAAGCGGCGGCGCGCGCGGACGGCGAACACGGTGGCGACGGCGATCATCAGCACCACGACCAGCTGCGCCGGGGTCTGGAACCAGGCGACGTCCGCGGAGAGGAACGAGGTGGCCAGCGTGCGCTCGCTGCGCCCCACGGGGAAGAGCAGGAACGCGGCCGGCAGCAGGAACGCGGTGGCCAGGATGATGCCCAGGTAGCGGCGCAGGGAGCCGGTCTGGGTGCGCCCCGTGACCCAGATGGCGACCTCGTCGAGGGCGCCGGTGATCTTCCGGTACGTGCGCAGGGCGTCGACCGGGAACTCGACGCGGCGCTGGAACGCCTCGACTCCCGGCCGGCCGAGGGCGAGCAGCGCGCCGAGCACCCAGACCCCCGCGGAGAGGGCGAGGATGGGCGTCCAGCCGTGCCACAGGGCCAGGTAGGCCGGCGCCTCCTCCGGGTCCAGCGGCGGCAGGGAGCCCGTGTGGGCGGTGATGATCCCCTCCACCGGGCCGGGCAGGAAGGCGAGCACCAGGCCGGCGAGCGCGAGCAGCGCGGCCGGGGCCAGCTCGAGGGTGGTGACGCGGGTGTGGAAGCGCGTGACGGGGACCGCGGCCCCCTCCTCGTCCCGCTTGGCGGCGAACGAGCCCCACAGGAACCGCCACGTGTAGGCGAAGGTGAGCACCGAGCCCACGGTCATGAGCACGAGCGGCGTCCAGCCCCACACGCCGCCGTGGGCGGCCCCGTGGGCGGCCAGCGACTCGAGCACGGACTCCTTGGCCACGAAGCCGAACAGCGGGGGCAGCCCGGCCATGGACAGCCCCGCCGCCACGGCGACGGCGGCCAGGACCGGATGGCGGCGCCCGATGCCGGAGAGCTGGCGCAGGTCGCGGGTGCCGGTCTCATGGTCGATGATGCCGACGATCATGAACAGCGGCGCCTTGAACACCGCGTGGGCCAGGAGCATGGCGAGCCCGGCCATCGCCGCGTCCCGGGTGCCCAGGCCGTTGGCCACCATGAGGAAGCCGAGCTGGGAGACCGTGCCGTAGGCGAGCACGAGCTTGACGTCCGTCTGCCGCAGGGCGCGCCAGCCGCCGAGCACCAGGGTCCACAGGCCGACGCCGAGCACCAGGACCTGCCAGGACGTGAGGTCGTGGAACTCCGGGGCCAGGCGGGCCACGAGGAACACGCCGGCCTTCACCATGGCCGCCGCGTGCAGGTACGCGGACACGGGGGTGGGCGCGGCCATGGCGGCCGGGAGCCAGAAGTGGAACGGCGCCTGGGCCGACTTGGTCAGGGCGCCGATCAGCACGAGCGCGACGGCGACCTCGAGCAGCCCGCGCATCCCGGGGTCCGCCATGAGGGCCGGGGCCGCCTCGAGCACGCCGGAGATCCGCCAGGAGCCGGAGACGTGGGCCAGCATGATGAGGCCGGCGAGCATGGCCAGGCCGCCGAACGTGGTGACGATCAGGGCGGTGATGGCGGAGCGGCGGGCGAAGATGCGGTGGCCCGAGTAGCCGATCAGCAGGAAGGACAGGACGGACGTGATCTCCCAGAAGGTGTAGAGCACCATCAGGTTGTCCGTGGTGACGAGCCCGAACATCGCGCCGGCGAACGCCAGCAGCTGCCCGCCGAACACCGCGTTGCGCGGCTCGTGCTCCCGGAAGTAGCGGGCGCAGTAGGCCAGGACCAGCGCGCCGACTCCCAGCACGATCAGGGACATGAACGCGGCCAGCATGTCCATGCGGAACGCGAGCTCGATCTCGAGGTACGGCACCCACGGCACGGCGCGGTCCAGGCGCGCCGCCGAGGCCGGGACCGGCCTGGCGTCGAGCGCCTCCTGCAGCGCGAACACGTGCGGCAGCTGAGTGAGCAGCCAGACGAAGCCCGCCGCGGGAGCGGCGGCGAGCAGATAGAACCCCTGACGTCCCGTCCACCGGAAGAGCACCGGGGCGGCGAGCGCGACGACGAAGAGCGCGGTCAGGATGACGAGCATGCGGTCCCTTCGTCAGGCACGGGCGAGGGTCCGGTCCAGCCTAACGGAGGGATGCGCCCCACCCGGGGTCAGCGGACCGATTCCGCGCTCCGCGTGATCGGCTCCGTGACCCGGGCGAACAGCAGCCCACCGGCCACGAGCACGACGGCGATCACGGGGATGACCACCCGGTTGTCCGGGTGCAGGGCGAGCGCGAGCGTGACGAGCGCGGGCGTGATGAACCCGACCGCGCGGCCCGTGGTGGCGTACAGCCCGAACACCTCGCCAGCCGTCCGCGGCGTGGTGAGCCGGCCCAGGAACGCGCGCGAGGCCGACTGCACCGGGCCCACGAACAGGCACAGCGCCAGCCCGCCGACCCAGAACGCGAGGGTGCCCGAGGCGAAGAACAGCGCCCCGGCCACGAGGACCATGGCGGCCAGCGAACCGAGGATCACCCGGCGCGGACCGACCGCGTCGTCGAGCCGCCCGCCCACGAAGGCGCCCAGGGCGGCCACCACGTTGGCCGCGATCGCGAACAGGATCACGTCCGAGGTCGCCAGCCCGTAGACCGTGGTGCCCAGGATGGCGCCGTAGACGAACACCGCGCCCACGCCGTCGCGGAACACCGCCGAGGCCACGAGGAACCACAGCGTGTTCCGATCCTCGCGCCACATCCGGGCCAGCGTGGCCCCCAGCTCGCGGTAGGAGCCCAGCACCGACTCACGGCGCGGCCCGCCGTCCGCCGCCGGGGCGGGGGCCGGGTCCGGCACGGCCACCAGCACGGGGATCGCGAACACGAGGAACCACGCGGCGGCCACGAGCGCGACCACCCGGATGTTCAGCGCCGCGTCCTCCGTGACGCCGAACCAGTGCGCGTCACCCGAGACGAAGCCCACGAACACGATCAGCAGCAGCAGGATGCCGCCGAGATACCCCGCGCCCCAGCCGATGCCCGAGATCCGGCCGATCGTGGCCGGCGTCGAGATGTGCACGAGGATCGCGTTGACCTGCACCTCCGCGAACTCGAAGAACACCGTGCCCAGGGCGATCAGGGTGACGCCCAGCAGAAGGGAGGACTCCTCCGGGGTGACCCAGAAGCAAGCTGCGGTGCACGCGATCACGGCGCCCGTGGTCAGCGCCAGCCCCCGCCGGCGCCGTCCCGCGCCGTCCGCCCGACGCCCCAGCACGGGCGCGGTGACCGCGATGACGACGCCGGCCACCGCCATCGCCGTCGAGAGCCAGGCCGTGCCCCGCTCGTCCGGCCCGAACGCGTCCGAGGCCAGGTAGGTGCCGAACACGAAGGTGACCATGACCGCGTTGAACGCGGCCGAGCCCCAGTCCCACAGCGCCCACGCGGCCACCTGGCGGCGCGGGGCGGCGGAGGCGACCGGCGGGAGCGCGACGTCGGTCATCGCTCGATGCGGGTGAGGTGGAAGTCCCGGTGCGCCCGGGAGGCCGTGGGCCCGCGCTGACCCTGGTACCGGTTCTGGTTGGCCCCGGTGCCGTACGGCGACTGGGCCGACGAGGAGAGCCGGAAGAAGCACAGCTGGCCGATCTTCATCCCCGGCCACAGCGTGATGGGCAGCGTGGCCACGTTGGACAGCTCGAGCGTGACGTGCCCGGAGAACCCGGGGTCGATGAACCCGGCGGTCGAGTGCGTCAGCAGGCCCAGCCGCCCCAGCGAGGACTTGCCCTCGAGGCGGGCGGCGAGGTCGTCCGGCAGCGTGACCTGCTCATAGGTGGAGCCGAGCACGAACTCCCCCGGATGCAGGATGAACGCCTCGTCCGGGTCCACCTCCACCAGCCGGGTCAGCTCGTCCTGCTCCTGGCGCGGGTCGATGTGCGCGTACCGGTGGTTGTCGAAGAGCCGGAAGAACCGGTCCAGGCGCACGTCCACGGACGCGGGCTGGACCATCGCCGGGTCGAGGGGGTCCAGGCCCACGCGCCCGGAGTCGAGCTCGGCGCGGATGTCGCGGTCGGAGAGCAGCACGGCTCAGTCCATTCGCACGACGACGGCCAGCGGGGTGCGCTCGCGGCCCTGGCCCAGCGGGTTGTCCGCGAAGGCGGCCTCGAGGACGGCGGCGGAGGCCTCCGTGTCCCGGCCGAGGGCGTTGCGGCCGATGTCGTTGGCGTCCATCACGACGGTGCCGGCGAAGGATGCCTTCGCCCAGGCCGGGATGTCCGCCGCCCGGATCATCGCCGAGACCTCGGCGGCCACCCGGTCCGGCTCGGCCGGCGGCAGCTTGGCCGAGACGTTGGCCGGGAACGTGGAGTAGGTGGTGGGCCCGTCGATCGCGCGGACGTTGCCGCCCACCACGTTGTAGAACACACCGCGCTTGCCGGCGACCTTGCCGGCGGCGCCGGCCGCCGCGGAGAGCACGATGCGCGGCAGGCCCGCCTCCTGGATGGCCAGCTGCATGGTGGTGGGATCGCCCAGGCCGATGCCCGCGGGCGTGCGGGTGACCAGGCGGGAGAGGACGCGGGCGGCCACGGAGGGGCGGACCTCCCACGTGTAGTAGGAGCGACCCTGGGTGATGGCCACGATCTTCTCGGACACGGAGAAGTGCCACGGGGCGTCCTGCGGCATCGCGTCCGCGGGCAGGTCGCGGAAGAAGTCCTCGATCTCGCCGCGCAGGTAGGCCTGCAGGTCCGTGTCCCGGTCCACCAGGCCGGTCTGCACCGGGAAGCGGCGGTAGCGGCGGCCGTCCTCGGCGGAGACCAGGTCGAGCTCCTTGCCCGGGTTCGGCTCGTGGTCCGGTTTGGCCGGTGCCGGGGCGGTGGGGGCCTCGTCGACCGCGGTGGCGGGGCCGGCCGGGGCGGCGTCCGCGTCCACCGCGTCGCGCAGCCAGAGCTCGAGGTTGAGCAGGCGCCAGAAGCGCTCGGGGTCGTGCAGGCGCGGGTGGGCGAGGAAGTCCTCGAAGAGCGCGCGGACGGTGGGCGCGTCGGCGTACGGGCGGGCGGCGAACGAGTCGGAGGCGAACACCTCGCGGACCGGCTCGCGCAGGGCGAGCAGCAGGCCGGCCGCGGCGTCGTCGTCCGCGTGGCGGGCCGGCGGGAGGACGGCGTCCACCAGGCCGGCGAGCCGCCCGCGCGGCACGCCGCGATCGGCGGGGCGCTCGTCCGCGTGGGCGTCGACGAAGGCCGAGTTCAGCAGCGCCTCGACGGGCACGTCGGCGCGCTCGCGGGAGTCGGCCAGGCGTGCGGCGACGTCGCGGCGGGTCGCGGTCAGGGTGCGCGCGGCACCGCGCAGGCCGCGGGGCGCGTCGGCGGCCGAAGGCGTCGGGGCGGGGCGGCCGCACACGTGCGCGGTCGAGGCCAGGGGGCCGCCGTGGGCGCGGATCGCGGCGCGGACCGACTCGAGGTCGGCGACCGGGGACGGCGTCGCGGCGGGGGCCAGCGGTGCGGGCCGGGGACCGCCGACGAGGAAGGGGCGGTCCGCCTCCCCGAACGCGAGGTAGCGGTACACCGCCGCGTCGTCGGGGCGGGCGGGGACCTGGGCCGCGTCGGCCGTGGTGTCGCGCATGGGACGTCCTTCCGGGACAGGGGCTGCCGGACGCGTCCGGCCGCGGCCGGGCGCGGTTCGGACTCTACCAGCGGCCCCCGGCGCGCTTTCGTTCGGGAAACGGCGGCCCCTGGTGCGCTTTCGTTCGGGAAACGGCGTGGCCGGCCGCTGGCGCGCGGGTGCGGCCCTGACCATCCGCGGGGAGTTCTCCATCGTGATCGCCGGGCCGGTGCTCACGCGGTACGCGGACGCGTTCGGTCGCTCGCGCGCCCGGGCGGCGACGCGGCGGGTGCGGGCGCGCGAGGTCGCCGCAGCGGACCCGGTGCACTGACGTACGGGTCCGCGGGGCTCGATGACGACGCGGGGCCGGTGCACCGGCCGGGCTGGTGTATGGTGGTGCCCGCGCCGCAGGCGGAAGCTGAGCGGTTGCGCGGGCGTAGCTCAATGGTAGAGCGCTTGCTTCCCAAGCAAGATACGCGGGTTCGATTCCCGTCGCCCGCTCCACACCACGACGACGGCCCCGGGCCCCTCACGCGAGGGACCCGGGGCCGTGTCGGTCCACGTCGCCCCGCCACGGCCGCACCGGGAACGCGAGACGTCGGAATGCGGCCACATTCCGGCGTCATGGCGACCGCTGGCGTTCCAGGTCGACGTGCGGGGTCCCGCTCCCCTCAACGGCCCGCGCGGATCTCGCGCAGCCGGCGTTCCAGGTCGACCGGCAGGTCCGCGGCGAAGCGCGGGTCGAGGTCGGGCCCGGCGTCCGCCAGTCGGTAGACGCCGTCGGCGCGGGCGAGGAACCCGTAGTCCACGAGTTCGCGACGCAGCGTGGCCACGTCCTCGTGGGCGGGGCGCAGCAGGTCGTTGACCTCGGCCTCCGCGTAGGCGCGGCCCGCTCTGAAGCGACGCAACAGCTCGAGAAGGACGGCCACCCGCGGCTTGCGACGCGCAGGGATGGAGCGCAGCCGGTCCCCGTCGAAGAAGCGGGCAAGCACGGTCGCGTGGTAGCGCTCGGCGGACTGCCACTCGTCAGCGAGGGCCGCCGCCGCGGCGGTGTACCGCTCACCGGTGACGGCCATGCGGGCACGGATCAGGGTCTTGAGGTCGGACTGACGGGTCATGGTGCATCCTCGCCGGCGCGCTCCCGGCCATGCCGCGCCGCGGGTCGGGGACGACGTCCGTCGCGTGCGGTGGGCCCGAGGATCCGCTCCCCTTCGCGCCGGGCCGCCGGGCCCTGCCGCGCGGGGCCGGGCCGCGTGGCGCGCTCGGCGGTGGGCGCCGCCGTCGTGATCCAGGCTAGCCGAAGCCCGCCGCGTAGGATCGCGCCATGCACCTGACCCCGCCGCGGACCGCCCCACCCCGACCCGTGGAGGCCCGTCCGTGACCCAGGTGCTCTCCGGCTTCGCGGTCGTGTGGGTGATCATCCTCGTGGGCGTCCTGGTGGGGCGCACGGGGGTGCTCGGCGAGCACGGCCGCACCGTGCTCTCCCGTGCGGCGTTCTTCATCGGCAACCCGGCCCTGCTGTTCGTCACGCTCTCCCGCGCGGACGTGGGCGCCGTGCTGGGCCCCCAGCTGTGGGTGGCCACGCTGTCCGCGTTCACCGCGGCCGCACTGTACCTCGCGGTGACGGTCCCGCTGCTGAAGGGCAGGTCGGCCTCGGAGCGGATCATGTCCGCGCTCAGCGCCTCGCTCGTGAACTCGGCGAACCTCGGCATCCCCATCGCGGCCTACGTCCTCGGCGACGCCGCCCTGGCCGCCCCGGCGCTCATCTTCCAGCTGGCGATCTACACGCCGCTCTACGTGGCCGCGATGGACGCCGCCACCGCGCGCGAGGCCCGACGACGCACGACGGCGGGCCGGCGCCGGGCGGTGCGCCGCTCCCCCGGGCGCGCCGTGGCCGACCAGGTCCGCCACACGGTCACCAACCCCCTGATCCTGGGCTCGGTGGCCGGCCTGGTCTTCTCCCTCACCGGCTGGTCGTTGCAGGGCCCCCTCATGGAGTCCGTGGAGCTCATCGGCGGACTGTCCATCCCGGCGATGCTCCTGGCGTTCGGCATGTCGCTGGTCGGCTCGCGGCCGCTCGAGCGGGCCGGCGGGCGACGCGCGGACGTGCTGCTCGCCTCGGCGGTGAAGCTGGTGGTGCATCCGCTGCTGGCCTGGCTGCTCGCGCAGTTCGTGTTCGGTCTGGATGCGCGGCACGTGTTCGTCGCCGTCGTCCTGGCCTCCCTGCCCACCGCACAGAACGTGTTCGTCACCGCCGTCCGCTACGACACGGGCCTGCGCGTCTCGAAGGACACGATCCTGGTCACCACGATCGTCGCGATCCCGGCGATGATCGCCGTCGCCCTGCTGCTGGCCTGAGGCCGACGACGGCGGCGCCCGGCCCGGTGCCACGCGCCGGGCGCCTCGCCGCGGCTCAGACGTCCCGGCGGATCAGCTCGTCCAGCCCCGTGGGCGAGAGCAGGTACGGAGCGACCTCGAGCACGGTGCGCGCCCCCGTCTCCCCCTGGGCCTTCAGGCGCGCGGCGGCACGGCCGTAGGCGACCTGCGCGGCGGCGGTGAAGTCGGGGTTGGACTCCAGCTCCAGCACGAACTCGACCGCGCTGCGCGAGCCGCCGAGGTCGCCCGAGGTGACGACGTGGCCGCCGTGCGGCATGCCCTGGTGGTCGCGCTCGAACTCCTCCTCGGAGATGAAGTGCACGGTGGTCTCGTACGGGGCGAAGTAGTCCGGCATCGTGGTGATGGCCTCGGTGATGGCCGCGTGGTCGGCCTCGTCGGCCACCACGTAGCACTCACGCACGTGCGCGGAGGCGCCGGTGATCTCGGCGCCCCGACCGGCGCGGGCCTCGGCGATCGCCTCCTCGCTGGGGATCGTGTACTGCACGCCGCGCCGGACGCCGGGGACCCGCCGGACGGCGTCGGAATGGCCCTGCGAGAGGCCCTTGCCCCAGAACGTGTTCTGCTGCGGCTGCGGGAACAGCGCCGCGCCCAGCACCCGATTCACCGAGAACAGGCCCGGGTCCCAGCCGGTGGAGATCATCGCCACGTGCCCGCCCTCCCGGGCCGCGGCGTCCATCTCGGCGCGGTGCCGCGGGATGAGCTGGTGGTTGTCGTAGGTGTCCACGGTGGTGAAGTGCCGCGCGTAGCCGGCCGCCTGCTCGGGGATGTCCGTGGCGCTGCCGAGGCAGAGGAACAGCACGTCGATCTCCCCGGCGTGCTCGGCGGCCCGCTCCGCCGGGAGCACGGGCGTGTCCGTGTCCAGGCCGGTGCGGCGCGAGAAGATGCCCACCAGCTCCATGTCCGGCTGGAGCTTCACGAGCTTCTCCACACTGCGGCCGAGGTTCCCGTATCCGACGATGCCGGCGCGGATGGTCATGTGCGTCCTCCTGGTGGGGTCGTGGTCAGGTCGGTCCCGCCAGCCTAGGCCCGGCGCCGCGGGGCGCCGAGTCCGCCCGCCGGACCGCGCAGCAGGAGCACGACGACGGCGACCAGCCCCGCCAACGCCAGCATGCTGACCACGTAGATCGGCCAGGCCCACGGGCTGTGGTCGCCCCCGCCGATGCCGTAGGTGTCCGCGAGCGCCATGCCCGGCCCGAACGAGGCCATGAAGTAGGCCGGAGACGCGGCGACGAGCGAGGCGAGGCCCAGGGCGAGGACCGCCAGCGGGTCGACCTCCTCGCGACGCCACGTGAGGAACCACAGGATCGCGGCCACACCGAGCCCGGCCGCCAGGATCACGGCCGGGAGGACGAAGGGGACGCCGAGCTGGCCCGCCGCGCTCAGGTCCGCGTAGATCCTCCCGAGGCCGCGGTCGCCGGGCGCGGCGGCCAACGGGTTGAGGACGAACACCTGCAGGGCCGCGAGCGCCGCGGCGGCGGCGATGACGCCCGGGACCACCGCGCCCGCGGCGAGCCGCACCCAGCCGGGCCGGTCGGGCAGGGCGAAGGGCGCCGTCGTCGGGCGGGGCCGGGCGGGGCGGGAGGACGCGGCGGGGCGACGGGCGGAAGGGGACATGCGGCCAGGCTAACCGCTCGCCTCCGCTGCAGACACGAGAGCCTCCGGCGCCATTTCGTCAACGACAGCGGCTGTGGAGGCTCCTGCGCCCCCGCCGTCTCGTCGACGAGCGCGGCGGGTGAGGTCAGCGCACGCCGGCGCCGGAGAGGGTCTTGGCCCAGGCCTCGATGGCGTCCCAGTCGCGGAAGTCGCCGTAGTGCTCGTTGCGGGAGAGCTTGAGCTTGAGCTTCTCCAGCCGGCCCAGGCGCTCCTCGACGAGCGCCCCGCGGAAGTACGCCACCTCGCGCGGGCCGTAGGACTCGAGCTTCTCCCGCACCGGCCGGGCCAGCTCGGGCGCGCCGCCCGAGGCCAGGATCACGAACGGCAGGTCCGCCAGCTCGGCCCGACGGGTGTCGAGGAACGCCCGCGCGTCGGCGGCGAGCGAGCCCGTGTAGACCGGGGCCGCGACGATCACCGCGTCCGCCGTGGTCAGCCACGCGGCGGCGCCCTCGACGTCCTCCACCACGGTCGGGACGGCCTGCGACGTGCGCAGCACTTCCGCGACACGCTCGGCGATCTCTCGCGTGGATCCGTGGGCGGACGAGGTGACGATGAGCGTGGTCATGGTGGGGCGCAGCCTTCGGGGTCGGGGGCGAACGACGCGCTCAGTGTATCCCGCGCAGGTCCAGGTCCAGGCGGGTCTCGGCGCCCTCCGGGGCCCGGTCCGGGGTGTGCACCGTGACCGGGATGCCCCAGTCCTGCTGGTACAGGTGGCAGGCGGCGTGGTCCGGGATGGGCTGCCCCTTCTCCCCGTCGCACGCGGCGGCCCGGGCGGTGATGTGCAGGACGCCCTCCTCGACCTCGGGGTTCAGCCGCAGCGTCCGGTGCAGCCCCGTGGACGTGCCGGCGCCCTCGAGCAGCAGCTCCTCCGGGGACGAGGAGACCTTCAGCTGCGTGGGATCGCCCCAGCGGTTGTCCAGCTTCTGCCCCGTGGGCGCGGCGAAGCCGATCGTCAGGTCCAGGTCGCCGGCCACCACCGGGGTGCGGGGACGCTGCGTCTGCCGCGCGCCCTCGTCCACGGTGAGGAACTCCTCCGGCACCGCCAGCCGCGTGAGCCGGTGGGCGTTGGACTCGACCACCACGATCGCGGTGTCGTTCCCGTCCGCGTCGTGCTCCACGAGCACGTCCGAGGGCTCGAGCAGCCCGCGCGCCACCGTGGTCACCGTGGCCGGGACCGCCCGGCCCGCGGCGTCCTCGCCGGCCGGCGCGTACCGGCGGATCGCGCCGTTGTACGTGTCGGCGATCAGCACGGAGCCGTCCGGCAGGGCCGTGACGCCCAGCGCGTGCTGCAGGCGCGCGCGGTCCGCCTCCCCGTCCACGTGGCCGAAGTCGAACAGGCCCGCCCCGACGGCGGTCCCGACCTCGCGGCGCCCGTCCTCCCCGGTCCGCACCCAGCGCACCGCGGAGGTCTCCGAGTCCGCGACCCACAGCGTGCCGTCCGCGCCCACGGACAGCCCCGAGGGCTGCGCGAACCAGGCCCGTCCGGCGTCGCCGTCCAGCAGGCCCTCGAGCGCCGTGCCCGCGTGCACCGCGAGCGCGCCCGTGACGGGGTCGAAGTCGAAGAGCTGGTGCGTGCCGGCCATCGCGATCACCACACGCCCCAGGGCGGGGTGCCACACGACGTCCCACGGGGAGGACAGCGAGATCGCGGTCGGCTCCCCGGGCAGGTCCGCGAGGTCGACGGCGACGTCCCCCTCGTCGTCGACGGCGGCGGCCTCCTTGGCGCGCTCGGAGTCGATGAGCTTCTGCACGCCGTTGCCGGCGAGGGTGCTGACGTGCCCGTCCGACAGGCGCAGGCCCCGCAGCCGGTGGTTGACCGAGTCCGCCACGACGACGTCGTAGCCGACGCGCTGGGCGACGTCCTCGGGCAGCAGCGCCAGGCCCTGCGGCTCGTTGAACAGCGCCTGGTCCGGCCCGCCGTCCGCGTGGCCCTTCTCTCCGGGCGTGGGGAATGCGAGCTCGGCCTGACCCGCGTCCGCCGTGGCGGGGTCCCCGCCGCCGAACGCGCGGAGCACCGTGGTCAGGTCCTCGGCGACCTCCAGGAGGCGGTGGTGGCCGGTGTCCGAGACGAGGAACGTGCCCGGGCGGGAGCCGCGGCCCCCGAGGGACACGGCCTTGCCGGGGAACGACAGGTCCCGGGCCACGGGCGCGGGCGGGACGTAGGGGCCCGAGCCGCGGTGCAGCGTGCCCTTGGCCTCGTGCTCGGCCACGAGCTCGCGCACGAGGCCATAGAGCCCGGCCACGTGCCCCTCGCCGGACAGGTGCGCGGCGATGTAGCCCTCCGGGTCCACCACCACGAGGGTGGGCCACGCGCGCGCCGAGTACGCCTGCCACGTGGTCAGCTCGGGGTTGTCCAGCACGGGGTGCTCGATGGCGTAGCGCTCCACGGCGGCCGCGAGCGCGTCCGGGTCCGCCTCGTGCTCGAACTTGGGCGAGTGCACGCCCACCGTGACGAGCACGTCCGCGAACTCCTCCTCGAGCGGGCGCAGCTCGTCCAGGACGTGCAGGCAGTTGATGCAGCAGAACGTCCAGAAGTCGAGGAGCACGACCTTGCCGCGCAGGTCCTCGAGGGCCACCTGCTCGCCGCCGGTGTTCAGCCAGCCGCGGCCCACGAGCTCGGACGCGCGCACCCGGGTGGCCGCGCGCGGCACGGCGGCGGGGGCGTCAGCGGTCGGGGCGGGGTTCGGGGTCTGCGGTGCGGTCATGTCCACCATCATGACGCACGCCCCGGACGCGTCAGCCGTGAGCGGACGCCGGCGGCGTTACAGGGGGAAAGACGACGCCGCCGGGCGGGTCCGGCTCAGTCGGCGGCCAGGGCGGCGGCCAGCATCTCCTCGGCGATGAGGGTGAACTCCTTGCGCCCGGCCTCGGGCCGGCCCACGAAGGAGACCATCACCACGGCGTCGGAGGTGACGGCGGTGAGCACCTGGGCCGTGAGCTGGGGCTCGGACTCCGGGGCCACGGTCCGCTCCCACACGAGGGCGGACTGCGCGGGGGTGCCCTCGGACAGCGGCGCGTCGGAGACCTCGAGGCGGTAGTCGACGGTCGCGTCCCCCTCCTGCACGGTCATGGTCATCTCGCGGCAGTCGGCGCGCAGGGCGTTGACGGTCTGGAGGTGCCGCTCGACGTCCTGGCGGCCCTGGCCCGTGAGCCGGGCGACCTCCACGGTGCCCGTGCCCGTGAAGGTGTCGGCGCCGACGTCCACCCGCGTGGCCTCGGCCGCGTCGAGGGTGATCGGAGAGAAGTCCAGGGCGGTCAGCGGCGCCTTGCACTGCGCCGGCTGCACGGTGGTCCGGTCCGCGTCCGCACGCCGGTCCCGGGAGTCCTCGCGGGCCGCGTCGATCTCCTCCGCCGTGGCGGCCCGCTGCCGGACGAAGCCGAACGTGGCCGCACGCTCGGCCGCGGCCTCCGCCATGCGCTCGTCCTGACGGTCGCCCAGGCCGAGCCCCTCCGGGGCCGCCGACTCCGTGGGCGCCGCGGTGCCGGCGTCGCCGTGGACTCCGTCCGCGGGCGCGGACGCGGCGGCCGGATCGCCGTCCCCGGCACCGCAGCCCGTCAGGGCGAGCAGACCGGCGGCGACGGCGGCCACGAGACGCAGCCGACCACGCCGGGGCGCGGCCGGGCGGCCGAGGGGAGGGAGGAGGTCAGCGGACATCACGGGCCTCCTCGGGGCCGGTGGAGGAGTCGCGGGCCACGGGCTCGGCGCCGCTCGGGGCGTCGGTGGCGGGGGTGCCGTGCATGCGGGCATACATCTCGTTCCAGCGGCGCAGCTCCGCGTCGCCGTCGCGGTCGGCCTGCCGGTCCAGCCGGACCGCGTTCTTGCGGTCGCTGCGATACCAGAGCACGGCCACCATCACCGCCATCATCACGGTGGGGAACTCGCCGATGCCCCACATCACCGCGCCGCCGATCCGCTGGTCCTCGAGGGCAGTGGGGCCCCAGTCGCGGCCCATGTTGCCGAACCAGGACGCCTGCATCAGGCCGGTGGAGGTGGTCATGGCCACGCCGATGAAGGCGTGGAAGATCATCGTGGCCATCAGGAGCACGAGCCGCAGGGCGTACGGGGGCCGGCGCGGCAGCGGATCCGAGCCGATCATGACCAGGGCGAACAGGAACCCGGTCAGCAGGAAGTGGACGTTCATGAACTCGTGGCCCACGTGGGTCTGCAGCGAGAACCGGAAGAAGTCCGTGTAGTAGAACACCAGGATCGAGCCGGCGAAGTTGACCCCCGCCACGATCGGGTTCGTGATGAACCGGCCCCACGGGGAGTGCACGATCCACAGGATCCACTCGCGCGGGCCGCGCGTCCCGTCCGTGCGGGACGGCAGGGCCCGCAGCGCCAGGGTGATCGGCGCGCCCAGGACGAGGAAGACGGGGCTGAGCATCGTCAGCGTCATGTGGCCCACCATGTGCGCGCTGAACAGGACGCGGCCGTACACGGCCGGGGACCCGGAGGTCGCCCACAGCAGCACGGCCAGGCCCGCGAGCCACGCGACGGTGCGCAGCACGGGCCAGCGGTCGCCGCGGCGGCGCAGCTGCCACACGGAGCGCAGGTACCAGAGGGTCAGGAACGCGATGATCGCGACCCACAGCCAGTCGAACCGCCACATCGTGATCCACCGGGCGCCCTCGAGGGCCGGCGGCAGCTCGTAGCCGGTGAGGATGCGGGCCGGGGAGGCGTCCGGCGCGAGCTCCTCCGGCACGGGCGGGGCCGTCCGGGAGAGCACGGAGGAGACGCCCATGACGGCGCCCATGATCACGGCCTCCACGGCGATGAGCTGCCACAGCAGGCGACGCGCGGGGGCGGGGCTGGGACGGTCCGGGCCGGCGTCGAGGCGGGGGATCACCCACCGGCGGTGCAGCAGGCCGATCAGGCCGAGGCCCAGGGCCGCCAGGAACTTGGCCGACACGAGGATGCCGTAGGGGCTCAGCAGCTGGGCCGGATCGTCCATGCGGATCGACGCGTTGACCACGCCGGACAGCGCCACCGTGACCAGGCCCAGCCCGGCGAGCACGGAGTAGCGGGTCAGGACCGTGTGCAGCAGGGGCGCCGGGCCCTGCCGGCGCAGGCTGCGGCCCCGCCCCTGCGCCCCGTTGGGCCCCACGAGGGTGTCCGAGATCGCGACGAGCACGAGCAGTCCGCCCACCCACACGACGACGCCGAGCAGGTGCAGGCCGATCGAGTTCACGGCGCCGGTGTGGTCGTCACCGCCCGCCGCGTGCCCGATCAGGGCCAGGGGCACGAGGGCGAGCATCGCCAGGATGCCGGTCCAGAACAGGCCGTTGTGGGAGCGGACGGCGATCGCCAACGTGGTCACGACGGCGGCGATCACGGTGACCCAGAACCACGCCTGGCCCACCGAGATGCCGACCACGTAGGCCGCCAGGCCGTCCGTGAAGCCCTGCCCCGCAGTGACGGGGATGCCGGCGAGATCCGAGTAGGACAGCACGCCGACGGCCAGCGCGGCCACCGTCCACACGCCGGCGCTGACGGCGGCGATCCGCATCACGCGGGTGAACGCGGGGTGCTCGGGCAGCGGTGCGGCGTCCGCGTCCTCGCGCCGCTGCCGGGCGGAGCGGTGCCACCGTTCCGTGCCCGCCGCGTGCGGCGGCAGGACCCCGGCCGCGAAGATCAGCGCCGCGATGGTCAGGGACATCGCCAGGTTGGAGACGAGCTCCCCCACGGGCACGCCCCAGCGGGTGATCCACCCCGGGTCGGAGAGCTGGCGTGCGGCGGTGACCCCGGTCAGCCAGCCGGCGGCGGCGAGGCCGGCGGCTCCCGCGGCGGCCACGAGCACCCAGATCCACCGGGGCACACCGACCGGCCCCGACGGACCGGGGCGGGCGGCGTCGTCGTTCTCGGCGGGGTGGCTGCCCCGGGCGGGGGCGGTGGCGGCGGACATGGGGTCCATCCTCTCAAAGCGTGCGGACGCCCGGCGACGACGGGAGCGGCCCCGCCGTCGTCGGGCCCCTGGGTCAGGCGAACAGGGCGTCGCCCACGAACCCGCCCTCGGCGCAGCCGGGCGGGATCGCGAAGACCGCCGAGCCGACGGGCACGGTCCACAGGTTCAGGTGGTCCGACTCGGCGAGCCGGGCCTGGACGGGGACGAACTGTCGGTCCACGTCCGCCTGGTAGGCGGCGAAGATCAGGCCGGAGCCCGCCTCCAGCGCCCCGCGCGGGTTGTCGTAGTTGTAGCTGCGACGCAGCATCCCGTACTCGGGCTCCTCCCCGCGGGCCCGCCGCAGGTGCGCGATGTCCGAGATGACCGGGAAGCCCGTGGGGCCGACGGCGTCGAAGTCCGGCTCGTCGTGCTCCTGCTCCCCCGTGAGGGGGGCGCCGGTGCCGAGGCGACGGCCGATGACCTTCTCCTTGGCCGGGCGGTCGAGCTCGTCCCACGTGTCCATGAGCATCTCGATGCGCCGGATCACCACGGACGTGCCGTCCGCGATCCACGGGGTGACGCCCACCTGCTCGGCGCCCACGCCCCACACCACGCGGTCGAGGTGCGGGGTGCCCGCCGCCGGGTTGCCGGTGCCGTCCACCTGCCCGAAGAGGTTGCGCATCGTGGTGCCGGTGGGGTGGGCGCCGCGGGCGGAGCGGAAGCCCTCCTGCACCCAGCGCTCGGTGGCGAACGGCCGGGCCGCCTTGAGGAGCATGCGCCGGGCGTGGGCCACGGACATCCGGTTGTCGCCGCAGATCTGCAGCAGCAGGTCGCCGTCGCTGAACGCGGGGTCCAGGCGGTCGATCTGCTCGAACGCTGGCAGCGGGCGCAGCCAGGCCGGGGCCCGGTCCGGGGCCACGCGGCGGACGAGCTCGGGGCCGAAGCCGAACGTCACGGTGAGCCGCGCGGGGGCGGCGGCGAGCTCCGGCTCGGTGTCGGCGATCGTGGCGCGGCCCTGGGTCAGGCGCGCCGCGTCGTCGGTGAGCAGGCGCAGCATCCGCTCGATGCGCACCCGGTCCGCGTCCTCGCGCAGGTCGAGGGCGAGGAAGACGGCGTGGGCCTGGGCGGGGGTGTCGACGCCGGCCTGGCGCGGCCCGTGGAACGGCACGGTGTCCGTGCCCACGGGCGAGCTGACGGCCACCCGGGCGGCCTGGCCGCCGGGCTCGGCCCAGCCGGCCCGGCCGACGTCGCCCTCGATGCCGGTGTCGCCCATGACCTCGGACGGCGAGGCCCCCGCCCCGGGCGCGGTAGACGCGCCCGGGGCGGTCGAGGCCGACGCGTGGCCGGCGCCATAGCCGAGTGCCGTGCCCAGCAGGCCGCCGCCCACCGCGCCCGCCCCGAGGAGCAGGCCGCGGCGGGAGGGGCCCCCCGGGGCCGGGCGGGCGCCCTCGCGCCCGCCCGACCCGTGGTGGTTGTCCGGCCGGCCGGCGGGGTCAGTGGTCGGCATGGTCCTCCGATTCGTGGGACTCGCCACCGTGGTACGACTCGTTGGCGCCGGTGAAGGGCCGGACCACGGAGGTGACCTCGAGGGTGGAGCCGTCCTCCAGCTCGAGGTCGTAGGTCACGTCCTCACCCGGCTCGATCGGGTCGGTCAGGCCCAGGAACATCACGTGGTTGCCGCCCGGGGCGAGCTCGAAGCTCCCTCCGGCGGGCACGGTGAAGCCGTCGGGGCTCCGCTGCATCACCATCTGGCCGTCCTCGCCGGAGACCATCTCGTGGAGCTCGACCGTCTCACCCAGCTCCGAGCGGACGCCGACGACGTGCAGGTCCTGGTCCGAGGAGTTCTCGAGCATGCCGAAGGAGCCGGTCATGCCCTCCTCGGTGGCCTTCGTCCAGGGGTCGGTGATCGTGAGGCCGGCGGCCTGGCCGTCCGCGGTGGACGCGGCCGACGAGGAATCCGAAACCGGGGCGGCGCCCGTGGCCGGCGCGACGCTCGAGGCATCCGACGCGCTCGGGGCGGAGCCGGCCTCGTCTCCGGCGCAGGCCGTCAGGCCGAGGGCGGCAACGGCGAGCACGGCGGCGGCGCCGAGGCGGCGAGGGGCGCGGGGGGAGGAGGTGGTCATGTCTGTGGGGTTCCTTGTCAGGCGGGCGCGCGACGACGCGCGGGGCGTGCGGGCGCGCGAGGGCGGGGCCGGTCCCCTCGTGGGGCCGGCCGGGGGTCAGAGGTCAGCGGCCGTCGTCGAGGTGGCCGAGCGCGCGGGCGCGGCGGCCCATCAGGAGGAAGGCCACCACGAGCACGGCCAGGCCGGCGATGCCGGCGACCCACACCCAGGCGGGCAGCGCGTCGGAGTCCGCGGGCTGCGCGGCGTCGGAGGCGTCCGCCTGCGCGGTCGCCTCGGCCGAGACGGCGTCGCCCTGGCCTGCCGCGGCCTCCGGGGAGGCGGCGATCGAGGCCCCGGAGACGGCGGAGCCGCAGCCCTGGGGCGCGGTGCCGGCGGCCGGTGCGGCCGGGTTGTCCACCGCGAAGTCGAACGAGCGCTCCTCGGAGTGCCCGTCCGAGTAGACGACGCGGTAGGCGACCTCGTAGTCGCCGTTGGGCAGCCCCTCGCACAGCGGCGCGGAGAAGGTGGGGCCGTCCACGGTGCCGGCGGCGGACTGCCACTGGTTGCGGTCGGCGTCGCGGACCTGCAGGAGGTTCTGGATGCCCTCGCCGTCGATCAGGTCGCCGCTGAAGGTCAGCGAGACCTCCGACGGCGCCGTCGTGACGGTCTCGTCGACGGCGGGGGCGGTGCGGATGAGCTCGTCGTGCGCGGCCGCGGGGGCAGCCCCGGCGACGACGAGGGCGGGCAGCAGGGCGAGTCCGGCGGCG
This sequence comes from Micrococcus sp. HOU01, assembly GCF_035609305.1. Classification (NCBI taxonomy): domain Bacteria; kingdom Bacillati; phylum Actinomycetota; class Actinomycetes; order Micrococcales; family Micrococcaceae; genus Micrococcus; species Micrococcus sp. HOU01. Next base: position 638,168 of record NZ_CP141211.1, on the reverse strand, counting down.
GCGCGAGCGGCGCGGCGGACAGGGGTGGTCTGGTGATGCATGGTGGTGTCCTCACGGGTCTGCCGCGGTCCCGGACGGGAGTCGCGGGCGGACCGTTCCGAAGGGTTGTCGGGCGCGGTCGGGCCTCGAGACGCGGACGGAGCCGGCGTCCTCAGGCCGCGAGGGCGAACGGCGGGCCGCGCCGCCCCGGAGAGCTGAGGAGGGCGAGGGACGTCGCCGGACGGAGCGCCGGCGGGACGGGGACCCGGACGCGGGCCGGCGTCGGCAGGGGGCCGTGCGCGGCCGGCGGCGGGCAGACGGCGGCCACCACGCGTTCGGCGATGGTGAGCACGAGGGCCTCGCCGCGCCGCAGCACCAGCACGGTGAGGACCGCGGCGATCACGTGGGCTGCGAGCATGCGCAGGTCGGTCAGGTGGCCGGTGGGGGCGCTGGACAGGGCCTCCCCCGGCGCCAGGAGGGCCCCAGCGCCGGGACGGGCGTGGCCGAGGTGGGCGGGGTCGACGCCGGCGGCCGGCGCCACGGCGTGGCCGCCGGCGGCGAGCCCGTAGAGCACGTGGAACAGCCCCTGGGCGATCGCGACGGCGGCGGCGGTGCGCCACAGCGAGAGGGCGCGGCCCGCCAGGGCGGTGCAGAGCGGGGCGGCGAGGACGGCCGCGAAGGCGACCACGCCGACCTCGGGGAACCCGTGACCGGGCTCGGCGGCGGTGTGGAACAGCGCGGCCAGGGCGGTCATCGCCAGGGCCCCGGCCCAGCCCCGGACCAGACGGGCCGGCCCACGCACGACGCGCGGAGGGGCGTCCTCGAGGCCGGACGGGGCCCACGGAGCGGCGGCGACGGCGCTGCGCATGCCACGACTCCTCTCCGCACGGCCCCGGCCCACGTCGGCCGGACGATCGTCCGCCCATCCTACGCGCCCGCAGACGACGACGGGCGCCCCACCCGAGGGTGGGACGCCCGTCCTGCGGCCTGCGGCGTGGGTCCGGGGACCCGCACCGCGACCGGGATCACTCGGAGGCGGCGGCCTTGAGCTTGGAGCCGGCGGTCACCTTCACGGAGTGGCCGGCCGGGATGGTGATCTCCTCGCCGGTGCGCGGGTTGCGGCCGGTGCGCTCCTTGCGCTCGGTGCGCTCCACGGCCAGCCAGCCCGGGATCGAGACCTTCTCGCCCTTCTTGACCTGGGCGGTGAACACCTCGAAGAGGGCGTCCAGCACATCGCTGACGGCGGCCTGGGTGTTGCCGGAGCGCTCGGCGACGGCGGCGACGAGTTCCTTGCGGTTCATGGCCATGGGTCCTCCCTATGGGACGTCGGTTACGGTTCCCGGGCCGTTCGGACCGGGCTGCCAGTTGTGAACGTACCACCTCTCCGCGGGCGAATCGCCCCCTGAACCGCGAGAATCCGCGATTTCCCGTGACCCGGGTGGCCCTCATCCCCGGGGCACGACGACGGCGGCGCCCCTCCTGAGGAGGGACGCCGCCGTCGCGGTGGTGCCGAGCGCCCGGAGACCGGGCCTCAGGTCACCAGGAGGACTTGGTCACGCCGGGCAGCTCGCCACGGTGCGCCATGTCGCGGAAGCGCACGCGGGAGATGCCGAAGCGCTGGAAGGTGCCGCGGGGGCGACCGTCGATGGCGTCGCGGTTGCGCACGCGGACCGGGGAGGCGTCGCGGGGCAGCTTCTGCAGGCCCAGGCGGGCGGCCTCGCGGGCCTCGTCCGACGCGTTCGGGTCCACGAGGGTCTTGCGCAGCTCGAGACGCTTCTCGGCGTAACGGGCCACGATGGCCTTGCGCTGCTCGTTCTTGGCGATCTTGGACTTCTTGGCCATCTCAGCGCTCCTCTCGGAAGTCGACGTGCTTGCGGACCACCGGGTCGTACTTCTTCAGGGTGATGCGGTCCGGGTTGTTCCGGCGGTTCTTGCGGGTCACGTAGGTGAACCCGGTGCCGGCGGTGGACTTCAGCTTGATGATCGGACGAACGTCCTTGTCCTTGGCCATGTCAGAGCTTCACTCCCTTCGCGATCAGGTCCGCCACGACGGCGTCGATACCGCGCACGTCGATGGTCTTGATGCCCTTGGCGGACAGCGTCAGGGTGACGTTGCGGCGCAGGGAGGGGACCCAGTAGGTCTTCTTCTGGATGTTGGGGTCGAACCGGCGCTTGGTGCGACGGTGCGAGTGGGAGATGCTGTGGCCGAATCCCGGCCCAGCCCCGGTTACCTGGCAGTGAGCTGCCATGATCACTCCTCGTGGCAAGTAGTAGTAAAAGGACGGGCGGAACCCGCATGGCGGCGAGCCGCGGACCTGTCCGCGGACACCTGTTGTGAGCCCCGCCCCGGGTGTGGACACCGCACTCTTACTGCGACTTCTCGAAAAGGGGGACCAGGCTGGGTGAGAGCCAACCGAAGTTCCTTATGGGATCGCTGGTGTGGACGGTGAGCCCCGGTCCGTCCTGAGGACGTCCCGGGATCCGGTCTGCGGGAGCGCGTTGCTTTTCCGACCCGCCGTCCGCCCGGTCACCTGACCGATGGAACGACGAGAACAACGCGGCGTGCGCCGTCCCACCTTACGCGAACCGTGGGCGTCGCTTCAACTCGGCGGGGGGCGCCTGTGGTATGCGCACGGTCCTCGGCCCCCAGGGCCGCTCCGCTCGTCACGGCTCGGCGCGGCCACGGGCGCTGGGCCGGCCCACCCCTCCGGCGTGGATCAGGCGACCGACGCCCCCAGCAGCGAGCCCACCGCGAAGGTCAGGCCGAGCGCCAGGGCGCCGCCGAGGACGACGCGCACGGCCGCCCGCAGCGCGGGCGCGTCGCCGAGCCGGGCCCCGACCCAGCCGGTGACGGCGAGGGCCACGAGGGTGACGCCGAACGTGAACGGGACGCGGAGGCCCACCGGCGCCAGGACGACCGTCAGGAAGGGCAGCAGCGCGCCCACGAGGAACGCGAGGAAGGACGCTCCGGCGGCGGCCCACGGGCTGACGACGTCCTCCTCCGCCATGCCCAGCTCCATGCGCAGATGCGCGGCGAGCGCGTCCTTCTCGGTGAGCTCCCGCGCGGCGGCCTCGGCCGTGGCCCGGCTCAGGCCGTCCGCCTCGTAGAGCTGCACGAGCTCCTCCAGCTCGCCCTCGGGATCCTCCTCGAGCTCACGGCGCTCCTTGGCGATCAGCGACTTCTGCGAGTCGGAGGACGAGGAGACGGACACGTACTCGCCCAGCGCCATGGAGAAGGCGCCGCCGACCACGGCGGCGGCGCCGGCCAGCAGGATCGGGGTGAGCGCCGTCGTCGCACCGGCGACACCGACGACGGTGGCCGCAACGGACACGATGCCGTCGTTGGCGCCGAGCACGCCCGCCCGGAGCCAGTTGAGGCGGGCATGCACGCCGCCGGCGGCGTGCGGCTCGTCGGGACCGCCCGGCGGGACCTGATCGGTCAGGGGCGAGGACTGTTCAGACGTGTGCGACATGTCTCCATGCTCGCGGCGCGGGGCGGGGCGCGCCAGGCAGGTGAGGCGGTCCTTCGGACGGGGACGCCACGACACCCGGTCTCGCTGTTGCCAGGATTGTTCAACAACAGCTACCGTCTCCCCCAGCGCCTCGTGACGCCCGTCACCTCGCCCGGCGCCCTCGACGAAGGTGACCACCGTGTCCCACGCAGACATCCCCTACGCCGGGCCGGACGACTCGACCCCCTCGGGCACCGCACCGAAGACGGACTCCCGTGCCGCGAGCGCCACCCGGCGCACCGCACTGCTCGGCGCCATGTTCCTCATGGCCACCTCGGCCATCGGCCCCGGCTTCATCACGCAGACCGCCACGTTCACCGTCCAGATGGGCGCCGCGTTCGCGTTCGCCATCCTGGTCTCGATCCTCATCGACATCGCCGTCCAGATGAACGTGTGGCGCGTCATCGGCGTCTCCGGCATGCGCGCCCAGGAGCTGGCGAACCGCGTCCTGCCCGGCCTCGGCTGGGTCCTCGCCGCGCTCGTGTTCCTCGGCGGCATGGTCTTCAACATCGGCAACATCGCCGGCACCGGCCTCGGCGCGAACGCCATGCTCGGCGTCGACCCCCTGATCGGTGGCGGCGTCTCCGCGCTCATCGCGCTGTTGATCTTCCTCTCCAAGCGCGCCGGCGTGGCCCTGGACCGGATCGTGGTGGCGCTCGGCGCCGTCATGATCCTGCTGATGCTGTACGTGGCCATCACCTCCGCCCCGCCCGTGGGCGAGGCCCTGCGCCAGTCCGTGATGCCGGAGGAGGTCGACTTCTTCGTGATCGTCACCCTCGTGGGCGGCACCATCGGCGGCTACATCACCTACGCGGGCGCCCACCGCATGATCGACTCCGGAGTGAAGGGCGTGGACGACGTCCAGGACATCACCCGCAGCTCCGTGGCCTCGATCCTCGTGACCGGCCTGATGCGCGCCCTCCTGTTCCTGGCGATCCTCGGCGTCGTCGCCTCGGGGGCGGTGCTGTCCAAGGACAACCTGGCCGCCTCCGCCTTCCAGGCCGCCGCCGGCGACATCGGCCTGCGCATGTTCGGCATCGTCCTGTGGGCCGCCGCCGTCACCTCCGTGATCGGTGCGTCGTACACCTCGATCAGCTTCGTCACCCGCTCCACCACCAGCGCCCGCACCCGCAACCTGCTGACGGTCGCCTTCATCGTGGTCTGCACCGCCCTCTACCTGGCGCTGCGCCAGGCACCGCAGACGCTGCTCGTGTTCGCCGGCGCGTTCAACGGCATGATCCTGCCGGTCGGCTTCGCCGCCCTCCTGTACGTGGCCTGGCGCCGCCGCGACCTGCTGCACGGCTACCGCTACCCCGGGTGGCTGCTCGTGATCGGCGCGCTCGCGTGGATCGTCTCCGTGTTCATCGCGGTGCGCGGGTTCATCCCCATGGTCGAGATGATCACCGGTGCCTGAGATGACCACGACGACGCCGCTGCCGCCGCTGGACGGCGCCACGACCCCCGCGCAGGCCCGCGAGCGCTTCCGCGCGGGGCTCGTGCGGCCGACCTCGGGGATCGCCGACGGCTACGCGCAGGCGAACCTCGTCTCGATCCCGCAGGACCACGCCTACGACGTCCTGCTCTTCGCCCAGCGCAACCCCCAGGCCCTGCCGCTGCTCGGCGTGTTCAAGGCCGGCGAGGTCAACGGCCCCGCACTGGACGGCGACGTCCGCACGGACGTGCCGCAGTACGTGGTGTACCGCGACGGCGTCGAGACGGACCGCCCCACGGATCTGCTCGACGTGTGGCGGGACGACCTCGTGACGTTCGTGATCGGCTGCTCGTTCACCTTCGAGTCCGCCCTGGTGGCCGAGGGCATCCGGATGGCCCACCAGGACGCCGGTGTGAACGTGCCGATGTACCGCACCACGCGGCGCTGCGCCTCGGCGGGCCGCCTCTCGGGCCCGCTCGTGGTCTCGATGCGCCCCCTCCCCGCCGACCGCGTGGCCGACGCCGTGCGCATCACCTCCCGCTACCCCGCGGTGCACGGCGCGCCCGTGCACGTGGGCGACCCGGCCGGCCTCGGGATCACGGACCTGGCGGCACCGGACTTCGGCGACGCCGTCGAGGTCCCGCAGGGCCACCTGCCCGTGTTCTGGGCGTGCGGGGTGACGCCGCAGGCGGCGATCATGGAGTCCCGCCCGCCGCTGGCCATCACCCACGCTCCCGGGCACATGCTCATCACGGACCTGCCGGACCGGATGTTCCAGGTCCCGTGACCGCCCGGGCCCGGGGAGGCGGTCAGTCCCCCGCGGCGGCGAGGTGCGCCAGGACGAAGTGCTCCGCCTCGTCCAGGTAATCGCCGAACATGGCGTGCACCGCGGGCAGGTCGCCGGCCAGCAGCCGCTCCACGATCCACCGGTTGCGGTCCGCGAACTGCATGTGCAGGCGCGTCTGCTCGTCCATGGGGTGGAACGCCAGGCGCACGCGGGCCTGCACCGACGCCATGAGGCGGGTGAGCTCGGGGGCGCCGGCCAGGTCCACGATGCCGACGTGGACGCGATGGTTGGCGTCGCCCAGGACCCGCGCGGGGGTGTCCGGGCCGCCCGAGAGCAGGTCCTGAGCACAGCGCAGGTGGCGCGCCGCGCCGGGGGTGAGCTCGCCGTGCTCGAGGGCGCCGAGCTGGATCACCCGACGCGTGCGGTACAGCCCACGCACGTCCTCCGGACCCGGCGCCGTCACGAACACCCCGCGGTGCGGCCGTCGCTCCACGAGGCCCTCCGAGGCCAGCATGGTGAACGCCTCGCGCAGGCTGTTGCGGCTGACCTGGAGCTCGGCGGCCAGCGCCACCTCTCCCAGTCGCTCCCCCGGCACGAGCCCGGCCGCCGCGATCCGCTGCCGCAGCTGTGCGGCCGCGGCCACGGGAGCCGGAGCCGGGGCGGACTCGCCGCCGCCGACGCCGGGCGCGAGGCCTTCCCCGGTGACACCGCCGCGCGCCGGCACCGTCACGCCCCCAGCCGGGCGATCGCCTGGCCGCGCGTCACCGAGGCCGGGGTCTCGGCCACGAGGAGCTGGATCCGGCCCGCACGCGGGGCACGGATCGGCGTCTCCATCTTCATCGCCTCCACGATCGCGACCGTGTCACCCTCGGCCACCTCGGCGCCGTCCTCGACCTTCCACGAGGCCAGGGTGCCGGTGACCGGCGAGGCCACGGCGCCGTCGTCGTCGGCCTTCCCGGCGCCTGCGGCAGCGCCGGCCGGGGCCGCGGCACCCGCGCCGCCGCCTCCGAGGAGGGCCGCGTAGAGATCGGCGGGCAGGCCCAGGCGCACGGCGCGGCCGTCCAGCTCGACGGTGACGGCGGTGCGGCCGCCGGCGGGCACCTCGGCGCCCAGGTAGGGGGACTCGGCCAGCGGCTCGGCGAACTCGGACTCGATCCACGTGGTGTAGACGCCGAGGCGGTCCCCCGAGGTGAAGGCGTCCTGCTCGAGCACGGCGCGGTGGAACGGCACCACGGTGGGCACGCCGTCGACGCGCAGCTCGGCCAGGGCGTCGCGGGCGCGGGCGATGGCCTGGGCGCGGTCCTCGCCCCACACGATGAGCTTGGCGAGCAGGGAGTCGTACTCGCCCGGCACCACGGAGCCGGTGCGGACGCCCGAGTCCATGCGGACCCCGGGGCCGGTGGGGGCCTCGAACGCGTCGATCGGGCCGGGCACGGGCAGGAAGCCGTACGCCGGGTCCTCGGCGTTGAGGCGGAACTCGAGGGCGTGGCCGCGCGGCGTCGGGTCCTCGGGGATGCTCAGCGGCTCGCCGGCGGCGACGCGGAACTGCTCGCGCACCAGGTCCACGCCGAAGACCTCCTCGGTGACCGGATGCTCCACCTGCAGGCGGGTGTTCACCTCCAGGAAGCTGATGAGGCCGTCCGGGGCCACGAGGTACTCGACCGTGCCGGCCCCGGTGTACCCGGCGGCGCGGCAGATCTCGCGGGCGGAGGTGTGGATGCGCTCGCGCTGCTCGTCCGTGAGGAACGGCGCCGGGGCCTCCTCCACGAGCTTCTGGTTGCGGCGCTGCAGGGAGCAGTCGCGTGTGCCGAGCACGGCCACGTGGCCGTGCTCGTCGGCGAGGACCTGGGCCTCCACGTGGCGGGGGCGGTCCAGGAAGCGCTCCACGAAGCACTCGCCGCGGCCGAACGCGGCGACGGCCTCGCGGACGGTCGCCTCGAACGCGTCCTCGACGTCGCCGAGCTCGCGCACCACGCGGATGCCGCGGCCGCCGCCGCCGAAGGCCGCCTTGATGGCGATCGGCAGGCCGTGCTCCTCGGCGAACGCGCGCGCGGCGGCGGCGTCCGGCACGGGGCCGTCCGAACCCGGCACGAGCGGGGCGCCCGCCTGCTGGGCGAGGGAGCGGGCGGTGATCTTGTCGCCGAGGGCGCGGATGGCGTCCGGCGACGGGCCGATCCAGGTCATCCCGGCGTCGATCACGGCCTGCGCGAAGTCGGCGTTCTCGGAGAGGAAGCCGTAGCCCGGGTGCACGGCGTCGGCGCCGGCGCGGCGGGCGACGTCCAGGACCGCGTCGATCTTCAGGTAGGTGTCCGCCGAGGACGCGCCCGGCAGGTGGAAGGCCTCGTCCGCGACGGCCACGTGCAGGGCGTCGGCGTCCGGATCCGAGTAGACGGCGATCGAGGCGATGCCGTGGTCGCGGGCGGCGCGGGCCACGCGCACGGCGATCTCGCCGCGGTTGGCGATGAGCACCCGCGTGACGGGGCGGGCGACGGGGGTGGTGGTCATGCGGGGGTCTCCTCGGAGGGCGATGCGGAGTCGACGACGGTCTCGGCGCCGGGGCGGGGATGGGGGACGAAGCGGACGCGGGCGCCCGGCGGCAGCTGGGCCGCCAGGCTGAGGTCCGCGCGGGCCACGACGCCGATCACCGGGTAGCCGCCGGTGACCGGATGGTCGGAGAGGAACAGGACGGGCTCACCCGAGGGCGGCACCTGCAGCGCGCCGCGCACGGCGCCCTCGGACTTCAGCTCACCTTCGCGCACGCGCTCGAGCGGTGCGCCGTCGTCGGGGGCCGTGAGGCGCACCCCGATCCGGTCGGTCTGCTGGCTCACGTCCCAGTCCTGCGTGAACAGCCGCTCCAGGCCCGCCTCGCCGAACCAGTCGTCGCGGGGGCCGGGGACCACGCGCAGCACGGCCACCTGGCCGGGCGCGGGCATGGGGCGCAGCGAGGTCTCCGGGTCCCCCACCATCACGACGCCGGCCTCCTCCGGGGCGGGGGTGCCGGCGGCGGTCGGGCTCGCGGCGGAGGCGCCGGCGGCGCCCCTCGCATCCGGGCCGACGCGGCGGGCGAGGCGGTCCCCCGCCGTCAGCGGGGCGGGGCCAAGCCCGGACAGGGTGTCGGTCGAGCGGCTGCCGAGCACGGGCGGCACGTCGATCCCGCCCCGGAGGCCCACATACACGCGCAGGCCGCCGACCGGCTCGTCCACCGTCAGCGTCTGGCCGTCCAGCACGACGAACGGGGTGCGGGCGGGCACCCGGCGCGTGGCGCCGTCGGCCGCGGTGATCGTCCCGCCTGCCTCGGCGCCGGCCAGGGCCATCACCTGGTGGCCGTGCGCGGTGAGGGTGAGGCCGCCCAGGACGGTCTCCAGCACCGCCTCGCGGGAGCGGTTGCCCACGAGCCGGTTCGCCTGGCGTGCCGCGTCCCGGTCGGCCGCGCCAGACGCGACGACGCCGAGGTCGCCCAGGCCCGGGCGGCCCAGGTCCTGGACCAGGGTCAGGAGCCCCGGGTCCACGACGGTGACGCCGCGGCGGCCGGCCACGGACGGGAGGCCGGCCGCGGCGTCGTCGGGCGGGGTGTCCTCGACCGCGGCGTCCGCGCCGGAGGTGACGGACGCCGTCGGGCGCACGGGGACGTAGCGGACACGGTCGCCGGGCTGCAGCAGGGCGGGCTGCTCGCGGCCGAGGTCCCACAGGGCCGCGGTGGTGTGCCCGAGCAGCTGCCAGCCGCCGGGCGAGGTGCGCGGGTAGACGGCGGAGAAGGCCCCGGCGACGGCGACGGCGCCCGCGGGGACGGCCGTGCGGGGCGAGCTGCGACGGGGCGCCTCGAACGGGGCCGCCTCGGAGGCGCAGTACATGAACCCCGGCGCGAAGCCGCCGAACGCGGCGAACCAGTCGGCCTCGCTGTGGGCCCGGATGACGCCGTCGACGCCGAGCCCGGTGAGCCGGCCGACCTCGGCGAGGTCCTCACCGTCGTAGACCACGGGGATCTCGACGACGCGGCCCCCCGTCAGCTCACCGGCGTCCGGGGTGACGGTGCTGACCCGCGGTGCGGCGTGCTCGGCGGCGGCCTGCGAGGTGAGGGTCACCAGGACGGTCGCGGCGGCGGCCATGACCTGGCGCTGGCCGCGCTCCGGGTGGGCCGTGAGGTGGGCGTGGACGGCCATGACGTCCTCGAGCGAGGCGCACTCGACGAGGAAGCCCTGCGTGCCGACCCAGCGGATCGCGCGGGCCGGCGGTGTGGCGGCGGGGTGACGTGGGGCGCTCATGCGAAGGCCTTGATGGACACGCCCGCGCCCTCGAGCGCGCGGCGCACGGCCGCGGCCATGGCCACGGCGCCGGGCGTGTCGCCGTGCAGGCAGATGCTCTCGGCGTCGACGCGCACGTCCGTGCCGTCCACCGCCGCGACGACGCCCTCGGTGGCCAGGCGCACCATGCGGGCGGCGACGGCGTCCTCGTCGTGGAGGACCGCGCCGGGCTCGCGGCGGGAGACCAGCGTGCCGTCCGGGTTGTAGCCGCGGTCAGCGAAGGCCTCGGCGACGCCGCGCAGCCCCGCGGCGGCGGCCTTGTCCAGGGCGACGGAGCCGGGCAGGAGCAGCAGCGGGAGGTCGGAGCCGAACGCCTTGACGCCGTCGACGACGGCCTGGGCGTGCGCCTCGTGACGGACGATCGTGTTGTAGAGGGCACCGTGCGGCTTCACGTAGCGGACCCGGCCGCCGGCCGCGCGGGCGAGCGCGTCGAGGGCGCCGATCTGGTAGAGGACGTCGTCGGCCAGCTCGGTGGGCGTGCAGTCCAGGAAGCGGCGGCCGAAGCCGGCGAGGTCGCGGTAGCCCACGTGCGCGCCGATCGTGACGCCTGCGGCGACCGCGTCACGGCAGGTCTGGGCGATCCCCGAGGGATCGCCCGCGTGGAAGCCGCACGCGACGTTGGCGGAGGAGACGGAGGGCATGATGGCGGCGTCGTCCCCCATCGTCCACGAGCCGAAGGACTCGCCGACGTCGGAGTTCAGGTCGATCTGCGGCGCGTGAGACACAGTGCAGTCCTCTCGGATCGGGCCCGGCTGAGGTGCCGGTCACACAATCTTGAGGCATGAGGGGGGATTGTTCAACAATCCCCGGCGCGCCCTTCTGACGCTCACCCGGTCCACTCGGCAACGCGGGTTGAGTTATCGCGGGTGTCCCAGCCCGGGACCCGCGACAACTCAACCCGCGTTGCGGGCCGGGCCGGGCGACCTCACCGCAGCGGCGTGTGCTCCGGGTCCACGCGCTCGCCCTCGCGCACGGGCCCGGGTGCGGTGCCGCCGCCCCACGGGTCGCCGCCGAACTCCTCGCGCCCGTGCTCGCTCAGCCAGCTCGCCAGCTCCGGGCCCGCGGGCACGATGCCCGTCGGGTTGATGTCCTCGTGGACCACGTAGTAGTGCTCCTTGATCTGCGCGAAGTCGATCGTGTCGCCGAAGCCCGGGGTCTGGAACAGGTCGCGCGCGTAGCCCCACAGCGCCGGCATCTCGGTCAGCCTGTTCCGGTTGCACTTGAAGTGCCCGTGGTACACGGGGTCGAACCGCACCAGCGTGGTGAACAGCCGCACGTCGGCCTCGGTGATCCGCTCCCCCATCAGGAAGCGGCGCGTCGTCAGGCGCTCCTCGAGCCAGTCCATCGCGGTCCACAGCCGCTCGTACGCGGCGTCGTACGCCTCCTGGGACCCCGCGAAGCCGCACCGGTACACGCCGTTGTTCACCTCGGTGAACACGCGCTCGATCACCTCGAACATCTCGTCCCGCTCCGGCCCGGCGTCGGGGATCAGCTGCGGGGCGCCGTCGCGGTGGAACGCGGTCCACTCCGTCGAGAGGTCGAGGGTGATCTGCGGGTAGTCGTTGGTCACGACGCCGCCCGTCGGCACGTCCACGATCGCCGGCACCGTGATGCCCCGCGGGTAGTCGGGGAACCGCGTGAAGTAGTTCTCCTGGATCCGCTCGGTGCCGAGCACGGGGTCCTTCCCGCCCTCGTCGAGGTCGAAGGTCCAGGACCGCTCGTCGTGGGTCGGCCCCGGGGTGCCCAGCGAGATCGCGTCCTCCAGGCCGAGCAGGCGCCGCACGATGATCGTCCGGTTCGCCCACGGGCACGCCCGCGCCGCCACGAGCCGGTAGCGGCCCGCCTCGACGGGCCACGCCTCGGCCCCCTCGGTGAGCCCGCCGCCCACGCGACCGACCGTGGACGGCTCGGCCACGGGCAGGGCCCGCACGGCCTCCGGGTCCGCCACGATCCGGTCCGCGATGTAGTTCGTGTCCCGCGTGAACTCCGCCCCGGACTGCACGTAGTTGCCCTTGAGCCCCTCGCGCGTGTCGATGGTGCCGCGGTCCGCGGCCTGGCCGGTCTGCTGGTTCTCCATACACTCGAGCCTATGACAACGACCACCGCCACACCCGGCCCCACGCCCGCCCCGCTGGTGCGCTGCGTGACCGCCCAGAACCCCTCCCCGATGACCCTCGCGGGCACCAACACGTACGTGGTCGCCGCACCGGACTCGGACGCGGCCGTCGTGGTGGACCCGGGCCCGGAGGACGACGTCGCCGCCCACCTCGAGCGCGTCCGCGCGGCGGCCGAGGGGCGCCGGATCGCGCTCATCCTGGTGACGCACCGGCACGCCGACCACACCGGCGGGGTGGACGCGTTCCACGCGGCCACGGGCGCCCCCGTGCGCGCCGCGGACCCGGACTGGTGCCGCGGCGGGGCCGCCGTCCTGACGCCGGACGAGCGGATCGACGTCGCCGGCACCCCGGTGCTGGCGTGGCCCACCCCGGGCCACACCTCGGACTCCTACTCGTTCGCCGTCCCGGACGCGGGCGCGCACGGCGCGGCCATCACGGGCGACACCATCCTCGGCTCGGGCACCACGATGCTCGACCACCCGGACGGCACCCTCACCGACTACCTGGCCAGCCTGCGCCGTCTCGAGGCGGCGGGCCCGCTCACGGTGCTGCCCGCGCACGGGCCCGTGCCGGAGCCGCTGGACGTCGTCGCCCGCGACTACCGGCACCACCGCGAGGGCCGCCTGGAGCAGATCCGCGCCGCCCTGGCCGAGCTGCCCGAAGGCCAGGCGGCGACGATCACGCCCGAGGACCTGGCCCCGCGCATCTACCCCGGCCTCACCGGCACCGTGGCCCGCGTGGCCGTCCAGACGGTGGCCGCGCACCTGCGCCACCTGCGCGAGGGCTGAGCCCCTCCGCGGCGGGCCCGGCCCGCACTACGCTGACCTCAGACCCGACCCCTCGACCCCGCGGAGGCACCCCATGACCATCCTCGTCGGCTACGCCCCCTCGAAGGCCGCGGACGCCGCTCTGGACACCGCCCTCGACATCGCCCGCTCCACCGGCGAGCACGTGGTGGTGGTCAATGCGGGCCCCGGCGGCGAGCACCGCACCAAGTCCCTCGTCACGGAGGAGCAGCAGCGCGGCGTGCAAGCCCGGTTGGACGCCTCCGGCGTGACGGCCGAGTTCCGCCAGTACGCACGCGGCCGGTCCACGGTGGAGGAGATGAAGGACGTGGCCTCGGAGCTGGACCCGTCCATCGTGGTCATCGGCGTGCGCCGCCGCGGCGGCTTCGGCCGGTTCGTCATGGGATCGGTCTCGGACGAGCTGCTGCAGGAGATCGATCAGCCCGTGCTGTGCGTGAAGGAGTACCGGCAGTACGGGGACCACACGCCCGAGGCCGTGAGCCACGTCGCCGAGACGGACCCGGCCGCCCACGGCCTGCCCGCGTCCGAGCCGATGGCCGAGCGGCGTCGGCTCACGCCCGTCGATCCCGGGGACCCGACGCTCGAGCGCTGAGCGCTCCCGCCGCGCCTCAGTCCTCGTCGTCCTGACGGCGGCGGGTGACGGCGTCGTCGAGGAGGCCGTCCGCGTGAGAGCCGGCACCGCTGCGCCGTCCGGCCTCGTCCGCGGCCGCGGCCTCCGCCGCCTGCTTGGCCTGCTGCGCGCGCCGCTCGGCGAACGCCTCCTCGCCCGGGCCGGCGAGTTCGCGGTTGCGCTGCACCGCCGTCATCGAGCCGGTGTACAGGCCGGAGTGGTCGCCCACGCGGGTCAGCGGTGTGGTGAGGGTGTCCGGGCGCGGATCGGCGCCGTCGACGCGCGGCAGCGGCGCGGTGCGCGGGCGCGGCTCGCGGGCCGCCACCCCGGAGCCGTTCGGGCCCGGCTCGCCCGTCCGGTCGCCACCGCGAGCCCCTGCATCGGATCCCTCGGAGGCGGGCGCCGCGTCGTCGTGGGCGGGGTGCCGGTCCACCATGCGCTGCACCACGATGCCCTCGGGGTGCTCGTGGCGCAGGAAGGCCACGAGGTCCTCGCGCACGAGGCAGCGCAGGTCCCAGAGGTCGCCGGAGTTGCGGGCGGAGACCACGGCGCGGATGCGCACGACGCCGCCGGTCGCATCGGTCACCTGCAGCGCGTGCTCGCGTCCGTCCCACAGGTCCGTGGACTCGAGCAGCTGGGTGAGTCGTGCGCGCAGCGCGTCCATGGGCACGCGCCAGTCCACGTCCAGCTCCACGACGCCGGAGACCTCGGCGCCCACCCGCGTCCAGTTCTCGAACGGCCGGGTGGTGAAGTGCGAGGACGGGTAGACCATGCGGCGGCCGTCCCAGAGCTTGAGCACCACGTTGGACAGGGTGATCTCCTCGACGGTGCCGAACACGCCCTCCATGTCCACCACGTCGCCCACCCGGATCGCGTCCGTGAAGGCGAGCTGGAAGCCGGCGAACACGTTGGTCAGCGTGGACTGCACGGCCAGGCCGGCGATCACCGAGATCACACCGGCGGAGGCGAGCAGGCCGGCCCCGAGCGAGCGCACCTCGGGCACCCCCAGCAGGACCACGGCGACGGCCACCACCACGATCACCGCGTTGAGGATGCGCCGGATCAGGATGGTCTGCGTGCGGATGCGTCGCTCGCGGCAGTGCTCGACGCCGGTCTCCTGGTAGCGGCCGAGGATCCCCGCCTCGATCACACCGACCAGGCGCCACGCGGCCCACGCGCCCGCCGCGGCCACGGCGATGAGCATCAGGAACGACGCCGGCCGGTACCAGGCCTGCTCCTCGGCCATGACCCCGAGCCAGATCCGGGAGGCCAGCAGGCCGGCGGCGACGGCGGCCGGCAGGCTCAGCCGTGCGGCGCCGTGCTGGAACGCGGGGCGGCGCACGAGCACGACGCGTGCCACCTGCAGGGCCAGGTACACGACCGCCGCGCCGATCGCGAACGCCATCAGCACGGTCAGCAGCGTCCCCCATTCCACGCCGAAGGCCCGGGTGGTGGCGGCCGCCCCGTCCTGGATGTCCCCCTCCACCCCGGACGGCACGGTCTCGCCCGCCAGGAGGCGGTCCAGGGCGGTCAGCAGGGGCGGGGTCGCGAGGGCGGGCAGCGCGGGGAAGACCATGACGACAGTCTGACACCCGCCCCCGGACGCACCCCGGAGAAGAGCACAATGGAGCCTGACCGTCCGCGCGGTCCGGGCCCGGCCGTCGTCGCGCCCCGTCCCGCCGGCCCGCCGCCCCCCTGGAGGAATCCGTGCTCTCCGTCACCGACCTGCGCCCGCTCGACACCGCCACCGCGGACCTGTCCCGCATCATCCCGCGGGCGAACGTGGACGTGTCCTCCGTGGTGCCGGTGGTCGCCCCGATCATCGAGCAGGTCCGCCACGGCGGCGAGCAGACCCTGCTGGAGCTGGCTGAGCGGTTCGACGGCGTCCGCCCGCCGGCCCTGCGCGTGCCCGCGGAGGCGCTCGAGGCCGCCCTGGCCGGGCTCGACCCGCGGGTGCGCGCCGCCCTGGAGGAGTCGATCCGCCGGGCCCGGCTCGTGCACGACGCCCAGCACCCCCAGGACTCCACGGTCGAGCTCGGCGAGGGCGCCGTCGTGGAGAACCACTGGATCCCCGTGGGCCGCGTGGGCCTGTACGTGCCCGGCGGCCGCGCCGTGTACCCCTCCTCGGTGGTGATGAACGTGGTGCCCGCGCAGGCGGCCGGCGTGGGGAGCCTCGCGGTGACCTCGCCCCCGCAGCGGGACCACGGCGGCCTGCCCCACCCCACCGTGCTCGCCGCGTGCGCGCTGCTGGGCGTGGACGAGGTCTACGCGGCCGGCGGCGCCCAGGCCGTCGCCATGCTGGCGCACGGCGTCCAGGACGACGACGGCGGGTGGCTCTGCGCGCCCGTCGACCTGGTGACGGGGCCCGGCAACGTGTACGTGGCCGCCGCCAAGCGCGCGCTCCAGGGCGTGATCGGCGTGGACGCCGAGGCCGGGCCGAGCGAGATCGCCGTGATCGCGGACGGCACCGCCCGCGCCGACTGGGTGGCCGCGGACCTGATCAGCCAGTCCGAACACGACCCGCTGGCCGCCTCCGTGCTCATCACGGACTCCGAGGACCTGCTCCGGGACGTGCAGGCGGCGATCGAGGCGCAGGTGCCCGGGGCGTTCCACGAGGACCAGATCCGCGAAGCCCTCACCGGCCCCCAGTCCGGCGTGCTGCTGGTGCGGGACATGGACCAGGCCGTGGAGGTCTCCGACCGCTACGCCACCGAACACCTCGAGATCCAGACGCGCGACCCCGAGGCCCTCGTGGGGCGCATCCGCAACGCCGGCGCCGTGTTCGTGGGCCCGCACGCCCCCGTGCCGCTGGGCGACTACTCGGCCGGGTCCAACCACGTGCTCCCCACCTCGGGGACGGCCCGGCACTCCTCCGGTCTGAACACGGTGACGTTCCTGCGCCTGCAGCAGCGCATCCGCTACACGGAGACCGGGCTCAAGGAGGTCGCGGACGGGATCGGCGTGCTGGCCGAGGACGAGCGCCTGCCCGCGCACGGCGCCGCGATCCGCGCCCGCTTCGCGTGAGGGGGCGGGCGTGAGCGGCGTCCGCATCGACGCGTGGCTGTGGGCCGTGCGGCTGTACAAGACCAGGTCCGCCGCGACGGCGGCGGTGCGCGCGGGCCACGTGCGCATCGACGGCGAGCCGGTGAAGGCGGCGACGCCCGTCGTCGTCGGGAACCGGGTGCGGGTGCGCCAGGACGGACGCGAGCGGATCCTGGAGGTCACGGGGCTGATCGCCAAGCGGGTGGGCGCCCCCGTGGCCCGGCAGCAGTACGTGGACCACTCCCCGCCGCCCGTGCCGCGTGAGCTGCTCGCGGTGCCGTACCGCGAGCGCGGCGCGGGCCGGCCCACCAAACGGGACCGCCGGCAGCTGGACGCGCTGCGCGGCCGCGACCGACGCTGAGCGACTCAGTCCTCCCCGCGCCGTCATCCGCCGTCGTGATGGCGGCCTCATGCGGAGGGTGCGGTCAGCACCATCCAGAACGGCTTGTCGTTGTCCACCGTGGCGGTGAACGTCATCGGCCCCGCCTCATCCACGGGGGGAGTCGCCGCCGACCAGCCGCCGCACAGCGCCTCCGACCCGGCCATCCAGGTCTTCGTTCCCCCGCCACCCCGTGAGGTCAGGATCTCCGTCTCACCGGTGGCATCCGAAGGACACAGCACGATGACCCGAAGGACCGCACCCTGTTGGGCGTCCACGGTGATCTGCTGTGTGCCCGTCCCGACCGCCTCCTCCAGGACGGACTCCTTCTCCGGGTCGAGATAGCCCGCATCCGGATGCCGGCGCGTGTACTCGACCAACGTCATCCCGTCCTCCTCGAACAGCGCGGCGGGGAGTGCTTCTTCACCGGCGGGTGACGACGCGGACGAACCGGTGGCGGAGGCCGACCGGGTTGCCGAGGGGGCCGCTGACGTCACGGTGACGGAGGACGCCGCAGCGGTGGATGCCTTCGCGGTGGAGGAGACGCTGCCCGGGGAAGCGGAGCATCCCGAGATGGCGATACCGAGGAGAGCCGCGACGACCACGGCGGCCGACAATGCCGCACGCTTCTTCTCGATGTCCATCCGCATGATCCGATCCCTCTCAGAGAACCGATTGCGGGGCCGCGGGCTGCGGTCTCGAGCCCCCCTCTCGAGTGGCTTGATCCTGGCTGGCGATGCACGGTGTGTCAAGCATCACATCGGGCAGCTCGGATGACGCCGCGCGACCGCCGCGCTTTGACCACCCCACGGACCCCTCCGTAGGCTGATCCCCAGAATCACGAGTTCCCGTCATTCACGGCCCTGGCCGGCGGGACGGCAACCCTCTCACGCAGTAGTGGGGTGCTCCAGGTGATGATTCGGCCCCTCGGACACCCCGACGGGCAAGTACCGCGCCTCCGCGGATCCGGGCGATCCGCGTTCCCGCCGTCTGCGGAGCCGCGCCAGTCATCGGAAGAGGACGCGCGCCATGACCCTGACCCACGAACCCCACACCGCCGCGTGGGACACCGACCTGTCCCTCGGCAACCTCCGCTCCGGCCTCTCGGCATTCCCCACCGGGGTCGTCGCGCTGGCGGGCCTCGCCGACGACGTCCCCGAGGTGATGGTCTCCTCCTCCTTCGGCGTGGGCATCTCCTGGGAGCCGGCCCTCGTGTCCTTCTCCGCGCAGAACAGCTCCCGCACCTGGCCGCGCCTGCGCCGGGCCGGGTCGATCGGCGTCTCCCTGCTCGCAGCGGACCAGACGCCGCTGTGCCGTCAGCTGGCCGCCCGCGAGGGCGACCGCTTCGCCGGTCTCGACGTGCACCGCAGCCCGCACGACGCCCTGCTGATCGGGGGCTCCTCGCTCTGGCTCGAGACGCGGGTGCACGCCGAGGTCCCGGCGGGCGACCACACGGTGGTGCTGCTGGAGGTGACGGCCTTGGCGGATCACACGGACGCCGCTCCCCCGGCCGCCCTGCACCGCAATCTCTTCCACGGCCTGCGCGCGCTCTGAGCGAACTCCAGGTGAACAATCGGGCCCCTGGTTCCCGGTCGGCGAGATCCGTGCAATGATGGAGCCTGAAGTTGATCAAGCTGTATCCCGCCATCTTCACTGCTCGTCAGCCCGGCATCGCCGGCGTCGATGAGTGTTGGGCAAGCGGTTCAGTCTCGCCGCTTCACCCGCGTCCCACCTCCGGGCCGCGGTCCAACACCGCCACCGCACCGCGGGGGCACATCGAAAGGACACCATCATGGCTGTCGGTACTGTCAAGTGGTTCAACGCTGAGAAGGGCTACGGCTTCATCGCCCCCGAGGACAACTCCGCGGACGTGTTCGTGCACTTCTCCGCCATCCAGGGCGGGGGCTTCAAGGAGCTCCAGGAGAACGACCGCGTCGAGTTCGAGACCCAGGACGGCCCCAAGGGCCTCCAGGCCGCCAACGTGACGAAGCTCTGATCTTCGCCTGACGCACGGCTTCCGACGCCCCCGGTCCGCACGGACCGGGGGCGTCGTCGTGTGCGCTTCCGTGCGTCCCGCACGCCCGCGCACTGCGCCGCACTCCGCCGTACGCCCGTTCGACCGCGGCGCTGCGACATCACCGCAGGGCTGCACTGCGGTGATGTCGCTGAGGCGCGGTCCTCCGCGGTGGGTCTCGTCCTGGCCCTGCGCGTCAGGCCGCGCCCCGCCGGCCCACGTGGCGACGCAGCAGCAGCACCACGCCCAGGGCCAGCAGATACCCGGCCGCGACGACCGCGAAGCCGGCCCGGTAGTCGCCCGTGACGTCGCGCAGCACGCCCATCAGCAGCGGGCCCAGGGCGAAGCCGGCGTACATGCCCATCGAGTTCGCCCCGGTCGCACGGCCGAGCCGCTCGGCCGGCACCTCGCTCAGCAGGCCCGCGTTGATCACCACGTTGGCGCCCAGCACCGTCAGGCCGTGCACCGCGGCGCCCACCCACAGCAGGGCCGGCAGGTCCAGCAGGTCCGCGGCGAGGAACACCACGACGCCGGCCACGGCACCCAGGCAGATCACGGCCAGCAGGGTGGTGCGCCGGTCTCCGGCACTCATCCGCCGGCTCCACCCGATCCGGGAGAGCACCCCGACCACCCCGGACACGGCCGCCGCGGCGCCGCCGGCCACGAGCGTCATCCCCAGCGTCTCGACCGCGAAAAGCGGCAGGTACGTGTTCGTGGCCTGCATGCCCAGGCCGGTGAGGAACGCGATCGCCGCGAAGAACCAGACCGTGGCCGGCAGGGGCGAGGTGTCCCGCCGTCGTCGCCCGCCGACGGGGCCGGTGGCCGGCGGCGGCGCCCCGGGCAGCGGCGGGGCGGCGACCAGCGCGAGCACCCAGAGCGCCCCGATGAGCACCGCGGCCCCCAGCGCGGCGCCCGTCCAGCCGAGGGCGAGGGACGCGGCCGGGAAGAACAGGCCGCCGACCAGCTGCGCCGCCTGCACGCCGGACTGCTTCACCCCGACCCACCCGATGCGCCTCTCCGGCGGCACCACGGTCCGGATGATCCGGTTCGTGGTGGGGTTGGAGATGGCCTGCGTGACGCCCGCGACGGCGGCCGCCGCGTACAGCACGGGCAGGGACGGGGCGACGGCGCCGAGCACGAGCGCCGCGGCGGTGCCACCGAAGATGATGCTCAGCTGTGCGCGGGCGGACAGGCGGTCGGCAGCCCAGCCGAGGCCGAGCGAGGTGACGGCGGCCGCCGCGAACACGACCGTCATCACGGTGCCGAGCTGGCCCGAGGTGACGTCGAGCCGCTCCATCACGACCGTGGAGGAGGCGGAGACGCCGTAGTTGAACAGGGGCCCGGCGCCCATGGCCGCCAGCAGCACCCACAGCAGGGCCGCGGAGGGGCGGCGAGCGGCGGGGGCGGGCGGGGTCACGGCCCCAGGCTACAACCCCTCACGCGACGAGGCGGGAAATCCATCTCATGGGCGCCCGGGGGCGTCGTGTGCGGTGGATTTCCCGCCTCGAAAGGGGCGGGGATGACTGCGGGGGCGGGTCAGCCGACGCGGCCCTCACCGCGGTGCTCGCCCTCCACGCGGCCGGTGGTCCCCCGCCGGGTGACCTCCTCGCCATCCTGGCGCTCGGGCCGCTCGCCGGCCTCCGCCGGCAGGCCGTCGTTCTCGTCGGTGGGCGTCTCGCCGGCGGTGGCGGCGGGGGCCGGATCCTGCGGGGCCCGACGGCGGCCGCCGTGCGGGGACAGCGACTCCCCTTCACTCAGCGAGCTGACGCGCGGCATCGGCGACGTGGTCAGCGGCACGGACTCGGCCCGCCGGGCGTCGACGAGCGTGGAGCCCGTCCCGGAGATGGGGGAGCCCTGCACGGGGGCGCCGGCCGCCTCGCGGCCCGGGATCAGCAGCTCGGAGCGCCATTCGGGGTCACGCTCGGTGAGGTAGTCCACGCGGGCGTGCTCGCCGAAGTGGTCCGCGTCCGCCTCCTCCCAGTCCATGGCCCAGCCGGCGGGCGGGTCGTTGAGCAGCTCGTCCGTGCGCAGCCAGTGGTAGATGGACGCGTACGAGCGGGTGCTCAGGTGGTCCACGCGGCGGCGCAGCATGCGGGTGTTCAGCTGGGACGGATGCGTCAGACCCATGGACGCCATGATCTGCACGGCCTCGCGCACGGTCAGGCGGTGGTAGTTGAAGACGCGGTTGCCCTTGTCCTCCACGTCGATGGCGCGCATCAGACGCGGGTCCTGCGTGGCCACCCCCACGGGGCACTCGTTCGTGTGGCACTTCTGCGCCTGGATGCACCCGGTGGCCATCATCATCGCGCGGGCGGACATGGTGAAGTCCGCGCCCTGGATCAGACGCTTGACGATGTCCGAACCGGTGGCGACCTTGCCGGCCGCGCCGAGCTTGATCATGTGGCGCAGGCCGGTGCCCACGAGCGCGTTGTGCACGAGCATGAGGCCCTCGGTCAGCGGAGTGCCCACGCGGTCCGAGTACTCGAGCGGGGCGGCGC
Organism: Micrococcus sp. HOU01; assembly: GCF_035609305.1. Lineage (NCBI taxonomy): Bacteria > Bacillati > Actinomycetota > Actinomycetes > Micrococcales > Micrococcaceae > Micrococcus > Micrococcus sp. HOU01. Next base: position 616,691 of record NZ_CP141211.1, on the reverse strand, counting down.
CGGTGCCGCCCTCGGAGCCGTCCACGATGATGAAGTCGGGGGCGATCCGCTCCTCCCAGATGGCCTTGGTCATGGCCAGCACGTCCACGCGGGAGCCCACGCAGAACTTGATGCCGATCGGCTTGCCGTCCGAGAGCTCACGGAGCTGCTCGATGAACTTGACCATCTCGCGCGGGGTGCGGAACGCGGAGTGGGACGCCGGGGACAGGCAGTCCTTGTCCATCGGGATCTCGCGGGCCTCGGCGATCTCGGCGGAGATCTTCTCCTTGGGCAGCATGCCGCCCAGACCGGGCTTCGCGCCCTGGGAGATCTTGATGGTGATGCCCTTGACCTCGGGCAGCAGCGCCTTCTCGGCGAACTTCTCCGGGCTGAAGGTGCCGTCCTCGTTGCGGCAGCCGAAGTAGCCGGAGCCGATCTCCCAGAACAGGTCCGCCCCGTTGCCGCGGTGGTACTTGGTGAGGCCGCCCTCGCCGGTCTCGTGGATGAACCCGCCCAGGCCGGCGCCCTTGTTCATGGCGGTCACGGCGTTGGCGGAGAGGGAGCCGAAGGACATGGAGGAGATGTTCATCAGCGAGATGTCCACGGGCCGGCGGCAGTCCGGGCCGCCGATCCGCACCGTGGGGGGCTCCTCCGGCGGGTTGACCGGGGCGGTGGAGTGCAACAGGAACTCGTAGCCGATCTCCGAGGTGTCCCGCTCTGTGCCGAACGCCTTGTGGCTGTCCAGTCCCTTCGCACGGGCGTAGACGATCGAGCGGGTGTCCCGGTCGAACGGCTTGCCGTCGAAGTTGCGCTCGATGAAGTACTGCTGGATCTCGGGGCGGATCGACTCCAGCAGGTACCGCATGTGGCCGAGCACGGGGTAGTTGCGGAGGATCGCGTGCCGCTTCTGGGTCATGTCCCACACGGCGAGCACGAGCAGCGCCACCAGGAGGACCGCCAGCACCCACCACGCGCCGCCGCCGATGGCGGCCACCAGCACGACGACGAGCGCGGCCAGCGAGAGGGTCGCGACGATCAGGAGTCTGTTGTTCACCCGACCATCGTGCCCCATATCACTCGAACGTTCATCCTCGCCGCACTGTGTCGAGGTCCCACGTGTGGGGCAGGGGCGTCCGGGCCGACGGCAGGGCCACGCTGCGCCGCCACTCGTGCAGCCACTCCGGCAGCGTCGGCTCCCCCGCGAGGTCGTGGCCGGCCGCCGCCGCGATCGCCCGGACCTCGTCGTTCTCCACGGGGCGGCCGTCCTTCTTGCGCAGGCGCGTGCAGATGTACGCGCGCACCGCGACGTCGCCGTCGACCACCACGCGCTGCTCGAACCACACCGCGCGCTCATCCAGGCCGATCATCCGCGTCTCCACGTCGAACCGCTGCCCCAGGGTCACCGAGCGGCGGAACGCGATCTGCTCGGCCTGCACCACGGGCGTCCAGCCGCGACGGCGGATCTCGTCCCAGAGGCCGGTGCGGACCATCGCGTCGAAGCGGCCGAGGTCGAACAGCCCGAAGTACTGGCCGTTGTTGATGTGCAGGGCGATGTCCACGTCCGTGGGCAGGGCGCGCATCGGCAGCGTCGTCGGCTCCCAGAGCCCGGCGCGGGGGCGGCGGCGGGCGCGGGCGACGACCCAGATCGTGCGGGGGATCAGATGCATCGGAGGTTCCTCCTCGGGGTCACAGGACCCCCTCGGTCAGATGGTCCGGCGTGCCGAACCGGTGGGCGGTCACGGACACGGCCTGTTCGTGCAGGAACGGCAGCAGCTCCACCTCGCCGGCGCTCACCACGGGGCCAGCGTAGACCGCCACGTCGGGGGTGTCGCCGAGCGCCGCGTGCAGCGCGCGCCGCGCCGCCTCGGCCGCCTCCCGGTCGCCGGTCCAGTCGGCGACGAGCCGGATCCGTGCGTCGCCGCCGCCCTCCGCTGCGGGCGGGACCAGGGCCAGCCGCCGGGCGCGGTCGTGGAACGCGGCGTCATCCTCGACGACGACGTCCACCGGCGCGGCCGTGCCGGCACCCTCCGTGCGGACGGACCGGACCAGCTCCTCCACCCGGCCGCGCACGGCCTCGGCCGAGAGCCCGTCCGCGTCGGGCCCCTCCGCGGTGGGGGTCGGGCGCAGGCTCACGGTCATGGGCGCCCCGGCGCGCAGGCCGGCGGAGACGATGCGCAGCAGGTGGTCGGCGGGCCCCGAGTGCCGGCGCACGAGGACCGGGGTGGGCACGTGACGCAGCACGTTCCGCTCGGCCTCGAGCGCGGAGACGTCCGCGGCCACCCCGAACACGGTGGTCCACGCGTGGGTGTCGAGGGCGCGGGCGGTCTCGAGCCAGGACGCACCCGCACCGTCGGCCTCGGACCCGGGCCGTCCCTCTCCCCCGGCCCACGTGGGCGCGTCCTCCCAGTCCACGAGGCCGTGCAGGTAGTGCGGCCCGCCGGCCTTCGTGGTGGGGCCGACGACGGAACGCTTCCAGCCGCCGAAGGGCTGGCGGCGCACGATGGCCCCGGTGATGCCGCGGTTCACGTAGAGGTTGCCGGCGCGCACGCCGCGCAGCCACACGTCGATCTCATCCCGGTCCAGCGAGTGCAGCCCGGAGGTGAGGCCGTAGTCCACGGCGTTCACGATCCCGATGGCCTCCTGAAGCGTCTCGGCCGTCATCACGGCCAGCACGGGGCCGAAGTACTCGGTGAGGTGGGCGTCGGCGCCGGGGCGTACGCCGGTGCGGATGCCCGGGCTCCACAGGCGACCCGTCTCGTCCAGCTGCCGCGGGCGCAGGGCCCACCGCTCCCCCGGGCCGAGCTCGGTGAGCCCGCGGCGCAGCTTCTCGCCGGGGGCCTCGATGACGGGGCCCATCTCGGCGCGCGGGTCCGCGGGGTGCGCCACGTGCAGGGAGGAGGCGGCGTCCAGCAGCTGCCGGTGGAAGCGCTCGGAGGTGCCCACGGAGCCGACGAGCACCACGAGGGAGGACGCCGAGCACTTCTGGCCGGCGTGACCGAACGCGGACTGGACCACGTCCTTCGTGGCCAGGTCCAGATCCGCGGACGGGGTCACGATCACGGCGTTCTTGCCGGAGGTCTCGGCGAGCAGGTGCAGGTCGGGGCGCATCCCCTTGAACAGCCGTGCGGTGTCCCAGCTGCCGGTGAGGATGAGTCGCTCGACGGCCGGGTCGGTCACGAGCGCCGCGCCGACCTCCGCCTCGTCCTCGTCCGCCAGCGTCACCAGGCGCACGAGGTCCGCGGGGTCGTGCCCGGCGAGCGGGCCGCCGTCGTCGAACAGGCCCGAGTCCCGCAGCCCGGCCACGATCAGCTCCCACGCGACCGCGCCCGTCCGTTCGGACTGCGGGGCCGGCTTGAACACCACGGGCGAGCCGGCGCCGAGCGCGGCGAGGACGCCCCCGACCGGGATGGCCACGGGGAAGTTCCACGGCGGGATCACCAGGGTCAGGCGGACGGGCACGGCGCGAGCGCCCTCCACCGCGTCCAGGCCGCGGGCCAGGCGCGCGTAGTAGTGCGCGAAGTCCACAGCCTCGGAGACCTCGGGGTCACCCTGGTCCAGGGTCTTGCCGGTCTCGGCGGCGGCCACCTCCAGCAGGCGGGCCCGGCCGGCGTGCAGGGCCCGTCCGACGGCGTCCAGCGCGTCGGCGCGCTCGTGGCCGGTGAGCACGCCCCAGCGGGCGCCGGGGTCGGCGGTGGCGGCGATGGCGGCGCGGGCGTCGTCGGCCGTGGCGGCGCGGTGGGCGCGGACGGTGTCCGTCCCGAGGGCCGAGCCCGGGACGGCCGCGAGGATCCGGCGGGCCCACTCCCGGTTGCCGGGCAGCGCGGGGTCCGTGTCCGGGGTGTTGGCGAAGCCGTCCTCGGGGGCGGGGATCGGCCCGTCCTCCCCGCGGGACCGGTCCTGGACGCGGTTCGGGCGGGGCACGGCCGCGTCCAGGTGGCGCAGCGAGGCGCGGAAGCGCTCCTCCTCGCGAGCGAACAGGTCCGCGTCCGCGTCCAGGTCGAACACGGCGGACATGAAGTTCTCCGGGGAGGCGCCCTCCTCGAGGCGGCGCACGAGGTAGGAGATCGCCACGTCGAACTCCTCGGGCCGCACCACGGGCGTGTAGAGCAGCAGGGCGCCGACGTCGGCCCGGACGGCGGCGGCCTGGCCGGTGGCCATGCCGAGGAGCATCTCGAACTCCACCGCGGCCGGGTCGAGGCCGCGGCGCTCGATCAGCCGGTGGGCCAGGGCCACGTCGAAGAGGTTGTGCCCGGCCACGCCGATGCGCACGTGGGCCAGATGCTCCGGGGTGAGCGCGTAGTTGAGCACGCGCTTGTAGTTGGTGTCCGCCTCCTGCTTCGAGCCCACCGTGGCCAGCGGCCAGCCCATCAGGGAGGCCTGCATCCGCTCCATGGGCAGGTTGGCGCCCTTGACCACGCGCACCTTGACCGGGGCGCCACCGGCGGCGACGCGGCGCGCGGCCCACTCCTGCAGGCGCACCATGGCCGCGAGCGCGTCCGGCAGGTAGGCCTGCAGCACGATGCCGGCCTCGTAGTCGCGCAGGCCCGGCTGCTCGAGCAGGGCGGTGAACACGTTGAGCGTGAGGTCGAGGTCGCGGTACTCCTCCATGTCCAGGTTGATGAAGGTGTCCCGGTCCCGGGCGAGCTCGAACAGCGGGGTGAGCCGCTCGGTGATGTCCGCGACGGCCTCGTCGAACGCGTAGGGCGCGTGCGGGGCGGTGGCGGCGGAGACCTTCACGGACACGTAGTCGACGTCGTCGCGGCGGATCAGCGCGGCGATGCCCTCGAGCCGGCGGTCCGCCTCACCCTGGCCCAGGATCGCCTCGCCCAGCAGGTTGATGTTCAGCCGGGTGTGCTCGTCGCGCAGGGCCGCGATGGCCTTGCCGAGCTGCCGGTCCCGCGCGTCGACGATCAGGTGGGAGACCATGCGCCGCAGCACGCGGCGGGCCGTGGGGACGGCGATGCGCGGCACGAGCGGGGCGGCGCGGCCGCCGACGCCGAGGACGGCGCGCAGGGCCGGGGGCAGGAAGCCGGGGGCGCGGCCGGCGAGCTCCCGCAGCGCCCGGGCGGCGATCGCGGGGTCCTCGGGGCGGACCACGTGGTCCACGAAGCGCACGATGAAGTCGAGGCCGCCCGGCTCCTTCAGGGCGCCCGCCAGCTGGCGGGCCGCGAAGTCGGCCTCGTGGTCCCGGGACTCGGCGAGCCAGCGCCGCACCTGCACGACGGCATCGTCGGCGAGGGCGTGCAGGTCGGCGGGGTCGGGGATCCCGCCGGTCGCGCCGAGGACCCGGTCGAGATCGTCATGGTCCTGGGCGGAGAACATCGCGGTCATGGCCGCACTCTGCACGTGTTCCGGGTCACAGGTCAAACCGCCGCGGCTTCCTGTCAGACGCCTATGCTCGATGGACATCCCCTCGCCGCGCGCCCGCGCGTCGCCGCCGTCTTCCCAGGAGCCCGTCCGCCATGGCCGCCGTCGACCCCGCCCCCACCGACGCGCGGGAGCGCCGGGACCTCGTCGTGCCCGGACCCGAGGACCCGCCCGAGCGGGCCTGGCTCGTCCTGCCCCACCGCCACCCGGTGCCGACGCTGCTGGAGGAGACGCGGGACGCCGTCGTGGGCCTGGCCGAGACGCTCGCCGCCGTGCTGCCGGTCACCGTGCTCGCCCACCCGCGCGACGCCGGGGCGGCGCGGCTGGTGCCCCCGGAGGTGGACCTGTTGCGCGCGCCCGTGGGCTCGCCGCTGCTGGGCCGCACCGGGCCGAGCTTCGTCCGCCGCCCCGAGGGCCTGGCCGCCGTCGCCTGGCGCAGCGCCGCGGGACTGACCGGGACCGGGCCGCTCGACGGCGCGGCCGCGACGGCCGTGGCGGAGGCGGCGGGACTGCCGCTGCTCACGCCCCTGCTGTGCGCCCCGCGCGGGGCCTGGGTGAGCGACGGCGAGGGGACGGCCGTGGTGGCCGCGGACCCCGTGCTGGACGGGCGGATCAACGGCGCGTGGGCCCCCGGCCAGGTGGCCGCCGAGTTCGCCGCCCTGCTGGGGATCACCCGGGTGCTGTGGGTGCCGCCGGCACCGCGGCCGGGCACCGGGCCGTGGGGCGGGCCCGGCCACCTGGCCTCGTGGGTGCGGCTGGGGGGCGACGGCGAGGCCGCCGTGCATTGGCGCGGCGACCGGTTCCACCCCGAGCACCCCTACGCGGCGGCGGCGCTGCGCTTCCTGCAGGGCGCCGACGACGCCGCCGGCCGGCCCCTGCGCGTGCGCACGGTGACCGGGGCGGCGCAGCCCGCCGCGTACGACCCGGCCGAGCGGGGCCCCCGCTCCCTCCTGGACACGCTGCCGCTGGGCGCTGCGGTGCTGCGGCCGGCGTTCGAGGACGCCGCGGGCGAGGAGGCCGCGGCCGCCGCGTGTGCGGCACTGCACCCGGGGCTGCCCCAGCTGTCGTTCCCCGCCCCGCCGCTGCTGCGGCTGGCCGGCGCGCTCAACGACCTGGTGCTGCTCCAGCCTCGCCCGTGACCTCGTCCGCCGGGGCGCGGTCCTCGTCTCCACCGTCCGCCGGGGCGCGGTCCTCGTCTCCCCCGTGCGCGTCGGACCGCCAGGCCGCCGGGCGCAGCCGTTCCAGGAGCGAGGACTGACGGCGCTCCATGCCCTTCAGGTCCGAGGCGATGAGCGCGTTGATCCAGCGGGCGTTCGGGTCGGCGTCGATCAGCACGGCCTTGGCCAGCAGCGTGCAGGGCAGCGCGAGGATGGCGCCGAGCGGGCCGAGGACCCAGGCCCAGAAGAGCAGGGAGAGGAAGCTGACGGTGGGGATCACGCCGATCGCGTCGCCGGCCACCTTGGGCTGGATCACGGACTGCAGCACGAAGTTCAGCACCGAGTAGCTGACCACCACCCACAGGAAGTCGGACCAGCCGCCCGCCGCCAGGCCCAGGACGGCCGGCGGCAGCAGGCCGATGATGAAGCCGATGTTCGGGATGTAGTTGGTGAGGAAGCTGAGCACGCCCCACACGAGCGCGAGTGGGACGCCGATCAGCATGAGGGCGATCACGTCCAGCACCGCCACGATCAGGCCGAACACCGTGGTGACCACCCAGTAGCGGCGCACGCCCTGGGCGAACTCGACCAGGGCGTGGCCGAACTCGTGGCGGGCGGTGCTGAGCAGGCGGACGCGGCGTTCGACGTCCATCGAGTCCATCGCCAGGAAGAACATGCCCATGATCACGGTGACGAGCAGGCCGAAGACCGCGTAGACGTTCGTGGCGATCTTCGTGATGGCGCTGACGGCCGTCCCGGTCACGGTGCTCATGTCGATCGAGGCCAGCTGCTGGGACACCATGTCCGGGGTCACGCCGCGCTCGCTGAGCCAGTGCGAGACGTCCAGGACGATCTGCTGGAAGCGGTCCGTGTACTTCGGCAGCTCCGCCACCAGCTCGAGGCCGGACCACACCATCATGCCCCCGAACACGCCCATCACCGCGACGATCAGCAGGACGGTGGTGGTGGCGCCGAGCACGGGGTGCAGGCCCCGGCGGATGAGCCAGGCCTGCAGCGGGTAGACCACGATCACGAGGTTCAGCCCCAGGAAGACGGGCGCCGCGATGGAGGCGATCCCCTGGAAGAACTGCACCACCAGCACCAGACCCGCCAGCGTCAGGACGATCACCAGCATGCGCGGCCACATGCGGTGGGGGCGGCGGATGTCCCAGTCGGAGGCGGGACTGGACGAGGCGGACGGCGGGGACACCCCCGCGGGCTGTGCGGCGCTCACGCGGGCAGTCTATGCGCGGGCCGGACGGGGTAGGGTCGGGACCAGTCCACATCGACAGGGGAGCGCCCGCGCGGCGCTGAGAGTGCGGTCCGCCGCAGACCCTCGAACCTGCTCCGGTCCGCACCGGCGAAGGAAGTCGAGTCTCCCGGTCGACGTCGTCCCGGGATTCCGGTGGCGGCCTCGTCCCGGCCCCTCTGCCGTCCCAGAGGAGAACCGCCATGTCCCGCACCCCACACCGCGCCCTCGCCGCCCTCTCAGTGGCCGCCCTCGCCCTCACCGGCTGTTCGGTGTCCGGCTCGTCCGGCGACGGGGCGTCGTCGTCCGCCTCCGGCGCCGGCGGCGAGCCGACGACGGTGACGATCATGACGCACGACTCGTTCAACCTGCCCCAGGAGCTCGTCCAGAAGTTCGAGCAGGAGTCCGGCTACACCCTGAAGACCACGGCCCCCGGCGACGCCGGCAGCGTGGTGAACCAGCTCCTGCTGGCCAAGGACGAGCCCACCGTGGACGGCGTCTACGGCGTGGAGGACCACTCGGCGCACCGCCTCGTCCGCGAGGGCGTCGTCGCCGAATACACCCCGCAGGACCTGCCCGCCTCCGCACAGGACCGGATGGTGGAGGACCGCATGACCCCGGTGGACCAGGGCCAGGTGTGCTTCAACACGGATCCGGCATGGTTCGAGGCCCACGACGTCGAGGCCCCCACCTCGATCGACCAGCTCGACGACCCCGAGTACGCGAAGCTGACGGTCGTTACCTCCCCCGTGGCCTCCTCCCCCGGCCTGGCGCTGCTCGCGGCCACCACGGAGAAGTACGGCGACGACGGCTGGCAGGACTGGTGGCGGGGCCTGATGGAGCACGGCGGCAAGGTCGCCGACAGCTGGTCCGACGCCTACAACTCGGACTTCTCCGGCGGCGAGGGCGAGGGTCGGTTCCCGGTGGTGCTCTCCTACTCCTCCTCCCCCGCGTTCGCCCCCGAGACCGAGGTGATCGAGGACTCCTGTACCCCGCAGGTCGAGTACGCCGGCGTGCTCGAGGGCGCGAAGAACCCCGAGGGCGCGCAGGCGTTCGTGGACTTCATGCTCACCGAGGAGGTCCAGTCCGCCCTGCCCGAGTCGATGTACATGTACCCGATCGACGAGTCGGTGCAGCTGCCCGAGGAGTGGGCGCAGAACGCGCCGCTCGTCGAGGACGCCATCACCCCGGACCCCGCCCGCATCGACGAGCGCCGCGAGGACCTGCTGAAGGAGTGGACCGCCCTGGCCGAGGCCTCCCGGCGCTGATGTCCGCGCTCACCGAGGTCGCGGCCCCCGGCACGGACCTGCCGCGCCGGCGGGCCCGCGGCCGGGGGGACGGGCTCGGCCCGTGGTGGCTGGTGGCCGCCGTCCTGCCGGTCGCCTTCCTGCTCGTCTTCTTCGCGTGGCCCGTGGCGGCCATGCTCTGGCGCGGGATCGGCGGCGACGCCGACGCGTTCACCGGCGCCGTGGACCTCACCGCCTTCAGGGAGACCCTCGCCCGCGAGCGCACGTGGCGCATCCTCGGCCAGACGCTCGGGATGGCCGCCGCCGGCACGGTGGTCTCGGTGGCGCTCGGCCTGCCGACCGCGTTCGTGCTGCACCGGCGTCGCGTCCCGGGGCGGGCCGTGCTCCGCGCCCTCGTGCTCGTGCCGTTCGTGCTGCCCACGGTGGTGGTCGGCGTCGCGTTCCGCGCCCTGCTCGCCCCCGGCGGACCGCTGGGCTTCACCGGGCTGGACCAGACGACCACCGCCGTCGTGCTGGCCATGGTCTTCTTCAACGTGTCCGTGGTGGTGCGCCAGGTGGGCGCGCTGTGGAACGCGCTCGACCCGCGCCAGACCGAGGCCGCCCGCACCCTGGGCGCCTCGCCGTGGCGGGCGTTCCGCACCGTGACGCTGCCCCAGCTCGCCCCGGCGATCGCCGCGAGCGCGGCGCTGGTGTTCCTGTTCTGCGCGTCCGCGTTCGGCATCGTCCAGACGCTCGGCCGGCCCGGCTACGGCACGCTCGAGTCGGAGATCTGGGTGCAGACCTCCGTCTACCTGGACCTGCGGACCGCGGCGGTGTTCTCCGTGCTGCAGTTCGCGGTGGTGCTGGCCGCCGTCGTGGTCTCCGGCGTGACGGCGGCGCGCACCCAGCGGGCGCTGCGCCTGCGGGAGACGCCGCCGGCCCGGCTCACGCGCGCGGACGCGGTCCCGGTGGCCGTGATGCTCGCGGTGGTGGCGCTCGTGGTGGCGCCGATCCTGACGCTCGTGGTGCGCTCCTTCCACACCCGCCACGGCTGGGGGCTGGGCAACTACCGGCTGCTGTCCACGAGCGCGGGCAGCGGGTTCGTGGGCGGGTCGACGCCGGCCCAGGCGCTCGAACAGTCCCTGCGGGTGGCCGTGGACGCCACGCTCGTGACGCTCGTGGTGGCCGTGCCGCTGGCCCTGCTGCTGACCCGGTCCTTCCGCTCACGCGCCGCGCTGGCGGCCCAGCGGGCCCTCGACGGCGCCCTGCTCCTGCCGCTCGGGGTGTCCGCGGTGACCGTGGGCTTCGGCTTCGTCGTGTCCCTGCGGGCCGCGTTCCCGGAGCTGGCGGCCTCGGGCGTGCTCGTGCCGCTGGCCCAGGCGGTGGTGGCGCTGCCGCTCGCGGTGCGGGCGCTCGTGCCCGTGCTCGCGGCGGTGGACCCGCGGCTGCGGGAGGCCGCGCGCACCCTCGGGGCGGGCCCGTGGCGGGTGCTGGCCACGGTGGACGGCCCGTTCCTCGCGCGCGGCGTGGGTGTGGCCGCGGGCTTCGCGTTCGCGGTGTCCCTGGGCGAGTTCGGGGCCACGAGCTTCCTGGCGAGCCCGTCCGCGCCCACCCTGCCGGTGCTGATCGCCCGGCTGCTGGGCCGGCCGGGCGCGGACAACTACGGGATGGCGCTCGCGGCGGCCACGGTGCTGGCCGTGCTGAGCGCCGGGATCATGCTGGTGTGCGAGCGGCTGCGCCCCCGGGGCCCGGCCGGGGCGGGAGGTCTGTGATGACGCCGACGACGACGGGGGCCTCCCTCCGGCTCCGGGACGTGGCGATCCGCTATCCGGACGGCTCCACCCCCGTGCGGGGGACGGACCTGGACGTGGCCGCCGGGGAGATCGTGGCGCTCGTGGGCGCCTCCGGCTCGGGCAAGTCCACCATCCTGCGCGGGATCGCCGGGCTCGAGGACGTCGTGGCGGGCACGGTGGAGCTCGACGGGCGGGACGTGGCGGCGGTGCCGACGCACCGCCGGGGCGTGGGGATGGTGTTCCAGGACGGGCAGCTGTTCCCGCACCGGACCGTGGGCCGGAACGTGGCGTACGGCCTCGAGTCCGCCGGCTGGGACCGGGCCCGGCGGCGGGCGCGCGTGGCCGAGCTGCTGGACCTGGTGGGCCTGACCGAGCTCACGGACCGGCCCGTGCAGCGACTCTCCGGTGGGCAGGCCCAGCGCGTGGCGCTCGCCCGGTCGCTGGCCCCGGCCCCGCGGGTGCTCCTGCTGGACGAGCCGCTGTCCGCGCTCGACGCGGACCTGCGCCGGCGCCTGGCCGAGGACATCCGGGCGGTGCTGCGGGCGGCGGGGACGACCGGCGTCGTCGTCACCCACAACCTCGCGGAGGCCGCCGTGATGGCCGACCGCACCGTGCGCCTCGGCGCGGGGGGACGCATCGCGGCGGAGGAGGCCGGCCCGGCGGTAGCCTCTCAGGCATGACCCCGCCCGCACCCCGCCCCCGGCTGACCGCCCAGGACGTGGTGGACGCCGCCGTCGGGATCCTGCAGGACTTCGGCATGGGCGACCTGTCCATGCGGCGCGTGGCCGCGGTGCTGGGCGTGCAGGCCTCCGCGCTGTACTGGCACGTGCCGGACAAGCAGTCGCTGCTGGCGCGGGTGGCGGACCGGATCGTCGCCGAGGCGGAGGAGACCGTGCGCGCCCGCCGCATCACGGACCTGGCGGGCCGCGCCGAGGCCGCGGAGGCCGCCCTGCTGCGGCACCGGGACGGGGCGGACCTGGTGCTCTCCGCCCTCGCGCTCGGGCTGGGCGGCCTCGGCCTGCACCGTCTGCTCACCGAGGCGGCAGACACCCCGGAGGACGGGGAGCGGGCCCTGGCACTGCTGCTGGGCACCGTGTCCCTGCGGCAGCAGCGCGCGCAGGCGCAGGCGCTCGGCGTGCCGACCGGCCCGGACGTGCAGCGGCACCGCACGGACCCGCTCTGAGCCCCCGTCCGGCGCCGCCGCGCGGGAGGCCGAGGAGAGGAGACCTGCCTCCTCACAGGTCCGCTCGGTAAGGTCGGGCGGACAGGTCGGGACGGGTCGTCCCCTTCATCCACGGCGATCCCGCCCGACCGCCGCAGGACCAGCATGGCCCGCCGGACCCGGCTCACAGTGTCGGCGCGGTCTCCTTCGACACAGCCGGCGAAGCCATGGGAGCACGGATCAACCACCCGCGGACGGTCGTGGACCGGACGCTGCATCACGACGTCGAGCCCGCACACCCCGCGGCGCTCGTCGACGTGGGCTGGGACTTCCGTGGCCCGGGCGCCAAGGCGGAGGAGCAGCACCGCCCGCTGCGCGTGGTCCGTGCCCGCCGGCCTCGGGGCACCCCGCGGGACCGGAACGGCGTCGACCTCACGCGCACCGGCCCCGTCGTCCCCCGTCCCTCCCCGCCGCGCACCCGGATCCGCCGGGACGGCGTCCGCGTGGTGGCCAGCCCGCTGGCCATGCTGCCCGGCGTGGACCACGGCCCCGCCCTCCGCCTGGACCTGCACCCGACGACGGGGGGCATCGTCTACGTGGCCCGCGAGCTCGAGCTGCGCGAGCTCGGCGACGACGTCCGCGGCCACGTCTACACCGGGATGGTCGGCACGGCGCATCTGAGCGCCTTCTGGTCCACCGTCACGGTCGAGCTGCCGCCGGAGCGGCCGGTGATCGTGCGGCTGCGCTCGGACCGGGACGCCGAGCTGCTCGCCCTGCTCGAGGTCCTTGCCCCCGTGGACACGCGCGTGGTCTCCTACCGGCTCGACGAGTCCCCCGTGGGCACGCAGCGCTCCAGCTACCTGCTGCCGGACGTGGACCCGGAGACGGTCGCCCAGACGGGCGCGGCCCGGATCCCGCTCGAGGCCATCGAGGCCGCCCAGGAGGAGGAGGACGCGCTGCGCCGCTCCTCCGGCGTCTTCCTCTCCCGCCGCCGCACGGACCGCTTCCTGCGCCGCAACCTGCCCGGGGTGACCCACAGCCTCACGTTCGCGGACGAGGCGGACGTGACGGACGTGTACGTGGACGGCTCCGTGCTGCGCGGTTCCCGCATCGGCGGGGCGGCCGCCGTCGCCGGGCCGAGCATGTGGGCCGTGCAGGCCGTGGCCGGGGCCACGATGCCGCTCGAGGTGGAACTGGAGGCGCTCGTGCTGGGGCACGTGATCTGCGCGTGGGCGGGCACCCCCGGCGGCCGGGTCACCATCCACTCGGACTCGCGCGCCGCGCTGGCCCTGCTCAACGCCGCCCGCCGTGAGCGGCTCACCCTCGGTGGCGCCCGGGGCGAGCGCGTCCGCCGCACCCTGCGGCGCCTGCTGGCCGCCGTCGACCTGGCGCAGGCTGCGGACGTCCAGGTGGACACCACGTGGGTCAAGGGCCACGTGGGCGTGCACGGCAACGAACTGGCCGACAACCTCGCCCGGGCCGCCGCCCGCCACGCCAGCGTCGGCACCCCCGAGGGGGACCTGCCCGAGCGGATGGGGCAGCTGATCCGGCTCCGCGTCGAGGACGACGCCGCCGCCGGCTGACCCCGGCCCCGATTCCGCGTCCTCCGCCCCAGCCTCTAGGGTGGGGCTGTGGAAGCGACAGTGGAACAGATCACAGCGGCCGTCACGGCCTTCAACGACAAGTACTGGTACGTCGTGATGGCGCTGCTCTTCGTGGCCGGGGTGTGGTTCACCATCCGGACCGTGGGCGTGCAGGTGCGCATGCTCCCGGAGATGCTGCGGTCGGTGACGGCCAAGTCCCAGACCGGGTTCGAGAACGACGGCGTGAGCCCGTTCCGCGCCTTCACCATCTCGGCGGCCTCGCGCGTGGGCACCGGCAACGTGGCCGGCGTGGCGATCGCGATCGTGATCGGCGGCCCGGGCGCCGTGTTCTGGATGTGGCTGCTGGCGATCATCGGCGGCGCCACCGCGTTCGTCGAGTCCACGCTGGCCCAGCTGTACAAGCAGAAGGGCGCGGACGGCTACTTCGGCGGGCCCGCGTACTACATCCGCGACGGTCTGGGCGCGAAGTGGCTGGCGGCCGTGTTCGCCGTCGCCATCACCGTGACCTACGGCTTCGTGTTCAACGCCGTGCAGTCCAACTCGATCTCCGAGTCCGTGCAGGCCAACTGGGGCGCGTCCTCCACCACCGCGTGGATCGTGGGCCTGGGCCTGGCCGCCCTCACCGGCCTCGTGATCTTCGGCGGCGTGCGCCGGCTCTCGGCCGTGACCAACGTGGTGGTCCCCGTGATGGCCACGTTCTACATCTTCCTGGCCCTGATCGTGATGGTCGTCAACATCACCGAGGTCCCGGGCATGATCGCGCTGATCGTGGGCCACGCCTTCGGCCTGCGCGAGGCCGCGGGCGCCGCCGTCGGCATGACGATGGTGATGCAGGGCGTGCGCCGCGGCATGTTCTCCAACGAGGCCGGCATGGGCTCCGCCCCGAACGCCGCCGCCACCGCGGCCGTCTCCCACCCGGCCAAGCAGGGCTTCGTGCAGTCCCTGGGCGTCTACTTCGACACCCTGATCGTGTGCTCGGCCACCGCGTTCGTCATCCTGCTCTCCAACCCGGCCTACGGACGCGGGGAGGCGCTCGGCATGCAGGTGACCCAGGGTGCGCTCCAGCAGGCCGTGGGCGCGTGGGCCGGCCCGGCGCTGACCGTCATCATCTTCTTCCTGGCCTGGTCCTCCGTGCTGGGCAACACCTACTACGGCGAGGCCAACATCCGGTACCTGGCCGGCCGCCACGCGGGCCCGGCCATCACCGTGTTCCGCGTGCTCGTGCTGGTGTGCGTGGTCGGCGGCGCGCTCGGCTCCGTGGCGCTGGTGTGGAACCTCGCGGACACGTTCGCGGCCCTCATGGCGACCATCAACCTCGTGGCGATCATCCCGCTGGGCGGGCTGGCCGTGAAGCTGCTCCGGGACTACGAGCGCAAGCTCAAGGCGGGCATGGATCCGGGCTTCCACCTCTCCGACCTGCCCGAGGCGCGGAACGTGGCCCTCTGGCGGGACGAGCCGAAGACCTCCCCGCTCAAGGACTGAAGCCCCCTCCGGCCCGCGCGTTTCGAGGCGGGATATCGACCCCATCCGGCTGCCGCGGGCGGCCGTGGGGTGGATATCCCGCCTCGATGCGTGAGGAGGCCCGGTCTGGACACCGTGCGGGGGTCGGCGCCTAGGTTGAGGCGCACCCGACCGGCCACGCCCGAGCGGCCGGCACGACGTCCGAGGAGGACACATGGGCATCCTCTCCAGCATCACCCGCACTCTCGGCGGCGGCGGCCGCCGCTCCAGCCGGCCCACCATCGGTGCGCACGTCGGCCGGTCCCCCGGCTTCGGCCGGCAGGGCCGCGCTCAGGGACGCCGGTCCAGCGGCCTGGGCGGTGCCCTCCTGGGCACGCTCGGCGGTCTGGCGCTGCGTGAGCTCTCGCGCCGCGGCGCCGGGGGCACGACGCGCGGGCGCAGCTCCGGTGCGTACCGCGGCGGCTTCGGGCCCTCGGCCCGGTCCACGGGCGGCCTCGGCACCGGCCTGCTGGGCGGGCTGCTCGGCGGGGCCCTCGCCTCCCGCGGCCGGGGCGGCGCCGTCGGCCGACGCGCGGCGGGCGGCCGCCGGACCGTGGGCGGCGGCTTCTGACCGCTGCGCGGGCGCGGAGTCGCCGCTGAACGGCATCACCGCGGAGCGGACACGGCACGGGACGGGCACCGACGGATCGGCGCCCGCCCCGCGGTCGTGGTGGGCCGGTGGCGTGCCCCAGGCGTCTGCGCCGCGGCTCAGCCGAGGCCGGCGACGCGGCCCAGGATGAACAGCAGGACCCCGATGACCACGAGGGCGATGATCAGCCCGAGCACGATCTTGCCGGCCGAGCGCTCGCCGGTCTGCTCCACGTCCATGCCCGGGTTGTTCGGGCCGACGCCCGCGCCCTCGGCTGGGGGCGTGTCGCCGTCGAACGCGACGCCGGAGGTCTCGTCCGTCGCCTCGCGTGCGCGCCGGGCGTCCTGGGGGTCGGGGGTGTGCGGGGTGGCCATGGCCGGCTCCTCTCGTCTCGGCGGCACGGGTGCGCGCCGCTGGCCCTCACGGTAGGCCCGGGGCAGGGGGTCCTGACCAGGGCGAGGCGACGCCCGCCCCCAGCGCTTTCGTGGCCGAAACGGCGCGCCCCGAGCCGCTTTCGTGGCCGAAACGGCGCCCTCCGCGACGTCCACGCCGCCCCGACGGATCCCGTCACACTCTTGATCGTTGGACGTCCAAGCAATAGCGTGATCGGCGTCACGTCCCCGCCGTCCGGAGGAGTCCCCATGCCCGAGGCCTACATCATCGACGCCGTCCGCACCCCCGTGGGTCGCCGAGGGAAGGGGCTCGCCGGCGTGCATCCCCTCGATCTGGCGGCCGCGCCGCTGCGCGAGCTCGTCGCCCGCCAGGACATCGACTCGGCCGAATACGACGAGGTCATCCTCGGCTGCATCGACC
The DNA here is from genome assembly GCF_035609305.1 of Micrococcus sp. HOU01. Taxonomy (NCBI): domain Bacteria; kingdom Bacillati; phylum Actinomycetota; class Actinomycetes; order Micrococcales; family Micrococcaceae; genus Micrococcus; species Micrococcus sp. HOU01. The sequence continues at coordinate 600,252 of NZ_CP141211.1, read as the reverse complement.
AGCTCGGCCCACAGGCCATGGACGTGGCGCGCAACGCCTGGCTCGCGGCCGGGCTCTCCGAGGACGTCCCCGGCACCACGGTCGAACGCCAGTGCGGCTCCGGCCAGCAGGCGGTCCACTACGCCGCACAGGCCGTCATGAGCGGGACGGCGGACCTCGTCGTCGCCGGTGGCGTCCAGTCCATGTCCGCGATCCCGCTCTCCCGGTCCAACAGCGCGGCCGCCGACTTCGGCTTCCCCGACCCGTTCACCGGCTCCGAGTCCTGGGCCGCCCGCTACGGGGACGAGGAGATCTCCCAATTCCGCGGGGCCGAGATGATGGCCCGGCACTGGAACCTGGACCGTGACGCCCTGGAGGAGTTCGCGGTGCGCTCCCACGAGCGCGCGCTCGCCGCCCAGGCCGACGGTCGCTTCGACCGCGAGATCCTGCCCCTCGCCGGCCTCACCGCGGACGAGGGCCCCCGCACCCCGGACGCCGCGAAGATCGCCTCGCTCGACCCGATCGTCCCCGGCGGGCTGCACACCGCGGCCACCGCGTCCCAGATGTCCGACGGCGCGGCCGCCCTCCTGCTCGCCTCCGAGGAGGCCGTGCGCCGCCACGGCCTCACCCCGCGAGCCCGCATCCACCACCTCTCCGCCCGCGGCGCCGACCCCGTCATGATGCTCTCCGCCCCGATCCCGGCGACGGCGTACGCGCTCGACCGCATGGGCCTGACCATCGACGACATGGACCTCGTGGAGATCAACGAGGCGTTCGCCGCCGTCGTGCTGGCCTGGCTGACCGAGACCGGCGCGGACCCGGCGAAGGTCAACGTCAACGGCGGGGCGATCGCCCTGGGCCACCCCATCGGCGCCACCGGCGCCCGCCTGATGACCTCGCTGCTGCACGAGCTCGAGCGCAGCGGCGGCCGCTATGGCCTGCAGACCATGTGCGAGGGCGGCGGCCAGGCCAACGTCACCGTGATCGAGCGTCTCTGACCCATCCCCCGGAGGTTTCCATGCCAGGCCAGATCACCCACCCCACCGCCGCCACCCACCTCTCCCCCGCCCCGGAGGACACGATCGGCCGCGTGTTCGCGCGCGCGGTCGCCCGCTCCCCGCAGGCCGTCGCCCTGCGCTTCGAGGACCGGGACTGGACCTACGCCCAGCTCCGGGACGGAGCGCACCGCGTGGCCCGCCGCCTCCAGGACACCGGCCTGCCGGCCGGCACCCGGGTGGCCGCCTACGCCACCAACTCGGACGCCTACGCGCTGCTCTTCCTGGCCTGCGTCACGGCCGGCTATGTGCACGTGCCCGTGAACTTCGCGCTCAAGGGCGGCGAGCTCGCCCACGCCCTCGAGGACTCCGGCGCGGAGCTGCTCGTGGCCGACGCCGGCATGCTCGAGCGCGTCGACCAGGTCCGGGCCGAGGGCCGCGCGTCGGCTCTGCGGCACGTGTGGACCATGCTCCCCGCCGGCCACGCCGAGCCCTCCGTGCTTCAGACCGCCCGGGACGAGACGCTGGACGCCGCCGCCCCGGAGGCGGAGGTGTCGGCCACCGATCTGGCCCAGCTGCTCTACACCTCCGGCACCACCTCCACCCCCAAGGGCGCCATGATGTCTCACCGGGCGCTCGTGGCGGAGTACCTCTCCTCGATCATCGCGCTGGACTTCACGGCCGAGGACCGCCCCCTCGTGGCCATGCCGCTGTACCACTCGGCCGCGATGCACGTGTTCCTGCTCCCCTACCTGAGCCTCGGCGCCACGGTGCGCCTGCTGCCCGCCCCGGACATCCCCCGGATGCTCGAGCTCGTGGAGACCGAGCACATCGGCTCCCTGTTCCTGGCTCCTACAGTCTGGGTGCCGCTGGCGAACCACCCGGACCTGGCCACGCGCGACCTCTCCTCGCTGCGCAAGGCCCAGTACGGGGCCTCGATCATGCCGGTGACCGTGCTGCAGCGCCTACGCCAGAGCCAGCCGGGCATCGGCTTCTACAACTGCTTCGGCCAGTCCGAGCTGGGCCCGCTGTGCACCGTGCTGCGCCCCGAGGAGCACGACGCGCGGCCGGCCTCGTGCGGCCGTCCCGTGTTCCACGTGGAGGCGCGGGTGATGACGGCCGACGGCGCCCCCGCCGCGCCCGGCGAGCCCGGCGAGATCCAGTACCGCTCGCCGCAGCTGCTCTCCGGCTACTGGAACCGCCCAGATGCCATCGCGGACGCGTTCACCGACGACGGCTGGTTCCGCTCCGGCGACCAGGTCACCCAGGACGCGGCCGGCTACATCCAGGTGGTGGACCGCATCAAGGACGTCATCAACACGGGCGGCGTCCTGGTCGCCCCGCGGGAGGTCGAGGACGCGATCTACGAGCTGGACGAGGTGGCCGAGGTCGCCGTCATCGGCCTGCCGGACGATCGCTGGATCGAGGCGGTGACCGCCGTCGTCGTGCTCAAGGAGGGCGCCGAGCTGACCGCGGAGACCGTGCGCACCCACGTGAAGGAGCGCCTGGCAGGCTTCAAGGTGCCCAAGCGCGTGGACTTCGTGGCGGAGCTGCCGCGGAACCAGTCGGGCAAGCTGCTCAAGCGCGCGCTGCGCGCCGAGCGGACGCAGGAGGCCCGGTGACGCGCACGCAGAAGCCGACCTACGACGTCGTCACGCCCCTGGACGTCGACTACCTGGACGCGTTCGGGGAGGCGACGGACGAGGACCGCGCGCACTGGGACCACGCCCGTGCCTACGGCCGGGAGGTGCTCGAGCGGATCGACGGGCACTGGGACCGGGCGGAGTACCCGTTGGACCTGGTGGCGCGGGCGGGCGAGCTGGACCTGCTCACCGATGGGCTGGAGGTGCCGGGGCATGCGGTGATGTCCCCGTTGGCGGCGGGCCTGGTGGCGATGGAGATCTCCCGGGCGGACGGGTCGATGGCGGCCGCGGCGGCGGTGCAGGGCGGGCTCGTGCTGCGCGCCCTGGTGCATTGCGCGAGCCCGGAGCAGAAGGAGCGGTACCTCGAGCCGGTGGCGCGCGGCACGCTGCCGGGCGGGTTCGCGCTCACGGAGCCGCTGCACGGTTCGGACTCGGTGTCCCTCGAGACGTCCGCGCGGCCCGACGGCGCCGGCGGCTGGGTGCTGAACGGCGCCAAGAAGTGGATCGGCAACGGGGCCGCCGGGGGCATCACGATCGTGTGGGCGCGCGACACCGAGGACGGCCAGGTCAAGGGGTTCGTGGTGGAGCAGTCCACGCCCGGCTACGAGGCCGAGGTGATCACGGGCAAGGGCGCGCTGCGGGCGATCCACCAGGCCGAGATCTCGCTGACCGACGTGCGGGTCGGCGACGACGCGCGGCTGCCGGGCGTGGCGAGGTTCAAGGACGCCGCGCGCGTGCTGGTGGCCACCCGCGTGAACGTGGGCTGGTCCGCGCTGGGCCACGCGACCGCCATGTTCGAGGCCGCGCTGGCGTACGCCCGGCAGCGCGAGCAGTTCGGCAAGCCGCTGGGAGCGCACCAGATGGTGCAGGAACGGCTCGCGCAGATGCTGGACGAGGTGACCGCGATGCAGACCCGCTGCGTGGCCGTGGCCCGTCTGCAGGCGGCCGGGCGGCTGCGCGACGAGCAGGCCTCCCTGCTGAAGTACGCCTGCACCCGGGGCGCTCGGCGGGTGGCGCAGATCGCCCGGGACATGCTCGGCGGCAACGGCATCCTCCTCGAGCACCGGGTGATGCGGCACTTCGCCGACGTCGAGGCCCTGCACACCTACGAGGGCACCGAGTCCGTGCAGGCGCTGATCCTCGGCCGGGACCTGACCGGGATGAGCGCGTTCGCGTGAGCCCCGGCCGGCCGCTCTCGTGCCCGGCACCCGCCCCCACCTTCCGACCCCAGGAGCTGACATGACCACCGCACCCACCCCTTCTTCCTCCGACGACGCCCCCGCCGTCCTCGTCGAGACGCGGCCCGGCGTCGTGCGGCTGACGCTGAACCGGCCCGCGAAGGGCAACGCGCTCGGACTGACGATGGCGCGCGAGGTGCTCGCGGCGATCGCCGCGGCCGAGACGGACGAGTCCGTGCACGTGCTCACGCTGACCGGCGCCGGGCGGATCTTCTGCGGCGGCGGGGACGTCCAGGCGATGGCCGCCGCGCCCGCCGGGCCGGAGCGGCGCGCGATGATCCAGGAACTCGGCGAGGCGGCGGGCGAGGTCGCGGTGGCGCTGACGGGCTCTCGCCTGCTGGTGCTGGGCGGCGTCAACGGGACGGCCGCCGGGGCGGGGCTCGGGCTCATGCTGGGCGCCGACGTCGTGCTGGTGCGCGAGGATGCGCAGCTGGTGACGGCGTTCTCCGCGCTCGGGATGACGCCGGACACGGGCGTGTCCTATTGGCTGCCGCGGGTGCTCGGGCCGGTGCGCGCGACGCAGCTGCTGCTCGGCGGTCGGCGCCTGACCGGGACCGAGGCCGTGGAGTGGGGCCTGGCGACCGAGGCGGTGGCCGGCGACGCATTCGCGGCACGTCTGGCGGAGCTCGAGGACGAGCTGGTGGCCGGTCCGGCGCACACCTACGGGCCGACGAAGGCGCTGGCGCGCGGGGCCGACGTCGAGGCGCTGCGCGCGCACGTGCGGCAGGAGGCGGCGTCGATCGCGGCGGCGTCCGAACACCCGGAGGCCGTGCGGCGGGTGGAGGCGTTCGCGGGCCGGTGAGGGGCGGGCCGCGGCCCGGGCCGTCAGTGGCCAGGCCGGCGGCGCGCCTCCACCGGGCCGACCCCGGTCAGGCGCGCGAGGGCGTGGAGGTCACTTGAACATCTTCAGGACGTCACCCAGGCCGACCGTGGTGCGCCGGTAGACGGCGTTGTAGGCGGCGCGCTTCGGATCGCGCAGCCAGCCCATCCCCTTGCGGCCGTAGCCGGGGATGACCTTGCGCCTGATCGCACGCTTGGCGCGGCCCGTGGTGCGGGCCTTGATGGACTTCTTCAGGCTGGGCTTGCGGAGACCGATCTTCATGGGGCGAGCGTACTGGGTGGGGTGGACGGGGTGGCTGTGCGGCTCGTCAGGACCTGCCCCTGGCAGGGCTGTCAGGCACTTCTGTCGTCCTCCTGGACGGTGTGCAGGAACCACCCCAGCGCATCGAGGAACGCCTCCTGCGCTGCGGCCGGCCGAAGGGTCTGCGGCGTGATGCTCGGGCGCCGGCGGAGAGACTCAGGGCCGAATTCCAGCCCGGGGATGAGATTCAGACGTCCCCGGAATTCGTCGAGAAGCGCCTCGTCCGTGAAGGGAGGCCACTTCGCCAGGTGATAGAAGACGACCTCGACGCCGTACGTCGGGTACATGATCACCGGCCAGATGGCGCGTGCTGACGTGCGCGGGACGACCAGGAAACAACCGCCGGCGGCATTGTCCGCGAATTCCGCCCGGCCACCGCGCTCGACCCAGCCTCGTTGGACCTCGATCATTGCGCGGGCCGATTCGGGATCGTTGTGGTCGTGAAGTCGGTCGACCCAGCGGTCCCGCAGCGCAGGGTCGTTGCCCGGGGCCGCGAGCGACCGGGGATCCGTCAGGTCGATGTCGACGTCGATGAGCTCGGCGAGCTGCTCCGCCAGCAGCCGCTGGCCGCCGTCGGCACGTCCGTCCTCGGAGAAGCGCACGCCTTCGGCCGCGAGGACGTCGTGCGGATCGTCCGTGCGGTGGGCGTCGGGCCACCGGAAGGACGGAGAGACGGTGCCTCCTGCTTGCAGCACACGATGAGCGTGCGGCAGGGCAGTCCGTGCGAGGTAGGTCCCCACGGGGACCGGATGGCTTCCGATCAGCCGTGCCAGTTCGCCGTAGGAGGTCCAGGACCCGGCGGGAATGGCCGCGACGGCATCCGACAGCGTCTGCCAGGCCGTGTGAGCGACCCCGGAGGCGGCCTCTGCTGAGGGTCCCGGCCAGATACCGACGATCCGGTCCGCCAGCCGCTCGGCGCGAGCACGGATCTGCGCGGGACCCCACACCGGCTCAGCGGAGATCTCCTGGTTCATGCGGATGCCGCTTTTGGCCAGCTCCGCACGCTTGACCGCGAAGGGCCCATTGCTCAGCTCGCTGTTGTACCCGGTGAGGGTGAGGTTGCCCAAGGTGTGCAGGAGCTCGGTGTGCACCTCTCGAAGGTCCTGGTGCGCCTCAAGCTGGTCGGCCAGAGCGCGCTCCCACTCCTCCGTGAGCGTCTGCGGCATGACGTGCTCGATGGTCGCACTGTCGAGGTCCACCGGCTCCTTGCTGCCGTAGGACTCCTCGATCCACCGGAGAATCAGCTTTCGGTGGGCCGCTCGGCCCGTCGTGTAGAAGGGTGCCGTCATCACGGCCTGGCGGACCTGGTCGTCGGAGGCGAAGTGCTTCCGCCCGCTGGAGAGGAACCGGTGCAGGGCATCCGCCGGGTCGTCCTGACCCTGGATGTCGGCCGTGGCCGCGAGCAAGGTGGTGTTGAGACCGTCGGAATAGCGGCCGAAGACGAGGCGTCGGACCAGGTACGACTCGAGGTAGAGGAGCGCACGGGCCAGTTCGTCCGAGTCGATGTCCCCCAAGGACCGGCGCTCCATCAGGTGCAGTGTGATCGGGAACGTCGTCGTCGTGCGCCAGGCGCGCAGGCGTGCCAAGCGGAAGCGCACTGCGTCGTCCCGCTCCTTCTCCGGGCGGAGCATCACGTCGTAGAGACGCCCCAACGCCAGGAACCGCTCGACTTCCGCCCTGACCGGGCGTGTCAACTTGTCTGTGTAAGCGGGGTGGTCACAGGTAGGGGTTGATCCGGTCGGGGTAGGCCGCGGCGAGCTGGGCGAGGGCCTGCTTCCAGTTCGTGACGGCCTGACCTTCGACGAGCCGGCCCTGGGCTTTGCGCTGGCCGGCGGGTTTGCCCCGGTCCCGAGCGCGTTCGGCGGCGCGTTTGTCTTCGATGTTGCAGATCGCGAGCCAGAGCAGCTTCACCGCCGCCTCGGTCGAGGGGAAGTGGCCGCGGTTCTTGGTCACCTTCCGTAGCTGGAAGTTCAGCGACTCGATGCTGTTGGTTGTGTAGATGACCTTGCGGAGCATGGGTGGGAACTGCAGGAACGGGATGAACCGCTCCCAGGAGTTCGCCCAGGTCGCGGCTGCAGACGGGTACTTCGTGCCGAGCTCGGAGGCCTCGAACTCGGCCAGCGCCTTCCTCGCGGTCTCTTCGTTGGGGGCGGTGTAGATCGGCTTCAGCGCGGCGGCGACCTTCTTGCGGTCCTGGTAGGCCACGAACCGCATCGCGGCCCGGATCAGGTGAACCACGCAGGTCTGGACCATCGAGTCCGGCCACGTCGCCTCGATCGCCTCCGGCAGGCCCTTGAGCCCGTCGCAGCACACGATCAGCACGTCCTGCACGCCCCGGTTGGCGAGATCGGCGCAGACGTGGGCCCAGAACGCCGAGCCCTCGGTGTCCTGGACCCAGATCCCCAGCACGTGCTTGATGCCCTCGAGGTCCACGCCGACGGCGATGTAGGCGGCACGGTTGAGGACCTGGCTGTTCTCTCGGATCTTGATCCGGATTGCGTCGAGATAGATCACCGGATAGAACTCCTCCAGCGGCCGCGACTGCCACGCCAGGACCTCTTCGCTCACGGCGTCGGTGATGTTGGAGATCGTCTCGTGCGACAGGTCCGTGCCGATCGTGGAGGCCAGGTGGTGCTGGATGTCCCGGATCGTCATTCCGCCGGCATAGAGGCTGATGATCATGTCATCCAGGCCCCCGAGGCGCCGCTGGCCCTTGGGCACCAGGCGCGGGGTGAACAACCCGCCCCGGTCTCGCGGGACGTCCAGCTCGATCGGCCCGACCTCGGACTCCACGGTCTTCGGGGTGGTCCCGTTGCGGGAGTTGGCGTGCTTCGGCGCCTCGCTCGAGCCCTTCTCGTAGCCCAGATGGCTGGTCAGCTCGGCCTGCAGGCCCCGCTCGAGCGCGGCCTTGACCAGCGCGGGCACGAACCCGCCGTCACCGGTGAGCTCGACGCCGCCCGCGTCGATCTGCGCGAATAGGGAATCAAGCTGCCCTGAGGCTTTCAGCTGCTCGACCAGGTCCTGGCCCGAGGGCTCGCCTGGGTTCTTCTCGTCGATCATGGTCATGATTCTTACCGTTCCTCTCGGTACGGCTTACACAGACCATCTGACACGCCCCCCTGACCTGCGACTCGTCCTGCAGGTCACGCATGCGACGCTGCTGCCCCGCGTAGATCTCCGTCTGGCGGACCTTGGGATCCTGTTGCACCAGGTCAAGCCAGAACAGCGTCTCCAGTTCCTCATTGGAGAGCAGGTTCTGCAACGGGAGCCACAGGGTGGTGTAGACCTCATCCGCCCGGGTGGGCAGCTGCATGAACAGGTAGTTCCTGAGCAGGTCGCCCTGGGTGAGCTTGAGGCCGGTGTTGTTCAGCGACTCGAAGATGCGGTGGGCGTTGTCGTTCTCCCCGGTGGTCACGGACACGATCGACAGGCCGGCAACGACGGCGGACTCGACCTCCGCCAAGGTCAGCGGCTCCTCTTCACCGTCAGCAGGGGGATGGCTCAACCCGAGCAGCTTCGTCAGGAAGAACTGGTGGGCTTCGCTGATCCTGGAGCCTTCGGCAGCGTCCGGGGCGTGCTCGATCCGTCCGCGGTAGGCGCCACGGTCGGCCTGGGTGGGCAGGACCTTGTAGCGGAGATCGCCGTCCTCCCACTTGTTGACCAGGTACTTCTCGTTGACCCGATCGGCGTGCATGGGGCCTTCGTGCTCAGCCCGGTGGTCGCGGACAGCGGCGAGGAGGAGCGTCAGCGTCGTCAGCCGCTGCTGCCCGTCCACCACGAGCCACCGCTGGACGCCACCGGGCCCGTTGTCCCGGAAGCCGGCGAGAACGAGGGAGCCGATGAAGTGGGTTGCCGAAGGGTTGTCCCGCCGATGGTCGGCGACATCCACGACGTCCTCCCACAGTCGCTGCCACTGCGGGCGGCCCCAGGAGTACGTCCGCTGATAGAGCGGGACCGTGTACTGGTAGGAGCCCCCGAGGAGTTCCTGAAGGGTGACTTCACGCGCGGTGACCATGTGACGAGCTTAACGGGGGCTCTCGCTGAGGAAAGACCGCCGGTCCAACCGGGTCCACGGCCAGACCCAGAGCGAGCGGGCCCAGACAGTGACACGGACGTGAACGTGCCCGGCACCACACAGCCGATCCTTATGTGGCAGTATCACGCGAGAACGCCTAACGGTCAGGGGAGCCGACACCGTGAGGCGCGTAGTCCTGACCACCGCCGCACCGGCTGGGGCCAAGCAGGGAAAAGCGGGGAGCGTGACGCAGTGAAGCGTGCAGTGGCCCTGTCTGATCGCGGCAGTGGCGATCCGACCGCCCGATCCACGTCATATCTCTCCCGTCTACACCAGGAGGGCTGAAGATGGCGATGCCTCTCTCCGACTACCAAGCGAAGTACTTCGCCCACGAGCTGCAGCGCAGCTACGCGAACGATCACGTCGGCAAGCTGGCCGGGCTGCTGTTCGACGCGCAGGTCGAACCCAAACCGCATCAGATCGATGCGGCACTTTTTGCACTCCAGACGCCGTTCCTGCCGGGTGTGATACTGGCGGACGAGGTTGGCCTGGGCAAGACGATCGAGGCGGGCATCGTCATCTCGCAGTACTGGGCTGAACGCAAGCGGCGTATCTTGATCATCGCGCCCTCGAGCCTGCGTCAGCAGTGGAAGGAGGAGCTGTACGAGAAGTTCCTCATCCCGTCCTCGATCCTCGACGCCAAGTCGAAGGACGCGCTACTCGCGAAGACCGACACTCGTGCCGCTGAGGTGCTCATCTGCTCGTATGAGTTCGCCCTCCGCCACGAGACCTCATTACTGAAGTCGTGGGATCTGGTGGTGGCTGACGAGGCGCACCGCCTGCGTAGCTACTGGAACGGGAAGGCGAAGATGGCCGAGGCCGTTTCGCACGTCGCCCGCAGCGCGCACAAAACCGTTCTGCTCACGGCGACGCCGCTGCAGAACAAGCTCGAGGAGCTGTACGGCCTGGTGTCGATCTTCGACCCAGACTACTTCTACTCTCTCGACGCGTTCCGCGAGCGGTACATCAAGAACCGCGACCTGACGGGCGACGACGATCTGGTCGAACGTGTGGCAGCGATCTCCAAGCGCACGCTCCGCAAGGACGCCAATAAGTACATCCGGTTCACCGAGCGCATGCCGATCACAGTGGAGTTCACCCCGTCACCCGATGAAGAACGCCTGTACGACTTGGTGAACAACTATCTGCAGCGCGACGAGCTGTTCGCCTTCGCGGGCTCGCAGCGCCACCTTTCTGCCCTGATCATTCGCAAGCGTCTCGGTTCCTCAACGTATGCCGTTGCGAGCACGCTGGAGAACATCGCGAACCGTCTCGCGGACGAGGTGGCCGCGGGCAAGCTCCGTGACAATCGCGGCGGGCTGTTCCTGGCCGACTTCGAGACCGGTGACGAACTCGAGGAGGAGATCGTCGAGGAAGCCGAGGAGACGACGGCTCCGGCATCGAGTGCGCAGCTCGACGAAGAGACCCTCAAGCGTATGCGCGCCGAGGTGGAGGAGCTTCGCGAGTACGCGGCGCTGGCGCGGTCGATCACTGACAATCAAAAGGCCGTCAAGCTGGGTGAAGCGCTCGACATGGGCTTCGAGCGACTCCGCGAGCTGGGTGCCGCCGAGAAGGCGATCATCTTCACTGACTCGACGAAGACACAGGAGTACATCGCCCGCACGCTGGCCGACGCTGGTCGCGGCGAGGGCGTCGTGCTGTTCAACGGCTCGAACACGTCGCCCGAGCAGACGGCGATCTACCAGGCGTGGCTGACGGCAAACCAAGACAGCGACCTGCTCACTGGCATCCCTGCTGTCGATCGCCGCAAGGCGCTCGTGGACTACTTCCGCGAGCAGGGCACGATCATGATCGCCACCGAGGCAGCGGCTGAAGGTATCAACCTGCAGTTCTGCTCGATGCTCGTCAACTACGACCTGCCGTGGAACCCGCAGCGCGTCGAGCAGCGCATCGGCCGCGTGCACCGCTTCGGCCAGAAGCACAACGTCGTGGTAGTGAACTTCAGCAACAAGGGCAACATCGCCGAGCAGCGCATCCTCGAGCTGCTGACCAACAAGTTCCAGCTGTTCTCGAGTGTGTTCGGCGCCAGCGACGAGGTGCTCGGCGCTGTGGAGGATGGCCTCGACTTCGAGAAGCGGATCAGCGACATCCTCACCCGCTGCAAGACAGCCGGCGAGATCGATGCAGCGTTCAAGCAACTTGAGGATCAGTTCGCGGGCGAGATTTCGAAGGAAATGGCCAGCGCCAAGGCCAAGGTCTTCGACCACCTCGACCCGCACGTGCAAGATCGCCTCAAGGCATACGACGAACAGTCGGGCGACGTGCTCAACAAGTTCGAGCGCCTGTTGCTCTCGATCACGCAGCACGAGCTTCGTGACGTCGCGACGTTCGAGGGCGACGGCCGCACGTTCGTCCTGAATCAAGCGCCGACCAAGGAAGCACCGACGGGCCGCTACTTCTTCAAATCGAAGCCGCTCCCGAACGCGCACCAGTACCGTTACGCCAGCCCGCTCGCGCAGCACGTCGCAGACACCGCGAAAACGCACGAGACGCCGCAACGCGAGCTGACCTTCTCGCTTGGCCAGTCGACGCGCGCCAGTAACGCTGTCAAGGCGCTCGAGGGCAAGTGCGGCGAGTTGACGGTCAACCTGCTGACCTTCACGATGCAGGCGCGCGACGAGGACATCTCCGAGTCATACATGCTCGCCGGTGGCATGACCGACGACGGCCAGTACCTGGATGAGGAGTACGTTGCTGACATCCTCGACCTCGCCTGCCTCGATGTAGGCGAACAGCCGGTCGTAGTCGATACCGCGAAGGTCGAGCCGCAGTTCAAGGCGCGGCTCGGTGAGCTGGAGAAAGAAGTCCAGGGGCGCAACTCTCGCTACTACGACCAGCAGGAGGAACTGCTCTACCGCAACCAGCAGGATCGCAAGGCCGAGCACGAGGGCAAGATCCGCGAGTACCGCGCCAAGGAGAAGGAAGCCCGTAAGGCGGCGAAGCAGGCGGACGACCCGATGGAGCAACTCAAGCTCAAGCGCGAGGCCCGCAAATGGGAGCGCCGGGCGGACGAGGCCGACGACGACTTCCGTGACGCACGCCGCAAGCTGCAGGCCGAGATCGACGAGAAGCTCGACATGATCGAGCAATCCCTACAGGGCACCCAGGACACCGAGCACCTGTTCGCGATCCGTTGGCGCATCGTCGCGTAACGGTCAGCGTTCACAAAAGACATCACAATTGTTACACTGAGGAAAGAGAAATACCCGATGAGCGAAGAAATCCACGAAACACCATCCACCACCCCGAACTTCCAGACTGAGCTGGCAGCGCAGCTTGCCGAGCTGATGCCCGAGGTCATTGCCGACGGCAAGGTGGACGTGGAGAAGCTCAAGGAGCTGCTGGACGGCGACACCGCCGATACCAGCGAGCGCTTCGGGCTGTTCTGGCCGGGCAAGAAGCGCGCCCTGCGTGCCGCACAGGAGCCGACGACGGCGACGTTGCGCCCCGACTTCGAGAACTCGAAGGACTGGGACACGACGAAGAACGTATTCATCGAGGGCGACAACCTCGAGGTGCTGAAGATCCTGCAGAAGCACTATCACGCCAAGATCAAGATGATCTATATCGATCCGCCTTACAATACGGGTAAGGATTTCGTCTACCCGGACAACTACAAGGAAGGTCTCGCGACCTACCTCGAGTGGACGAAGCAGGTCAATGAGGAGGGCAAGAAGCTCTCAACCAACGCGGACATCGAAGGGCGCTACCACTCCAACTGGCTCAACATGATGTACCCGCGACTCAAGCTCGCGCGGAACCTGTTGACCGAGGATGGTGCGATTTTCATCTCCATCGACGACTCCGAACTGGACAACCTGAAGCGCGTCGCGAACGAGGTGTTCGGCGAGAACAACTTCGTCGGATCGATGGTCTGGGCAGCCGGTCGGAAGAACGACTCGAAATACATCTCGTCGTCACATGAGTACATCCTGTGCTACGCGCGAAGCATGAGCGCGTTGGCGAGTACTGGCGTGACCTGGCAGGTTCAGAAAAAGGGTCTTGAGCATATTCAAGCTCAGTACGGAAAGCTTCGACGCCAGTACGGCGATGACGACGTTGCAGTCGAGAAGGCTCTCAAGAAGTGGTACTCGGGTCTGCCGGATTCGGAGCCAAGTAAGCGACATCGGCACTATTCGTCTGTCGACAGCCGCGGAATCTACTTCCCGAGCGATCTTCGAAAGCCGCAGCCGACTTCAAGGTCGCGTTACGACATCCTTCATCCGGTTACTGGGAAGCCGGTCAACATGCATCCGAATGGTTGGTCATTCGCGCCGGAGCGCATGGAAGAGCTCCTCGCCGATGATCGCATCAGGTTCGGGGTCGATGAGTCGACTCGCCCCACGCTGAAGGTTTACCTTGGCGAAGCCGACAAGGAGGCGGCATACAGCGTCTTCTATCAGGATGGGCGAGGCGCCTCGAAGCGCTTGAGCGAGTTGATGGGCGGAGCCGTCTTCGACTTCCCGAAGGATGAGAATGTTATTGAGTCGCTCATCGAAATGGTGACGAGCGGTGACGATCTTGTGTTGGACTTCTTCGCAGGCTCTGCGACGACCGCGCATGCCGTGATGGCGCTCAATGCGAAGGACGGTGGAGCTCGCCGCTTCATCCAGGTGCAGCTCCCGGAGCCAACGCCGGAGAAGTCGATTGCTCGCGCGGAGGGTTACCGCACGATTGCCGAGATCTCGCGTGAACGTATTCGGCGGGCTGGCGCAGCGATCGCAACGGAGCACAAGGAGAAGCTGGGTCAGCGCGAAGCTCCACTTGATTTCGGTTTCCGCGCCTATGCCCTGGGGGAGACGAACTTCTCGAAGTGGAATGTCTCGAGCGACGTCGATCGGACTGAACTCGAACAGCACCTCTTCGATCTGCGCGAGTCGAGCAGTGCCGACGAAGCCTCTGCCGATGACCTCCTTTCAGAGATCCTCCTGAAGCAGGGCTACTCGCTGACTGAGCAGATCGCTCCTGTCGATGTGCCCGGCCTCAATCTGCGCTCGGTGGGTGACGGCATCGTGCTCGCCTACCTGGACGAGCACGTCAAGCCGACGCTCGAGCAGTTGCGTGCCGTGGTCGATGCCGACCCTGCTCGCCTGATCATCTTGGAGGATGCGTTCCAAGGCGATGACCAGCTCAAGACCAATCTGGCTCAGCTCTGCAAGAGCAAGGGCATCGAGCTGTGGACGGCCTGATCATGGGAGACAACACAGCGAGTAGCGGATTCAAGTTCGACGCCAGTCAGCCCTATCAGCTCGAAGCGATCAAGTCCGTCGTCGACCTGTTCGATGGTCAGCCGAGGGACGCCGAGAAGCTGGAGACGATGCTGCGCGGCCAGGTCGCCGCTGTCGACGCGACGGAGAACACCGCGCTCGACCTCGACCTTGCGCAGGAGGTCGGTGCCGTCGGTAATCGCCTGGTGCTCGATCGCGACACGATGCTTGCCAACTTGCAGCGTGTGCAGGACAAGAATGGGCTCGAGGTCGCCTCGAAGCTCTTCGACAACTCTGCGCTCGACTTCGATATCGAGATGGAGACGGGTACAGGTAAGACGTACGTGTACCTCCGCACCATCTTCGAGCTGGCCGCACAGTACAACTTCACGAAGTTCGTCATCCTGGTGCCGAGCGTCGCGATCCGCGAGGGCGTGAACACGAGCATCCGGCTCATGCGTTCGCACTTTGAAGATCTGTACAGGAAGCGCAACATCACCTTCGACTCGTCCGTCTACAGCGGTAAAACGGCCGAGGAGGTGCAGTCGTTCGCGACGTCGACCAACGTGCAGATCATGGTCATGACGATCGACTCGATCCGTGGCAAAGCGAACACACGCATCATCCACCAGACGCGCGACAAGCTGAACGGTCTCAAGCCGATCGACTACCTGAAGGCCACGCATCCGGTCGTCATCATGGACGAGCCGCAGAACATGGAATCCCTGCTCTCTCAGTCGGCCGTGAGCGAGCTCGACCCCGTGTTCACACTGCGTTACAGCGCGACGCACAAGAAGCTCCGCAACGTCGTCTACCGGCTCGATCCGGTCGATGCGCACGACCTCGGCCTGGTGAAGCAGATCGTGGTCGCCGACGTGCAGCAGCAAGGTGCGGACGCGACGCCGTACATCAAGCTGGTCGAGGTCAAGAACGACAAAGGCTGGGTCGCCCGGCTGGAGCTGTCCTGCCGCAAGGCCGACGGTTCGCTCGAGCGGCGCGTGGTGAACGTCAAGCAGAACCAGGAGCTGTCCGATGCTCGCCTGACGAACAACGCGAACTACGACGGCTGGCGCGTCAACGAGATGAGCATCGAACCCGCGTACGTCGACCTGACACTGCATGGCTACTTGTACCAAGGTGAGAGCATCGGCGGATCGTCGGGTGCGATCTACAAGGAGATGATCCGCGAGACGATCAAGGAGCACTTGCGTAAGGAAACGCAGTTGCGCGCCAAGGGCATCAAAGTGCTCAGCCTGTTCTTCATCGACAAGGTGGAGAGTTTCCTCGGTAACGGCTCGAACAACAACGATGCGAACGGCCAGTTCGTGCAGTGGTTCGACGAGCTGTTCCGTGAGGAGCGCGCCAAGTCACCGCAGTGGCAGGAACTGCTTCCGCAGGATCCGGCCGAGCTGCGTCGCGGCTACTTCTCTGTCCTCAAGGGCAAGAAGGGCGCGGCGGACAAGTTCCAGGACACGTCCGGCACCACCAAGGCCGACGATGACGCGTACGAGCTGATCATGCAGCAGAAGGAACGCCTGCTCGACGAGAACGAGCCGACGCGGTTCGTGTTCAGCCACTCTGCCCTGCGCGAGGGCTGGGACAACCCGAACGTCTTCCAGATCTGCACCCTGCGCGAGATGGGCGCCGAGACGGAGCGACGCCAGACGCTCGGACGTGGCTTGCGTCTGCCGGTCACGAAGAGTGAAGGCGGCTACGAGCGTGTGGCTGATCGAGGCATCGCGACGCTGACGGTGGTCGCGAACGAGTCGTACAAGCAGTTCGCCGACGCACTCCAGAAGGAATACAAGGACGCGGGTGTCGAGATCGGCCGCGTGCGCAAGGCGGAGTTCTCGAAGATCCCGCTGCAGAACCCCGACGGGTCGCTCACCGATGAAAACCTCGGCTACGAGGGCTCCGTGTCGATCTGGGAGCACTTGCTCGCACAGAAGTTCATCGATAAGGACGGCGTCGTGCAGCCGAAATTCCAGCCGAACACGCTCGATTTCAGCCTCAACTTGCCCGTCGACTTCTCGTGGGCCGAGCCGTTCGTCGTCGAGCTGGTCGGCCGCGCCAGCATCGGCACGTATGTCAAACCGAAGAGCAAGCGACACTCGCGCAAGCTCAACAAGGAGCTGTTCGCGAACCCGGAGTTCGAGAGGTTCTGGGAGACGATCAGCCGCCGGACCACGTACCGCGTCGAGGTGGAGCGCGACAAGATCATCGAGAACTCGGTCAAGGCGATCAAAGAGGCACCAGACATCGAACCGCTACGCATCCAGGTCACCCGCGCGGGCGTGAAGGTGCTCCGCGGTGGCGCGAAGGGTCAGGAACTCGGGTCACGTCAGCAGGAACTCCGAGGCAGCTACGACCTGCCCGACATCATCGGCGAGCTGCAGGAGGCCACGTCCCTCACACGCAAGACCATTGTCGACATCCTCGTCGGCAGTGGCCGGCTGGACGAGTTCATCGCGAACCCGAACGACTTCATTGCCATGGCCAGGCGCCTCATGCAGACCGAGCTCGCGAAGCTCGTCGTCGACGGCGTGCAGTACGAGAAGATCGCCGGCTCCGTCTACGAGCTGCGTGAACTGCGCAAGGACGGCGAAGAGGAGAAGGAGCGTTTCCTCGACCAGATGTACAAGCTGGAGAACGCAGACAAGTCGAACTTCGACTACGTCGTCTACGACTCCGACCCAGAACGCCAGTTCGCGGAACTGCTCGACGGCCGCGAGGACATCAAGTTCTTCATGAAGCTGCCTGACAAGTTCAAGATCGACACCCCCGTTGGGCCGTACAACCCGGACTGGGCGATCGTGAAGCACGAGGACGGCGAAGAACGGGTGTACATGATCCGAGAGACGAAGAGCACGGAGGACGAGATCAAGCGCCGGCCGACGGAGAACGCCAAGATCAAGTCTGCTGAGAAGCATTTCGAGGCCATCGGCGTGCCGAACTACGCGGTGTCGGTGCCTGGCAGCTGGAGGCTGTGACGTCTCGCCCAGGAGCCTTGCCACGGTCAACTTCGGCAGCGCCATGTGCTCGCCCGCGGTCTCGTTGGAGGCCGTGGGCGAAGCGGCGGATCGGGACCTCGAAGATGCCCCGCGGGTCGTACAGTAAGGCGAGGTGCGACGGAAGAGCAGGCCCGTGCGGTCCGCGATCACGCTGGGCAGCGTGGCCGGCAGGCCGTCTTAGCCAGCTCCCGCATGGCCTCCCAATGGGGGCATGAGCTCCTCCACGCGCCGAAGGATTGTCGGCGGGAGCACCACCATGCCGTACTGGTTCGGCTTGTAGACCCCGCGCAACTGGTCCGCGATCCCCCAGACGAAGTCGGTGAGCGAGGCGGGGGTGGTGAAAGTCCGGAGCTGACATGGGGGATTTCGGCGAGCAGGGTGGAGCTGGCTGCAGCGTTCCACGGGAGCACCACATGGTGGAGCCTGGGTATCAACGGGTTCAACTGCCCCGGGGCCTCGGGTCTCCCGGCCACCCCTGGACAAGCAGAAACCCCGGCGATATGGCCTGGGCCAGGGATCGTTCCGGGGTCTTCGCCCGCAGATTCAGCACGCGGCGGCCTGAGGCCTGGCAGCTGAGTCGCGCCCCCGGAATGGAGGGGCCGGCATCCGCCCCCCGTCACCCCTCCGACGCAGCCGCCTCCTTGCGGCCCCACATCTCGTCGGCGATGACGAGCATCCGCTCCCCCAGCGCCACTACCTGCGCGATCGCATCCTCCGGGTCGGAAAGAGGCGTGCTGTAGATGCCCGCGTAATCACCCACGTATCCGCGCGCCTGGTAGGGGAAGTCGGTCCCGTAGAGCTTCTGCATCTTCGACGCTCCGCCATGACGAGAGATCGAGAAGCGCCCCTCGGACTCCAGAGCCACCGCCGCCTGCCATGCTTGGCGGAGCGCCTCCCCCATGCACGCGGCGGCGGGGCCCGGCTCCTGCTCCTCCGGAGAGATCGTGAACCCGACCTTCGCCTGGAACTGCGGAGGAACAGCCGCTCCGGTGCGCTCCACCTGGCCGAACACCCACCCGTCCGTCGCGGTGATGTTCAGGCACGGCCAGTTACGCCCCGTCGTCCCAGCCTCGACCTTCAATCGCTCGTGCTTGACGGGCAGCAACACATGGAGCGCTCGACGCGTGACCGCCTTGGCCCCCGGATCGGAAGCCATGACTCGGACGTCCCGCTCGAGACGAGCCACCAACGGGTTCACGTCCATGAGACGGCCCAGCAGGTCCGACCACGTCACAACGGCCCAGTCACGCTGCTTCGTGGTCGCCTCCCGCACGTCCGGAGCGGCCGCGTCAGGGACGACCATGACTCGGCATGCCCCCTCGGCCAAGGCGGCGTAGCGGCCCAGCTGCTCGGCTGTGGCCTGGTGGTCCACCTTCACTTCCACGATGACTTCCTGCCCGGACACCGTGCGGAACCGCTGGTCGATGCGCTGATCCTCGCATATGAAAGTGGCGGGATCCGCTGGATCCAGAGAGAACCCGGTCAGTTCGCTCAGAGCGCGGGAGTACTCCTCTGGATGGGCGGCGCCCAGGGCCGTCAGGAGCCGGGTGGCGAGGGTCTCACTGGACCAGATCAGCGGATTCTCCGGGGTCGGAGTGGGCATGGCGCTCTCCCTTTCTTTGGTGGACGAGTATGAGACGAGGACACGGTGAATGGCGCTGTGGGCCGGGGTCGGCCGGCAGCCCTTCGCCGCTTCTGCCGGTGGCCTGTCCCTAAAATGAGGGCGCCCTGCGCCCGACTGATGAGCACCTCGATCGTCTCCGTCGCCGTCAGCTTCTGCGTGCCGGCCGCCAGGCCGCCGCCAAGCTGCACGAACGGGGCGTAGCGGGTCACGGGGTCGTCCTCCTCGAAGGTCGGGTGATCGCTCGGCTCGGCTCCTCGGTGCGCACCCGCGCGGTCTTCGGCGTCGGCGACGGCGACGGCAAGCATCGGCTCCACCGGATCGCCTGAGGCGGGGGCCGTCGTCGGGCCCGCCCGGTCGGGGCACTCCCGAGGCCCCCGTCCACCGATCAGTACTCGAGCTGCGCCATCCGGGCCCTCAAGGCGTTCTCGAGGTTGTGCGAGATTCCATGGATGTCGAGGCCGTCCATGTCAATGAGATTGCCGGCGTCGAGGTGGATCACGCTCGTGTCCCGTGACGATCCGCCGGTGCTGGAGTAGCGCGTCACACAGATCTCCGCGCGAATCCTTTCGAGAATGGAGGCGCCGTCGTCATCCCCAGCCTCGCTGTCGATGGCCTGGAGTAGCTCGCCCCTCGTCAGACAGTCGCTCAGGTCCACCGCGATGCCGAACCACGCGCATGCGGTGACCTCTTGCTGACGCCACCAGTCATCGGGACGCTCCCCCTCGGGGTGGACGCTCATGACGCCTCCGCAGAAGTCGGGCGCGACGTCACCCAGCTCCATGGCGTAGGGGAACCGGTGAAGGTTGAAGTGCACTTCGGGAGCGTCCTGCAGGTCGGACGCACGCAGGCACCACTGCTCGAGCTTGTCCTTCGCCAACTCTCGGAGCCACGAGAGGGGTGCGGAATAGGCGAGCGCTTCCTTCGGAATCCGGCGGCTCATGAGCAGCTCCTCCTGTGAGGGGGAGCAGGCAGGGACGAGCTCGTACGGGAGGTAGGTGACGGGGTGCTCGACACTCACCTCCACACCGTGCCGAGCCCGGGCAGCAAGCATGTTCAGCAGGAAGACCCCGACATGACGCCACGCTGCCGGCGGCAGGTCGAGATCCCGCAGCCGCACCAGCTCGTGAACATCACCGCCGGTCAAACCGTGGTTGCGCTTGCTGAAGTGGCTGACGGAGGCCTCCACGTATACCTTCGTGGCGAACTCATGCGACCCTCGCTCGAGCTGGGCGACGATCTCCCGCCGAGCCTCGTCGATGTCCTCCTCCTCGAAGACGGCGTAGGTCTCGGCGAGGGCGATGGCCCACACTTCCGACGGGTCGCCCTCGTCCTCGTCCCCCACGACGTAGTCGGCAATGCAGAAGGTCAGACCCGACGTCAGCTGGTGCGGCGTCCAGTCGAAGTCCTCGCTCGTCAGCACGAGGCGCGGGACGGCCTGGCCCACTCGGTCATGCTGGGGCGTCATCAGGTCCTCGACCCACCTGGCCAGACGCGCCCGCGCGACGGCCCGAGCATCGTCCAGAGAGGCCCGATCCATGGTGAACTCCGACTGCGCGGAAAACAGCTGACGTTGTTGCTGGAGATTCCACATGATTCGCCACACCCTTTTGATCTTCGGCCCATTTCACGCCGAGGGTGAGCATAGCCTGGCCCCGCCACGGGCGCCGAGAAGGGTCAGATGCGCAGAAGATTCCGACCCCGGTGCGGGGCCATGACTGCCTCCATGCGGCGCAGGATGGTGAGCGGAAGGACGAGCGTGCCGTACTGATTCGGCTTGAACACGCCCCGGAGCTGATCCGCGATCCCCCACACGAAGTTCGAGAGGTTCTGGGGAGAGGGCATGGTGGCGGAGCCTTTCGGAGCACGGCGGTGTGGCAGTCGGCCTCATTCTGGCACTGAAAAGTCGCACGCCTGATGCCTGAGAGCCGGGTTCCGAAGAATTCATCGGATGAGGAGGCCGGCACCTTTTCGACCGACCTCCGGAGGCTCGAATCCGAAGTCTTCTTCGGTTTCCCATGTCGACTCGTCACCGCAGCAGTCGAACGTCACCGATTCCGAAGAATCCTTCGGATTTCAGCTGCTCATCTGCCACGCTGGGGCCGTGGCCACCACACGCGCAGTCTCCTCCGCCGCGGCGCTGATGAAGATCAGCGACCGCGTCCGCGCCATGCGTAAAGAGCTCCTGCTGATCCAGCAGCAGCTCGCAGACCTGGCAGGAGTCTCGGATGCGACCGTCCGCCAGATCGAGCGCGGCACCGGCAAGAGCACCCTGAAGTCAGTGCTCTCCGTCATGGAGGTGCTCGGCCTCGAGCTCGAGGTCACCGGCTGACGACTCCCGCACTCGAGGACCTGAAGCGCGTCACCGCCACGGACGTCTACAAGGGCGGCGACCCAGCGGGGACGGGATCGCCCTTGCGGCTCAGTCCTCCAGGCTCAGCTCGACGTCCCCGACCCACGGCTCCGCGAATCCTTCGTACGTCCCGTCCTTGAGCGCGATGGCCAGCCACTGGTCCACGTAGTGCTTGAACACCTCGTCGCCCTGCGGGAGCATGTACCCCTTCTGGAAGTAGTCGAAGGGCTCGTCCGGGTTCGCGGCGCACAGCTCGGGATACTCGTGGTCGATGTAGAGCACCTCGGAGCGGTCCGTGGTCATCACGTCCGCCTCGCCGGCCGCGAGAGCGTCGAACACCGTGAGGTTGTCGTGCGTCAGCAGCTCGCCCTGCGGGTAGTGCTCCCGGGCGAACTTCTCGTTGGTGCCGCCCTCGGGGAAGATCGACCGCACCCCCGGCTGGTTGATCTCCTCCACGGTGTCGTACTTCTCGACGTTCTCGCAGCGGGTGATCGGCGTCTTGCCGTCCTCCTGCGTCGGCACGGTGAAGTACACCTGCTCGGCGCGCTCCGGGTTCAGGGAGATGCCCCCGACGGCGACGTCGCACGCCCCCGACGTGTAGTTGTCCATGAGCGTCTTCCAGCTGGTCTTCACGAACTCCGGCTCCACGCCCATGGTCTCGGCGAGATCGCGGGCCATGTCCACGTCGATGCCCTTCCAGTCGCCGCTCTCGGTCTGCTCGGTGAAGGGCGGATAGTCACCGGTGGAGCAGACGCGCAACGTGCCGGCCTCCTTGATACGTGTGAGTGCGGAGTCGACGACGGTGGCGGTGGCAGGTTCCGATGAGCCGCCCGCATCCTGCGCCGTGCCGCAGGAGGTGAGGGCGAGCGCCAGGGCGACGCCGAAGGCCGCCGTCGTGAGTCGGTAGTGGGTAGGGCGGAAGGTCATGATCGGCTGTCTCCCTCGACGACGGCATGTGAGTCCCGTCACCGTAGCCCAGCACCACTCGCCCCCACCGCCCCGCGTACGACAAATACACAACACTCGCCTTGCGTATCTCACTGAGGTGTGCCTTACTGGTTCTCGGACCCCCGCCGGAAGGACCCCCATGGCCCACGCCTCCACGCACCCCGCCCATCCGCTGCCGCCCGTGGCGCCCCGTCGTCTGCTGCTGGCCCAGCGACTGCTCCGCGGCGAGGGCTCCGTCGAGGTCACGGCCTTCCGCGCCGGCGAGACGCTCACCACGGCCGTGCACGGCGTGAGCGCGGACGGCCGCCTCGTGGTCGCCCACGTCCCCAACCTCCTCGGTTCGCTCGGCGCGTTCCACACGCCCGCGCCGCTGGACGTGCGCGTGGACGTCCTGCGCGACGCCCTGGACCTCACGCTCCCCACCCGCCTGGCGTCCGTGCATCTGCTCGGCACCCTGCGCTGGTGCCGGGACTCGGCCGAGGTCGCGGAGCTGGGGCTGCGCGGCCGCGTCGCGGACCTCGTGGCCGACGTCGGCCTACGGGTGCGCGTGGGCGTCGTCGAGACCCAGCGGATCCTGCTGCACGACGTCGACGGCGTCGCCGTGTTCTGCCGCCACACCCTGCCGCTCACGTCGCGGGGGCTCATCGACCAGGCCGAGCTCGCAGACCTGTGGGACGACGTGCTGGGCACCGCCCCCGAGGTGCTCGCGGACCTGGCCGACGCCGTCGCCCTGGGCCTGCTGCCGGGCGAGAGCACCCCGTTGCAGGTCGGCACCGGGCCCCTGCCCGAGTCCCCCGCCCACGCCCTCGACGCGGACGAAGCCGGGGTGACCCTGCTCCGCGTCCGCGACGGCGAGAGCACCGCGGTGCATGTGGCCCTGCCCGGCGCAGGCCGACTCGACCACAGCCCCCGGCACGCCTGGCGGCGACTGCTGGACGCGATCCCGGCGCGGGTCGCCCACCCCTGAGGGGCGGCGTCAGTCGATCGTGTAGGTGGCGCAGGTGGCCACGTCCGTGACCTCGATGCCCTCGGCGGTGCAGGCGAGGTCGGCGTTGTACGTGCACTCGAGGCGGTGGCACGCACCGACGGTCGAGGCGCCCTCGGTCACCGGGCGGCGGACGTCGAGCTGGACGAAGGTGCCGCAGCCGGGCGTGCGGTCGGAGCCGGCGACGGTGATGGCCAGGGCGTTGCAGGACGTCTCGGCGTTGAAGGCACAGGCACTGGCGGCGCAGGTGCGGACGGCGGTGGTCATGGCGTGATCCTCCCGGTTCGGGCCCGCCCCGGACTGGGACGGTGCTGCTGAAATCGAGATTACTCCGGCCCACGAATAGCACAAGAGGGGTGAGCCTTAGTCGATAGACGATTAGCGCAAATGAATTTTGCGCATTGTCGCGTGCCGTATGGACCGACGTCGTGCCCGCCGGCCGCCCGGAATCTTCTGCATCTCTGGCCCTTCTGGCGACCACGCGCCCACTCAGAAGGGTCAGATGCGCAGACGATCCGCCGTCCCCGCCTCCTGAGCAGCCCCGGCAGCTCCACCACCCTGGCCGAGTCCGCCCCGCGCTCCTAGCGTGGGGCCATGAGCACCCATCGCCTGTCCTCCACCGCCCTCGCGTTCGCCACCGGACTGGGCACCGCGGCCGCTGTCACCGCAGCCCGCAAGATCGCCCTCATGGCCGCCGTCGGGAAGGGCCACCCGCTCAAGCACCGCCTCCTGGACGCGGCATCCGGCCTGGTCCAGCCGAAGTACCCCATGGGCGCGATGAGCACCTATCTCAACGGACTGCACTTCTACGCCGACGACCTCGGCCGACAGGTCGAAGCCAGCCACTTCTGCATCCACCTGCGCCACGACCTGCACCAGTGCGTGATCTTCGACCGCAACGCGCCGGACGCACGGCTGATCGGCATCGAGTACATCATCAGCGAGGAGCGGTTCCGCAGCCTCCCCGACGAGGAGCGACGCCTGTGGCACAGCCACCACTACGAGGTGAGCTCCGGCGCCCTCACGGCCCCCGGGGTGCCCGAGCTGGCCGAGCACAGTTACTTCGAAGACCTCATCCACACCTACGGGAAGACGTTCCACACCTGGCAGTACGACCGGGACGACTTCCCGTACGGCATCCCCCAGCTGATGATGGGCCTCACCGGCGACGGCCAGGTGGACGAGGCCCTCCTGCGTGCCCGGGACGAGCGCGTGGGCGTGGACACCGCGGCCAAGCGGCGCAACCGCGCGGACATCCCGGTCCCGGACGTGGTGCCGGGGGCGAACAGCTGGGAGCGCGGGCGGGTCGTGCAGACCACGCTCGAGGAGCGCCCGGTGCGGGGCCGCGACGACTGAGGCCGGCGTCGTCGGCAGGGCGCCGTTTCCCGAACGACAGCGGTGCGACACGCCGCCGTTTCCCGAACGAAAACGCTCGGCGGGCCGGCGCCGTCATCCGGATCGGGCGGGGGCGCCCCGCGAGGGACAGTACGTCCGCCGCACGGGTCGCGGCAGCGAGAACGCTGGGCTCAGACCTTGCCCTTGAGCAGTCGGTGCCAGTAGATCCGGGGCTGGCCGAAGCGGTCGAAGGCCGCCGTGCTCTTCCGCGGCTTCGTCAGGTCCACGCCGGGGATCGACCGGTCCTCGGAGCCGTCGCGGACGTGCTCGTCCAGGACCAGCTCGTCCCGGCTGACCATCACGGGGATCACGGTGTAGCCGTCGTACTTCTGGAGCGGCTTCCCCGCGTCCGCAGCCTGGATGTTCTGGGTCAGGATCTTGACCTGCCGGCGCAGGGCTCCGCCGGAGGGCCGTGTGCCCAGGGCGGCGGCGTCGCCCAGCGCCCACACGTGCGGGTGCACGGGATGCCGCAGGGTCGCGGGATCCGCGGCCGCCAGGCCGGCCTCGCCGTCGTCCGCCAGGCCCGCCTCGGCGATGAACTCCGGGGCCCGCACCACGGGCGTGATGTACGCGGCCGCGACGTCGGTGATCCGCTCACCGGTATTGAGCACCACCTCGCGGGCCTCGTGGTCCACGGCGTTCACCTCTGCGCCGGCGTGCACATGGATGCCGTACCTCGCCACGGCCTCGGCCAGAGCGGGGTCGATGGTCTGCCGGTCCAGGATCCGGCCGTACGGGGTCACCAGGCGGACGTCCACGTCCGGCAGGATCCCCGTGCGCTCCCACGCCGCGCAGGCCAGGAACAGCGCCTTGAGCACGGTGCCGCCGCACGAGGAGGGCTCAGCCGGCACATTCGCCACCACACGGTCCCCCGCGGCCACACGCGACAGCAGCGCCCGGGCGGCGTCCACGTGCTCGGGCACGTGCGCACTCGCCGCCCATCCGGCGGCGTAGGCCTCACGCAGCCCGTCGATCGCACCCCACCACGGGGTCAGCCCCGGGCAGAGCACGAGGTGGCGGAAGCCCACGGTCAGCCCGGTGCTCGTCACCGCGGTCCGTTCCTCGGCGTCCACGGCCACGACGTGGTCCGGGATCCATTCGACCCCGTCCGGGATGACGGCCCGCATCGGCCGTTCGAACCGGGCCATGTCCGCCTGCCCGCCCGCCGCGTAGTTCAGCATCGGCCGGTAGCGGTGCAGCTGTTGGCCGTCGGCGATGGCGACCCGACCCTGCCGCTTCCGCCGCAGTGCGGCGGCCAAAGACACGCCGGCGTTGCCGCCGCCGACGATCAGGATGTCGTACTGCTCGGTCACGTGGTCCTCCGTGGGGTGACGGGGTCAAAGGAACGGTACGGCCGCCCCCGCAGACGTGCTCCGCGGCAGACGGGACGTGCCGCCCATCCTCCACTGGTGGCCGGGGCCGGCGCTAGCCCGTAAGGCCCAGCAGCCGCAGCTGGTCGGCGTACTTGCGCATCCCGACCCCCACGGCCTGCGGGTTCTGCGCGTACCAGTCCAGGTGGGTCTGTCGCAGCTGCTCGGCCGGGACGGTCTGTCCGGCCACGGTCCAGTCCTCGGTCGGCTCGGCGTCGAGGTCGAGGGCCTCGACCACGGCCGCCTCGAGGGGCGCGCGCACCCCGCCGAGGAGCACGCGGGAGGCGGGTACGGGCTGGACGGCGACGTCGCCCGGCAGGCGCTCGGCCACGCGCTCGGCCACGCGGGTCAGCAGCGTGTTGGTCGGGTGGTTCACGGTGTAGAAGCCGACGCCCCGCTCCGCCGCCACCAGATCCGCCATGGACAGCGTCCCCTTCGCCTCCTCCCGCGCCCGCAGCGCCTGCACGGACGCGGCCGCGGCCTCGCGGATCGCCGCCGGCGCCACCTCCCGACGACGGCCCGTCGCCGCCTCGGCCAGCACGCGCAGGTCGTGGTACGGCACGACGGGCGGGTCCTCCCCCGGCCGCTCGGCCGCCCCGGGCGCGAACTTCCAGTTGCGGAGGGTGACCTGCCAGGGGAAGCGCGAGACGTCGTACACCACGGGGATCCGCACCACGGCGGCGTCCTCGGGCAGCCGGGCCACGAGCTGGTCCGTGCCGATGGGCATGCCCCGGTAGTCGTGCGGGATCGGCTGGGTGACGAGCGCCTTCACGCGCGGCAGCAGCCGCTCCAGGTGCGCGACCTCGTCCGGCTGGGCCTCGAAGGCGGGCGGCACGCGCACGCTCACCAGGTCCGCCCCGTGCAGCGGTGTGCCGGGCTCCCCGCCGAGCAGCCGCCGATACAACTCGCCCTGGCAGTTGCCCCACACCAGCAGCAGGTCGTCCTCGGGCAGGTCCTCGAGCCCGTAGAAGTGCCCGTAGTGCCGGCGTCGTCCCTCGTCCTCGTGCACGCCTGCGTCCTCTCTCCTCAGCCGTCCTCGCGCCGGATCCAGTCGACGCCCGTCTTCCCGAACCACCAGGCCAGGAACGCGGAGAGCGCCGCGAAGTCCAGTTCGTCCAGCTCGCTCATCGGCCCTCCCGTGCTCCGTCCTGCCCGCGATTGTGCCAGCCCCGCCCCGCGGGCACCGGCCCGCTCAGCCCCAGCCGCCCCACCACGCCTCGAGGTCCGGCACGGCGGCCACGGGCGCCCAGCCCAGCCGGGAGGCGGGCACCCGCCACACCCGCGCCGTCCCGCCCCGCCGGTGCCGCCACCGCGCCCGCGCACACGTCAGCACGGCGAGCACGGCCCGCTCGCCCGGCTCGGCCGGCTCACCCAGCACCTCCACGCGCTCGACGCCGGCCCGTTCCAGGCGCAGCAGCCACGCGGCGACGGCGTCCGCGTCAGGCCGGGCTCCGGCCGCGGCGGGCCGCAGCGGCACGCGCACGTCCACGGACCAGTCGGGCACCGACCGCACGGCGTCGAGGTCGCCGCGCGCCGGCGTCGGCGGCAGGTCCTCGGCCACCGCCGCGCCGCCGCCGGGCTCGCCCAGCAGCCGCACGCGGGGGTCACCGAGCGCCCGCGCCGCCGCCTCGTCGAGGCCGCCTACGACGCCGACCCGCGCCCCCGGTGCCGCGCGCAGCACGGCGTCCACCGCCACCACGGCCGCCGCCGCGCCGTCCGCGCCCTCCGGCACCCGCACTCGCGCCTCGACCCGCAGCGGGCCGGCCAGGGACAGGCCGTGGCCGCGGGCCGTCGTCGCAGGGATGCGCGAGGCGAGCACGAGCGCCTCGCGGGCCTTCACCCGGGCGGCCTCGGCGGCGTCGCCGCGTCCGCCGAAGTCGGCGCCGGCCTGCCACGCCACGGCGTCCGGCGCGTGGCGCAGGGCCGCCCCCACGCGCCACAGCCGGTGCGCCAGCTCCCAGTCCTCCCCGCCGTAGCCCACGAACGCGGGGTCGAAGCCGCCGGCGTCCTCGTAGACCTCGCGCGCCACCGTGAGCACGGCCGAGATGACGTACCGGTAGCCGGTGGAGTCGGCGCGGCGCAGGTCGTCCGTGGCCCGGTACCCCTCGCGCAGCCAGGCCGGCTCGGCCAGGCGGGCGTCCGCGGGCACCTCGTCCCCGGGCCGCCAGCCGTCCGCCCACGCCCGCTCCAGCCAGGCCTCGGCCAGGTGCCGCCGCCGGCCCACCACCGCGGCATCCCGGGGCGCCTCGGCCACCGCCGCCAGGGCCGCGGCGAGGTACCCCGGCTCGGGGAGCATGTCCCCGTCGAGGAAGGCGAGCACGTCGCCGTCGGCCGCCTCCGCCCCGAGCGCCCGGGCCGCCGAGGCGCGGAACCCGCGGTCCTGCTGGCGCACAGTCACCACGTCGAACGGCAGGCCCGGGCCCACTCGGGGCGGGACGGGCGAGCCGTCGTCGGCCACCACGAGCTGCAGCCCCCCGGTCAGGCCGCGCTGGGCCGCGAGCGCGGCTGTGAGCCGGTCGAGGTCCGCCTGGGCCCGGTAGTAGGGCACCACCACGGAGACGGCGGGGCTCACGCCCACCCGTGCACGCGGCGGAGTACGTCGAAGAGCATCCGCGCGCAGTCCTCGGCGCCGGGCGCGAGGTCCACGCCGGGGTCCAGCCACGTGCGTTCGGGGGCCTCGACCGCCTCGGCGATGGCCTCGGCCATCGCGTAGGCCGGCGACCCGTTCGGGTGCACGAGCCGCAGGGTGCCCGGGCGCAGCCTCTCCATCTCCTCGGTGTACCGGCCCGCCGAGGCGATCGCCCGCCGTCCCACCGAGGTCCACGCCGCCAGGGACCCGGACGCGGACACGTTGCGGTGCGCCGCGAACGGGATGCCCGCCGAGAGCAGGGCCGCGTCCGCGAACTCGTCCGGCACGAACCCGGTGACGCGGAACTCCAGGCCGCGCGCCTCGGCGTCGCGGGTCAGCTCCGCCACGAGGTTGTCATGCCCGATGCTGACGGGTCCGAGCGCCGTCAGCCGGCGCGGCGCCCCGGAGTCCGGGCCCCACTGGCGGTGCAGCTCGGTGAGGGCCTCCAGGGCGAGGGCGTGCCCCTTGCCCGGGTAGACGAAGCCGAAGAGCACGAGGTCCCGGTCGAGGCCGGCCATGCTCTCCGGCACCACCGGCTCGGCGCGGGCGGCCGCGGCCCGGCGGTCCTCCACGGGCAGCGGGACCACGTCCGCGGCCACGTCCACCAGGTCCGCCAGCAGCGCCCGCTCGTGCTGTGAGGAGACCACGACGCCGTCCACCGCCTGGGCGAGCCGCGCGTATGCCTCGCCGCGGCGGCGGTAGCGGCCGTTGCCCTCGGCGGGCTGCGGGATGTCGTGCAGGGTGAGCGAGGTGCCCTCGGGCAGGACGTCGACGAGCAGGTCCGCGGCGGCGGTCGCGGTGGGGCCGAACAGCGCGTCCGTGACGTCCAGGTGCACGGCGGCGCCCAGCGCCCGCGCCTCCCCCAGCACGGGCACGAGGCCCCGGAACGCCGCGACGTCCTCCGCCGTGAGCAGCTCCACCTCGGCGCCCACCCGACGGAGGGCGGCGGCGGTCTGCCGGCCATGGCGCACCACGCCGTGCTCCGGCGCGCCCACGGTCACGTACAGCACACGTCCCTGCGGCTGCGAGTCCACGTCCACGATCCCCTTCACCTGCGGCGGCGCTCCTCGACGCGGCGGCGCGCCGGAACGGACAGGATGCCGCTGCTCCGTTTCTCCGATCCTGCCCTGACAGACTAGATTCCGCGACCCCCGGCCCGGGACGGGGACACGCCGCCCGCGCGGCATCGCATCCCCAGGTCAGGAGGCCCTCCCCCGTGAGCATCACCGTCCAGCACGTGCCCGCGCAGCACCCGTACACCCGCGCGATCCGCCCCCTCGACCCGGGCGCCGCGCCGGACGTGGAGTTCCTGCCGAACCCGCCGGTGCCGGGCGCGCCCGCGCACCAGTGGTGGCCGCCCCGGGCCCTGCACGCGGAGTGGCTGGCCGAGCACCGCCCGGACGTGCTGCACGTGCACTTCGGCTTCGAGCACTTCAGCCCCGCCCAGCTGGCCGCCGCCCTGGACACGCAGCACGCGCACGGGGGCGCCGTCGTCGTGACCGTGCACGACCTCGAGAACCCGCACCTGACGGACCAGGGCCCCCACCGAGACCGCCTGGCCGTGCTGCTGGGCCGCGCGGACGCCGTGCTCACGCTCACCCCCGGCGCCGCGGCGACCCTCGCCCGCGACTACGGCGTGCGCGCCCTCGTGGTCCCCCACCCGCACATCGTCCCGCTCGAGGACCTCGTGGCGCAGGGTGACGACGACGCCCCCGGCCTGCTGCCCCCCGACGCGTCCGACGACGGCGACGGCGCGGCCGCCCCCGCCCGCCTGCTGGTGCACGCCAAGGACCTGCGGGCCCAGGTGGCCCCGGTGGCGCTGCTGCCGGTGCTCGCCGCCGCCGTCGCGACGCTGGCCGACCGCGGCCTCGACGCGCGGGTGACCGTGGAGGTCCAGGACACCGTGCAGGACGAGGACGCCCTGGCCGCGCTGCGCGCAGGCTGCGCCCACCACGGCTTCGAGCTGTGGCAGCACGACCGGCTCGACGACCCCGCCCTGCACGCGCTGCTGCGCGACGTGGACGTGTCCGTGCTGCCGTATCGCATCGGCACCCACTCGGGCTGGGTGGAGATGTGCCGGGACCTGGGGGTGCCGGTGGCCGTCGCGGACATCGGGCACATCGCGGACCAGTCCGGCGCCTGGTTGACCCCCGACTCGCTCGCCGCGTTCGACCCGGAGGATCCCGACTCCCTCGCCGACGCGCTCGAGACGCTGGTGCGCGCCCGCGCGCGCACGGCCCCCGCCGACCCGGCCGCCCGGGCCCGGCAGCGCCGTCGCGTGGCGGCCGCCCACGTGGCGGTCTACCGCGAGGCCCTCGCCCGGGCGCGCGGGGTGCTGCCGAGCGTGTCCGTGCTGGTCATCACGGGGCACCGGGACGAGCACCTGGCCCGCGTGATCGCCGGGCTGGAACGCTCCCACCGCCGCCCGGACCAGGTTGTCGTGGTGTTCATGGGCCAGCCGGACGGGCGCGTCCCGGCCACGGACCTGCCCGTCACCGTGGGGCACGTGGCCGCCGACGCCGGGCTGCCCCTGGCGCAGGCCCGCAACCGCGCGGCCGAGCTCGCCACCGGCGAGATCCTCGTCTTCCTCGACGTGGACTGCATCCCGGCGGCCGAGACCGTCGGCGTGCTGGCCACCGAGGTCGCGGCCCACTCCGGGTCCGTGGTGATGGGCCGGCCCCGCTACCTGCGGCCGGGCTGGGCCAGCGCCGTCGAGGAGGCCGACCTGACCTCGCACCGCGCCGACGCCCTGCTGCGCCGCCTCTCCGTGCCCCACCGGGCGCGCGCGCACCTGACCGCCGGGCCCTCGGACGAGTGGCACCTCGTGTGGACGCTGATCCTGGCGCTGCGCCGCGCGGACCTGGCCCGCATCGGCGGTTTCGACGCGGGCTTCACCGGCTACGGCGCCGAGGACACGGACCTGGCCTTCCGCGCCCGCGACGCCGGCCTGACGCTGCGGTTCAGCCCCGCCGAGGCGTTCCACCAGCACCACGGGGTGATGACCCCGCCGCTGCACCACCTCGAGGACATCCTGGTCAACGCCCGCCGTTTCCGGCAGGTGCACGGCCGATGGGCCATGGAGGGGTGGCTGCGCGCGTTCGCGGATGCGGGGCTGATCGCGTGGGACCCCGAGGGCGAGCGGCTCGAGCTGCTGCGTCACCCCACGGAGGCGGAGCTGACGGCCGCCCGCCGCGACGACGCCGCGTACTGAGTGCCCCCACGGTCGGGGGCGAGCACGGGCCGGACTCAGCCCAGGGCGCCCTCGATCGCCGCCTCCCAGCGCCGCCGGTACTCGCCCGGCGCCACGAGCAGCAGGCCCGCGAGCCGGTCGGCGGCGGCCGGGTCGGCGAGGGCGCCGCGCACCGCGCCGGCCCAGTCGGCGTCCGGGTCCTCCCACGCGCACCACGGCACACCCGCGGCCCGGTGGATCTCGCGGACGAACACGCGCTGCTCGTCGAACGGCCGCGGCTCGGGGGCGAGCACCACGGGGCGGCCGGAGCGGGCGGCGTCCACCACGGCGTTGTGCCCGGCCGAGACCACCACGACGTCGGCGTCCGCGGCCCGGCGGGCCGGCGCCTGGACCCAGCCGTGCAGCGTCACGGTGGCGGGCATCGCCTCCGCCGCGAGCCCGCCCGGCGCCTCCGGCTCGCCCACCCCGGCGATCGGGCCGTACACCTCCCACGTCGCCTCCGGCACGGCGGACGCCGCCCGGGCCAGGTCCGCGGCCCGCACCCCGCCGCCGCCCGTCCCGGCGATCACGGCGACGCGCGGGGCGGCGCCCGCGGACGGCGTCGACGTGGCGCGGGTGCCGAGCCGGCCGGTGACGTCCGCGACCCCGAGGTAGGTGACCCGGTCCGCGTGGGCGGCGCGCCAGGCGGGGACCTCGAGCTCGGCGGCGTAGTGGGCGAAGAGGCCGTCGGCGTCGGCGTAGACGAGGGCGTGCGCGGGGTCGGTGCGCTCGCCGTGCATGCGGCGGTGCAGCACGGGCCAGCCCGCCAGGCGCAGGAACAGGGCGGCCTCCACGGACACGTCCACCACGCACACGTCCGGGTCCACCCGCTGCGCCGCCGCGTGGAGGGCGTCGAAGCGCGCCCGGATCTCGGGCCCCACCGGGGACCAGTGCAGGGGCGAGCGCGCCGGCTGCTCGTGGCCGGGCACGAGGTCCGAGGGCAGCGGGATGACGGGGACGTCCGCGGGCAGCAGTTCGGCCGCCCGGGGGTGGGCGGTCACGACCGTCACGTCGAACGCCCCGGTCGACGCCAGGCCGGCGGCGTGCCGCAGGTGCCCCGCCCCGTGCTGGTGGGCGTAGTAGAGGACCCGCCTGCGGGCCGGGGCCATCAGAGGGACTCCAGGTCTGCCGCGTCGGCGGACGGGCGCGGGACCCCCTGCGGGTCGAACCCGTACGTGTCCTCGCCGGCGGCGAGGTCGCGGGCGTCCTCCGCGGCCTGCTCGAGCAGGTCCACGTAGCCCTCCACCATGGTCTCCGCGCTGAACCGACAGGCCCATGCACGCACGCGTCCCCGGTCCTTGCGGCGGGCGTGGCGGATCGAGACCGCGAGCTCCTGCGCCGTGTGGTGCACGGCCAGCGCGCCGGCCTGCGGGGCGACGATCTCCCCCATCGCGCCGCTGAGCAGCGCGGCCACCGGCACGCCGAGCGCCATGGCCTCGACCACGGCGAGCCCGAACGGCTCGGCCCACAGGGGCGTGGCCAGGAAGACCTCGCCCATGGCGAGCATGTGCGGCAGCGTCTGGTGGTCGAGGTGGCCGTGGTAGACGGTGTCCGGGCCGAGCCGCGGCACGACCTCCCGGGCGTGGTACTCCTCGTCCGAGATCGGCCCGGCGAAGTGCAGCTCCATGCCCGCGATCCGGGCGGCGTCGATCGCCACGTGCAGGCCCTTCTCCGCCGTGATCCGGCCCGACCACACGGCGCGGCCGCGCACGGGGACGGCGTCGGAGACCCACTGGTGCAGCTCGATCCCGTTGGACACCACATCCACGCGCGGCAGCCGATGCTGCCAGGCCAGCGCGTTCGACGCGGACACCGAGGCCCACCGATGGTGGTCGGGAGCCGTCCAGCCCGGGGCGTCGACGACGGCCAGCACCTCCGCCAGCGTGGCCGGCGTGTGCAGGACGGTGACCATGGGGCGGGCGCGCAGCAGCTCGAGCGGCGCCGGGGAGAGGGAGTTGTTCAGGACGGCGTCGGAGTCGTCGTCGAGGATCAGCGCGCAGGCCCGGCGGGCGGCCGCCTCGCGCACGC
This sequence comes from Micrococcus sp. HOU01, assembly GCF_035609305.1. Lineage (NCBI taxonomy): Bacteria > Bacillati > Actinomycetota > Actinomycetes > Micrococcales > Micrococcaceae > Micrococcus > Micrococcus sp. HOU01. The sequence goes on along the minus strand of NZ_CP141211.1, from coordinate 566,384 downwards.
GGGCGCCCGCGCGGCCCGGGCCAGGCGCCCTCGGCGGGCAGCACGGCGACGACGTCGCCCGGCAGCCGGGTGCCCTCCCGCGCGTAGACGGTGACGTCGTGGCCCCGGCGCACGAGATGCTCCACGGTCATGGCCGTGTGCATCTCCAGCCCGCCCTCGTAGGGCGAACGGATGGGGTGGAGCATGTGGGCGAGCACGCTGATGCGCATCGGCGTCCCCTTCCCGGCCCAGGCCGGGCCGAACGGCCCCGTGCGGGGCGGCAGAAGCGCGACTGACCTGCGGTGACACGACCGCATCACGTCCGCGCTGACGTACCCCGGCACTGTAGAGACCCGGGGGGTCCCCTCGGAAGCGCCGGCCCCCCTCCCGGGGGTGAGGGCAGGGCAGGCGCGCACGTCCCCGTCACGAGAGAGTCCCGGCCCGCGATCTCAGGGATCGCGGACCGGGACGGTCCGTGGAGCTAAGGGGAATTGAACCCCTGACCTTTTCATTGCGAACGAAACGCTCTACCAACTGAGCTATAGCCCCAGGTCATGCCCTCCCGCGGGAGCGCACCGGACCATCATACGCCCGACGCCCCCGATCCTCCAATCCGGCGACTCCACGCGGCGACCACGCCGAGCACCACACCCGCCAGATCCGCGACGACATCCACCGGGTCCCCCGTCCGCAGCGGCACCCACGCGTGCTGCACGAGCTCGCTCACCGGCGCGTGCACCGCGAACGGCAGCGCCCACCACGCGCTCCGCCCCCACCAGGCGGCGAGGAACGCGGGCAGCGCGAACACCGTCACGTGGATCGCCTTGTCCAGCCCCGGCACGGCGAACCCGGCCTCCGGCACCTGCTCGCCCGGCAGGTACAGCACCACCAGCTGCACCACGACGGCGACGGCCAGCGCCGCCGCCAGGGCGCGGCGCCGTCGCGGGGAAGCGGGGGCGGAGGGAGCGGCCGGGGAGCCGGAAGGAACGGTCATCCGCCCATTCTGCCCGGCTTCTTTGCCGAGCGCCCGTGATCCTCGCCACGGTGAATAGGGGATCGGTTTTTGCCATTCTTGCGCCGATCATGTGATGATCGCCCCATCCAGGGGGGCTCGTTCCGCCGGGATGCCGGTGTTGACAGCGCCGCACAGGCCGAGGGGCCGCGATGGCTTGAGCAGAGAGCTCGCCGTTCGTGGACTCGGAACCCGGCGGGTTGCCCTCCACCTCCCCGGCCCCCCTGGCCGCGACGTGATCGGTACGCCACCCTCCGCCCTGCGGAGCCGTGCCCTGACCGGACGGCGCCGGGGGATCGGGACGTCCGTAGTCACTCGTGCGAAAGGAAGTTCGATGCCGCCCTCCCAGGACGCAGCGTCCCTGACCCAGCTCGGCGTGATCGGGGTGATCCTGCTCATCGTGCTGTTCTACGGCGGGACCATGATCATGTCCGTGGCCATCTCCAAGAAGAAGGAGAACGCCGACGCCTACATGACGGCGGGCAACCAGATCGGCTTCGGCGTGTCCGCCGCATCCGCACGGTCGCACCGCGCGCCCACACCCTCGCCGAGGTGATGTACGCCCGGCACGGCCGCTCCTCGCAGCTCATGCTGGCCGGTTCCAACGTGCTCGGCTCCGTCATCTCCCTGACCTCCAACTTCATCGCCGGTGGCGCCCTGATCTCCCTGCTGTCCCCGCTGTCCTTCGGCGCGGGAATCCTGATCGTGGCCGCGGGCGTGCTGCTGTACACCCTGTGGTCCGGCTTCCGCGCCTCCGTGCTCACCGACTTCGCCCAGGTGATGGCCATGCTCGGCGCGACCGTCATCATCATCCCCGCCGTGTTCTTCGCCGCGGGCGGCCCGGGCATGTTCCAGGCCGGCGTCGAGGCCGGCCACGTCACGGCCCAGCAGCAGAGCTTCTCCTCCTCCGAGGCGTTCATGAACCAGGGGGCGCCGTACATCGCCGCCGTGCTGGCCTACGCGATCGGCAACCAGACCATCGCCCAGCGCCTCGTCGCCGTGCGTGAGGACCTCATCAAGCCCACCTTCGTCACGGCCACCCTCGGCTACGGCGGCACCGTGATCGGCGTCGGCATGCTCGGCGTCATGGCGCTCTACCTGGGCGTCGAGCCGCTCGACGGCGACGTCAACAACCTCCTGCCCCAGATGGTCGCCGACCACCTGCCGCTGGCGCTCGTGGCCCTGGCGTTCCTGATGATCATCGGCTCGCTGTCCTCCACCGCCGACTCGGACCTTTCCGCCCTCTCCTCGATCGTGATGACGGACGTCTACGGCCAGTCGGTCGGCCGCCAGAACGCCGACCCGAAGACCATGCTGCTGATCGGCAGGATCACCATGATCGTGGCGACGGCGGCGGCCCTGTACTTCGCCACCGCCAAGTGCGACATCCTCGACCTGCTGGTCTTCGTGGGCGCCCTGTGGGGCTGCCTCGTGTTCCCCGTGATCGCGTCCTTCTACTGGGGCAAGATCACCAACGTCGCGTTCACGGTGTCCGTGCTCGCCGCGCTGGCCGTGTTCCTGCCCGTGCGCTTCGAGTGGATCCCGCTCGAGGGAGCCTGGGCGTTCGTGGTGGAGACCCTCGCGATCCTCGGCGTGGGCGTCGTGCTGGGCATCATGTGCTTCGACTTCTTCGGCCTGCGTCCGGCGGTCGTGGTCGGCGCGATCGCCTCGGTCGTGATGCTGTTCCTCGGCTACGGCTTCCTGCGGGACTACGCCACCCTCACGGGCTCGCTCGTGGCCTTCGCCGTGTCCTTCCTCGTCTGCTGGGGGTTGTCCGTCCGCTCCGGCCGGGACTTCGACTTCGACCGGATCGCGCACGTGACCGGCGACTTCGACCCCGCGACCGACGACCTGCCGCAGGTCGAACGCGCCTCGGCCCCCGCGTCCTGATCCCCCGTCCCCCGACTCGCAAGGAGCATCCGCATGACCGTCGGTCTGACCCTGTACGTCCTGATGTGGCCCGTCCTCGTGCTGGCCGTCCTCGTCTCGATCGCCCGCGGCTTCGTCGCCGACTGGGCCGCGGCCCGCCGCGAGGGCCGCTCGATCATCTGAGGCATCCGCCGGGGGCGGCCCGTGACCCTGGCGGTCCTCGCCCTCGACGCGGTCGTCCGCCTGACCCCCGCCGAGACCTCGGCAGCCATCCCGGGCATCGCCGGGCTCGGCCACATGCTCATGACCGCCGGTCTCGCGCTGCTGTTCGTCGCCCTGTACGGCGGCGTACGGGAGCGTCAGGACCGCCTCGAGACGGGCCGCGCCGGCGGCGCCGTCGTCGAAGGGGCCTGACCCGCTCGATCCCCTGCCCGACCGCGCCCGCGTCAGCCAGCGCGGTCGAGCAGGATCACGTCCAGGCGACGCGGCCCGTGCACGCCTTCGACGCGCTCGAGCTCGATGTCGCTCGTGGCCGAGGGCCCGGAGATCATGGTGATCGGCGCCGTCGCCTCCACGCGGGCCAGCGCCTCCGGGAAGAGCTCCACCACGGAGTCCAGCGGCACGATGCACACGTGGTGGTCCGGGACCAGGGTGATCGCCCGGCGGCCCTCGTCCGGGCGGCCGCTGAGGAAGATCGTCCCGGTCTCCGCGCAGGAGACGGTCGACGACGTCACCACCGCGTCCACCTCGTTCAGCGCGTCCACGCTGAGGGGCTCGCGCTCGCCGTCGTGGGCGCCGCGGACCGCGGCCCGCTCCCCCGTGTGGCCCACCGCGGGCTCCGTGATGCGCTCCCGGCCGGCCCCGCGCGAGTCCGCGGGGAGCCAGTCGGGCTCCAGGCCGGCCGGCACCACGTACCGGGCGTCCGGGCCGAGCAGCTCGGCGATGGCCGCGGCCACCGTCTCCTCGGTCTCATCCCGCACGGAGGCCCGGTAGTCGATCAGCCGATCGCGCAGCATCTCCACCACCTCGGCCCGGTCCCGGGAGGAGGTCCGCCGGTAGGTGCGCTGCACCGGGTCCGCGACCGGGCCGTCCGCCGTCGCCTCGCGGATGCGCCGCAGGATCTCGGCCTTCGCCTCGCTCATCGTCCGTCCTCCTCGACGTGCTCGTCCTCCTGGCGGTCCAGCCCCGCGACGCCGTCCAGGGCGGTCCGGTGCTCGGTCTCATCCTTGTGGCGGGCCCACCAGTTGCGGAAGGACTCCCGCGGGGGCGCCGGCACGTCACGCTCGTCGGTCCACCCGCCGGCGATGCCCGGCAGCCAGCCGAGCACCCGGTCCGGCCCGGCCGCGACCCGGCCCAGCCCCAGGCCCCGCTCGGCCAGCGACATGCGCCGACCCGAGGACATCACCACGGAGGCGCCCTTCATCGCCACGTCCATCTGCGAGGGCGTGACGGACTCCACCGCCGTCTTGGCGCGGGCCAGGGGGCCGCCGGCGGCGTCCTCCTCCGTGCGCAGGGCCTTCCGGGCGGCGTGGGTGGCCTGCACGTCCTCGTCCCGGAGGTGGATGAGGATCGAGGGGATGTCGATGGCCACGGGGCACACGTCGTAGCACGCGCCGCACAGCGTGGAGGCGTAGGGCAGGGTGCCGTTCTCCCCCGCGTCCACACCGGTGAGCTGCGGGGAGAGGATCGCGCCGATCGGGCCCGGGTAGACCGAGCCGTAGGCGTGGCCGCCGGTCTGCTCGTACACGGGGCACACGTTCATGCACGCCGAGCAGCGGATGCAGTGCAGCGCGGAACGGCCCTTCGGGTCGGACAGCACCGCGGAGCGGCCGTTGTCCAGCAGGACCAGGTGGAACTCCTGGGGACCGTCGCCCTCGGTGACGCCCGTCCACATGGAGGTGTACGGGTTCATCCGCTCGCCCGTGGACGAGCGCGGCAGCAGCTGCAGGAACACCTCGAGGTCCTCGAAGGTGGGCACGAGCTTCTCGATGCCCATCACGGTGATCAGCGTCTCCGGCAGGGTCAGGCACATGCGGCCGTTGCCCTCCGACTCGACGACGGCCAGCGTGCCCGTCTCGGCGACGCCGAAGTTCGCCCCGGAGATCGCCACCTTCGTGCTCAGGAACTTCTCGCGCAGGTGTCGGCGTGCGGCCTCGGCCAGGTCGGCCGGCTCGCAGGTGAGGCTCTCGTCCGTCTCCGGCATCTCCCGGAGGAAGATGTCCCGGATCTCCTCGCGGTTGCGGTGGATCGCCGGGACGAGGATGTGGCTGGGCCGGTCGTGGCCGAGCTGGACGATGAGCTCGGCCAGGTCCGTCTCGACGGCGGCCACGCCGGCATGCTCGAGCGCGGCGTCCAGGCCGATCTCCTGGGTGGCCATGGACTTGACCTTGATCACCTCGTCCACGCCCTTGGCGGTGACGAGCTCCGTGATGATGCGGTTGGCCTCGGCCGCGTCCCGGGCCCAGTGCACGACGCCGCCGCGCGCGGTGACCTCGGACTCGAGCCGCTCCAGGAGCGCGGGCAGGTCCGCCATGACGGACTGCTTCAGCGCGGAGCCGGCGGCGCGCAGCTCCTGCCAGTCCGGCAGCTCCCCGACGACGCCGGCACGCTTGGCCCGGATGGTGTGGGTGGCCCGGCGGATGTTGGCGCGCATCTGGCCGTTCCCCAGCTGCTCGCGGGCAGACTCGGGGAACGGGGTGTTCAGCAGGATCTCGCCCTCGCCGTGGACGGGGCGGACGGTGGGCATTCCCAGGCGCACGCGGGTGGGTGCGGTGCTCATCGGCGGGCCTCCTGAACACGGGCGGACGGTCCGCGGCGGGCGCCGGCGGACGCGGGGATGGACAGTTCGACGGGGCCGTCGACCTCGAGCGGGTTCTCCCGGGTGGCCGCGAGGATCTCGGCGAGGTGCACGGTGCGCAGCGGGCGGCCGTCCTGGCCGCGCGCCTCTCGACGGTGCATGGCCCCGTCCAGGTGGAGCAGGCAGGAGGCGTCGCCGCCCGTGCAGAGGGAGGCGCCGGACGCGGTGACCTTCTCAATCTTCTCCTCCGCGATGGCGGCGGAGACATCCGGGTTCTTCAGGGCGAAGGTGCCGCCGAAGCCGCAGCACTCCTCGGCGTCCGGCAGGGGGCGCAGGTCGATGTCCGCCACGGTGCGCAGCAAGTCCTCCTGGCGCGAGCCCAGGCGCAGCAGGCGCATGCCGTGGCAGGAGGGGTGGTAGGTCACGGTGTGCGGGAACCAGGAGCCGAGCTGGGCTCCGGCGTCCGTCACGCCGAGGACGTCCGTGAGCAGCTGGGACAGCTCGAGGGTGCGGGAGGCGACGACCTCGGCGTCGCGGGCCAGACCCTCGTCCCCGCAGGAGCGGGCGACGTCCGGCTGCTGGTGGCCGAGCGAGGCCACGCAGGAGCCGGAGGGGGCGACGGCGAGGTTGTAGTCGGCCTCCATGAAGGTGCGGACATGGTTGCGCACCACGGGCAGGGCGTCCTCCACGTACCCGCTGTTGACGTGCATCTGCGAGCAGCAGCCCTGGCCAGGCGGGAAGACCACCTCATGCCCGAGTCTTTCGAGGATGCGGACGGTGGCGAGGGCCACCTTGGGGTACATCGCGTCCACGATGCACGTGGCGAACAGGGCGATTCTCATGCCGGTCTCCGTTCCGGACGGGGCGCCTGGGGCGCCGTGCGGTGCGGCAGCACACGGGTGCCGTAGTGGTCAGACCATATCATGCCAGCCGCTTGCGAGGTGACCGCCCTCACAGTATGCTCCTTGGTCTGACCACAGTGGTCCGACCATCACCGGCCCGACCGGATCCCGCCCAGTCCCCTCGCCCACCGGGAGACCCCCGTGCACACCTTCACCCCCACCCCCGATGCCGCCGGCAGCGTCGCGCTCTCCGCCGCGCTCGGCGTCCTGCCCCTGCTGACGTTCTTCGCCACCCTCCTCGGTCTGCGCCTCAAGGCCTGGCAGTCGGGGCTCGCCGCGCTCGTGGTGGCCCTGCTCGTGGCCGTGCTGGGCTTCCACATGCCGGCCCACCTGGCGGCGCTGGCCGCCGCCCAGGGAGCGACCTTCGGCCTGTTCCCGATCGTCTGGATCGTCGTGATGGCGCTGTGGTTCTACCAGGTCACCGTGCTCTCCGGGCGATTCGACGACATGCGCGCGATCTTCGACTCGCTCGGCGGCGGAGACATCCGCATCCAGGCCGTGCTCATCGCGTTCTGCTTCGGCGGCCTGCTCGAGGCCCTCGCCGGCTTCGGCGCCCCCGTGGCCATCACGGCCACCATGGTGCTCGGCCTGGGCGTGCCCCCGCTGCGGGCGGCCACCGCCGTGCTGCTGGCGAACACCGCGCCCGTGGCCTTCGGCGCCGTGGGCACCCCCATCACCACCGCCGGCACGCTCACCGGCATCCCCGCCACGCACATCGGCGCGATCGTCGGCCACCAGGCCCCGTTCGTGGCCGTGATCGTGCCGTTCCTGCTCGTGTTCATCATCGACGGGCTGCGCGGCGTGCGGCAGACGTGGCCGGCGCTGATCGTGATCGGCGCGAGCTTCGCCGTCGCCATCTGGCTGGCCTCGACCTACTTCTCCTACGAGCTCACCGACGTCGTGGCCTCCCTGGTCTCCCTCGCCGCCGCCGTCCTGCTGCTGCGCTTCTGGCGGCCGCGCGGCGCCGAGGAGGCCCGCCAGCGCCTCGACGCCCCCGCCCGCTCGGCGGCGCAGGACCTCACCCCCGGCCGGATCTTCATGGCCGTGCTGCCCTACATCGTGGTCGTGGCCGTGTTCGCCCTGGCCAAGCTGGCCCCCCCGATCACCGCGGCCCTGAACTCCGTCACCGCGAAGATCCCGTGGCCCGGGCTCGACGGGCACCTCGTCGACGCCTCCGGCGCGCCCCTGGCGAGCACCGTGTACAAGTTCGAGTGGCTGGCCTCCCCCGGCACGCTGCTGCTGATCGCCGGCCTGATCATGGCCGTGGTCTACTCCCGGTTCGACCACGACGGCCGGTTCCCGCTCTCGGTGGGGAACGCGATCGCCGAGATCGGCCGCTGCTTCGCCCGCATGCGCTGGTCCGCCCTGACGATCGTGATCGTGCTCTCGCTGGCCTACGTCATGAACTTCTCGGGCCAGACGGTCGCCATGGGCACGTGGGTGGCCGGCCTGGGCACGGCCTTCGTGTTCCTGTCCCCCGTGCTCGGCTGGCTCGGCACCGCCGTGACCGGCTCGGACACCTCCGCTAACGCGCTGTTCTCCACCCTGCAGCAGACCGCCGCCACGAACATCGGCGCCGATCCGGCCCTGCTGGTGGCCGCCAACACCTCCGGCGGCGTCGTGGGCAAGATGATCTCCCCGCAGTCCCTGGCGATCGCCGCGACGGCGGTCGGCATGGAGGGCCGGGAGTCCGAGATCCTGCGCCGCGTGGTGGTGTGGTCGCTCTTGCTCCTGCTGGCGGTGTGCACGCTCGTGTACCTGCAGTCCAACGTGCTGGCATGGATGCTGCCGGCGGCGGGCTGACCACCTGCACCACCCGAGCGGGGCGGTGTCCGTCGGTAGGATGGACGGTCGCCGCCCCGCCCCCTCGGAAGGTCTGTCCATGACCGCTGGCCCCGCCTACACCGTCGTGCTCGACTGGCTCGAGGCCGAGCTGCGCTCCGGCGCCGTGGTCGTGGGGGACAAGCTGCCCGGCGAACGCACCCTGGCCGAGCGCTTCGGCATCTCCCGGGCGTCGGTGCGGGAGGCCACCCGGATGCTCGAGGCCATGGGCCTGATCCGTGCCAGCGCCGGCTCCGGGCCGAACTCGGGGGCCGTCGTCGTCTCCGAGCCGTCCGCGGCGCTGGGCTGGGCGCTGCGCCTGCACATCGCCACCCGGGCCCTGCCGATGGCCGACGTCGTCGCCGCGCGCGTGCTCCTCGAGACCGATGCGGCGCAGGCTGCCGCCGCCACCTCCGGCGACCCCGAGAGCGTCGCCGTCCTGGCCGAGGTGGAAGCCCTGCTGGACCGGATGGACGACCCCGCGCTGCCGGAGGAGGACTTCCACCTGCTCGACACCGAGTTCCACGTGCGGCTGGCCACCCTGGGTGGGAACGTCGTGACGGCGATGATGCTGGACTCCCTGCGTCAGGCGACCATCGGCTACGTGACCGAGACCGTGGCCGGGCTGTCCGACTGGCCCGCCGTGCGCGCCGGACTGCAGGCCGACCATCGGCGGATCCTGGCCGCCTCCGCCGCCGGGGACGGCCGGGCGGCCGCGCAGGAGCTGCGGGAGCACGTCCTCGGCTTCGCCGCCCTCGCCCAGACCGGCAGGGTGCCCGCCGCCAGCTGCGCCGGCGAAGGGACCGGCGAGCGCGCAGGGGTTCCGCCGGGCGGACGGGTCCGGCGGTTCAGGCGGTGAGGCCGTGCACCAGGGCGCCCACGCCCACGGCGGTCAGCGAGCCCAGCGCACAGCAGAACTCCACGAGCATGCCCACACCCATGGCCGTGAGCGCGCCGATCGAGCTGCTCAGGGCGGTCCGGGCGTCCCGGGTGCGGGCCCACTGGGAGGCGAACAGGCCGACGGCGAAGCCGAGGAACAGACCCACCACCGGGATCACGAAGAACCCGACGGCGGCGCCGGCCACCCCCCACAGGATCGGCCCGCGGGTGACGCGTTCACGCCGCAGCCGCCGGCCGGTCAGTACCGCGGACGCGCTCAGCCCCGCCACGGCGAGACCGGCCGCGATGACGCCGAAGGTCCAGGACGCGGGGGACCCCAGCAGCGCGGCCCACCCGAGAGCCGTCACGAGGTTGAGCAGCGAGCCGGGCAGGACGGGGTACACGGTGCCCACCAGCCCCACCAGGAGCAGGAGCACGGCCACGAGGGAGATCAGCGCGGGAGTCACCGCACCAGTATGACGGGACGGGCACCGCGGTGACGTATGCATGGGCGAGCGCGCGGCGGCCCCCGTGCCCTCGCCGGAACGGGCCGGATCGGCTAGATTCGCCGCATGTTGGTCGCCGTGCCCACCGAAGTGAAGAACAACGAGTTCCGTGTGGCCCTGACGCAGGGCGGGGTCCAGGAGCTGGTGCGCGCGGGCCACCAGGTCCTCGTGCAGTCGGGGGCCGGCGTCGGCTCCGGCGCCTCGGACCAGGACTACCGCGACGCCGGCGCCGAGCTGGTCGACGACGTCGACGAGCTCTGGCAGCGCGCCGAGCTGGTCCTCAAGGTCAAGGAGCCCCAGCCGGAGGAGTACGGCCGCCTGCGCCGCGGCCAGGTCCTCTTCACCTATCTGCACCTGGCCGCCTCCCCCGCGTGCACGCGGGCGATCCTGGACGCCGGCACGACGGCGATTGCCTACGAGACGGTCACCCGCGGCCGCTCCCTGCCGCTGCTGGCCCCCATGAGCCAGGTGGCCGGCCGCCTGGCCCCCGCCGCGGGCGCCTATCACCTCATCCAGCCGCAGGGCGGCTCGGGTGTGCTGATGGGCGGCGTGCCCGGCACCCGCCGCGCCCGGGTGGCCGTGATCGGCGGAGGTGTGGCCGGCGAGGCGGCGGCCGTGATCGCCGCGGGCATGGGCGCGGACGTGACCGTCCTGGACATCTCCCTCGAGCGGCTCGCGCAGCTGGACGCCGTCCACCAGGGTCGGATCCGCACGCTGGCCTCGTCCCACCTGAACATCGGCGAGACCGTGGCGGACGCGGACCTCGTGATCGGCTCCGTGCTGATCCCCGGCGCCGCGGCCCCGAAGCTGGTGACCGCCGAGATGGTGGAGTCCATGCGGCCCGGCTCGGTGCTGGTGGACATCGCGATCGACCAGGGCGGCTGCTTCGAGAACTCCCGGGCCACCACCCACCAGGATCCGACGTACCTCGTGGGGGACAAGATCTACTACTGCGTCTCCAACATGCCCGGCGCCGTGCCGCAGACCTCCACCGCGGCCCTGACCAACGCGACGCTGCCCTACATCAAGCGCATCGCCGACCTCGGATGGCGCGCGGCGCTGGCCGCGGACGAGGGCTTCGCCGGGGGCCTCAACGCGCACGACGGCGTCCTCACCCTGCCCTCCGTCGCCACGGCCGTGGCCGACGAGCTCGGCCTGGACCCCCAGAAGGACGTCCGCGTCACCTCCGAGGTGCTCGCGGAGGCCTGAGCCCCGCGCCCGTCGCGCGCGGGGCAGGCCGACCGCTCAGAGCCCCGCGAGGAACGCCCGGTGGAAGGACCAGTCGCCGGTCACCTCGGGGTGGAAGGCCGTGGCGAGCAGGTGGCCCTGCCGCACGGCCACGGGCAGCCGCGCGTCGCCGTCGAGCCCCGGGTCCGCCGCGGGCACGGACAGACGCGACGCCGGCACGCTCGCCAGGACCTCGACGCCCTCCCCCGCGTGGAGGACGGCGGGGGCGCGGATGAACACGGCGTGCACCGGCTCCGCCGCGACCGCGGGGACGTCCAGGTCCTCCTCGAACGAGTCGACCTGCGCGCCGAAGGCGTTGCGCCGCACGGCCAAGTCCAGCACGCCGAGCCCGCCCTGATCCGGCGCCGGGTTGCGGATCTCGCGGGCCAGCATGATCAGCCCCGCGCACGTGCCGTAGGCGGGCAGGCCGTCGCGGAGGGCGGCGATGAGCGGGTCCTTGAGCCCCATGATCCGGGCGAGGCGGTCCATCACGGAGGACTCGCCGCCGGGCAGCACGATGCCGTCCAGACCCTCGAGGTCCGCGGGGCGGCGCACGGGGCGCGTGCGCGCGCCCAGTGCCTCGAGCACGTGGGCGTGCTCCCGCACGTCGCCCTGGAGCGCGAACACGCCGACGGTCTTCTGTGGACTCACCATGGCCCCGCCCCTAGGGCCTCCGGGTGCCCGGGACTCCGCGGCTCACCAGCCGCGCTCGGCCAGGCGGTGCGGGGCGGGCAGGTCGCCCACGTTGATGCCCACCATGGCCTCGCCCAGGCCGCGGGAGGCCTCGGCGACCGCCATCGGGTTGTCGAACTGGGCGGTGGCCTTGACGATGGCGCGGGCGCGCTCGGCCGGGTTGCCGGACTTGAAGATGCCGGAGCCCACGAACACGCCGTCGGCGCCCATCTGCATCATCAGGGCCGCGTCGGCCGGGGTGGCCACACCGCCGGCGGTGAACATCACGACGGGCAGGGCGCCGGTCTCGGCGACCTCGCGCACCAGCTCGTACGGCGCCTGCAGCTCCTTCGCGGCCACGTACAGCTCGTCCTGTGCCAGGCCCTGGAGCTGGGCGATCTCCTTGCGGATGGTGCGGATGTGCTTCACGGCCTCGGAGACGTCGCCGGTGCCGGCCTCGCCCTTGGACCGGATCATGGCCGCGCCCTCGGTGATGCGGCGCAGGGCCTCGCCGAGGTTGGTGGCGCCGCACACGAAGGGCACGTCGAAGTCCCACTTGTCGATGTGGTTCACGTAGTCCGCCGGGGAGAGCACCTCGGACTCGTCGATGAAGTCCACCTTGAGCGCCTGCAGCACCTGGGCCTCCACGAAGTGGCCGATGCGCGCCTTGGCCATCACGGGGATGGACACGGCCTCGACGATGCCGTCGATCAGGTCGGGGTCGGACATGCGGGCCACGCCGCCCTGGGCGCGGATGTCGGCCGGGACCCGCTCGAGCGCCATGACGGCCACGGCGCCGGCGTCTTCGGCGATGCGCGCCTGCTCCGCGTTGACGACGTCCATGATCACGCCGCCCTTCATCATGTCCGCCAGGCCGCGCTTGACGCGGGTCGTGCCGGTGCCGCGGGCGCCGTCGTCGGCGGCGGAGGCGGTGGAGGCGGAGAAGCTGCGGGCGCGCTCGTCGCTCATGGTGGTCCTTCCGAAGGGGTGGCGGCCCCGGCCGCGGGGCGGCTGGCCGGGGCGAAGACGCGGTCAACTCTAGTCCCCCGGCGGCGAAGCCCGGCCCGCGTCACGGACGACGACGTCACGCGGCCCCGTGCCGGCGCAGCGTGCGGCGTCGGCGCCAGACGACGAACGCGGCCACGGCCGCGAGGATCAGCACGAGGGCGAGGACGCCCCGGCCCTCTCCGAGCGCCGCGCCGATGACGGCCCAGACCACGGCCATCCCGACGGTCCCGTACACCACGCCCCACAGGAACGTGCCGAGCGCGGCCGCCGGCAGGAACCGGCGCCAGGGCATGCGGGCGACGCCGGCGGAGCCGATCACCGCCGTCTGGATGCCCACCGTGAGGTAGCAGAACGGGATGGCCCACACCCCGTGGCGCTGGATGAAGCGCTGGGCGCGGACATAGACGGGCCCCTCCATCACGCGGGCGAACCAGCGGGTCCGCTCGACGCCGGAGGCCAGCCCCCGCCCGAGCGAGAACACGATCAGGGTGCGCAGGATCGCCAGCATCCAGAAGAACCCGATGGACCACAGCAGCGGCAGCCCGTCGATCCACGCCATCATGGGCGGAGCCACCCGTCGGTGCGGGGACTCATGCGCGCGCCCCGGCCGTGCTCACGCGTTCCAGAGCCCGTACGAGTCCGCGAGGTCCGCGATCTTCTGGGCGCGCAGCACGCGGGGCAGGTACGAGCCGTCGCCGACGGCGGCGCCCTGCGCGTGCTTCTCGAGCAGGTCGCGGGCCCACGCGAGCTCGTCCTCGGACGGGGACATCGCCCGGTTGACCCAGTCCACCTGATCCCGGTTCAGGACGAGGCGGCCGGTCATGCCCATCGAGGCGGTGACGGCGCTGGAGTCGACGACCGCGTCTTCACCGTCCGTGTTGCCGGGCGGTCCGTCGATCGCGCCGGGCAGACGGCCCACGCGGGAGGCGATCACCATGCGGGAGCGGGCGTAGGCCATGGCCAGAGGGTCCTCGCCGACGCCGACGTCCTTGCGGAAGTCGTTCACGCCGAAGGCGAGACGGAACGTGCCCGGCGCCTTGGCCACGGCCGTGGCGTTCTCGATGCCCAGGGCGGACTCCAGCAGGGCGATCACCGGGGTGCCGGCGCGCAGCCGCATGGCGGTGAACGTGACCTGCTCCGGCTCCTCGGTCTCGGCCAGCACGACGCCGCGCACGCCGTCGAGGCCCGCGAGCGCCTCGAGGTCCCGCTGCCAGTGGTCCGTGGAGGTCGCGGAGATGCGCACCCACGCCGTCATGCCGCCGGAGAGGGCGTCCACGACGTGCTGGCGGGCCGCGTCCTTCTGCTCCTCCGGCACGGCGGCCTCGAGGTCGACGATGACGGAGTCGGCCTCGGAGGCCAGGGCGGGGGCGAACGCGTCGGGGGTGGCCGCGCTGACCAGCAGCCAGGAGCGGCTGAGCTTGGCGGGCAGGGCGGCGGCGCGACGGTTCCTCACGGGCATGGTCTCCAGCCTAGCCCGCCGCGGCCGTCCGCCCGCGGGCCCCTTCCCACCCGTGGGAGGCCTCACATCCGCTCGCGGCAGGCGAGGCGGACGGCCGTAGCATGGAGAGGCCGTCGGTCCGTCCGACGCCGCCGAGCCCCGACCGCCAGGAGTACCCGATGCGCCCGACCTCCCCTTCCCGCGCCCTGCGGCTCACGGGTGCCGTGGCGGCCGCGTGCCTGCTGGCCGGCTGCGCGGTCGCCCCCGACCTGGCCGAGGACTCGGCGTCCGACGACGGCGTGCCCCTGCCCGCGACGGAGGGGTATCAGCCGCTGACGGTCTACCTCGCCGTCGCCGAGGCGGAGGCGGTCCCGGGGACGAGCGGCCGGCCCTTCGGCTGCGGCGATCTGCTGGTGCCCGTGCAGACCGTGCCGACGGACACCGAGGACGAGGCGGACGCCGCCCTGGACTTCCTGTTCGCGGACGAGCGCGGCTGGCACGGCGACCCGTCGCTGTGGAACGCCGTGTTCGACGTGCGCGAGAGCCTCACCCCGACCGGGCACCGCCGCCAGGGCGACGTGGAGGTCTTCACCTTCACCGGCACCGTGACGCCGGAGGACGACTGCACGGCCGAGCGCATCCGCGCCCAGCTGCAGGCGACGGCCGCCGCCTTCACGTCAGCGGGACAGGTCCGGCTCGAGGTGGACGGCCGGGACCTCGACGACGTGCTGGGGCTCGAGCCGCTCCGCCTCGGCGAGTCCGTGGACGTCCCGCAGGGGGAGCCCACGCCGAGTGGGGAGCCGAGCGACGGATCCGGCGCGCAGACGTGGGCGCCGGAGGGCGAGTCGCCGGAGGACACGTGGGCTCCGGCCGAGCCCTCGGACGACACCTGGGCTCCGGCCGAGCCCTCGGACGACACCTGGGCGCCGGCCGAGGAGTCGTCCTGGGGTCCCGCCGAGCCGACCCAGGACACGTGGTCCCCCGGCCCGGAGCCGAGCGCCCCCTGACCGGGTGACCCACCGTCGTCGCCCGTCATCGGGCCTCCACCGGCGGCCGCGTCGTGCTATAGGGTGCCGAGCGTGCGGAACCTCCGAGATCACCTGTCCCAGCGCGCCGTCGGCGTGAAGCAGTCCGCGGTCCGCGACGTCTTCGACATCGCGATGGACCCGAACCTCGTCTCGCTCGCGGGCGGGAACCCGTGGCTCGCCGACCTGCCCCTCGACGAGCTGGGCCGGATCGCCTCCGACCTGATGACCCGGTTCGGCACGGAGTCCCTGCAGTACGGCCCGGGCCAGGGCACCGAGGAGATGCGTGCCGCCGCGACCGCCGTGATGGCCGCCGACGGCATCCCGGACGCGGATCCCGACCTCGTGGTCATCACCCCCGGCTCGCAGGCCGCGATCGACACCGCCTGCCGGGCGTTCGCGAACCCGGGCGACGTCGTCGTGGTGGAGGACCCCACGTTCGTGGGCGCGTTGACCACCTTCACCACCTGGCAGCTCGAGGCCGTGGCCACGGGCACCGACGACCACGGCCTGGTGCCCGCGGCCCTCGACGAGACCCTGACCCGCCTGGCCGCCGAGGGCCGCCGCGTGGCCTTCCTCTACACGATCCCCTCGTTCGCGAACCCCTCGGGCGCCCTGCTGCCCCCGGGCCGCCGCGCCGAGGTGGGCGCGATCTGCGAGAAGCACGGCGTGCTCATCGTGGAGGACAACCCGTACGGGCAGATCGCGTTCGACGGCGAGCCCGTCGCCCCGATCGCCGCCGACCACCGGGACAACGTGGTCCACCTCGGCACGATGTCCAAGATCTTCTCCCCGGGCGTGCGCATCGGCTGGGCGCTCGTGCCGACCGCGCTCAAGCGCGAGTTCTACCTGTGCGCGGAATCGGCCTACATCCACGCGTCCACGTACTCGCAGATGCTCTCCACCGCCTTCGTCACGCAGCTGGACTGGCAGGGCCACGTCCGCCACGTGACCGGGCTGTACCGCGAGCGGGCCGCGGCGCTCGTGGACGCGGTGCGTGCGCACTGGGACCCGGGGGTCGAGTTCATCACCCCGCAGGGCGGCTTCTTCCTGTGGGCCACCCTGCCCGCCGGGGTGGACACCCTCGAGGTGATGCACCGCGGCATCGAGGCGGGCGCGGTGTTCGTGCCGGGGGCGGCCTTCACCCCCGTCGAGGGCACGCACTCCACCCTGCGCCTGGCGTACTCGTTCGTGGAGGCCGAGAAGCTCGTGGAGGGCGTGCGGCGCCTGGCCCCGGCGGTGAACGAGTCGATCGCCCGGGCCCGCTGAGCCGCGGCGGGCGCCCACGACGACGTCGACCCGGCGCGTCTGCCGGACGTGCGACCTCTTCCCCGGGCCCGCGAGATCGTATACGATCTCGACCATGACGCAGAGCACACCGGACCCCACGCCCACCGTCACCGAGCACGACTTCACCGTCCGGGAGAACCGGCCGGGCAAGGTGCTCGCCGTCCACCTGAACTACCCCTCCCGCATCGCCCAGCGCGGCCGGTCCCCGCAGGCCCCCGGCTACTTCCTCAAGGCCGGCACCTCCCTCGCCCGCACCGGCGACACCATCGAGCGCCCCGCCGGCACCGAGCTGCTCGCCTACGAGGGCGAGATCGCGCTGATCATCGGCCGCACCGCCCGGCGCGTCAGCCCGGAGGAGGGCTGGTCGCACGTCTCCGGCATCACCGCCGCCAACGACTGGGGCCTCTACGACCTCCGCCACGCGGACAAGGGCTCCAACGTCAAGAACAAGTCCGGCGACGGCTACACCCCGCTCGGCCCCGCGGTGATCCCCGCCGCGGGCCTGGACCCGGCCGCCCTGCGCGTGCGCACCTGGGTCAACGGCGAGATCGTCCAGGACGACACCTCCGAGGGCCTCGTCTTCCCGTTCGGCCGGCTCGTGGCCGACCTCTCGCAGCTCATGACGCTCGAGGAGGGCGATGTCATCCTCACCGGCACCCCCGCCGGGTCCTCCGTGGCCCAGCCGGGCGACGTCGTCGAGGTGGAGGTGGACGCCCCCAGCGCCCCCGGCGCCCCGACCACCGGCCGCCTCGTGACGACGGTTGTCGAGTCGGAGCACTCCCTGGCCCCGTTCGGCGCGCAGCCGCAGGTGGACGACGTGCAGCGCGAGGAGGCCTGGGGCTCCCGCGAGGCCGCCGGCCTGGCCCCGCAGGCCGCGGCGCCGTCGTCGTCCGCGGTGGACGAGAACGGCCACTGGGTCGCGAGCGCCCCGCAGCCGGACCGCTCCCTGCTGACCCCGGAGCTGCGCGCCAAGATCGACGCCACCGCGGTGGCCACCCTCACCGCCCAGCTGCAGAAGCGCGGCGTCCAGAACGCGACCATCGACGGCCCGCGCCCGATCCACCGGGGCCGGCGCGTCCTCGGCTACGCGAAGACCCTGCGCTACATCCCCAAGCGCGAGGACCTGGCCAAGGAGTTCGGCGGCGGCTTCAACGCCCAGAAGCGGGCCATCGACTCGGTGCAGCCGGACGACGTGGTGGTCATGGAGGCCCGTGGCGAGCACGGCACCGGCACCCTCGGGGACGTCCTGGCCCTGCGCGCCCAGGTGAACGGCGCGAACGCCGTGATCACGGACGGCGGCATCCGCGACTCCGCCGCCGTCGCCGAGGTCGGCCTCCAGGTGTACGCCGGCGCCACGCACCCGGCGGTGCTGGGCCGCCGTCACATCCCGTGGGAGGTCGGCGGCACCATCGCCTGCGGCGGCACCACCGTGCAGCCCGGCGACATCATCGTCGGCGACGACGACGGTGTGGTGGTCATCCCGCCGTCCCTGCTCCAGGAGGTCGTGGACGACGCCTACGAGCAGGAGCTCCAGGACGCCTGGGCGTACGAGCAGGTCAAGGCCGGCTACCCGGTGGACGGGATGTTCCCCCCGAACGCCGAGTGGAAGGCCAAGTTCGCCGAGTACCGCAAGACCCTGCCGGACGCCCCGGCCCCGGAGGGCGACGCCTGAGCATGCGCCGGACGGACATCGGAACGGTCGGCCTCGCAGGCGCCCCCGTCTCCAAGGCGGACCGCGCCTACCAGGCGATCCTCGAGGGGATCCGGGACCAGCGCCACGAGCCGGGCGACCGGCTGGTGCTGTCCCAGATCGCCGCGGAGCTGGGCATGTCCGTGGTGCCCGTGCGGGAGGCGATCCGCCGCCTGCAGTCCGAGAAGCTGGTGGCCTACGAGCGCAACGTGGGCGCCACCGTGGTGGGCATCGACCCGGTCGAGTACCGCCACACCATGGAGACGCTGGCGCTGGTGGAGGGGTTCTCCACCGCCCAGTGCGCCCCGCACGTGACCGCCGAGGACCTCGCGGCGGCCCGCGAGGTGAACGCGGCCATGCGCGCGATGACGGAGTCGGAGAGGGCCTGGGACCCGGTGGCGTTCACCGGGCTCAACCGCCGCTTCCACTCGATCCTGTTCGAGCATCACCAGAACGAGCACGTGCACGACCTGGTGCACCGCGGCTGGAACCGCCTGGCCGCGCTGCGCTCGTCCACGTTCGCGTACGTGCCCGGTCGGGCGGTGGCCTCCGTGGACGAGCACGAGCACCTGCTGCGCCTGATCGAGGACGGGGCGCGCTTCGAGGAGATCGAGGCCGCCGCCCGCGCCCACCGCCTGAACACCCTGCACGCCTATCTGGAGCACAGCGCCGAGCCGTCCGCGTGACCGCCGGCCGGACCGGCGCCGACGTCGTCGGCGCCAGACCCCGACCATCCGCCCCCGAAGCACTCAGCGAAAGAGACACCATGACGGAGAAGACCAGCATCGAGGCCCGCACGCCCGAGGGCCTGCCCGACGTCCTGCGCCACTACATCGACGGCGAGTTCGTCGACTCGATCGACGGCGACACCTTCGAGGTGCTCGACCCGGTGACCAACGAGCCGTACCTGACGGCCGCCTCCGGCAAGGCCGCGGACATCGACCGCGCCGTCGCCGCCGCGAAGCGGGCCTTCGAGTCCGGCGAATGGTCCCAGGCCCTGCCGCGCCAGCGTTCCCGTGTGCTGCACCGGATCGCCGACATCATGGAGACCCGCGGCGACCAGCTGGCCGAGATGGAGTGCTTCGACACCGGCCTGCCGATCAAGCAGGCGAGGGGCCAGGCCGCCCGCGCCGCCGAGAACTTCCGCTTCTTCGCGGACCTGATCGTGGCCCAGCACGACGACACCTTCAAGGTGCCGGGTCGCCAGATCAACTACGTGAACCGCAAGCCGATCGGCGTCGCCGGCCTGATCACCCCGTGGAACACCCCGTTCATGCTGGAGTCCTGGAAGCTGGCCCCGGCCATCGCCACCGGCAACTCGGTGGTCCTGAAGCCGGCGGAGTTCACCCCGCTCTCGGCCTCCCTGTGGGGCGGGATCTTCGAAGAGGCCGGCCTGCCGAAGGGCGTGTTCAACATGGTGCACGGCTTCGGTGAGGAGGGCTACGCGGGCGACCCGCTCGTGAAGCACCCGGACGTGCCGCTGATCTCCTTCACCGGCGAGTCCCGCACCGGCCAGATCATCTTCGCCAACGCCGCCCCGCACCTGAAGGGCCTGTCCATGGAGCTCGGCGGCAAGTCCCCGGCCGTGGTGTTCGAGGACGCGGACCTGGACGCGGCGATCGACGCGACCATCTTCGGCGTGTTCTCCCTGAACGGCGAGCGCTGCACCGCCGGCTCCCGCATCCTGGTCCAGCGCTCCGTCTACGACGAGTTCGTGGAGCGCTACGCCGCCCAGGCCTCCCGCGTGAAGGTCGGCCTGCCGAACGACGAGACCACCGAAGTCGGCGCCATCGTGCACCCGGAGCACTTCGAGAAGGTCATGTCCTACGTGGAGATCGGCAAGACCGAGGCCCGCCTGGTGGCCGGCGGCGGCCGCCCGGAGGGCTTCCCCGAGGGCAACTTCGTGCAGCCCACCGTGTTCGCGGACGTGGCCCCGGACGCCCGGATCTTCCAGGAGGAGATCTTCGGCCCGGTGGTGGCCATCACCCCCTTCGACACGGAGGAGGAGGCCCTGCAGCTGGCCAACAACACCAAGTACGGCCTCGCGGCGTACATCTGGACGAACGACCTCAAGCGCGCCCACAACGTCGCGCAGAACGTGGAGGCCGGCATGGTGTGGCTGAACTCCAACAATGTGCGGGACCTGCGCACCCCGTTCGGCGGGGTGAAGGCCTCCGGCCTGGGCCACGAGGGCGGCTACCGCTCGATCGACTTCTACACCGATCAGCAGGCCGTGCACATCAACCTCGGCGAGGTCCACAACCCGGTGTTCGGCAAGCAGGAGCAGGCCGCGGCGAAGATCGACGGCTGACCCGCACTGACCGGCGACCACGACGGCGCCCGCACCGTCCCCGCGACGGTGCGGGCGCCGTCGTCGTGGTGGGGCCGGGCCGGGCTTCTCCCCCGGCCCACCGACGCGGGTTGAGTTGTCGCGGGTGCGGGCGCCCCGGACCCGCGACAACTCAACCCGCGTTCCTCGACGGCCTTCCCGACGGCCGCCCGGATCGTATACGATCGAGCGCGTGACCGTGTCCCAGGCCACAGCGCACCGCCCCCTCACCAAGGAGCACCGATGACCAACCTCGAGAGCCGCCAGAAGACCTCCTCCGGCTTCTTCGTCACCAAGGAAGCCCCCATCGACCCGGAGAACCCCCTCCCCACCCCGACGTCCGAGGCGCCGGACATCCTGCGCTGCGCCTCGATGGAGCTCGTGGTCACGGACCTCGCCCAGTCCCGCGAGTTCTACGTGGATGTGCTCGGCCTCGTGGTCACCGAGGAGGACGAGGAGACCGTCTACCTGCGCTCCATGGAGGAGTTCATCCACCACAACCTGGTGCTGCGCCAGGGCGAGACCGCCGCCGTGGCCGCGTTCTCCTACCGCGTGCGCACCCCCGAGGACCTGGACAAGGCGGTCGCCTTCTACGAGGAGCTGGGCTGCCGCGTGGAGCGCCGGAAGGACGGCTTCGTCAAGGGCGTCGGCGACTCCGTGCGCGTCGAGGACCCGCTGGGCTTCCCCTACGAGTTCTTCCACGACGTCGAGCACGTGGAGCGCCTGGCCTGGCGCTACGACCTCTACACCCCGGGCGCCCTGGTTCGCCTGGACCACTTCAACCAGGTGACCCCGGATGTGCCGCGTGCCGCCCGCTACATGCAGGACCTGGGCTTCCGCGTCACCGAGGACATCCAGGACGAGAACGGCACCGTCTACGCCGCGTGGATGCGCCGCAAGCCCACCGTGCACGACACCGCCATGACCGGCGGCGACGGCCCCCGGATGCACCACGTGTGCTTCGCCACGCACGAGAAGCACAACATCCTGGCGATCTGCGACAAGCTCGGCGCCCTGCGCATGTCCGACCACATCGAGCGCGGTCCGGGCCGCCACGGCGTCTCCAACGCGTTCTACCTCTACCTGCGTGACCCCGACGGCCACCGCGTGGAGGTCTACACCCAGGACTACTACACCGGCGACCCTGACAACCCCGTGGTCACCTGGGACGTGCACGACAACCAGCGCCGCGACTGGTGGGGCACCCCGGTCGTGCCGTCGTGGTACACCGACGCCTCCCGCGTGCTGGACCTCGACGGCAACCTGCAGCCGCTGATCTCCCGCACCGACGACTCCGAGATGGACGTGACCATCGGCGCCGACGGCTTCTCCTACACCCGCGAGGGGCAGGGCGAGGAGTCCATGCCGGAGTGGAAGCAGGGCGAGTACAAGCTCGGCAACCAGCTCTGACCGGCACCGCCGGGCGCCGCTTCGGGACACCACGACGACGGCGGGCACCCAACGCAGGTGCCCGCCGTCGGCGTCCGCCCTCCCTGCCACCCTCCGCGTCTCCCCGCTCCACGCCGTTCGAGGCGGAAAATCCACCTCATTCGAGCCGGGAGGGCCAGTTTGAGCTCGATTTCCCGCCTCAAAGCGTGGGGAGCAGGGGTGTCCCGCCTCGCAGACGGGCGTCGGGGGGCTGGCCTGGCTCACGGTGCACCGCCGCAAGCCCGGGCTGGGCATCGGGACGCGCGCCCCGGACTGATCCGGGGCGGTGACAGGATGGCGACGGGGCCGGGGGCAGAGCCGCGTAATCGTATACGATCAAGGTCAGGCCCCTGCCCGTCGTCGTGAAGGAGACCGCTGTGCTGGACCACGAGACCCACGTCAAGATCGCCGACGAGCTGCACCGCGCGGGCATCGACCGCGTGCCCGTGCCGCGGCTGACCGCGCGCTACCCGGAGATGGAGATCGAGGACTCGTACGCCGTCCAGCGCATCTGGGCCGAGCGCCAGGTCGAGGCGGGCCGCCGCAAGGTGGGCCACAAGATCGGCCTGACCTCCAAGGCCATGCAGGACGCGACCGGGATCGACGAGCCGGACTACGGCGTGATCTTCGACGACCAGGTGTTCGAGTCCGGCCACGTGTACGAGTGGAAGAAGTACACCCATCCGCGCATCGAGATGGAGCTGGCGTTCGTGCTGCGGGACGAGCTGCGCGGGCCCGGCCTGAACCTGATGGACGTGCTGCGCGCCACCGAGTACGTGGTGCCCGCGCTCGAGGTGCTGGACTCGCGCATCGAGATGGCCGGCCGCACCATCACGGACACCATCTCGGACAACGCGGCGCTGGGCTCCCTGGTGATCGGCGGCCGCCCCGTGGGCGTGCACGACGTGGACCTGCGCTGGGTCTCCGGCATCCTCTCCCGCAACGAGGAGATCATCGAGACCGGCGTGGCCGCGGGCGTGCTGAACCACCCGGCCAACGGCGTGCACTGGCTGGCCAACCGCATCGCCGGGCACGGAGACGCGCTCGAAGCCGGTGAGATCGTGCTCGCCGGCTCCTTCACCCGCCCGATGTGGGTGTACCAGGGCGACACCGTCTACGCCGACTACGGCCCGCTGGGCACCATCACCTGCCGCTTCGCCTGAGCCGCCCGCCGTCGTCGTCCCACCCCGCCCGCAACGCGGGTTGACCTATCACCAGTACGACCCCGCTCCACCCGCGACAACTCAACCCGCGTCGGGTGGGGGGCGCGGAGAACCCCGGAGGAACATCCCATGCCCGTCCGCCACAACCCGCAGCCGCTGTTCCGCGACCTCTTCACGCCCGAGGCCGTCGCCGCCCGTGGGGGCCGCCCCGCCGCCGGCATGTTCCTCTCCTCCGGGGACCCGACGACGGCGGAGATCTGCGCCGGCGCGGGCCTCGACTACCTGCTCATCGACGCCGAGCACGCCCCGCTGACCCTGCAGGACGTCCTCACCCAGCTGCGCACGATCGCCGGCTACCGCGTGCCCACCCTGGTGCGCGTGCCGGCGCTGGACACCGTGGCCATCAAGCAGTTCCTGGACCTGGGCGCCCAGACGCTGCTGGTGCCCATGGTCGACGACGCCGCGATGGCCCGCCGTGCCGTGGCCGCCGCCCGCTACCCGGACGGCTCCGCCGAGGGCGGGGTGCGCGGCGTGGGCTCCGCCCTGGCGCGCTCCGGCCGCTGGAACCGGGTCCCCGGCTACCTGCCCGGCGCGGCGGACCACGTCTCCGTGATCGTGCAGATCGAGACGGCCGCGGGCGTGCGGAACGCGGACGAGATCGCGGCGGTGGACGGGATCGACGGCGTCTTCATCGGCCCCTCGGACCTCTCCGCGTCCCTGGGCCTGCTCGGCCAGCAGTCGCACCCGGACGTGGTGGCCGCGGTCGAGGAGGTCATCACGAAGGTCAAGGCCGCCGGGAAGTTCGTGGGCGTCAATGCGTTCGTGCCCGCGCAGGCCGACGCCTACGCCGTCGCCGGCGCGGACTACGTCAACGTGGGCGCCGACGTCGCCCTGCTGGCCCGCGCCGCCGAGGCCCTCGCCGACCGCTGGTGCCCGGAGCCGAGCGACGCCGCGGCCGACGGGGAGGGCGCGCCCCGCACGTCGTACTGACCTGGTCATCCCCTCACTTCGGGGCGCGAAATCCACCCCATGGACGTCCGATCCTGGCCCATGACGTGGATTTCCCGCCTCGAATGGCTCGGGGCCGGCGCTTCGGGGGACGTCGCCGCCTCCTGCACAACCGCACCGGACCCCCTCGTGCATCCCCAGACCCCCGCTCGTCCGTCTCGGGACGTGGAGCGACGGGGCACGCTCACCGCATGCCCCGTCGTCCCGCCCCGCTGCCGCCGTCGATCGACCCCGCCGCCTTCACGGTCGACGACGCGCGCCGGGCGGGCGTGACGTGGTCCCGACTGCAGTCCTCAGACCTGCGTCGGCTGCGCCACGGCATCTACGGGCCGGCCCTGCGGCGGTCTCCTTCCGTGAGTGGACGATGGATGAGATCCGCGCGTATCAGCGGCGCCATCCCGACGTCGTCGTCAGCCATGAGACCGCCGCGCGCCTGCACGGCCTGACCGTGCCCGCACGGCTGTTGGCCCCCGGTGCGGTGCACGTCAGCGTCGGCACCTCGGGCGGCCGGCCGGTCCAGGCGGGTCTGGTGCCCCACCGCATCGAGGTGCCGGAGGGACAGCGGATGACGCGGGGCGGCGTGCTTGTGACGACGCCGGCCCGCACCCTGTGGGACCTGTGCGCGGCACGGGCGGCGCTCACGGAGCGGGACGTCGTCGTCGCCGGTGACGCCCTGCTCTGCCCGCCGTGGCTGCCCGGCGGCGGACGCGGGGATCCCGCCTACACCCCGGAGGAGCTCGTCCGATCGCTGGCCGAACGGGGACGTTTCCAGGGGCGAGGACTGGCCCGGGCGGCGCTGGCGAGGATGCGCGTGGGGGCGGATTCGCCGCGCGAGACACGTCTGCGGCTGGCGCTCGTCGATGCCGGGCTGCCGGAGCCCGAGGTGCAGTGCCGGCTGGACCCGTCAGACCGCCGCGCTCCGACGGTCGACCTCGGGTATCGGCCGTGGCGCCTCGCGTTGCAATACGAGGGCGAGCACCACCGCACCGCCGAGCAGCAGGCCCGGGACGTGCTGCGCGACCGCTGGTGCGCCGACCGCGACTGGCTCTCGATCAAGGTCATGTGGGCCGACGCCCGGGACGACTACGCGGACGTCGTCGCGCGGGTGCGGCGCCGGGCGGCCGAGTTCAGTGGGTGACCCGGTGAGATCCACGGCCCCCTCGGCCCGCCACGGCCCCCTCGTTTCGAGGCGGGAAATCCAGGTCATAGCACTCTGGTCCACGCCCGTGGGGTCGATTTCCCGCCTCGAAAGGACGGGACCAGTGGGAGTCGGCCCGTGAACACCCGTCCTCCCCCACGTAGCGTGGCCCCATGACCACGTCCGCCCCCACCCTGAGCTCGCATTTCGCCGACACCTTCCCCGAGCTCGCCCTGCCCTGGCAGGCCCAGGCCACGGACGGCCCGCGGCTCGTCCTGCTCAACGCCGGCCTCGCGGCGGAGCTCGGCCTCGACGCCGAGTGGCTCGCCACCGACGACGGCGTCCGCTTCCTCACCGGCGAGCAGCCCGGCCCGGACGCACGGCCGGTCGCGCAGGCGTACGCGGGCCACCAGTTCGGCCACTACTCCCCCCGCCTGGGTGACGGGCGCGCCCTCCTCCTCGGCGAGCTCACGGCTCCGGACGGTCGGCTCCACGACCTGCATCTCAAGGGCTCCGGTCGCACGCCCTTCGCGCGCGGCAACGCCGACGGGCAGGCCGTGCTCGGCCCCATGCTCCGCGAGTACGTGGTCTCCGAGGCGATGCACGCCCTCGGCGTGCCGACCACGCGGGCGCTCGCCGTCGTCGCCACGGGCCACCCGGTCCGCCGCGAGACCGTGCTGCCGGGCGCGGTGCTAGCCCGGACGGCCGCGTCGCACCTGCGCGTCGGCACGGCCCAGTACGCCGCGGCCCTCCCCGAGCAGGCGCACCCCACGGAGGTGCTGCGCCGGATCGTCGACGAGGCCATCGCCCGCCACCACCCGCACGCCGCCGACGCCGAGCACCCCGCGCTCGCGCTCTACGAGGCGGTGATCGCCGCGCAGGCCGAGCTCGTCTCCCGCTGGATGCTCGTCGGCTTCGTGCACGGTGTGATGAACACGGACAACATGACCCTGTCCGGCGAGACCATCGACTACGGCCCCTGCGCGTTCATCGACGCCTTCGATCCGGCCGCGAGCTTCTCCTCGATCGACACCCAGGGCCGGTATGCGTACGGCAATCAGGGGCCCATCGCGGCGTGGAACCTCGCCCGGTTCGGCGAGGCCCTCGTGCCCGTGCTCGACGACGACCCCGACCGCGCCGTCGCGCTCGCCCAGGAGGCGCTGGGCAGGTTCCACGGCGCTCATCTCGCGGCGTGGCGCGGCGGACTGCGGGACAAGCTCGGCCTCCCGGCGTCGGTGGCGGAGGACGACGTCGCCGCGCTCACCGACCGCCTGTTCCCGTGGCTGGCCGCGGCGCGGGCCGACTGGACCTCGTTCTGGGTGCGGCTGGCCGAGCACACGGCGGCGCCCGTGGACGACGACGCGGCGCGCACCGAGGCGGCACGGCTCGTCCCCGGCGCCCCGGACTCCGCGGGGCTCGCCGCCTGGCTCGCGGAGTGGCGGGCGATGGGTCCCGATCCGGCCCGCATGCGCGCGGTGAACCCCGTCTACATCCCGCGGAACCACCTGCTCGACGAGGCCCTGACGGCCGCGGAGGGCGGGGACCTCGCCCCGGTCCACCGGCTGCTCGAGGCCGTCACGGATCCCTTCACCCCGCGCCCCGGGTTCGAGCGGTACGCGGAGCCGGGTCCGGCGGACGGGGCCCCGTTCGTCACCTACTGCGGCACCTGACCGCTTTCGTTGACGAAACGGCCGCTTTCCAGGCCACTTCCGTTGACGAAACGGACGCCTTCACCCCCGCGCCAGCGACTTGACCGGCACGGCCGGGTCCGCGAGCGCGGCGGCGTCCACCACGATCCCCCGGTCGATGATGCGCCGGGCGGCCTTGACGGTCATGGGGTCGTCGATCGACGCGGCCCCGCGCAGGGTCCCGTCCGCGGCCAGGGCGAAGCTCGCCACCACGACGCCGCGCACTTCGCGATCCACGATCCGCCCGCCGGCCGGCACCGTCATGTCCCCCACGGCCTCCACGTGGGCGTCGTACCGGTCGGACCAGAACCACGGGGCGCCCGGGGCGTTCGCCTGTCCCCCCAGGAGCGCCGCCGCGGCGGCCGCACCGGACCGCAGGGCCGGCTCCCAGTGCCGCGACGGCGCCCACGCGGACTCCCGGGCCCGCGCGGCGTCGCCCACGGCCAGGATCCCGGGCACGGTCGTGCGGCCCATCGCGTCCGTGAGCACGCCGTCGGCCACCTCCAGCCCGGCGTCCTCGGCGAGGGCGGTGTCCGGCACGGTGCCGCCGGCCAGCACCACGACGTCGGCGTCCACGGTCCGCCCGTCGTGGAGGTGGAGCCGGTGGGCGGCCGGCAGCGCGGCGCCGCCGTCGGCGTCCCGGTGCTCGATCCAGGCCGCCCGGCCGACCTCGACAGCGACCCCGTGCTCGGCGTGCATCCGGTGCAGGCGGGCGGCCAGCGCTGGCCCGACCGCCGCTTGAGCCGGGGCGTCCGTCCCGGTCACGAGCGTCACCGCGGCGAGCGAGCGGCGCGCCGCAGCCGCGACCTCCGCCCCCGTGAAGCCGCCGCCCACGACCGCCACCTCGGTCCCGAACGTCAGGCGGTCGCGCAAGGTCTCGGCGTCGGCGCGGGTGCGCAGGGTGATCAGGTCCGGGTGGTCGGCGCCGGCGACGTCGAGGGCCCGGGGTCGCCCGCCCGTGGCGAGCACGACCGCGTCCGCGTCCAGGACCCGCCCGGAGGCCGTCTCCACCCGGTGGGGCGCGGGGCCGCCGTCGGGGTGGACACCGCCCGGCACCACCCGGACCGCCTCGTCCTCCACCAGCTCCACCCCGTGCTCGGCGAACCATGCCGGCGGGGCGAGCAGCAGGCGGTGCGCGTCCGCGTCGCCGGTCAGGAACTCCTTGCTCAGGGGCGGCCGGTCATAGGGCACGCCCTGCGGGTCCACGAGGGCGATCCCGCCCGCGAAACCGCGGCGCCGCAGCTCGCGGACCACGGCGAAGCCCGCGACGCCGCCGCCCACCACCACGACCGAGCCGGGCACGCCCGCCGGGGCGTCGACGTCGTGGCTCATGCGCCGGGGACGAGGTAGAGCTGGCCCTCGCGCTCCTCGACGCGGTGCACGCCGACGCCCTTGGTGGCGGGCAGGCAGAGCGCCTCGCCGGTGCGCAGGCAGAACTGCGCGGCGTGCAGGGGGCACTCCACGCGGTCGTCCTCGAGCCAGCCCTCGGCCAGCGAGGCGTCCTCGTGGGTGCACGTGTCGTCGATCGCGTGGAACTCGCCCGAGTCCGTGTGGAACACCGCGACGTCGTCCCTCGTCCCCGCCGTCGCCGCCGGGACGACGATCGCCTCGCCCTCCGGGACGTCCGCCGCCGCGCCGATGTGGATCGGCTCCGCCATGGTCTGCCTCCTCTGGTTCCCGGGCCGGGCGGCCCGTGGTGGTCTCCCGTCACCGTATCCCCCGGCGCGGACCCGACACCCCTCCGCTGTGCTCCGCACCGGCGCCACACCGTGCCCACCTGTGAATGGATGAACCGGACATCACGGGGGCGTGAAATCACCCGAGAGGCCCGAGAAAAAGGTCCCCGGGAATGGTCGATCACGCTACGATCACGACGGCCCTCCGGCCCTCATCCCGCCCGCACCACGTCACCGACCCGGGAAAGCGACACGCCCCGTGCCTGTCGTTCCTCGGGCACTCCACCTTCCGAAGGCATCCGCATGAAGATTCTCCCGCCGCGTTCCGCCGCGTCCCCCCGCCCGCTCGCGCCCGCCGTCGCGGTCGCCGGCGTCGCGACCGTCCCGCAGGAGGGCGAGAACCTCGTCCCGGCCGAGGAGGCTCCGGCCGGCGTCGTGCTCGGCGAGCCCGTGGTGGACCGCCCGTTCACGGTGGCCGCCGACGTGTGGGACGCCGCGGCGGACGACGCCGTCGAGCGCGTGGAGATCCGCGTGCGTCAGGACGGGGCCTGGGGCCCGTGGCAGGTCCTGGAGCGGCCCGTCCTGCCTGAGGACGCCGCCCCCGCGCGCACCGGCACGGACCCGTTCGTCGCGTTCGGCGCGGACGGCGCCCAGCTGCGCGTGACCACCGTCGACGGCGCAGCCCCGGCCGGCCTCGAGCTGTCCCTCATCGACCCGGGCACGGCCGCCACGGACGAGACCGTCGCGAGCGCGCACCCGGCGGTGGCCGCCGAGCAGGCCGCCGAGACCGCCGGCCTGCCCCGGGGCGTGAAGTCGAGCGCCGTCGTCGGGGGCGAGGAGCCCGCCGAGGCCCGCACCGTGGCCACGGCCTCGGACGCGCGCGCGAAGATCCTCCCGGACGTGATCACCCGCGCGCAGTGGGGCGCGGACGAGTCCTGGGCGGAGGACTCCCCGCAGTTCGACCAGGTGCGCGCGCTGACCATCCACCACACGGCCGGCACGAACGACTACTCGCGCGCCCAGGCCGTGGAGCAGATGCGCGGCATCTACGCGTACTACACGAAGACCCTCGGCTGGGGCGACTTCCCGTACCACCTGATCACGGACCGCTTCGGCAACATCTACGAGGGCCGCCGCGGTGCCCTGGACTCGAACCCGCTGGGCACGCACGCGGGCGGGTTCAACCGGGGCACGATGGGTGTCTCCACGATGGGCGACTACGACGTGGTCGCCCCGTCCGAGGAGGTCGTGGACGCGATGGCCCGCGCCACCGCCTACTACCTGTACCGCGACGGCATCGACGCGCGGGGCCGGGTCACCCTGACCTCGGGCGGCAGCACGAAGTACGCCGCGGGCACCCCCGTCACCGTGGACACGATCTTCCCGCACCGGGCCACGTCCGCGACCGCGTGCCCGGGGCAGCACCTGATGGCCCGCTTCGACGACCTGCGGGACCGCGCCGAGGCCATCGCGACGGCGGCCGGCCAGCCGCCGGCACCGGCCACCCCGGCTCCGACGCCGGCGCCGACGACCGAGCCGTCGACCGCCGGCACGTCCACGGTGCAGCCGAACGACGGCTGGTGGACCATCGCCCGCCGCACCGGCGTACCTGCGGCCACCCTCCAGGAGCTCAACGGCATGACCGAGTCGACCGTGCTCCACCCGGGCATGGTGCTGCGCACCGTCGCCGACCCGACCGCCCCGGAGCCCACCCCGATCACCACCGGCACCTACACGGTGCAGCCGAACGACGGCTGGTGGGTCATCGCCCGACGGACCGGCGTGTCCGCCGCGAAGCTCCAGCGGCTCAACGGCATGACGACGTCCACCGTCCTGCACCCGGGGATGGTGCTCATCACGGCCGCCACGGCGCCGGCCTCCCCGCCCGCGCCTGCTCCGGCCCCGGGCACGTACACGGTCCGCGAGGGCGACGGCTGGTGGATCATCGCCCACCGCACCGGCGTGACGATGGAGACCCTCCAGCGCCTCAACGGCATGACCGCGACCACCGTGCTGCACCCGGAGATGGTGCTGCGGACCGGCCAGACCGCCTCCGCCCCGGCGCCCTCGCCCGCCACGTACGTGGTCCAGGCGAACGACGGCTGGTGGCTCATCGCCCAGCGCACGGGCGTCTCCATGGAGCGCCTGCAGCGCCTCAACGGTATGACGGTCTCGACCATGCTCCACCCGGGCATGGTGCTGCGCACCGCCTGAGCACCCCGCCGGGACGACGTCGGCCCGCGCCTGCGCGTGAAGGTGCGGGCCGACGTCGTCGGTTGAGTTATCACCGGTCGTAGGCCGCCGCACCCGGGATAGGTCAACCGGCGTTCCTCCGAGGCACGAGTGGGACGCCGAGGACGCCCTCGTGGCGCTGCGCCGCTGAGCG
This sequence comes from Micrococcus sp. HOU01, assembly GCF_035609305.1. Taxonomy (NCBI): domain Bacteria; kingdom Bacillati; phylum Actinomycetota; class Actinomycetes; order Micrococcales; family Micrococcaceae; genus Micrococcus; species Micrococcus sp. HOU01. Next base: position 535,453 of record NZ_CP141211.1, on the reverse strand, counting down.
GCCGTCACAGACCCGGCCTCTCCGCCCCCGGGCGCCCCCGGACCCCGCCCGCGGCCTACCCTGGAGGAGCCCGACCCGGGCCGCGACCGAGTCACGAGGAGATGAGACGAGCGCATGACCCGCCTGCCCGGTCTGCGTCCCCCGCGGTTCCTGGACCCGTGGCGTCGCCCGCTGGCCCCCCGTCTGCCCTGGCACGTGGTCCTCGCGGCCTCGATCGCGGGGGCACTGACCATCGCCACCCTCAGCCTCGGCGAGGACCTGGCCTCCGTGCCGCTGCTGGTGGGCGCCTTCGGCTCGTCCTGCGTGCTCGTGTTCCTCGTGCCGCACGGCCCGCACTCCCACCCCGCCAACGTGCTCGTGGGGCACGTGGTCTCGGCCGCATGCGGGATCGCCGTGATCTCCGTGCTGCCCCTGGCCTGGTACTCGCTCGCGGCCGGCATGGGCCTGGCGATGGCCGTCATGGCCGGGCTCCGCGTGATCCACGCCCCCGCGGGCGCCACCGCGCTGGCGGTCATGCTGAGCAACGCGGACTGGCACTACCTGGTCACCCCGGTGCTCGCCGGGGCGCTGGTCCTCACCACGTGCGCGCTGCTGTACCGCCGCCTGATGTGGCGGGTGATCGGGCCGCCGGGGTGAGCCCACGCCGGCCCGCTCACGTCAGGAAGTCGCGCGCGACCTCGAGGAAGCGGTCGTTGGCCTCCTGCTCGCCGATGCTCACGCGCACGCCCTCGCCCGCGAACGCCCGGACGGACAGGGCCCGGGCCTGGGCGGCCTCGGCGAACGCCTGCGTGCGCTCGCCGAGCGGCAGCCACACGAAGTTGGCCTGCGAGGAGGGCAGGTCCCAGCCGGCCTCGGCCAGGGCGGCGGCGACGCGCTCGCGCTCGTCGACGACGACCTGCACGCGATCGAGGACCTCGTCCAGGTGCTCGAGCGAGGCGATCGCGGCCTCCTCGGCCACCGTGGACACCGCGAACGGGGTGGCCACGGTGCGCAGGGCCTTCGTGATCTCCGGCTGCGAGACCGAGTAGCCCACGCGCAGGTTGGCCAGGCCGTGCGCCTTCGAGAAGGTGCGCAGCACGACGACGTTCGCGTGCTTGCGGTACATCTCCAGGCCCTTGACCGCGTCCTCGTCGCGGACGAACTCCACGTAGGCCTCGTCGATGACCACGAGGATGTGCGCGGGCACGCGCGCCAGGAAGTCCTCGACCTCGGCGGTCGTGAGCACGGGGCCGGTCGGGTTGTTGGGGGTGCAGAGCAGGATCACGCGGGTCCGCTCCGTGATCGCCTCCAGCATGGCCGGCAGGTCGTGGCGGTGGTCCGCCGTGAGCGGCACCTGCACGTCCACGGCACCGGCGGTGCGGACCACGATCGGGTAGGCCTCGAAGGAGCGCCACGCGAAGATCACCTCGTCGCCCTCCCCGGCCTCGCCGTGGCCGGCGAAGGCGGTGATGACCTGGGCCAGGGCGCCGAGGGAGCCGGCGCCGGTCACGACGTCGTCCGCGGGGACGTCCAGGTGCGCGGCGAGGGCCTGGCGCAGGCCGGTGGAGAGGGTGTCCGGGTAGCGGCAGAGGGTGCTGGGCGCGCCCTCCGGGCCGGTCACGACCTGACGCACCCGGTCGATCACGCCGGGCACGGGCGCGTAGGGGTTCTCGTTCGAGGAGAGCTTGTAGGGGTGCAGGCCCGGGACGGCGACCGGCGGCTTTCCGGCGGCGTACGGCGGCAGCATGCCGACCTTCTTGTGGGGCGCGACCACGGCGGGCGTCTGCTGTGCGTCATCAGTCATGGCCACCAGGGTAATGCGGGCCGCGGACGCCGTGAGCGGCACCACGGGACCCGGGCTCAGGCTGCGCCGAAGGCGACGGCGACGGCCCGGGCCGCCTCACCGAGCCGGTCTCCGAGGCGTGCCGGGTCCTCCGGCCGCGTCGCGTAGACCACGGCGAGGGCGGCGGGCAGCTGGCCGGGGACCCGCAGCGGCACGGCGACCGAGGAGACGCCGGTGATGACCTCGTCGGAGCTGACGGCCCAGCCGCGCTCCCGCACGTCGTCGAGCTCGGGCCGCTCAGGCGGGGCCTCGCCGGGCAGCCGCGCCCACTCCTGTCCGGTCAGGGTGGCGGCGATCGCCATCCCCGGCGCACCGACCCCGAGGGGGTGCCGGGTCCCCGGCCGCTGCGTGACGAGGTTGCCGCTGGGCGGCTCGGCCGTGGCCAGGGTGAGGCAGTGGGCCCCGTCCCACACCACCAGGAACGCGGTCATGCCCAGGTCGGTGGAGACGGCCGTCAGGTGCGGCATGGCCGCAGCGCGCAGATCCTGCTCCACCCGGCGGGCGAGGACGGCCAGGCCGGGGGCGGCGTGGACGCGGCCGAGACCGTCGCGGCGCAGCAGGCCATGGGTCTCGAAGGTGCGCAGCATGCGGTAGGCGACCGAGCGATGGACGCCCAGGCCGTCGGCGAGGTCGGCGATGGTGGGCGGCTCGGGCGCCTCCACGACGGTCTCGAGCAGGGTGAGCGCGCGGGAGAGCGTCTGGGAGGGTGCGCCCTCCCGGACCGGGCCGCCGTCGTGCTCCGCCATCTGTGCTCCTCGCCTCGGGTGCCGGACGTGACGCGCCCGGGGCGTGGTCGGCCCGCGCGCCGGTTGTGAACCCGGTCACGTCCGCGTACAGTCTGGCACACATGTGTTCCCAGGGAGAACACCGTGCTCTCTGAGAGAACACACCGTCGGGTGGCACGCTCGCCGCGCAGCGACATCCCCCGCAGCGAAAGGACCCCCCATGCTCTTCCACCACCACGGCTATGTCTCCACGAACCCGCGCGTCCAGGTGGCGGCCGGCATCGGCCTGGACCGCCCCGCCGAGCTGCCGGACGAGATGGACGTGCTGATCGTCGGCTCGGGCCCGGCCGGCATGATCGCCGCCGCCCAGCTCGCGATGTTCCCGGACGTCCACACCCGCATCATCGAGCGCCGCCCCCACCGCCTCGAGATCGGCCAGGCGGACGGCATCCAGGCCCGCTCCGTGGAGACCTTCCAGGCCTTCGGCTTCGCGAGCGAGATCATCGACGAGGCCTTCGACCTGACCTCCATGGCGTTCTGGAACCCGGCCGAGGACGACGCGGACACGATCGTGCGCACCTCGCTGGCCGAGGACGACCCGGAGGGCGTCTCCGAGTTCCCGCACCTGATCGTGAACCAGGCCCGCATCCTGGACTGGTTCGCCGAGTACATGAAGAACTCCCCCACCCGCGCGCGGCCGGACTACGGCTGGGCGTTCGAGGCCCTCGAGGACACGAACAACGGCGAGCACCCCGTGCTCGTGACCCTGCGCCGCACCGTGGACGCCGAGGGCAACGCCCTCGAGGACCCCGCCTCGGGCCCGACCCGCCAGGTGCGCGCCAAGTACGTGGTGGGCGCGGACGGCGCGGGCTCTCGCGTCCGCAAGGCGATCGGCCACACCCTGACCGGCGACGCCGCGAACCACGCGTGGGGCGTCATGGACGCGCTGGCCGACACGGACTTCCCGGACATCCGCACCAAGTGCGCGATCCACTCGTCCAGCGGCTCGATCCTCCTGATCCCCCGCGAGGGCGGCCACCTGTTCCGCATGTACGTGGACCTCGGCGAGGTCCCGGCGGACGACAACCACAAGGTGCGCCAGACCCCGCTCGAGGAGATCATCCGCCGGGCACAGCAGATCCTGCGCCCCTACACGCTGGACGTGAAGGAGGTCGCCTGGCATTCGGTGTACGAGGTGGGCCACCGCCTCACCTCGGGCTTCGACAACCGCGAGCGCGTGGCCCACCCCAACGTGTTCCTGCTCGGCGACGCCTGCCACACCCACTCCGCGAAGGCCGGCCAGGGCATGAACGTGTCCATGCAGGACGGCTGGAACCTCGGCTGGAAGCTGGGCCAGGTGCTCTCCGGGATGGCCCCGGTCGAGCTCGTGCCGACCTACTCGGAGGAGCGCAAGGAGATCGCCAAGAACCTGATCGACTTCGACAAGGAGTGGTCGACGCTCATGGCCAAGCCCACCTCCGAGCTGGGCGACCCGAACGAGGTGGCCGAGTTCTACACGAAGACCGCCGAGTTCCCGGCCGGCTTCATGACGCAGTACCAGCCCTCCCTCCTCACCACGGACGCCACCGGCCAGGCGCTGGCGCAGGGCTACCCCATCGGCAAGCGCTTCAAGTCGGCGCTGGTGGAGCGCTCGTGTGACACCAACGTCAAGCACCTGGGCCACCTGCACCGCGCGGACGGCCGCTGGCGCGTCTACGTGTTCGCCGACGCCGCCTCCCCGCGCGCCGAGGATTCGAAGGTCGCGGCGTGGGCGAAGGCGATCGTGGAGGACCCGCGGTCCTTCCGCAACCGCCACACCCCGTCGGACGGGCCGGAGGACGCCCGCTTCGACATCAAGGTCGTGTACCAGCAGAAGCAGACCGAGTTCGCCCACCCGGACGTGCCGTCGATCTTCCGGCCGACCACCGGCTCCCTCGGGCTGCGCGACCTGAACAACATCTTCGCCACGTGCCGGACCAAGCACGGCGAGGACATCTTCGAGGCCCGCGGCATCAGCCGTGACGGCGCCGTCGTCGTGGTCCGCCCGGACCAGTACGTCTCCGGCGTCTTCGGCCTGGACGAGGTCGACCGCCTGAACGCGTTCTTCGCGGGCGTGCTGCTCGACGCGAACTGAGCGCCCCGGCGGCGGGCGCCCCGCCGCCGGGGCGCTCACCGGGATCCCGGGGGCAGGTGCTCCCGCTCGGGCGGGGTGCGGCGCAGGCGCACCGCCCGGCTCGAGGCCACGGTCCCGGCGGTCAGCCCGGCCAACGCGGCGGAGAGCCCGGCGACCTCCGCCCGGGCCGCAGGCTCGGCGGCCTCGAACTGCCGGATCAGGTCCACCTGGGCGTCGAAGTCGTGGGCGGCGTCCAGGTCGCCCTCGACCGCCAGCGGAGAGGCGGTCCGGAAGCCGCCCCCGGGCGCGTCCCACCCGTGGCCGGCCGGGTGGAAGACCACCTCGGCCCGGCGCGACGAGACGGGGGCGGGCGCCCCGTCCGCGGCGACGGCCAGGTCCCCGTCCGAAGAGAACTCCAGCACCGCGGTCCGTCCGGTCTCCACGGCGTTGCCGGACGGCGCCGCGATCGTCATGACCCCGGCCACGGGGTACGCGGACGTGAAGTCCTCGCGACCGGCCAGGTTGACGGCGTGCACCCCGCCCTGGGAGTAGCCGGCCAGGACGAGCGGGGCGCCGTGCGGGACGCCGGCCGCCTCGAGCGCCGCCCGCACCGCCGGGGCCGTGACCTCGGACTCGGAGCCGAGGGCGTCCAGCAGTCCGCCGGCGTCCCACGGGTCGGTCGACTCGGGATCCGGGATCAGGCCGCCTCGGGTGCCCGGCAGGCCCACCACCCAGGCGCGGCTCCCGTTCTCTCGCACCACCTCCGTGACCGTGAGGTCCCCGTCCCCCTCCGCGCGCGGGATGAGAGAGGCCAGCCCCGTGGCCGAGCCGTCCAGCAGGGCGGGCGCCGTCGGCCGGTCCTGCGGCGCCCCGTGCGGGGTCACCGCGCCCCGGGGCGCCGCGCCGGCGAGGGTCAGGGCGTCCGCCGCCACGGTCCATGCCTCATCCGGGGAGACCCGCAGCGCCTCGGTGAGGTCCGACGCGGCATCCGTCCCCTTCTTCGCCGCGGTGGAGACGGGCCGCTTCAGCACGCGCCTCTGCGCCCTCGTCAGCATCTTCACGTCGATCCGCGCCAGGGCCGCGAGCAGGGGGAACCCGGCGGCCGCGAGCATGGCGGCCACGATGGCCTCGGGCACCGCCTGGACGACGTCCTGCACGAGCCGCTCCGCCTCGCGGGTGGTGAGGCCTTCATGGCCGTCCCGCCAGAGCAGCGCCGGCAGCTCCTCCAGGGAGGCGTCCTCGGCGGCCATGATGCCGGCCGCCGCGCGCTCGGCCTCCTCGTAGCGGGCCGCCGCGGAGAGCAGGTCACGGTGCAGCTCGGCGCACTGCTCCGACAGGCTCCGCACCCGACCGACCGCCTCCGCCAGCCGGTCCTGCAGCAGGGCGGCGGAGGCGAGCCACGTGGCCGACCGGCCCAGCCCGAAGGCGGCCGCGTCGACCTGCCACGAGGCTCCGGCCGCCTCGTCGGCGGCGTGCTCGTGCCGCCCGGCCACCACGCGCATCTCCTCGGCCTCCGCGTAGATCGAGCCCGGTCCGCCGTGCGTGCTGAAGGCCACCGCCCCCGGACCGGCACCCCGCCCGCCGGTCACGCCGCCACCGCCAGCGAGCGCAGGACGGCCAGCGCCGTCTCCTCGGCCGCCCGCTGCCGGGCCTCCGCGTCCCGGCGCGCGTCCTCGGCGTCCCGCTCGGCGGTGGCCCGCAGGGCGAGCCACTCCCCGGCCTCCCGTTCGAGCTCCGCCGCCAGGGTCACCGCGCGGCGCACGGCCTCCCCATAGGCGCCGGCGGCCTCCCCGCGCCATGCCGTGTGCATCGCCGAGCGCACGTCCGTGGCGGCGCTGACCAGCCCGCCCAGCGCCGTGCGCAGCTGGGTCTGGGCCACGGCGAGGTCGGCGAGGGCCTGCTCGGCGGCCTCCCGCTCGCGCCGGGCGGGGTCGGCCCACGCGGCCAGGCGGGCGGCGTCGTCGTCGAGTCCGGCGGCCCGCAGGGCCGTGGCGATCTGCTGAGGTCCGATGAGGGGTGACATGCGGCCACCGTAGGGAGGGCCCGGGTCCGGCGACCGCGGCGAGGGACGATCCGGGGATGGGGGACGCCGTCGGGACGCCTGTGCAGGAGCCAACCCTCCCGCACCGTCCCGGCGGCCGCGTCGCACCCGGGCCCCGCGCGCCCCGGCGTGTTGACCGAGGTCACACCCTGGCCTATCCTGAACGAGCGGTCAGTAATTCGGTGCGCCCCGGTGCGCCCTGACCACGGAACCAGCCCGCACTCAGCGTGAGGTGATCCCCATGACGCAGACCAGCTCCCCCCAGCACCTGGCCTCCGTCCCGTCCCCCGAGGATGCGGCCGGCCAGGAGAACTTCGATCGCCTGATCGCGGAGGACTCACGCATCGAGCCCCGCGACTGGATGCCCGAGGCGTACCGCAAGTCCCTGACCCGCCAGGTCTCCCAGCACGCGCACTCCGAGATCATCGGCATGCAGCCGGAGGCCAACTGGATCACCCGCGCCCCCTCCCTGAAGCGCAAGGCGATCCTGATGGCCAAGGTCCAGGACGAGGCCGGCCACGGCCTGTACCTGTACTCCGCCGCCGAGACCCTCGGCACCCCGCGGGACGAGCTGAACGAGCAGCTGCTCTCCGGCCGCGCGAAGTACTCCTCGATCTTCAACTACCCGGCCCGCACCTGGGCGGACATGGGCGCGATCGGCTGGCTCGTCGACGGCGCCGCGATCTGCAACCAGGTGCCGCTGTGCCGCGCCTCCTACGGCCCGTACGGCCGCGCGATGGTGCGCATCTGCAAGGAGGAGTTGTTCCACCAGCGCCAGGGCTGGGAGATCCTCTACGAGCTCTCGCACGGCACCCCGGAGCAGAAGCAGATGGCCCAGGACGCCGTGGACCGCTTCTACGGCCCGGCCCTGCAGATGTTCGGCCCGCCGGACGAGGACTCCCCCAACTCCCGCCAGTCCATGGCCTGGAAGGTCAAGCGCTTCTCCAACGACGACCTGCGCCAGCGCTTCGTGGACATGATCGTCCCGCAGGCCGAGGCCCTCGGCCTCACCCTGCCGGACCCGGACCTGAAGTGGAACGAGGAGCGCGGCCACTACGACTTCGGCGAGCTGGACTGGGACGAGTTCATGTCCGTGATCAAGGGCGACGGCCCCATGAACACCCAGCGCATGGCCCGCCGCATCCAGGCCCACGAGGAGGGCGCCTGGGTCCGCGAGGCCGCCGCCGCCTACGCCCGCCGCCAGGCCGAGCAGAACGCGCCGGCCGAGACCCACCTGATCGGAGCCTGACCCATGAGCGAGACCACCGCCGCCTCCCACGCCTGGCCCCTGTGGGAGGTCTTCGTCCGCGCCAACCGCGGCCTCTCCCACGTGCACGCCGGCTCGCTGCACGCCCCGGACGCCACCCTGGCGCTGCGCAACGCGCGTGACCTGTACACCCGCCGCAACGAGGGCACCTCCGTGTGGGTCGTCCCGGCCGAGGCCATCGCGGCCTCCGACCCGGACTCCAAGGGCGGCTTCTTCGAGTCCGCGCAGGGCAAGTCCTACCGTCACGCCACCTACTACCAGCAGTCCGAGGGGGTGCCGCACCTGTGAGCTTCGCGACCAACGACTCCGCCACGAAACACTCCGCGGGCGTGGCCATCACCGCGGAGGAGATCGCGGCGGGCGAACAGAAGGCGAGCGACGACGTCGCCCGCTACGCCCTCGCCCTCGGCGACGACGCCCTGATGCTCGGCCAGCGCCTGTCCTGGTGGATCTCGCGCGCCCCGGAGCTCGAGGAGGACATCGCCCTGGGCAACATCGCCCTGGACCTCGTGGGCCACGCCCGCTTCCTCCTCTCCTACGCCGGCACCGCGTGGGGCAAGACCGAGGACGAGCTCGCGTACTTCCGCGACGAGGAGGAGTTCCGCTCCGTCCGCCTCGTGGAGGCCGAGAACGGCGACTTCGCCAAGACCATCGCCCGCCAGCTGTACTACTCGTTCTACTCGTACGAGCTGTACACCCGCCTGCGCGAGTCCACGGACCCCACGCTCGCCGCCATCGCGGACAAGGCCCTCAAGGAGGTCCTGTACCACCAGGACCACGCCGCCCTGTGGCTGCAGCGCCTGGGCCTGGGCACCGAGGAGTCGAAGCGCCGCATGCAGCGCGGCCTGGACGAGCTGTGGCCCTACGTGGCCGAGCTCTTCCACGACGACGACGTCGTCCGCGCCCTCGCCGAGCAGGGCGTCGCCGTGCTGCCGTCCTCGCTGGAGGAGCCCACGATGACCCGCATCCGCGCGGCCATCGAGGAGGCCGGCCTGACCGTCCCGACGACGGGCACCGCCCGCGGCGGCGACCGCTCCGGCGCCATGAGCGAGTACCGCGGGTACATCCTCGCGGAGATGCAGTCCCTGGCGCGCCGTCACCCGGGAGCGACCTGGTGACCACCGCCAGCGAGCTGCGCCCCGCCGATCCCGCCGACGCGCGGGTCTGGGATGCGGCCTCCACCGTGCACGACCCGGAGATCCCCGTGCTGTCCATCGCGGACCTCGGGATCCTCCGGGAGGCACGGGTCGAGGGTGAGAGGGCCGTCGTCGTCATCACGCCCACCTATTCCGGCTGCCCCGCCATGGACACCATCACCACGGACGTCACCCGCGCGCTGGAGCGCGCCGGGTTCCCCGACGCCGAGGTGCGCCTGGTGCTCCAGCCGGCGTGGACCACGGACTGGATGACGGACGAGGGCAGGGCCAAGCTCAACGAGTACGGCATCGCCCCGCCCGTCGCGCGCGCCACGGACGGCCCGATCAGGATCGGCATGGCCGTGAAGTGCCCGCGCTGCCACTCCCTGAACACCCGCGAGATCACCCGCTTCGGCTCCACCTCCTGCAAGGCCCTCTACACCTGCCGGGAGTGCCTCGAGCCCTTCGACTACTTCAAGGTGCACTGATGACCGAGACCACCGACGCCCCCACCACCGGCAAGCGCCGCGCCACGTTCAACACCCTCGAGGTGTCCGAGCTGCGCCGCCTGACCGACAACTCCGTGGAGGTCACCTTCGCGGTGCCCGAGGAGCTCGCCGACGACTACGACTACGTGCCGGGCCAGTACGTAGCCCTGCGCAAGGAGCTCGACGGCGCCGAGGTGCGCCGGTCCTACTCGATCTGCGCCGTCCCGAAGCGCGGCGAGATCCGCGTGGCCGTGAAGAAGGACATCGGCGGCAAGTTCTCCACGTGGGCCAACGAGAGCCTCGAGGTCGGCGAGAGGATCGACGTGATGAACCCGCAGGGCGCGTTCACGTCCCGCACGCACGTCACCTCCCTCAACGACGCCCAGAAGGTGGCGGCGGAGAAGGTCGCGGAGAAGAAGGACACGCACCTGGTGGCGTTCGCGGCCGGCTCGGGCATCACCCCGATCATGGCGATCGCCAAGGCCGTGCTCGCGGCCTCCGAGTCCTCGCGCTTCGACCTGGTCTACGCGAACCGCTCCGCCATGGACGTGATGTTCGCCGAGGAGATCGGCGACCTCAAGGACAAGTACCCGGCCCGGTTCACGGTGCACCACGTGCTCTCCCGCGAGCAGCGCGTGTCCCCGCTGCTCTCCGGTCGCATCGACGAGGACAAGCTCACCACCCTCCTGGACCGCGTGATCGACGTGCAGGGCACCGACGAGTGGTTCCTCTGTGGCCCGTTCGAGCTCGTGCAGCTCACCCGTGAGACGCTCGCCGCCCGCGGTGTGTCCGAGGACGACGTGCGCTTCGAGCTGTTCACCACCGGCCGCCCGGAGAACCCGCAGGGCCACTCCGGCCGTGTGGTGGAGGTGGACCCGAAGGGCGACAACGTGACCATCGAGTTCAACCTCGACGGCCTCACCGCCAAGGTCGAGTCCCCCACGTCTGCCCACGAGACGGTGCTCAACGCGGCGCTGCGCGTCCGCTCGGACGTGCCCTTCGCGTGCGCCGGCGGCGTGTGCGGCACCTGCCGCGCCAAGGTCGTCGAGGGCGCCTACGAGATGGACGAGAACTACGCGCTCGAGAAGGACGAGGTGGAGAAGGGCTACGTGCTCACGTGCCAGACCCGCCCGACCTCCGACTCGATCACGCTGGACTTCGACGCCTGAGCGCCCGCCCACGAGACCGAAGGAGCCCCCGATGATCGAGATCACCGTCGAGAACGGCGTCGCCGAGATCGTGCTGGACGCCCCCCAGAGGATGAACGCCCTGGACGAGGCCGCGCTGGCCGAGCTCCAGGCCGCCTACGAGCGGGCCGCCGCCGGCGTCGAGTCCGGCGAGGTCCGGGCCGTGCTGCTGCGCGGCGAGGGCCGCGGCTTCTGCGCGGGCCGCGACATCTCCGCCGTGGTCCCTGCCGAGGACGACGCCACCGCCTACCTGCGGGACAGGGTCACCCCGGTGCTGCGGGCCATGTCCGAGATCCCGGTGCCCACCTTCGCGGCGGTGCAGGGCGCCTGCCTGGGCGTGGGTCTGGGCCTCGCGATCGCCACGGACGTGGTGTATGTGGCCGAGGACGCGAAGATCGGCTCGCCGTTCGCGAACCTGGGAGCCACCCTGGACTCGGGCGGCCACTGGCTGTTCACCGAGCGCCTGGGCGCGCACCGCACCCTCGACCTGATCTACACGGCCGAGCTCCTCTCGGGCGCCGAGGCCGTCCAGGCCGGGCTGTTCTCCCGGGCCCTGCCCGCGGACGAGCTGCTCGAGTTCACCCGCGCGAAGGTCGCCCAGGTGGCCTCCGGCGCGACCCTCGCGTTCCGCGCGTCGAAGGAGCTCGTGGCCCAGGTCCGCGACCACCGCGTGGGCCTGTGGGAGTCCCTCGACGCGGAGAACATCGCTCAGGGCGAGCTCTGCGGCACCGCCGACTACGCCGAGGGCTTCCAGGCTTTCCAGGAGAAGCGGAAGCCGGAGTTCACCGGCCGCGGCTGAGCCGCCGCACCCCGCCACCGACGACGGCGCCGCACCCTTTGCGTGAAGGGCGCGGCGCCGTCGTCGTCCCGGCGTGGCCGCGTCACATTCCCGTCATCAGGTGGGATCGTGGCGTGAGTCACAGAGGATCGTATACGGTGACGGGTGTCACTTCCCGACCGATCGGTCGGGAACCACACCGTCCCGCCGCCGTCTCACGGTCGGCCGCCGCCCCGCATCCCAGGAGCATCCATGAGCCACACCGTCGCATCCCCCGCGGCGCCCGCCCCCGCGCGCGATCGCCGCGAGGAGCGCAAGGTCATCGCCGGCACCGTCGTCGGCACCACCATCGAGTGGTACGACTTCTTCATCTTCGCCCAGGCCACCGCACTCGTCTTCGCCGCCCTCTTCTTCCAGCCGATGGGCGAGAACGGCTCCCAGATCGCCGCGTGGGCCACCCTCGGCATCTCCTTCCTCATCCGCCCGCTCGGCGCGATCATCGCCGGCCACCTCGGCGACCGCTTCGGCCGCAAGTTCGTCCTGTCCCTCACGCTGATCGGCATGGGCCTGGCCACCACCCTCATCGGCCTGCTGCCCACCTACGCCCAGATCGGGGTGTGGGCGCCGATCCTGCTCGTCGTGCTGCGCCTGCTGCAGGGCCTGTCCGCCGGCGGCGAGTGGGGCGGCGCGGCGCTGCTGTCCGTGGAGCACGCCCCCCACGGCAAGCGCGGCCTGTTCGGCTCCGCCCCGCAGATCGGCGTGCCGCTGGGCATGATCCTGGCCACCGGCGTGCTGTTCATCGTGCGCTCCACCATGTCCGAGGAGCAGTTCCTCACCTGGGGCTGGCGCATCCCGTTCCTGATCTCCGTGGTGCTGATCGTCGTCGGCTACCTGATCCGCAAGGCCGTCGAGGAGTCCCCGGTCTTCAAGGAGATGCAGCAGCTCAAGGTGGACGAGTCCGCCCCGCTGGGCGAGCTCTTCCGGCACCACACCAAGGAGGTCATCCTCGCCGCCGTGATCTTCGCCGCGAACAACGGCGTCGGCTACCTGCTCATCGCGTGGTTCTCGAAGTACGGCGGCCCGAAGGGCCTGGGCATGACCTCCTCCGAGGTGCTCATCGCGAGCCTCATCGGCGGCGTCGGCTGGTTCATCTTCACCCTGCTCGGCGGCTGGATCTCGGACAAGATCGGCCGCAAGCTGACCTTCGTCCTCGGCTACGGCTTCCTGATCGTCTGGGCCTTCCCGCTGTTCGGGCTGCTCAACACGGCGTCTCTGCCGCTGTTCTCGCTGGGCCTGTTCGTCCTGACCCTCGGTCTGGGCCCGTCCTACGGCCCGCAGTCGGCGATGTACGCCGAGATGTTCCCGGCCCGCGTCCGCTTCTCCGGCGTCTCCATCGGCTACGCGCTCGGCACCATCATCGGCGGCGCCTTCGCCCCGCTGATCGCCGACCAGCTCGTGAAGACCGGCTGGGAGAACGTGGCCTGGTACATCATCACGATCTCCGCGGTCTCGCTCATCGCCGTCCTGTTCGTCCCCAAGGGCATCCAGGACCGCGAGCTGCACGACGAGCAGGTCGTGGCCACGCGCTCGAACCCGGTGGTCTCGGCCTGATCCGGCCCGCCTGACGGGCTTCACCCGTCCCCACCCCACGACGACGGCGCGTCCCCCTCCGGGAGGGCGCGCCGTCGTCGTGCGCGGCCGGACCGGCGCCGAGGCCCGCAGACACGCCGCTATCTCGGGGACGAAACGGCGCGTCTGCGGGCCTCAGCGCGGGGTGCGCTGGCCCGTCACACCCGCCCCCGCAGTTGACCCCCGTCACACCGGCCCGGGATACTGAACCTGAACGCGCGGTCGGTAATTCGCCGCGCCCGCGCCCGCCCCGTCGTCGGTCACTCAAGGAGTCTCCATGTCCGCACAGTCCCAGGCCCTGCTCGTCGGCGGTCGCCGCACGCCCGTCGGCAAGTACGGCGGCGCCCTCTCCTCCGTCCGCCCCGACGACCTCGCCGCCCTGACCGTCAAGGCCGTGGTCGAGGACGCCGGCATCGACCCGTCGGTCGTGGACGAGGTCATCCTCGGCAACGCCAACGGCGCCGGCGAGGAGAACCGCAACGTCGCCCGCATGGCCTGGCTGCTGGTCGGCTTCCCGGACACCGTCCCCGGCATCACCGTGAACCGTCTCTGCGCCTCGGGCATGTCCGCGATCGGCATCGCCACCGCGATGGTGCGCTCCGGGATGGCCGACGTCGTCGTGGCCGGCGGCGTGGAGTCGATGTCCCGCGCCCCCTGGGTGATGGAGAAGCCGACGACGGCGTTCGCCAAGCCCGGCGCGGCCTTCGACACCGCAATCGGCTGGCGCTTCGTGAACCCCCGCTTCGCGGACGGCGAGTTCGGGGAGAAGTTCACCTTCTCCATGCCGGAGACCGCCGAGGAGGTCGGCGAGGTGGACGGCATCACCCGCGAGGACGCCGACGCCTTCGCCGCCCGCTCGCACGAGCGCGCGCTGGCCGCCATCGAGGCCGGCCGCTTCGCGGACGAGATCGTGCCCGTCGTCGTCACGGGCCGCAAGGGCGCCGAGACGATCGTGGACACGGACGAGGGCCCCCGCCCCGGCTCCACCCCCGAGGTGCTCGCCGGCCTGCGCCCGATCATCAAGAAGGACGGCGTGGTCACCGCCGGCAACTCCTCCTCCCTCAACGACGGCGCCTCGGCGATCCTCGTCGTCTCCGAGCGGGCCGCGCAGAAGTACGGCCTGACCCCGCGCGCCCGCGTCGTGGAGTCCACCTCGGCGGGCCTGGCCCCCGAGATCATGGGCCTGGGCCCCGTCCCGGCCACCGAGAAGGCCCTCGAGCGCTCCGGCTGGTCCGTGGCGGACCTGGGCGCCGTCGAGCTCAACGAGGCCTTCGCCACCCAGTCCCTGGCCTCGATGCGGCGCCTCGGCCTGGACCCGGAGACCGTCAACGCCGACGGCGGCGCGATCGCCCTGGGCCATCCGCTGGGCTCCTCGGGGTCGCGTCTCGTGGTCACGCTGCTCGGTCGGATGGAACGCGAGGGCGCGGACAGGGGCCTGGCCACGATGTGCGTGGGCGTGGGCCAGGGCTCCGCGATGCTCGTCGAGAGGGTCTGAGCAGATGACCGACTTCAGCCACTTCACGGCACTGCGCGTCGAGGAGCGCGAGGACCGCGTCCACGCGCGCATGGACCGCCCGGGCGTGCGCAACGCGATCGACCAGACCATGGTCGACGAGTTCCACGAGCTCTGCGCCCACCTCGAACGCGAGCCGAAGACCCTGATCATCTCGGGCACGCAGGTGGAGTCGAAGCGCGAACCGGGGACGTTCTCCGGCATCTTCGCCTCCGGCGCGGACATCGGACAGCTGCGCGAGCGCCGCCGCGACGACGCCCTGCGCGGCGTGAACTCGCAGGTCTTCGACCGCATCCACCGGCTGCCCATGCCCGTGATCGCGGCGATCGACGGCTTCGCCCTCGGCGGCGGCGCGGAACTGGCCTACGCAGCCGACTTCCGCATCGCCACCCCGGCGCTGAAGATGGGCCAGCCCGAGACGAGTCTGGGGATCACGGCCGCTGCGGGCGCCCAGTGGCGGCTCAAGGAGCTCGTGGGCGAGCCCGTGGCCCTCGAGCTGCTGCTCGCCGGACGGATCCTGGACGCGCAGGAGGCCCTCGAGCTCAAGCTCGTCACCGAGCTGCACGAGCCGGACGCCCTCCTCGACGCCGCCGACGCCCTCGCCGACCGCATCGCGCAGCAGGACCCGCTGGCGGTGCGGCTGTCCAAGCGCGTCTTCCACCTCCCTCGCGGGGCCCACCCCCACGTGGACGAGATCGCGCAGGCCATCCTGTTCGAGTCCGACGCCAAGTTCGAGCGCATGCAGGCGTTCCTGGACCGCAAGAAGAAGTGAGGACCGACATGACCGACCAGCAGCACACCCCTGATACCGTTCCGTCCTCCGTGCCCGCCGTCGTCGGCGTCCTCGGCGGCGGCCGGATGGGCGGCGGCATCGCCCACGCGTTCCTCGTCTCCGGATCGTCCGAGGTGGTCGTCGTCGAGCGCGACCCGCAGTCGGCCGAGGCGGCCAAGGAACGCATCGAGGCCGACTTGGCCGCCTCCCTCGAGCGCGGCAAGATCGACGGCGACCTGGACGAATGGGCGCAGCGCCTGACCGTCTCCGTGGACCGTGCCGACTTCGCCCGCTGCGACCTCGTGGTCGAGGCCGTGTTCGAGGACATGCAAGTGAAGATCGACGCGCTCACCGACGTCGAGGCCCACCTGCGCGAGGACGCCTGGCTGGCCAGCAACACCTCCTCCCTGTCCATCGGCGAGATCGCCACCCACCTGCAGCGCCCCGAGCGCTTCTGCGGCCTGCACTACTTCAACCCGGTGCCCGCCTCGAAGCTCGTGGAGGTCGTGATCGGCGAGCAGACCGGTGCGGAGCTCCAGGCCCTGTCCACCGAGTGGGTCCGCGGGCTCGGCAAGACCCCCGTCGTCGTCAAGGACGCCCCGGGCTTCGCCTCGTCGCGCCTGGGCGTGGCGATCGCGCTCGAGGCCATCCGCATGGTCGAGGAGGGTGTGGCCTCCCCCGAGGACATCGACGCCGCCATGGTGCTGGGATACAAGTTCCCGGTCGGTCCGCTGGCGCTGACCGACATCGTGGGTCTGGACGTGCGCCTGGGCATCGCGGAGTACCTCGAGTCCCAGCTGGGTGAGCGTTTCGCCCCGCCGCAGCTCATGCGGGACATGGTGGCCCGCGGCGAGCTCGGCCGGAAGTCCGGCAAGGGCTTCTTCGACTACCGCTGAGCCCCCGGGGCGAGCGCTTTCGAACGTGAGATAGGGCCTATCTCCCGTTCGAAAGCGCCCATTCCCCCGATATCACGTTCGAAAGTGCGGGGCCGGCGCGGCTAACGTGACTGGCATGGACGAGCCCACGCTGCTGCGCGTCGCCCGCGACCGCGCCCTCGAGCTGCCGGGCAGCGCCGCGTCGCACCCCTTCGGCCCGGACACCGAGGTCATGAAGGTGCAGGGGAAGCTGTTCGCGGTGTTCATCGACCACGACGGGCGCCGCCTCGTGAACGTCAAGGCCCGCCCGGAGGACGGCGCCCAGCTGCGCGCGGCCCTGCCCGCGGCGATCACGCCCGGCTATCACATGGACAAGCGGCACTGGCTCAGCCTGGCCGCGCACCCGGACCTCGACGAGCAGCTCGTCCGGGACCTCGTCACGGAGTCGTACCTGCTGATCGTCGCGAAGCTCCCCCGCACCCGGCGCCCCGTGGACCCCGAGACCTTCGGCCGGGCCTGATGTCGGCCGACCGCCCCTTCCGCTTCACCCACCGCTGGGCCGTCCCCGCGGACGCCCGGTCCGTGCTGGCCCTGCTCGCCGACCCGGCCGGCTGACCCACGCTGGTGGCCGGCCGTCCCGCGCGTCCGTCGCCTGGGCCCCGACCGCGCCGCCGTCCGGCTGCGCGGGTTCGTGCCGGTGCGTCTGACGATGGAGCGTCTCATCGACGACCGCGCCCGCGGCCTTCTGGTCGCGCACCTGAGCGGGGATCTGACGGGCACCGTGCGGGTCACCGTGCACGACGACGGCGCCCCGGCCGGACACGCGCCGCACTGCGTCGTGACGTGGGAGCAGGAGGTGATGCTGACCTCGCCGTGGATGCGCGCCGTGGCCCGCGTGCCGGGCGCCCGCACCGCGATGGGCCTCAGCCACGCGGCCGCGATGCGCTCCGCGCGTCGGGCGCTCGGGGCGAAGGCCGTGCCGACCGCTGATCCCGCTCGAACAACTCGTCCATGACGGCCCGGCGCCCCGGCCGGCTCAGAGCTCGGCCTGGGCCTCGTTCCATTCGCGGGACAGCGGCGGGCGGGAGAGGCCGTCGAGGAGGCCGTCGGCGGGGTCGACGCCGAGCTCGACGATCCTGTTGTCCGCGTCCACGTGGACGACCTTGGGCTGGAAGTTGCGAGCCTCGTCGTCGTCCATCTGCCCGTAGGCGATGAGGATGACGATGTCCCCCGGATGCACCAGGTGGGCGGCGGCGCCGTTGATGCCGAGCACGCCGGAGCCCCGCTCGCCCGCGATGGTGTAGGTCTCCAGTCGTGCGCCGTTGGTGACGTCCACGATGGACACGAGCTCGCCGGGGAGGATGTCCGCGGCGTCCAGCAGGTCCTGGTCCACGGTCACGGAGCCCACGTAGTGCAGGTCCGCCTGGGTCACGGTGGCCCGGTGGATCTTGGCGTGGAACATGGTGCGCAGCATGCGGCAGGACTCTCCGGATGAGGGGGGGGGTGGGGCGGGTCCGAGGGGACCGGTGCTCGATTCTACGCCGGTCCGGGGACGAGGGGCAGGGGGTCGACGCCGGCCCGAGGCTCCCGCCCCTCTCGCCGAGGCCCGCAGACACGCCGCTACGTCCTGGCCGTAGCGGCGCGTCTGCGGGCCTGGGCGGGTCAGATCCACGACGGCGGCACTCGGCCCGGCGGCGTCCGCGCGGCCACCAGGCCCCGCAGCTGCCGCACGAACAGCTCCCAGTGCCCCGGCCGGAACACGTCGGCGGTCACCCGGATCACCTCCCACCCCTCCGCGCGCAGGGCCGCGTCCCGCTCGCGGTCCTCACGCCACTGCCGGCGATCCGTGCGGTGCTGATCGCCGTCGTACTCGACCGCCACCTTGGACTCCGCCCACACCAGATCCACGCGCAGCAGCTGTCCCGTGGCGAGCCGGATGCACGGGTTCACTGCGGGCTCGGGGACGCCGTCCAGGACGAGCCGCGCCCGCAGTCGGCTCTCCTGCGGCGAGTCGGCCCCGGGGCGGACGAGCTCCAGCGCCTCCCGGGCCGCGCGGATCCCGCGCACCCGTCCGCGTTCCTCGACGGCGGCGCGCAGCTCGGCCACGTCCGTCACCCCGGGAGGCAGCCGACGGCGTCGGGCCTCCGTCGGGGCGGTCCGAACCATGCTGTCCCCGAGCGCGACGAGATGGTCGAGCGGCCCGGCGTGCGCGGCGAGGTCCACGAAGGTCCACCCCGGCGCGGTCACGCGCACCCCGTCCACGATCCGCACCGGTGCGTCGGCGCGGAGGCGGTGTGAGCGGATCCCGGCCCGGCTCGACGCGGTGCCGTGGCCGCGCGGGGTCGCGGTGTGCACGGACCGGTCGGCGGCGAGCGGCCCGGTCAGCCACAGGCCGAGCACCCGGGCGGCCGTGACGTGGCTGAACACGCCCTCGGGGTGCAGATCCTGCAGCGCCCGCAGATGGTCCATGGGGTCCGGTTCGACGCCGCGCAGGCCCCAGAGCCCCCAGCCGAAGGAGACCACGTCCCCGCGCCGCAGCCGGGCCGCGCGCACCCCCGCCTCGCGCGCGGCCGGGGTCGAGAACACGGTCGGAGCGCGGAGGCGGCCGTCCAGTCCGCAGCGCATCGGGGGCAGGGGCGCGGGCGAGCGGGGCATGCGCCGAGCGTGCCCGATCCGGGCGGGCCGCCGTCGTCGTCCGCCGGGATCTGTGGACGACGCCCCGCCGAGGCCCGCAGACACGCCGCTACGTCCTGGCGGTAGCGGCGCGTCTGCGGGCCTCGGCGCCACGGCTTGCGCCGCCAGGCCCTCTCCACGACGACGTCACCCGCCCGGCTCCCCCTCCCGCGTGATCCACGTCTCGGCTAGGGTGAGGAGCAATAACCGACCGATCGGTCGGGACTCGTCCGCGCCCCCGACACCAGGAGACCCCGTGACCGTCACCGCCCCCTCCCTCCCGGAGATCCTCCCCAGCTACGTCGCCGGCAGCTGGTGGACGCCGTCGCACCCGTCCAAGGTCACCGACGTGACGGACGCGAACACCGGCGCGCGCCTGACCGGCGTCTCCACCGACGGCCTCGACACGGCCGCCGCCATCGAGCACGCCCGCACCGTCGGCCAGCAGGCCCTGGGCGAGCTGACCATCCACGAGCGCGCCCTCAAGCTCAAGGAGCTCGCGCTCTTTCTGAACTCCCGCGTCCAGGAGCTCTACGACGTCTCCTTCGCCACCGGCGCCACGCAGCGCGACCACGCCTTCGACGTCGACGGCGGCATCGGCACCCTCTTCACGTTCTCCGGCAAGGGCCGCCGCGAGCTGCCGAACTCCACCGTGATCATCGACGGCGACGTGGAGCCCCTCTCCCGCGACGGCTCCTTCATCGGCGAGCACATCTACCAGCGCATCCCGGGCGTGGCCGTGCAGATCAACGCGTTCAACTTCCCCGTGTGGGGCATGCTGGAGAAGTTCGCCCCGGCCTTCGTCGCCGGCGTGCCGACCGTGGTCAAGCCGGCCACCCCCACCGGCTACGTCACGCAGAAGTGCGTCGAGCTGATGCTCGAGTCCGGCGTGCTGCCCGAGGGCTCGATCCAGCTGATCTCCGGTTCCGCCCGCGACCTGCTGGACCACCTGGACTACCGCGACCACGTCGCGTTCACCGGCTCCGCCGCCACCGCGGCCACGCTGAAGAAGCACCCGAACGTGCAGGAGGGCGGCGTCCGCTTCACCGCGGAGACCGACTCCCTCAACGCCGCCATCCTCGGCCCGGACGCGGACCCGGAGTCCCCCGAGTTCGAGGCGTTCGTGAAGGCCGTCTTCCAGGAGATGACGGTCAAGGCCGGCCAGAAGTGCACGGCCATCCGCCGGGTGATCGTCCCGCAGGACCGCGTCGAGGCCGTGACCGCCGCCCTCACCGAGCGCCTGGCCGCGAAGGTTGTCCTGGGCGACCCGCGCGTCGAGGGCACCACCATGGGCGCCCTGGCCTCGAAGGAGCAGCAGAGCGAGGTCCGCGGCGCGGTGCAGCGCCTGGTCGACGCCGGCGGTCAGGTCCGCCTCGGCGGCCCCGAGGGCTCGACCGGCGACGCCGACGCCGAGTCCGGCGCGTTCTTCGCCCCCACGGTGCTCACCTTCGAGGACGCACGCACCCCCGAGGTGCACAGCGTCGAGGCGTTCGGTCCGGTCACCTCGGTGATCGGCTACACGGACGTGGCCGACGCCGTGGCCCTGGCCGCCCTGGGCTCGGGATCGCTCGTGGCCACGGTCGCCACGAACGACGGTGAGATCGCCCGCGCGTTCGCCGCCGGGATCGGCGCCCACCACGGCCGCGTGCACGTCCTGAACCGCCAGACCGCCACGACCACCACCGGTCACGGCGCCCCCGTGCCGGTGCTGATCCACGGCGGCCCCGGCCGCGCCGGCGGCGGCGAGGAGCTCGGTGGTGTCCGCGCCGTCAAGCACTACATGCAGCGCACGGCGATCCAGGGCTCCCCTGACATGCTCACCGCCATCACCGGCGTGTGGCATCCGGGCGCCGCGGCCCACACGGTGACCCGCGAGGACGTGGAGGCCGGCACGGCCGTGCACCCGTTCTACAAGTCCCTGGCCGAGCTGACGGTGGGCGACCAGTTCGCCTCCGGCCTGCGCACCGTGACCCTCGAGGACATCACGGACTTCGCGGAGGAGACCGGGGACAAGTTCTACGCGCACACGGACGAAGAGGCCGCCATGGCCAACCCGTTCTTCCCGCGTCGCGTCGCCCACGGCTACCTGCTGGTCTCGTGGGCCGCAGGGCTGTTCGTGGCCCCGGATCCGGGCCCGGTGCTGGCCAACTACGGCCTGGAGAACCTGCGCTTCATCACGCCGGTGACCTACGACGACGCCATCCGCGTGACCCTGACGGCCAAGCGCATCACCCCGCGCGTGAGCGACGAGTACGGCGAGGTGGCCTGGGACTGCCGGATCCACAACCAGAAGGACGAGCTCTGCGCCCAGTACGACGTGCTGACGCTCGTGGCCAAGACCTGGCCGATGGCCCCGTCCGAGACCTCCCAGGGCTGAGCCCCCCTGCTTCGACGGGCCGTCCCGTGCGCCCGCTGCGCGCCGGGCGGCCCGTCGTCGTCCCCGGGAACAAGGAGCGTGCCCGGGACGTTCACCTGTACGTCCCATTCGGACCGCGAGAGAAGAAGGTCGACACACATGTCCGAGTTCACCCGTTTCGAGCAGGTCACCGTGCTGGGCACCGGTGTGCTGGGTTCGCAGATCATCATGCAGGCGGCGTACCACGGCAAGAAGGTGATGGCCTACGACGCCGTCCCCGCCGCCCTCGAGGGGATCGAGCGCCGCTGGGCGTGGATCCGCCAGGGCTATGAGGCAGACCTCGGGGAGGGCTACGACCCGCAGCGCTTCGACGAGGCCATCGCCCGCATCACGCCGACCTCGGACCTCGGCGAGGCCCTGGCGGATGCGGACATCGTGGTCGAGGCCGTCCCGGAGAACCTGGAGCTCAAGCGCAAGGTGTGGGCCCAGGTGGGCGAGCTCGCCCCCGCCACGACCCTGTTCGCCACGAACACCTCCTCCCTGCTGCCCTCGGACTTCGCCGACGCCAGCGGCCATCCGGAGCGCTTCCTGGCCCTGCACTACGCCAACCGCATCTGGGCGCAGAACACCGCCGAGGTCATGGGTACCGCCGCGACCTCGCCGGAGGCCGTCGCGGGAGCCCTGCAGTTCGCCGAGGAGACCGGCATGGTCCCCGTGCACGTGCGCAAGGAGATCCCGGGCTACTTCCTCAACTCCCTGCTCATCCCGTGGCTGCAGGCCGGCTCCAAGCTGTACATGCACGGCGTGGGCAACCCGGCGGACATCGACCGCACCTGGCGCGTGGCCACCGGCAACGAGCGCGGCCCGTTCCAGACCTATGACATCGTGGGCTTCCACGTGGCCGCCAACGTCTCCCGCAACACGGGCGTCGACTGGCAGCTCGGCTTCGCTGAGCTGCTAGAGAAGAGCATCGCCGAGGGCCACAGCGGCGTGGCCGACGGCCAGGGGTTCTACCGCTACGGGCCGGACGGGGAGAACCTCGGCCCGGTGGAGGACTGGAACCTGGGCGACAAGGACACCCCGCTCGGCTGACCTCCTCCGCTGACGGATCAGGGGCCGTCCGGTGCGCACCACGCATCGGGCGGCCCCGACGCATGCCCCCGCCACTTCCTTGTGGCATCCGTCACAACCCGCGTAGAGTCGGGCCATGACGACCCCCCGATTCCCCCTGCTCGGCGCCCTCGCCGTGGGCGCACTCGCCCTCGCCGGGTGCGCGGGCGGCGGCGCAGAGCCCTCCTCCCCCGCCCCGTCGTCGGCGTCGTCCACGACGACAGCGGCCTCGCCAGCGTCCACGTCACCCGCGGCCAGCGCCTCCACGGCCCCCACGTCACCCGCGGCCAGCGCCTCCACGGCGAGCACGGGCGGCGCCTCCGCCTCGGGCAGCCTGTCCCTCGAGATGCCCCCCGCGCTGGACGGGCAGCGGACCCTGGCCGTGCAGGCCGCCGTGCAGCGGGCCGCGGGGCCGAGGTCCGAGGTGGGGCTGAGCGCCGCCTCGCCGCTGGAGCGGCAGACGGAGCTGCGCCAGCGGGCCGCCGGCCTGGAGCAGACGGTCGACGCCGGCGCGAGCCCGGCTTCCACCCGCAGCGCGGAACAGCAGGCCTGCCTGGACGCCACACGCTCCGACCTGGAGCGGGACGCCGAGGCCGGGGCGGCGGACCTGGGGCTCACGGCCCAGCCGGAGACGGCCGCCACGACCGGCGGCGGGCCCACCTCGACGCCGGCGCCCTCCTTCACGGCGTCCCCCGACGCCGAGGTCACTCCGCTTGGCGTGCGCGTCACCGTGTACCCCACGGAGGAGGCCGCCCGCGCCGCCCTGGAGGACGCCCGGGCGGCGGCGCAGGCCTGCACCGGGGTGGACCTGGCCGGGCTCGGCGTGGAGAGCGTGACGCGGACCGAGCACGAGGGCGGCACCGCGTACACGGCGCTCCCGGCCCCCGGGGGGTCCGTCTACTCCCACCTGACGGCCGTGCAGGACGGCGCCCGGACCGTGGCCGTGGCCCAGGCCGACGCGGACGGCGGGGTGCCCGCGGACGCGGAGGACCGCGCGGCCTCGATCGTGGCCGACGTGCTCGCCGCGCTCGACGGCGAGGGCTGAGGACAGAGGCCCCTCAGCCCCGCAGACCCCCGAGCACCACGCCCGTGACGGCGTCGATCATCTGGCCCGGTCCCTGCTGGCCGGGGGCGCCGCGATCCGGCCGGTACCAGTCGACGATCGAGTTGATCATGCCGAGCGCCAGGCGGGCGAGGTTGCGCGGGCTCACGTCGGAGCGCACCGCCCCCGCGGCCTGGGCTGCCTCGAGCAGGTCGCCCAGACGCCGGGTGATCTCGCGCCGGCGTTCGACGGCGGCCACCTCGACCGCCGAGTTCCCGCGCAGGCGCAGCAGCAGGGTCACCTCGGGCTGCTTCTCCGCCAGCACCCCGAGCGTGCCGCGGATGGCCGCCTCGACCTGCGCGCCGGCGTCGTCCCCGCTGGCCACCACATCGTCCAGGCACGCCTCGAGGGCGTCGAGCGCCTCCGTCACCGCGTGGTCGAGGATCGCCTCCTTGGACTCCACGTGGTGGTAGATCGCGGACTTGGAGATGCCCAGGTGGGTGGCGAGCATGCCCATGGACGTCGCCTCGTAGCCGTGCCGGTTGAAAAGCTCGACGCACTCGGCCAGCAGCGTCTGCCGGTCATAGCCGGGCCGGCCGCGGCGCGGGGTGGGGCTGCTCTGGGGCACGGGGCTCCTTCGGGGGCGGGCGGACGCCGACGACGACGACGGTGCACCGGTCCACTCTACCGGGCACGCCGGCGTCGGGTTCGGCCGCGGGGACGGGATCAGGCCTGGTCGCGCAGGTCGTAGATGCGCTTGAGCTTGCCGGAGGAGCGGGCGAGGGTCTCCGGCTCCACCACGTTGATCACGCACGAGGAGCCGATCTTCGTCTTGATCTCCATGCGCAGGTGCGCGGCGCAGGCCTGGGCCTCCTCGAGGGTCGCATGATCGCGGCGCTCGATGTTCACGGCCATCTGGTCCATGCGGTCCGGGCGGGTGATCTCGAGGGTGAAGTGCGGCGACAGGGCCGGCTCCTTGAGGGCCAGCTCCTCGATCTGCGACGGGAACAGGTTCACACCGCGCAGGATGATCATGTCGTCCGAGCGGCCGGTGATGCGGCCCATGCGGCGGTGGCCCGGGTGCGTGGTGCCCGGCAGCAGGCGGGTGAGGTCGTGGGTGCGGTACCGGATGATCGGCAGCGCCTGCTTGGTGAGCGAGGTGAAGACGAGCTCGCCGTGGCGGCCGGTCTCGAGGACCTCGTCCGTGAGCGGGTCGATGATCTCGGGGCGGAAGTGGTCCTCCCAGATGTGGGAGCCGTCCTTGGTGGCCGCGGACTCGCCGGCCACGCCCGGGCCCATGACCTCGGAGAGGCCGTAGATGTCCAGGGCGTCGAGGTCGAAGGTCTGCTCGATCTCGCGGCGCATCTCCTCGGTCCACGGCTCGGCGCCGAGGATCGCGACCTCGAGGGAGGACTCGCGGGGGTCCAGGCCGAGCTTCTTGAAGCCGTCCGCGATGGTCAGCAGGTAGGTGGGCGTGGAGAGGATGGCGCGCGGCTGGAAGTCGGTGATCAGCTGCACCTGCTTCTCCGTCTGCCCGCCGGACATCGGGATCACGGCCGCCCCGATGCGCTCGGCGCCGTAGTGGGCGCCGAGGCCGCCGGTGAACAGGCCGTAGCCGTACGCGTTGTGCACGCGGTCACCGGGGCGGATGCCGCCGGCGCGGAAGCAGCGGGCGACGAGGGTGGCCCACGTGGCCAGGTTGTCGTCGGTATAGCCGACCACGGTGGGCTGGCCGGTGGTGCCGGAGGAGGCGTGGATGCGACGCAGCTCGGGGCCCGTGGCGGCGAAGGCGCCGAACGGGTAGCTCTTCCGCAGGAACTCCTTGTCCGTGTACGGGAACTTGGCGAGGTCCCCGAGCTCCGTGAAGTCCGAGGGGTGGACGCCGTGCGCGTCGAAGTGCTCCCGATACGCGGGCACGTTCTCGTAGGCGTGGTGCAGGGTCCAGCGGAGGCGTTCGAACTGGAGCGCCTCGATCTGGTCCCGGCTCATCGTCTCCTCGGGGTCCGGGGCCCCGCGGTCGGCGGGGGCGGGCAGGGGTGCCGGCGTGTACGGGTTGGGGATCGAGGCCTCGAGCATGGCGTTCTCCTGGGGATGCGGGGTCGGGCGGCGGTCGACGACGGCGGCGCACCGGCGGGTGCGTCCGCCGGTCAGCGTCCGGGGGCGGGGATGGTGCGGGAGCGGCCGCGGAAGGCGGCCACCGGGGTGCCGTCGTCGGTGGTGACGGTGATGTCATAGACGGCCGAGCGGCCGGCGGCGGCGACCAGGCGGCCCTCCGCGACGAGGGTCTGCCCGGCGCGGGTGGCCGCGAGGAAGTTGACGTCCACGCCGGAGGCCACGGTGAGGGTGGAGCCGTCCGAGGCGGGGTTGTTGCAGGTCAGCGCGAAGCACGTGTCCGCGAACGCGAAGACGGCGCCGCCGTGGGCCAGGCCGAAGCCGTTGTGCTGGTCCTCGGTGAGCGTCATCCGGATGCGCGCGTGGTCCTTCTCGGCGGCCTCCAGGGTGACGCCGAGCCACCGTGCCACGCGGTCCTCCGCGAGCATGGGGTGGTGGGCGGTCTCGGTCATGGGCGGGCCTCCCTGCCGGCAGGGGCGCGCCGGCGCGGCGGCGCAGAGAATTACTGAACGATCATTAGGTAACTCCCTGGATGTGACCCACGTCAAGTCCGGCCCGGTGTGTGACGCGCGCCGCCGCCCTGCCGCCGCCGGGGCGAGGCGCGCCGGGACCCTGTGGGCGGGCCCTGCCCATCGTGTCCGCAGCTGCTGTCTAGGGTGACGGCATGGTGACCTTCGCGCCGGACCGCGCCTCCTTCATGCTCAGCCCCTCGGACATCACCGCCGCCGCGACGTGCACCTACGGGTGGCTGCGGGGGACGGTGGACCCCGCGCTCGGGCGCGCCCCGCGGATCGGCGTGGCGGACGCGTTCCTCGAGCGGGTCTCCCGCCTCGGGGACGAGCACGAGTCCCGCGTGCTCGCGCGACTCGAGGCGGAGCACGGCGCGGACCAGGTGGTCCGGCTCGCCCGCCCGGAGCGCTACACGCCCGAGGGTGTGCGGGCCGCCCGGGAGCGCACCGCGGCGGCGTTGGCCGCGCGTCCCGCCGTCGTGTTCCAGGGGATGCTGCACGACGGCGCGTTCGGCGGCCTGGCCGACTTCCTCGTGCTCCGCACGGACGAGGAGCACCCCGAGGGCGCGTACGAGGTGGTGGACACGAAGCTGGCCCGGCATGCGCGGGTGCCGGCGCTGCTGCAGATCGCCGCGTACGCGGACCTGCTGGACGGCATGGGCGTGCCGCGGGCGCGGCAGGGCAGCCTGTGGCTCGGGGACGGTTCCCGGCACGTCGCGGACCTGGACGAGGTGATCCCGGTGTACCGGCACCAGCGCGCCCGGCTGGAGGCGCTGCTGCAGGATCATGTGGCCGCCGGGGAGCCCGCCCGCTGGGGTGACGACCGCCTGAGCGTCTGCGGCGCATGCGAGGCGTGCGAGGAGGCCGTCGCCGAGCACCGGGACGTGCTGCTCACGGCGGGGGCCACGCGATTGCAGCGCACCCGGCTGCGCGAGGCCGGCATCATGACCATCGAGCAGCTCGCGGCGTCCGTCGCACCGCCGGAGGGCATGGCCCGCCGCACGTGGGAGGCACTGCGGGAACAGGCGGCGATCCAGCTGGAGCCGGCCGGGGCGGACGGGCTGCCGCCGCATCGGATCGTGGACCCGCGGGCCGTGGCGGGGCTGCCCGTGCCGGACGCCGGAGACGTCTTCTTCGACTTCGAGGGGGACCCGCTGTGGGTCTCCGCGGACGGGAGCATGGAGGGCCTCGAGTATCTGTGGGGCTGGGTCGAGGCGCCGGGCGGGGACACCGCGCGCACCGCCTCGGCCGACTTCCGGTTCACGGGCCTGTGGGCGGACACCCGTGCCGCCGAGCGGGCGGCGCTCGAGCGGTTCGTGGCGTTCGTGGAGGCGCGGCGCGCGGCCCACCCGGGGATGCGGATCTACCACTACGCCGCGTACGAGGTCACCGCGCTGAAGCGCCTGACCGTGCGCCACGGCGTGGGCGAGCGCGAGCTGGACGACTGGCTGCGCGCGGGGCTGTTCGTGGACCTCTACTCCACGGTCCGCGCCGCCCTGCGGGCCGGTGTGCCGAGCTACTCCATCAAGAAGCTGGAGCCCCTCTACATGGGGGTGGAGCACCGGGCGGAGGACGGCGTCACGACGGCGGCGGACAGCGTCACCGAGTACCACCGGTACGTCGCCGCGCTGGAGGCCGGAGACACCGAGGTCGCGCGGGCGATCCGCGCCGACATCGAGGACTACAACCGGTACGACTGCGTCTCCACGGCGCGGCTGCGGGACTGGCTGCTGGAGCAGGTGGGGCGCACCGCCGAGCACGGCGCCACGGCACCCCGGCCCGACGACGATGAGCACCTCGTCGAGCCCGCCCCCGCCTTGGAGGGCGAGGACGCGCGCCTGGAGGCGGACCTCCTGGGCCTCCTGCCCACCGCGGACGACGCGGACGCCGTCCTGGACGACGAGCAGCGCGGCGTGGCCCTGCTCGCCGCCGGGCTGGGCTTCTACCAGCGCGAGGACAAACCCGCGTGGTGGGCCTTCTTCGACCGCGGCATCTCCCCGCCGGATGAGTGGCAGGACGCCCGCGCCAACGTCGTGGCGGACCGCGTGGACGTGGCCGAGGACTGGCACCGACCCAAGGGCGCTCGGACCTTCCAGCGGGTGCTGCGGATGACCGGCACCCTGGAGCCGGGGAGCTCGCTGCAGCCCGGAGCCGAGGCCATCACGGTGTACGAGGACGTCCCGGCGGACCGCCGCGACCTCCTCCAACCCAACGCGGTGCGCTGGGTCGGTGCCAAGGCCGTCGTGGAGGACGTCGAGGACCGCCCGGACGGCAGCTCCGTGGTGCTGCTGCGGGAGAAGATCCCCACGCAGGACGTGGAGCAGCATTCGGAGCTGCCCATGGCGGCGTTCGCCCACACGGTGGTGAACACGGACAAGCTCAAGGAGCGCCTGCGCGAGCGCGCCCGGACCGCGGTGCAGGCCGGCGGTCTGCCGGGATCGGGAGGCGACGCCGCCGCCCCGTCCACGGCCGCCTTCGACATCCTGGCGCGCCGCCCCCCGGCGACCGCCGGCCGCCCCTGGCGGCCATCTCCACCGAGCTGCGCGAGGGCGACTCCGCGCCCGCTCCCGCCCGCCAGGGCTGGGAGGCGCTCGTGGAGGCGCTCGAGTCCGCGCGGGGCTCCTACGTCGCCGTCCAGGGCCCTCCCGGGACGGGCAAGACCCACGTGGGGAGCCACGCCGTGAAGGCCCTGCTCGAACGCGGGTGGAGCGTGGGCGTCACGGCCCAGTCCCACGCCGTGGTGGAGAACTTCCTGGGCAAGCTCGTGTCCATCGGGGTGCCGAAGAAACAGGTGCTCAAGGCGGAGAAGCGCGGCAAGGACGCGCCCGAGCGCCCCTGGGCCACGGTGTCGGACGCCAAGCCGTACATCGGCCTCCCCGGCCACGTCGTCGGCGGCACCGCCTGGACCTTCGCGCACGAGGACGTGCAGGAGTTCGACCTCCTGGTGATCGACGAGGCCGGGCAATTCTCCCTGGCGCACACCCTCGCCGCGGCGGCCATGGCCCGCACTGTGCTCCTGCTCGGCGACCCCCAGCAGCTGCCGCAGGTCACCAAGGGGACCCACCCCCAGCCGATTGGCGAGGCCGCGCTGAGCTGGCTGGCCGCCGACGAGCCGGTGCTGCGCGCAGACCGCGGCTTCTTCCTGGACACCTCCTGGCGTATGCACTCCGCGCTGACGGAGGCCGTCTCCACGCTCTCCTACGCCGGCGAGCTCGGCGCGCGGGAGGAGGTCACGGACGCCCGCCGGCTCGACGGCGTGGAGCCCGGGCTGCACCCGTGGCCGGTCTCCCACACGGGCAACGCGGTCTCCTCGCCGGAGGAGGCCGCGGCCGTCGTCGAGATCATCCGGACACTGCTCGGCCGCGCCTGGTCCACCGGCCCGGACGACCCCGGCAGACCGCTCGAGCCGTCCGACGTGATCGTGGTGGCCCCGTACAACGCGCAGGTCGCCACGGTCCGGGAGGCGCTCGACGCCGCCGGTCTCGAGGGCACCACCGTCGGCACCGTGGACAAGTTCCAGGGCCGGGAGGCCGCCGTCGCGATCCTGACGATGGCCGCGTCCTCACCGCAGGAGGTGCCGCGCGGGCTGGACTTCCTCCTGAACCGGAACCGGCTCAACGTGTCGATCTCGCGCGGGCAGTGGGCCGCCTACCTCGTCCACTCCCCCGCCCTCGCGGACGCGCTGCCCACCAGGCCCGAGGACCTGCCGATGATCGGCGCGTTCCTGCGGCTCGTGCACCGCTGACTCAGTCGGTGGTCCCCTGGCGCAGCAGGAACCGCTGCAGCTTGCCGGAGGGGGTCTTGGGCAGCCGGTCCACGAAGTGCACCCGGCGCGGGTAGGCGTGCTTGGAGTACTCGTCGCGGACCTTCGCCTGCAGCTCGGCCGCCAGGGCGTCCGGGTCCGCGACGGCCCCGGCGGGCACCACGAACGCCACGACCTCCTCGCCCCGCACCCCCTCCGGGTCCGGCAGGCCGACGACGGCGACCTCCTGCACCCGCGGGTGGTCGATGAGCACGGACTCCACGTCGAACGGGCCGATCCGGTACCCGGCGGCGAGGATCACGTCGTCGTCCCGGGAGGAGAAGAAGAACCAGCCGTCGTCGTCCTGCCGGGCGGTGTCCCCGGTCAGGTACCAGCGGCCGTCCGGGGTGAAACGCTCCGCGGTCTTCTCCGGCTCCCCGAGGTAGCCGGGGAACCAGAACAGGGGCGACGCCGCGTCGATCGCGATCTGCCCGTCCCGGATCTGGGCGGCGATCCCCGGCAGGGGCACACCCATCGAACCCGGGCGGGGCGGCGCGGCCAGCTCGGGGTGCGCAAGGGTGCAGATGACCATGCCCAGCTCGGTCTGGCCGTAGTGGTCGCGGATCTCCGTGCCGAGGGCCGCCCGGCCCCACTCGAGCACGGACGGCGGCAGCGGCTCCCCCGCCGTGGACACGCGCCGCAGCCGCAGCGGGGCGTCCTCGGTGACCTCCCCGGCCTTGGCCAGCGCGCGGAACATCGTGGGGGCGCCGGCGAGGTTCGTGACGCCCTGCGAGCGGATCACCTCGACCATGGTCGCCGGGGAGAAGGCGCCGCGGTACTGGACCGAGGTCGCCCCGAGCACCAGCGTGCCGACGATCCCGTAGTACAGCCCGTACGCCCACCCGTGGTCGGCCGCGTTCCAGAACAGGTCCTCGGGGCGCAGGTCCACCGCGCACGTGAGGTAGACGGCGAACGCGGCGGCCGCGCGCAGCGGCACGGGCACCCCCTTGGGGCGGCCGGTGGTGCCGGAGGTGAACAGCAGGGCGATCGGCCCGTCCCCGCCGACGGCGACGTCCTCGGCCAGCGGCGCGGAGTCCGCGAGCGCGTCCCACTCCGGGCCGGTGCGGATGATCTCGATGCCCGGGATGTCCGTGAGCTTCTCGGCCTGGCGGGGCTCGGCGACGACGAGCCGCGCCGCCGCGCCCTCGATGCGCATCCGCGCGGCACCCGCGGCGAACGCGGTGAACAGCGGCACGTGCACGGCGCCGAGCCGCCACAGGGCCAGCAGCGTGACGACGAGCTCCTCCCGTTTGGACATCATCACGGGGACCCGGTCGCCGCGCGTGACGCCGCGGGCGGCGAGGCCGGTGGCGAGGCGGCGGGAGCGGTCGGCCAGCTCGCCGAAGGTGAGGTCGACGGCGGACATGTCCTCCGCCACGAACCGGAACGCCACGGCGTCGGCCGGCCATTGGTCGCAGAGGAGGTGGGCGGCGCAGGCGTCCGGGGTCTCGACGTCGGCGACCCACCCGGCCATCAGCCGGTCGATCGTCCCGGCCTCGCTGGCCTGCCCGGTCAGTTCCGTCATCTCGGTCTCCTCATCCCTCTCGGCACGCCGACGCCGGGCGACGGCGACGTCAGCCACGGTAGGTCCGCCGCGCCCCGGGCCACCGGGCGCGTCCGCATGTTGCACTCGATGTTGCACTCGCCACCCCGTCGCGGTCGAGGACGGACCCGGTCGTCGCCTTCGTCGGGCGTCCGCGGCGCCTGCCAGAATGGGGGCCATGACCTCGCAGCCCGCGCCCGCGTCCACCGCCCACCGCCGTTCCCTCGCCGAGGCCGGCATCGCCCTCGGCCCCCTGGACGGCCGCTACCGTGCGGCGGTGGAGCCGCTCGTGGAGCACCTGTCCGAGGCGGCGTTGAACCGCAACCGCATCCACGTGGAGGTCGAGTGGTTCATCCACCTGGCCGAGCACCGTGTGCTGCCGGGTCTCGAGCCGCTCACGGCCGAGCAGCAGGCGGGCCTGCGGGCGATCGTCACGGACTTCGACGCGGAGTCCGTGGCCGAGCTGGCGGCCACCGAGAAGGTCACGGTGCACGACGTGAAGGCCGTCGAGTACTTCATCGCCGACCGCCTCGAGGGGCTGGGCCTGGGCCGGCTGAAGCCGCTCGTGCACTTCGCGTGCACCTCCGAGGACATCAACAACCTCGCCTACGCGGTGGGCGTGCGCGACGCCGTCGAGCAGGTCTGGCTGCCGGCCGCCCGCGCCGCCGTGGCCACCGTCTCCGCGATGGCCGCCGAGGCCGCCGAGACCCCCATGCTCTCCCGCACGCACGGCCAGCCGGCCACGCCCACCACGCTGGGCAAGGAGATGGCCGTGTTCGTGCACCGTCTGACCCGTCAGACCCGGCGCATCGCCGGCCAGGAGTACCTGGGCAAGATCAACGGCGCCACCGGCACCTACGCCGCCCACCTCGCCGCCGCCCCGGACGCGGACTGGCCGGCCCTGTCCCGGTCCTTCGTGGAGCACCTCGGCCTCACCTGGAACCCGCTGACCACCCAGATCGAGTCCCACGACTGGCAGGCGGAGCTGTACGCCGACGTCGCGCGCTTCAACCGGATCCTCCACGGCTTCTGCGTGGACGTGTGGAGCTACATCTCCATCGGCTACTTCGCGCAGATCCCCGTGGCCGGCGCGACCGGCTCCTCCACCATGCCGCACAAGGTGAACCCGATCCGCTTCGAGAACGCGGAGGCCAACCTCGAGCTCTCCTGCGCCCTGCTCGACTCGCTGGGCGCCACCCTCGTGGAGTCCCGCTGGCAGCGCGACCTCACGGACTCGACGTCGCAGCGCAACATCGGCGTGGCCCTCGGCCACTCGGTGCTCGCCCTGACCAACGTCACCAAGGGCATGGGCCAGCTCCAGGTGGCCGAGCCCGTGCTGGCCGAGGACCTCGACACGAACTGGGAGGTCCTCGGCGAGGCGATCCAGACCGTCATGCGCGCCGAAGCGATCGCCGGCGTGCCGGGCATGGACAACCCCTACGAGCGCCTCAAGGAGCTGACCCGCGGCCACCGCGTGGACGCCGCCCGCATGCGCGAGTTCGTGCAGGGCCTGGGCCTGTCCGAGGGCGCCCAGGCGCGCCTGCTGGAGCTGACCCCGGCCGGGTACACGGGCCTCGCGGCGCGCCTGGCCGCCGAGTTCGGCGGGCGCTGACGGGTCTGCCGAACAAAAAAAACAAATACGATGTGAGCATGCGCGATCCCGTGCCCTGCCCAGACCAGCCGAACAGCCCCTTCACGCCGGGGTACGGGCGGCGTCCCCTCGTGTTCGGCGGCCACGAAGACCTGCTCCGCGACATGGGCAGAGTTTTCCAAGACCATGACTTCGGCGAGAACCAGTCCGTCCTCCTGTCCGGGCTGAGGGGCGCCGGAAAGACCTCCATGCTGCAGCGGATCGAAGACCTCGCCCGAGATGCTGGTTGGCTCGTGATCAGCGAGGATGCCAGCGCGGGCCTCCAACGCCGGCTGGTGGAGAGCACGTTGCCAGACGTCGTGAATTCCCTACCCCGGCAGACCAAACGTGAGCTCAAGGAACTGGGGCTCTGGCACTTCTCCGCCGCGTGGGAGGTCACAGAGCGTCCCTCTCGTCCACTCATGCGCAATGATCTGGTGACCGTTGCCCAACATGCCGGGGTGCGCGGAATCCTCATCACGATCGACGAGGTCTCCTCGGGCAAGACGCGCCTGCGAGAGGTCAGCGCCGTCGCACGGGAGATCTCCCATGCCATCAGCCGCGGAGCAGACATCGTCGTGGCATTCGCCGGCATCAAGGTCGACCTCGACGAACTCGTACGGCAGGAGCACACGACCTTTCTCCGCCGCTCCCGGACCGCCGACTTCCACCGACTTTCCCCGAAGGAGACCCGCCACGTCCTCGCGGAGACGGCACGCCTCGGCGGCCGGGAGTTCACCGCAGAAGCCCTGGAGATGCTGATCGCCGCGGCCCAGGGCTACCCCTACCTCGTCCAGCTGCTGGGCGACTACGCGTGGCGACACCGGCCGAACCAGCCCCGGATCGACCTGTCTGCCGCCGAGGCAGCCCGCGCCCGGGGGCTGCAGGCGGTGATGGACCGCGTGCTGTCAAAGGTCTTCAACGACCTCTCCGCCAAGGATCAGGAGTTCCTCCGCGCCATGGCTGTCGACGAGGAGCGATCCCGCATCGGCGACATCACCGCGCGCCTCGGCTCCTACAGCCAGTATGTGAATCAGTATCGGAACCGACTCATCGACAGCGGCTACGTGCAACCGGACGGACACGGGTACCTCCGCTTCGCCCTTCCCTACCTCGGCGCCTACATCCGCTCTCTGACCGACAGGGGCCCGGCGTCGGCTCCGGACGACGACTGGAGCGCCTACCCGCCTCCCCTGACATGACGGGCGCCGGCCCGGGCTGCGGGGACACCACAGGAGCGTCCCCGCTACCGTGACCCCATGCTGACCTGCTCCGTCGCCGTCTGGCTGCTGACCACGTCCCCCAAGAGCCCGGAAGAGCTCCAGCGCGACCTGCCCTCCGCCGTCGACGAGACCGGCCAGGTGGCCGAGGCCGTGACCCAGATCGTCACGGCGGTGGACCTGGTGGGCGTGTTCTTCTTCGCGATCTCCGGCGCTATCCTGGCCGTCCGGAAGGGGTACGACATCGTCGGCTCCCTGCTGCTGGCGCTCATGGTGGGCACCGGCGGCGGCGTGATCCGCGACCTGATCGTCAACCAGGACGTCCCGGCTGCCTTCCGCAACCCGTGGTACCTGATCCTGCCGGTGCTGGCGTCGCTGGCCGTGTTCTTCAAGGTCCTCGACGGCGAGCGCGGCAAGCACGCGGTGATGCTCGTGGACGCGGTGGGACTGGCCGTGTACTGCGTGGTCGGCACCCGGATCGCGCTGCTCGGGGGGCTCTCCCCCGTCTCGGCCGCGGTGCTCGGGCTCGTGACGGCGGTGGGCGGCGGCCTGCTGCGAGACGTGGTGGCGGGCGAGCCCCCGGCCGTGTTCGGCGGGCGCGGCTGGTACGCCGTGCCGGCGCTGATCGGCGCCGCCGCCACCTCCGCGCTGGGCCAGGCCGAGCTGCTGAGCATCTACACGATGCTCGCGGTGATGCTCGTGGTCCTGGCGCTGCGCGTGGTCTCCCTGCGCCGGGAGTGGATGGCCCCGGGCGCGGAGATCACCGGGGAGACCCAGCGCCAGCGCATGGACCCGGACGACGCCCCGCCCGTGCCGGACGTCCGGGACCAGGGCAGCCCCGACGACCCGCCGCGCGAGAGCGGCCAGGAGCCCACCACTCCCACCCCGCAGGTCGAGGAGAATGGCATGGACCGCGCCGTCGAGGGCGACGACGCCGCCTCCCGCCGCTGACCCCTCCCCCTGGAAAGGAGCCGCCGTGGCCCTGCCGCAGCTGTTCGCCGAGCTGGCCGACGTCCCCTGGCTGCTGACCGCCCTGGACCTGGTGGGGGTGTTCTTCTTCGCGGTCTCCGGCGCCCTGCTGGCCGCACGCAAAGACTTCGACCTGGTGGGCTCCGTGGCGCTGGCCCTGCTGGCGGGCCTGGGCGGCGGCATCACCCGGGACATCGTCCTGGACCGGGGCCTGCCGGCGTCGCTGCAGGACCCGATCTACCTGGCCCCGCCCGTGCTGGTGTCCCTGCTGGTGTACGTCAAGGCGATCCACCCGAACCGCCTGAACCTGACGATCACGCTGTTCGACGCGGCGGGCCTGGCCCTGTTCACGGTCTCCGGTGTGATGATCGCCCACGCGATGGGCGTGCACCCGGTGTCCGTGGTGGTGGTGGCCACCGTGGGCGCCCTCGGCGGCGGCGTGCTGCGGGACATCGTGGCCAACGAGGTGCCGTCCATCTTCGACCCCCGCGGCGTGTACGTGATGCCCGCCGTGGTGGGAGCGGCCGTGGCGGAGCTCGTGGCGCAGCGCGGCGCCCTGAACGCGTTCACGGGCTTCCTGATCGCGCTGCTCATCTTCACGGTGCGCATGCTGGCGTACCGCTACCAGTGGCGCCTGCCCGGCGCGGACGTCAGCCAGGACAGGGACCAGCTGGACCGCCTGCGCCGGCTCGCGGAGCAGGCGCACGCGCGGGCCGTCCGACGCGCGGCCCGCGCGCGGGAGCGCATGCCGCTTCCGGTGTTCGGCCCCGCCGAGGAGGACGAGGGCCGGGTGCGCGTGGCGGACTTCGACCCGGACACACAGGCCATCACGGTGGTGGACCAGGCCTCCCACCAGTCGGTCCGGTACCACCCGGAGACGGGCGTCATGGACGTCACGGACCTGCGCACCGGCCGCACCCGCTCCTACGACGACCCGGAGACGGACTGGGTGGCGGACACCGGCTCGGCCGATGAGACGGGCTATGCTGGAGGTCCATGACCGGCACCGCTGACAGCGTCCCCACCATGGCCACCGCCGCCGCCGCGGCCACCCACCCGATCGGCTTCGACCGCGCGAAATACATCGAGCTCCAGTCCCAGCACATCCAGGAACGCCGCCGCCAGATCGGCGGGAAGCTGTACCTGGAGATGGGCGGCAAGCTGTTCGACGACCTGCACGCCTCCCGCGTCCTGCCCGGCTTCACCCCGGACAACAAGATCGCGATGCTCGACCGCATCAAGGACGAGACCGAGATCCTGGTGTGCTTCAACGCCAAGGACCTCGAGCGGAACAAGGTCCGCGCGGACCTGGGCATCACGTACGAGGACGACGTCCTGCGCCTCGTGGACGTGTTCCGGGAGCGCGGGTTCCTGGTGGAGCACGTGGTGGTGACGCAGCTGGAG
Source organism: Micrococcus sp. HOU01 (assembly GCF_035609305.1). NCBI lineage: Bacteria > Bacillati > Actinomycetota > Actinomycetes > Micrococcales > Micrococcaceae > Micrococcus > Micrococcus sp. HOU01. Next base: position 498,737 of record NZ_CP141211.1, on the reverse strand, counting down.
GACGCCAACCACCGTGCGCTGGCGTTCCTTGAGAAGCTCGAGCGGCTCGGCCTGAAGGTGGCCCGCCACCGCGTGATCCCCGGCTACCCGCACGCCATGTCCACGATCGTCTCGGAGCAGGGCTTCGGTGCCAACGAGTGGTCCGAGACCACGCGGGACCTCGTCGTCGTGACGGCCCCCGGCCCGGGCTCCGGCAAGCTGGCGACGTGCCTGAGCCAGGTGTACAACGATCGGCAGCGGGGCATCCCGGCCGGCTACGCGAAGTTCGAGACGTTCCCCATCTGGAACCTGCCGCTCGAGCACCCGGTGAACGCCGCCTACGAGGCCGCCACCGTGGACCTGGACGACATCAACCTGATCGACCCGTTCCACCTGGCCGAGTACGGCGAGCGGGTGACGAGCTACAACCGCGACGTCGAGGTGTTCCCGCTGCTGTCCGCGCTGCTGGAGAAGGTCACGGGCACCACCCCGTACAAGTCCCCCACGGACATGGGCGTGAACATGGCCGGCGCGGCGATCGTGGACGACGAGGTGTGCCAGGCGGCCGCGAAACAGGAGATCATCCGGCGCTACTACAAGGCTCAAGTCAACGAGGCCCTGGAGGGCGCGGACGACACCGAGTCCGAGCGCGTGGCCCTGGTGATGTCCAAGCTGGGCCTGAGCTCGGAGGACCGTCCGGTGGTGGGTGCCGCGCAGTTGGTGGCCGAGCGCACCGGTGAGCCCGGCGCGGCCGTGCAGCTGGCGGACGGCACCCTGGTGACCGGCAAGACCTCGGAGCTGCTGGGCTGCTCGGCGGCCATGCTGCTGAACGCGCTGAAGGTGCTAGCCGGCCTGTCCGACGACGTGCACCTGCTCTCCCCCGCCGCCATCGAGCCGATCCAGACCCTCAAGACCGTCCACCTGGGCTCGTCCAACCCGCGCCTTCACACGGATGAGGTGCTGATCGCCCTGTCCGTGTCCGCCGCGACCGACGAGAACGCGCGGGCCGCCGTCGACCAGCTGGCCAACCTGGAGAAGTGCGACGTCCACACGACGACGATCCTCGGCTCCGTGGACGAGGGCATCTTCCGGTCCCTGGGCATGCTCGTGACGAGCGACCCGGTCTTCCAGAAGAAGGGGCTGTACCGGAAGCGGTGAGGCGGGGCGGTTCTTGCGACGAGCCTTGCGATATGGCCCTTTCCGGGGCGTTATAGGGGCCATATCGCAGGGCTCATCGTCCCGTGAAGGCAGACCACGACGCCGGCGCGCGCCGCCGCCTCACTCCCCCGGTAGTCCCGGCGGCAGCACCGCGCCGCGACGGGTGGCCTGGCGACGCATGAGACGGGACAGATCCCCGACGAAGCGGGGCCAGCCGCCGCGTGTGAAGACCTCGCCCGCGACCCAGGTGACGGCCCAGTCGTCGGCTTCGAGGCCACGCCTGCGCGCCCGGTCCCGCTGCCACTGAGCCCGATCCGTACGGTGCTGGTCGCCGTCGAACTCGAGGCACAGCCGCAGTTCCTCCCAGGCCAGGTCCACGCGGACCGTCTCCCCGGAGCTCAAGCGGATCGGGGGATTCACCTGAGGCTCGGGGAATCCCGCCTCGTGGAGCCGATGCCGTAGCCGCGACTCCGGCGGAGAATCCGCGCCCGTGCGCAACAGGTCCAGCACGGCGCGGGCCCGCACGATGCCGCGGACGTTCTTCCGTGCGTGCGCGAGACGCCGCATCTGCTCCACCGTGGTGGCCCGGGGAGGCAGGTGACCGAGACGGCGCGCCTCCGCCCCGTGCGGTGACGGCAGCAGGCTGTCCCCAGCGACCACGAGGTCCTCGACAGAGAGGTGATGGGCGAGGTCCACCCAAGTCCAGGCGGGGGCGGTCAGACGCAGACCCCGGTACTCGATCACGGGTGCGTCCGGCTGGAGCTGGTGCATGACCAGGCCCGACCGACTCGTCCGTCCTCCGTGGCCGCGCTCCTTCGCGAGATGGACCCGCGGATCCTCGAGCAGCCGGCCCGGGATCCACATCCCCCAGATCCGCGCGGCCGTGGCGTGGGAGAACACCCCCGAGGGGTTCAGCGACTGGACGGCGCGCAGATAGTCCGTCCACGTGGCCTCGACATCCCGGCTCATGCGCAGGCCGTGGCCGATCGCGACCAGGTCCGGTGCGCGGAGCCGGGCGCGGCTCAGGCCGGCCTCTCGTCCCTCCGGGACGGTCAAAATCGTAGGAAGCGACGTGGCGAGAGGAGCGAGGGGTCGCGGCATGCGACCAGGCTGGTGCTCCGCGTGGGCGATCGGGGCGCGCGGAGCGGGATCTGGGGACCACGGCTGAGGTTTCCGCACCTGTGCAGGAGAGGTGCTCCGCTCGCCTCACCTCGCACCCGCGGCACCCGGGAACGAGCCCTGCGATATGGCCCCTATCAGCGGGTTTTAGGGGCCATATCGCAGGGCTCGTCACTCAGCAGGGGGGCGTCGCGTAGCCGGTCTGGGTCAGCCCAGGCGCGTCACGCCGATCGTGTGGTCGGTCGTGAACTCCTCGATGGCCCACTCGCCGTTGAAGCGCCCGAGCCCCGAGTTCCGTGCGCCGCCGAAGGCCACGTGGGCCTCGTCCTGGACGCTCATCTGATTGATGTAGGTCATGCCGGCCTCGGTGCCCTCCGCGAAGCGCAGGCCGCGGTCCAGGTCCTGGGTGAACACGGAGGAGGACAGCCCGAACTCGTGGTCGTTGGCCAGCTCCAGCGCGTGCTGCTCGTCGCGTGCCTGGAGCACCACGGTCATGGGCCCGAAGATCTCCTCGCGGGTGATCTCCATGTCCGGCGTCGCGTCCACCCAGATGAAGGGGGGCACCACGCGGCCGGTGATCTCGCCGCCCACGAGGGCGCGGGCGCCGTCGGCCTCGGCGCTGGCGATCTTCTTCTTGAGCGTCTCCAGCTGGGTGTCGTTGATGACCGGGCCCACGAGCACGCCCTCCGCGTCGGGGTCGCCCACCTTGAGCCCGCGCACGGCGGCCTCGTACTTGGGGAGGAACTCGTCGTAGACCTTCTCGTCCACGATCACGCGCTGCACGGACATGCAGATCTGGCCGGAGTGGAGGTAGCCGCCCTGCACGGCCTGGTCGACGGCGGCGTCGAGGTCCGCGTCGTCCAGCACCACGAGCGGCGCGTTGCCGCCCAGCTCGAGCGCGACCTTCTTCAGGGTGTCCCCCGAGACGGCGTTGGCGCCGACCTGCTTGCCCACCGGAGTCGAGCCCGTGAAGGAGATCAGGCGCGGCGCGGGGTGCTTGACGAAGGCGTCGCCGATCTCGGAGCCGGCGCCCACCACCACGGACAGCACGCCCGCGGGCAGGCCGGCCTCCTCGAACACGCGCGCGAGCAGGGTGCCGCCAGTCACCGGGGTGTCCGAGGCGGGCTTGAGCACGACGGCGTTGCCCAGCGCCAGCGCGGGGGCCACCGAGCGCTGGGACAGGTGGAGCGGGAAGTTCCACGGGGAGATCACGCCGACGACGCCGATCGGCTTGCGGTACACGCGCATCTCGCGGTTCGGGACGTTGGAGGGGTGGATGGTGCCGTGCACGCGGGTGGGGAACGTGGCGGCCTCGTACGTGATGGCGATGGCCGAGCCGATCTCCGCGGCGGCCTTGATGCGCGTGGAGCCGGACTCCTTCACAAGCCAGTCCGCGATCTCCTCGCGGCACTCCTCCATGATCGCGGCGGCGCGGCGCAGGACGGCGGAGCGCTCGCCGGGCCCGGTGGCGGCCCACGCCTTCTGGGCCTCGGCGGCGGCGCGGTAGGCCTCGTCGAGGTCCTCCTCCGTGGCCAGGGTGAACTCGGCCACGACGTCGTCCGTGTACGGGTTGATGTCCGTCTTGCGCTGCCCGGTGGCGCCGTCTCGCCACTGGCCGGCGATGAACTGCTGGTCCACACGGTTGCCGTGGAACGTGGCGGGGGTGGAGGTCGTGGGGGTCATGAGGTGCTCCTCGCTCAACGGGGCATTCGGGAATGGAACACCCAGTTCACCCGCATGGGTGGGGGGGTTGGCGAGACCTTGGGGCCACTGACGAGAGATAGGGACAAGCTCGAGCCCCCGGGTGCCGTCACCGAAATGGTCTCTCCCCGGCGCATCTTCGTCGCCGCAATGGTTGCTCCCCATCCCCGGCACGTCACAGCCCGCGGACCATCATCACGGCCGAGCCGCATCAGGCGACATCGGCGATGGTGGCCTCCCGGAAGCGCTCGTATGCCCACGCGAGATTCTCACGGGACGGGCGGTCAGCCCGCCGCGTGGGCAGCTTCATGAGTTTTCGCCCGTGGAGGTCCTGAAGTCCGTGCCGCAGCATCGGCCCATCTACCTCGTCCAAGAGATCTTGTCGGATCTCCACGGTGAAGTCAGGTGTGATGCCCAAGAAGTGATTGTCGAAAGCACCGTGGTGGATCCTGCACATGGCAAGGCCATTGACAACGGTCGGCAGACCATGCACCTCACGATCCGGAACAATGTGAGCAGCGTCCAGCAATTCCGGATGCGCAAAATTGCAGACCGCGCAGTGGTTGTCGTAGGCGGCCAGCACGGTGGAACGGAAATGCGGCTGGTGAACGCGGATCTTGACCTCCCGCCTCAGGTACCGCTTGAGAGACGCTTCTAGAACAGACTCATGCATGAGTTCCGGCGAATAATCCTCCGGCTCCATCGGCGCAAAGACGATTTGGTGTCGCTCATCCTCGCGTCCTACAACATAGACCGGAGCCACCACTTGAAACCGTGCCGGACTCATGCCCACGCCAACGAACCAGATCAGCGGGAGGCCGCGCTCGTATGCCCGGAAGAGCCCCTGGTTCGCTGGGAGACGGGGATTCGTGCCCTGCCACTTGTAGCGCATGAGGCCGTCGTCGCCGATTTCATCCTCGTAGGGACGGGCATGACCCTTTGGGCGATACACCGTGTAAAAGGAAAGCGCGGCATCAAACCCTGCCGGCTTGCGGATTCCGTTCTGCGTAGAGATCAGCGGGAACGGCTCCCCGTTCCACCGGAAGTCACCGATGTCCTCCCGGGTGAGCGGTACCTGGCCATCGAGCGAACGCATCTTCAGCCACTCAATGGCAGCGTCACGCAGCCCTATCGGTTCACTCATGGGGGTCCTTGCTCGCGAGCGCCTCAGACGCGGACGCCGTCTATGTCGCACCGTACCAAGCACGGCCCCGCATCGGGCTTGGCCGCACCGGGCCACGCTGCCGAGGATGGTGTCGGGCTCGAGCAGGCCGTGCCGGGTCGGCAGCCCGACGACGGCGCTGGGCCGGGCAGGTTCAGGGTGATGGTCAGGACGGAAACGCCGTCCAGCGCAGAGCTGAGGTCCATGCCCATGGTGGGCACGGGGCGCGCCGGGCTCGCGGGCCTGGCTGTGATGTGCATCTTTCTGGGTGTTGGGTCGCGGTGCCTGTTCTCAGCAGTACTCCGCCCACACCCGCTTCTCCACGCCGTCCACGGTCATCACGCCGCCGTGCGGCAGTACCCACTGCGGCCGGGTGTGGCCGAACGGGACGCCCACGCACACCACCGCGTCCGGGTTGTAGCGCCCGACCTCCTCCAGCACCACATCGGCCTGCTCCGCGCGCAGCCGCGCCCGCTCCTCCGGGCTGCGCGGCGCCTCGAAGGAGCTCGTCGGCGGGCGGGCCGCCAGCACGGCGTCCACGGCGCCGAGTACGCCGCGCTCCCCCAGGATCCGCAGCAGCCGCCGCACCTCGCCGGCGCTCGGCAGCTCCTCGCTGGTCTCGATGAGCAGCACACCGCCCTCGAGCACCGCCATGTCCGCCGGCCCGCGGCCGGCCGCCATCACCCACGGCAGCACCTCGAGGCAGCCGCCCCACGTCCGGCCGGTCACCGCGCGCCGCGGCCCGGCCCAGCGCCACGGTGAGGCGCCCTCACCGACGCCGCGCGCGCCGTCGTCGTGCGGGCCCGGCACCGGCTCGCGCGTCCCGAACTCGGTGAGTGCCCGCGGGTCCAGCCAGTCCACGCCGTGGTCCTCGGACTCCCCCGGCTCCGTGATCTCCAGCCGCCCTCCCGTCAGCAGGGCGGCCCGCAGGGACGCGGCGTGCACCTCATCCACAGCCGGTCCCGGCCCCAGGTGCACCTGGGTGGACCCGCCGTAGAAGCTCGCCACGCCGTTCGCCCACAGCCACTGGTGCAGGTTGGTGTTGTCGCTGTAGCCGAGGAACGGCTTGGGGTCCGCGCGCACGGCGTCCGCGTCCAGGTGACCGATCACGGTGATCTGGTCCTCCCCGCCCACCGTGGCGATCACCGCACGGATCTGGGGGTCCGCGAACGCCGCGTTCAGGTCCCGCGCCCGGTCCTCGGCGCTCGCCCCGAGCTGCCGGGTGGTGGGGTACTCGACCGGCTCCAGTCCGGTCATCTCGGCCAGGCGGCGCATCGCCTGCTCGTGCACCGCGGGCGCGAAGCCGGGAGCCGCGAACGACGGCGAGACGACGGCGATCCTGTCGCCCGGCTGGGCCTTGGGCGGGTGGACGAGGGGCTGAGTCATACCGGGAGCGTAGCGAGAGGCCATCTGTCCGTCGTTCCTCTCACTCACACCAGACCACCCGCGCCCAGACCGCCCGCCCCGCCCCTCACCCCTGACGCAGCTCGCGGCGCAGGATCTTGCCCGTGGCGTTCTTCGGCAGCCCGTCCAGGACGGTCACCTCCCGCGGCTGCTTGTAGCGGGCCAGCCGCTCGGCCGCGAACGCCTGGAGCTCCTCCACCGCGACGGCGCTGCCCGGGGCCAGCGAGACGAAGGCGGCGATCTCCTCGCCCAGCCGCTCGTCCGGCACACCCACCACGGCGGCCTCGACCACGTCCGGGTGCTCGTAGAGGACCTCCTCCACCTCGCGGGGGTACACGTTCATGCCGCCGCGGATGATCACGTCCTTGAGCCGGTCCACGATCATCACGTACCCGGCCTCGTCCCGGCGGGCGATGTCGCCGGTGCGGAACCAGCCGTCCTCGTCGAACGCCGCCGCCGTGTCCTCCGGGCGGCCCCAGTAGCCGGCCATGATGCCCTCGCCCCGGATGCGCAGCTCACCGGAGGTCTCGAGGTCCTCCTCGGGCACCTCGGTGCCGTCCATCGCGACGATCCGGAACTCGAAGCCGTCCACCGGCCGGCCCACGGTGCCCGGCCGGGTCGGCGCATCCACGGGGTTGAAGAAGCACGCACCCGCGTTCTCGGACAGTCCGTAGCCCTCCAACACGGGCACGCCGAACAGCTTCTCCGCCGCGCGTAGCGTCTCCACCGGCAGGCTCGCACCGCCGGAGAGGGGCATGCGCAGCCTCGAGAAGTCCGCCGGCTCGGCCCCGGCCTCACGACGGGTCCGGGCCACGGAGAGGAACGCCCCGTGCATGGTGGGCACGCCGGGCAGGAACGTGATGCCGTGGTCCTGCAGCTGGTCGTAGGCGGCCTCCGGCACGAAGCGCGGCATCAGGGACAGGGTGGACCCGGCGAACACCGCGCCGTTGAGCACCACCGAGAGCCCGAACACGTGGAACATCGGCAGCGCCGCGAACACGACGTCGTCCGGGCCGAGCCGGCCCAGACCGGTCGCCGTCGCCATGGCGTTGGAACGCAGGTTCGTGTGCGTCAGCCGGGCACCCTTGGGTCGCCCCGTGGTGCCCGAGGTGTAGAGCAGGACTGCGTCGTCGTCGGGGTCCCGCGGGGTGATCTCCGTGACCGGGGCGATGCCCTCGGCGGCGCACTCCCGCCCGACCGCTTCGAGGTCCAGGGTGACCACCTCGACGTCGACGTTCCCGGCCACCTCGTCCACGGCCGGCAGCCCGGGCATGGCCCAGAGCATGCGCGCCCCGGAGTCCTCGAGGAAGTACTCCAGCTCACGGGCGGTGAACAGCGGGTTGAGCGGCACCACCACCGCGCCCAGACGCATGAGCGCCTCGTAGACCGCCACGAAGGCCGGGACGTTGGGCAGCATCACGGCCACCCGGTCCCCCGGGCCCACCCCGCGGTGGCGCAGCCAGCCGGCCGTCGCGGCCGTGACCTGGTCCAGTTCGCGGTAGGTCATGCGGGCCTCACCGATCCGCAGGGCCACGGCATCCGGCTGCCGGGCCACGGTGGCCGAGAGCAGCTCGGCCACATGACCCCGGCGCTCGGTGGGCCGGCCGTGGGTGGTCGCGGAGGTGTCGGGGGTCTCGGAGGTGGTCTCGGAGGTGGTCTCGGAGGTTGTCACGGTGGCTCCTGATCTGGTGGGGCGGTTGTCGGAGGGGGGTCAGAGGAAGGCGGAGTGTCCGGTGAGGCCGCGGCCCACGATCAGCGAGTTCACCTCGTAGGTGCCCTCGTACGTGAAGATCGCCTCGACGTCGCAGAAGAACCGACCGAGCCCGACGTCGGCGAGGATGCCGTTGCCGCCCATCATCTGCCGGCCCAGCGCGGCCGACTCGCGGCACATCTGGGAGGTCTTCAGCTTCACCAGGGAGGCCTGCGTCATGGACACCTCGCCGGCGGCCTCGAGCTGCACCGCCCGGTGCGCCATGCCCAGGGTGGCCGCCAGGTTGGCCGCGATCTGCACGAGCAGGGACTGCACCAGCTGATGCCCGGCGATCGGGCGGCCGAACTGGGTGCGCTCCAGCGCGTAGCGGCGGGCGGCGTCGAGGATGCCCTGCTGCGCGCCCACGGCCTGCCAGCCCAGGCCGTTGCGGGAGCCCAGCAGGATCACGTTGGTGTCCGCGAAGGTGTTGGCCTTCTCCAGCTTGTTCTCCGCCGGGATGCGCACGTCCGTGAAGGTGATGTCCGCGTTCTGGACGATCTTCACCGCGGTCTTGTGCTCGATCTTGGTGGCCTCGTAGCCGGGGGTGTCGGTCTCCACGATGAAGCCCTTGACCTGGTCGTCCTCCTCGTCCCGGGCCCACACGATCGCGATGCGGGACATGGTGCCGTTGCCGATCCACCGCTTGGCCCCGTTGATCACCCACTCGTCCCCCTCTCGGCGGGCCGTGGTGGCCATGCCGCCGGCGACGTCGGAGCCGTGCTCCGGCTCGGTCAGCGCGAAGCAGCCGGTGTACTCCATCGCGTACAGGCCCGGCAGCCACGTCTGCTTCTGCTCCTCCGAGCCCAGGGCCTCCAGGGTGGCCCCGACGAGGTCGTTGTGCAGGGCGAAGTACACGCTGAGGGAGATGTCCGCGCGGGCCAGCTCGGCCATCAGGTGCCCGCGGAACAGCGGGTCCTCGGTCATGCCGCTGATGTGGTTGTAGCCCAGCTCCCCGACGCGGCGGGCGATCTCGTGCGGGAACTCGTCCCGACTCCAGGCCTCCGCCACGTGCGGGGTCACGATCTCCGCCAGGGCGGCGCGGATCTCCCCGAGCTTCTCCTGCTGCTCGGGCGTCAGGAGGCGGTGGTACTCGAGGACGTCGACGTCGATCAGCGAGCGGGTGCGGGAATCCTTGGTGGTCATGGGGGTGCTCCTCGGGGTCGTTCGTGGGTGGTGCTGAGTCGTGGGGGTCAGGCGGTGGGGCTGACCAGGGCGGTGAGCGGGATGCCCCGCTTCTCCCCCCATGCCTGCCAGTGGGCGGCGTCGTGCCGGGAGAGGGCCTCGGTGAGCTGCGCGCGGACGTCCCCGTCCGCGTCCAGCCCGAGGCCCTCGACGAGCGCGGCCGCGAAGTGCGGCTCGAGCGCCCCGACGGCCACGTGGCCCTCGGCCGCCGGATACACCCCGTAGTGGGGCAGGGCCCCGCCCAGGGGGCTGCGCGGGTCCGTCATGCGGTGCCGGTTGGGCAGGGCCAGGGCGTGCGCGGCCTCGGCGAGCGCCACCGTGGCGTGCCCGCCGTCCCCGTCCGCGCCGCGGGCCCACAGCAGGGCCAGCGCGGTGGAGACGGCCCGCTCGGCACCGTGCAGATCCGCCGCGAGGATCCGCGGCGGAGCCCCCGGCGCCAGCAGGCCCGCCGCGGCCTGGTAGTTGATGTCGTGGCCCGGCACGTCCGTGCGGTCCCCGGCGTATCCGGTGATGTCCACCTGGCAGATCCGCCGGTGGCGGGCGCGGACGGCGTCGGCGTCCAGGCCCAGCCGGCGCAGCGCCCCGGAGCGGTGGGAGGTGAGGAACACGTCAGCCTCGGCCAGGATCTGCTCCATCTCGGCGGCCCCGGCCTGGGACTTCATGTCCACCGTGCGCACCGACTGCCCGCGGTGCAGCTCCTCGTAGAGGGCCGGCACCAGGGTGGCCACGGGGTCCCCGCTGGGCGGGAGCACCGTGACGACGTCGGCGCCCAGCTCCTGCAGGCGGGCCGCGGCGACGGGCCCGGGTAGGTTCAGCGCGATGGTCACCACGCGCACCCCGGCCAGCGGTGCGGCGCTCATCGGCCCGGCCCCTCGCCTCGCTCGGCCAGCTGCCGGAGGGTGTCGCCGGGACGGAACCGCTCGCCGTAGCGGTCGGCCAGCTCGTCGGCGCGGGCCACGAACGCGGCCGGTCCGCCCTCGCGGTGCGTCATGAACGTCACGGGCCCACCGGTGTGCGGCGGGAAGCCGATGCCGAACACGCCGCCGAGGTTCGCCGAGGGGGCGTCGGTGAGGACGCCGTCGTCGAAGCAGCGGGCTGTCTCGATGGCCATGCGGTACAGCAGGCGGTCCTGCAGGTCCTGCTCGGGCACGTCCGCCCCGGTGGCGAAGTGCTCGGCCAGGCCCGGCCACAGGTGCTTGGGGCCCTCCACCGGGTACTCGTAGAAGCCGGCGCCCTGCGCGCGGCCCGGGCGGCCGAACTCGTCCACCATGCGCTCCACCACGCGCTCGCCCGGACGCACCGGACGCTCACCGCCGGCCTCGGCGACGGCCTTCTCCTCCTCGCGGCGGATGTGCTGGATCAGGGTCAGGGAGACCTCGTCCATCATGGCCAGCGGGGAGGCCGGGAAGCCGGCGTGGCGGGCCGCCCGCTCGATCCGCTGCGCGTCCACGCCCTCCTCCACGAGGGCCGCGGCCTCGAGCACGAGCGTGCCGTAGACGCGGGAGGTGTAGAAGCCGCGCCCGTCGTTGACCAGGATGGGCAGCTTGCGGATCTGCTGCACCAGGTCGTAGGCGCGCTCCACCGTGCGCGGGGAGGTCTGCTCACCACGGATGATCTCCACGAGCTTCATCCGGTCCACCGGGGAGAAGAAGTGCAGGCCGATGAAGTCCTGGGAGCGCTCCCGCGGGCCCTGCAGCAGGGTGATCGGCAGCGTGGAGGTGTTGCTGCACAGCAGGGTGTCCGGGCCGACCACCTTCTCCACCTCGGCGAACACCGAGTCCTTGAGATCGACGTCCTCGAACACGGCCTCGATCACCGCGTCCACGTGCGCGAGGTCCTGATAGTCCTCGGTGGGCTGCACGCGGGCCAGGACGGCGTCGGCGTCCTCACGGCTCATGCGCCCCTTCGCCACGCGCCCCTCGAGGAGGGCACCCACCCGCTCACGGCCGCGCTCGGCGGCCTCCAGGCTGACGTCCTTGAGCATCACGTCCATGCCGTTGAGCGCGAGCGCGTGGGCGATGCCCACGCCCATCATCCCGGCGCCCAGCACCGCCGCCGTGGTGATCGTGCTGCGCTCGCGGGAGGGACCGCCCAGGGCCGCGCCGGAGCGCACCGCCTGCATGTCCGAGTGGAACGCCTGGATCATGGCGGAGGAGGTGTGGCCCGTCACGAGGGACACGAAGTACCGGGTCTCGATGCGCGAGGCGGTGTCAAAGTCCACCTGCGAGCCCTCCACCGCGGCGCTGAGGATCGCCTTCGGGGCGGGCAGGTCCGCGCCGTGGAGCTGCCGGCGCAGGGTGGCGGCGAACGCGGGCAGGCGGGAGGCGAAGGAGGCCTGGGCGGGGGTGCCGCCGGGGATCCTGAAGCCCTTGACGTCCCAGGGCTTCGCGGCGGCGTCGGCGTCGTCGCGGTGCTCCAGGATCCAGCGCTTGGCGGCGGGCACCAGGTCCGCGGGGTCGGTCACGACCTCGTCGATGATCCCCTTCTCCATCGCGGCCCGGGCGTCGCGGGCGGTGCCCTGCAGCAGCCACTCCATCAGGGCGCGCTCCACGCCCACCATGCGCACCAGGCGGGTGATGCCGCCGCCTCCGGGCAGCAGGCCCAGGGTGACCTCCGGGAGGCCGACCTTCAGCCCCGGGTCGTCCACGGCGATGCGCCGGTGGCAGGCCAGGGCGATCTCCAGACCGCCGCCGAGCGCCGTGCCGTTGATCGCGGCGACCACGGGGCGGCCGAGGGTCTCGAGGCGGCGCAGCTGGCCCTTGACCCGCTGCGTCAGCGCGAACACGGACTCCACATCCTCGGGGCCGGCCTGGGCCAGGGAGTCCAGGTCGCCGCCGGCGAAGAAGGTCTTCTTCGCGCTGGTCAGGACGACGCCGGTCACCGTGTCCCGCTCCGCCTCCAGGCGGTCCACGACGGCGTCCATCGCGTCCTGGTACCGCTCGTTCATCGTGTTGACCCGCGCCTGCGGGTCGTCCATGGTCAGCGTGACGACGCCGTCGGCGTCCTGGTCCCAGGTGATCATGTGCTCACTCATGCCGGTGCTCTTCCTGCCGTGCTGGTCGGTCGGGTGGGTGGGGCGCTCAGACGCGCTCGACGATCGTGGCGACGCCCATGCCGGCGCCGATGCAGAGCGTGGCGATGCCGGTCCGCAGGTCGCGCCGCTCGAGTTCGTCCACGAGGGTGCCGAGGATCATGGCGCCGGTGGCCCCCAGGGGGTGGCCCATGGCGATCGCGCCGCCGTTGACGTTGGTCTGCTCCTCGGTCCAGCCCATCTCCTTCATCAGCAGCAGCGGCACGGCCGCGAACGCCTCGTTGATCTCCACGAGGTCGATGTCCGCGGCGGTCATGCCGGCCACCTCGAGGGCCTTGCGGCACGCCGGGGTGGGGCCGGTGAGCATGATGGTGGGCTCGGAGCCGACGACGGCGGCGGAGACGATCCGGGCCCGCGGGCTCATCCCGGCCCGCCGGCCGGCCTCCTCGGAGCCGATCAGCGTCAGCGCGGCGCCGTCGACGATGCCCGAGGAGTTGCCGGGGTGGTGCCGGTGCTCGATCCCCGCCAGCGAGCTGTACTTCTCCAGCGCCACGGCGTCGAAGCCCGCCTCCCGGCCCAGCGCTTCGAAGGAGGGCTTGAGTTTGGCCAGGGTCTCCACGGTCGAGTCGGGGCGGATGGTCTCGTCCCGGTCCAGCACGGTCATCCCGTTCATGTCCGTCACCGGGACCACGGAGCGGGCGAACCGGCCCTCCTGCCACGCCGCCGCAGCACGGCGGTGGCTCTGCGCGGCGAAACGGTCCAGCTCTGCGCGGCTGAATCCCTCACGGGTGGCGATCAGGTCCGCGGAGACGCCCTGCGGGACGAAGTCGGTGGCCAGGGAGGTGGCCGGGTCCATGGCCCACGCGCCACCGTCGGAGCCCATGGGCACGCGGGACATGGACTCCACGCCGCCGGCCACGAGCAGGGACTCCCAGCCGGAGCGGATGCGGGCGGCGGCCTGGTTCACGGCCTCGAGTCCGGAGGCGCAGAACCGGTTCAGCTGCACGCCGGCCACGGTCTGCGGCAGGCCCGCCTTGAGGGCGGCCACCCGGGGCAGGACCGCGCCCTGGTCGCCCACCGGGCTGACGCAGCCGAGGATCATGTCCTCGATGTCGGCGGGGTCGAGCCCCTCATGGCGGTCGCGCAGCGCGTGGGTCAGGCCGACGACGAGGTCGATCGGCTTGACCTCGTGGAGGGAGCCGGAGGGCTTGCCGGCACCGCGCGGCGTGCGGAGGGCGTCGTAGAGGAAGGCGTCCTGGGTCACGGGGTCTCCTGGGGTCGGGGTGGGTCTGGGGAGGTGGCGGGCCGGTCAGCGGCCGGAGGTGAGGGCGTCGGCGTAGTCGGCGCGCAGCTTGCGCTTGTTGACCTTCCCGACGCCGGTCCGGTCGATCTCCGTCACGAAGCGGACCTCGTCCGGCAGCTGCCAGGTGGCGAAGCGCTCGGCGAGTGCGGCGAGGACGGCGTCCTGGTCGACGTCGGAGTCCTCGTCCCGCACCACGAGGGCCAGAGGACGCTCCTCCCACTGGGGGTGGGGGACGCCGATGACGGCGGCGTCGCGGACCCCGGGGACGGTCATGATGTGGTTCTCCAGGTCGATCGAGGAGATCCACTCGCCACCGGACTTGACCACGTCCTTCAGGCGGTCGGTGACCTTGAGGTAGCCCTCCGGGGAGAGGTAGCCCAGGTCCCCGGAGCGCCAGTAGCCCTCGTCGTCGAAGCCGGCCTCGGTGGCCTCGGCGTTGTCGGCGTAGGAGGTGGTCACCCAGGGCCCGCGCAGGCGGATCTCGCCCACGTTCTCCTCGCCGGGCGGCAGCAGCTCGCCCAGGGGGTCGGTGATCTTCACGTCCACCCCGACGACGACGAGGCCCTGGAACCGCTTGAGGTTCCACCGCTCATCCTCGGAGAGGGTGTCCATGAGGCTCGGCTTCATGCGGTTGAGGGAGACGATGGGCGAGGTCTCCGTGGCCCCGTAGGCGTGGATGACCTCCGCGCCGGTGAGCTCGTCGAAGCCGCGCATCATGGCCACGGGGGGCTCGGTCGCGCCGCACAGCAGGCGCACGCCGTCCATCCGTGGGGGCGTCTCGAGGGTGCGGAGGTGGTGGAGCATCGGCATGAGGATCGCGGGCGCGGCCGGGGCCACGGTGACGCCGTGGTCCACGAGGGTGGAGGTCAGCCACGGGGTGTCCGTGAGGTTGAACCGGCCCGGCAGCACCAGGCGCGCGCCCACGGCGACGGCGGCGAACGGCAGGCCCCAGCACTGCGCGTGGAACATGGGGGTCAGCAGCAGGGCGGTGTCCGCCATGGTCATGCCCAGGGTGGACACCACGGCGTGCGCGTGCAGCCAGGTGGCCCGGTGCGAGTAGAAGACGCCCTTGGGACGGCCGGTGGTGCCCGTGGTGTAGCAGGCGCCGGAGGCGGAGCGCTCACTCACGTTCGGCAGGTCCGCTGTCTCGAGCGGCTCCTGCCCGTCGAGGAGGGCCTCGTAGGAGAGGACGTCGCCGCGACCGGCCCAGTCGGCGGGGAGCTCGCCGTCGCCGGCCACGATCCAGCGGATGCCCCCGGGCAGGTGCGGTTCGAGCGCGGCGGCGAGCTCCAGGAGGGTCTCGTCCACGACGATCGTCCCCACCTGCGCGTGGGTGATCACGTAGGCCAGGTCCGTGGGCGCCAGGCGCAGGTTGAGCTGCACCATGGTCGCGCCCAGCAGCGGGACGGAGAAGTAGGACTCGAGGTGGCGGACGTCGTTCCACAGCAGCAGGCCGACCCGGTCCCCCGGCCCGACGCCCTCGGCATGCAGGGCCGCGGCCATGCGGCGCACCCGCTCCCACACGGCCGCGTAGGTGGTGGTCTGCCACGGGGAGCCGCCGCCGCGGGTGTGGATGATCTGCTGATCCCCGAAGGTCCGGGCGGCGTCCCGCAGGAGGCGAGTGGTGGTGAGCTGCTCGTCGTCGCCCATGGTGGACGGGGTGCCGAGGACGGTGTCGGTGGTCTGCATGGGTCCCCCTGGGAGGTGTGGTGGTCGCGGAGGCGGGCGGCAGTCATCTGTGACATGCCTCACTGGGCGTGTGTTGCACACTCAAGCACGATGTTGCACTAGCGTGCAAGAAGGGTGTGGGGGGGCGTTTCGATCCCTGCCGTAGGGTTCAGCGAGCCCCCGCATCCTCGTCTCCCGACCACGGGCCATCCCATCCGCCGACCCAGCCCCGAGGACCCGATGAACACCCCCCTGCCCTTCGACCAGGACGATCTCTCCTCCCCCGCGCGCCTGCGCCTGGCGGCCCTCGAGCTGTATGCCGAGCGGGGGGTCGAGATGGCCAGCGTCCGCGAGATAGCGCAACGGGCCGGCGTCGCCCCCGGGCTGGTGCGGCACCACTTCGGCAGCAAGGCGGGGCTGACCCGCGCCGTCGATGACGACGTGCTGCGCCTGATCGCCACGACCCTCGACGAGGTCCCGCTCGTGGGCACCCCACAGGAGGTGTCCGCCGCCCGCGACGCGGCGTTCGCTGACCTGCTGGCCGACCACCCGGTGGTGGGGGCCTACGTGCGCCGCTCGCTGCTGGAGGCCGGCGGGGAGACCGAGTCCCTGCTGGAGCGCCTCGTGGACCTGACCACGGGACAGACCGAGCGCCTGCGCCGGTCCGGCTTCGCCCCGCGGCGCAGCATGCCGACGTCCGTGTTCGGCACCGTCATCCGGCAGATGGGGCACCTGATGGTCGACCCGTCGGCGGACCGCATCTGGCGCCGGATCGCCGAGACCCAGGAGGGCGCCGCCGAACAGGCGAGCCCGCGGGTGCGGCTCGTGGTGGATCCGCCGCGGTGAGCAGGATCGCCGCCCACCGCGGCGGCGTCCGCGTACGCCTGCGCCGCCCAGTCCTCGCTGACCCCGACGAGCTCCTCCGGGTCCTCCTGGGTGGCCACGACGCCGGCCCGCCCGTTCCGGGAACGCCTGCGGTCGGTATGGGCGCACTTTTCAGGCTCAAAGTGACCGCACGCGTTCCAGGTCCGCGGGCGCCCACCCCGCCCCCGCCCCGCCCCCGCACGCGCCGTTTCCCGAACGAAAACGCGAGGTGGGGCGTAGCCTGGCCGCCATGACCACCGTGTTCTACGACGACCAGGGCCGCCCCGAGCCGCCCTTCGCCGCGGGCGAGGCTGCCACCCTGCTGGGCTTCCTCGACTTCCTGCGCGCCACGATCGAGTGGAAGACGGCGGACCTGGACACGGCGGCGCTGCACCGCCGGCTGCCGGGGCACCCGTCCGCGATGACGCTCGGCGGCCTGCTCAAGCACCTCGCGTTCGTCGAGTTCTGGTGGTTCGAGGCCGTCGCCCTCGGCGAGCCCACCTCGGCGCCCTGGGTGGGAGCGGACTTCGACGCCGACCCCGACTGGGACTGGCACAGCGCGGCGCAGGACTCCGCGGCGGACCTGCGCGCCCTCTGGCAGGGCCAGGTGGAGCGGTCCCGGCAGATCGTGGTGGACCTGCTCGCGGCGGACGGCGACGACGGTGCCGCAGCCCTGGCCCGCGCCCACCGGATCCGGGAGGGGCGGGACCCGGTCTCGCTGCGGTGGATCCTCACCCACATGATCGAGGAGTACGGCCGCCACGCCGGCCACGCCGACCTGCTGCGCGAGGGGATCGACGGCCAGACCGGCGAGTGAGCCCGCCCCACCCGCAGTCCCGCCTGCGGTCGCACCCGGGTTCATCCCCTCGTCGGATGCCCGGCCCCGCGCCGGCTGGGTAGATTCTGTGCCATGGCCTCCCCCTCCCCTGCGTCCGCGCACCCGTCCGCCCCCGAGAGCGGGACGGGCCTGGGGTTCACCGGGGTGGAGGGGATCACCGGGCTCACCGCCGCCGAGGTCGCCGAGCGGGAGGCCGCGGGCCTGGTCAACGTCCAGTCGCGGGACACGTCCCGCTCGCTGGGGCAGATCCTGCGCGTGCACGTGTTCACGCTGTTCAACCTGGCGATCGCGCTGTGCGCCGTCGTCGTGATCCTGATGGGCCGCTGGCTGGACCTGCTGTTCTCGTTGGCGGCCGTGGCCAACGTGGTGATCGGCGTGGTCCAGGAGTACTCGGCCAAGCGGAAGCTGGACCGGATCGCGCTGCTGCACCAGGACGACGTCGTCGTCATCCGGGACGGGGCGCGCGTGCCCCTGCCGATGGCGCAGATCGTGCGGGACGACGTCGTGGTGCTGCGCCGCGGCGACCAGGTGCCCGTGGACGGCGAGGTCCTCGTCTCGGACGGCCTGGACATGGACGAGGCGCTGCTCACCGGCGAGAACGACCCCGTGCCCAAGACCCCCGGGGACGCCGTGCTCTCGGGCTCGGCCGTCGTGGCCGGCGCGGGCCTGGTGCGCGCGACGGCGGTGGGCTCGGCCTCGCACGCGGCCCGGCTCAGCGCCGAGGCCCGCCGCTACTCCGCCATCCGCTCGGAGCTGCGCGGCGCCCTGGAGACGGTGGCCCGCTGGCTGACGATCGCCCTGGTGCCGATCATCGCGGTGATCGTGCACGGCCAGATGACGGCGGTCGGCGGCTGGTCCCTCGCCCTCTCCCAGCCGCGCGAGGCCGCCCTGGAGCCCGCGCTGATCGCGTCCGTGGCGGCGGTGACCAGCATGATCCCGCAGGGCCTGGCGCTCATGACGACCATCGCGTTCGCCGTGTCCGCGCTCAAGCTGGCCCAGCAGGAGGTCCTCATCCAGGAGCAGCCCGCCGTGGAGGTCCTGGCCCGCGTGGACACCGTCTGCCTGGACAAGACCGGCACCCTCACCGAGGGCGGCGTCCGGTTCGACCGGCTCGCCGCGCCCGCCTCGGCGGACGCGTCCCCGGACGCCCACGACGACGGCGCCCCGGCCGAGGTCGGCGACGGGGCTCGGGCCGTGCTCGCCTGGTTCGGCGCGGACCCGGACGTGAACCCCACCGCGGCGGCCCTGCGCGAGCCCTTCACGGCCGTCCCGCCCGTGGACCCCGCGGCCCAGGTGGCGTTCTCCTCCGCACGCCGGTGGTCGGCGGTCGCGTTCGGCCCCGAGGCCGGGGCTGCGGCCGGCACGTGGCTGCTCGGCGCGCCCGAGGCTCTCGTGGACGAGTGGCACCTCGGCCCCGAGGCCGCCGAGGCCGTCCGCGCCCAGGTCCACGCCGACGCGGACGCCGGCCGCCGCGTGCTGCTGCTGGCCCGCACGGACGAGCCCCTGATCGGGGATGCGCTGCCCGCCGGAGGCGTCCCGGTCGCCGTCGTGACGTTCCGCGAGAACGTGCGCCCGGACGCCGCCGAGACCCTCGACTACTTCCACGCCCAGGGCGTGCGGACCGTGGTGATCTCCGGGGACAGCCCGCGCACCGTGGCCGCCGTGGCCCGCGAGGTGGGCCTCGAGGTGGCGGGCCAGGCCTACGACGGGCGCACCCTGCCGGACGATCCCGGGGAGCTCGCCGCCGTGATGACCGAGCACGACGTGTTCGGCCGCGTCAGCCCGGACCAGAAGAAGGCGATGGTGCAGGCGCTGCAGTCGCGCGGGCACGTGGTGGCCATGACCGGCGACGGCGTGAACGACGCCCTGGCCCTGAAGACCGCGGACCTGGGCATCGCCATGGGCAACGCGGCCCCGGCCACCAAGGCGGTGTCCCGGATGGTGCTGCTGGACGGGCGCTTCGACCGCCTGCCGCGCGTGCTCGGCGAGGGCCGCCAGGTGATCGCGAACATGGAGCGGCTCGCCCACATCTACCTGACGAAGACGACGTACGCGCTGCTGTTCGGCGTGGTGTTCTCCCTGTTCGCGTGGCAGTTCCCGCTGCTGCCGCGGCAGGCCTCCACCGTGGACTTCATCATGATCGGCGCGCCCACGTTCTTCCTCGCCCTGCTGCCGAACCCGCGCCGCTATGTGCCCGGCTTCCTGGGGCGGGCGCTGCGGTTCGCGATCCCCTCCGGCGCGGTGATCCTGCTGTCCATGGTGGCCTTGCAGACGTACGTGCGCCTCACCGCCGGCGACGTCGACCTGGCCCGCCAGCAGGCCGCGTTCATGATCACCCTGACCCTGCTGGGCCTGTGGGTGCTCAGCGTGATGTCCCGGCCGCTGAGCGCGCGCGTGGTGGTCCTCATCCTGGCGATGTACGCGGTGCTGGCCGCCGTCGTGCTGGTGCCGGCCTCCCGCTGGTACCACCGGATGGAGGTCCCGCCCACGGACGTGCTCGTGGCCGCGCTGGTGGTCGCCGCGCTCGGGTGCGGACTGATCGAGGTCATCCACCAGGTGCACCGCCGGCACGTGGCGAGGGTGCTGGCCGCCGCGGGGGCCTGAGACCCCTCAGCGGCGGGCGCGACGCACGGCGGCCCGGTAGTCGAGCCACGTCCACACCAGCACGACGACGGCGACCAGCAGGTACGCGACGTCCCACGCGCTGAGCCGCTCCCCGGCCACCACGCCCGGGAGACGGGTGGCCAGGATGAGCAGCACGAGCACGGTGACCGCCCAGGCCCGCCGGCGAGGCGGCGGGCCCAGGCGTCGTCGTCGAGGGCGGCGGGGGGCTCCCCCACGGGCCGGCGGCTGGCGGGAGCAGCCGGTGCGCGAGCCAGGCGAGGCTCGCGCAGACCGGGGCGACGGCGAGCAGCCAGAACGTGCTCCCGGTGAACAGGTGCGTCTGCGCGTTCACCTCCACGAGCCACCAGGCGAGCACCAGCACGAAGGCCAGGAGGGCGCCGCCGGCCACCAGCGTGGCGGCCAGCCGCGGGACGCGGACGAGGAGCCGCTCCCAGAGGACCATCACCGCCACCCCGGCCACGCCCATGAGCACCGGGGCCAGCAGCAGCCCCCACGTGTAGTCGGTGGTGAGCCCGTCCCGGCGCAGCCAGACCAGGCAGAACAGGACGGCGATGCCGGCGGCGACCGTGAAGCCGACCACCGGCACATCGCGCCAGGTGGCGTCGGGTGCGGCGGGGTCGGGGTGGGGGCGGATGGTCATCGGTCGGGTCCCTCCTGTGTGCTCCGTTGTGAATCCCTTCCGGCGACCCTACGGCCCGGTCGAGCACGTCTGCGCATCGGGCGCCCTCCCTCGTGCCGGCGTCGCCGTCGCTCTACCGTGGAGCCATGGACTCCACGCTCTTCACCCGTTCGGCAGACCGCGCCGCCCACGACGACGTCAACTTCCGCACCCGCAAGTGGGTCAAGCCGGAGGACCTCAACGCGAACAACACCCTCTTCGGCGGCTCGCTGCTGCGCTGGGTCGACGAGGAGGCGGCCATCTACGCGACCCTGCAGCTGGGCAACCCGCGGTGCGTGACGAAGCTGATCTCGGAGATCAACTTCCTGGCCTCGGCGAAGCAGGGCGACATGATCGAGATGGGCCTGCGCGCCACCGAGTTCGGGCGCACGTCCCTGACCATGCGGGCGAAGGTGCGGAACATCGTGACCGGCGAGATGATCCTGACCATCGACAAGATCGTGTTCGTGTCCCTGGGCGAGGACGGCAAGCCCGTGCCCCACGGCTTCACCGAGATCACCTACGACCGCGACCGTCTGCCCCTGGACAACCCCCTCTCGCCGGCCCGCCACCCGACGCGGTCCGGGGGCGGAACTCGGGGATCCCCGCCCGGAATACCGCCGAGTTCCGCCCCCAACGCGGGAGGGCCGGTGGCGGGGGCCGGGGCCGAGCCGGAGGACGCGGCCGAGCGTCCCCGGGACGTCAGAGCGGCCAGACCTCCAGGGACTCACCGAGTCGGATGCTCACCCCGGAGACGCGCCCGCGCGGGCCGAGCAGGACGTGCACGACCGGGTCCGCCCGCTCGGCCTCCGCCACACCCCGCACCACCACCGCGCGCCGACTCCCGGCGGCGTGCGGGTCTGTGGGCAACGGGACGCCGTCCAGCTCGTGCACGGTCAGATCCGCCGGGGGCGTGCACGGACCGGCGAGGTCCTGGATCTCCTGCATGGTCTGCCGCAGCACGGTCTGCGGCAGGGCGGCGCGGGCCGTACTGGTCATCAGGGCGTGCATCGCGGTGAGGTCCCCGGTGAACCAGGCGCGGACGGCACGGTCGGCGCTCCGGCGCGCCGCCTCCGGCCAGCCGCCCTGTGGTGCCGCACCGGCGGTGGGTGCCGCACCCGGGTCCGCGGCGGTCTGGAAACGACGGTGCGCGGCCTGACGGCTCACCCCGAGGGTCTGGGCGATCTCCTCCCAGGTCCACCCGGACTCACGGGCACGGTGGACGGCGTGATGCAGCCGCCGCTCGGCCGCCGCCTGGGCGGCCAGCGCGGCGGTCAGTTCCTCACAGGGATCGCGGGGCATCCTCCGAGTCTGCCTCACCGGCGGACACCGGAAGGAGGGCACCGGCGCCGATGGTCACCGCGATGCCGAAGATCACGGCCGTGGCGCCCTCGAAGATGTTGAGCACGGTCAGCACGGCCGCGACGGCGGCCCCGGCCAGGATCTGCATGGCCTTCGGGCCATCCCAGGCGGGCTGCCAGCGGCTGAACAGCGAGCCAGCCAGGGCGCCGCCGCGGGCCTGCATCAGCGGAGCGCTCCAGGCACCCACGGTGTAGGCGAGGCCGATGATGGCGCCCGTGAGCAGGGCCGGCCCCGGGTCGGCGTCGGACGTGAGGCCGTGGGTGACGAGGATCAAGATGATGGAGACGACGGTGGCGGTGAGCGTGCGAGCCATGTGACCGAGGTTATGGCCGGCATCCGGAGGTGTCAACACCGCGTTGACAGCCGGCCGGTGGCGCCGGTGGTGCCGGTGGTGCCTGTGGTGCCTGCCGACCCCGGTTCAGCCGACCCCAGCTCAGTCGATCCCGCGGGCGGCCAGGGCGTCCCCGACGTCGTCCGCGTGCTTGAAGCTGAGCACCAGCAGCGGCAGCGCCCAGGCCCACGGCGCCATCCGCACCCCGCGGGCGGCCTGCGCATGCCGGATCTGCTCGGCCAGGGCGCGCAGATGGCCGATCGAGGAGAGCACCAGGCCCATCGCCAGGCCCACGCGGTCGGCGCGGAACCCCGCCCGCGCCAGGCGCGGCCCCGCCCACGGGATCCGCTCGACCGGCCGCAGCACCGCCTCGGCCACCCCGGTCATGTCCGCGATCCGGGTGGTGCGCGTCAACACCTGCGCGGTGAGCACGAGCCCGAGCACGCGCGCCACCGTGAGTCCGGCGGCGAACGCGTCGGTGAAGATCCACTGCGCCGCGAACAGGACCACGTAGAACAGCCACAGAGCGCGCAGGTCGGAGGCGATCATCGCCGTCCCGCGCCGCAGCCCGAAGCCCACGAGATACGCGGTCACGGCGCCCACGACGGCGGCGCCCGCCGTCCACAGGGACAGCGGCAGCAGGGTCAGGGCCAGCACCCACACCGCGAACAGGCCCGTCTTGAGGCCGGCGCGGGCGTGGTGCAGGGGCGAGTCGCCGTGGACGTACAGGGAGAGCATCAGCGCAGCTCCGCCGCCACGGCGTGGTCCAGGAAGCGCTCGTACGCCTCGACCACGTCCTCGGCCGGGCCGGTCCGCTCCACACGGCCGCCGTGGATCCACACGGCCTCGTCGCACGCACGGGCCAGCTCGAGGTCGTGGGTCACCAGCAGCAGCTGGAACCCGTCCGGGGCGGAGGGGTCTGCGGCCAGCAGCCGGTCGGCCACGATCCGCCGGTGCCGGCCGTCCAGCAGGGAGGTCGGCTCGTCGGCGATCACCAGGGACGGCCCGGCGGTCATCACCGAGCACATGGCCAGCCGCTGCGCCTGCCCCGAGGACAGGGACAGGCACGCCCGGTCCGCGAGCGCGGTGAGCCGGTGCTCCTGAAGCGCCGCGGCCACGCGCGCGGCGACGTCGTCCTGGGTCAGGCGGCGGCCGGCGTCGCCCCTGAGCGACTTCACGGTCAGCTCCACGTCCTCCCGGACGGTGGGCATGACCATCTGCGCGGCCGGGTTCGCGAACACGAAGCCGACGGTGCGGCGCAGCGCCTTCACGTCCCGGACGGCGTCCACCCCGTGCACGGTCACCTCCCCGGCGACGACGTCGGCCAGCCCGGCGATCGCGCGGGCCAGCGTGGACTTGCCGGAGCCGTTCTCCCCGATCACCGCCACACGCGGGGCCGTGAGGGTGAGGTCCACGCCGTCGAGGAGCACGACGACGCCCTCGGGGCCGTCGGCCTCGACGCGGACGCCCGTGAGGGTGACGGAACGGTCCGGGCTCATCGGAAGGCGCGGGGGTAGGCCTTCCACAGGCCGACGATGAGGATGACGGCCACGACGAGCTTGATCAGGTCACCGGGCACGAACGGGGCCATGGAGAGGACGGCGGCGCCGAACTCCATCCCGGCGATCCCGACGAAGCCGAGCACGCCGAAGAAGTAGACCATCACGACGCCGCCGATCAGCCCGGCGACGGCCGCGCCGAGCGCGACCCGTCCGGCGCCGAGGCCGGGGCGGGCCCGGGAGGTGAGGGCCCAGAAGATCAGGCCGACGATCAGCGCGGACGGGATCCAGCCGAGGATGAAGCCGGCCGTCGGGCCGGCGAACACGCCCAGGCCGCCGCGGCCGCCGCTGAGCAGCGGCAGGCCGAGCGCCACGAGGCCGGCGAACAGCGCCATCGAGGCGGCCCCGCGCCACGGGCCGAGGATCACACCGGCCAGGATCACGGCGATGTTCTGCAGCACGATCGGGGCGGGCACACCGGCGACGGCGATCGGCGGCACCAGACCGAGGACGGCCATCAACGCGGTCATGACGGCGATGCGCGCGAGGCTGCCGCCGGCGGAACCGCGACGGGGGCGGCGGCCGGTGTCGGCGGGGCGGTCCGCCGTCGTGGTGGCCGCGGGGCGGACGTGGCCGTCATGGGACGAGGGCACGGAAGTGCTCATGGAGGGACTCCTGGTGCGGAAGCGAGTGCGATGGGGCGCTCAGCCGAGGCGCTGGGCGCATGGCGAGTGCCCGACGAGTTGAACAGTGTTCAGGAGTCTACTGCAGGGGCGGAGGTGTGGGCGGCCGGGGTGCGTTCCCGGGGCGACACCGAGGCAGCGGTTGTCGAGATGCAACGAAGATTTCAGAAACGCGCGAATTTGATTCATACGCCGGTCAGGCCCTGAAGGGTTGACATCGGCTCCTCCTGCCCCTCGCCTGACCAGCGCACGGGATCACGGGCGCTACGCTCGATCCATGTGTCGAGATGCAGCGAAGATTTCACAAACGCGCAAGTATGTTTCATACGACCACGAGTCACTTAGGTCTTGACCTTTGAACATCGATCGACTAAGGGTCATAGGGGACTGGTGCACGTGTAGGTGACAGCCGTCTTCACGCCGCGTCTGCGGGCGTGTGGTCCATGATCAACTCGTACTCGACCGGCGTCAATCGGCCCAGGCGCACCTGCCGGCGGCGGCGGTGGTAGGTCCGCTCGATCCAGGTGATGATCCCGGCCCGCAGCTCGTCCCGGGTGTCCCAGTCGCGTCGGTCCAGCACGTTCTTCTGCAGCAACGCGAAGAAGGACTCCATAGCCGCGTTGTCCCCGGCAGCACCGACCTGACCCATGGACCCGATCAGCCCGTGGGTGGTGAGGGCGTCCTGGAATAGGGCCGAGCGGAACTGCGAGCCGCGGTCCGAGTGCACGATGCACCCGGCCACCGCATCGGTGCCGCCGCGGCGTGCCACGGCCTGCTCGAGGGCGTTCACGGCCAACGAGGCCTGCATACGCCCGGCCATGGAGTACCCCACGATCCTGCCGGCGTAGAGATCCTTGATCGCGCAGAGGTAGAGCTTGCCCTCACTGGTGGGGTGCTCGGTGATGTCGGTCAGCCACAGCCGGTTCGGAGCTTCGGCAGAGAAGTCCCGGCGGACGTGGTCGTCGTGCACGGGTGGGCCTGGGCGGGTCCCGTACTTGCCACGCTTGGCCCCGAACCCGCAGTGCCACCCGTTCTGGCGGCAGAGCCGCCAGGCAGTACGGGCGGCCATTCGCTCCCCGGCCGCCTCGGCCTCGTCCCGCAGCAGCCGGTACCCGAACTCCGGATCGTTCAGGTGAGCGGCGTGCAGGGCGTTGGCCCGGTAGGCCTGCTCCACCTCAGAAACGGCGACGGGCTGGTCCCGCCAGCGGTAGTAGGGCTGGCGGGCGAGCTTGAGGACCCGCAAGGACACCGCGACCGGGATCTGGTCGGCGGCGAGCTCGGACACGAGCGGGTACATCATTTTTTCGGCAGGTTCGCCTGGGAGAGGTAGGCCGCGGCGCGGCGTAGGACTTCGTTCTCCTGCTCGAGGAGCCGGATCCTGCGGCGGGCTGCGCGGAGTTCTTCGGCCTCGGCCTTGGTGGTGCCTGGGATGTTGCCTGCTTCGATATCGGCCTGGCGAATCCAGTTCGTCAGGCAGGACTCGGAGATGCCGAAGTCCTTCGCGATGTCTTTCAGATGGGTGCCGGGCTCACGGTTCTGCGCGACCCGGACGACATCATCGCGGAACTCTTTGGGGTAGGGGGCGGGCATGGTGCACATCCTTCCCTGTGGTGTGGGAACACCACAGATCGTATGTCACCTGTACGTGCGTCAGTCCCTCCCTCGGCCGTCGGCCTGTGCACGATCGGCCCCTTGACCACAGGGGTCAGGAGCACCGGGGTCGGGACGCGGATATGGTCTGTCGTTCCCAGGGCCGGGGCTTCTGCTCCATCGCCGACCGGCGTCGAGGCGTGCCACCCACCTGTCGCACCGCCCCACCCCGCCAAGATCACCGTGTGGTCTCGTACAGCGCCGGCAGGTTGACTCCCTAGGGGGGACCGACTGCAGCGGGCCGCGGAGGGGAGTCCTAGTAGTGGTTATCGCGCGACGTCGACGGTGCCCCGGTCGGGCACCGTGGCGGTCAGGAGGACCGCGGCCAGCGCCCCGCCGACAATGAAGATGTCCGCGATGTTGCCGATGAACCAGTTCCCGTAGGCGAGGAAGTCCACCACGTGGCCTTGCCCGAATGACGGTGGGCGCAGGAGCCGGTCACCCAGGTGGGAAGTCACCGCGCCGCCGAGACACCCGATCACGATCGCCCAGGACACGGTACGGACCCGGAGGGTGAACCAGATCGCCGCGGCGACCGCCACCGCCGAGATGATGGTGAAGATCCAGGTCGAGTTGGCCCCGAACGAGAAGGCCGCCCCGGGGTTGTAGGCCAGCTGGAGCCCGAGCAGCTCACCCAGGAGCGGGACTCGCTCGCCCGTGGACAGGCTGTTCTCCGCCCACCACTTGGTCACCTGGTCCAGGACCACTACGCCGGCCCCGATCGCAATGGTCAAGAGCACCAGGGGGTACCTGCGCCGGTGGTTCATTCGTGTCCTTTCGCGATGCGCCCGTTTCCCGGCGCCTCAGTGGATCTGCTGACCCCGGCGCGACCTGTGAAATCGCTGGCAGGTACCGGATGGACCGGACAGGTCGGGTCTCACCGGGCCTGGGCGTCTCTGTCCCGCAGGCACGGTAGGAGCTCATCCCGTGGTGGCGGGTTGGGCTTGCCGGTCGGTGAGGGGTTCCAGGGCGGTGCGTCGGGTGGTGGCGGCGCGCAGGCCGTTGCCGATGACGATGACCTCGGCGACCTCGTGGACCAGGACCACGGCGGCCAGGCCGAGGACGCCGGTGATGGCCAGCGGCAGCAGCACGGCGATGATCAGCAGCGAGAGAATGATGTTCTGATTGATGATGGCCCGGCCGCGGCGGGCGTGGGCCAGAGCTTGGGGGATCAGGCGCAGGTCGTGGCCGGTGAAGGCGACATCGGCGGATTCGATGGCTGCGTCCGAGCCGGTGGCGCCCATGGCGATGCCGACCTCGGCGGCGGCCAGGGCGGGAGAGTCGTTGATGCCGTCACCGATCATCGCGGTGGGCCGGGTGCCGGTCAACTGGTGGACGGCGGTGGCCTTGTCCTCGGGGCGCAACTCGGCGCGCACGTCGTCGATGCCGGCCTGGTCGGCGATCGCCCGGGCGGTGCGGGCGTTGTCCCCGGTGAGCATGGTCAGGTCGATGCCCTGGCCGGTCAGGGTGGTCACGACGGTGGGGACCTCAGGGCGCAGTTCGTCACGGACCCCGATGGCCCCGGCGACCGCCCCGTCGCGGTGGATGATGACCACGGTCATGCCCTGGTCCTCCAGCCCCTGGACCTGGGCCGCCAGGGGGCCGGGGGCCAGCCAGCGGGGGCTGCCGACGGTGACGGTAGCCCCGTCCAGGCGGCCGGTGATCCCGTGCCCGGCGGTCTCGGTGACGCCCTCGGCCGCGGGCGTGTCCGGGGTGGCGGCGGTGATGGCCGCGGCCAACGGGTGGGTGCTGTGCTGTTCCAGTGCCGCGGCCCAGCCCAGCACTTGGTCCTCGGTGATGCCGGGGGCGGCGAGCACGGCGGTGACGGTGGGCTGGTTGCGGGTCAGGGTCCCGGTCTTGTCCACCGCCAGGTGGCGGATCCCGCCGAGGCGCTCGAAGGCGGCCCCGGATTTGATGACCACCCCGAACCGGCTGGCCGCGCCGATCGCCGAGACCACGGTGACCGGCACCGCGATGGCCAGCGCGCAGGGCGAGGCGGCCACCAACACCACCAGGGCGCGGGTGATCCACAGTTCAGGGTCCCCGAGCAGGGACCCGAGGGCCGCGACGAGCACGGCCAGGATGAGCACCCCGGGCACCAGGGGCTTCGCGATCCGGTCGGCCAGCCGGGCCCGGTCCCCCTTCTCGGCCTGGGCCTGTTCGACCAGGTGCACGATGGTGGTCAGGGAGTTGTCGGTGCCGGCGGCGGTGGCGTCAATCTCCAGGGCCCCGGCGGTATTGATCGACCCGGCCGAGACGGTGTCTCCCGGGCCGACCTCGACCGGGATGGACTCGCCGGTGATCGCCGAGGTGTCCAGGGAACTGCGCCCGGTACGCACGATCCCGTCGGTGGCGACCCGTTCCCCGGGCCGGACCACGAGCACCTGCCCGGGTCGCAGGTCCTTGGCCTCGACCTCCACCGTGGCCCCGCCGGCCCGGATGGTCGCGGTCTCGGGCACCAGTTTCAGCAGGGCGCGCAGGCCCGCCCGGGCCCGGTCCATGGCCTTGTCTTCCAGGGCCTCGGCGATGGAGTACAGGAACGCCAGGGCGGCGGCCTCCTCGATGTAGCCCAGGATCACCGCGCCGATGGCGCTGATCGTCATCAGCAGTCCGATCCCGAGCCGGCCCCGGGTGAACAATCCGCGCAGCGCCCCGGGCACGAAGGTCCAGGCGCCCAGCACCAGCCCGACCCAGAACACCACCGTGGCCACGAGACCGGCCCCGGACCATTCCAGGACCAGCCCGGTGAGGAACGCCAGCCCGGAGAGCGCCGGGAGCAGGATGGCTGCATCGCGCCACCACGGCCGGTGCTCCTCGTGCTCCTCGGGTGCACCGGGAGTGGGGGTCGGGGCCTCGCAGCCGCAGGCGGCGCTCACGAGGCCACCTCCGCCGTGTCGCAGCACCGGGGTACCGGGCAGCCCGGGTCCAGGCAGGGCGCGGAGGCATCCACCGCGAGGGTCACCTCGAGCAGACTGCTCAGCGCCCGGGCCAGGTGCGCATCGACGATCGCGTACCGGGTGCGGCGGCCCTGGTGCTCGACGGCCACGATCCCGCAGTCCCGCAGGCAGGCCAGGTGGTTCGACACGTTCGACCGGCTCAGCCCCAGGGCCTGGGCCAGCTCGGCCGGATACCCGGGGCCCTCCAGCAGGGACAGCAGGATCCGGGATCGGGTGGGGTCGGCCATCGCCCGGCCCAGCCGGTTCATCACGTCCAACCGTGTCGCAATCGTCAGCATGTGGTGAACTATACAGCCTGCACTGTAGTCTCTTGCGGGGTTTCGCCCGGGCCGGGCGACCCCGATCGATTGAATCAGTGAGGACCCTCCGTGACTGCCCGTTGCTGCCCCACCTTCCCGCATCGCCGCTGCCGGGGCCGAGGAGGACGGCCATGAGCCTGGGTGGGTTCTTCGCCGAGATGGTCCAGTCCGGGGCACTGCTGGTGGCGATGCCGCTGGCCGTGGTCGCCGGGCTGGTGTCCTTCCTCTCCCCGTGCATCTTGCCGCTGGTGCCCGGATACCTGGGGTATGTCTCCGGGCTGGCCGACCCGCGCCGGGCGGACAACCGGCGCCGGGTGATGACCGGGGTGGGACTGTTCATTATGGGCTTCGCCGCGGTGTTCACCCTCTACGGGGCCGCCTTCGGGGTGATCGGCGGGTGGCTGTTGCAGTGGCAGGACGCGCTGATCCGGGCCTTGGGGGTGTTCGTGATCCTGATGGGCCTGGTGCTCATCGGCTGGCTGCCGTTCCTGCAGAACACCCGGCGGATGTCCTTCCAGCCCAGGACCGGGATCGCCGGGGCCCCGCTGCTCGGGGTGGTCTTCGGCCTGGGCTGGACCCCGTGTATGGGCCCGACCCTCAGCGCCGTGCTGGCGTTGAGCACCACCACCGGGGACCCCTGGCGCGGGGCCCTGCTGGGCTTCCTCTACTGTCTGGGCCTGGGCATCCCCTTCGTGCTGGTGGCGATGGGCCTGGACTGGGTCACCCGAACGCTGGGCTTCGTCCGCCGCCACATCCGCGCCTTCAACATCATCGGCGGGGTACTGCTGGTGCTCGTCGGGGTGCTGATGGTCACCGGGATCTGGACCCTGTGGATCTACCAGCTGCAGAACCTGGCCGGCACCTTCACCACCCCCGTCTAACCCCGCCCGCACACGCCCCCCACCTCACGGATTGGACCGCTCGTGACTTCCCCTGACCCCACCGCTTCCACCCCGTCTTCTCCCACCCCGTCCCGGCAGCGCCGGGCCAAGATCGTGGTCTGGGTGCTGCTGGGCCTGGTCGTGGCCGCCGCCCTCATCGGTTACCTTGTGGCCCGCGGGACCGCCACCGCCCAGCAGCAGGACCCCAACCAGTCCACCGCCCAGTCCACCGGGCAGTCGACTGGGTCTGCCGGTCAGTTGGTGCGGGAGAATAGCCGGGTGCTCTCGCAGGCCCCCAATGAGAAGGCCGTGCTGGTGGAGTTCCTGGACTTCGAGTGCGAGGCCTGCGCGGCGGCTTACCCCTTCGTGGAGGACCTGCGCGCCGAGTATGCGGACACCGTGACCTTCGTGCACCGGTACTTCCCGCTGCCGGGCCACCCGAACTCGGTCACCGCGGCCATCGCCGTGGAGGCCGCTGCCCAGCAGGGCGCCTACGAGTCGATGTACCAGAAGATGTTCGAGACCCAGACCGAGTGGAGCCACACCACGGAGGACCGCAGCCCGGTCTTCCGGGCCTACGCCGAAGAGTTGGGCCTGGACATGGCCGCCTACGATGCCGCGGTGGCCGACCCGGCCACCCGGGACCGGGTCGAGCTGGACGTGGCCGACGGCACCGCCCTGGGCGTGGCCGGGACCCCGACCTTCTACCTCGACGGTGAGCCGCTCACCGTGAACAGCCTGGAAGAGTTCACCGCCGCCGTCGAGGCCGCCACCCAGGACTGACCGCCCGGACCATCCGCGGCCACCCGGGCCAGAGCAGAGGACCGAGAGCAAAGGACTTCCCATGACCGACCGGCTCACCGAGCCCACCGCCCCGAGCGCCGCCTCCCCAGTATCGGCAGCCGGCCCGGCGCCGGCCCCGGCGTGGTTCACCGGGCGCCGGGCCTTCGGCCTGGTGCTGCTCGTCACCGGCGCCGTCGGCTGGATCGCCTCGGCGACCCTGGTCCTCGAACGCCTCGCCCTCTACGAGAACCCCGGCCACACCACCAGCTGTGACATCAACCCCTGGGTGTCCTGCGGACGGGTCATGGGCACCTGGCAGTCCGAGCTGTTCGGCTTCCCCAACCCGCTGATCGGCATCGTCGCCTTCGCCGTGGTGATCTCCACCGCGATGGTCGTGCTCTCCGGGGCCCGGCCCGGCCGCGGGTACTGGCTCGGGCTGCAGGCCGGGGTCACCCTCGGGATAGGGTTCGTGGCCTGGCTGTGGTTCCAGGCCCTGTACGAGATCTACATCCTCTGCTTGTACTGCATGATCGTCTGGGCGGCCATGATCCCCCTGTTCCTCCTGCTCACCGCCCGCAACCTCGCCCACGGCGTGATCCCCGCCCCGCCGGGGGTGGTCCGGTTCGCCACCGGCTGGGCCGGGACCCTCATCGCCGTCGCCTACGTCGCCGTCGCCGGCTCGGTCTTCGTCCAGTTCCTCCCCGCCTTCACCGGCTTCTGACCGGTCCTGGGGCGCGACCTCGCCATTATCGACTGAAGGCGCTATCATCGTCGTATGACGATGATTAAGGAGCCGGGGGTGTCCCCGGCGGCGGGCCTGGGCCCGGCGGCGGCGCTGTTCCACGGGTTCTCCGACCCCACCCGGTTGGCGATCCTGCGGCACCTGGCCACCGGGGAGCACAAGGTGCGCGAGCTGACCGAGCACCTCGGGTTGGCCCAGTCCACGGTCAGTGCGCACCTGGCCTGCCTGGCCGGCTGCGGGTTGGTGGCCTCCCGGCCGGTGGGCCGGGCCTCGCTGTACGCCCTGGCCGCCGAGCCCGAGCTGCTTCAGGTGCTGGCCGCCGCCGAGCGGCTGCTGACGGTCACCGGGCACGCGGTCGAGCTCTGCCCACACTCCGGCACCCCGGGCCCCGACGGCCCCGCCGCGGCCTGAGCCCGGTCCCGGAGAAGGAGGACACAGTTAATGGGTGCACACCACCACGCCTCGCCGGCGCACCGCTGGCGGCTGGCGGTCGCTTTCGCCATCACCACGGCGGTGCTGCTGGCCGAGGTGGCCGGGGCGCTGATCACCGGCAGCCTGGCCCTACTGGTGGACGCGGCGCACATGCTCACCGACGCTGGCGGGTTGCTGATGGCCCTGCTGGCCTCCACCCTGATGGCCCGGCCGCCCACGGCCCGGCGCACCTGGGGGTTCCTGCGCGCCGAGGTGTTGGCCGCCCTGGCCCAGGCCGCCATCCTGCTGGCCGTGGGTCTCTACGCCTTCATCGAGGGCCTGCAGCGACTGTTCGCCCCGCCCGAGGTAGCCTCCGGCCCTCTGCTGCTGTTCGGGATCCTCGGCTTGGCCGGTAACCTCGCCTCGCTGGCCGTCCTCGGCTCCGGCCGCGGGGCCAACCTGAACATGCGCGCCGCGTTCCTGGAGGTCCTCAACGATGCGCTGGGCTCGGTGGCCGTGATCGCCAGCGCCCTGGTCATCGCCACCACCGGCTGGGCGCAGGCCGACGCCGTGGCCGGGATGCTCATCGCCGTGTTGATTGTGCCCCGCACCCTGAAGATCCTGGCCGAGGCCGCGCACATCCTGCTCGAATCCACCCCCCGGGACCTGGACCTCGCCGAGGTTCGGGACCACCTTGAAGCGGTGCCGCACGTGGTGTCCGTGCACGACCTGCACGCCTCCCAGATCGCCACCGGGGTCCCCGTGCTCAGCGCCCACGTCGTCGTCGAGGACCACTGCTTCCACGACGGGCACGCCCCCCAGATCCTGGACCAGCTCCAACACTGCGTCGCCGAGCACTTCGACGTGGCGATCGACCACTCCACCTTCCAACTCGAACCCGCCGCCCACGCCCACCACGAACACCCCACCCACCACTGACCCAGTGGGGCTGGTTGAGCAATAGACGCGTCCGCAGGAGGAACCCCCCACCGGACACACCCGCAGCCGACATGGATGAACAGTGGCACGCCACTAGGGACATCCCGCATGACCCGTCCGGTGGTCCGTCCCGCGACGGCACGTCATACGACACGCCCCCGGGTGGGTCACCATCGGCGGCACACAGCTCCGCAGCCCGCGGTGGTCATCGGCGTTGGGCCAGCACCTTCTGTCCGGCTTCGCGCAGTTCCCCGGTGGGTGAGACGTGGCGGTAGAGGGTCTGGCGGGTGATGCCCAGTTCCTTACACAGGGCACCGACGTTGGTGTCCTTGTTCCCCATCGAGGCCATCGCCAGGCGGATCTTGGCCGGGGTCATCTTGTAGGGCCGGCCGCCCTTGCGGCCTCGGGCCCGGGCCGAGGCCAGGCCGGCCTTGGTGCGTTCGGAGATCAGCTCGCGTTCGAACTCGGCCAGGGCGGCGAAGATCCCGAACACCAGCTTGCCGGAGGCGGTCGTGGTGTCAATCGCCGCCCCCTGGCCGGTGAGCACCTTCAGGCCCACGCCCCGCTCGGTGAGCTCGTGCACGATGTTGACCAGGTGGCGCAGGTCCCGGCCGAGTCGGTCCAGCTTCCACACCAGCAGGGTATCCCCGGCCCGCAGCGCTTTCAGGCACGCGGCCAGATGGGGACGGTCATCGCTCTTGCCGGAGGCCTTGTCCTCGTACAGAGCCTCCGGTTCCACGCCGGCTTCGAGCAGGGCGTCGCGTTGCAGGTCGGTGGCCTGGGAGCCGTCAGCCTTAGACACCCGCATGTACCCCACGAGCACCGCCCACCACCCCTGTCATTTATTCGATCGTTTATGTGACACGAGGCCCGCAGAGCGAGATGTTGAGAAATATTGTCACGTAACCGGTCATTTATTCTACGTCTCGCAGACGGTCACGGCGCAGCTATGGTGACAGGTAGTCCGAAGGGATGCCGAGCTCGGTGAAATTGCTCCGGACGCCTTGGATCACTTCGTCGTTGTCGCGGCGGTACATCGTGCAGAAGTTGAAGAGTTGGCGGGCGGTCTCGGGGGTGGTCCGGGCTTCCTCGACGACGGCCTGAAAGTTCTTTTTGATCTCCTGCCAACGGATGGCGGTGGGGTCCGTGGTTTGTTCGGTGCTGCCGGGGTCGCGGGAAATGTCCGGTTGGGGCAGGAACACCTCGGCTTCGCGTCCGGGGCAGGTCATGGCCCGGGTTTCGAACAGGTGTATCGCGGTGGCGGCGGCTTCCAGGGACTGGAGTTGGCGCTGATCGGAGAGTTCCTCGTAGGGGCGCCACGGGCCCTGTCCGGCGCGGACCGGGTGGCCGGTGCGGTCCCACACCTGTCGTGTCAGCCGGCCGGGTGCGCCGCATTCGATGATGGGGCCCTACCCCCGGATCTTGGACACGGGGTGTGATTACGCAGCCGTCGGCAGCGTAGCGGTGTTGCCGGTCTCGTAGAGGACCGGCGGGACGTAGCGGCACCACGAATGGCGTCGCTTGGTGTTGTAGCGGACGAGCCACCTGAAGACCTGCCGGCGGCAGACCAGTTCGTTGCTCCAGCAGGCGGCGTCTTGGAGAACCTCGCGCTTCATGGTGGCGTTGAACGACTCGGCCAACGCGTTGTCCGCGCTGGACCCGACGGCGCCCATGGACTGGGTGACGCCGAGCTTGCGACAGAGCTTGGCGTAGTCCTTCGAGCAGTAGACCGACCCGTGGTCGCTGTGAAATACGCTGCCCTTGAGGGTGCCCCGGGTTGCGGCGGCGGCCTTCAACGCGTCCTCGACGAGCTCGGTACGCATGTGGTCAGCGATGGCCCACCCGACAAGCCGACGGCTGTAGCAGTCGATCACGGTCGCCAGGTAGAGGTTCGTGCCGTCGGCGATCGGCAGATAGGTGATGTCGCCGACGTAGCGCAGCCCTGGCGCCGGGGCGGTGAAGTCGCGCTTGAGCAGGTCGGGGTACTTCTGGCCAGACGGTTCGGGGATCGTGGTCCGCACCCGCCGCTTCTTCACATAGCCCCGGATTCCTTGCAGCCGCATCACCCTGGCGACGCGCTTGTGGTTTACCCGCTCACCGGCAGGCGCGCTGTCGTTGAGCTCGGCGGTGATCCGTGGCGCACCCTGGGTGTTGTCCTCGGCATGGACAGCCCTGATCCGCTCTGCCAGCGCCGCGTCGTCAGCTGCCCTGGCTTCTCGGGCCGGGGCAGCCTTGAGCCAGGCGTAGTAGGACGAGCGCTCGATCTCGACGAGCTCACACAGTCGCTTCACCTCGAAGGTGGCGGAGTTGTCGGCGACGAACTGGAAGCGACTCACCAGCCCGTCTCCCCAGCGAAATACTTGGCCGCCCGCTGGAGGATCTCCCGCTCGGTGGTCAGCTTCGTCGTCTCGACCTCGAGCTCGTTGACCCGGGCCTCGAGCCGGGCGATCTTCTGCTCAGGCGTCTCACCGGCGGGACCCGTAGGGCTTGTCGGCGACGGCTTGGACTGCAGTGGGCTGGAGGTCAATGTCCCGTCAGCGGCGGTCTTCTTGCCGGTCCCGTAGACCTCGAGCCAGTGCCGCAGCGTGCCGCGCACGATGCCGAGATCCTCGGCGATGCCGCGGACCGTGGCGCCCGGGGTGGACTCGTACAAGTCGACGGCCTGACGACGGAACTCCTCGGAGTAGTTCTTCCTGGCCATGATTCCTGGATCATCTCGCTTCCCCAGCAGGTGCTGGATTCAGCGTGTCCAAGAACCGGGGTCAAGCCCCGATGGTTCCGAGGGCATCTGCACGCACACCACCGGGACCTGCTCCCGGTCCGGTTCGGAGCTGGGCGGGTGCTGCCGGCGGAAGCGCTCGATGATCATCGACTTGCCGTTGTTTGTCGGGCCCACCAGTAGCAGGTTGGGCATGCGCTGCTTCGCCGGCCAGCCGAGCATGGTCTCCAGACGCTCGACGGCCTCGACCGCCTTCGGGTAGCCGATCCAGCGGTCCGCGCGGATCCGCTGGACCCGCTCGGCCGCCGGCAATCGCGCCACCGGCTGCGCGGCCGGGTGCAAGTGGGACAGCTCCAGCGGCTCGTACTCGTTGGCATTCACCATTGCTCGATCTCCCCGAACCGGGCCACCACATCCAAGTCCGTTGGTACGACCGGTGGTTCCGGCACCGGGGGCGTCGGCCTCGTAGTGGTCGTCCCGGTCTGGGTGCGGCGTTGCCTCTCGCGGCGGGTGCGCTTGGTGGTCTTCTGGGCGGTCTCGGAGATGGTGCGCATCTGCTCGATCATCCGGAACAGGCCCGACTCGTCGACTTCGGTGGCCCCACGCTCGCGCAGCCGGGCCAGAGCCTGCCGGTGCTCCCACACGCTGACCGCCGGGTTCGACAACGCCCGATACGGGACCTCGATGTACGCGGTGCCCTCGGGGTCCAGCACCCAGATGCGGCTGATATCGCGCGGATCCCGCCGGATGAGGAACCGCTCCAGGGCCTCGCGGCGTGCGATCCACGGCTTGAGCGCATTGGCGAAATAGTGGACATGGTCCAGAACAAACCCGGTGCGCGTGAGCTTGCGGCGGAACACGGGCAGAAAGTCCACTAAGAACGCCGTTGGGTTGGCCGTCGTCATCGGGGTACTGGTAGCTGCGACCGACTCGACCCACCGTCCGGCCGGGGTCTGGCCCAGCGTGGAGTGCACCGTGTCGTGGTAGGTCGCCACAGCCAACACCAGCCACCGCTCCAACTCGGCAATCGTCAGTGCGGCCATCTTCTCGGCGTCGTACGCTCCACGCTCGACTGGGTTCGAAAACGTGGTCCCCGGCAGCTCGTGGATCTGTCGCATGGCCGTGCCGATGACCCGCTCGACGATCCCGCCGTAATGCGGCCGGCCCAGCGGGCGGTAGTCGAGGCTGATACCGTGCTGGTCGCACCCGCGGGTGAGCGCTTCGCTCTTGAACTCCCGAGCATTGTCCACATACAGGGCCTTCGGCTTGCCACTCATCGGCCAGGCCGCGTCGATTCCGAGCCGCTCCAGCCAGGGCCGCTTGTCACCGGCCGCATGGGCCAGGCACAACCCCACCGACACCGCCGAGGGCGGCTCCAAGGTCACCACCATTCCAACCAGACACCGACTGCACACGTCGATGGCCACCGTCAGATACGGCCGTCCGATCGGCTGACGGTCACGGTCATCGACCACGATCAGATCCATGACCGTGTGATCGATCTGCACCTGGTCCAGGATCGACTCGACTACCGGAACCTCGTCCCCGGCCGATTGCAACGGCCGGACGCTCTCGGCCCCCTCGCGCCGCCGGCCCACCTCGACCGGATTCATCCGAGCGATCCGCGCGGCCACCGTGTTCCGTGCCGGAGCCGGCAG
Organism: Micrococcus sp. HOU01; assembly: GCF_035609305.1. Lineage (NCBI taxonomy): Bacteria > Bacillati > Actinomycetota > Actinomycetes > Micrococcales > Micrococcaceae > Micrococcus > Micrococcus sp. HOU01. Next base: position 461,381 of record NZ_CP141211.1, on the reverse strand, counting down.
CCCCTGCACGGCGCAGGCCCGCGTGATCTCCCGATGCAGGGAGGCAATGCTGCGCTTCTGCCGGGTCAAGTACCGCTGGCACACCAGCTCACGGATGATCTGCTCCACTGGCTCCGTCAGCCGGCCCCCACCCTTGCCACCATCCGATCGCCGGGGGACAAGATCAGTGACCAGGCCCGAGCCCCGCCGGTACCGCTCCAGCAGCACGTACACCCGGCGCCGGGAGATCCCCAGCTCCATCGCGGCTTCGTCGACGGCAGCCAGTCCCACTGGATCGTGCTCGGCCAGGCGACCGATCACCCCGGCCCGCAACCGGGCCTGCTCCCACTCACGCTCGGGCACCGCAAGCACGCCCGGTCCAGCCATCTCATCCTGGTCGCCGTCCACGCCCGCCTCCTCATAGAGAACAGGACTACTGAGCAGATGCGACGCTAGTGCACAGGACTACTGAACGACCAGGGCTCGGGAGTCGACGACACCACCCCCGAGAGGACGGGCCCGAGAGCGCAGTCGACTTCTGAAAATGACACGAGGACTGAGCTCGCTCGACGTACGGTGAAGGATCCCCTTACGGGCATGCGATCTGGGCTGACGCCTGTGACCGAGTGTTCAGTTCGCGCTGTATAGTTCAATCCATGATGACTATTGCTTCGCGTCTCGACGTGATGAACCGCCTGGGTCGTGCACTGGCCGACCCCACTCGATCCCGGATCATCTTGACCCTGCTCGACCATCCCGCTTACCCGGCGGAACTGGCCCGAGATCTGGACCTGACACGCCCGAACGTGTCCAACCACCTGGCATGCCTGCGCGATTGCGGGATCGTCGTCTCCGAGCCCGAGGGTCGTCGGACACGATATGAGATCGCCGATTCGCACCTGGCGCAGGCGCTGACGGCACTGGTCGATGCCACCCTGGCAGTGGACGAAGACGCCCCGTGCATCGATCCCGCCTGCTCGCTTCCCGGATGCGACGCAGCTGGGGAGGGCGCATGATCCTCACCTCGGTCTTGCAGGCGATGGGCCTGTTCGCAGCGACCAACATCGACGACATCATCGTGCTCTCCCTCTTCTTCGCGCGAGGGGCAGGCCAGCGCGGCACTACCGCCCGCATTCTGGCCGGCCAGTACCTCGGATTCGCCGGCATCCTCGGTGCCGCGGTCCTGGTGACCATCGGCGCCGGAGCATTCCTGCCCTCGGCAGCCATCCCGTACTTCGGCCTCATCCCTCTGGGCCTCGGCCTCTGGGCCGCATGGCAGGCCTGGCGCGGAGACGATGACGACGATGACGACGAGGCCAAGGTTGCCGGCAAGAAGGTCGGCGTGTGGACAGTCGCAGGCGTCACCCTTGCCAACGGCGGCGACAACATCGGCGTCTACACCCCTGTCTTCCTCAGCGTGGAACCTCTCGCAGTAGTCGCCTACTGCATCGTCTTCCTCGCGCTCGTCGCGGTCCTGGTGGCCCTGGCAAAGTTCGTCGCCACCCGCCCCCCGATCGCCGAAGTGCTCGAACGCTGGGAGAACATCCTCTTCCCCATCGTTCTCATCGGCCTCGGCATCGTGATCCTCGTCAGCGGCGGAGCCTTCGGACTCTGACGTAGCGGCAGCGATCCAAACGGCCCCGACCGGGCGCACCCCTCTCGGTTCAGACCGCGACACCTACCTGCAGCCAGTCCTGCGTGATCGCGGCAACAAGACCGCCACGGAGCGCTGCAAAAACCCCGCCACCAAGCGAACGAAGCCACAGGGCAGGGCGTGTAAAGGGGTATACCCGCGTGGACGTGGGTCAAGAACACTCCGTGCGACCACGCAGCCCTGTCCGAAGCGCCCGCATCCCCTCAAGAATGGCGAGGCACATTCTCGCCACGGCGCTTGCCAGGTAGATGCGGACCCGTACAGGGACAGACGACACGGGCCCGCCTGCTGGAGCAGACGGGCCCGTGCACTCCCTCATCGGGAAGGTCGGGTCACTCGCGGTGCAGCTTGTCCTGCACCGTGCCCGCCAGCTTCTCGACGCGGTTGGGCACCTCCGTGGTCCCGTAGAAACGGGAGTCCGGGTGGGTGGGCGGGGGCATGGGGACCCCCGCCGGCGGCTCGGACGAGTAGGAGAACTCGCCCTTGCCGTCCGGGGTGGGGCCTGCAGCCCACGAACCCTGCGCAGTGGCCTGACCGTCAGAGAATTCGTAGTGCGTGTACGAGTGCTCCGTGGCCTCCTTCTTCTGCGGGAAGTTGCTCGGCACCGGCATCTCCTCCAGGCCGTCCTCCTGCAGCTCCTTCACAGCCGCCGCCCACTGGTTCTGGTGCATCGTGTCCCGGGCCAGAAGGAAGGACAGCAGCTCCCGGATGCCCGGGTCATCGGTCATGTGGTAGAGCCGGGCCACCTGGGTGCGGCCCTGCATCTCGGCGTTGAGGTTGGCGGTCATGTCCGCCAACAGGTTGCCGCTGGCGGTGACGTAGGCCGCCGTCCACGGATTCCCCATGCTGTCCACGGGGCGAGCACCGGCACCGGCCACGATGGCCTGCTGCAGGTCGGTACCCCCGATGACGGCGGCCACGGCCGGGTCATCCTGGATGGCGTCGGTGGTGATCCCCACCGGGGCCTTCTCCAGCAGCTGGGCCACCATGGTGGCGAGCATCTCGACGTGACCGAACTCCTCGGCCGCCGTGCTGAAGAGCAGGTCCCGGTACTTGCCCGGAATGTGGGCGTTCCAGGCCTGGAAGCTGTACTGCATGGCCACGGTGATCTCACCGTACTGCCCGCCGATCACCTCCTGCAGCTTGCGGGCGTAGACCGCGTCGGGCTTCTCAGGACTGGAGACGTGCTGAAGCTTCTGCTTGTGGATATACAAGAGAGGACTCCCCTCGATCATGTCGGATGCGTGGAAGCCGGGCGTGTCAGATGGTCTGTGTAAGCCGTACCGAGAGGAACGGTAAGAATCATGACCATGATCGACGAGAAGAACCCAGGCGAGCCCTCGGGCCAGGACCTGGTCGAGCAGCTGAAAGCCTCAGGGCAGCTTGATTCCCTATTCGCGCAGATCGACGCGGGCGGCGTCGAGCTCACCGGTGACGGCGGGTTCGTGCCCGCGCTGGTCAAGGCCGCGCTCGAGCGGGGCCTGCAGGCCGAGCTGACCAGCCATCTGGGCTACGAGAAGGGCTCGAGCGAGGCGCCGAAGCACGCCAACTCCCGCAACGGGACCACCCCGAAGACCGTGGAGTCCGAGGTCGGGCCGATCGAGCTGGACGTCCCGCGAGACCGGGGCGGGTTGTTCACCCCGCGCCTGGTGCCCAAGGGCCAGCGGCGCCTCGGGGGCCTGGATGACATGATCATCAGCCTCTATGCCGGCGGAATGACGATCCGGGACATCCAGCACCACCTGGCCTCCACGATCGGCACGGACCTGTCGCACGAGACGATCTCCAACATCACCGACGCCGTGAGCGAAGAGGTCCTGGCGTGGCAGTCGCGGCCGCTGGAGGAGTTCTATCCGGTGATCTATCTCGACGCAATCCGGATCAAGATCCGAGAGAACAGCCAGGTCCTCAACCGTGCCGCCTACATCGCCGTCGGCGTGGACCTCGAGGGCATCAAGCACGTGCTGGGGATCTGGGTCCAGGACACCGAGGGCTCGGCGTTCTGGGCCCACGTCTGCGCCGATCTCGCCAACCGGGGCGTGCAGGACGTGCTGATCGTGTGCTGCGACGGGCTCAAGGGCCTGCCGGAGGCGATCGAGGCGACGTGGCCGGACTCGATGGTCCAGACCTGCGTGGTTCACCTGATCCGGGCCGCGATGCGGTTCGTGGCCTACCAGGACCGCAAGAAGGTCGCCGCCGCGCTGAAGCCGATCTACACCGCCCCCAACGAAGAGACCGCGAGGAAGGCGCTGGCCGAGTTCGAGGCCTCCGAGCTCGGCACGAAGTACCCGTCTGCAGCCGCGACCTGGGCGAACTCCTGGGAGCGGTTCATCCCGTTCCTGCAGTTCCCACCCATGCTCCGCAAGGTCATCTACACGACCAACAGCATCGAGTCGCTGAACTTCCAGCTACGGAAGGTGACCAAGAACCGCGGCCACTTCCCCTCGACCGAGGCGGCGGTGAAGCTGCTCTGGCTGGCGATCTGCAACATCGAAGACAAACGCGCCGCCGAACGCGCTCGGGACCGGGGCAAACCCGCCGGCCAGCGCAAAGCCCAGGGCCGGCTCGTCGAAGGTCAGGCCGTCACGAACTGGAAGCAGGCCCTCGCCCAGCTCGCCGCGGCCTACCCCGACCGGATCAACCCCTACCTGTGACCACCCCGCTTACACAGACAAGTTGACACGCCCTGGAAGCCCGAGGGGCTCCACGCCGGACATCATCGACGCTACGCGGGTCTGACCGACCCGCGTTAGTGCTGGCCCACGCCAGAACTGCATCGCTCACCACCTGGGTCATGGACGCCAGCACCACTCGGGGGGTGAGCGCTTTCGCCATCCTCCGCCTGCGGATGCGGCGGGTAGGTGACTCCCAGCGGCACGCAGTACAACCGGTCGTTTGTGGCTGCGCTTCCACGAGCACGAGAGCAGCCCCTCACACTCCGAGCGTCTCGCCCTCTCTCCACTGCGCCTCTGCACTGCTATCTTCCGAGCCATGTTCACTCTCTGACGGCATCGCGCTGAACACCCCACCATCACGAGAGGAACAACTGTGCCCACTGACCTTCTGACTCTTCACTTGCCGCAGCTCTATCCTGCTGGCCAGCTCCCTGGAGGACTCGACTTTCGAGGATTGGACGCTGGGATGGCCGACGATCTGGCCCAGTGCTATCTCATGAGCTACCCACCCGACGTCGCTGCCTCCGATCTAGACGAGGCGTGCGAGGAGATGAACGCGACCTTCCGCGGTGACTACGGAAAGCTGCGCGCCGATGCGAGCACTACAGCGTGGGTGGGTGGCCGTCTCGCCGGAGCCATCATGGTGGTCACCCACTCGATCTGGGACGAACACCTCACTGGTCCGTTCATCATCGACCTCTTCATTGATCCCCACGCACGCGGGAAGGGGATCGGGCGGGCTCTGGTCCAACACGCCATCGCAACCTGCTGCGACGCCGGTGACCACACTCTGAGTCTGCGCTTCGGACAGGGCACCTCCGATGCGGCCATGAGGATTTACCAGCGGCTCGGATTCCGCCCCGTGGGATAGGCAGATTCGGTCGTTTGCGGCGGGCCCGATCCTCGCCGCAACTCTCGCCATGGGGAAGCCGCGACACACCATCGCTCGTCGCATCCTCTTCCCCCTACGTGCCCAGATCGAGATACTCAGGCCATGCCAGCCACTCCCACAAGTTCCAGCGATTGGGCCTCCTACAACGCCGCGCGGGCAGGCACCTCGGCCGTACGCCCTCTCACCGACCGGGCGCTCACAGCACTGCGGGCCACCCACCAGAACCTCGCAGGTCTGCGCGCTGTCGAGCTGGGAAGCGGCGCCGGCATTGAGACCCGGCGCCTTCTCCAGGAGGGTTTGAGCGTCCACACCATCGACGTCGACTCGAGCGTCGAAAAGCACATGAATGAACTCACCTCGCTCGGCATCCTCGAACACCGGACGGGCCTCATCGAGGAGTGGGATCCCCTCCCGCACGCCGACCTGATCCTGGCCAATGCCTCTCTGCCATTCATCCCTCGCGCACGCTTCACCTCGGTGTGGGACCGGATCAAGCACGCCCTGCTGCCAGACGGGATCCTGGCGGTCGATCTCTTCGGCTCCGATGACACCTGGGCCTCGGACCTGGGCACCTACCTCACCGGGAAAGAGGTGGACGAACTCCTCGACACTTTGGAGGTGATCGAACTGAACGAACGCAACGAAGAAGGGCGTGCGTTCGACGGCATCAAGCATTGGCACACCTTCACCGTTATCGCCCGCCGCCCAGCCTGACCCCTCCGCGCCCGACACCTGGCGAGCGAAACCGCACAAATGGTCGTTTGGGGCGGGCGAGGTCCACGCCAGTTGGCTCGCCAGCTCACGCATCTCTCCTCCCGGCGGTGCAGGCCCTCCTATAGTCGGACGATGGGAATCTCCTGCCCCTTCTGCGAAGTCGCCGAGCGGCGCACCCCCGCCCATGTGGTCACCGAAGGTGCGCTTTCGCTCGTCTTCCTCGACCTCCATCCGGTCGCAGACGGTCACTGCCTCATCATCCCTCGGCGCCATGTCCCCACACTCTCCGACCTCCTGCCCGAGGAGGGCGCCGAGATGTTCGCCCTCGCTACGCGAGTGGCCGGCGTCATCCGTAGGACCCTGGCTCCCGCGGTGAACCTGCACCTATCAGACGGCGTTGAAGCCGAACAGGACGTGCCCCATATTCACCTGCACGTGATCCCTCGTCACCGCGACGATCAGGTGTCAATCCACCTGCCCCCGTCTTCGACCTCGACAAGCCCGGAAGCAACCGTGACGGCGCTACGGATTGGGATGCACCTCCAGAGCAGCTAGGCAGATGCGGCACAACCGGTCGTTTGTGGCGAGGGGTCCCGCCATGCGCCGTGTGCACCACCTCCGGCCCTGTCCGCCCGCCACATGACTCGCCACAATCAACCCGCCAGAGCGGCAGCCGCCCGTACGTTTCTGGCGAGCCTCGGGGCGCGCGGGGGCGCCCACCTGGACACCCAGTTTTCACGCCGATCGGATCCCGCCCGATATGCGAAGAGTTCCCCGCGCGTCAGGTGAAATCTGGGTCGCATCTCGACGACAAAGGCCCTTGCCCACCGATCCGCGTCGTGACACAGTTCACCCCATGATGCAGCAGCAGTGACCCCGTTGGGCCCGACAACCCACCACCGGCCCTCCTCGCGCGCCCGTCTCGAGCACGGCTCGACGGGTGCCTCTGCGCCCACCCCTTTCTGCAGAAAGCAGTCACCGCATGCCTGACATCATCGAATTTCCCCTGCCCGCCTCGTCGGACGACCCCCACTGGCGGGCCTACTGCCGCCTCGGAGACGAGTACAACCACGAGCTGATCGGCACGACCGAGTGGGACGAGACCCCCACGGACGCGCTCATCCAGGCCGCCGCCGAGACCGACCACACGCTGCGCCGCTACCTGGCGTACGTCGACGGCGAGGCGGTCGGCTACGCCCGTGTCCTGATCAACCACGTCGACGACCCTGACGCGGCCGCCCTCAACGTCTACGTCCACCCGCGGCACCGCGGACGCGGCCACGGCCGGGCACTGGCCGAGCGGCTCGTCCTGGACACCGCCGGCCTCACCCGTTTCGAGACCTGGCCGCTGACGCCGCCGCCGGTGGCCGGGCAACGGGCGCTCACCCCGCCCAACGGCGCCGGCGCGGTGCCCGCCGAGCATCCGGGTGTGCGTCTCGCCCAGTCCTACGGCTTCGCGCTCGCCCAGATCGAGCGGGTGAGCCGGTATGACTTCGCCGATCCGGGGATCGACCCCGCCGTCGCCCTGGCCGAGGCCGAACGCGTCTCGTCGGACTACGAGCTCCACGCCTGGGAGGGCGCGGCCGACGCGTCCCTGCAGGACGACCTCGCCGTCCTCAAGGCCCGCATGGCCACGGACGTGCCCTCCGGGGAACGCACCGTGGTGGAGCAGGTCTGGGATGCAGCCCGCGTGCGTCGCATGGACGAGCAGATCCTGACGACCGGGCGGCTCTTCCGCGCGGTGGCGCGGCACCGTGCCACCGGCCGGATCGTCGCCCTGAGCGAGCTGGTGGCGCCCCGCTCGCGCCCGGACGGGCTGATCGACCAATGGGACACCATCGTGCTGCCTGAGCACCGCGGCCACCGCCTCGGCATGCGCGTGAAGGCGGCGAACCTCATCGCCGTGCGCGACGCGCTGCCCGAGGCCCGCGCGATCATCACGTGGAACGCCGAGGAGAACCGGCACATGCTCGACGTCAACGAGGCGTTGGGCTTCCGGCCCGTGCTGGCCGAGGCATCCATGGAGGCGCCGGCACCGCTGCGACCTCGCTGACGGTCCGCGACCTCGGTGCCGCCTCACCCCCGCTCGAGCGTCCGCTGGGCCGCCTCCCGCACCGCCCGCGTGAGCCGCACCAGGCGCGTCACGGGCAATGTGGCCGCCTGCCAGTACAGGGGTACGAGGACGTCGTCGAGCCCGGGCACGCGGACCAGCCGGCCGGCGCGCACGTCCTCGACGGCCTGGGCGTCCACGAGCATCCCCCACCCCAGGCCGGCCCGGACGGACCGGTGGAACCCGTCGAACGACGGCGCCAGGTGCGTGGGCGGGGCGACGTCCAGTCCGGCGCCGCTCAGCGCGAGGCGCTGCAGGTCGTCCTTCGCGTTGTAGCGCATCATGGGCATCGCGCCGAGGTCGACGACGTCGCCCGCCGCATGCCGCGCGAGCAGGGCGGGCGCCACGAGCGGGACGTAGCGCATGCTCCCCAGCGGCTCCGCCGCGCACCCCTGCACCGGCTTCGGCTCCGTGGTGACGGCGGCCAGCACCTCGCCGCGGCGCAGCAGCCGGGCGCTGTGGTCCTGGTCCTCGACGTGCAGGTCGAGGACCAGGTCGTCCCAGTCAGCGGCCTCCGCCAGGACGGGCCCGAACCACGTGCCCAGCACGTCGGCGGGCACGGCCAGGGAGGTGACGCTGCGCCCGGCCGCCGTGCGGCCCAGCCCGGCCCACGCCTCCTGTTCGAGCACCCGCATGTGCCGGGCCACGCGCACCAGGCCGACGCCGGCCTCGGTCGGCTCGCAGGGTGTGCCGCGCCGGAGCAGCACCTGGCCCACCTCCCGCTCCAGGGCGCGGATGCGCTGGCTGACCGCGGAGGCGCTGACGCCGAGCTCGTACGCGGCCGCCTCGAACGAGCCCTCGTCCGCGATCGCACGCAGTGCCTGCAGCTGATCCAGGTTCATGAAGCAGAGCTTAGGCGTCTGCAGTTCTCTTCGTTTGGCTCAGGCCTGACCGGGCCCTAGCGTCCTCACCCATGTGGACCCTCGCCGGCACCGGCCTGCTCACCGGACTCGCCCTCATCGTCGCCATCGGCGCCCAGAACGCCTTCGTGCTCCGCCAGGGCGTGCGCCGGGAGCATGTGGGCGCCGTCGTGCTGGTGTGCATGGCCTCGGACGCCGTGCTGATCCTGGCCGGGACCGCCGGGGTGGGCGCGCTCGTGCAGGCCGTGCCGTGGCTGCTCGAGGTGCTGCGCTGGGGCGGCGCCCTGTACCTGCTCTGGTTCGCGGTCTCCTCCCTGCGTGCCGCGCTGCGCCCGCAGGGGCTCGTGGCCGAACAGGCGCCGCGCACCGCGGGTTCGGTCATCGCCACCACGCTCGCGCTGACCTGGCTCAACCCGCACGTCTACCTGGACACCGTGGTGCTGCTGGGCAGCCTCGCCAACCAGCACGGTCCCGACGCGCGGTGGGTCTTCGCCGCCGGCGCCGTCGCCGCCTCGGTCCTGTGGTTCACCGCGCTCGGCTACGGCGCGCGCCTGCTGGCCCGGGTGCTCGCCGACCCGAAGGCGTGGCGCGTGGTGGACGTGGTGATCGCGGTGGTCATGGCGGTGCTCGCGGTCCGGCTCATCGCCGGTTCCGGCGTGTGGGGATGAGCAGGCAGACTCCGGTTCTGGCGTCCGGCTGAATCAAGGTCGCTCAACGTCGACCCGCCAGAGCTGGGCTCGTGCGGCCTCCGCGAACAGGGGTGCACCGCACGGCACCAGCCGTTCCAGGACGTCACTGACGGTCAACGGAGGATTCCGTGTCGCGCCCGCTTGGGCTGCGAGAGCCGTCATCACTCGAGCCGGGTCCAGGTCGAGCTGGTTCATGAAAAACTCGTCCGGACTCTGCACCTCGATGTCGAAGGACTCAACGACCTCACGCGGGAAATCCTTCAGATTCGCCGTGACGATCAGGTCAGCACGCCCCTGGATCGCGGCGGCGACCACATGCCGATCATCGGGGTCCGGAAGGTCAATCCCGGGCACGAGCTGCTCCCACCCCTCGACCCGCGCGTCGTCGAAGGCGGCGTCCATGACCCCGGCACGGTGACGCGCCGCCCCCGACGCACGCATGTCTGGATGCATCGCTTCCAGTGCGCGCACCGTCTCGTCGAGGATCCGCCCACTCCATACCGGCCGATAGAGGCCCGCCTCGGCCAGATGCAGCAAGGTGTCCGCTTGGGCGATGGGCACGAGGACGCACGCGTCGAGCACCGCGCTGAAGCGAGCCACTACCCGCGCTCACCCCGGAGGTCGGCGCGAGCCTGACGCAACGCCTCGCGGTAGGACTCCGCCTTCTGGTCGTAGAGCCCCGCAGACGAGGCCTCCCCTACGAGGTCGCTCAGCGAGGCACGCCGCTCCCCGCGCTTCCGCTGCTGATAGGACACGACGTCTTGGAGCCGGATGCGTCGGTGCCGACCACCGGTCGTCCTCTCGTACGGCAACGCGCCCTCCTCGAGCAGCCTCACCAGCGTGGGACGACTGATGCCGAGGAAGTTCGCCGCCTCTTGTGTCGTGAGCAGCTGGTCGACGGGTGCCACCGTGATGGCCTTGCCCACCCGCATCGCCTCGACGACGTCCCGCAGGACGTTGAAAGCCTCTGGCGGCAGGGGGACCTTCTGGCCGTCAGGGCCGACCAGGGCGGCCGGCTGCGTCAGGCCGTCGAGGAACCTGCCGAGGTCGAGCATCTCCTCGAGGTCCGTCGGCGGCAGCACCGTGTGCTTGTCATTCACCGTCGCAGTCATGGAACAAGACTACCCGCGAAAAAGAAAAATTCGCAGTCCCCTCCCGCCTCCGCTTCCCCGCCCCGGGACACTGTGTCAGCCGCGCGCGTAGGCGAGCGACTCCTCGATGATCCCGACGACGACGGCCAGCTCCGCCTCGTCCCGCGGACCGTAGAGCATCCACTCCGTGCCGAAGTCCGCGTAGCCATGCGGTTCGAGCCATCCGAGCTCGGTCAGACGAACGCCGCGCTCGGGCGCCAGGACGAGGTGCACTGACGTGTCGTCCACCCCATGCAGGTGCACCGGCTCCCAGCGCCGGCCTGGTGAGAGGTTGACCTCCGGGGTGCGCTCCTCCGGCCGGCCTGTCAGGTGGACGGCGCGCGACGTTGCTGGCGAGACGGTGCTGTGGCCCTCCTCGACGCCGTCGAGGGCGAACACCGCAGCGACCAGACGGCCCCACAGCTCCGGCGATGATCGCTGATCAAGCTGTCGGTGGGGCCCCTCGGTCGACGTCGCGGGACGACTGCCCGGCCGGGGATCGTCAGCGGTGAGCCGGACACGGGGGCTCGCATCAGGATCCATGCAGACGATCCTGACGGGGCCCCGCCGGCCAGGCAAGGCCATCAGGCCCCCCTCACTCCCCGCCCAGCTCCTCCCGGAGGATCCGCGCGCCGGCCACGAGCGCGGCGGTCTTGTCCCGCGCCACGGAGCGAGCCAGCGGCGCCATGCCGCAGTTGGTGCTCGCGATCAGCTTGTCCGCGTCCACGAACTCGAGGGTCTCCCGGAGGGTCGCCGCGACCTCCTCGGGCGTCTCGATCTCGTCGCTCGCCACGTCGATCGCGCCGACCATCACCTTCTTGCCGCGCAGCAGGCCGATGAGCTCCGCCGGCACCCGGGAGTGGTGCCGCTCCAGGGCGATCGTGTCGATCGTGGACTCGCGCAGCAGCGGGAACGACGTCTCGTACTGGCGCCACTCCTCCCCGAGCGTGGCCTTCCAGTCGTTGTTCGCCTTGATCCCGTAGCCGTAACAGATGTGCACGGCCGTCTCACACGTCAGGCCCTCGGCCGCACGCTCGAGCGTCGCCACGCCCCAGTCGCGGACGTCGTCGAAGAACACGTTGAACGCGGGCTCGTCGAACTGCACGACGTCGACGCCCACCGCCGCCAGCTCCCGCGCCTCCTCGTTGAGGATGCGCGCGAACTCCCACGCGAGCTTCTCGCGGCTGCCGTAGTGGCGGTCGGCGAGGGTGTCGATCATGGTCATCGGCCCGGGCAGGGTCCACTTGATGGGCCGGTCCGTCCGCGCGCGCAGGGCCTTCGCGTCGTCCACGAACACCGGCGCCGGCCGGCCCACCTCCCCGACGACGGTCGGCACGCTCGCGTCGTACCGGTCGCGGATCCGCACCGTCTCGCGCCGGTCGAAGTCCACACCGCCGAGGTGCTCGATGAACGTGGTGACGAAGTGCTGGCGGGTCTGCTCGCCGTCGCAGACGATGTCGATGCCCGCACGCTCCTGATCGGCCACGGCGAGGGCGAGCGCGTCGAGCTTGCCCTCGCGCAGCTGCTCCCCCTCGAGCTTCCAGGGCGACCAGAGCGTCTCCTCCTCGGCGAGCCAGCCGGGCTTCGGCAGGCTGCCGACGAGGGCGGTGGGGATCAGGGTGGTCATCGGGTCTCCTCGGTGTCTCGTGCGGCGTGGGCGGCGGCCCAGCGTTCCAGCAGGTCGCGGTGCGGGCCCACGAAGTGCTCCTGCGTGTACTCCCCCTGCTCCCGGCCGAGGCGGGCCCGCTCCTCGCGGTCGTAGGCGATCCGGGTCTGCGAGAAGTCGCCGTGGTCCAGGCGCGGCCGGTAGACCTCGCCGGCCCCGGCGTTCGCGTTGTAGATCTCCGGCCGGTAGATCCGCTGGAAGGTCTCCATGGTGGCGATCAGCCCGGCCAGGGAGAGGTTCGCGTGGTCGTTGAGCAGGTCGCCCCGCGAGTAGAACGCCAGCGGCGCCACGGCCCCGCGCGGCAGGAAGCACCGGATCCCCAGGCCCATCCGGCCGAAGTAGCGGTCCGTGCGGGAGGGCTCGTCCTGGCGGTACTCGACCCCGAGCACCGGGTGCTCGTTCGTCAGCCGCCGGTAGGTGCGGCTCGTCGACACGCTGATGCAGATCACGGGCGGCTGCGGGAACCGCTCCCGGTACGCCTGCGAGTCGAGCAGGTGCTGGAACAGCCGCCCGTGCAGGTCGCCGAAGCCGTCGGGCTCCTCGGTCCCCGGCGACGTCGCCGCGTGCGCGGGCAGCACCACGGAGAAGTCGTGGTCGCGGACGTAGGAGGAGAAGTTGTTCCCCACACTGCGGCCGAGCACAGCGCCCGTCGCACGCTCGACCACCCGCACGTCGAGCATCTCCATGAGCGGGAAGTCGACATCCGCGCCGTCGTCGGCGGTGAAGTGCACGTCGATCGAGACGATCTCGATCCGTGCCGTGTAGCGGTCCCGCTCCGGGTTGTCCCAGGGGGCGAGGTTGTTGAGGCGCCCGTCGATCATGGCCAGGGCGGCGCGCAGGTTCTCCCGCCGGTCCGCACCGCGGGCGAGGTTCGCGAAGTTCGTGGTGGCGCGCGTGCTGGCGGCGGGCGTGTAGTCCTCGTCGAACGGCGTGGTGTGGATGCTGAACGTCAGGTTGTCCACGCGGGTGGGCGCGGTGCTCGGGACAAGGGTGGCGTGGCTCATCGGGTCCTCTCCGGGGTGCGGGCGTGGGTGGTGCGGTGGTGGGCGGGGGCGGGACGGGGCACCGCGGACGACGACGGCGCCCCGCGGCCGGCGGCGACGCGTGCGGCGCACTCGAGGCCGGCCTCGAGGTCCGCCTGCAGGTCGGCCACGTCCTCGATGCCGACGGAGAGCCGGACCAGGTCCGTGGGGACGGCCAGGGGCGTGCCCCGCACGGAGGCGTGGGTCATCTCGGAGGAGTAGCAGAGCAGCGATTCGACCCCGCCGAGGCTGACCGAGAGCGCGAACAGCTCGGTGGCCTCGGCGAACGCGCGGGCCGCGGCCTCTCCCCCAGCCAACCGGATGGAGACGATCCCGCCGAAGCCGTCCATCTGCCGCGCGGCGAGTGCATGGCCCGGGTGGTCGGGCAGCCCGGGGTAGAAGACCTGGGCGACCTCGGGGCGGCCCTGCAGCCAGCCCGCGAGCGCGGCGGCGTTGGCGCCGTGCCGGTCCATGCGCAGGCCGAGCGTCTTGAGGCCGCGGGCGGCGAGGTAGGAGTCCTGCGGGCCGGCGACCGCACCGGCGGCGAACTGCTGGTAGGCCACCGCCTCGGCCAGCGCCCGGCCGCGGAACTCGCGGTCGGCCACCACCACGGCGCCGCCGAGCACGTCCGAGTGCCCGCCGATGTACTTGGTGGTGGAGTGCACCACGACGTCCGCGCCGAGGTCGAGGGGCCGCTGGAGGTAGGGCGAGGCGAACGTGTTGTCCACGACCAGCAGCGCGCCGGCGTCGTGGGCGATCTGCGCCCAGGCGGCCAGGTCCGCGATGCCGAGCAGCGGGTTGGACGGCGTCTCCACCCACAGCAGCGCGGTGCGGCCGGGACGGACGGCCGCGGCGACCGCCGTCGGGTCGGTGATGTCCACGGGGGTGTTGGACACGCCCCACGGCTCGAGGACGGTGGTGATGAGGCGGTGGGTGCCGCCGTAGCCGTCGCCGCCCAGCACGATGTGGTCGCCGGGGCGCAGCACGGCCCGCAGGAGGGCGTCCTCGGCGGCGAGCCCGGAGGCGAACGCGAACGCCCGGTCGCCGTGCTCGAGGGCGGCGAGCTGGGTCTCGAAGCCGTTCCGGGTCGGGTTGGAGCCCCGGCTGTACTCATGCCCGGCGCGCAGCACGTTGATGCCGTCCTGCACGAAGGTGCTGGTCTGGTAGATCGGCGGCACCACGGCGCCGGTCAGCGGGTCGGGCTCCTGGCCGGCGTGCACGGCGGTGGTGGTGAAGCCGCGGACGGCGGGGCGGGACACGGAGCGGGTGGTGTGGTGGACGGCGGTCATCTCAGCGCACCTCCTGGGTGACGGCGGCGGTCTCGGGGACGGCGGGCGTGGCGGCGGGGACGGCCGGCCCGGCGGCGGACACCGCGGCCAGGGCACGGTCCAGGTCCGCGATCAGGTCGTCGGGACACTCCAGCCCGATGGAGAGCCGGACGGTGGTCTCGGCGATCCCGGCGGCCTCGCGCTGCTGCCGCGTCAGGCGGCAGTGCGTCATGGTCGCCGGGTGGGAGACGAGGGACCGGGCGTCACCGACGTTGACCACCAGCTGGAACAGCTCGAGCGCGTCGAGGAACGGGGCCACGGCCTCGGGGCCGCAGGCCAGGTCGAAGGAGAACACCGAGCCGACGCCGTCCGGGAAGTCGCGGGCGGCCAGCGCCGCGCTGGGATGCCCGGCCACACCGGGGTGGTGCACCCGCGCGACCGCGGGGTGCCCGGCCAGGTGTTGGGCCACGGCCAGCGCGGTGGCGGTGTGGCGGGCCACGCGCAGGTCGAGCGTCTCGAGCCCCTGGATGAACTGCGCCGCGCTCGCGGGGGCGAGGGTGGGGCCGAGGTCGTGCAGGAACTTGCTGCGGGCCAGCGTCAGGTAGGCGCCACGGCCGTGCCGCTCGACCAGCGTCTGCCCGCCGTAGCGGGCCTTGGGCCGGGCCAGCTGCGGCCACCGGTCCGGCGCCGCGCCGTAGTCGAACGTGCCGCCGTCCACGATCGCGCCGCCGAGCACCGCGCCGTGTCCGCCGAGGAACTTGGTGGCCGAGTGCACGACGACGTCGGCGCCGTGCTCCAGCGGCCGGTAGAGGGCCGGCGTCGCGAGGGTGCTGTCCACCACCACCGGCACACCGGCCGCGTGGGCGAGGTCCGCGAGCGCGGGCAGGTCCGGGAGGGTGGCGAGCGGGTTGGTGATGGCCTCGAGGAAGAACGCGCGCGTGTCGGGCCGGACCGCGGCGGCCCACGCGGGCGGGTCCGCCGGGTCCGCGAAGGTGACCTCGATGCCGAAGTCCGCGAACGTGTCCGTCAGCAGGTCGACGGTGCCCCCGTAGAGCTGGCTGGAGGCGACCAGGTGCTTGTCGCCCTGCAGCAGCGCCAGCAGGGACAGCGCGACGGCGGCCTGGCCGGTGGCCGTGGCGATCGCGCCGATGCCGCCCTCCAGTGCGGCGAGGCGGTTCTCGAACACCGCGACGGTCGGGTTGCCCGTGCGGCTGTAGGTGAAGCCGGGGGTCTCGAGCCGGAACATCGATGCCGCCGTGGCGTGGTCCGGGAAACGGAACGCCGTGGTCTGGTGGATGGGCGGGACAACCGGCCGGTGGGGTGCGGCGGGCTCGTAGCCGGCGTGGACTTGCTGTGTGGCGTGACGGGGCATCTGCTCTCCTCCATCGGTCCTGGCGGTAGCACCGGGCCTGCCGTTCCCGGGGGTCCGGGTCCGGCGGGCGGGTTGCTGCGGCGTCGTCGAGCCAGATCTCTCGGCCGCTCTGGATGGGTGGTGAGCCCATCCCACGCGGTGGGCCGCCGCGAGTCCAGCGGGCGGCCGGCTCGCGCGTCACATGAGCCGCCACCGCGCCATCCAGGACCGGCCGGAGCCTCTCCGGGGCGCGGCGGGCCGTGGCAGACCCGTGTGACGGACCGGCGTGGAGGGGGGGGTGTGTCAGACTCCCGGGCATGACGCAGAGCACACCGGGCGGACCGGCCACGGGCCTGCCCGACTTCCGTCCCTCGGGCAACCAGGGCGTGGACCCGGCGCTGTACGAGATAGAGAACGCGGCCATGGACCGTGAGGGCGCCCTCTGGGCGGCGCTGCAGGAGGCGGCGCCTTGGGCCGGGCGGACGCTGCTCGACCTCGGTGCGGGCACCGGCTTCTGGCTGCCCCGCTACGCCGACGCGGCCGAGACGATCGCCGTCGAGCCGGACGTGCGCCTGCTGGGGGCCGCCCGCGCCCGCCCCGGCGGGGCGCGCGTGCTGTACGGCTCGGCCGAGCAGATCCCGCTGCCGGAGGCGAGCGTCGACGTCGTGCATGCCCGGTTCGCGTACTTCTTCCCGCACCCGCGCTGGGACGTCCGACCCGGCCTGGACGAGGTCACCCGGGTGCTGCGGCCCGGCGGCGCGCTCGTGGTGATCGACAACGACACCGAGCGCGGCCAGTTCGCCGAGCTGCTGCGGGCGAGCACGAACGCGGCGGCGCAGGGCCAGGACACGTACGCGCGCGAGTGGTGGGCCGGCATCGGGGCCGAGACCCGTGAGGTCATGAGCTCGTGGACCTTCGACTCCCGCGCCGACCTCGAGGCCGTCCTGCGGCTGGAGTTCGAGCGAGGGGTCGCCGACGCGTGGCTCGCCGAGCACCCCGCAACGACGTCGCTGAGCTACGGCTACCTGCTCCACGTGTGGCGGTGAGCATGGACCCGCGTCGCCAGACGCCTACCCCCCGCGGCCCTGACACTGGGACGCCCCCGCCGCCGGAAGGACGGGCGCGGTGGCTGGTCGCCTCCAACGCCCTCGACGCGGGTGGCCGGTCCGCCACGGACGTCGCCTTGGATGTCCTGGCGGTGCTCCTGCTCGGCGTGGGCGCCGACGGCATGGGCGTGCTGATGACGCTCTCCGGGTTGGGATTCCTCCTGCTCGGCGTGCCCATCGGCATCGTGGTGGACCGACACCTCAGCCCGCGGCTGCTCGCGGCCACCGGCCTCGCCAAGGCGGCGGTGCTCGGCTCGCTCGTCGTGGCGTGGGCGCTCGACGCGCTCACGTTCGGTCACCTCGCCGCCGTCATGGCCCTGCTGGGCGTGCTCACGGTGCTGGCCGAGACCACCCAGACCGCGCTCGTGCCGCGCGTCGTGCCGGCCACCGCCGTCGCCCGCCTGACGGCGCGGCTCGAGTCCGCCGACGCCGCCCTCGTGTTGATCGTGCCCGCCGCGGCGGGCGTCCTCGTCGGGTCGCTGGGCGCAGGGCCCGTGCTCGGCATCGCGACGGCGTTCCTCTTCGCGGCGGCGATCGTCGCGCTCCGGGTGCGGTTGCGGCCCTCCGCCGCGGCGGACGTCCCGGACGACGACGGGGACCCCGGCGTCGCGGACGTCCTGTCCCGCTGGGCCCGGTTCGGGAAGGACGCCGCGGAGGGGTGGACGGTCCTGCGGCGCACCCCGGTCCTGTGGCTGCTGACGATGGGGTCGGTGGCCGCCAACGTGGGCATGGCCCTCTTCGCCCCGGTCGAGGCGGTCTGGATCCTGACCGACCTGCGGCTCGGGCCGGAGTTCCTGGGCATCCAGATCACCGCGGGCGCGGTCGGGGCACTGGCGGCCTCGTCCCTGGCGGGCCGGGCCATCGACCGCCTGGGCGAGCGCCGGTGCATCCTCCTCGGCTCGGTCGGCTGCGCCGTGGCCGTGGGGCTGCACCTGCTGGCCTACGCCGACCGTGCTCATGCCGGGCCGTGGCTGCTGGCCGGCGCCGCCCTCTGGGGGTTCATGGTCCTGCTCGGGAACATCACCCAGGCCGCCGTGACCGCCCGCGCCTGCCCCGAGGGCACGCTCGGGCGGGTCACCGCGATGCGGCGCACCCTCACCCGGGGCTCCGTGCCGCTGGCGACCCTCGCGGGAGGTGCGCTCGGGGCGACGCTCGGGGTCGGCTGGGCGCTCGCGGGGTGGCAGGTCCTGGCGGTGGTCTCGCTGGCCGCCGTCGTGCCGGCCGCGCGGTGGGTGGATGCGGGGCGCGACGACGTCGACTGAGGCCGAGACGCTGACGCGGACACCGAGGTTGCTTAATGTGTGGCCATGGTCACCCATCCTGCGCTCCAGCAGCCGGTGATCGACGCCGTCGACATCCGTTCCGTCGCGGAGTTCTACCGCGAGCTCCTCGGCCTCCACTACCGCGCGGGCGACGAGCTCGCGGACGGCCGCGAGCCGGACAGCGCGGACTGGCTCGTGCTGCTGGACGACGACGGCCGCCGCGTCCTGACATTCCAGCGCACCGACGAACTGAAGCCCAGCACGTGGCCGTCACCCGAGGTGCCGATGCAGCTGCACCTGGATTTCACCGTGCCGGACCGCGAGTCCCTCGACGCGGCCCACGACCACGCGCTGCACCTGGGCGGACGCCTCATCCTGGACCGCTCCGACGACGAGGACGAGCCCCTGTACGTGTTCGCGGACCCGGCCGGCCACCCCTTCTGCGTCTTCGTGGGGTGAGCGCGGCAGACCGCGGGGCGGTTTCACGCACATGTCGAAGACAAGAAGCCGGTTCAGTGCCGTCGGTAAGGTCGTCGGGTGATCCCGCAACCCACCGATCGACTCACGTTCCGGTGCATGACCGACGCTGACCTCGACGACATGTTCAGGCTCCTCGGAGACGCGGAGGTCATGCGCTACTACCCGCGAGCCAAGTCGCGCAATGAGGTGCGGCGGTGGATCAACTGGTCGAAGGACAACTACGCCACGCATGGGTTCGGCCTGTGGGTCATCGAACACTGGACCACCGGCGACTTCATCGGTGACTGCGGCCTGACCTGGCAGAACGTCGACGGCCAAGAGGTCCTCGAGGTCGGCTACCACGTCCTGCCCGAACACCAGGGACAGGGACTGGCAACCGAGGGGGCCTCTGCCTGCCTGCGATACGGGTTCGAGACCCTGGACGCAACGCTGGTCACCGCGATCATCAACCCCGACAACACGGCTTCCCGTCGCGTGGCCGAACGAATCGGCATGACCGTGTGGAAGAGCACGCGTGATCCCAGTGGGGCGCCGATCGTGGTCTACAGCAGCCACGGCCACGAGGCATGACGCACTGAACTGCCGCCATGGGTGCGTGCCCAGTGAGAAGACACGCCCTGGACCCAGCCGGCCAGGCGCTTCTGCGTCTTCGTGGTGGGGGCTGCGGTCATCTGCACGATACGGTGCCGTCCATGCATCCGGACCCGGCCGAGGCCATGCTGCGCGTCGCCCGGGCGCGCGCCGGCGGGGACCGCGTCGAGTGGCGGCGGGGCACCGCGGAGCTGATCGAGCCGGCGTCGGCGGACCTGGTGATCATGAGCGGGAACGTGGCGATGCACCTGATCGACCAGGACTGGCAGCAGGAGCCCACGGAACGGACGACGGCGGCCGGTCGCCCTACTCGAGTCCGAGGCCACGAGCACGCCGGACGCGGACGGCGTCGTCGTGCACCGATGGCGCACCGAGTACTCGGACGAGGGCGTGGACCGCGTCTGGAGCGACTGGCACGGCCGCCCATTCGACGCGGCGGAGCACCCGTTGATGATCATCGAGGCCTGTCCACAGGGGGCCTGACCCGTCCACCCGTCATGGCAGGATGACGCATGTCACACGTGATGCGAGGGGGAACCATGACGGACACGACCACGGCCCGCCCCATGCGGCCGGCCCACTTCGACGACGACCCGCCCGTCCGCGGGATCGGCCACCTCCGGCACCCGGTGGTGTCGGGCGGGCTGATCGGGGTGGTCGGCGGCGGCGCCTTCCTGTTCGGCGGGATCGCGGGGCTGCCGCCAGAGCACCAGGGCACGCTGCGGGGCGTCGCGGTCTCGCTCATCAGCTTCACCCTGGTGGTGGTGCTGCTGCGCCGGCGGATGCTGCCCACCGTGCCGACGCCCGCCCGCGGCGCGTCTACGGGATCGCCGTCGTCACAATGCTGGCGCTCCTCCCCGTGACCCGCCTGGTGGCTTTCGGACTCGACGCACCGACGGCCCAGATCGCCCTGGTGGCCGCCGTGGTGGGTGGCCACTTCCTCCCGTTCGCTCGGGCATTCCAGGCCCCGGTGTTCTGGTGGATCGGCGGGGCGATGGCCGTGCTGGGGCTCGCCGGTGCCGTACTCGCGGCTCTCGGCGATCCCGTGGCCGGGCCCGCGGGGGCGACCGCAGCGGGGGCTGCGATGCTCGTGATCGTCGCGGCACAGGGGCTGCTGGCGTCCCCGCGGCAGGACTGAGGGCCGGACCATGAACATGCTCCAGGCCATCCGCCGCTACTACGCCGGCTGACGTGCAGTTCAGCGGGCGCGCCTCCCGCGCCGACTTCTGGCTCGCGGCGCTCTACCTATGGCTCCTGCAGGCCGTCGTTCACTTCGTGTCCACCGCCCTGGACGTGTTCGTCCTCGGCTCGCCGGACCTGTCCCTCCGCGACGCGGCCGTCCTCCTGGTGGGGATCACGCACGCGCTCCCCTCGCTCGCCCTGCTCGCCCGGCGCCTCCACGATGCGGGCTTCAGCCGCGCGTGGCTGTTCCTCGGGCTGGTACCGTTCGTCGGCCCGCTCACGCTGCTCGTGTTCGCGCTCCAGCCGTCCGCCCCGCGCCTCGGACACCCCGCCGATGCGTCGGACCCGGTTCCGGCGGGGGCCACGGCCGCGCGGCGCTGACCCCCGCCGCCATGTCCGGCCCGATCAGTGGTCGTGGTCGTCGTGGTCCTCGTCACCGTGCGCGCCCTCCTCGGGCTTCACGGACTCCGGCTGGCCGGTGACCACGGCCATCTCGACCGGGGCGAACTCCAGGTCCTTCTCCAGGACGGTCTCACCGGTCTCCAGGTCCACGGCCACGAGCCTCCGGTTCTCCGCGTCCGTCACGTAGGCGGTGTTCCCGGCGACCTTCAGGATCGGACCGGGCTCCTGCCACTCGTCCTTCTCCTTCCACGGCTCGATCACCGGGTACTCGGCGGTGACCTCACCGGTCTCCTCGTCGATCACGGTGACCTCGCCGTCGTAGGTCAGCACGACCGCGGAGCCGTCCTCAGCGCGGCCGAGCGAGCGGAACCAGTAGGACGAGCCGAGGTCCACGGTGGTGAGCTCATCGGTGCGGGTGTCGATGAGGGCGATCCCCGTGGGCCGCTCGACGGCTTCCTTCGGCTCCTCCTCGACCTTGTGATCACCCAGGACGATGGGTGAGTCATGCAACCCGAACAGGTTCCCGGAGCGCTGGTACTCGGTCTCGACCTCCACCTTGTGGAACTCGCCGTCCCGGTACACGACGGGCCCGTTCTCGCAGCCCATCACGACGACGTCGCCCGCCTCCGTCGGCTGGGCCGCGGCCTCGCCGTGGCTGCCGGGGCAGTCGTCGGTCTCGGCCGTGACCTCGCCGGTCTTCGGGTCGATCACCTGGAGCGTGTTCCGGGAGTCCTCGGTGCCCTGCGTGGTGAAGAGGGTGCCGTCGGAGAGCTCGAGCGCCACGCCGTGGTGCGGGTCCTCGGTCTCGGCCTCCGTCATGACGGGCATGAGGTCCGGGGTCGCCTTGTCCAGGTGGGTCGAGTCGAAGGTCCGGATCGCGCCCGTGTCGTCCGCGAAGAGGGTGGTCTTGCCGTTGTGGGTGACGACGTGGCCGGGATGCTCACCCGGGAACGTTACGCCGGTCATGCCGGGCGCGGACTCGTAGTTGTGGACGTGATCGCCGTGGGCCTTGGCCTGGATGCCGGTGGAGAACACCTCCCAGCCCTTCCCGGTGGTCACCAGGACGTCCTTGCCGTTGCCGGCGTTGCTCAGCCGCGTGAAGCCCGTGATGTCCTGCTCCTTCACCACCTCACCGGACTCGGCGTCGAGCAGCGTGAGCCCGTCCTCGTGCGAGAGCAGGATGCGCGGCGTCACCGCGGAGACCTCGGTGGTCTGGGTCGGGTCGACGCGGTCCTCCGCGGAGACGGAGGAGGCCGCCGTCGCCTCACCCGCCGGCGACTGGGCGCCGCCCGCGGCGGAGGCGGGTGCCGACGTCGGGCCGGACGGGTCGGCGTCCGCGCCGCACGCCGTCAGGGCGATGGCCGCGGCGGCGAGGGTGGCGGAGAAGGTGGCGGTGCGCGTGGAACGGCGCTGCGGGGCGAAGTGGGACACGGGGAGCCTTTCACGAGGGCGAGAAGATGCGACTGATTCACAATAAGAACTGTTGCGGATGGTTCGCAATACTGCGGTGGACCCCGCCCCGGCATCTCGGCGGCGCCGACGGCGCGCCCCCGTCGCGGGAACCGGCACGTGACGCCCTCGACGCGGCGACCGGGCCGTCAACGGCACGCCGCTCGGGCGCCACTACCGGCTGGGCGGCTGAGGCGTCGGGCGGTGCGGCGCGCGGCGGAGCCCGTCAGGCCAGGCCGCGCGCCGCATGCCAGGCGGCGATCCGCTCGAGCGCCTCGTGGACGGCGTCCGGGCCGGCGGCGAAGGAGAGCCGGACGGACTCGGGCCCGTGGACGGCGTCGAAGTCGTCGCCGGGGGTCAGCGCGACGCCGGCCTCCTCCAGCAGGGCGGCGCAGTAGCCGACGGCGCTGCCGAACTCCGCCAGCATGCCCGGGGCGAGACGGGCCCAGAGGTAGAAGGCGCCGTCGGCGGGGGCGGCGTCGGCCCAGCCGAGCCGGGGCAGGGCGGCCAGCACGACGCCGCGCGTCGCCGTGAAGCCGCCGGCCTGCTCGGCACAGAACGCGTAGGACTCCTCGCTGAACGCGTGGACGGCCGCCTCCTGGGCCGCGGCGGGCGGGCAGAGGGCGACCGAGCCGGCGAGGCCGTCGACCGCGGCGGCGAGGTCGTCCGGCATGAGCATCCAGCCCAGCCGCCAGCCGGGCATGCCCCAGTACTTGGAGAACGAGCTGACCACGAGCGCGGTGCGGGAGGTGCGCCATGCGCAGGCGCCGAGCCCCTCCCCGTCCGTGTGCACGATGCCGTGGTAGATCTCGTCCGAGACGAGCCGCACACCGCGTTCCTCGCACCAGCGGGCGAGTTCGGCGAGCTCGGCGGCGCTGACCATCGTGCCCGTGGGATTGGCCGGGGAGGCGAGCACGAGCCCCGCGACCGGGCCCTCCGCGAGCGCCGCCTCCAGGTGGGCGACCGTGGGCTGGTAGCGGGTGCCGGCGTCGACGTCCACGTCCACCACCTCCACCCCGAGCGCCGTGAGGATGTTGCGGTACGCCGGATAGCCGGGGCGCGGCAGGAGCACGCGGTCCCCCGGGGGGAACGCCGCGAGGAAGCCGAGCATGAACGCCCCCGAGGAGCCCGTGGTGATCGCGACCTGCTCGGGGCGCACGTCGAGCCCGTACCAGCGGCGGTAGTGGCCGGCGACGGCGGCCCGCAGCTCCGGCAGGCCCAGCGCCGGGGTGTAGGCGAGGGCACGGCCGGAGGCGTGGACGGCGGCGGCCGCGGCGTCGACGGCGGGCGGGGCGCCCCCGCCCGGCTCCCCCGCGCACAGGCTGACGACGTCGTGGCCGGCGGCACGGAGTTCGGCGACCCGGCCGAGGATGCTCATCACCGTGAACGGTGGCACCTGAGACCGGGCGGACGGCGCGAAGGCGGGGGTGGCGGTGGGGGCAGGGGCGGCGGTGCTGGCGGGGTCGGCGGTGCTGGAACGGGACGGGCGACGCATGGCCCGAGGCTACCCCCCGCTTTCGTTCGGGAAACGGCGCCCCGGGGACGACTTTCGTTGACGAAACGGGCGGGCGGGCCGCCGTTTCCCGAACGAAAACGTCGCGACACGCCGCCGTTTCCCGAACGAAAACGTCCGGTACGCCTCGCGCGGCCCTCACTCCTCGGCGCCGAGCATCTCCCGGATGTCCTCGGCGGTGAGGGAGTCGGTGAAGGCGCCGGCGCCGGAGTTGTCGGACTCGTCCATGAGCGCGCCGAACAGCTCGGCCTTGCGCCGCTGCAGCTCGAGCACCTTCTCCTCGATCGTCCCCTCGGACACGAGCCGGTAGACCATCACGGTCCGCTCCTGCCCGATCCGGTGCGCCCGGTCCACGGCCTGCGCCTCCGCGGCGGGGTTCCACCACGGATCCATGAGGAACACGTAGTCCGCCTCGGTCAGGGTCAGGCCGAAGCCACCCGCCTTCAGGGAGATCAGGAACACCGGCGCCTCGCCCTCACGGAAGCCACGGATCACCTCGGCGCGCCCGCGCGTGGAGCCGTCGAGGTACGCGTGCTCGATCTCCAGGTGGTCCAGCTCCTCGGCGATCACCCGCAGGAAGCTCGTGAACTGGCTGAACACGATCACGCGGTGCCCCTCGCCGATCACCTCGGTGAGGTCGTCGAGGAACCGCTCGAGCTTCGAGCTGGGCACGGAGGCGTACTGGTTGTCGACGATCTGCGGCGCCAGCGCGAGCATCCGCAGCAGCGTGAGCGACGTGAAGATGGTGAACCGGTTGCCGTCCATGTCCCCGAGCAGGCCCAACACCTTGCGGCGCTCGCGCTGGAGCACGCGGTTGTAGAGCTTGCGGTGGGCCGGCTCGAGCTCCACCTGGAGGATCTGCTCCTGCTTGGACGGCAGGTCCTTCGCCACGAGCTCCTTGGAGCGGCGCAGCATGAACGGGCGCACGCGGCGGCGCAGGGCCGCCATCCGCTCGGGGTCCCCCCCGGTCTCGATGGGGGTCACGTAGGTCTCGCGGAACCGGCGGTGGCTCGGGAACAGGCCCGGCACGACGACGCCCAGCAGCGCCCACAGGTCGCTGAGGGAGTTCTCCATCGGCGTGCCGGTGATGGCCAGCCGGAAGGGGGCGCGCAGGTCGCGGGCCACCGTGTGCACCTTCGCGGCGCGGTTCTTCAGGAACTGTGCCTCGTCGAAGACCACCCCGCCCCAGTCGAGTCCGCCGTACTGGCCGGCGTCGATCCTCAGGAGCGTGTAGCTGGTGACCACCACGTCCGCCCCCGCCACCTCGTCCGCCACGGCGGTGCCGCGCTTGCGGGTGGTGGTGTCCAGGACGCGCACGTCGAGGTCCGGGGTGAACTTCTCGGCCTCGGCCGCCCACACGGACACCACGGAGCTCGGCGCGACCACGAGGAACGGCGGCCGCTCGGGCCGGGCCTGGCGCGCGTGGGCGAAGAGCGCGAGGGTCTGGACGGTCTTGCCCAGGCCCATGTCGTCGGCCAGGATCCCGCCGAGGTCCTGCTCCCACAGGAACGCGAGCCAGCGCAGGCCCTCCTCCTGGTAGGGGCGCAGGTCGGCCTTCAGGCCGGCGGGGCGCGGGGCCTCGGGGAGGCGCTCGACGGCGGCCAGACGCCCGACGGCGGCGGTCCACTCCGGGTCCTCGTCCACCTCGTCCGCGAGCTCCTTGAGGTCCTCCCAGAAGCCGACCTGGTGCCGTGAGACGGGGGTGTGCTCCGGGGTCCACTCCTGCAGGGTGGCGGCCTCGGAGAGCAGGGCGCGCAACCGGTCGAAGGCGGGGTGGTCGAGGCCCAGGTAGGAGCCGTCCGCGAGGATCAGCGTGGTCCTGCCCTGCACGAGCGCGGTGAACAGCTCCACGAACGGCAGCACGTGCCCGTCCACGGAGACCTGCACGCCGAGGTCGAACCAGTCGTTCTGCGTGGCCTTCGTGCCGACCTCGATGCGCGGGGCGGCCTTCAGCTCGCGGTAGTCGGGGCGGTCGCCGGTGACGTCCACGCGCACGTGGTCCGCGCGCTGCAGCAGCGGCAGCACCTGCTCGGAGAACCGGGCGGCGCCCACGCCCTCGAGGACCTGCTCCTCCGCACGGCCGGCGCGCGGCCAGAGCTCGGCCACGGCGCGCAGCACCGCGTCCTCGTGCCGGGTGTCCCGCAGGGGGTCGCCGCCGGCGTCGAGGCCGAGTTCGCGGGGCGGGTCGAAGTAGAGCCAGGACCAGCGCAGCACGAGCTCGTGGCCGGGTCGGAAGTCGGCGCGCAGCCGCAGCACGGGCGGCTCGAACTCGGGCAGCTCCACGGAGGCGTCGCCGCTGGTCACGGGCAGGGCGCCACGCAGCCGCGGGTAGATCCGGCCGAGGAACTCCTCGCGGTCCGCGGCGGGCACGCGCACGGGCCCGCCGGCGAGCACGAGCTGCTGCACGGCCTCGGGGACGGGGCGTGCGGCGGGGATCAGGTGGAGCACGGCCTCCTCGTCCGTGAGCTCCACGCGGTAGAAGCCGATGCCGCCCACGGCGTGCACACCGCTCAGCCCGGGGACGGGCGGGGCCGGGTCGAGGGCCGGGGCCACGTCCAGGCCGCCGTCGGGGGCGCCGGTGACGTCCAGCCCGACGGCGGCGGGCGCCTCCAGCACCACGTCCGTCAGCAGCCCCAGCGGCACGAGCTCCACCCCGACCTCGCGGGCCTCCGCGAGCAGCTGCCAGATCCGCGGGGAGTCGAAGACGTGCAGACCGAACCAGGCGTCGCCCGGGTAGGAGTCCTCGGCCTGGACCTGACGCCAGATCAGGCGCATCGCCCGCTCCTGGGCGGGGGCGAACTCGGCGCGCGGGAACTGGAACGCCTTCCACGTCAGCCCGCCCTTGATCCACGTCCCCTTGGCCCCGCGCTTGAGCGGGCGCACGGTCACGTACAGCGGGCGGCCCTCGCGCACCTGCTCCTCCCCGGCCGTCGCCGGGCCCCACTGCTGGAACGCGTTGCGGGAGGACTCGGCCACGAGCTCCACGCCGATCGCCAGCGCGGGCGGCGTGCCCAGCCGGCGCGGACCGTCGAGCCCGGCCAGCGGCTCCATGACCCGTCGCCAGTCCAGGCCGGCAGCGGGTGGGGGCGCCGCCCCGTCCGCGGCCGGGGCGTCGAGGCCGGCCGGGCCGCCGCCGTCGTGGCCCCGGCCGGCGGGCGCGGGCAGCGCGTCCGCCGTGGTGACCATCTCGGCGAGCTTGCGGCGGGCGTCGTCGAGGGCCTGGTCGGCGTCGAGGCGGACCACCTGGTAGAGCGCGGCGGCCACGTGCTTGCAGTCCGTCCCGACCGGGCACGTGCAGCGCCCGCCCACCGGCTCCATGAGGGCGCCGGCGCCGTCCTCGGCGGCGTCGTCGTAGGCCTCCTGCAGCTGCACCTGCACCCGGTAGGGGCTGGGCGCGGTGCCCTGGACGGAGGCGCTCAGACGGCCGGTGGCGGCGTCATAGCGCAGGCGCCCCACGGCACCCGACGCGGCCACGGCGAAGCCGCGGTCCGCACTGGTGGGCCCGACGACGGCGCGGATGGCCTCGGTGCGCAGGTGCGGCAGGACGTCTCCGGAATCTGCAGTGGCCATAGCGAGCAGTCTTTCACGGCCGTGCCGGGCCCGCTCCGACCGACGCAGGTCCGGCGGCGTGCCCACTCACGGGCCCCGGGTCCGCACACCTGAGACCTTCAGCCCGACCCGCCCCGGACCCTAGAGTGCGCCCATGGCGTCCACACAGCCCTCCCCCGTCCCCGCCGGTGCCACGCCGGCGTCCCACACCTCCCCCCTCGGCCTGTCCCTGCCGGACGGCCGGGGCCGTCGCGTCCTCGTCACCGGTGCCACCGGTTACGTGGGCGGGCGCCTCATCCCCGAGCTGCTCGCCGCCGGCTTCGACGTCCGGGCCGGCGCCGGAACCCCTCCGACCTCGCGGACCGACCGTGGTCGGACAGCATCGAGGCGGTGGAGCTCGACCTCACCGAGGCGGACCTCGTCGAAGCCGCCATGCAGGACGTGCACACCGTGCTCTACCTCGTGCACTCCATGGGCGGGGGCGGCGACTTCGTGGCCCAGGAGCAGCGGATCGCGGACATCGTGGGCACCGCCGCGGACACGGCCGGCGTGGCCCAGCTCGTCTATCTCTCCGGCCTGCACCCGGACACGGTCCCCGTCGCGGAGCTGTCCGACCACATGCGCTCCCGCGCCCTCGTGGCCGAGCGTCTCGAGCGGGCGGCGACCCCGGCACTGACGTTCGAGGCCGGGGTGATCATCGGCTCGGGCTCCACCTCGTTCGAGATGATCCGCCACCTCGCCGAGCGGCTGCCCGTGATGCCCGGCCCGTCCTGGCTGAGGAACCGGGTGGAGCCGCTGGCCATCCGCGACGTCCTGTACTACCTCCTGCAGGCCTGCGCCCTCCCGGAGCCCGTGCAGCTGCGGGCCCAGATCGGCAACGGGCACCCCCAGCCGTTCGCGAGCGTGCTGGTGGACTACGCCAAGGCCGCCGGCCTGTCCCGGCGCATCGTGATCCCCACCCCGTTGCCCTTGAAGACCCTGGCGGGCTTCTGGATCGGCATGGTGACCCCCATCCCGGTCGCGGTGGCCCTGCCCCTGGCCGCATCCCTCGCCGAGGAGGCGGTCGTGGAGGACCGCTCGGTCCGCGACCTCATCCCGGACCCGCCGGGCGGGCTGACCTCCTACATGGACGCCGTGCGGCTGGCGCTGAAGCGGGAGAAGGAGGGCCCCCTGGACGTCACCTTCGACGCGGACCTCCAGAGCTCCGCGGACCCGGCCGCCCCCCTGCCCTCGGATCCCGAGTGGGCCGGCACCACGGTCTACACGGACGAGCGCGAGCGCGAGTCCGACCTGCCCGCGCAGGAGGTGTGGCCGGTGATCGAGTCGGTGGGCGGCGCCAACGGTTGGTATTCCACCCCGCTGCTGTGGAAGATCCGCGGGCTGATGGACAAGTTGGCCGGCGGGCCCGGCCTGACCCGCGGCCGGCGGGACCCGGACCACCTGCGACGCGGCGACGCCGTGGACTGGTGGCGGGTGGAGGACGTGGAGCCGGGGCGGCGGCTGACCCTGCGGGCGGAGATGAAGGCCGGCGGGCGGGCCTGGCTGCAACTGAGCACCGAGCCGCGGGAGGGCGGAGGCTCCGTCTACCGCCAGCGGGCGGTCTTCATGCCGGACGGCCTGCTCGGACGCGCCTACTGGACCGCCATCCTGCCCTTCCACGCCGTGGTGTTCCCGGAGATGGCCGCGAACATCCTGGCCGAGGCCAGGCGCCGGCACGACGGCGGCGAGCGTCCCCGCACCCGCGGCCTGCTGCGGCCGCTGGTGGACCGGCTGCCCCTGCGTCGCAACCCGTTGGACAGGCGAGCCCGCGGCGCCGGCGGGGCTCAGTCGCGGGACTGACCGTCGGGGCCACGCCCCCAGTGGGGCCGGGGGCGTGACCGGGCCGCCCGGCGCAGCCACCGCCGCCCGGGGGACAGCCGGGCCCAGTTGACCTGCAGGGTGGTGACCGCCATCCGGCCCTGCCGCACCCGCTGGCGCAGGGAGTGGAAGATGCGCCCGGCGACCTCCACCCGCAGGTCCGGATCGAACCGGATCCGGCGGCCGGCCAAGGCCAGCTGGAAGGACAGGTCCAGGTCATCGTGCACGTCCCCGCGCTCGCGGTGGACGCGGGTCCGCACAGCCTGCCACGCCTCGGCGCGCAGGGCGCAGTTGGAGCCCCAGACGGGGGTGGCCGCCACCGCGGCGCCCGCCCCCCAGCGGTACGCGCCGGTGTAGAGCGCCGCCCGCACCTGTCCCCGGAGGCCGGGCTGGTCGTGGAAGGTCCCCGGCCCGGTGAGGGCGTCGAGCCCGGGGTCGGCGTCGAACCGGGCCACGATCCGTTCGAGCCAGTCCGCGGGCATCCGCGTGTCGGCGTCGCAGCGCACCAGCAGCTCCCCGACCGCGGCGTCCAGGCCGGCGGCCGCCGCGGCCGGGACCCCGCGGCGCGGCTCGTGCACCACCCGCGCGCCGGCGGCGCGGGCGAGCACCGCCGAGTTGTCCACGCAGCCGTTGTCCACCACCACCACCTCCAGCGCCGGCCGGCTCTGGGCGGCCAGCAGGGCGAGGCACACGCGCAGGTGCTCGGCGTCGTCGAGCACCGGGACGACCACGGAGACCGTGGGGCGGGCCGGGGTCACCGGGTGCGCTCCCGGCGCACGGCGAGGGCGGCGCCGATCCCGGCGCCGACGAGATCGGCGGCGAGGTCGCCGATGGTGTCCGTGTAGCCCACACCGATCTCGGGGGTCACCGCCGTGTGCCCCCACCATTCGGCCAGCTCCCACACCACGCCCAGGGCCACGGCGGCGGCCGCGATCCCCAGCCCGGCCAGGCCCGGGCCGAGCAGCGCCACGGTCTGCCCGGCCTCGGTCCCCCGACGCCGGAGCCATGCCCCCACCACCAGTGCCGTCAGGCAGGCGACCACGGCGGAGGCGGCGGCGTGCACGAGCAGGTCCAGCCACGGCACCCGTGGGTAGAGGCCGATGACGCTCAGCCACCCGGCCAGCAGCAGGACCGCCTGCGCGGCCCAGTCCAGGGCACCGCCCGGGGCGAGCCAGCGGGTGAGCCACTGGGAGCCGAACACGAGCAGCATCGCCGCCGCGGACGGCCATCCGGCGTGCACCGCCGCGACCGGGACGAGGATCAGGCCGAGCGCGCGCAGCAGGTCTGCGGGGATCAGCGGCAGCATGTCAGCGATCGTCCGGGTGGGGGCGGCGTCCCGGCCGAGGGCCGCGCCGACCGGCACGACCACGGCTCGTCAGCAGCAGCCAGAGCGCCGGCAGCAGCAGGGCGGAGCCGAGCGGGTAGGCGAAGTCCTCCACGGGCGCCTGGCCCACGTAGGCACCCACCAGCAGCTCACGGCCGTAGTCGAAGAGCCCCGCGGCGATCATCACGTTGTCGAAGACCGCCGTGAGGGCCCACAGGGCCACCAGGGTGGCCGCCACGGCCCGCAGGTGCTCGCCCCGCACGCGGCCGACGAGGGCGGCGCCCACGAGCACGGCCAGGGCGAAGCCCACGAAGACGAGGACGAGGTCGAGGAAGGTCACCGGCTGCCCCCGTCGGTCGGATCGGCCGGCGTCGCGGCACGGGCGTCACCTCGCCGGCCGCGCAGCAGGCGCAGCGCCCCGGTGAACAGCACCATCGTGATCTGGCTGAGGAAGAGCAGGAAGAACCCCTCCTCCAGGGGCAGCTGGGGGGCGAGCATCACCCCGGTCATGTAGGGCGACTGCCGGTGCAGGAACACGCCTTCGGCGATCCCCCACAGGTCCCAGGCGAAGAAGTAGGCCACCCCGGCGGCCAGCACCAGCAGCGCCGGGAGCGGGCGATGCCACAGGAACAGCTCGAAGCGCCGGTCCACCAGCAGCATGCAGCCGATGACACCCAGCAGGGCCAGCAGGTAGATCATGCCGCCGCCCCCCGGGTCAGCGCCCACCCGATCAGCAGCAGGGTCACGAGGAAGCCGGTCACGTAGTTCAGGGGGAGGAACAGCTGCCAGCCGCGGTGGGCCGCGCCCGAGGTGGCGTCCGTGACGCGGCGGAAGCGCAGGGTGTTCACCACGTAGGGCACGGCCAGCAGCGCCGCAAGCGGGCCCGGCGGGTCGGTGGCCAGCAGCAGCAGGCCCGCCGCCGCGTACAGGCCGGCGGCGAGCAGGACGGTGCGCCGAGCGCCCAGCACGGTGGCCACCGAGGCCAGGCCCCCCTCCCGGTCCGGCACCACGTCCTGCACCGCCCCGAACATCTGCGAGGCCATGCCCCACAGGAAGAACGCCCCCAGCAGCGCCGCCAGGGCGGGCGTGGGGGTCGCCCCGGCGAGCACGAGGCCGTAGACCGCGGGGGAGACGAAGTGGGTGGCGGAGGTCGCGGCGTCCAGGAAGGGCCGCTCCTTGAACCGCAGCCCCGCCCAGGAGTACGCCACCACCGC
Organism: Micrococcus sp. HOU01; assembly: GCF_035609305.1. Taxonomy (NCBI): domain Bacteria; kingdom Bacillati; phylum Actinomycetota; class Actinomycetes; order Micrococcales; family Micrococcaceae; genus Micrococcus; species Micrococcus sp. HOU01. The sequence goes on along the minus strand of NZ_CP141211.1, from coordinate 429,442 downwards.
GAACAGGCTCACCGCCAGCACCAGCACGGCGGCCCACTCGCCCCGCACGGCGGACCAGCCCGCGAGCACGGCCACGAACGGCACGGGCAGCAGCACCGACCACGCCAGCACCCGGCGGCGCACCGCGGGGTCGCCCAGCACGGAGCCCTCCACGCCCCCCTTGCGGGGGTTGCGCAGGTCCGAGGCGAAATCGAACACGTCATTGATGCCGTACATGGCCAGGTTGTAGGGCACCAGGAAGAACACGACGCCCAGGACCACCAGCCACGCGGGCAGCCCCCCGGTCAGGATCGCGGCGGCGGCGAACGGGTAGGCCGTGTTCACCCAGCTGACCGGCCGGGACGCCCAGAAGAGGGTGCGGATCATGTGCCGCTCCCCCCGGGGCCCGCGGGCCGGGCCCTGCGCGCGTCGTTGCGCAGTTCGTCCCGGACCACTTCGGCGGAGATCAGGCACATGGGCACCCCGATTCCCGGGCGCACCGAGGAGCCCGCGTACATCAGGCCGGCCACGTCCGCGTCCCGCACCGAGGGGCGGAACATGGCCGACTGCGCCAGCGTGTGCCCGGGGCCCAGCAGCGAACCCCGCCAGGCGTGCACGTCCGCGGCGAAGTCACCGGGCCCGTAGGTGCGCCGCACCACGATGCGCTCGGCCAGGTCGGGGATCCCGGCCCAGCGGGCCAGCTGATCGAGGGCCCGGTCCGCCACGGCCTCCACCTGGGCGTCCCCGGCGCGGTCCACCCGCCAGCTCTGGCCGTCACGGACCCGGATGCCGCCGCGCCCCCACCCCGGCTCGGCGGGGGCCGGGACGAGGATGAAGAGGTTCTCGTCGCCCTCCGGGGCCACGCCCGGGTCCGTGGCGGAGGTGCGCGAGACGTAGATCGACGTGTCCGCGGCGAGGTCCTCCCCCCGCTCGATGCGCCCGAAGTTGTCCTCCCAGTCCGCCGTGAACAGCAGGGTGTGGTGGGCCAGCTGGGGCAGGGATCCGCGCACCCCCACGCACACGAGCACGCCGGAGGGACCGGGGTCGCGCCGGTCCCACGTGGACTCCGCGACGCGCCGGCCGGGAGGCAGCAGACGGGTCTGCACGTGGTGCAGGTCCGCGGCGGCCACCACCACATCGGCGTCGAGGCGTCCCGCGGCGCCGTCGTCGGACCGCCAGGCGACGCCGGTCACCCGGCCCGGGCGGCGACGTCGGCCCTCGTCCCCGCGGGCTGCTCCCGGCCTGGGCAGGCGGGCGGCCAGGCGTCCGAGGCGGCCGGCGGGGGCGGGACGGTCCACCACCTCGACGGCGGTCGCCTCGACCCCGGTGCGGATCTCCACGCCGACCTCGCGCACGACCTCCGCCATGGCGTCCACCAGGGCCGCGAAACCGCCGAGGGGGTACTGCACGCCGTCGGCGAGGTCCAGATGGGACATCAGGTGGTACATGGCGGGGGCACGGTCGGGGGACGTGCCGAGGAAGACCGCCGGGTAGCCCAGGATCTGGCGCAGCCGGGGGTCCTGGAAGCGGGCCGCGACGTGGGAGCGCAGGCCCCCCAGCAGCTGGGGCCCGAGGGCCGGCAGGGCGCGCAGGACGTCCGGGTGGGCCAGGGCGGCCGGCCGGCGGAAGTCCGTGTAGAGGAAGTGGTCCTTGGCGAGCCCGTAGATCCGGGACGCGGAGTCGAGGTAGGCCCGCAGGCGGCGCCCGGCGCCGGGCTCGAGGGACTCGAACAGCGCCTCCGCGTGGCCGGTGCGCACGTCCACGGGGGGCTCGTGGAGGTGTTCCTCGAAGTACACCCGGTAGCCGGGGTCCAGGCGGCGCAGGTCCAGCCGTTCCGCGGCGGAGGTCCCCATGAGGCGGAACCAGCGGTCGATCACCTCGGGCATCAGGTACCAGGAGGGCCCGGTGTCGAAGGTGAACCCCGCCTCGGACCAGCGTCCGGCACGGCCGCCCAGGACGGCGCCGCGCTCCAGCAGCGTCACCCGGTGCCCGTCACGGGCCAGCAGGCCCGCCGTGGCCAGTCCGGCGAACCCGCCGCCCACCACCACGGTGCGCGGGCCGGGAGCGGTGTCCCGGGCGCTCATCGGCGGCCTCCCCGGCGGCCCCGTGCCAGGACGCGGGCGGCGATCCGGGCCTTCTGGCGGTCCGGCACCCGGATACGGCGGTGGGCCAGCTCGGCCGCCGGGGTCGCCTCGATCCGGTCCACCAGGGCCGCGAACAGTCCGTGCGCCAGGGCCACGGCGCGCCCGGCCCCGGGGTCCAGGGCACGGATGCCGGGAAGGGCGGCGTCGAGGTCGGCGCGGACCTCGGCCACGAGCTCGGCCTTGCGCGCCTCGGTGAGCACGCCCGGTGCGGCACCGGGCAGGTAGGTGCGGCCCAGCTCGTGGTGGTCCGCGGCCAGGTCCCTGAGGAAGTTGACCTTCTGGAACGCCGCCCCCAGCCGGGAGGCCTGCGCGCGCAGCTCCTGCCGCTGGCCCGGGGTCCGGGCCCGCGTGCCGGGGAGGGAGAGGAAGACCTGCAGGCACATCAGTCCCACCACCTCGGCCGAGCCGTGGATGTAGGCGTCCAGGGATTCGGCGCCGTGCTCGCGGATCCCCAGGTCCGCGCGCATGGAGGCGAAGAAGGGACGGGTCAGCTCCGGGGTGATGCCGTGGCGACGGGCCACATCGGCGAAGGCGTGCAGGACCGGGTCGGTGGCGAAGCCCGACGCCATCGCGGCCTCACACGCCCGCTCGTAGTCGTCCAGGGCGGCGCGGACCCCGGCGTCGTCGAGCCCGGCGGCCACTGCGACGCCGTCGACCACCTCGTCGGCGACGCGGACCATGGCGTAGATCGTCGCCACGTCCTGGCGTGCCTGCCGGGGCAGGGTGCGGCAGGCCCAGGAGAAGGACGTGGAGTAACGGCGGATCACCTGGGCCGCTGCGGCGTGGGCCGTCCGCGTGTACAGCGCGGCAGGGCTCGGGGCGGGCGCGGCCATCTCAGGACCTCCGGGTCAGCACGGCGTGGCAGGCGTCGGCGAACTCCGCCCGGACCGTCTCGTCCAGGGGCAGGGCCGCGATGCGCTCGCGGGCGCGGACGGTGAGCTCGGCGGCGACGTCGAGGGCGTGCTCCCGGGCACCGGCCGCCTCGAGGGCGCGGCGGGCGGCCTCGATGTCCGCGGGGGTGGCCGGGCCCGCGTCGAGCAGGGCGCGGACGGCGGGGATGCGGCGGCCGTGGGCGGTGAGCACGGTGGCCTTGCCCTCGCGCAGGTCGCCGTCGGCGGACTTGCCGGTCTCCCCGGGATCGCCGAACACGCCGAGGACGTCGTCGATCACCTGGTAGGCGGCGCCGAGGTCGGCGCCGGCCTCGCCCATCGCCCGGGCGAGGTCGGGATCCGCCCCGGCCAGGAGGGCGCCGGCGCGCAGGGGCGCGCCGACCGTGTAGTGCGCCGTCTTGAGCCGTTGCATGGCGAGGATGCGGTCGGGATCGGGCTCCTCACCGGTGTGGCGGGACAGCCCCAGGAGCACGTCCTCGAGCTCGCCGGCCGCAGTCACGGCGGCGGCGTCGAAGACGACGGCGGCGGCCTCGGCGGCCCGGGCGGTGTCGGCGGCACAGGTGGCGGCGAGCCGGAACGCCTGGGTGAGCAGGACGTCCCCCGCGATGAGGGCGACGGCGACCCCGGCGTGGGCGGCGTCCGCGGCGGGCACCCCGCGGGCCTCGAGGCGGTGCCGGGCGGAGGCGTGCACGGCGGGTTGGCCGCGCCGCAGCACGTCCCGATCGATGACGTCGTCGTGGACGAGCAGCGCGGTGTGCAGCAGTTCGAAGGCGGCCCCGAGTCGGTCGACGGCAGCGCGGCCGGACGGAGGGACCGGGTCGGCGGTCGCCAGGCGCCAGCCGAGCTCGACGAGACGGGGGCGGATGAGCTTGCCGGCGCCCACATGGACGTGGAGCGAGTCGAGCAGCTCGGCGAAGGCGGCGGATCCGGGTGCCTGGGCCGCGGCATGTCGGAGCGCGGCGTCCAGCTCGGCGGTCACCCCGGAGAGCGCGGCCTCGCCGCCCGTCCTCGCTTCACCCATGGCGCCTCCTCGGTGGCGGACACGACGCGGCACCGACCGCCGCATCTGTTCGACCGTCTAACTTCTGGACGCAGAAGACACTACGGGCCGCGCCGGTCCCGCGTCCATCCGCGGCGGTCCCGAGCGGCGCGATCTCACGACGCACGGGGCCGCCGGCGGGATCAGGCGTCGGCGGACGCCGTCTCCAGGGTGATCTCCGGGTCCACGATCTGACCCTCCCACTCACCGGAGACCCCGTACACGACGCAGTGCTTCTCGTCGGTGCCGTAGTTGCCCAGCTCGGAGGAGGTCAGGACGGCCCCGTTCAGCTGGTCCTCCTTCTCCTCGCTCAGGCGCTGGGCCTGGGCGGTGCAGGTCTGGGCGGCGGCCGGGTCGGCCTCCTCACCCTCGGCCACGGCCGGCACGGCCCAGAGGTACTCCGCGGTGTGGGCGCCCTCGCAGTCGATGGTCTCGAAGGAGGACAGGTCACGGGCGCCGAGCGGGGCGGTGAAGCACGTGCCAGGCCTCGTAGTCGGCCGGGGCCGCAGACAGCGACGACGCCGAGGCGGACGACGACTCCGCACCCTGCGCGGACGCGGAGGCGGGCGCCGTCGTCGAGGCGGACGCGTCGGCGTCGGACGAGTCCTGACCGCCGCACGCGGTGAGGGCCAGCAGCGCGGCGGCGGACAGGCCGGCAAGACGGGCGGAACGGGACAGGGCGGCGAAGGCCATGGGGGTGCTCTCCTCGAGTGACGTGGGACGCGCCGGGGTGTGGCGCCGACCTCAGCACTCTAGCCACGCCCGGCCGTCGGGGTCGGGCGGAGGTGACGTGGCCCACATCCGGTGGGCGGCCCGGCTCGCCTGCCACACTGAGAGGCATGCAGACCCCGGCCACGCCCTCCCCGCACGACCGCCCCTCCCCCGTCGCACGGCCGTGGATGGCGGCCTCGGACGTCCCGGTCGCAGGCCCCGACGACGTCGAGCGCGTGGTCCTGCTGTCCCCGGAGGGCGAGGCCGTGGGCACGGAGGCCAAGGCCACGGTCCACCGCCGCACCGAGGACGGCGGCACGCCCCTGCACCTGGCCTTCTCCTGTCACGTGTACGACGAGGCCGGCCGGTTCCTGCTCACCCGCCGGGCGCTGGGCAAGGCGGCGTTCCCCGGGGTGTGGACCAACGGGTTCTGCGGACACCCCGGCCCCGGCGAGTCCCCCGCGGAGGCCGTGCTGCGCCGCGCCCCGCAGGAGCTGGGCGTGGAGGTGTCCGACGTCGTCGAGGTGCTCCCCGACTTCCGCTACCGGGCCGCAGACGCCTCCGGCATGGAGGAGCACGAGATCTGCCCGGTGTTCCGGGCCCGGATGCACGGCGACCCCGCCCCGGAGCGGGACGAGGTCGCGGAGTGGTGCTGGGTGGAGCAGGCCGATCTGGCCGCCGCCCTGGCCGCCGTCCCCCGGGCGTTCAGCCCGTGGCTCGTGGAGCAGTGGCGGCAGGGGGCGTTCGACCCGCGGTGAGCGGGCGGAGCGGCGACGCCGTGCGGGCCGTCAGCGGCCGTTGACGTCGTCGAGGTGGGCGGCGGTGGACTGCACGGCCTCGTCCTGCGCCGGCTCGGCGTCGTCCTGCTGGCCCTGCTGCTCCTCGGCCAGGCGGCGGACCTCCGCGATGTCGAGGCCCTTGACCTGGTCGAGCAGCTGCTCGAGCGCGGTGCCCGGCAGGGCGCCGGCCTGGGAGAACACGAGCACGCCGCCGCGGAAGGCCATGAGCGTGGGGATGGAGGTGATGCCGGCCATCGCCGCCAGCTGCTGCTGGTCCTCCGTGTCGACCTTGGCGAACACGACGTCCTCGTGCTTCTCCGAGGCGGCCTCGAACACGGGGGCGAACTGGCGGCACGGGCCGCACCAGCCGGCCCAGAAGTCCACGAGCACGGTGTCGTTCTCGGCGACGGTGGAGCCGAACTCCTCGAGGGTCAGGTCCTTGGTGGCCACGGTGGGTCCTTTCGTCAGCGGGGCCGACGCGTTCACGCCGGCGGTCGTCCTGCCGACCACAACGGACACCCCGCCGCACCTATTCCGCCCCACCCCGCTTTCGTTCGGGAAACGGCGGCGTGTCCCGGCACTTTCGTTCGGGAAACGGGCGCCTTCCACGCACTGTCGTGGCCGAGACGGGAGCCGTCGTCGCCGCTTCCTAGATGTAGGAGGGCATGACGTTGTTGACTCGGGCCGGGGCCAACGAGGCCGGAGGGGCGTCCCCGCAGGAGGTATGAGGCCGATGGTAGTTGTAGTGGTTCACCCACAGCGCCAGGGCCTCACGCCGAGCCTGCTCTGAGGTGTAGGGGCGGGCGTAGAGGACCTCATCGACCATCAGCCGGTTGTACCTCTCCACCTTCCCGTTATGGCGCGGGGTGTAGGGCCGGATCCGGTGATGCCGGCCCCCGAGCGAGACCACCTTGGCGGTGAAGTCCACGGCCCGGTAGTTGTTCCCGTTGTCCGTGACCACCCGGTCCACGGTGATGCCGTGGGCGGCGAAGAACGCCCTCGCCCGGCAGAAGAACCCGATCGTGGTCACCGCCTTCTCATCCTCCAACGCTTCGGTGTACGCCAGGCGGGTGTACCCGTCGATCGCCGAGTGCAGGTAGGTGTAGCCGACCCGCCGGCCAGGCCCGCGCTTGGAAGCACGGCCTGCTTCACTTTCACGTCCGTGGGTGCGCCAGCCGCCCCCGTCTGGGATCTTCCCGATCTTCTTCACATCCAGGTGCACCATGTGCCCCGGCCCTCTCGCGGTGATCTTCTGGGGTCGTTGGCGCAGGTCTTCTCCGGCCGGGGTCAGGTCCCGTAGGCGGGAGATCCCGGCCCGGTGCAGCCACCGTCCCACGGTACGAAGACACACCCGGTGGCCCTCGGAGACGAGGTGGTGATGGATCCGGCGGGCCGACCACTTCTCCCTGCGACGCAGGGTCTGGATCTGAGCCACCACCTCGGGATCGAGCTGGGCAGGTGAACGGTGCGGCCGGCTGGGCAGGTCCTGAAGGCCGGCTTCTCCCTGGGCGCGGTAGCGGGCCACCCAGGTGGCCACCGTGGGCCGGCTCACCCGGAACTCGGCGGCGACATGGGCTTGCGGGATGCCGTCGTGCAGGTGGCGGTGGACCATCCTGAGACGGCCGGTGGGAGTCAGGGGTGCATTAGCGTGAGTCATGAGTGGGGGGCGTGTCAACTTGTCTGTGTAAGCGGGGTGGTCACAGGTAGGGGTTGATCCGGTCGGGGTAGGCCGCGGCGAGCTGGGCGAGGGCCTGCTTCCAGTTCGTGACGGCCTGACCTTCGACGAGCCGGCCCTGGGCTTTGCGCTGGCCGGCGGGTTTGCCCCGGTCCCGAGCGCGTTCGGCGGCGCGTTTGTCTTCGATGTTGCAGATCGCCAGCCAGAGCAGCTTCACCGCCGCCTCGGTCGAGGGGAAGTGGCCGCGGTTCTTGGTCACCTTCCGTAGCTGGAAGTTCAGCGACTCGATGCTGTTGGTCGTGTAGATGACCTTGCGGAGCATGGGTGGGAACTGCAGGAACGGGATGAACCGCTCCCAGGAGTTCGCCCAGGTCGCGGCTGCAGACGGGTACTTCGTGCCGAGCTCGGAGGCCTCGAACTCGGCCAGCGCCTTCCTCGCGGTCTCTTCGTTGGGGGCGGTGTAGATCGGCTTCAGCGCGGCGGCGACCTTCTTGCGGTCCTGGTAGGCCACGAACCGCATCGCGGCCCGGATCAGGTGAACCACGCAGGTCTGGACCATCGAGTCCGGCCACGTCGCCTCGATCGCCTCCGGCAGGCCCTTGAGCCCGTCGCAGCACACGATCAGCACGTCCTGCACGCCCCGGTTGGCGAGATCGGCGCAGACGTGGGCCCAGAACGCCGAGCCCTCGGTGTCCTGGACCCAGATCCCCAGCACGTGCTTGATGCCCTCGAGGTCCACGCCGACGGCGATGTAGGCGGCACGGTTGAGGACCTGGCTGTTCTCTCGGATCTTGATCCGGATTGCGTCGAGATAGATCACCGGATAGAACTCCTCCAGCGGCCGCGACTGCCACGCCAGGACCTCTTCGCTCACGGCGTCGGTGATGTTGGAGATCGTCTCGTGCGACAGGTCCGTGCCGATCGTGGAGGCCAGGTGGTGCTGGATGTCCCGGATCGTCATTCCGCCGGCATAGAGGCTGATGATCATGTCATCCAGGCCCCCGAGGCGCCGCTGGCCCTTGGGCACCAGGCGCGGGGTGAACGACCCGCCCCGGTCTCGCGGGACGTCCAGCTCGATCGGCCCGACCTCGGACTCCACGGTCTTCGGGGTGGTCCCGTTGCGGGAGTTGGCGTGCTTCGGCGCCTCGCTCGAGCCCTTCTCGTAGCCCAGATGGCTGGTCAGCTCGGCCTGCAGGCCCCGCTCGAGCGCGGCCTTGACCAGCGCGGGCACGAACCCGCCGTCACCGGTGAGCTCGACGCCGCCCGCGTCGATCTGCGCGAATAGGGAATCAAGCTGCCCTGAGGCTTTCAGCTGCTCGACCAGGTCCTGGCCCGAGGGCTCGCCTGGGTTCTTCTCGTCGATCATGGTCATGATTCTTACCGTTCCTCTCGGTACGGCTTACACAGACCATCTGACACGCCCGGAGAGGCCCGCTCGTCTCATCTCAGCCCGTACCCCGTGGCAAGAACCTCATGACCCACAACACCTAGACTGGCCCCATGACCGGCGCCCCCATCCTGCCCCTGCTCGTGCTCAACGGCCCCAACCTGAACCTGCTGGGCACCCGCGAGCCCGAGGTCTACGGCACGGCCACCCTCGACGACGTCCGTGCGCTCACCGAGGCCCGCGCGGCCGAGCACGGGCTGACCGTGGACTTCCGACAGTCCAACCACGAGGGCGAGCTCATCGACTGGATCCAGGAGGCCCGCACCTCCCACGCGGGCGTCCTCATCAACCCCGCCGCGTACTCGCACACCTCCATCGCCATCCGGGACGCCCTCGCCGCCGTCGACCGGCCGATCGCCGAGGTGCACATCTCCAACGTCCACCGGCGCGAGGCGTTCCGGCACCACTCGCACGTCTCCGCCGTCGCCGACGTCGTGATCGCCGGGGCGGGCGTCCAGGGCTACGCCCTCGCCGTCGACTGGCTCGCCACGACTGTGCGCCGCTGAGCGCTGGTCAGGGCCCGCCTGGCCGTGTCTAGGGTCGGTGCTACGAGCCGGTGGCCGCATCAGGGCGCCGGCACCCGACGACGAAGGAGTCACGCTATGGGCACCCAGGATCCCCGCGCCCGTCTGCTCGAGAAGCTCGCGAAGGTGAACGTCTGCATGCTGACCACCGCTGAGCAGGACGGCACGCTCGTCACCCGCCCGATGGGCCTGCAGCAGGCCGAGGACGGTGGCACGCTCTGGTTCCTCACGCGCGCCACCTCCGACGTCGCCGCGGACGCTCCGCAGCGCCCGGTCAACGTCGCCGTGCAGGACAAGGACTTCTGGGCTTCCCTCGCGGGCCACGGTCAGCTCGTCCGCGACGACGCGCGCAAGAAGGAGTTCTGGAACCCGGCCACCGAGGCGTTCTTCGGTGAGGGCTCGAGCCCCGAGGATCCGCAGATCGTGCTCGTGCGCGTGGATGTGCAGACCGCCCAGTTCTGGGAGTCCCCGGGCGCGGTGGCCACCGCCGTCGAGCTGGTGAAGGCCAAGGTCACCGGCGGCGAGGCCCACCCGGGCGACAGCGAGACCGTCCGCTTCTGACGGCGCCTCCCGACGCCGGCCTCGCGGCTCATCCGCGGGGCCGGTGAGCGCCGCGCGCGGGGCCTCGGGACGTCAGTCCACGTCCTCGGCCGCCAGCTGGCCGCACGCGCCGTCGATCTCCTTGCCACGGGTGTCACGCAGGGTGGTGGGGATGCCGGCGGCGTTGAGCCGGTCCACGAACTCGCGCGTCACGTCCTTCTCCGAGGCGGTCCAGATGGAGCCCGGCGTCGGGTTCAGCGGGATCGGGTTCACGTGCACCCAGCCCTTGCCCCGGGCGTTGAGCTTCTTGGCCAGCAGGTCGGCGCGCCACGCGTGGTCGTTCATGTCCTTGATGAGCGCGTACTCGATGGACACCCGGCGCCCGGTGGCCACGAAGTAGTCGTACGCGGCGTCGATCGCCTCGTCCGCCTTCCAGCGCGAGTTCACGGGGATCAGCTCGTCGCGCAGCTCGTCGTCCGGCGCGTGCAGGGACAGGGCGAACGTCAGCGGCACCCCCTCCTCGGCCAGCTTCCGGATGGCCGGCACCAGGCCCACAGTGGACAGCGTGATGTTCCGCGCGGACATGCCCAGGCCCTCGGGCGAGGGGTCCACCATGCGGTGCACGGCGGCCATCACGCGCTTGTAGTTAGCCAGGGGCTCACCCATGCCCATGAACACGACGTTGGTGACGCGGTCGGCGTCGTGCCCGCCGTCCTTGCGCTTGCCGCCCAGTCCGCCCTGGGCGATCACCTGGTTGGCCAGCACGATCTGCTCCACGATCTCCGCCGTGGACATGTTGCGGGTCAGCCCGGCCTGGCCCGTGGCGCAGAACGGGCAGTTCATCCCGCAGCCGGCCTGGCTGGACACGCACAGCGTCACGCGGCCGGGGTACCGCATGAGCACGGACTCCACGAGCGCGCCGTCGAACAGCCGCCACAGGAACTTGACGGTGTCCCCGCGGTCGGTCTCCATGCGCCGGACCTCGGTGAGCAGCGGCGGGAAGAACGCCTCCGCGATCGCCTCCCGCTTGTCCTTGGGCAGGTCCGTCATCTGCTCCGGATCGGTGGTGTAGTGCTCGAAGTAGTGCACCGAGAGCTGCTTGGCGCGGAACGCCGGCAGCCCGATCTCCTTGGCCTTCTCCTGCCGCTCCTTCAGCGTGAGGTCGGCCAGGTGCGTGGGCGGCTGGGAGACGCGCGGCTGCTTGAACTGCAGCTGCGGTCGGCCGTCCGGGCCCATCGGCTGGGTCCAGCCCTCGGTCTTCGGCATCACCTGGGGGCGCTCGGCGGTGGCGGCCTCGCGGCGCTTGGGCGCGGAGAGCTGGTGGCCGACGCCGGCGCGGCGCATGCGCTCTCGGTCCTCGGCGAGCTGGCGCGCCTCGGACTCGTCGATCAGGCCGCGCTCGGGGCGGCCGAGGGCCGGCTTGCCCGCGCGGTCCCTCTGGCGGTTCGGGGTGGGCTTCGATCCGGGGCGGCGGGGCTGGTAGTCAGACATCGGCACCATTCTCCCAGACGGGGCGGACTTCGCGGCGGGTCGCCTCCACGTCGACGGCGCCGCGCGGCTTTCGCGTCCGGGGCAGCCCCCGCAGGACCCAGCGGACGACGACGCCGCGCACCGTCGCCGGCAGCGGCCGGTACACGGTGCGCGCCAGCCCCCAGAGGCGTGCCTCCCGGACGGAGTCCCGCCCGCTCCAGGACCAGCCGAGGCCGGCGCGCACGCGCCCCGGGAGGAGACCGGCGGTGACGAACCGGGCCAGGGGCAGGGCGGCTCGCAGCGGCGCGGGGACGCCCTGGCCGGAGAACAGGTCGGCGGCGACCCGCCGCGCGTCGTCCGTGACCTCGAGCCGGGCCACCCGGTTGTCCCAGTAGTCCGCGAACGCCGCGCGGTCGACCGGCCAGGCGGAGGCGGGGACCTTGAGGCTCGTGGCGAGCGGAGCGTACCCGCGGTAGAGGCGGTCGGCGTCCTCGGCGTCGAGGGCGCCCCACATCCGGCGGCGCACCTGCTCCCCCATCGCGTAGAGGGTGGCGGCCACCCAGAGCTGGGCGTCCGGGTCGGCGGCGCCGTAGGGCTGGCCTCCGGCGTCGACCCCGCGGACCGGGCGGTGCGCCGCCCGCACCCGGTCGACGACCGCGTCGCGCAACGGCGCGGCCTCGGGGAGGGTGACCGCGTAGATGTAGGCGAGCGTGTGGCGGAGCCGGCGCATCGGGTCCTCGGTGAACCGGGAGTGGACGGCGACGCCGGCCCCCACCGGCCGGTGCGCCACCTGGAGCAGGATCGCCGCACCGGCGCCGGCGAGGATCACGGCCTCGCGGGCGAGGGCGGCCGCGGAGGTCGGGGCGGAGTGGCGGTCGGGGCGCATGGTCCCAGCCTCGCACCGGACCGGGCGGAGGGGCAGGGAGCCAAGATGAACGGTGCCGTTCACCTTCTGTTCATCTTGCTGTTCGCCTGCCGCTCGTGGCACCTCGATCCGAAAACCGCATGATTGCGCTGATTTTGCGCCATCCAGGCATGTGTGGCGGAGTGCCTCAGGTCACGTTGGTGAACACGGAGTTGCACTCTGGGAGGAAATCTGTAAACTTGTTCACAAGCAGTTCACCTAGCGTTTACGGAACGCGAGGTCGGGACTCCACCGAACTCATCACCCGCGGCCCCGCCGCGACGATCCGCCGGACTCGTGGTCCGGCAACCGAAGGAGGTGCTCACCGTGAGCATCAACACGACCAGCCACCACCTGCCCACCGCCCCGAGCCCCCTCATGCAGCGCCACGTGCTCCAGCGCGTCGAGGAGACCCTCCTCCGCCGCTTCGAGGGCACCGTCACCGCCGAGACCGTCCGCTCGGTCGTCCGCGAGGTCGTCGCCGACCTCAAGCGCGGCGCCCGCATCACCACCTTCCTGCCGGCCCTCGCCGAGCGCGAGGCCACCCGCCGCCTCCAGGCCACGACGCCGGCCCACGAGGCCATGGCCGTCGCCGCCTGATCCCCCACACCGACGCGAAGACCCGTCGGCCCGCCCCGCGAGGGGCCGTGGCCGGCGGGTCTTCTCGCGTCCCAGACGCTTTCGTTCGGGAAACGGCGGGCCCCAGGACGCTTTCGTTCTGGAAACGGCGGGCCCCAGGACGCTTTCGTTCGGGAAACGGCGTTACTGCTCCTTGCTGATGAGGCCATCCGGCACCTCCGCTCCTGGGCGCCGTTCCATCGCCGCCCACGCGAATCCGGCGTGCGGCGCCGTTTCCCGAACGAAAGCACCGCGACACGCCGGCATTTCCCGAACGAAAGCGCGGGTGGCGGGGCCGGCACGGCGCGGCACGGGAGGCCTCAGTCCTCGGCGACGCCCAGCGCTCGGCGCATCGGCAGGAACTTGGCCCGGATCTCCGTGACCTCCTCCTCGGGCACCGCTCCCGGGACCATCCCGCCCCCGGCCTGCAGCCGCACCCCGCCGGGCACCTGCTGGCCGCAGCGCAGTGCCAGGGCGATCTCGCCGTCGCCGTCCTGATCCAGCCACCCGACCGGCCCGGCGTAGCGGCCGCGGTCCACGGGCTCGACCTCCGCGATCACCCGCACCGCGTCCGGCGTGGGGGTCCCGCCGACGGCCGCCGTCGGATGCAGCGCGGCCACCACGTCCAGCACGGTCCCCCGCCCATCCCGCAGCCGGCCGCGCACGGACGTGGCCAGGTGGTGCACGTTCGGCAGGGTCAGGACGGTGGGCGCGGGGTTGTCATCGGCGAGGTCGACGACGGGCGCCAGCGCGTCCAGCACCGACCGCGCGGCCCAGCGATGCTCCTCCGCCAGCCGCGGATCAGAGGCCAGCCGCTCCCGCAGCGCGGCGTCCTCCTCCTCGTCCGCGCCGCGCGGCATGGACCCCGCCAGCACCCGCGAGCCCACGAGCCCCGCGTGCCGCGTGGCGAGGACCTCGGGCGTGGCGCCCAGCAGCCCGCCGACGGCGAACACCCAGGTCTGCGGGTACTCGCGGCGCAGCTCCCCGATCGCCCGCCACAGGTCGGCGTCGTCCGCGGGGACGGTCATCGTGCGGCTGATCACGACCTTCGCCAGCTCCCCGCCCGAGTCGGCCATCCGCGTCAGCAGCTCGCGCACCCCGGCCGCGTAGCCGGCGTCGTCCCAGGCACGGTCGGCGACGCCGGCGGGCAGGGCCACCGCACCGTCGGCCAGCAGCCGGGCTCCGCGGTCCGCGGCGACGGCGGCTGCGAGCGCGTTCGCGTCCACGTGCTGGGCCACGTCCCGCACGCCGGACGGCGTGGCGCGGCGCAGATCCGCGGGGATGCGCAGGACCGCGGGCTCGGGCGAGTCATCGGAGAAGGTCGAGGAGATCCAGCCCCGCAGCGGGGCCCTCGGGTCCGGTCGCCCGGCGACGGCGGCCTGCCACAGCGCGGAGAGCCGGCGGAGCCGGTCGGTGCCGTCCAGGAGCACGGTCCAGCCGCCCTCGCCCCGCCACGCGTCGTCCCCGTGCGCCCACAGCACCGCCCGGGCGAACGGGGGGACGGCGGCCTCGGGGGTCCCGGTCGCGGGGGTGCCGAGGTCCGGGAGCAGGGAGCGGACAGACATGGCCCCCATTCTCTCCCACCTCGGCGGACCCCCGCTCCGGGCCCAGGCCTCGGCGGCCGCCCCGACGACGGCGGCGAGCGGCGTCGTCGTGCGCGGAGGGATCCCGTCAAGGCTTGCGCCGGCACACCCGACGTCGCAGGGTGGGGGCACCTGTTCACCTCGCGTTCAGCCGACCGCCTTCCCCGGAGGACTCGCACCATGGCCCCCATCCCCCCGGACCCCCACGCCGATCACGCACCGGCGGTGGACGACATGCCGCTGGACACGACGGCCGCGCCGGACATCCCCGCCGCGGTGCACCCCGTGCCGCACGGGATGGCCGCGCACGTGCTCGAGCGCGAGGTCGGGCCGCTGATGGCGCGCTTCCCCGGCGTGGCCGACGAGGCGACGGTGCGTCAGCTCCTGTTCGACTCCTACGCCGAGCTCGCCGAGACGAGCCGCCACCCGGAGATGCTGCCGACCACCTCGGTGCAGCATGCCGCCTCGCGCCTGCGCGCCAGGGCGATCAACCAGGGCAGCATCGAGTCCCGCCACCCGCGTGTGCTGTTCGTCTGCCACGGCAACGCCGGCCGCTCGCAGATGGCCGCGGCCCTGCTCGAGAACCGCACCCACGGCGAGGTCAGGGCCCGTTCGGCCAGCACGGAGCCCGCCGGCGAGGTCATCTCCACCGCGTTCGAGGCGATGAACGAGATCGGCATCCCGCTGCACCACACGTACACCAAGGGCCTGGACCCGGATGTGCTCCGGGCCGCCGAGATCGTGGTGCTCTTCGACGGCGCGGATTCGTTCGAGATCCCCGAGGGCGCACAGGTGCACAAGTGGTCCGTGCCGTCGATCCGCGGCATGAGCCTCGAGCAGGTGCGCGGCGTGCGCGACGCCCTGGACCTGGAGGTCCGCGGCCTGATCGCCGATCTGGGCGAAGCCGCCACCCCGCTGCCGGAGGAGGGCACCCGCGTCGGCCGACCCCTTGACCTATACCCCCCTGGGGTATAGAACAGGGGGTATGAGCACGGACAGCACGACGACGGCGCCCGCCGCCGCCTCGCCCCTTCCGTCCGCCGCGGCGGACGCCTGCGACGGCCACCGGCCCCCGCACGAGGTGCACCGGGACAAGGCGAAGCACCTCGCTCGACTGCGCCGCATCGAGGGGCAGGTGCGCGGCCTCCACCGCATGGTGGACGAGGACGTGTACTGCATCGACGTCCTCACGCAGGTCGCCGCCGTCACGAAGGCGCTGCAGTCCCTCAGCCTGAACCTCACCTCGGAGCACCTGCGTCACTGCGTGGCGGAGGCCGCGGTGCAGGCCGAGGCGGAAGGCCGCACCGAGCTCATCGACGAGAAGGTCGCCGAGGCGACGGCCGCCCTCGGCCGCCTGCTGCGCTGACCGGCGCCGTCGCCCACCCACCACCGCACGAGGAGCACGAGATGACCACCACCGACCTGAAGATCACCGGCATGACCTGCGGCCACTGCGTCGCCTCCGTCCAGGAGGAGCTCGGCGAGATCGCCGGCGTCTCCGCCGTGGACGTGGACCTGAACGCCGGGGGCGTCTCCACCGCCACCGTCACCTCCGAGGGCCCCCTCGACCCCGCCGCCGCGCGCGCCGCCGTCGAGGAGGCCGGCTACACGCTGGTGGGGGCCTGACCCATGACCCACCCCGCCTCCTCCACCCCGGCCGGCCCGCAAACCGAGACCACCCGCCGCGTCGACCTGGACGTCACCGGCATGACCTGCGCCTCGTGCGTGGGTCGCGTCGAGCGCAAGCTGGGCAAGCTCGAGGGCGTCACGGCGTCCGTGAACCTGCCGCTCGAACAGGCCACCGTCACCGCGCCCGCCGGCGTGTCGGACGAGGAGCTCGTGGCCGCCGTCGAGAAGGCCGGGTACGGCGCCACCGTGCGCCGTCCCGCCCCGCCGGCCGGACACGCCGGACACGCCGGGCACGCGCACACCTCCGAGCACGGCGAGGAGCACGGCGAGGAGCATGCCGCGGACCATGACGGCGTGGACCACCACGACCACATGGCCCACGGTCCGAGTGAGGACGTGCTCACACCGCGCCTGATCGGCGCGGCGGTGCTGACGGTGCCGCTCGTGCTGATCTCCATGGTCCCGGCGCTGCAGTTCCCGCACTGGGGCTGGGTCGCGTTCGCCCTGGCGGCGCCCGTGGCGCTGTGGGCGGCGTGGCCGTTCCACTCGGCGGCGTTCCGCGCGGCCCGGCACGGCTCGTCCACGATGGACACCCTCGTGTCCCTGGGCGTGCTCGTCTCCTTCTCCTTCTCGGCCGTGGAGCTGATCCTGGCGCCGGACATGACCGCCCACGTGGGCGGGACCATGGCGGAGATGGCCCACCACAGCCTGTACTTCGAGACGGCCGCGGTCATCACCACGTTCCTGCTGCTGGGCCGCTGGCTCGAGGCCCGCGCCAAGCGGGAGGCCGGCGCCGCGCTGCGGGCCCTCCTGGACCTGGGCGCGGCCCAGGCCACCCTCTACGACCCCGAGACCCACGACGAGCGCACGGTGCCCGCCGAGTCCCTCGCGCCGGGCGACGTCGTGCTGATCCGCCCCGGCGAGAAGGTGCCCACGGACGCCGAGGTGCTCGAGGGCACCTCGGCCGTGGACGCTTCCCTGCTCACCGGCGAGTCCGTGCCCGTGGAGGTCGGCCCCGGGGACGCCCTCACCGGCGCCACCCTGAACACCTCGGGCCGGCTCGTGGCCCGCGCGACGCGGGTCGGCTCGGACACGACGCTCGCCCAGATGGGGCGGCTCGTCTCCGAGGCGCAGACCGGCAAGGCGCGCGTGGCCCGGTTGGCCGACCGCATCTCCGCCGTGTTCGTGCCGATCGTGCTCGGGATCGCCGTGCTGACCTTCGCGGTGTGGATGATCGTGACCGGCGACCTGCCGTCCGCGCTGCGCGCCGGCGTGGCCGTGCTCGTGATCGCGTGCCCGTGCGCCCTCGGCCTGGCGACCCCGGTCGGCCTGCTGGCCGGCACCGGCCGCGCCGCGCAGCTGGGCATCCTCATCCGCGGCCCCGAGGTGCTCGAGGACTCGCGCACCGTGGACACGATCGTGCTGGACAAGACCGGCACCGTGACCGAGGGCCGCATGGCGCTGGCGGACGTGCTCGTCCTCGACCCCGCTTTCGTGGCCGAAACGGGCGCCTCCCGGAGCGCTTTCGTTGACGAAACGGCGCCGGACCAGGCCGCCGACGTCCTGCTGACCCTGGCGGCCGCCGTCGAGCGCGGGTCCGAGCACCCGATCGCCCGCGCGATCGTGGCCGGCGCCGAGGAGCGTGGCCTGACCGTGCCCGGCGTGGCGGACTTCGCCTCCACGGCCGGCGGCGGCGTGTCCGGGCTGGTCGCCCTCCCCCACGACGACGGCGCACCCGGCTCCGGCGCGCACGGCGCCGCCGGCCCGGATCCGGTCCGCGTGGCCGTCGGCCGCGGCTCCGTCCTCGAGACCGCCCTCGACGGCGGCATCCCCGCCGAGCACCGGGCCGCGTTCGAGGCCGCGGAGCAGGCCGGCGCCACGGCCGTGTGGGTCGCGGTCGGCGGCCGCGTGGCGGGCGTCCTGTCCGTCCGGGACACCGTGAAGGACACCTCCGCCGACGCGATCGCCCGCCTGCGGCAGATGGGCCTGCGCCCGCTGCTGGTGACCGGCGACAACGCCGCCGTCGCCGCCCAGGTGGCGGAGGCCGTCGGGATCCCGGCCGAGGACGTGGTGGCCGGCGTGCGCCCCGAGGACAAGGTGGACGTGGTGACGCGCCTGCAGTCCGAGGGCGCCGTGGTGGCCATGGTGGGCGACGGCGTCAACGACGCCCCGGCGCTCGCCGCGGCGGACATGGGCATCGCCATGGGCTCGGGGACGGACGTGGCCCGCGAGGCCGCGCAGATCACCGTGATGGGCGACGACCTGCACCAGGTGGTCCAGGCGCTCGACCTGAGCCGCCGCACCCTGGGGATCATCCGGATGAACCTGTTCTGGGCGTTCGCCTACAACGTGCTCGGCATCCCGGTCGCGGCCCTGGGCCTGCTCAACCCGATGATCGCCGGCGGCGCGATGGCGGCCTCGAGCGTGCTCGTGGTGCTGAACTCGCTGCGGCTCACCCGCTACGCGCGCTGAGCCGGGGCGGGGCTGGCCGGGCCGGGTCCACCCCGGACCGGCCGGCCGGTCAGGGCAGGCATTCGCGGGAGTACTCGAGCCACTGCTCGAGCTCGCCGGACTCCTCCCAGAGCTGGTAGAGCTCGGAGCAGGAGGGCTCGCGGATGACCACGCCGATCAGCTCGCGCAGGGTCTCGACGTCCTCGTCCGAGAACTGATCGATGAAGGCGGTGAGGTCCACCTCGTCCGTCTCCGCGTGCTCGAGCAGGGCCTCGAGGTCCGCGTGGTCCTCGTTCCGGGCGATCCGCACGAGCGCCCCGAGGGTGAGGAGTGCGGCGCCCTGGCTCGCGGTCAGGTGGCCCTCGTCCTCGTCGCGACGGAAGTTCCTGCGGAACTCGTCGAGGTCGAAGGTACCGTCGAGGACCTCGTCCACGATGTCCAGCGCCGTGTCGTTCTGGAAGACGTTTCTGCCCCATGCGCCCATGACCTGACCCTAGGGCATGTCTGACAATCGTTTTGACCATGCGATCACAGCATTCAGGACCACAGCGGCCCTGTAGATGATCGCGTACTTGTCATACCGGGTCGCCAGGCCCCGCCACTGCTTCAGGTGCGCGTACTGGCGCTCGATGACGTTGCGGCCCTTGTAGGCGGCCGCGTCGAGGCTGACGGGGCGCCCGCCGCGGGCACCGCGCCGTCTGCGGTGGCCCTGCTGGTCGGCCGGTTCGGGGATGACCGCTTTGATCCCACGGGCGCGTAGGTGGGTGCGGATCGCCCGGGAGGAGTACGCCTTATCGCCCAGCACGGCCTCGGGGCGGGTCCGGGGCCGCCCTACTGGCCGGGTCACGCGCAGCTGCTCCAGAAGAGGAAGCAGCATCGGGGAGTCCCCTGCCTGGCCGGGGGTGATCAGGCTGACCAGCGGCAGCCCGGTCCCATCGACGAGCTGATGGATCTTCGTGCTCAGCCCGCCACGGGAGCGCCCGATGCCGTGATCGGCCGGCTCCTCACGCGGATTCTTGTAGTTCGATCCATCCCCCTGTGTGGCGGGTGATGTTCGTCGCGTGCTGGTGGGCGCGGGCGATCGTGGAGTCCACCGAGACCGACCAATCGATCAGGCCTTCGGCGTCAGCGGCGGCGGTCAGCGTGGCCAGCACCGTGTCCCATGTGCCTTTTTCGGCCAAGCGCCGATGCCAGGTCCACACGGTCTGCCAGGGCCCGTAGACCTCGGGCAGATCCCTCCAAGCGATTCCGCACCGGTACCGGTAGATGATCGCCTCCACCATGGTGCGGGCGTCGGCGAACGGCCTGCCGGCGCGGCCGGTCCGGGTCGGGAGCATCGGGGCGATCAACTCCCATTGGGCGTCGGAGAGCATCTGGAACCGGGACATGTCCCCAGGGTCTCAGCTGACTCGTGCATCTATTCTCAGACACGCCCTAGGCCCGGGGCGGGCCCCCGGCAAGAGTGCTGTGGTGTCCCGCCGAGGGGGTGCCGTCGCCTCCACTTCCGGTGTCCGCGGCGGTTCCTAGACTGGGCGGCATGAACACCGAGCCGACCCCCTCGTCCGCCACCCCCGAGACCGAGTCCGCCGCCGCGCCGTCGTCGTCCGGGCTGCCGCAGGCCGCCCCGCAGGCGGCGTGGCCCGAGCGCGTGGAGACCGGCGAGCACCAGGTGTCCTACCGGGCCACCGTGGCCGCGCCGGCGCACGAGCTGTGGGCGATGCTCGCGGACCCGCACCGCCATCACGAGGCGGACGGGTCCGGGACCGTGCGGCCGAAGGTGAGCGGGCCGCACCGGCTGGCCGTGGGCGACCGGTTCCGCGTGGCCATGCGGAAGTACGGGGTGCCGTACACGATGACGCTGACCGCCACCGCCGTGGACGAGGACGAGCTCGTGGAGTGGGCCCACCCGGGCGGACACCGGTGGCGCTGGGCGTTCCAGGACAACGGGGACGGCACCACCGAGGTCACCGAGACCTTCGACTACTCGTGGGCCCGGCCGGCCGTGCGCCGTGCGTACGAGCTGCTGCGGGTGCCGGCGGACAACGGGAGGGGCATCCAGTCGAGCCTCACGCGGTTGGCCGGCCGTCACCTCTGAACCGACCCCGTCTCCGTCCGCACTTTCGTTCGGGAAACGGCGGCGTGTCGGGCACTTTCGTTCGGGAAACGGTCGGCCCTCGCGCCGTTTCTCGAACGAAAACGCGCCGGGGACCGCCGTTTCCCGAACGAAAACGGGGGGTGCGGGGGTCAGACGGCGGACCAGTGGGTCGCGGCCGGCGGCTGCGCCAGGTGCGGGGTGACGAGCGCACGCCACGCGAGGAACGCGTCGGACTCGCGGAAGGCCACGGTGTGGTCCTCGAGCGTGCGCCAGCCGATCAGCAGCCGGTAGCGCGCCGGGTCCTCCACCTGCCGGGACAGTGCGAAGGACGTCGCGCCCCCGTCCCGGAACAGCGGCTCGGCCTCGGCGACGGCGGCCTCGAACGCCGCCTCCGCCCCCGCGGCCACGTGCAGCTCCACCGACTCGATGACCGGACCGGCCGTCGTCGCGCCCTGCCCGGCGCTCACGCGTGCACCCGCGGGCTCGTGGAGTGGCCGGTGAACCAGGCTGCGAGCTGGCCGTCCGCCTCGATGCCGACCTCGATCATGCGGTCGCGACCGAACTCCACCGACTGGCGGGCGGTCGCCACGAGGTGCGCGCCGAGCCTGGCGGGCGCCACGTAGGTGATCTCGGCGCGCCGGGTGACGGGGGCGGCGCCGAAGGTCGCCACGCAGTACGCCAGCGCCGAGTCCGCGAGGTGGAACAGGAAGCCGCCGTGGCAGATCTCGTGGGAGTTCACCATGTCCGCGGTGACGTCGCGGTGCAGCACCACGCGGCCCTCGGCCACCTCGCCGAGGGTGACGCCGTGCTCGCGCACCGCGGGGTCGTTCGCGTAGATCTCCTCGAGGCGGGCGAGGATCTCGTCCCGGCTCTGGCCGGACGAGCTCTGGGGGGTCTCAGTCATGGGCCCATTGTGTCGCAGGTCGCGCCGCCCCGCGCCTAGGTGTTGTGGGTCATGAGGTTCTTGACATCCGTACCGGGCTGAGATGAGACGAGTGGGCCTCTCCCGCAGGATGGAAGTTCCTCAACAACCCACCTGCCAGAAGAGACCCACTCATGACTCACGCTAACGCACCCCTGACTCCCACCGGCCGTCTCAGGATGGTCCACCGCCACCTGCACGACGGGATCCCGCAGGCGCACGTGGCCGCCGAGTTCCGGGTGAGCCGGCCCACGGTGGCCACCTGGGTGGCCCGCTACCGCGCCGAGGGCGAGGCCGGGCTGCTCGACCGGCCCAGCCGTCCGCGCCGTTCACCTGCCCAGCTCGACCCCGAGGTGGTGGCCCAGATCCAGACCCTGCGTCGCAGGGAGAAGTGGTCAGCCCGCCGCATCCATCACCACCTCGTCTCTGAAGGCCACCAGCTGTGCCTGCGCACTGTGGGCAGGTGGCTGCACCGACTGGGCATCTCCCGGTTGCCAGACCTCGCGCCCACGGGTGAGGACCTGCGCCAACGACCCCAGAAGATCACCGCCCGCGGCCCGGGGCACATGGTGCACCTGGACGTGAAGAAGATCGGGAAGATCCCTGACGGGGGCGGCTGGCGTGCTCACGGACGTGAAAGTGAAGCAGGCCGTGCTTCCAAGCGTGGTGCCGGCCGGCGGGTCGGGTACACCTATCTGCACTCGGCGATCGACGGGTTCACCCGCCTGGCGTACACCGAGGCGTTGGAGGACGAGCGGGCGGCCACGACCGTGAGCTTCTACTGCCGGGCGAGGGCGTTCTTCGCCGCCCACGGCATCACCGTGGACCGGGTGATCACGGACAACGGAAACAACTACCGGGCTGCGGACTTCACCGCCAAGGTGGTCTCGCTCGGGGGCCGGCACCACCGGATCCGCCCCTACACCCCGCGCCATAACGGGAAGGTCGAACGCTACAACCGGCTGATGGTCGATGAGGTCCTCTACGCCCGCCCGTATACCTCAGAGACAGCTCGGCGTGAGGCGCTGGCCGTGTGGGTGAACCACTACAACTACCATCGGCCTCATACCTCCTGCGGGGACGCCCCTCCGGCCTCGTTGGCACCGGCCCGAGTCAACAACGTCATGCCCTCCTACACCTAGGGTGGCGGCGTGACGCAGACCACCTCCACCCCCGCGCGCCTCCGCGCCCGCGACGGCTTCGTGCTCGCGGCCCGCCACTTCGCCCCCACGACGGCGCCCCAGGCCCGGCCCGCCGGCGCGGTGGTGATCGCCCCCGCGACCGGGGTGAAGGCCACGTACTACCGGCGCTACGCCGAGTTCCTCGCCGGCCACGGGTTCCACGCGGTCACGTTCGACTACCGGGGTGTCGGGGAGTCCCGCGAGCCGTTCGCCGTGGCGCGGCGGGCGCGGTGGGCGGACTGGGGCGCCCTCGACGCGGACGCCGTGCTCGGCTGGGCCCGGACGCGCCTGCCCGGCCCCCTCCTGACGGTGGGCCACAGCTTCGGCGGGTTCGGCGTCGGGCTCGCGGACGAGGCGCGTCACGTGGCCCGGCACGTGGCCGTCGGCGGGCAGCACGCCCACTGGCGGGACTACCGGGCGCGGCCGGGGAGGGCGCGGATGTGGGCGCGCTGGCACGCGGCGATGCCGGCGATCACGCTGGCCCGCGGGCACTTCCCGGGGCGGCGGCTCGGCTGGCTCGAGGACCTGCCGCGCGGGGTCGCCCTGGACTGGGCGCGCAGTCGCCGCGACTTCACCGCGAGCGCCCGCACCACCGCCGGCCGGGACGAGCTGCGCCGTCGTCTGGCCGCGTTCACGGCGGACGCGCTGATCGTGGCGCCCGTCGACGACAACTTCGGCACCGAAGCCGCCCTCGACCGCGCGGACGCCTACTCGCCGGGTCGGCGGACGGTGCGCTGGCGGGTGCGGCCGGAGGAGC
This sequence comes from Micrococcus sp. HOU01, assembly GCF_035609305.1. Lineage (NCBI taxonomy): Bacteria > Bacillati > Actinomycetota > Actinomycetes > Micrococcales > Micrococcaceae > Micrococcus > Micrococcus sp. HOU01. The sequence goes on along the minus strand of NZ_CP141211.1, from coordinate 406,104 downwards.
TCGGTGTCGCGGAGATCGGGCACTTCGGACTGTTCCACGCGCGGTTCGCGCCGACCTTCTGGCCGGCCACGCTGGAGTGGCTGCGCGACGGGGTCGCCCCGGACGCGGCCCGCTGAGGCTCGGGCGTCGGGCGCGCTGCGGCCCGCCCCGTCCCCGCGACGACGACGGCGGCCGCCCCGGCCCGGATCTCCGGGTGGGACGACCGCCGTCGCACTGGTGCGCGTGATGTGCCGATACTACCCCGCGCCCAGCCGACGCCCAGGCGACACGTCAGTCCTGCATCGCGTAGTCGATCACGACGCGGCCCTCGATCTTGCCGTGGCGCATCTCGTCGAACACGTCGTTGATCTCGGTGAGCGGACGGGTGTGGAACGTCGGGTGGATCTTCCCGGCCGCGTAGAACTCGAGTGCCTCGACCATGTCCTGCCGGGTGCCCACGATCGAACCGCGGATGGTCAGGCCCTTGAGGACGATGTCGAAGATCGGCGCGGGGAAGTCGCCCGGGGGCAGGCCGTTGAACACGATGGTGCCGCCGCGGCGGGTCATCGCGATGGCCTGGCCGAACGCCTGGGGGTGCACGGCCGTGACGAGCACACCGTGGGCGCCGCCGATCTTCTCCTGGATCTCCACGGAGGGGTCCGCGACGTTCGCGTTCACGGTCAGCTCCGCGCCGTGCCGAGAGGCGAGCGCCAGCTTGTCGTCCGCGACGTCCACGGCCACCACGCGCATGCCCATCGCCACGGCGTACTGCACCGCGATGTGCCCCAGGCCGCCGATGCCGGAGATCACGACCCACTGCCCGGGCCGCACCTCGGTCTGCTTCAGCCCCTTGTACACCGTGACGCCGGCGCACAGGATCGGGCCGACCTCCATCGGGTCCGCGCCCTCGGGGATCACGGGCGCGTAGCGGGCATCCACGAGCATGTACTCACCGAACGAACCGTCCACGGAGTAGCCGCCGTTGACCTGCTCCTCGCACAGGGTCTCCCACCCGGTGCGGCAGTACTGGCAGTGGCCGCACGCTCGCCACAGCCACGCGTTGCCGACCATGTCCCCGACCTTGAGGTTCTCGACGTCGGGTCCGACCTCCTCGACGATGCCCACGCCCTCGTGGCCCGGGATGAACGGCGGGGTCGGCTTCACCGGCCAGTCGCCCTCCATCGCGTGCAGGTCCGTGTGACAGACGCCCGAGGAGATGAGCTTCACGAGCGCTTCGTGCTGGCCGGGCGTCGGACGCTCGACCTCCGTGACGTCGGCCTCTGTGCCGAACTGGGTGACGACGGCTGCCTTCATCGTGGTCATGGGGGATCACCTTTCGTGGAGTGGGGAGGGGGTCGTGCCGTGCCGGCGTCGGCTCAGAAGAACCCGAGCTTGTCCTCGGAGTAGGAGACGAGCAGGTTCTTGGTCTGCTGGTAGTGGTCGAGCATCATCAGGTGGTTCTCACGGCCGATGCCGGAGGACTTGTACCCACCGAACGCGGCGTGGGCCGGGTAGGCGTGGTAGTTGTTCACCCACACGCGGCCGGCCTGGATCGCCCGGCCCGCGCGGTAGGCGGTGTTGCCGTTCCGGGACCACACGCCGGCGCCGAGACCGTAGAGCGTGTCGTTGGCGATCCGCATGGCGTCGTCGAAGTCGGTGAACGTGGTCGTCGAGACCACCGGCCCGAAGATCTCCTCCTGGAAGATGCGCATCGAGTTGTCCCCGCGGAAGATCGTGGGCTGCACGTAGTAGCCGCCGGCCAGCTCGCCCTCCATCTCGGCGCGAGCGCCGCCGATGAGCACCTCGGCGCCCTCCTGACGGCCGATGTCCAGGTAGGACGTGATCTTCTCGAGCTGGTCGTTGGAGGCCTGGGCGCCCATCATCACGTCCGTGTCGAGGGGGTTGCCGGTGACGATGCGCGAGGTCCGCTCCACGACGGCGTCGAGGAACTTCTCCGCGATCGACTCCTGCACAAGCGCACGCGACGGGCACGTGCAGACCTCGCCCTGGTTCAGCGCGAACAGGGTGAAGCCCTCCTGTGCCTTGTCCCAGTAGGCGTCGTCGTTCGCCATGACGTCCTCGAAGAACACGTTGGGCGACTTGCCGCCCAGCTCCAGGGTCACCGGGATGATGTTCTCCGAGGCGTACTGCATGATCAGCCGGCCCGTCGTCGTCTCGCCCGTGAACGCGATCTTGCGGATGCGCGGCGACTGCGCGAGCGGCTTGCCGGCCTCGAGGCCGAAGCCGTTGACCACGTTGACGACGCCGGCCGGCAGCAGGTCCGCGATCAGCTCGATGAACACCATGATCGAGGCCGGGGTCTGCTCGGCGGGCTTGATCACGACGGCGTTGCCCGCGGCCAGCGCGGGCGCCAGCTTCCACACCCCCATCAGCAGCGGGAAGTTCCACGGGATGATCTGGCCGACCACGCCGAGCGGCTCGTGGAAGTGGTAGGCGACGGTGTCCTCATCCACCTGGGACAGGCGGCCCTCCTGCGCGCGGATCGCGCCCGCGAAGTACCGGAAGTGGTCGATGGCCAGCGGGACGTCCGCGTTGAGGGTCTCCCGGACGGCCTTGCCGTTGTCCCACGTCTCCGCGACCGCCAGCATCTCGAGGTTCTCCTCCATGCGGTCCGCGATGCGGTGCAGCACGAGCGCCCGCTCGGCCGGCGAGGTGGCGCCCCAGGCCGGGGCGGCCTTCCAGGCGGCGTCGAGGGCGGCGTCGATGTCCTCGGCCGTGCCGCGGGCGACCTCGCAGAACACCTTGCCCGTCACGGGCGTGACGTTCTCGAAGTACTGGCCCTTGACCGGGGGTGTCCACTCTCCGCCGATGAAGTGCTCGTAGCGGGACTTGAACTCGACCTTGGCTCCCTCGGTGCCCGGGAATGCGTAGACGGTCATGGTGCTGGCTCCTTTGCCTGCGGTTGCCTCGGCGCCGGGTGGCGCCCTGCCGTGGCTGTGACCCTAGTCACAGGGAGGTTGCACGAAGGTTGCAGCCGGGCGCGGGTGAGGGGCGGGCCGGCTCAGGCCAGGTCCCGCTCGATCCGCTCGAGCGTGGCCACGGCGAGCGCGCGCCGCGGCGAGTCCGTCGGCAGCAGACGCAGGGCGGCGCCCCAGAGCTCGACGTCGTCGCGGGCCTCGGGGCGGCCCAGGTAAGCCCAGAGCTGGTCGACATCTGCGTCCTGGGCGACGGCCTCGCGCAGCGCCTCCCCCAGCTCCGCGCGGATCGAGGCGACACCGGGGGACGCCGACCGCGGCAGCACCGGCCCAACCGCCGCGTGCAGCGCACGGTCCAGATCCCCGGCGCGCAGCGCCTCCCGCGCGCACAGCAGGTCCGCGTGCACCTCCCCCACGAGCCGGTACGGCCGGGACAGCAGCTCCACCGGCGCCCCCACGTCCCGCAGCGCCCGGCGGAGTCGATGCACCTCGGCGCGCAGCGAGATGGCGCGGGCGGGGGCGTCGCCCGGCGCGGACCGGGGCCCGGCCGTCTCCTCCGGATACAGCGCGACCTCGAGCTCGGCGCCGGTCAGGCCCGGGCCGTGCCACGCGAGGAGGGTGAGGATCTCGGCGTGCCGGCCGGTGAGCTCGACCCCGTCCAGCGTGGGCGGCAGGTGGCCGGTGACGCGCAGCAGGCCCGCGGCCTCGTCGTGGCGGTGCGGCGCGCCGGCGGGGCTCGGCCCCGGCGAGGCGGACGGCGGAGCCGAGGGGCCCGGCGTCGGGACGGTGCCGCGGGGACGGCCCCGGGACGGGGCGGGCAGGTCCCGCCAGGCGGCGTGCACGGCGTCCACGGTGGACAGGAGCAGAGGCAGGGCGAGGTGGCTGACGGCGTCCTCGCCACCCGTGAGGTCCAGGACCCCGACGAGCCGCCCGGTGGCCGGGTCCGTGAGCGGGACGGCCGAACAGCTCCACGGGTGCACGCGCGGGCTCAGGTGCTCGCCGCGGCTGACCTGCGTGGGGGCGCCGGTCGCGAGGACGATGCCGGGGGCGGAGGTGCCCATGGACGCCTCGGACCAGTCGGCGCCGGCCACGAAGCCCATGGTCTCGGCGTGGCGCACCGCAGTCCGGTCGCCCTCGACCCACAGCAGGTGGCCGCGCGCGTTGCCGATCGCGGCGAGCATCCCGGCCTCGGCCGCGGGCTGGATGAGCATGCGGCGGACCACCGGCAGGGCCACGGCGAGACGCTGCTCGCGGCGGGCGGCGGCGAGGTTGTCGTCGGCGAGGGTGGCCGGGTCGGTCTGGCCGGGCACCGCGGGCGCGGCCGCGGAAGCTCCTGCGTCGAGGGCCGACCCCGCCGGGGTGAGGGCGCCGAGGGAGCGCAGCCAGGACTCGCGGACCTCCCGCCGCAGCCCCTGGAGGGCGGCGCGCAGGCCCTGGTCCGCGCCGGTCGGAGCGGTGGACGACGACGGCGCGAGCGACAGGCGGACCGAGTCGAGGGACTCGTGGGCCCGGTCCACGGCGCGTCGGTAGGCGCCGGTGGCGAGGGTCGAGCTCATCCCGAGCCGGCCATCAACCGCGAACGGATCAGGAACCGCTTGCCTTCGGGCACCTCGACGGAGAAGCCGGAGCCGCGCCCGTCCACCACGTCCAGGGTGAGGTGGGTGTGCTTCCAGTACTCGAACTGGGCGGCGGACATCCAGAACGGGATCTCCACGGCGGCCTGGTCCCCCTCGGCCGGCAGGGCGAAGGTGCCCAGCAGGACGTCGGCGGCGCCGGTCGTGAAGTCGCCGGCGGGATAGCACATGGGCGCGGAGCCGTCGCAGCAGCCGCCGGACTGGTGGAACATGAGCGGGCCATGGATCGGGAGGAGTCGGCGGATCAGCTCGAGCGCCGCGGGCGTCATGGCGACGCGGGACACGGTCTCGCCCGGCATCTCGGGGCGAGCCTCGAGCGCGGGCGCATGCTCCGCCGACGAGGACGGCACGGTCATCGCGGCCTCCTGGGGATGGGCGATCGTCGGTCCCCCCACCCTAGCCTGCAACGTGATCCACGTCACCCCACCTGGCGTCGTGGGGGGGCGCGGGGGGTGGAGAGGGGACGAGGGCTGGGGCGGCGGGCGGCTCACGCGGCCGCGCCCGGCGTCCACCCTCGTACACTCGGCACATGCTCCCCGACCCCAGCCCCACCGTCACCGTGGACGGCCTCCTGCTGCGCCCGCTGCGCGCCGCGGACGAGATCGCGGCGCGCGAGGCGGACGCCGAACTGCATCGGGAGGGGTTCGACTTCCTGATGGCCGGCACCCGCTCCTTCCCCGCGGTCCGCCGCGCGTTCGCCGCCGAGGCGCGCGGCGACGTCGAGCCCGGCCGAGTGCCCGCGTCCTTCTACGTGGGCGTGGACGAGAACGGCGAGCTGGTGGGCCGGGTGTCCGTGCGGTGGGAGCTGAACGAAGCGCTGCGGCACGTCAACGGGCACGTGGGCTACGCGGTGCGCCCCGCGTTCCGGCGGCGGGGGCACGCCGTGCGCCTGCTGCGGGGCGCGCTGACGCTGCTGGCCGCGCACGGGGTGTCCACCGCCCTGCTCACGTGCGACGAGACGAACACCGCCTCCGTGGCCACGATCCGTGCGTGCGGGGGCGTGCTGCGGGACCGGGTCGAGGCGGGCCTCGACGGTGCGCCCTTTCCCGAACCGAAGCTGCGCTTCGACGTCCCCACGACGGCGGCCTGACCGGAGGGACGGCGCGGACCGCGTCGCGCCGCCGGCCTCAGTAGGCCTTGACGCGCTGCTCCACGATCAGGTGGATGAGCGCGAACCGGCCCTCCTCCTGGACGGCCTTGAGCGCCGCGTCCACGGCCGCCGGCACGTCCGCGTCCCGCTCCACGCGCACCCCGAAGCCGCCGAACGCCTGGGCCATGGCGGCGAAGTCGGGGTTCTTCAGCTGGGTGCCGGAGACGCGCCCGGGGTACTGGCGCTCCTGGTGGGTGCGGATGGTGCCGTACTCCTGGTTGTCCATGACGATCACGAGGGGCGTGGCGCCGTACTGCGCGGCGGTCGCCAGCTCCTGGCCGTTCATGAGGAACTCGCCGTCGCCGGCGATGGTCACCACGGTGCGGTCCGGGAAGTTCAGGGACGCGGCCACGGCACCCGGCACCGAGTAGCCCATGGAGCCGTTGCGGGCCGAGATCATGGAGCGATAGCCCTCGGTCGGGAAGTACCGGTGCGCCCAGTTGGTGTGCTCGCCCGCGCCGAGGGAGATCATCGAGTCCTTCGGCAGCTTCGGCACCAGGTTGGCCATGAGCGTGGCCATCTTCGCCTGGCCCTCGGACGGCTCGGCCGGGGGCAGGGCCGCGAACTTCTCCTGCTCGCCGCGCATGCGGGAGGTCCACTCCTCCCACTCCGGCTTGACCTCGAGCTCCATGCGGACGAGGTCGCGGATGAACCCGTCCGGCTTGGCCACGATCTGGTGGGACACGGGGCCGGAGCGGCCGCGCAGGGACGGGTCGATGGTGACCAGGAAGTTCTTCTTGTCCCAGTTCTGGCGGATGGTGAAGCCATTGGTCACGACGTCGCCCGGCACGGTGCCGACGAACACGATGAGGTCGGTCTCCTCGAGCAGGTTGTAGGTCGGCTTCGGGCGGCCGTAGCCGATCGGGCCCACGTAGGACGGCGAGGAGAACGGCACGGTGCCCTCGGTGCGCCACTCGGCGGCGGCGGGGATCTTGTGCTCCTCGAGCCACGTCGTCAGGGTCTGCGCACCCTCGTCCGTCCAGTTGTTGCCACCGGTGATGAACAGCGGCTTGCGGGACTCCTTGAGCGCGGCGTGCAGGGACTTCCAGTCCTCCACGGTCATGCCGCCCGGGGCCACGGGGATCTGCGGGTGCAGGTGCGCATCGATCTCCTCACGGATCACGTCCTCCGGCAGGCCGACGACGACGGGCCCGGGCCGGCCCGAGCTGGCGGCGAACATGGCCTCGGCCACGATCTCGGAGGCGCGCTCCGGGTGGTCCAGGACCATCACGCGCTTCGCACCGGTGCCGAACCAGGCGTGCGGGTCGAACTCCTGGAAGGCCTCGCGGCCGCGGTGCTCGAACGGGATCAGGCCGACGAACAGGACGAGCGCCGTCGAGTCCTGCCACGCGGTGTGCAGGCCGACGTGGGCGTTCGCGGCGCCCGGGCCGCGCGTCACCATGGCGACGCCAGGGACCACGTTCATCTTGCCGTCGGCCTCGGCCATGTACGTGGCGCCGCCCTCGTGGCGGCACACCACGTTCTCGATGCCCGAGTCGTGCAGGCCGTCCAGGACGTCCAGGTAGGACTCGCCCGGCACGGAGTAGACGCGCTTCACGCCGTGGGACTCGAGGGTCTTGACGATGACGTGCCCGGCGGAGAGGCGACCGGTCGCCTGGGAGGTCTGGGACATGGAGGTCTCCTGTGCTGGTTCGGGGGCCCTCCGGCCCCGTGGGTGCACCCCGCCGCGCAGACGGGGCCCGTGGGGGTCAGGGTACTGGACGGGAAGGCGCCGGAGGCGACCCGATACGCGGCGTGAAGCCGGTGACGGGCGGACGGGCCCGCCGTACGATTTCCCCATGCTCTCCGCGCCGACGCTCACCCGCCTCGCCTCCCTCGCCGCGTTCCTGAACACCGCCCCCGGCCTGCGGGGCGGTCAGCCGGCCGACGAGCGGTTCACCGCCGCCACGCAGCTGCCCTCCCTCGTCCCTGAACTCCAGGAGGACGAGGTCCGCCTCCGCCTGGCCGCCGCCGCGGCCGTGCGCGGCCGCGAGCTCCGCGGCCGTCTGGCCGAGGTCTGGGCCCTCGCCGCCGTGGACGAGGCGGCCGCCGTGGAGCGCGTGAACGCCCTCCTCGCCGCGGCCGGGCCGCTGCGGCTGACGGCCGGGGGCGACGTCGTCGGGCTGGCCCCGGCACAGGTCCCCGCCGACGCGGTCGAGCGGCTGGCCGCGATGGCCGCCCTCGCGCTGGCGGAGACCGCGATGGACGGCGAGCTGACCCGCCTGCGCGTGTGCGAGGGCGAGGACTGCGAGAACGCGCTCGTGGACGCCAGCCGGAACCGGTCCAAGCGCTTCTGCGACGAGGCCAACTGCGCCAACCGCACCCACGTGCGCTCCTACCGGGCACGCCTGGCCGAGGCGGCGGAGGCCGCACCCGCGACGGATCCGGCCGGGCCGGCCGGGCCGGAGGAGGCGGAGGCGCCGGAGGCCGTCGTGGACTCCGAGGCCGCCGCCGACGAGCCCCGCCGGGAGACCGAGAAGGAGAAGAAGGAGCGCAAGAAGGCGGAGAAGAAGGCGGAGAAGAAGGCCCGCAAGAAGAAGTCGGACAAGAAGAAGGACTGACCCGGCCCTGCCCGCCAGGTGACCCGGCGCTGAACATCGGGGGACGGGGCGGCCTCTGGTTCCGTCGGCCGGCCGGGCACCCCTAGCCTGCGCGGCATGAGCGAGCACACCCCCGTCCACTCCCCCTCGTCCCTCGGACCCGCCCACCGCAAGGTCGGCGTCGTGGGGGCCGGCGGCGTCGGCACGGCGATCTGCTACGCGGCGCTGATCCGCGGCGTCGCCCGCGAGGTCGCCCTCTACGACATCGACGAGCCCAAGGTCCGCGCCGAGGTCCTCGACCTGGCCCACGGCACCCCGTTCACCTCTGCGTCCGCGATGACCGGCGGCGCGGACCCGGACGTCCTGGCCGGCTGCGAGGTCGTGGTGATCACGGCCGGCGCCAAGCAGAGGCCGGGGCAGACCCGCCTCGACCTCGGCGCGCACAACGTGGAGATCCTGCGCGGTCTGCTGCCCCAGGTGCAGGCGCACGCGCCGGACGCGCTGGTCGTGCTCGTCACCAATCCCGTGGACGTCCTCACGCTGGTGGCCCAGCGCCTCACCGGTCTGCCTGCCGGCCGGGTGATCGGCTCGGGCACCCTCCTGGACACGTCCCGCCTGCGGTGGCTGCTGGCGTCGCGGGCGCAGGTCCACGCGTCGTCGGTGCACGCGGCCATCCTCGGCGAGCACGGGGACACGGAGTTCCCCGCGTGGAGCTCGGCGCGCATCGGCCCGACGCCCCTCCTCGAGTGGCCGACGCCGGCCGACCCGCTGTTCACCCGCGCCGACCTGGACGAAGTCGCGGACACCGTGGTCAACGCGGCCTACGAGGTGATCCAGGGCAAGGGCGCCACCACGTACGCGGTCGGCGTGGCCACGACCCGCCTGCTCGAGGCGATCCTGCGCGACCAGCACGCCATCCTGCCGGTCTCCACCGTGCTCGACGGCGTCCACGGGCTCTCGGGGGTCGCGCTGTCCATGCCGTCCGTGGTGGGGCGCGACGGCGTCACGCGCGTGATCGAGCCGGAACTGGACGCGGCGGAGATGCGGGCGTTGCACGCCTCGGCGGACGCGCTGCGTCGGGAGGCGCGCAGCCTCGGGTTCTGAGGCGCCGGCCTCAGGCGCGCGGGGCGTCGCCTCCGGTGCCGCCCTGCGCGCGGCGCTCGGCGGCGGCCTGGGCGCGGCGGTCGGCGGCGGTCTTGCGGAACATCTCCTCGGAGGAGCGGTTGACGCCGGAGCCCTGGGAGAGGTGGTCCGGGTTCTCACGGGCGGCGAGCTGCAGCATGGCCACCACCACGAGCGAGGTCGTGAAGAAGACGCCGAAGGCGATCAGCGCGATGTCGATGCGCAGCGGATTCTGCGTGCCGCCGGAGGCCGTGATGCCGGCGATCACCCCACCGACCACGCCGAGCACGGCGGAGAAGACCAGCGGGCCCTTGACCGTGGTGCGCAGACCGCCGCGTGCCGGGCGGCCGGATCCGGCGCGATCGGCGGACGGGCGGGGGGACGGTGCGCTCACGGCGGGACTCCTGACGGCTGGGGGCGGCTGGGGCGGCACGGCCCGCACAGGCGCTCGGGGCTGAGGCCTTCGGGGCGCGGCGGACCGGAGCCAGTCTACGCGTCCGGCCGGCGGGTGGCCCCGCGGGGCCCCGAGGTCCTCCCCCGGCGAACGTCCGCCCCGCGGGTCAGGACGGCGACGTCGACCCGGTTCAGAGGCCCCTGGCCGTGCCGCGATCCCGGCGCACCTCGTGGTGGAAGCCGAGACCGGAGACCATCAGGAGCACCCCGATCAGGATCGCCCCGCCGCCGGCGATGCCGAGCAGGGCGTGCGGGCCGAAGCCCTGCAGGGCCGCCACGACCACGCCGCCCCCGGAGAGCAGGCCCACGAGCCCGGTCCACAGCTGGTCCCGCGCGGGGATGAACTCGCGGCGGTGGCGGGCCCACGCCACGAGCTCGGCGACCCCGCCGAGCACGAGGGCGGCGCCGGCCGCCACGCCCACCGCGGCCGGGGACCCCAGGAACAGCAGCACGATCACGCCGAGCATCCACGCGGCCGCCGCCAGCGACAGCGGGGAGCGCATGGCCACGGGCACCGGGTCGCGGCGCAGGTACTCCCACATCGCCGAACCGGAGAACGCCAGATACAGCGCGAACATGACCTTCATCCACGTCAGGCCCGGCTCGGCGACGAACACGGTGGTCAGACCGAACGCCAGCGCCACCACGGCGCGGATCAGGATCGGCTTGAACACCACGGACGAGATCTCGAGGGGGGTCTGCACGGTAGCCACCGCCCCAGTCTAGGAGCCGTGCGGCCGCGGCCCGGCCCGCGCGTCACCGCCCGGACGCGCTCACACGACGCCGAGCCGCATCCAGTCGTCGCGCCGGGCCCGCCAGCCGAGGGTGAGCGCCCGCATCCCCATGTAGACCCCCGCGAAGCCGAGCCAGAGCAGGCCCAGCTGCACGCCGGCGTCGGGCACGGCGGCGTTCGGTCCGGGCCAGACCGCGGTCCAGCCGAACCCGCCCGTGGCGAGCTGCGCGAGCACCCAGAGCGCCGGCGCGTAGACCACGAGGTTCACGAGGCCGGCGAGGGCGAGGTAGCGGGCGTCGCCGGCGCCGATCAGCACGCCGTCCAGCACGAACACGTACCCGGCCACCGGCTGCCCGGCGGCCAGCACCCACAGGCCCACGGTGGCGGCGGCCTGCACGGTCGGGTCCGTGGTGAACAGCCCCGGCAGCACCGGCGCCGCGAGGGCCAGGACGGCCCCAGTCACGACGCCGAAGCCCAGCCCCCAGTGCACCATCGTCCGGGTGAGGCGACGGGCGGCGTCCGGCCGGGCGGCCCCGAGCTCGGCGCCGATCAGGGCCTGCGCGGCGATCGCGAGGGCGTCGAGGGCGAACGCCAGCGTGGAGAACAGCGTGAAGACGAGCTGGTGCGCGGCGAGGGTGAGGTCGCCCGCGCCGGCGGCGGCCATGACGGTGATGAGGATGGCCGCGCGCAGGCTCGCGGTGCGCAGCAGCAGCCACGACCCCACCTGGGCCGTGGCGCGCATGCCCGAGGCACGGGGCGCCCACGCCGTGCCCGAGCGGCGGAAGCGCGGGGCCAGCACGAACAGGTACGTCACGAGCATCGCCCACTGCACCACGGACGTGCCGATGGCCGAGCCCGGCCACGCCCCAGCCCAGCCCGTACACCAGGGCCACGTTCAGCCCGATGTTCGCGCCGAAGCCCACACCCGCCACCACGAGCGGCGTCACGGTGTCCTGGAGGCCGCGGAGCACCCCGGTGGCGGCGAGCACGGCCAGCAGGGCCGGCAGCCCCGGCATGGACCAGCGCAGGTAGGCGACGGCATGGGCCTGCACCTCGCCCGTCGCGCCGAGGGCCGCCGTCAGCGCGGGGGCCGCGAGCCAGCCGAGGACGGCCAGCACCGCGCCGAGCAGCAGGCCCAGCCAGATGCCGTCGCGGCCGCGGTCCATCGCGGCGGCCGGGTCCCCCGCCCCGATCAGCCGGGCCACCGCCGGGGTGGTGGCGTAGGCCAGGAAGATCATGAGGCCGGTGAGCGTGTGCAGGATGGTGGTGCCGATCCCGACGCCGGCCAGCTGGGCCGTGCCCAGGTGCCCGATGATCGCGGTGTCGGCCAGCAGGAACAGCGGCTCCGCGATGAGCGCGCCGAACGCGGGGACCGCGAGCGCGAGGATGCGCCGCGTGAGGGCGCGCGCGTCCTGCGGGGCGGGCGCCGCCGTCGAGCCGGAGGGTCCCGCCATCTCAGCCCAGCAGGGCCAGCAGCGGGGCCAGCGCCGTGGTCGGGGCCGTGGGCTCGGGCAGCGTGTCCGGCAGCAGGGGGGCCACGAGGTAGAGCATCGCGATGGCGATGCCGTTGTTCACCATGTGCAGCAGCACCGCGTACCCGAACGAGCGGCCCATCAGGATGTAGGACACCGTGATCGCCACCGCGAGGGTCAGGTACGGGACGGTCTCCACGAGCCGGAAGTCGCCGCCGGTGCCGAGGAAGTGCAGGAGTGTGAACGCGAGCACGGAGACCACGGCGCACACCCACACGTTGATCCAGCGGGAGAGCTTGCCGATCAGCAGGTGGCGGAACAGGTACTCCTCCACGAGCGGGGCGGCCACCACGGTCATGAGGATCATGAGCACGGGCGGGGCCTGCGTGGTCATCTCCTCGAGCGCGGCCTGGTTGGCGCTGGTCTGCGCCTCCCCGATGAGGCTCAGCACGATCACGTTCACGACGATGCACGCCAGCCACGTGGCGGGCAGCAGCAACAGCTTCCACCACGTGCCCGTGCGGAACACCCGCAGCGACGTCACGAGCGGGCGCCAGGCCACGGCCAGCACGAGCACCACGAGGATCGCGTAGCTGACGATGTTCACCGTGAACCCGTCGCGGACCAGGTCGAACGCCTCGAGGTCACCGGGGACCAGGCCGAGCGACACCGCCAGCCACAGCCCCAGCCCGAGCACCATGAGCGCCACGTACACGAGCACCACGACGGCGTCGCCCCAGTGGAACCGACCCGGGGTCCAGTCCGGCGCGGGGCGGGCCGCGGGCCGGCGGCCGGGCCAGCCGGCGGGGACGCCACCGGGGGCGCCGGGGTGCCCGTGCAGGCTCGGGGCGACGGCGGCGCGGCGGGCGGACGGCCGGCCCGACGGCGGCCAGCCGGCGGGCGGACCGGCCGGCGGGCCGGAGGGAGGAACGCTCATGGCGGCCACGCTACCAACGGGGGCGGACGCGCCAGGCCGCGGGCGCCGTCGTCGGGAGCGGCTCCGTGGCCCACGCCACGCCCGCGCGCCCGCGACACGCGCGCGGTGGCGGCGGGCCGACCGCCTCGTCTACGGTGCTCCCCATGGCCTTGTTCTCCCAGCCGGTGTTCATCAACCTCCCGACGACGGACCCCGAGCGGATCCGTGAGTTCTGGACGACCCTGGGCGCCACCGCGATGGACGACTACTCGGACGAGCACTCGGTGTGCATCGAGCTCACCGAGTCGACGTACGCGATGTACCTCAGCCCCGGCTACTACACCGACTTCATCGGCAACCGTGAGATCGCCGACTGCCTCACCACCAACTCCGCCCTCATGGCGCTGACCGTCGGCGACGCCGCGGCGGTGGACGCCCTGGCGGACCGGGCGATCGAGCTCGGCGCCGCCGAGGTGCCCCTGCCCGAGGACCTGCGCGAGGAGATGGCCGACTCCGGCATGCACTCCCGCGAGATCGTCGACCCGGACGGGCACCAGTGGGAGTTCATCACCACGTGACCTCGGCCGGGGCCCGCGTTCGTTGCCGAGACGACGGCCTCCCGGGGCGCTTCCCTTGCCGAAACGGGAGCCCGCCGGCTAGGCGCCGAGTCGCCCGGTGAGGCGCGCGTGCATCGCCGCGGAGGCCTCGTTCAGCCCCGTCACCTCGGCGTGGATCCCGTGCCGGGCGTACTTGGTCAGCACCGAGTCGAGCGCGGCCACAGTGGAGGCGTCCCACACGTGCGCGGCACTCATGTCGATCACGACGCGCGGCGGGTCGAGGGCGTACTCGAACTGCGAGTAGAGGTTGTTCGAGGACGCGAAGAACAGGGCGCCGTGCACGCGATACGTGACGGCGTCGCCGTCGTCGTGGACCTCGCGGACCACCGTGACCAGACGCGAGACGCGCTGAGCGAAGAGCACCAGCGCAGCGAGCACGCCCACACCCACGCCGATCGCGAGGTTGTGAGTGAGCACCGTGGCCGCCACGGTCACGACCATGACGGCGGTCTCCGAGCGCGGCATCGCGCGCAGGGTGGCGGGGCGCACCGAATGCCAATCGAAGGTGGCGGCGGCCACGAACATCATCACGCCCACGAGCGCGGCCATGGGGATCTGCGCCACGAACTCGCCGAGGGCCACCACGAGGACCAACAGGAACACGCCCGCGAGGAACGTGGAGATCCGGGTGCGGGCGCCGTTCGCCTTGACGTTCATCATGGTCTGCCCCACCACTGCACAGCCGCCCATCCCGCCGAACAGCCCGGAGACCACGTTCGCGACCCCCTGCCCCCAGGACTCGCGCGTCTTGTCCGAGCGGGTGTCCGTGATGTCGTCCACCAGCTTCGCGGTGAGCAGGGACTCGAGCAGCCCCACGAACGCCATGCCGATGCTGAACGGCAGGATCAGCCACAGCGTCTCCCACGTCAGCGGGACGTCCGGCAGGCCGAGCGCGGGCAACGCGTCCGGCAGCGCGCCACGGTCCCCCACGCGCGGCACGGTCAGACCGGCGGCCATCACCAGGGAGGTGACCACGACCACGGCCACCAGGGTCGCCGGCACCGCCGTGGTGAGCCGCGGCAGCAGCACCACGATCACCAGGGCGAGCACCGTGAGCGGGTACACGAGCCACGGGACGCCGATCAGCTCGGGCAGCTGCGAGGTGAACACGAGGATGGCCAGCGCGTTGACGAACCCCACCATCACCGACCGCGGGACGAACCGCATGAGCCGGGCCACACCGAGCACGCCGAGCAGGATCTGGATGACACCGCCGAGGATGATCGCGGCAAGCAGGTGCCCCACCCCGTACGCGTGGGACAGCGGTGCGACGACGAGCGCCACCGCCCCCGTGGCCGCGGAGATCATGGCGGGGCGGCCGCCCACGATCGCGGTGGTGACGGCCATGGTGAAGGACGCGAACAGCCCGACGCGCGGATCCACGCCCGCGATGATCGAGAACGCGATGGCCTCCGGGATGAGCGCCAGCGCCACCACGAGGCCCGCGAGGACCTCGGTGCGCAGCCACCGCGGGGTGCGCAGGGTGCGCAGCACCGACTGCCGCTCGCGGGGCGTGGCGGGCGGCGTCGTCGTGGTGGTGGCGGCGGGGGCGGGCATGCCTCGAGGGTAGCGGCGGCCCCGGACGCGGCAGGCGCGGACGACGCGGAGCGTGCACTCAGCCGAGCAGCTCCTCGATCAGCGAGGACTCCTCCCGATGGAGGCGCGCCACGAACGGCAGCAGCATGAGCACGCCGAACAGCGCACCGTCCCGTGTGGTGCCGGCGGCCTCGTGATCCACCTCGACGCGGGTCAGGGAGAACATCCCACCCGAGTGGAACCGGGCGACCCGCCGTGGCCGGCCGCCGTCCTCCCCCTGTGCCCGCACCTCCACGGAGCCGTCCCAGTCCGCGCGGGCCACCACGCGACGCCCCTGGACCGTCCCGTCGACGGCGAAGTAGAGCACGTTCTCGCCCCAGATCTCCTTGAGCTCGTCATGCACGGGCGCCGGTGGCTCCCCCTCGGCCGGTGCCGTGACGTCCGGTCGATGCGTCACGGCATAGGTCGGGCGCAGCAGGCGGCCCACCGCGCTGCGCCACGTGGCCCGGCGGATCCCCACCGTGGTGGCGGCACCGCCGATCGACTCCCAGCGGAACGTGCCGGTGCGTTCGCAGCCCGCCAGCTCCCCACGGACCACCCGGCCGACGAGCTCGCCGTCGTCGCGATGCACCGCGACGGTCCGCATGCTGCGCCGGACGGTGTCCAGCGTCCCCTCCCGGAACCCGTACGTGCTGGTGCGCGTCATGGCCCTCCTCTCCGCCCGCCGCGGTCCGGCCGCATGAGGCGTGCGTCCCAGTGTTCCAGAATCCCCGCGTCCCGTGGGCAGGGCTTCGTGGGCAGGGTTCCGTGGGCAGGGTTCCGTGGGCAGGGTTCCGTGGGCAGAACCGGCGGCGATTCAGGTTCCGTGGGCGGAAGGAGTCACTCTTCTGCCCACGGAACCGGCTGACCCGCCCACGGAACCGGTTGCCCTGCCCACGGAACCCCGAGAGGCGACTCGGGCGGCATCGCCAGGGAGCACCCGCGCCGGCACCCACCCCCGCAGGCAACGGGCCACCCCCGCGCGCACCCGTCACGCCGTGCGCATCACCCGCACGGGGTCGCGGAACGCCGCGAAGGCCGCCGGGAGCAGGCTCGCCACCACGGCGGTCAGCGCGGCGAGCACGGCCACCCCCGCCACGAAGTCCAGCCCCAGCGCCCCGCCCTGCCCCACGACGACGGCGTAGCCCGTCCCCGCGCCCACCACCGCCCCGAGCACCGCCGGCGCGGCGGTGCGGACCGCCACGAGCAGCACGAGGTCCGCGCGGCCGATGCCCAGGGTGCGGCGGCGGCCGAGGTCGCGGCGACGGATGAGCACGTCGGCGAGCACCACGATCGCCACGAAGAAGGCGCCCGCCCCGAGGATGAGCAGCAGCAGGGACCGGCCGAGTCCGGCCAGCTCCCCGGTGATCGTCGCGTTCCCGGCGGCCAGCGCCCGCGCGGTCTGCACCTGCGAGGAGCGAGGGTCGGGGTCGATCACGGCCAGGGCCGAGTCCTGCATGGCGCGGGTGCCGGCGGTGTCCGGGGCCAGGACACGGACCTGCTGGACCACGAGGGAGGCCGGCGCGGCGGGCACGGCAATCGCGTAGTCCGCGAGGTCCTCGAACGGGGTGAGCGCCTCGAACGCGCCCACCACGGCCCA
Source organism: Micrococcus sp. HOU01 (assembly GCF_035609305.1). Taxonomy (NCBI): domain Bacteria; kingdom Bacillati; phylum Actinomycetota; class Actinomycetes; order Micrococcales; family Micrococcaceae; genus Micrococcus; species Micrococcus sp. HOU01. The sequence continues at coordinate 389,377 of NZ_CP141211.1, read as the reverse complement.
CTGGCGTCCGTCTCCGGACTCGAGCGCTCCGGAGGGCTGGGCCAGGCCCAGCTCGGCCAGCTTCGCCTCGGGCACCACCACCTCCCCGGGGCCCGGCAGGCGGCCGCGCGTGAGCTCGACGCCGCGGTCGACGGTGCCCACCACGTGGGTCACCGCCACGCGAGTCCCGCCCGCACCGATCGCGGCGTTCACCGTGTCCACGGGCATGTCGCGGGCCAGGGCGGCCTCGGCGGAGTCGAGACCGGCGAGGGTGGCGACGGTGGCGCCGGTGAGGAAGCCGGTGCCACCCGAGTCCGTCACGGTGAGCACGCGCGCCGCGGGCCCGGAGAGCTCCGCGGCGACGGCGGCCTCCGTGGCCGCCTGACGGCCCACCGTGGCGACGGCCGCGAAGCACATGGCGGCCACCACCAACAGCACGAGGGCGGAGGGCACGGGCGCGGTGCGGGCGGCGGTGAGGGCCTCGCGCAGCAGGGTCCTCAGGTTCACGGGCGGGCCTCCGGGTTCACAGTCGCACCACCTCGTCCGCACGGGCGACGACGGCCGGGTCGTGCGTGGCCACCACCACGGTGCGCCCCTCCCCCGCGGCCTCGGCCAGCGCGTCGAGCACGAGGGAGGCGTTGTCCGGGTCGAGGTTGCCCGTGGGCTCGTCGGCCAGCACCACCGCAGGGGTGTTCACGAGTGCCCGGCAGACCGCCACGCGCTGGGCCTGGCCGCCTGAGACCTGGCCCGGCCGGTGCTCGGCCCGGTGCCCGAGGCCGAACCGCTCCAGCAGGATCCTGGCCCGGCCTTCGAGCTCGCGACGGGACAGGCCGGCGTAGAGGCCGGGCTCCACCACCGAGTCCAGGATGGGCCGGGACGGGTCCAGCTCGGCGTCCTGGAACACGAACCCCACGGACGTGGCCCGCAGCCGCGCCCGGCGCCGGTCCGGGAGGGCGGAGGCGTCGACGTCGCCCAGGCGCACCACGCCCGCCGAGGGCGTGAGCATAAGCCCCAGCACGTACAGCAGCGTGGACTTGCCGCGCCCGGACGGGCCGGTGAGCGCGGTGACGGCGCCAGGGGTGAAGCGGTGGGTCAGGCCGTCGAACAGCTCCTCCGCGCCGCGCGTGTACGCGAAGCGCAGGTCCGCCACGGAGAGCTCCGCGTTCACGGGGCGCCGTTCAGCACGCGCACGGTCTCCCCGGCGTCCACGCCGTCCACCACGGCCAGTCCGTCCGCGGAGCCGCGGACGATGACGGTGCGCTCCTCCTGGACGCCGTCGCGAACCACGGTGACCCTCGCGGCGCCGTCAGGCTGGGTGCGCAGCGCGGACACGGGGACCACGGGCCCGGTGACGGGCGGGACCACGTTGACCTTCGAGAGCAGGGAGGTGGAGGCCTCGGCGGGCAGGGAGTCGCAGTCCGCGCCGCACACCGCGCCGCCGTCGGGGGCGGTCAGGGGGATGCGGATCAGCCCTTGGTCGTCCGCGGTGGACTCGCCGGCCACGGCTTCCCACTCGTGCTCGCCGTGGGGCACGGTCACCGCGGTGCCGGCCGGGATCATGGCGGCCTGGTCCTGGTTGACCTCGATGGCGAACGTGGGCTCGTCGCCGGGGCGGGCGACGATGGTCTCGCCTCCCGCGAGCGCGCCGCCGACGGCCGTGGCCTTCGCGTCCACGCTGAGCGCGGCGGGGAGTGATTCCAGCACCACGAGCTGGCCCAGCTCCACGGTGTCCGCGGCCGGGTAGTCGCGCTCGGTGAGCCAGCCGTTCCAGGCGACAGCGGTGGCCTCGTCCCAGGTGCCGGTGACCTCCACCTTCGCCCCCGTGGCGGCGAGCATGCGCTGGAACGCGGCGACATCGCTGCCGGTGGCGCCCTCGCCGAGCGCCCGCCACTGGGGCAGCTCGCCCTGCACGGTGATCACGGGCTGCTGCGCGACGGCGTACAGCACGTCCCCGGCGGCCACCTCACCGGACTCCCCGGCCCGGGTGACGACGCCGGACAGCGCGTTCACGGCGGCGGGCGCCTGCTCGCGCGTCACGGAGACGCCGAGGGTGATGACGCGGCCGAGCTCCTGCTCGGCGACGGTGACGAGAGCGTCCTCGGACGGACGCTGCTCGGCCTGGGCCGGAGGGGTGAGCGTGGCCCGGCCGGCCCAGAAGGCCAGGACGGCCACGATCAGGAGCACCCCGGCCAGCGTGGCCCAGCGGAGCGGCCGGGTCATCCGGAGGTGCCCCAGAAGACGTCCTGCGGGGGCAGCTCCGGGCAGGTCTGGACGACCTGCGTCTGGCGCTCCTCGGGCACGCCTCTCATGGTCGCCTGCAAGGGCCACCAGTCATGGCGGCCTGGTGTGAAGAAGGCCGTCACGAAGGACTCCTTGGACGGCCGTGTGCTGGTGTCCACAGTGAACCCCTGCGCTTCGAGACAGGGGATGAGGTACTGGTCCCAGTAGTCATAGACAAGGCGAAGCTGCGGTTCGCTCCAATCCTGGGTATAGCTCGGGTCGACTGGGTGCTGGGCGATGCAGGTGTTCATCGCCAGCGCCCAGGCGCGAGCCTGCGCAGCCGGCGGCGTGGAGTATCGGAGACCGCCCGTCGGCGAGACCTCGACGGGGAATCCGTCTGCCCTCATGCACGAGGCGACCTTCTGATCTGATTCCAGGGGAGTCGTGGACCAGTCCTTCCGCTGGACCTGAGGGCGTGTCAGATGGTCTGTGTAAGCCGTACCGAGAGGAACGGTAAGAATCATGACCATGATCGACGAGAAGAACCCAGGCGAGCCCTCGGGCCAGGACCTGGTCGAGCAGCTGAAAGCCTCAGGGCAGCTTGATTCCCTATTCGCGCAGATCGACGCGGGCGGCGTCGAGCTCACCGGTGACGGCGGGTTCGTGCCCGCGCTGGTCAAGGCCGCGCTCGAGCGGGGCCTGCAGGCCGAGCTGACCAGCCATCTGGGCTACGAGAAGGGCTCGAGCGAGGCGCCGAAGCACGCCAACTCCCGCAACGGGACCACCCCGAAGACCGTGGAGTCCGAGGTCGGGCCGATCGAGCTGGACGTCCCGCGAGACCGGGGCGGGTCGTTCACCCCGCGCCTGGTGCCCAAGGGCCAGCGGCGCCTCGGGGGCCTGGATGACATGATCATCAGCCTCTATGCCGGCGGAATGACGATCCGGGACATCCAGCACCACCTGGCCTCCACGATCGGCACGGACCTGTCGCACGAGACGATCTCCAACATCACCGACGCCGTGAGCGAAGAGGTCCTGGCGTGGCAGTCGCGGCCGCTGGAGGAGTTCTATCCGGTGATCTATCTCGACGCAATCCGGATCAAGATCCGAGAGAACAGCCAGGTCCTCAACCGTGCCGCCTACATCGCCGTCGGCGTGGACCTCGAGGGCATCAAGCACGTGCTGGGGATCTGGGTCCAGGACACCGAGGGCTCGGCGTTCTGGGCCCACGTCTGCGCCGATCTCGCCAACCGGGGCGTGCAGGACGTGCTGATCGTGTGCTGCGACGGGCTCAAGGGCCTGCCGGAGGCGATCGAGGCGACGTGGCCGGACTCGATGGTCCAGACCTGCGTGGTTCACCTGATCCGGGCCGCGATGCGGTTCGTGGCCTACCAGGACCGCAAGAAGGTCGCCGCCGCGCTGAAGCCGATCTACACCGCCCCCAACGAAGAGACCGCGAGGAAGGCGCTGGCCGAGTTCGAGGCCTCCGAGCTCGGCACGAAGTACCCGTCTGCAGCCGCGACCTGGGCGAACTCCTGGGAGCGGTTCATCCCGTTCCTGCAGTTCCCACCCATGCTCCGCAAGGTCATCTACACGACCAACAGCATCGAGTCGCTGAACTTCCAGCTACGGAAGGTGACCAAGAACCGCGGCCACTTCCCCTCGACCGAGGCGGCGGTGAAGCTGCTCTGGCTGGCGATCTGCAACATCGAAGACAAACGCGCCGCCGAACGCGCTCGGGACCGGGGCAAACCCGCCGGCCAGCGCAAAGCCCAGGGCCGGCTCGTCGAAGGTCAGGCCGTCACGAACTGGAAGCAGGCCCTCGCCCAGCTCGCCGCGGCCTACCCCGACCGGATCAACCCCTACCTGTGACCACCCCGCTTACACAGACAAGTTGACACGCCCGGACCTGAAGGATCTCGGGAGTTCCCCCGCTCTCTGCCAGGCGGTCCATCTGTTCTCGGTAGGCCGCTTCCTTCTCCGGCTCCGTCGCCAGAACGGGTTCGATGACCTCGGTCGGTTTCCATGTGGCGGCATCCCACACCTTTGAGGGGGTACTGCCTGTCTCCGCGTGCGCCGACGCTCCTGCGTCCGCGCCGGAAGCACACCCCGCCAACAAGAGGGCCCCGACGAGTCCGACCATGGCACCAGCGAAACCGCTTGTCATTCGCCCCTCAGGCACAAGACACCCCAGCGCTCGCAGAGAAAATATCAGTAGGGGTAGTAGCAGTAGCCATTGCTACCCGAAAGAAGCAATGAGACCGAATCGGCCTTCCAGGTCTGGGTGCCTCGGAGACCAGGCTCCCAGTACCTCACGTAGTAGTTGGCTTTGGTACTCGACACTCCCCCAACCGACACCGTGAGGTAATCCCCGTACCGCTGCTGCTCGCCACGGACGCCGACATATCCACCTCCGGCACTGCAGTCCTGTCGCCCGGAGTCCGTCAATGCCTGTGCCGGCACTGCCCCAGAAACGGCCAACAATCCCGCGACGGCGATACCGGCCCCGACCTTTGTAACCCGCTGCTTCATACCCGTGACGATCCTCCTCAGGATTCAAGCTCAAATATGAGCCGCGTCACACACTAGGCGCTAAGGCCTCCCACGGCAAGGGATTCTTCCTGGCCTCCTCAGGCCGTCCCGATTCCCTTTGCGCTTGCTGCAGCCATCACCGGGCGTCGTCTCGTGAGGCCGCGCCGTCGTCGTCCTCCCCGCCCTTGAACTGGCTCATGTAGAGCCGGTGGTAGGCGCCCTTGGCCGCGAGCAGCTCGGCGTGGCTGCCCTGCTCCACGATGTCGCCGTGCTCCATCACGAGGATCACGTCGGCGTCGCGGATGGTGCTGAGGCGGTGGGCGATCACGAAGCTCGTGCGGTCCGAGCGCAGCGCCGCCATGGCGCCCTGGACCAGCACCTCGGTGCGGGTGTCCACGGAGGAGGTGGCCTCGTCCAGGATCAACAGGGAGGGCTGGGCCAGGAACGCGCGGGCGATGGTGATGAGCTGGCGCTCGCCCGCGGACACGTTGGAGGCGTCGTGCTCGATGACGGTGTCGTAGCCCTCGGGCAGGGTGTGCACGAAGCGGTCCACGTAGGTGGCCTTCGCCGCCGCGACGACCTCCTCGTCCGTGGCGTCGAGTCGGCCGTAGCGGATGTTCTCGCGGATGGTCCCGCCGAAGAGCACCGCGTCCTGGAGCACCATGCCGGTGGCGGCGCGCAGCTCGCTGCGGCTGACCGTGCGGGTGTCCACGCCGTCCAGCAGGATCCGCCCGCCGTCCACCTCGTAGAACCGCATGATCAGGTTGACCAGGGTGGTCTTGCCGGCGCCGGTCGGCCCGACGATCGCGACCGTCTGCCCCGGTTCCGCCACGAGGTTCAGGTCCGTGATGAGCGGCTTCTCCGGGGTGTAGGAGAAGCGCACGTGCTCGAACTCCACGCGACCGCGCAGCGGGCGCGGGAGGTGGGCGACGACGTCGCCGTCGGGGGTCTCCTCCGGCTCGTCGAGGAGCTCGAAGATGCGCTCGGCCGACGCCACGCCGGAGATCAGCATGTTGGACATGCCGGCGATCTGCCCGAGCGGCTGGTTGAACTCGCGCGAGTACTGGATGAACGCGGTGACGGCGCCGAGGGTCATCTGCCCGTTGGCCACGCGCAGGCCGCCGACCACCGCGATGCCCACGTAGCCCAGCCAGTTCACCCACTGCATGATCGGCATGATCATCCCCGAGTAGAACTGCGCCGTGAACGCGGCCTCGTACAGCTCCTCGTTGCGCTCGTCGAAGCGCGCGGCCATGTCCCGCTGACGGCCGAACACGGTCACCAGCTCATGCCCCGTGAACAACTCCTCGATGTGCCCGTTGAGCCGGCCCGTCTCCCGCCACTGCGCGGAGAACAGCGCCTGGGACTTCTTGCCGATCACGCCCACCACCACGCCGGCCACCGGCAGCGCGATCAGGGCGATGAGCGCCAGCTGCCAGGACAGCCAGAACATCATGCCGACGATGCCGATCACGGTCAGCACCGAGTACACGAGCGAGGCGAACGCCTGTTGGAGGGCCTGCTGGACGTTGTCCACGTCGTTGGTGGCGCGGGAGAGCAGGTCGCCGCGCTGCCCGCGGTCGAAGTAACTCAGCGGCAGCCGGTTGATCTTGGCCTCGATCTCCTCGCGCAGGCGGAAGACGATGCGCATGACGATGTCATTGAGCACGCGGCCCTGCAGCCACATGAAGGTCTGCGCCACCAGGTACATGCCCAGGACGATGAGGATCAGCCGGCCCAGCTCGGTGAAGTCGATCCCCTCGCCCGGCGTGAACGCCATGCCGGAGAGCATCTCTGCGGCCTGGTCCTCGCCCTGGGCGCGCAGCCCGTCGATGACCTGCTCGCGGCTCAGCCCGCCGGGCATCTGCGCGGAGACCACGCCGCCGAAGATCACGTCCATCGCCCGGCCCAGGACGTGCGGGGCCCACACGTTGAGCACGACGGCGACCAGCACCATCAGCGCGACCACCACCAGGCCCAGCTTCTCCGTGCGGAACAGGCTCATGAGCCGCTTCGCGGACGGCCAGAACGCCTTGGCCTTGCGGGCCGGCCCGCCGCCCCAGTCGTCGGTGGCGCCCTGCTCCTGGATCTCGAGGATCTCCTCGTCCGTCAGGTGCTCGCTCATGCCACGTCCTCCGCGGTCAGCTGGGAGTCCACGATCTCCCGGTAGGTCTGGTTGTCCGCCAGCAGCTCGGCGTGGGTGCCGCGGCCGACCACGCGGCCCTCGTCCAGCACGATGATCTGGTCGGCGTCGGTGATGGTGGCCACCCGCTGGGCGACGACGATCCGAGTCACCCCGGCCGCCGCGCGGTCGAGCGCCGCCCGCAGCCGCGCGTCGGTGGTGACGTCCAGCGCGGAGAACGAGTCGTCGAACACGAGGATCCGCGGCTCGGCCACGAGGGCACGCGCGATGGACAGGCGCTGGCGCTGGCCACCGGAGACGTCCGTGCCGCCCTGGGAGAGGCGCGAGTCCAGACCGGAGGCCGCCGTCTCTGCCTTGCCGGTGGTGCGGGCGCGCACGAAGTCGGCGGCCTGGGCCGTCTCGAGGGCCGCCCAGATGCGCTCGTCCGAGGCGTCCGGGGCCCCGAACTGCATGTTTTCCCGCACGGTGCCCGAGAACAGGTACGGCTTCTGCGGCACGAGGGCCACGGCCTCGGTCAGCTCGGCCCGGGCCAGGTCGGTCACCGGCACACCGTCCACGAGCACCTCGCCGGACGTCGCGTCGTACAGCCGCGGCAGCAGGCTGATCAGCGTGGACTTGCCGGAGCCGGTCGAGCCGATGATCGCCGTCGTGGTGCCGGGGGCGACGGCGAAGCTGACGTCGTCGAGCACCGGCGCCTCGGCGCCGGGGTACTGGAAGGTGACGTGGCGCAGCTCCACGGCGCCGTCGCGACGCGCGGGGGTCACCGGGCGGACCGGCTCAGCGAGCGTGGGGACGGTGTCCAGGACCTCGCCGATGCGGCGGGCGGAGATCACGGCGCGCGGGAGCATCATCATCATGAAGGTGCCCATCATCACCGCCATGAGGATCTGCAGCAGGTACTGCATGAACGCGGTGAGCGCGCCGACCTGCACGAGCCCCGCGTCCACGCGCTCGCCGCCGAACCACAGGACGGCGGCGGTGGCGAGGTGGAGGATCATCGTGATGACCGGGCCGAGCAGCACGAACAGCCGGCCGATCCGCACGGACGTCTCCGTCAGGGCGGCGTTGGCGTCCGTGAACCGGCGTGTCTCGTGGCGCTCGCGCACGAACGCGCGGACCACGCGGATGCCCTGGATCTGCTCGCGCATCACGCCGTTGACGTCGTCGATGTTGTCCTGCATCCGCTGGAACAGCGGCATGAGACGGGCGACGATCCACGCCACGATCACCAGCAGCACCGGCACGGAGACCCACACGAGCCAGGACAGGCCCGGGTCCTCGCGGATGGCCATGATGATGCCGCCGACCGCCATGATCGGCACGGCCACCATGAAGTTCAGGGCCATGAGGGTGAGCATCTGGACCTGGTTGACGTCGTTGGTGCCGCGCGTGATGAGGGTCGCGGCGCCGAAGCGGCCGAGCTCCTCCGCGGAGAACGCGTCCACGCGGGTGTAGACGGCGCGGCGCAGGTCCCGGCCGACGCCCATCGAGGCCTTCGCCCCGAACCACACGGCGGCGATCGCGGCGACCACCTGCACCAGCGCGACGCCGAGCATCACGAGGCCGATGTCCCAGATGCGGGCGGTGTCACCGCGGGCTACGCCCTCGTCGATGATGCGGGCGTTGAGGCTGGGCAGGTACAGCATGGCCAGCGTGCTGATCAGCTGCAGCACGACGACGGCCGCGACGGCGCCGCGATAGCGCCGGCCGTGACGGCGGAGCAGGGTCCAGAGCATGGGGCTCCCAGGGAGTCGGGATGGGCGCGCGGCCGCGTGGGGCCGCAGTGAGGTGGGCCGACGTGGGCCGGGTTCATTGTGCCCCAGCCGCGGGCGAGGAGGTCGGGCAGCAGCCGTCGTCGTCGGACGCCGCGGGCGCACCCCGGACAGCCGGCTGCCGAACCACCCGCTGGCGGACCCGCACGAGGACTGAGCGACGCCAGACGGGGGGCGTGAGCCAGACGTTTCCGCTGCTGAGGGTCCCTCAGAACAGCACGAACATCTGGCTCACGCCCCCGGAACGCCTGGCTCAGCGCCCGAAGAGCCTCGCGAAGAACCCTGCGGCCCCGGCACGGCCCGCGCGGGCTGCGTCGCGCTCGGCATCAGAGTGACGGCCATCGCACCACTGCGCCGCGGGGACGACGGCCTTGACGGACTCGACGTGCCGGCCGCATCCGGCCCAGGTGGCCCTGCGGCAGACGCGGCAGCGCGCAGGACGGCACATGAGGGATCCTTTCGGCGAGGGGGCTTCGGGGTGGCCGGTCAGGCCAGGGTCATGAAGAGCTTCTCGAGCTCGGCGACGGTGAGCTTCTCCTCGTCCTCCGCCTTCTCGGGGTCGGCGAGGCAATACTGCATGGCCGCAGAGACGATCGCGAAGCCGGCGCGATCCAGCGCGGTGGAGACGGCGGAGAGCTGCGTGACCACGTCCTTGCAGCGACCCTCGCCCTCGACCTCGCGGATCACGGCGTCCAGCTGGCCGCGGGCCCGCTTGAGGCGGTTGAGGATCTTGCGCTGGGTCTCGGCGTCGGCGGTGCGCACGGCGACCTCCTTTGTCACGGTGGCGGGGAGGGGAATCATATCCCCAGGGGTATCCGGCGACGTCGCCGGAGGTCACACGAGGAGACCGATGAGTTCCCGGACGAGGATCACCAGGCCCATGGCCAGCACGAACCAGCCGAAGCCCTTCTTCAGCGCCTTCTCCGGGACCCGCTTCATGAGCGGAACGCCGATCAGCGCACCGACCACGGCCACACCGGTGACCCACAGCAGCAGGTCCCACGGCAGCGTCACGCTGGTCAGGTAGCCGCCGAGGCCCGCGAAGGACTTCATGGCGATCACCAGCAGGGACGTGCCCACCGCAGCGGACATCGGCAGGCCGCCGAGCAGGACCAGCGCAGGGACCACGAGGAACCCGCCGCCGGCGCCGACGATGCCCGTGACGAAGCCGACGACGACGCCCTCCAGCAGGATCTTCCCGAGCGGGTGGCGGCGGGGCTCGACGTCAGCCGAGGCCTCCACTGAGGGGGCGGCCGCCGGCTGCGTCTTCTTGGGCCGGATCATGGCCCACGCCGTGAAGAGCATCATCACCGCGAAGGCGATCAGCAGCAGGGTCCCCGGCAGGAAGCCGCCGACGACGCCGCCCAGGAGGGCACCCACCATCGAGGCCGCGCCGAAGATCAGGCCGGTGCGCCACCGGACGGTGCCGTGCCGCGAGTGCAGCAGCACTGAGACCAGCGAGGTCACACCCACCACGAACAGGGAGCCCGCGATGGCCTGCTTCGGCTCGAGGCCGGCCACGTACGTCAGCAGGGGCACCATCAGGATCGACCCGCCGCCACCCATGAGGCCGAGCAGCAGGCCGACCACGAGGGCCAGGGCGAGGACGATCCACATCACGGGTCAGCTCCGCTTCCCCGCGCCGGTGGGGATGCGGCCGATCACGTCGCCCGCGGAGCGCTCCTGCGCGGGGCGGTTCCACGGCATCTTGGCCAGCACGGACGCCATGGCGCACGTGTTGGACACGGCGGAGAAGGACAGGCCCGCGCCGATCGCGGCGGGGATGAGGCCGAACCGCTTCGAGCCGACCTGGGAGGCCACGGCCCCGACCAGCGCGATGGACCCGGCGGTCATGCGGACCTGACGGTCCATGGACCAGCGGTTGCCGCTGCGGACGACCTCGCCGCCGGCCTCGGCGTAGGCGGAGATGCCGCCCTGCAGGACGCGCGCGGAGGTGAAGCCGGCCTGGGCCAGACGGTCCTGGGCGGTGCCGGCCCGGCTGCCGGACTGGCAGACGAGCACCGCGGTGCCGTCCAGGCGGGCGGCGACCTCGTCCGCGTGCTCCTGGAGCAGGTCCAGCGGCACGTTGTAGGAGCCGGCGATGTGCTCGGTCTCGAACTCGCCGGGGGTGCGCACGTCCAGCACGACGGCGTCGGGGCGGGCGGCCAGCTCGGCCTTCAGGTCGCGCGGGGCGACGGGGGACAGGGTGACGCTCATGGGAGGGGCTCCTCGGGGTTGGTCTGGGGGTGTGTCAGGACTGCTGCCAGGCGGCGTAGCTGCCCTCGAGCTCGATCACGTCGAACCCGGCGCGGCGCAGCGCCTGGGCGGCCACGATGTTGCGCAGGCCGGACTGGCAGAAGGTCACCAGGGTCTTGTCCTTCGGCAGCTCCTCCTGGTGGAAGAGCACCTTGCCGGCGTTCAGCTGCCGGGCGTCCGCCACGGTGCCGTGGGAGAACTCGGTCTTGTTGCGCACGTCCACCAGCACGGTGTCCTGCTCCGCGCCGACCTCGCCGGCCTCGATGCGGGACCGCAGCTCGTCGGCCTGCACGGTGGGCACCGGCTCCAACGTGAGGCCGTCCACGGAGGTGGTGAACGCGGCGGCGGCGTCGACGCCCACGCGGATCATGTGGTCGCGCATCGTGTGCGCGTCCTCGCGGTCCTCGGCGAGCAGGACGAGGGCGGCGTCGTCGCTCTCCGGGTCGTAGGCCCAGCCGGCGTGCGTGGCGACCTTGCCGCGGGACGGAAAGGCCAGCGCGCCCGGCACGGTGCCGGCGAGGATCTCGTCCACACCGCGGGTGTCCGCGAACACGGCGCCCTCGGCGAGCGTCGCCTGCACGCCCCCGGCGTCCAGCTCCTCGAGCTCGGGCAGCTCGCCCAGGATGGCTGGCCCCTGCTTGTTCTGGCGCTTCATGCGGGCGAAGTAGGCGTGGGCGTCGGGCTGGCCGTCGAGCAGCTCGTCGATGAAGCCCTGCTCGTCGTCGTTCTTCAGGTAGTCGGACCACCACGCGTACTTGCGCTCGTAGCCGACCGTGGTGGAGGGCAGCGCGCCGAGTGCCTTGCCGCAGGCGGAGCCGGCGCCGTGGGCCGGGAACACCTGCACGTGGTCCGGGAGGGTCAGGAACTTCGCCTTGAGGGAGGCGAAGAGCTGCTGGGCGCCCTCAAAGCGGGTGTCGACGCCGCCGGCGGCCTCGTCCAGCAGGTCCGGGCGGCCGAGGTCGCCGGAGAACACGAAGTCGCCGGTGAGCATGTAGCCCGGGGCGTCCGCGAAGGCGCCGTCGGTGACGAGGAAGGACAGGTGCTCGGGGGTGTGGCCCGGGGTGTGCACGGCCTCGACGGTGATGTTGCCGAGCGTCACCGTGTCGCCGTCCTTGAGGAGGTTGCCCTCGAAGCCGTAGGCCCAGTCCTCGCCGCCCTCGCCGGACAGGTGGATCTGGGCGCCGGTGGCGTGGGCCAGCTCGCGGGTGCCGGAGAGGTAGTCCGCGTGGATGTGGGTCTCGGTCACGTGGGTGATGGTCATGCCGTTCTTGGCGGCCAGGTCCAGGTACACCTGGATGTCGCGGCGGGGGTCCACCACCATCGCCTCGTTCTTCGCCTGGCAGCCGATCACGTAGCTGGCCTGGGCGAGGTCCTCGTCGTAGATGCGCTCGAGCAGCATGGTTCTCCTCCGGGTCGGGGGGTCTCGATGTCCATCCGATACCCCCTGGGGTATGTCGAGAACGAGCGTAAGGTATACCCCCAGGGGTATGCAAGAGAGAGGGTGAGCCCGGGCGGCGACGGGGAGGGACGGCACGATCAGGAGACGTCGGCAGGGGGCGTGAGCCAGATGATTTCGCTGCGGATCGGGCGTCAGAACTACAGAAACGTCTGGCTCACGCGGCAGGGGGCGTGAGCCAGATGATTCCGCTGCGAATCGAGCGTCAGAACGACAGAAACGTCTGGCTCGCGCGGCGGGGAGCGTGAGCCAGATGATTCCGCTGCGGATCGGGCGTCAGAACCGCAGAAACGTCTGGCTCAGCGCCCGGGCCCCTCAGAGCAGGGGACGCAGCGGGACCAGGAGGACCTCGACCACGCGGGCGAGGCGGTGACGGTCCTCCCAGCGCGGGGTGTCGATCCGGACGGCCCGCTGGGCGTCGAGAGCGAAGATCTCCTCCATCCGGGCGGCGAAGTCGCGGTCCACGACCACCACGTTGGACTCGTAGTTGAAGCCCAGGGAGAGGCGGTCGACGTTGGCCGAGCCCACGGTGGACCAGATGCCGTCCACGGTGGCGGTCTTCGCGTGGATCATGCTGGCCCTGTACAGCAGGATCGTGATGCCGGCCTCGAGCATCTTCCCGAAGAAGCCGCGCGAGGCCCAGTCCGCCACGATGTGGTTGGAGTCCTCCGGCACCATCACCTGCACGTCCACCCCGCGCCGGGCCGCGTGCAGCAGCGCCTCGAGGACCTGCTGGTCCGGGATGAAGTACGGCGTGTTGATGAGGATGCGGTGCTGCGCCCGCTGGATGGCGTCGAGGTAGCTCAGCCGGATCGGGTAGACCAGGAGCGGCGGCTGGTTCGCGGCCACGGTGACGCGCGGGTCCCACGTGTCCGGGGGGCGCCAGGACATCTGCTCGCCCGCGCGGTGGTGGGCGTTCCACTTGATGGAGATCGACTGGCCCAGCGCCCACACCGCCGGGCCGCGCTCACGCACGTGGGTGTCCCGCCACAGGCGGGCGTAGTCGTCGCCGATGTTGAAGCCGCCGGCGAAGCCGACCTCGTCGTCCACCACCATGATCTTCGAGTGGTTGAACCCGCTGTGCCGGACCACGCCTCGCCAGATCGGGCGGGCGAAGGCCGGCAGCCGGAACACGTGGATGCGCGGGTCCAGCTGACGGTAGAAGCGGGGCGGGACCACGAGGTTCCCGAACCCGTCGTAGGAGACGTAGACCTCCACGCCGCGCGCGGCCGCCCGGTTGAAGGCGTCCATGAACCGCTGGCCCGTGGGGTCGCCCTTCCAGATGAAGGTCTCGAACTTGATGATCCGCTGCGCTCCGTCGATCGCGGCGATCATCTCCTTGTAGAGGTCCTCACCCGAGGTGAAGATGCGCAGCTCGGAGCCCTCCACGTGGGCGTCAAACACGCCGGGGTTCGGCGCGGGTCGGCGCACTCGGCCGCGGCGCTTGACCATGTCCACGCCGGTGAGCCCGGCGGCGACCGTCAGCGGCAGTCCCACGAGACCGACGCCCGCGGCCACGGCCGCTCCCCGGAGGAGACGCCGGACCGGCAGGCGGGACAGGGAGGGCAGGGGCGGTCGGTGCATTCGCTCAGTCTACTGAGGGCCCCGTCAGCGCGGATCGGTCGAGCGGCGCGTCTCGGTCCAGGCCGCGCTCACCTCGGAGCGCATGCGCACGAGTTCGATCGCCGTCTCCTGCAGCCTCCGGGCGCTCTCGCTCTCGGGGACGTACTGCCGCACCGGCTGGGCCTGGCCCTCCGCGGAGACGTCCACCATGACGGCGATCGAGTGCGCCACCAGGCGGGACTCCGCCCCGGTGCGTCGGCTCGCGTAGACGCGCAGCGCCACGTGCATGGACCGCTCCGTGGTGTTCACCAGGAGGGCCTCCACGCGCACGAGGTCGCCCACGTGGATGTTCCGCACGAAGCGCACGCCGCCGCCGAACACCGCGACCACGGATTCATGGCCGGTCCAGCGGGCGGCGCAGACGGCGGCCGCCTCGTCCACCCAGCGCAGGATCGCGCCCGCGTTGATGGTGCCGCCCACGGTGGCCTCCGCGTTGGGGGCCAGGAACGCGAGGGTGCTCATCTCCTCGGGGGCCTCCCCGGGCGCGGGAAACGGCAGTCGGGCCATGCCGCGCTCGACGGCGCGGCGGGCCACGGTGGAGCGGCGGGCCTGTTCGTCGCGCTCGATCTGGCCGGGGGTCGAGGGCTCCCAGGCCGGCACGGTCACGGGCACCCCGTCCTCCTCCGCGGCGTAGACCACGAGGGACGAGGTGGCGACCACGGGGTCGCCGTCGTCGTCGCGGATCTCCGGCAGCAGCAGGCGGGTCTGGACGTGCACCTCGGCGCCGTCCGTGTGGACCACGCGCGCCTGCACCACGGCACGGCGGTCCACCGGCACGGGGTGCCGGAACTGGGTGTGCCCCATGTAGCGGGCACGCACGAACGTCCCGGCCCAGCTCGCCGCGACGGCGTCGCCGGCCTTCTCGATCCAGGAGACGACGGTGCCGGCGTCCACCAGGCCGGTGGGATGGTCGAAGCTGTCCGCCCGGAATTCGAGGGCGAGGGCTCCGGGGGGTCTCATGCCGTCGAACGTATCACCCGAGTCCGGGCCCTGTGCGGCCGGTCACGCCCCGTCCAGGAGTCTGCGGGGAACCTCCCGGCCGCGCCCCAGGCGGGTCCGCGCACGGGGGACAATGGACCCATGACCGCCTTCGACCGTCTCCCCCTGCCCGCGGAGCCCCAGACCCCGCACGACCGCCTGCGCCGCCGCACCGAGGCCGCCGTCGCCGAGCGCGGGGAGGCCGCCGTCGCCGGGCTGGCGGTGCGCCTGATGACCGGCGCGGCCACCCCGGAGGACGTCACCTCGGGTGCCGCCCGCGCCCTCACCGGCGACGACGGCGACCTCAGCCCCGCCGCGACCGGCGCGCTGGCCCTGATGCACGCGTGGCACCGCAGCGCGCTGCCCGCCCTGACCGGGGCGCTCACCGCCCCCGAGGCGGACGTCCGCTCGGCGGCCCACCTCGTGATCGCCTCCCGGGCCGGCTCGCTGCGCCGCGACGCCGCCGTCGACCGCGCCCTCGTGGACGCGGTGCGGGCCGGCTGTGCCGACCCGGACCCGGAGGTCCGCGCGTCGGCCGCGTCCGCGCTGGGCGCCCTCGCCCGCCCCGAGGACCTCGAGTCCGCCCTGCCCGTGCTCACCGGCATGGTGATGGACGTGGACGCGGACCTGGCCGCGGCCGCCGAGCTGGCCCTCGAGCAGCTCGCGATCCGCCTGGACCGGCCCGGCCTGCGGGTCAGCCTCGAGGGCTGAGGCGACGCCCGTGCAGTGCCCCCACTTCGACGTCGGCGAGTGCCGTTCCTGCCCGCTGATGGGCGTGCCGTACGCCCGGCAGCTCGCGGACAAGCAGGCCGCGGTGCTGGCCGCCCTGGCGGACGCGGTCGACGCGGACACGGTCGTGGGTGAGCCGTTCGCCTCCGCGGAGGCCGGATTCCGGAACAAGGCGAAGCTCGTGGTCACGGGGTCGGCGGCGGCGCCGCGGCTGGGCATCCTGGACCCGCGGCAGCACCCCCGCCATCACGACGGCGCCGGCGTGGACCTGCGCGACTGCGGCCTGTACGAGGCCGGCATGGAGGGCGTGTTCGAGGCGTGCGCGGCGGCGGTGACGGCGGCCGGGCTGGAGCCCTACGACGTCGCCGCCCGCACGGGCGAGCTGAAGAACGTGATCGTGACGCTCTCCCCCGACCGGGAGGCGATGGTCCGGTTCGTGCTGCGCTCCGCCGACCGGCTGGACGCGCTGCGCGCGGCGGTGCCGGGGCTGCTGGATGACCTCGCGGCGCGCGGGACACCCGCCGCCGTGGTGAGCGCGAACCTGCTGCCCGAGCACGTGGCCCTGCCCGAGGGCGACGAGGAGATCGTGCTCGCCGGCGGGCCGACCCTGCGGATGGAACTGAACGGGATCGGCCTGCGGCTGCGCCCGCAGGGGTTCTTCCAGACGAACACCGCGGTGACCGAGGGGCTGTACGCGACGGCGGCGGCGTGGGTCGCCGAGGGCGGTGTGCCGGCGTCGGCGTGGGACCTGTACTGCGGGGTGGGCGGGTTCGCGTTCCACCTGGCCCGGGCCGGCGTGCGGGACGTGTGGGGCATGGAGTCCTCCGCCGAGGCGGTGGCCGCGGCCCGGGAGACGGCCGCGGAGCTCGGCCTGGCCGACCGGGCGCGCTTCTCCGCCGGCGACGCCACCTCCGCGCTTTCGTTCGAGAAACGGCGGGCTCCGGAGGCGCTTTCGTCCAAGAAACGGCGGCCCCGCCCGGACGCCGTCGTCGTGAATCCGCCGCGGCGGGGCATCGGCGCCGAGCTGGCCGACGCGCTGGAGGACTCGGGTGTGCCCACCGTCCTGTACTCCAGCTGCAACCCGGCGACGCTCGCGCAGGACCTGGCCCGGATGCCGAGCTATCGGGTGGCGCGGGTGCAGGTGTTCGACATGTTCCCCCAGACCCGGCACGCGGAGGTGCTCACGCTGCTGACCCGGCGGTGACGGAAGCCGGGGCGGGGCGCGTCACCGCGGGCTCCCCGCCCGACGGTTCCGCTTCTTCAACTCGACGAAGACCTGCAGCAGCGTCAGAGCCGATGGCGCGAGCGCGGGTTGCGTGAGCACGAGCGGTTGCGCACGGGTCAACCCGCCACCCTGCAACGGCCGTCCCGAGTCCCACCGGTTGGCCTTGCGCAGACCACCCTCGTTCCACAGCCGCTCGTCCACCTTGAGCGCCACCTTCATCGTGTGCTCCGACTCTGGCGCCACAGCACGGACTTCCTTCACGTCCGCCCAGTCCACGGACCAGTCCCGCGTCCACACCCGTCGCTCATCGAACGTGACATGCCGAGGCCGGAACAGACCCATCGTCGCGGCGGGAAGCACCGCCAACGCCAGCGCCAACCCGATGAACGACGCCACACGCCACACCCCGAACCCGGCCGAGACATCCTCCGGCGGCCGGAAGATCACCCACACGAACACCGCGATGCACACCACGACGATCAGCCACAGGAGCAACCACCGCGCCGGACGCACCCGCGCCTGCACCGGCAGACTCGCCAGGATCTCCTCCCGCGTCGCCTTCTTCCGCAACCGCGTCGGCTTAGCATCCATCACTTGCTCATCATCCAGTTCATGAGCCCTTCGCCCCCCGGCCATCTCCGCCGAGTGTGTCCTGCTCGTTCCCGGGCCACGCTTCCGGCGCGCGGGGGCACACGTCCGCCCCGTCGGCACGACCCTATTCCCGGAACCCACCGCGCCGCAGCGACATCACCGCAGCTGAGAACCGCTGTGATGTCGCTGCGGTGCGGTCGGCCGGAACGACGGCGCGCTCGCTGCGGTGACCATCGCCGCGGCACTCCCCGTGCGGCCCCACTTCCCCGCCCGTAGGCTGGTTCCCATGTCGCAGACGCTCACCCCCGCCGCTCCGCAGGACCTGAACGCCCGCCGTCACCGGCTCCGCCGCTACCGCGCCGTCATCTTCGACATGGACGGGGTCATCACGGACACCGCCGGCGTGCACGCGCAGGCGTGGAAGGAGCTCTTCGACGGGGCGCTGCCCGCCGTGGGCGCGCTGCCCGCCAACGCCGCCGTCGTCGCCGCGGACCCGGACGTGCTGCGTCCCTTCGACGCCGCCGCCGACTACCTGCACCACGTGGACGGGCGCCCCCGCGAGGACGGGGTCCGCACGTTCTTCGCCTCCCGCGGCCTGAGGGTGCCGGAGGCCGACGCCCCCGAGGCGGACGCCGCCCCGGAGCTGACCGTCCTCGCCCTCGCCGAGCGCAAGCAGGGCTACTTCGAGCAGGTCCTCGAGCGCGACGGCGTCCGCGTGTTCCCGGAGGCCCAGGACCTCCTCGAGCGGCTGCGGGCCAAGGGTGTGCCGGTCGCACTGGTCACCAGCTCCAAGAACTCCCGCGCCGTGCTCACGGCCGGCGGCGTGCTGGACTTCTTCCCCGTGATCGTGGACGGGAACACCGCCGTCGAGCGCGGGCTGCCGGGCAAGCCGGACCCGGCGATGTTCTGGGAGGCCGCCCGCGAGCTGGGCGTCGACGTCGCGGACGCGATGGTCCTCGAGGACGCCGTCTCCGGTGTGAAGGCCGCCTCGGACGGCCGCTTCGGCCTCGTGATCGGCGTGGACCGCGAACCCGAGCTCGGCAAGGGCCGACTCAAGGCGGCCGGCGCCCACCTGGTGGTCCAGGACTACGGGACCCTGCATCTGGAGGACCGCACCACCACCCCGTTCGACCCCGCGTGGGTGCTGCGCTGGGACCGCTTCGACCCGGCCTCCGAGGGCACGCGCGAGGTGCTGTGCACCCTGGCCAACGGGTACTGGGGCACCCGCGGCGCCGTGCCCGGCACGCGCATCTCCTCCGTCCACTACCCCGGCACCTACATGGCCGGGGTGTTCAACCGGCTGACCTCGATGGTCCAGGGCCGGGTCGTGGAGACCGAGCACATGGTCAACATCCAGGACTGGACCCCGCTCGTGGTGACCCCGCGCCACGGCCGCCCGCTGCTGCCCGGCGAGGAGAACCTCGTGGAGTACGGCCAGGAGATGGACCTGCGCCGCGGCGTGCTCTCCCGCACCATGACCTTCGAGGACGAGCAGGGCCGGCGCACCACGGTCCACACCCGACAGTTCACCTCGCTGGCCAACCGGCACCTCGCCGCGATCGAGCTGACCGTCGTGGCGGAGAACTGGTCCGGGGACCTCACGGTGCGCTCGAAGATCGAGGGCCGCGTGGCCAACCTCAACGTCTCCGACGACCGCACCCTCGCCAACCAGCACCTCGAGCCGGTCCAGGCCCGGGAGATCGACGGCGAGACCGTCCTGCTCGAGACCGCCACCAACCAGTCCGGCATCCACGTGGCCGTGGCCACCCGCACCCGCCAGGTGGCGCCGGTGGGCCACCACGAGCCCATCCGCCGCCCCGTGGACGGCTCGGACCTGGTGGTCGGCCAGGACATCCTCCTCCACGTGGACGAGGGCGTGCCGCTCGTGCTGGAGAAGATCGCCGCCGTCGCCACGAGCCACGACCACGCCAACGCCTCCGTGTGGGAGTCGGCGGTGAAGGACGTCCAGCGCGCCCAGAACTTCCGCAACCTGCTGACCCTGCACGAGCAGCGCTGGGGCACCAACTGGGACCGGTTCTCCGTGCGCATCGACCTGGCCGAGCCGTACCGGCATCAGCGCCGCTCCACGGCGGCGGAGGCCGGCGGCGAATACGCGCCGCCCGTCGTCGACGCCGGCCACTCGGCCCCGGTGGGGTCCGCGGTCCCGATGGGCAAGGACGGCGCGTCGCTGCGCCAGCAGCTCGCCCTGAACCTGCACACGTTCCACGTGCTCCAGACGGCCTACGGCCGCCGCCGGGACCTGGACGCCTCCGTGGGGGCACGCGGCCTGCACGGCGAGGGCTACCGCGGCCACATCTTCTGGGACGAGATCTACGTCTACCCGATGCTCACGCTGCGCCGCCCCGAGATCACCCGGGGCCTGCTGATGTACCGCTACCGGCGTCTCAACGAGGCCCGCGCCAACGCCCAGGCCGCGGGCTGGGCCGGCGCCATGTACCCGTGGCAGTCCGGCGCGGACGGCTCCGAGGAGACGCCCACCGAGCTGTGGAACCCGCGCTCGCGCATGTGGATGCCGGACAACTCCCACAACCAGCGGCACGTCTCCCTGGACATCGCCTACTCGGTGCTGCGGTACATCGAGATCACGAAGGACACGTCCTTCATCTCGGACTACGGCGCGGAGATGCTCGTGGAGATCTCCCGGTTCTTCATGTCCATGACCCTGCACAACGCCGTCACGGACCGCTACGAGATCCACGGCGTCATGGGCCCGGACGAGTTCCACGACGGCTATCCCGAGACCCCCGGCTCCGGCCTGCGCAACAACGCGTACACGAACGTGCTGACCTCGTGGGTGCTCGCGGAGACCGCCCGCCTGGTCCGCTGGCTGGACACGATCGACGACGGCCTGCCCGAGCTCATGGAGATCTCCGAGGAGGAGATCGAGCGCTGGGAGGAGGTCAGCACCCGCCTGACCGTGCCGTTCTTCGAGGAGGGCGAGGAGGCCGGCATCCTCGCCCAGTTCGAGGGCTACCAGGACCTGCTCGAGTTCGACTGGGAGGCCTACCGCGCCAAGTACGGGAACATCGGCCGCATGGACCTGATCCTGCAGGCCGAGGGCGACGCCACCAACCGGTACAAGCTCTCCAAGCAGGCCGACACCCTCATGCTCGGCTACCTGTTCTCCTCCGAGGAGCTGGACCGGATCCTGCGCCGCATGGGCTACGAGCTGCCGCAGGAGGCGTTCGAGCGGATGGTCACGTACTACGAGGCCCGCTCGACGCACGGCTCCACGCTCTCCCGTCTGGTGCACGCGTGGGTGGCGGCCCGCACGGACCCGGACCGCTCGTGGGACCTGTTCACGGAGGCCCTCGAGTCGGACCTCTCGGACACGCAGGGCGGCACCACCAAGGAGGGCATCCACCTGGGCCTGATGGCGGGCACCGTGGACACGGTGATCCGCTGCTACGCGGGCCTCGAGACGCGCGACGACGTCGTCCGGCTGCACCCCCGCATGCCCGCCCAGCTGCCCGGCGCCCGCTTCACCATCCGGTTCCGCCAGCAGCCCGTGGTCATCCACATGACCCAGCGGGAGGTGACGGTGGCCGCGGGCGAGGGCATGTGGCACGACGTGCCGATGATCATCGCCGGCCGCGAGCACACCCTCTCCCCCGGCGAGAAGCTGACGGTCCCGCTGGACTGAGGGCCGCCGTCGTCGGCCACCCCACCCCGTCCCTTTGGGGGCGAAAGTGGGCGGTATCCCGCGCGGATACCGCCCACTTTCGCCCCCGGACGCGGGAGGACGCTGGAGGACACGGGAGGACGCGGCTGCCGCCCCGGCTCAGCGCAGCGGCAGCTCGGCGCGGACCACCCAGCAGCCGCCCAGCGGGCCGGCCGTGAGGGTGCCGCCGAACACGGCCACGCGCTCGCGCATGCCGGCCAGGCCGAAGCCGCTGGCCATCGCGACCACCACGCGGTCGCGGCGGGGCTCGCCCTCGTCCATGGGGCTGGCGATGCACAGCACGAGGCGGTCCGCGCCCTCGAGCTGCGAGGTCAGGCGCACCGTGCCGCGGCGCGGGGCGTGCTTGAGGATGTTCGTCACCGACTCCTGCACCACACGCAGCACGGTCAGCTCCAGGGAGCGCGGCAGCTCGTCCAGCTCGGTCAGCGAGCGCTCGACCGCGAACCCGGCCGCGTGCAGCTGGGCCTCGAACTCGTCGAGGCGGGCCGGCAGGTCCACGACGGCGTCCCCCTCCGCCGTCTGCGCGTTGCGGGAGGAGCCGCGCAGCGCGGTGAGCATGCGGCGCAGGTCCACGAGGGACTGCCGGGCGGCCTCCTCGATGGCCTTCTCCGCGGCGGCCCGTTTGTCCGGGTCCCTCTGGGTGGGCAGCATGGCGGCCTGCATCGAGATCACGGTGAGCCCGTGCGCGACGACGTCGTGCAGCTCCGCCGCGATCCGCTGCCGCTCGGCCTCCGCGGCGCAGGCGGCGGCCTCCTCGGCCCGGCGCAGGGCCGCCTCGCGGTCCCGGGCCCGATGCCGGGATCGGCGGATCATGAAGGCCGGCACCGCCACGCACAGCGCGACGATGAGCGTGATGACCATGACGCCCTTGAGGCAGTCCTCGTCCGCCCACGTGCCGTCGGTGAGGACCTCGCCCGCGACGGTGAGCAGGATGAGGGCGCCCAGGGCGA
Source organism: Micrococcus sp. HOU01 (assembly GCF_035609305.1). Taxonomy (NCBI): domain Bacteria; kingdom Bacillati; phylum Actinomycetota; class Actinomycetes; order Micrococcales; family Micrococcaceae; genus Micrococcus; species Micrococcus sp. HOU01. The sequence continues at coordinate 367,220 of NZ_CP141211.1, read as the reverse complement.
ACCAGACGAACACCCGGTGCGAGTACCGCGTCACCATGGCCGCGCCCAGGACGACCCCGCCACTGAACGCCTGCGGGGTGAGGTGCGCGTGGTCCGCCTCCACGAGGCCCACCAGACCGAACGTGCACCCGAGCAGTACGAACACCGCCGCGAGGGTGGGCTGCCACCCGAACAGCAGCGTGACCAGCACGCTCGCCAGGAACAGGACCCAGCGCAGGAGCGGCTCCCGCCCCTCACCCGTCAGCCCGCCGTCCTCCTCGAGGATGCCCGCGAGTTCGGGGTCGGCGCTCAGCCCGGCGGCCACCGTGGGCCCCAGCATCAGGGTGAGGATCTCCCCCAGCACCATGAGCCCGACGATCACGTAGAGGACGATCCGCGTGTGCCGGGAGACGGGTTCCGTGCGCAGGATCGCCGGCAGGCGGGAGCCCAGGGGAGACTCGGCAGGCGGGGGCGACGTCGCCGTCGTCGTCCGAGCCGGGGCGGGCGCCGCGATGCTCATCCGATGTCCACGAGGCCCGCGCGGGCGGCGCGGATGAGGATCTGCACGCGGTCACGGACCTGCCACTTGTCCAGGACCTTGCCGATGTGGGACTTCACCGTGGCCTCCGCGAGGAACAGGGCGCCGGCGATCTCCGCGTTGGAGGCGCCCTTGGCGAGCTCGCGGACCACGTCCAGCTCGCGCTCGGTGAGGCGCTCGTGCGGGGCGAGGGGCTCGGCCGGGCAGGGGGCGGTGTGCTCGGGGGCCGCGGTGACGGCCTCCACCAGGTCCGCGGCCACGCGGGCGGAGAACACGGCGTCCCCGGCATGGACGCGGCGGATGGCGTCCACCACCTCGGCCGGCGGGGCGTCCTTCACGAGGTAGCCGGCGGCGCCGGCGCGCAGGGCGGGCACGAGGTACTGCTCGGAGGAGAAGGTGGTGATCGCCAGGACGCGCACGCCCGGGGCCTCGGCGGAGATGCGCGCGGTGGCCTCGACGCCGTCCATGCGGGGCATCTGCATGTCCATCAGCACGACGTCGGGGGCCAGCGTGCGGGCCGCCTCGAGGGCCTGGACCCCGTCCTCGGCGGAGCCGACCACCTCGAGGTCCTCAGCCTGGGCCACGAAGTGCTCGAGGGCGGTGCGCATCAACGCCTGGTTGTCGGCCACGACTACTCGGATCATGGCGTCCAGCCTAGGAGGCGCACAGGCCGCCGCGCGTCCACCGAAGGTCGACGTCGGCCCCCGCCTCGGGGCGGACCGGGCCGGCTCCCGCGCCCGGCCGGCCACCGCAGTCCCGGCGCCTCCGTGGGCAGAACCCACAACCCCGTCGCCTCCGTGGGCAGAACCCACAACCCCGGCGCCTCCGTGGGCAGAACCCACAACCCCGTCGCCTCCGTGGGCAGAAGAGAGGGCACTTCTGCCCACGGAACGCTCTGGCCTGCCGCTTCCGCCCAAGGAACCGGGCCGCCCCACCCGGGCCCCGCTCCACCCCCCGCGCGTCACCGCGGCAGCAGGAACCAGCCCATCACGGCCATGCCGAGGATCCCGGCGAGCATGGCCGGCAGCAGCACCACGAACAGGTTCCGCCGCGTCACGGCCCAGCCGGGCATGTGCGGCGACTGCGCCCCCGCGGCCATGCCGTGGGCCACCTGGATGCGGGCGGGCCCGGCGACGATGCCCCAGCCGGCGGCCGCGTTGTGCAGGCCGTTGGACCAGGGCGGGGGGACGCCCAGGGCGGCGCCCGTGTCCATCTGCAGGGGGCCGATCAGGGCCATGGCCCCGGTGTTCGAGGCCGTGATGAAGCCGGCGAACGCGCCGAGGAACGGCATCGCCACCAGGTAGGACTCCCCCATCCCGCTGAGCGCGCCCGCGAGCGCCTGCGAGACCCCGCCGGCGGAGAGGATGAGCCCGAACGCCACGTAGAGCGCGTTGGGGATGGCGGTGCCCACCCACAGCTTCCCGGCCTCGCGGGGGACGCGGCGGCGGGCGGCGGCGTCGAGGTGGAGCAGCTGCACGCCCACGCCCACCGCCACGAACGCCCACAGCGCCGGCGTCCCCACGAGGGCCGCCGCCCCCTCGAGTCCGAACGCGCCCTTCACGGTGGTGCCCAGCACGGTGCCGGCCATGAGCGTCAGGTACGGCACCACGTCCCGCCCCGGCCCGGGCAGCAGCCGGCCGCCGCGGATCACGAGGAGCCAGGCCACGGTGAGCACGAACGTGGCGACGGCGCCCGCCGGCGCGGTGCCGACCACGAGGTTCGCCCCCAGGATCAGCGCCCACTGGGCGACCCCGGAGAGCACGGCGACGCCGAGCCAGGGCAGTGTCCGGGCCGGGCCGGCGTCGACTCGCATGCCGCGCGCCCCGCGCAGCAGCAGCACCGTGGCCACGCCCGCCACCAGGCAGGCCGGCAGGTTGAACACCGCCGCGGTGACCCCGATCTCCCGGAAGTCCAGGCCGAACAGGCGGGCGCCCATGAGCGTGCCCGGCGCCATGGACCCCCACGGCCCGATCGTGAGCGCGAGGATGGAGATCAGCGCGGACCGGAACGCCGTGTAGCCCAGACCCAGCAGCAGCGGCACGCCCACGATCAGGGAGACGCCGAACCCGGTCACGGTCTCGAGGAACGGGATGACGCCGTGCACCATGAGCAGCGCGGTCGCGATCGTCGGGCCGTTGCCCGCCGAGAGCCACGCGGCCAGGCGCGCGTGCCCGCCCGAGTACTCCATGACGCGGGACAGGGTGATGCCGCCGGCGATGATCGCCAGGATCTCGAGCAGCGTGGGCACGCCGGCGCCGATCGCGCCGCCCAGGTCGCCCGGGGCCACGCCGAAGGCCGTGAGGGCCAGCAGCACGGCCACGGCCGTCCCGGCCGCCGGGGCCACCCACGCGGGCAGCCGGGTGAGCAGCAGCACGAGGGTGAGCAGGATGGGCGAGAGCGCGAGCAGCACCTCCACGACGCACCTCCCTCTCCTCGTGTACCCCGCCCCACTGTAGGCGCGGGGCGGGTCCGGGCCCTCCCCCTACGCTGGGGGTCATGACGCAGCCATCCCACGACGACGTCACCCGCGCCCGCCTGATCCCGCCCGTGCCCGTGGCGGTGGCCCCGATGGCCGGCGGCCCCTCGACCCCGGAGCTGGTGGCCGCCGTCGTGGGCGCCGGCGGCGGCGGGTTCCTCGCCGGCGGCATGCGGACGGCCGTGCAGATGCGCGCGCAGGTGGACGCGCTGCGCGCGCTGCTGGGCGCGGAGGGGCCGGACCGCTGGGGCGTGAACCTGTTCGTCCCGGACGCGGTGAACACGGCGATCCCCGCCGCCGCACGCACCGCGGCCGCACGGTCGGCGCGGACGGCGGCCGTCGCCGCGTACCGGGCGGGCCTGACGGCCGACGGCGCCGCCGGCCTGCCCACCGCCGCGGACGTCGTCCCGGACCCGGACGCCGAACGGGCCGACTTCGACGCCCTGCTCACCGCCGCCGAGGAGCAGGCGTGGCCGCTGGTCTCCTTCACGTTCGGCCTGCCGGCCGCGGACGCGTTCGCCCGGCTGGCCACCGCGGGCGTCCCGGCCGGGGCCACCGTGACGGACGCGACCGAGGCGCGGGCCGCCCTCGACCACGGGGCCGCGTTCCTCGTGGTCCAGGGCCACCGCGCCGGTGGGCACCGGGGCACGTCGGACCCGGCTGCGGAGCCGACCCGCGCCGAGCTGCCGACGGTGCTGGCGGCGGTGCGCGACGTCGTCGGGACGGGGGCCGCGAGCGCCGCGCCCGTGGTGGCCGCCGGCGGCGTGGGCACCGCCGAGGACGTGCGCGCCCTGCTCACCGCCGGCGCGGACGCCGTCGCGGCCGGCACCGCGTTCCTCCTCACCCCGGAGGCGGGCACCTCGGCGGCGCACCGGGCCGCCGTCGCGGCGTGTGCGGCCGGGACACGCTTCTCCGCCGACGACGGCCGGGCCCGTACCGCCCTGACCCGCGCCTACACGGGGCGGTGGGCGCGATCGCTGGCCACCGCGTTCATGGCGGAGCACCCGGACGCCCCCGCCGCGTACCCCGAGGTCAACGTCCTGACGAAGGGGCTGCGCGCCGCCGCCGCGGCCGCCGGCGACCTCGAGCGCGTCCACCTGTGGGCCGGCACCGAGGCGCACCGGGTCCGGGAGGCGCCGGCCGCCGACGTCCTCGCCTCCCTCGCGCCCTGAGGACCGCCCCGGATCATCCCGCGGGCTGACGCCGGCCCCTCGGCCCGCGGCCTAGGCTTGCCCGCGTGAACCCCCTGCGCCGCCTCGACCAGTGGACGCGCCTGCACCCCGTGCGCACGGACGTGATGGCCGCCGCGGCCCTGTTCACCGTGCTCGTGGCGCTCCCGTGGATCGCGCTCGGACCGATGGTCGCCCCGGACCCCCAGGGCCGGCAGACGGCCGTCTCCCTCCTGGCCGGGGCCGGCATGGTCCTGCCGTGGGCCGTGCGCCGGGTGCGCCCGGTGGCCTCGGCCGCCGTCGTGACGGCCGCGGCCGTCCTGCACCTGCTCGCCGGGCCCGAGTTCAGCCTGTCCCTGCTGATGGTGCCGCTCACCGTCTACAACCTCGCTGCGAACGCGCCCCGGAGCGTCTCCGTGGCCGGGCTCCTCCTGGGGCTGGTCGGCGGCGTGGCCAACGGGGTGAAGGTGTGGCTGTTCCCGGCGCAGTTCGTCACCCCCGACGGCCTCATCGTCCGCTCCCCCGCGGAGCCGCTGGCCATGGTCATCATGGCGATCGGCTGCGGGCTCACGGTGCTCACCGCGTGGGCGTTCGGCGACGTCGTGCGCAACCGCCGCCTCGCCGTGCGCGCCCTCGAGGACCGCGCCCACCGCCTCGAGGTGCAGTCCCGGCAGGAGCGCGAGCTCGCCGCCGCCGACGAGCGCAGCCACATCGCCCGGGAGATGCACGACATCGTCGCCCACTCCCTGCAGGTGGTCATCTCCCAGGCCGACGGCGCCCGGTACGCCGCCGCCGCCAAGCCCGCGCTCGCGGTCACCGCGCTCGAGACCATCGGCCAGACCGGCCGCTCCGCGCTCGCGGACATGCGCCAGCTGCTCGGCGTGCTCCGCGAGACCGGCGAGACCGTGGCCGGGGTGCCCGGCGTGACGGACGACGACACCCGGCGGCCCGCCTCCGAGGACGCACCCGCACGGCCTGCGGACCCCGCACCGGACCGCGCGGACCCCGCCGGGACGCGTCCCGACGTCGTCGCCTCCCCCGACGGCCGCGGCACCCGCCTACCCCCGGGCCGCCGACCCCAGCCGCGGCTCGCGGACCTGCCCGCGCTCGTGGAGACGATGCGGCTGTCCGGACTCGAGGTGTCCCTGCTGGAGACCGACACGCCCCGCCGTGCGCTGCCGGCGGGCGGTGAGCTGGCCGCGTACCGGATCGTGCAGGAGGCGCTCACCAACACGCTGCGCCACGGCGGGCCGGACGCGGATGCGTTCGTCACGCTCGCCTGGACGGCGCGCGGCCTGGACCTGCAGATCGACGACGACGGCCGCGGCGCCGCCGCCGACCCCGCCACCCGGGGCAGCGGCCAGGGTCTGCGGGGGGCCGCCGAGCGGACGGCCCTGTTCGGCGGGACGCTCGAGACGGGGCCGCGCGTCGGGACCGGGTACCGCGTGTCCGCCCACCTGCCGTACTCGGCGGTGTGAGGGGTGGCCGCCCCTGTCTCGCCCGCTCACCCCGCCCGACTTGAGAGGATGACCCCATGAGCTCCGAGGAGACCGCCCCCGTCCGCGTGGCCCTGGTGGACGACCAGGCGCTGATCCGCTCCGGGCTGGCCATGCTCGTGGACTCGCAGCCGGACCTGACGGTCGTGGCGGAGGCGGGCAGCGGGCGCGAGGCGGTGGCGTCGGTGTCCGTGGCGGGCGCCGACGTCGTGCTGATGGACGTGCGCATGCCGGAGATGGACGGCATCGAGGCCACCCGCGCGCTGCTGCGCCGGCCGGACGCACCGCGCGTCGTGGTGCTGACCACCTTCGACCTGGACGAGTACGCGTTCGACGCGATCGAGGCGGGCGCCAGCGGCTTCCTGCTCAAGGACGCCCCGCCCGAGGAGCTGCTCGCCGCGATCCGCACGGTGCACCGGGGCGACGCCGTGATCGCCCCGTCCACGACGCGCCGGCTCCTGACGCACATGGCCCCGCGCCTGCGCTCGGACCAGGTCCGCAGCGCGGAGTGCGAGGAGCAGCAGGCGGCCGTGGCGTCGCTGACCCCGCGCGAGCGCGAGGTGCTGGTGCTCATGGCGCAGGGCGCCGCGAATCTGGAGATCGCCGCCGAGCTCGTGCTCTCCGAGGCCACGGTGAAGACGCACGTCGGCCGGGTGCTGGCCAAGCTCGGCGCCCGCGACCGGGTGCAGGCCGTGCTCATCGCCCACCGCGCGGGCCTCGTGCAGTTCTGACCCGGCGCCCCTCCCCGGCCCGCTCCGGCTCCATCCCTGCCCCGCTCCTGCCCCACCCCTCGTCGAGGCCCGCAGACACGCCGCTACGCCGTCGTCGTAGCGGCGTGTCTGCGGGCCTCAACGGCCGGCCTCGGCGGTCGGCCGGGGCGGTCGGCCGGGGCGGCGGGGCCCTTCCCTGAGCCACTCCCCAGGCGCCTGCCAGCACAATCACAGGTCATACCTGGGTATGAGTCGGACGCCCCGAGGTTCATCCTCATGGCCCTGCCGGTGCGCCCACCCCCTCCGCGATGCTGGACGCAGGCCCCGCAGCGGGTCCGCCGCCGGGGTGCACGCGCCGATGGCCGCCCCGGCCCGACGCGCACTGGAGGAGAGGCACCATGACCGGCAGCATCCTGGACCACCCCACCCCGACGACGTCCCGCGCCTCCGACCCAGCCGCCGAGCAGGCGCAGCGGGACAGTGAATGCGTGGCCTTCTTCGTGGCGCTGGTGACGGCCGCCGTCGTGATGCTGGGCCTGAGCCTGTTCACGGGGGTCGAGGGGCTGCTCCGCCTGGCGCTCACCGCGGGCGCCGGCCTGCTCGCCGGCGCCGTCGCGTGGGCCACCGCCCGCCCCGTCCTGGAGGACGACGCCCCGGGCGACTGACCCGGCCGCGCCCTCAGGGCCGCAGGCCGCGCAGGTACGTGTCCAGCAGCCAGCCCCGCTGGTCCGGGCCGTGGCCCAGCAGCGCGCACTCCGGCGACCGGGTGACCATGAGCAGGCCGAACAGGTAGTCCGCCCCGGTCACGTCCGGGCCCACGAGCCCGGCCCGCCGCGCCTCGGCCACCACCTGGTCCGCGAGCTCGAGGATCACACGCTCGGCCTCGGCGATGAGGGCCTCGGGCGGCCGGTCGGCGGGGTCGAAGTCGTCCCGGGCCGCCGCGAGCGAGGCCAGGTTCACGGCCCCCAGGTCCTCCGCGAGCCTCCGCCACCGCGCCTCGGTCCCACCGCCGTGCCCGTCCCCGCCCACCCCGTCGAGGAAGGCCTGCAGGATCCCCCCGGTGCGGGCCACGACGTCCTCGAGCACGGCGTCCAGCAGATCCCGACGCGTGGGGAAGTGCCGGTACAGCGTCCCCACGCCGATCCCGGCCTCCTGCGCCACCCCGCGCAGGGACATCGCCGCCCCCTGGGTGGCGATGAGACGGCCGGCGGCCGCCAGCAGGTCCTGGCGGTTGGCGCGGGCGTCGGCTCTCATGTCCCCATCATCCCACTCCACCCCGCACCGCCCGGCGGCGGGGACCTGACGCCCTCGGGTCCACGCCTCGCCGGCCCGCCTCATCCCCGGGCATGACCCGCCGCCCGCGGAGGTGGTCCCCTCCTCCGATCCGCCCCGCCGGGTCCGCGCGGGAGAGTGGCCGCCATGGACACCTCTTCCCCCGCACACCCCTTCTCCCCCACGACCCCCGGCCCCGTCGCGCCGGGGCCGGGCACGCCGTCGTCGTCCGCCACCACGACGACGGCGCCCGCCGTCTGCGCCCGCGGCCTCACCCGCGCCTACGGGCGCGGTGACGCGCAGGTGCACGCCCTGCGCGGGGTGGACGTGGACTTCGCCTCGGGCGCGTTCACCGCGATCATGGGGCCCTCGGGGTCGGGCAAGTCGACGCTCCTGCACTGCCTGGCCGGGCTGGACGCGCGGACCTCGGGCTCCGTGAGGATCGGCGGCACGGAGATCACAGGACTGGACGACACCGCCCTGACCCGCCTGCGCCACCGCCCGCACGAGCTCTCGGGCGGTCAGCAGCAGCGCGTCGCCGTCGCCCGCGCCCTGCTCACCCGACCGGGCGTCGTGTTCGGGGACGAGCCCACCGGCAACCTGGACACCGCCACCTCCACCGAGGTGTGAGCAGGCGGGGCGCGGTGCGTGCGAGCCGCGCCCCACAGCTCGGCGCCGGTCCGCGGCCCCGGCGACGCGCCCGAGACCTCGTGACGGGGTCCCGGGCGCGCCCTACGCTGAGCCGCATGAGCGAGACCCTCCTCGCTGCCCCTGCCGCCCCCGCCGGCTCCCCCGCCTGGATCGACTACACCGCCCCCGACTTCGCCCGCCAGCAGGCCTTCTACGAGGCCCTCTTCGGCTGGTCCTTCACCGACTCCGGCGAGGAGTTCGGCCACTACCGCATGATCACCAAGGACGGCGCCTCCGTGGGCGGCGCCATGGACGCCGACCAGCTCTCGCAGATGACCGGCGAGGACGCCCCGCCCGCCGCGTGGACCGTGTACCTGCGCACACAGGACATGGACGCCACCCTCACCGCCGTGCGGGAGAACGGCGGCGCCGTGCTCGTGGACGCCATGCCCGTCGGCGACCTCGGTGTGATGGCCATGGCCGAGGGCCCGGGCCACGAGGTGGTGGGCTTCTGGCAGTCCGGCACCTTGGCCGGCCATGACCTGCCGCTCACCCCCGGCACCTCCGTGTGATTCGAGCTCATGACGACCCGCTTCGACGAGTCCGCCGAGTTCTACCGCGCCGTGGCCGGCTGGCAGCCCACCCCGCTGGGGGACGACGGCGCCCCGGAGGACACGCAGACCGCGGCCGACGCCGAGGACGCGGCCCACGACGGCCCCCGCTACGCGACGAACCACCCGTTCGACCGCGCGACCGCGGGCCTGTGCGACGCGCGGGCCTGGCTGCCGCCGAACGCGGTGGGGTACTGGCGCATGTACATCGCCGTCGCGGACACGGACCGCGCGCTCGAGGTGATCCGCGAGCACGGCGGCACGGTCCTGGACGGCCCCCAGGACTCCCCGTTCGGCCGCGTCACCACCGTGCAGGACCCCGCCGGGGCCACGTTCCAAATCAACGAGCCGCCCGCGCAGGGCTGACCTGCGCCGCGGCCCTCACTCCTGCGCGGCCCTGCGGCCGTCCGCACGGCGGTAGGCCATGGCGAGCACGGCCCCGGAGAGGTTGTGCCAGATCGAGAACACGGCGCCCGGCAGGGCCGCCGCCGGCGAGATGTACTGCGCCGCGAGGCCCGCAGCGAGGCCCGAGTTCTGCATGCCGACCTCGATCGAGACCGTGCGCGCCACGGGCGTGGGCAGCCGGAACAGCTTCGCCGCGCCGTAGCCGAGCAGGTAGCCGAGCCCGTTGTGCAGCACCACCGCTGCGAACACCAGCAGGCCCGCCGACAGCACGCGGGAGGCGCTGTTGCCGACGACGGCGGCCACCACCAGCGCGATGAACACCACCGAGACCCACGGCAGGGCGGGCAGCACGCGGTCGACGACGCGGCGCAGCAGCAGGCGCACGACGAGTCCGCCCAGGACCGGCAGGAGCACGATGTTCACGATGGACTTGGCCATGGCGCCGCCGTCGACGGCCATGTACTGGCCGGCCAGCCACAGGGTGAGCAGCGGCGTGAGTAGCGGAGCCAGGAGCGTGGACACGGAGGTCATGGCCACGGAGAGGGCTGTGTCGGCGCGGGCGAGATAGCTGACCACGTTCGAGGACGTGCCGCCCGGGGTCGAGCCCACGAGGATCACGCCCGCCGCGAGCTCGGGCGGCAGCTGGAGCACGACGGCGACGCCGAGCCCCAGCAGCGGCATGATCGCGTACTGCGCCACCACGCCCAGCAGCACGGGCAGCGGCCGGCGGGCGACGAGGCCGAAGTCCGGAAGGGTCAGCGTCAGGCCCATGCCGAACATGATGATCCCGAGGAACAGGTTCACCTGGGGCAGCAGCGTCTTCGCGGCGGTCGGGGCGAGGAAGCCCACGAGCGCGGCGGCGAGCACCAGCAGCGGGAAGACGGTGACGGCGATGCGCGCGGAGCGGTCTTCCGCGCGGCGGGCGTCGGTGGGGGCGGGATCCGGTGCGGTCATCCCGTCATGGTAGGAGCGCGACCGCGGTGCGTCGTCGCGTGACGCGGCGCCGTCGTCGGCCTTCCGGAATCTTCTGCGCCCCTGACCCTTCTGGACGTCCGCTCCCGCCCCAGAAGGGTCAGTTCCGCAGACGATCCTCCGCGCCACCGGCGTCGAGACCGCCACGCTCCGCGATCGCGGCCCGCACCAGCCCCGCCGTCTCGACGAATCCCCGCCACCGGTCCGTCCCCGCCACCCGGATGTTGAGCCAGCCCTGACGCAGGAACACCGCGTCCCGGCGGGTGTCCTTGCCGACCTGCGCGGCGCCGTCGTGGGTCTTGCCCTCGTAGTGGATCGCGATCCGCCACCGCCGGTAGCCGAGGTCCGCGCTGGCGGGGTGCCACAGCGAGTAGTCCGGGTCCCAGAGCTCGATCTGCAGGTCCGGCTCGGGCAGCCCCGCGGCCATCAGGGCCAGGCGCAGCTCGGTCTCGGCCGGGGAGTCGGACCCGGTGCGCACGAGCGCCAGCGCCTCCCGCGCCCGCACGATCCCGGCCTCGCCCGTGTGCCGCTCGAGCGCGGCACCGAGCTCGCGGCGGGTGGCCAGCGCGACCTTCCCCCGCCGCTCGTCCTCCCGTGCCAGCCGATCCCCCACCGCCACGAGCGCGTCCCGGTCCAGGACGGTGGCCAGATGGAACCAGGTGTCGGCGTGAGAGGTCCAGCGCAGCCCATGCAGCCGGTCCCGCCGCACGATGACGCGGTCCAGGTCCACGAGCCGGGTGCGCACGCCGGGCTCCCGCAGCACCCGGCGGGTGCGGGACCGCAGGACGGTGGGGCGCACCCGGGCCTTCACGTCGTCCGGGAGGGGCCAGCCCAGCAGCCGGGCCACGGACTCGCCGGTCACCACGACGTCGGGACGCATCGCCGCCAGGTCCTGCAGCCGGGACAGCTCGGTGGCGAGGGGACGTGCGGGCGGCGTCGCCCCGGTGACGGGGCCGATCCAGCGGTAGTGGCCGTGCGTGACGCGTTCGACGTCCCGGCTGCGCAGCCGCGACCCCGACACCCCGGCGACCAGCGCCTGCGCCCGCGTGAACGGGGCGTCCTGGAGGTGGGCGGGGAAGGGTCCGGGCACGCGCATGGCCCCGATCCTGCTCGCTCCCGACGCCGGCGGGCCCGGTTGTCCACAGGCCCTGCGGAGACGTCGGGGCGACGTCGTCGTGGGCGTCCTGCCGCGCGCGGGGAGTCCGTTGCGCATCTGACCCTTCTGGGCCTCCGCGGAGCGCCCAGAAGGGTCGGATCCGCAGAAGATTCCGGGATCATCCGCTCAGCCCGTACTCCTTCAGCATCTTCCGGGCCTCCTGGGTGCCGGCCCTCTGCAGCTCGAGCAGCTGCGCATAGATCCCGCCTGACTCGGCCAGCTCGGCCGGGGTCCCGATCTCCTGCACCTGCCCGCCGCGCAGCGTGACGATCCGGTCGACGGACGCGATCGTGCTGAGCCGGTGCGCCACGATCAGGCTCGACCGCCCCACCATCAGCTCCTCGAGGGCCGCCTGCACGAGCCGTTCGGACTTCGTGTCCAGCGCGGAGGTGGCCTCGTCCAGCACGAGGATCGGCGCGTCCTTGAGCACGGCCCGCGCCACCGCGATCCGCTGCTTCTGCCCGCCGGACAGCCGTAGCCCGCGCTCGCCGATCACCTGGTCGTAGCCGTCGTCGAACGCCGCCACGAACCGGTGCGCGTACGCGGCCTGCGCGGCGGCCCGGACGCGTTCGTCGGAGGCGTCGGCGTCCGCGTAGGCGATGTTCTCGCGCACCGTCCCGGAGAACAGGCTTGGCTCCTGGAACACGGTGGCGATCCGCCCGCGCAGCGCGGCCAGGTCCAGCCCGGCGACGTCCTGTCCGAACACCTCGATGCGTCCGCTCGTCACCGGGTACAGGCCCAGCAGCAGGTGCGCGATGGTCGACTTCCCGCCGCCCGACTCGCCCACGAGCGCCACCCTGGCACCCTGCGGGATGTCGAAGGACACGCGGTCCAGCACGGGGCGGGAGGCGTCGGCGTCGTAGGCGAAGGAGACCTCGTCGAAGCACACGGCCGGCACGTCCGCGGGGACGTCCGGCGCACCCGGCACGACGTCGGCCCGCGGCTCCGCCGGCACGCGCGGCTCCTCCGCACCCACCACCGCGAGCGCCGCCCCGCCGGCCCGCTCGCGCTCCTCGGCGAGCACCTCGAAGTAGTCCTTCGACCCGGCGACGGCGCGCTGGGCGGAGTCCACGAGGAAGCTCATGGAGAAGATCGGCTGCCGGGCCATGTTCATCAGCTGCAGGAGGATCACCATGTCACCCACGGAGAACAGGCCCTGCGCGGTGCGGACGAACACGATCAGGTACATCGCGCCGAAGGCCACGTTCAGGGCGAGCCGCCGCCCGGCGTCCATGCCGTGCCAGAACCGGGACTGCTGCCGGGTGATCCCCACGGTCCGCAGGAACCGGTCGCGGAACCCGGTGAGCTCGTGGTCCTGCCGGTTGTAGGCCCGCACCACGGACATCTGAGAGACCACCTCGGCGAACCGCCCCGAGGCGATGTCCACCTCCGTGTTCTTCTCCCCCTCCCACACCTGCCACTTCGCGGAGGTGCGGGCGGTGAGCCACATGTACACGGGGAAGACGACGGCCAGCAGGATCGCCAGCGGCCACCAGTAGAACGCGGTGATCACGAGCACCGCGGCGGTGGTGATGAGCATGGTGAACGCGTTGTTCGCGAAGAACTGCAGGAACTGGGTGAGCTCGTTGATGGTGCGGTTCAACCGGTTGACGACCCGCCCGGTGATCGCGGTGTCGAAGTACCGCTGGGGCAGGTGCAGCAGCTGCTCGAAGTACCGCGTGGAGAGAATGGTGCGCATGCGCGCGGCCATTACGTCGCCCCAGTAGCCGCCCACGCTCACCACCAGGGTGGTCGCCACCTCGACGGCGAGGAACGCGACCGCCAGCCAGGTCACCGCGGTGACGGCCTCGGCCACGTCGGTCTCCCCCGCGACGGCGGCGACGATCCGGTCCGTGGCCGCACCGATCAGGAACGGGGTGGCCAGGGCCAGCACCGCGGCCAGCACGGAGCTGACGGCGATGCCGAGGTAGAGGCGGTGGAGCTGGGGCGCGAAGCGCAGGATGCGCAGCAGGGATCTCACCGGCCCAGCGTAGTCAGCGCGCTGGACGCGGGGCTCAGAACACCGGGTGCGCCGCCACGTGGGCCAGCACCGGGCGCAGCAGCGGCGCCACGCCCGTCCCGGCGGGGGCGTCCGGGGCGGCGGGGTCCATCCAGTGCAGCTCGACGATCTCGTCCGTCGGCTCGGGGACCTCGTGCCGGGCGACGGGCCGCCACAGCGCGAACACCTCCGAGTGCAGGGCGGCGCCGGGCTCGTTGGCGGCGGCGGTGTCCCACGCGCCCAGGCGGGTCAGCTCGTCCGGGCGCAGGCGAAGCCCGGTCTCCTCGGCCACCTCGCGGACGGCGGTGTCCACGGGGTCCTCGCCCGGCAGGTGCTTGCCGCCGGGGAACATGAACATGGCGGTGCCGGCCTTGCGGACGGTCAGCACGCGGCGGTCCGGGCGGGCCAGCACGACGGCGGAGACGCGGATGACCTCCCCGGCCGCGACGGTCGGGGTGCGGGCGGAGTCGGAGGGGGAAGGACTCATGCCCCCATCATCCTCCCCGCGCGGCTCAGAGGAGCGTGAGCCCCACCTTCACGGCGATTCCCAGCATGAGCACGCCCACCACGGCGTCCACGATCCGCCACGTCCGCGCCGAGTCCATGGACGGGGCGAGCTTCGTGCCGCCCCAGCCGAGCGCGGTGAACCACACGAGCGAGGCCGCCACCGCACCGCCCACGTACGCCCACTTCGCCGCCCCGAACGTCTGCGCGAAGGTGCCCATCATGACCACGGTGTCGAGGATGGCGTGCGGGTTCACCAGGGAGACGGACAGCGCCAGCAGGATGATCCGCGGCAGCGGCGTCTGCGGGCGGTCCAGCGCCACGCGGCGCGGCTGCACGCGCTGCCGCACCGTCACCGACCCGCCGCCTGAGGGGGCGCCGAAGCCGGGCGCGCCGTCGTCGTGATGCCCGACGCCGGCCCCGGCCGGCTCGCGCTCGGCCAGGCGGCCGGTCGCCGGGTCGATCAGCGGCAGCTCACCGGTGAGGACCGCGAGGTCGATGCGGTCGGGGCCGTGCCCGGTCCCCTCGACGTCCGCGGCCGCGGTGGTGAGGGTCCGGTCCCCGCGCCAGGCGGAGCGCAGCGCGCCCGCAGCGAACCCGAGGAGGTAGACCACGCCGGCCACGGTCAGCGCGGGCACGAGCCACGGCCAGCGCTCGGCCACCACGCCCACGCCGCCGGCGCCGAGCACGAGCAGCGCCACATCGGCCACGAAGCACACGGTCAGGACGGTCCACACGCGGTCGCGTCGGACGATCTGGCGCAGCAGGAACAGGGTCTGCGCGCCGATGGCGACGATGAGGGCGAGGTAGGTCAGGAATCCGGTGGCGAAGATGGTCACCGAGCGAGGATAGGAGCCGTCCCACGTCCGTGCCATCGCGATCTTCTTCAGGATCTGAAGACATCCTTCATGGCCACCCCTACCCTGGACCGCATGAACTCCGACCACCTGCGCGCCCTCGTCGCGGCCGTCGACCACGGCACCTTCGACGCCGCCGCGGACTCCCTGCGGATCTCCGGCTCGGCCTTCTCGCAGCGGATCAAGGCCCTCGAGCGGCAGGTGGGCCAGGTGCTCCTGGCCCGCACCGTCCCCGTCCGGCCGACCGCGGCCGGAGAGCGCATGCTCCGTCTCGCCCGGCAGACCCTCGCGCTCGAGGACGAGACGCTCGCCGCGCTCGGACGCGGTGACGGCGGCCGCGTGCCGCTGCGCGTGGCCCTCAACGCGGACTCCCTCGACACGTGGTGGGAGCCCGTGCTGCGCGAGGCGGCGACGTGGGACGACGTCGTCCTGCAGATGCAGTCCGAGGACCAGGAGCACACCGCCGTCCTGCTGCGGGACGGCGCGGTCGTGGCGGCCGTGACGGACGACCCCACGCCCGTGGCCGGGTGCACCTCCACCCCGCTGGGCACGATGCGCTATCACGCGGTGTGCGCGTCCTTCCTGCTGGAGCTGCACCGCGACGCGCGGGGCCGGGTCGACTTCGGCACGCTGCCGATCGTGGACTACGGCCCCCGCGACGGCCTGCAGCACACGGTGCTGCGCCGCGTCACCCGCGGCCGGCCCGTGACCGACCCGCCGACCCACCTCGTGCCGTCCGTGCACGCGTATCTGCGGGCGGTGGAGCTCGGGCTGGGCTGGGGCATGCTCCCTTCGGTGCAGATCCCGCCGGGCGTGCTCGAGGGCCGCCACCCCGATCTCGAGCCGATCCCGGCCCTCGGCGCGGTCGACGTGCACCTGCACTGGCAGCGTTGGACGGCCGGGACCGCGGCTCTGGACCGCCTCACGGACGCGGTGCTGCGCGCCGCGCCCTCCGCCGGGGACACCGCGGACTGACGGGCGCATTCGAGACCCGCCCCGGACGCGCCGCGACCCCCGCCTCAGGGACGGGGGTCGCGGTCACGGGCCGCTCGGGGCGGCCGGGGTCGGGTCAGCGGCCGTCGCCGGTGCCCGGGCGGCGGGTGGCGTCGCCCTCGGTGCGCACGTCGCCGGCGCGGTCGTCCACGCGGTGCACGTCGTGGTCACGGTGCGCGCCGGCCACGTGGTGGTCGCGGCGCACGGGCTCGGCGTGCACCTCACGCTTGCGGCGACCGGCCAGGCCCGCCAGGCCCAGCAGGCCGGCCAGGCCCCACAGGCCCCAGTTGCCGTTGTCGTCCTTCTCCTCCTCCTGGGGGGCGGGCGACTCGGAGGCCGGTGCCGTGGTGGCGGTCTCGGTGGCCGGGGCCGTGGTCTGCGCGACGGCGGCGGGGGCACCGAGGCCGGTGACGACGGCGGCGCCGAGGGTCAGGGCGGTGGCGGTGCGGCGGATGTCAGTCATGATCGTGCTCCTCTCACCGGCGGCCTGCGCCGACCGGCGTCGGGGTGGATCGGCCGGAAGTCCCGGACGACCCTTTCGGTCATACACAGGCACCGTACGCACAGGGGGGGTGGGGATACGTCAACGGTTGCCGTCCCGGGGTCAGGGCCGGCCCGGGCGGAGCCGCAGCAGGAGCCCGCAGCCCCCGGCCCGGCGCGCCCCGGGGTGCAGGGCACGACGACGTCGAAACGCGTCCACCCGCCCTCGGACGCCACGGTCACGTCCCCGCCATGGCTGCGCGCGATCGAGCGCACGATGGCCAGACCCAGACCCGTGGACGGCTCCGTGCCCGAGGCGCTCGTCCGGCCCTTCCCGGGGCCGCGGACGAAGCGGTGGAAGAGGGTGGCGTGTCGGTCGGCCGGGATGCCGCCGCCGTCGTCGTGGACGCTGACGAGCATGAGGCCGGGCCGGGGCCGGTCCTCCCGCACGGAGGCCGTGACGGTGGTCCCGACGGGGGTGTGCTTGGCCGCGTTGGAGAGCAGGTTGCCGACCACGCGGGCCAGCTGCGACCGGTCGCCGGTGACGGACCGCTGGGTGCCCGGCTCCGCCCCCTCGGGCAGGTCCACCACCCATGTGTGGTCCGGCCACGCCGCGCGGGCGTCCATCACGCCCTCGAGGACCACCTCGGACAGGTCCACCTGTTCGGCCAGCGCCACCTCCCCGGAGGGCTTCAGGCCCATGGCCCGGCCGCGCGAGACGGACTCGAGCCGTTCGAGCAGGAGCATGTCGTCCACGAGGGCGGCCATCCGGTCGGCCTGGAACAGCACCCGGTCGAGCGACCGCCGGCCGGTCGCGGAGAGCTCCTCCGTCATCGCGATCATCTCGGCGTAGCCGCGCACCGAGGCGAGCGGCGTGCGCAGCTCGTGGGAGGCGTCCGCCATGAACCGGCGCATCTGCTGCTCCTGCACGCGGCGCTGCTCCAGGGCCGCCTCGACCGAGCCGGTGAACCGGTCGAGCGCCTGGGCGACGACGGCCACCTCGTCCGGCCCCTGCAGGAGCCGAGGCGGCATGCGTGAGTCCTCCGGATCGAGCCCGGCGCGGGCCATGTCCACCTGGGCGACCCGCTCGGCGACGGCGGCGACCTCGCGCAGCGGGGCCAGTCCCCGACGCAGCCACAGGGTCACCAGGATCGCGGTGGTGAGGACGGTGACGGACAGTCCGACGGCGACCGCGAGCAGCGCCTGCCGTGTGACGTCGGACATGGCGCCCGTCGGCGCCCCCACCACGAGCACCTGGTCCGCGGCCACCCAGGGGCCCGGCGCGGTCAGGGTCTGGGCCTGGACGCGATAGGAGACGTCGCCGACGACGGCGTCCAGCATCGGCCCGCCCGGCCGGTCCCGGAGGGCGTGCAGAAGGTCGTGGGCCTCCCGCGCCGTGAGCGGCACGGACTCCCCGGCGTCACCGACCCGGTGCCCGATGAGGGCGTCCTGCTGATGCTCCTCCAGACCGGAGAGCGGGACGAGCGCGACCACCGTGCCCTCGGGCTGGCCGAGGGTGCCCGGCACGCGGAGGTCCCCCTGCCCCGGGCCGCCGTCGCCCCCTCCGCCCGGCGAGGGGGCCGTCAGCTGCTCCGAGGCGCGGATCCATGCTTCGGAGGCGTCCCGGGAGGCGGATTCGGTCAGCAGGGCCTTCGTGATGCCGGCCGCGTAGAACGAGTAGGCCAGGATGGTGGCCATCAGGATCAGAAGGACGCCGGCGCCGATGCGTCGGGCCAGCGACGTGGGCCGCCTGCGGCGGGTGCTGCCGTGCCCCGACGGGACCGCGGCGGTCTCAGGCAGGCCGGATGACATACCCGGCGCCGCGGATGGTGTGGATCATGGGATCCCGGTCCGCGTCGATCTTCTTCCGCAGGTAGGAGATGTACAGCTCGACGATGTTCGCGCGGCCGCCGAAGTCGTAGCCCCAGACGTCCTGCAGGATGCGCTCCTTGGAGAGCACCGTGCGGACGTTGGCCATGAGGAACTTCAGCAGGTTGTACTGCGTGGCCGTCAGCTCGATCTCGTCGCCGCCGCGGGTCACCTCGTGGGTGCGGGTGTTCATCACCAGGTCGCCGACCACGAGCACCTCGGAGCCGCCCGAGACCACGCCGGAGCGCTGCACGAGCCGGTGCGCGCGGATGAGCACCTCCTCCATGGAGAAGGGCTTGGTCACGTAGTCGTCGCTGCCGGCGGCCAGGCCCGCCACGCGGTCCTCGGTCGCGTCCTTGGCGGTGAGGAACATGGCGGGCATCTCCGACCAGTGGGCGCGCAGGCGATCCAGGACGTCCAGGCCGTCCATGTCCGGCAGCATGACGTCCAGGATCGCCAGGTCCGGACGGCCGGCGGTGCCCAGCTCGGCGGCGGTCGCGCCGTCGTGGGCCACGATCACCTCCCAGCCGCAGAGGGTGAAGCCCATGGAGAGCAGGTCGGCGATCATCGGCTCGTCGTCCACGACGAGCACCCGCACCGGCGCGCCGTCCGGGTGCGAGAGCTCGGGCAGGACCTTCTTCAGCTCCGCCATGGATGACGGGCCGGTGGTGCTCTGGATGGGGCTCACAAGGTTCCTCTACGTTCAAGAGACGGTTCACGGTGCCCACGCGGACGTCGCGGGCTGCGGGGGACGAGCGCCTCGCGACGGAGGGGCGACGCCGTTCCGGGGGATGGCGGACGGGCGGCGACCGGAGGCCGGGGGGTGCGCGGATCCCCCCTCGACGGAGCCCCATGCTACGCGGATCAGCCGGGTCGGCCCAGAGTCTTCTCGGATTGCGGACATCAGCGTGACTCGTCACAGCCCTGACGCATCCGGCGGCGCCACCGGGGCCGCCCTGTGCTGACGCCGCGCCGCGTGGCCCGCGTCAGTCGACCGGCTTCATGGCCCAGTGCGTGGCCAGGGTGCCGAACATGTGGGTCTCGTGCCCGATGTTCACGAAGCCGGCCTCGGCGAAGAGGTCCGCGACCTCGTCCGGCGTGTGGAACGCCTTCGTCGAGGAGGACAGGTACGCGTAGGCCTCCGGCCGGTCGGCGATCAGCTTCGCCAGCTGTGGCATCACCCGGTGGATGTAGAAGGAGGAGAAGGGCTTGAGCACGTTGTCCGGCGCCGGCGACGTCTCGAGGGCCGCGACCCAGCCGCCCGGGCGCAGCACACGGAACTGCTCGGCGAGGGTCGCCGGGATGTCCGCGACGTTGCGCAGCAGGTAGCCGTGGGTCACGGCGTCGAACGAGCCGGCCTCGAACGGCAGGTCCGTGGCGTCCGCGACGACCCACTCGATGCGGTCCCCGCCCGCGCGGGCACGGCCGACCTCCATCATCTCGGCGGCGATGTCGGCGCCCACCACCTGCGCGTCGGGGTGCTGCTTGAGCACCTCGAACGCGAGGTCCCCGGTGCCGGTGGCCAGGTCGAGCACGCGGGCCTGCGCGGGGATGTTGGCCCGCGCCACCGTGCGGCGCACCAGGCGCGGCTCCTGACCCCATGTCATGACGGCGTTCATCAGGTTGTAGCGGCCGGCGATGGCGTCGAACATCGCGGAGACCCGGTCGTGGTGGTCGGCGGCGCCGCGCTGCGCGTCGCCGCGCGGGGCGGGGAGGGGGTTCTGGCTCACCAGGCCACCGTATCCCGCCCACCTCCCCCGACGACGCCCCTCACCGGGATTGCACAGGGGAGTTAGGTTGCCCTAATCTTCCAGAGTTACCTCACGTCGGTGTTTGCTAATACCGGCCCGGCAGGGCCGACGCATCCTCCGACCGCAGACCCGACCCCCTCCGCCCGGCGCCCGCGCGTCGCGACCGTGAAAGGCCACCACCATGGCACCGTCCCCCCTGTCCCGCCGCTCCCTCCTCGCCAGCGGGGGAGTCGGGCTCACCCTCCTGCTCGCCGCGTGCTCCACCGGCCCGGCCGGAGGCTCGGCCTCGTCCTCGTCGGCCGGTGCGTCGTCGTCAGACGCCGCGGGCGGGGACGCCGCGTTCCCGCGCAGCATCGAGCACGTCTACGGCACCACCGAGATCCCGCAGCGCCCGGCCCGCGTGGCCACCGTGTCCTGGGTGAACCAGGACGTGGCCCTCGCCCTCGGGGTGGTGCCGGTGGGCGTGGCCGCCGTGGAGTTCGGCGGGAACGCGGAGAAGTCCACCGACTGGTTCGACGCGAAGCTCGCCGAGACCGAGGGCGCCCAGAAGCCCGTGCAGTGGTCCGAGGCCTCCGGCATCGACGCCGAGGCGATCGCCGCCGTGAAGCCGGACGTCATCCTCGCCGTCTACTCCGGCATCACGCAGGAGGACTACGACCGCCTCTCGAAGATCGCCCCCACCGTGGCCTACCCGAAGGACGTCCCCGCCTACGGCACCTCGTGGCAGCAGTCCACGGAGGTCATCGGCCGCGTGCTCGGCAAGGAGCAGGAGGCGGAGGAGCTCATCGCGGACCTCGAGCAGCAGATCAAGGACGCCGGCGAGAAGCACGCGGGCCTCCAGGGCGCGTCCTTCGTCTACGGCACCATCGACCCCGCCGCCGCGGACCAGATCAGCATCTACACGGACGTGGACAACCGCCCGAAGTTCCTCGAGCTGCTCGGCATGGAGCAGGCGCCGGTGGTGACGGAGAACTCCCCGGAGGACCAGGCGTTCTTCTTCACGTGGTCGCCCGAGCGCGCGGACGAGCTGGAGTCGGACGTGTTCGTCTCCTGGGCCGCCCAGGACTCGGTCCGCGAGGCCATCGAGTCCGACCCCCTGCTGGGCTCGATCCCCGCGGTGAAGGCCGGCGCCCTCGTCCTGCAGACGGACGAGCAGGAGGTCCTCTCCGTCTCCGCGATCTCTCCGCTGTCCATCCCGTTCGCGCTCGAGAAGGTTGTCCCGCCGATCGCCGAGGCCGCGAAGACCGCGCAGGGCTGATCCCTCCCCATGCCGTCCACGGCCCTGGCCTCCCCGGCCCGCGCCCGCGCGGGTGTGCTGATGGGCGCCCTGCCCGCGGTGCTGCTGCTGGCGGCGCTCGTGGCCGGCGTCGCCCTCGGCGCGCGCACCGTGCCGGCGACGACGGCGCTCGACACCCTGGGCGCGGTCCTCACCGGACACCCCGTGCCGGAGGGCATCGAGGCGGCGGCCGTGGCCTCCCGCGTGCCCCGCGTGGTGACGGGGGCGCTGGTGGGGGCGGCGCTGGCCGTGGCCGGCGCGGCCCTGCAGGGGGCCACCCGCAACCCGCTCGGTGACCCGGGGCTGCTCGGGCTCTCCGCCGGCGCGGGGCTGGCCGTGGCGGCGGGCATGGCGCTCGGCGTCGCCGGCTCCACGTTCGGGGTGCTGGCGCTGGCCGCCGTCGGGACGCTGGTCGCGGCGGCGCTCGGCTACGCGGTGGCGGCGGCCGCCACGCGGAGGGGCCGGACGCCCGGCGCCCCCTCCCCCATGGCGCTCGTGCTGGCCGGCGCCGCGATCACCGCCGGCGCCACCGCCGGCACCACGGCGCTGCTCGTGCTCTCCCCCACGGTCCAGGACCGACTGCGCTTCTGGGCCGTGGGCACGGTGGCCCGCGCCGACCTCGGCGAGGCGCTCGCCCTGGCGCCCGTGATCGCCGTCGGGCTGCTCGCCGCCGTCGCCGTGGCCCCCGGGCTCGACGCCCTCGCCCTCGGCGACGACCTCGCGCACGGCCTGGGCGGGCGCCCGGAGCGGGTGCGCGCGGTGCTGCTGGGCGCGGTCGTGCTGCTCACGGCCGCGGCGGTGGCGCTGGCCGGGCCGGTCGGGTTCGTGGGGCTGCTCGTGCCCCACGCGCTGCGCCGTCTGCGACCGCCGAGCACGCGGGCCCTGATGGTCGGCTGCGCCCTGTGGGGCGCCGTCCTCGTGATCCTCGCGGACCTCGCCGGGCGGCTCGTCGTGGCGCCCGGGGAGATCCACCTCGGGGTGACCACCGTCCTGCTCGGCGTGCCCGTGCTGCTGGCGCTGCTGCGCCGCCCGGGGGTGGCCGCATGAGCGTCCAGCGCACCGCCCCGGACGACGTCGTCGCCCGCCTGCGCCGCGCCGACCGGCGCCGCCTCGGAGGGGCCTGCGCGGGCCTCGCCGTGGCCGTGCTGGTCCTCGCCCTGCTGCGCGTGGTGTGGGGCACGTACCAGGTGACCGTCCCGGACCTCGTGCGGATCCTGGGCGGGGAGACGATCCCGGGAGCGAGCTTCATCGTGCTGGAGGAGAAGCTGCCCCGCGCCGTGGCCGCAGTGCTCACCGGCGCCGCCCTGGGCGCGGCCGGCGCGCTCTACCGGCGCACGCTGCGCAACCCCCTGGCCTCGCCGGACATCCTGGGCGTCACCCAGGGCGCCGCGGCGGCGGTCGTGCTGGGGATGCTGGCGACCGCCGGGCAGACCGGCGGCGCATCGGACCTGACGCGCGCCGCCACGGCACTGATCGGCGGCCTCGCGGCGGTGGCCGCCGTGTTCGCCACGGCCCGCTCGGTGGGCGGCGAACGGTTCGTGGTGGCCGGCATCGCGGTGGCGGCGGCGGGCCAGGCCGTGGTGGCCGGGGCCATGCTCTCGCTGGCCCAGCACGACCTGCAGTCGGCCACCGTCTGGATCGCCGGCTCGCTCAACGGCGTCACGTGGGGCCGCATCGCGCTGCTCGCGGGCGTGCTCGTGGTCGCCCTGCCGCTGGCGGGGGTGCTCCACGCGCGGCTGGCCCCCGCCGACGTCGGCCCGGACCTCGCGCACGCCCTCGGCGCCCGGCCGCGCCCCACCTCGGCCGCGGCGCTGGGGCTCGGCGCGGTGCTGGCCGCCGCGGCGACCGCCGTCGTCGGGCCGCTGGCGTTCGTCGCGCTGCTGGCCACCCCGGTGGCGCGCGGGCTCACCCGCGGCCTGCCCTCCCTGCCCGCGGCGGCGCTCACGGGCGCCGCGCTCGTGCTCCTCGCGGACCTTGTGGCCGGCGAGGCCGTCCCCCTGCTCACCGGCGCCGCCCTGCCCACCGGTGTGCTCACCGGCGCCGCCGGCGCCCCGCTCATGCTCTGGCTGCTGCTGCGCCAGGGCCGGACCCCAGGAGGCGTGCGCCCCGCATGACCGCTCCCCCGCTCACCGTCCCGTCCCCCGCCGCACCGCGCGCCGGGGCCGCCGACGACGTCGCGATCCGCCTGCGCGGCCTGACGCTCGGCTACGGCCCGGCCTCGGCACCGCCGATCGTCGAGGACCTCGACCTGGACGTGCCCGCCGGGCGCGTCACCGCGATCATCGGCGCCAACGGCTGCGGCAAGTCCACGCTGCTGCGCGGCCTGACCCGCCAGCTCGCCCCGCGCGCCGGGAGCATCGAGGTGCTCGGCCGGGACGCCGCCCGCGTGTCCGCGCGCGACTACGCCCGCACCGTGGCGCTGCTGCCCCAGCATCCCGTGGCGCCCGAGGGCATGACGGTGGCGCAGCTCGTGGCGCGCGGCCGTCACCCGCACCGCGGGCTCCTGGGCGGCCGGGCCGCCGGCGACGACGCCGCGATCGCCTCGGCGCTCGAGCGCACCGGCCTCGTGGAGCTCGCCGAGCGTGAGGCCGGCACGCTCTCCGGCGGGCAGCGGCAGCGGGCGTGGCTCGCCCTCGTGCTCGCCCAGCAGACCCCGGTGGTGCTCCTCGACGAGCCCACGAGCTACCTCGACCTCAGCCATCAGGTGGAGGTGCTCGACCTGGTGCGCGCCCTCCCGGACCCGCGCGGCGGGGGCCGGGCGACCGTCGTCGCGGTGCTGCACGAGCTGAACCTGGCGGCGCGCAGCGCGGACCACATCGTGGCGATGGCCGCGGGCCGGGTCGTGGCGCAGGGCACGCCGGGCGAGGTGATCGTGCCGGAGGTGCTGGCCGAGGTGTTCGGCCTGGACGCGGACGTGGTGGCCGACCCGCTGCTGGGCCACCCCGTGGTGCTGCCGCGCGGGGCCGGGGACCGCCGATGAGCGCCGACGGCATGATCGTGGCGCACACGCGCGTGGTGTCCGTGGAGCAGCCGTGCCGCGGGTTCCGGCGGATCGTGCTGGCGGGCCCGGACCTGGAGGCCGCCAGCGGGGACCTGCTGGGACTGCTGCCGCCCGGCGTCGCCGACCTGCACGCCCTGTACCGGGGCGCGCGGCCGCGCCGGGACTCCTATGTGAAGCTGCTGATCCCCCCGCCGGGCGGGACGTCGGCGGACCCGGACCTGTCCGCCGGGTTCCGCGCCGGGTTCCTGGCCATCCCCGAGGAGGAGCGCGGTTGGATGCGCACGTACACGGTGCGCTCGGCCGGGCTCGTGCGGCTCGACGGGCGGCAGGTGCCCTCGCTGACCGTGGACGTGGTGCTGCACGGCGACCCGGACGACCCCGCCGACCCGCATCAGGGGCCGGGCCTGCGCTGGGCGCGCGCCGTCCAGGCGGGGGACGCGGTGAACGTGCTGGTGCCCTCGGCGGAGGCGCCGGCGTGGTCCGGGTGGCGGCAGACGAGGGCGCGCCGTGTGCTGGCCGTGGGCGACGAGACCGCCGTCCCCGCCCTGGTGTCCGTGGCGGAGGAGCTCGCGGACCCGTTCGGCGGGTTCGACGGCGAGGCGGACCTCGTGCTCGAGCTGCCCCACGACGGTCAGGCCGCCGACCTCATCGCCGAGCGCCTAGCCGTCCCCGAGCCGTGGGACTGGCGGGCCGTGACGGAGCTGGCGGACCGGGGCCGCGTGCGCCTGCACGTGGGCCGCCGGGCGCCGGGGGCGCCGTCGGGGTCCTGGGCGCACGCCCGCCTCGCCGCCCTGCTGGGCGTGGACCCCGACGACGCCGGCGGGCCGGTCGCGCCGCCCGCGGCCTCCGTCGAGCGCGAGTGGACCGTCGCCGCCCTCGAGGCCGACGAACGGCCCGAGGCCTACGTGTTCCTCGCCGGGGAGTCCGCGATGGTGCGCGCCCTGCGCCGGCTCAGCGTGGGCCCCGGCGGCGTGCCGAAGAAGCACGTCTCCTTCATGGGCTACTGGCGGGAGGGCCAGGCGGAGAGCTGAGGAGTGGGGTGGCGGTCGCGCGCCGCTCGTGGGAGCGCGCCATCCAGGCCGTGGCGGCTGGCGCCGGCACCGGTCAACAGGCCGGGCTCATTCCCGCTCGCGCGGGGAGCACGTGTCCTGCCGTCTCGTGAAGGATGGCACCACGGGCTCATCCCTGCTCGCGGGGGGGTGCCTCTATGGTTTTCGTCAAGCCGCGAGAGCGACTGATGATGGTGCTGGCGGGGCGGTCGGATCTTGATACAGGGTGCCATCGCGGAGCATCGCGTAGAGCACGTCCGTGCGGCGCCGGGCCAGCGCGATCAGCGCCTGGTTGTGGCGTTTGCCCTGGGCTCGTTTGCGGTCGTAGTACGCCCTGGAAGGCGGGTGTGACAGCGAAGCGAACGCTGAGAGGAACAGGGCCCGCTTCAGTCGCTTGTTCCCGCCCCGGGCTACGTGCTCTCCGCGGATCGAGGTCCCGGAGCGTCGGGTGACCGGGGCGATCCCGGCGTAGGAGGCCAGATGCCCGGCATCGACGAAGTCCTTGCCCACAACTTCAGTGAGGATGCGTGCGGCGGTCCTGATCCCTACTCCGGGCATCGAGATCAGGACCGGGTGAAGAGGGTGGGCCTCCACTGCAGCCTCCACCTGGGAGGCCAGGCCGGCCCGCTGACGGGTCAGGCCGGCGAGCTGTTCTGCCAGGATCGGGACCACGGTGGCCGCGGCCTGCGTGCCGGCCACGACCACGGACTGCTCGTCCAGGGCTTGGAAGATCTGTTCCGTGAGAGAAGCGGCCAGGCGTGGGGCGTGCTTGCGCAGCCTGGCCCGCACATGCCCCGGCCCAGCCGTTCTGAGCTGTGCCGGGGTGGGGTAGCGGCCGAGAAGGTCTGCCACGGCGGGGTGGGTGATCCTGGGCCCGAGCACGCGCTCGAGCGCGGGGTGGATCTGGGTGAGGAGTCCGCGCAGCCGGTTCGAGGTCGCGGTGATCTGCGCGGCGAGGTCGTCATCGAACCCGGCGAGCATGGCCAGCTCGGCGATCTGTTCCTCATCGACTCGGATGGAGCGCAGCGTATGGGGCATCGTGCGGGCTGCTTCAGCGATGATCGCCGCGTCCTTGGCGTCGGTCTTGGCCGAGCCGGGGTGCAGGTCAGCGATCCGTCGCATCGCCAGCCCGGGCAGGTACGCCACCTCAACGCCGTCGCAGGCCTGGGCCACGGCCACGGGCAGGGCGCCGATCGTGGCCGGTTGATCGACGACGAGCAGCGCGGGCCCGTGGGCGCGGGCGAGCTCGTCGAGGATGCCGCGTAGGCGGGTCTCGTCGTTGGGCAGGGCCTTGTCATAGACCTTTTTCCCGGCCGCGGTGAGGGCCACGGCGTGGTGCTCGGCCTTGCCGACGTCAAGGCCGATGAACACGGCCGGGTGCTGCTGTGCTGTCATGATCGTTCCCTTCTGGTGCGCCGGTGGCGTGTGCTGGCCGGCCGGGAGGTGATCACGCTCGGCATCCACGTTACGAAGGCCCTTGTCAGCCGGGTCCTGCCTCTATCAGCGATCCGTGACCACCGGACCGGTCCTGGGTGACAACACCCCCCGGATCATGGATGACTGGGGGCAAACGATCATGCCCGGGCGTGTCAGATGGTCTGTGTAAGCCGTACCGAGAGGAACGGTAAGAATCATGACCATGATCGACGAGAAGAACCCAGGCGAGCCCTCGGGCCAGGACCTGGTCGAGCAGCTGAAAGCCTCAGGGCAGCTTGATGCCCTGTTCGCGCAGATCGACGCGGGCGGCGTCGAGCTCACCGGTGACGGCGGGTTCGTGCCCGCGCTGGTCAAGGCCGCGCTCGAGCGGGGCCTGCAGGCCGAGCTGACCAGCCATCTGGGCTACGAGAAGGGCTCGAGCGAGGCGCTGAAGCACGCCAACTCCCGCAACGGGACCACCCCGAAGACCGTGGAGTCCGAGGTCGGGCCGATCGAGCTGGACGTCCCGCGAGACCGGGGCGGGTTGTTCACCCCGCGCCTGGTGCCCAAGGGCCAGCGGCGCCTCGGGGGCCTGGATGACATGATCATCAGCCTCTATGCCGGCGGAATGACGATCCGGGACATCCAGCACCACCTGGCCTCCACGATCGGCACGGACCTGTCGCACGAGACGATCTCCAACATCACCGACGCCGTGAGCGAAGAGGTCCTGGCGTGGCAGTCGCGGCCGCTGGAGGAGTTCTATCCGGTGATCTATCTCGACGCAATCCGGATCAAGATCCGAGAGAACAGCCAGGTCCTCAACCGTGCCGCCTACATCGCCGTCGGCGTGGACCTCGAGGGCATCAAGCACGTGCTGGGGATCTGGGTCCAGGACACCGAGGGCTCGGCGTTCTGGGCCCACGTCTGCGCCGATCTCGCCAACCGGGGCGTGCAGGACGTGCTGATCGTGTGCTGCGACGGGCTCAAGGGCCTGCCGGAGGCGATCGAGGCGACGTGGCCGGACTCGATGGTCCAGACCTGCGTGGTTCACCTGATCCGGGCCGCGATGCGGTTCGTGGCCTACCAGGACCGCAAGAAGGTCGCCGCCGCGCTGAAGCCGATCTACACCGCCCCCAACGAAGAGACCGCGAGGAAGGCGCTGGCCGAGTTCGAGGCCTCCGAGCTCGGCACGAAGTACCCGTCTGCAGCCGCGACCTGGGCGAACTCCTGGGAGCGGTTCATCCCGTTCCTGCAGTTCCCACCCATGCTCCGCAAGGTCATCTACACGACCAACAGCATCGAGTCGCTGAACTTCCAGCTACGGAAGGTGACCAAGAACCGCGGCCACTTCCCCTCGACCGAGGCGGCGGTGAAGCTGCTCTGGCTGGCGATCTGCAACATCGAAGACAAACGCGCCGCCGAACGCGCTCGGGACCGGGGCAAACCCGCCGGCCAGCGCAAAGCCCAGGGCCGGCTCGTCGAAGGTCAGGCCGTCACGAACTGGAAGCAGGCCCTCGCCCAGCTCGCCGCGGCCTACCCCGACCGGATCAACCCCTACCTGTGACCACCCCGCTTACACAGACAAGTTGACACGCCCTCATGCCCAGGACCGGCCGGTCAGCACTCCCTGATCCTGCCGGATCCAGGAGCCACGAAGAAGGTAACGGGAGCACTCCCCTGCGGCGGCGAAGGCCATCCTGGCGGTGGGCTCATCCCCGCTCGCGCGGGGAGCACTGGCTGCCACGACGGTTCCGGTGCCCCCGCTGGGCCTCATCCCCGCTCGCGCGGGGAGCACGCCGCCTCCGAGTAGAAGATGCACGGGCGGGCGGGCTCATCCCCGCTCGCGCGGGGAGCACACCCTGACCGCGACCGCGACCGGGAACTTCCCGGGCTCATCCCCGCTCGCGCGGGGAGCACTGGGTGCGGGCCTGGGACGCGCTCTCACCCGAGGGCTCATCCCCGCTCGCGCGGGGAGCACTCGCTGGCCGCTATGGGTGCCGGTGCCCTGGCGGGCTTGTCAAGGGCCATTGAGTTCTGCCCATAGGCGGCCAGTGTTTCTTCCCGCTGGTGGCCATCAGAACTGCCCACTGGTGGCCAGCTGGTTTGCCCGTTTGGGTGGTGGTGCTGGCCACCGTGATGGGATCAGTTCAGTGGCATGACTCCCTTCCCGGCCATTGCCTGGGTCATCCGTACGGAGTCTCCGGTGGTCTGGCAGACGTGGGCGTGGTGCAGGAGCCGGTCCACGGTGGCGGTGGCCAGAGTCTTGGGCATCAGCTCGTCGAAGCCGGCCGGGTGCAGGTTCGAGCTGATCGCTACGGAGCGTTTCTCGTAGGCGGCGTCCACGATGCGGTAGAGGCCCTCGGCGGCATCGTCGGCGACCGGCAGCAGGCCGATGTCGTCGATGACGATCAGGTCGGCGCGCAGGATTCGGGCGACGGCTTTGGTGATGGTGTCATCGGGCCGGTGGGCCCGGATCATCGCCCCGAGGTCCTCCAGGGTGAACCAGGCCACCCGCTTGCCCTCCTCCACGGCCTGCTGGCCCAGGGCCTCGAGGAAGAAGGTCTTGCCGGTGCCGGAGGGCCCGCAGACCACGAGGTTCTCTCTGCGCGAGAGCCATTCCAGGGTGCGCAGGGACTGCTGGGTCGGGGCCGGGATCGAGGAGGCGCCCGGATCCCAGGTTGTGAAGGTCTTGCCGGTGGGGAACCCGGCGGCCTTGCGCCGGGCGGCGAGCATGGATCGGGCCCGACCGGTGGTCTCCTCGACCAGCAGGGCCTTGAGGACCTCGGCCGGCTCCCAGCGTTGGGCCCGGGCGGTGGCCAGTACCTCGGCGGCGATACCGCGGGCGTGGGGCATCTTCAGCTGCCGCAACAGCGCCTCCAAATCGGCCGGCAGCGCCGGTGCGGCGGTGTTCGGGGTGTGGATGCTCACCGGGCTGCCCCCTCGGTGTTGGAGGTACCGAGGCCGGCCCAGCCGGCGGTGCCCTGGGTCAGGGACCGTTCCTCGGTGGCGGTGTGCATCCCGGTGCGGTGGCCGGCGGCGGTGAGCAGGGAGGCCAGGTCGCCGTGGGCGAAGCGCTGGTGCACCGCGGCCACCCCGAGGGCGCGGTCGACCTGGTCGGTGCCGGCGAGCTTGGCCAGGGTGACGGCCTCGGCCATCTTCTGACCGATCCGGCTGGTGCCGGCCGCGGCGGCCTCCACCAGCCAGGTCCTCGCTCCGGCCCCGATGCCCAGGAACTCGGCCTCCGCCGCCGAACGGGGCACCGGGGTGTAGTCCCCGGGCACCTTGTCCGTCTCGTGGCCGGGGAAGTGCGCGTCGTCGATGGCCGGGGACCCGGGCCGGGCCACCCGGTGCCGGGCGACCTCCACCGGCCCCTGCGCACCGGCGTGCATGATCACCACCATCGAGTCCGGTCCGGTGCCGTGATGGCGCACGAACACCTCGGCCCCGAGCAGGTGCGCGGGCACCGAGTACTGGGCGTTTTCGAAGGAGACCATCGGCGTGTTCTCCGGCACCTTCCGTCCCACCCCGTAGGCCACGGTGTGCGCCGTGGCGGGGATCCGATGCAACGCGCTGGTCTCCTCGGCGAGCATGTGGTCCGGGCGGCGCCGGGTCACCCGGTGCTCCCGGGAGTTCACCATGGCCATGAACCCCGCGCAGGCGGCCTCGAGCTCAGCGAACGAGGCGTACTGGTCCCGCAGGTTGGTGTCCTTCGGGACCAGGTCGGCCTTGGCCAGCTTCACCGCGTTCTCCACCCCGCCCTTGGCGGCCGGATCCGCTGGCTGGCAGGTCAGCACCTCCACGCCGTAATGCCGAGCGAACGCCACGGTGGCCTGGTTACGCACCGGCACCCCGGCCACATGAGAGACCGTCACTGTCTTCTCGTTATCCGTCAGCACATAGGTCGGCGCGCCCCCGATCAGCCGGAAGCACCGGTCCAGGGCGGCGAACACACTCGGAGCCGTCCTATCACGCAGGGCGATGACGATCCGGTAGCGGGACCAGGCCAGCCAGGCCACGAACAGCACCGTCTTGGCCCCGTCGATCGCCGGCCCATCGCCGAAGTCGTACTGCAGCCATGCGCCCGGCTCGGTGATCCAGGGCCGGTGCACCCGGCGCTTCCCGGCCCGCCAGGCGGCCTTCACCTCGGCCACCGCCCGCCGGGTGGAGCGCTCAGAGCCGGTGTAGCCCATTGCGGTGAGCTTGGCGTGCACGACATCGGCGCGGATCCTGCCCGTGGAGGCCTCGACCCATTCCTCGATCTTGGGCAGCCAGACATCGGTGACCTTCGGGCGGCTGGCTCCGGATCCAGGGGTCTGGCCGGCGTCGCGGGCCCGCACCAGCCGGGCCACGGTGTGATGGGAGCAACCGGCCAGCTCGGCGGCGCCCCGCAATGACTTGGTCAGGTCATAGGCACTGAGTATTTTCATGGTTTCTGCGGCATCCTTCATTCAGGGCCTCTTCCTCGCTGGATTCGATTCGACACCGATATCCAACCCGGGGAGGAGGCCCCCGCCGGCGCACGACGCGGCGGGCAACGAGCAACGCGGGCAAACCAGATGGCCAGCACCGGGCAGTTCCCGTGGCCATCACTGGGCAGTCCTCATGGCCGTCAGCGGGTCATTCCCTGGCCACCTATGGGCAGCTTTTCATGGCCGCTTACACGGGCTCATCCCCGCTCGCGCGGGGAGCACATGCCACTCCACGTACCGGAATCCTCGGACGCAGGCTCATCCCCGCTCGCGCGGGGAGCACCCAGGGTGACGGGCATGATGCCGGTCCTTTCCGGGCTCATCCCCGCTCGCGCGGGGAGCACGCGGACCCGAACCGGCTTCTCGACTCCCGCGCGGGCTCATCCCCGCTCGCGCGGGGAGCACTTGATCTTGTCGGTCATCTGGAAGGCGACCTCGGGCTCATCCCCGCTCGCGCGGGGAGCACGCGGACCCGAACCGGCTTCTCGACTCCCGCGCGGGCTCATCCCCGCTCGCGCGGGGAGCACCGTGGCGGCGTGTTCGAGGTGTCCGCCACGGGGGGGCTCATCCCCGCTCGCGCGGGGAGCACTGCCCGAACTGGAGGCCCCGGACCTTGCCGATGGGCTCATCCCCGCTCGCGCGGGGAGCACGGCCAGACCGTGGACGCCCGCTTCTTCCCCGTGGGCTCATCCCCGCTCGCGCGGGGAGCACTCTTCGGGGTGGGGCTGTTCATCGTGTGCTCCGGGCTCATCCCCGCTCGCGCGGGGAGCACGGCGTGGAGGACGCGGGCGAGGGTGTCGAGCTGGGCTCATCCCCGCTCGCGCGGGGAGCACGTTCTACGGTGACGCGGACCGTATCACTCACCGGGCTCATCCCCGCTCGCGCGGGGAGCACGGGCCGTTGCGACGGCGGCGGATTACCTGATCGGGCTCATCCCCGCTCGCGCGGGGAGCACTCATTCCACCTAGCCTGCGCCTCCGCCTGCGGGGGCTCATCCCCGCTCGCGCGGGGAGCACATCATCATGCACGGTGAGTGGCAGCCGGTCGGCGGCTCATCCCCGCTCGCGCGGGGAGCACGTTGTTCTCGGCCACGGTCAGGCCTCCTTCTTGGGCTCATCCCCGCTCGCGCGGGGAGCACCCGGCGGTCCCGCCGGACATGGGCGGGCGCTCGGGCTCATCCCCGCTCGCGCGGGGAGCACGAGGTCCAGTACCCGCACACGTCCGACTTCCAGGGCTCATCCCCGCTCGCGCGGGGAGCACACCCGCGTGGGCGCTACCGGGCAGACAGTCGGGGTGAAGCGCCCCGGGTTCGGTGGGGGCTCTCAACTCACGGAGGATGAGAGTCATGGCAGCACCGAAGAAGTACCCGGATGAGTTGCGTGAGCGCGCGACGCGGCTCGCGGTCGAGGCGAGGCAGGACCGCGCACGGAGGGCCGGTGCGCTGCAGCGTATCGGCGAGCAACTCGGGATCAACCCGGAGACGCTGCGGGGCTGGGTGAAGCAGGCCGAGATCGACGCCGGGCAGGCGCCCGGGGTGACGACCGCGGAGGCGCAGCGGATCAAGGCGCTTGAGGCCGAGGTGCGGGAGCTGCGGCGAGCGAATGAGATCTTGAAGACCGCGTCGGCGTTTTTCGCCGCGGCGGAGCTCGACCGCAAGCTGAAGTAGCCGAGGTGCCGACTGCGATGCTCGTCGAGTACATCGACGAGCACCGCGACCGGTTCGGGGTCGAGCCGATCTGCCAGGTCCTGCGTGACGCGGACGTTCAGATCGCCCCGAGCACCTACTACGCCGCCAAGGCGCGTCCGCCGTCCGCGCGGGCGGTCAGGGACGCGGAACTGACCAAGGACATCCGGGGGTCAAGCCCCTTGTGGTGGTGTAGCGGTTGGATCCTTCGTTGGGGTTGTCAGGCGCTGAGCTCGAGGGCAGTGTCGGTGTCCACCTCGCTTCCGGTGTCCTCGACGGGGGTGAGGCGGCAGCGGGCGAGGACCTCGAGGCCGAGGTAGCGGCGCCCTTCGGCCCATTCGTCGGTCTGCTCGGCCAGCACCGCCCCGACCAGCCTGACGATGGCTGCCCGGTTGGGGAAGATGCCCACCGCGTCGGTGCGGCGGCGGATCTCCCGGTTGAGCCGCTCGGCCGGGTTGTTCGACCAGATCTGCGTCCAGACGTCCTTCGGGAACGTCGTGAAGGCCAGGATGTCCGCCCGGGCATCACCGAGGTGCTCGGCCACCGCCGGGAGCTTCTCGCTTACGTAGTCCAGCAGCCGATCGAACTGCGCGTTCACCGCCGTGGCGTCGGGCTGGTCGTAGACCGAGTGGAGCATGGCCTTCACCGCCGGCCACATGGACTTCGGGGTGATGCCCATCAGGTTCGCCGCGTAGTGGGTCCGGCACCGCTGCCAGGTGGCGCCGGGCAGGTTGGCGGCGATGGCGTCCTTGAGCCCGGCATGGGCGTCACTGGTGACCAGGCGGACCCCGGCCAGGCCCCGGGCCACGAGGTCCGCGAAGAACTCGTTCCACGCCGCACCGGTCTCACTGGTCGCCACGCGCATCCCCAGGACCTCGCGGTGGCCGTCACCGTTGACCCCGGTAGCCAGCAGCACCACCGCGTTGACCACCCGCCCGCCCTCGCG
The DNA here is from genome assembly GCF_035609305.1 of Micrococcus sp. HOU01. Lineage (NCBI taxonomy): Bacteria > Bacillati > Actinomycetota > Actinomycetes > Micrococcales > Micrococcaceae > Micrococcus > Micrococcus sp. HOU01. Next base: position 333,509 of record NZ_CP141211.1, on the reverse strand, counting down.
GACCTTCATCGTCAGCGCGTCCGCGGCCACGAACGTGAACGGACCGGCCTCATCCAGGGGCCGGTGGCGGAAGGACTCCACGTGTTCATCCAGGTCCGCGGCCATCCTGGAGACCTGGGACTTGGAGAGGGCATTGATCCCCAGGGTCTTGACCAGCTTGTCCATCCGCCGGGTACTCACCCCGGCCAAGTAGCAGTCCGCCACCACGGTGATCAGCGCCGACTCCGCTCTCTTTCGGCGTTCCAGCAGCCACTCCGGGAAGTACGTCCCAGAGCGCAGCTTCGGGATGGCTACATCGACCGTGCCGACCCGGGTGTCCAGGTCCCGGTGCCGGTACCCGTTGCGCTGGGCGGACCGTGTCGGGGTGGGCTTGCCCCATTCGGCGCCGACCACCGCGTCGGCATCGGCGGAGAGCAGGGTGTTGATCATGGTCTGCAGCAAGTGGCGCATCATGTCCGGGGACGCTTCGGACAGGGCTTCGCTCAGCAGGCCGGCAGGGTCGAGAATATGAGGAGCGGTCATCGTGATGACTCCATTCGAGGGTGCTGTGAGAGGTTCACTCGAAGGATCACACGGTGGCCGCGTCCACGTCTGAGACGACGTGCCCGACCACCGGGCGCTACACCACTATGCGGGACTCAACTCATCCGGGTGGTCCACAAGGCGAACCTTGGCGTCTACGGCGCCCGGAAGATCCACGCGGCCCTGAACCGGGAGGGCGTCGAGGTCGCCCGTTGCACGGTCGAGCGGCTGATGCGCGCCGCGGGCATCCAGGGCATCCGGCGCGACAAGACCCGCAAGACCACCTTCGGGGACGGCGCGGAGACCGATCGGCCCGCCGACCTCGTGAAGCGCGCGTTCACCGCGACGGCACCGAACCAGCTCTGGGTTGCGGACCTGACCTACATCCGCACCCACGCCGGGTGGACCTATGCCGCGTTCGTCCTGGACGTGTTCTCCCGCCGTGTCGTCGGCTGGCAGGTGTCCACGTCGCTGCGCACCGATCTCGCCCTCGACGCGCTCGAGATGGGCCTCTGGGAGCGCCGCAGAGCGGGTCAGGACATCACCGGGCTGATCCATCACAGCGATGCCGGAGTCCAATACCGTGCGATTCGCTACACCGAGCGACTCGCCGAAGCCGACGCGGTCGCGTCCATCGGAACGGTCGGCGACAGCTACGACAACGCGATGGCCGAGGCGCTGAACTCGCTGTTCAAGGCCGAGTGCATCCGCAACCCGGTCATGCGCCCCAAGGGCGGGTGGGCGTCGGTCCGCGACGTCGAGATCGCGGTCGCCGAATACGTCGACTGGTACAACCACCGGCGCCTGCACGGCGAGATCGGACACGTCCCGCCCGCCGAGTTCGAGGCCGCCCACTGGGCATCCCACAAGCCCGTCAGCTACGTTGGAGAACAGGTTCCCCTCGGAGCCGGTTCCAGATAACCGAGCCTCCACGAAACCCGGGGCGATTCAAACACGCGCCCGATACGCACGCCCGTCGAGGGCTCATCCCCGCTCGCGCGGGGAGCACGCTGTCGAGTGCTGCACGGATGAGGCGTGCGGCGGCTCATCCCCGCTCGCGCGGGGAGCACATCCACAACCAACCGCCCTGAGCGGCACCGCCGGGCTCATCCCCGCTCGCGCGGGGAGCACGGCCCGGACGGGTCATCACCCGTGCCACGAGAGGGCTCATCCCCGCTCGCGCGGGGAGCACCCGCTGGGCATCGTCACCCCGGACGGCTACGAGGGCTCATCCCCGCTCGCGCGGGGAGCACGCCGACCCCAGCCACGCGGAGATCGTCTCCCAGGGCTCATCCCCGCTCGCGCGGGGAGCACGGCGACGCACGGTGGACCTGGACGGGCCTCGTGGGCTCATCCCCGCTCGCGCGGGGAGCACGTCACCGAGCCCGCCGCCGGCGGACTTGAGGCCGGCTCATCCCCGCTCGCGCGGGGAGCACCCCTGGGGCGGGAGCGTTCTCGAGCGGGACCGGCGGCTCATCCCCGCTCGCGCGGGGAGCACGCTGATGGCGACTTCACCGCCCTGGATGACCTGGGCTCATCCCCGCTCGCGCGGGGAGCACGGCGACCCATCGACCCACACCGCCCAGTCGTAGGGCTCATCCCCGCTCGCGCGGGGAGCACACGATTTGGCGTCAGTTCGCCACGGGTGGCGGCGGCTCATCCCCGCTCGCGCGGGGAGCACCCACCCAACAGCGCAGAGGGGGGACGGGACCACGGCTCATCCCCGCTCGCGCGGGGAGCACCGGTCCGGTGACTGACCCGGTGACTGGTGTGGCGGCTCATCCCCGCTCGCGCGGGGAGCACCCCTGCGAGGCGTGGATCTCCGGGCTCCACACGGGCTCATCCCCGCTCGCGCGGGGAGCACGCCCCGCTGGTCCCGGCCAGGCCGGTCGCCACGGGCTCATCCCCGCTCGCGCGGGGAGCACCGCCCGCGAGGCCGGCGCAGGTGGCGGCGATGCGGCTCATCCCCGCTCGCGCGGGGAGCACCCCGTGGACGTGTGCAACGACGGTTCCCCCGACGGCTCATCCCCGCTCGCGCGGGGAGCACCCACCCACAGGCTTATCGCCCGTGCCGCGAGAGGGCTCATCCCCGCTCGCGCGGGGAGCACTCGCCCGAGGGGCCCCAACCGAACCATGTGCCGGGCTCATCCCCGCTCGCGCGGGGAGCACACTTGAGAATTGGCCCAACCACTAGCCTACTGACTCATCAGCCCAGACGAATCATTCACTTTCGCGGTGTTGATCTCGTCGCCACGACGGTCGCAACGCACGCTGCCCTCGACGGGCAACACTCCATCCAGTCCGTCTCTGGGCCTCCATGGAGGGCGGGCCGTCCGGCAGTGGACGTCTCATCAAGGTGAGGCCCTCCACGTCAACTGGACGCCAGTGGTGGCGGTGCGTCTCAACGCGGAGCCGTTGCTCCGTGGCCGCCGAGTAGATCAACAACGCACGACCTTCTTTGATTGATTCTCTGGTCTTCTTCCAGAGCTCCTCCCGGATGCGGGCAGAGGGGTTCCCCACGAAAACGCCCGCATCGACTTCCATCAGCCACCGAGTCAGCTCGCCTCGCAGCCCTGCCGGGGCAGCTGTCAGAACGAGCACCATCACAATTCGTCCCCATAGCTCACGCCGCCCGGGACAACCTGGCCCCCTCGGCCGCTCCATAGCGAGAGCACTTCATCCTGCTCCCAACCCTCCATCAAGACGTCCTCACCGAGGAGCAGTTCCGTAACATCCCGGGCGATCCGTTCCATAAGCCTCAGCCGGACAACCGCATCTCGAACAGCCCGCCGGACGTCCGTCTCCACATCGGCGCCCGCGGTCGCCGCCACCTCGAATGCCGCTGGTATCGCGACGTCTGCCTTGTACAGATCGGCGATGTCGTACACGAATGACCTGTCATTGCCGGTGTGCACAAACCCGAGTCCGGCAGAGCAGCCGAGCGCCACCACGACGGCATGCACCACGCCATAGAGGGCCGTGTTGGCCACCGTGAGGGCACGGTTCGCGACGTCGCCATCATCGAAGCTCTCAGGGTCGTAGTCTCGACGGGTCCACTCCACGTCGAAACGCTCCGCCATCCGCCGATAGGTTTGTCTGACCCGCGCACCTTCGCGCCCCCGCAGTTGTTGCATCGTCATCGACGAAACGTCCTCTCCGGGGAAGCGCATCGCGTACATTCGACGCGCCACGGCAAGGCGCGAACGGGTGGTGGCGACCAACTCCGCCTGACGCATCAGCAGCCTCGTTGAACGTGCCAGGCCACGGCCGTGCGCGTAGTAGCGCACGCCGTTCTCCCCGACCCACACGACGGACGCACCGGAATCCCCCAGCAGAGACATCGCGGCGTGCGTGACCCGGGTGCCCGGCCCGAGCAGAAGGCAGCCCAGAGCAGCAGAGGGGATGTGGAGCACCCCGTCCTGGTCCGTCGCCGTGATTGCGTTCCCGTCACGGTGGATGGTCGCCCGTTCGAGATACACAAAAGAGAGGCGGTCCGTCACCCGTGTCAGTTCACGAGCCTCCATACGTGGGCGGGCCGGACTCATACTCAGCTCGCCACCGGCCGCAGCGTCATGAGACCGCACCCGTATCCCTTGGCCCGTCCCATGCCGTCCTGCAACGACTGCCGCAGACGGTCGGCGTCCTCGACCGTCAGGACTCCGTCGAACTGCACCACCCGCAACGTCACCCGATGGCGAGGCTTCTCTGCGCCCTCTCGGCCACGGCCGAAACGTTCATCCCGGCGCCGGGTCACTGTCAGCGCCGCCAGGCCACCTTCTCCAGCTCGGGGGACCGTGAAGCCCCAACCGGGAGCGCGGGCTTCCAACCACGCCATCTGTTGTTCCGGCGTGACGTGAGGGAGCAGGCGGCTGCGGCGTCCGTCTGCCTGCGCCTTGGCCTTCACAGGATTGGCTGCCAGGCGAAACGCCCAGTGCTGGCCCCGCGCGAGACGTCCCAAGAACGGGCCGTAGTCCGCAGACTGCCATGTCTGTCCCGCCCATCCAGCCTGTTCGACGAGATGTGTGAGGTCTGGCTCCACGGGGCTGGTGACGTAGAGGGTGTGCCGGTGTCCATCGCGATCCACGCGCCATAGCACTCGACCGTCCATGTCATCGTGCGCCTCAGGGGAGAAGCCGGCCATCACGGCCGCGTGCATGGCCTGCCGGTCTCCCAGCAGACGCCGCCCACCACGTGTGGCCCCATTGATCGACATCCTCGACAGCACGCTCACGCGCCCACCACCGCCTCCCAGAAGGGGTCCACCCGGTCCCGCCCCTCCATGTTCGCCACGACGTGCGGCTCCGGCATGTGCACCGACCGCCAACCGTACTCCCGGCGGGCCGGGTCGAAGCTGAGGGGGAGGTCCTGCACTCGCTCTTCGACCGGTTCACCTGGGCGGGCATCCCGATAGATCGACAGGGGCACCTGAGTCCCCCGGGTCTTCCGGTACCAGCCGGATGCCTGCCAGGCAACACTCCGCAAGGCCTCCTCGACCTCGAGATCACTCACCCCCAGTACCAGGTCTGGGCCAGCGGGACATGCGCGACGCCCCAGATACAGCGGATAGGAGGGCGCCGCGAGGGCACCTTCAAGTGACTCGATGAGTTCCACCGGCCCACTGATGGCGGCGACGAAGCATGCGTCCTGGAGGTAATAGCGTTCGCTCAGTCGCGCGGATGATCGTTTCTCCCAGTCGGTCGCCGTCTGGTAATCGCGGAGCAACGTTCCCGGCTGGTCCACCCGCACTCCGAATTCCAGTCCGGCGAGGTCCTCGACAGGGTCAGTCCGACGCCGGCCCTCTGAGGCTGCCAGCAGGCCCACTACCCCGGACTTCGTCGGAACCAGATGCGTCTCTCGACGCTGGTATCGGCTGGACGACCCCCACGCCTGTGACGGAGCCTTCAACTTCAAAAGCAGCGTCGTCACGCCATCGCCTCGCTCAGCTCCGCTTCGAGCTCCGTGAGCATGCTCTGACGATTCACCACGGGGCCCAGGGTCTCCACTGTGTCGACGAGGCTCGGCGGCGCGATCACCCACGTCCGGCGAGCGGGCGACGCGTACATGCCGTCGAGTGCGGCCGCCTCAGCGGCCAGGCGGGCTGCGGCCTCACGACGGCGGCCCCCTTCCACCTCGTTCGGCACCGGCTCCTCGAAGGCGTTGACCCAAGAGACAGGCCGATCTTCGCGCAGGGCAACGACCACAAGGTCGGGCAGGGTGGTGTTGGCGAAGGTGTTCTGCTTGCCCGTGGGCATGGAACGGATGAACGAGGTCACGAACGCCTGTGCCGCACGCAAGGCGGCCTCCTCTGAACCGAGGTTCGATGCCAACGCTTCCATGTTCACGTTGGCGTAGCGATAGAGGGTCGACGAGGTGAAGGTGACGGTGCCGATCATGCCGGCCCCTGCCTCCTCAACATCCTCCCGGGCGTCATCGACGGCCGTGAAGTAGTCGAACTCCGGTTCGGATGCGCTCACACCGATGGCATGGGCCACCTGAACCGAGGCGTCCACGTTGAAGTCGGCCGCATCGGCGATCATCCGCCCGAACATGGCGATGTCCACCGAATGCGCGTCGTCAAGGAGAGCCGCTGCCGCCTTCTTCGACCACGGCCCCTCCGGGGTGGCCACGATGGCCTCAGCCGCGGCGGTGATCTGCTTGTCACTCAGGAACATCAGATACCCCACCTCGGCGAACAGCGCTTCAAGCTGCTCTTCCTCGGCGGCTGCCGCCCTGCCCTTGGTCTTCTTCTCCGGCTTGAAGCCTGCAGCCTTCAGGAGGGCCTCCACCCGTCCCGCAGCCTCGGCCAGTGCTTCCCGCTGGGCCTCGTCATGGATGTCGGCGTCCGGGGTCCCCTGCAGAGCGAGAACTCGTCGGGCGATCTTCTCCACCACACGCTTGGTGCGGACGCCGAGTTCGTCTGGCCGCAGCAGCTCTGCGAAGTCCTTTCGGATCGCACGCTTCCACGCCTGCGAGGAGACGCGTTGCCGAGGCACACCCCCGAAGACGGCGGTCTTCGGGGCACCGGTGTCGTCCCGGTTGATGTTGTTCGGCGGCAGGGTCTGCAAGGCGTGGATGTCGATGTACAGGCTCATGATGTCCTCCAGGGGCTGGTCGTGAGGGAAGAAGGGGATGGGGGGTCAGTTGTCTGTGGTCTCGGTGCCGGGGGCCCTGCTCAGACCGGCGGCGTAGTCACGCCCCCACCGCAGCACCACACCCCTGCGATGCTCTGGGTGGCGCAGCCGCCGCAGGTCTTCCGCCAGCCGCCCGTAGTCCAGCGGGACCCCATGGGCGCCCAGCAGTGAAACCAAAGAACGCAGGTGATAGCGCAGAGCGCGGGGTGTCGATGCGACCATCACTGCATCGAGACGTGCTTTGATCGACCCGCCGTCGGTCGCTCGGCGGAGTCGGGCGACAGCGGAGCCGACGCTGACTCCCTGGACATGCATCGGGGCCCGCTGGGACTGCTGATGGGAGGCGAAGAGCGTGATCGCCACGAAGGCGGCCCATTCCGCAGGCGAGGGCGCGTCTCCACGCCCGACATCACGCGACGGAAGTTCGCCCAGAATGTCCTGGGCGACCGCGTTCCAGACCAGCGGGTTGTCTCCCGGTTCCTGGGCGACCGCCCGTCTGAGCAGGCTCAGGATGGCCCTCGCACCGGCCTGCGCATGGGAGTCCCCGCTCAGGATGTTGCGCTGCAGCCGGTAGGCAGCGGAGGCGACGGCTTTGTACAGCGTCGGTTCTTCCGTCTCACGGGAGGCCAGCACAGGGTCCGCCTCTCGGCCTGGTGTCGCGGGGGTGGTCATGGGGTCCTCCTTGAATCCTGGGGTGATCGTGGGCGCATCGGCGCTGGTCATGCCTGGCCACGTGGCTGGGCCGGCTCGGTTTCGGCTGCACGACGGGACCGCCGACCCTCCCCGTCGAGGGCCTTGTGCAGGCCCCGGACGAATGTGGCCCAGGCCGTGGGTGCGGAATGAAGGCGGCCGTCGGCGTCCTCCCGTCCAACGGCGGCGACCGGCCCCGCGCCGTTCACCAGAATCCGTCCATGCTCACGCAGATGCCTCTCGACGGAACCGAACCACTGGTCCCGGAGCTGAAGCAGGTCGGTCCCGGGCCGGACGCGGAGCAACCACTTCTTGAACGGCTCCGTGAGACCGGCCAAGGCCGCCTCCGTGGCCGCAGGAACGAACGCATACTCCCCGCCGGCGGCCTCGTGAAGGTTCCCGGCCAGTCGGCCAAGCCCGACGGCAGCATCCATCGTCAGCTCCGCGGCGGTGACGACCGTGTCCGCCACCGCGGGGTCGGAGTCCATCAAGGCGGCCAATCGGAAGGGCATCTCCTCGCGGATTGTTGCTGTCACCACGGCATCTTGGGTTCCGTAAACGGCACCGACGAGCTCCACTCCGACCACCAGGTCGGCCATGTCCTCGTCCCGTACTGCGTCTCGGACGTCCTGCAGGCCGGTCACCGTCGCCGGTGCGCGATCTCGCGTCTTCACTGCTTCCATGCCGTCACGGACCAGCAACGGCTCCACACCCCGCCACAGCGAGCGTGATTCGCTGTGGGCCTTCGGCATCGAGACGTCGTGCCCCGCCTTCTTACTCTGGGGTTCGCTGTGCCGGTACGCCGTCATCGGATCGGCGAAGGTGTTCTTGAGCTCGATCCGGTCGCCGTTCGCCACCACCACGCCGGTGACCCGGCCGTCTTCGACGCGTAGCCGGACGCGGCGGATCTGCCAGGTGAGGAGTTCTCGAGGCCCTGCCGGCACTTCGACACCTCGGGGTGCAGCCGTGTCCGGTTCGCGTTCCCATACGGGCAGGTCAGACGCCGAGTCCTGCGTGAACACGGTCTTGACCGGAGTGTTCAAGGCGAGCGTCTCGGCCAGGTTGCGGCCGTGAAGGACGACTCCCCCGGCCTTGCCGCTCCATCCGGTGCCGATGGGATAGCCCCTCCCTCCCTTGACTCGGGGGTCTCCGACGGCACCCGATTTGATGCCCGAGTAGTTCCAGGCATGCAGGTGCACCAGCCAGCGCGCCGCTTCATCGAGGGTCAACGACTCTGCCGCGGCCCCCGCGCGCAACGTGAAGTAGGGGGATTCGGCATCGGGCACGAGTTTGCGCACACTCGCCCACTCATCCTTGGCCGTGCGCAAGCCCGCAACCTGCATGAACGGGGTGCGGGCATCCAGGAGGTCCCATCGCGGCCGCACCCGCTCCCAGTAGTCGTCCAGCACTGCCAGACCCTGTTCGTCCTCGGTTCCCGTGAACTGGGCGAGCCACCATCGGCGCGCGTCTCGGGCGTTCCAGCCGGACAAGCGGGGATCGTCACGGTGCGCGCTCCACCAGGCGGCGAGGAGCGCCCTGAGGACCGCAATGTCCTGCTGGGGGCTCTCCCCGGCAATCCGTTCGATACGCCGGGCTTCCTGGAACACCTCACGCACAGAGAGCAGACGTTCTGATCCGTCTAAGGTGAGGACGCGCACCCACGGGCGGTCCACCAGGTTGAAGCTCTCCACCGTCAACTCGGTCATCGCATTCCTTCGTTCGCTGGGCTGTTCCGGGCGCCGTCGATGAGTCCCAGTTCCACGTCGTAGCGCAAAGGGATGCCGGCTACGGTCGAACGACCCTCGTCGTCCACCGTGAGTTGAAGCTGGCCTCGCAGAAGCGGGGACTGCTGCCAGGCCGGGTCGGTCCGGCTCTCGAGTTCGTCCAGGGCCTTTTCGAAAAGCCACGGCCGTGAGAACCGCGCGGGCAGCCGAACCGAGCACTCCGCCACTGCGCGGGCCTGGTGTCGCGAAGGCACCTGTTGCGCAAAGATGACCTCTGTGTCCGGCCCGGCTCCCCATGGCACGTAGCCGCCCTCGGCCTCCTTGACGAGCAGGACCTCAAGCGTGGGCTCTGTGTCTCGGACCTGAGCCACGCCGGCGGCCTCGCCGCGCTCCGTGGCCGGATCCTCCGCCGGACCGGCCCAGAGGTCGGCGAATGACTCCGCAGAATGCCCCCCGGGAAGAAGGAAACTCGCAGCTCGCCGACGAGACTCCTCCTGTTTTGCCGCCCAGCCAGACCGTTGCACCGCCCAGCCGTCACGCCACGCCTCGGGGACCACAGCGTCGTCTGTGTAGACCGAGCGGACCAGGCTCGGAATCTCTGTCGGCACTGACACTTCCCGCCCACCGTGGTGGAGGTCCAAGGCGGCCCACGTCGCAGTGAGAATCGCGGGCGGGTAGATGGTCTCCATCGCGGAGTCGAACACCGGCGCAGTCTGGCCGCATCCTCCATCGTCCGCGCCCCTAACCCATACCTGCGGCACTCGGCCCCACGCAGGGCGGTCATGCACGGGGCGATCGTGCCGGTAGACGCGGCCTGATCTCTGCAACAAGAGGTCCATTGGCGCGATGTCGGTGATCATGCCGTCGAAATCGAGGTCCAGCGATTGCTCCACGACCTGGGTAGCGACGACGACCCGACGCCAAGGGCGCCCCTCACCCCGAGTCGCCCTCGGCCCCAGTTCCGCGACCAGAGCGGACTCCTGAGCGATACGGTCGCGCGAGATGAACCGAGAATGCATGAGCACGGCATCGTCTCCGACGAGCCCGCGTGCGAGGGCGTAGGCATGTTGAGCCCGGGCCACCGTGTTGCAAACGACCACCAGGCACCCACCCTCGGCAGAGCAGGGGGCGAGCAGTTCCGCGAGCGTCGCATCGTCGTCTGACACGGGAGCGAAGCGCACCTCAGAGCGCCTGCCCGATGGGGCTGATGCGACGGCGCGCACGCCGGCGTCGTCCGCCGAGGTCAACACCGGGTATGCCACACCCAGGTCGGGGACGGCGTCGAGGGACGGAGCCCCCCGCTTCCCGGAGGCGTACGCGCTCACAAGCTGATCCTTGACGGCGGGGGGCAGAGTCGCTGAGAGCAGGATCACCGGCACGCCGTATGCGCCGAGCCACTGGAGGGAACGAGCCAGGTATTGGTTCATGTACGCGTCGTAGGCGTGGCACTCGTCGATGACCACCACCTTGGATGCGAGTCCCAAGTGCCGCAGCATCATGTGTTTCGACTGCAATGCCATGAAGAGCACCTGGTCCACCGTGCCCACCGCCACCGAGGAGAGAATGCCCTTCTTCCGCCCGCTCAGCCATTGATGCGCCACCACGGACTGCGACCCTGCCTCCGGTTCATCGAGACCCACCCCGCGAGCTCCCATGCCGACGAGTGGCAAGCCGGCGGCTTCCTCATTGAGGGCGGCCTTCGAATGGGCGAGCACGAGCGAGACCGGTCCAGCCCCACCGAGGTTGCGCTCAGTCCACGCGCGCACCCTGTGGAAGAGCGCGTCCGACGTCGCCATCGTGGGGGCGGCCACGATGACACCGCTCCTCCCCGTACGCTCCATCAGCACGTGCGCGGCCATCAGCGCGGCCTCAGTCTTGCCCACCCCCATGGGAGCCTCGATGCAGAGAAGGCCAGCCCCCTCCATTTCGCGCGCTACGCGCAGGACGTCCTCCTGGACAGGCCACGGTCGCCGCCCATTCGGCCACGAAAAGGACGACTGGTAAGCATCCATGGCCTCCGTGGGCAACGATCGGCCCTTGACCGCCCCCGTGAGCTCCAGGCACCCCATTGCCCGGGTCAGACGCGCCGGTTCATCAACCTCAGCTGCCGGCGTCAGGGAGAAGAGGTCCGGGTTGGAAGCGATCCAATCCGCCATGATGACAAGCCCGGTCAGCAACATCTGGTGGAATGCGGTCACGTCCGCTCGCAAGACCCGTTCCACCACGGCGCGCGCCCCGAGGCGCTCGGTCATACCAGCCAGAAGCTCATCTTGGACCTCGGTCCAAGCGGGGGCCATTGCGCCCGCAGCTTCGGCCTTGCGCAGATGCGGCCGGGCAGAGGGCAGGCCGTGATGCGTGCCCGCGACGGCGGCAAGCGCGTCGGCGGCGGATCTCGACCGGGTAAGCCCTTCGCTCACCAACCATCGCTTCACGGCGACCTGGCTCCCCGCCGCGTGAGGGAACCAATCAGCAGGTCCCGCAGGCCTGACCAGGGGAAGGCCTGCGTCGCGGATTCGCATGGCGAACGCACTCCGGCTCGGGTCCGACATGAGCTGCGCGGCGAACGCTGGTGTCGCCTTGCCGACGTCATGCACACCCGCCAGCCAGGCCGCGAGCACCTCACCCTCGCCCTGGAGCTCGAGATCGGCGTCCAAACGACTCCGCAGCCCATGGGAGAGCCAGTTGCTCCAGAGCCATTTCCCGACCGCAGCGCTATCGGTCAGGTGCCGTGGGAGGTCCAGCCATTCCTCCGACTCTGCCCCTGTCTTCGCCCACAGGCTGAGTGCCTGCGGGGACCATCCGGCCCGCGGTGTCATGCCCCCTCCTTAACGTGTCCGGCCCAGCAGCTTTTCTCATGCACGGCTCCCGCGCATGCCTGACACTAGCGCCCACTTGTGTGGAGCGCCACAATTTTCCACCCCCAGACCCCCGTACACAATACTTTTTAGGTCTTGCCAGGGGGATTAGTGTCGTGCCTGGCAGAAGGTCATTAGGCCGAGCCGAGCACCGCCGTCCGCGGTGATGAGCCCTATTGCGTACGAGGGCGGGCGCGAGGGTCCGACTGCTCCCGGAGCCATCCGGGATCCCGCCCAGGATGTGACGGTGCCTCGACGGCGATGTCGTCGCACGCTGCTCCACCCTCGCACCGGCGTCGGGCTCTCCCTACTGTGGGAGTCCAGCACCCGATCGAACCGAAGGAGAGATCCCCATGACCCGCACCGTGATCATCGGCGGCCACGGCAAGGTGGCCCTGCTCGCCGCACCTCTGCTGGCGGAGGCCGGCCACGACGTCGTCTCGATCATCCGCAACCCTGATCACGCCGAGGACGTCCGCGCCGCCGGCGCCGAACCGCTCGTCCTGGACATCGAGAAGGCGGACCAGGAGGAGCTGCTCCACGCGCTGCGCGACGCGGACAACGTCGTGTTCTCCGCGGGCGCGGGCGGCGGGGACGCCCAGCGCACCCGGGCCGTGGACCACGACGCCGCCGTCGCCAGCATGCGCGCCGCCGAGGCCGCGGGCGTGCGGCGCTACGTGATGGTGTCCTACCTCGGCGCGTCCCTGCACCACGACGTGCCCGAGGACGACCCCTTCTACACCTACGCGCAGGCCAAGGCCGAGGCGGACGAGGCGCTGCGGGACTCCGGGCTGGCCTGGACCATCCTCGGCCCCGGCGCCCTCACCGAGGAGGAGCCGTCCGGCCGCATCACCGTGGACCCGGACCTCTCCGACTCCGACGCCTCACAGCGTGAGGTCAGCCGCGGCAACGTCGCCCGGGCGATCGTGGCCGTGCTCAGCGAGCCGGGCACGGTGGGCCGGAAGATCGACTTCGTGGACGGCGACGTGCCCGTGGCCGAGGCCGTCCGCGGCGACTGACGCGCCGCCGCCGTCGTCAGCCCCGCCCACCCGCGCTTTCGAACGTGAAAGGGGGCGAATGGGGGCTTTCGAACGTGAGATAGGCCCTATCTCACGTTCGAAAGCGCCGGGCGCCGGCCGCCAGCGCCGGGCGCCGGCCGCTCAGGCCGGGCCGAGGCGGCGGTCCACGGTGCCGAGCACGCCCATGAGCCCGGTGAAGCCGGCCAGGATCCCGGCGAGCACGACGCCCACGCTGCGTCGGCCGAGCCGCGGCACGTCCAGGAACGGGTACGGGTACCAGTCGATGCGGGGCCCGCGCGCCATGGTCGCCGCCGCCCACATCAGCGGGATGACCGAGGCCAGCCCGGCGCGCCGCGGCGTGATCTGCCCGCGGGGGTCGCACAGCGCCCACACCGCCGGGGCGAGCACGGGGTTGACGATGTGCTGCAGCGCGTCGTTGAACCGGTAGAGGAAGGTGTCCTGCTCGCGGCCGCGCAGCACCGCGTTGTAGACGATCCCCGTGACCATCACCGAGCCGAGTCCGGCGGTGCGCACGGCCCAGAACGCGTCCGACGTGGGCGCCTCACGACGCGCGGCCAGCGTCAGCGACGTGCCCGCGACCAGCGCGTTGGACAGCCACGTGAAGTACGCCGGCTGGTTGAGGGCGTGGGACCAGCCCGCGGGGAACCCGCCCTGATAGCCGACGCCCGGGATCACCATGGAGTCCTTGGACATCCCGATGGGGAACGAGGTCAGGCACCCGATCAGCGGCAGTGCCCCCGAGACCTGCCACGCCAGGCGGGTCCGACGGTCCACCGGCGGCACGGGACGCGGCTGCAGCCGGGTCACGACGGCGTGCGCGATCCGCCCACGGACCCCCTGCGGGGCGGGGCGGGTGCGGCGGAGGGAGGGCAGGCTGACGCGGAGGGTGGAAAGGGGCATGGGGGTCGTCCTCGAACAGCGGGGTCAAGGGATGAGACCGCCCATTGTCACATGAACAGCAGTTGAACGAAAGGGAGCGAGACGGAGAACACCGCCACGCCCCCCTCCTGCCCGCCCCGCCGCCTCAGTGGGCGCCGGCCTCCTCCAGCGGCAGGATGCGCTCCGGATCCTCGACCTCCACGCGCACGCCGTCGGCCTGCAGCCGGCGCACGCCCTCGGCGATCAGCCGTCGGCCGACGTCGTCGATCCGGTCCACCCGCGTGAGGTTGAGCACCACGGTGCGGATGGGCCCGTCGTTCTCATCTCGGGCGGCCACGGCGGCGGCCTCGTGCACCGCCCCGCCGCCGGTCGCGGCCGAGAGCGCCGCGCTGTCCGCCGCGGCCTCCTGCCACCGCGGGTAGACGGCGGCGTCCCACCCGGTGCCGGGCTTCTCCGCACCGGTGCGCAGGTCCGTGAGCGCGTCCAGCACCGCCTCGGCGCCGCCGAACCGGATCACGCCCTGCAGGTGCAGGAACACGCGGTCACCCTCGCGTTCCACGAAGCGCACGGCGGTGCCGCCCAGGCTGTCCCCGTCCATGAGATGCAGCCGGAAGTCCTCGGAGAGGCGGCGGCACGCCAGCACGCCGCGCGCCGAGTTGCCCACCTCGTCCAGGCGCGGCGAGAACACGCCGATCCCCACGCGGCCCGGCAGCGCGCCGAGCACACCGCCGGCCACCCCGGACTTGGCCGGGATCCCGACGTCGGCGAGCCACTGCCCGGCGGCGTCGTACATGCCGGAGGAGGTCATCACGGACACCACGCGCCGCGCCACGATGGACGGCAGCATCCGCTCTCCCGTCATCGGGTGGATGCCGCCGGTCGCCAGACACGCGCCCATCACAGCGAGGTCCTTGGCGGTGACGAGCACGGCGCACTGCGCCACGTACCCGGCCACGATCTCCTCAGCGGAGTCCTGCAGCACCCCGTAGCTGCGGAGCATGTGCCCCAGGGAGAGGTTGCGGTCCGAGACCGCCATCTCGGACTCGTACGTCTCCCAGTCCACCGAGAGCCGACGCCCGGCGAGCAGGGACATGATCTCCACGGCCCGGTCCAGCCGCTCCTTCCGGCTCGCCTCCGGTCCCACGAGCAGCTGGTGCACCGCGAGCGCGCCGGCGTTGATCATGGCGTTGTCCGGGCGGTGCGACTCCGCCTCGAGGGAGAGCTCGTTGAAGGCCTCGCCCGAGGGGTTCAACCCCACCTGCCGGTCCACGGCGGCGAAGCCCCGGTCCACGAGCGCGGCCGCGTACGTGAACGGCTTGGACGCGGACTGGATGGTGAACTCCACGTCCGCGTCGCCCGCGCAGTGCAGCCGCCCGGTGGGGGTGGCCAGCGCGATGCCGAAGCGGTCCGGGTCCGCCTCCGCGAGCACGGGGATGTACTGGGCCGTCTCGCCCGGGTTCACGGCGCCGAGCTCGGTGACCAGGCTCGCCAGGTAGTCGGGGATCGGGTGTCTCATCTCAGGCCTCCCAGCGCAGGCAGGTCAGGGGCTCGCCCCCGGGCACGGGCACGTGGCCGGTCGCACGGAAGCCGAGCCGCTCATAGAACGGGACGGTGGCGGGCACGGACGCCTCGAGGTGCACGGGCAGACCCGACGCGCGGCGCTGGCCGTGGCGCACCAGCGCACTCGCCGCCCCGCGCCCGCGGGCGGACGGGACGGTGCCGACCTCCTCAAGGTACCAGTGCCGGCCTGCCGGGCGGGCCCGCTCGCAGGCGGCCTGGATCCGCTTCAGGGCGAGGGTGTGGCGGCCGTGGACGGCGACGGCGGTGGGCAGCCCCGCCAGCAGGCCCGGCACGTCGACCCCGCGGGGTGCGGCGGGGGAGGTCCACACGGCGGCGCCGAGCAGCGTGCCATCGTCGGCGTCCACGGCGACGTCCACGGCGCCGAGCGGGGCGCCGTCGGCCCCCGCGCGCAGCCCGTGGCGCACGGCGGCGGTGAACTTGCGCTCGAGGCGGGCCTCGCGCCGGTCCTCGGGCACGAGCCCGAGCGTGTACGGGTCCGTGGCGAAGGCCTCGGCGAGGACGGCGCCCACGCGGCGGGCGGTGTCCTCGCGGGCTCCACCCGGGCGCAGGGTGAGCACGTGGACGCGGGGGCGCGGCGCAGCGGGGTCCGGGGAGGTCATGGTCGCCAGTCTAGGGACGGGGCCGGGCGCGTCATCGGACCGGCCGACGCACGTTCCACCCCGTGTGATCGGCGACACTGGTGGACATGGACTCCTCCGCACCCCTCGACCCGACCCGCGCCGCC
Organism: Micrococcus sp. HOU01; assembly: GCF_035609305.1. Taxonomy (NCBI): domain Bacteria; kingdom Bacillati; phylum Actinomycetota; class Actinomycetes; order Micrococcales; family Micrococcaceae; genus Micrococcus; species Micrococcus sp. HOU01. Next base: position 317,363 of record NZ_CP141211.1, on the reverse strand, counting down.
CCGCCTGCCGCGGACGCCCCGCCCGCCGACGTCGTCGCCCGCCTGCAGGCGGAGCTGCCCGGCCGCGTGGACGTCTCCGCCGCCGCACTCGAGGCCGCCCGGGCGGACCGCTCGGGGCATCGCTCCCCCGCCGCGCCGCTGGCCGTGGTCCGCGCGCGGACGGTGGAGGACGTGCAGGCCGCGTGCCGGATCGCGCACGGGACCCGCACCCCGCTGGTCACCCGCGGAGCGGGCACGGGGTTGGCCGGCGGCGCCGTCGCGGGGGCGGGCGAGATCGTCCTGGACATGACCGCGATGGACCGGATCCTGGAGGTCTCCCCCGCGGACCGCGTGGCCGTCGTCGAGCCGGGGATCCTCAACGGGGCGCTGAACGCCGCGCTCGCCGAGCACGGGCTGTGGTGGGCCCCGGACCCCGCGTCGAAGGACATCTCCACGGTGGGCGGCAACATCGCGATGAACGCCGGCGGGCTGCTGTGCGCCAAGTACGGCGTCACGCGCGAGGCGGTGCTGGGCCTGGACGTGGTGCTCGCGGACGGCACCCTGCTGCGGCTGGGCCACCGCACCGTCAAGGGGGTGACCGGCTACGACCTGGTCGCGCTGATGATCGGCTCGGAGGGCACGCTCGGCGTGATCGTGGGCGCGACGCTGGCGCTGCGGCCGGCCGTGCGCGGCGTGCCCGTGACGCTCGGCGGGTTCTTCCCGGACGTCGTCGCGGGCGCCGCCGCGGCCGAGGCGATCACCGGGGCCGGTCACGTGCCCGCCCTGATGGAGCTGATGGACGAGGCGACGCTCGCCGCGGTGCGCGCGCACGCGGGGCCCGAGCGCGGGGCCGCCCTGCCCGAGTCCGGCGCGTTCCTGCTGGTGCAGGCCGACGGCGCCGGCGCCGAGGCGGACGGGGAGGCCATGGCCGCCCTCATGCGCGCCCACAGCGGGGACGTCACCGTGACCGTGGACCCCGCCGAGGGGGAGGCCCTCATGGCCCTGCGCCGCACCGCGTTCCCCGCACTCGAGCGCCTCGGCACCCCGCTCGTGGAGGACGTGGCCGTCCCGCGCAGCCGCATGGCCGAGATGTTCGCGCGGATCCGTGAGATCGAGGCACGCACCGGCGTCGCCATCCCCACCACGGCCCACGCCGGGGACGGCAACCTGCACCCGATCCTGCTGTTCGGCGCGGCGGCGCAGGTGGGCGGTGCGGCCGAGGACGCCGCGTCGATTCCGGCGGACGTGTGGGAGGCCGCCGGCGAGCTGTTCCGCGCGGGTCTGGAACTCGGCGGCACGCTCACCGGCGAACACGGCGTGGGCCTGCTCAAGCGCGCGTTCCTGCGGGACGAGCTCGGCGACGCCCAGCACGACCTCCAGCAGCGCATCAAGGCCGTGTTCGACCCGCACGGCATCCTCAACCCAGGAAAGGTGTTCACCCCGTGACGCAGCCGACCACCCCCGAGACCCCCGCCGACGCCGGCACGCCGACCCCGTTCGAGGTCGGGCTGCAGCTGCGCTGGTCCGACGAGGACCGCTACGGCCACGTCAACAACGCCCGCCTGCTCACCCTCACCGAGGAGGCGCGCGTGCGCGCCCTGGCCGCGTGGGCCACGACGACGGCGTCCCCGGACGTCCAGCGCGTCGTGCGGTCCATGGAGGTCCAGTACGAGGCGCCCGTGGTCTACGCCGGGCCCGAGGTGACGGCGCGGGTGTGGATCCTGCGGATCGGCCGGACGTCCTTCACGCTGCGCCACGAGCTGTGGCAGGACGGGCGGCGCTGCGTGCTGTGCGACGCCGTGTTCGTGCAGGTGGACCCGGCGGCCGGGCGGCCCGTGGCCGTCTCCGACGAGGAGCGCGCCGTCTTCGAACGCGTGCTGATCCCCGCCGAGGACTGACGGGCCGCCGTCGGGCCTGTGGACGGCCAGCCGTCTCGCAGGATCCCGCCGTAGGCTCTGAGGCCATGGAGCAGGACCCTTCCCCGGACGCGCCCGTGCCCTCGGCGGACGTCGAGGCGCTGCGCGGCACCCCCGTGTCCGCGTTGACGCAGCTCTCCCCCGTGATGTCCGTGGCGTTGGATCGGCTGCGCAAGGACGTCGAGCGTTTCGACCTCGAGTACCGCTCGGCCCTGCTCCAGGTGGAGGCGCGGCTCGAGGTGCTGCGGGACGAGTTCACGCACCTGCACGACTACAACCCCATCGAGCACATCGTCACGCGGGTGAAGTCGCCGGAGTCGATCCTGCGCAAGGCCTCCGCCCGCGGGCTGTCCCTGGACCTGGACGCGCTGCGCACCAACGTCACGGACATCGCCGGGGCGCGCGTGATCGTCAGCTTCGCCCGGGACGTGTACCGCGTGTTCCGCCAGTTCACGCAGCAGCCGGACATCCGGGTGCTCGAGGTGGAGGACTACATCTCCCGACCCAAGCCTTCCGGCTACCGCAGCCTGCACTGCCTCGTGCAGGTGCCGATCCACCTGTCCACCGGCACGATCCAGGTGACCGTGGAGATGCAGTTCCGCACGAGCGCCATGGACTTCTGGGCCACGCTCGAGCACAAGATCAACTACAAGTTCGACGGCGGCGTGCCCCCGGACATCGCGACCGAGCTCGTGGCCGCCGCCCGCGTGGCCGCGGACCTGGACACCCGCATGGAGCGCCTGCACGACCAGGTGCAGGAGACCGACAGGGACGACGACGCCGCCGCGGCCTGGGAGGACGACGGCGGTCCCGCCTTCGAGGACGAGCCGGCGGCAGGGCCGGGCGAGGCGCGGCCGGGCGAGGCGCGGCCGGGTGACGACGCGCCCGGCGCGTCCACCGTCTGAGCCCCTCCGTCCACACCTGGCGGGCCGCGTGCACAGGGTTCTCCACAGAGTTGTCCACAGGTGTGGATGAGTCACACGCGTGTGATCCGCCGAAGCCGAGCAGGGCGTGACCGCAGACCAGGGAGGACATGCGGAGGGAGCGGCTGCCGGTAGCCTGAGCCGATGCCCTCCACCGCCGTGCCGCCGCGCGACTCCGGCGCCGCCTCCACCCTGCCCGCCCGCACCGGGCACCGCGGGGTGTCGATCCTGCGCACCGCCGCCCTCGTCCTCGTGGTGGCGGCGTTCGTGTGGCTGGCACTCACCGTGCGCCTGCCCGGTGTGGACGAGCTGCGCGCCCAGCTGGACGGCTTCGGCTGGTGGAGCTGGCTCGCGTTCACCGTGCTGTACGCGGCCGTGGCGCTCACCCCCATCCCCGTGACGATCATGGCGGTCACCGCCGGTGTGCTCTTCGGCGCGATCGAGGGGACGGTGCTGTCCGTGGTCGGGGCCCTGCTGGGCTCGCTCGGGGCGTACGGCATCGCGCGCGCGGTCGGGCGCGAGGTGGTCCTGCGCTGGCTCGGCCGCCACGCCGGGACCGTGGAGCGGCGGCTCGAGGACACCGGGTTCCTCGCCCTGCTGACCCTGCGCGTCGCCCCGGGGCTGCCGTACTGGCCCGTGAACTACGGGGCGGGCGCGCTCGCCGTGCCGCTGGGGATCTTCGCCGGCTCCACCGCGGTCGGCGTGATCCCCGGGCAGCTCTCCCTCGTGGCGATGGGGGCGTTCGCGGTGCGCCCGGGCGTCGTGAACGGCGTGCTGCTCGGGGTGGGCTGGCTCGCCGTGGGCGGTCTGACCCTGTGGGCGGTGCGGCGCTGGCGACGGGCAGCCCGGGCCGCGGAGGGGCCGGCGGGCTCGGAGGGGCCGGAAAGCCCGCGGAGTGGTCAGGACACGCCGTCTCCGCGTGCGCGACGCGGCGTGTCGTGACCACTCTGCGCCGGACGTCAGCCGAGGGTTGTGTACCGCACGCCGAACTTGCTGCTGACCTGCAGGAACACGAGCACGTCCGTGCCGCGCGCGTAGGCGGGCATGCCGTACCAGGTGCGGGGTTCGAGCTCCGGGGCCACCTCCGTGACGATCCGGTGCACCCCCACCGCCATGGCGCGGTCCTGCTCGGGCATCTCCTCGATCTTCGCCAGCAGGTCCTGCAGGGCGTCGGCCTTCTTCCTGCCGCCGCGCTGGGCGCGCAGCTCCTGCGCGCGCTCGGCGATCGCGGCCTGCTCCGCGGCGCTGAAACCGGTGGACTCGCTCACGGTGCCTCCTGCGGTTCGAGGACGGGTCCTGCCCGGGTCTCAGCTCCGACGGCCCAGGCGACCGAGCAGGCGGGTCTGCCGGTCGGCGTCGTCAGCCACGGGGACGGGCTCGCCCAGGATGCCGGGCGTGTAGGCGGCGTCGCCGAACAGCTCCAGCGACTCCTCCACGCAGTCGATCTCCGCGTCCGTGAACCGCGCGTCCACGCCCTGCGAGCGGGCCAGGTCCCAACGGTGCACGATCAGGTCGAACGCGTGGAAGCGGATCAACGCCTCGCCCACGGTCATCTCCCCCAGCGCGGTCTTCATGGGCCGCATGATGAACTCCTCGTCACCGGCGAGGGCGGACATGGCGGCGGCGTGCTTGGCCCACTGGGTGGCCATCTGCTGGCGGGAGCCGTCGAAGAGGGGCACCTCCCGGCCCTGACGGGCGGCGAAGTCGCGCTGGCCGGCGATCACGTGGTCCAGCAGGTCCAGCGCGTCCCAGCCCTCGCACGGGGTGGCCGCGTCCCAGTCCCGCACCTCCCGGACGACGGCGGTGAACGGCTCGGCGGCCGCGTTCCAGCGGGCCTCGACCTCGGTGGCGGGGATGGACATGGTGCTCTCCTCAGGGTCGCGGGGTTCTCGGGGCCGCGGCGGACGACGACGGCGCCGGGCTCGGCGCCTTCGGGCCACGGATGGACTCGGGGCGGGCCGGGTCCAGGACGGACCGGGGGTCGAAGAACTCCTCCAGCACGGGCCGCTCGCCCGAGACGGCCGCGGCGAGGCTGATGCCGTCCACGTTGATGCGCGAGCCGCGGTAGTAGCCGGGCTCGAGCTGGCCCCACGCCTTGGAGGTGCCGTCCACGAGGAAGAAGGAGCGGTAGCCGAGCTCGCGGAAGTAGCGGTACCGCTCGTTGTCCTCCGTGTACGTGCCGGGGCCGGTGACGTCCGCGCCGAACGGGTAGATGAGCATGTCCGTGGGGCCGAGGATCGGCTCGACCTCCTCGTGCCAGTGCCCCATGTCGAATTCGAGCTCCTCCATGGTCAGCTTCGGCACCGTCCGGTGGCCCCACGTGTGGGAGGCGAACTCCCAGCCGCTGTCCTTGAGCGCGTCGGCGACCTCGGTGGCGGCCGCGACGTCGGCGTCGAACGTGGGGCTGTCCCCGAACTCGCGGGCCGAGGTGCGGTAGCCGAACACGCCGTCGTAGCCGGTCATGGCCAGCACGCCGCGGGCGCCGTTGAGGCTGAAGTCCGGGTGCTCGGCGAGGAACTCGTCCAGACGCGGGACGACGTCGAACGCCCCGACGTGCGTGGTGCCCTCGGCGTCCGTGTACTCGTTGCGGACGCGGCCGTCCTCGGCCACGATCAGGCGGTCCGCGAAGCCGTCGCCGTCCATGTAGAGGTAGTACGAGCAGTCGTCCAGGGAGAGGATCAGCGGGGTCCGGCCCTCGGGGACCATGAGGGTCTTCGGGCGCACGACGTCGTCCTCCCCCACCTCGTACAGCTCGTGCGGGGAGACCAGCACGTAGCCGCGCTCGTAGACCTGCCGGATGACGGCGTCGAACTCGTCCACCGTGACCATGAAGTCCAGGTAGCCGCCGGCCTTGTCGTCGCCGTCGAAGGCGCGGGCCGGGTCCACCACCAGGGAGTGGAAGAACAGGTGCGGCACCCGGGCCACGTCCGGCCAGGCCACCGGGTCGCCGGCGGGTGGCGGACCAGCGGGGGCGGCGGAGGTGGGCGCGGACGAGGTCGGCACGGACGACGACGCCGCGTCCTCCCCGTCCTGCCCGCAGGCGGCCAGCAGTCCTGATCCGAGCAGGGCGGAACCGGCCAGGAGCATCTGTCGACGGGTCGGCTGCGGCACGGGCGGGGGCATCGGGCACCTTTCTCCGGGGGCACCCATCATCCCAAGGCCGCCCGGCCCGAGACCACCCCTGCCGGGCGGGTGGAGGTGGGAACCGGCCGGGCATGGGAGGCCGGCCGGCGGCGGGGCTCGATCCGCCGTAGACGGCCCAGAGTGGTCACGCGGACGACCCGAGCTCGGCGCGGACCATGTTCGACCGCTTCGTGTTCAGCAACCACATCCGCAGCGTCAGCGTCGACTGAGCGCCGGCTGGGAGGAGCCTTCGACGCGCGCCGACGCACGCGCCCCTCGCGCCGTGCCGCGTGCCACACTGGCGAGCGTGACCCGACGTCCGGATGCGCCACCCCCGGCCGACCCGCGCATGCGTGCGGCCCTGCGCGCCGTGCTCACGGTCCTGGCCGTGATGGCGGTGCTGTTCGCCGCCGTCGTGCTGATGCTGGCCTACGGGCCCGCCCGCTGAACCCGCCCTTCCCCGATCCAGGAGCAGCCATGCCCCCCGCGGACCCCACCGCCGACGTCGCGGCCCGACCGACCGGCCCCGCCGCGGTGGCCGAGGCCTTCGCGGCCGCCTGGAACGCCGCCGACGCCGACGCGCTCGCCGACCTGTTCGCCGAGGACGCGGACTTCGTGAACGTGGTGGGTGTGTGGTGGACGCGGCGGCGGCAGATCCGGGTGAACCACGCGCTCGGCTTCCGCTGGATGTTCCCGGCCTCCCGGCTCGTGCTCGGGCAGGTGCGCGTGCGCGAGCTCGGGGACGTGGCGGTGGTGCATGCGCCGTGGACCATGACGGGGCAGACCGCGCCCGACGGCGACGAGGCCGGCGAGCGCACCGGCGTCCTGCTGCTCGTGGTGCGCCGCACCGAGGCCGGGGCGTGGGAGGCGGTAGCCGGGCAGAACACGGACTCCGTGCCCGAGGCGCAGACCCACCTGGCCGACGACGACGGGCTGGCCGCGGTGCACTACCACCCGTCGGCGTGGATCGATCCCGACGACGACCCCGACGGCCCGGAGGCCTGCTGAGCGGCGGCGGGCTCACTCCACCGTCAGCAGCCGCACCCAGTCGTCCTCGACGCGCTCCCCGCCGACCACGAACTGCCGCGCCCCGATCGTCGCGAAGCCAAGGCGCTCGTAGAACCGGTTGGCCCGTGTGTTCTGCGCGTTCGTGCCGAGCCACACGTGCCGGAACCCCAGCCGCCTCAGCCGCTCGACGCCGTCGTGCACGAGGGCCTCGGCCAGCCCGGTGCCGCGCCCCTCGGCGAGCACGTACAGCTTCGAGAGGTGGCCGGCCGGCACGTCGCCGAGCCGCTCCGTGACGGGTGCCTCGGGGGTCGCGGCGGTCTCGTACATGGCGTAGCCGAGCAGGGTCTCCGGGGCGTCGGCCGCGGCGCCCACGAGCACGATCCGCTCCGGGTCCGCGATCCACGCGGCCACGGCCGCCTCGCTCAGGTGCAGCGCGATGTGCGCGTCCACCGCGGCACGCGGCAGCGAGGCCGGGGAGGCGTCCGGGAAGGTGGCCGCGGCGATCGCGGCGATCGCGGGCGCGTCCTCGGGGCGGGCCGGACGGACGACGGCGGCGCGGGGTGCGGAAGTCATCCCCGCTCAGGCCTGCAGCGCGGGGTGCAGGTCCTTCATGCGGAACCGACGCCGGCGCCGCACCACGAGCACGTCCAGGGCGAGCGCCGCCGCCCCGATGCCCATCAGCACGACCACCGGCACCCAGAAGCGCTGGTCCAGACCGCCGGAGATCGCGTTGCGGAACGCCTCGATGGAGTAGCTCATCGGCATGAACGGGTGCAGCGCCTGGAAGAAGCCGGGCAGCACCTCGGCCGGGTAGGTGCCGCCGGTGGAGGCCAGCTGCAGGATCAGCAGGACCAGCAGCAGCGCCGAACCGGGGGTGCCGAGCGCCGTCTGCACCAGGTGCGCGATGAGGGAGAACACCACGGCCACGAGCACCGTCAGGGCCACGGCCCGCACCGGGTGGACGGGGGCCAGGCCCAGCGGCAGCGTGGCGGCCAGCATGAGCAGGCCGCCGCCCACGGCCACGATGCCCACGGGCAGCCACGCGGCCAGCGCGATCGCCACCGGGTTGCGGCGCCCGGCCAGCAGCCGCCCGCTGATGGGCCGCATGATGTTGAACGCGGCGATGCCGAACACCCACAGCGCGATGGAGAAGAACATCGGCGCCATGCCGCGGCCGTAGACCTCCGCGGAGTTGTCCACCTGCATCACGGCCTCCACCGGCCGGGACATCACCAGGGCGGCCTCGTCCCGCTCGTCCTCGGTCAGGGCGGGGACGCGGTCGACGCCGTCGGAGAGCCCGGAGGCGAGCTCGTGGGCGCCGTCGTCGAGGGTGCCGAGGCCGGTGTGCAGCTCCCCGGCGCCGTCCTGGAGCTGGGCCAGGCCGTCGTCGAGCTCGGTGGCGCCGGACTCCAGCTGGCCCGCACCGTCCTGCAGGGTCAGCGCCCCGTCGTGGAGCGCGGCGTTGCCCTCGGCGAGGGTGGTCGCCCCGTCCGTCAGCTCGCCGAGGCCGGACTGCAGCTCCCCGGCGCCGTCCTGGAGCTGGGCCAGGCCGCCGTCGAGCTCGGTCGCGCCGGAGCCCAGCTGCTCGAGGCCGTCCGCGAACTTCCCGGCGCCGTCGGCGAGGGAGTCGGCCCCGTCCTTCGCCTCACCGATCCCGCCCTGCAGCTTCTCCGCGCCCGCGGCCACGGCGTGGGCGCCGTCGTTGAGGTCCGTCAGATCCGCCTTGGCGGAGGCGGCGACGTCGTCCTCGACGAAGCCCTGGACGCGCTCGTTGGCGGCCGCGGAGGTCGCGGCGGCCTCCTCGGCGCGGCCGGCGACGGCGGTCACCCGCTCGTCCGCGCCGGTGAGCGCCTCCTGGAGCGCGGCGTACTGCTCGGACTCGGCGAGCGTCGGGTCCTCTTCGGCGAGCTCGGCCAGGGCGGCCTGCGCGTCGGCGATGCGGGCGCCCGCGCCGTCCTCGGCCGTGCCGGCCACCTCGGCGACCCGCTGGACGTCCTCGTCCACCGCGGCGACGTCGGCGGCCACCGCGTCCTGCCGCTCGATCACCTGGTCCAGGCCGGGGATCACCGTGTCGTAGAGCTGCTGGGTGCCGTCGGCCACCTGCGTGGCGCCGTCGGTGAGCTCGGCCGATCCGGTCTGCAGTTGGGCCAGCCCGTCGGAGAGGTCCGTGGCGCCCTGACGCAGGGCGGGGGCGTTCTCGGCGAGCTGCCCGGCTCCGTCGGCGAGGGCCTGGGATCCCTCGCGCGCCTGGTCGAGCCCGTCGGCCAGGCGGCCGGCCCCGTCCTGCGCGGATGCGGCGCCCTCGGCGAGTCGCTGGGCGCCGTCGTCGGCCTGGGCGGCGCCGTCCGCGAGGTCACCCGCACCCGTGGCGAGCTGGCCCGCGCCCTCGGCCAGCTTGCCCGAGCCGTCGTGGGCCTGGACGATCCCGTCCTCCAGCTGGCTCGCGCCGTCCTCCGCGGAGGCCGTGCCGTCGGCCAGCTGCGCGGCGCCGTCGGCGGCGTCCACCATGCCCGACCGCAGCTCGCCGAGGCTGGAGAAGACGGCCTCGAAGTACGCCTCGATCGCGGACCGGTTCACGGCGGCCTCGACCTTGGCCTGGCTCGCGTTCGTGACGGAGCCGATCACGAAGCCGTTGGCGTCGTCTCGGCGCAGGGTGATCTGCGCCTGCCGCGGTGTCCCGCCGCCCTCGGGGCTGACGAGGTCACGACTGAGCTCGGCGGGGATCTCCAGGACGAGGTAGTACCGGCCCTCCCGCAGTCCCTCCTCGGCCTCCTCGCGCGTGGTCTCGCGCCAGTCGAAGGCGCGGTCGTCCTTGAGGCGTTCGGTCATGTCCGCGCCGGTGCGCAGCGTGGTGTCGCCGCGCTGGACGGGTTCGTCCTCGTTGACGATCGCCACCGGCAGACGGTCCATGGCCCCGTAGGGGTCCCAGTTCGCGGACAGGTAGAGGGCGCCGTAGATGGCGGGGACGAGGAAGATGAACAGCAGGGCGAGCAGGGGCAGGCCACGGCGGAAGCGTCGCAGCTCGTAGCGGAACAGCATCAGTTCTCCCGGACGGGGGGCAGGGTGAGGACGACGGCGTCGCGCGGCACGGGCGCGGAGGCCACGGCGCTCACCGCGAACGGGTGGCCGTGGTCCTTGAGGACGTCCAGGGCCGCGTGGAGCGCGGCCAGCTCATCGAGGGTCAGGGTGGCGTCCACGTCGTCGAAGGTGACGAGGCGGGCCGGGCGCAGGCAGGCGACGACGGCGGCCAGCAGCGCGCGATCGGGCGCGGACAGCTCCCTGACGACGGCCTCCGGCGCCACGGTCAGCCTCACCGCGTCCGCGAGGAGGGCGAAGCGCGCGCGGCCGGCGCGGCGGCGCACGCCGTCGGCGAGGCAGCGCTCGTCCACGACCTCGGCCGCGGTCAGCGCCGGCTCGAGCTCCACCAGGTCGGTGGTGTGGGCGACGGCGGTGCGGGCGCAGAGGGCGTGCGGGTGGCGCGCGGCGTCGATCGGGGGCCGGTACGCACGGGCGGCGGGCCGCTCCGTGCCGTCCAGGGCGACGTCCACGGGGCCGCCCGTGAGCACGAGCTCGCCCCGCACGCCCTGCAGGCGCCCCGTGAGGGCGAGCAGCAGGGCCGAGCGGCCCGAGCCCTGGGTTCCGAGCACGGCCAGGTGGGTCTGCGGGGGCAGCACGAGGTCGAGGGGGCCGAACACCGGCCCGCGACCGCCGCGCAGGGTCAGACCGCGCGCCACGAGGGTGGCGGGCGGGAGGTCGTCGAGGTGCGCCGGGACGGGGGCGGGGCCATGGTGATCGGCGTCGGTGGGAGCGGAAGACATGGGCCCTCTTTGCCGAGTCGAGGCGGATTCAATACCATCGGTATTCAATACCATCGGCACCGAGAGGGCAACATGGCCACCCGACCCCGCCGCGAGGATGTCCGCGCGGCCATCCTCGACCACGCGGCCCGGGTGTTCGGACGGGAGGGCTACGCGCGCTCCTCCCTCGCCCGCATCGCGGCGGAGGCCGGCTACACGAAGGGCGCCGTCTATTCCGGTTTCGCGGGGAAGCCGGACCTCTTCGCCGCCGCCTGCACCGTCCAGTTCGAGCGGGCGGCCACCCGAGCCACGGACGGCGTCGCCGACGCCCTGGACGACCCCGACCTGCCCCGCGAGGACCTGGTGGCCCGCGTGGCGGAGGCCCTGGCCGACGTCGTGCTCGAGACCACGGGCTCCTGGCCCCTGCTCCTCCACGAGTTCCAGGCCGTGGGCCTGCGCGAGCCCGCCGTGGGGAGAGCCTACCGGACGCTGACCGTCCGGCGGCGGGACTTCCTGGCCGGCCTGCTGCGCGAGCACCGCGTGCTGGCCGACGTCCCGGACGAGCAGGTCACGCACACCGCGGCCATGCTCCTGATGCTCGTGCACACGCTGTCGGTCGAGCGGCACCTGGCCCCGGAGGACCTGACGGTGGACGACGTGCGGGACACGCTGGCCGCGGCCGTGCGCTCCCTCCTGCCCTGACGCCTGCGCGCCGGCCCCGCCTCAGCCCAGGGTGCCGGCCACACCGCGCACCAGCGCCACCGTGCCCCCGAGGCCGGCGAGGCAGATCGCGAGGACGCGCGCCTTCGCGGGGTCCACCCGGCGGGCCACCACCGAACCGAGCAGGACACCCAGCGGACCGCCCGCCACCACGGCGACCCACACCGGCCACGGCACGTGCAGCCCCGCGGGCACGGCCGCGCCGAACAGCGACTTGGTGACCAGCGAGGTGAGATTGGCCAGCAGGAACACGGGCTGGAGGGTGGCCGCCCACGAACGCTGGCCCCACCGGCTCGCCACCGCGTAGACCGCGAGCGCCGGCCCGGCGATGCCCGCGGTGGTGTTCATGAACCCGGCCACGGCGCCGGAGGCGAACACGGCCCCGTTCCCCTGGGCGGTGAAGCGCTGCTGCAGGCCCAGGACGGCGGCCACGGCCACCAGCACGGAGGACCCCAGGAGGATCTCGAGCGCGTGGGCGTCCAGGACCCGCACAGCCCACGCCCCCGCGAACGAGCCGGCCACGAGCAGGGGCGCGAGGCGGACGAAGCGCGGCCAGTCCACGTGCCTGTGGAGCACCGCGAACAGCAGCACCGCGGACACCGAGGCGGCCACGTTGGACAGCGTCACCCCCGCCACCGGGCCCAGGAGCAGGGACAGCGTGGGTGCGGCGATCATGCCGACGCCCATGCCGCTCACCCGCTGGAGCGTGCCGCCCACGGTGATCGCGGCCAGCGCGACGACGGCCGGCAGCCACACCAGGGAGGGGTCCATGCGGGCAGTATGCCGGAGCCGGGGTGTCCGTCGGCCCTGGCTTCCGCCCGTGACGGGTGCGCATGCTGGCCGCATGGCCCAGCACAGCTCCACCCCGTTCCCGCTCGTGATCGTGGGCAGCGGCCCCGCCGGCGTCAGCGCCGCCCGCGCCTACGTCGACGCCGGGGGACCCGGCCCCGTCCTCATGCTCACCTCGGACGTGGACCACCCCTACGAGCGCCCGCCGCTGTCCAAGGAGGTGCTGCGCGGCATGGCGGCCCCCGAGGGCACGCCGATCGCCGGGGAGGAGCTGCCGGACGGCGTCGAGCTGCGCCGCGGCACCACCGTCACCGGCGCGGACCTGGGTGCGCGGACGCTGTGGGCCGCCGAGGAGCCGATCCGCTTCGAGCGGCTCATCCTGGCCCTGGGCGCCCGTCCGGTCCCCCTGCCGGACGTCGAGGCCGACGCCGAGGTGCACCTACTGCGCTCCTTCGCCGACGCCCGCCGCCTGGTGACGTCGGCCGGGCACGCACGCTCCGCCGTCGTGGTGGGGTCCGGGTTCATCGGCTGCGAGGCGGCGGCCTCGCTGGCGCTGCGCGGGGTGGAGACCACGCTGGTCACCCCGGACGAGGTGCCGCAGCAGAAGCGGCTCGGCCGCGAGGCGGGCGATCGGATCGCGCAGTGGCTGATCGGCGCCGGCGTCGAGCTGCGCACCGGCGTGCGGGTGGGGCAGGTGCGCGCCCCGCGCACCGTCCACCTCGACGACGGCGCCACGCTCGCCCCGGACCTGATCCTCGCCGCGGTGGGGGTCGAGCCGGGGGGCGGGTGGCTCGAGGACTCCGAGCTGACCATGCACGAGGGGCGGATCGTGGCGGACGAGCACCTGGCGGCGGCGCCGGGCGTGTGGGTGGCCGGGGACGTGGCCCGCGCCCACCACGCCGTGGCCGGCCGGCCGATCCCCGTGGAGCACTGGGGCGACGCCCTCGGCATGGGCGAGGTCGCCGGGCACAACGCGGCCCGCACCGAGGTCGGCGTGCCGGGCGGCGCCGGCCAGGCCTCCGTGCTGGCCCACGCGGCGACGGCGGACCCGGAGTCCCTGCGGCGGTGGGAGGCCGTGCCCGGGTTCTGGAGCACCATCGGCGAGCACACGCTCAAGCACGCCGCGTGGGGCGACGGCCACGAGCAGGCCCGCATGGTGGAGCGCACCGGCGGGTTCACTCTCTGGTACACGGACGCGCAGGACCGCGTGGTGGGCGTGCTGACCTACAACGCGGACGAGGACTACGAGCGCGGGCGGGAGCTGGTGGCGGGCCGGGATGCCGTGGGCGAAGGCCGGGGCCGTCCCGACCCTGCATGACAGACTGAGGGGATGACCACCCCGACCCCCGGCGCCGGCTCCCCGGGCAGCGGTGTGGCCGGGGGCGTGCTGGCCGCAGTGGGGGCGCTGGCCCTGATCGCGACCGTCCTGGCGCTGGTCCTCGCGTTCGGTCCGGCCGGCCGGGACGACGCCGGCGCGGGCGCCGAGCGGCGGCGCTGGAACGGCGGCTTCACCCCCGCCCCGCCCACGGTGAACACGCAGGGGTACGCCGAGCCCGTGCAGGGCCGCGTGACCTCCCGCTTCGGGCCCCGCCCCAACCCGTTCGGCGAGGGCGTGGTGCCCTCGGGGGTGTCCGAGGAGGCCCTGACCCGCCACGACGGCGTGGACCTCGGCGGGGTGCCGGAGGGCACGCCCTTCCACTCGGTGTCCGACGGCCGAGTCCTATTCGTGGAGGCCGGCGGGGACGCGGGCGGCAACCTGCTCGCCGTGGACGCCGGGGACGGCCACGTGTGGCGCTACCTGCACGCCGCCCCGGACTCCACCGTGGTGGACGCGGGCCAGCGCGTCTCCGCCGGGGACCACCTGGCCGGCGTCGGGCAGACCGGCGCCGCCACCGGCGTGCACCTGCACCTGGAGCTGCGCGTGGACGGCGAGCCGGTGGACCCGGAGGCCTACCTGGCCGAGCGGGGCGTGGAGCTCGGCGGCTCCTACCCGGAGCGGCGCCGCGGCCTCAGCCGGTGACCGGGCCGCCGCCGTCGTCCACGGACCCGGCCCAGCGGACCTCCCCGTCCACGACCTCGTCCGTCGGCGCCAGGCCGATCGCCTGGGCGACCCGCTGGGAGGCCGTGTGCTCGGGGTGGACATCCGCCACGAGGCGCCGCACCCCCCGGTCCCGCAGCTCGCCCTTGAGGAGGCCGGCGGCCTCCTTCGCCAGCCCGCGGCCCTGCCACGGCGTGCCGATCAGCCAGGCGATCTGCGTGGGTCCCCCGTCCACGGGGATGGTGGCCTGGACGTAGCCGACCGGCAGGCCCTCCGGCTCCAGCACCACGATCCAGTTGGCCCAGTCCTCCGCGCCGTCCTCGGAGCGACCGCGCGCGAGGATCGCGTACCGCTGCCGCAGCTCCTCCTCGCCCGGCGGCGTCCCGCCGGTGTACGTGTACAGGTCCGGGTCGGCGAGGACCGCGGCCATGGCCTCGGCGTCATCCACCCGCAACGGGCGCAGGGAGAGGGAATGCGGCATGGGCACAGTCGACCAGCCCGGCCCCGCGCAGACAAGAGGCGGGGCGCATCCGCCCGCCGCTAGCCTGGGCGCATGCCGCCCGCCCCCACCGCCCGTCTGCGCTTCCGCGAGATGGCCGACGCCGACCTCGACCACCTGGCCGGCCTCCTCGCCGATCCCGTGGTGATGCGCTTCTACCCCGCCCCGCGCACGCGCGCGGAGGCGGCGGCGTGGATCGCGGGCAACCGGCGCCGGTACGCGCAGGACGGGCACGGGCTGTGGATCATCGAGACCCACGACGACGGCGGGCCCGGCTTCGTGGGCGACTGCGGCCTGACGTGGCAGGAGGTCAACGGGGAGCCTCGCCTGGAGGTCGGCTACCACGTGCGGGCCGACCTGTGGGGGCGCGGCTACGCCACCGAAGCGGCCGCCGCCTGCCGGGACCACGCCCGGGACGTGCTGGGGCACCACGAGCTCGTGGCGATCATCCACCCGGAGAACACGGCCTCGCGCCGGGTGGCCGAGCGGATCGGGATGACCGTGGTGGGCGAGGACCGCACCGGCGCGCCCGAGGCCCGCGCGGCTCTGGGGCTCGAGGCGCGCACCGTGCTGGGGATGAGGCTCCGGCCGGGCGCGTGAGGCGCGGCCCGGCCGGACGTCTCAGCCCCGGTCGCTCACTTGGCGTGGCGGGCGAGCAGCTCGCGGGCGGCGTCCAGGCCGCCGGCCTCGACGTCGTAGGAGCCGGTGGACGCGTGGTGGGCCTCGACCGCGTCCGTGATCCGGTAGTGGTCCGGGTTGCCGGGCGGATCGGAGGTCTCCAGCACGTGGATCAGGTAGGTCTCGCCGGCGGCCAGGGCCTGGCGGTCGTCGCGCTCGTGATGGGTCATGACGTCCTCTCGGGTCGGCG
The DNA here is from genome assembly GCF_035609305.1 of Micrococcus sp. HOU01. Classification (NCBI taxonomy): domain Bacteria; kingdom Bacillati; phylum Actinomycetota; class Actinomycetes; order Micrococcales; family Micrococcaceae; genus Micrococcus; species Micrococcus sp. HOU01. The sequence goes on along the minus strand of NZ_CP141211.1, from coordinate 301,703 downwards.
CCCGGCGGGTCTGTCCCACCGGGGCGTGCGCACCAGGGTGGCGCATCGACGGCGGCGGGGCACAGTCCTGCCCGCCCGCGGGCCGGATCCGGTCAGTAGGCGGGTCAGAGTCCGCTCAGGCCCCGACGTAGGAGCTGACGACGCTCCGCAGTGCCTCGGCGGATTCGTAGATGTCCTCCAAGTTCTCGAGGTCGGCCCGCGTCCTGTTCTTGTCCGCATCGAACAGCACCAGATATTTCACCTTCCCGTCGAAGTGAAGGCGCGCGATCGGCTTCCGATTGTTGTCGTCCAGGATGACGCTGCAGTACGAGGCTGCGTCGCGCATGTAGACGCGGTTCATCGGCACGATTCCGGCGAGAATCGCCTTGATGATGCGGAAACCCTCGATCTCCTCTTCGGTCGTCACCACGCCCGGCTTGAGCTGGCCCTCCTGACCGTTCTCCTCGTCGGACAGGACCGTCTGATCGCCGGTGGCCACGGGCTCAGCGGGAGCCGCCAGTACCGGAGCGACCTGGTCGCCCAGGGCAGTCTTCAGCCGCGCGTTGACGCGATCGTTGATGTACTGGCGCGCAGCCTCCTCGGTGAGCCGGGTGAAGGTCTCCACCGCCTTGGCGTTCATGTACCCGGAGTACACGCGCTTGGCGAGGACCTTCACCAACTCATCGCTCGGCGCAGCCATCTCGGCAGAAATCTCGCGCTTGATGGCCGATACGTACTTCAGCTCCTCGGCTGCGGCGATGACCGAGTCGAGATCGAAGGATCCCTTCGCCAGCTGCTCGAGCTTCGGCACGGTGACCGGGTCGATGTCCAGAAGATCGAGGACGAGGAACGGACGCTCGTCGAGGATGTTGGCCTTGTCGAGGTCCGTGTAGAAGTTCCACACCCGCCCGTTGGTGAGCACGCCGATCCGCGCTTCACTGGTGTGGAAGTAGCGCACCAGCTGGCTCGCGTGCGCCAGGGACAGCTCCGAGCCGACCTTCTTGGCCTCCACGAGGATGTTGACCTTCCCCTCCCGCATGATGGCGTAGTCGATCTTCTCCCCCTTCTTCAGGCCCAGATCTGCGACGAACTCCGGGACGACCTCCTGGGGATCGAACACGTCGTAGCCCAACACCTGCGAGATGAATGGCATGACGAGCGCGTTCTTCGTCGCCTCTTCCGTGTCCAGGGAGCTTGCGTAGTCGCGGGCTCGCCGAGCCACTTGCGCAAGCTTGTCCTCGAATTCAGTCATGCCGTTTCACCCATCCGTGAGTAGGAGCCGGACAGCCGGGAATCCGGCAGCCTCGCACGTCAGCGCCCGAAGGCCCGCCGCAGCTGTGTCGAAATATAACCCAGCTCACAAACACGCTACGGGGACCCTCGCAGGCGCTCCGTGGCCGGACCGCGGGATCGCCCGGAACGCGAGGCGGCCACGACGCGTCGCCTCTCACAGGAAGGAGACGGGGCGTCGTGGCCGCGTTCCGCGGGGGGCCGCCCTGTCAGGCGACGCCCGGCCGGCTCAGCGGTTGCCGGGGTGCTGCGGGTCGGCCGGGATGCCGCGGCTCAGGGGCTCCACGGGCGGGCCGCTCGTCTCCGGGGTCACGGGCGAGCCGGTGCGGGAGCCGCCGACCTCCGGGGTGTCCGGCACCTGATCGCCGGAGGGCTGGGCGCCGGAGCGCAGCGCCTCGAGCCGCGTCTCGAGGACCTGCACCACGGGCAGGCGGTCGCCGTGGGCGCGCTCGTAGGCGAGCAGCTGCTCCACCTGCGACTCGTCGAGGCCGGTGATCCGGGTCGGCAGCGTGCCGTTGGGGATGTGGTCGTAGTCCGGCAGGGGGAGCTCGTCGCGGTTCGGGGCGTTCGTCATGGCACTGTCCCTCTTCTCTCGTCGGGGTCCCTCGTCGGGATGCGTGGTCCACCCACGCTAGTGAAGGCCCCCGTCAGACGGCACCCCCTGCCGCCCCGCTCACCCGACCCCGTCCCGCCGCGCCCGCAGCACGATCTCCAGGTCGAACCGCGCGTCGGGGTCCTCGAGGGCCTCCCCGAACAGCTCGCGCAGCCGGCCCACCCGGTACCCCACGGTCTGGGGGTGCACGCCGAGCTCCGCGGCGATCGGCGCCCGCTGGCCCCAGTGCGTGAGCCAGGCGAGCAGGGTCTCCTCCAGCACCGCCCGCTTCGCCTCGCTCACCTCGTCCAGGGGCGCCAGCACGCGTTCGGCCAGCTGCGTCACGACGCGCGGCTCGGCCCCCAGCACCACGCGCGCCAGGTGGTCCGCGGCGAGGATCGGGGACGGGGCGCCGTCGTCGTCCTCCCCCTGCGCGGGCTCCGCCGTCCGGCCCGCCGCCTCCTGGACGGCCAGCGTGCGGGCCACCCGGTAGGAGTGGGGCACGAGCGGCCAGTCCACGGCCGGCCCGACGACGGCGGCCGTCCCCGCCAGCAGGCGCAGCATGCGCTCGCGGCGGCCCTGGGAGGGCGTCGCGTCGATCACGGCGACCACCTCCGAGTCCCGCTCCACCACGAGCCCGGCCCGGCCCAGCCTCTCCCGGACGGCGACGCCGGCGTCCGCGGGCAGCACCACCACCGCCAGCCGGCGCGGCAGCCGCCAGTCCGCGAGCGCGGCCAGCCGTTGCACCTCCTTCTCCTCGGTCCCGCCCCGGACCAGGGCGGTGGCGAGGGCGGCGCGGTGCAGCTCGAGCACGCCCGCCTGGGCGGACTGCGCCTCCGCGTACGCCTGGGCGCTGACCGAGGAGAGCTCGTCGATGTAGGCCCAGATGGACTCGCCGAGGTCGATCACCACGGACATGCCCATGCCGAGGTGGGCGCATTCGGCGGACAGGTCCCGGAACACGATCCGTGCGGAGGCCCGGTAAGCGCCGAGCAGGGCGTCCATCGTGCGGCCCTCCCGGAACTCCCCCGCGCCCAGGTAGGCCATGAGCGCCCGCGTCTCGGGGCTGAGCGCGGGACGGGCGGTGCCTGGCAGGCTCATCAGCTGCTCGAGCGCCGCGGTCACCCCGCGCGTCAGGTTCTCGCCGTAGCGGCCGTCCCGGGCGCTCACGTACGCCGGGATCTGCTCCGGCACCGTCTCGATGATGCGCTGCATGATGGCCGGGATCGCGGGGGCCAGCCGGCCGGGGAGGTCCGAAGGCAGGGACAGCCACGGCGGGTGCCAGTCGGTGCCGCGCGTCGGGGCGGGGGTTGAGGCCATGATCTTGTCTCCTCACGATGAATCCTGCGGGTCGATCGTACGTCCGACATGAAGAATCATGGCGCGCTGCGCCATAGCGTGGGGGCATGCCCGGCCCCTTCCTGCTCACCCGCCTGGTCACGACGCTCCTGCACCCGCTCACACCGCAGGACGTCCTCGGCCTGTTCGACCCCGTGCACTCCTCCCGCCAGCTGCGCGGGGTGGTCACCTCCGTCGCCCGCGCGACGCCCGGCGCCGTCACCATCGCGTTCCGTCCCGGACCGGGTTGGCGGGCCCACGACGCCGGCCAGTGGGCACGCATCGGCGTCGACGTGGACGGGGTGCGGCAGTGGCGCTCCTACTCGCTCTCCGCCCCCGCGGGCGCGGACCCGGAGATCACGGTGTCCGACATCGGCCTCGTCTCCGGCACGCTCGTGCGCCACACGAAGCCCGGCGACGTCCTCTTCCTCGACATCCCCGAGGGCGACTTCACCCTGCCGGACGAGCCGCGCCCGCTGCTCATGCTCACCGCCGGCTCAGGCCTGACCCCGGTGATGTCCATGATCCGCACGCTCGTGCCGACGCGCCGGGATGCCGACGTGGTGCTCATCCACTCCTCCCGCACCCCCGAGGACGCCCTGTTCCGCGAGGAGCTGGCCGAGCTGGCCGACCAGTTCCCGGGCCTGCGCGTGGTGCACCACCACACCGCGGAGGCGGGCCGCCTCGACCTCTCCTCCCCCGCGCAGCTCGAGGGCCTCTGCCCCGACTGGCGCGAGCGGGCCGCCTACGCGTGCGGGCCGGCCGGGTTCCTCGACGACGCCGAGGCCCTGTGGCGGCGCGAGGCGGCCGCGGACCTCACCATCGAGCGGTTCCAGGCCGACTTCGCCCCGGGCGTGGCGGGGGCCGGCGGCCGCGTGGTGTTCGAGCACGCCGACGTCGAGGTGGACGCCCCCGGCGACGTGCCGCTGCTCGTGGTGGCCGAGGACGCCGGCGTCGCCGCGCCCGCCGGCTGCCGCATGGGCATCTGCCACGCATGCCTCACGCCGCTGCGCTCGGGCCAGGTCACGGACCTGCGGACCGGACAGGTGCACGGCGAGCCCGGCGAACTGATCCAGACCTGCGTGAGCGCCGCCGCCGGCCCGCTGAGCCTCGGCCTGTGAACCTGACGCCCGGCCCGCGACCCGGGCCTCCCTGACCATCCCCGCCTCCCGCCCCCAGGAGCATCACATGACCCAGACCCCCACCGCCCCCGACCGCACCGGCGCCACCGCCCCGGACGATCTGGCCCTGGCCATCCCCGGCACCACCGTGCGCGGCCGCGCCGCCCGGGTCCTGCCGCAGGACCGCCCCGACACCACGAGCTGGGCTCCCCACACCGCCGAGTCCCGTGCCGCCACGTCCCGCTCCACCGCCGCCGCCACGACGCCGGGGCTGCCGGGCGTCGTCGGGAGCCCGGCGGTGCGCCCGCCCGGCGCCGCCCACCTGACGGACGCGCAGGTGGCCGAGCTGGGCCGTGAGCTGGACGCGATCCGCGACGACGTGCTCGCCCGCCGCGGCGCCTCCGATGCGGCCTACATCCGCCGCGTCATCCGCTGGCAGCGCCGGCTCGAGCTCGGCGGCCGCGCCCTCCTGCTCAACGCACGCCACCCCGCCGCGTTCGTGGCGGGCACAGCCATGCTCACGGTCGCGAAGATCGTGGAGAACATGGAGATCGGGCACAACGTGCTCCACGGCCAGTGGGACTGGATGCGCGACCCGGACATCCACTCCACCACGTGGGAGTGGGACTTCGTGACGCCGTCGCGGGCGTGGCAGAACACCCACAACGACCTGCACCACCGCTGGACCAACGTGGTGGGCAAGGACCGCGACGTGGGCTACAACGTCCTGCGCATGGACGAGTCCGAGCCGTGGCGGCCCCGCCACCTGCTCAACCCCGTGATCAATGCGGGGCTGGCGCCGATCTTCGAGTGGGGCATCGCCCTCTACGACCTCGAGCTGGACCGCGTGCAGAGCGGCGAGAAGTCCCGCGAGGAGCTGATGACGGATCTGCGCTCCGTGGGCGTCAAGGCGGCCCGGCAGTTCGCCAAGGACTACGTGGCCACGCCGGCCGTCGCCGAGGTGCTGACGGGCTCGGGCAAGGCCACGCTCGCGGGCACGCTGCTGGCCAACGGCCTGCGCAACATCTGGGCGCACGCGGTCATCTTCTGCGGGCACTTTCCGGAGGGTGCGGAGACGTTCTCCGAGGAGATGGTGGACGGCGAGACCCGCGGCGACTGGTACGTGCGGCAGATGATCGGCTCCGCGAACATCTCCGGTTCGAAGCTGATGCACTTCATGACCGGCAACCTCTCCCACCAGGTGGAGCACCACCTGTTCCCGGACCTGCCGTCCAGCCGGTACGCCGAGGTGGCGCCCAGGGTCCGCGAGATCTGCGCCCGCTACGGCCTGCCGTACACGACCGGCCCGCTGCTGCGGCAGGTGGGCTCCGCGTGGAAGAAGGTGTTCCGGCTGGCGCTGCCGTGAAGCGGCGCACGACGGGGCAGACCACGTCGGCACCGTCCCGCGCCCGGGCCGGGGCCGGGGCCGGGGCCGGATCTTCTGCGGATCTGACCCTTCTGGCCGCCGGTTCGGCCGTCAGAAGGGTCAGAACCGCAACGGATTCCGTATGAGCCGAGGCAGGCCGGTCAGCCCTGGCGCTCGGCCAGCTCCGCGAGCCGGTCGATCGACGCGCGGAGCTGCTCTTCGCCGGTCCGCAGCGCCTTCTGGATGCGCTTCGGGTCGGCGAGCCGCGTCCAGTCATAGGTGTGGGTGACGCGGCAGCCGCCGTCGTCGTCGCCGTCGACCTCCCACCGCCACAGCTGGCCGAACGGCTCCCCGCCGACCTCGGAGGGCTTCCAGGCGATGCGACGGCCCTCCTCGAACTCGACCACGTGGTTCGCGCGGTCCACGCCCTTCTGCAGGGTCATGACGAACACGTCCCCGACGGCGGTCACCCGCTGCCCGGGGGCGGCCTCGGCCAGGTTGTCGTTGCCGTCCCACTCGGGCTGGCGGGCCGGGTCCGCGATCAGCTCGAAGACGACGCCGGCCGGCGCGTCGACGTGACGGGTCGCGGACACGACGCGGTCCTCGGGGGCGGGCAGGGCGGTCTCGTCGATGTGCTCCATGGGGAGAGCGTAGACCCCGGTGCGCGCCCACCGAGAGCGCCGGCGGGGCTCGCGCCGGGGGCGGCCCGACCTCAGATCAGGCCCAGCGCGGTGAGCTTGGCCGCGGTCTCCTCGTTGGTCGGCTCCACCTGGTGGTCGCCGTCGGGGAACACGACCACGGGGATGTTCTTCCGGCCGGAGATCCGCTCGGCGGCATCGGCCTGGGCCGGGTCGGCGACGAGGTCCACGTAGTCGTAGGCGACGCCGAGCTCGTCGAGCTGGCGCTTGGTGCGCAGGCAGTCGCGGCACCAGTCGGCGCCGTAGACGGTGAGGACGTTCTGACTCATCCGTCCAGCGTACTGAGGGGTGGGATGCTGGGGGCATGCCCGCCCAGCCCTCCCCCTCCGGCCGCACCGTCCACCTGTCCACGTCGGGCGTGGACGCCCGCATCGCCCCCGACGAGTTCGGCGGGTTCGTCCTGGAGATCGGCGGGGCTGTCCAGTCCCACGTGGACCTGGCCGACCCCGCGCGCATCCGCTACGAGTACCTGCGCCGCATGGCCCACGTGCTCGACGGCGTCGCTCCGGCGGGCGCGCCGGTGCGGGTCCTGCACCTCGGCGCGGGCGCGCTGACCCTGCCGCGCTACCTCCAGGCGACCCGACCCGGCTCGGAGCAGACGGTGGTCGACCTGGACCGGGAGCTCGTGTCCTTCGTGCTCGCCGAGCTGCCCCTGCCGGCGGGCACGGACCTCGTCTCCGTGGTCGCGGACGCGCGCCTGGCCGCCGTCGACCTCGCGCTGGACGGGGAGCGGTTCGACGCCGTCGTGCTGGACATCGGCACCGGCGAGGAGGGCACCGAGCACCTGCGCGGCGCCGTGTTCTACGGGGAGCTGCTCGAGCTGCTGACGGCGGGCGGGGTGCTGCTGGTGAACATCGGCGACGACGCCGGCCTGCGCTTCCTGGGCGCCGAGCTGGGCGCCCTCGAGGAGGCGGCCGCCGAGGCCGGGGTGCCCGGCCCGTGGACGCTCGCGGACCAGGGGATGCTGGAGCGCCTGGACTGGGGCAACGTCGTTCTGGCCGCGGGGGCGCCGCTGGGAGAGGCCGGCTGCACGGAGCGCCTCGCCGCGGCGGGGCCGCATCCGGCGGCCGTGCTGGACCCGGCGGAGTCGGCCGCGCTGGCCGACCGCATCCGTCGCGCCTGAGGGCGGGCGCGGTGCTCAGAGCCGGGGGTCCTCCGCACCGGGGCCCGTCTGCGGTCGGGGCCACGGGTGGCCCCGGCGCTCCTCCGCCCCCTCGTTGAAACGCCGCAGGAGCCTGCTGAACTCGACGACGTCCTCGGCGGGCCAGGAGGAGACGATCTGCGCCACGTTGTCCGCGCGGGAGCTCAGCTCCGCGGCGAGGCGGGCGCGTCCCTCCTCCGTGGGACGGTGCAGCCGGGCGGAGCCGCCGTCGGGGTCCGCCACCCGCTCGACGAGGCCGGCCTTCATGGCGGCGGCCACCTGCCGGTGGACGGTGGAGACGTCGAGGTCGAAGGCCTCGGCCAGCTCGGCGATGCTCATGGCCCCGCCCGCCTCCAGGCGGGCGAGCAGCACGGTGGCGCTGCGCTCCAGCGCGCTCGACCGGCCGTAGGGGGCCACCCCCTGCGTGGCCACCCGCAGCAGGAGCATGTGCTCGTACATGATCCCTTCGACCGGGTCGACCCACGCCCCCTCAGATGATTGCATCATGCAAACGATGCTACCTTTTGCATCATGCAAATCGCCGAGCAGGAACGCATCGCCTCCCCCACCTTCGTCCTCGCCTGGGTGGTCTCCTTCCTCCAGTTCCTCGCGTTCTACGCCCTCGTCACCACCATGGCCGTGTACGCGGTCCGGCAGTTCGCCGCCTCGGACGCCGGGGCGGGGCTGGCCTCGAGCGCCTTCGTCATCGGCGCCACCGTCAGCCGCGTGGTCACCGGCCACGTGGTGGACCGCTTCGGCAAGCGCCGCGTCCTGGTGGTGGCCCTGGTCGCCGTCGCGCTGTCCTGCACGCTCTACCTCGTCGCCTCCTCACTGCCGGCCCTGGTGGCGGTGCGCATGCTCCACGGCGCCAGCTACGCCTTCGCCAGCACCGCCGTCATGGCCCTGGCCCAGGCGGCCATCCCCGACGGGCGACGCGCGGAGGCCACCGGCCACCTCGCGCTGGGCACCACCCTGGCCACCGCGATCGGCCCCGCCCTGGGGCTCTTCCTCGCCGGCTCCATCGGCTACGTGTGGCTGTTCCGGGCGACTCTGGGGATCACGGTGGTCAGCCTCGTGCTGGGCCTGCTGGTGCGCGAGGCGCCCGCCGCGGCGGGCGTCGACGGCGAGCGCGCCGCCGGCGAGGTCCCCCTGGAGCACCCCGCCCCCGCGGTGGGCTTCCGCCTGCGCTCCGTGCTGCACCCGGCGGTGCTGCCGATCAGTGGCTTCATGCTGCTGGTGGGCCTGAGCTACGCCGGGATCCTCACCTACCTGAACGCCTACTCGGTGGAGCGCGGGCTCACGGCCGGCGCCGGCCTCTTCTTCCTGGCCTACGCCGCGGCGATGCTCGTCATGCGCCTCACCCTGGGCACCCTGCAGGACCGCCGGGGGGACGACGCCGTCGTCTACCCCGCACTCCTCTGCTTCACGGCCGCGCTCCTGGTGCTGGCCTTCGCCACGCGCGACTGGCAGGTGGTGCTGGCCGGGGCGCTGAGCGGCCTCGGCTACGGCACGCTCATGCCCGCGGCCCAGGCGATCGCCGTGAACGCGGTGCCCTCCCACCAGCTCGGCGCCGGCATCTCCACCCTCATGCTGTTCGCGGACGTGGGGCTGGGCCTGGGCCCCGTGCTCCTCGGCGGACTCGTGGCCTCCGCCGGCTACGGCGCCATGTACGCGGCCCTGGCGGGTGTGCTGGTGATCGCCGCCGGGTACTACTTCGTGATGCACGGTCGCCGGCACGGGCGGCGGGGGACCGTGGCCCGCGCCTGAGTCCCGCGCGGTGACCGCGGGCTGTCGCCGCGGGCGGCGCTACCGGCGCCGCGCCGGCCAGGACGCAAGCGTGACGGCGGCGAGGGCGCCCAGGGTGCCCAGCACCGTCGTCGTGGTGACCGTGGATCCGTCGGTGGGGGCCACCAGGTCCACCATGAGGGAGCCCAGGAGGTTGCCCGAGACCAGGCCGAGGGTGGCGGCGAAGACGCCCAGGCGCGGGACGACCATGGCGCCCACCCCGATGAATACGCACCCCAGCGGGCCGCCGAGGTAGAGCCGCCAGTCGTGCGGCAGCGCGGGCATGCCGTGGCCGGAGGCCAGGACGATCCCGCCCCACACGATCCCGAGGAAGAGGACGCCGGCGGTGAAGTTGACCAGGGTCGCCGGGATGGCGGTGCCGTAGGCCGTGGTCTGACGGGCGTTGAACACCTGCTGTCCGGCGGTGGCCAGGCCGGCCAGCAGGGGCAGCAGGGCCAGCAGCGCCCAGCCGGGCCCGCCGCCGGCCTCGCCGAGCTTGGGCCACACCACGAGGGCGACCGCGGCCAGGGCGAGCGCCGCCCCCGTGAGGCGCCGCGGCGTCAGGCGCTGCACCCCGGCGGGGCTGAGCCCGAGCCGGTCCACGACCATCCCGCCGACCACCTGCCCGGTGACCACGGCGACCGTGAACACGGCCACGCCGAGGGGGCCGATCGTCGCGGACTGGGTGAGCACCAGGAGTCCGCCGATCACGCCCGCCACCGCGTACCACGGGCGCACGGACCCCGCGGCGAGGGCCGGGCGGATGCGGGCCAGGCCCCGGCGGCCCCGCGGCGTCAGCACGCTCACGAGCACCATGACGACCAGGCCCGCCGCGAAGGAGCACAGCGCGGCGAGGACGGGGTCGCCCGTCAGGTGGGCGAGGCGGGAGTTGATGCGGCCCTGCAGCGGCATCACGGAGCCGGCGGCCACCGCGAGCGCGAACAGCAGGGCGGTCGCCCGCGGGGAGGGGGCGTCCGGGCGGGCGGCGACGGCGGCCGGTCGGGAGCGGGAGGGTCCGCGCTCGGCGGACGGGGCAGAGGCTTCGGGTGGCATCCCCCCGTTGTACACCCCTAGGCCGCCAGGCGCGCCTCGAGCCCGGCGCGCACCGCGGGCCATTCCTCGCGCACCACGCTGAAGTAGTCGACGTCGGCGATCGTCCCGTCTGCCGCCGGACGGAAGCGGCGCAGAGTGCCCTCGAACGTCGCCCCCAGGCGGGCGATGGCGGCGTGTGAACGGGCGTTGCGGTGGTCGCAGCGCAGGGCCACCCGCTCCAGTGCCCATTCCTCGAACGCGTGCCCGAACAGCAGCAGCTTGCAGCCGGGGTTCACGGAGGTGCCCCACACCCGACGCGCGTAGACCGTGTGCCCCACCTCCACCCGCAGCCCGGGCACCAGGTCATAGAGGCTCGTGCGCCCCACCAGCTCCCCGCCCTGCTCGACGGCGAAGGCGAAGGTGCCCTCCCGCTCGATCAGCTCGGCGAGGTGCGCGGACATGGCCGCGCCGTCCACCGGCAGGGGCGCGCTGTTCCCCGCCCACATAGCCGCGTCGACGAGCTCGCACAGGGCGGGGCCGTCGTCGGGGGCAAGGGGGCGCAGGGTGAGGTCCCCGCGGGTGAGGACGATCTCGTGCTTCATGCACCCATCCTGTCAGCGGCCTCGGGGTGATCTCCCGGCACGACGAGACCGAGCGCCACGGACGAGGGCGTCGCCCGGGCGACCGGCCGGCTCAGAGCGTGGCGGACCGGCGGGCGGAGGCCCTCATGGCCGCGACCCGCTGCGCCACGGGGGCCTCCAGAGCGCCCGGCTGCAGGGCCGGGGCGAGGTCGGCGGCCACCTCTCGGGCGACCCCCTCGAGGGCGGAGGCGTCCTGGGCGACCCAGGCGCGCAGCGTCAGGTGCTCCCGCATCCACGCCGTGAGCGTCTGCTCGGACTCCGGGGTGAGGGTGAAGCCCGCCCCCGCCGCACCCGGGCTGGTGCGCTCCACGTCCAGGCCGAGCTCGCCCGCCAGCAGGGCGGCCAGGCCCTGGCGCAGCGGGGAGGCGCCGGTGCGGCCGGACTGGAAGGCGACGCGGACGTCGCGGTCGCGCAGGCCGTGCGGCGCCGCCGTCACGGCGAGCAGGCCGGTGTGCTGCGCGGGCAGGCCGAGGGCGGCACGGGCCGCGTCGTCGGCGACGACGGCGACCACACCCGGCAGGCTTGGGGCCTCGGCGAGGAACGTCTCGTAGGACACACCGGGCATCGCGGCCAGCACAGCGGCGGCCTCGGCGGTCAGGGACTGGGTGTCGACGGTGGTGACGGTCATGGATCCAGGGTGAATCGCGATTCACTGAGATGGGGAGCCGCGTCCACATTATGAGATTTGTAGCCACATGGTGAGACTCACGCCTGCCCCGACGTGCAGTACGCTGGCCCCATGCAGATGCACGCGCAGCAGTGGTGGACCGCCTGAGGGCGGCCCCGGTCATGCGCATCTGACACGACGAGCCGCTCGCCTGCCGGGCGGCTCCGTCATGAGCGGCTCCGGCGGGCCCCATCCCAGGAGGACCCCCGATGACCCACCGCAACCCCGAGGACAACGCCCTGAGAGGCGCCCCCGAGCCCCGCACCCTCGCCGAGGCCTGCGACCTCGTCACCACCCCGGACCTGGACGTCTCCGCGGACGGCATGTTCGGCCAGTATGGCGGCGCCCACCTGCCCCCGCAGCTGGCCGGCCCCATGGCCGAGGTCGCCCGCGCGTACGCCGAGGCGCGCCAGGACCCCGAGTTCTACGCCGAATACCGACGCCTGCTGCGCGACGCCGTCGGGCGCCCCTCCCCCCTGACCCCGCTGGACCGCCTCTCCGACGAGCTCGGCGGCGCACGGATCGTGCTCAAGCGCGAGGACCTGAACCACACGGGCGCCCACAAGATCAACCACACGATCGGCGAGGCGCTGCTCGCCAAGCGCATGGGCAAGCGCAGCCTGATCGCGGAGACCGGCGCCGGCCAGCACGGCGTGGCCCTGGCGACGGCGGCCGCGATGGTCGGCCTCGACTGCGAGATCCACATGGGTGCGATCGACGTGGCCAAGCAGCACCCCAACGTGGTGCGCATGCGCCTGCTCGGCACGAAGGTGGTCTCGGTGGAGCGCGAGGGCCGCTCCCTGAAGGAGGCCGTGGACTCGGCGTTCGAGGTGTACGCGGCGGACCCGGAGAAGTACCTGTTCGCGATCGGCTCCGTGGTGGGACCGCACCCGTTCCCCACGATGATCCGCGACTTCCAGTCCGTGGTCGGCCGCGAGGCCCGCGCCCAGTTCCAGGAGCGGTTCGGGGCGCTGCCGAGCGCCGTCGTCGCCGCGGTGGGCGGCGGCTCCAACGCGATCGGCGCGTTCACCGCGTTCCTCGACGACGCCGACGTCGCGCTCGTGGGCGTCGAGCCCGGCGGCCGCTCCGCGACCAAGGGCGAGCACGCGATGACCATGACCCAGGGCCGCGACGGCGTCCTCCACGGCATGGCCACCCTCGTCCTCGCCGACGACGACGGCACCCCGGATCCCGTGCACTCGATCGCCTCGGGCCTGGACTACCCGGGCGTCGGTCCACAGCACGCCCACTTCGCGAGCGTCGGCCGCGTCCGGTACGTGGCCGAGGACGACGCGGCCGTGCTCGACGCGTTCCAGCGGCTCACGCGGCTCGAGGGCGTCATCCCCGCGCTCGAGTCCGCGCACGCCGTGGCGCACGCGATCCGCCTCGCCCCGCAGATGGGCCGGGACGCGCGGATCCTGGTCAACCTCTCCGGCCGCGGAGACAAGGACGTGGACTACGTGGCCGAGAAGCTCGGGCTCACGGGCGAGGCGGACGAGGTCGTGCGGTGAGCTGAGGCGGCGGCCCGGCGTCGCCCCCGGTCAGCGCGTAGCCTGGCTGCCGTGATGACCCTGATGTGGGGCGCGGTCGCCGCGTCCTCCCTGCTCGTGGGCGCCGTCCTGGCGACCCTGCGCCGCTGGCACATGGGCACGATCGGACTCGTGCTCGCCTTCGGCGCCGGCGCCCTGATCGCGTCCGTGTCCTTCGAGCTCGCGGAGGCGGGCGTGCAGGCGGCCGGACCTGCCGCCGTCGGCATCGGGTTGACGCTCGGCGCGGCCGCCTACTTCCTCGGCGACCGTGCGGTGGAGCGCTCCGCCGCGAGGTCCGGGGGCTCGTCCTCGGGTGCGGCGCTGACCGTGGGCGCGCTGCTGGACGGCATCCCGGAACAGCTCGTGCTGGGCATCGGGCTGGTCGCGGGCGAGGGCGTGTCCCTCGCGCTGCTCGTGGCGATCTTCATGTCCAACCTGCCCGAGTCCATCGCCGCCACGGCCGACTCCCTCGACGGCGGCAAGACGCGCCGCCACCTGCTGATCCAGTGGTCGCTCGTGGCGGTGGTCTGCGCCCTGGCGACGTGGGGCGGCGGGCTGATCGCCGACGTCGCCTCCCCTGCCCTGACCGGCGGCATCCAGGGCTTCGCGGCCGGCGCCCTGCTGGTCATGCTGATCGACACGATGATCCCCGAGGCCCGAGAGAAGGGCGGGGAGAAGGCCGGGCTGCTCACCGTGGTCGGCTTCGCGCTCGGCGCGTTCCTGTCCCTGGTGGTGTGACCGCCCAGGGACAGGAACGCCCGGCTCCGGTCACGGGGTGGGCATGCCGCCGGTCACCGGGATGGTCGCGCCCACCACATAGGAGGACTCCGGCGAGGCCAGGAACACGTACGCCGGGGCCAGCTCGGTGGGCTGCCCGGCGCGGCCCAGCGGAGTGGACTGGCCGAACTCCGGCAGGTCCTCCGACTTCTGGCCGCCGGAGGGCTGCAGCGGGGTCCAGATCGGCCCGGGCGCCACGGCGTTCACGCGGATGCCCTTCGGGGCCAGCTGCTGGCCCAGGGCCTTCGTGAAGGTGTTGATGGCGGCCTTGGTGGAGGCGTAGTCCACGAGCTGCGGCGGGGCCATGTAGGTCACCACGGACGTGGTGTTGATGATCGTGGAACCCGGCTTCAGGTGCGGCAGGGCGGCCTTGACCAGGCGGAACTGGGCCAGGATGTTGACGTCGAAGGTGGCCTCGAGCTGCTCGTCGTCGATGTCCTCGATCGAGTCCTGCGCCACCTGCTTGCCGGCGTTGTTCACCAGCACGTCCAGCCCGCCGAGCTTCTCGACCGCCTGGGCCACGAGGTCGGCGCAGAACGTCTTGTCGCGGAGGTCGCCGGGGATCCCGGCGGCGGTGCGCCCCTCCGCCTGCAGGACCCCGAGGACGTGCTGGGCGTCCTTCTCCTCCTCGGGCAGGTAGGTGATCACGACGTCGGCGCCCTCGCGCGCGAACGCGATCGCGGTGGCCGCGCCGATGCCGGAGTCGCCGCCGGTGATGAGTGCCTTGCGGCCCTCGAGACGGCCGGTGCCGCGGTAGGACTTCTCACCCAGGTCGGCCTTCGGCGTCATCTCCGCGTCCAGGCCGGTGCCGGGCAGCGTCTCCTCCGGCGGGCTGATCACGGGGTAGCGCTTCGTGGGGTCCTGCAGGGTGAGCTGGTCGGTGGTGGTGGTGTTCGCGTCGTCGTGCGCCACGGGGTGCTCCTCACGGTCTCGGGGCGACGCGCGGTCTGCGCGCCGTCCTCCGAGCGTAGGGAGCAGCCCCCCGGCGGCGCCACGGCTGACCGCCGGGTCGCCGGACATGCCCCACCCGCTCCCCCGGATGACGAGCCCTGCGATATGGCCCCTAAACCACGCGTTTAGGGGCCATATCGCAGGGCTCGTCGCGGGGCGTCGGGGCCGGGGCCGGGCGTCACAGCCCGCCGTGCACGAACTCCCCGCCCACGGCGGTGGCGACGACGTCGATCGCCGCGATCTGGTCACTCGGCACCGCGTGCGGGTCCTCGCTGAGCACCGTGAAGTCCGCGAGCTGGCCTGCGGCGAGCCGTCCCTTGCGGCCGCCCCAGCCGGTCGCCTCCGCGGAGCCGACCGTGTAGGCGTGCAGGGCCTCGGCCACCGTGAGCCGCTCCGCGTCCGGGCCGTACTGCTCGCCGGTCTCGGTGCGGCGCAGCACGAAGTCCTGGATGACCTCCAGCGGGCGGCCGCCGGCCACGGGACGGTCCGAGCTGCCGGGCAGCACCAGGCCCGCGCGCAGCAGCCGCCCGGCCGGGTACGACAGCGCGGCCCGCTCCGGCCCGATCCGCTCCCGCACCGACCCGCCGAACGCGCTGATGAAGTTCGGCTGGGTGGCCATCACGACCTCCAGCTCGGCCATGCGGGCCACCTGATCGTCGCGGACCACCCCGCCGTGCTCCACGCGGTGCGGCATCACGGGCCGCCCGAACCGGCCCCGCGCCTCGGCGATCACGTCGAGGGCGAAGTCGAGGGCGGCGTCGCCGATCGCGTGCAGGGCCAGCGCCCATCCGGCGGCCGCCGCACCGAGGCACGCCCGGCGCATCTCCCCCGCGTCCTGCTGCAGGTAGCCGCGGCCGTGGCCGTGGCCGCAGTAGTCCTCGGTCATCGCGGCGGTCTGGCCCAGCATCGACCCGTCCGTGAACACCTTCGCCGGCCCGATCTGCAGCCACTCGTCGCCCACCCCCGTGCGCACACCGGCGTCGAGGGTGAGGTGCGTGCCGTCGTCGGGATGGCCGTCCACCGGGTGCAGCGCGTCCAGGGTGACCATCGTCTGGAAGCGGGTGCGCAGCAGCCCCGCGTCCCGGGCGCGCTGATACGCGCCGAACTCGAGCGGGCTGTGCCCGATCCACCCGCCGGCCACCCCCGCATCCGTCACCGAGGTGATGCCCTCGGCCGCGTACTCCTGCGACGCCCGCGCCAGGCACGCGCCGATGTGCTCGTGGGACTCCGGCTGCAGCAGCCGGGTCACCAGGCTCATGGCGGTCTCCTCCAACAGGCCGGTGGGGCGGCCGGCGGCATCCGTGAGGATCCGCCCGCCCTCGGGCTGCTGCAGCACCTGCTCCCCCACACCGGCCAGGACCAGCACCGCCCCGGACACCGTGACGGCGTGGCCCGTGTTGTGGCGGATGAGCACGGGGCGCCCGGAGGCGGCGGCGTCGAGGCTGTCCCGGTCGGGCTGGGGGCCGGTGAGGTGGCCGGGGTCGAAGCCGGTGCACGTCACCCAGGCGCCAGGGTCGAGCTCGGCGGCGCGGGCGCAGACCCGGCGGTGGACCTCCTCCGCGGTGCGCGCGCCCTCGAGGTCCACGTCCAGCCGGGACTGGCCGAACCAGACGCTGTGCGCGTGGGCGTCGTTGAACCCGGCGAGGACGGTGCGCCCCCGCGCGTCGAGACGTTCGCGCGTCGCGAGGCCGTCCAGCTCCTCGTCCACCCCGACGACGACGCCCCGCCACACCCCCAGCCGCGAGGCCGACGGGCGGGCGGGGTCGCCGGTGATGAGCCGGGCGTTCTCCACGATCAGGTCGAGCTGCATGGGGCGGGTCTCCTGGGACGGGGCGGCGGGGGATGGTTCGCGAGCGTAGCGGGCCGGGCTCAGGCGGGCAGGGCCGGGCTCAGGCGGGTCCGGCCGCCGCGTCCAGCGCCCGGGCCAGGTCGGTGAGCAGCTCCGCCGTCGGCTCGACGCCCACGGACAGGCGCACGAAGCCGGCCGGGACGTCGTCGCCCCAGCGGGCGCGGCGCTCGGCCGCGGTGTGGGTGCCGCCGAAGCTCGTCTGCGCCACCACGTACGTGGCCGCCCCGATGAACCGCTCCGCCGCGGCCGCGTCCGCGAACTCCAGCCCGACGACGCCACCTGCCGCCGTCATCTGGCGCGCGACGATCGCCGCGTCCGGGTGGTCCGGCAGCCCCGGGTAGGCCACCGCGCGCACGGCCGGGTGCCCGGTCGCGAGCTCGGCGAACGCGAGCGCCGACGCGCACATGCGGGCGAAGCGGACCTCGAGGGTCTCCAGACCGCGGTGGATCAGCCAGGCCTCGTGGGTGCCGAGGATCCCGCCGGCCAGGGTGCGCCAGCCGCGCACGCGCGCCATCAGCCCGGGGTCGCGGGACGCGACGTGCCCGCCGAGGGCGTCGGAGTGCCCGTTGAGGGCCTTCGTGTCCGAGGCGACGACGACGTCCGCCCCCAGGTCCAGCGGCCGCTGCCCCAGCGGGGTCAGGGAGGTGTTGTCCACGACGACGAGCGCCCCCTTCCCGTCCCGCCGCCCGTTCGCGTGGGCGCGGGCGGCGACGTTGGCCAGGTCCGCGACGCGCAGCCCGGGGTTGGAGGGGGTCTCGACGAACACGAGGTCGTAGGCGGAGAGGTCGGCCTCCGCGAGGCCCGGCGTGGACACGAAGTCCACGTGGACGCCGGCGGGCACGAGGTGCTCGGTGGCGAGGGCGCGGGTGGCGCCGTAGCCGTCCGAGGGCAGCAGGGCGCGGTCGCCGGGGCGGAGCACGGGCAGCAGGGCGGCGGCGATGGCCGCCATGCCGGAGGGGACGACGGCGACGTCCGCGTCCTCGAGCGCGCCGAGGGCGGCCTCGAGCGCGGCCCAGGTGGGCGTGCCCCAGCGGGCGTATTGGAAGGCGACGTCCGCACCGGGGGCGACGGGGGCGCCGTCGGGACCGGACCCAGGCAAGTGGAACGCGGAGGCGTGCACCAGCGGCGGGGAGATGGCGTCGCCGGGGGCCATGCCGTGGGCGCGGTGGTGGAGGACGGGGCCGAAAGCGGGGGGCTGCGGGGATGCCATGGAGTCATTCTGCCGGGGCGCCGTGCGCGGATTCACCAGAGCAGCTGGCGGCCCCGGATCTACCGCCCGAAGCAACGCTGGTTGACTTATCGCGGGTCCTGGGCGCAAAAACCCGTGATAACTCAACCGGCGTTGCGCAGGACCGGGCGGATCGGCGTGAGGTCGGTGCCCTGGAAGGGGCGCCGGGTGCGGTGATGCCGTGGCGCGCCAGCTCGATCGCCGCGGACCGCACGAAACCCAGCTGCGCCGCCTGCGCCGCGTGAATGGTTCCCTTCACGTTGACGTCGAAGATCAGGTCGACGTCCTCGTCCGTCATGTCCGCGATCCGGCTCGGGGGTAGATGCCCGCGTTGGACGCAAGCACGTCCAGCACGTACGCGGGGAACCCGGCCTCGCGGGCGGCCGCGTACTCCTCGTCGGTCAGCCCCGTGACGGCGACCCGCGCCGCGGCGTCCCGCAGCGACGCAGCGATGCCGAACCCGATGCCCAGGATGCCGCCCGTGACCAGCGCGGCCCGGCCGGCGAGCAGCACCGCGGCGACAGGGGGCGTCCGTGCGTTCGGCGGCGGGGCGGGTGTCCGAGTCGCCGACGGCGGTGTCGGTGGAGGTGGAGACGTCGGCCAGGGCGGAGTCCTCTCGGGTGCGGGAGCGGGCCGACCCCGTCCCGCTCACCCCTCCCCGCGCTCCGGGCCCCCGCGCACGATCGTGATCGCGCGGGTGTCCGGGGCGGTGTCGGCGACGTGCTCCATGGCGCGGTCGAGGTCGCCGGTCTGCTGGTACGCCGCGTGGATCTGCTCCCACAGGCGGGCGTTGCGGACGCCGATCGCGTGCGGATCCAGCACGGGTTCCTGGCCGGCGCGGCGCTGGCGGTCGTAGTCCTTGAGCAGCCGGATGGCCACGGGGCTCAGCAGGATGAGCGCCACGATGTTCACCCACGTGTAGAGGCCGACGCCGAAGTCGGCGTACGCCCACACGAGGGCCGAGCTCTGCACGGACCCGAACACCATGGAGCCGGCCAGCAGCAGCCGGGCGACCGCGATGACCGCGCGCTGCGCCGTCTTGTTCGGGATGAGGTAGGCGACATTCGTCTCCGCGTAGAACGCGAAGGAGAGCAGGGTGGTGAAGGAGAAGAGGAAGACGGCGATCGCCACGAAGGACGGGCCGAAGGCGGGCAGTGCCTCGTCGATGGCGATCTGGACCCATGCTGGGCCCTCCTCGACGCCGGGCACGTGCTCCGCGAGGAGGCTCTCCTCGTCCGGGCCCAGCACGTTGAAGCTGTTCGTGGCGAGGATCATCAGGCCGGTCATGGTGCAGACGAACAGGGTGTCCACGTAGGCGGAGAACGCCTGGGCCAGGCCCTGCTTCACGGGGTGGGAGACGTGAGCGGCCGCCGAGGCCTGGGCGCCCGAACCGGTGCCGATCTCGGTGGAGTACACGGCACGGCGCACGCCCCACGCGACGGCGGCGCCGAGGATGCCGCCGTAGACCGAGTCCAGGCCCAGCGCGCTGGAGAAGATCAGGCCGAACATCGCGGGGACCTGCTGCCACATCAGCCCGACGACGAGCAGCCCCACCAGGATGTACGCACCGGCCATGAACGGGACCACGAGGCCCACCGTGCGGCCCAGGCGGTGCATGCCGCCGAACACGATCACGCAGAACAGCACGGCCATCCCGAGACCCACCCACAGCGGGTCCCAGCCCCACGCCTCGGTCGTGGCGGCGGTGACGGCGTTGGCCTGGATCTGCGGGCCGGTGAAGACGGTGGCGAACACGGTGGCCGCGGCGTACGCGACCGCCAGCCACCGCCAGTTCCGGCCGAGCCCCTCGAGGATGTAGTACGCGGGCCCGCCGCGGTACTCGCCGCGGACCTTGTGCTTGTAGAGCTGTGCGAGCGAGCTCTCCACGAGCGCCACGGGGGCGCCGAGGATCGCCGTCGCCCACATCCAGAACAGTGCGCCCGGGCCGCCCAGGTAGATCGCGGCCGCGACGCCCGCGATGTTGCCGACCCCGATGCGCCCACCCAGGGCCATGGCGAACGACTGGAACGAGCTGATCCCCGCCGACGACGATCCTCCCCTGACCAGCTGACCCACCATGTCCTTGAGCAGCCGCACCTGGGGAGCTGCCATGCGGATCGTGAAGTACAGGCCCAGGGCGAGGAGCCCGACGACCATGGGCAGGCTCCACATGATCGAGTTGGCGGCGGTGACGAACTGCTCCATGGTCACTTCCCAGGTCGTGGACAGGATCCGTGCACTCCATCACATTCGGGCCACCTCCGGCACCCCTGAGCCCCCGGGGGGTCTGTGTGGGACCGGCAGGGTCGGCCGGCCAGACACGCCGTGCCGCCCCCGCACCGGCTCACCCCTGCCCCGCTCCCGCCTCCTCCTGCACCGTCACCGCCTCCTCCCGCACCGTCATCGCCAGCTCGACGTGGCCGGCGTCCGGGTCCGCGAGGATCTGGCGGATCTCCGGCGCGGCGCCGGCATCCTCCACGTCGAACGCGTCCATCAGTCCCAGCAGGTCCGGATGGGGCAGCGCGCCGCCGGGGGCGTCGTCGAGCAGGTCGACCTCGCCCGCATCGGCCCGCACGTCCACGTACCGCTCCACGCGGCGCGGCAGCGCCCCGGTCACCACCTCGTGCCCGCCGACCCTGAGGCCCGTGGGAGCCGGGCCGCTCAGCGGGACGGCCAGGACGGTCTCCACGACGTCGGCGGTGCCCGGCACCGGACGCAGTGCCGTCCACGGCGGCCCGGCCGGTGCCGACCCCGCCTCCGCGAGCGCCTGGAACAGCGTCGCGAAGGCGTCGTTCGCGCGCTCGGTGGTCGCCTCCTCACCGGCCTCGTCCAGGGCCACCCGCTGCACGACGCCGGCCCACGGCGTCGGCCCGACCGTGCGCTCCGCCACGGGGCCGGGACGGGCGGGGGCGCCGTCGTCGTCAGGATCCGGGGCCGCGTAGACACCGGCGACCGCGAGCGCGAGCGCGCGGTCCTCGAGGTCGCGGCGGCGTCGCAGCTCGGCCGCGTGTGTCTCGAGCCGCGCCGGCAGGGAGGCCGGGTCCGCGAGGACGGACCGGACGTCGTCGACCGTGAGGCCGGCCGCCCGCAGGACGCGGATCTGCGCGGCCGTCCGGATCTGGGCGGGTGCGTAGCGGCGGTATCCGGAGTGGGCGTCGACGTCGGCGGGGGCGAGGAGGCCGCGCTCGTCGTAGAAGCGCAGCGCCTTCGCGCTCAGTCCGGTGGCGAGGGCGAACTCGCCGACGGTCATCAGGGGGCTCATGGGGCGACCTCTCTCTCAGGTGATCCCAGCGTGGGCGTTCCCCCAAGGGGAGGGTCAAGCGTCGCCCAGCCTGCTCGAGACCGACGGCCTCAGACCTCCAGCAGCACCTTGATCTCGCGGCGCTCGTCCATGGCCCGATACGCCTCGGCGGCGTCGTCGAGCGGCATGCGCGAGGTGAACACACGGCCGGGCTGGATCTCCCCGGACTGGATGCGCTCGATCAGCTCGGGCAGGAAACGGCGGACGGGGGCGGGGCCGCCCTCGAGGTGGATCTGCCGGCCGAAGAGGTCGGAGCCGTCGAGGGTCTGGTCGTGGGAGACGCCCACGAACCCGACGTACCCGCCGGGGCGCACCGAGGCCAGAGCTTGGTCCATGGAGCCCTGCGTGCCGACGGCCTCGCACACCCCGTGCGCGCCGTAGCCGCCGGTGAGCTCGCGCACCTGGGCGGCACCCTCCTCGCCGCGCTCGGCGATCACGACGTCGGCACCGAACTCCCGGGCGAGCGCGGCCCGATCCTCATGGCGGGAGAACACGATGACCTGCTCCGCGCCGAGGGTCTTGGCGGCCAGGACGGCACACAGGCCGACGGCGCCGTCGCCGACCACGGCGATGGTCTTGCCGGGGCCGGCCTGCGCGGCGACGGCGGCGTACCAGCCGGTGCCGAGCACATCCGAGGCGGCGAGGTAGTCGGCCAGGCGGTCCGGGTCCGAGGGCTCGCCCCCGGGCACCTTCACGAGGGAGCCGTCGGCGAGCTCGACGCGCATGTACTGCGCCTGACTGCCCGTGTACTCGCCGGCGTTGACGCAGCGGGACTGGTAGCCGGCCTGGCAGATCTCGCACGTGTTGTCCGAGAGCATGAAGGAGCCGATCACGAAGTCGCCGACCTCGAGGGTGGCGACGTCCTCGCCCTTCTCCACGATCGTGCCGACGTACTCGTGGCCCATGCGCCGGTTGTCGACGTCGTTGTGGCCGCGGTAGGGCCACAGGTCCGAGCCGCACACGCACGCGGCGGCCAGCTTCAGGACCACGTCCGTGGGCTGGGCGACGCGCGGAGTGTCCACCTCCTCCACGACGACGTCGCCCGGCGCACGCATGACGACCGCCTTCATCGTCGCGGGGATGGCAGGGGTGGCGGGGGTCTGTGCGGTCATGGTCTGTCCTCCGGTCTGGCCCGGCGGTCCGGGCGGCGGTGTGCGGGGACCAGTCTTGCGCCCCTGGGCCGTGGAGACGACACATCGACGTCGCAGGCGGGGCCGGTGGATGACCGCGCGCCAGCGACATCACCGCCGGGCAGAACCGCGGTGATGTCGCTGGCGTGAGGTCGGCCGACACACCCCGCTCGGCTCACAGCGAACGAGCGCCGCCGGGCGTTACACTGTGGTTCCCATCACATCCGACTCCCCTCGGAGGCCCGTCGTGACCCCCACCCTGTCCGCCCGCCTCGAGCGCACCGCCGCCGAGCATCCGCACTCCACCGCCCTGATCCTCGGCGAGAACCGCATGACGTATGCGGAGCTCCAGGACCAGTCCCAGCGCCTGGCCGGGCTCATGCGGCAGGAGGGCATCGGCCCCGGGGACCGCGTGGCGCTCATGGTGCCGAACATCCCGGCGTTCCCGGTGGTGTTCTTCGCGGCCCTGCAGCTGGGCGCCGTCGTCGTCCCGATGAACCCGCTGTTCAAGCGCCGCGAGATCGAGTACTACCTGGAGGACTCGGGCACGTCGATGCTGTGGTCCGTGCCGTCCGAGGAAGCCGTGGAGGGCGCCCGCGAGCGCGGTGTGCCGCTGCGCACCCTCGGCGAGGACGGCCTCGCCCCGCACCTCGCGGAGAGCCCCGGCCCGGTGACCGAGACCGTCGAGCGGGACCTCGAGGACGACGCCGTCATCCTCTACACCTCCGGCACCACCGGCCGCCCCAAGGGGGCCCAGCTGACCCACCGGAACATGGGCACCAACGCGGACACCGCGGCGGAGACGCTGATCCAGCTCCAGCACGGGGAGACCGTGCTCGGCTGCCTGCCGCTGTTCCACGTCTTCGGCCTCACGTGCGCGCTCATGGCGTCCGTGACGACGGGCGCCAGCCTGGCGTTGATCCCCCGCTTCGATCCCGCCGTGGCCGTGCAGACCGTCCGGGAGTGCGCGGTGGACGTGTTCATCGGCGTGCCCACCATGTACGGGGCGGTGCTGGCCGCGGCCAAGGACCGTCCGGAGGACCTGGCCAGCCTGCGCCTGGGCGTCTCCGGCGGATCCGCCCTGCCCGTGGAGCTGCTGCGCCGCTTCGAAGCCACCTTCAAGTGCGAGATCCTCGAGGGCTACGGCCTGTCCGAGACCTCCCCGGTGGCGTGCTTCAACCATCCGGGTGAGAAGCATCAGCCGGGCTCGATCGGACGCGCCGTCCGCGGGTGCGAACTGCAGCTGGTGACGCCGGACGGGGCCGTCGTGCCCGAGGGCGACGAGGAGACCCTGGGCGAGGTGTGGATCCGCGGCGAGAACGTGATGAAGGGCTACTGGGGCAAGCCGGAGGCCACCGCCCAGGCCATCACCGAGGACGGCTGGTTCCGCTCCGGCGACCTCGCCCGGCGCGACGCCGCGGGCAACTACTACATCGTGGACCGCACGAAGGACATGATCCTGCGCGGCGGGCTCAACGTGTACCCGCGCGAGATCGAGGAGGTGCTCTACGAGCACCCGGCCGTCGCGGAGGCCGCCGTGGTGGGGGTGCCCCACCCGGAGCTCGGCCAGGAGGTCGCCGCGCACGTGGTGCTCGCCCCCGGCGCGCACGCCACGGAGGAGGAGCTGATCCAGCACGTGAAGTCCCAGGTGGCCCCCTACAAGTACCCGCGCACCGTGAACGTGCGGGACGGGCTGCCCAAGACCGCCACGGGCAAGATCCTCAAGCGGGAATTGACGCCGGCGGAGTGATCTCGGGATGACCGCCCGGGCCCGCGTGTGGGCCGAGGTGCTGGCGGAGGCGTGAGGGGGGCGGCGATGGATTCGGGATGACCTGTCGATCGCGACATGATCTGACGGCAGACCCCAGGTCGTGTCGCGGCCGTCAGGTCGGTCGACCTCGGGCCACCACCCCCGCCGTCACAGCCGCGACAACCTCCCGTGGTGGCTCGGCCCCGGCCCAGTCCCCCGCGGCGCCGCCCTCGAGGCTGGCGATCAACCCCTCGACGTCGGCGTGGTGCTCACCGCGCCCCGAGCGGCGGATCAGCGTCCAGGCGTCCCCCTCGAGCGTGAGTCGACATCCCGGGGCGAGCTCGCCGCGCAGCCGCGCCAGGGCCCGCCGTTTGAGGCCGTGCTCGTTGAGGAGCGCCGTCGTCGGGGACGCCACCCCGCGCCCGCACGCCCCGCACATCCGCGCTCAGCCGCGCTCGCGCGGGAACCGGCGGGCGAAGTCCGCGGCCACGTCCTTCATGAACGCGAACTCCACGCCGTCGTGCCCCTGGATGTGGTCGAACAGCCGTTCCAGCATGAGCAGGTTCTGCGGGCGGCCCGACACGTCCGGGTGGATCGTGATCGGGAAGACCGCGTAGTCCATCTCGCGGTGCACCCAGTCGAACTGGTCCTTCCACAGCTGCTCGATGTCCCGCGGGGAGACGAAACCGTGGCTGTTGGGGCTGGACTTGATGAACATCATGGGAGGCAGGTCGTCCAGGTACCAGGACGCCGGGATCTCGATCAGGTCGGTCTCCTCACCCCGGACGAGCGGCTTCATCCACTCGTGCGCCGACGCGGCCTCGTAGTCGATCTTCGTCCAGCTGTCCCCCACACGCACGTAGTACGGGGTGTGGTCATCGTGCATGAGCGAGTGGTCGTAGAGGAACCCCCGCTCGAGCAGGATCTCGTTGGTCACCTTGGAGAACTCCCACCACGGCGCCACGTAGCCCACGGGCTTGGTGCCCGAGCGGCGCTCGATCAGGTCCGTGCAGTAGTCCAGGATCTCGGTCTCCTGCTGCCGGGTCATGGCAATGGGGTTCTCGTGCGAGTACCCGTGCACGCCGATCTCGTGACCGGCGGCGACCACGGCGTCGAACTGCTCCGGGAACGTCTCGATCGAGTGCCCCGGCCAGAACCAGGAGACCGGCAGCTCGCGCCGCTGGAAGAGCTGCAGCAGACGCGGTACACCCACCTCGCCGGCGAACAAGCCGCGGGAGATGTCGCCCGGGGAGTCCTCGCCGCCGTACGAGCCGAGCCAGCCGCCGACCGCGTCCACATCGATGCCGACGCTCACGTAGATCTTCTTCGCCATGGGGGTTCCTCCTCGGAATCGTGGGTGGGGTCAGCGCAGCCGGGTGAACCGCGCCGCAAACTCGTGGGGATCCGGCCGATGCGCCAGCAGGGCGGCGGCCAGGATGCGGGCCTGGAACGGGGTCAGTTCGCCGGCCGCCACGGCACCGGCGGCCAGGATGTCCGCGCCACCGCCGTGGCCGTAGACGCCGAGGACGGGCCCGGCCAGGGTGC
The DNA here is from genome assembly GCF_035609305.1 of Micrococcus sp. HOU01. Taxonomy (NCBI): domain Bacteria; kingdom Bacillati; phylum Actinomycetota; class Actinomycetes; order Micrococcales; family Micrococcaceae; genus Micrococcus; species Micrococcus sp. HOU01. The sequence continues at coordinate 275,993 of NZ_CP141211.1, read as the reverse complement.
GGGTCGCCAGCACGACGGGCACCCCTCGCGCGACAAGGTCAGCCACCGCCTCCGCGTGTCCGGGCCCGGCGTTGCCCAGGCCAGTGCCGGCCAGCACGATGCCGTGGGCGCCGCGATCGACGGCGGCCGGCAGGGCCGCGGGGTCCGCGCCCGGGTACGCGGTGATCAGGTCGACTCGGACGCCGTCCAGCCCGGAGTCCGGGAGGTCGAGGGTGCCGGGTCGATGCGGGGGAGCGTGCAGGCGGAACTCATCCCCGTGCGTCGCGCCCACGAGCGTGCCGCCGGTGAACGGCTGGCTGACCATCGTGTGCCCCTTGCGGGTGCCGCGTGCCGAGAGCAGCACGCCGTCGAAGGCGACGAGGGCGCCGAGTCCGCGAGCGTTCGGGTGAGCAGCGGCGAGGACGGCCTGGCGGAGGTTGCGGGGTCCGTCGGTGTCCGGGTGGTCGGCGGCGCGCTGGGCCCCCGTGAAGACCACGGGGGTGTCCGTGCCGTTCAGCAGGTCCGTGAGGAACGCGGTCTCCTCCATGGTGTCCGTGCCGTGCGTGACCACGACGCCGTCGATGCCGGGGTCCGCCGCGCGCTCACGTGCGGTGCGGGCGATCGTGGCCAGCTCCGGCAGTCCGAGCCGGTAGCTGCCGACCGTCATCACGTCCTCGCCGGTGATCTCGACGTCGGCGGTCGTGTCCATGCCCGCGAGGAGGGCCTCCGCGGCGTGTGCGGCCGTGGCGCCGGAGCCCTCGCCGGAGCGCGAGGCGATGGTGCCGCCGGTGGCGAGGACGTGGACGCGGGTCATCGGGAGGCTCCTGCCGTCATGGTCTGACCTTGTCAGCGGCGGGAGGGGTGGGTCAACGGCCCGGCAACGGGGTTCGAGCGACGTGAGACCACCGTGATTTCGCGCCTTCGCTCGCCGTCAAGCAGTGCTTGAAGTCCGTCGTCGCCCCCGGCGATCCAGCACCTGCCACGCGTGTGCGTCAGGCGATGTAGACGGGACGCGTCCAGTTGAGGCTGTGCCGCATCTCCCTGGTCCTCGATCGGCCCGGCCACGGCGTCCAACTCCCCGATGAGACTCCCCGCGTCATCCACGAGGAAGCCTGCAGCTGCGCTCCGCCCGTGAGGGCGTTCATCTCGGCGCCGGCGTCGTCCGCGTAGGCCGAGGGGGCACCAGGTGGTTCCACGGAAGGCGATCGTCACCGTGATCAGGGTTCCATTCAATCACCCGCAACCCCTCGGGCGGAGCCGTTCGAGACGTCAGTTCGAGTGACGACTGCGGACTGAACATCCCCATATGACGCCAGAATCGGAGGGCGTCTCGGCGCTGAGCCCGCTGCGATGCTTCATGTCTCCGTGATGGACTGTGCCCTCCCACGTGCGGCTTGGGCTTACGACCCATGGGGAAACCAGCCGCGAGACGAGCACGAAGGGCCACGGGGTCTCCCCCGCGACCCTTGGTGCATGTCACCAGGGCCTCACGCCAGCGGCCTGCACACCTCCGTCACGAGATCCTCAGGCGCGGCCTGGTCCGGCGTCACGAGATAGCGGTTGAATACGTTGGAGGCCAGGGTCCCGTCCTGCCGGGCAGCCAGCCCCTCGGCCTCCATGCGCTGGACGATCAGGTCGTGTGCCTGCGAGATCTGCGTGTACGGGCCGATGACATGCGCCACCAGGCAGTCGCGCTCGGGAAGCTGGAGCACCACAAGCGGGCCCTCCGCCCAAGTCCCCGGCGCCACGGGGCAATAGACGGACAGGTCGACGTCGGCCTCGCGGTACTCGTCGTCGTGCTCGATGACGCCGCACGGGCCGACGGGCCTGATGCCTTGCTGCTGCAGGGCGGGCATGAGCCTCTCCCACAGGCGGCCCTCGTCGGAGTAAGACGGGACGGTGCCGCGCAGGGCGACGACGGTCATGGCAGGGACGGCGGTGCGGTTCAGCTGGATGGTCATGGGGATCTCTCCTGGGGTGAGCATGCGGTCGATGAGGGAAAGCCGTTCCCGGGCCGCGTGCAGCTCCTCGACCAGGGTGCACCGCTGCAGGGCGAGCGCATCGGTCCAGGTCGAGGTGCCGCGGGCGGCGAGGAGGGCGGTGATGGCCGAGACGCCGAGGCCGACGTCGCGCAGGTTCCGGATGTCCGCGGCGTCCCGCAGCTGGGCGGGGGCGTAGCGGCGGTACCCGCTGTGCGCGTCGACGTGCTCCGGCACCAGGACGCCGTGGGCGTCGTAGTGGCGGAGCATCCGCACGGAGAGGCGGGAGAGCGAGCTGAACTCGCCGATCGTCATGAGGTTCGTGTGCGTGACCATGGCAACAGCGTGTGGGGTGACACGGTGGAAGGGTCAAGGCCGGGTCTAGATGTTGTGGGTCATGAGGTTCTTGGCATGACCAGCGGCCTGAGATGAGACGAGCGGGCCCCGTCCCGCGGGATGGAAGTTCCTCAACTACCACATCCACGGAGAACAGAGCCCGCTCGTGACCCACGCTCACGCACCCCTGACCCCCACCGGGGAAGAGCTGCGCCAGCCACCGCAGAAGATCACCGCCCGGGCCCCGGGACACATGGTGCACCTGGACGTGAAGAAGATCGGCAAGATCCCCGACGGGGGCGGCCCGCGCGCCCACGGGCGGGGCACCGAGGCCGCACGGGCCGTACGGGCCGCCAAGCATGGACCCGGCGCGAAGGTGGGGTACACCTCCCTGAACTCGGCGATCGATGGGCACACCCGGCTGGCCTACACCGAAGCGTTGGAGGACGAGCGCCCCGCCGCCGTGAACGCGGCGATCCCGATCAACGAGTGCGTCCCCTGCCGGCGTCCGCCGGCGAGAACCCGCCCGTGAGGGCCAACCAGGCTGCGGCACCGGTGGCGGCGTGCGATGCGCCCCTCCCCCAGCACGTCCCCCGGCACCCTCGCCTGGCCCCCGTCCCGGGTGCTCTCCTCTACGATGCAGTGATGACCACCACCCTCACCCTGCTGGACCCCGCCGGCCCGGACCGCGAGGCGCTCACCGACCCCACTCCCCTCTTCGACCTGCGCGTGGCCGAGCGGTTCCGCGGCCGAGGCCTCGGCGTCGAGATCCTCACCGCGCTGACCCGTCACGTGTTCGAGACGATGCCGGACGTCGACCGGTTCGAGGGCCAGACCCGCGAGGACAACTCGCCGATGCTCCGCACCTTCCAGCGGGCCGGCTGGGTCAAGGAGGCCCACTACCGGCGGGGCTGGCCCGTGGAGGGTGGGGAGCCGGTGGCCTCCGTGGCCTATGCGATGCTCCGCCAGGACTGGGAGAACGGCACGACGACGCCCGTGCCGTGGGAGTGAGGCTGCCGGCGAACAACCTGGACTGACACCCACCTGGAACACTGGTCCCATGTCCTCTCTCGCCCAGGCGCTCCGGGTCCACCGCCTCGTGCAGGACGACGTCGCCCTGCGCATGCTGCGCATGGACTCCCTGCCCCTCGTGGCCGGCGTCCTCGCCACCCATCTGGGCGCCCCGAACGCGAGCCTGCCCACGCACGAGCTGCATGACGCCCTCGACGCCGAGCTCGACACCCTGCGGGACCACCTGGACCTCTCGGGGCGGACAGCCAAGGCGTACTGCGAGGACTGGCGGCAGGCGGGACTGCTCGAGCGGCGCATCGCGGACGAGGCCCGCGAGGAGGTCTACGAGCTGACGCCGGCCGCGCGGCAGGGGCTCCGCGTCGTCGAGCAGCTCCTCGCACCGCGCGCGAGCGTCACCGAGTCCCGCCTCGTCTCCCTCCTCACCGCGCTCCATCAGCTGGCCCTCGAGACCGACCCGGACACCTCCCGCCGGCTGGCCGCCCTGCGGGCTGAGCAGCAGGCCCTGGCGGAGCGCATCGAGCGCATCGCCTCCGGTGAGGACACCGTGCTGGATGAGCGACGCGCGGTGGAGCGGCTCGACGACGTGCTCACCCAGGCGGCCGACCTCCCCGTGGACTTCGCCCGGGTCCGGGCACGGTTCGGGGAGCTCAATCAGGAGCTGCGGCGTCGCATCCTCACGGACGAGGGGCTTCCCGGCGACGTCCTGGAGAACGTGTTCCGCGGCGTGGACCTCATCGAGTCCTCGGACGAGGGCCAGACCTTCGCCGCGTTCTCCCGCATGGTGCGGGACCCCGCGATGTCCGCGGCGTTCCAGGCCGACATCCGGGCCGTCCTCGAGCGCGACTTCGCCGCGGATCTGCCGCCCGCCACGCGGCGTGCGGTGCGTGGCCTCGCACGCACCCTGCAGGACGGCTCGTCCGCCGTGCAGGACACGCTCACGGAGTTCGCCCGCGGCCTGCGCCGCTACGTCCTCTCCCAGGAGTACCACCGGGACCGCCGTCTGCACGTGGCCCTCCGGGAGGCGCTCAGGGCCGCCGCCGACGCCGCCCCGGCCACGCGTCCCTACCGGCAGACGGGGCGGGACCTGGACCTCACCGGCATGTCCCTGCGCTCCGTCGGGGAGATCTCCCTGCACGATCCCCGCGAGTTCGACGTCGGTCCTGCCCTCGAGGACGCCGCCGTGGCCACGGTGGACATGGCCGCCCTGCGTGCGCTCGCCCGTGAGACGGAGATCGACTTCACGGAACTGCGCGAGAACGTGAACCGCACCCTCGAGGGGAAGGACGGCGCGCCGGCCTCGGCCACGGTCGCCGACGTCCTCGAGCTGCACCCCGCCACGCAGGGGGTGGCGAGCGTCGTCGGACTCCTCTCCCTCGCCGCGCAGCACGGCCAAGTGGACCCCGACGCCGTCGACCTCCTCCGCTGGCCCGCCGCCGCCGGGATGCACTCCGCGCACGTGATCCGCCACCGCTTCACCGAAAGGCTCCCCTGATGACCCCGGATTCCGACGACGCGGCGACTCCGCCCGCCACGGACGCTGCGCATACCGCCGGCGCCGCGCCCACGCTGTGGGAGGGCGATCTCGGCACGCTCGGAGAGCAGTCACGACGCGCACTGCTCGAACTCCTCCAGGGTCCGTACCTCTCCGGCCGCCGTCGCCCCCAGCTGTGGCAGGCCCTGATCGCCGACGAGGCCGCCATCCGCTCGCGGCTGCACGACCTGTTCCTCGACGTGGTGATCGACCAGCATGACGAGTTCGCGTTCACACGCAGGGTCGCGACGGACGAGATCGCGGTGCCGGCCGCCCTGCGCTCCAAGTCCATGACGTTCCTGGACACCGCGATGCTCCTGGTCCTGCGCCAGCACCTGCTGACGGCGGCCGGCGAACGCCGCGTGATCGTGGGCCGGGACGAGGTCTTCGAGCAGCTGGCCGTGTACCAGCAGGGTGACGACTCCGGGTGGGCGCGCCGACTGAACAGCTCGTGGACCAAGATGCTCAACAGCTTCTCCGTCCTCCAGCAGCTGGAGGACGACCGCGCCGAGGTCTCGCCGGTGCTCAAGGTGATGATCGGCCCGGAGGAGGCCCGGGCGTTCACCGAGCTGTACCGCGAGATCGCGGCGGGGCAGAACGACGACGACGCGGATGTCACGACCCAGGAGGACGACCGATGACCGCACCTCATCCCGCGCAGGAGCAGGACACGTTCGACCTCGGCATCGAGTTCCCCGGCCGCGACACAGCGGACATCCGCCAGTGGCGCCTCGAGGAGGTCCAGATCGCCAACTGGGGCACCATGGACGGTCGCATCCACCGCTTCCCCGTCTCGCGCCGCGGGCACCTGATCACGGGGCCCTCGGGCTCGGGCAAGTCCTCGATCCTGGACGCGATCGCCGCCGTCCTCACCCCGGACAAGTGGCTGCGCTTCAACCAGGCCGCGCAGGGCGGGGCGGAGCGGACGGCCACGCGCGGCCTGGTCTCCTACGTGCGCGGCGCGTGGACCCGCCGGCAGGACGAGGACGAGGACCGCGTGGTCTCCGCGTACCTGCGCCCCGGGGCCACGTGGGCCGGCGTCGTCCTCACGTATCGCGACGGCGCGGGCGGCGTCGTCTCGCTGTGCCGACAGTTCTTCCTGCGCGGCACCGCGATGTCCCGGGCCGACATGAAGGACCTGTGCCTGCTCGAGCGCTCTGCCGTGGACCTGGCCGAACTGCAGACGCTGATCGACGACGGCATCAGGACCCGCCGTGTGCAGGCACGCTGGCCGCAGGCCGTCGTCACCACGAACGGCGGTCACGGCCCGTTCTACGCGCGCCTGCGCTCGGTGTTCGGCATCCGCGACGACGCCGCGCTGCACCTGCTGCACCGGACCCAGTCCGCCAAGGGGCTGGACTCGCTGGACCAGCTGTTCCGCAACCACATGCTGGAGCGGCCGCCGACGTTCGCCATGGCGGACCGCGCGGTCGAGGAGTTCGGCGCGCTGCGCACCGCGTACGAGCGCGTCGTGGACCTGCGCCGGCAGCGGGACCACCTGCTCGAGGTGCGCACGGCCGCACAGGAGTACGAGGCCGCCGTCGCCGAGGAGTCCAGGCTGCGCCGCCTCGAGGCCGCCATCCACCCCTACCACCAGGCCAGGTTCCTGGCGGAGATCCGGCGGGCGCTCGAGGAGGTGCAGGCCTCGCTCGCGGGCCTTCACGCGGCGCGCACCGAGGCCGACGCCGAGCAGGAGCGCGCGGAGCAGCGGCGCCAGCACGCCCTGATCGCGCTCGCCAGCGTGGGCGGGGACCGCGTCGGGGAGCTCGGACGGCAGATCGACGCGGCACGGGAGCAGCACCGGGAGCGTCTGGCTCGGCGCGCCGTCCTGGCGAACCGCCTCCGCGCGGCGGACGTGGACGCGGAGCCGAGTACCGCCGTCGAGTTCGGCGAGCTCCAGGCGGCCATCGCCGCGGACCTGGAGGCGCCGCCCGAGCACCCGGGGCCGAGCCACGCCCAGCTGACCGAGCTCAGCCGCCTGCGGGAGGCGGTGCGCGAGCTCGAGGCGGACATCACGGCCCTGCGCCGCCGCGGCAGCACCGTGCCCCGGCACCTGGCGTCGGTCCGGGAGGACCTGGCGGAGCACCTGGGCGTGCGGACGGACGCGGTGCCCTTCGTGGCCGAGCTGCTCGACGTCGACGCGCGCCATCAGGAGTGGACCGGCGCGATCGAGCGCGTGCTCGCCCCGCTCTCGCTGACCCTGCTGATCCCCACGCGGCTGCTCTCGGCGGCCCGGACCTGGATCGACCGGCGCCACCTGGGCGTGCGACTGCGGTTCGAGGAGGTCAGGCCGACGCGGGCCGCCATCCGGCCCGCGAGCAGTCAGGACTCCCTCGTGCACAAGGTGACGGTGAAGCAGGGCGTGTTCCACGACTGGCTCCAGGCCCGCCTCTCCGAGCGGTTCGACCTGGCGTGTGTCAGTACGGCCGCCGAGCTCGCGCGGCACGAGCGGGCCGTGACGGCGGCCGGCCAGGTGAAGCTCTCCGCCACGCGGTACGAGAAGGACGACCGGTTCCGCGTGGATGACCGCTCCCGTTGGGTCCTCGGCGATCCGGCGGCGAAGCTGGAGGTGCTGGTCGAGGAGCGCGCCGCGCGCCAGGCGGCGTTCGCCGTCGTCGAGGGCGAGGTCCAGCGGGCCCAGGAGCGGGCCGATGCGGAGCGCCGGCGCCGCGCCACTCTGCGCAGCGTGCTCGAGACCCCGTGGACGGACGTGGACCACGCGGCACTGGAGCGCCGGATCGCGGACCTCCGGGCGCAGGCGGATGAGCTCAGCGCCGCCAGCGGCGATCTGCAGGCCGCCCGTCGCAGGGACGAGGCCGCCCAGCAGGACCTCCGGACCGCCCGCCAGGCCGCTGACGAGGCCCGACTGGCCGCCGCCCAGGCCGAGCGCCGCCGAGCCGAGCTCACCCAGGAGGCGCGAGAGCTCGAGGCGGAGAGCACCGGCCGCGAGCCGCTCCCAGCGGAGCTCACCGCCGAGCTCGACGCCCGCTTCCGGGCCGTGCGCCGCTCCGCCACGCGTTCCGCCCTGACGGAGAGCGCCGACCTCGTGCGCCGGGACGTGAGCGCGCTGGCCGAACGCGCGCGTTCCGCGGGTGCGCAGGCGGGGGAGCGCTGCACCGTGCTCACCACGCAGTTCTCCCGCCAGTGGGCGGTGGCGGCCGCGGACGCCTCGCCCGGCGTCGAGGACCGCGGCACGTACCTGGCGATCCTCGAGCGCATCGTGGGGCAGGGGCTGCCCGAGCACGAGGACCGGTTCCACCAGATCCTGCACGAGCGCTCCTCCGTGCTCTTCGGCGAGCTCCACCGGGCCATCAGCACCGCGCCCGGGGAGATCGAGGACCGCGTGGACCCCATCAACTCGGCGCTGCGGCGCTCCCCCTTCGACGAGGGGCGGTTCCTGCACCTGCGTGTGCGCGTGCGTCGTCCCGAGGCGGCGCAGCAGTTCCTCCGCGACCTCTCCGCCGTGGCGGAGAACGCGTGGGCCGACGACTCCCTCGACGATGCCGAGCGGCGCTACACCGCGCTGGCCGGGATCATGGACCGCCTCGCCTCCTCGGACCACGTGGACCGGGTGTGGCGGCAGCAGTGCCTGGACACGCGCGAGCACGTCACCTTCCTCGCGCAGGAGGTCGACGACGCCGGCGCCGTCCACGCCACGTACGACTCGGGCGCCGCGATGTCCGGCGGGCAGCAGCAGAAGCTCGTGGTCTTCTGCCTCGCCGCGGCTCTGCGCTACCAGCTGGCCGCCCCCGAGGACCCGCGCCCGCGGTACGGGACGGTGATCTTGGATGAGGCGTTCGACAAGGCCGACGCCCGCTACACGCGCATGGCCATGGACGTGTTCGTGGAGTTCGGCTTCCAGATGGTGCTCGCCACCCCTCAGAAGCTCCTGCAGACCATCGCCCCCTACGTCGGCGGCATCACCACGGTGGAGAACCCGACGCGGCGGCTCACCCAGATCGCCGAGGTGATGTGGGAGGACGAGGAGAAGTGAGCGGGGCGACGGGACGGGGCCGGGATGGGACGGGGGCCTGGCCGATGGTGGCTCCGGAGGCGGCGCGCGAGCTGGCGCGTCGGGCCCTGGCCCGGTCGCATCGCGGGTGGACCCTCGGCGAGGTGCCCACCCCCGCGTGGTCGCTGCCGCTCAAGCCGCCCACGGAGCAGGTTGTCCTCGCCGACCCGCAGGCCGCGCAGTCCTGGGCACGGGGCTGGCGGGCCGCCACCCTGCCCGCGGGCATCCGGGTGGAGTGGGCCGAGCGCAGCTGGCGCAGCGTCGGGCGGCAACAGGTGCCCGTACGCGTCCACGCGGTCACCCCGGACGCGCTCGTGGCGTGGGTCGGCGGGCGCGAGGCGCGGGAGCAGCGGGTCTTCGCGGAGCGCGTCGCAGCGATGCGGCGGCTGGCCGAGGCGTGGGGCGGGTCGGGCCCGTCAGCTGCGGGTGGGGCGGGGTCAGCCCCGCAGACACAGGACGACGACGGCGAGGCCGCCGCCGACCCCCGCGAGCTGACACTCGCCGCGGCACTGCGGCGCCACGCGCAGCGCCTCACCGACCTGAGCGAGCCGGACTTCCTGCGCGTGGTCGCGGTGCTGGAGTGGCTGCGGACCACGCCCGTGCAGGGCCTGCGGCCGCGTCAGCTGCCGATCCGCGGGGTCGACTCGAAGTGGTTCGGGGCGCACCGCACCCTGCTGGAAGCGCTGCACGCGCCACAGGAGGGCGGTCTCGGGATCGTCGACGCCCACCCGACGGTGCGCGTCCGCATCCTCGATCCGGCCCTGCGCCCGGAGGGACTGCGTGATCTGGAGGTCCCGCTGGAGCAGGCCGCCGCGTGGCCGATCGCGCCCGCGCGCGTGCTCGTGGTGGAGAACAGCGAGACGCTGCTGTGTCTGCCGGACGCCCCGGGCGCCGTCGCCGTGTGGGGCCGGGGCTTCGACACCGCGGCAACAGTGCTGCCGTGGCTGCGGGGCGCGGAGCTGCACTACTGGGGCGACCTGGACTCCCACGGCTTCGCGATCCTCCACCGGTACCGCACCCGCCTGCCGCAGCTGCGCAGCGTGCTCATGGACGTCCGGACCCTCGAGGCGTTCCGCGACCTGTGCGTCCCGGATCCCACGCCCTTCCGTGGCGCGCTGGCCACGCTGACCTCGGACGAGGCGCGCGCGCTGGAGCGGCTGCGTGCCGAGGGCGACGTGCGGCTCGAGCAGGAGCGGGTCGGGTGGGACCACGCGCTCTCGGCGCTGGACGCGCACTTCGTCTTCTGCGACGCGGGCGATCGTGCCGCCGGTGGCGAGGACGCGGACGGTCGGCGGATCGCGTCATGACGGGGCCCCCGCTCCCAGCAGCCCGACCACCCCGCGGGCCGCGGGCGGGGCCAGGTGCACGGCGCGCACGACGGTGAACGCGGTCAGCACGGAGACGAACGCCCATTCCCGCCAGGACCCGGTGGAGCCGAGCAGGGGGAGCCGGAACCGCCCGCCCGGCTGCCAGCACCAGAGGCGGCAGGGCGGGTCCGGCCGGAGGGGCCAGAGCAGGGCCACCCCGTTGTTGGTGAGGGCGTCGCCGAGGATGTGCACGCTCACGCCGACGGCCACGGAGGCGGGGATCCACCACAGCCCGTCGCTGAGGACGGTCGCCGACACCGCGACCAGGATGCCGAGCGTCCACGCGGCCCTCCATCCCCGGTTCGGGAGCAGTCGGAGGGCCTTGGCGGCCACGGCCGCCAGGAACGCGGCGATGACTCCCTGCCCCGGCGTGTAGACGTGCCCCGCGATCGGCACCTGGATGGAGGCGGCCGCCGTCGCGATGGCGGTGAACGCCGCGACCCCCACCAGCGAGTGTGTGCCGCGCCGATGCCCGCCGGCCACGTGGCGGATGCCGCGGCTCAGCCACTCGGTCAGGGGCGGCAGGGCGTGGACGACGGTGGCGCGGGGGTGGTCCCAGTCGCTGATCATGGCCGCGCCGGCGGTGGTCGCGGCGCCGAGCAGCTGGAGTTCGGCGGGCAGGTGCAGCACGGCGATCGGCGACTGCCAGTGCGTGAGCGCCAGCCAGGCCGCGGCGCCGGTGGCCGCGTGGGACGGGCCCATCATGGGTGGGGTCCTCTCGTTCGCAGGACCGGGCCGCGTCACTGCGCCTGCGAGGGCCGGCGGACGGCCCGCGGGGAAGGAAGAGGACCAGGGTGGCAGGCGGGGCGGACACGGTAAGGACGCCGCCGCGGCTGGAGCGGGTCGAGGCGGCTGCCCGGCCGGGGGCGGCCACCCGGCCCCTCACCCCGTCATCGCCAGCACCAGCGGGGCCAGCAGGGCGGTGAGCACACCGGAGCAGGCCATGGCGAGGGCGGAGAACGCGCCGGTCTTCGGCCCCTCGGCGAGGGCACGGGCGGTGCCGATGCCGTGGGAGCTCACCCCGATGGCCAGGCCGCGCACACGGGGGTCGCGCACGCGCAGCCGGTCGAGCACCCAGGGGGCGAACACGGCGCCGAGCACGCCGGTGAGCACGGGGAGCACGGCGGCGAGGGAGACGATCCCGCCGCCGGCGTCGGCCACCGCCATGGCGATCGGCGTCGTCGCGGACTTGGGGGCGAACGTGGCGGCCAGCGCGGCGTTCCCGCCCATCAGCCGCACGATCAGCACGGCGCTCACCATGGCGGTCAGCGAGCCGACGGTGACCCCGACGGCGACCGGCAGCAGCAGCTTCCGGATGTCAGGGCCGGCCCGGTACAGGGGGACGGCGAGGGCCACGGTGGCGGGACCGAGCAGGAAGGTGAGGTAGCTGCCGCCGATCATGTAGGTCTCGTAGTCGATGCCGGTCAGGGCCAGGAACGCGGCCACCAGCACGATCGTCACGAGCACGGGCGTGAGCAGGGCGGTCTGCCGGGCGGCGAGCCACAGGCGGCGGGCGAGCACGGCGACGGCGAGGGTCAGCGCGATGCCGAACAGCGGCGTGTGCAGGAGCGCGTCCCAGGCCTCGGCAAGGGAGTCGGTCAGTTCGGCGGCGTTCACTGTGCGTCCTCCTTGTCCGTGAGGCGGCGGGCGAGCGGGGCGGCGACGCCGGCGGTGACCACCAGCCCCAGCAGCCAGGGCACCACAAAGCCGACCAGCATCAGCGCCCGGTGTTCCTGGATGAGGCCCAGCACCGCGACGACGCCGACGCCCGCCGGGACGAACAGCAACGGCAGGTGCTGGAGCAGGTGATGGCTCGCCGTCATCACCGGCGCGTCCTCGGCCGGCCGGCGCCACGCGAGCAGGCCGAGCAGCAGGAGCATGCCCAGCACGGCCCCGGGGATCGGCAGGTGCAGCGTGTCGGCCACGAGCGTGCCCGCCAGCTGGCAGAGCAGCAGGATCAGCAGGCCCTCGATCATCGGGGCTCACCTGCCTTGGACGGGCCCACGGACGGCAGGCCGGGGACGACGCCGCTCCCCGCGGCGTCGAGGTGCGCCTGCAGGGCGCGCTGGGCGTCCGCGGCGCGCCCGGCGGCCAGCTGAGCGCAGATCTCGGCGTGCCCATCGAGCAGTCGGCGGGCGGCGTCGACGGATCCGCCGGTGGCGGCGTGGATGAGGCGGGCCAGGCGGGGGGCGAAGGTGCGCACGACCTCGTCGAAGGCGGCGTTGCCGCAGGTGGCGATCACGTCCCGGTGGAAGCGCACGTCCAGCGCGGAGAACGCCGCGAGGTCGCCGGCGTCCAGGGCGGCGCGCTGCTGCTCCAGGTTGGCGGTGAGCGTGGCGACGAGGGGCCCGACGGCGTCGGGCCGCGCGGCGACCGTGGCGAGGGCGGTGGACTCGAGGAGGCCGCGCAAGGCCGTGAGGTCGGCCACGCTCTGCGGCGTGAGGGCCTGCACGGCCGCGCCCTTCTTGGGGAGGAGCCGCACCAGGCCCCAGCGCTCGAGCTGGAGGAGGGCCTCCCGGGCCGGCGTCCGGGAGATGCCGGCCTCCGTGGAGAGCTGGACCTCGGTGAGCATCTCCCCCGCGGCGATCTCACCGCGGACGATGCGCCAGGCGACGTCGTGGGCCAGGCGTCCGGCAGCCGTGGCACGACTGCCCCATAAGGGGTCGGAGAGTGGAGACATGCGGGCCAGAATAATCGGATGCATGCATGGATGTATGCATTGTGTCGGACTCGGATGAGGTCCGGGTGGGGAGGGGCCCAAGATGCCGGCGCCCACCCTCGCCCCATGACCGTCGCCATCACCCGTCTCGACCCCGCCGGCGCGGACCGCGCGGAGCTCATTGCGCTGCTCACCGGCAACGCGTGGCCCTTCCCTGTGCGCCCCACGTCACCCGGCCGGTGGCGAAGGAGGCCATCGAGGACGGCGGCAGGCACCACACACTGTCGGGTCACCAGCTCCCGATGTAGTCCTCCGGGCCGAGGAGACCCCGGGTGTCCGCCCAGGCTCCCCAGCGGTCGAGGAGGAGGGGGATGGCCTGGTCCTCCCACCAGGGCAGATGGACGAGGCCCTGACTCATGCCTCCGCGGTTGAACCGCTCCACGTTGACCTTGTCCTCCTCGTAAGGCTCGGCCCCCTCGAGGGAGCGATCGAGCGCATCGCGCAGGAGCCGGCCGAGTTCATACTCACTGGTGGGCATGGGGGTGTCGTCGAGCCGTTCAGCGAGCTCCTCCCAGAGACCCACGCTTCCCCGCAGCCCGTACTGGCGGGGGCGGCGGCGGAACAAGTCGCCGACGGTCGCGCGCGCCGACGAATCGGCCCCCACCACGTCCACACCACGCTTCGCCTGCTCCGCCATGGCCGTGCGGGCCTTCCGGATGCGCTGGCGGAGCAGCTGTGCTTCGGGGCTGGTGCCGCCGTAGGTGAGGTTCAACGGCGGGGTGTGCGTGTCGATCACAGGCTTCTCAATGTCTCCGAGCGGTGTCACTTCCGCGAACCCGGCGGGTGCCTGCCACACGCGGACGGCGAGGTGACGCCGCATCCAGGTGGTCAGCTGCTCGCCGCTCTCCGGGGTGAGGGTGAATCGACCCGCGGAGGCGACGGCGACCGGCTCCAGGTCCAGCCGATCCACCAGGAGTGCGGCCAGGGTGCGGCGCAGAGTGGAGTGCGCGGTGCCGCCGTCCGCGAAATGCTTGCGTTCCAGGCGGGCCCGCAGGCTGCCCTCGGCCTTGCCGATGTAAAGCACATCGCTTCGACTGACAGACGTGTCCAATCGCAGCTCGGCTCGCGCCGCGTCAGGATCCTGCGCGACAACCGCGTATAGCCCGGTCGAATCCGGCACGACCTCGCCGCTACGCCCACCGATGACCACACCGCCGTCCTCGACGCGTGCGAACAGCTGGGGACCGTTCTGCAGAGCATGGGAAGCGGCCGCGATGAACCCCACCTTAGTGGTCATGCCAATGTCCTCTCTTCGTCCGGGACATCTACCCCGGCTGCGCCTCGAGCCTACGGAGGGTACTGGACACGGTAGGCGCCCTTGCGATGGATCGCTGACCCCTCACCGCGCCAGGATCCACCGGTCCTCGGGGTCGAAGACGTGGAGGTTGTCGCATGCGAAGCCGCGCAGCCACGGGACGTGGTCCACGACACGCAGGTACAGGCCGCGGTGCACACCGGACTCGTCGCCGATCAGCTGCTCAGCGGACACGTTCATCCCGACGCCAACCGCGCACAGGCGGGCGAGGAGGTCGGCGGGGTCCTCCGGTGCGAGGTCGAGCGTGAGGGAGTCCCCGGAGAGCAGGCGCGTCATGGGGCCATCCTGCTTGGAGGGGAAACCGGCTGTAGGCCGGGTTCTGTACGGGTCAGGTGCGGGATTCCCCCGCAAACGGAGAGAGGAGCTGCTCCAGGCACTCGGCTATGCCGCCGCCGCTGAGCCGCACCTCCAGCGAGGAGCCGGAGCCCGGCGAGCCACGGGAGCAGGCCCAGCCGTCGATGGGAACCGCCGCGGACAGCCCGTGGCCAGGCCACGCGTCAACCAGTGCCGCGTCGAGCATGCGGCACGCCCACCTCTGCCGGCCGACACTCCGGCGGGCGGGGCTTCACGCCTCGTCGGGCGCCCGGTCCTCCGCGTCGCCGATGACATCCTCCAGCGCCTGCAGGTGGGGTTCGGCGTCGTCCCCGGCGCCCAGGTCGGCTAGCGCGAGGCGGAGGGCCTCGAGCAGCTCGCCGGCCTCCGGGTCCGCGGCGGCGGAACTCCAGCTCTCCCGCCAGGGCTCCTGGGTGGCGTCCTGCTGCTGGAGGAAGATGAGCCGCTCGACGTCGTCGGCCGGGATCTTGAGTTCCCCACCCCACGCCTGCATGGTCGTGACGTACGTCCGGTACCTGTCGGGGTAGGTCCAGCCGGCGCCGATCCGGACGTCGACGTCCTTCACATGCTCGGCGAACCAGGCGCGCACCACGGAGTCGAGGACGGGGGCGATGTCGGACTCCCGGTGGGCCTTGGTGAGGAAGTAGAGGTACTTGGTGCCGAAGGCCGCGCCGAGGTGCTTGAGGCAGCCAACCCCGCTCTTACGCTGCTGCCGGATGTGCTCGAAGGCCGCGGGCCCGCCCTGCTCGAGGGTGATGCGGGTGACGTCGGCGAGCTGCTCCTCAAACCCGGGCTGCGCCATGATGCGCTCCACCCGGGAGGGGCCGTAGCCGACCCGTCCGTATCCCCACACCATCGCGGCGATGAAGGCGTCCCGCTGCACGGCGCGGTCCTCGGCGGTCACCTTCGAGGCGTAACCGGTGACGACGGCGCGGGTCAGCGGCTCGCGCTCGAGGCAGGCGGGCAGGTCGGGCACGTGGGCCGTCCAGTGATCGAAGGACCAACGCGTCGGCTCGTCGGCGGGCCTGCCGGCGGCAGCCCACGCATCGAATGAGCGCTGGAGGGCAGGGGGTACGGCGGCAGCGGGAGTACTCGTCATGGCCACAGCGTAGGCCCAGCGGCGGAACGGGAGGCATGTGCCTTCAGTTCCGGCCCGGCCTGCCGCTCCCCTCCGCGATGGCGGTCAGACGGTCCACGTGGGCGGCCCAGCGGTCGGCGTCCCACGGGGGCAGGTTGTTCCCCGGGGCGCGCAGGCCGGCCTGCCCGTCGATCTGCTCCCGCAGGATGTCCGCGTGGCCGGCGTGCCGGGCCTCGTCCAGGGCGACGTGCGCGATGATCTGCGCGAGCGTGACCTCCGCCTTGTCGTCGGGCCACCACGCCACCCGCCCGGGGGCGTCGGCGTCGAGGGTCGTGATGGTCGCGTCCGCGTGGGCGAAGCAGCGGCGGGCGAACGCGAGGACGTCCTCGAGGGACTCACCCTCGGCGGCGAACATGTCCACGTTGTCCTCCTCCGGCTGCCCCGCCGCCGCCCAGGGCAGCTGCACCTCGGCGGGGCGGCCGAACGTCTCGCCGAAGTACGCCAGCTCGATGACGGCGGCGTGCTTGACCAGTCCCAGCAGGTTGGTGCCGGTGGGGGTGCGCGGCAGGCGGGCGTCGCGCTCGCTGAGGCCCTCGAGCTTCTGCAGGAGGGCCGCACGCTGGCGGTGCAGCCCGTCGTGGAGGATCTGCTTGTGGTCCATGGGGTGATCCTGCCGCAGATCGATCAGGCCGCGAACCCCCGCACGAGCTCGGCCACCCGCTCCGGCGCGTCCAGGTGCACGTCGTGCCCCGCGCCGGGCACCTGCACGTGCCGCACATCCGGGCGCCGCCGCATCTCGTCCAGCTCTCCGGCGGGCACGTACCCGTTCTCCCCGGTGATCAGCAGGGTTGGCGCGGTGATCTGCCCCCATTCCTCCCACCGGGGCCGCGCGTGGACGGGCCGCAGGGCGGTCTCCAGCACGTCGACGTCGAAGCGTGGCACCCAGCCGGCGTCGGCGTCCCGGGTGGAGCGCGGGGAGGGCGCGGTTGCGGGCGGCCCCGCCCCCGACTGGCCGTTGCGCACCGCGCGCCTGACGCTGCGCCCACACCGGGAGGACGACCTCGGCTGGCCCTGCCGGATCGGTGTCTCTGGTGGTGGGGAACGTGGGCATGCCCGTGGGGACGTGATCCTGTGGCTGACGGACCGCGAGTCATCCCGCGGGCCTCACCTCGTGTGTTCGCCCGCCCGGATGGCCGGGACACTACATACGGCACTGAGGCTGGTCAGCCCGGTAGACCACCCCCGTCAACCTCGCCGGCCCGCACGCGCGGCGAACTCGTCCAGACAGGCGAGCACCTCGGTGGCCAGCCACACCCGGTTCCGACGCTGAGCGGACACGGCCTGCAGAGCGCCGGCCTCGACAAGCTGGTCCACGGCCCGCTGGGCGGCCGGGCGCGAGACACCCAGCGCCTGGGCCAGATGGTCCACGGTCACGGCGGGTTGCGCGATGATCACCGCGAGCGCCCGCCAGACCGCCGCGTCCCGCCGGGCGGTGAGCCGCTCGCGCCAGCCGGTCAGGGCCTCGTCCAGGTCCGCGACGAGCTCTCGGCCGTTGCCGACGGCGGCCAGGGCGGCCTGCGCGAAGCGGCGCACGATGGGCGCGGGGTCGCCGTCGCGGTAGGCGGTGAGGGCGTCGAAGTATCCGGCCGTGTCCGTGAGGAGTCCCGCGGAGAGGGGCACCCCCATTCGGGTGATCGCGCCGGCCCGGTGCAACACGGCGTGCACGAGGACGCGCCCGGTGCGGCCGTTGCCGTCCGCGAACGGGTGGATGGTCTCGAACTGGGCGTGCGCGATGGCGGCCTGCACGAGGGCGGGCACATCCGTGCGTCGCAGGTAGGCGAAGAGATCGTCCATCCCGGCACGCAGGCGCTCCGGGTGGGGCGGGACGAACTGCGCCGTGTGCGGCGTGGGCGCCCCGCCCCCGGTCCACCCCTGCGCATCGCGGTAGGCGCCCGGGCGGGAATGCTCCTGGCCGTCCATGAGGGCACGATGGGCGGCCAGCAGGGCGGGCTCGTCGAGGTCGGCGGCCAGCCGGGAAGCAGCGCCCATGGCCCTCACGTTCGCCGCCACGAGCGCTGCGTTCGGGCGGGTGCGTTCACCGAGAGTCGCCAGGGCGAGGGCTCGCGCGCCCGCGGTGATGTGCTCGATCTGCGAGGAGGACGCGGACTCGGTGCGCAGGAGCACCGCGTTGATCGGGGCGATCTCGCCGGTGAGCCCCGGGAGGGCGTGGCTGATCTCGGCGTCGAAGCGCACGACGGCGGCCGTCGCCTCCTCGACCTCGGTCGCCAGATCAGAGGGCAGGTCGAGCCCGAGTCGGGCGATGCGGGCCGGGAGCGCGGCTCGATACGGGCCCGAGGCGCGCACGCGAGCGCGCCGGGTAAGGATGCCGGCGTCGTCGGGGTCCGCGGTCCAGGGGCGCTCCTCCGAGCCGATGGCCGTACTGGTAGTCCGATCCGTACCCATACGGGCATCCTACGCAACGATATGGATCGATCGTTGCGTAAGAGCCATCATTGTGCACGGACACTGCTGAGCCGCGCGATCGCCTCGGCGCGCGCGGCCGGGCACACTGCTACGAGCCCGGGAGCACGTAGTGCGCTGCGCGCCGCTCCCCACG
Organism: Micrococcus sp. HOU01; assembly: GCF_035609305.1. Classification (NCBI taxonomy): domain Bacteria; kingdom Bacillati; phylum Actinomycetota; class Actinomycetes; order Micrococcales; family Micrococcaceae; genus Micrococcus; species Micrococcus sp. HOU01. Next base: position 257,695 of record NZ_CP141211.1, on the reverse strand, counting down.
CAATTCGAGGAGGCCTTCTTCCGTCATGCTCTTGAGCACCGCTCTCGCTGCCGTGGGCGCGATCTGGCACAGTTCCGCGGCTTTGCTACGGGTAATGGACCCGAACTCGCGGACGTAGTCAGCGATCAGCCGGCGCTGCTGGATTCGGTCGACCGGACGCAGGCGCAGGTAGGCGGCTCGGTCTTCGGCCAGCTCATAGAACCGCGCGGTCAGCATGTACCGCTGCGCCCGGCCGTTCCCACGCGCCTCCAGGACGCCGGCCTCGACGAGTGCGGTGGCAGCTCCGCGCACGTCCGCCACGGGCAGCCGAAGGCGTTCCGACGCCTCCGCCGCCCCCGCAGGCCCTCCGTGCTTGATCCCGTGGACCATTCGCAGCTCGGTCAGGGTGAGTGCGCGCTGGCCCTCGTTCTGCCTGCGGGCAAGGAAGATCAGCAACTCCCTGTCCTCGTCACCCAAGGGGACGTCGACGATCACGGACCGCTGCGTGGAGCGTCCGTAGTCCGGTGCGCCACGGCCGGCTCGGAGCTGCGAGGCGAACATGTCCTGCACGCCCTTTCCCCTGCGCTCGACGAGCCCGGCGCGCTTGAACACATTCGCCAGGGCGGGGCTGCGGGGAGCCGAGCGGTTCAGGATGTTGGCCGGTGAGACGTCACGGGGGAACCCGCCAGGGCTTGCGACGGAGAACGTGGACCCGGTGAGGGTCACCTGAATCGGCCCCACTTCGGCGTAGTCGCGGTGTACCAGTGCATTGGCGATCGACTCGCGTCGCACACTCTCTGACAACAGGGGGACATCCACACGGACGAGACCCACCTCTACGGGTGTGACGGAGTTCCGCAGTGCCAAGCGCGCCTCGATCTCCTCGAATGCACTCAACAGGGGAAGCAGCAGGTCTTCGTTTGCCTCTAGACCATGGGGCCGGGAGTCCTGGAAGAGGACTTCTGCGGTGGGCGCCCACCGGCGCAGGGCCTCTGACGTGCCGAAGACAAGAATCGCGCCGAGGCTGATGCCGCCGTCGGGGGTGAGGAGGTCCAACGCCCGCAGCAGCTCCGCATCGGCGAGCTCCGCCAGCCCTTTGTCGCCGGCGGACTGGGCGGCGAGCCGCCGGAACCGATCGAACTCGCCTGGATCGAGGTGTGCCCACTCTGCTCCGCGCGCTTCCGCCCGGGCATAGTCCAGCCCGATCCCGTCGAACCCGGCCCGCAGGACGTCCATCGGTGTCATCGGCATGCACGCGGGGCGACCGTCCGGCCCCACGAGGCGCTTGACGAACAGCCCCTTGCGCGTACCGACGAACGAGGACTTCGCCTGGGGGACGGTGATGACCGCCACGTCTTTGCCCTCCCAGGGGACCACCTCGACGTCCACGCTCAACGGTGGCACGATGCCGTTCTGGATGCGTCCAGCCAAGAGGTCTGCGTCCACAGGGCCGCCGTGGTCCCCCGTCGCCCCGACGACGGTGCCGTCGTCATCAACACCGACGAGGATCAGGCCCCCGGTTCCGTTGGCCATGCAGACGACGGCCTGGTAGAGGTTGTCCTTCCCCAGCCGTCGTTTGAACTCGACGTCCAGGGTCTCGCCCGCGGCGAGGAGAGGTCCAAGATCCATGCCATAAGTATCCATAGTTATGGAGCGATGAACCATCGTTCGCTCGTGCTTGCCATAACTTTGAGCATCTTTGGTGCGCGAAACGCCCCGTAGCTCCTCTCGCGCCCCCTTTCACCCCGCCGGGCGCAGCCGCTCCGCGGGCAGGGTCAGGGTGATGCTCGCGGCGGGGTCGATGCTCTTGGCGACCTCCCCGACGGCGCCGTCCACCGTGGGTGCGATGGTCACCTGCGTGCGCGTGACCTCCTGGATGCGCACCCGCACGGGTTCGCCGATGCCGTCGGCCGGGTCGAGCAGCCAGTCCTCAGCGAGCGCACGCAAGCCGATCGTGTCGAGGACAGCCTCAGCCTCGTGCAGTTCCATGGGCTCGCCTCGGCGTCGGTGGAGGAGGTCGTGCGGCACGAAGAGGTCACCGACCATCTCGATGTAGCCGACGTGCTCGCCGTCGTCGGAACGCAGGTGGTCGAAGATGGCGGACATGGGGCCAGAGTAGCCGCGGGGATCGAACGTCCGAGGGGAGCCGTTCGCGTCACAACGTGCGCGTCACCCGGGGTGTGCCGTCCTCGTTCCACCGGAACAGGGTCAGGTGCCACAGCCCGGGGGCCGTGCGGGACGGGTCGATCAGCCCGTGCGCGCCGGCCTCCTCCAGGCGGCGGCGGACCGCCCACGACGACGGCTCCTCCCCCACCTCCGCGGCCGGCTTCCACGGGGCCATGGCGTCGGCGAGGTCGACGCCGAGGGCCGCGAGTGCCTCGGCGTCGCGCAGATCCACGATCCGTTCGGCGTGGACGTCGAAGGTCAGCAGCTCGCGCGGCGGGGTGGTCGCGTCCGTGTGAGCAACCATGGCCGCGTCCACTCCTTCCGGTGAGGAGCTGAGGTAGAGCGTGGGTGCGTCCGGCGGCGAGTACCGACCGGCGGAGCGGGAGCCGCGAAGGGCGCTATCGACGAACCGAGCCTCCACGGCGCGGTAGAACGTGCCAGCGACCGCGGTGAAGGGCGAGGGGGTCATGAGGTCACCCTGCCGGGGAGACGGACCGGCTGTAAGCCGGGTTCTGCGCGCCCGCCTCACTCCCCCAGCGGCCGCATGGCATCCTCGAGCCGCTCGGGGCTCATGTGCACCTCGGGAATGAGCAGCAGGCTGGGCTCGTCGGGGTCGATGCACTCGCGCCAGTAGGCGGCGTGGCGCTCGTCGAGACAGTGGGTGGAGTCGCTGAGCTCGGCACCGTCCTCGCCCTGGAGGGTGTACCACCACAGATACAGGGCGTCCCCGACGGTCTCGGAGAAGATCGTCTCCACGTACATCCGCTCGGGCTCCACGGTCTCGCGGAACGCCTCGGGGTTCTCCCGCAGGAACGCGATCCACTCGCGGGCACGCTCCTCCTTGCCGGCGCGGACGCGGAACCTCTCCATTTCGATCCTCATGGGCCGCCAGCCTACGGATCCTCCCGACGACGGCGGCGGGCCGCGGCCGTCTCCCTGGGATGAAGGACTCCCGCACTGGCCGCGCTCATCGGAGGTGACGAGACCAGAACGGATCCGAGGACCAGCCCACCGGAACGCCCATCCCGTGGAGGTTCATCTCGGGCCTGTCATGCAGGAGCTCGTACAGGCGGTCGGCCCAGCGGCTGCGCGGCGAGACCGTGTCCAGAAGGGACTGGAGCGAGACGAGCACCGGGTACAGACGCTGGCGGGACGCCTCGGGAACGGCCTCGGCACCGGAGAGCCACGAGATGGCGGGTGACTTGGGGATCATGGGGGTCACGCCGAGGCCCACATTCCAGAGGCGGCCGTGGTGGGCGCAGATGTTCCGCACGCGCACGTAGACCTGCAGCCACGAGGTGAGCACCGTGTCGGTCGACCCCACGCTGGCCGCCACCGCCACACGATCTGAGCGACGCGCGAGGTTGCGGTACAGGCCCGCCAGCTGCCCGATGGTCAGGGACTCCACCATGAGCCAGGACGGGGGCAGCTCCGGCTTCCGATAGGTCATCAGGTAGTGCTCCAGCGCCGAGGGGTGGTGGATCCGGTCATGACCGGACTCGGCCAACCCCAGCAGCCGGCTCCGTACCAGACGGCGGACGACGTCGAGGAGGTCAGCGTGCCGCTGTCGGTCGCGGAAGTGCGCGGCGTCGATGTACCAGTGCGCGTCGTCATAGGTCGTGGACATGTGGTCGGTCAGGGCTGCGCGGACCGCGACTTCCACACGCTCGAGGGCGTCGAGGCAATGAAGCCGCAGCTTGCGATCGAAGACGTACAGGTCCAGGACGTCGTCGAACTCGGCACCGGGGGTGAAGGTGTGAGTGGATCGCTCCGCCTGGAAGGGGATCGTGTAGGGGGAGAGCCGGTAGTACCCGAGGTGCCGCAGGTATCGGAGAGCGCGGTCCCGGTCCGGAACCACGAGCCCCCGGCTCTCAAGCTGCTCGAGCATCCGCTCGTGGGAGAGAGGGGGCTTCGTGAAGGTCTCCGACCCCCGTGCCCGCATGGTCCGTCCCACTTCACCCTCCCGTTCCGGCACGAAGCAGCGCCAGGCAAAGAAAAATCCCCCAAGTGCGCATCGTGGAGAGGCGTGGGGGATGTAGTGGGTTCAGTGTAGCACCTGAGAAGTCCGTGCCGATGCCGGGCCGGTGGAGCGGTCTGGGCACCCGGCCGCGCCCCCTCACAGCGCCAGAATCCAGCGGTCCTCGGGGCCAAAGACATGGAGGTCATCGCACGTGAAGCCGCGCAGCCTCGGGACGTGGTCCACCACGCGCAGGTACAGGCCGCGGTGCACGCCGGGCTCGTCGCCGAGGGACGGGCTGAGCACATGCGCGGAGCCGTCGGGCGCGCGGCCGTGCCGAAGCACGGAGTCCGGCGCGTTCGCCTGGTCCAGGGTGGCCATGCGCAGCAGCGGGGCGACGGTGGGCGGGCACTCCCGCAGGCCCGCCGCCTCAACCGCTCGCCGCAGCTCGGGGAGGGTGCCGCCGTCGGGCAAGCCGAGCTCGGCGAGCGTGCGCTCGACGACGGTCACTCGGATCGGCGCGTCGACGCGCACCCACGCGTCGGCGATCAACTGCTCGGCGGACGCGTTCATCTCGACGCCAACCGCGCGCAGGCGGGCGAGGAGGTCGGCGGGGTCCTCCGGTGCGAGGTCGAGCGTGAGGGAGTCCCCCGAGAGCAGGCGCGTCATGGGGCCATCCTGCCTCGACAGAAAACCGGCTGTAAGCCGGGCTCTGTGCGGGTCAGGTGCGGGATTCCCCCGCAAACGGAGAGAGGAGATGCTCCAGAGCCAGCAGTGACACCGCCCGGGGCACGCGTCACCCGGGGCGCGCCGTCCTCGTTCCGCCGGAACAGGGTCAGGTGCCACAGCCCGGGGGCCGTGCGAGACGGGTGTCGATCAGCCCGTGCGCACCGGCCTCCTCCAGGCGTCGGCGAGGTCGATGCCGAGGGTCGCGAGCGCCTCGGAGTCACGCAGGACCACGATCCGTTCGGCCTCCACATCCCGAACCGAGGCAGCGACCGGAGGAGCACTGCGCCGGCCCCAGCCAGGTCAGAGGGGGCGGCTCGTTCGACGGAACCGGTCCGCCCCGACGGTGAACGTGCGACCCTCGACGGGTTCCGGCAGCTCCTTGCCCTCGACGGCCTGGGGCGTGACGCGAGCGAGCACATGGCGGTTCTTCTCCTCCACCAGGTAGTAGGCGTCCCGGTTGCTGAGGCTGTCGCTGAGACCGAAGAGTCCGTAGGGGGTGTCGAAGGCGAGCATCAGCCCCCACTCGAGGAACTCCTGCACCCGGTTATTGGACCGCATCCGCGCGAGGGGGTAGATGGCCGCGTCAGGGAAGGCGTCGCGCACGGCCCGGTGACTCTTCGCGCCCAGGGGTCGACCGGCCGGCTTGTACGGCTCAAGGGAGGCGACGTCCACGGGATGCCGAAGCACGGCGGGCGCCGCGCCGTCCCCGGTGCCGTCCAGCAGATGGTCCACGCTGACGCCGAACAGGGCTGCCATCGCCCGCAGGTTGTCCACGTCGGGGATGCCGCGTCCCGCCTCCCACTTCGTCACTGCCTGCCGGGAGACGTGCAGCCGGTCCGCAAGCGCGGCCTGGGAGAGCCCGTTGCGGGTGCGGAGCTCCTTGATGCGCTGGGTGAGTGCCATGGCCCTGTCCTTTCCTGGAGGAGACGGTCACAGTCTGCATCGGGTTGTCCACCCAGGGGTATGCGGCGGGACGGAAGGGGGCGCTACCTGCCGGCGCACACCGGCTACGCCGCGTTGCCCCCGCTCTGACATGGGCGTTTATGGGGTGGGGCGGGTAAGGCAGCTCAGACTCGCGCGAGGAAGTCGGAGGCGAGCATCGCGTAGGTGACGCCGTCGACCCAGCCGCGCGTGAGGTGCAGCGACTCCTCCCGGAAGGTGCCCTCGTGTCGCAGGCCGACCTTCTCCATGACGCGCAGGCTGGGCGCATTGTCCGCGAAGGCCTCCGCCTCCACGCGGTGCACGCCCAGGCCTGTGAAGGCCAGCTTCAGCAGGGCGCCGGCGAGCTCGGTGGCGTAGCCCTGGCCGGCATGGGCCGGGTGGATGGTCCAGCCGATCTCCGCCTGTGCGTCGCGGGCCTCCTCGCGAGGGCCGCCCTGGCTCCACGCGTCCTGCACGGCCAGCTTCCCCACGCCGATGATCGCCTCGCCCGCGCGGACCGTCAGTCGGTCGCCGGCGGCGAGGTAGCTCTCCCGAAGCTCGGCGGCGGACCCAGCCCGCCCCGACGTCCACGTCCAGACCTCCTGGAGGCAGCAGAAGTCGAAGACGGCAGGGGCGTCGTCGGCGGCGAACGGGGTGAGCGTCAGGCGCTCGGTGCGCAGCGGGAAGACGACGCCGCGGCGCGCGGCGAGGTCGGCGAAAGGGGTGGGCATGGGGCCACGGTAGCGGGCGGCGGTGACGTCCCCTCCCCTACTCTCGGCCCCATGGACGTCACCTTCACTCCACTCGACCCGGCAGGCGCCGACCGGGACGCGCTCGTCGCCCTGCTCACCGAGAACGCGTGGCCGTTCCACACGCGCCCGCGCGTCACCCGGCCGGAGGCGGAGAAGGCCGTCGATGGCGGCGCCTGGGAGGATGAGGACCACCGCACCTTCTGGATCGAGCATCCCGAGCACGGCCGCGTCGGCGTGGTGCGCCTGGAGGACCTCACGGACCCCACCCCCTTGTTCGACCTGCGCGTGGCGGAGCGGTTCCGCGGGCGCGGGCTCGGCGCGCAGATCCTCACCGCGATCACCCGGCACGTCTTCGAGACGATGCCTGCGGTGGACCGCTTCGAGGGCCAGACCCGCGAGGACAACGTCCCCATGCTGCGCACCTTCCGCCGGGCCGGCTGGGTCAAGGAGGCGCACTACCGGCGCGGCTGGCCCGTGGACGGCGGCGAGCCGCTCGCGTCCGTGGCCTACGCAATGTTGCGCCAGGACTGGGCGTCCGGCACGACGACGCCGGTCCCCGCCGACGTCGACGCCCCGCCCCCGGCGGGGCGCAAGGAGGGCGCGGCTGCGGGCGGCCGCGCCCCTGACTGGCCGTTGCCCACCGCGCGGCTGACGCTGCGGCCGCACCGGGAGGACAACCTCGGCTGGTTGCAGGAGATGTACACGCAGCCCGAGGTGGTGCGCCACCTGCTGGACGAGCCCTGGGACGAGGCGACCGCGCGGGCGAAGCTGGCCAAGCGGATCACGTGGGACGACCTCGGCGGCCCATCCGGGGCGGTGTCCCTGGTGGTGGAGCACGCGGGCGTCCCCGTGGGTGACGTGATCCTGTGGCTGACGGACCGCGAGCGCGGTGTCGCGGAGATCGGCTGGGCACTGGATCCGCGGCATGCCGGTCAAGGCTTCGCCCGGGAGGCCGCGGCTGCGCTGCTGGACCTGGGGTTCGAGACGTCTGGCCTGCACCGGGTGGTGGCACAGATGGATGCCCGCAACACGGCGTCCGCCCGACTGGCCGAGACGCTCGGGATGCGTCGAGAGGCACACCACCGGCAGGACCTGTGGAGCAAGGGCGAGTGGACGGACACCCTCGTCTACGCGATGCTCGCGAGCGACCGGGGGGTGAGGGGCCATCTATGACGACGAAGGCAACGTCAGCTCCGGAAGAACCGCCTCGGGCCCCGTGGCGAAAGAGAAATCCCCCACGTGCGCATCGTGGAGAGGCGTGGGGATGCGGTGATGTGAACGTTCGCATCCATGCGCACCGAGGTCGGCGTGTCGGGCGCAATCCGTGCCGCCGAACGGACTTCTACGCTCACCCCATGCAGCTCGAGACCGTGAGGGGGTGGACTCGCGAGGCTCACCAGGTGTGCGGACCGAGGTCCTCGAGGATCTCCAGGTCGAGAAGCCACTCGTCAGGGCGGGGAGTCTCGGGGAGCACCGGCTCGTAGGCGCCGACGTAGACGACCTCCCCCAAGCCGAGGCCGGTGGCCTCCTCTGGCTCAAGGATCGTCAGGTCAGCGTGGCCGGGGACGCGGTCGATCTCGGCGAGCCGCCCCGAGGGCCACACCTTGTGTGCCGCCCTCACCACGGCCCGCACACGACGCAACGGGATCGACCCGGCGGGGCTGCCGTCGTCGTGATGGGTGACGACCCAGCCTGCAGAGACCAGGGGCCCAGCCTGACTCACTCCCCGGGAGGGCAGCAGGATCAGCTCGTGGACTTCCCCCACGGCGATCGGGTCACCGCAGCATTCCTGCTCCCAGTCCGAGAGCGAGGCGCGGCCGACGGCGCCGACGGTGATGTCCATGGTCGGAGTGTAGGGGCGGGGCCTCACCCGTGGGCACGCGTCGCCCGAGGCGCTCCGCCCTCGTTCCAGCGGAACAGGGTGAGGTGCCACAGTCCGGGGACCGTGCGAGACGGGTCACCTCCACGCGGGCCAACGTGCCCCTGTACGAGCCGCTCGGGTTCCGCGAGACCGTACCCGACGCGTGCATACCCGCGACCCGGGAGTGACATCATGGACCTCGGCTCGCGCTGATACCGGATCTCGTGATATGACACCAGGTATCGTGAGCCACGCCACTACACTGTGCCTCCACCGATAAAGGAGCAACCCCTCCATGCCGACCCTGCGAACCGTCCCCCTCTCCGCCGCCACGCGGGAGGATCACCTCGCCCGCCTCCGGGCCACCAGCCCGGAGGCCCCCCTCGACATCCTGATCGTGGGCGGCGGCTCCACCGGCGTGGGCGCCGCGTTCGACGCGGCCACCCGCGGCCTCGACGTGGGCATCGTCGAGGCCCGCGACTGGGCCTCCGGGACGTCGTCCCGCTCCTCCCGCCTCATGCACGGTGGCCTGCGCTACCTCGAGATGCTGGACGTCAAGCTGGTGTACGAGGCGCTGCGTGAGCGCGACCTGCTGCTCACCCAGACCGCGCCCCACCTGGTGCGCCCCCTGCGCTTCGTCTTCCCGTTCTTCCACAAGGTGATCGACCGCGGCTTCATCGGCGCCGGGGTCACCATGTACGACGCCATGCAGTCGCTCGGACGTCGCCGCGCGATGGGCGCGCACCGCCATCTCAGCCGCCGCTCCATGGCCGCGACCTTCCCCTCCCTCGATGACGAGAAGATCGTCGGCGCGGTCGAGTACGCCGACGCCCAGTTCGACGACGCCCGCCTGGCCATGATGCTCGTGCGCTCCGCCGTGGACCACGGCGCCGTGGCCGCCAACTACACCGCCGTCACCGGCTACCTGCGCGGCGACGACGGCCGTGTGCAGGGCGTGCGTGTCCGCGAGGAGACCTCCGGCGAGGAGTTCGACGTGCACGCGCGCGCCGTCATCCTGGCCGGGGGCGTCTGGACCCAGGAGCAGCAGGAGCTGGCCGAGGCCGACGGCGGCCTCGAGGTGCTCGCCTCCAAGGGCGCCCACATCACCGTGCCCCGCGACCGCATCCGCGCCGACGCCGCCACCGGCGTGATCACCAAGACGGAGAAGTCCGTGCTGTTCCTCATCCCGTGGGACGAGTACTGGGTGATCGGCACCACGGACACCCCGTGGGCGGAGGACGTGGCCCATCCGGCCGCCACCGCGGACGACATCGACTACATCCTCGAGCACGCCAACGCGGTGCTGAAGGAGGACCTCACGCGAGACGACGTGATCGCCACGTACGCCGGCCTGCGGCCGCTGCTGCAGCCGGTCACCGGGTCCGACGGCGGCTCCACCAAGATCTCCCGTGAGCACACCGTCACCGAGGTGGCCCCCGGCCTCACCGCCGTGGCCGGCGGCAAGTGGACCACGTACCGGGCCATGGCCGAGGACGTCGTGGACTTCGTGGTGCGCGAGACCCACCCGACCCGTCCCAGCCTCACCGAGCGCATCCCCGTGCTCGGCGGCCTCGGCTACTCGGAGATCGAGGCGGAGGCGGACCGCATCGCCGCCGACTACGGCCTGGACGAGGCCCGCGTGGACCGGCTCCTGTTCCGCTACGGCACCGTGCTGCGCCACGTGCTCGACCTGATCGACGCAGACCCGTCCCTGAGCGTCCCTCTCGCCGAAGCGCCGCGCTACCTGCGCGCCGAGATCGTCCACGCGGCCCGGGCCGAGGGCGTCGTCCACCTGGACGACGTCATCGAGCGCCGCACGCGCCTGTCCACCGAGGTCCGCGACCGCGGCGTCGCGGCAGCCGAGGAGATCGCGTCCCTCGTGGCCCCCGAGCTGGGCTGGGATGACGAGCGCATCGCGGGTGAAATCCGCGCGTACAAGAGCCTCGTCGCCGCCCGCCTCCGCGGCGAGACCGCCCACGACGACGTCACCGCCGCCGCCGCACTCGCAGCCGCCGACGCCACCCCCACCCACTGAAAGGAGCCCGTCCATGGGCACGATCTTCCTGTATGAGATCGCCGGCACGGCGATGCTCATCCTGCTCGGCGTCGGCGTCGTCGCCAACGTCGTCCTGACGAAGACCAAGGGCAACGGCGGAGGCTGGCTGCTCATCAACTTCGGCTGGGGCCTGGCTGTCTTCGCGGGCGTCTACGTCGCTTCCGCGACCGGCGCGCACCTGAACCCCGCCGTGACCGTCGGCCTGCTCGTCAGCGGCGCCGAGGAGTACGCCCCCGGCATCGCCGTGACCCTCGGCACCACGCTCGCATACTTCGCGGCGGAGCTGATCGGCGCCTTCCTCGGCGCGGCCCTGGCCTGGCTGGCCTACCGCGACCACTACCAGGCGGAGACGGATCAGGGGGCGATCCTGGGCACCTTCGCCACAGGCCCCGAGATCCGCAACCCGCTGTGGAACATGGTCACCGAGGTGATCGCCACGTTCGTCCTGGTGTTCGTGATCCTGCTCTTCGGCTCCACCCCCTCCGGGCTCGGCCCGCTCGCGGTGGCCCTGCTCGTCGTCGCGATCGGCGCGAGCCTGGGCGGCCCCACGGGGTACGCCATCAACCCGGCTCGAGACCTGGGCCCCCGCCTGTTCCACGCCGTCGCGCCGATCCGGCACAAGGGCAGCTCGGACTGGGGCTATTCCTGGGTGCCGATCGTCGGCCCGCTCGTCGGCGCCGCCCTGGCCGGCCTCGCCGCGCCGCTGTTCGTCTGAGCGGTCTGCCCGTCCAACCCCGGCGGGCACGTTCCCCTGCGGGAACGTGCCCGCCACCCCCACACCCCCGTGACCACCTACGAAGGAGTAGGACATGACCACCCCCCGCTACGTGATGGCCATCGACCAGGGCACCACGTCCACGCGCGCGATCCTCTTCGACCACAGTGGGGCCATCGTGTCCACTGGTCAGCGCGAACACGAGCAGATCTTCCCGCGCGCCGGCTGGGTAGAGCACGACCCGGTGGAGATCTGGACGAACACCCGCGAGGTCATCGGCGAGGCCCTGGCCCGCGCCGAGGTGACCCGACACGACGTTGCCGCCGTGGGCATCACCAACCAGCGTGAGACCACCGTGGTGTGGGACCGCAACACCGGCAAGCCGGTGTACAACGCCATCGTGTGGCAGGACACCCGCACCGACCGCATCTGCGAGCGCCTGGCCGGCGACGACGGCGCGGACCGCTACAAGGAGCGCGTCGGACTGCCCCTGGCCACGTACTTCTCCGGCCCCAAGGTGGCCTGGATCCTGGAGAACGTGGACGGTGCCCGGGAGGCCGCCGAGAACGGCGACCTCATCTTCGGCACCACGGACTCGTGGCTCGTGTGGAATCTCACCGGCGGCGGCGACGGCGGCCGACACGTCACCGACGTCACCAACGCCTCCCGCACCATGCTGATGAACCTGGACACCCTCGACTGGAACGAGGAGATCTGCGCGGACATGGGCATCCCGATGTCCATGCTCCCGGAGATCGTCAGCTCCTCCGCCGAGGTGGGCACCGTGTCCGGCCAGCAGCTGCTGCGCGAGACGCCGATCACCGGCATCCTGGGCGACCAGCACGCGGCGACCTTCGGCCAGGCGTGCTTCGAGGTCGGCCAGGCCAAGAACACGTACGGCACCGGCAACTTCATGCTGATCAACACCGGCGAGAAGCCGGTGCACTCGGACAACGGCCTGCTCACCACGGTGGCGTACCGCATCGGCGACCAGAAGCCGGTGTACGCGCTGGAGGGCTCGATCGCCGTCACCGGCTCGCTGATCCAGTGGCTGCGGGACAACCTCGGGATGATCGGCAGCGCCCCGGAGGTCGAGACCCTTGCCGCCGGTGTGGAGGACAACGGCGGCGTGTACTTCGTCCCCGCGTTCTCCGGCCTCTTCGCCCCGCACTGGGACGCCACGGCCCGCGGAGCCATGGTGGGCATGACCCGTTACGTCAACAAGGGGCACATCGCCCGCGCAGCGCTTGAGGCCACCGCCTTCCAGAGCCGCGAGGTCCTGGACGCCATGAACGCGGACTCCGGCGTGGACCTCACCGAACTGAAGGTCGACGGTGGCATGGTCGCCAACGAGCTGCTCATGCAGTTCCAGGCGGACCTGCTGCGCGTGCCCGTCGTGCGCCCCAAGGTCATCGAGACCACCGCCCTCGGCGCCGCCTACGCCGCAGGCCTGGCGGTGGGGTTCTGGGCGTCCCAGGACGAACTCGTGGCCAACTGGGAAGAGGACAAGCGCTGGGAGCCCACCATGGACGAGGAGGATGCTGAGCGCGCCCTGCGGCTGTGGAAGAAGGCCGTGGAACGCTCCCGCGACTGGGTCGACGAGGACGTCGTAGCGGCCCAGGGCTGAGCCGTCCGGCCCGTAGGTCGGTCCGGCCGGCCCCGTGCGCCCCGGGCCGGTCCGGGCCGGTCCGGGCCGGTCCGGCCCCCTCCGGAAGGACCCCGTGCAGCACTACCCCCTCGTCGGCCGCCTGCGCGCGGAGCAGGGCGGAGTCGGTGCCGTTGCCATCGGCGCAGTGGCCAGGCCCGAGGTGCCCGGCTGCTCCGACGTCAAGCTGTCCTCACCCAGGGCGTCCTCTTCCCCCGCCGCTTCCGCCCAAGGCGGCGGTGGCCAGGCAGGCGAAGTAGTCCGCATCCACGTGTCGGCCGTCCTTGGTGGCGCTCCGATGTGGAATCTCCTCGGAGAGGTTCTCCTCGTCCGCGTTGTTCGCCGAGGCCACCACCTTTTCGAGGCCGGCCACCTCGGGCCGGAGTTCGCGCGCCCGTCGTCGCATCCTGCCCTAGCCGGTCCACTCATGGGTGCGTTCGGTGAGGGCGTCGAATGGGTTCTCACACGCCGACAATCGGCGTGCTCGTTCGACGACGTTGGACGCCAGGATGTCCCGGAGCATCGTCGTCTTGCCGGTTCCGGGTGGGCCGTTCACACCCATCAGACCCGCCCGCGCGACGACATCAATGCGGGCGGCTTGCAGATGCCCCGTGTGCTCGTGGGCAGTCACATTCGAGGAACTCAGCGATGGCTGCAGTGCCGGGATGGCGCGCTTGTCCTCTTCCCCGAGGCTCGGCGCGGGCAATCCATCCCCCGTCTGACCTTCGCCCTCTCCCCCAGGACAACGAAGTCCGTTCAGTTCCGGTTCAGTCCGAACCGGCGCGTCATCAGAGCCTCCTTGTAGTGCTTCTCCGCGGCGTCGATCTGGGCCTGCGGGGTGTTGGAGCCGAACACGCGCAACAGGCTGAACGTGTACCGCTCCGGTTGGGCGGGGTCGAGCTCCAGGGCATCCCGGAGGGCGACGTTCCCACCATGCCCGTCACGGGCGTAGGCCGCCCACCGTCCGAGCACACCACCCTCGCCGTCGGCCTTGCCGACGTAGCACTGGCCCGCGGTCTCGTCGGCGATCAGGTAGATCCCGCGTACGGCCTGCAGGGCAGTGCGCCAGCCTGCGTAGCGGGTCTCGGCCACCATTGACTGCAGGTCCCCGTAGCTGAGCAGCACGTGGTCGAAGCCGGGGAACGCCTCGGTGGTGGGGTCGGCGATCTCCAGGACGGGGAACCGCGCCGCCAGGGGGCCGCGCTTGGCCCAGTTCACGGGATCTGCGGACCACTCCACCACCAGGCGCTCCTCGAGGGAGGCCAGCAGCGGCACCGGCGCAACGTCGTAGTACCGGTGCCGCTCCGTGCGCTCAGCCACGGCTTCCCCGCGGTTCTCGTACACGGCGGTGAGGCGAGAACGACGCCCGCCCTCCCCCATGAAGATGAGCCAGTGGCGGGCAGGCTCCTTCGGGAACTTCCCCACGTGGTGCTGCTCCCGCGTGTAGGCGAGCACGCGCTCCGGAGTGGCTGCCGCCCGCGATGGCAGCCCCGACTCCTTGTAGGTGTGACGGATGGCAAGAACCTCGTGCGGGTCCAGGCCAGCGGCGTCGAGCACCGACCCGAGAGTCAGGACGAACGGCTCGGGAACCGGATCAGAGTGCGGCATAGGACCTCATTCTGCTCATGGGACGGATCCACATCGACAGATTGACACTTCAGACTCACAGTCGACCACCAAGGGGGGCTCTCAAGAGCGGCAGTGTCAGTCTCCCGCCCCTCTGGCCGACACCAGTCGGTACCGGGTGTCCTTGTGGCCCTGACCGCCGGTCATCTCCGCCAGCCCGTCGAGCAGCGGCTGGCGGAGCGCGTAGCGGATCTGCCGCGCGGTCAGCATGGTGGCCTCCTCCAGGTCGCGGATGCCCACCGCCTCCCCCGCGGCCAGGGCACCGAGGACGCGCCCCTCGTGGCGGGTGGGCGCGGAGCTGGGCGGCACGGCCGATGACGGCGCATCCGCCTTCACGTCGGGCACCTCCTCCACGGGGGGTGTCCGCGCAACCTCCACGGCGGGCTCCCGCCGATGCGGCCGAGCCTCGTCGGGCCGCGGCCGCCAGAGGAGGGCCTTGAACTGGACCCCCGTGTCGATGAGCTGGGGCCGGCCCAGCCCCCACTGACGAGCGGACCGGAACACCTCGTGGATGCCGCCGCCCTCGCCCTCGATGACGGAGGCGCCGTCCGGCGTCGTGAGCTTCTTGGCGATCTGGTACAGCCGCTGATTGACGGCGGCCTGGGCGTGTTCGTCACTTTCGAGCTGGGTGAGTGACACTCCGCGGAGGCCGCCCGGGCTCTGGATGAACAGGGCCCGGTCCGTGAGCCGCACCTGGATGGCCTTGCCCGCGCCGAGGGTGTCGGGGCCGAGGTCGCGGTGCACGAGGGCGTTGCCGAGGAGTTCACGGACGGCGGCGAGCGGGAGCTCGGGGCGGCGCTCGAGCTGACCGTCGGGGCGGTACACGTGCTCGGTCCCGAGGTTCTGGCGCACCCAGGCCATCACCTCGTCGAACAGCACGGGGACGGGGCCGGTGAAGTCCGTGAGGTTGCGGCTGCGCGCCTGCCCCTCTCCGCCGCGCACCTGGACGGCGGCGGTGACGGTGAGCCCCGGATAGCGGCCCTGCGGGTAGTCGCCGAGGGCGTAGAGGCCGGCCAGGGTGGGCTCCCCGGCGGCGGTGAGGACGTTGGTCTGGCGGAGGATCTCCTGGTGCGTGCGGTCGCGGAGGCGGCGGTCCCGCTCGCGCACGGCCGCCACGTAGTCGGTCACGAGCTCGGGGACCAGGTCCTCCTCGCTCATCCCGGTGACGGGCTTGACGTCGTAGTCCACGCGCTCGTCGGCGTGGAGCTTGGCGACCTCCAGCATGCGCAGCTCGTGCGCGTGCATCACGTAGTCGCCGTCGGACTGGCGGAGATAGGCCTGCCCTCGCACCGTTGCGGGCCGGTCCGTGAGGCGCAGGGGCACCACGTGGGCGACGAGCACGTCCTTCCCGTCCAGGCGGAAGACCTGGGGCAGGAGGGTCGGGCTGGGCGTGACGGCCTCGCGCGCCTGGGCCACGAGCCCCGCCTCCAGCACGGCGACGTCGGGCACGCCCACCACGCGGAACTCGCCGTGCGCCTCGTCGACGCCGCAGACGACGGTTCCACCGGCGGGCATGTTGGCGAAGGCGCCCAGCGTCTCCGGCATGGAGGGGACGCCGCCCGTGGCCCGCTCGACCTCGACCGAGGTGGTGTCGCCACGACGCGCGCGGAGGGCTTCGAGGGTGGCCGTCAGAGCGTCAGATGACCAATTCACAGTGACAACTGTAAGTCACGGTGTCAGTGTCGGGCTGACGAGTCCCCATCACCCCTCCGCCAAGACGCCGACCGCCAGCTCCTCATCGGCCCCCACGCGAGAGCAGGTGGCCGATAAGTTCGCTTCGCCGCCGCTCTTCGATGTCGGGATCCGCCGCCTGGATGAACTCCACAGCGTTGAAGCCGTCACCCTGGCGGCGATTCTGCGGGGGCTCGATCCCCTCGATCAGCAACGCCTCCATCGTGGCGATGAGGGTGTCCACGCCGATCCCGGCTGCCGGCACCGCTCCGAGGGTGCCGTTCTCCTCGACGGGGCGGACCCCGAACCAGGAGAAGCGGTCCCACCGCGCGGAGAGGCGGTCACGCGTGTGCTCCGCAAGACGGTGCCCCAGGCGAGTGGCGGTCACCCTGCCGACGTACACGACGCGGTTGCCGTCGTAGAGGATGTACACCCCGGCCTGTCCTGCGAAGTCCGTGGGAGTTGCCCCGTCCTGCTGCACACCACGGAGGCGGGTGGCCTTGCCCTGCCAGTGGACCTCCTCGCGCCGCCAGAACATGCCGAAGGCGTTGATGAGGCCCATGTCGTCGTCGGCGGCTCCCTCGCCTGGAGCCACCGACGGGGGCTGCGCGACCGGCTGGTCGGCATCCCCCGCCAGCGACGTCGTCGACGGCTTCTCATCCAGGAGGCGGTAGCGGCCAGGTGAGACCTTGAGCAGCTGCTCCTTGAGGTGCATGGAGATGTTGGCGGCCACCGTGTTGGCCGGCGTCGCACCGATGCTGTCCTTCGACCGGTATCCGCGGTCGATGATCTCCTGAGCGATGTCCGCGTAGTGCGCCTCGCCGCCGAGGTCGTTGAGGGCGCGGAGGATCGCCTTCCGCCAGGTCATGTCTGCCATGGCTCGAGCCTAGGGGTTGCTCATGAGCGGTGCCCGCTACTGTGTCTGCCAGGCCCGGTACGGTGTCGGCAGTCGGACCAAGACGTGCGGTCGCATGCGAAGAGAGGACACTCATGCCCGAGCTGACCTGGGTGGGCAAAGACAAGGTCATCACCCACCATCTCGACGTTCCCCTGCGAGTGCTGGACCGGAAGTACTCGTTCGACGAGGTCGGCCAGAGCGAGACGGACAACGACTCCCCCAACATGATCATCCATGGGGACAACCTCGAGGCCCTCAAGGCCCTCCTGCCTCGCTACGAGGGACGCGTGGACTGCATCTACATCGATCCGCCCTACAACACCGGCAACGAGAGCTGGGTGTACAACGATAACGTCAGCGACCCCCGCCTCCAGAAGTGGCTGGGGGACGTCGTAGGCAAGGAGGGTGAGGACCTCACCCGTCACGACAAGTGGCTGTGCATGATGTACCCCCGGCTCCGGCTGCTGCACCGCCTGCTCGCGCCCACCGGTGCCATCTTCATCTCGATCGACGACAATGAGGTTGCCGCGCTCCGCCTGATCTGCGATGAGATCTTCGGCGCGCGTTGCTTCATCGCAGACATCTCCTGGCAGCGCACTTACGCCACCCGCAACAACTCCAAGGGCATCCCCGCCGAAGTGGAGCACCTACTAGCCTTTTCCAAGGAACCGGACTGGAAGCCCAACACCCTGTCGCGAACCGCCTCGATGGATTCGAAATACAAGAACCCTGACAATGATGTCAGCGCATGGCGGACCGACAACGCCACCGCGCCCGGTGCGGCAACTCACCAGGGCATGGTGTACGCCATCCAGAGCCCCTTTACGGGAGAGCTGGTCTACCCCGCTCAGGGGCGATGCTGGACCTTTGAACAGCCAGAAGTCATGCGCATTATGGCAGGGTGGACTGACTATGAGCTCAAGGATCTCAACGACGCAGTCGAGCGCGCCCGCGTGTGTGGGATCAGCCCAGATAAGGTCAAGCCGGGTGTCCCGGCCCTGGTGCTCGCCAAGCCGCTCGCAGAGGCCCGCCAGGACGCCCAGACCGTCTACGAGAAAGGTCCTTGGCCGCGTTTTTTCTTCACTCGCAACGGGCAGGGTGGGATTGCGCGCAAGACCTATCTGGACGCCGTCGGCGGCCTTCTTCCCACCAACCTCTGGACCCACCAGGAGGCTGGCCATACGGACGAGGCCAAGAAGGAGATCCGCGCGATCTTCAACGGCCGCGTCGCCTTCGACACCCCCAAGCCCTCCCGGTTAGTGGAGCGGGTGCTCGCGATCGCGTCGAAGCCGGGTGATCTGATCCTGGATTCCTTCGCCGGGTCTGGCACCACCGGCCAGGCCGTCCTCAACGTGAATGCCCGGGACGGCGGGGGGCGGCGTTTCATCCTTGTGGAGCTCGGCGACTACGCGGAGACAGTCACCGCCGAGCGGGTGCGTCGCACCATCCGGGGATACAAGGGCACCCGGTCCCAGGAACATGTCCTCTTCGATCAGAAGCTCACGGTCGCCACCGTCAAGCGCGGCGCAGACGTTTTTGCGGAAGCCATGAAGGTGTATGAGGAGGCACTCGGCACCTATACGAAGGTGTCTCGTCCCAAGGTCACCACCACCGTCACGGGAAAGACCGGCGTCCCCTCCGTCCGCGTTGTCGCCATCCAGGAGCACGAGCAGGACGTCTCCGGCACGGGCGGGTCGTTCTCCTACTACGAGCTGGGTGAACCCCTTCTGCGCGAGGGAGACCTGAACCCGATCCTGCCCCTGGAGCGACTGCGAGAGTACATCTGGTTCACCTCGACGGGACAGCCGTACCAGGGCGGCGCTGAGAAGGTCCACCCTGACTTCCTCGGCACCCACGCGGGGGTGTCCTACTTCTTCGCCTACGACGCCTCGGAGACCACGGTGCTGGACCGCTCCTACCTCGCCTCGATCCCCACCACGTGCCGGGCGGAGGCGTACGTCGTCTTCGCTGACGTGTGTGTCCTCCCCGAGGGGCAGCTGGCGACGCATGGCGTCACTTTCAAGAAGATCCCGCGGGACATCGCCCGCCTGTGAGGGGCAGGAAAGGACAACGATGGAACTGAAGAAGTACCAGAAGCGGGTCATCGCCGACCTCAAGGACTACTTGGAACATCTGAGCCGCGAAGGCTCCCTGGAGGGCGCGTTCCGGTCGTTCTGGGCGACGCGAGGGGTCACCGTCGGCCAAGGTGGGGCCGCCGGATACCAGAACACCATCGAGGGCGTCCCCCAGGTCTGCTACAAGGTGCCCACGGGCGGCGGCAAGACCCTGCTGGCGTGTGCGTCGGCCCAGCCGATCTTCCAGTCCCTGCCCCCAGCGCGCCACCAGGCGGTCGTCTGGCTCGTACCGTCGGAGTCCATCCTCACGCAGACCTTGGCCGCGCTGAAGAACCCTACGCATCCCTACCGGCGCCAGCTCGACGCTGACTTCGGCGGGCGCGTCCACGTGTATTCCAAGGAGGAACTGCTCGCCGGGCAGAACTTCAATCCGGTCGCCGTGGCCGAGCAGCTCAGCGTGATGGTGCTCTCCTACGACTCGTTCCGCGCACGCAGCAAGGATGGCCGCAAGGCCTACCAGGCCAATGGGAATCTCATCCCCTTCAGCACAGCACTGGGAGTGCCGGAACAGCCGATTCCCACCGCGGATCAGAGCGCCCTGTTCCAGGTCATCAATCAACTCAATCCGATCGTGATCGTCGACGAGTCCCACCACGCGACCAGCAGTCTCAGCCTGGAGATGCTGGGGAACTTCAACCCATCCTTCATCCTCGAGCTCACCGCCACCCCCAAGAAGCAGGCCAACGTCATCTCCTACGTCAGTGCGTTCGAACTGAAGGCCGAGCACATGGTCAAGCTCCCCGTGGTCGCCTACAACCGCGCATCGCAGACGGACGTGATCACGGACACCATCGACCTACGGCAGTCGCTGGAGACTGCCGCCAGCGAAGTGCGCGAACAG
Organism: Micrococcus sp. HOU01; assembly: GCF_035609305.1. Lineage (NCBI taxonomy): Bacteria > Bacillati > Actinomycetota > Actinomycetes > Micrococcales > Micrococcaceae > Micrococcus > Micrococcus sp. HOU01. The sequence goes on along the minus strand of NZ_CP141211.1, from coordinate 237,743 downwards.
GACGGCCGCTATGTACGTCCCATCGCACTGTTCCAGGCTCAGCCGAAAGCCCGCGAGGACGCCACTTCTTTCGAACGCCTTCGTTCCAAGCTGGTGGCGGCCGGCATCCCGGCGGCGCAGATCGCCATCAAGACCGCGGAGGTCAACGAGCTGCGCGGCGTGGACCTCCTCAGCCCGGAGTGCGAGATCCGGTACATCATCACCGTCAACGCCCTCAAGGAAGGATGGGACTGCCCCTTCGCCTATGTCCTTGCGTCCTTGGCGAACAAGACGAGCCAGGTGGATGTCGAGCAGGTCCTCGGCCGGGTGCTCCGACAGCCTCACGCGACACGCTTCAGCAACCCTCTCCTCAACATGAGTTATGTGCTGACGTCCTCCCGCGACTTCAACGACACCCTCACCAAGATCATCTCCGGCCTGAACGCCGCCGGCTTCAGCAAGGACGACGTTCGCGCCGTTGACGTTCCTGACACGGCGATCGTCCCGGAACCCAGGCCCGTCGACGATCCCGAGGAAGACCGGGGCCACCAGCTGCCAGACAGCGCTCCTGATACCACAACCGAGGAGTTCCTGGAGTTCGATGAGCAGCAGATCTCCACTCGGTTGAACACCAAGGATTCATCATCGTCGGAGGGCGCTGCACAGTCCGGAGTCTCATCCCTGCTCGCCGAGGCGCAGCAGCGCGAGGCCTCCTATGGCAGAGCGGCTGACGCGGCCGCTCACACGAACGCGCCCATAGTGCCTGCGGAACTGGAGGACGCCGTCGTGAGCAGCCACATGTTCCGAGAGCTCGCCGACGAGTTCGCCGGGTACGCATTGCCACAGTTCGTGACCCCGGAGGAAGGGAGCGCTCTCTTCTCCGAGATGGAGAGCGGGCTGGTGGCACTCCACCACGAAGCGCTGGGCGCCGGCTTCACCCTGCGAGGCAAGGACACGCGAATCAACCTAACGGTGGATGAGCAGATGTTTCAGATCGACGTCCGCTCCGCCAAGGATGTCCCGCGCGCTTTCCGAATGAGCGTTCAGGATCAGCGCATCATGCGGGAACATTTTGGGAACCTCGATCTCGACGCGCAGAGGCGAAGTGCCGCAGGGGACATCTTCACGAGGTTGAAGCCCATCAATGCGATTCGCGATGCCGACCTTCGCGCGTACGTCGCGCAGGTGGTGGAGAACTTCGATGCCACAGCCATGGCCGCCTACCTTGAACACCCCCAGAGGGCGGCCGAGCTCATCCAGCGCAAGATCAATGGCTTCCTGGACGAGCACAAGGCCCAGAAGTTCAAGGACGACCTCGAAATCGGCCGGATTCGGGTGGACTTCACCTACTACCTCCCGGAGACCATCAACCCCGTCGACGCGACGACCACCATCGGCGGTTCCCTCTACGAAGCCGAAGACCGCATGAACAAGGACGAGGTCGAATTCGCCACTCGCTTCTCGGCGATGAGCAACGTCCGGTGGTGGCACCGCAACATCGAGCGCCGAGGCTTCTGCATCAACGGCCCCATCAACCACTACCCGGATTTCCTCGTGATGACTACGCGCGGTCACCTGGTCGCAGTTGAGCCCAAGGGTGCACACCTCAAGAACGACGACTCCCGCATGAAGCTCCGGCTCGGCCAGAAGTGGGCCGAACTGGCCGGCCCGGACGTCCGCTACTACATGGTCTTCCAGGATGACACGGCGCCCCTCGAAGGAGCTCACACGATGAGCAAATTCTTTGAGCTTCTGAGTCAACTCTGAGCCAGGCTCGGATGACGACCGCAAGACCCAGAGACAAGGACGTCCTCACTTAGGAGCTCCGGGCCCCTTAATACGTCGGTGCCGGACCTACGTTTATGGGCCGACCCGGCAATCAAGAAGGGGACGCAATGTTCACCATTGAGATCTACTTCATGGATGGCCTGACCGGCTGGGCTGACCCCGTTTCGTAGGTCCAGTCGTTATGAGAGTCGTCCTGTTGCCCGCGGTCGCGGGCAGGGAGACTGGTCAGATCATGACGAACAGCAGGAAGCGTCACACCCCCGAGCAGGTTGTCCGTAAGCTCGGGCAGGCCGACAGGATGCTCGCCGATGGTCAGGACGTCGCGGCGGTGTGCCGGGAGCTGGGGGTGTCCGAGCAGACGTACTACCGGTGGCGGAACCAGTACGGCGGCCTCAAGGCCGACGACGCAAAGCGCCTGAAGGAGCTGGAGAAGCAGAACGCGACCCTGAAGCGTCTGCTCGCGGAAGCGGAGCTGGAGAAGGCCGCGCTCAAGGAGCTGGCTGAGGGAAACTTCTAAGCCCGGACAGGCGCCGCGCCGCCGTCGATCACCTCAAGCGCAAGTTGCGGGTGAGCGAACGGATGGCGTGCCGTCTGGTCGGGCTGAGCCGCTCCGCGTACCGGCGACCGCTCAAGGGCGACACGGTCGCGGACCCGGATCGGGCGCTCAGGGAGTGGCTGCGCGCCTGGGCGAAGGACCATCCCCGCTACGGGTATCGGCGGGCGTATCACGACGCCCGCGCCGAGGGGTGGGTGGTGAACCACAAGAAGATCCAACGCCTGTGGCGTGACGAAGGGCTCCGGGTCCCGCAGCGGCGTCGACGCAAGCGCGTCGGGTCCTCGACCGTCGACGCGCCGACGGCGGACGCGCCGAACGTGGTGTGGGCGGTGGACTTCCAGTTCGACGCCGACGAGCACGGACGACCGATCAAGATCTGCTCGATCGTCGACGAACACACCCGGGAGTGCATCGGCGGGCTCGTGGAGCGCTCGATTACCGCCGACCGACTCACCGCCCACCTCGAGGACCTCGTCGCCGCCCGGGGCGCCCCGGCGGTGCTCAGGTCGGGCAACGGGCCGGAGTTCATCAGCGAGGCGGTGGTCGACTGGGCCGGCACCCGCACCGGCCTGTCCTACATCCCTCCGGGCTCGCCGTGGCGCAACGGGTACGTCGAGTCGTTCAACAGCCGGATCCGCGACGAGTGCCTCAACATCAACAGCTTCTACTCGCTGCTGCACGCACAGGTCATCATCGGCGACTGGAAGGACGAGTACAACCACCACCGCCGGCACTCCTCGCTCGGCTACCTAACCCCAGCCGAGTACGCTCGGCAGTGCACCCATCAAATGGAAACCGACGACTCACAGAACGTCCGGACCGAATGAAGGGGGCGGCTCACCGTCGTGGACGCTTCTCGAAGAATCGCGCCGAGCGCTCTCACGACACCGGGCACAGCCGCTCCGTGGGCAGGGTCAAAGTGACGCCCGCGGCGAGGCCGCCGAGGGATGAACCGACTGTAAGCCGAGTTCTGTGCCCGTCAGCCAGCTCTCCTTGCATCGGCCCACTTCTGCCAGCGGCCGAGGATCATCGGCACGGCGGTCTCCCGCCACCACGGCAGGTGGACGAGCCCCTGGCTCATCCCGCCCACGTTGTATCGGACCATGTGCACGCTCTCCCGGTCGTAGGGCATGGCCTCGGCCAGGATCTCCTCGATGGCGCTTTCCACGAGGCCCTGCAGCTCGGCGCGCGACGCTGGCATCGGCTCGCTCGCGAACCGCACCCGCAGTTCGGTCCAGAGCCCGACGCTCCCACGGAGCCCGTACTGCTCGGGGCGCACACGGAAGAGGTCGCCGAGGGTCGCGGGTTCCCAGTCCGCCTGCGGCTGCTCCTCGTCCTGCGCAGCGGCCAGTGCGACCATCCAGGCTCGAGCCGCCTTGATGTGGGGGCGGGGGCCTGCGTGGGTGAGGTTCAGCGGCGGGCGCCACGCCGTGATCACGTGCTTCTCGACGTCACCGAGGGCCACGGGCACTTCGGGCACCCAGACGCGAAGGACCAGGTGGTCGACCATCCACCTGGTCAGCGCTTCTTCCGAGCGCTCGCTGAGGTCGAAGGTCGCCGGACTCTTGCTGGAAGGCTTGCCCCCGGCCCGCAGCACCGGCCAGAGGAGCGCGGAGTGCTCCAGCAGCGCTGCGAACGTCCTGCGCACGGTGGACCGGCCGGTCTTGCCCGTGCCGAAATGCTGCCGCACGTCCCGGGCGGCCAGGCTCCGCTCGGCCTTGCCGACGTACAGCAGGCCGGCCTCCCCCACCGGCACCTCCGGGCCGAGCTCTCGACGCACACGGGACACGTCCTTCGCGTACACGGCGTAGAGGCCTGGGGCGTCCGGGACAGGGCCGCCCTCCTCCGACCAACCGGTCACGCCCCACTCCGGGCCAACGTCTCCGAAGAGATGCAGCTCGAACACCGGCCCGCGGCCCAGAGTGCGCACCGCGTCCTGAACGGTCGCCTCCAGGCGCGCCGGCGTCAGTTCGTACGTCATGGCTCCATGATGGCGAACATCCGGACGCGTTAGCGCCCCACAGCTGTGCTCAGGGTGCCCCGCTCGCCACAGCGCGGCATCATGGCCCCATGGTCTCCGCCCCGTTGCCCTTCCGCCGCTGGGAGACCCCAGCAGGGCTGGCACCTTCGCTGATCTTCGAAGACGGCGTCGGCCCTGGGATCTACGTCCTCGAGTTCTCGAACGGGGATCAGTACGTGGGCCAAAGCATCCATCCCGCCACCCGGTTCGCGAGCCACCGCCGGCGGTGGCAGGACATCGTGGCCGTGAACTTCACCCCGGTGCCTCCGGAGGAGTTGGATCGGGTCGAACAGGACATGATCACGGAGAAGCGACGCGCGGGCGTCCGCCTTCGTAACCGCACGCTGCTCGCCCAACCGTTCGGAGACTCCCCCCTCGACTTCATCGTCACCCAGGAGGAACAAGCCAGGTGGATCGGGGACGATCCCTTGACCGCGGAGCGGGAGATCGCCCCGCAGCGGATCGTTGAGGCCCGCGCCCGACGAGGCGCGGACGGAGGACGCCTCCCTGAACCGGTCCGAGCCCACCCGCATCTCGCAGAGGCCGTCGACTCGATCGCCGGCTACCTGTACTACGTGATCCCCCTCCCCACGGAGACGGAAGGGCGCGGCTGGGTGCTCAGCGCGTGGCCCTCCACGAACCGCACACGGAACCACCGCCGGTTCGCGACCCTGAGCATCCACAACGTGGAGATGTTGTACCTCTACGAGGACCGGACCGAGGACGGCGAGTGGGAGCAGACCATGGTCCTGAACGTCCACGACTCCCTGGAGATCGACGACGAACTCCGCCCCCTCTTCTCTCGGAACACCTACCGGACCACCGGCCCGGTGTGGAGCGCCACCGTCCACGGGTGGGAGGACATCGGCGTTCTCCTCGGACACCCCGCAGTGCTCCTCGCCGCACGCAAGCTGGCTCTCTCACAGTTGCGGAAGGGACGGGCGATGTTCTCCCGAGCCCACAGCTGGGCCCTCGCCGACGCGGCGTTCGACCACATCGGGAACGTGCTGGACGGGTGGGCCACGGCCGGGAACGACTAAGCGGCTCACCCTGGCTCGTCATTGGATGAAATTCGAGTCCGTGTAGCTGATTGAGGAGTAAACACCATGCCCGTCGAGATGAAGATGTGGCGGATGGGCGATGGCGGGACCCCGCGCCCTCTGGCTCACACCAGCATGTCGTCCGAGGCCCAGTTGCAGGCGTTCCTCGCCGAGGACCCCACGATATTGGGCGAGCCCTTGCTGGTGATCGGACGAGAGGTGCCCACGCCATACGGCACCCGCATCGACATCCTCGCAATGGACGTCGAGGGCAATCTGCACGTCCTCGAGCTGAAGAGGGATCGAACGCCCCGAGAGGTGGTGGCCCAGATTTTGAAACCTCCGCTATCAAAGGGCTCACAGTTGCCAAACCTCGGCGTGTTAGGTCAGCGCAAGCCTCTCCAAGACCAGTCGGTGCTCGTTAACAAATTTATCAACCACGGCCTCAAGATCATCCTCATAGAACGCCCCAGAATCATAACCGTGTGACTCGTCAAGTCTTAAATTCGCCCTGACGCGCTTTACATCCGCCACTCCCACGTTGAAGTCCGGGCGCGGGTAGCCCAGCTTCGCCGTATAGGTTGCCCCACCAACGGACCTTCTGACCTTAATAAAGTTGTTTTTGGGCTTTTCGAATTCACAACCGAGTCCCTCGAGCTGAGACTTGAATTCCTTGAACTTAAGACTGCGATCCCCTCTCTCAAGCGCCCGCGTACGTGTCTTAAGCCAGGCGCTGATCTTTGCAACCTCTTCGTCTACATCGTGGGTCTCGGGGGTGCCCCCTTGGAAAGTGTGGCCAGCCACCTGGGTCGACATCTCATATAATTCATCCTCGTTGGCACCCACCAAAAGGATTCGATTTCTTTGCAGGAAAACGAGTAGAACGACCAGCGCAGTCCTCTTGTTTCCATTCTCAAATGGGTGGTTCAGGGCCATTCCATAGAAAAGCGTGGCCGCGACGTCTAAAACGTCAGTGTACTTAAACGCTGATCCCAATCCGGTCGTTTGTCGAGCCACGGCACTCGCCAACCCGTTTGGACGCAGTGCCTTAACGGCTCCGAAGTCTTGTCCAGCGAGAGGACCCGTGGCCAGCCTCTCGCGAATGGTGATAATCTCTTCTTCGTCAAGGTACTTCACGTAGGCCTCCGAATTATAAAACGGCTAAAATTGCTCCGGCGGGCTAAAATCCGCCCGAACCCCCACCATCCTGTGCGAGGTTACTGAAGCGACTGTAATGTCCCTGGAACCCCACCACAATCGTCTTCGTGGGCCCGTTCCTGTGCTTGGCCACGATCAGGTCGGCCTCGCCGGCGCGCGGGGACTCCTTGTCGTACACGTCCTCGCGGTGCAGCAGGATCACCATGTCCGCGTCCTGCTCGATCGAGCCCGACTCACGCAGGTCGGACACCTGCGGCCGCTTGTCCGTCCTCTGTTCGGACCCGCGGTTCAACTGGCTCAACGCGATCACCGGCACGTCGAGCTCCTTGGCCAGCAGCTTCAACGCCCTAGAGAACTCGGCAACCTCCTGCTGACGGGACTCCACCTTCTTGCCCGAGCTCATGAGCTGCAGGTAGTCCAGCACCACCATCTTGAGGTTGTTCTTCTGCTTGAGCCGCCGGCACTTGGCGCGGATCTCCATCATGGTCATGTTCGGGGAGTCGTCGATGAAGAACGGCGCCTCGTTCAGCCGCCCCACGGTCGCGGCGATCTTGGACCACTGGTTGTCCCGGATGGTGCCCTTGCGCAGGTCCTGCAGCGCGATCGTCGCTTCGGCGCTCAAGAGCCTCATGGCGATCTCGTTCTTGCCCATCTCGAGGCTGAAGAACACGGTGGCCATGTTGTGGTGGATGGCCGCGGCCCGCGCGAAGTCGAGCGCCAGCGTGGACTTGCCGACGGCCGGGCGCGCCGCGATCACGATCATCTGCCCGCCGTGCAGGCCCTGCGTCAGCTCGTCGAAGTCGTAGAAGTCGGTGGGGACGCCCGTCAGGCCCTCCCCCTGGTTGCCGGCCGCCTCGATCTCGTCGACGGCGTGCTCCATGATCTCCGCGAGGCGCACGTAGTCCTCGGACTGGCGGTTCTCCGCCACCTTGTAGATCTCGGACTGCGCCTCGTTGACGATCTCCTCGACCTCGCCGTCGCCCTGATACCCCAGCTGGGTGATCTTGGTGCCGGCGGTCACGAGGCGCCGCAGGACGGCCTTCTCCGCCACGATCTCCGCGTAGAAGCTCGCGTTGGCGGCGGTGGGCACGGACTGGATCAGCTCGTGCAGCACGGCGGGGCCGCCCACGCGGCTCAGCTCCTGCCGCTTGTTCAGCAGGTCCGCCACGGTGACGGCGTCCGCGGGCTCACCGCGGCCGTAGAGGTCGATGATCGCCTCGTAGATCATCTCGTGGCTCGGCCGGTAGAAGTCGTGGCCGCGCAGCAGCTCCACCACGTCCGCGATCGCGTCCTTGGAGAGCATCATGCCGCCCAGCACCGAGCGCTCCGCCTCCACGTCCTGGGGCGGCAGGAAGCGTTCAGAGGAACGGCCGCCGTCGTAGGAGCCCGAGTCTCCGTAGTTCTCAGTCAACGTCCGGAGACTCCCTTCCCACAGCCCGCACGACGGCGGCCCTCGCCGGTCTTCCCGGCCCTGATTCCTCTGTTGTCACCGCCCGTGCCGCCGCACCCTCCTGCAGGCGGACGGTGCGACGGTCCCCGGGGCGACGGTCCGAGCGGATGCGCGCCTGTCAGTGGTCACCTGTGGCCAATACCCGCCCTCGCGTTGGGGATACCACGGGACCCTACGCGCGCCGTGGAGGCTGGGCAACCGCGTTTCCCACAGGCCTTGTGGACAACGTGTGGATTCGGCGGCGTGTCGTGTGGATCGCCTGGGGACCACGCTGGGGACAACCGCTCGGCCAGTCCCAGAATCCGGCTCTGACCTGGGACGATGCGATCCCCAGCGCTGTGGAGGAAGATTCTCCACCCCCCTTTGGCCCCGGCCGCGGGACTTGACAGCACCCTCGTTTGCGCCCTCATCACACGGCCTGGTACACGCCTATCCACACCATCGTCCACACCCTCCACATCTGTGGACAACTCCTGTGGACAAGGTGCACGGATCTGGGGACGGCGAAGTTGACAGCCTCTGCGCGCGGCCCCAGGTCCTCCCCGCGCCCACCTCTCCCGGCCGCCCCGGACCGCCCGGCACCGATGACTCACGCACGTCAGTGACCCGCCCCAGAGTCATTGGACGGAACGCGAGCACGGTGCTTGGGTGGAACCCGTCGTCGTGTCGTCCGCCACAGTGAGGAGCCCGCCGTGCCCCCGGCCACCACCGCCCCCTCCCCGGCCTCGCTCCCCCTCGACGGCGTCCTCGTCGCCGACTTCTCCCGCGTCCTCGCCGGCCCGCTCGCCACCATGACGCTGGCGGACCTCGGGGCGCGCGTCATCAAGGTGGAACACCCCGAGCGCGGCGACGACACCCGCGGCTGGGCCCCGCCCCGCTCGGCGACGGGCGCCACCTACTTCGAGTCCGTGAACCGCAACAAGGAGTCGGTCGGCTGGGACCTGAAGGACCCCGAGGACCAGCGGCGGGCCGCCGCCCTGGCCGCCCGGGCCGACGTCGTGGTCCACAACCTCAAGCCCGGCACCATGGAGCGCCTCGGCCTGGGCTACGACGACGTCGCGCGGGAGAACCCGTCCGTGGTCTACGCCGCCGTCTCCGGCTTCGGCGACCGCGAGGGCCGGGACCTGCCCGGCTACGACTTCATCGTCCAGGCCGCGGGCGGGCTCATGAGCATCACCGGCGAACCGGACGCCCCGATGAAGGCGGGCGTCGCCCTGGTGGACGTGCTCACGGCCAAGGACCTCACCGCCGGCGTGCTCGCCGCCCTGCTGCGCCGCGAGCGCACCGGGGAGGGCGCCCACCTGCGGCTGAACCTGCTCTCCTCGCTGCAGGGGGCGCTCGCCAACCAGGGCCAGGCATGGCTCGGCGCCGGCGTCGTCCCGCGGCGGATGGGCAACGACCACCCCTCGATCGCCCCCTATCAGCTGCTGGCGTGCCGGGACGCGCTCTCGGCGCAGACGGCGGCTCACTGGCGGGACGTGCTGCAGGCCGAGCGGCTCCCGGTCGGCCTCGTGTCCACCGTCGCCGAGGGCGTCGAGCTGGCCGAGTCCCTCGGCCTCGAGCCGACCGTCGAGGTCCAGGACCGCTCCGGCGCCCCCGCCGGCCGGCAGTTCCGCCACCCGGTGCAGTGGGACCCGCCCGTGGCGCACCCGCGCCACGCGCCGCCCGCGCTCGGCGCGGACACGGCGGCCGTCAACACCTGGCTCGACGCCCACTGACCACCCCGCAGAGAGGACCCCCGCCATGACCACCCCGTTCCACGCCGAGGCCGACTCGTTCCTCGGCCGCGCCGACGTCGTCGGCCTGGACTCCCTGTTCTCCGCCGAGGAGAAGGCCGTCGCGCTGCAGGTGCGCGGCTTCGTGGACGAGCACATCCGCCCGCACATCGCCCGCTGGTACGACGACGCCGTGTTCCCGCGCGAGATCGTCCCCGAGCTGGGCCGTCTCGGCGTGCTCGGCATGCCCTACGAGGGCCACGGCATGCCCGGCCGCTCGGCGGTGGAGTACGGCCTCGCCGCGCAGGAGCTCGAGGCCGGCGACTCCGGCCTGCGCACCTTCGTCTCCGTGCAGGGCTCGCTCGCGATGGGCGCGATCCACAAGCACGGCTCCGAGGAGCAGAAGGCGCAGTGGCTGCCGCGCATGACCGCCGGCGAGGCGGTCGGCTGCTTCGGCCTCACCGAGCCGGGCGCCGGCTCGGACCCGGCCTCCATGACGACGACGGCCCGCCAGGAGCCCGGCGGCGACTGGGTGCTCGACGGGGTCAAGCGGTGGATCGGGCTGGCCACGCTGGCCGACGTCGCGATCATCTGGGCGCAGACCGGCGAGCCCGGCGACGGGCGCGGGGTGCGCGGCTTCGTGGTCCCCACGGACACCCCCGGCTTCCGCGCCGAGGCGATCCCCCAGAAGCTGTCCATGCGGGCGTCGGTGCAGTGCGAGATCCACCTCGACGGCGTGCGCGTGCCCGCCTCCGCGATGCTGCCGGCCGACTCCGCCGTCGGGCTCAAGGGCCCCTTCCAGTGCCTCAACGAGGCCCGCTACGGGATCATCTGGGGTGCGATGGGCGCCGCCCGCGACTCCTTCGACGCCGTCCTCGACTACGCGATGCAGCGGCAGCAGTTCGGGGTGCCGCTGGCCTCCCACCAGCTGACGCAGGCCAAGCTCGCGGACATGGCCGTGGCCATCGGGAAGGGCTACCTGCTGGCGCACCAGATCGGCCGCGCCAAGGACGCCGGCCCGCTCACCCCCGCCATGATCTCCGCCGGCAAGCTGGACAACTGCCGCGTGGCCATCGGCATCGCCCGGGAGGCCCGCGAGATGCTCGGCGGCAACGGCATCACCCTGGAGCACTCGCCGCTGCGGCACGCGAACAACCTCGAGTCCGTGCGCACCTACGAGGGCACGGACGAGGTCCACCAGCTCGCGCTCGGCCGGCACCTCACGGGCATCGGCGCGTTCGCCCCGGCCCGCTGAGCCCCGCCCCCGGGCTCAGGCGTCGTCGGCGGGCGCCTCGGGCGCCGGGGCCTCCTCGGCGACGGAGGCGAGGATCGGGGTGGCCGGCAGCTTCCGCACGCGCTTGGGGCGGCGGGCGCGGGCGGGGATGAGGGCGCGCATGTTCTCGGTCTTGCCGAAGCAGAGCAGCCGGTCGCCCTCCTCGAGGACCTTGGTGTCCGCGGGGTTGGGGAACACGCAGGTGCCGCGGTGCAGGGTGAGCACCTGCAGGTCCTTCGCCAGCAGCCCGGAGTCCTCGATGGACTGGCCCACCCAGCCGGAGCCGGCGTGCACGGTGATCTCACCGACCCCGTACCCGGTGGACACGGCCAGGCGCTGGCGCACGTCGATGTCCGGGAAGCCGGCCTGGTCCGCCACGTAGTCGATGATCGCGCCGGCCACGTCCAGGTCCGTGGCGGCCTCGATGCCCTGCAGCCCCGGCGAGGAGTTCACCTCCATGACCAGCGGACCGTGCTCGCCCTCGAGCATGTCCACGCCGGCCACCCGCAGGCCTATGATGTGGGCCGCCCGCACGGCGGTCTCCGCGTACTCGGGCGAGAGCTCGACGCGCTCCACGGTGCCGCCGCGGTGCACGTTGGAGCGGAACTCGTCCCCCTGGGCCCGGCGGCGCATCGCGGCCACCACGCGGTCCCCCACCACGAGCGCGCGGATGTCCGTGCCCTTGGACTCCTCCACGAACCGCTGGATGAGCACCTGCTGGTTGGTGCCGTGCAGCGTCTCGATGATCGCCTCGGCCACCTTCTTGGTCGGCGCCAGGATCACGCCGATGCCCTGGGTGCCCTCGAGCAGCTTGATCACCACGGGTGCCCCGCCCACCATGTCGATCGCCGTGGAGACCTCGCCGCGGTTGCGCACGAACACGGTGGCGGGCATGTCGATCTCGTGGCGGGAGAGGATCTGGGTGGCCCGCAGCTTGTCCCGCGAGTTCATGATGCCGGCGGCCGTGTTGGGCGTGTAGACGTCCATCTGCTCGAACTGGCGCACCACGGCGGTGCCGAAGTAGGTCACCGAGTTGCCGATGCGCGGCAGGACGGCGTCGTAGCCGGAGAGGGGGCGGCCGCGGAACATCAGATCGGGCTCGTCCGAGCTGAGGTCGATGCCGAAGCGCAGGGTGTCCAGGACCTTCACCTGGTGGCCGCGCTCGAGCGCCGCGGTCTTGAGTCGCTGCGTCGAGTAGGCGCGCAGGGAACGGGAGAGGATGGCGAGCTTCATGACCTCTTTCCTGGGAGGATGAGGGGCGTGTCTGAATCTAAGCACACGGCCCCGGCCTCCCACGGCGTGCCCCCCACCGACGACGGCGCCGCTCGCCCGGGTCTGGTGGGCTGGCGCGAATGGGTCGGCCTGCCCGCCGCCCACACCCCCTGGATCAAGGCCAAGATCGACACCGGTGCCCGCACCTCGGCGCTCCACGCCTTCGGCATCGAGCGGTTCACCCGCGACGGCGCCGCGTGGGTCCGGTTCGAGGTGCACCCGTGGCAGACCTCGGCCGCGGACGCGCGGACGGCCGAGCTGCCGGTGGCCGACCTGCGCACGGTCCGCTCCTCGAACGGCGAGGCGCAGGAGCGCGTCGTCGTCGTGATGCCGCTGACCCTGGCCGGCCGCACGATCGAGGCGGAGGTGACCCTGACCCACCGGGACGAGATGGGCTTCCGCATGCTCGTGGGGCGCACCGCGCTGGCCGCCGGCGGCCTCCTCGTGGACCCGGCCGCCTCGTACGTGGGCGGGCAGCCGCCGCGCGGCGTGCGCCGCCGGAACCGGGGACGCGCGTGAGCCGTCGCCCCGCCCGCGCCCCCTTCGCGTTCGGCGGGGTCGAGGTGCCGGCCGGCCGCCGCCACGAGCTGTCCCTGCCGATCTCCCAGCTCGTCACCGGCGCGGACGTCACCCTGCCCGTGCACGTGCTGCACGGCCGCGAGGACGGGCCCACCGTGTGGGTCTCCGCCGCGATCCACGGGGACGAGGTGGCCGGCGTCGAGATCGTCCGCCGCGTCCTGGAGCGCCTGCAGCCCACGCACCTGCGCGGCACCCTGCTGGCCGTGCCCATCGTCAACGTGCTCGGCGTGATGGCCGGGGACCGCTACCTGCCGGACCGCCGCGACCTGAACCGCTCCTTCCCCGGCTCCGCCCGGGGCTCGCTGGCCTCGCGCATCGCGCACCTGATGATGACCGAGGTGATCGGCCGCTGCACCGTGGGCATCGACCTGCACACCGGCGCGGACCGCCGCTCCAACCTGCCGCAGATCCGCTGCGACCTGGAGGACCCCCAGACCCGTGCGCTCGCCGAGGCGTTCGGCGCGCCCGTGCTCTTCCACGCCCGCCTGCGGGACGGCTCCCTGCGCGCCGCGGCCCGCGAGACCGGCGCGCGCGTGCTGCTCTACGAGGCCGGTGAGGCCTGGCGGTTCGACGAGTACGCGATCGCCCCCGGCGTGGACGGGGTCCTGCGCGTGCTCGCCGCCCTGGACATGGTGGACCCCACGGACGTCGGGCTCACCGAGCCCGGGCCGGACGCCGTCGTCGACGCCCCCGGTCCGCTGCCCGGCGAGGTCCCCGAGGAGCGGACCACGGACGTGCCCGAGGCGACCGACGCCACCGGCGAGGACACCGCCGCCGTGCACCCCGACGTCGTCGACGGCGAGCAGGACGCCCCCTACCTGGTGTGGCAGTCCACGTGGGTGCGCGCCCGCGCGGACGGCCTCGTGCACCTGGACGTCTCCCTCGGCGAACGCGTGAGCGCCGGGGACCGGATCGGCGCGCTCTACAACTCGTTCGGCCGCCGCCTCGCGCACGTGAAGGCCGAGCTGACCGGCGTGGTCATCGGCCGCACCGAGGCACCCCTGGTGCACCGCGGCGACGCCCTCGTGCACATCGGGGGATGGGACGCATGAGCAGCCGCGGGGCGTTGGCCGCGCGCCGGAGCCGCCCCGCTCAGGCCGGGGACGGGCGCCGGGCGATGGCCCGGCCGCCGTGCACGAGCCGGTAGTAGAGCAGCAGCGCCAGCACCGCGTAGGAGACCGCCATCCCCGCGAGGATCGGGTAGACGACGGCGTTGTCCCCGTGCCGGTCGTGCAGCACGCCCACGACGGCACGGCCCACGATGGTGCCCGCGGCGAAGAGCAGGAAGAACAGGCTCGGCACCATCGCCGGGTAGCCCTGCTGCTGCGCGAACGTGGCCATGAACGCGAGGATGCCGCCGTACATGAACCCGGAGGCCAGGGCCACGCCCGCCGCCGGCGCCACCTCCGCGGAGAACACGTCCGCCCGGTGCAGCCGGAACCGGCCCGCCAGCGGCGGCTCGGGCACGCGCAGGAACAGGGCGATCAGCAGGGCCATGCCCGTGAAGCCGATGCACGCCCAGAACAGGGCGTCGTAGCCGACGGCCGTGCTCAGCTGCAGGGCCACCATCGGCCCGACGGCGCCCGCGAGCGTCATCGACGTGGAGAACCAGCCGGTGCCCTCGGAGCGGCGCACGGGCGGGACGATCCGCTGCACGGCCGTGGCCAGCACGGTGCCGGCCGCGCCGAAGCACATGCCGTTGAGCAGCCGTACCACGGTCAGTGCGGCCAGGGAGTCCGCCCAGAGGTACGCCGCCGTCGTGAGGACGTAGCAGGCCAAGGCGACGAGCAGGACCCGCCGCCGCCCCCACGCGAAGGTGGCGGGCGTCGTCGTCATGCGGGTGAGGACCGCGCCCAGCACGAACGCCCCCACCACGACGCCGGCCTCCGCGTCCGACGCGCCGAAGGACGTGACGGCGTAGAGCGCCATGGCGGTCATGAGCGTGTAGAAGATCATCGCCACGAACAGGTAGGTCGCGCTGACGAGGATGAACGGGCGCGTCCACAGCGGCGGGCGCGGGACCGCCGCCGAGCCGGCGAGGTCGGAGGGCGGTGGGGCGGAGGGCATGACCTCCATGTTCCCCCACGGCACGAGGCCCCGGCCCGCTCGTGAAGAGCGGACCGGGGCCTCGGGTGCGCGTCGCGTACGCGACGGGCTCAGAAGCGGATGATCACTTCTTGGCCTTGGCGGCCACGACCTGCAGCTGGACGGTCGCGATGACGTCCTCGTGCAGGCGGACCTGGGCCTCGTGGTTGCCCACGGACTTGATGTGCGCCGGCAGGGTGATCGAGCGCTTGTCCACGGAGCCGAGGCCGGCGGCCTCGATCGCCTCGGCGACGTCGGCGGTCTGGACGGCGCCGAACAGGCGACCCTCCGCACCGGCGGTGCGCTCGAGCTTCACGGTGGCGGACTGGAGCTGCGCGGCCTGGGCCTGCGCGTCCTCCAGGTTCGCCACGGCGCGGGCCGCGCGTGCCTTCTGCAGGGACTCGACCTGCTTCTCCCCGCCCTTGGTCCACACGGTGGCGAAACCGCGCGGGAGCAGGTAGTTGCGGGCGTACCCGTTCTTGACCTCGACCACGTCACCGGAGGTGCCGAGACCGGCCACTTCCTGGGTCAGGATGAGCTTTGCCATCTGGGTGTTCCTTCCTTCGCTCGCTCGATCAGCCGCGGCCGGCGCCGGCGTAGGGCAGCAGGGCCACCTCGCGGGCGTTCTTGACGGCCTGGGCGATCTTGCGCTGCTCCTGGACGGTCACGCCGGTCACGCGACGGGCACGGATCTTCCCGCGGTCGGAGATGAACTTGCGCAGCAGGGCCACGTCCTTGTAGTCGATCTCGGTGATCTTGGCGGCCTTGAGCGGGTTGGACTTCGGTTTGGGCTTGCGGAGTTCAGCCTTCGCCATCGTGGTGCTCCTTCAGAGTTCTCTGGAGCCCGCAGAACGGTTCTGCGGGATGGGATCACGCGGCGTCCCGTGCCGGGCACGGGGCCGTGTGCAGTGCGGCCCGGCGGTGCCGGGTCGCGGGTGGGATGGGCCACCGGGGGGGCGGCCCTCCGGGCGAGGTGCGCCCGGACGGAGAGGTCCGTGGTGTTCCGTGTCCGTCGCGGCCGTGGGGGCCGCGCCCGGTCAGCGCAGGATCAGAACGGGGGCTCGTTGGAGGACGGGGTGTCCCATCCGCCGCCACCGCCGCCGGACCAGGGGTCCTGCGGTGCGGCCTGGCCGCCGCCCTGCTGCTGGCCGCCCCAGCCGCCGCCCTGCTGGGCGCCGCCGAAGCCGCCGTCGTTGTTCCCCCCGAAGCCGCCGCCGGCCGGGGCTCCGCCGAAGCCGCCCCCCTGCTGGCCGCCGCCGAAGCCACCGCCGCCGCCACCGCCGCGCTGGGCGCGGGTGACCTTGGCCGTGGCGAACCGCAGCGCCGGGCCGACCTCGTCCACGTCCAGCTCCCAGCTGGTGCGACGGTTGCCGTCCCGGTTGTCGTAGGAGCGCGCCCTGAGGCGGCCCTGCACGATCACGCGCATGCCTTTGGTCAGCGACTCCGCCACGTTCTCCGCGGCCTCGCGCCAGACCGAGCAGCGCAGGAACAGCGCTTCGCCGTCCTTCCACTCGTTGGTCTGGCGGTCGAACGTGCGGGGCGTGGACGCGACGGTGAAGTTCGCGACGGCCGCGCCGTTCGGGGTGAAGCGCAGCTCCGGGTCGGCGGTGAGGTTGCCGACCACGGTGATGACGGTCTCGCCTGCCATGGTCACTCCTGTCTTCGGGGGTTCTGCCGGTCAGTGACCGGATCCGGGGATCCGGGACTGCTCAGCGGGGTTCCGGTGGGGCGTCGGGGACTGATCCGATGCTCTCAGACCCTCCGGACACGGTACGAGGATCACTCAGCGGTGATCTTCTGCTCCTCCGGACGGATGATCTTGGTGCGCAGGATCGTCTCGTTGAGGTTCAGCAGACGGTCCAGCTCCTGGGTGGCGGCCGGCTCCGACTGGAAGTTGACGACCACGTAGATGGCCTCGGACTTCTTCTGGATCTCGTAGGCGGTCTTGCGGCGACCCCACACGTCGATGTTGTCGACGGTGCCGCCGGCGTTCGTGACGACCTCGAGGTACTTCTTCAGGGTCGGCTCCACGGTGCGCTCGTCGACCTCAGGGTCGATCAGCACCATCAGCTCATAAGCACGCATGCGAACCCACCTCCTCTGGGCTTGCGGCCGCGGTCTCTCCGCGGCAGGAGGTTCTGTGCTCGTCGTCCGTGTGATGCTCCGCGCTCTTCGGCGGCACACAGACAACCTGACCCATCCTAGCAGTTCGAGGGAGGGGCACTGGCGCGGCGCCCACGTACGCGGGCGCCTCCCGCGCCGACGCCTCCCGCGCGTCGAGTCCGCGAGCCAGACGATTCGGTCGTTTTCCGGCCGCTTTTACGACCGAAATCTCTGGCTCGCGGCCATCCAAGAGCAGAAATCTCTGGCTCGCGCCGCCCCCACGCGCAGCCTCACACCCCGCGGAAGAACTCCCGCACGGCCGCCGTCAGGTGCTCCACGTCCCGCACGCCGCACATCTCGCGCGCCGAGTGCATGGACAGCAGGCCCAGGCCCACGTCCACGGTCCGGATGCCCAGGCGGGTCGCCGAGATCGGGCCGATGGTCGAGCCGCAGGGGACGTCGTTGTTCGAGACGAACTCCTGGAACGGCACCCCCGCCACACCGCACCAGCGGGCGAACGCGGCCTCGCCCCCGGCATCGGTGGCGTAGCGCTGGTTGGCGTTGATCTTCAGCAGCGGCCCGTGGTTCACGCGCGGGTGGTTCACGGGGTCGTGCCGCTCGGCGTAGTTCGGGTGCACCAGGTGGCCGGCGTCCGCGGACAGCAGCCAGGACCCCGCGATCGCCCGCGCCCGGCCCTGCCCGGCCACGCCGAGCGCCTCGAGCACGCGCCCCATGACGTCCTCGAGCAGCGGCCCGGCCGCCCCGGACCGCGACGCCGACCCCAGCTCCTCGTGGTCGAACGCGGCGAGCAGCGGGATCACCGGGGCGCCGGCCGCCTCACCGGCCACCCCGCCCGCGACGGTCCCCTCGTACGCGATCGCCCCCTCGGCGCCGCCGTGCTCGCGCGCCAGCTCCTCGAGCGCCACGAGGCCCGCGTGCACCGAGCTCAGGTTGTCCAGCCGACCCGACGCGAAGAACTCGCCCGCCAGCCCGAAGAGTCCCGGCTCCTGGGCGTCGGCCACCACGACGTCGTGCCCACGCACCGCGGCCGGGTCCACACCGGCGG
The DNA here is from genome assembly GCF_035609305.1 of Micrococcus sp. HOU01. NCBI lineage: Bacteria > Bacillati > Actinomycetota > Actinomycetes > Micrococcales > Micrococcaceae > Micrococcus > Micrococcus sp. HOU01. Next base: position 219,659 of record NZ_CP141211.1, on the reverse strand, counting down.
CGGCCGCGAGCGCGGTCAGCACGTCACCGGGCACGCGGGCGGCCAGACCGTCGACCTCCGCCTCGCCGGCGTCCTCGCCGCGCGGGGCGAGCGCCCCCACGACGGGGTTCGTGTGCCGCTGCCGCTTCAGCCTCAGCCCCTCGTTGACCTCGCGGTCCAGATGGATGGCCAGCTGCGGGATGCGCCCCACGGGCCCGGTCGCGGCGAGCACCTGCGTGCCGTCGTCGAGGGCGAGACGCCCGGCGAAGCGCAGCTCGCGGTCCAGCCACGAGTTCAGCAGCGGGTCGCCGTACACCTCGACGCCGGCCTGCACCCAGCCGTCGGCCGTCACGGTGGCCGGGTTCGGCTTGAGCTTGAACCCCGGCGAGTCCGTGTGTGCGCCGAGCACGCGGAACACCGGCACGACGCCGGCGCTCTGCCCCGCCTCGTCCGGCCCGGCCGCGCGCGCCTCAGCACCCTCGTGGCGGCCCAGCGCCCCGGCGCCCGTCGGCACGATCCAGGCCACCGCCGCGCCGTCGCGCACCACCACGTAGCCGCCCGGTGCCGCCGGGAAGTCGGCCGTCTCGTCGAGGCGGGTGAAGCCGACGGCCTCCAGGCGGCGTGCGACCTCCTCCGCGGCGTGGTAGCTGGAGGGCGAGGCGGTCACGAACTCGGCCAGGTCCCGCAGGTGGGCGGGCAGCTCGGCGGCGGTGTCACGGGTCACGGGGGTCATGCCCCGACCGTACCGCCCCCACCACCCCGTCCGACTACCCTGGCCCGCAAGCGGGCCCGCCGCATCGCCCGCCCCGTCAGCGCAGGAGGAGCCCGCCGTGGACATCATGATCGCCGTCGCCGTGGGGGTCTTCCTCCTGGTGGCGTGGACCGTGGGCGGCTGGGCCATCGTGCGGATGGGCTTCACCCGGGACGGGGACGCGGCCCGCGCCCCCGCCCACGACGACGGCGCCGCGCGTCCGGCGCACCCCGGCGCGGCCGCGGACCCGGCCACCGACCCCCACGTGATGTGGCGCGAACAGATGAAGGCGGCCACGGCCGCCTCCGGGGCGCAGTGCGTCTGCCCGCCACCCCGCGAGGGCGGCGCCGCCGAGGCGGGGACGAGCACGCCGCCGTCGTCCCCGGACTGCCCGATCCACCGCTGGGACTACGCCTGAACCGCGGCCGGTCGGCCTGAGCGCCCCCGGGCCGGTCCGGCGTACGCGCCGGCGAGCGGGTCGGTGTCCGGGTGGCCGCCGTGGTCGCGCTTCACGAGGTCCTCGGCCGGGTGCAGCATCTCCCACACGACGCGCCCGCACAGCCACAGCACCGCGAGCATGTGCGCGAGGATCGCGGCCACGTAGACGGAGTCGTCCATGGAGTGCTGCGGCGGGGTCTCGGCCACCCCCTTGGCCAAGTACATCCACACGGCGAAGAAGTGCAGCGCCTCCACCGTCTGCCACACCCAGAAGTCCCGCCACCGCGGCAGGGCGAGCGCCAGGAGCGGGATCAGCCAGACCACGAACTGCGGTGAGTACACCTTGTTGGTGAGCACGAACGCCGCCACCACCAGGAACGTCAGCTGGGCCAGCCGCGGGGTGTGCCGCACCCGCACGCCGAGCACGAAGATCCCGAGGCAGCACACCGCGAAGGTGCCGTAGGCCAGCAGGGTGAGGGAGTCCTCCGGCACGAACGCCCACCCGGCCTGCGCGGCGGTCACGTCCCACGCGTGCCACACGCTGGACAGGCCCGGCCCGCGCTCGCCGGAGAAGGTGAAGAACACGGACCACGCCTGGAAGTTCACCGCCATGAGCGGCACGTTGACCGCCGCCCACGCCGCCACCGTGCCCCCGGCCGCGAGCAGGAACGGCCGCCACCGCCGCGAGCGCACCGCCAGGATCAGCAGCGGCCCCAGGATCAGCAGCGGATACAGCTTCATGGCCGCGCCGAGGCCGAACAGCACCCCCGCCGTCAGGGACCGGCCGCGCGACCACGCGTACATGCCGCACGCCAGCAGGGCCACGGCCCACAGGTCCCAGTTGATGGTGCCGGCCAGCACGATCCCCGGGGCCACGGCCACCATGAGCCCGTCCGTCCACCGGCGCCCCGCCATCCGGACGGTCAGCACCGCGACGACGGCCCACAGCACCACCACGAACCCGAAGTTCACGAGCCAGAACACCACCGTGCCCTGCTCCGGCGAGAACGGCAGCGCCTGCGTGATCCAGGCCGCCACCGAGCCCACGACGGACATCAGCACGGGGTACTCGAACGTGGAGCCCGCCCGGAACGGCGCCCACGGGTCCGCCGCGAACCCGCGCCCGCCGTAGAGCGCGGCCCAGTCCGAATAGCAGCCCGCGTAGTAGACGTCCGGGGCGCCCCAGCCGTGCAGCAGGCACGGCGACTTCTGCAGCACGGTCACGACGGCGGCCAGAGCCACCAGCAGCCCCGTCAGCGCCACGGGCCCGGCCCAGGAGCCGGTCCCCCGTCCGGGGCCGTTCGCCGCGAGGCCGCCGGCGAGCTGGAAGCGTCCGCCGCGCTCGCCGGGGGCGGGCAGGGTCCCGGACGGTGCGCTGTCAGCGGAACGCCCGGCGGGGACACCCGGGGCGGTCACGGCGTCGCTCGGGGCGCCGTCCGCGGCGTGAGTGGGCGGCTCGCTGGGGGTCGCGGCGTGCGCGGGGGCCGGTCTCATGCCCCCATCCTAGGAAGCCGCCCGGACACCGGACGGGCGGGGCCGCCGTCGTCGGTCGTAGACTGGCGTGGTTGATCCCCGGGTGAGCGCTCCGCCGAACGGTGTGGGCCCCCTGTGCGCGCGCCGCGTGCCCGCACCCGTTCCGGACAGTCGAGGAGAGAACCAGACCGTGGCCACCAATCCCATCCGCGTCGCCATCGCCGGCGTGGGCAACTGCGCAACATCCCTCATCCAGGGTGTGGAGTACTACCGCGAGGCGAAGGCCACGGACACGGTCCCAGGCCTGATGCACGTGCAGTTCGGCGACTACCACGTGTCCGACCTCGAGTTCGTGGCCGCGTTCGACGTGGACGCGAAGAAGGTCGGCCTCGACCTGTCCGAGGCCATCACCGCCTCCGAGAACAACACCATCAAGATCGCGGACGTGCCCCACGCGGACGTCACCGTCCAGCGCGGCCCCACCCTGGACGGCCTCGGCAAGTACTACGCCGAGACCATCGAGGAGTCGGAGGCCGAGCCCGTGGACGTGGCCCAGGCCCTCCGCGACGCGGAGGTGGACGTGCTGGTCTGCTACCTGCCCGTCGGCTCGCAGCTGGCCACAGAGCACTACGCCCAGGCCGCGATCGACGCCGGCGTCGCGTTCGTGAACGCCCTGCCCGTGTTCATCGCCGGCACCCCGGAGTGGGCCGAGAAGTTCACCGCCGCGGGCGTGCCGATCGTGGGCGACGACATCAAGTCCCAGATCGGCGCCACCATCACCCACCGCGTGATGGCCAAGCTGTTCGAGGACCGCGGCGTCACCCTGGACCGCACCTACCAGCTCAACGTGGGCGGCAACATGGACTTCAAGAACATGCTCGAGCGCGAGCGCCTGGAGTCCAAGAAGATCTCCAAGACGCAGGCCGTCACCTCCAACACCTCCGCGCAGCTGGGCGAGAAGGACGTGCACATCGGCCCGTCCGACTACGTGGCCTGGCTCGACGACCGCAAGTGGGCGTTCGTGCGCCTCGAGGGCCGCAACTTCGGCGACGCCCCCGTCTCGCTCGAGTACAAGCTCGAGGTGTGGGACTCCCCCAACTCGGCCGGCGTGATCATCGACGCCGTGCGCGCCGCGAAGATCGCCCTGGACCGCGGCATCGGCGGGCCGATCCTCTCGGCCTCGTCCTACTTCATGAAGTCCCCGCCCGTGCAGCACAACGACGACGCGGCGCACGAGCTTGTGGAGGCCTTCATCCGCGGCGACATCGAGCGCTGACGAGCCCGGTCCCCGCGGACCGTGCACGACGCCGGCCCGTCACCTTCCCCGTGGAGGTGACGGGCCGGCGTTGTCGTGGGGGCGCGTGCCGCCCCGGCCACCGCGCTCAGCGCCGCGCGCCGAGCCGGTCCTCGATGGTGAGCCGGACGAGCTGGGCGTACATGGCCTGGCCGTCGGCGCGGGGGTGCACGCCGTCGGCGGAGAAGTCCGTGACGTGCTGCTTCGCCGCGGCGTCCCAGTCCGCCAGGACGATCCGGTCCGGGTGGGCCTTGGCCTGCGCCGCCATCTGCACCTGCACGTCCGCGATCCAGTCCATCGGGCCGTGCGGCACCACGAGCACGAGCAGCCGGTCCTCGCCGACGGCCGCCAGGATCTTCTCCCAGTCGCCCCGATGGGTGGTGCCGTTGGCGCCCAGGGCCACCACGACGACGTCGCTCAGCTGGCCGTCCGCCTTGAGCTTCTCGAGCTCGTCCGCGGCGTCCCAGATCTGGTAGCCCACCTCCGCCTCGAGCAGCATCCCCGGCAGCTCCTCCATGAGCGTGGGCGCGGCCGAGAGCGAGACGGAGTCGCCGATCAGGGTGACGTCCGTGCCGAGCTCGGACGGCGGCAGGGCCGCGGTGAGCTGCTCCTTGGAGTACGTGGGGCGCGTGACGGCCGGGTCGCCGAGCCCGAGCCCGGACGGCTCGGCGGACGACCCGGGCGAGGACGTCGCGCCGGCGGAGCCCTCCGCGTCCCCGGGGGCGGCCGAGCCGGGTGCCCCCGAGGCCGATGCCTCGGCCCGCTTCGACTGCTCCGCAGCCCGGGACTCGCGGGCCGCCTGCTGGGCCGCCTCGGCGGCCTTGAGGGACTCCTCCGCCTGGGCGATGTCCTGCTCGAGCTGGGTCTGCGCGGGCGAGTGCACCACGGCGGCCACGGCCGCCGCGGGGACGGCCACGAGCCCCAGCGCCGTGGCGGCGGCCGCGAGCCGGCCGATCGGCCCGGCCCCGCCCGTGAACGCCCGCCGAGCGGCTGCGCCCCAGCGACCGAAGGCACCCCTGAACCCCTCGTGGAGGATGGGCTCCTCGATCAGCCGGGTGCTCAGGTCGGCGATCAGGGCGGTCAGCAGCAGGATCGCGCCGGCGGCCACGGGCTCGACCCACCCGGGGGCGTCCACGGGCACCATCACGCGCATGATCACGAGCAGCGGCCAGTGCCACAGGTACGCGGCGTAGGAGCGGCGCCCCCACCAGCGCAGGAACCCGTTGCCCAGCGCGCGAGAGAGCGAGTCGCGCCGGTCGCCCTGCACCACGTGCCAGACGATGAACGCGACGACGGCGGACAGGCCCGCCAGCACTCCGCGGTACGTGCTCGCGTGGCCGCCGTCGACCAGGGCGAAGCCCGCCGCGAGCACCGCGACGGCGCCCCACGCGACGGCCACCCGCGTGGCCGAGGTCCGCGGCTCGGGGCCGCCGTGCTCGGGCCGGGGCACATGGGCCAGGCCGATCGCCACGCACGCGCCGAACAGCAGGCCGAAGGCGTGGGTGTCCGTGCCGAAGTAGAGGCGGGCCTGCTCGAACCCGTGCCACGAGCCCCAGGCCATCCACGCCGCGGAGGCCACGGCCGCGACCGCGACCGCGAGGATACGACGTCGGTCCGCCACCCGCCCCGAGTTCACCGTGCTGCGCGGCGGCCAGGTGAGCAGGAGCAGCCCCCAGAGGAGCAGGGGCCAGAGGATGTAGAACTGCTCCTCGATCGCCAGGGACCACAGGTGCTCGAACAGAGGTGGCGAGGCGCGGTTGAAGTAGTCCCCGCCCTCGAGGATCATCACCCAGTTGCTGGTGTAGGTCAGGGCGCCGAACCATTGGCGACCCAGGCCCGCGGGGAACTCGTCCACCGCCAGCCACGCGAGCGCGGTGGTGCCCACGAGCGCCATCAGCATGGCCGGGATGAGTCGTCGGACGCGCTTCATCCAGAAGGTGCCCAGCGCCACGCCCCGGCCCGCGTCCACACCACGGACCAGGCCGGTGGTGATGAGGAAGCCGGAGAGCACGAAGAACATGTCCACGCCCACGAACCCGCCGCGCAGGAAGGTGGGCCAGGCGTGGAAGACGAGCACGGCGAGCACCGCGATCCCCCGCAGCCCGTCGAGGGCGGTCACCCGGCCGGGGCCGCGACTGACCCGCGTGCCGACCTTGACGGCGGGCACGCCGTCCTGGGGCGACAGGGCATGGCGGGGCGCGGACGCGGTGCGCTGGTCGGAACTCACAGCGGTCGATCATCCCATCCGGACCTGGATGGGCCAAAGCCTCCGGCTATCCCCGCCCACCCACCGCGTTGGGGGCGGTTTCCGGCGGTATTCCAATCCCAAAGCACCGGATTCCGCCCCCGGAAGCGGGGGTGCGGGCGCCGGTCAGTGGTTGCGCAGCGCCTCGATGAGCTCGTCCTTGGTCATGGTGGAGCGGCCCTCGATGTCGAGTTCGCGGGCCCGCTTCGCGAGCTCGTCCTTGGTCCAGTCCTCGTAGGAGCCGGCCTCGCCCCCGCGCTCGGCGACCTCGTCCCGGCCGTCCCGGGCGGAGGCGTTGGCGATCCGCGCGGCCTTCTCCTCGCTCGCGCCCTCGCGGCGCAGCGCCTCGTAGACCTCGGGGTCCTTGATGGTGGAGGTGCCGGGGCCCATGGGGGCGCCGTTCTTCTCGGTCTTCTTCTCAGCCATGCGGCCAGTGTGGTCCCGGCCCGACGACGGGTGGAAGGCCCGCCGCGCCGCCTCAGTCCTGCTGGGCCTCCGGCTGCTCGGCCCACCAGCGACGCAGCTCGGCCTCGGCCTCCGCCTGCTCGTGCGGGCCCTCGTCCAGCCGCCATTCGAGCAGGTGCCGGTAGGCCCGGCCCACCACCGGGCCCGGGCGGATCCCCAGCAGCGCCATGATCTGCTGCCCGTCCAGGTCCGGCCGCACGGCGGCGAGCTCCTCGGCCTCGGCGATCTCGGCGATGCGCCGCTCGAGGTCGTCGTACGCGTGGGCCAGCCGCTCGGCCTTGCGCCGGTTGCGGGTGGTCACGTCCGAGCGGGTCAGCGCGTGCAGGCGGGGCAGCAGGTCGCCGGCGTCGTGGGCGTACCGGCGGACGGCGGAGTCGGTCCAGCCGGCGTCGCCGTAGCCGTAGAACCGCATGTGCAGCTCCACCAGGCGGGCCACCGCCTTGATCGTGTCGTTGTCGAACTTCAGGGCACGCAGCCGCCTGCGGACGAGCTTGGCGCCCACGGTCTCGTGGTGCCGGAAGGTGACGGCCCCGCCCTTCTCGAAGCGACGCGTGGCCGGCTTGCCGACGTCGTGCAGCAGCGCCGCCAGGCGCAGCACGGGGTCGGGGGTCGACGGCGCGTACTCGCCCTCCAGCTCCATGGCCTGCTCCAGCACGGTCAGGGAGTGGGCGTAGACGTCCTTGTGGCGGTGGTGCTCGTCCGACTCGAGCTGCAGGGCGGGCAGCTCGGGCAGGACGTAGTCGGCCAGGCCGGTGCGCACGAGCAGGTCGAGGCCGGCGCGCGGGTGCGCACCGCACACGAGCTTGACGAGCTCCTCGCGGACGCGTTCGGCGGAGATGATCGTGATCCGCTCGGCCATCGCGGTCATGGCCTGCTCCACCTCGGGGGCCACGGCGAAGCCGAGCTGGGAGGCGAAGCGGGCGGCGCGCATCATGCGCAGCGGGTCGTCGGAGAAGGAGTCCTCAGGGGTGCCGGGGGTGCGCAGCACGCCGGCGTGCAGGTCCCGCATGCCGCCGAAGGGGTCCACGAGCTCGAGGGCGGGCAGGCGCAGGGCCATGGCGTTGACGGTGAAGTCGCGGCGCAGCAGGTCGTCCTCGAGGCTGTCGCCGAAGGCCACCTGCGGCTTGCGGCTGGCCGGGTCGTACTGCTCGGCCCGGTAGGTGGTGACCTCGAGCTGCCAGCCGGCCTTGCGGAAGCCGATGGTCCCGAACCGCCGTCCCACGTCCCACGTGGCGTCCGCCCAGCCGGCGCCGACGGCCTCGGACGCGTCCGGGTCGGCGTCCGTGGTGAAGTCCAGGTCCGGCGACAACCGTCCCAGGAAGAGGTCGCGGACCGGGCCGCCCACCAGGGAGAGCTCGTGGCCGGCGGCCTCGAACCTCCGCCCCAGCTCCACGACGACGGCGGGCAGGGTGGCGTCCGCGGGGAAGCCGGGGGGCAGCGCGTGGGTGGCGGTGGTCAGATCCATGATGCCTACAAGGGTGCCAGACGGTCCCGGCACGGGCCCGCGCGGGCCGGGCTAGAGTTGACGGCATGACCCGCCCCGATCCCTCCGCGCACCGGGGCGCCCCCCTGCCCTCCGCGCTGGGGGCGTGGCGTCGCCGGCCGCAGCCGCCTCTGCGCCCCGTCACCTCGGCCCCCGCGGGACCCCGTTCCGCCGCAGCCGCCTCCCTGCCCACGGTGGAGGAGGTCTCCGCCGGCGGCGTCATCGTCCGCGAGCACGACGGCGGCCTCGAGGTGGCCGTGATCGCCCGCTACAACCGCGGTGGCCGGCTCGAGTGGTGCCTGCCCAAGGGCCATCCCGAGGGCGAGGAGGACCACCGGCAGGCGGCCGTGCGCGAGGTGGAGGAGGAGACCGGGATCGCCGGCCACATCCTCGAGCCGCTCGGCGCGATCGACTACTGGTTCACAGTCGCCCGGCACCGCGTCCACAAGACCGTGCACCACTTCCTGCTGCGCGCCACGGGCGGCGAGCTGACCACGGAGAACGACCCGGACCACGAGGCCGTGGACGTCGCATGGGTGCGCCTCGAGGACGTCGCGCGCCGCCTCTCCTTCGCCAACGAGCGCCGGATCGTCGACCTGGCCCGCCAGGTGGTCGACCAGCACTTCCCCCCGGGCGGTGCCCGGGGTCCCCGCCCCTGATCCACCGCCCCCGGCACGGGGCCTTCCGACCACGATTGGGTGACCCTTGAGCAGTAGACCCGCCCCGCGCCGAGCGCAGGACCCCGCCCACGCCGGCGTCGCCGACGAGGAGCCGACGACGACGGACCCCGCTCCCGCCACGGATCCGGCCGCCGTGGACCCCGCGGACGAGACCCCCGAGGGCGAGCGCCGCGCCGGCCGGTCCACCGCGATCATGGCCTCCGGCACGCTCCTCTCCCGCGTGCTGGGCCTCGTCCGTGCGACGCTGGTGACGGTGGCGATCGGCCTGTCCGCGGACATGGCCGACATCTTCGAGATCGCCAACTCCCTGCCGAACGTGATCTACCTGCTCCTGGTGGGCGGCGTGTTCAACGTCGTGCTCGTGCCGCAGCTGATCAAGCACGCCCGCGACGCCGACCGGGGCGCGGACTACACCTCCCGCCTGATGACGCTCGGCACGCTCGTGATGCTCGCCGGCACGGTGGTGGTCATGCTGGCGGCGGCCCCGCTCATGACGGCCCTGACCCGCGGCTGGTCGCCGGAGAAGCTCGAGATGGCCACCGTGTTCGCCCTGTGGTGTCTGCCCCAGGTGTTCTTCTACGGCATGTACGCGTTGGTGGGGCAGGTGCTCAACGCCAACGGGCGCTTCGGCGCCTACATGTGGGCGCCGGTGCTGAACAACGTCGTCGCGATCGGCGCGATCGTGCTGTACCTGGGCATGTTCGGGGCGTACCGGGCCGGGGACGACCTCGCCGGGTGGACGAGCGCACAGACGGTCGTGCTGGCCGGCGGCCACACCCTGGGCGTCGTGCTGCAGGCCGTGATCCTCTTCCTGCCGCTGCGCGGGCTCGGCCTGGGTCTGCGCCCGAGGTTCGGCTGGAAGGGCATCGGCCTGCGGGACACCGGCCGGATCGCCGGGTACACCCTGATCACGATGGTCGCCACGAACGTGGTGCTCCTGCTGTGCCAGCGGTACGTCACCTCCGCCACGGAGGCCCGCGACCGCGGCGAGCTGCGCATCCCCGGCACGGAGACCTGGAGCGCCGAGATGGCGCAGGCGGCCATCCCCGGTGTGGCCGCGTACAACATGGCGATGCTGATGGCCGTGCTGCCCCATTCGGTGTTCGTGCTCTCCCTGGCCACCGTGCTCTTCAACCGGTTGGCCCGCGCCATGGGCCGCCAGGACATGTCCGCGGTGCGGCGCACGACGGCGCAGGGTCTGCGCGCGTTCACCGTGCCGCTGATGTTCTGCCTCGCCGGCGTGGTGGTCCTGGCGGGCCCCCTGGGCCGCGTCTTCGGCTCGACGGCCGAGACGGCGATGGTGGCCGGCATCGCGGTGGGCTCGGTCCTGCTCGCGCTGGCGCTGTCCATCCCGTTCCGCTCGGGCTCCTTCTACCTGCTGCGCGTGTTCTACGCCGCCGAGGACGCCAAGGTGCCGATGGTGGTCCAGGTCAGCGGCTCGCTCCTGATGCTGCTGCTCTCGTGGGCGGGCGCGATGCTGCTGCCGCTGTGGTCCATGGCCCTGTGGGTCGCGGTCGCCTCGTCCGTCTCGTACGTGTACCAGTTCGTCCTGACCCATGTGCTCACCGTGCGCCGGTTCGGGGACTACGGCCTCGCATCCGTGCTGCGTGCCCACGTCCAGACCGGCCTGGCCGCGCTGGCCGCGGCGGCCGCGGGCGTCGTCGTCGTGTGGCTGCTGGGCGGGTACACCGGCGGGTTCGCGTGGAACTCCATCGGGACGGCGCTGCTCACGTGCGCGGTGGCGGCCGTGGCGATGGGTCCGGTGTACCTGATGGTGCTGCGGGCCATGCGGTTCCCCGAGCTGGACGACGCCCTCCGGCCGCTCGTCGCCCGCGTGCCCGCGCTGGGTCGTCTGCTGCGCGTCGGCTGATCTCTGGCCGCGACGGCCACGCCACGTATCATCGGATTCCGACCCCGTCGTCAGGAGAAGAGCCCGTGCCCCAGCCCATCGCCGTCGGCGCCGTCCTGGGCGGCCGCTATCGCATCACCCAGCACGTGGTGACGTCCGCGGACCAGGACATGGTGTTCCTGGGCACGGACCAGGTGCTCAACCGCCGCGTCACCGTGCTCGTGGCCTCACGTGAGAACGCCACGCAGGTGGCCTCGTCCGCGCGGGAGCTGGCCACGGGCGAGCGCACCGACGACGTGCAGGTGCTCGACCTGGGGCTGTCCGAGGGCCGCACGTACCTGATCGCCGGCGGGGACCCCGACCCGGACGTCCTGCTGGGTCTGGCGTACCCGCAGGAGCTGTACGTGGAGCCGTTCCAGACGGACAGCCTCGGCTCCGAGCTGTTCGGCGAGTCGCGGACCGGAGACCCCCACGCCTACGACGACGACGAGACGTACTACACCGACCTCGACCGGCGGCTCCGCGCGGACGAGGACGAGGCCCAGCGTCGTCCCGGGTTCCTGAACCGCCTCTCCGAGCGCCTCGCCGAGCGGGTCCGTCCCTCCGACGGCACCGCGGCGAAGGCGGCCGCCGGGGCGTCGGCCCTGGCCGCGGCGGACGCCGCCACCCGGAAGCAGCAGGAGGAGCGCGAGCGGGCGGAGCGGGAGGACGCCGAGCGCGCAGAACGCGAGCGCAAGGAGGCCGAGGAGAAGGCCCGCGCCGAACGGGAGGCCGCGGAGCGGGCCGAGCGGGAGCGCAAGGAAACCGCCGAACGCGCAGAACGCGAACGTCGGGAGGCGGAGGAGCGTGCCGAGGAGGAGCGCCGCGCCGAGGCCGAGCGCGCCCGTCGCCAGGCGGAGCAGGAGGCTGAGGAGCGGGCCGCGCGCGAGCGGGAGGCCGAGCAGGCCCGGCTGGCCGCGGAGCGGGAGGAGGCCGAGCGCCGCGAGCTCGAGCGCCGGGCCGAGGCCCGCCGTCGTGCCGAGGAGGAGCGGGCCCGGGAGGCCGAGCAGCGCGAGGCTGAGAAGCGCGAGGCCCAGGAACGCGAGGCCGCGGAGCGCGAGGCTGAGAAGCGCGAGGCCCAGGCGGGCACCGCCGCACTCCCGGCTGTCGCGGCGGGGGCCGCCGCCGCGCAGGCCCCCGACGCCGGTGCCGACGGTGCGGACGGGGCCACGCCGCCCACCGAGCCCGTCGAGCCCGTGGCGGCCGAGAAGACCGACGCGCCGGAGCCGGTCGCCCCGGACACCGAGGCGATCCCGGTGCGGCGCCAGCGCCCCGTCCCCCGCCGAGCGATCGTGGCCGAGTCCGCGCCCACCGTCCGTGAGGAGTCCCGCGGCACGGCCGCTCCGGTGGCCGCCGGGACCGGGGTCACAACGGCGGCGGGTGCCGCGGCTGCCGGTTCAACGGCCACCGCCGCGGCTCCGGATGCCCAGGCCGCCCCGGCCACCACCGGGGGCGGCGACGGCGCCACGGTGGCCGACCCGGGCGAGGGCGACGGCCGTAAGCGCGGCGGCGCTCCGCTGGCTCTGGTCCTCGTGCTCGGCCTGCTCGCCGCACTCGTCGTGGGCGGGGTGCTGCTGGCCCAGAACCTGCGCGGCGGACCGGCCCCGCAGGCCGCGTCGTCCGAGCCTGCGTCGTCCGAGCCTGCGTCGTCCGGGTCCGCATCGGACACGTCGTCGCCGTCGGAGAGCACCAGCCCCTCCCCCACCCCGACCAGCGAGAGCACCGCGGCCGCCCCGAAGCCCGTCCAGGCCCTGCGCATGGTGCCGGACCTGCCGGAGCACGAGGTCGAGCACGACGCGGACCTGCCCAACCTCATCGACGGCGACCCCACCACCGTGTGGCGCACCTTCGCCTACGCACGGCCGAACTTCGGCGGCTATGTGGAGAGCATGAACCTCGTGGTCCAGCTCGAGGACCGCACCGAGGTGAACGAGGTGACCCTGGAGAGCACGGGGGCCACCGGTGGCGCCTGGTTCGCCTACATCGCCGACTCCCCCGAGGGCGCGAACGCCCAGGAGATCGGCAACGGCACCTTCGACCAGGACACCGTCTCCATCCCCGTGCCCTTCGAGGGCGCCGAGGCCGAGGCCGAGTACGTGATCGTCAGCCTCACCTCGCTGCCCCAGCTGGAGGGCACGACGTCGGACCTCCCGTTCGGCCTGCGCCTCGGCGAGATCGCCGTCCGCTGACCTCGCGCCCGGGCGACGGCGCGCCGGACCTTCCGGCCGCCGTCGCCTGACGTCGACTGCACCGCGACCCCAACACCGCGGAATACCCGCCCGTGGCTCCGCCGTTGTCCTGGAGGAGCGCCCACCACCCCGATCCACTGGAGGAACCCGTGGCCCCCACCGCCCAGGACCAGAGCGTCCACAACGTCGTGATCGTCGGATCCGGCCCCGCCGGATACACCGCGGCGATCTACACCGCCCGCGCCGACCTCTCCCCCGTCCTCGTGGCCGGGGCGGTGACCGCGGGCGGCGAGCTGATGAACACCACCGAGGTGGAGAACTTCCCGGGCTTCCCGGAGGGTGTGCAGGGGCCCGAGCTGATGGCGAACCTCGAGGCCCAGGCCCGCCGGTTCAACACGGAGGTGGTCTACGACGACGTCGTGCAGGCCGACCTGACGTCGAACCCCAAGGTGCTCACGCTCGGAGACGGCACCCAGCTGCGCACCCACGCGGTCATCCTCGCGACCGGCTCCGCCTACCGCAAGCTCGGCGTGCCCGGTGAGGAGCGCCTCTCCGGCCACGGCGTCAGCTGGTGCGCCACGTGCGACGGCTTCTTCTTCCGAGAGCAGGAGATCGCGGTCGTGGGCGGCGGCGACTCCGCCATGGAGGAGGCCCTGTTCCTCACGAAGTTCGCGTCCAAGGTGACCGTGCTGGTCCGCAAGGACGAGCTGCGCGCCTCCAAGGTGATGGCCCACCGGGCCATGGAGAACGAGAAGATCGAGTTCCGCTGGAACACCGAGGTCACGGAGGTGAGCGGTGACGACAAGGTCAACACCCTCCACCTGCGGGACACCCGCACCGGCGAGGCGTCCACGCTGGACGTGACCGGCCTGTTCGTGGCCATCGGCCAGGACCCGCGCACGGACCTGGTGCAGGGCCAGGTGGAGCTCACGGAGCACCGCACGATCCGCATCGACCATCCGTCCTCGCGGACCTCCCAGCCGGGCGTCTTCGCCGCCGGCGACGTCACGGACCACACCTACCGCCAGGCCATCACCGCCGCCGGCTCGGGCTGCGTGGCCGCCCAGGACGTGGAGCACTACCTCGCGACCGTGGCCGACGTGGAGGAGGCCGCGCCGGCCGGCCCGGAGTCGGACGCGGTTCCGGCATGAGCCACTGACCCATGACCCCTGACAGAGCGTCATGAGTCATGTGGATAACACCCCTGTCCATCCTCGTCAGACACAGAACAACCCCCAGGAGGCTGCCATGAGCACCATCACCGTCACCGACGCCGACTTCGACCAGAAGGTCCTCCAGTCCGAGCTGCCCGTCCTCGTGGACTTCTGGGCCGAGTGGTGCGGCCCGTGCCGCATGCTCGGGCCCGTCCTGGAGGACATGGCCGTGGAGCACGAGGGCAAGGCCGTGATCGCCAAGCTCAACGTGGACGAGAACCCGGCCATCGCCGCGCGCTACGGCGTCACCTCCATCCCGCTCGTCGTGGGCTTCCAGAACGGCGAGAAGGTCGCCGAGTCCGTGGGCGCCAAGCCCAAGGCCGCGCTGGAGAAGGAGTTCTCGGCCCTGCTCGGCTGAGCCCCTCCCCCACTCACCACGACGGCCCCGTCACCCGAGAGGGTGACGGGGCCGTCGTGCGTCGATCTTCAGGACCAGCGGCGGGTGCCCGTGGACGCCGTCCGCGGGAAGTCCGGATCAGGACTTCTTGCCCTTCCCCTCGCTGTCCTTGCCGTCCTGGCCGCCCTGGATGAGGTCCATGATGCGGTTCAGGTCCTCCACGGTGGTGAAGTCGATGGCGATGCGGCCCTTGCGCGCGCCGAGGGTGATCTTCACGGCGGTGTCCAGGCGGCTGGTGAGCGCGGTGGCGTAGTGGTCCAGGCGCTCGTGGCGGGCGTCGTCCGCGCTGCGCCGCGGGGTGCGGCCCGGCCGGAGGCCGCCCTGCAGCTGTGCGACCGCCTCCTCCGTGGCCCGGACGGACAAGCCCTCCGACTGGATCCGCTGCGCCAGACGCTCCATGTCCGACGGGTCCGTGAGACCGAGCAGCGCGCGAGCATGGCCGGCCGAGAGCGTGCCGGCGGCCACGCGGCGCTGCACGAGGGGCGGCAGCTTGAGCAGCCGCAGCGTGTTGGAGATCTGCGGACGGGAGCGACCGATGCGCTGGGACAGCTCCTCCTGCGTGCAGGCGAAGTCCTCCATGAGCTGCTGGTAGGCGGCGGCCTCTTCGAGCGGGTTCAGCTGGGAGCGGTGCAGGTTCTCCAGCAGAGCATCCCGCAGGAGGTCCTGGTCCGGGGTCTGGCGGACGATCGCCGGGATGGTGTCCAGGCCGGCCTTCTGGGTGGCGCGCCACCGGCGCTCGCCCATGATCAGCTCATAGGGGGTGGGGCCGTCCACCTCGCGCACGACGATCGGCTGCAGGATGCCGACCTCGCGGATCGAGGTGACCAGTTCCGCCATGTGGTCCTCGTCGAACACCTCACGCGGCTGCCGCGGGTTGGGGTGGATGTCCCCCACCGGGATCTCCCGCAGGACCGCGATGTCCGCGGACACGGTCCCCTCGGTCGCGACGGGGTCCGCGGTCGAGTCCGCCGGTTCCTTCCTCGACGACGTCGCGGAGGTGGCACTCTTGCTGGGCGCCTTCACCGTCGGCATGGCCGGACGCCCCTTGGTCGGCCGCGCCGCGGGTGCATCCTCGGAGTCTGCGGAGAAGAACACGTCGACGGGACGCTGCGCGGGTCGCGAGGCACGCTTCGACGAGGTGGGCCCTGCCTTCGTGGCGGACGTGGCGTTCCGGCCAGTCGCAGCCGTTGATTTCCTGGCCTGTGTCGTTCGGCCCGCGGTCTTCCGCTGGGAGGCCGGCGGGGCAGGCTCGCTGGACTTCCCTGACGTCTCGGTCGTCGCGGTGCTCCGCGTCGATGTCGTGGTGGCCTCCGCTGCCTCGGCAGCCTTCTGGCCGCTCCTCACCGACACCGCAGAGTCCTTCGGGGAGGAGGCCTCGGCGTTCTCTTCCGGGGCTTCTACAGTGCTCTGGATCAGGGCGCCGAGGCCTCGCCCCAGGCCTCCTCGACGGCTCGTCTTCAACGGGTCCTCCTGCAGTGAGTGGGTCTGCGATCAGTGTAGGTGAGCGGCCTGGTCTCGATGGTCCCGGGCGGCGGGAAGACTCTTCTCAAGGTGCTCTGGCCCTGACCGCCGGGGGGCGCGCGAGGGCCTGACACGTGCAAGGGGCGCGGCGAGGTTCGGGCCTCGGTTCTGGGGTGAGACGTCCGTATTGGGCCCGGACGGCTGGATGTGGGCGCGCGGACAGCATCCTGCCGCGAGCGTGAGTGTTTCACGTGGAACACTCCGAGTGGGGGCGCTTCGGAAGGGTCCCGCTGCAATCCTCAAGACCTCCTCGTGTTCCCTCTCGAGGTTCACTCGTTTCACATGAAACGTGAGCCCGCGTCGACGAGCGGGCGGTATCAGAATCACGGTTGTTCAGTTTGTTTTTCATGTGCTCCCCGGCCGACCAGCCCTCCGTGCGGACGGTACTCAGATCGCTGGCTACCCGCATGATGATGTGCTTCATCGGACGCGCAATGGCGGACCAGCATCGAAGCACTCGTCCCACTTCCCCGCGGTGTGATGTGAACACTCGAATCGCCGAACGGATGAGCTCGACCTACTCGTCGCTTCGCCGTCAGTGCTTCCTCACACCCGCGCAGCTCACGAATTGAACGCTGCTTCACCATCCGCGTTTCACGTGAAACACGGACGAGTCTGTCATCCAAGTACGACATGAGTTCGGGTGGGCCACGTGCTCGCTCACCCGCGAGTCAGTGCCACACTCCTGCGCCATTCTCGCTCAGCTCGCTCCCGACACGGATCGTGTGCTCCCTGGATCGCCTGGGATTGTGACCTCGCGGCACGGCGCTTCCACCCGAAGCTCGTTTCACGTGAAACGTATCGTTCGAAGATTCGACCGCGCGTTCATCCATGGAAGCTCGCCCACCAACGGGTCGCACCCCGAGGCCGGCGTGCGCAGGGTCCTCTATATCTTGAAAGGTTCAGACTTGCCGCGTCGCTGATGGTACTGGCTCGATCTAGTGAGCCCCGATCACCGGTCGTTCAGTTTCACGTGAAACGGCCGGGAGGGAATGTCGGGTCGCGGGTCCCATGTCGGGGCAGCGTGCATCCACTTTCGCCGTTGACAGAAACTGCTCGATGTGGTCGCCGATGTCACGGGCGGCAGTACAGTGACGCGGCGGGCGCTCCACCCGACCCACTGACTCCATCCGTCCTGTCAGCTGAGGCCGCCCATCAAAGTTTCAGGACCGCCTCGTGTGGAAACTGGGTCTTCAATGCCTCCATCCGCGGACAGCTGCGGTCAGGGATCGACGCTAGGTGAGCGCGGAACCACCGTGTTTCACGTGAAACCCCCGGCGACCGGCCGATTACTCGACGCCCTGGTTCCCACGTCGCTGCAAGCGACAGAACCACACGGCCCGCCCCATCCCGCACGGAGCCGCCGCGGGCTCCCCGGGGGGCCTCCACCGAAGTCACCATTCACACGCCGTCCCCGTGCCCAGCCGTCAGACGCTACAGGAGACTGAGCAGGGCTCATCAACACCGCAGAGGCATCTACGGCCGCACACCTTAGACGTCCCCTGTCCACAGATGTTGTCCACATATCAACATCGACGTTCGCTGGTGACCACGTCAAGACGCCTGTTGGCCAGTTCAACCACTTGTCTCTGTATACATTGGGGGCACACGACCGCTCTTCCTCACCGGAGGCTCTCTTTCTCCGCACACAGGAATGCACAGCAGAACTGTCCTGCAGGCGCCGCCAATCGGCCCCTCCAACTCAGACGAATCACAGCAGACCCCCTCGCCGCTGACGTCTCCTCTCGCACACGCTGACTGACAGACCGGCCGCGCACCCCCGCGACGGCAGTCTGACTCGTGCTCCGCTCTGGCCCCCGATTTCCTGCACGTCACCGACGGCGAGGAGGTCTGACATGGGGGAGGGGGCACCCAGCCACGGCACCCGGCCTGCTCGACGGCTGCATTCTCGGGGCTGCCACGAGCCCGCCTGGGGGGCAGGGACGGGCCATGCCCTGCACGTCCGCACCCGCAGGCCAGGACGTTCCCCACAAACCGCGCAGCTCCCGAGGCGCACCTCAACGCACGGTGCGCCGCCGGCCGGCCATCACAGCCGCGGTCCCGCCCCAGGGCGAAACCGTCCTCCCCGTGACTTCGTGCGTCGTCGCCCCCGGCTGCCCCCCCTGGCGACAGATGCGCCCCGCCCACAACGGAGCGGCAGAGGGCTCGGCCCAGGGGAGGAGAGGGCGGCATGTCTGTCGGAAGCGGTCGACCACGGGCACCCGCCCCGTCATCCCGCTGCGGCGGCACCACACTCGCACCACGGAGACCGTTGTTTCACGTGAAACCCGAACTTTCGACAGGCCCAGTGATTCCGCTTGTCTTCCCACCCCTCATCTGTCGGGCCGCAACTCACTCACGACGAAACCCGCCGGGGGACTGCTCCCTCCGGCGGGCTTACGTCGTCGTCAGCGGCACCACCCGGCGATCACCGCAGCGGACCGCCTGGGCGTCAGCCCTTCAGGGCCGTCGGCGCACCACGGCCGGCGATCTCTGCGGCCGCCTCCCGGTACGCCACGGCGCCGGCCGAGGCCGGGTCGTAGGTCAGCACCGTCTGCTGATAGCTGGGGGCCTCGGAGATGCGGACGTTGCGGGGGATCGCGGTGTTCAGCAGCTGCTCCGGGAAGTGCGTCCGGACCTCCTCCGCCACCTGCACGGCGAGGTTGGTCCGCGCGTCGAACATCGTCAGCAGGATGGTGCTCACCTGGAGACGCGGGTTCAGGTGCTTCTGGATCATCTGCACGTTCTTGAGCAGCTGGGAGAGGCCCTCGAGGGCGTAGTACTCGGCCTGGATCGGGATGAGCACCTCCTCGGCCGCCACGAACGCGTTGACCGTCAGCAGGCCCAGGGACGGCGGGCAGTCGATGAACACGTAGTCCAGCCGCTCCTGGCCGTCCTCCTCGCGCCAGGCGGTGTACGCCTCGAGCGCCCGCGACAGTCGCTGCTCGCGGGCCACCAGAGAGACCAGCTCGATCTCGGCACCGGCCAGGTCGATCGTCGCGGGCACCACCTGCAGGCCGTCCACGTCCGGGGCGTCCTGCACGACGTCCTGGATCTCCATCTCGCCCAGGAGCACGTCATACACGGAGGCGACGTCTCCGGTGTGGGGGATGTTCAGCGCGGTGGACGCATTGCCCTGCGGGTCGATGTCCACCACCATCACCCGCATGCCCGCGCGGGCGAGGGCCGCGGCCAGGTTGACCGTCGTCGTCGTCTTGCCGACGCCGCCCTTCTGGTTGGACGTCGTGAACACGCGGGTGCGGTCGGGGCGCGTCAGACGGCGACGCTGGAGCCGCG
The DNA here is from genome assembly GCF_035609305.1 of Micrococcus sp. HOU01. Classification (NCBI taxonomy): domain Bacteria; kingdom Bacillati; phylum Actinomycetota; class Actinomycetes; order Micrococcales; family Micrococcaceae; genus Micrococcus; species Micrococcus sp. HOU01. The sequence continues at coordinate 200,345 of NZ_CP141211.1, read as the reverse complement.
CGGGCTCCTCGGCGTCCGCGCCGCCCTTCTCGGCGGTCCGGCCGGTCCACTTCTGGCGCAGGGCCCTCCAGGCCCCACCCCGGCTCTCCTGCTCCTGCGCCATGCGGCTCTACCTCCTGGGTCGCGGGTGTGCGGATCTGCTGCCGCCCGGCCCGTCCCGTCCCGGTGGGGGAGGGGTCAGCGGGGACGCGCGCTGACGCGCACGACGGTGGTGGTCTCGGGCAGCAGGCCCTCGCCCACCGTGAGGATCTCGGGCTCGGCACCACCATACTTGCGCAGGACCTTGCGGGCGGCGGCGATCTCGTCGGCCGCGGAGCGGCCCTTGATGGCCAGCAGCTCCCCGGCGCCCTGCAGCATCGGCATGGTCAGCGGCACGAGGGTCTTCAGCGCGGACACGGCGCGGGCGGTCACGACGTCGACGTCGAGGTTCCCGGAGACCTGCTCGGCGCGGCCGCGGATCACGTCCACGTTCTCCAGGCCGAGGTCGGCGACCACCATGTCCAGCCACTCCACGCGCCGCTCGAGCGGCTCGATGAGCAGGAACTGGCAGTCGGGGCGCGCGAGCGCGAGGCACAGGCCGGGCAGGCCCGCACCGGAGCCGACGTCGGCCACGAGCGCACCCTGCGGGAGGAGCTCCTCGACCACGGCGCAGTTCAGGACGTGGCGCTCCCAGAGACGGGGCGCCTCGCGCGGACCGATCAGGCCCCACTCGATGCCGGTGTCCGCCAGGTGGGCCACGTACGCCTCGGCCCGGGGGAGGGCCTCGCCGAACAGCTCGACGGCGGCCGGCCGCAGCGCATTGGTCAGCGGCGGTGCCGGCTGTCCCACGGGTGCGGGACGGTCGCCCCGGTCCCGCGGATCCAGCCCGGGGCGCCGCTCGTAGGCCGAGCCCCGCTCAGTCATCGGCGGAGATGACCACGTGCCGGCGGGCGCCCTCGCCCTCCGACTCGGAGGTCAGGCCGGCGTCCGCGACGACGTCGTGGACGATCTTGCGCTCGTACGCGCCCATGGGCTCGAGGTGCACGGGACCCTCGCCGGCGCGGACGCGCTCGACGGCCGCCTGGGCGGCGGTGCGCAGGGCGACGTTGCGGCGCTCCCGGTGCCCGCAGACGTCCAGGATCAGCCGGGAGCGGTGCCCCGTGGCGGCGAGCACGGCCAGCCGGACGAGCTCCTGCAGGGCCTCCAGGGTGCGGCCGTCGGGGCCGACGAGGCCGTCCAGGCGCTCGTCGTGGTCCTCGGAGACGACGGACACGTACGTGCGCCCGTCGCGGACCTCGATGTCGATGTCCCCGTCCAGGTCCGCGATGTCGAGCAGCTCCTCGACGTAGTCCGCGGCGACGTCGCCCTCCTCCTCGAGGCGGCGTACCGTCTCCGAGACGGCGGCATCGTCCTGCTCCGCGACGCGAGAGCCCTGGCCCGCGGGGGTCTCGACGACGGCGTCCTCGGCCTCGGGGGCCGGGGTCACGTTCTCGGCGGACATGCTCACTTCCTCCTGCGGTTCTTGCGCTGGGGCTGGACGCGCTGACCCGACTGGCGGACGACCTCACCGTTCAGCACGGCACCGCCGCCGGCGGCCTGGGTGTGGGCGGAGGAGGGCTCCGCCTTGGAGTCGGTGACCTTCTGGCCGACCGGGGGCAGGCCCTTGGCGGCGCGGCGCTCGTTGAGCTCCTTCTCGGCGAGGGAGCCCGGGGTGGGGTTGTTGCGGATGATCCACCACTGCTGGCCGACGGCCCAGAAGTTGGAGTAGGTCCAGTACAGGAGCACGCCGATGGGGAAGTTGATGCCGCCGATGCCGAAGATCAGGGGCATGGCGTAGAGCATGATCTGCTGCGTCTGCATCATGGGCCCGGAGAGGGCCTGCTGCGTCATGTTCTTCGTCATGAGCATCTTCTGCATGTAGAACATCGAGCCCGACATCAGCACGATCAGCACGATCGCCGTGATGATCACGGGCGCGCTGCCCGGATCGCCGAAGGAGTTCAGGAAGGTGTCCGACATGCGGGCGCCGAAGATCGTGGAGCCCTCGAAGGAGCGGATCTGGTCCGCGGACAGGGCGTCCATGGCCTCGCCGCGCTCGGACGCGCCGCGCGCGCCGAGCAGCACCTGGTACAGGGCGAAGAAGAACGGCATCTGGATCAGCAGCGGCAGGCAGGCGGCGAACGGGTTCGCCTTGTGCTCCTTCATGAGCGCCTGCTGCTCCATGGCCATGGCCTGGCGGGAGAGCTGGTCCTTCTTGCCCTTGTACTTGGCCTGCAGCTTCTGCAGCTCCGGCTGGATGGCCTGCATGGCGCGCTGCGCCTTGATCTGCTTGACGAACAGCGGGATCAGCAGGGTGCGGATGAGCACCACCAGCAGGAGGATGGACAGGGCCCACGTCCAACCGGAGTCCGCGGGCAGGCCCGCGAAGTCCAGGACGCTGTGGAACGCCCCGAGCAGCCAGGACATCAGCCAGCGGAACGGGGCGAGGATGGCTTCGAACATGAGGGTCAGTCCTCCTGCGGAAGATCAGGTGGGATGGGAGGGTGGTTCAGGGCGAGGATCCGCGGCTGCCGGCCCGGCGGCCAGCGCCGGTGCCCGGGCGGGACCGGGTCCACGCCGCCGTCGTTCCAGGGGTGGCAGCGGCCGATGCGCCGCGCCGCGAGCCACGAGCCCTTCACCGCGCCGTGCACGTGCACGGCCTCCAGCCCGTAGGCGGAGCAGCTGGGGAAGAACCGGCAGACCTGCCCGTACAGCGGGGAGACGACCGCCCGGTAGACGGTCAGCAGCCCGGCCAGCAGGGCGGAGGGCAGCGCGCGCACCGGGCCCCACTCGCGGGAGGGCTCGAGCACGGTGAACGGCGAGGGCGTGACGGCCATCTAGGCCTCGTCCCGGGGGACGGCGGGCAGGTGCGGCCTGAGCGCCTTGGCCAGCGCGCCGACGGTCTCGCGGCGCAGCAGCGCGTAGTCCGCCTCGGCGGCGGCCGGCAGCGCGCGGACCTGCACCAAAACCGGCAGGTCGCGCAGCGGGGGCAGGCGCATCTGATCCGCGACGACGGCGCGCAGCCGCCGCCTCACCCGGTTGCGGGTCACCGCGTTCCCCACGGCCTTGGACACGACGAACCCGGCCCGCGGCCGAGGGGCGCTCGGCGGCGTGGACCGGGTCTGGTCGGGGTCCGTGGCGACGCTCACCACCACGGTGCGCCGACCCGCGCGGGTGCCGGTGCGACCGAGGTGACGGAACTCCGCGGGCGTGCGGACGCGACGGTCACGGGGCAGCACGGGGCGCGCCGTCCCTGGACCGACGTCCTCAGGCGGACAGCTCGGCGCGGTTCTTGCCGCGGCGAGCGGACAGGATGGCGCGGCCGGCGCGGGTGCGCATGCGGGCACGGAAGCCGTGCTTGCGGGCACGACGGCGGTTGTTGGGCTGGAACGTGCGCTTGGTCACTATGATCTCTCCACGACGTGTTGTGTGCCTTCGACCGTCGACCTGAGCAGGTGGACCAGGGAGAAGGACCGGTGAGGCTCTGACATGAAATCCCCGGCGGGCACGATCAACCGACACCCGGGGGACCAGACAACTCTAGTGGCCGGGGTGCGCGGGGGTCAAACGGGTGCGCGCGGAGCCCGGACGCACACGGGCGCCCGGGACGGTCGTCCACAGGATGATAGGGGTTGTCCACCGTCTGTGCACAACCCTGTGGACAACCGTTAGACTCCGAGCACCGTCGTCCGTCTCGCGCAGCCGCCCCCGTCCTCGGGGACGTCTGCCCCAGGAAAGGAAGCCTCCGTGGTGGCAGACCAGGCCGTGCTCAGCTCGTGGCGCTCCGTCGTGGGCTCCCTCGAGGACGACGCGCGGGTCAGCGCCCGCCTCATGGGCTTCGTCTACCTGGCCCAGCCGCAGGGCCTCATCGGCAACACGCTCCTGCTGGCCGTGCCGAACGAGACCACCCGCGAGACGCTCCAGGGCACCCAGGTGGCCGACGCCCTCACGGACGCCCTGACCAAGGAGTTCCGCGAGGAAATCCTGCTGGCCATCTCGATCGACGCGAACCTGCAGCCGCCGCGGACCCCCTCCTCGGAGGCCCGCCGCTCCTCCCTCGCCGGCGGGCCGTCCGCCGCCGCGGCGCCTGACGTCGAGCTGCCCCCGGCCGCGACCGCCGCCACCTCCCGCCGCGCCGTCGCCGAGGAGCTGCCGGGCTTCCGCATCGAGCCGCCGGCCGACGTCGCGCCTGCCGCGCCCGCGGCCCCGAACGGGAACGGCAAGCCGACCCCCGCGCCGCCGTCGACGTCCGCGGAGACCAGCCGCCTCAACGACCGCTACCACTTCGAGACGTTCGTGATCGGCTCGTCCAACCGGTTCGCGCACGCCGCCGCGAACGCGGTGGCCGAGGCGCCGGCGAAGGCGTACAACCCGCTGTTCATCTACGGCGAGTCCGGCCTGGGCAAGACGCACCTGCTGCACGCGATCGGGCACTACGCCCGTCGCCTCTACCCGGGCCTGCGGGTGCGGTACGTGAACTCGGAGGAGTTCACCAACGACTTCATCAACTCCATCCGCCACGACGAGGGCGCCTCGTTCAAGCAGGTCTACCGCAACGTGGACATCCTGCTGATCGACGACATCCAGTTCCTGGCGGACAAGGAGGCGACGGTCGAGGAGTTCTTTCACACCTTCAACACGCTCTACAACAACAACAAGCAGGTGGTCATCACCTCGGACCTGCCGCCCAAGCAGCTCTCCGGGTTCGAGGACCGGCTGCGCTCCCGCTTCGAGTGGGGCCTGATCACGGACATCCAGCCGCCGGACCTCGAGACGCGCATCGCGATCCTCCGGAAGAAGGCGGAGGCCGAGGGGCTCGTGGCCCCGCCGGAGGCGCTGGAGTACATCGCCTCGCGCATCTCCACGAACATCCGCGAGCTCGAGGGCGCGCTGATCCGCGTGACCGCGTTCGCCTCGCTCAACCGGCAGACCGTGGACATCGAGCTGGCCGAGCATGTGCTCAAGGACCTGATCACGGACGAGACGGCGCACGAGATCACGCCGGAGCTGATCCTGCACGCCACGGGGGAGTACTTCAATCTCACCCTCGAGGAGCTGACCAGCAAGTCCCGCACCCGCACGCTGGTGACGGCGCGGCAGATCGCCATGTACCTGCTGCGCGAGCTGACCGAGATGTCCCTGCCCAAGATCGGTCAGGTCCTGGGCGGCCGCGACCACACCACCGTCATCCACGCGGACCGCAAGATCCGCGAGCTGATGGCCGAGCGGCGAACGATCTACAACCAGGTCACCGAGCTCACCAACGAGATCAAGCGCAAGCAGCGCGGCGCCTGAGCCACCCGCCGTCCCACCCTCAAGTCCCGGTTCGAACCTTCGACCGGGACTCGAGCCTTCCTCCACATTGTCCACCGGTGTGGACAACTCTGTGGAGAACCCCCGCCGCTGTGGACAACCGCCGCCCCTGTGGATGGCGGAATCAGGCCGCTCACGCCGCGTCCACACCCCTGGGGACGACCACGGTGCACAGGCTGGTGAATCACACCGGCGTCATTCAGTAGTCCACGCGTCTCCACATATCTCCACAGCCGAAAACCGCATGATCTCGCGGTTTTCGACGGGTGTGGACGCGCCCTGTGGACAGGAATGTGGACAACTGGGGGGTGGATCCGGGGATGAGTCTGGACAACTCCGGACGAGCCTGTGCAGAGCGGGGGAGGGGCTCCGAGGATCGTCCACACCGGATGCACACCCCGAACGAGCGGGCGTCCACACGGTTCCCCCAACCGGATCCGCGTGGTGGCGCGGCAGAACCGCGTTCTCCACAGGATCCACACCCGCTACCACTCCTTCTGATCCCTCTGGAGAGATCCCGCCAAGCAACATCATCTCCACCGCCCCGCACCGAGCTGAGCGCCTCGACGGCCCAGGCTGCGCCCGGGCGCTCGAGATCCGTGGAATCACACCGCTGTCATTCGTCGGCGACCTGACACCCGCCGCGCGGACCGCCTATGCTGAGGCCCGCGTGTCGCCGTTCCCCCCTGGCCGGCAACCCCCGTCATCACCCCCCCCCAGAGAGGCAGTGCAGCTCGTGAAGTTCACCGTCGAACGCGACATCCTCACCGACGCCGTCTCCTGGGCCGCCCGCTCCCTGTCCCCGCGCCCGCCGGTGCCGGTGCTCTCGGGCCTGCTGATCACGGCCGAGGCCGGCGTCGTGTCCATCGCGAGCTTCGACTACGAGACCTCCGCGCGCCTGGAGATCGAGGCGGACGTCGAGACCGCGGGCCAGGTGCTCGTCTCCGGCCGTCTGCTGAACGACATCGTCCGCTCCCTGCCGCAGGCCCAGGTCACGGTGGAGCTCGACGGCGGCAAGGTGCTCGTCACCTGCCGCTCCTCTCGCTTCGCCCTGGCCACGATGCCCGTGGGCGACTACCCGGCGCTGCCCGAGCTGCCGGCCCCCGCGGGCACCGTGGACGGCGCCGCGTTCGCCCACGCCGTCGCCCAGGTCACCGTCGCCGCGTCCAAGGACGACACCCTGCCGATCCTCACCGCCGTGAAGGTGGAGATCGAGGGCGACACCATGACCTTCCTGGCCACGGACCGCTACCGGCTGGCCATGAAGGAGATCCGCTGGACCCCGGCGGACCCGTCCCTCTCAACGTCGCTGCTCATCAAGGCGCGCACGCTCACCGAGGTCGCCAAGTCCCTCGGCTCCGGCGGCGACCTGGAGATCCTGCTCGGTCAGACCGCCGACCTCGTGGGCTTCGCCTCCGGCGGCCGCCGCACCACCTCCGTGCTCGTGGACGGCGAGTACCCCAAGATCCGCTCGCTCTTCCCCGAGTCCAGCCCCATCCAGGCCGTGGTGGACACCGCCGCCCTGGTCGAGGCGTCCCGCCGCGTGGCCCTCGTGGCCGAGCGCAACACCGCACTGCGCATGGTGTTCACGGACGGCCAGGTCACCCTGGACGCCGGCAGCGGCGACGACGCGAGCGCCAACGAGTCCGTGCCGTGCACGCTCGAGGGCGAGGACATCACCGTGGCGTTCAACCCGTCCTACCTCTCCGAGGGCCTGGCCGTGGTGGACCAGCCGCAGGTGCGCTTCGCGTTCACGTCCGCGCCCAAGCCCGCCCTGCTCACCGGCGTGAACCAGGAGGACGGCGTCGTCTCCGACTACCGCTACCTCGTGATGCCGGTGCGCATCGCCTGACGCTGGGGGCTGGACGCTCCCGTGTACCTGTCCCACCTCACCGTCGCGGACTTCCGGTCCTACCGCTGGGCCGACCTGGAGCTGACGCCGGGGTCCACGGTGCTGCTCGGGGCCAACGGGGTGGGCAAGACCAACCTCGTGGAGGCGATCGGCTACCTCGGCGCCCAGCAGTCCCACCGGGTCAGCTCGGACGCTCAGCTCGTGCGCTTCGGCCGGGACCGGGCCCGGATCGCCGGACGCGTGCACCGCGGTTCCCGCACCGTCGCCCTCGAGCTGGAGATCCTGCCGGGCCGGTCCAACCGGGTGGCCATCAACCGTGGTGCCCCCGCGCGGGCGAAGGAGGGCCTCGGGATCCTGCGCACCGTGGTCTTCGCCCCGGAGGACCTGGGCCTCGTGACGGGGGAGCCGGGCGGCCGCCGTCGTCTCCTCGACCAGCTCATGGTGCAGCTGCGTCCGGCCCTCGGCGAGGCCGCCGCCGACTACGAACGCGTGCTGCGCCAGCGCAACGCCCTGCTCAAGTCGAGCCGCGGCTCTCGCCGCTGGGGCCCCGAGGAGGACGCGACCCTCGCCGTCTGGGACGAGCACCTCTGCGCCGCCGGCGCCCGCCTGCTCCACGGCCGCCTGCACGTGCTGCGCCTGCTGGCCCGCCCCCTCCAGGAGATGTATGCGGCGCTGACCAACGGCTCCAAGGCGGCGGCCTACGCCTACGAGTCCACCGTCCCGCTGGCCCGCGGCACCCACGCGGAGGTCCCGGCCGTGGCGGACCTGGCCGCGGACATGCGCCGGACGCTCGAGGCCCAGCGGGAGGAGGAGCGGGCGCGGGCGCTCACCCTGGTGGGCCCCCACCGGGACGAGCTCGCCCTCTTCCTGGGCCCGGCGCCCGCGCGCGGCTACGCCTCCCACGGGGAGACGTGGTCGCTGGCGCTGGCCCTGCGCATGGCGGCCTACGACGTGCTCGTGGCCGACGACCCGGACCCCGACGCCCGCCCCGTCCTGATCCTGGACGACGTGTTCGCGGAGCTCGACTCCGCCCGTCGTCGCCGCCTCGCCGCGCTCGTCCACCGGGCCGAGCAGGTGATCGTCACGGCCGCCGCGCTCGAGGACGTCCCCGAGGAGCTCACGGCCCACCGCGTGCTCATCCGCCAGGACGCGGAGGGCTCCGAGGCCGTGGCCGCCGCGGCCCCCGTGGAGGGCGACATCCGCGAGCCCCGGCGCGAGGGCGGCGCCGATGGCTGAGACTCCCGCCCCGTTCGAGCCGGACCGGCCGGACCTGGCGCTCGTGCAACTGCGTCGGGTCCGCGAGGCCGTCCGGGAGCGGGGCGAGGCACCGCTGCGGGCGCGGGGGACGGGCGCGGGCCTGGCCGGGGCCATGGCGGGCACTCCGTCGGCCGGCCGGGAGCGGCAGGACCGTCGGCGCCCGTTCGGGGGTGCGGACCGGGACCCGGCCACGGTGTCCACCGTGTTCGGCCGGCTCATCCGCGACCGCGGCTGGTCCACCCCCGTGGCGGTCGGCTCCGTGCTCACCCGCTGGGCCGAGCTGGTGGGGCCGGAGATCGCGCTGCACTGCCGCCCGGAGAGCTTCGAGGACTCCGTGGTGCGGGTCCGGACGAGCTCCACCGCGTGGGCCACGCAGCTGCGCCTGATGAGCCCCGTGCTCCTGCAGCGCTTCGACGAGGCGCTCGGGCCCGGCGTCGTGACCCGCATCGAGGTGACGGGCCCGCAGGCCCCGAGCTGGCGCAAGGGGCCGCGCACCGTGCGCGGCGGCCGCGGGCCGCGCGACACCTACGGCTGAGTCCGGGGCCGCCCCCCGCGCCGCCCGACGACGTCCCGGACGCGGCGAGGCCATGGGCGCCGCTCTAGCGCGCTCACAGGGTCGGTGACGGCCCGGGAGGCATGGGCGGTCTCCTGCGCACGTCCTGAGCCGTGTCCCTGGCCGCTGAGCGGGTGTTCTCCCGCGGCGGACCCCCGTCGATGCGGGCCCTCGGGGTGTCAGGCGGTACACTGGGACCAGTGAAAGGGGGCCGGTTGTCGTCCGTCCCCCGCCCCCGTGGATCTGCGGGAGCGTGTCGCGTGCCGGTTATGTCCGGGCGGCGTCGCGCGCCTGCGCGCGGGTCGACCCTGCCGCCGACGTCCGAGGAAGTGAGCCACCCGTGGTTGACGCCATGCCCGAGAACCCCGCGGAGGAGCCGACCGCCGCGTCGGCCGCGCCGAACCCGGAGGCCGTGCCGGACGCCGTCGGGCAGCCCGAGGCCCCGGTGAAGGACCGGAAGGTGCCCGGTGAGTACGGCGCCAGCGCCATCACCGTGCTCGAGGGCCTCGAGGCCGTCCGCAAGCGCCCCGGCATGTACATCGGCTCCACCGGGCCGCGGGGCCTGCATCACCTCGTGTACGAGGTCGTGGACAACTCCGTGGACGAGGCGCTGGCCGGCTACGCCACCGGCATCGACGTCACGCTGCAGGCCGACGGCGGCGTGCGCGTGGCGGACGACGGCCGCGGCATCCCCGTGGACCTGCACCCCACCGAGGGGAGGCCGACCGTCGAGGTCGTCATGACGATCCTGCACGCCGGCGGCAAGTTCGGCGGCGGCGGCTACGCCGTCTCGGGCGGCCTGCACGGCGTGGGCATCTCCGTGGTCAACGCGCTCTCCCGCCGCGTGGACACCGAGGTCCGCCGTCAGGGGCACGTGTGGCGCATGTCCTTCGCGGACGGCGGCGTGCCCCAGGGCGAGCTGGTGAAGGGTGAGGCCACGGACGCCACGGGCACCGTGCAGACGTTCTACCCGGACCCGGAGATCTTCGACTCGATCGAGTTCGACTACGAGACCCTGCGTGCCCGCTTCCAGCAGATGGCCTTCCTCAACAGGGGCCTGCGCATCACCCTCACGGACGAGCGCGTCCAGGAGTCCAACGAGGTCGTCGACGACGAGATCGTGGGCGAGGGCGCCGCCGGTGAGGACGTCGCGGGGAACGGCCTGGCGGAGGACGCGGAGCAGGAGCCCCAGCGCCGCTCCGTCACCTACCTGTACGAGAACGGCCTGCTCGACTACGTCCAGCACCTCAACTCCGCCAAGAAGGTCGAGTACGTCCACGACAACGTCATCGCCTTCGAGGCCGAGGACGTCTCGGACGGCCGCTCCATGGCCGTCGAGGTGGCCATGCAGTGGACCTCCGCCTACTCGGAGTCCGTGCACACCTACGCGAACACGATCAACACCCACGAGGGCGGCACCCACGAGGAGGGCTTCCGCGCCGCGCTGACCTCCCTGGTCAACCGGTACGCGCGGGAGAAGGAGATCCTCAAGCCCAAGGAGGACAACCTCACGGGCGAGGACATCCGCGAGGGCCTGACCGCCGTGATCTCCGTGAAGCTCTCCGAGCCGCAGTTCGAGGGCCAGACCAAGACCAAGCTCGGCAACTCCGAGGCCCGCGGGTTCGTGTCCAAGGCGGTCACGGACCACCTCGGCGACTGGTTCGAGCGCAATCCGGGCCCGGCCAAGGAGATCATCCGCAAGGCCATCATGGCCTCGCACGCCCGCCTGGCCGCCCGCAAGGCCCGGGACAACGCGCGCCGCAAGTCCCCGCTGGAGTCCTTCGGCATGCCCGGCAAGCTGGCCGACTGCTCCTCGAAGGACCCCGAACGCTGCGAGGTGTACATCGTGGAGGGCGACTCCGCCGGCGGCTCGGCCAAGCAGGGCCGCAACCCGGAGACGCAGGCCATCCTGCCGCTGCGCGGCAAGATCCTGAACGTGGAGCGCGCCCGCCTGGACAAGGCCCTCGGCAACGCCGAGATCCAGTCGATGATCACGGCGTTCGGCACCAACATCGGCGAGGAGTTCGACATCTCCAAGCTGCGGTACCACAAGATCGTGCTCATGGCGGACGCGGACGTGGACGGCCAGCACATCACCACGCTGCTGCTGACCGTGCTGTTCCGGTACATGCGCCCGCTCATCGAGGCCGGCCACGTGTTCCTCGCGCAGCCGCCGCTGTACCGCATCAAGTGGTCCAACGCCCCGCACGACTACGTGTTCTCCGACGAGGAGCGCGACGCCGCCGTCGAGGCCGGCCTGGCCAAGGGCTGGCGCTACCCCAAGGACAACGGCGTGCAGCGCTACAAGGGCCTGGGCGAGATGAACTACCAGGAGCTCTGGGACACCACCATGGACCCGGAGCACCGCACCCTGCTGCAGGTGACCATGGAGGACGCCGCCGCCGCGGACGCCGTCTTCTCCATGCTCATGGGCGAGGACGTGGAGTCCCGCCGCACCTTCATCCAGCAGAACGCCAAGGACATCCGCTTCCTGGACGTCTGAGCCGGACCCGCAGACCTGCCTGAGCCGACCCCCCTCCCCGCCGTCGCGGGGAGCACGAGAGGACCCGCGTGAGCGACGAGACCACCCCCCAGACCCCGGACGAGCCCGTCGAGGGCGCCCCGACCCCGCAGCCCCCGCAGACCGGCCTGGACATCGAGGTGGAGCACTACGTGCTCCCCGAGGGCGCCGCCGACAAGGTCGAGCCCGTCGACCTCGAGTCGGAGATGAAGCGCTCGTACCTGGACTACGCGATGGCCGTGATCGTCGGCCGCGCGCTGCCGGACGTGCGCGACGGCCTCAAGCCCGTGCACCGTCGCGTGCTCTACGCGATGTACGACGGCGGCTACCGCCCGGACCGTGCGTTCAACAAGTCCGCCCGCGTGGTGGGCGACGTGATGGGCAACTACCACCCGCACGGCGACACCGCGATCTACGACGCCCTCGTGCGCCTCATCCAGGACTGGGTCCAGCGCTACCCGCTGGCGCTCGGCCAGGGCAACTTCGGCTCCCCGGGCAACGACGGCGCGGCCGCCCAGCGCTACACCGAGACCAAGATGGCCCCGCTGGCCATGGAGATGGTCCGGGACATCGACGAGGACACCGTCGACATGCAGGACAACTACGACGGCAAGCAGCAGGAGCCCGTCGTCCTGCCCGCCCGGTACCCGAACCTGCTGGTCAACGGCTCCTCGGGCATCGCCGTCGGCATGGCCACGAACATCCCGCCGCACAACATGCGCGAGGTGGCCGCGGGCGTGCAGTGGTACCTCGAGCACCCCGAGGCCACCCGCGAGGAGCTGCTCGAGGCGCTCCTGGCCCGCGTGCACGGCCCCGACTTCCCCACGGGCGCCCAGATCCTGGGCCGCAAGGGCATCGAGGAGGTCTACCGGACCGGCCGCGGCCCCATCACCATGCGCGCCGTGGTCAACGTGGAGGAGATCCAGGGCCGCACGTGCCTTGTGGTCACCGAGCTGCCCTACATGACCAACCCGGACAACCTCGCCGCGAAGATCGCGGAGATGGTGCGGGACGGCAAGATCAGCGGCATCGCGGACATGCGCGACGAGACCTCCGGCCGCACCGGCCAGCGCCTGGTGATCGTGCTCAAGCGCGACGCCGTCGCCAAGGTGGTGCTGAACAACCTCTACAAGCACACCGAGCTGCAGTCGAACTTCTCGGCCAACATGCTCGCGCTCGTGGACGGCGTGCCGCGCACCCTGTCCCTGGACGGCTTCGTGCACCACTGGGTGAAGCACCAGATCGACGTGATCGTGCGCCGCACCGCGTTCCGCAAGCGCAAGGCCGAGGAGCGCGCGCACATCCTGCGCGGCCTGCTCAAGGCCCTGGACATGCTGGACGAGGTCATCGCGACCATCCGCCGTTCGGCCTCGGCGGACGTGGCCCGCGAGGCCCTCAAGGAGCTCCTGGACATCGACGACGTCCAGGCCCAGGCCATCCTGCAGATGCAGCTGCGCCAGCTCGCCGCCCTGGAGTCCCAGAAGATCCAGGACGAGTACGACGACCTCATGGCGAAGATCGCCGAGTACAACCGGATCCTGGAGTCCCCGCAGCGTCAGCGCGAGGTCATCTCCGAGGAGCTCGCCGAGATCGTGGCCAAGCACGGCGATGACCGCCGCACCGAGATCATGGCCGGCTTCGACGGCGACATGTCCATCGAGGACCTGATCCCCGAGGAGGAGATGGTCGTCTCCATCACCCGCGGCGGCTACGTCAAGCGCACCCGGATCGACCAGTACCGGTCCCAGGCGCGCGGTGGCAAGGGCGTGCGCGGGGCGATGCTGCGCGGCGACGACGTCGTCGAGCACTTCCTCACCGTGTCCACGCACCACTGGCTGCTGTTCTTCACGAACTTCGGCCGCGTGTACCGGATCAAGACGTACGAGCTGCTCAAGGCCGGCCGCGACGCGAAGGGCCAGCACGTGGCCAACCTGCTCGCGTTCCAGCCGGACGAGCGGATCGCCCAGATCCAGCCGCTCGTGGACTACGGCCGGGCCCCGTACCTCGTGCTCGCCACGCGCGGCGGCCTCGTGAAGAAGACGCCGCTGCTGGACTACGACACGAACCGCACCGCCGGCCTGATCGCCATCAAGCTGCGCGAGGGGGACGAGCTGGTCTCGGCCCGCGTGGTCTCGCCCGACGACGACCTCATCCTGATCTCGCACAAGGGCCAGTCCCTGCGGTTCACCGCCACGGACGAGGCGCTGCGTCCCATGGGCCGCGCGACCTCGGGCGTGACGGGCATGAAGTTCCGCGACGACGACTCCCTGCTGACGATGGACGTGGTGGAGGAGGACGGCTACGTCTTCACCGTCACGGACGGCGGCTTCGCCAAGCGCACCCACGTGGACGAGTACCGCCTGCAGAACCGCGGCGGCCTCGGTATCAAGGTCGCCAAGCTCGTGGACGACCGCGGCGAGCTCGCCGGCGGTCTCGTGGTGCGCGAGGACCAGGAGGTCCTCGTGGTGATGGCCTCGGGCAAGGTGGTGCGCTCCGCCGTCGCCGGTGTGCCGGCCAAGGGCCGCGACACGATGGGCGTGATCTTCGCCAAGCCGGACAAGCGGGACCGGATCGTCGCCGTCACCCTGAATAACGAGCAGGAGATGGAGGCGAAGGCGGACGCCGAGGCCGAGGCGGGGCCGGATGTACCCTTGGACGCAGACATCGACCCGACCGACCCCGTAGCCGCACCGGAGGACGCCCTGACGCAGGACGCCGGTGAGGGTGCAGACGGAGGAGAGCAGTGAGCACGTCCGCGTCGTCGCGTCCCGGCCAGGGGCGGAGCACCGGGAAGGCCGCCGAGCCGCGGTCCGGCCGCCCGGTGCGCAAGGCCAGCGGGTCCTCGCAGGAGGACCTGGTCCGCGCCGTCCCGAAGGCCAAGGTGCGCCGCGCCCGCCTGGTCCTGACCCGGGTGGACCCGTGGTCCGTGCTGAAGCTGGCGTTCCTGCTCTCGGTGGCGCTGGGCATCCTCACGGTGGTGGCGGCGGTGGCGCTGTACTCGCTGTCCGACGTCCTCGGGATCTTCGACAGGGTCAACGACGTGATCGGCACCGTGCTCGGCTCCGAGGCCGGGCGCTACACCGTGGCGTCCCTGGCCCCGCTGAGCACCGTGACCTCGCTGGCCACCGTGCTGGCCGTGGTCAACGTCATCCTGCTGACCGCCCTGGCCACCGTGGCCGCGCTGCTCTACAACCTCTGCGCGAGCCTCGTGGGCGGCCTCGGCGTCACGCTGACGGACGACTGAGCAGACCCTCGACGACGCCCCGCGCGGATTTGCGCGGGGCGTCGGCGTTCCTGTACAGTCATCTCCTGTTGTGAACGGCGTCAGCCGTGAGCGACGGTGAGGGCGTATAGCTCAGGCGGTTAGAGCGCTTCGCTGATAACGAAGAGGTCCCAAGTTCAAGTCTTGGTACGCCCACTCCCACCACACAGAGCCCCGGTCCGCTGGGGCTCCGTTCGTCTCCGGAGGTCTTCCCATGGGTCGACTGGCACGCGTGGCCCTCGTGGTCAGCGCCGCGGCAGCTGCCTATGGGGCGCGTCTCTGGCGGGAGAACAGTGCGGGGAAGGACGTCTGGGCCACGGCCACGGACGACCTGCCGGAGGACGCCGACGGCGTCGAGCCGGCACCGGAGGACTGACCGGTCCTCACGGGGGCATGGCGCAATTGGTAGCGCACCTGCTTTGCAAGCAGGGGGTTAGGGGTTCGAGTCCCCTTGCCTCCACCGAAGAAGGGCCCGGGAGTCGTGAGACTCCCGGGCCCTTTCGTATGCCCAGGGTGGCCGCCGGCGCCGGCACCGTGGGCAGAAACCGGCGACCCGGGGGCTCCTGGGGCACAAACCGCAGGACTTCGGGCCCCGTGGGCAGAAGAGAGGGCGTTTCTGCCCACGGAGGGACGGGGATAGCCTGCCCCGAACCCCCGCCGCCGGACCCGCCCACCGCTCCCGTCGCCGTCGTGCGTGGTGTTGGATGGTCCGGTGAACACCACCATCGACACCCCGTCCCCCGACCGACCCGCCCCTGGGCAGGGCACTCCGGCCTACGCCCGGGTGCCCGCGAGCTACTACGACATCTTCGTGGGCGTCTTCATCGCCCTCCTCATCCTCTCCGGCGTCACCGCGGCCAAGCTCTTCTACGGCCCCACCGTCCCGATCGTCTCCGACCTCTTCTACGACGGCGGCCCCCTCATCTTCGACGGCGGCGCCTTCCTGTTCCCGTTCGCGTACATCGTCGGCGACATCCTCGCCGAGGTGTACGGCTGGCGCCGGGCCCGCCGGGCCATCGTCCTGGGCTTCACGATGCTCGTGCTCGCCGCCCTCACCTACACGGTGGTCTCCTGGACCACGCCCGTCGAGGGCTTCGAGGTCTGGGACCAGGCCCTCGCGCCCATGCTGCGGATCACCGTGGCCGGCTTCGTCGCGTTCCTCGTGGGCTCCCTGCTCAACGCGTCCATCGTGGTCCGCCTCAAGGAGCGCATGAAGGAACGGCACGTGGCCTTCCGGCTCATCCTCTCCACCGTGGTCGGCCAGTTCTTCGACACCCTGATCTTCTGCACCATCGCCTACGCCGGCACCATCTCGCTGCTGGAACTGGCGAACTACACGGTGACCGGCTTCGGCTACAAGACGCTCGTGGAGATCCTCATCGTGCCGGTGACCCTGCTCGTCATCCGCGCCCTCAAGCGCCGGGAGCCCACCTACCGGGCACCCGGCTTCGAGATCCACCGCGACGAGAACCCCGCCGTCGCCCCGGCCGCGTCCCGCTGACCCGCACGGGCCCCGGCGTCGGCCGCGCCGGGGCCCGTCCGTCGCGCGCACCCCGCCCACCGACTACCGTCGGTGCCATGGGCAAGGACCTCTTCGAGCACGAGCAGCAGCAGACCCTCAGCCGCGAGCAGGCCGCCGCACGCCTGCGCGACCTCGCCGACCAGCTCTCCCGGCAGAACGAGGTGCGGATCGAGCACGGCGACCGCGACGTGGTCGTCACCGTCCCGGACCGCGTGGGCCTCGAGGTGGAGCTCGAGGTCGAGGATGGCGGCGGCGCCGAACTGGAGATCACCCTCAGCTGGTGACCGGCCCCGGGTCGGCCGCCGTCGCCTCCCCGTGCCTCAGAACGTCCAGGGCTCCCCGGGGGCCAGACGCCGGTAGTCGGTCACGCCCTCGGCGAGCCCCGAGAGCACCCCGTCCACCACGCCCTTGCCGTCCTCGCTGAGGATGCCGTCGTGGATGGGGCGGGTGTGCGTCGCCGCGATGGCCCGCATCTGGTCCACCACGTCCGCGATGCGCAGCCACGGCGCCGCGACGGGCAGCAGGAGCACCTCGACGTCGGCGTCCGGCACCGTGAACGAATCGCCGGGGTGCAGCACGGCCCCGTCCACGAGGTAGGACACGTTCACCGGGCGCGGCACCTCGGCGTGGATCACCGCGTGCTCCCCGCCGAGCACCTCCACCCGGAAGCCGGCGGCCTCGAACGTCTCCCCGGGCACGGCCGTATGCACGCGCCCGGCGTCGAGCCCCGCCTCCGCCAGCGGCCCCGTGAGGTCCCGTGGCGCCCACACGTGCGCCTCCGTGCCGGCCACGGCCCTGGCCAGCTGCTCGGGGACCACGTGGTCCGGGTGGCCGTGTGTCACGAGGACGGCATCCGCGCCGTCCAGGACCGCCGCGTCGCTGAACGCGCCGGGGTCGAACGCGAGGCGTCGGCCGGCCTTCTCGAGGCGGACGGCCGAGTGGCCGAAGAGGGTCAGGGTCGTGCTCATGCGGATCACTCCTCCGCCCGGCGTCGGGATCCCGGGCGCTTCCAGCCTCCCGCGTGCTCCCGGCGGCGGACAAGGCCCGCGCCCCGTTCGATGGCCGCCCACCGGGCCCCGCCCCGACCGGCGTCCGGACGCGCGACGGCCCGCGCCCCTCGGTCCTGCCGAGGATGCGCGGGCCGGGCGTCGTCCGCTGCGCGCTCAGGGCACGGGGGGGAGCGGGTCAGCGCTGCTGCCCGGGCTGGACGCCCAGCACCTTCGCGTTGGCGGCGGCCACCGGGTCCGGGGTGGCGGTGTCCACCCGCACGCCCTGGCCCGCCGCGGCCGAGCCGGCCTCGGCCACGACCTTCTGCTGCTGGGCGTAGGGGTTGTTCGCCTCCACCACCGGGATGTTCGCGGTGATCGGGCCCGGCACCGGGGCGGTCCACGGATCCTGCACCGGCTTGGTCAGGCGCCACAGGGCGAAGCCGGCGCTGGCGGCGGCGGCCGCCATGCCCGCGACGATCCAGGAGCGGCCGCCCGAGCGGGAGGCCCGGCGACCGGCGGCACGGTTCAGGTCCTTCTCGGCCGCGCCGGCGTACTGCTCGGCACCCTTGCGCAGGCGCTTCACGATCGCCTTGTCCCCGGTGAGCTTGATCAGGGCCTGCTCCAGGGCGTCCGGGACCTCGACGTCGTGGGCGGTCTTGCGGGCGTGCGCGGCGCCGTCGGCCAGGCGGGCGGCGGCCACGGGGAGGACCTCCTCCTTGCGGCGCTGGGCGTAGTCGCCGGCGTCGGCCAGGCGGGCCTGCACCTGCGGGGCTACCTTCCCGCCCTGCTCCTGCAGCGCGGACAGACCCGTGGCGAGGAGACCGGCGAGGGTCAGGCCGCCCGCCGCGGCGGCGTCCTTGGCCTGACCGGCACGGTCGCTGAACAGGGCGGCGGACCGCTGCGCGTCCTTACGGGCGCCCTTGGCGGCCTTCTTCGCGTCCTTGCGCAGGCCCTTGGCGGCCTGGCGGCCGTCCCGGCGCAGCTGCGTGGCCTTGCGGCCCCCACGACGGCGGCCCTTCTTCGCGGCCTTCTCAGCGTCCTTGCGCGCCGCGGCGAACTGCTGCTGCACCTCGTGGCCGGCGTCCTGCGCCTGGGCCTGCAGGTGCTCGAGGAAGTCCTGGACGGTGTCCACGCCCTTGGCGACGGCGGGGGCCAGCAGCCCGTACTGGTGCGCGACGGCCTCGCCGGCCTTCCGCGCCCCGCGCTCGACCACGGGGCCGTACTCCTTCTTGGCGTCCTGGGCCTTGCGGCGGCCCTCCTCGGCCGCGGCGGAGCCGCCGATCAGCCCGTAGGCCGCGGCCACCTCGCTCCAGGCGCGGGTGGACTCCACCTTCGGGGCGGCCCAGTGGCGCAGGTTCTCCGCCTGGCGTGCGACGAACGCGTTCGCGTCGCCGTCGTGCTGGATCTCGTCGTGCAGGGTCTTGCGAGCCATGTGATGCCTCCCGTGAGTTCTGGATGGTCGTTGAACGCGGTGGTCCTCGAGGCCCAGCCTAGTGGCCGACCCCCGCCGTGGCACGGGTCCCGGCACGCCGGGAGTGCGTACGCCGATCGCGGAAGACCCGCCCCCGGACGGCGGGATCCGGACGGCCCGCCGCCGCGGATGGAACAATGGGGCGCATGGCGAACAAGACGCACACCGCGACCATCCACACGAACCACGGCGACATCGTCGTCGAGCTGTTCGGCAACCACGCCCCGAAGACCGTGAAGAACTTCGTGGGTCTCGCCACCGGCGAGCAGGAGTGGACCCACCCGCAGACCGGTGAGAAGAACAACGGCGCCCCGCTGTACTCCGGCACCGTGTTCCACCGCATCATCAAGGACTTCATGATCCAGGGCGGCGACCCGCTCGGCATGGGCATCGGCGGCCCCGGCTACCAGTTCGGCGACGAGATCCACCCCGAGCTGCAGTTCGACCGTCCCTACCTGCTGGCCATGGCCAACGCCGGCCCCGGCACCAACGGCTCGCAGTTCTTCATCACCTCCGTGCCCACCGGCTGGCTCAACGGCAAGCACACCATCTTCGGCGAGGTGAAGGACGAGGCCTCCCAGAAGGTCGTGGACGAGCTCAACGCCGTCGCCACCGATCCCCGTGACCGCCCGCTCGAGGACGTCGTCATCGAGTCCATCGACATCGACGAGGCCTGAGCAGCCCCTCGGTGAGCACCACCCCCTCTGACCCGCACGGCCCGGACTCCGCGGACGGCACACCCCCGGTGTGCCCGCGGCATCCGGGCCGTGCCGCGTATGTGCGCTGCGCCGTGTGCCGGCGCCCCGCGTGCCTCGACTGCCAGCGTCCCGGCTCCGCGGCCGGGCCGGTCTGCGTGGACTGTGCGTCCGGCGTCGTGGCCGGCCCCGCTCCGACGGCGGCCCCCGCCGCCGGCGCCGCCGCGACGGTCCCGGTCCGACGGCGGACGGGCTTCGCCGCCTCGCCCGTCACCTGGATCCTGCTGGCGGTCACGGTGGTGGTCTACGCGGCGCAGTGGATGACCCGGGATCAGGCGTCCGGCGTGACCGAAGCGCTCTGGTACGCCGGGCTCTACACGTCCCCGTACGGCATGGAGCCGTGGCGGATGGCCTCCTACGCGCTCGTGCACGACGTCACCGGCCCCACGCACCTGCTGCTGAACATGCTCGCGCTGTGGGTGATCGGGCGCGTGCTCGAGCCCGCGCTGGGCTGGTGGCGGTTCCTCGCCCTCTACGTGCTCTCCGCCGTGGGCGGTGCGGTGTTCGCACTGTGGGTCTCGGACCCGCTGCAGCCCGTCGTCGGGGCGTCCGGTGCCGTGTACGGCATGTTCGCGACCCTGTTCCTGTTCACCCGGGTGCGGGGCGGGCAGGTGCGCTCGATCGCCGTGCTGATCGGCCTGAACCTCGTGTTCTCGTTCCTGCTGCCCGGGGTGGCCTGGCAGGTGCACGTGGGCGGGCTGCTGACGGGCGCCGTCGTCGCCGTCGTGTTCTCCCTGGCCGGCGGGCTGCGCCCCGGGCGGGCGCGTGTGCCGTCCGTGGGCGCCCAGGCGGCCGGCCTCGTGGTCGTGGCGGCGGCGCTGGCGGCGCTCACGGTGCTCGGCGCCGCCCGGGTCACGGTGGCCGGCCTGCTCGGCTAGGCCGTCGTCCCCGACCGTCCCCGGAGTTCTCCACAGCGGGGTGTGCACTTCTTCCCACAGGGGTGTCCACACCTGTGGACAACTCCGGGGACAACTCGTCTCCGGGCGGGATCGTGCGGATCGGCCATCCACAGGGTTGTCCACCGCTGTGGAGAACTACACGTGTGTCATTCGCTCCAGCGGGACATCATGAGGAACCCGACGAGCGCGATGCCGAAGCCCACGAGGATGTTCCAGCCGCCGATCTGCACGATCGGGAAGAGGCCCTGGGTCAGGTAGTAGACGATGATCCAGAGCAGGCCGAGGATCAGCAGGCCGAACATCACGGCCTTGTACACGGGGGAGAGGGGCTTCGGACCCGGGTCCACGTCCCCGAGGTCCGTCCGCACGGCGGAGCGGCTGCGGCGCGCGGCCTCGAGCTCCTCGCGCTTCCGACGGGCCGAGTCCTTGCGCTTGCCGGCGGGTGCTGCCACGGGTCTTCTCCTCGGGTGGGGGGGTGGTGGGCGCCCCCACCGGCGGGGACCGGGGCGGGGACGGTATCCTGCTGACCTGCCCAGGACCGGGGTCAGCGACGTGCCCGGCCAGTCTATGCACCCCGCTCCCACGCGGCGGGGAGGAAAGAGCGCCCCCGTGCAGAGCCCCGAGGTCTCCGTCCTCGTCGTCGACAACTACGACAGCTTCGTCTACACCCTGGTGGGCTACCTCGAGCAGCTCGGGGCCCGCACCACCGTGATCCGCAACGACGAGGTCACCCCCGGCCGCGCCCTCGAGCTCGCGGCCGAGCACACGGCGGTGCTCATCTCGCCCGGGCCGGGCGCGCCCGCCGACGCCGGTGTTTCCCTCGACCTCATCCGCTCCGCCGCCGACGGCGGCCGTCCGCTCTTCGGGGTGTGCCTGGGGCACCAGGCCATCGCGGAGGCGTTCGGCGCCACCGTGACGCACGCGGAGTCCCTCATGCACGGCAAGACGTCCCTGGTCCGCCACGGCGAGCACCCCATGTTCGAGGGCGTCCCCTCGCCGTTCACCGCCACCCGCTACCACTCGCTGGCCGCCGTGCGGCCCACCGTGGACGAGGCGGTCCTGGAGATCACCGCCGAGACCGAGGACGGCGTCGTGATGGGACTGGCCCACCGCACCGCGCCCCTGTGGGGCGTGCAGTTCCACCCCGAGTCCGTGCTCACCGAGGGCGGCTACCGGATGCTCGGCAACTGGCTCGAGTCCGTGGGGCTCTCCGGGGCCGCCGAGCGCGGCGGCCGGCTCTCGCCCCTCGTCCGCCAGGACTGACCGGTCCCGGGGCCCGGTTCGCGGGTCGGACGGCGCCCCGTCCGCTCAGGTGGACGGCGGCGGATCGATCGAGGGCTCGGGGTCCGGCGTCAGCGTCGGCAGCGGGTCCACCGGCGTCCCGGTGGGCGAGGTGCTCGGTGACTGCTCGGTCGGCCCCGGCGAGGTCGACGGGGCCGCCGACGTCGACGACGGGCTCTGCGTCGGCGACGGCGTCGCGGTCGCCGTCGGCTCGGGGGTGGGCGTGGCCGAGGCGGACGGCGAGGGCGACGGCTCCGCGCTCTCGGAGGGCTCCGCGCTCTCCGACGGCGGGGGGCTCGGTGACGCGGACGCCGACGGCGTGGGCTCGGGCGCCTCGCTGGACGGCGGCGCCGGCTCGGAGGGCTCGGCCGTGGGCGCGATCCACGAGGACGCCGTCAGGGTCAGGGAGGAACGGTTGTCCACGCGGACGCCGGCGGGCGGATCCTGGGCCACGACCGTGCCGGTGTCGGTGGTCGCGCCGTCCTCGTCCTGGATCCGCACGCGCAGCTCGGGGGCGCTCAGCGCCAGCTGACGCCGCGCGTCCGGAGCGCTCATCCCCACCACGTCCGGCACGGCGACCATGCCGCTGGACAGGTGCAGCACCACGGAGGAGCCGGGCGGCACGTGGGTGCCCATCGCGGGGTCGGTGCGGGCGAGCAGCCCGCGCTCGAGTCGGCCGTCGTCCTGGTACAGCACGGAGGAGACGCGCAGGCCCAGCCGTTCCAGCTCGCGGCGGGCCGCGTCCTCGGACAGCCCGTGCAGGGAGTCGGACAGCGCGATACCCTCCTCGCCGCGGGACACCCGGACCCGCACCTCGGCCCCGCGGGGCACCTCCGTGCCCGTCTGCGGGTCGCTCTGGGTAACGGTCCCGTCCGGGGCGTCGGCCATGTACGCGGACGAGACGACGGCCACCAGGCCCGCGTCCTCGAGCGCCGCGACCGCCTCGTCCTGCTGCAGCCCCACCACCGCGGGCACCTCCACGGTGTTGCGCAGGGCCGCCGCGAGCCACGGCGCCAGGACCAGGGCCAGCACGACCAGGACCACGCCGGCCGCCAGGAGCGTGCGCCGGCGGACGCGGCGTCGGACGCGACGGGGTGTGGCCGTCGCCGGTGCCGGCGTGTCTCGGGGCGGCGGTTCGGGCCGGGGCGTCGCGGCTGCACCGGGCGTCGCGGCTGCACCGGGCGTCACCGGCTGGCCGCCGGTCACCGGGCGGGGGCCGTCCATGGCGGCGGCGGCGGCCAGCTGCGCGGCGGAGGCGGCGCCGGGCAGTCCCGCACCCGCGACGGCGTGGTTCGCCGCCTGGGGTTGTGCGACGTCCGGCTCGGCCGGGGCGGAGGGCGTCGGCCGGGTCAGCGGGACCGTGGCCGTCGGCACGTCGGCGTCGTCGGCCCCGTGCTCCGCGGGCGTGGCGCGCGGCACCGCGCCGCCCGCGCCGACTGGGGCGGGATGGCCGGCACCGAGCGGCGGGGTGTGACGGCCGGGGGCGGCGTGCGGATCCGCCGCGGCCTCCTCGAGGGCCGCGAGGAACGCGGCGCCGGTGGGGAACCGGTCCTGCGGATCCTTGCGCAGGGCGCGCAGCACCACGGGGTCGAACGCGGGCGGCAGGTCGGGGTCGACGTCGGAGGGCGCCGGCGGCTCCTCGCGCACGTGCTGGTAGGCCACGGCCAGCGGCGTGTCGCCCGTGAAGGGGGGCCGGCCTGTGAGCAGCTCGAACAGCAGGCAGCCGGCCGCGTAGAGGTCGGCGCGGCCGTCCACGGTGCGGCCCGTCGCCTGCTCCGGGGCCAGGTACAGGGCGGTGCCCACCACGGCCTGGGTCTGCGACGTGGTGGCGGAGGTGTCTGCCAGCGCGTGGGCGATCCCGAAGTCCATCACCTTCACGGTGCCCGTGTCCGTGACCATGACGTTCGCGGGCTTCACGTCGCGGTGGACGATGCCCTCCTCGTGCGCGTGCTCGAGCGCTTCCAGCACGCCCCGGGTCCAGGCCACGGCGCGGTCCGGGCCCACGGCGCCCTCGGCGTGCAGGATCTCCCGCAGCGTCCGGCCGGAGACGAGCTCCATCACCAGGAACGGGCAGTCCACCGGATGGAGGCCGTCCTCGAGGGAGACCTCGCCCGTGTCGTACACGGAGACGATCGAGGGGTGGTTCAGGGAGGCCGCCGAGCGCGCCTCCTTGCGGAAGCGCGCCTGGAAGTGCGGGTCGCGCGCCAGATCCCGGCGCATCAGCTTCACCGCCACCGGGCGGTGCAGCCGCAGGTCCTCGCCGCGGAAGACGTCCGCCATGCCGCCGCGCCCGATCAGCTCACCGATCCGGTACCGCCCGTTCAGGGTCCTCTGCTCGTCCACAGACACGTCCGCGTGGTCGTCCCGCCCGCCGCTCAGGCGGAGGGCGTGGCGTCGGCGGACGAGGCCTGCGCGCCACGCGCGTCGGCGGAGGAGGCCTCCGCGCCGCGCGCGTCAGCGGACGGGTCGGTGGTGGGCTGGCCCGTCGGCGCCGTGGACTCCCCGGAGGACTCCGTCGTCGGATCCGCCGTGGGCGTCGTCGGCTCCTCGGACGGCTCCGGCGTGGGCTCCGGGTCGGCGGTGGCCGTCGGGGATTCGGCGGTGGGGGACGGGCTGGGCTCGTCCGAGGCCGACGGGCTCGGCCCGGTGCTCGGCTCCTCCGACGCGCTGGGCTCCGGCTCCGAGGCGGGCTGGGAGGCCTCGCGGGTCGGCGCGGCGTCGGACCCGCCGGTGGCCACGATCAGCTGCACGTGCGTGTCGTAGCGGTGACGCTCGCCCTCGCCGGGCACCACGCGCACCACCTCGCCGTCGGCGCCGTCGGCGGACGGGTCGTCCACCCGGTCCACGGTGAAGCCGCGGTCGCGCAGCGTCTGGATCGCGCTCTCCACGGGCTGGCCCACGAGTCCCTCCGGGATGACGCCCTCACCGGTGGAGACGGCCAGCGTGACGGTCTCACCGCGCCGCAGCGCCCCCACGGGGTTGATCTCCTCGACGGTGCCCTGCGGGCTCTGCGCGTCGCGGTCCTCCTCGCGCACCGCCAGGCCGAGTCCCTCGAGCTCGGTGCGCACCTCGCTCACGGGGCGACCCCTGTACGCCTCCGGGTCCACGTTCACGGACGACTCCTCCTGCGAGGTCGCCGGCGCCGAGCCGCCGTTGCCGCGGCCACCCGTGAGCAGCGGCCACAGCAGCGCCCCCAGGAGGGCGAACACCACGAGCCCGAGCAGTGCCCACAGCGGCCAGGGGTTGGCGCGTCGCCGGCGGGCGGGCGCGGAGCCGCCCCCGGCGGGCGGGCCAGGGTCCACGACGTCGCCCGGGCGGGTCTGCTGGTCGCGCACGGCGGCGATCTCGTGGTCGCGCGTGCTCGCGCTCGCGGCGGCGCCGGCCGCACCGGCCGCGCCCACGGCCGCCGCACCGGCGGCGCCGGGGCCGCGGGCGTCGTCGTCGGTGCGGGGCTGGGCCGCGGTCACCGGCAGCGCCGCGGTGGCGGGGGAGCCGTCTGTCCGGGTGCCCTCGGCGCGGGGATGGGTGGTGCGCATGCCGTCGTAGTCCAGGGGAGCGGTCTCGGCGCCCGAGGGGTCGGCCACGCCCTGCTCCTCGAGGAAGACGGCCAGGCCGGGCACGGCCTCCACGGCGCCGCGGGTGTCCTTGCGACGCAGCGCGTCGGCGGCCTCCGAGAGCGCGGTCGCGTCCGAGGGCCGCTCCTTGGGGTCCTTCGAGAGCATGCACATGATCAGGGCGCGCACCGGGGCCGGGACGGTGTCCGGCAGGGGCGGCGGGGTGTCGTTGACCTGGGCGAGGGCGATCGCGATCTGGGACTCGCCCGTGAACGGGCGATGCCCGGCGAGGGCCTCGTAGCCGATGATGCCCAGCGAGTAGAGGTCGGAGGAGCCGGTGGCCTGCTGCCCCGTGGCCTGTTCGGGCGCGAGGTACTGGGCGGTGCCCATCACCTGGCCGGTGGCCGTGAGCGGGACCTGGTCCGCCAGGCGCGCGATGCCGAAGTCCGTCACCTTCACCCGGCCGGTGGGCGTGATCATGAGGTTGCCGGGCTTGACGTCGCGGTGCACGAGCCCCTGGGCGTGGGCAGCCGAGAGCGCGGCCGCCGTCTGCGCGATGATCCGCAGGGTCCGCTCGGGGGAGAGCACCTTCTCCTTCTCGAGGATGGAGGACAGTGGCTGGCCCGGCACGAGCTCCATGACGAGGTAGGCGGAGCCCTTCTCCTCGCCGTAGTCGTAGACGTTGGCGACGCCGGGGTGGTTCAGCAGCGCCGTGTGCTGGGCCTCCGCCCGGAAGCGGCGCAGGAAGTTGGGGTCACCTGTGTACTCCTCCTTGAGGATCTTCACGGCGGTGATCCGGCCCAGGACCTTGTCCCGCGCCTTCCACACCTCGCCCATGCCGCCGATCGCGATGCGATCGGTCAACTGGTACCTGCCGCCGAGGGTGATGCCCGATGTCGGCCTCATTCCGTGACCACCGCTTCCATGATTGCCTTCATGCCACTGACGACTGTCTGATGTCCAACCCCCGGCGGCTCGTCCTCCACCACGATCGTCACGGCCGCCCGGGGGTTCTCGCTCGCGTCGAAGCCGGTGATCCAGGAGTGCACGTTGCCCGTGTCCCCGACCTCGGCCGTGCCCGACTTCGCCGCGATCCGCACCGTGTCCGACTGCACGGATCCCAGGATGCCGTCCTCCACCGCCGAGACCATCATGTCCGAGACCTGCCCGGCCACCTCGGGGGTCGTGGCCCGGCCGCGCTCACGGGGGCTGAACTCCTGCACCGTGGTGAGGTCCGAACGGCGGACCGCCTTGATCAGCTGCGGCTCCATGACCACGCCGTCGTTCGCGATGCCGGCGGCCACCATGGCCATCTGCAGCGCGGTGGCCTGCACGTCCCGCTGGCCGATCGAGGACTGCGCCAGCGCGGCGTCGTCCAGGTCGGAGGGGAACACGGAGCCGGTCACGGGCAGCGGGTAGTCGAAGGAGTCGTTGAAGCCGAACCGCTCGGCGACCTCCCGGATCCGGTCCTGGCCCAGCTCGACGGCGGCCATGGCGAACGGCGTGTTGCAGGACTGCGCCAGCGCCCACGTGAGGGTCTGACGCCCCACGGTGTTGCACGGTGAGCCGTCGTAATTGGGCAGCTCCGTGGTCGTGCCGGGCAGCGTCCACGCGGCGGGGATGTCCACCGTCCCGTCCGGGGTGTAGTCACCGGACTCGAGCATGGCCACCGCGTCGATCAGCTTGAACGTGGAGCCGGGGGACACGAGCTGCTCCGCGGCGCGGTTGCGGTACGCGCTGGCACCGGGGATCTGGTCGATCGCGGCCATGGCCGCCTGCGCCTCGGCCGGGCTGTGCGAGGAGAGCGCGTTGGAGTCGAAGCTCGGCTTCGACACCATGGCCAGGATCTCGCCTGTCGTCGGGTCCGTGACCACGGCGGAGGCGCGCACGCCGTCCGGGAGCGCGTCGTACGCCAGGCGCTGCAGCTCGGGGTCGATCGTCAGCTCCACCTGGTCGCCCTCAGGCGTGGCACCCGTGATGATCTCCATGGCGCGGTCCACGAACTGGGACGTGGGGGTGCCGGAGAGCTGCTCGTTCATGGCCGCCTCCAGCCCGTCGGTGCCGTAGGTGAGCGAATAGAAGCCTGTGAGCGGGGCGTACAGCTCGGGCTCGTGGTAGACGCGCTGGTAGTGGTACGCGTCGTCGGAGGGGACGGACTCGGCGATCGGCTCGCCGTCCACGAGGATCGGCCCGCGCGGGGCGCCGAACTCCAGGAACATCTGCCGCGAGTTCAGGGCGTGCGTCTTGAGCTGGTCCGCGGCCAGCACCTGGATGACGGACGCGGCCAGCGCGAGCACCAGGATCATGGCCGCCATGACGGTCCACGTGCGTCGGATCGCCTCGTTCACCGCTCCTCACCTCCTCCCGGGGGCACGGCCGCCGCCGGGAGCGCCGTGCCGGGGTCGAGGTGGCCGGCGCCGGGCCCGGACGCGTTGACCATCCCGTCCACGACCACGGGACGGCGGGCGGCGTTCGAGATGCGCAGCACGAGCCCCACGATGATCCAGTTGGCCAGCAGCGACGAGCCGCCGGCGGCGAGGAACGGCGTCGTGAGGCCGGTGAGCGGCAGCACGAGGGTCACGCCGCCCATCACCACGAACACCTGCCACGCCATGGTGAAGGCCAGGCCGGAGGCGAGCACCTTGCCGAACGCGTCGCGCACGCCGAGGGCGGCGCGCATCATGCGGGTGACGAGCAGGAGGTACAGGACGAGCACGGCGGCCAGGCCCACGAAGCCGAGCTCCTCGCCGATGGCCGTGAGGATCATGTCCGAGAAGGACAGCGGCACCTGGGTGGGGTTGCCCGCGCCCAGGCCGGTGCCCATCAGCCCGCCCGAGGCCATCGCGAACAGGCCCTGGACGACCTGGTAGGAGCCGCCGAAGTCGCGATGGTAGATCTCGGGGTCGAAGGCCCTCAGCCAGATCTCGAACCGGGCGGTCACGTGCGGCATGAACAGGAACGCCAGCGCCGCGCCGAAGGCGATCAGGCCCAGGCCGAGGAGGATCCAGGAGGCGCGGGACGTGGCGATGTAGAGCATCGCCATGAACATGCCGAAGAACAGCAGGGCCGAGCCCAGGTCGCGCTGGAACACGAGCACGCCGAGCGCCAGGAGCCAGCCGGCCAGCAACGGGCCGAGGTCCCGGGCGCGGGGGAAGGTCACCGGGCCCACGCGGCGGCCGGCCAGCAGGATCAGGTCGCGGTTCGCGGAGAGGTAGCCGGCGAAGAAGACGGCCAGCGTGATCTTGGCGATCTCACCGGGCTGGAAGGTGCCGAATCCGACGTCGATCCAGATCCGCGCCCCGTACATGCTCAGGCCCAGCCCGGGCACGAGCGGCAGGAGCAGCAGCACGCCGGACGCGGCGAGGAACAGGTACGGCCAGCGCCGCAGCACCCGGTGGTCGCGCACCAGGAACACCAGGGCGGAGGCCACCAGGACGGCCAGGACGGACCACACGAGCTGCGAGGTGGGGTTGGCCATCGCGGCGTCCTGGCTCAGCCGGTGGATCATGGCCAGGCCCAGCCCGTTGAGCAGGGCGGTGATCGGCAGCATGAACGGGTCCGCGTAGGGGGCCCGCAGCCGCAGGACCACGTGCAGCACGAGGGTGGCCGCGCCGAAGATGCCCAGCGGCACCCAGGCGGTGGAGTCCAGCGGGGCGTCCGTGCCGATCATGCCCAGCAGGTCCGCCCCCAGGGCGATGGCCAGGGCGGCCAGCAGTAGGACCAGTTCGATGTTCCGGCGCGGGCGTGCGGGGGAGATCACCTCGGTCACGGGGCCTCACCTCCCGTCGCGCTCGGGGACGATGCCGGGCTCGTCGGCG
Organism: Micrococcus sp. HOU01; assembly: GCF_035609305.1. Lineage (NCBI taxonomy): Bacteria > Bacillati > Actinomycetota > Actinomycetes > Micrococcales > Micrococcaceae > Micrococcus > Micrococcus sp. HOU01. The sequence goes on along the minus strand of NZ_CP141211.1, from coordinate 171,280 downwards.
CGGCGGAGCCGGACGCGTCCGAGGGGCGGGCGGAGGACGACGACGGCGTCGCGCTCGGCCGGGCCCGCTCGGAGGGCTCACCGGCGGGGGCGGGGGCGTTCGGGTGCAGCGAGTCGCGCAGCTCGGCGACGATCTGCTCCGCGTGGTCCACGTCCCGGGCGGCCATGCCGGCGTTCACGCGGTCGCGTGCGTACGCGGGCAGCGCGTCCACCGGGAGGTCGGTCTGGCGGTCCACGTGGGACAGCTCGAGCGGGCCCAGCCGCTGGGAGACGCCCTTGAACACGGCGATCCGGCCGTCGTTGGCCCCCACGTAGTACTGCGTCTGGGTCCACAGGTAGCCCCACACGGCCACGGCCGCGAGGGTGAGGGCGAGCAGCGTGGTGAATACGGGGATGAACCAGCCGCGACGGTACTGCACCGGGCGGTCGTCCTTCCCACGCCGCCGACGCGCGGCCCTGGCCTCGGAGCCGCCGGCGGGCCCGGAGGTCGCCGGGGCCGGGGTGGGGGCCGTGGCCGACGCCTCGGCGGCCTCGTCGGACGGCTGGTCGGCAGCGGTGGCGGCCGGTGTGGCGGCGGAGGAGGAGCCGACGGCGGCCGCGGTGCCGCGCGGCGCGGCGGGCGGGGCGGACGGGTCCGGGCGCGCGGCGACGTCGGGATCCGGCCCGTCCGTGAGGACGGCCGCGGTGCGCCGGGGACGGTTCTCCGGCACGGGCGTCTCGCCGAGCAGGGCAGCGGCGCGGCGGCGCGTGGAGCTGCGGGTGACCACGGGGATGCGATCGGTCCTCACAGCGTTGGAGGCCGCGCCGACGAGCAGGTGGGGTCGTGCGTCCAGGTCCTCGCGCAGCAGCAGGCCGGAGACCGGGCCGACCTCGGGCGGGTGGGCCGCGGCGAGGGCCTGCTCGGACAGGTGGACGTCCGGGACGGGGGCCAGCTCCTCCGCCGTGCCCTCCGCGATCTCGAACGCCACCACGGTGACGTTGTCCGGGGCGCCGCCCTTGAGGGTCAGGTCCACGAGGGTGTCGACGGCCTGGTTGAGAGCCTCCGAGTCCCGCAGCACCTCGTGGATCTTCTCGGGGGAGACCACGTCCGTGAGGCCGTCCGAGCAGAACAGCCAGCGCTCTCCGGGGGCGACGGGCACCTCGAACACGTCCAGCTCGGGGGAGGCGTCCACGTCGCCGAGCACGCGCATGAGCACGTTCTTGTTCGGATGGAACGGGGCCTCCCCGGCCTCGAGACGCCCCTCGTCCACGAGCTTCTGCACGAACGTGTGGTCCGTGGTGACCTGGGAGAACTCGCCGTTCGCGAGCCGGTAGGCACGGGAGTCGCCGATGTGCGCGATGTGCAGCGTGGTCCCCGCGAGCAGGGCGGCGGTGCACGTGGTGCCCATGCCGGCGAGCTTGGGGTTGGCGTGCACCAGCTCGTTGAGGATCAGGTTGGCGTTCTGGATCTCGTCCGGCAGCACCGTGGCCGGGTCCTCGTAGCCCACCGCATCCAGCGGGGCCAGGTCCAGCACCGTGGACGCGCTTGCCACGTCGCCGCCCACGTGCCCGCCCATGCCGTCCGCGAGCACGACCAGATGACGGCCCACGTAGGCGGAGTCGTCGTTCTTGGCACGGACGCGGCCGACGTCGGAGCGGGCGGCGTAGCGGAGGACGAGGGTCATGGGTCAGGCCTCGAGCTCCATGACGGTCTTGCCGATGCGGATGGCCGTGCCGGGGCCCACGGGCACCGCGCGGGTGACGGGGGCGCCGTTGACGTAGGTGCCGTTCGTGGAGCCGAGGTCCTCGAGGAACCAGCGGGTGCCCTGGGGGAACAGCCGGGCGTGGCGGCCGGAGGCGTAGTTGTCCACGAGCACCAGGTCGGCGTCCTGGGCGCGGCCCATCAGCAGGGGACGGCCCTCCAGGGCGATGGTCTGCCCGGCCTTCGGGCCCTCGACCACCCGCAGAGTCCGGGACAGCCGCGGGGCCGGCGTCGTCGGCGCGGACGCGGCGGGGGACGGCGTCGACGCGGGCGCGGGGCGGTCGACCGCGGACGAGCCCGCCCCGGCGGCCCCGGCCGCGGGCACCGCGGTGACCAGGCCGGCGTCGCGCTGGGCCTGCTGGAGGCGCGTCTTGTTCCGCCGGCCGACCACGAGGTCGCGGCCCTGCGCCATGACGATGGAGATGATCAGCACCCACAGGGCCAGCAGCAGGCCCATGCGGAGCACGGCGACGGCGAGCTCGCTCATGCGCGGCCCCCCGTCCCGCCGAAGAACAGCAGCTCGGTCTGGCCGACGGTCACCACGTCCCCGTCGCGCAGGGTGACGGAGCCGTCCACGCGGCGGCCGTTGACGAGCACGCCGTTGCGGCTGCCCAGGTCCAGGAGCGTGACCGTGGAGCCGACGGTGAGCAGGCGCAGGTGCTCGCGGGACACCGAGGAGTCCGGGATCACGAGGTCGGCACGCTCGGCCGAGCGGCCGAGGATCAGGTCGTCCCCGTCCAGGGGGAGCATGCGGCCGTCCAGCTCGAGTGCCGGGCCGGCGGGCTCGGTCACGGGGCGGCCCATCACGACGGTCGGCTGGTCGGCGTGGGAGGGGGCGGCGGGCGCGGCCGGGGCGGCGGCCCGGCGGGGCGCCGGACGGGGCCCGACGCGCGGGGCGGGGGAGGGCTCGCGGGGCGCGGCCGCCGGCGGGTCCTCGACCAGTCGGTCCGGCGCCGGGGCGGTGGCTCCCGGGCCGTGGGCGGTGGCGGGCGAGGCGCCGTCGTCGTGGGGGGCCGGGGCGGTGAGCGAGCCGTCGTCCAGGCGGGTGACCACGCGCAGGTCCCCGCCGCGCACGTCCGCGTCCGGGTGGAAGGCGACCCGGACCGTGCCGGGCAGTGCATAGCCCTGGGAGTCGGCGTGGCGGATGACCTCATCGCACAGCTCGCTGGCGAGGGTGGACCCCCACGAGCGGGCGCGCTCGAAGTCGGCGGGGGAGAAGTGGACCACGTAGCTGTTGGGCGCGACCGTGTGGCCCTCGGACAGCGCGATCGACTCGTCGTCCATCGCCTGTCGCAGGGCCGAGGCGATCTCCACCGGCTTGACCGCCCGCGGACCGCCGGCCGAGAAGGCCGAGCGCACGGCCCGCTCCAGGCCGCGTTCGAGGTTGTCCAGAAGTCCCACGACGGGGCCCCTTTCCACAGTTGTCCGTCCCGATACTACGGGCCGGGCTGGGAGACCGCCGAGAACAGCGGGATTCTGCGGGTGGAGCGCGGGTGGGAGAGGCCACGGAGGGGGCGAGGCACGGGCGTGGCGGGGAGGCGGGGGCGGGCATCGGGGCCGATTTGCGCGCCCGGGCGGGCGGGGGTTAGAGTATTCCTCGCTGCCTGTGACGGTCGCCGGATGTCCGGGGCCGAGAGCAGGAAGCCGCTCGCGCGAGTGGCGGAATTGGTAGACGCGCTGGCTTCAGGTGCCAGTGTTCGCAAGGACGTGGGGGTTCAAGTCCCCCCTCGCGCACCGAGGACGAAGGCCCCGGAACCGTGTGGTTCCGGGGCCTTCGGCGTTCCCGGGCTGGTCCCACTCACCCGTTGGGGGCGGTTTCGGGCGGTATCCACGCCGAATACCGCCCGAAACCGCCCCCAAACGCCGCGGGGTGGGCCGGGCGCAGGGCCGCCCGCCCGACGCCGGCCCTCACGGCTTGACGCACACCACCGGGACGCGCGCCTCGAGGATGATCTGCTGCGTGGCCGATCCCAGCAGCAGCTTGCCCACGGGGGAGCGGTGCTTCACGCCCACCACGATCCGGCTCGCGCCCACGCGCTCGGCGTGCTCGAGCAGGTCGCTGACGGCGTCCCGGCCGCGCTCCTGGGCGTGCGCCACGGACACGGCGACGCCGGCCTCGCGCGCCTCCGCCTCGTCCGGCTCGGTCCCGTCGAGGGAGAACCAGACCACGTCCTCTCCGCGCAGGGCCGCCTCCGCCAGGGCGGCCCGCCAGGCCGCGGCGCTCTCGGGGGTGCTGGTTCCGGTGCTGATGATCGTCATGGGGACCACTGTGCGCCATGGACGCGGCCCCCGTCACCACCCGGACCGGTTGTCGTCGGTCACTCTGCGGACGCAGAGCGCACGCCTCCCCGCCGCGCTGTTACCGTGACCTCCACCACTCGCACCTGTCCCCGGCGCCACTCCCTGGCGGCGGGGTGTCTCTGTTAGGAACCGTTATGCCCTCCACCTCCCCCGACGGCCCCCCGCGCCGGCGCACGGGGATCGGCCGGATCGTCTTCAGCGTGATCGCGGTGCTCACCGTGCTCGCGGCCTCCGCCTTCTCCATCCGCTCGGCCTCGGGAGGCAACGACATCCGCACCAACCTGACCCTCATCGCCCCCGCGGCCGCCGGCGGCGGATGGGACTCGTTCCAGCGCGAGCTGCAGCAGACCATGCGCGTCAACGGGCTGGTGAACAACGTCCAGGTGGTCAACATCCCCGGTGCCGGTGGCACCATCGCCCTCGGTCAGCTGACCACGCTCGAGGACGCGAACAACCTCATGGTGGGCGGCACCGGCCAGATCGCCGCCCACGCGGCCCGTGGCACCGGCCCCGAGCTCTCCCAGGTCACCGCGGTCAGCCGCGTCGTCGAGGAGTACAGCCTCGTGGTGGTCCCGGCGGACTCGCCGTACCAGAGCATGGACGACCTGGTGACCGCCTGGCGCGCCGACCCCGCCCACGTGGCGTGGACCGGCGGCGGCTCCTTCGACCAGCTCGTCATGGCGGACATCGCCCGCACGGCCGGCGTGCCGGTCGCGGACACCACCTACATCCCGTCCGACGGCGGCGGCGAGGCCATCCAGGCCCTGCTCAACGGCACCGCCCAGGCCTCCGCCGGCGGCTTCGCGGACATCTACCCGCAGGTCGAGGCCGGCCGACTGCGCGCCCTCGGCGTGGTGGCGGCCGAGCCGCTGGCCGGCGTCGAGGAGATCCCGACCCTGCGCTCCCAGGGCTACGACGTCACGCTCACCAACTGGCGCGCCCTGTTCGTGCCCCCGGGCGTCTCCGCGGAGGAGCGCACCGAGCTCGAGGCCCTCATCGCCGAGGCGGTCGACACCCCCGAGTGGAAGGAGGCGGTGCAGCGCAACTACTGGAATCCGGTGCCCCTCTCCGGCACCGAACTCGAGGAGTTCATCGCCGCCGAGAAGGAGCGCATCGGTACGCTGACGGAGGAGATCAAGTGAGCCACGCATCCACCGTCCCCCCCGCCGCCGACGCCCCCTCCCGCTGGGGGCGCGCCGCCGGGCTCTCCGCGCTCGTCATGCCGGCCGTGCTGGCCGCGTTCAGCCTCTACCTGCTGCTGGGATCCCTGGCCATGGACACCGAGGGCGCCGACTTCCCCGGCCCGGACTTCTTTCCGCTGATCCTCGCGGTCGCGGGCCTCGTGATCGCCGCCGCGCTCGCGGTGGAGGTCGTGCGCGTGCGCCAGTCCCCCGAGGGTCAGGCCGACGCGGACGGCGAGGTCGGCCAGGCGGCCGGTCCGCTGACCCTGTTCCACTCGGACTTCGGCGCGCTGGCCTGGTGCTTCCTCGGCTTCCTCGCGTTCGCCGTCCTGCTGCCCTGGCTGGGGTGGATCCTCGCCGGGGCGCTGCTGTTCTGGTGCGTGACGCGCGCGTTCGGCGCCCCGCACCCCGTGTTCGACATCCTCGTCGCCCTGTTCGTCTCCTCGCTGGCCTACCTCGGCTTCGCGGTGGCCCTGGGCCTGACCCTGCCCTCGGGCATCCTGGGAGGTGGCTTCTGACATGGAGACCCTCGGACTCCTCATGGAGGGCTTCGCCGGAGCCCTCACCCCCATGAACCTGCTCTGGGTGGTGCTGGGCTGTCTGCTCGGCACCGCGGTCGGCGTGATGCCCGGACTGGGCTCCTCGATGGCCGTGGCCCTGCTGCTGCCCATGACCTTCGCCCTCGAGCCCACCGCCGCGTTCATCATGTTCTCCGGCGTGTACTTCGGCGGCCTCTTCGGCGACTCCACCATGGCCATCCTCATGAACACCCCCGGCCAGGCCTCGGCCATCGCCTCCACGTTCGAGGGCCACCGCATGGCTCAGGACGGCCGGGCGGCCCAGGCCCTGGCGACGGCGGCGCTCGGCGCCTTCATCGGCGGCATGGTGGCCTCGGTGTGCGTCGTGTTCCTCGCCCCCGTGCTGGCGGAGTTCTCCACGAGATTCGGCCCCGCGGAGTACTTCGCGCTCGCGCTCTTCGCGTTCGTGGCCACCTCCTCGGTGGTCGCCGACTCGGTGCTGCGCGGCCTGGCCTCCCTGGTGCTGGGACTGGGCATCGCCGTCGTCGGGATCGATGCGGTGACCGGCGCCGAGCGCTTCACGATGGGCTCCCCGCAGCTGTTCGACGGCATCCCGCTCGTGACCGTCACGGTGGCGATCCTCGCGCTCGGCGAGGTGTTCCACGTGGCCTCCCGGGTGCGCCGCGAGCACGAGGACCTGCGCATCCGCCGCACCGGCCGGCCGTGGCTGTCGGGCGCCGAGTTCCGCGAGGCCGCCCCAGCGTGGCTGCGCGGCACGGCGATCGGCCTGCCGTTCGGCATCGTGCCGGTGGGCGGCTCCGAGGTGCCGACGTTCCTGGCGTACTCGGCCGAGCGGCGCCTGGACCGGCGCCGGGCGCATCCGCAGTTCGGCCGCGGCGCGATCCGCGGGCTGGCGGCCCCGGAGGCCGCGGGCAACTCGACCACCGGCATGGCGATGGGTGCCCTGCTCACGCTCGGCCTGCCCGTCTCCGCGACGGCGGCCATCATGCTGGCGGCGTTCCGCCAGTACGGGCTGCAGCCCGGCCCCCTGCTGTTCGACCGCAGCCCGGACCTCGTGTGGGCGCTGTTGGCGAGCTTCTTCATCGCGATGATCGTGCTGCTGGCGATCAACCTGCCGTTCGCGCAGCTGTGGGCCAAGCTCCTGCTCATCCCGAAGCACTACCTCTATGCGGGGATCACGCTGTTCTGCGGGCTGGGCATCTACGCCACCACGGGCGCGGTGTTCGACCTGCTGATGCTCCTGGGGATCGGCGTGCTGGGCTTCCTGATGCGGCGGTACGGCTACCCGCTGGCGCCGCTGATGATCGGCATGGTGCTCGGCCCGCTCGCGGAGACCAGCCTGCGAGACGCCCTGCTCAGCTCGGTCGGCGACCCGGCCGTGCTCGTCTCCACCCCCATCACGTGGGTGATCTACGGGATCCTGGCGATCGTGCTGGCGTTCTCGGTGCGGGCCGCCGTCGTGCGCCGGACGCGTCAGGACGTGTGAGCGGAGGCGGGATCCGCACCCCCGAAGGCAACGCGGGTTGAGTTGTCACCGGTGTGCGGCCTCCGCACCCATGACAACTCAACCCGCGTTTCTGGTGGGCGGCGGCCCCGCTCAGTAGTGGTACGTGTCCGACGGCGCTGTGATCGCGTTGTCCTGGTCCGGGTACCGCGTGGAGTGCACCCCGAACGCGGTGGCCAGCCCGAGGATCTTCTCCGCACGCGCCTTGCGGGGCAGGTCGGAGCCGTTGCGGATCTCGCCGCCGTCGGCCTCGAAGTCCGCAAGGAACTCGTGGGCCCACGCCAGCTCCTCCTGGGACGGGCTGAGCCCCTCGTTCACGGCCGCGCACTGCTCCGGCGCGAGGCACAGCTTGCCGGTCATGCCGAACTCCGCGGTCACCGCCGTCGCCTCGGCGAGCTTCACGCCGGTGGAGCCCACGGTCGGCCCGTCGATCGCGCCCGGCAGCCCCGTGGCCCGCGCCGCGATCGTGAACTGGGACCGCGTGTACGCCAGCGCCATCGGCGACTCGCCCAGGCCGGTGTCGCGGCGGAAGTCGCCGATCCCGAAGGCCAGCCGGAACGTGCCCTTCGCGGCGGCGATCGAGTCGATCCGCTGCAGCCCGCGCGCCGTCTCCACGAGCGCCACGACGGGCACGCCGGGCAGCCGTCGGGCGGTCTCGTTCACGTGGTCCGTGGACTCCACCATCGCCAGCACGACGCCGGCCAGGCCGCCCTCGGAGACCGGCCCGCCCAGGTGCGCGGGCAGGGCCGCGGCGAGCGCCTCGACGTCCTGCTCCCACCACCGCGAGCCGTAGCCGTTGAGCCGCACCCAGCCGGTGTGCCCGGAGGTCAGCCAGGCGACGGCGTCCCCGCGGGCCTGGTCCTTGTCCTTGGGGGCCACGGCGTCCTCGATGTCGAGGATGACGATGTCCGCGGCCGAGTCCTCGGCGGGCTGGAACCGTTCGGGCTGGGCGGCGTTGACCAGCAGCCAGGAGCGGGCGAGCTCCGGGTCGATGCGCTGGCCGGGCACGGGCTGGAACGCGGGGGAGGGGGTGATCGCGGCGGGCAGGGTCACGGTCATGAGGGGCTCCTTCACGGGGCTGGGGCGTCGGGCCGACGTCGCGGGCGGGGTGCCTCGCGCGGCGGACGGCCGGGGGACGGACCAGGTGGGCCCTGAGCGAGCGGCGTCGGTTCGACGCCGAAGGGCGCCGCGGGTGTGCGGCGCGTCCACAGCACAGTACACGCCACCGTGTCCGACGTCACCCGGGTGGGCGTGGATCTCGGCTCAGAAGGGGTGACGGGTGCGGGGGGAGCGCGTAGCGTTCATCGCGGTCCGGACGGCGTCGGCCGCGCAATGGGGCGCGGCCCTCCGCGCGTCGGTCGGGCCGCGACACATCCCTTCCCACCGGACCACGAGGACGCTCAATGACGAGGATCCCCGCCGAGGACGAGGCCGTGACGGCCCCGTCCTCCCCGCTCGACAACGCCCTGGCCCAGCTCTCCGCCGCCGTGAAGACGCTCGGCTACGACGAGGGCCTGCACCAGATGCTCGCCGCCCCCCGCCGCGAGATGGCCGTCTCCATCCCCCTGCGCCGCGACGACGGCTCCACCGAGGTGCTCCGCGGCTACCGCGTGCAGCACAACTTCTCCCGCGGCCCGGCCAAGGGCGGCGTGCGCTTCAGCCTGGACGTGGACCTGGACGAGGTCCGCGCACTGGCCATGTGGATGACCTGGAAGTGCGCCCTGCTGGACGTGCCCTACGGCGGCGCCAAGGGCGGGGTGACCATCGACCCGCGCCAGTACTCGAAGGCCGAGCTCGAGCGCGTCACCCGTCGCTACACCTCCGAGATCCAGCCGATCATCGGCCCCGAGGTGGACATCCCCGCCCCGGACGTGGGCACGAACGAGCAGACCATGGCCTGGATGATGGACACCTACTCGGTGAACGTCGGCCACACCACGCTCGGCGTGGTCACCGGCAAGCCCGTCTCGCTCGGCGGCTCGCTGGGCCGCGCCTCCGCCACCTCGGCGGGCGTGGTCCACGTGGCGCTCGCCGCGCTCGAGCACCTCGGCATCGAGCCGTCGCGGGCGACGGCCGCGGTCCAGGGCTTCGGCAAGGTCGGCGCCGGCACGGTCGAGCTGCTCGAGGCGGCCGGCGTGAAGGTCGTGGCCGTGTCCGACCAGTACGGCGCCGTGCGCGACGACGAGGGCCTGCACTACGACGCCCTGCAGAGGCAGCTCTGGGACACCGGCTCCGTGAAGGACACCCCCGGCACCGCGCCCATGGACGCGGACGAGCTGCTCGAGATGGACGTGGACCTCGTGGTCCCGGCCGCCGTGCAGTCCGTGCTGACCGAGGAGAACGCCCCGCGCGTGCGCGCCCGGCTGGTGGTGGAGGGCGCCAATGGCCCCACCACGGGCGAGGCCGACCGCATCCTCTCCGAGAAGGGCGTCCTGGTCGTCCCGGACATCCTGGCCAACGCCGGCGGCGTGATCGTCTCCTACTTCGAGTGGGTCCAGGCGAACCAGGCCTACTGGTGGAGCCGCGAGGAGGTGGACGAGCGCCTGAAGCGGCGCATGGTCGCTGCGTGGCAGGCCGTGCTGGCCACCTCCGAGAGTCGCCGCGTGAGCCTGCGGGAGGCCGCCACCCTGACCGCCGTGCAGCGCGTGGCCGAGGCCCACCGCACCCGCGGCCTCTACCCGTGACGGGGGGCGGCCCCGCCGCCTGACCCCGTCCGGCCGCCCGAGCGCGGCCCCGCTGCCCGACCGCGGGCCGGCGGCCCGGAACCCCCGGAGGTTCCGGGCCGTCGTCGTGGGCGGACTCGTCCCTGATGTGCCCCCGGCCCGTGACGTCCGTCTCTATTTCGAATTTTGACGATCGAGCGTGGACGGACCGCCCGGATGATGTTTGAATTTGAAACAAGTTCGGAGGCCGAGGCGCCGCCCGCCGTGGCGGCCCACCCCGGACACACCAGACAGACCCGCTGAAAAGGAGCACCCCATGCGCGCCATCACCCCCGGCACCTGGAACCTGGACGCCGCGCACTCGGACGTCGACTTCGTCGTCCGCCACGCCGGCATCTCCAAGGTCCGCGGCACCTTCCACGCCGTGGAGGGCCAGCTCGTCATCGCCGAGGAGTTCACCCAGTCCTCCGTCGAGGTGACCGTCGACGTCGCCTCCATCAGCACCAAGAACGAGGGTCGCGACGCCCACCTGCGCTCCGCCGACTTCTTCGACGTGGAGCAGTTCCCCACCATGACCTTCCGCTCCACAGAGGTCCGCGGCGAGCCCGAGGAGTTCACCCTGGTCGGCGAGCTGACGCTGCACGGCGTCACCCAGACCGTGGAGCTCGAGGCCGAGTTCGGTGGCCAGGACAAGGATCCCTTCGGCGTGACCCGCGTGGGCTTCGAGGCCACGGGCGAGATCTCCCGCAAGGACTTCGGCCTGACCTGGAACGCGGCCACCGAGGCCGGCGGCCTCCTGGTCTCGGACAAGGTGAAGCTCGAGATCGGCGCCGCCTTCGTGCTGCCCGAGGCCGACGCCCAGGCCTGAGCCCGAGCACCGCACAGGTCGCTGTGCACCCGTCTGAATGAGACGCATCCCCCGGACCGGGCCCCTCGATGAGGGGCCCGGTCTGCTCACGCTATTCTCAGCTTTCATGGACACACCTTCGGATGCCGCCAGGGTCGCCGCCGAGGAGCGGGCCAGGGCTCTCATCGACGAGCAGTTCCGGCGCGCTGGTTGGTCCGTGCAGGACGGCGCTCAGAAGAACCTCATGGCGTCGGCGGGCGTCGCCGTTCGCGAGGTGACCATGCGGGCCGGCCACGGACGTGTCGACTACCTGCTGTACGTCGATCGCCGCCCAGTCGGCGTGATCGAGGCCAAGCCGGTGGGGACGACGCTGGCCGGAGTGGAGTGGCAGTCCGGCATGTACGCCGACGGCCTGCCGGATGACGCACTCAAGCGGGCGGTCGTGGTCGACGGCCGCCTGCCGTTCGTCTTCGAGTCCACGGGGTCCGAGTCATACCTGACCAATGGATACGATCCGAACCCGCGCGCGCGACGGGTCTTCTCGATCCCCCGGCCGGAGTACTTCTCTCAGCTGATGCGGGACGCGGAGGCCGACCCGGACGCGCCGACCTGGCGCGGCAAGGTGCGCGCCATGCCGCCCCTGCAGACGGAGGGCCTGCGCCCGGCGCAGATCGACGCCGTCCGCGGGCTGGAGCGGTCTCTGGCAGAGCAGCGGCATGATCGTTCACTGATCCAGATGGCCACCGGCGCCGGCAAGACGTTCACGGCCATCACGGCGGCGTACCGACTGCTCGCGCACGGCGGGTTCCGCCGCATCCTGTTCCTGGTGGACCGCAACAACCTGGCGGACCAGACACTGGCGGAGTTCGAGAACTACCGCCTGCCGGGTGACGGCCGGCGGTTCACCGAGGTCTACCCGGTGGACAAGCTGCGTCGCGCGGGGATGAGGGACTCCGCCAACGTGGTGATCTCCACGATCCAGCGGGTGTACGCGGGGTTGCAGGGCAAGGAGGTGCCGGACTCGGACGATCCGATGCTGGACGAGTTCGTCCCGGACCGCCCGGTGACCGTGGACTACAGCGCAGACCTTCCCCCGGAGTCCTTCGACCTGGTGATCGTGGATGAGGCGCACCGGTCGATCTACGGCGTGTGGCGGGGCGTGCTGGAGTACTTCGACGCCCACGTGGTGGGGCTGACGGCCACCCCGGGGAAGCAGACGCTCGGCTTCTTCCGCCAGAACCTCGTCTCCGAGTACACCTACCCCCAGTCGGTCGCCGACGGCGTGAACGTGGACTTCGACCTCTACCGGATCCGAACTCAGATCTCGGAGGAGGGGTCGACCATCGAGGCCGGGACGGTGGTTCCGGTGCAGGACAAGTCGACTCGGATCGAGCGCTTCGAGACGCTCGACGAGGACCTCGACTACACGCGCACGCAGCTGGACCGCGCGGTCGTGTCCACGAACCAGATCCGCCTGGTCCTGGAGGTGTTCCGGGATCGGCTGTTCACGGAGATCTTCCCGGGACGCACCGAGGTGCCCAAGACGCTGATCTTCGCCAAGGACGACAACCACGCGGAGAGCATCGTCCGCACGGTCCGCGAGGTGTTCGGCAGGGGCAACGAGTTCGCGGCCAAGATCACCTACAGCGCCCGAGACCCCAAGGGCCAGTTGCAGGCGTTCAGGAACTCGCCGGCCCTGCGTGTGGCCGTGACGGTGGACATGATCGCCACCGGCACGGACGTGAAGCCGCTGGAGTGCGTGCTGTTCATGCGCGATGTCCGCTCGGCCCAATACTTCGAGCAGATGAAGGGCCGTGGCGCCCGCACCATCCCGGATGCCGACTTCCAGGCGGTGACGCCGGACGCCGCGACGAAGACGCGGTTCGTGATCGTGGACGCCGTCGGCGTGACCGAGCACGACTTCGTGGACCCGCCGCTCAACCGCCAGAAGGCCGTCCCACTGAAGAAGCTCCTGGAGAAGGCCGCGTCACTGACGATCACCGAGGACGAAGCCGCCACCTTGGCCTCGCGGCTGGCCAAGCTCGAACTGGAGCTCTCCGACTCCGAGCGGCAGGAGCTGGACGACGTGGCCGGCGGCTCCGTCCGTCAGATGGTGAAGGACCTCGTGGCAGCCGTGGACGCCAATGAGCAGGCGTCGGTGCGTGCGGAGGCCGCCGCCCGGGGTGAGGACGAAGACAGGGCGCTCGAGGAGCACATCGAGCGGGCCGTGACACCCTTGGCCGCGAATCCGGACCTGCGGATGCGCATCCTCGAGCTGCGCCGGGCGCATGATCGTGTGATCGACGAGGTGAGTGCCGATGTGCTCCTCGACGCCTACGGCGTGGTGGATGCGGACAAAGCCCGTTCCGTGGTCGAGTCCTGGTCCGCCTACCTGGAAGAGCACCGTGATGAGATCACGGCGGTGCAGGTGATGTTCGAGGCGGGTGAGGGGCGGCTGCAGTACGCGCAGGTGGCCGAGCTCGCCGAACGGATCAAGCGCCCGCCGTATTCGTGGACGCCCGAGATCCTCTGGAAGGCGTACGAGTCCCTCGACGCCGGCCGGGTGCGGAGGAGCGATCACCACACCCTCACGGATCTCGTCTCCCTGCTGCGGTTCGCCACGGGCACCGATGACGAGCTCGTGCCCTTCGCCGACCGCGTGCGGGAGAACTACGCCGGCTGGCTGCTGGCCCAGGAGCAGGCCGGAGCCGAGTTCTCCGACACGCAGCGGTGGTGGCTGGACCGGATGGTGGAGGTGATCGGCGCGTCCGCCGAGCTGACCGTGGACGATCTGGAGGGCGCGCCCTTCACCGACCGCGGGGGCATCGACGGTGCCGTCCGCGACCTCGGCCCGCGGGCAGGGTTGCTGATCGAGGAACTGAACGAGGAGTTGACGGCGTGACGGGGCAGTGGGAGTGGACGACGCTCCGGGAGGTTCTCGTCCCGCAGCCGAACAAGAAGCCGTTGCAACAGGGCTGGAGTCCGAAGTGCATCCCCTCTCCGTCGCCCGACTCCGAGACGTGGGGCGTCTTGAAGACCACTGCGATTCAACCGGGCCGATTCGACGAGACACAGAACAAGGAGCTCCCAGCGACTCTTGCGCCCCGCCCGGCGATCGAAGTGCAGCAAGGTGACCTGTTGATGACGTGCGCGGGCCCGCGATCTCGCTGCGGCATTCCTGCCCTGGTGCGATCGACTCGCCCGCGGCTCATGATGTCCGGCAAGATGTACCGCTTCCGCCCGGTGGAGGGTGTGGACTCTGCCTTTCTTGAGAAGTGGTTGCTCTCTGCTGAGGCACAGGCGCGGATTGACGCGATGAAGACGGGGATCAGCGATAGCGGCCTGAACCTGACTCAGGATCGGTTCCTCGCGCTTCCTGTCCCTATGCCGGGCATGGAGGAGCAACGTCGGATCGTGGACATCGTCGAGGAGCACTTCGCGCGGCTCGACGTTGCTGAGGGGTCTTTAGATGTGGCTGACAAGCGCTTGGAAGGTTTGGTAGAGAGTGCAATTCAGTTATGCCTGGACTGGGGCAGTGTGCGGCAGGTTGAATTGAGAAGTCTCCTTGCGGAGCCCCTTGCGAATGGCCGCTCGGTTCCTACGCGGGAGGATGGATTCCCTGTAATTCGATTGACCGCGATTCGCGACGGGTGGGTTGACCCATTGCAGAGAAAGGGAGGTGACTGGAGTCGAAACGACGCCAAGAAGTGGCTGATTCGTCCGGGTGACTTTCTGCTGTCGCGCGGTAACGGTTCTTTGGGCCTTGTCGGACGAGGGGGGCTTGTTCTGGATGATCCTGGTGAGGTTGCATTTCCCGACACCATTGTTCGCCTTCGCCCGAATAGAGAGAAGATCGATCTGGACTACCTTTCCATGTTGTGGAACTCGCGATTAGTTCGTCGACAAATTGAGTCCAGGGTCAGGACTACCGCGGGGATCTACAAGATCAATCAAGAAGCGCTCAAGTCCATCGAGATTCCCGTGCCCAGTCTTGAAGTCCAGGGCCGCCTGGCATCCTCAATCGGAGGAGTTCGCTTGGCGGGACGACGCATTGCAGGCGTGGTGGAAGCCGAGCGGCGGCGCACCGCGGCCCTCCGCCGCGCGATCCTCACCGCTGCCTTCGCCGGCCGCCTGAGCGGACGCTCGACGGACACGGAGGTCATCGAGGAGCTGGTGGCGTCGAGGTGAGTCGCCCGCTGCTGCTCACGGCGCGTCGTCATTGCAGTCGTCATTGCACGTATCATTGCAACGTTGCAATGAGGGAGGGGTGTTGATGCTCGACGAGGTCCTCGCGCAGCTCCGCAGCACGGGTTCGGAGACCGCGCTGATCGAGGTCAAGTCTGCCGCAGGGGGGTGTCCGAGGTCGGTGCGCGAGACCCTCAGCGCCTTCGCCAACGCCCGTGGCGGCGTCGTCGTACTCGGCCTGGACGACTCCACCTTCGAGCCCACGGGCGCCGATGCGCCCGCCCTCCGGGACGCGCTGGCAGGGATGGCCGCGGATGACATGACGCCCCCCGTGCGAGGAGTCATCAGCATCGAGAACGCGGAGGGCGGCCACCAGGTGGTGGTCATGGAGGTCCCCGAGTTCGCCCCTGACCAGAAGCCCTGCTACATCACCGCCGCCGGCCGCTACCAGGGCTCCTACACCCGGAGCGACGAGGGTGACCGGCGCCTGACGGCCTATGAGATCGACCGGCTCATCGAAGGCCAGGGGCAGCCGCAGCATGACCGCGAACCGGTGCACGGAGCCACGGCGGATGACCTGCGGCCGGACCTCGTGGAGGCCCTCACCGGCCGACTGCGGACCGTTCAGCCGCGCGCCTTCGGCTCCCTGACGGATCAGGAGTGCCTGCGGCGGGCCAACGTCCTCGTCGACGCAGACGGGGTCCTCGTCCCCACTCTCGCCGGGCTGCTGGCGTGCGGCGAATACCCCCAGGGATTCTTCCCCCAGCTCAGCATCTCCGTCGTGGTCCTCCCCGGAACGACGTTCGGCGACACCGGGCCGCACGGCGAGCGCTTCGTGGACAACCGCACGTGCGAGGGGCCCCTCGTGGACATGATCGCGGATGCCCGCGACGTGCTCGTCCGGCACATGTCCCGGGCCTCCGTCATCGACGGGACAGGCAGGGCGGACCGCCTCGAATACCCACTCGAGGTGATCCGCGAGCTGCTCGTCAACGCCGTGATGCACCGGGACTACTCGGCGGGGGCCCGGGGGACCCAAGTGCAGGTGGAGCTCTACCCCGACCGCCTCGTGGTGCGGAGCCCGGGCGGCTTCTTCGGCCCCGTGGACCCGTCTTCCTTCGGCGAGCCGGACGTCTCCTCCTCCCGGAACAGCGTCCTGGCACGGCTCCTCTCCGACCTGCCGGGCTCCGACGGCAGGATGATCGCCGAGAACCGCGGATCCGGAATCCCGACCGTGCTGAAGGTGCTCGAGGCCGCCGGCATGGTCCCGCCCGAGTTCCACAGCACGCTGACGCGAGTCGAGGTGGACGTGGCCCACGACTCCCTCCTCACGGCGGAGACCCACGAATGGATTCAGGGGCTGGGCCAGGACGGACTGACGCAGTGGCAGATCCAGGCACTCGCCCTGGCCCGCAGCGGGCGGACCGTGCGGAACCAGACGCTGCAGGGATGGGGCGCCCATCAGGCGGACGCCACGCGGGAGCTGTCCGACCTCGTGCGGCGCGGGCTCACCGTCAAGCTGGGCGACCGCCGGGGTGCCAGGTACACGCTGAACCCCGACTACGTGCCGCCGGCCGCCGAGACGGGTGCGGGAGGGCTGAGCGAGCGGCAGCAGGCCATCCTCCGTGCCCTTGCCGACGGCCCCATGAAGGCCACGGAGGTGGGTGACGCCGTCGGCACCTCCTACCGGACCGCCATGAACGCGCTGAACGACCTCATCGAGGCCGGGCTGGTCGAACCCACCGCCCCGCCCCGCAGCAGAAGACGCCGCTACCGGCTCACCCCCCAGGAGGAAACCGCATGACCGTCGACGCCCGCCGCCTGGTGGACAAGCTCTGGTCCTACGTCCACGTCCTGCGGGACGACGGCGTGGGCGTGCTGGACTACACCGAACAGCTCACCTACCTGCTGTTCCTCAAGATGGCCCACGAGCGCGCCACCCGCCCGCTCAAGCCGGAGCAGGTGCTGCCGGAGCAGTACTCGTGGCAGCGCCTCATGGATGCGCGCGGACAGGACCTCGAAGCGGTCTACACCGGCATGCTCCAGGGGCTCTCCCGTGAGCCCGGTGTCGTCGGCACCATCTTCCGGAAGGCGCAGAACCGCATCCAGGACCCGGCCAAGCTCCGCAGGATCATCGTGGACCTCATCGGCGCACAGCAGTGGTCCCAGTCCGGCACGGACCTCAACGGCGACGCCTACGAGGCCATCCTCGCGCGCAGCGCGTCCGACGGAAGCTCCGGTGCCGGCCAGTACTTCACCCCCCGTGCTCTCATCGAGGCGATCGTGGACGCGGTGGACCCCACGGTGGAGGACACCGTGGTGGACCCGGCCGCCGGCACCGGCGGATTCCTCCTCGTGGCGCATGACCACGCCTCCCGGGAGGCGAGTTCCATGACGCCCACCCAGCGGGAGAAGCTGAGGGACGACTTCGTCCACGGCTACGAGCTGGTGGACGCCACCGCGCGGCTCGCCGCGATGAACCTCCTGCTCCACGGCATGGGCCGCTATGACGGAGACTCGCTGATCGACGTCCGGGACTCCCTGACGTCCGCGCCCAGCCGCCGCTGGTCCGTGGTCCTCTCCAACCCGCCTTTCGGGCGCAAGTCCTCCATGACCGTGGTGGGCGACGACGGCCGTGAGGTGCGGGAGGACCGCGAGATCGTCCGCCAGGACTTCGTGGCCACCACCAGCAACAAGCAGCTGAACTTCGTCCAGCACATCATGACGATCCTGGACGTGAATGGGCGGGCCGCCGTCGTGCTCCCTGACAACGTGCTGTTCGAAGGCGGTGCCGGCGAGGTGATCCGACGCAAGCTCCTCACGGACTTCCACCTCCACACGCTCCTGCGCCTGCCCACGGGCATCTTCTACGCCCAGGGCGTCAAGGCGAACGTGATCTTCTTCGACAAGAAGCCGGCCCGTCCCGGCGAGGTCTGGACCGATGCGATGGCCGTGTACGACCTCCGGACCAACAAGCACTTCACCCTCAAGCAGAGCCCCCTCCGCAGAGCCGACCTGGATGAGTTCGTGTCCGGATACCGGCGTCCGGAGGCGCAGGTCGGGGAACGGTGGAAGACCTTCACCTACGACGAGCTCATCGCCCGCGACAAGGCCAACCTGGACATCACGTGGCTGCGCGACGAGACCCTCGAGGACATGGACAACCTGCCGTCCCCGGACGTTCTGGCCCGGGAGATCGTCGAGGACCTCACCGCAGCTCTCGCCGAGTTCGAAGCCGTGGCCGTCTCGCTGGAGGAGCAGCTCTCGTCAGCGGACGGAACGCAGGAGGACCGCTGACCCCTCGCAGAGGGGCCCGGTCCGCTCGTAGTGTGGGGGACATGATGGCTTCGAAGACCCCGCACCAGAACGTCACGTTCGACCTGCCCACCAAGGACGGCGACCAGACGGGCCACGGCTACCTCGCGCTGCCCGCCTCCGGGAAGGGCCCCGGCGTGATCGTGATCCAGGAGTGGTGGGGTCTGGTGGACCACATCAAGGATGTGTGCGACCGCCTCGCCGACCTCGGCTTCGTCGCGCTCGCCCCCGACCTCTACGGAGGCTGGATCGCCCACGACGGCGACGAGGCCGGCGAGATGATGCAGAACCTGCCCGCCGAGGAGGGCGCCCGCCAGCTCGCCGGTGCCGTCGACTGGCTCCTGGCCCGGGACGAGGTGACCTCGCAGACCGTGGGCGCGATCGGCTTCTGCATGGGCGGCGGCTTCGTGCTCGCCCTCGCGGCCCAGCAGGGGGACAAGGTCTCCGCCGCCGTGCCCTTCTACGGCGTGGGCCAGGGCGTGCCCGGTGACTTCTCCGGCGTCACCGCCGCCGTCCAGGGCCACTACGCCGAGCAGGACGACTCCTTCCCCGTCGAGGACGCGCGGAGGCAGGAGCAGCAGATCCGCGAGGAGTCCGGGGCCGACGTCGAGTACTTCTACTACGACGCCCCGCACGCCTTCCACAACGACGAGAACCCCCAGGGCAACTACCGGCCCGAGGCCGCCGCCCTCGCCTGGGACCGCGCGGTCTCCTTCCTGAAGGAGAAGGTCCGCTGAGCGGCTCCCGTGGCGGCCGGGGCGGGAAGTCCCGCGCGAGCAGGGGCGGCCCCGCCCGGTCCACCCGCTCCGGCGACGGGCGTGGCGTGGCCAAGGGCGTGAAGCCCGCGGGCCGTGCCGGGGGCGAGGGCCGGCGTCGTCCCGCGCCCGCCCCGCCGGCCGACCTGCCCGTCCCGCCCGAGACCCTCTTCCTGGCCACCATCCCCGGGGCCACGCCGTCCACGTGGGTGGAGCGGTTCACCACGCGCCAGCGCACGGTGCAGCTCGTCAACCACGACGACGCGGCCCAGCTGGCCCACCTCGCCCACGACGACGCCGGTCAGCCCCGCCACTTCCTGCCGCAGCTGGGCTACGTGCGGCGCCGACGCGACGTGTCCGCCGAGGAGTTCCTGCGCGCCGGCGGCGTCGACCCGCGGCACGTGCACCTCGTGGGCGTGTACTCCGAGCTGCCGGTGGTGTGCGTGGGCAGGGACCACCTGCTCGCCGCGTGGGACGTGGACGCGGACGGCCCGGTGCCGCCCGCCGAGCTCGACCCGGACGAGGAGCTGGAACCCGCCCGCTTCGCCCCGGCCCCCAGTGCGGAGCCGATGGACGCCGCCGAGCTGCCCGGCGCGGGCGAGCGGATGGTCCTGGAGATCGCCGCGTCCGGCGCCGGCCACGTCGTGCTGCCGATGTCCGTGGCCCGCATGTTCGGCCGCAAGGACGTGATCGTGCTGCCGCTGGCCTCCACCCTCGACGACACCGTGGGCCTGTCCCGCGCCGACCGCGAGGCCGCCGCCACGCGGGCCGCGCTCGCGGACGAGCAGGCAGGGGCCGAGGCGGACGCGGGCGCCGCCGTCGTCGACGGGCCGGATCCCGCGGGCCAGGCGGACGACGACGCCCGCCACCCCGGCTGGGACGTCGCCCTGGCCTGGCTCAAGGCGGCCGACTCGGAGCTCGTGCAGGCGTTCGTGGGGGTGGCGCGCGGGCGAAGGGGCGCCAGCTCGCGCTGAGGGCGGGCGCGCCTATGCTCGGAATGAGCCGCATCACACTCAAGGAGGGCGCATGTCCGAGCATCAGCAGCACGTCGGCCGCCGGGACCCCCGGATCAGCGACGAGGCCATCGAGCGGGGCCGCCGCGCCCACGAGCTCGACCGCGCGCACGTGTTCCACTCGTGGAGCGCGCAGCGCGACCTGAATCCCATGACCATCCTCGATGCCGAGGGGTCGTGGGTGTGGGACGGCGAGGGTCGGCCCATGGTCGACTTCAGCGGGCAGCTCGTCTTCACGAACGTCGGCCACCGCCATCCGAAGATCGTGGCCGCGATCCGCGAGCAGGCCGAGACGCTGGCCACCGTGGCCCCGCAGCACGTCAACGACGCCCGGTCCGAGGCGGCCCGGCTGATCACGGAGCGGCTGCCGGAGTCCATCAACCACGTGTTCTTCACGAACGCGGGCGCAGAGGCCAACGAGCACGCGGTGCGGATGGCACGCCTGCACACGGGCCGGCACAAGGTGCTCTCCGCGTACCTCTCGTACCACGGCGCCACGCGCCTGACGGCGAACCTGACCGGCTCCCTGCGGCGCGTGGGCTCGGACTCGGCGTCCGACGGCGTCGTCCACTTCCAGCCCGCGTACACGTACCGCTCCGCGTTCGGCTCGGAGAGCGACGAGCAGGAGGCCGAGCGCGCGCTGGCCCACCTGCGGGACGTGATCGAGCTCGAGGGCCCCTCCACCGTGGCCGCCGTGATCCTCGAGGCCGTCCCCGGCACCGCGGGCATCTTCCTGCCGCCGCCCGGCTACATGGCCGGCGTCAAGGAGCTGTGCCGTGAGCACGGGATCCTGCTGATCATCGACGAGGTCATGGTCGGCTTCGGCCGCGTGGGCGAGTGGTTCGGCCACCAGCTCACGGGCGTCACCCCGGACATCGTCACGTTCGCCAAGGGGGTCAACTCCGGGTACGTGCCGCTGGGCGGCGTCGCCATGAGCGACGACGTCTACGAGAGCTTCGCGACCACGCCCTACCCCGGCGGCCTGACCTACTCGGGCCACCCCCTCGCGTGCGCGGCCGCCGTCGCCGCGATCACCGCGATGGAGGAGGAGGGCATGGTCGCCCATGCGAAGCGCATCGGCGATCAGATCATCGGGCCGCGCCTGGCCGAGATCGCCGCGGCCCACCCGAGCGTGGGCGAGGTGCGCGGCGCCGGTGCGTTCTGGGCCGTCGAGCTGGTGAGGGACCGGCAGACCCGGGAGCGGCTGGCCCCGCTCGGTCAGGTGGCGCCCGTGATGGGGCGGATGATGGCCGAGGCCAAGGATCGCGGGCTGCTGCTGTTCATGGCCGAGAACCGGTTCCACCTGTGCCCGCCGCTGAACATCTCGGACGAGGACCTGCACTTCGGCCTCGACGTGCTCGACCAGGTCCTCACCCTCGCCGACGAGGAGGTCGCAGGCGGCTGACGGGCCCCGCCCCCAAGCCCCGCCCGGCCCGGCCCCGCCCACCCCACCCCGCGTTTTCGAACGTGAAAGGGGGGTTCTCAGCGCTTTCGGTCGTGAGATTGGCCCTATCTCACGATCGAAAGTGCGCGTGGCGCGGGGATGCGCGGGGCGGGGCGGCGCGGGATCGGGGTCAGCCGAGCCGGCCGGCCTCCGAGGCCTCGAACTCCTCCTCGTCCTCGGGCACCGGCTCGGTGCCGCGGGCGCGGGCGATCGCCGTCATGAGGTGGTACACCACCAGGGCGGCGACCGTGCCGAGCGTGATGCCGCCGAACACGAGCCCGCTGACCACGAGCTGGGGGTCGGCGATCGCGATGATCAGGCCCGCACCCGCCGTCATGAGGTTCACGGTGTTGGAGAAGTCCACGCGGTTCTGCACCCAGATGCGCACGCCCATCATGCCGATCATCCCGTAGAGGATGATGCCCGCGCCGCCGGCCACCCCGGCCGGGATGGTGGCGACGGCGGCCCCGAACTTCGGCAGGAACGCGAGGGCGGTCGCGGTGAGGCCGGCCACCCAGTACGCCGCCGTCGAGTAGACGCGCGAGCTGGCCATCACGCCGATGTTCTCCGCATACGTGGTGGTGCCGACGCCGCCGCCCGCGCCGGAGAGCATGGTCGACAGGCCGTCCGCGATCAGGGCACGGCCGGTGAGCGGATCCAGGTCGCGCTTGGTCATCAGGCCGACGGTCCTGACATGGCCGATGTTCTCCGCGACCAGCACGAGCACCACGGGCAGGAACAGGGGCAGCAGGTCCCAGCGCAGCTCCGGGCCGTGGAAGGGCGGCAGCCCGATCCAGGGGGCCTCCCCGACGGCGGTGAAGTCCACCTGGCCCTGCGCGAGGGCCAGCAGGTAGCCCACCACGATGCCCACGAGGATGGACAGGCGGCCCAGGAGCCCCCGGAACGTCACGGCCGTGAGCACCACCGCCAGGGCCGTGCCGAACGTGGTGACCGGCACCTCCTGCATGGCCGTCGTCGTGGCGCCGGCGAGGTTGAGGCCGATCAGGGCCACGATCGTGCCCATCACCGCCGGCGGCATGAGCGCGTGGATCCATCCGGTGCCGGCGCGGTGCACGATCACGCCGATCACCGTGAGCAGCAGGCCCGTCACGAGGATGCCGCCGAGCGCGGCCCCCGTGCCGCCGATCGTGGCGGCGGCCGTCAGCGGTGCGATGAACGCGAACGAGCTGCCCAGGTACGAGGGCAGGCGGTTGCCCGTGATGACCAGGAAGAGCAGGGTGCCGAGGCCGGAGAAGAGCAGCGCCGTCGTCGCGGGCATGCCGGTCAGGGCGGGCACGAGCACGGTGGCACCGAACATGGCCATCACGTGCTGCACGCCGATGCCCACGGTCCGCGGCCAGCTCAGCCGCTCGTCCGGGGCGACGACGGTGCCCGGGGTGATGGTGCGGCCGTCGCCGTGGAGGCGCCAGCCGGGGCCGCGCGAGGGCCGGGTGGGGGTGGGGGACATGGCCGCCTGCCGAGGGGTCGGGGATGGGGGTGTCGGGCGTTTCTCGGGGGCCTGGAAGCCTGCGCACAGCCCCGGTTCCGCGCCGGTGATTAGGGTACCGTGGGGCGCGTGGCTCAGTACTGTGGTGTGATCGGAGAGGCGCTCGTCGACGTCGTGGTCTCGGACACCGCGACCCCCCGCGTGCACGTCGGGGGCAGCCCCCTGAACGTGGCCGTGGGCCTGAGCCGGCTGGAGCGGCCCGTCCTGTTCGCCGGCCGCCTCGGCCGCGATGCGCACGGGGACATGATCGCCTCGCATCTGCGGGAGAACGGCGTGCGCTGCCTGCTCGAGCCGGATGCCGCCGCCACCTCCGTGGCCACCGCCCGCCTGGACCCCACGGGCGCCGCCAGCTATGAGTTCGAGCTGGACTGGACGCTGCCGCCCGCCGCCGCGCTCGCCCGGGACTTCGACGACGCCGCCGGCGGCCCGCTGCACCACATGCATGCCGGATCCATCGCCACCATGCTCGCCCCCGGCGACGCCGAGGTGATGGCCCTGCTCGAGCGGATCTCCGCGGTCACGACCATCAGCTACGACCCCAACGTGCGGCCCACGATCGTGCCGGACCGGGCGTTCGCCCGCGCCCGCGCGGAGGAGTCCGTGCGGCTGGCGGACGTGGTGCACGCCTCGGACGAGGACATCGCGTGGTTGTACCCGGACCGCCCGCTGCTCGAGTCGCTGCAGGCGTGGCAGCGGATGGGCCCGGCGTTCGTGGTGATGACCCGCGGCGCCGAGGACATCGTGGCCGTCACCGCGCACGGCGTGGTGGAGCGCCCGATCGTGCCCGTGGACGTCGCGGATACCGTGGGCGCCGGCGACTCGTTCACCGCCGCCCTGCTCGCCGCCCTCGACGACCGCTCCCTGCTCGGCGCCGCGAACCGCGGCCGCCTGCACGCGATGGACCCGGCCGACGTCGAGTCGGTGCTGATCTACGCCTCCCGCGCGTCGGCGATCACGGCTTCCCGCCCGGGGGCGGACCCGCCCACGCGGGCCGAGCTGGCGGACTGATCCCACGCCCGCCCGTCCCCGCACGAATCTGTTGCGCATCCGACCCTTCCGGCGGGCGGGGACGCCCCCAGAAGGGTCAGAGACGCAGACGATCCCGGCCGCCTCAGAGCAGGCCCAGCCCTCGCACGGCGTCGCGCTCGGCCTCCAGCTCGGCGACGGTCGCGGCCAGCCGCCCGCCCTCACCCGGCAGCACGGACTCGTCCGGCTCCAGCCCCGGCACGATCCGCCACGCGGTGCCGCCGTCGGAGGTCACGGGGAACGAGCTGATCAGCCCCTCCGGCACCCCGTAGGAGCCGTCCGAGACCACCGCGGCCGACGTCCGGCGCGGCGCACCGTCCGCGTCCACACCGGTGCCGAGGGTCCAGTCGCGCATGTGATCGATCGCCGCGGACGCCGCCGACGCCGCCGAGCTCGCCCCGCGCACCTCGATGATCTCCGCGCCCCGCTTCGCCACGCGCGGCACGAACTCCTCGCCCGCCCACGCCGGATCCACCACCTCGAGCGCCGGCCGCCACGTCCCGTCCACCCGCACGCGGGCGTGGGTGAGGTCCGGGAACTGGGTGGCGGAGTGGTTGCCCCAGATCGTCACGCCGGACACGTCCGTCACCGCGACGCCGGCCCGCGCGGCCAACTGCGCCACGGCCCGGTTGTGGTCCAGCCGGGTCAGCGCCGTGAAGCGCGCGGCCGGCACGTCCGGGGCGTGGGCGGCGGCGATCAGCGCGTTGGTGTTGGCCGGGTTCCCGACGACGACGACCCGCACGTCCTGCGCCGCGTGGTCGTTGATCGCCCGGCCCTGAGGCCCGAAGATCCCGCCGTTCGCCTCGAGCAGGTCGCCGCGCTCCATGCCCTTCGTGCGCGGCCGCGCGCCGACGAGCAGCGCGTGCTGGACCCCGTCGAAGGCGCGGGCCGGGTCGTCCGTGACCTCCACGTCGGCCAGCAGCGGGAAGGCCGCGTCGGCGAGCTCCATGGCGGTGCCCTCCGCGGCGCCCAGGGCGGCCGGGATCTCGAGCAGGCGCAGCCGGACCGGGGTGTCCGGGCCGAGCATCCCGCCGGCGGCGATGCGGAAGAGCAGCGCGTAGCCGATGTTGCCGGCGGCGCCGGTGACGGTGACCGTGCGGGGCGTCGTCGACGCGGGGTCCGGGGCGGTGTCCTGTGCGGTGGTCTGCTGTGCGGTGTCCACGCCCCCATCGTGCCCCCGCTCGCCCGCGGAGGACACCCCGGCCCGCCGCACGGCCCCGGCCTAGACTGAGCGCATGCCCGCCCTGCCCCTGCCCTCGCGCCGTCCGCGGATGATCGCGACGGACCTGGACGGCACCATCATCGGGTACCGGCACACGCGGTCGGGGCGCCTGAGCCCGCGCACCATCGCGGCGCTGCGGGACGCCCACGACGCCGGCGTCGAGGTGGTGTTCGTGACCGGCCGTCCCCTCCGCTGGCTCGGCCCGCTGAGCGCGCAGCTCGGCCCCGTCGGCCCGGTGATCTGCTCCAACGGCGCCGTCCTCGTGGACACCGCCACGGACGACGTCCTGATCGCCCACCCCATGCCCGTCGAGGCCGTGTGGACAGCCACGGACCGGCTGCGCGCCCTGGACCGCACCGTGTCCTTCGGCGCCGAGACCCTCGAGGGCTTCTTCTGGGAGCACGCGTTCTCCGAGCGCGCCGAGTTCCGGGCCGAGGTCCACGCGGCGGCCACGCTCGAGGCCGCGCTGCCGGGTCGGCTGGGCGTGGTGAAGCTGCTGGCCCGCTCGGACACCCTGGCCCCGGACGCCTTCCTCGCCGCGGCCCGCGCCGAGCTGGACGAGCTCGTGAGTGCCACGCACTCCGCGCCCGGCATCGCGCTCGTGGAGATGTCCGCCCCGGGCGTGCACAAGGCCGCGACCCTCGCCGAGTTCGCCGCGAGCCGGGGGGTCGCGCCGGTCGACGTCGTCGCGTTCGGGGACATGCCCAACGACCTGGAGATGCTCCAGTGGGCTGGTCTCGGCCTGGCCGTGGCCTCGGGCCATCCGTCGCTGCTGGCCGCGGCGGACGGCGTGGTCGGGGCGTGCGACGACGACGGGGTGGCCGCCACCGTCGAACGCCTGCTGGAGCTGCCCACGGACTGAGCCGCGGGCCACCCCCGGCGGGTCAGAGGAACTCGTACGGGTCGAACGCCTCGACGTCGATCACGCGCAGGCGCGGCAGGGACGAGTCGAACGCGCCCACCGCGTGCTCCAGGTCGAAGAACTCGACCCCGGGGATGCGGCGCAGCTCGTGGGAGAGGAACTCCTCGAAGCCCATGATCCCGGTGCGTCGGCCCGGCGTGGCCGCGAGGTCGGTGAGCTGGGGGGCGAAGTCGGCGTCGTGGCTGACGAGGACGACGTCGTCCTCCCGGCCCAGCAGCGCCTCCGCGGTGCGCTGGATGCCGATGTCCACGACCTTGCCCTCGCCCCGCAGCATGATCGGCTGGAAGCCGAGGGCGGTGAGCGCCTGGACGAACGGGATGGGGATCTCACCGTCGATGGCGAGGAAGAACAGGCCCTTGACCGGCTGGTCCCAGCGGTCCTCGAGGTAGCCGAGCAGGCGCTTCCAGCGTGGCCGCTCGTCGGGCTGGGGGCGCCGCTGCAGGATGGACGTGCCGAGGGTGGCGTCGATGTTCTCGCCGTCGATCAGCAGGTAGGTGGTTCGCTCGCTCACGCTCTCGAGGCTACCCGCTGGGGTGGACGTCGGTCAGCGCGCGCGGTCGAACGGGGCCGTCAGCAGGCGGACGACGCCCTCCAGCGGCCCCGCGCGGAACGGGCCGATACGCACGACGGCCCGCCACAGCAGCGGCAGCAGCAGCGCGCCGGCCACCAGCACGGCCAGGTTGAACCACGTGTCGTCCGTGCCCGTGGCGCTGCGCCACGGCCCGGGTCCGAGCCCCCGCACCCAGCCGAGGTACCACAGGTGCGCCACGTACACGGACAGCGTCATCGCGCCGGGCACGGCCAGCAGCCCGGCCCACCGCGGCGCCAGGGCCGCGCACCCGCCGAGCACGGTCAGCACGAGGCCCGTGTCCAGCAGGGCCTCCGCGGGGGTCGCCGTGTAGGGCACGGGGGCGGCGCCGGTCTGCGTCCGGGACAGGGCGAGCACGACGCCGGCCAGCGCGATCCCCCCGGCCGCCCAGGCGAGCCCCGTGAGCCGTGCGCGCCGGGCCGGGGCCGCCGTCGTCGTGCCGTGGACGGTGGCGACCAGCACCGCCCCCAGCAGCGCCCACGCGAGGAACAGGGGGAGACGGTACGGGCCGTCCGTGAGGAACGCGGAGACCCACGGGGTCAGCGTCGCGCGGCTCAGCCCGAGCGCCTGCGCGGCGGGGAGGAGCCGGTCGACGACGTCGGCCGTCGGTGTGGCGGCGAGCAGGAGGCCGCCTCCGCCGGCCAGGACGGCGAGCACGAGGTGCGCGGCGAGGGGGAGGGCGGCCAGCAGTGCCATGAGCACCGTGAGCACAGCCAGGTGCGCCAGCACGTTCACGACGGCCGCCCCGAAGAGCCCGGTCAGCCACGCCGCCCCGCACAGGGCGGCCGCCCGCACAAGCGCGCGGGGCACGGCCCGGCCACGGCCCAGCCACTCCGCCTCGAGGCGCGCGCCCACGCCCACGAGCGCCGCGAACAGGGGCGCGGTGAGGTGCTCGGAGAGGTGGAGCACCCCACCCGGGCCGCCGGCGGGCGCCGTGTGGGCGACCATCATCGCGACCAGGGCCAGGCCGCGCGCGACGTCCACCCAGACCAGGCGGCCCCGGGCGGTGTGGGTGGCGGCGGGAGCGTGGGAGGAGGGGGCGGGCACGGCGACCTCCGAGGTGGGGGACTCAGTCCAGGACGCGGGTGAGGTCGGCGTCCTCGTAGCGGACCGGCTTCGAGCCGGTGACGAGCTTGTGGCCGAGCCACAGCGCGAGGAACAGGGGCAGGCCGATGTAGGCGGTGGCCACGGCCACGAGGTCCACGTCGCCCATGAACGCCTGGTAGTTCTGCCCGAGGATCACGACGGCGCACATGACCAGCGCGACGATCGGGCCCAGGGGGAACAGGAACGCGCGGTAGGGCAGGTCCTTCGGGTCGTGGCCCTGCGCGACGTAGGCCCGCCGGAACCGGTAGTGGCTCCAGGCGATGCCCATCCACACGATGAACCCGGCCAGGCCGGAGGCGGAGACGAGCCACACGTAGGCGGCGCCGTCCCCGATGAACGTGGTCAGGAAGCACGCCGCGCCCACCACGGTGGTGGCGTAGAGGGCGTTCATGGGCACGCCGCGCCGGTTCACCTTCGCCAGGAAGCGCGGGGCCTTGCCGGAGTCGGCCAGGGCCCAGAGCATGCGGGTGGAGGCGTACAGGCCCGAGTTGCCCGCGGAGAGGATGGCCGTGAGGATCACGGCGTTCATCACGGAGGCGGCGGCGAGCACGCCCGCGTTCTCGAAGACGAGCGTGAACGGGGAGATCGAGATGTCCTCGACGTCGCTGCCCAGCAGGTGGGGGCTGGTGTAGGGGATGAGGAAGCCGACGACGGTGATCGCGCCGACGTAGAAGAGCAGGATGCGCACGAACACGGTGCGGATCGCCTTGGGCACGTTCTTCTCCGGGTCCTCGGCCTCGCCCGCGGCCACGCCGACCAGCTCGGTGCCCTGGAAGGAGAAGCCGGCCACCATGAAGATCGCCAGGATGCCGGCGCCGCCGCCCACGAAGGGGGCCTCGCCGTCCGTCCAGTTGTGGAAGCCGGGGGAGGAGCCGCCGAGGATGCCGACGATCATCAGGACGCCGAGCACCAGGAAGATCACCACGGTGGCGACTTTGATGAGCGAGAACCAGAACTCGCTCTCGCCGTAGGCGCGCGTGGAGAGGGCGTTGAGGCCGAAGAGCAGCACGAGGAAGGTCGCGGACCAGATCCACGAGGGCACGTCCGGGAGCCAGTACCGCATGATCAGGGCCGCCGCGACGAGCTCGGCGGCCACCGTGATCGCCCAGTTGTACCAGTAGTTCCAGCCGATGGCGAAGCCGAACGAGGGGCTCACGAAGCGGGTCGAGTACTCCTCGAACGCGCCGGAGACCGGCAGGTACGTGGACATCTCGCCGAGCGACTGCATCAGCAGGAACACCATGAAGCCGATGGCCACGTAGGCCGCAAGGGCGCCACCGGGGCCGGCGGTCGCGATGGTGTTGCCCGAGGCCACGAACAGGCCCGTGCCGATGGCGCCGCCCATCGCGATCATCGTCAGGTGCCGGGATTTGAGGGTGCGCCGCAGGGAGCCGCCCTCGGGGGTGATGTGGGCGGCGGAGGCGGGCGGCGTCGACGGGGACGTCCGGGGTGCGCTGGTGTCCACGGTGGCCTTTCGGTGGAGGAGCGGTCGGACGCGCGTCGAAGGCCGCGGCGTCCCACCCTGCTGCACGGTGGTAGAAGGGTATCCCGGCCGGGCGCGTCCGTCAGACGGCGGGGACGAGTTCGGCGCGCAGCGCCGCCGTGAACGCGTCCACGTCCTCCTCGGTCGTGTCGAAGCCGCACACCCAGCGCACCTCGCGGCGCGCCGCGTCCCAGTCGTAGAACCGGAAGCGGGCGCGCAGCCGGTCGGCCACGCCCTCGGGCAGGACGGCGAACACGGCGTTGGCGTCCGTGGCCTGCGTGAACTCGACGCCGGCCAGCGAGCCGTCGGCGACCCCCGCCTCGATGCCGGCGCGCAGCCGGGCGGCCATGGCGTTGGCGTGGCGGGCGGAGCGCAGGTACAGGTCGCCGTCGAACAGGGCGAGCAGCTGCGCCGAGATGAAGCGCATCTTCGAGGCCAGCTGCATCTGGTTCTTGCGCAGGTACACGAGGCCGTCCGCGGCGTCCGGGTCGAGCACGACGACGGCCTCGGCCAGCAGCGCCCCGTTCTTGGTGCCGCCGAGGGAGAGCACGTCCACGCCGACGTCGGTGGTGAAGGCGCGCAGCGGCAGGCCCAGGGAGGCCGCGGCATTGGCGATGCGGGCGCCGTCCATGTAGACGCGCATCCCGTGCTCGTGGGCGTAGTCCGTGATGGCCTTGACCTCCTCCGGGGTGTAGACCGTGCCGAGCTCGGTGGACTGGGTGAGGTAGACGACCAGGGGCTGGGCACGGTGCTCGTCGCCCCAGCCCCACGCCTCGGCGGCGATCAGCTCGGGGGTGAGCTTGCCGTCGTCGGTGGCCACGGGCAGCAGCTTGATGCCGGCGGACTTCTCGGGCGCGCCGCCCTCGTCCACGTGGATGTGCGCGGTGTCCGCGCAGATCACCGCGCCCCAGCGGGGCAGCATGGCCTGGAGCCCGACGACGTTCGCCCCGGTGCCGTTGAACATCGGCCACACGGTGGCGTCCTCGCCGAAGTGCTGGGCCACGACCTCCTGGAGGCGGGCCGTGTACACGTCCTCGCCGTAGGCGACCTGGTGGCCCCCGTTGGCCTCGGCGATCGCCGCGAGCACCTCCGGGTGGACGCCGGAGTAGTTGTCCGAGGCGAAGCCCCGCTCCTGCGGATCGTGGATCCTCTGCATGTCAGTTACGTTCCCTTCTCCTGGAGCGTGAGGACGGCGTCGTTCAGCGCGCCCGCCTCAGCCTTCCACAGTCGCGCGCACTCCTCGGCCAGCCGTTCCTCGAGCCCGGCGAGGGACTTCACGCGGAACACGACGGCCGCCGAGCGCAGCGGCGCCTCCGCGTCCCGGGCGGCCTTGGCCCAGCCCTGGGCCACCGCGCGGGTCCATGCCTCGCTCGCCGCCTTCACCGCGGTGTAGTTCGCGCCGCCGGCGAGCGGCCGGGTCACCGCCGTGGACGAGACGATCGCGAGGCGACCGGCGGACGAGGCCCGCAGGTCGTCGTCGAGGGCCCGGCTCACGTGCCGCAGCGCCGTGAACGAGGCCTCGAGGGCGCGGTAGTCCTCCTCGGACTGGCCGGCGAGGCCCCCGCCGCCGCGCCAGCCGCCCACCAGGTGGAGCAGGCCGTCGATCCGGGTGCCGCGGGCGTGCAGGTCCTCGACGAGGCCGCGGACGGCGGCCTCGTCCGTGAGGTCCAGGGCCGCGGTCTCGGCGCCGAGTGCGGCGAGGGGGGCGAGCTTCGCGGCGTCGCGCCCGGTCGCGACGACGTGCGCGCCGGCGTCGAGGAGCGTGCGCGTGACGGCCCGGCCCGAGGCGCTCGTGGCGCCCGCGATCAGGACGGCGCGGTCGGTCAGGGCGGCCACGGGTCAGGCGTCCGTGCCGCGGATCCCGGCGGTGGACTCGATGACGCCGCGCATCTTCTTCTCGAGGGCCTCGAAGAACATGGACAGCGGGAACTCGTCGTCGAGCACGAGGTCGGTGTAGCCCTTGGGCGGACCGGCGAGCACCTCGCGCGGCAGGCCCTGCGCCCACACGGAGGCCGGGTGCGGGGTGACCACGGAGGCGACGAGCTCGTAGGCCTGGAGCCAGTGCACGGTCTTGGGGCGGTCGATGGACTCCCAGTAGAGCGTGTCGATGGCGTCGCCCAGCTCGACGACGGCGTCGGCGAGCCGGTCCCAGTCCACGCTGAGCTCGACGTCGCGCCACTGGATCACGTCCTTGCGGTGCAGCCAGGCGAAGAGCAGCTGGCCGCCGAGGCCGTCGTAGTTGCGGACGCGGGAGCCGGTGAGGGCGAAGCGGAAGACGCGGTCGAAGAGGACGGCGTGCTGCACGAGCCCGGCGTGGCGGCGGGTCTGCTCCTCGAGCGCGGTGAGCTGCTCACCGGCGGCGGCGCGCGCCGTGAGGCGGCGCTCGATCGCCACGCACTCGCGGAAGGCGGTCATGTCGCAGCGCATCTCCTCGAGCGTGTAGAGGAAGAAGGGCATGCGCTGCTTGATCATGAACGGGTCGAAGGGCAGGTCGCCGCGCATGTGCGTGCGGTCGTGGATGAGGTCCCACATCACGAAGGTGCCCTCGGCGAGCTCCTGGCTGGAGAGCAGTTCGGCGAGCTCGGCCGGGAGCTCGAGCTGGGTGACCTCGGCGGCGGCGGTGACGACCCGGCGGAAGCGGGCGGCCTCGCGGTCCTGGAAGATGGCGCCCCACGTGAAGGTGGGGATCTCGCGCATGGCCACGGTCTCGGGGAAGAGCACGGCGGAGTTCGTGTCGTAGCCGGGGGTGAAGTCGATCAGGCGCAGGGAGAGGAAGAGGCGGTTGCCGTAGTCGCCGGCCTCCAGTGCGGCGATGAACTCGGGCCAGATGGTCTCGACGACGAGGGCCTCCACGTGCCGGTCGGGGGAGCCGTTCTGCGTGTACATCGGGAAGACCACGAGGTGCCGGACGCCGTCGACACGGTGGTCCTGCGGCTGGAAGGCGACGAGGGAGTCCAGGAAGTCGGGCTCGGCGAAGCCGCCGTCGGCCCAGCGGGCGAAGTCGCGGGGCAGGGTGGCGAGGTAGGCGGCGTCGTGCGGGAAGAGCGGGGCGAGCTCCTCGACGGCGGCGACGATGGTCTCCACGTGCTCACGCGCGGCGGCGTGGTCCGCGGGGTCCGGGATGGAGCCGTCCTTGACCTGCAGGGGCTGGAGGGCGGTGGCGGCGGCCTTGAGGCGGAGCCAGGCCGGGTGGGTCTCGACGGTGCGCGCGTCGGCCGGGGTCTCCGGAACGACGACGTCGGTCCGGGCGGGCTGCAGAGTGGTGGACATGGAACCCTCCTGAGGTCGAATCGCCGGAAAATATCCGGTGAGGCGGATCACTTGCCGGAAGGGTTCCATGAGGGCACGGGGCTGTCAACCCGGCGGCCGGGGCCGGCTGATAGCGTGCGGCGCATGGACAACCCTGTCGACGCGCGGCTCGCGGCCGCCGTCTCCCATGACCCGCGCGCCACGCTCGCCCAGCTCTCCGAGCGGGTCGGCCTCTCGACCTCCGCGGTGCAGGCGCGCCTGCGCCGGCTCGAGAGCACGGGCGTGATCACGGGCTACCGTGCGCTGCTCGACCCCGAGGCCGTGGGCAGGCCGCTCTCCGCGTTCATCGAGATCAGCCCGCTGGACCCGCGCCAGCCCGACGACGCCCCCGAGCTCCTCGAGTCCATCGCGGCGATCGAGGCATGCCACTCCGTGGCCGGCGACGCCGCGTACATGCTCTTCGTCCGCGTCGGCTCCCCGCGGGAGCTCGAGGCGCTGGTGACGGAGATCCGCCAGACGGCGTCGGTGTCCACCCGGACCACCGTGGTGCTGCAGACCTTCTACGAGCACCGTCCCATGCTGGAGCTCCCGGTCGAGGACTGAGGGCGGGCGCGTCGGCCCCACCTGTCACGTGAGTGGTCGGAATGAGGGCCGATCTGACGCTCATTCCGACCTCTCGCGTTCCCGGCTGCGGAAGCGGGCACCCCGCCGCCCGTCCCCGCTACGGTGATCCCGTGCGTCCGACCTCGCCCCGTCCCGCCCCCGCCTACCTCACCGACTCCGTCCCCGCCCGTCGCGGCCACCCGCTGGGGTTCGCGCACCGGGGCGCCGCCGTCGACCGGGAGAACTCCCTGGCCGCGTTCCGCGCGGCCTGGGAGGCCGGGTTCACCTACCTCGAGCTGGATGTGCGCACCACGGCGGACGGCGAGCTCGTCGTGTTCCACGACGAGACCCTGGACCGCGTCAGCACGGGCCGCGGGCGGCTGCGCGACCACACGTGGGAGCGGCTGGCGGACGTCACGGTCGGCGGGGAGCCGCTGCTGCACTTCACCGAGCTGCTCACGGCACTCCCCGGAGCCCGCCTCAACGTGGACCTCAAGGACCGCGCGTCGGCCCCGGCCCTGGCCCGCATCCTCGCCGAGCACGGCGCCTGGGACCGCGTGCTCGTCGCCTCATTCCACGACTCGCGGCGCCGCCTCTTCCGGCGCGCCCTCGCCCGCCTCGGCCACCCCGAGCGGGCGTACGGGCCGGCGCGGGTGGCGACGTCGGGCGGGGCGGCCGCCATCGCGGCGCTCGTGACGCTGGGTCCGCTGGGACTGACCCGCTGGCTGCGCCGGTACGCCCTCGACGTCGACTGCGTGCAGGTGCCCGTCCGGCACGGCCGCGTGCCCGTGGCCACCGCCGACTTCGTGCGGCGGTGCCAC
Source organism: Micrococcus sp. HOU01 (assembly GCF_035609305.1). Classification (NCBI taxonomy): domain Bacteria; kingdom Bacillati; phylum Actinomycetota; class Actinomycetes; order Micrococcales; family Micrococcaceae; genus Micrococcus; species Micrococcus sp. HOU01. The sequence goes on along the minus strand of NZ_CP141211.1, from coordinate 137,264 downwards.
GCGGCGGGCCTGCCGGTGCACGTGTGGGTCGTGGACGAGCCCGCGGAGATCGAGCGCCTGCTCGACCTCGGCGTCGACGGCGTCATGACCGACCGCGCCGACGTCCTCGCGGAGGTCTACGACCGCCGCGGCTTCTGGCCGCAGCGCTGACCCCCACCCCTCAGAGCATCTTCGGCAGCAGCGCCCGCTTCATCCGCCCGTACGGCGGGTACGCGGTCTTGAGCGTGTCCACCTGGTCCGACTTCGTGATGGACGGGCGCAGGTGGGAGAACGTCTCGAACCCGTGGATGCCGTGGTACGCGCCCATCCCGGACGCGCCGATCCCGCCGAACGGCAGCGTCGCGATGCCGGCGTGCAGCAGGCCGACGTCGTAGCCGAGGCCACCGGCCTGCACCTGCTCGTCGAACGCCCGGTGGTAGCTCGGCCGGTCCGTGAACAGGTAGGCGGCCAGCGGGTGCGGGCGCTCCGCGATGAAGTCCAGGGCGTCCTGGAAGGTGTCCACGGTCAGCACGGGCAGGATCGGGCCGAACAGCTCCTCCTGCATGAGCGCGCCGTCCGGTTTGACGCCCGTCACCACGGTCGGCGCCATGTACCGCGCCGCCACATCCACGTCGCCGCCGACGAGCAGCTCGGCGCCGGCGTCGAGGTCCGCCTGGAGCATCTCCCGCAGCCGCTCCGCGTGCTCGGCGGAGATGAGCCGGCCGTAGTCCTTCGACGCGCGGGGGTCGTCGCCGTAGAACTCGCGCAGGGCGGCGGGGATCTCGGCGGTCACCTGGCGCAGCGCGGCCTCGCCGACGGCCAGCACGTAGTCCGGGGCCACGCACGTCTGGCCCGCGTTGGTGAACTTCGCCCATGCGATGCGGCGGGCCATCGCGCCCGTGTTCCGCGACGGCGTCACCACCGCCGGCGACTTGCCTCCCAGCTCGAGCGTCACGGGGGAGAGGGTCTTCGCCGCCGCCTCGTAGACGATCCGGCCCACGCGCTCCCCGCCGGTGTAGAGGATGTGGTCCCACGGCTCCGCCAGCAGCGCGGTGTTGCACTCCTTGCCGCCCGCCACCACGGAGACCAGCGCGGAGTCCAGGTACTGCGGCACCAGCTCCTGCAGCGCCGCCGCCGTGGCCGGGGCCTTCTCCGACGGGCTGAGCACCACCGTGTTGCCGGCCGCCAGCGCACCCACGACCGGGGCGAGCGCGAGCTGCACCGGGTAGTTCCACGCGCCGATGACCAGCACGAGACCCTTGGGCCGCGGCCTGACCTCCGCGCTCGCGGGCCGCAGGGCCAGCGGCAGCTTCACGGGCCGCGGTTCCATCCAGTCGGTCAGATGCAGCAGCGCGTGGTCCACCTCGGAGCGCACCGAGACGATCTCCGTGATCAGCGCCTCGGTGGCCGGCTTGCCCAGGTCCGTGCCGAGCGCCGCGACGAACCGGTCCGTGTGCTCGGTCAGCATCCGCTTCAGGCCCTTGAGCTGGCGCACCCGCACCGCGCGCGGGTGGGCGGCGCGGGAGCGGGCGGCGGCGCGCAGCCGCTCGACGGCGGCCCGCGGCTCCTCGGGTCGGGGCCCGGCCGGCGCGATCGGCAGGGCCTCGGTGGGCAACGGCTCGCGGACGGGATCGTCGTCGGGGGTGTCGGGGGAGCCGGTAGTCAGACCGGGGGGCTGCGTGCTCATGTCGGCCACGCTACCGAGCCGCCCTGTGCGGCGGCAGGGCGGGGCGCCGTCGTCGTCCTCCGGCCGCTGGTGCCGCCCCGACGGGCGCCACGGCGTTTTCGTTCGGGAAACGGCGCACGCGCCCCGCCATTTCCCGAACGAAAGCGGTGCGACACGCCGCCGTTTCCCGAACGAAAGCGGACGGGGGGAGGGGAGATGGGGCGGGGGTCAGCCGATGACCGCGTCCACCAGCCGCTGCGCCTCCGCCTGCACCTGCGTCAGGTGCTCGGGGCCGCGGAAGGACTCCGCGTAGATCTTGTAGACGTCCTCGGTGCCGGAGGGCCGCGCCGCGAACCACGCGTGCTGCGTGACCACCTTGAGCCCGCCGATCGGGGCGTCGTTGCCCGGGGCGTTGGTCAGCGTCGCGAGGATGGTCTCGCCGGCCAGCTCGGTCACGGGGACGTCGTCGGGGGAGAGGGTCTTCAGCTTCGCCTTCTGCTCGGCGGTCGCGGGGGCGTCGATGCGCGCGTACGCCGGGTCGCCGTGCAGGGCGACGAGGTCGCGGTACCGCTCGGACGGGGACTGGCCCGTCGCGGCGATGATCTCCGCGGCCAGCAGGCACAGCAGCAGCCCGTCCTTGTCGGTGGACCACGGGCTGCCGTCGAACTGCACGAAGGACGCGCCCGCGGACTCCTCGCCGCCGAACACGCCGGTGCCCGTCAGCAGGCCCGGCACGAACCACTTGAAGCCCACCGGCACCTCCACGAGCTCGCGGCCCAGGTCCCCGGCCACGCGGTCGATCATCGAGGAGCTCACCAGGGTCTTGCCCACGCCCGCGCTCTGGGGCCACTGCTGGCGGTGGCGGTACAGGTAGTCGATGGCCACGGCGAGGTAGTGGTTCGGGTTCATCAGCCCGCCGTCGGGGGTGACGATCCCGTGCCGGTCCGCGTCGGCGTCGTTGCCGGTGGCGACGTCGAAGGGCGCCTGCCCGTCCGCGTCCGGGGTCATCCGCTCGATCAGCGAGGCCATCGCGTTCGGCGACGAGCAGTCCATGCGGATCTTGCCGTCCCAGTCCAGGGTCATGAACCCGAACCGCGGGTCCACCTCCGGGTTCACCACGGTCAGATCCAGCCCGTGGCGGTCGGCGATCTCGCCCCAGTACGCCACGGACGCCCCGCCCATGGGGTCGGCGCCGATGCGCACGCCCGCCTCGCGGATCGCCTCCACGTCGATCACCTGCGGCAGATCGGACACGTACCGGTCCAGGAAGTCGAAGCCGCCCAGCTTCGCGTGGCCGGCGACGTCGGCGCTCGCCACCCGGTGCACGCCCGCCAGCCCGGCGGCGAGCAGCTCGTTGGCGCGGTCGGCGATCCACGTGGTCGCCTCGGTGTCCGCGGGGCCGCCGTGGGGTGGGTTGTACTTGAAGCCGCCGTCCGCGGGCGGGTTGTGCGAGGGGGTGATCACGAGGCCGTCCACGAGGCCGGCGTTGTCCCCGTCCACCGCGAAGCCCGACGGCGACAGCTCGCGCCCGGCGTTCAGGTGCAGGATCGCGTGGGAGACGGCGGGGGTGGGCGTGTAGCCGCCGCGGGAGTCGACGAGCACCTCGACGTCGTTGCCCAGCAGCACCTCGACGGCGGTGTCCTGCGCGGGCCCGGACAGGGCGTGCGTGTCCTTGCCGACGAGGACCGGCCCCGTGATCCCGTGGTGCGCGCGGTACTCGACCACGGCCTGCGTGATGGCGGCGATGTGGTCGTCGTTGAACGAGGTCGTGAACGCGGAGCCGCGGTGGCCGGAGGTGCCGAACACGACCTTCTGCGCCGGGTCCGTCACGTCCGGGTGACCGGTGTGGTACGCCTCCAGGAGGGCGTCGACGTCGATCAGGTCCTGCGGCAGGGCGGGGGTGCCGGGACGCTCGGCGGCGGGCAGGGCGGCGGTGTTCTCGGTCATGTGCCACACCTTGGCACGGGCGGGCGGACGGGGGAAGACGCGCGGCCCACCGGGGCGACGCCGGCGGTCACTCCCGGCAGCCGGCGCACAGCCCCCAGTAGTAGACCTCGGCCTCGTCGACCGCGAAGCCGTGGCCCTCGGGGGCGTCGAGGCACGGGGCGGAGCCGGTGCGGCACGGCACGTCCACGACCGTGCCGCAGCCGCGGCACACGAGGTGGTGGTGGTTGTCGCCCGTGCAGATCTCGTAGCGGGCCGGGGAGCCGGCGGGCTGCAGGGAGCGCACGAGCCCGGCCTCGGTGAGCGCGTGGAGGCAGTCGTAGACGGCCTGGTGCGAGGTGCCGGGCAGGGCCCGACGCACGGCGGCCAGCACGGTGGACGCGTCCGCGTGGGGGTGGTCGGCGAGGGCGGTCAGCACCGCCAGGCGGGGCCGGGTCACGCGCAGGCCGACGCCGCGCAGCAGCGTGCGCTCGTCCTCGTCCCGCGTCGTGGTCTCCATGCCAGTCGATCCCATCCGGTTCTCTGGAACATGTCAAGAAAGAGCGGGCCGCTTCGCCCCCGGCGCACCGGCCATTCCCCGCCGTGCCCGTGCTGACTACGGTGAATCCTCGACCCCGGGGCGCACCGGCCCGGGCGCCGTCGACGAGGAGGTCCCCACCCATGGCCCAGCCCGAGCCCGTCCGTCTCGTCCCGGGTGGAGCCGTGGACCGCCCGGCCGAGCAGGCCCTCCTCGCGGCCGCCGCGGCCTGCGACGGGGACGTCGACGCGATGGTCGAGCTGCTCCGTGCGGCGTCCGGCGCCGTGTCCGGCGACGACGCCGCCCCGCTCGACCTGCCGCTGACCGGCGCGGGGCGCACCCGGGAGCAGTGGGAGCTGCTCGCCTCCGTCGCCGCGCAGGACCTCTCGGCCGCCCGCGTGCTCGAGCCCCATCTGGACGCGCTCTCGATCCTGTCCCAGGCCGGCGTCCCCGCCCCGGCCGGGCTGCTCGGCGTCTACGCCTCCGAGTCCGGCGGCCGCACCCCCGCCCTGCGCCCCGTCCCGGACGGCCCCGACACCGCCTGGCTGCTCGACGGCGAGAAGCCGTGGTGCTCGCTCGCGGACCGGTGCGCGGCCGCCGTCGTGACCGGCCGGGAGGCGGACGGCACCCGCCGCGCCGTGCTCGTGGACCTGTCCCACCCCGGCGTCGCCGAGACCGACTCGGCCTGGCCCGCGCTCGGCCTCGCCCCGATCCGCACGGTGGGCCTGGCCTTCGACGCCGTCCCCGGCAGCGCCGTCGGCGGCGCCGAGTGGTACCTGCGCCGGCCCGGCTTCGCATGGGGCGGCATCGGCGTGGCGGCGGTGTGGTTCGGCGGCGCCGTCGGCATCGCCCGCACCCTGCGGAACGCCACCGCCGCCCGCGCGGCCGCCGAGGCCGAGGGCCGCGGACCGGGCCCGGACCAGATCGGCCAGGCGGCGCTCGGCCGCGTCGACCGGCTGCTCCATGCGATGGCCGCCCTGCTCGCCCGTGCCGCCGACGACGTGGACGCCGGCCGCTTGGACCACGGCCGCGGCATGGTCGAGGCCGACCGGATCCGCGGCACCGTGGCGCAGCTGTGCACCGAGGTGATGGACGTCGTCGGGCAGGCCACCGGCCCCGGCCCGCTCACCGGCAGCGCCGCGCACGCCCGCGCCGTCGCCGACCTGCAGGTCTACCTGCGCCAGCACCACGGACACCGCGACGACGCCCGGCTGGGCGCCGCGCTCCTGACCGGCGAGACCGACGGCGGCTGGACGTGGTGAGCTTCTCCCACACCGACGACGGCACGTCCGAGGCGGCCTGGGCCGAGGGCGGCGTCGGCGAGCTGCCGGAGCTGCGCCTGCCCGTCTGGGACGCGCAGACGCTGCTGCTCGTGGCCGTGGCGCACCCGGACGACGAGACCCTCGCCGCCACCGGCCTGATCCGCTCCGCCCTGCGCGGCGGGGCACGCGTGCACGTGCTGGTCGCCACCGCCGGCGAGGCCTCCCACCCGCACTCGCTCACGCACACGCCCGCGGACCTGGTCCGGCTGCGCCGGGACGAGATGGAGCACGCCCTCGACGCCCTCGCCGCCGGCCTGCCCGCCTCCGCGGGCCCCGGCGCCCCGGCGCGGGACCGGCTGACGTGGGCGTCCCTGGCCCTGCCCGACTCCGGCGTGGCCGAGCACGAGGACGCCGTGCGCGACGCCGTCGCCGCGGCCCTCGACGCCCACCCCGGCCCCGCCGTGCTCGCCTCCCACGACCCGGGCGACGGCCACGCGGACCACGAGGCCGTGGGCCGGGCCGTCGGCGCGGTCGCGGGCGAGTGCGACCTGCCGCTCTACGCCTTCCCCATCTGGTTCTGGCACTGGGCCGACCCGGCCGACCTGCCCGCCCGCCGCTACCGACGGCTGCCGCTCACCGACGACGACCGTGCCGCCCGCCGTGCCGCCCTCGACGCGCACGCCTCCCAGGTCCGGCCCCTCTCCGCCGCGCCCGGCGACGAGGCGATCCTGGGCCCCGCCGTGCTCGCCCACCACGAGCGCCCGTTCGAGGCCCACCGCGTCTCCGGCCCCGACGACGCCGACGCCCACCGGGCCGCCGCCGTCTTCGATCGGCTCTACCGGGCCCAGGAGGACCCGTGGCGCTACCTCAGCTCGTCCTACGAGGCCCGCAAGCGGGCGCTCACCCTCGCCGCCCTGCCCCGGCCCCGCTACGGGACCGTGGTCGAGGCGGGCGCGTCCATCGGCGTGCTCACCGCGGACGTGGCCGCGCGCGCGGACCGCGTGGTCGGCCTCGAGGCGTCCTCCACCGCCGTCGAGCGCGCCGCCGCCCGGCTGGCCGGCGCGCCGCACGCCGAGGTGCGCCGAGCCGTGCTGCCCGCGGACTGGCCGGCCGACGTCGCCGGCGCGGACCTCGTGATCGCCTCCGAGATCGGCTACTTCCTGCAGCCCGAGGAGCTCGACGCGCTGATCGACGACGCCGACGCCGCGCTCGCCCCCGGCGGCGAGCTGCTGCTGTGCCACTGGCGCCACCCCATCGAGGGCTGGCCGCTGGACGGGGACGCCGTGCACGCGCGCGTCGCCGCCGACCCGCGCTGGCGGCTGCGCACCGAGCTCGTGGAGGACGACTTCCGGCTCAGCCTCCACGTGCGGGCCGCCGCCGCGACCCACGCCGTCGTCGTGGTGCCCGCCAAGGACGAGCAGGAGCGGCTGCCGGCCGCGCTCGCGGCCCTCACCGCCGCCCTGGACCGCTGGGAGGAGCACCACGCGCAGGGCACGGCCGCGGTCGTGGTCGCCGCGGACCGCTGCGACGACGCCACGGTGGCCGCCGCCCTCGAGGCCCGCGCCGCCGACCCGCGCATCCACGTCCTCGAACTGGGGGAGCCGACCGCCGGGCAGGCCGGCGTCGGGCGGGCCCGCGCGGAGGGTGCGCGCCGGGCCCGCGCGCTGTTCCCCGACGTGCCCGCCGAGCGCCTCTGGCTCGCCTCCACCGACGCGGACAGCCGCGTCCCCGCCGACTGGCTGCTGGCGCAGACCGTGGCCGCCGGCCGCGACGAGGCGCTCGTGCTGGGCACGGTGGACGTGCGCCAGGGGCCGCTGCGGCAGGCCTGGCTCCGCGGCTACCGGCACGAGGAGGGGCACGCGCACGTGCACGGGGCGAACCTGGGGCTGCCGTGGTCGCTGTACGAGGCCGTGGGCGGGTTCCCGCCGGTGGCCGAGCACGAGGACGTCGGCCTGGCCGCGGCGGTGCGGGCCCTGGCGGGGGAGCGCGACGGCGGTGACGGCCGCCGGGTGCGCGTGATCGCCACCGACACCACCCGCGTGCTCACCTCGTCCCGCCTGGAGGGGCGGACCCCCGGCGGGTTCTCCGGGCACCTCAAGGCGGTGGGCCGGCCCGGGCGAGGCCGGCCGTGGAACAGGGGGTGCGGGTCCGGGCCGGGTCCGGGGGCACCGCCTAGACTCGGCACCGGGCCGCGACGCCCCGAACCGGAAGGACCGTCATGACCGACCCCCACTCCTCCCACGACCCGCGCCGCGAGGCCGCCCGGCCGAGCTGGTACGGGTCCGAGGCCGGTGCGGGCTCCTCCGGCACCGGCTCCTCCGCCGCCGGCTGGCCCGACGCCCCGGCCGGCGACGCCGACCGCGCCGCCTGGGACCGGGCCCCCTCGTACGCCGAGCAGGAGGGGCAGACCCGCCCCGCCTACGGGCAGCCGTACGGCTACGGCCAGGACGCGAACACCGTCCCCGCCTACGGCTACGGGCAGGGCACGCCCGGCTACGGCTTCGGAGCCCCGCTGCAGCCCGGCCAGACCGAGGGCGTCGGCCGCTCGGTGGCGTCCATGATCCTCGGCATCATCTCCGTGGTGGGCGGGTTCACGTTCCTCCTCCCGCCGATCGTGGGCGTGGTCCTCGGCCATCTGGGCCTCAAGCGCGAGCCCCACGGCCGCGGCATGGCGATCGCCGGCCTCGTGATGAACTACGTGTCCCTCGCCCTGCTGCTGCTCGCCGTCGTGTTCCTCGTGATCCTGGTGATCGCCGGCATCTCCCTGGGCGACTACACCTCGACCTGACCGGCCGGCTCAGCCGGCCAGCAGCAGTTCGAGGTGCGCGGCCAGGGCGAGCAGGGGCGCGGACGTGCCGGGTCGGCCGATGAGCTGGACGGACCAGTTCAGGCCCCGCTCGTCCCGGAGCACGGGCACCGCGACCGCGGGCAGGCCGAGCACGTTGACCATCGAGGTGTAGGGCGTGAACGCGCACTGCGCCTCGTAGTTGGCCTCGGGCTCCATCGCCAGGAAGTGGCCGACCGGCGGGGGCGCGGTGGCCAGCACCGGGGTCATCACCACGTCGACGGCGGCGAACTGCGCCCGCACCCCGCGCGCCCACTCCTCGAGCCGGTGGGCGGCGTCGTCGAGCTCGGCGCGCCCTGCGGCCCGGGCCGTGCGCAGGAAGTGCGCGGCCACCGCGCCCACGTGGGCCTCGGCGTCCTCCGGCAGCGGCGCCCGGAGCAGTCCTGCGGTCCACACCGTGCGGAAGTCCCGGTGGTAGTCCTCGCCGTAGTAGGGGGAGAGGTCCTCGACCGCGTGGCCGCCCGCGTCCAGGGCGGCGGCGGCCTTCGTCAGGGCGGTGAGGGCGGGCCGGGCCAGGGAGATCTCGAGGTCGGAGGTGAAGGGCGAGGCCGTGGTGACGCCGATCCAGCGGACGTCGACGGCGCCCCCGGCCCGCGCGGTCTCCACGGTGCGGCGCAGGTCCGGCAGCACGCGGCCGGGCAGGCCCTCGGGGGAGAGCAGCACGTCGTAGAGCAGGGCGGCGTCCTCGACCGTGTGGGCCAGCGGGCCCGACACCGTGAGGTTGCGGACCGTGTCCGCGTGCTCGTCCATCGGCAGCTCCCCGCGGCCGGGCTTGAGGCCCACGAGCCCGCACGCGGCGGCGGGGATGCGGATGGACCCGCCCCCGTCCGAGCCCGGGGCGAACGGCAGGATCCCCGCGGCGACGGCGGCCGCGGCCCCGCCCGAGGAGCCACCCGCGGTGCGGGCGGGGTCCAGGGGGTTGCGGGCCGGCGCCGTGACGAGGTTCTCCGAGTAGGAGTCCAGGCCGAACTCGGGCACGGTCGTCTTGCCGAGGGTGACCGTGCCGGCCGCGCGCAGGCGGAGCGCGAGCGGGTTGTCCTGCGCGGCCGGCGGCGCATCGGCCAGCAGGGCGGAGCCGAACCGCGTGGGCATCCCGCGCACGTCGATCAGGTCCTTGTACGCCAGCGGAAGGCCGTGCAGGGAGGCGGGGGCGCCGTCGTCGTCCGGGGCGGGGGAGGTGCGCGGACCGGGCACGGCCCGGGGTGCGACGCGCGGGTGGGCCGCGTCCAGCTCGGCCGCACGGGTCCGGGCGCCCTCGGCGTCGAGGAGGGCGAACGCGCCGAGGTCCGCGTGGGCCTGGGCCGCGGCGAGGGCCGCCTCCGTGACCTCCCGGGCGCTCAGCGCCCCGGCGGCGAGGTCCTCCCGCAGGCGCACGGCCGAGCGGTCCAGGAGCCGGGCCGGGCCGGGGGCGGAGGGGGTGCGGTCGTCGTCGGCGGCGGGTGCGGCGTCGGAGGTCTGCATGCGGCCGAGCCTAACGGGCGTGGGCCGGGTCATGGACGGCGGGGCCTTCCTGGGACGTCCGGGCGGGTGGCTACGCTGAAGCCATGAGCGCCTTCGAGACCGTCGATGTGAACGAGATCCCCGCCGATGCGGCCATCCTGGACGTCCGCGAGGACGACGAGTGGGCCCTGGGCCGCGCCGCCGGCGCCCAGCACATCCCGCTGGGCCAGCTGCCGGACCGGCTCGAGGAGCTGGACCCGGACACGGACTACTACCTGATCTGCCGCACCGGCGGCCGCTCCGCCCGCGCCGCCGAGTTCATGACCGGCCGCGGCTACTCGGCCATCAACGTGGCCGGCGGCTCCGGCGCGTGGCTCGAGGCCGGCAAGCCGATGGAGGCCGACGGCGACGCCGAGCCCACCGTCAAGTGACGGGGACGGACTCCGCTGACGCGACGCCGTCGCGCCTGCGCTACGCCTTCCTCGGCCCGGCCGGCACCTTCACCGAGGCCGCCCTGCGCAAGGTGGCGGACCCGGCCGAGGCCGAGTTCGTGTCTGCGGGCTCCGTGCTGAGCGCCGTGGCGGCGCTGCGAAGGGGGGAGGTGGACCGCGCCGTCGTGCCCATCGAGAACTCGGTGGAGGGCGGCGTCTCCGCCACCGTGGACGAGATCGCCCTCGGGGAGACGCTGCAGATCCTCGCGGAGGTGCACGTGCCCATCAGCTTCGTGCTCGTGGGCCGGCCCGGCGTCGCGATCGAGGACGTGCGGCGCGTGACCACGCACCCCCACGCCTGGGCGCAGGTGCGCGGCTGGGCCGAGACGGCGCTGCCGGGCGTGGAGTTCACGCCCGCCCCGTCGACGGCGGCCGGGGCCGGCCTCGTGGCCCAGGGCGACTTCGACGCCGCCGTGTGCGCCCCGCTCGTGGCCGAGCAGACCGGGCTGCCGGTGCTCGCCGAGCGGATCGAGGACGTGCCGGGCGCCGTGACGCGCTTCGTGCTGCTCTCCCGGCCGACGGCCCTGCCCGCGCCCACGGGGGCGGACAAGACCACGCTCGTGGTGCCGCTGCCGGAGGACCGGCCCGGCGCCCTCGGGCAGATCCTGGCCGAGTTCACCACGCGCGGGGTGAACCTCTCCCGCATCGAGTCCCGGCCGACCGGCGAGGGCATCGGGCGGTACTTCTTCTCCCTCGACCTCGAGGGGCACCTGGCGGAGGCCCGCGTGGGTGATGCGCTCGCGGCCCTGTACCGGGAGTACCCCGACCTGCGGTTCCTGGGCTCCTACGCCCAGGCCGAGCCCGTGCCCACGAGGGTGCCGGCCGAGTTCACCGACGCCGCGTACCGCTCCGGCCGCGCCTGGGTGGAGTCCCTCCGCTCCCGCTGAGGCGGTGCCGCACTTTCGTTCGGGAAACGGCGGCCCCCGGGCCACTTTCGTTCGGGAAACGGCGGCCCCAGGGTCACTTTCGTTCGGGAAACGGCGGCCTCGAGAGACTTTCGTTGCCGAAACGGGACGATCACCGCGACGACGGGCCGTCGTCGCGCTTCCCGTCCGCGCGTCGCCCCGGCGCCCGTTTCCCGAACGAAAGCGCTGGGGAAGCCGCCGTTTCCCGAACGAAAGCGGGGACGGGGGGGTCAGATGTGCGGGGCCGGTTCCGGGACGGGGGCGGCGGCGGAGACCCCGTCGTCGCGCACGGAGGCGTCGTCCTCGGCCACGAGCATCACGACGAGCGAGTCCGGCTGCACACGGGCGTCGAGGGCGGTGATGACCCCGGTGGCGTCGCCGTCGAGCTGGGAGGGCATCGGCTCGGCGAACTCGACCTTCACGCGCTGGGCCTGCTCCGTGTGCATCGCGGGGACGGAGCTGCGGTGCCGGGTCACGGTCTTCACGGCGATCCGCGCCCAGTCGAGCGCGTGCCGGGGCGAGAGGACCATGACGTCGAGGAGGCCGTCGTCGAGCTTGGCCTGGGGCAGCAGCTCGATGCCGCCCGTGAGCATCCCGCAGTTGGCCACCATCACGGTGCGCACCTTGAACCGGCGGGGCTGACCGCCGTCGAGGGCCACGGTCACCTCGTGCCGCTTGCCGCGCAGGTGCCGTATGCCGGCCTCGCCGTAGGCCAGCCAGCCGGCCAGATCCTTCAGCTCATCCTTGGTGTCGCCCATGATGTCCGCGTCGTAGCCGGCGCCACCGATCACGGTGAAGGTCTGCCGGGTGACGCGCCCGTCCTCGTGCGTGAAGCGGACGTCCACGGTGTCGATGCGCCGCTGCCGGCCCCCCACGGCGATCCGCAGGCACTGCTCGACGTCGTTGATCGGCAGGTCCAGGTTGCGGGCCAGCAGGTTCCCGGTGCCCAGCGGCACCACGCCGAGGGCGACGTCGGTGCCGGCCAGCTGCTCGGCCACGGTGCGGACCGTGCCGTCGCCGCCCGCGGCGATCACGAGCCGGGCACCGGCGTCGAGGGCCTGCCGCGCCATGGCGGTGCCGGGGTCGTCCTCCTGCGTCTCGAGCACGAGCACCTCGCCGAGGCCCTCCGCCGCCGCGAGCCGCTCGAGCTCGCGCCGCACCCGGTCCGCGTGCGTCTTGATGGGGTTCAGCACCAGCGCGACCTCGTGGCGGCCCGTGCCGATGCCGGGCACCTCCTCCAGCCGGCGCTGCACGCCGCCCACCCGCGCGTCGAGGGCGTCCACCAGGAGACGCGTCCGTTGGTGCTGCACGCCGAGGCGGACCTGGCGCACCGCCAGCACCACCACGACGACGGCCAGCACGGCCAGGAGCACCAGGGCGGCCAGCGCCATCCACCACTCGGGAGTCATGCCCTGAGTCTAGGCGTCGGCCCCGCCCGCTAGGCTGGCGCACGTGATCGACGTCAAGGACCTCATCGAGCAGCCCGAGAAGTACCGCGTCTCCCAGGAGGCGCGCGGGGAGGACGCGTCCCTCGTGGACCGCGTGGTCGAGGCGGACGCGGCCCGCCGCTCGTCCATCGCGGGCTTCGAGCAGCTGCGCGCGGAGCAGAAGGCCTTCGGCAAGCGCGTCGCCCAGGCGAAGGGCGAGGAGAAGCAGGCCCTGCTGGCCGAGGTGAAGGACCTGGCCGCGCGCGTGAAGGAGGCCGAGTCGGCCGCCGGCGCCGCCGAGGCCCGCCTCGCGGAGCTGCAGCGCGCCTTCCCGAACCTGATCGTCGACGGCGTCCCGGCCGGCGGCGAGGACGACTTCGTGGTCCTCAAGGAGGTCGGCACCCCGCGCGACTTCGCCGCCGAGGGCTTCGAGCCGCGCGACCACCTCGAGCTCGGCGAGCTGCTCGGGGCGATCGACATGGAGCGCGGCGCGAAGGTGTCCGGCGCCCGGTTCAGCTTCCTCAAGGGCGTGGGCGCGCGACTCGAGCTCGCCCTGATGCAGCTGGGCCTGGACTTGGCCCTGGAGAACGGCTTCGTGCCGGTCATCCCGCCCACCCTGGTGCGCCCGGAGACCATGCAGGGCACCGGCTTCGACGTTGAGCATGACGACGAGATCTACCGCCTGGAGCGCGACGACCTGTATCTCGTGGGCACCTCCGAGGTGGCCCTGGCCGGCTACCACGCGGACGAGATCATGGACGTGAGCGCCCCCGTCCGGTACGCAGGCTGGTCCACGTGCTACCGGCGTGAGGCGGGCTCGGCGGGCAAGGACACCCGCGGCATCATCCGCGTGCACCAGTTCAACAAGCTGGAGATGTTCATCTACGCCGCACAGGAGGACGCGGAGGCGGAGCACGAGCGCCTGCTGGCGTGGGAGGAGCGGATGCTGGGCGCCATCGAGGTGCCGTACCGCGTGATCGACATCGCCGCCGGCGACCTCGGCCTCTCCGCCGCCCGCAAGTTCGACTGCGAGGCATGGGTCCCCACGCAGGGCACCTATCGCGAGCTGACGTCCACCTCGAACTGCACCACGTTCCAGGCCCGCCGCCTCAACATCCGCGAGCGGGTCCGCACGGAGGACGGCTCCAAGGGCGGCACCCGCATGGTCGCCACGCTCAACGGCACCCTGGCCACCACCCGCTGGATCGTGGCGATCCTGGAGAACCACCAGAACGCGGACGGCTCGGTCACCGTGCCCGCCGCGTTGCGCCCCTACCTCGGCGGGATGGAGCGCTTCGAGCTGGTCTGAGCGGACGACGTCGTCCCCCGGCGGCGCCGGCCGCCTCGCCCGAGTGCTCCGCGGCGCCCCTGCGGCGCCCCCGCCGTTCACCCGCGCGTCGCCGTCGTGTCCGGGCCGTGTGGTTGGGTGGGGGCCATGACGAAGAAGCTCGTGTGCCTGGACGTGGACGGAACGATCGTGGACCATGACGGCCATCTGCATGAGCCCGTGCGCGCGGCCGTGCGGGCCGTGCTGGACGCCGGGCATCACGTGGTCATCGCGACGGGCCGCTCCCGCGGGGCCACCCTGCCCGTGGCCCGCTCCCTGGGGATCGGCGCCGGCTTCATGGTGTGCTCCAACGGCGGTGTCACGCTGCGCCTGGACCCCGAGCTGGAGGAGGGCTACGAGGTCACGGACCTGCGCACCTTCGACCCGCGCTCGGTCCTGACCCAGCTGCGCCACCGCCTGCCCAGCGCCAAGTACGCGCTCGAGCTGCCGGACGGCACCTTCCGCTCCACCGAGCGGTTCCAGGACATGTCCTTCGGCGTGGCCGCGGAGGGCGTCACGTTCGAGGAGCTCATGGACACCACGGCCGTGCGCCTCGTGGTGTTCTCCACGGACTCCTCCGCCGAGGAGTTCGGCCGCGCGGTGGAGGGCATCGGCCTGTCCGGCGTGACCTACTCCGTGGGCTGGACGGCGTGGCTCGACGTCGCCGCGGCGGGCGTGACCAAGGCCTCCGGGCTCGAGGCGCTGCGCACCGTGCTGAAGGTGGCCCCCGAGGACACGGTGGCCGTGGGCGACGGCCGCAACGACATCGAGATGCTCCGCTGGGCCGGCCGCGGCGTGGCCATGGGCCAGGCCGTGGAGGAGGTCGTGGCCGCCGCGGACGAGGTCACCGGCCACGTGGACGAGCACGGGCTCGCCACCGTGCTGCGCTCGCTCCTTGAGGAGCCGGCCGCGGCCTGAGCGGCGCGGCCGGCCCGGGTCGCCGGGTCAGCCCCCCGCCAAGGTGAGCAGCCGCGCGGCGGTAAATGCCGGTCGGAGAAATTATCACAATGCGGCGGGTGGTTGGGACGGCTGCAAAAACAATAATGACCGCGTTAGCACTATCGGGATGCATTCGCCAACGCCCGGGTGTGCCGGGGTCAGATGCCCTAGGATTTGTAGTACTTGCCGTGCCCCATTTCCGAGAGCGCTCTCAGCTAAGTTAACCCACTATTTCGGGGGCGGACATCCCAAGCACATGAATAGCAAGCGTGCGCTATCATTGTGAGCTCGACCACTACACGAGGCGGGGGGAGTAATGTCCCAGGTACACAATTTCGACTTGACCCATTTGGCGAGTCTAAAAGATGTAGATGAGTTCGTTCGGGCGGCTGGTACGTGGAGTGATGGAGACGTAGTCGTTGTCGACGCTAAGCGTCTGCGTACAACGTACCCCAATGCGTGCACCTACTTTGCCGCAGCAGTCGATAACCTTAGAACAACTCGTGACATCAAGGTGCAGGTTGTCAATCTCCACAAGAACCAGAAACGGGTTCGCATTTTCGATCCGGTTACCCGCGCGACCCATAACTCCGGTGAGTACCCAACTGACGAGGTTTGGAAATATTCTTCCGAGTCGGAGGCAAACTACGTTACCAGGCAATTTATGCGTTCCATTGAGGAGCTTGTTCCTTGTGAAGAGGGTGTTCTGGACACCTTAAATTGGTGCATATATGAAGTTCTGGATAATGTTTTTCAGCACAGCAGGAGCGATTGTGGCTTCGCCATGATGCAGCTGCATGTACGGAACAGGACCTGTGTCATATCAGTTGCAGATTCTGGCCGTGGTATTCATCGGGCAATGTACGACGGGGTTGAGAGTGGTCTGATAGATGCTGGCCGGGTGTGCTTTGCTGAGAGGGCAATCGAGTATGCGATGGAACAAGGAATCACGAGTAAGGGGCGCGAGAATCAGGGAAATGGTCTTCATGGACTGCGACGAGCGATTGAAGTAAACGGGGGCTTGCTTGAGATCACTTCCGGCAAGGGGTCATTGTTATTGGAAGGTGGCAAGCAAGATCTGAACCATAATGGATATCGCCCCCTCTTGAATTCTGACACAGCCCACTCGACAGTCGTGGACTGGCGCCTGGATTGTAGCCGTGCTGTGGTAATTGATCGTGCGATGGGCGGGCCGGTAACATCGGGCTCCTATATCGAGTCCAGGGTGGACATGGATGGCACCTACGTGATCCCGGCTGAGGAGGTTGAGGTCCATATTGGATCTCGAAACGAAGGCCGCGAACTTCGTATTAGGATTGAAAATATTTTGGGGGCCGGTGCAGAGTATGTCATCGTGGATTTGACGGGTGTGGGGGTTATTTCATCGTCCTTTGCCGATGAGGTATTTGGTAAGCTAGCGGAAGCTTATGGAATTGATGCGTTTCAGTCTAAAATTTTCTATAAGGGGGCGAGAGACTTAAATATCTCACTGATCAACAAGGCAATATCAAATCGCCTAGAATGAACGTCGTCCGATTCAAATTTAACTTGACAATTGAGAGAACTATCTCTAATCGTCTTTATCCAACCGGAGGATGCTTTAGAGCAAGTAATATCGCCTAATGAGCGGCGCTGAGCCGTAAGCGCCACGCTGGGTCTGAAACACGCGGTCATGGGTTGCGCGTTGGGAGATCACCTCGACGCTAGGCCCCCCGCCAGCGTGAGCAGGCGCGCGGCGGCGGGGCGGCAGGCGTGCTCCTCGTTCCAGTAGGAGCGCTGCACCGCCTGCGAGACGGCCTGCGCCGTGATCCCGAGCGCGGCGGCCGCCGGCTTCTGCTGGCCGCGCACCCCGGGCACCAGCAGGTCCAGCACCGCCCACTCGGCGTCGGTCCGGGACCACACGAGCTGCCCGACGAGTCGCAGCACGGCCTCGGCCTCGGCGGCCGCCTCCTCGTCCCGGCCGCGCACGGCCAACGGGATCCGCGCGGTGGACACGGCCGCCGCCTCCACGGCCCGCCGCGCCGCCGCGAGACCGGGCCCGCCGGCGTCGTGCAGGTCCCCGGAGGCGGGCACGCCCGCCGCACCGTCCGCGTGCGTCACCGTCCCGACGCCGACCCCCACGTTCCAGCGGCGCTGCCGCAGGGCGCGCAGCGCCACGTCCACGGCGACGCGCGGGTCCTCGACGGCGCCGATCAGCTCGTCGCCCACGGCGCGCTGGAACGGGAGCACGACGGCGTCGCCCAGCCCCGGCACGTCCTGGAGGGCGCGCAGGAACGTGTCCACGCGGTCGCCGGCGTCGAGGGTGTCCCGCTGGTTGATGGTGAGCACGAACATGGTCGTCGATTCTGCCAGCCCGCAGACGACGCCGGCCGCCCACCCCGAGGGGTGAGCGGCCGGCGTCGCGCGCGGGGGCGGTGCGGGGATCAGCGGCCCTGGGGCTCGTCCGTCGCCTCGCCCTCCTCGGTGGCCGGCTGCGCCTCCTCGGTGTCCACCGCGCGGCCCTGGGGCTCGTCGGTCGGGGACTCCTCGCCCTCGGCGTTGAAGCGCTGGATGGAGGCCTCGAGCTCGGCCTCGGCCGCCGCGCGGCCCTCCCAGCCCTCGGCCTTGACCCACTTGCCCGGCTCCAGGTCCTTGTAGCGGGTGAAGAAGTGCTCGATCTCCTGCTTGAGCGACTCCTCCACGTGCTCGAGCTCGGTGATGTGGTCGTAGCGCTTGTCCGCCGGGACGCACAGCAGCTTGGCGTCGCCGCCGCCGTCGTCGGTCATGTTGAACACGCCGATCGGGCGGGCCTCGACGACGCAGCCCGGCACCAGGTCGAAGCCCGGCAGGTACACGAGGGCGTCCAGCGGGTCGCCGTCCTCGCCGAGGGTGTTCTCGAAGTAGCCGTAGTGCGTGGGGTACTGCATGGAGGTGAAGAGCACACGGTCCAGGCGCAGGCGGCCGGTCTCGTGGTCGAACTCGTACTTCACGCGGGAGCCCGCGGGGATCTCGATGGTGACGTCGTGCGCCATGACTCTCCTTCGCACAGAGGGTGGGGTGTCCGGGCGGCGCGGCGCCGACCGGCGGTGCTGCCGTCAGCCTACCGGGGGCGTCCGTCATGATGGACGCATGGGACAGGTGGACACGGGGCGCGCTGGGCGTCGGGATCGACGCACGGAACGCCCCCGGAGCCGCTCGCTCCCCGCCGTCCTCCTGGCCGCGCTCGCGGCCGTCCTGGTCGCCTGCGGGCCCGTGACCGCACCGACGGCCCCGTCGAGCGCGCCCGCGTCGTCGACGACCGCCGCGCCGACGTCGTCGTCCCCGTCCGCCGGCCCCACCGCGGCCCAGGTGGCGGCCGCCGTCGAGCCGGGACTGGCGACGTCCCCGGGCACGGTCTCCGCCGAGTTCCGCGACCTGGCCACCGGCGAGGTGCTGTACGCGCGGGACGCGGACGAGCCCGTGGCCCCCGCGTCCTCGCTCAAGGTGCTCGCCGCCGCGGCCATCGTCTCCGCCCTGGGTCCTGAGACGACCCTGCAGACCACCGTGGTGGCCCAGCCCACCGCGGACGGCGCGGCCACCGAGCTGGTGCTCGTGGGCGGCGGCGACGTGCTGCTGGGCACGGGCGCCTCGGACTCGAAGGCCGTCTCCGGCCGCGCGGGCCTGCGCACCCTCGCGGAGCGGACCGTGGCCGGGCTGGTCGAGGACGGCGTCACCGGGCAGGTGGTGGTCAGCACGGACCTGCGCCTCTTCACGGACCGCACGGCCCTGAACCCGCGCTGGACGTCGGACATCCCGGAGAGCGGCAACATCGCGCCGGTGCAGCCGTTGGCCACCTACGGCGGCCGTGAGGCCTCCGGCACCGGGGAGGACCGCATCGAGGACCCGGCGCAGTTCGCCGCGCTCACCTTCCAGGCCGCGCTCGACGACGCGGTGGCCGCCTCCGGCGCCGACCTCGAGGTGGGTCTGCGGGACACGATCCCGGCCACCGAGGTGCCGCGCGCCACGGTCCTCGCCGCCGTCCCCGTCGCGGCGGTGGAGTCCGCGTCCGTGGGGGAGCAGGTCGCGTACCTGCTGGCCCACTCGGAGAACCAGGTGGTCGAGGCCCTGGCCCACACGGCCGCGCCCGCCACGGACCTGCCGGCCACCCACGAGGGCGCCACGCGGCTGCTGACGGCCACCGCCGAGGACCTCGGCGTGGACACCGCCGGGATGGCGCTCGTGGACTCCTCGGGCCTGTCCCCGGACAACCGCGTCAGTGCGGGCCAGCTGGCCGGCGTCGTGGCCGAGGTGGCCCGCACGCCCGCCCTGGCCACCGTGCTGGAGGGCCTGCCGCGGCCCGGCGAAGACTCCACCCTGGGCGACCGGTTCCCGGATGCCCCCGCGCGGCAGGCCGTGGCCGCGAAGACCGGCACGCTCGACCAGACGGTCTCCCTCACCGGCACCGTCACCATGACGTCCGGGCGGGTCCTCGCCTTCAGCATCATCTGCTCGGATCTGCAGTGGAAGCTGGAGCCCGCGCGCGCGGCGGTCGACGAGGCCGTCAGCGCCGTCGCCGGGCTCTGATCCGAGGTCCGGGGCCTGTGATCTGATGGAGCCATGAGCGACGACCACGCGACCGACCGCCCCCGCGCCGCCGCGGACGCCGAGCCGGGCGCCCCCGCCGAGCCGGGCCCCGCCGTCGCCCACCCGGTGGACTGGGCCTTCGCGGCACGGACCGCACGGTCCCTCGCCGCCGCCGGCCCCCGGTTCACGCCGCGGGAGGCGACGCGCGAGGCGGAGGGCCTGCGCGCCGCCGCGGAGGCCGCCGTGCCGCACGTCCACCGCCTGACCGGGCTCGAGGCGGCACGGGACCTGCGCGACTCGCAGGTGCTCGTGGTGGACCGCCCCACCTGGTCGCGCGCCGCCACCCAGTCCTTCGCCACGCTGCTGGACCCCACGTTCGCGCATCTGCGGGACACCCGGCCCCGCGAGCACGCCGCCGCCACCACCCGCGTCACCCGGCACGCCACCGCCCTGGAGATGGGCGGGATCCTCGCCTGGATGTCCGGGAAGATCCTCGGCCAGTACGACCCGTTCATCGCGCTGCCCGGCCCCGGGGGGACGACGGTCGGCCCCGCCGGCGGACGCCTGCTGCTCGTGGCCCCGAACGTCGCGCAGGTGCGCGCGGAGATCAACGTGGACCCGGCGGACTTCCGCCTCTGGGTGTGCCTGCACGAGCAGACCCACCGCGTGCAGTTCGCGGCCGCGCCCTGGCTGCGCGAGCACCTGCGGGCCGAGATCACGGCGCTCACCGTCGGCCTGTTCGAGAAGGCCGAGTCCCTGCCCGAGCGCCTGCGCACCGCGCTCGCGGCGGCGAACCCGCTGGGTCGGGAGGCCGACGCCGGCCGGATCGGGACGCGGGACGGACACGACGTGCAGGACGCGGCCCCGGCCCGCCCCGCGCCGGGCCTGCTCGGTGCGATCCAGGACGAGGAGGACCGGGAGCGTCTGTCCCGGCTGACGGCCGTGATGTCCCTGCTCGAGGGGCACGCGAACGTGGTGATGGACGGCGTCGACTCCTCCGTGGTGTCCTCCGTCAAGACCATCCGCCGCCGCTTCGACGAGCGCGGCGACCGCCGCTCGCCCCTGGACCGCATGCTCCGCCGCCTGCTGGGCATGGACGCCAAGATGGCCCAGTATCGCGACGGTCAGAGGTTCGTGGCCGCCGCCGTGGCCGAGCTCGGCATGGCCGGGTTCAACGTGGTCTGGGACGCCCCCGAGCTGCTGCCGAGCGAGGCCGAGCTCCACGCCCCCGAGACGTGGGTGGCGCGCATCCGTGCCCAGGCCTGAGGCGCGGGACCCGGGGCCGACGCCGGCGGGCGGGGCCGGCGGCCTGCCCGCGGTCGGCGCCTGGCCGCCGCGCACCCGCTGGCCCGAGCCCCTGCACCGGGCCGTCGCGGCGGTGCGGGAGGCCCTGGCGGGCGACGGGTCCTGTCGCGCGGATGCCGTGCCGGGCCGGGCGGGGAGTCGCCCCCGCGGCCTCGTCGCCCTCTCCGGTGGCGCCGACTCCCTCGCGCTCGCCGTGGCCTGCGCCGTCCTGGTGGGCACCCGGGAGGGTGCGCGGCTCGGCCCGATCGGCGCGGCCGTGGTGGACCACGGGCTGCAGTCGGGCAGCGACACCGTGGCGGCGGCCGCCGCCGACGTCGCCCGCATCCTCGGTCTGACCCCGGTCACCGTCACGCGGGTCGAGGTGGCCCGCACCGGCGACGGCCCCGAGGCCGACGCCCGGCGTGCCCGCCGGGAGGCCCTCGCCGCCGCCGCCCGGGACGCGGGGCAGGGGGGCGCCGCCGTCGTCCTCACCGCCCACACCGCCGACGACCAGGCGGAGCAGGTCCTCCTCGGGCTCGCACGCGGCTCCGGCACGCGGTCCCTCGCGGGGATCCCGGCGCGCGGGACGCTGCCGGGCGGGGCCGCCGTCGTCCGCCCCCTGCTGGGCCTGACCCGAGCGGACACCGAGACGATCTGCCGCTGGGCCGGGCTGACCTGGTTCGAGGACCCGCACAACCGCGATCCCGCGCTGCTGCGTTCGCGGGTCCGCACCCGCGTGCTGCCCGCGCTCGAGGACCCCGACGCCGGCCTCGGCCCCGGCGTGCGGGCCGGGCTGGTGCGCACCGCGGCCATCGCGGCCGAGGACGCCGCGGCCCTCGAGGCATGGGCCGGCGCCGAGGTCACCCGGCTGCGCGTCGACCCGCCCGCCCGGGACCCGCGCGTCGTCTCCCTGGATCTGGACGCCCTGGCCGCGCTGCCCGCCGCCGTGCGCCACCGCGTGATCGCGCGCGCCGCCCGCGCCGCGGGAGGGCAGGCCCCGCCCCGCGAACGGATCCTCGCGGTGGACGCCCTCGTGACGGGCGCCCGCGCGGGGGGCACGTCGGCCGGTCCGGTGGAGCTGCCCGGCGGGGTGGCCGCGCATCGGGCGTGTGCCAGACTGGACCTCATCCCCTGCCTGCCCGGTCCCTGACTGCGGCCCGGCCCGGCATTCCCGCACGAGCACTCACCAGGAGCGGCGCATGGACGCACAGGATGTCCAGAACGATCTCAGCCACGTCCTCATGTCCCGCGAGGACGTGCAGGACACGATCACGGACCTGGCCCGCCAGATCGACCGCGACTACGCGGACAAGGACCTGCTCATCGTCGCTGTGCTCAAGGGCGCCGTGATGGTGGTCGCCGACCTCACCCGCGCCCTGCACTCCCACGTGGAGCTGGACTTCATGGCGGTCTCCTCCTACGGCTCCGGCACCAAGTCCTCCGGCGTGGTGCGCATCCTCAAGGACCTCGACGCGGACCTCACGGGCCGGCACGTCCTGATCGTCGAGGACATCATCGACTCCGGCCTGACCCTGTCCTGGCTCAAGGCCAACCTGGAGTCCCGCGGCCCGGCCTCGGTCGAGATCTGCACCCTGCTGCGCAAGCCGGAGGCCATGAAGGTGGACATCGACGTGAAGTACGTCGGGCGGGACATCCCCAACGAGTTCGTGGTGGGCTACGGCCTGGACTACGCGGAGAAGTACCGCAACCTGGACTTCGTGGGCACCCTCGCCCCGCACGTGTACAGCTGACCGGGGGCCCGGCCCGGCGTGGCCGCCGCAGCAGCGACCTGTCACGTGAGCGGTCGCTCTGAGGTGCCATTCACGCCCCATTCCGACTCCTTGCGTGACAGGTCGCCGGCGTCCCCGAGGTGACGGCGCACCTCCACGAACACGCGCGTGAATCCGCGGCGAGCGTCGGAGGAGGACACGGTGATGTTCCGGTAGCCCCGTCGCTCGAAGGCCGCGTTGCGCTGCACGTCGCGATCGATCTGGCGATCCGCACCGTGGTGGCCGCCGTCGTAGTGCAGGGCCACTCTCGCCTGCCGATAGCCCAGGTCCGCCGTCGCGGGGTGGTGCAGGGAGAACTCCGGGTCCCAGACCTCGAGCTGCAGTGCGGGCTCGGGGAGCCCGGCGGCCCTCAGCGCGAGCCGGAGCCGCGTCTCCTTCGGCGAGTGCGCCCCCACCCGGACCAGTGTGGCGGCGGTGCGGAGCCGTCGTCGTCGGTTGTGCGCGGACGGGCTCGCTTCGGCCGCCTGGGCCAGGGCCGCCCGGGTCCGCTCGGCGGCGTCCGGGCCGCCGGACAGCTCCGCCCGGCGGACGAGATGGTCGCCGAGGATGACGAGCTCGTCGTCGTCGAGCAGGGCGGCGAGGTCGACCCAGAGACGGGGCGGGGCGGTGACGTGCCAGGCCAGGCCGCCGATCCGCACGCGCTCCACGTCCGCGGGCGGGAGCGCTGTTCGGTGGGAGGTGACGCCGGGGAGGGAGAGCTGGCCACGGTCTCGCGGGCGGCTCACGTGGACGTCGTCCCCCGCGTCCAGTCGCTCCGGCAGCCAGATCTCCCGGGCGCGGGCCGCGGTCTGGTGCGACACCACCGTGGTGGCGCGGTGCCGGGCGAGTCGCAGCAGGAGCTCGTGTTGGGTGGCCGAGAGCGGGGTGCTCCACCGGTAGGGGGAGGAGCCGGCCACGGGGCGTTCGACGGCGGCCGGGGTGGCCTCACGCCGGCGGTAGAGGCCCCGGGCGAGGCGTTCGACGTCGGAGCGACGCAGCCGGTTGCGGTCGATGCCGGCGGCCCTCGCCTGCGCGGCGGTGAAGGGACCGTCAGGCAAGGCCGCGGGAAGCGGGGCGGGGCGACGCATGGTGCCAGCCTGGCGCGGTGGGGCGGGCGATGTGCTGGGCCGCCGCCGGCCCGGGGAGGATTTCGGGTGCGCGGGGGCCTGTGCAGGAGGGGACACAGGGGCGCGACCGCAGCGCCGGCGACCTGTCACGCGAGCGGTCGCTCCGAGGCGCCATCCACGCGCCATTCCGACCTCTCGCATTCCCGGTGGGCGTCAAGACGGCGCTGGCCGACGTCGGCGCCGGCCGACCGCCCGCGCCCTGTCCACCTGACGCGAACAGTCAGCGGACACCCGGGCGGGGCCGGTACCGTGGAGGCTTGACCCGGGCGCGACGTCGGCCCTGCGCCGGCCCCGGCTGCACGGCGGCCGCCCCGGGGAGCCCGGCCCCCGCGGCAGACCAGGAGACACTCGGACCGTGAAGAAGCTGTTCAACAAGCCCTACGTCTGGATCCTGCTGGGCCTGCTGGTCCTCGCCGTCGCGATCCCGCTGACCACGTCACAGAGCGGCCGCACCATGGTGGACACCAACGTGGGCATGGCCCTGCTGAAGGACGACAAGGCCGCGCAGGCCCGCGTGGTGGACGGGGACCAGCGCGTGGACCTCACCCTGCGTGAGCCCTACAAGCAGGACAACCGGGACCTCGGCAAGGAGGTCTACTTCTACTTCGCCACCGCGCGCGCCACGGACGTGGTCACCGCGGTGGACAACTCGGCCCTGGACGGCTACACGGACGAGCCGGTGCGGAGCAACTGGTTCCTCTCGCTGCTCGGCTTCATGGTTCCGTTCCTGCTCATCGCACTGCTGTTCTGGTTCCTGATGTCCCGCATGCAGGGCGGCGGCGGCAAGGTCATGCAGTTCGGCAAGTCCCGCGCCAAGCTGATCAACAAGGACAACCCGGACGTGCTGTTCAAGGACGTCGCGGGCGCGGACGAGGCCGTGGAGGAGCTCCAGGAGATCAAGGAGTTCCTCACCGTGCCGGACCGCTTCCGCGCCGTGGGCGCCAAGATCCCCAAGGGCGTGCTGCTCTACGGCCCGCCCGGCACGGGCAAGACCCTCCTCGCCAAGGCCGTGGCCGGTGAGGCCGGCGTGCCGTTCTACTCGATCTCCGGCTCGGACTTCGTGGAGATGTTCGTGGGCGTCGGCGCCTCGCGCGTGCGCGACCTCTTCGAGCAGGCCAAGTCCAACGCCCCCGCCATCATCTTCGTGGACGAGATCGACGCCGTCGGCCGGCACCGCGGCGCAGGCATCGGCGGCGGCAACGACGAGCGTGAGCAGACCCTGAACCAGATGCTCGTGGAGATGGACGGCTTCGACGCCTCCACGAACGTCATCATGATCGCCGCGACCAACCGCCCGGACGTCCTGGACCCGGCGTTGCTGCGCCCGGGCCGCTTCGACCGCCAGATCCCCGTGGACGCCCCGGACCTCGAGGGCCGCGCCAAGATCCTCGAGGTGCACGCGCAGGGCAAGCCGATCGCCCTGGACGTGGACCTGCGCTCCCTGGCCAAGCGCACCCCCGGCTACACGGGTGCGGACCTGGCCAACGTGATCAACGAGGCCGCGCTGCTCACGGCGCGCTCGAACAACAACGTGATCGACAACCACGCCCTGGACGAGGCCGTGGACCGCGTAATGGCCGGCCCGCAGAAGCGCACCCGCCTGATGAACGAGCACGAGCGCAAGGTCACCGCCTACCACGAGGGCGGCCACGCGCTCGTCGCGGCCGGGCTGCGCAACTCCGCCCCGGTCACCAAGATCACGATCCTGCCCCGCGGCCGCGCCCTGGGCTACACGATGGTGGTCCCGGAGGACGACAAGTACTCCGTCACCCGCAACGAGCTCCTGGACCAGCTCGCGTACGCGATGGGCGGGCGCGTGGCGGAGGAGATCGTGTTCAAGGACCCGTCCACGGGCGCCGCGAACGACATCCAGAAGGCCACGGACACGGCCCGCAAGATGGTCACCGAGTACGGCATGTCCGCCAAGGTGGGCGCGGTCAAGCTCGGCGGCGGCAGCTCCGAGCCCTTCGTGGGCGGCGCCGCCGGCGGCTCCTCCCGTGAGTACTCCGAGGAGCTCGCGTACCTGGTGGACGCCGAGGTCCGCACCCTGCTGGACCAGGCCCACGCCGAGGCCCACTGGGTGCTCACGGAGAACCGGGACGTCCTGGACCGGCTGGCCTACGAGCTGCTCGAGAAGGAGACGCTGACCCAGGAGGCCATCGCCGCCATCTTCGCGGACGTGCGCAAGCGGCCCGAGCGCGGCGTGTGGCTGGCCTCGGACGACCGGCTCCCGCAGGACATCCCGCCCGTCCTCTCCCCCTCCGAGCGCCGCTCGCGCCACGACGGCGGGGAGCAGACCCCCGTCGGCGTCGAGGGCACCACGGTGCCGGTGCGTCCGGAGGGTGCGCCGCCGTCGTCGCTGGGCGGGGACGCGGCCGGCCCCGGCCTGCCGCCGCACGGCGGCCCGAGCAACACGCCGGGCCCCGGCGAGGGACCGACCTTTTGACCGCGCAGGAGGCCCGCTTGACAGCACACACCCCCGTCGACGGCGTCCCCGGCACGTTCGACCCGGACTCGACCGCGGTGGATCGGCCGCGCATCGAGGCGGCGGTGCGGGAGATCCTGCTGGCGATCGGTGAGGACCCGGACCGCGAGGGCCTGGCGGACACCCCGGCGCGGGTGGCCAAGGCGTACGCGGAGTTCTTCGCGGGCCTGCACCAGCGCCCGGACCAGGTGCTCGGCACCACGTTCGACATCGCGCACGAGGAGCTCGTGCTCGTGAAGGACATCCCGTTCTACTCGACGTGCGAGCACCACCTGGTGCCGTTCCACGGCGCCGCGCACATCGGCTACATCCCCTCCGCCGAGGGCCGCGTGACGGGGCTGTCCAAGCTGGCCCGCCTCGTGGAGCTGTACGCGCGGCGTCCGCAGGTGCAGGAGCGGCTGACCACGCAGGTGGTGGAGGCGCTCATGGAGCACCTGGCCCCGCGCGGGGCGATCGTGGTGGTGGAGGCCGAGCACATGTGCATGTCCATGCGCGGCGTGCGCAAGCCGGGCGCGAAGACCGTCACCTCGGCGGTGCGCGGCCAGCTGCGGGATCCGTCCACGCGCTCCGAGGCGATGAGCCTCATCATGCACGGCTGAGGACCACCGACGGCGGAGGAGGACACGTGGACGAGAGCATCGACGCGGCGGCGCGGGAGGCGAACCGCGCCCTGCTGGGGCGGCTGCCCGCGGACCGGACCCTGGTCATGGGCATCCTCAATGTCACCCCTGACTCGTTCTCGGACGGCGGGGAGCACGCCACCGTCCGCGCGGCTCTCGACCACGCCCGGCGCATGGTCGCGGACGGCGCGGACATCGTGGACGTGGGCGGGGAGTCCACCCGCCCCGGGGCCCGCGCCGTGCCGCCGGCCGAGGAGCAGGAGCGCATCCTGCCCGTGATCGAGGCGCTGCTGGCCGAGGACGTCGTCGTCTCCGTGGACACGCGCCACACCGCCACCGCCCGGGCCGCCCTGGCGCTGGGGCCGGTGATCGTCAACGACGTCTCCGGCCTCGCCCACGAGCCGGAGATGCCGGCGCTGATCGCCGCGTCGGGCGCGCCCTACATCCTCATGCACAACCGCGGGAACCCGCAGACCATGGACGGGCTGGCCGTCTACGAGGACACCGTCCCGGACGTCGTGTGCGAGCTGCGGGACGTGGCCGGCCGCTTCCTCGCCGCGGGCGTCGAGCCCGCGCAGCTGATCGTCGACCCGGGCCTGGGCTTCGCGAAGGCCGGCGAGCAGAACTGGGAGCTGCTGCGCGGCCTCGAGTGGCTCCGCGCCATGGGCCACCCGGTGCTCGTCGCCGCCTCCCGCAAGCGGTTCCTGGGCACCCTGCTGGCGGACGACGACGGCACCCCGGCCCCGCCCGCCGCGCGCGACGCCGCCACCGCGGCCATCTCCGCCCTCGCCGCCGCCCAGGGCGCGTGGGGCGTGCGCGTGCACGACGTGCGCGCCAGCGCCGACGCCGTCCGCACCGCCGCGGCCTGGGCCGGGGCCCACGCCCCGGGTGAGCCCGTCTCCGAGGACGTGCTGCCGTGAGCGCCCGGGACCGCATCCGCCTGGCCGGGCTGTCCGCCGTCGGGCACCACGGGGTCTTCGACCACGAGCGCCGGGACGGGCAGCCGTTCGTCACGGACGTCGTCCTCCACCTCGACGCCGGCCCCGCCGCGGCCGGCGACGACCTCGCCCGCACCGCCAACTACGCCGGGGTCGCGGACACGGTGGTCCGCCTGGTCACCGGGGAGCCGGTAGACCTGATCGAGACCCTCGCCGACCGGATCGCCCGCGCCGTCCTCGCCGAGCAGCCCGTGGTGACCGCCGTCGAGGTCACCGTGCACAAGCCGCAGGCGCCCATCCCGCACGACTTCGCGGACGCCGCCGTCACCGTGCACCGCACCCGGGAGGACCTCGCGTGAGCACCGTCGACTGGACGCACCCGGCCGAGGGCCCCGCGCCCGTCCCCGAGCTGGGCACCCGCCCGGACGCGCCCGTCCCGGCCGTGCTGGCCCTCGGCGCCAACCTGCGCGAGCCCGCGCAGACGCTCGACGCCGCCGTCGCCGCCCTGTCCGCGCTGCCGCACATCACGGACGTCCGGGCCTCGCCCCGGGCCGTCACCGCGCCCGTGGGCGGGCCGCCGGGGCAGCCCGACTACCTCAACCAGGTGGTCACCCTGCGCACGGACCTCGCGCCGTGGGAGCTGCTCGCGGTGGCGCACCGGCTCGAGCAGGACCACCATCGGCGGCGTGAGGTCCGCTGGGGCGCGCGCACCCTGGACGTGGACGTGATCGCCTACGGAGACGTGCGCAGCGACCACCCGGACCTCACCCTGCCGCACCCCCGCGCGGCCGAGCGGGCCTTCGTGCTGCTGCCGTGGCTGTGGCTCGACGCGGACGCCACGCTCGCCGGCACGCCTGTCGCCGACCTCGCCGCCGTCGCCGCGGACGCCCCCGGGGTGCGCCGTCAGGAGCCCGAGCGGCACCGGCTGCTGGCCGGCTCCGACGACGTCGTCCCGCTCCGTCCGGCACGCCCGGACGCCCTCGGGAGGGAGGCCACGTGATCGCGCTGCGCTCCGGGTGGACCCTGCTCGTGGTGCTGGTGGCCGCCGTGCTCGGCTGGCTGGCCGGGCTCGCCGCGCCGTCCCTGGGCTGGCCGGCGCCCGTGGTGGGCCGCAGCGGCCTGATCACCGTGGCCGCGGTCTCCGTGCTGTGCCTCGCGCTGGGCTGGCGGGTGCGCCGCGACCGGGAGAAGCCCGCCGCCGCGCGGATGGACCCGCTCGCCGCGGCCCGCACCCTCGTGCTCGGCCAGGCCTCCGGCTTCGCGGGAGCGGCCCTCGGCGGCTGGCACGCCGGGGTGGCGGTGCAGGTGCTGCTGCGGGCCGGCGTGGAGGCACCGACCGTGCGGGAGGCCGCCCTGCAGGCCGTCGGCGGTCTCGTCCTGCTGGTGGTGGGGCTGATCGTCGAACGGTGGTGCCGGATCCCGCCTGAGGAGGATGCGCCCGAGGGCGGTCGTGGGCAGGATGGGTCCCCGGGCCGACCGGCCCGTCCCGAGACCGAAGGAGGGTATGCCCGTGCCCGGCATTGACCTGAGCGGCGTGGCCTTCACCCCGGCCTCGCCCCGGCTGGCGACGGTGAAGCTCATCGCCACGACCATCGGCCACCTGATCTGGCTCGCCGCGTTCTCCGTGCCGCTGATCCTCAAGCTCACCGGCCCGTGGGCGGGGATGGCCGCGTGGGTCGCGTGGGGGCTGCCGGCCGTCGTCGTCGTGTCCTGGATCGTGGACCTGATCCTGATCCCGCGGCGCGTGCGCGCGATGGGCTGGGCCGAGCGCGAGGACGACGTCCTGTGGCGCGAGGGCATCCTGTTCCGCAGCGTGCATGCGGTGCCGTACGGCCGCCTGCAGTACGTGGACGTGTCGGACGGTCCGCTGCTGCGCCGGGTCGGGCTGCAGACCCTCACCCTGAAGACCGCCGCCGCGGGCGGGGACGTCACCCTGGAGGGCGTGCCCCGCGAGAGGGCCGAGGAGCTGCGCGAAGTCCTCATGGCGCGCGGCCAGGCGCGGCTGGCGGGCCTGTGAGCGCGGCCGCCCCGCCCCCCGCCGACGACGCCGGCTGGGTCCGCGTCCACCCCGCCTCGCCCTGGGTGCGGGGCTGGACCTTCCTGCTGCTGATCCTGTTCTTCGCGGGCCGCAACGCGGTGGAGGACTTCGCGGCGGGCCGGCTCAGCGGGGAGGACGCCCCGGGCGGCGGCGACGGCAGCCTGCTCG
The DNA here is from genome assembly GCF_035609305.1 of Micrococcus sp. HOU01. Lineage (NCBI taxonomy): Bacteria > Bacillati > Actinomycetota > Actinomycetes > Micrococcales > Micrococcaceae > Micrococcus > Micrococcus sp. HOU01. The sequence continues at coordinate 107,551 of NZ_CP141211.1, read as the reverse complement.
TGGCCGGCGGCATCCTGCTGGGGGTCACCCTGCTGATCAGCCTCGTGTTCTTCTTCTCCTGGTGGTTCACCCGGTTCCGCTGCGGGGAGGACCGGATCGAGCTGCGCCAGGGCTGGCTCTTCCGCAGTCGCCGGCAGATGCGCTACGACCGCATCCAAGCGGTGGACCTGCAGCACCCGCTCGTGGCCCGGCTGCTCGGGCTGGCCACGGTGAAGGTCGAGGCGGCCGACGGCGGCGAGTCCGCGCTCGAGCTGTCCTTCCTGCGCCGCGCCGAGGCCGAAGCGGTGCGCCGGGAGATCCTGGACCGCGCGTCGGGGGTGCTCGGGGGAGCCGGGGCGGACGCGTCCGCCCCGGAGCGGGCGGCCGAGCCCGGCCTCCCCGACGCCGACGCCGCGGACGCGGACGCCGGCGAACTCATGCTGCAGGTGCCCGCGGGGCGGCTCCTCGGCTCCGTCCTGCTCTCGGGAGGCGTGCTGGGGGTGCTGGCCGGGTCCCTGATCTGGCTGGGCGGCCTCGCCCTCGTGGTCGCGCTGCTGCCCGAGGCGGTGCTGGACGAGGGGGAGACCCTGACCGGGATCGGCGCGGCCGCGTCCCTGCCCGCCCTGTTCTCCGTGGCCGGCGTCGCGTGGTCCCGGCTGAACGCCGGCTGGGGCTTCCAGGTGCGCCGCTCCACCGACGGGCTGCGACTGCGGCACGGGCTCACCGAGACCACCCACCAGACCGTCCCGCCGGGGCGGGTGCAGGGGGTGACCGTCTCCCAGCCCCTGTTCTGGCGGCCCTTCGGCTGGTATCGGGTGAACGTGGCGGTGGCCGGCTACGGGCAGGAGTCCGACGGCGCCCGGGACGTCGCGCTGCCCGTCGGCCCGTGGGAGGACGTGCTCCGCGTCCTCACGGTCGTGGCCCCGGACCCGGGCCTGGACGGTGATCCGCGCGCCGCGCAGGGGCTGACCCCCGCCGGGCTCATGCACCTCGGCGTGCACGGCACCGGCACGGAGGGGGGCTTCCAGCACGTGCCGCGGCGCGGCAGGTGGTGGTTCAACTGGTTCGCCTGGCGGCGGACCGGCTTCACGACGACGCGGTCCCTGCTGGTGGTGCGCAGCGGCTGGTTGAACCGCCGGCTGCAGACCCTCCAGCACGAGCGCGTGCAGGCGGCCGAGCTGGCGCAGGGCCCGGTGCAGCGACGCCTGGGTCTGGCCACGGTGCGCGTGTGGGTCGCGGGGGCGAACGCCGTGGTCCGCGACCTCGACGAGGACGTGGCCGTGGACCTGTACGCCCGGGAGGCCCGGCACGCGGCCGTCTCGCGTCGCCTCACCGACCGCGACCAGTGGATGCGCCCCGAGGAGCTGGCCCGCTTCGAGCAGCGCACGCGCGAGGTCGCGGCCACCGAGGTGGGCCGCCGCGAACTGGCCCGGGCCGGCGTCGTCGGCGGCGCCGTCGTCGGGGAGGAGAGCGGGGCAGACGTCCCCGCCGTGCGCAGCGAGGAGGAGCGATGACCGGCGGACTCGACCTGAGCCTGGACCCGCACGACCCGGCGCAGCGGCCCGGGCGGCTGGGCGTCGGTGTGGTGAGCGCGGGTCGTGTGGGGGCCGTGCTGGGCTCGGCGCTGCGGGCTGCGGGCCACACGATCACGGGTGTGCACGCCGTCTCGGAGGCATCGCGGGACCGCGCGGAGATGCTCCTGCCGGGCGTGCCCGTCCTGGAGATCCCCGAGATCCTGCGCCGCTCCGAGATGGTCGTCTTCGCCGTCCCGGACGACGCGCTGGGCGAGCTCGTGGCGGGTCTGGCCGCCGCGGGCCATGTGCAGACCGGCCACCTGCTCGTGCACACCTCGGGCCGCTACGGGGTGGGGGTGATGGAGCCGGTGCGGGCGCACGGGGCGATCCCCCTGGCGATCCATCCGGCCATGACGTTCACGGGGCTCAGCCTCGACGTCGCCCGGCTGCAGGACTGCGTGTTCGGCGTGACCGCGGACCCCGTGGTGCTGCCCGTGGCCCAGGCGCTCGTGGTGGAGATGGGCGGCGAGCCCGTGGTCGTGAAGGAGGCCGACCGTGCGGCGTACCACCTGGCGCTGTCCCACGGGTCGAACCACCTGGTGACGCTGACGGCGCAGGCCCGTCAGATCCTGGAGACGATCGGGGTGGCCGACCCGGAGCGGGTGCTGCGCTCACTCATGACCGCCGCGCTGGAGAACGCGCTCACGGACGGCGACGGCGCCCTCACCGGGCCCGTGGCCCGCGGTGACGTCGACACGCTGCGGACCCACCGTGAGACCCTCGGCGAGCTTGAGGCCGGGGGACTGCCGGCGGACGTGCGGGCCGTGTGGGAGACCCTCGCCCGCGCGACGACCGACCGCGCCGAGACCCGCGGCACCCTGCGCGCGGACACGGCGGCGCGGCTGCGCGAGGTCCTCGACGGCTCCGACGACCCCCACGACGACTGACCGACCCCCGCCGCCCCCGCTTTCGTTCGGGAAACGGCGGGTCCCAGGCCGCTTTCGTTCGGGAAACGGCGGGTCTCAGGCCGTTTTCGTTCGAGAAACGGCCGCTTCCGGCGGCGTTCGCGTGGCGGGGACGGGACCCCGGGACTGCGCCCCGGCCGTCAGAGGCGCCCGTCGCGGATCGCGGCGACGACGCCGTCTGCCGCGTCCTCGATCTGCCGGTACATCTCCTCGAACTGCGGCCGCGGATACCCGTACGGATCGGGGACCTCGCGCACCCCGGCGCGGTCCGCATCCGACGCGAACTCGCCCATCAGGTGGATCCGGTCCCGCTGCTCGTCCGTGGTCGCGAGGCGCCGCGCGTCGGCGAGGTTGGCCTCGTCCATCACCAGGATCAGGTCGGCCTCGTCCACGAGGTCGGCGGACAGCTGCACCCCCACCGTCGCAAACTCGTACCCCAGTTCCCCGCCGACCTCGCGGGTGAGGTGATGCGGCCGGGCGCCCACGTGCTCGTCGGACGTGCCGGCGGAGGTGACCTCGACGTCGTCGAGACCGGCCTCCGCGAGCTTGCGGTTCAGCACGGCCTCGGCGGCGGGCGAGCGGCAGATGTTCCCCAGGCAGACGGTCATGATGCGCATGGGGCCAGTGTCTCAAGTCCGGTCGGGGGCGGCGGACGACGACGGCCCGCACGCTCGCCTCGTCGCTGGCGGCACGACATCGGGCGCGTCCACGAGTGCTCCCGCTGGGGGATCGCAGGCCTCCGGCGGTGTGTCCCCCCGGTTCCTCGCCGTTTCTCGAACGAAAGCGCTGCGACACGCCGCCGTTTCTCGAACGAAAGCGCGGCCGGCGCCGCCCGTTCCGGCGACGACGGCGCCCGACGCGCCTGGCAGGATGGAGGCCATGACCGACCAGCCCGAGATGAGCCCCCTGACCGAGCCCGAGCGGGAGTGGGTGCGCGTCCGTCGCGACTTCGCCGCGCAGGAGGGCGTGGACCACCTGGACCTGGACGCGGTCGCCGCGTACTACGACGCCGTGCTGGCCCGTTCGCAGGCCGAGGCCGAGGAGCTGGACCCCGAGGAGCTGGCGGTGCTGCTGGACGTCGTCGCGGTGCTGCTCGGCGAGCACCTGGGCGCGCGCCACGGGATGCAGTGGGTGACGGTCGCGGATGAGGAGGGGCCCGCCCTCGCGCTGCGGGACACCCTCTCGGACGCCGTCGTCTTCCCGCAGCCGGTGGTCGGCCAGAGCTGGAACCATCAGGCCACGGGGGAGTGGATGGGCGAGTACGTCGACTGGCTCGGCGAGCAGCTCCAGCAGATCCGGGCCGACGCCGGCACCCTGCCCGGCGCCTGAGGCGCGGCGGGCACCGGGGCGGCCCGCCCTCGAGGCCACCACCCCGCCGCCCTTCGTGTTGCCCGGATCACGTGCGGGCCGATAGAAACGAACGCATGACCTCCACCCCGGACAGCCCGGACAACACCCCCGCCACCCCCTTCCACGACCTCGACGCCTTCACCGCCCTGCCGCGCGTCGCCGGTCTCACCCTCAGCCCGGACGGCGCCCGCCTGGTGACCACCGTCGCCACCCGGGACGCGAAGGGCACCGGCTACGCCACCGCCCTCTGGGAGGTCGACCCCGCGGGCGAGCGCCCCGCCCACCGCCTGACCCGCTCCCGCGAGGGCGAGGCCGGCGCGCAGTTCGCCGCGGACGGCACCCTCTTCTTCACCTCCGCCCGTCCCGACCCCGCCGACGCCGAGGCCGAGAAGCGCAGCGCCCTGTGGGCCCTGCCGGCCCGGGGCGGCGAGGCGCGCGTGGTGCTCTCCCGCCCGGGCGGCGTCGCCGCGGTCACGTGCGCCTCCGCGGCGGACCGCGTGGTCGTCACGGCGGACCGGCTGCTCGGTGCGACCACCGAGGCCGAGCACGCGGCCCTCGCGCAGACCCGCAAGGACGCCGGCGTGGACGCCATCCTGCACACCGGCTACCCCATCCGCTTCTGGGACCACGACCTCGGCCCCGCCCGCCCCGAGCTCTTCGTCCTCAAGGCCGGCCCGGACCCACAGGGCGAGCCCGCCACGGACGCCGACGCCGCCGAGCCCGGCCCCGCCGCCTCCGGCCTGGCTCCCGAGGCCGACGACGTGGCGCACCACCTGCGCCACGTCTCCGGCTTCCCTCGCTCCCACGCGTTCGGGATCGGCGCGCAGGTGGCCCCGGACGGCTCGTTCCTGATCACCACGGCCGCCACCGCCGAGGCCCGCGGCAACGTGCGCGAGGGCACGGTGGTGCGCGTGGACCTGGCCACGGGCGAGCACCGCGTCCTGCACGACGTCCCCGGCGAGGACGTGGCCGTCGGCCCCGTCAGCCACGACGGCACGCGCGCCGTCGTCGTCCGCACCCCCGACTCCACCCCGCACTCCGCCGTGCACCCGCGCCTGTTCGTGATGGACACGGCCACGGGCCAGACCACGCCCCTGGCCCACGGCTGGGACCGGTGGGCCGACGTCGTCGCGTGGCTGCCGGACGACTCCGCGGTGATCGCGCTCGCGGATTCGGAGGGCCGTCGCCCGGTGTTCCGCATCGAGGTGGCCACCGGCGCCGTCGCGCAGGTGACCCGGGAGGACGAGGCGTGGACCGACGTCGTGCTCTCCCCGGACGGGGCCACGGCCTACGGCGTCCGCTCCTCCTACCTGTTCCCGCCGGAGGTGGCGCGGATCGACCTGGCCACGGGTGAGACCACGCGCCTGCCGAACCCCGTGGAACGCCCCGCGATCCCGGGCACGCTCGAGGACGTGGAGACCGTCGCCGAGGACGGCACGCGCGTGCGCGGCTGGCTCGTGCTCCCCGAGGGGGAGGCGCCGGCCGGCGGCCACCCGCTGCTGCTGTGGATCCACGGCGGGCCGCTGGGCTCGTGGAACGCGTGGAGCTGGCGTTGGACGCCGTGGATCATGGCGGCGCGCGGCTACGCGGTGCTGCTGCCGGACCCGGCGCTGTCCACGGGCTACGGCCAGGACTTCATCGAACGCGGCTGGGGCCGCTGGGGCCAGGCGCCCTACACGGACCTGATGGCGCTCACGGACGCCGTCGTGGCACGTGAGGACGTCGACGGCGACCGCACCGCCGCCATGGGCGGCTCGTTCGGCGGCTACATGGCGAACTGGGTGGCCGGGCACACCGATCGGTTCCGGTGCGTGGTCACGCACGCCTCGCTGTGGGCGCTGGACGGCTTCGGCCCGACGACGGACGCCGCGTTCTACTGGGCCCGCGAGATGGACGAGCAGATGCAGCAGGAGAACTCTCCGCACCGGTTCGTGGGGGAGATCGTCTCCCCGATGCTCGTCATCCACGGCGACAAGGACTACCGCGTGCCGATCGGCGAGGGGCTGCGCCTGTGGTCGGACCTGCTGGCGAAGTCCGGGCGGCCGGCCGCCGCGGACGGCACCACCGACCACCGGTTCCTCTACTTCCCGCACGAGAACCACTGGATCCTCGCCCCGCAGCACGCGAAGGTCTGGTACGAGGTCGTCCTCGGCTTCCTGGGCGAGCACGTCCTCGGCGACGGCGTCCCGTCGGCCCCGGAGACGCTGGGACTGACGCGGCTGTCGTCGACGGCGGGCTGAGCCGCCGGGCCCGGCGCCGCGCCCGGTGCCGCGCATCGTGACGGGCGGCTGAACCTCTCCGATCAGCCGCCCGTCACCGGCTGTTCACCGGACGGGCCGGCTGTGGCCGGAGGGGGGGCCACCCGGTCGACACCCGGCTCTGGCCTACTGGGGCGGTCATCCCCCTCCCGGAAAGGACCGTTCCATGACCTCCGTCCGTCGTCAGGCCGCCCGCGGCCTCGTGGCCCTCGCCGCCGCCGTCGCCGTCAGCGCCCCGCTGGCCGCCCCGGCCGTCGCCGCCCCCGCCGCACCGACGGCCCCGGCCGCCGCGCAGTCCACCACGGGCAAGCCCGTGGTGCGCCCCGACGTCGTCGGCCACCGTGGTGCCTCCGGCTACCGCCCCGAGCACACCCTGGCCGCCTACGAGCTGGCCGCCGCCCAGGGCGCGGACGTGATCGAGCCGGACCTGGTCTCCACCAAGGACGGCGTGCTCGTGGTCCGCCACGAGAACCTGATCGACGGCACCACGGACGTCGCCCAGCGGCCCGAGTTCGCGGACCGCAAGACCACCAAGGTCGTCGACGGCGTGGCCCTCACCGGCTGGTTCACCGAGGACTTCACCCTCGCCGAGCTCAAGACCCTGCGCGCCAAGGAGCGCCTGCCGCAGGTCCGCCCCGAGTCCGCGTCCTACGACGGCCGGTACCAGGTGCCCACCTTCGAGGAGGTGCTCGAGCTGCGGGAGCGCCTCTCTGCCCGGTACGGCCGCGAGATCGGCGTCATCCCCGAGATCAAGCACCCCACCTACTTCGACTCCATCGGCCTGTCCATGGAGGAGCGCGTCGTCGAGCTGCTCGACGAGCACGGCCTGAACAAGCGCAACGCCCCCGCCACCGTGCAGTCCTTCGAGCTCGCCAACCTGCGCGATCTCAACGAGAACCTCGGCCTCAGGGCCGAGACGGTGTTCCTCTCCAGCGTCAACGGCGCGCCCTATGACTCCGTGGCCGCCGGCGACACCGTCCGCGACTACGACTTCTACGAGACCGCCGCGGGCATGCGCGAGGTCCGCGCGGCCGGCGTCGACACGCTCGGCCCCGCCTTAGCGCAGATCATCACCAGGGAGAAGGACGGCTCGATGGGCGAGGAGACCGCGTTCGTCTCCCTCGCCCACCGCGCGGGCCTCGAGGTGGTGCCGTACACCTTCCGCGCCGAGAACCAGTTCCTCTACACGGAGTTCCGCTCCTCCGCGGACCCGAATGCGCAGGGCGACATGGTCGGCATGATCCAGCCGTTCCTCGACGCCGGGATCGACGGCTTCTTCACCGACCACCCCGACCTCGGCGTGCAGGCCGTGGACGTCTGGATGCAGGGCAAGAAGGAGCACCCGGGCCGGGGCGTCGGCAGGACCGCCCAGCGGGGCCTGCAGGGGCGCTGACCCCGTTCCGACCGGAGACGATCCCGGCGGACCCGAGGTCTTCCGGCACGTCCGTCGCGGTGCTTATCTTGGCCCTCAAGACCGGTGGGCCCGGTGACGTGGACGGCCAGAAGGGCTGGCCATGAGGGCCGCCGACCCGGACGAAGGAAGGCACAGCATGACGACGAACACGCCGAAGAACGCCCACGGCTCCTCAGCCGAGGGCCGTGACGCCAAGGACCAGGCGAAGGACAAGGCCCAGCAGGCCGCGGGCGAGGCCCAGGGCCAGGCGAAGGCCGTGGCCCAGGACGCCAAGGACAAGGCCCAGGACCTCGCGGCCACCGCCAAGCACGAGGCCGGCCAGGTGAAGGACGAGGCCGCTGACCAGGTGCAGTCGCTGGTCGGCTCCGCCCAGGAGCAGGTCGGCGCGCAGGTGCAGACCCAGCAGGAGCGGTTCGCGGGCCAGGTGCGCAACTACACCGACGACCTGCACCGCGTGGTCTCCGGTGAGCAGCCGCAGACCGACCTGGTGCGCCAGGGCGTCGCCTCGGTGGCGGACCGTGCCGAGGCCCTGACGCAGCGCCTGGAGACCGCTTCCCCGCAGGACCTGCTGCAGGACGTGCGCGGCTTCGCCGCTCGCCGTCCGGGCACGTTCCTGGCCCTCGCCCTGGGCGCCGGGCTGGTGGCCGGTCGACTGACGCGCGGCATCCGCGACGCCGCCCAGCCCGACTCCGCCGCCTCCACCTCGCCGCGCCGTCACACGACCCGTCCGGACGCGGTGCACGCGGACGTGACCCCGCACCACCTGGACTCGCAGGCCCCGGCCTACTCGAGCGATTCGCTCTCCCAGGCCGACGGCCGCGTCGCGGACGGCGCCGGGCCCCGCCGCGCGGCCGGCGTCGGGGACACCCCGTATGGCACGCAGGCGCCGGTCCAGCAGGGCCTGACCGCCGAGCGGCCGTTCGACCAGACCCGGCCCGGGGGTGACGCATGAGCACCGCCCACGAGCCGTTCCGCGACGCGACGCCGCACTCCGGGGCGCACACCCCGCCGCCCACGCAGGCGGAGTTCCGTGCCGAGCACGAGAGCCTCGGCGAGATGTTCCAGAGCCTGTCGGCCAAGCTGTCGACGCTGGTCAGCCAGGAGATCGCCCTGGCCAAGGCCGAGGCCACCGAGTCCGCGAAGAAGGCCGGCAAGGGGGCAGGTCTGCTGGCCGGCGCCGCCGTCGGCGGCTTCTTCCTGCTGATGTTCCTGTCCCTGGCCCTGATGCACCTGCTCGACGTGTTCCTGCCGATCGGCTGGGCCGCGTTGATCGTGGCCGTGCTGTGGGGCGTCGTCGCGGCCGTGCTGGCCGTGCAGGGCAAGAAGGACATCGAGAAGATCAAGGGTCTGCCGCAGACCCAGGAGACGCTTCAGGAGATCCCCGAGACCCTGAACCCCGCGAAGGAGACGCGATGACCACGAGCAACAACCCCGATGAGATCCGCGCCGACATCGAGCGCACGCGCCGCGAGCTCGGCCAGGACGTGGACGCCCTCGCCGAGAAGGTGAGCCCCACGAAGGCCGTGTCCCGGCAGACCAACCGCATCAAGGACGGCTTCATCCACGCGAAGGAGAACATCATGGGCTCCCCGGAGCAGCACCGCCACGAGCCCTCGCTGGGCGATCGCGCCCACGCGGTGGTCGACGACGCCCGGGCCTCCGCGTATGACGCGGCCGGCCAGGCCCAGGATCGCCTGGGCGACGCCGGCGACCGGGTGTCCGAGTGGGCCGACGACGCCCAGCACGCCCTGCAGCAGGCCCCGGCTCAGCTGCGCGGCCGCACCGCGGGCAACCCGCTGGCCGCCGGGCTGATCGCCTTCGGCGCCGGCCTGCTGCTCAGCTCGCTGATCCCCGCCTCACGCGTGGAGCAGCGCGCCGCGGAGGGCCTCAAGGAGCAGGCCGCCCCGCTGGTGGACGAGGCCAAGCAGGCCGCCCAGCAGCTGCGCGAGGACCTCGAGCCCGCCGCCCGCGAGGCCGCCGGGAGCGTGAAGGAGTCGGCCGCCGAGGCCGCTTCCCACCTCAAGGAGCAGGGCACGGACACGGCGCAGGACCTCAAGGCGGAGTCCCAGGACGCCGCCCGCCAGGTGAAGGACACCGCGAAGGACGCCTGAGCCCGACCCGAGCACGACGCCGGCCGGTCCCGTTGACGGGACTGGCCGGCGTCGCGCGTTTGGGGCCGAATCCGGCCCGCGGCTCAGGCCTTGGACCAGATGCGCGTGGTGAGGCGGAAGTCCTCCCCGAGGCCCCGTGCCTAGACTCGGAGGGTGACCCCTCTCGACCGCGTCCCCGACCAGCGCCCCGTCCCCGCCGGCACCGGCCTGACCCTCGAGGACGCCCTCCCCGCTCCCGTGACGGCCGAGGCCGACGGCGTCTCCGCGCGCCCGCGTCTGGCCCGGACCGTCGCCGAGATGCGCTCCGCTCTCCGTGAGCTCGTCGCCCACGCCACGGACGACGGCGACGCCGAGCCCGTCACCGTCGGCCTGATCCCCACGATGGGCGCCCTCCACGGCGGCCACGCGGCCCTGGTGCGGCGGGCCCGCGCCGAGAACGACGTCGTCGCGGTCAGCATCTTCGTGAACCCGCTCCAGTTCGGCGATCCGGCCGACCTGGAGCACTACCCGCGCACCCTCGACGCGGACCTGGACCTGCTGGCGGCGGCGGGCGCCGACGTCGTGTTCGCCCCGGACGTGCAGGAGATGTACCCGGGCTACCCGGACGCGCCGATCGTCACCGTCTCCGCCGGCCGCATGGGGGAGGTCCTCGAGGGCGCCTCCCGCCCGGGCCACTTCGACGGCGTGGCCACCGTCGTGGCGAAGCTGTGGAACATCGTGCGCCCGGCGGCGCCGGTCCTGCGCAGCTACTTCGGCCAGAAGGACGCGCAGCAGCTCACCGTCCTGCGCCGCCTGGCCACGGACCTCGACATCGACGTCGACGTCCGCGCCGTGCCCATCGTCCGCTCGCCCGAGGGCCTCGCGCTCTCCAGCCGCAACACCCGCCTGGACGCCGCGGGCCTGGAGCACGCGCTCGTCCTCAGCCGCGCCCTGCGCTCCCTGGCCGACGCCGCGGCGTCCGGTGAACCCGTCGACGTCCAGGCCGCGCGCCGGATGGTCGAGGACGAGCCGGGCGTCGAGCTGGACCACCTCGTGGTGGTGGACCGGGACACCTTCGCCGAGCTCGGTCCGGAGCTGCTGTGCCAGCCGCTGCGCCGCGAGGCCCTCGCCCTCGTGGCCGCGCACGTGCCGCCCGTCCGGCTGATCGACACCATGGTGCTGCCCGCCGCGGGGCCCCTGCCGTGACCCCGGAGCGTCTCGCCGCCGCCTTCGACAGCCCCTCGCCCACGCTCGCCGCGACGCTGCTGGGGTGCCGGCTGACCGTCGTCGCCCCGGACGGCGCCGTCACCGTGCGGCTGACCGAGACCGAGGCGTACGGGAACGCGGGAGCGGACCCCGGCGCCCACTCGTTCCGCGGCCGCACCGAGCGCAATGCCGCGCTGTTCGGGCCGCCGCGGCGCACGTACGTGTACCTGAACTACGGCATCCACCGCTGCCTGAACCTGGTGGGCCACCCCGAGGGGGAGGCCGGCGGTGTGCTGCTGCGTGCGGCCGAGGTGCTCGCAGGAGGGGACCTCGCGGTGGCCCGCCGTGGCCGGGACACCGGCCCCAAGCTGCTCTCCGGCCCGGGCAACCTCGGCCAGGGCCTCGGCATCACCCTGGAGATGGGCCACGCGCCCGTGGAGATCGTCGCCGCGCCGCCGGAAGTGGCCGACGACGGCGGCACCCCGGCCCGCCTCGCCGCGCCGGCCGCGCCCGCCCGCTTCCTCCTGGCCCCGCCCGCGCCCCGCGATCCGGCCGAGCCGCCGATCGAGGTCGTGACGGGCCCGCGCGTCGGCGTCTCGGGGGAGGGCGGCTCCGTGCGCTTCCCGTGGCGGTTCAGCGTGGCCGGCCACCGCAGCGTGTCCGCGTTCCGGCGTGGCCGCAACGTGCCGGACTGACCCCCAGACCTTGTCGACCGCCCCGGCCCCGTGCCTAGGTTGATCCCATGACCGAGATGAACAAGACCGCCCACGGCGAGACCCAGCAGACCGTCACCCGGACCATCGACGCGTCCGCCAAGGACGTGTTCGACTTCCTGACCCTGCCCGCGAACCACGCGAAGTTCGACGGCTCGGGCATGGTGCAGTCCGACGACAAGACCCAGCGCATCCAGAAGGTCGGCGACGTGTTCACCATGAACATGCACGCGGAGCACATGGGTGGCGACTACCAGACCGACAATCACGTGGTCGCCTACGACCCGAACAAGCTGGTCGGCTGGAAGACCGCCCCCGCCGGCACCGAGCCCAAGGGTTGGCAGTGGGTCTACCGGCTCGAGGACAACGGCTCCGGCAGCACGGTCGTGTCCCTCACCTACGACTGGACCGCCGTGACCGACCCGGAGCTGCTGGCGAAGAACCTCTTCCCGATGGTGTCCGAGGAGCAGATGGAGGAGTCGCTCGCGAAGCTGGCCGCCGAGGTCGGCTGACCCCCGCCTCCCGACGGCGGCCTCCGGGCTGGCCGTCCCCTCGACGACGGGCACGCACCCGGCCAGGGTGCGGTGCCCGTCGTCGTGTCCGGTGTCACGGCTAGAGTGCCGTGCGAGACCGTCCACCCCCACGTCCAGGAGGATCCGCCGTGACCGCCACCGCCGAGCCCGAAGTCCCGTCGCCGCGCGAGGACCTGTACCGCCACGTCAACGCCGGGTGGCTGGACACCCATGAGATCCCCGCGGACCAGGGCGCCTACGGCGCGTTCCTCGAGCTGCGGGACGCGGCCGAGCTCGCCGTCCGGCACCTGTGCGAGGACGCCGTGCGCGAGGTCGGCGCGGGCTTCGACCCCGCCCAGGCGCGCGTGCAGGCCACGGCCGCGGCCGGCGCGCACCGGGACGTCCCGCTCGCGCCGCTGGATGCGGAGGACACGGAGGGCATGGAGCATCCGGTGCTCAAGCGCCGGATCGCCGCGCTGTACGCCTCCTTCATGGACGACGAGACCGTGGAGGCCCGCGGCCTCGAGCCGATCGCCTCGGACCTGGCGGCGGTGGCCACCGTGACCACCCCCGCGGAGCTGCTCGCCCTCTCCGGGCGATTGCAGCGTCAGGGCGTCTCCGGCCTCATCAACACCGGCGCACTCAACGACGCCGGGAACCCGGACCGCATGCTCCTGCACCTGCTCCAGGGCGGTCTGGGCCTGCCGGACGAGTCCTACTACCGGGACGAGGCCTACGCCGAGATCCTCGCGCAGTACACCGAGCACACCGGCCGCCTGCTGGCGCTGGCCGGGATCGGTGCGGACCGGGACGAGGCCGCCGCGCTGGGCGTCCGGGTGGTGGAGCTGGAGAAGCGCATCGCCGCCCTGCACTGGGACCTGGTCCGCAGCCGGGACGCCGTGGCCCGCTACAACCCCATGACCCACGACCGGCTGACGGAGCTCTTCCCCCTGGCCGAGGCCTGGCTCGAGGGTGTGGACGCCGCGGGCGAGCGCGCCGCGGAGGTCGTGGTGTGGCAGCCGGACTTCCTCTCCGGTGTGCAGGGGCTGCTCGAGGGACCCGAGGCCGCCGACCTCGAGGACTGGCGTCACTGGCTGATCCTGCAGGTGCTGCGCTCCTTCGCCGGGTTCCTGCCGGACGCGTTCGTGCAGGAGAACTTCTCCTTCTACGGCCGCCGCCTGGCCGGCACCGAGGAGGTCCGCCCCCGTTGGAAGCGCGCGGTCGCGTTCGTCAACGGGGCGGCCGGCGAGGACGTGGCGCAGCTCTACGTGGCCCGCCACTTCCCGCAGGGCCACGTGGCCGCGATGGACGAGCTCGTGGGCCTGCTCCAGGAGGCCTATCGCCGGTCCATCGAGGAGCTCGAGTGGATGGGCGAGGAGACCCGTCAGCGGGCGCTCGAGAAGCTGGCGATGTTCCGCCCCATGGTGGGCTACCCCTCGAAGTGGCTGGACTACTCCGCCCTCGAGGTCCACGCCGGCGACCTGCTGGGCAACGCCCGCTCCTCCTCGGAGCTCGAGTGGGAGCGGGACCTGCGCAAGATCGCGGACGGGCCGGACCCGGAGGAGTGGCACATGACGCCGCAGACGGTGAACGCGTACTACTCCCCGCTCGAGAACGCCATCGTCTTCCCGGCCGCCATCCTGCAGCCCCCGTTCTTCGACCCCGAGGCCTCGATGGCCGCGAACCTGGGGGCGATCGGCGCTGTGATCGGCCACGAGATCGGCCACGGCTTCGACGACCAGGGTTCGCGGTACGACGGCGCCGGTCGGCTCGAGGACTGGTGGACCGAGGAGGACCGCGCGGCGTTCACCGAGCGCACCTCCCGGCTGGTGGCCCAGTACAACGCGCTCTCCCCGGCCGAGGCCCCGGACCACCGCGTCAACGGCGAGTTCACCCTGGGGGAGAACATCGGCGACCTCGGCGGCCTGGGCATCGCCCACCGCGCCTTGGAGATCTGGCGGGACGAGGGCGACGGCGCCTCCCTCGACGCCGCGGCGGGGGACCGCGAGTTCTTCACCGCCTGGGCCACCGTGTGGCGTCAGCTCACGCGACCGGAGGCCATGGTCACCCGCATCGCCTCGGACCCGCACTCGCCCAACGAGTTCCGCTGCAACCAGGTGGTCAAGAACATCGACGCCTTCCACGAGGCGTTCGGCACGCGCGAGGGGGATCCCATGTGGCTGGCCCCGGAGGAGCGCGTCACCATCTGGTGATCCCGCCCGCCGGCCGGGCCCGCGGGTCCGGCCGGCGGCTCACTCGGACTCGGCGGGGTCCTGCATCCGGGTCTGACGCTCGGCGGCCAGCCGGTCCAGCAGGCGCGTCAGCGTCCGGATGTCCTCGCGGTCCCAGCGCGCCAGGTCGTCGCGCAGCCCGCGACCCGCCGGGCCGCCGCGCACCGCGTCGAGGCGGGCGAGCCCCTCGGGGCTGGCGCTCAGGAGGGCGGAGCGGCGGTCCCGCGGGTCCGGCTCTCGGGTGATCAGCCCGGCGGCCTCGAGGTCGCGGACCATGCGGGAGACCTGGGCGCGGTCCACCAGCAGGCCCTCGGCCACGGCCGAGGGCGTCATGGTCCCCTCGTTGGCCAGCATCATGAACGCCTTCATCGCCCCGACGGACAGGGCCGGGCTGAGGGCCGCCGCGTAGCGGACCATCACCTGGCGGTGCTGCAGGACCAGACGCGAGAACGCCTGCTCGAGCCCCTGGACGGCGGCCTCGAAGCCCGCGTCGTCGCCGCCTCTGCCCGGGTCCGGGGCGCCGTCAGCCACGGCGGGCCCGGACCAGCGCGGTGACGACGGCCGCCAGCAGGGCCGTCCCCGCCACGGCCAGCGCCGCGGGGACGACGGGCCGGCCGGCCACCGGCGACGCCGTCGCCGGGCGCTCGGCCGCCACCGCCCGGGACTCCTCCGGGTCCTCGGCCGGATGCTGCCCCTGCGCCGCGGTCACCACGGGGATCGGACCGGTCGCGGGCAGCGTCTGCATGGCCTCGGCCGTGGAGTGGGTGGCCAGGTCGGCGCGGGTGGCGTGGAGGCGCTCGGAGGTGGTCATGCGGCCCAGCGGGATGTTCGGCAGGAACAGGATCGCGATCAGCGCGACGATCGCGAGCGGCACGCCCACGAGGAACGCGTGGGAGATGCCGGTGGCGTAGACGTCCTCGAAGATCGAGCGCAGGCCGTCGGGCATCTCCGCCACGCGTGGCAGGGTGCTGGACTGCAGGCTCTCGGACCACTCGGCGGCGTCCGGGCCCAGGCTGCGCAGGGCCGCGGCGAGGTCCGCGCGGCGCTCCTCGATGCGGTCCGGGACCACGTTGGAGACCACGGCGCCCATCACGGCGACACCGATGCTGCCGCCCAGGGTGCGGAAGAAGGTGACGCCGGAGCTGGCGACGCCCATCTGCCGCGGGTCGGTGGTGTTCTGCACCACGAGCACGAGGTTCTGCATGGTCATGCCGACGCCGGCACCGAGCAGGAACATGTAGAGGGACACCAGCCAGAAGGAGGTGTCGTAGTGCAGGGTGCCGAGCAGGGCGGTGCCGGCGATCAGCAGGACGGCGCCGATCACGAGCCAGCGCTTCCACACGCCGGTGCGGGTGATGAGGCCGCCGATCACCGTGGAGGACACGAGCAGGCCGAGGATCATCGGGATGGTCATGAGGCCGGCCTGGGTCGGCGTCGCGCCGCGGGCCAGCTGCATGTACTGGGCCAGGTAGACGGAGGAGCCGAACATGGCCAGGCCCGTGGCGATCGAGGCGATCGTCGCGAGGGTGAAGGTGCGGTCGCGGAAGAGGGTGAGCGGGATGAGCGGCTCGGCGACGCGCAGCTCGGTCACGACGAACAGGACGGTGGCGACGGCGGCGCCGCCGAGCATCCACGCGGTGGTGGTGCTGGCCCAGTCGAAGTCGCGACCGGCGCTGGTGACCCAGATCAGCAGCAGCGCGGTGGCCGCGGTCAGGAACACGATGCCGAGGTAGTCGATGGACACCTTCTGGCGCTCGCGGTGCGGAAGGTGGAGGGTGCGCTGCACCATCACCAGGGCGACGACAGCGAAGGGCACCGCCACGAAGAAGTTCCAGCGCCAGCCCCACAGGTCGGTGATCACGCCGCCGGCGAGCGGGCCGCCCACCGTGGCCACGGCCATCACGGCGCCGAACAGGCCCATGTAGCGGCCGCGCTCACGCGGGCTGATGATGTCCGCCATGATCACCTGGCTGAGCGCGACGAGGCCGCCGCCGCCCAGGCCCTGCACGGTGCGGCAGACGATCAGGAAGGTCGGATCGTGGGTGAACCCGGCCGCCGCGGAGGCGGCGACGAAGATCGCCAGGGCGACCTGGAAGAGGACCTTGCGGTTGACGAGGTCGGCCAGCTTGCCCCAGATCGGGGTGGCGATGGCCGTGGCGAGCAGGGCCGAGGTGATGACCCAGGTGTAGGCGGTCTGGTCGCCGCCGATGTCGTGGATGATCACCGGCATCGAGGTCGAGACCACCGTGTTGGCGATCATCGAGACGAACATGCCCAGCAGGAGGCCGGTCAGGGCCTGGAGCACGGAGCGGTGGCGCGCGGCGTCGGCGGCGGCGCGCTCGAGCGAGGGGGCGCCGGCCGGCGCGACGGCCTCGGGGGCGGGGGAGGTTGGGGTCATGGGGTCCTTCGGCGGGAGGGGCGGCGCGGTGATTGACATGAGTCAATGATTGATGAGAGTCAATCATAGGGGGCGTCGGCCCGGGCCGCACCCGCCGTCCGCGGTTAGCCTGGTCACGCCGGACGACGCCGCGTCCTCCCCGCCCCGATCCGAGAGTGAGGCCCGCCGTGACCCCCCGTTTCCTGCTCATGACCCGCCTCCCTGAGCCCGGGCTCGGGATGCTGCGCGAGGCCGGAGAGGTGGTGGACGGCGCCGACGTCGGAGGGGACGCCGCGCTCGCGCGGCTGGTGGCCTCGGGGGACTACGACGTCGTCGTCGCGGCCCTGGACCAGAAGTTCACCGCCGACGTGCTCGCCGACGCGCGGATCAGGGGCATCGCCAACTACGCGGTCGGCTACAACAACGTGGACGTGGCCGCCGCGACGCGGCGGGGGATCGCCGTCGGCAACACCCCGGACGTGCTCACGGACGCCACCGCGGACATCGCGATGCTCCTGATCCTCGGGGTGACCCGCCGTGCCCCCGAGGGTGAGCGGATGGTGCGCGAGGGACGCTTCCACGGCTGGGCGCCGGACCTGCTCGTGGGCCGGGACGTGCGTGGCGCGACCCTGGGCCTGGCCGGTTTCGGGCGGATCGGCAAGGCGGTGGCCGAGCGTGCGCTCGCCTTCGGCATGGACGTCGTGTTCGCGCCGCGGCCGCCCGCGCACCGGGAGGTCGCGGCCGCGGAGCTCGGCGACCTCGCCGGCCGCGTCCGTCAGGTCCGCTGGGAGGAGCTCGTCGAGGCCGCGGACGTCCTGTCCCTCCACGTGCCCCTGACGGACGACACCCACCACCTCGTGGATGCGGACGTGATCGCGAAGATGAAGGACGACGCCGTCCTCGTCAACACGGCCCGCGGCCCCGTGGTGGACGAGGCGGCCCTCGTCACGGCCCTGCGCGAGGGGCGGCTCTTCGGCGCCGGTCTGGACGTCTACGAGGACGAGCCCGCCCTCGCCCCGGGCCTGGCCGAGCTGGAGAACGTGATGCTCCTGCCGCACCTGGGCTCCGCCACCCGGGACACCCGCGCCGCGATGGCCGAGCTGGCCGCGCGCAACGCGATCGCCATGGCCACGGGCGCGGAGGCCCCGGCCCTCGTCAACCCCGAGGTGCGCGGCTGACCGGCGGGGCGCCGTCGGTAGACTCGGGGACCGTGACCACCCAGAACTCCGCCTCCGCCGCCGTCGACCACCACGATCAGCAGGCCGTCCGCGCCGCCAAGCGTGAGCAGCTGCTCGCCTCGGGCCGCGAGGCCTACCCCGTGCAGGTGCCGCGCACCCACGCGCTGGCCGAGGTGCGTGAGCGGTTCGACGGCCACGAGCCCGACTGGACCTCGGGCGAGACCGTGTCGGTGACCGGGCGCGTCGTCTTCCTCCGCAACACCGGCAAGCTCTGCTTCGCCACCCTGCAGGAGTCCGGCGCGGACGGGGAGGCCGTCCGCCTCCAGGTCATGGTGTCCCTGGCCGCCGTCGGTGAGGAGTCCCTGGCCGAGTGGAAGAAGGTCGTGGACCTGGGCGACTTCCTCTCCGTCACCGGCGAGGTGATCGTCTCGCGCCGCGGCGAGCTGTCCATCATGGCCTCGGCGTGGGAGATGGCCTCCAAGGCGCTGCGCCCCCTGCCCGTGCTGCACGCGGACCTGAACGAGGAGACCCGCGTCCGCCAGCGCTACGCGGACCTGATCGTGCGCGAGGAGGCCCGCCGCATGGTCTACACCCGGGCCAAGGTCACCTCGGCGGTGCGGCGCACCCTCGAGGGCCACGGCTACGTGGAGGTGGAGACCCCGATGCTCCAGCTGGTCCACGGCGGCGCCCTCGCACGTCCCTTCGAGACGCACCTCAACGCGTTCGACCAGCCGATGACCCTGCGCATCGCCACCGAGCTGTACCTCAAGCGCGCCGTCGTCGGCGGCATCGACCGCGTGTTCGAGATCGGCCGCGTGTTCCGCAACGAGGGCGTGGACTCGACCCACTCGCCCGAGTTCACCACCCTCGAGTCCTATGAGGCGTGGGCGGACATGCACGTCATGGCCGAGCGCATGCAGGAGATCATCCTCAACGCCGCGGACGCGGTGGGCGCCGGGCGTCGGCTCGAGACCGCGAAGGGCGTCATCGACCTCGACGGCGAGTGGGCCTGGGTCGCCGTGTACCCGGGGCTGTCCGAGGCCGTGGGCCGCGAGATCACCCCGGAGACGGACGCCGAGACGCTGCGGGCGATCGCCGCGGAGCACGAGGTCAAGGTGGACCCCGCGTGGGACGCGGAGAAGCTCGTGATCGAGCTGTTCGGCGAGATCGTGGAGCCCACCCTGATGAACCCCACGTTCGTGTACGACTACCCGCCGGCCGCCCAGCCGCTCGCGCGCCCGCACCGCTCGGACGACCGGGTCATCGAGGCCTGGGACCTGATCATCGGCGGCATGGAGCGCGGCACCGCGTTCTCCGAGCTGATCGACCCCGTCATCCAGCGCGAGCGCCTGACCGCCCAGTCGGCGATGGCGGCCGCCGGCGACGACGAGGCGATGCAGCTGGACGAGGACTTCCTGCGCGCCCTCGAGTACGGCGCCCCGCCCATGGGCGGCATCGGCCTGGGCATCGACCGCCTGGTGATGCTGTTCACGGACGCCGGCATCCGCGAGACCATCCTCTTCCCGCTGCTCAAGCCGGAGGCCTGACATGGCCGACTTCTGGGACTACTTCTCCGTCCTCGCCCCCTCGATCGGCCTCGGGCTCATCTTCTGGCTGGTGATGCGTTCCCTGCTGCGTTCGGACACGGGTGAGCGCGAGAGTCAGGCCCGCCGGCTCTCGGGCGCGGACGCGCGGGCGGCCCGCGAGGAGGCCGAGGCCCGTGAGTGGGCGGCCCGACGCCGAGCCGAGGGAGGGCCGGGGGCTGATCCGGAGGACCGCGCCCGGTGAGATTCCTTCCCCGGCGTTGAAGAATCCTTCTGCCCGGCTTCGTTGCGGTATTCTTGAATCACCACAAGTGCACGGCCGGAATCGTGAGCACGCGGGAAAGAACCCCGAGAGCGAAGACCGGAACCCAGGGACACGCGCACGAGAGAAGAAAGTGGGAATCACCGTTGGCACAGAAGGTAGAAGTGGTCCTCGTGGATGATCTTGACGGTTCGCCTGCAGATGAGACCGTGAACTTCGCATTGGACGGTCGCAATTACGAGATCGACCTGTCGAAGGAGCACGCCGCGGAACTCCGTGAGTTCCTGAAGCCCTACATGAAGAAGGGCCGCGCCGTGGCGCCGCCGTCGCCCAAGGTCGAGGCCGCCCAGATCCGCAAGTGGGCGGCCGAGAACGGCTACGAGGTCTCGAGCCGGGGCCGTCTGCACCGCGACGTGGTGGAGGCCTACCGCAACGCGAAGCGCAAGTGAGCGCCCCGCCCGGGTGCGTCGAGGAATCGGCGTCCCCGGGCCTCGTTCCGGCACCTCCCGACGACGGCCGGGCCGCTTCTCCCGCTGGCGAACAGTCGCGCGGCACGCGGCCCGGGTGCGTAGTCTCGACCACGACCGTACGCAAGGAGTGTGCCCATGTTCGAGAGATTCACCGACCGCGCCCGGCGGGTGGTCGTGCTCGCCCAGGAAGAGGCGCGCATGCTCAACCACAGCTACATCGGTACCGAGCACATCCTGCTCGGTCTGATCCACGAGGGTGAGGGCGTCGCAGCCAAGGCACTGGAGTCCATGGACATCTCCCTGGGCGCCGTGCGAGAGAAGGTGCAGGAGGACATCGGCCAGGGTCAGCAGAACCCGCCCGGCCACATCCCCTTCACGCCGCGCGCCAAGAAGGTGCTCGAGCTGTCCCTGCGCGAGGCGCTGCAGCTCGGCCACAACTACATCGGCACCGAGCACATCCTGCTCGGCCTGATCCGCGAGGGTGAGGGCGTGGCCGCCCAGGTCCTCGTGCAGCTCGGCGCGGACCTGAACCGCGTCCGTCAGACGGTCATCCAGCTGCTCTCCGGCTACCAGGGCGGTGCCCAGGGCGGCAAGGAGACCGCCGGCGCCGGGGTGGGCCAGGGTGGCGAGGCCGGCCAGAACGCCGGCTCCGTGGTGCTGGACCAGTTCGGACGCAACCTCACCGCGGCCGCGCACGACGGCAAGCTGGATCCCGTCATCGGGCGTGCGGGCGAGATGGAGCGCGTCATGCAGGTGCTCTCCCGCCGCACCAAGAACAACCCCGTGCTCATCGGCGAGCCCGGCGTCGGCAAGACCGCCGTCGTCGAGGGCCTGGCCCAGGCGATCGACCGCGGCGACGTCCCGGAGACGCTCAGGGACAAGCAGCTCTACTCGCTGGACCTCGGCTCGCTCGTGGCCGGCTCCCGCTACCGCGGCGACTTCGAGGAGCGCCTGAAGAAGGTGCTCAAGGAGATCCGCACGCGCGGGGACATCATCCTGTTCATCGACGAGATCCACACCCTCGTCGGGGCGGGTGCGGCCGAGGGCGCGATCGACGCCGCCAGCATCCTCAAGCCGATGCTGGCCCGCGGTGAGCTGCAGACCATCGGCGCCACCACGCTGGACGAGTACCGCAAGCACATCGAGAAGGACGCCGCGCTCGAGCGCCGCTTCCAGCCGATCCAGGTCGCCGAGCCGTCCGTCGAGGACGCCACGGAGATCCTGCGCGGCCTGCGGGACCGCTACGAGGCGCACCACAAGGTCTCCATCACGGACGGCGCGCTCAAGGCCGCCGCCGGCCTGGCGGACCGCTACGTCTCCGACCGGCACCTGCCGGACAAGGCCATCGACCTGATCGACGAGGCCGGAGCGCGTCTGCGCATCCGTCGCATGACCGTCCCGCCGGAGATCAAGGCCTACGAGTCCCGGATCGCGGAGGTGCGCACCCAGAAGGAGGCCGCCATCGACGGCCAGGACTTCGAGGGCGCCGCCCGCCTGCGGGACCAGGAGCAGCAGCTCGAGGACGAGCGTCGCGAGAAGGAGCAGGCGTGGCGCACCGGCGCGGACGCCGACGTCGCCACGGTGGACGAGGACCTCATCGCCGAGGTGCTCTCCAAGTCCACCGGCATCCCGGTGTTCAAGCTCACCGAGGAGGAGACGGACCGCCTGCGCAACATGGAGGAGGAGCTCCACCGCCGCGTGATCGGCCAGGACGAGGCGATCAAGTCCCTGTCCCGCGCCATCCGCCGCACCCGCGCGGGCCTGAAGGACCCGAACCGCCCCTCGGGGTCGTTCATCTTCGCCGGCCCCACCGGCGTCGGCAAGACGGAGCTGGCCAAGTCCCTCGCGGAGTTCCTCTTCGGGGACGAGGACGCGCTCATCACGCTGGACATGTCCGAGTTCCAGGAGAAGCACACCGTCTCGCGTCTGTTCGGTGCCCCTCCCGGCTACGTGGGCTACGAGGAGGGCGGCCAGCTCACCGAGAAGGTCCGCCGCCGTCCGTTCTCCGTGGTGCTGTTCGACGAGGTGGAGAAGGCCCATCAGGACCTCTTCAACTCCCTGCTGCAGATCCTCGAGGACGGTCGCCTGACCGACTCGCAGGGCCGTGTGGTGGACTTCAAGAACACCGTGATCATCATGACCACGAACCTCGGCACCCGGGACATCTCCAAGGGCGTCATGACCGGCTTCCAGTCGGCCACGGACACCACCACCGGGTACGAGCGGATGAAGGGCAAGGTCAAGGAGGAGCTGCGCCAGCACTTCCGCCCCGAGTTCCTCAACCGTGTGGACGACGTGATCGTGTTCCCGCAGCTGCAGAAGCACGAGATCGTGCAGATCGTGGACCTGTTCGTCTCCCGTCTCGGCAAGCGCCTGGCGGAGCAGGACCTGTCCATCGAGCTCACCCAGTCCGCCAAGGACCTGCTCGCGGACCGCGGCTACGATCCGGCCATGGGTGCCCGCCCGCTGCGCCGCACCATCCAGCAGATGGTGGAGGACCAGCTCTCGGAGAAGATCCTCTTCGGTGAGATCCCGGCCGGCTCCCTCATCACCGTGGACACCACGGGCGAGGGGGAGGGCGCCGAGCTGACGTTCACGTTCTCCGGCGGCCGGGAGGCCCTGGAGGGCGCGGACCTGGCCGAGCTCGAGCCCGGTGCCGGCGATCCGGTGGACGCCGACCGCTCCGCGTGACCCGCGGGGCCTGACCCACGACGCCGGACCGCGCGTCCGGTGCCCACGGCCCGCCGCCTCCTCCCCTCGGGGAGGAGGCGGCGGGCCGTCGTCGTGCCCCCGCGGGACGCCGGGGCCGAGGTCCGCGACACCGCCGTAGGCATCAAGGACGGCCTCTCGAAGGACCGCTGAACCGGACCGCCTCCCCGGAGGCACGAGAGGGGTTCCCTCGCGGCGGGATCGGTGCCAGCGTGGTCTGTGACCGCTCGACGGTGGTCCTGTCTCCGCTTCGACCCGGCGCTCGCCGGGACGGCCGCGGAGCAGCCCCGAGAAGAAGGAGGCCGCCCATGGGTATCGGTGACCTGAACAACCTCGCAAACCAGCACTCGGACAAGATCGACGAGGCCGTGGACAACGCTCAGGAGCAGCACGGTGACAAGCTCGGCGAGCACGCCGACACCGTGAACAAGGGTGTCGACGGCGCGCAGGAGAAGTTCCTGTCCGGGGACGAGGGCGAGCAGCAGGCCTGAGCCTGCCGTCGACGCCGCGGGAGCCCCCGCCCGGTCCGCCGGGACGGGGGCTCCCGTCTCTCCGGGGTCGGGATGTCCGTGCCTAGACTGGACCCCATGCCTGCCGACCGCCCCCTCACCCTCCGCTCGGCGCGGACCCAGGACGTCCCGGTCATCCAGGCGCTCGTGGAGCCACTGGCGCGGGAGCGCGTGCTGCTCCAGAAGGAGGCTGTGGCCTACTACGAGGCCATCCAGGAGTTCGTGGTCGCCGAGGAGGCGGACGGGACCCTGGCCGGCTTCGGCGCCCTCCACGTGATGTGGCAGGACATCGCCGAGGTCCGCACCCTCGCCGTCTCGGAGGCCCACCGGGGGGCCGGCGTCGGGCACCTGCTCATCGAGGAGCTGCTGGACCGTGCGCGGGCCGTGGGCGTCGAGCGGGTCTTCTGCCTGACCTTCGAGGTCGAGTTCTTCCGCCGGCACGGTTTCGAGGTGATGGCGGACCAGTCCGCCGTGGACCCGGAGGTCTATGCGGAACTGCTGCGCTCCACGGACGAGGGCGTCGCCGAGTTCCTGGACCTCGCCCGGGTCAAGCCGAACACGCTCGGCAACACGCGGATGATCCGCCGCCTCTGAGCCGCCGCACCGCGGGCCGCCCCGTACCCCGGCGAGGTCAGGCCGGGAAGGTGAGGCCGCCGTCGTCGTCCCGGGCCAGCAGCCCGTCCGACACGAGTCCGGCCACGCACCGCGCCCACTGCGCGTCGTCGGGGCGGTGCGACCCGAGCCGGCCCCCGGCCACGACGACGGCGGGCACCTCCGCCTCGGCCACGCGCCCGTGCTCGCGGACGGCGGCCATCACGGCCCCGCGCACCTGACGGTCCGTGCCGGCCCAGGCCTGGCCGCGCGGCACCTCCACCGGCGGCGGGGAGCCCGCCGCGACCCACGCGCACGTCTCCGCCAGGGGGCAGCGGTCGCAGGCGGGGGAGCGGGCGGTGCAGACGAGGGCCCCGAGTTCCATGACGGCCGCGTTCCACGCGTTGGCGCGGGCGGGGTCCTCGGGCATGAGGGCCTGGGCGCGGCACATCTCGGCGCGGGTCAGCGACCTGCCGGGCAGGGCCTCACCCGCGACCGCGCGCGCGATCACCCGGCGCACATTGGTGTCCACGACGGTCTCGGGGACGCCGAACGCGAAGCTCGCGACCGCCGCGGCCGTGTACTCGCCGATGCCGGGCAGGGCGCGCAGGGCGGCGGGGTCGGCCGGCACCCGGCCGTCGTGGCGCTCGACGACGGCCCGGGCGGCCTCCTGGAGGCGCAGGGCCCGGCGCGGGTAGCCGAGTCGGTCCCAGGCCGTGAGCACGTCTGCGGTGGGGGCGGCGGCCAGGTCCGCGGGGGTGGGCCAGCGCTCCAGCCACTCCCGCCAGCGGGGCAGCACCCGCACGACCGGCGTCTGCTGGAGCATGATCTCCGAGACGAGCACGCCCCACGGGGAGCAGTCCGGGCTACGCCAGGGCAGGTCCCGGGCGTGGACGGCGAACCAGCCCAGCACCGCGTCGTGCAGGCGTGGCACGTCCACTGTGGGCGGGACGAGGGGGGCGGGCGCGGGCATGGCGTCCACTGTAGGGTGCGCCGCCGCCTACCCTGGATCGCATGCCGTCTCGTCCGACTTCCCCCGGGTCGAAGCCGTCCCCCGCCGTCTACCGCCGCCGGCGGCTCGTGGCCGCCCTGCTCGCCCTCGTGCTCCTGATCCTGGTGGGATGGGCCGTCGTGGCGCTCGTCCGTGCCGGGATCGGCGCCTTCTCCTCCGAGGACGCCGACCCCTCCGCCGCCCCGACGCCGGTGCACTCCCCGTCGCCCGCCCCGGCGACGGACGCCGAGTCCGGCTCCGCCTCGCCCACCGTGGCCCTCGAGGACGCGGCCGAGTGCCAGCCCTCGGACCTGCGGATCGCCGCCTCCGCGGACCGGTCCGAGTACCAGCGGGGCGAGGAGGCCGAGCTGCGCCTGGGCATCACGAACCTCTCCTCGACCCCGTGCCGCACGGATGTGGGCACGGCCCGACAGGAGTTCAGGATCCGCACGGCCGAGGGCGACGACGTCTTCTCCACCCGCATCTGCCAGGCGGACCCCGCGGAGGCCCAGCGGGTGCTGTACCCGCACGAGGAGCTCACCGCCGTGTACCGCTGGTCCGGCCGTGCCTCGAGCCAGGACTGCGGCCGACTCGGCGCTCTCGCGGAGCCCGGACCCCATCTGCTGACGGTCAGCCTCGGCGACGTCACCTCCCGCCCCGTCGCGCTGAAGATCCTCGAGGAGCTCGCCCCGGGGGCCCAGGACGGCGGCTCCTCGGCCACCCCCTCCTCGGCCACCCCCTCCTCGGCCACCCCCTCCTCGAGCGGCAGCGCCTCCCCGTCGGCGTCCGCCTCAGCTCCGGCGTCGGCCTCAGCCTCGGCGTCCGCCTCAGCATCGGCGTCGGCTTCGCCGTCCGCGGCACCGGCCACGACCACCGACCCGTCGCCGTCGCCGTCCCGCTGAGCCGGGCGCGTCGTCAGCGGCCGGGGCCGACCTCCGGACGCGCGGCCGGGCCGCCGCCGGTCCACGTGGGGATCGTGGCGAGGGCCTCGCCGATCGAGCCGACCTCCGCCACCGTGAAGCCCGCCGGGACCTCCCCGAGCGGCTCGGGGGAGCGGGGGACCAGCGCGCGGGTGAAGCCCAGCCGCGCAGCCTCACGCACCCGTCGCCCGATGCCGGGCACGGGGCGCACCTCCCCGGCAAGCCCGAGCTCGCCGACCGCGATCATCCCCTGCGGGACGGGGGCCGAGAGCTTCGCCGAGGCCACGGCGACGGCCACGGCCAGGTCCGAGGCGGGCTCCGAGAGTCGCACGCCGCCCACGGTGGCCACGTAGCAGTCGTCCTGGGCGACGGCGAAACGGGCCCGGCGCTGGAGCACGGCCAGGAGCATGTTCACGCGCGCCGCGTCCACGCCGGAGACGGTGCGGCGCGGGCTGCCGCCGGCGGACGGGGTGAGCAGGGACTGCACCTCGGCCACGAGCGGGCGCCGGCCCTCGAGCGTCACCGTCACGCACGTGCCCTCGACCGGCTCCGAGACGCCCGAGAGGAACAGACCGGAGGGGTCGTCCAGGGACTCGATGCCGTCCTCCCGCAGGTCGAAGCAGCCGACCTCGTCCGTGGGCCCGAAGCGGTTCTTCACCGCACGCACCAGGCGCAGCCGTGAGTGGCGGTCCCCCTCGAACTGGCAGACCACGTCCACGAGGTGCTCGAGCAGCCGCGGGCCGGCGATGGTCCCGTCCTTCGTCACGTGGCCCACCAGGACCGTGGTGATCCCCTTCTCCTTGGCCGTGCGGATGAGGCTGGCCGCCACCTCGCGCACCTGGCTGACGCCCCCGGCGATCCCGTCCACCTCGGTGGACTGCAGGGTCTGCACGGAGTCCACGATCACCAGCTCCGGGTCCGTCCGCTCGATCTGCCCCAGCGCCCGACCCAGGTCCGTCTCCGCCGTCAGACGCAGGGTCTCCGCGATCGCCCCGATCCGGTCTGCGCGGGAGCGCACCTGCGCCGCCGACTCCTCGCCCGTCAGGTACAGCACCGAGCGCGGACCGCCGCCGCCCGCGCCGCGCGCCGTCTGGGCGGCCACGTCCAACAGCAGCGTGGACTTGCCGATGCCCGGCTCGCCGGCCAGCAGGATCACCGCGCCCGGCACGAGGCCGCCGCCGAGCACGCGGTCCAGCTCACGCACCCCCGTGGAGCGGAACGAGGCCAGCGTGGCGTCCACGTCCGCGATGCGCGGCGCGACCTCCGCGACCGTGGCCGCGCGCGTGCGACCGGTGGTCGACGTCAGCCCGATCTCCTCGACCGTGCCCCACGACTGGCACTCCCCGCAGCGGCCGACCCACTTCACGGTGGTCCAGCCGCACTCGGTGCAGCGGTATCCGGGGGCGCGCTTCGGGGCGGTCTTGGTGGCCATGCGCCCACTCTAGGAGCCGAGGCGGACGCGTTAACCGGCACCGCGCGCGGTCCGACGTCGGCCGCCGGGGCCGTGCGCCGCCGTCGGGCTCAGACGCGGGGCAGGTAGGCCCGCGCCTCGTCGTGCTCGGCGCCCGTGGCCTCGATGAGGTCCACCATCATGGGCCGCAACAGCATCACGAGCGCCTCGCCGTGCACGGACCCGCCGCCCAGCTGGTGCGGGTCCAGTGCGGACGCGGCCGCCCCCAGGGCGTCCCGCGCCACGGACAGCGAGCGATGGCGGCCCTCGGCCTGCGGCTCCACGAGGGAGCGGTGCAGGATCTCGACGGCGTCCGCGGCGTCGTCGAACCAGGCGGCCAGGCGCTCGCGGTCGTCGTCGTCGAACACGCCCTCGTCCAGGACCGAGACCACGCGCCGGGCCACGATCCGCAGGGAGCGCACCGCCAGGTCCGAGCGGTCCGCCGCGTTCACCGCGTCGTCCACGAAGGAGCGCGAGGAGCGGTGCAGCGGGTTGAACACGGTCTGCTCATGCGTGACGCGCAGCTCCTTGCGCAGCGCCTCCAGCGTGGTGTGCGTGCCGCGGCTGGCCACGAGCGCCATCCAGGCGGTGCGGGAGTCGTCCTCCCGCAGGGCCCGGGAGAGGTCGCGCAGCACCGTGGCGATCGAGTCGTAGAGCCCACCCAGCTGACGCACCGCGGGACGGCGCACGTCCTGGGGCGAGAGGAACGTGACGAGCAGGGCCAGGACGCCGCCCACGATCGCGTCCTGGCTGCGGACGAACGGCCCTCCCGTGCCGATGGGCAGGAGGACCACGAGGACGGACTGCAGGGACATCTGCATCGTGAACGTGGCGCCGGAGTCCAGGAACCGGGCCACCATCACGGACACGAACACGACCACCGAGGCCTGCCACAGGCCGCGGCCGAGCCCGACCATGAGCAGGTCCCCGATCAGGATGCCGACGGTGCAGCCGACGGCGACCTCGGCCACCTTGCGCAGCTTCGGCTCCCGTTGGAAGCCGAGGGCGATCAGCAGGGCGGTGGAGGCGAACAGGGGCTGCTGGTGGCCCAGGATGGTCTCCGCGAACCAATAGGCGCCCACCGCGCAGACCGCGACGAGGGCGGCCTGGCCCACGGAGGAGCGGACGCGGGACCAACCCGCACGGGCGCGCCGACGCAGGAAGCGGCCGAGGCGCTCCCCGCGGGTCTGGGGGTCGACCATCGGCACCGTGCCCGTGGCGGTGGCGAAGCGGTCCGTCATGCGGCCAGCCTAGTCCGACGCCGGGGAGCCCTCGCCGTGCGAGGCTCAACCAAGCATTGTGGTCCACGGCACAGATCATTCCTGCGAATGCCGCTCCCGTTCACCATCTGTTCACCCCGGCCGAGCACTCGATTCACCTCTGGACCGTACGGTCGGGTGCGGTGCAGAACCGGGCCAGCCGGACGCTCTGCCCTCACCGTCGTCATCCGATTGAAAGAGGCTCTTCGTGAAGGCTCACCGCTTCGGCCGCTCCGCCGCCCTCCTGTCCGTGGCCGCCATCGCCCTGACCGCCTGCTCCTCCGCGGACAGCGGCAACGGCGGCTCCGATGCCTCCGGCTCCGCCGGCGGCTCCGATGCCTCCGGCTCCGCCGGCGGCGAGCAGGGCACCACCTCCGAGGTCCAGGGCAACCTGGTCGGCGCCGGCGCCTCCTCGCAGGAGGCGG
This sequence comes from Micrococcus sp. HOU01, assembly GCF_035609305.1. Classification (NCBI taxonomy): domain Bacteria; kingdom Bacillati; phylum Actinomycetota; class Actinomycetes; order Micrococcales; family Micrococcaceae; genus Micrococcus; species Micrococcus sp. HOU01. Next base: position 78,634 of record NZ_CP141211.1, on the reverse strand, counting down.
CCATGACCGCCTGGACCCAGGGTGTCACCGAGACCGCTCCGAACCTGACCGTGCAGTACTCCCCGGACGGCTCCGGTGCCGGTCGTGAGAAGTTCCTCGCCGGCGCCACCTCCTTCGCCGGCTCCGACGCCGCCCTCAAGGAGGAGGAGGCTGAGTCCGCCAAGGAGAACTGCGGCGACGAGGGTGCGTTCCACGTGCCGGCCTACATCTCCCCGATCGCCGTGGCCTACAACCTGCCGGGCGTCGATGAGGTCAAGATGGACGCCGAGACCATCGCCAAGGTGTTCTCCGGCGAGATCAAGAACTGGAACGACGAGGCCATCGCCGCGCAGAACGAGGGCGTCGAGCTGCCCGACACCCCGATCACCGTCGTGCACCGTTCCGACAACTCGGGCACCACCGAGAACTTCACCGCCTACCTCACCGAGGCCGCCGGCGATGCCTGGTCCTACGACGAGGTCGAGACCTGGCCGTCCGACATCACCGCCGAGTCCGCCCAGGGCACCAAGGGTGTCGTGGGCCTGGCCTCCCAGACCGAGGGCGCCATCACCTACGCCGACGCCTCCGCCGTGGGCGAGCTGGGCACCGTGTCCGTGAAGGTCGGCGAGGAGTACGTGAAGTACTCCGCCGAGGCCGCGGCCGCGACCGTCGAGAAGTCCGAGGCCAAGGAGGACGGCTCGATCGAGCTCGACCGCGCCACCGACGAGTCCGGCGTGTACCCCGTCGTGTTGGTCTCCTACCACATCTACTGCAACCAGTACAAGTCGCAGGAGACCGTGGACCAGGTCAAGGCCTTCGCCGAGTACGTCGTGTCCGAGGACGGTCAGAAGACCGCCGAGGAGTCCGCGGGCAACGCCCCGATCTCCGAGGACACCCGCAAGAAGGCCATGGAGCGCATCGAGGCCATCTCGGTCAAGGGCTGATGTCGCTTCTTGTCGGCTGACCCACCGCCGCTTCGGCCGCCGGGCCCCACGGGCCCGGCGGCTGAAGCCGCGTCAGGGCTCTCGTTCGTCGCGGCCCGTCCATCACCACGCACGTCGATCTGAGGGAAGGCACTGTGTCCTCAACCACCAACGAGGCGGCACCGAAGCCGTCCAGCCTGCGCGGCCCCCGCCGCGGAGCCGCCGGAGACAAGCTCCTCTCCGGCGGGGCCCTTGCGGCCGCCGTCCTGATCCTGCTCGTGCTCGCCTTCGTGGCGGTCTTCCTCCTGACGGAGGCATGGCCTGCCCTGCAGCCGGGTGCGGAGCTCGTGTCCGCGGACTCCTTCTTCCAGTACGTGTGGCCGCTCATGGCCGGCACCGTGATGGTGTCGATCATCGCTCTGCTCATCGCCACCCCGGTCGCGATCGGTGTCGCCCTGTTCATCTCGCACTATGCGCCCCCGCGCATCGCGCAGTCGGTGGGCTTCGTGATCGATCTGCTGGCCGCGATCCCCTCCGTGGTCTACGGCGTGTGGGGCTGGCTGACGCTCGCTCCGCTGATGGTGCCGATCTACGGCTGGCTCAACGAGAACCTGGGCTTCATCCCGTTCTTCGGCGGCTCGGCCACCACCACGGGCCGTACCCTGCTGACCTCGGGCGTCGTGCTGGCCGTGATGGTCCTGCCGATCATCACCGCGCTCTGCCGTGAGATCTTCACCCAGACCCCGAAGCTCCACGAGGAGGCCGCGCTCGGCCTCGGCGCCACGCGCTGGGAGATGATCAAGATGACCGTGTTCCCGTTCGCCCGGGCCGGCATCGTCTCCTCGATCATGCTCGGCCTCGGCCGCGCGCTCGGCGAGACCATGGCGGTCACCATGGTGCTCTCCGGCGGCGTCTTCTCCTGGTCGCTCGTGGAGTCCGGCAGGAACCAGACGATCCCGTCGGAGATCGCGCTCAACTTCCCCGAGGCGTTCAACATGCGCCTGCACGAGCTGATCGCTGCCGGTCTCATGCTCTTCATCATCACCCTGGCGGTGAACATGATCGCCCGCGCGATCGTGAACAAGCACAAGGAATTCTCGGGAGCCAACTGACATGAGCACTGTCTCGACTTCTCCCCGGGCCACCGAGGACAGCGTGACGCCGCGGCGTCACTCCCTGACCGAGGGTCAGAAGCCCGGCTGGACCTGGATGGCCGTCGCAGCTGCCGCGGCCGTCGTCGCCGCCGGCCTGACCGTGCTGCTCAGCGGCGCCTTCAACGTCGTCGGTTTCGTGATCATCGCCGCCATCCTCTACATCGCGGGGCTCTACGTGGCCACCCGCGTGATGGAGAACCGGCGCCGCGCCGCAGACGGCCTGTGCCGCAACCTCGTGTGGCTGGCGTTCCTCGTGGCCCTGGTGCCGCTGGTCTCCGTGCTGTGGTCGGTCCTCTCCGCCGGTCTGCCGACCCTGATCGCCAACCCGCAGATCATGGCGTACGACATGAAGGGCATCACCGGCATCGACAACTCGGCGTGGGTGGAGGACGGCAAGCCCGCCGGCGGGCTCGCGGGCGGTTTCGGCCACGCCCTGATCGGCACCGTCGTGATCACGATCATCGCGACCCTGATCTCCGTGCCGATCGGCATGCTCACCTCCATCTACCTGGTGGAGTACAGCCGCGGCGGCTGGTTCTCCCGCGCCATCGTGTTCTTCGTGGACGTCATGACCGGCATCCCCTCGATCGTGGCCGGCCTCTTCGCCTACGCCGCGATCACGTGGGTCCTGACCCTGGTCACCGGCAGCAAGTCCACCGCACTGCAGTCCGTGCAGATGGGTCTCACGGCCGCGATCGCGCTCTCGGTGCTCATGATCCCCGTGGTCGTCCGATCCACGGAGGAGATGCTCCGTGTGGTGCCCAACGAGCTGCGCGAGGGCGCCTACGCCCTCGGCGTGCGCAAGTGGCAGACCATCGCCAAGGTGGTCCTGCCCACCGCGATCTCCGGCATCGCCTCCGGCGTCACCCTGGCCATCGCCCGCGTGGCCGGCGAGACCGCGCCGATCCTCGTGACGGCCGGCTTCGCCACCAGCATCAACTGGAACCCGTTCGACAACTGGATGACCGCGCTGCCGGTGTACATCTACCGCCAGCTGGTCGCCCCGACCTCGCCCACGGCGGCGGACCCCTCGACCGCCCGCGCCTGGGCAGCCGCCCTGCTGCTCGTGACCATCGTCATGCTGCTCAACCTGGCGGCACGGTTCATCGCCAAGGCGTTCGCCCCCAAGAAGGGCCGATGAGGTCCGGCCGCCCGGAATCCCCCGGGCGGCAGGCCCCGACCCCGTCGCACCCCCCCAGAGACTTCCACGAAGGAACAGAACCACTCATGTCCAAGCGCATCCAGGCCATCGACGTCGATGTCTTCTACGGCAAGTTCAAGGCCGTCGAGGGCGTCAACATCGACATCGCCCCCCGCTCCGTCACCGCCTTCATCGGCCCCTCCGGCTGCGGCAAGACCACTTTCCTGCGCAGCATCAACCGCATGCACGAGGTGCTCCCCGGCGCCACCGTGGACGGCCAGCTCCTGCTCGACGGCGAGGACATCTACGGGCCCGGTGTGGACCCGGTCCGCGTCCGTTCCCAGATCGGCATGGTCTTCCAGCGCCCGAACCCGTTCCCCACGATGTCCATCCGGGACAACGTGCTGGCCGGCTACAAGCTCAACGGCACCCGCCTGAACAAGTCCCGTGCGGACGAGCTCGTGGAGAAGTCCCTGCGCGGCGCCAACCTGTGGAACGAGGTCAAGGACCGCCTCGACAAGCCCGGCTCCGGCCTCTCCGGCGGTCAGCAGCAGCGTCTGTGCATCGCCCGCTCCATCGCGGTGCAGCCCGACGTGATCCTCATGGACGAGCCCTGCTCCGCGCTCGACCCGATCTCCACCCTCGCCGTCGAGGACCTGATCAACGAGCTCAAGGAGGAGTACACGGTCATCATCGTCACGCACAACATGCAGCAGGCCGCGCGCGTGGCGGACAAGACCGCGTTCTTCAACATCCAGGGCGTCGGCAAGCCCGGCAAGCTGATCGAGTACGACGACACCAACGTCATCTTCAACAACCCCTCGAGCCAGCAGACCGAGGACTACGTCTCCGGCCGTTTCGGCTGAGCCGCCCCGCGCTCCGTCCCCGACCCCGTCCGGCCGCACGCCGGGCGGGGTCGCGGCGTCTGCGGGGCCGGGCGTCGTCGTCGGGCGCGGCCTCAGGCCAGCGGGAGGAGGGCCAGCGTGCCGAGGAGGCCGAGGAGGGCGCAGGCCACCGGCGTGAGCAGCCACCAGCCGACCACGCGCAGCACGGTGGGCCAGCGCACGGACGCGTAGGTCTGCGTCTGGCCGGCGCCCACGATGGCCGCCGTCGCCGTGTGGGTGGAGGACAGGGGCAGGTGGAACACCAGGGATCCGACGAACAGCAGGCCCGCGGGGATGACGGCGGCCACGGACGCCCGCAGGGGGTCGAGGCGCACGAGACGCTCGGTGAGGGTCCAGGCGATCCGCCAGGCGCCGCCCAGCGTGCCGAGCCCGACCGCGAGGGCGAACAGGAACGCGCCCCCCACGAACTCGGCCGTCAGGGCGTCCGGCGCCAGGACGGACCCGGACCCCACCAGCACGGCGGCCCACAGCACCCCCATGCGCTGACCGGCCTGCAGGCCGTGGCCCATGGCCATGGCGCTGGCGGAGATGCCCAACGCGACGCGGGCCCGGTGCTGGACGTTGACCGTGGTGCCGCGGGTGGCGAGCCGCGTGGCGGGCGCGGTGAGCAGGCGGGCGAGCGCCCACGCGATCAGGGGCGAGAGCAGCAGGCTGAGCAGCACCTCGGCGCGGACGAGGTCGAAGATGGTGTGGGCGACGTCGATGTGCAGGCTCAGGCGCACGGCGAGGTGGCTGCCCGCCAGCGCGGAGATCAGCGCGTGCGTGCTGGAGCCGGGCAGGCGCCGCCACCACAGCAGCAGACCCCACACGAGGGTCACCACGCAGGACACGCCCACGGCCAGGGGGCCGATCTCGCTGCGCACCGCGGGCGAGGTGAAGTAGTGCACGCTCAGCGTGATGAGCCCGATGCCCAGCAGCGCGCCCACGGTGTTGACCGCTCCGGTCAGGAGGAGGGCCCCGCGCGGGGTCAGCGCCCGGTACCGGACAGGCAGCGCCGCGGCGTTGGGGGCGTCGCGGAACCCCATCAGCGCGCCGACGGCGCACAGCAGCACGAGGACGACGGCGAGCCCCGCGGTCACGGCGCCTCCACCGGCTCAGGACTCACGGACGAGCACCATGCCCAGGTCCATGTTCACGCGGGAGAGGGCCTCGAGCGCCGCGTGCAGCGCCCAGGCGACCTCGCGCTGGCGGTTGTAGTCGCGCTGCAGCAGGTCCATGCCGAGGTCGGCGAGCCACTCGACCATGATCCGCTCCGTGCGGCGGGAGGCGCGCAGCAGCTGCATCCACGTGGCCTCCAGTGCGTCGAGGTCGCGCATCTCGGCGGCGCCGCGGGCGAGCAGCTCGGCCTGACGACCCACGGTCTCGAGGACGTCGAGGGCGTGCGTCGGCAGCTCCTCGAGGTCGGCCCGCTGGATCAGCACGCCCGCCGACACGACGCGCCGGGTGGTCGCGTGCACGCCGCTGGCCAGCCGGTAGAGGTCCTGACGGGGCAGCGGCGTCACGTAGGCGCTGCGCAGCGCGGTGAGGAAGGCCATGAGGGTGGCGCTCGAGGACGAGTCGAGCTCCTCGAGCTCACGGGCGGCACGGTCCGCCTCGGGTCCGCGGGTCCCCGCGACCTGGGCCACCAGATGCACGGACCGGTGCAGGGCCTCGGCGAGGTCCGCCATGTGGCGCAGCGCCGGGGTGTCGCGCGTGACGAGCCAGGGCATGCGGGGGGACATGGGCAGCGGTCGCTCTCTCGTCGACGGGTGGCGAAGGGGTCGACGACGACGCCGGACCGGGAACGCCTCTCGGCGGAAGGCCGCTCGCAGCGGCTATGTGTTGGAGCCCGGGGTTACCAGCGGCCCGGCGCCGTCCCCTTCAGTCTAGCGATCCGTCCCGAAACGCTCGACCCGCCGCCTCCAGGGCGTCGGCGGTGCTGACCAGGCGCGCGGCCCGGCGGGTGAGGGCGGCGGCGCGGTCCGGGGCGGCGGCCTCGGAGCCCTCGGCGTGCTCGACCTGGCCCAGGGCCACGACGCGGGCGTAGGCCGCGGCGCGCTCGAACGCGACGTCGATCTCGGAGCGGTAGGCGCCCGTGAGGATCGTGTCCGTGAGGCGGCGCAGCTCGGCCGGCCCCGGCGGCTCGACGGCCCCCGCCACGACGCGCGAGGCGTAGGCGGCGTGCCCGGCGCGGTACCAGGCGGCCCAGCGCTCGCCGTCGCGGGTCGTCGCCTCCTGGAGTGCGTACAGGCGCCACAGGGCGCCGGCGAGCGAGACGGGCGGGGCGTCCGCCCACAGCTCGGCGAGCGTCTCGACGCCGAGCTCGCGGACCAGCCCGACCAGCCGCTCGACGACGGCCGGGTCCTCCTCCGCGCGGCCGCCGGCCACGAGGGCGTGGGCCAGGCGCGAGGCCGCCGCGGCCACTTCCTGCGGGTCTTCGCCGCCGGCGAAGTGCGTGAGCTCCTGCGGCTCCGAGAGGCGGGGCCGGTGCGGGCGCAGCACGCCCGAGGCGCTCGAGCTGGCGCCGCGGCCGGCGGGCAGGCGGTGACGTGCCATGGGCGGGCTCCCTTCGAGGGCGCATCGGGGTGGGGATGTGGTCGCCGGAGGCGGCGGCCCCGTCCACGGTAGTGCCCCGGGCGCCTGGGCTACCATCGGAGGGCACCCGTGAGGGTCGCCGTCGTCGGCCGCGCGCCGTCGTCGTCGGCCGCGGGTGAGGGCCTTTAGCTCAGCTGGCAGAGCATCGGACTTTTAATCCGCCGGTCGCGGGTTCGATCCCCGCAGGGCCCACCGGAAAGCGGCCCCTGACCAGGCATGACGCCCAGTCAGGGGCCATTGTCATGCCCGCGCGGACCTGGCCTATCCAGCGAAAACCCAGCATTTTCGATCCGACGTCACCCCTCCACATCTCGGAAGAAGTCGGCCAGGACGGCCTTCATGTCCGCCGCCTCCGGAGCTTTCGCCTGATAGTGCGCTGCCGTCACGGCTTCCGAGGCGCGCCCCAGGGACGCCGACGACGCCACAAGCCCCCGGATGTCTGCGTTTCGTGTCGGGGCCGCCCTCCGCATCGTGTCCGGATGGACCACCCGAAGCCGATGGTTCGCATGGCCGTGCGCCACTGCTTCCGGAAGTTGGATGGGTCCCGCACGGTCCCCGTCGCCGACGGAAACACTACGCCGAGCTCCGTCATCCGCTCCCAGCGGCTCGCAACATGTCCGCCGCCGGGGCCACTGTGTAGCCCTGGACAGCGCGAGCCGACTTCGGATGATCCCGACGCACTACGCCCCGGAGACGCGGCACCCTGTGGCGCTAGGGCGTGTCCGACAATGGTTTGGACCATGCGAGTGCAGCGCTCAGGGCCACCGCGATCCGGTAGTCGATCACGTACTTGTCATGCCTGGTCGTTAGTCCCGTTACTGCTTCAGGCGCGCGGACTGAGGCTCTAGGACGTTACGGCCTTTGTACACGGCCCCGTCGAGGCCAATAGACCGCTCGCGGCCTGGATCGCGGCGTCCGCAGTGACCCTGCTGGTTCGACGGCTCGGGGTCACTGCTGTGATGCCGCGGGCCCGCAGATCGGAACGGATCGTCCAGCAGGAGTAGGCCTTGTCGCCCAGCACCATGTTCGGGCGGGTCCGGGGCCGACCCACCGGCCGGTGTGCGCGCGGCTGCTCAGCAGGGGAGCCGTGATGGGCCAATTCCTTGCCTGGCTGGGGTGTGATCGGGCTGGCGAGCGACATGCCTGCACCGTCGACGAGCTGATGGTTCTTCGTGCCCAACCCGCCATGCGAGGGCACGATCCCGTGATCGGCAGGGCCACCCCGCAGATTCTTGTAGTTCGATCCGCCCCCTGTGTGGCGGGTGATGGTTCTGACGTGCAGGTCTGGCGGTATCAGATGGCTTCGAGGGCCAGACGTCCATTAGTGGCGGGTTCCCGTTGACGGCCCATCGAGCCCTTAGATTTTATTGGACTTCGACCGATTGCACTTCCAGCATAGCGCTTGCAAGTTTTCTTCTGTCGTCAGGCCACCTCGAGAGACCGGGATGATGTGGTCCACCTCAAGCAGAAGGTGGGGCTCGGCATAAGTACTAACCCCGCAGTTCTGACAAGTGAAGTTACCTCGATCCTTAATGTGATGGCGGAGCTTGGACGTCATGAGGGCCCGCTGACCCGCGGCCGACTTCCGAAACTTGATACGAGCCGACATCGTATCGATGAGGGCGTCGAGGGCTTGGGAGTTCAAGACCACATTGGTTCGTTCGCTGCTATTGCCACCCGCGCTGACGTACTCAAAGGTGTATGTCTCATACGGGATCGTAATGGGGGAAATCTCCACCCCGACCTGTTCCATAAACTCGTCCAAGAAGTGCTTCTGAATGAACGAAGGGGGCTCGATGGCTTCAGTGATTGAGGCCTCTCTGTTCTGGAGGTTGGAGAGGGCTTCCTCGAGCTGAGCCAAGCTTGACCCCATCTCTTCCACTTCCGCTAGTCGATCTTCCTCTGCGTTGATGTGGAAGTACTTCATCAGGTAGCGGATGGGGTCCATCTGAGCCTTCCGTACCACCTGAAGCGAACAATTGTGGACGTTCGGCTCCCCGAGGGTCGCCACGTTCCGATCCCGGATGTAGTTGTGGCGGCTCGTGTTCTCGCTATAGGCAAGGTGCGCGTGCTGGCCGGTCGACGATTCGCCAAGGCTGAAAGAGCCTCTAGCGCGAATCTCGTCGATGTACTCCTTGAGTTCGTTGTGTTCTGCCACGAAGGCCCGAATCTCCGCTTTCTTCTCTTGGAACTCTTCACTATTGAAGTATCGGTGCTTCCTGATGAGCAAGATGATCCGCGGGAGTACTGGCATGAGGAAGATGAGTGCCCCGGGCCCTGCCGGGATCGAGATGACCGCAAGGGCGATAAGTGCCCACTCCCACCACCGGAACAGTTCACGCCGCTTGGGGCCTTCAGCACTCATCATCGAGTCCTCCCTTATTGATCGCTGTGATCCTACGGGATGGGGCGTCTGAGGAGGCGGTGGCAATGGCGGGGGCGTGGCGTGGTTCGGCGCTGTGGGTGGCCGCGCAAGTCAGGCGACCACGGGCGCGACTGCCAGTAGGTAGACAGCATGCCTAAGACAGACTGTCCGCATGGATGCATGGATCGGCGTTGTCGGAACGCTCCTCGGCGCCGTCGTCGGCGGCGGCGTGGCATACCTCAACGGCACAAGAGATCGGAAGTTGGAGGCCCGCCGGGACCAGGAAAAGCGCGTAACGGAGGTTGCCGGGGAGCTTCTCCAGATAGTCGACGCGCGGGAGAGGTACGTTCACGGCTACCTGGAGGTCGTGGGAGAGTTCCCACACGATGGCACTCCGGACGGTGAGGAGGACCCCGCGCGGAAGACGCTCGCACTCCTGGAGCTCTACGCCCCGGCTCCGGTCACAACGGCCGCCCGCGAGTACGTCGATCTCATGGACAAGTGGGAGGCGGGATGGACGTGGGAGGCCACCGGGAACGACGTCCGCGCGGCCCGGGAGCGGTACATCTCGGCTCTCCGGACGTTCATCGGGTCGGACAACCCCGCGTAGAGCCCCAGGTTGCCGCAGACCTGCGAACGGCCCAGTGATTATGCAGCGGAGACGTTCAGAAGCGAGGGACGGGCTCGGACGGAAACATGGGTAGGGTCGGCCAAAATCAGCGGAGGTATTCAGATGGAGAGCAGCAGGCAGAAAAAGCCAGAATTGATACCCCAGACTCCGCCGGTCGCGGGTTCGATCCCCGCAGGGCCCACCGGAGAGCGGCCCCTGACCAGGCATGACGCCCGGTCGGGGGTCCTCCCTAGGATGGAGCCATGAGCCCCACGCCCGCACCAGTCACCGAGACGATCAGCTCCGGCCACAGCGTGGTGTGGTCGCGCCCGCCGGCGGAGCGCGCGGGCACGGACCTGGTGCTCGTGTTCCACGGCTACGGCTCCAACGAGGTCCGCGCGGCGCGCCGCCACTTCCCGATGCTCCCGGAGCGGTGCACCGGCCTGGCGGTGCGCGGCGGCTTCGAGATCGACGAGACGGCGTCCGAAGGCCCGGGCGACCCCGGCGCGCACGGCTGGTTCCTGCTCGACCTGCTGCTGCAGTCCGACTTCGCCCAGGTGCTCGCCGCCGCCCACCGCGTGTTCGACGTGCTCTCCGCCGAGGAGGTCGTGGCGGCCGGCTTCCGCACGGTCTCGGTGCTCGGCTTCTCCCAGGGCATGGCCATGGCGACGACGGTCCTGCGTCTGCGCCCCGAGGCGTTCACCTGCGGTGTGGGCCTGAGCGGCTTCGCCGTCGACAACGAGCTGCTGGCCATGCTCGACTCCCCGGCCGAGGGACCGGGCCCGCGCCCGTTCTTCTGGGGCCGGGACGCCGAGGATCCCGTGATCCATCCGGACGCCGTCGCCCACACCCGCGCGTGGGCCGAGGAGCACACCCGCCTGACCGTGCGCACCTACCCCGGGATCCTGCACGGGACCGGCCCCGACGAGGTCCGTGACGTGCGCATCTTCCTCGAGCACTCCCTGCGCGCGGCGACGCCCGGGTCCTGACCGCGGGGGTCGCGCGCCGATACTGTGGCGCGCATGGCAAAGAACTCGACGATCGGCCGGTACGCGTCCGGGAAGGTGAAGGACTTCGGGCTGAAGTCGGCACTCGATGAGAACGGCGAGCCCACGGAGGGCTTCGAGAAGGCCCTCTCCACGGTGTTGGCGGTCCAGCGCCCCCTGGTCCTGAAGAACATCCAGCGCATGGCGGCGAAGCACCCGGGGGAGAGCCCGGAGCGTCTCGCCGAGCGGCTCGGGCAGCAGTACCTGACCACCGTCACGGGGGCCGGTGCCGCCGTGGGCGGCACCGCGATCGTCCCGGGCATCGGCACCGTGGCCGCGCTCGGCCTGTCCGGTGCCGCGGTCGCCGGCTTCATGGAGGCCACCGCCCTCTACGCGCAGTCCCTCGCCGAGCTGCACGGCATCACCACGCAGGACCCGCAGCGCGCCCAGGCCCTCGTCATGGGCCTCATGCTCGGCGACGACGCCAAGGAGCTGCTCCGCGAGGCCGCCGCCAAGGCCGGCCGTCCCTACGACCCGCAGTCCAGCCTCAACGCGCTCGCGGGCACCGCATCGGGCACCGGCATCAGCGCGTTCGTGGTGGATCGCCTCAAGAGGACGTTCATGCGCAAGATGCGCCTGCGGCAGGGTGCCGGCTTCGTGGGCCGCGCCGTGCCGTTCGGCGTGGGCGCCGTGATCGGCGGCGTGGGCAACCGCGCCATGGGCAAGGCCGTGATGGAGAACGCCGCGGAGCTCTTCAGCCCCCTGCCGATGGTGATCCCCGGCGAGATCCGCGAGGGCGCCGCACAGGGGCGCGCCGATGGCACCAAGGACGACGGCGGCGTCTTCGGTGCGATCCGTCGCGCCCTGCCCGGCGGCAAGGACGAGAAGGACAAGCCCGCCGCCTGACGGCCTCGTCCCCGCGCGTCCATCGCCCCCGTCCCCGCGCTTTCGAACGTGAGAGAGGGCCTATCTCACGCTCGAAAGCGCCCATTCGCCCCATTTCACGTTCGAAAGTGCGGGGTAGGGGCGGCGGCTCAGAGGAACAGCGTGGCTACCCCGTGGATCGCCAGGCCCGCGAGCGCGCCGACGATCGAGCCGTTGATGCGGATGAACTGCAGGTCCTTGCCCACGAACAGCTCGAGGGTGCGCGCGGTCTGCTCGCCGTCCCAGCGGGCGACCGTCTCCTCGATCACCCCGGTGAGCGCCGGGCCGTAGGAGCTCAGCGCATACGCCGCGGCGCGGCGGGCGTGGCCGTCCACGCGGTCGCGCAGCTCGGGGTCCTCCTGCAGGCGGGCGCCGAGGTCGCGCAGGGCGGCCACGAGCGCGCGATGCAGGTCGGAGGACGGGTCCTCGAGCGCGTCCAGGAGCGAGTCCCGCAGGGAGACCCAGGCCCGCCCGGCCCACGCACGCAGCCGTTCGTCCGCGAACAGGTTCCGCTTGAACCGCTCCACCGAGGCGCGGGTGGCCGGCTCGTTCCGCATCTCGTCGGCGAGGCGGTCGAGCCAGTCGTCGACAGCGCGGCGGGCCTCGTGCTGCCGGTCGCGGCGGATGCCGGCGAGATACTTGAGGGTCTCGGCGTGCAGTCGCTCGGCGAGGAGGCGGTCCACGAGGTCCGGGCTCCACTCGGGGGAGCGACGGCGCACCGTCTCGACGAACAGCTCGGGATGGGCGGCCACCCAGTCCCCGGTGTGGGCGACCACGAGGTCCACCACGCGCTCGTGGTGCAGGCCGGCCACCACGTCCTCCAGCACGCCCGCGAGCGTGGGGGACCAGTCCGGGGCCACCATGTGGCGTTCCATCAGCTGACGCAGCAGCTCCTGGACGGCGTCGTCGTCGGCCGCGGCCATGGCGCCCCGGGCCGCCGTCGCGATCTCCCGGGCGGTGCGGGCCGCGTTCTCCTCACGGCGCAGCCAGCCGCCGGCGGCCTCGGCCACCTTCAGTCCGTCGACCTTCTCGTGGGCGACCTCCGAGTCCAGGAAGTTCTCCTGCACGAACTCGGTCAGCGCGGCGCCGAGCTGGTCCTTCTTCCGCGGGATCAGGGCGGTGTGCGGCACGGGCACACCCATCGGGTGGCGGAACAGCGCCGTGACCGCGAACCAGTCCGCCAGTGCGCCGACCATGCCGCCCTCCGCGGCGGCGCGCACGTAGCCCCACACCGGGTGGGTGTCCTGCAACGGGAACGCGACCACGAACACCACGGCCAGCAGGATGAGCAGCCCCAGGGCGACGGCCTTCATGCGCCGCAGGCCCGCCGCGCGTTCGAGGGCACCGGCGCTGAGCAGCTGCTGGGCGGGGTCGGGGGAGAAGGACACGGGAGGCTCCTGATCGCGTGCACCGAATGGTCCCCACCAGTTAACCAGCCGGGCACCCTGCGGTGACGTGGCCGGCACTCGCGCTCCCTAGCCTGGCGGCGTGCCCGCCCTCGTGATCGCCCACCGCGGTGCCTCCGCCGCCTTCCCCGAGCACACCCGCGCCGCCATGCTCCACGCCCTCGCCGTGGGCGCGGACGGTCTCGAATGCGATGTCCAGCTCACGCGGGACCGTGAGGTCGTCTGCTGGCACGACCCCACCGTGGATCGCACCTCGGACGGGCGCGGCGCGGTCGCGGACCACACGCTGGATCGTCTGCGCGGCCTCGATGTCGTCTCGTGGCACGCCCGGCGTCCGGGGGCCGAGCCCGCCACGACGACGGCGCCGCCCGCCGTGTACGGCGGCGCGGGGGAGCAGGTGCTCACCCTGGCCGACCTCCTGGCGATCGCGGCGGCCGCGGACCGGCCGCTGCGCCTGGCCGTGGAGCTCAAGCACCCCTCCCCGTTCGGGCATGAGCTCGAGGAGCGGGTGCTGCGGGAGCTGCTGCGGGCCGGTTGGGACCCGGAGACCGGCCGACTGGGTCAGGTGCAGGTGTCCCTCATGAGCTTCCATCCGGACGCGCTGCGCCACGTGGCGCCGCTGGCCGGCACGGACCCCCTCTGCCCCCTGATGGACCTCATGCCGACGGAGCTGCCGACCCGGCTCGCGCGGGGGCCGCTGAGCCGGGCGGCGGTGCGTGCGGCGGCGCGTCAGTCGCTGGCGGGGTCCGAGGCGCTCGTCTGGCGCGGCCGGGCCGGGATGGCGGGGCCCTCCGTGGCCTACGTGCGGGAGCACCTGGCGGACGTGAAGGCGTGGCTGGCGGCGGGGCGGCGGCTGCGGGTGTGGACCGTCGACGAGCGCGAGGACGCCGATTTCCTCCTCGCCCAGGGGGTGCAGGAGCTCACCACCAACCGTCCGGAGGACGTGCTGCGCTGGGTCCGCGAGCGGGCCGCCGCGCGTCGGGAGCGGGTGCCCACCGGGGCCTGAGGGCGCCGACGACGGCGCGCATGCTGCTCAAGCTGATCGAGCCGACCTCGGGCGAGATCAGCTTCGAGGGCAAGGACGTGCTGGCGCTGAAGGGGGGAGGGGCTCAAGGACTTCCGGCAGCGCGTGCAGGCCGTGTTCCAGGACCCGTTCTCCTCGCTCAACCCCTCGTTCACGGTGGGCCGGATCATCGAGGAGCCGCTGCAGACGTACCGGCGGGGCAACGCCACGCAGCGGCGGGCACGTGTGCTCGAGCTCATGGACCAGGTGGCCCTGCCCTCCCACTTCCACCGCCGGTACCCGGCCGAGCTCTCGGGTGGACAGCGCCAGCGCGTGGCGATCGCCCGCGCGCTCGCGCTGAACCCCGAGCTGATCGTGTGCGACGAGCCGGTCTCCGCGCTGGACGTGCTCGTGCAGGACCAGATCCTCACGCTGCTGCGCCGCCTGCAGGACGAGCTGGGGCTGAGCTACCTGTTCATCTCGCACGACCTGGCGGTGGTGCGGCTCATCTCCGACTACGTGTGCGTCATGAAGGACGGCCGGGTGGTGGAGGCGGCCAGCTCCGAGGAGGTCTTCACCAACCCCCGACACCCGTACACGCGGCGGCTGCTCGCCTCGATCCCGGGCAACGAGCTGGGGATCGCGGTGGAGGCGGACGGGACGCACGTGTGAAGCACCGCGGAGTGATGTGAGCGGCATCGCTCCCGTGCGTGATACTTGCTGCATCACTCGCATCCCCGATCGCAGGAGCATCCCATGGCCCACGCCGTCGACCCCGGGCGCCCCGTGCACAACCCGGACATCGTCGGGTTCACCGACGCTGAACTGAACGAGACGCCGATCCGCCCGCGCTGGAACTCCCTCGGCCCGGGCATCGTCGCCGCGGCCACGGGCGTGGGCGCGGCGGACCTGGTGGCCACCCTGACCGCCGGCTCCCGCTACGGCTACATGCTGCTGTGGGCCGTGGTGCTGGGCGTGATCTTCAAGATCGTGCTCGTGGAGGGCGTGGGCCGCTACTACCTCTCCACCGGCAAGACGATCTTCCAGGGCTGGCGCACCCTCGGGGCCTGGACGTCCTGGTACTTCGGCCCGTACATCCTCATCTGGGGCATCGTGTACGGGGCGACGGCGATGTCCTCCACCGCCCTGCCGCTCGCGGCGCTGTTCCCCGGTGTGGACAGCAAGGTGTTCGCGATCGCCGCGGGCCTGATCGGCCTGGGACTGGTCTGGCTGGACAAGTACCGGCTCATCGAGTGGCTCATGACGGTGCTGATCGGCGTCATGTTCGTGACGGTGCTGCTCTCCGCGGCGCTGACGGCCCCGAACCTGGGCGAGATCCTCGCCGGTCTCGTGCCGCGCCTGCCCTCCGGCGATCCCCAGGCCATGTTCTACGTGCTCGGCCTGGCCGGCGGCGTCGGCGGCACCATCACGCTCGCGGCCTACGGCTACTGGCTGCGCGAGAAGGGCTGGAACGTCCCAAAGTACCTGAAGGTCATGCGGTTCGACAACGCGACCTCGTACATCCTCACGGGCATCTTCGTGATCGCCACCATGGTCATGGGCGTGGAGCTGCTGCACTCGGCGGGGCTGGCGATCTCCTCGGGCGACAAGGGCCTGCTCGACGTCGGCGACGTGCTGGCCGAGCGCTACGGCTCGGCGTGGTCCACGGTGTTCCTCATCGGATTCTTCGCCGCGTCCTTCTCCTCCCTGCTGGGTGTGTGGCACGGCGTCTCGCTGATGTTCGCGGACTTCTGGACGAACTTCCGCCGGCCCGCCGCGGAGCTGGACCAGGACGACGCGCCGTCGCTGTCCTCGAAGCCCGGCCGCTTCTTCCTGCTGTGGCTGACCCTGCCGCCCATGGCACTGCTGTTCCTGGACCGGCCGATCTTCCTGATCCTGCTCTACGGCACGCTCGGCGCCCTGTTCATGCCGTTCCTGGCCGTGACCCTGCTGTTCCTCAACAACACGAAGGACGTGCCGCGGCAGTTCCGCAACGGCTGGGTCCGCAACACCCTGTTGGGCCTGACCGCGGCCGTGTTCGTGGCGATCGGCGTGAACGAGCTGCTCAAGGCCCTGCAGCCGGTGCTCGGGGGGTGAGCCGGCGGCGGGAGCGGGGCACACTGGTGCCATGATCGTCGCCTTCTCCGTCGCCCCCTCCGGCCAACCCGCCGACGCCAACCACCTGCCCGGCGACGCGGACACCGCGTCCGTGCACCGGGCGGTCGCGGCCGCCGTCGCCGTGGTGCGCGCCTCCGGCCTGCCGCACCGCACCTCCTCGATGTTCACCGAGATCGAGGGGGAGTGGGACGAGGTGATGGAGGTCGTGCGCGCCGCCGTGGACGCCGTGTCCCCGTACGGCACACGCGTCTCGCTCGTGCTGAAGGCGGACATCCGCCCCGGCCGCACCGGCGAGCTGGACGGCAAGCTCGAGCGCCTCGAGTCGGCCCTCGCCGAGGACGAGGGGCGGCGCGCCGCCCCGGCCCCGCGCGACGGCGACGCCGGGTGACCCCCCTCCCCGCTGCCCCCGGACGCTTTCGTTCGAGAAACGGCGGCGTGTCGAGGCGCTTTCGTTCGAGACATGGCCGCCGCGCCGGCGGCCCGGAGGAGCAGTCCGTGCCTGAGCCCGTGGCCGTGCGCCCCGCCGCACCCGGGGACGTCGAGGCGCTGCTGCGCGTCAAGGCGCGGTCGTGGCGGGAGGCCTACGGCGCGCTCCTGCCGTCCGCGTACCTGGACGCGATCGAGGCCCGGATCCCGGAGGACGTACCCGCGTGGACCGCGCTGATCGGACCGGACCGTGACCTCTGGGTCGCCGACGACGGCGGCCGGCTGCTCGGCGTGGCGCTCGCGGGCCCGCGTCGCTCGGCGGCGGAGACGGCCCGGACGGGTGCGGACGACGCGGCCGCATCGCCCGCCGACCTGCCCGATGTCGAGCTCATGGTGCTCTACGTCCTGGCCGAGGCATACGGCACCGGCCTGGGAGCGCGCCTGCTGGACGCCGTCGTCGGGGGCCGCCCCGCGCTGCTGCGCGTCCTCGCCGAGAATCCGCGGGCCGTGGCGTTCTACGCCAAGCACGGGTTCGCGGCCGTGGGGGCGCCGGAGCCGATGAACGGCCCGTGGGCCGGCCTGCACGAGCAGCTGATGGTGCGCCGTCTCCCGCACGACGGCGGTGCGGCGTGAGCCGCCGGTTGTCGGCGCGCCGGGGCCGGGCCGCGGGCGGATCCGCCGGCCCCGCCGGGATCGAGCCGGGCGTCCACGCGATCACCCACGGCACCGCCGAGATCCGCGAGGACGCCTTCGAGCCGGGCGCGTTCATCCTCTACGTCAACGGCGTCGAGTCCTCGCCGCTGGACCCCGAGCGCCCCGAGCGCATGGCCTTCGAGTACATGCGCTGGGCCGCCGCGGCCGTCCGGGCGCACTGGCCGGAGCCCACGCCCCTGCGGGCCCTGCACCTGGGCGGCGCGGGCTGCGCGCTCGCCCGCTGGGTGGACCACGCGTACCCGGGCTCCCACCAGACCGCGGTGGAGATCGACGCCGGCCTGGCCGCCCTCGCCCGCGAGCGCTTCGGCCTGCCCCGCGCCCCGGCCCTGCGCATCCGCGTGGCAGACGCCGCCGAGGTCCTGGCCACGGCCCACCCGGCCAGCCGCGACCTGATCATCCGCGACGTCTTCGCCCCGGACCCCACGGACCTGACCGGTGCCCGCCACATCACCCCGCCGGGCCTCACCGGCCTGGACGCGGCCCGCGCCGCCGCGCGGGTCCTCGCCCCGGGCGGGCTGTACGTGCTCAACGTGGGCGGCGGGCCGGACCTGACGTCGGTGCGGGCGGACGTGGCTGCCGTCGTCGCCGCGTTCGAGCACGTCGAGGTGATCGCGGATCCGCCCATGCTCAAGGGGCGGCGCCGCGGCAACGTCATCGTGGCGGCCTCGGACGCCCCCGTGGCCCGCCCCGCCGCGGACGCCCCGCCCGGCGCCGACCCCCGCGACCGCCTGGCCCGCGCCCTGCGCATGGACGCCTTCCCGGCCCGGCTCGCGGAGGATCCACGCGGCTTCCCCGCGGGCGTCTCGCCCGGGATCACGGGACTCATCCCGGGCCCCGAGGCGTAGACTGGAGGCACTCGGCCGGGTCCGCCCGGGGCCCGTCGAGTCCGACTCGAGGAGGTCGCCATGTCCGCCCAGACCCAGCCCGCCGCCACCCGCCGTGAGGACGCACCGCTCGGCGTCCTGGTGGGTGTGGACGGCTCCGACCAGTCCGTCTCCGCCGCCCGCTGGGCCCAGCGCGAGGCCGGCCTGCGCGGCGAGCCGCTGACCCTCGTCACCGCCTACTCGATCCCCGCGTACTGGGGTTACGGCGCGGACGCCGGCGGCGCCGTCCTGGACGACTCCCGTCTCCGCGAGGGCGTGCAGGCCCTCCTGGAGGAGGTCGCCGGCAAGCTCGACGCCGACGGGGTGCGTCCGGAGCTGCGTGTGGAGATCGGGGACGCGGCCGGCGTCCTCGTGGAGCTCTCCGCCGAGGCCTCCCTGCTCGTCTCGGGCGCGCGCGGCCGCGGCGGCTTCATGGGCCGCCTGCTCGGCTCGGTGGCCGCCGCGCTGCCCGGCCACGCGCACTGCCCGGTCGCCATCATCCCCGCCGGGGTCGAGGCCAGCCGCGCGGGGGACAGGACCGCCGTCGTGGTGGGCGTCGACGGTTCCGAGCAGGGCCGTGCCGCCGCTCTCGAGGCCGCTGAGGAGGCCCGCCTCCGCCAGGCCCCGCTGAAGCTCGTGTGCGCCGTCCCGCCCCTGGGCGCGAACGCCGCGTGGCTGGCCGTCAGCCTGGACGAGGAGGCCCGAGAGCGGGAGCTGCGCGAGCGTCTCGACGCCGGCGCCGCGTGGATCCGCTCCGAGTTCCCCGGCCTCGAGGTCCTCACCGAGCTCGTGGACGGCACCCCCGTGGACGTGATGGTGGACCAGACCGCCACCGCCCGCCTCACCGTGGTGGGCACGCGCGGTCTGGGCGGCTTCGCCGGTGCGATCGTCGGCTCCACGAGCCGCGGCGTCGCGGACCACGCGAAGGGCCCGGTGCTCGTCGTCCCGTTCCGCAAGGACGTCCGCCTCGGCCGCCGCGCCTCGTTCGGCCCGGTCCAGGACCAGCCGGAGTCCTGACCGGCGCTCAGCCCCAGCCGAGCTCGTGGAGGCGCTCCTCGGAGATGCCGAAGAAATGCCCCACCTCGTGCATGACGGTGACGGTGATCTCGTCCTCGAGCTCGGCGCGGGAGGTGCAGTGGCGGGTGAGCGGGCCGCGGAACACCACGATCCGGTCCGGCATCTGCCACGCGAACTCGGCGCGCTCGGTCAGCGGCACGCCCTCGTAGAGGCCGAACAGCTCGGTGGCCGGGTCCTCCCAGCGCTGCGGCTCGTACTCGTCCTCCACCACCACGACGACGTTCGTCAGCAGCCGTGCCAGCTCGTCCGGGATGCGGGTGAGGGCCGCGGAGACGGCGTCGTCGAACTCCTGCTCGCTCATCCACGTGGCGGCGGGGCGGTCGGGGCGATGGCTCACGGAGGGCTCCTGACGGCGGGGCACGACGACGGCGGACCGGCTCCGGCGGGAACTTGCCGGGGGGCGTGCGGCCACCATAGACTCCCAGGGTCCACCTCGGGAATCTCGAACCGGACCTGCCCCTATCGTCTAGAGGCCTAGGACACCGCCCTTTCACGGCGGCGACACGGGTTCGAATCCCGTTGGGGGTACGCAGGCCGGCCGCCCTCGGCGGCCGGAACGGCACTCGCCGACTGGGTTTGCACGACGCGCGGAGGCTCTGCTAGAGTTTCCACTCGTTGCGAAAGCGGCGAGAACAACAGAACATGGCCCTGTAGCGCAGTTGGTTAGCGCGCCGCCCTGTCACGGCGGAGGTCGCGGGTTCAAGTCCCGTCAGGGTCGCTCGGATCATCCGATCACCGGCATTCGGAAATGGAGTCCGGTGACGCATGGTCCTGGTGACGAAGGTCGCCGGGCTCTGTAGCTCAGTTGGTAGAGCGTACGACTGAAAATCGTAAGGTCACCGGATCGACGCCGGTCGGAGCCACCACTTCGAGAAGGCCCCCCGCAGACGCGGGGGGCCTTCGTCGTCCGGGGCGACGAGCCACTGACAGGCGGCGACGCGGTGGGCACACTGGGTCGATGCCCGATTCCCCCTCCGCCCGCGCGACCGGCGGCGAGACCGCGCTTGTGGTGATCGACGTCCAGCACAGCTACTTCGAGCATCCCGCGCTGGCCGCCCATCAGGCCGAGCTGACGGCGGCGGTCGTGGAACTGCTCCGGACCGCCCGCGAGGCCGGCCGTCCCGTCTTCCTGGTGCGGACCGAGCACGCGCGGGACCGCTCCACGTGGACGTTGAACATGCTGGCCGACGGCGAGGGCTTCGCCTTCCCGGGCACCCGGCAGGCGGCTCTGCTCGACGGGGTCGCGGCGGCCGCCCCGGACGCCGTCGAGGTCGTGAAGACCCGGGACTCCGCCTTCCACGGCACGGGACTGGCGGCCGAGCTGCGGGGCCGCGGGGTGGATCGGCTCCTGCTGTGCGGCGTCTCCACCCACAGCTGCATCGCCGCGACCGCCACGGCCGCGTTCGCCCTCGACTTCCACGCCGCGATCGCGACGGACGCGATCGCCTCCGAAGAGCCGGCGCTGGCCTCGGCGATGCTCGACTTCCTCCGCGACGAGATGCGTCAGCCGCTCCTCGGGCAGGACGAGGCACTCACCCTCCTGCGCACCGGCCTCGTCCCCGACCGGGGCTGAGGGGCGGTCACAGGATCTCGACGTCGCCCTCGTCCGCACGCGTGCGGTCCTGGGCGTCCTCCTCGATGTGCATGGCGGCGGACTCCGCATTGCGCAGGGAGTCCGGGGCACGTCCCTCCCCGGCCCAGTGCTGCGGGTCGTCCGAGCCGCCGCGCACGGGCTGGCCGTCGCGGCCGTCCTGCGGCGCGGGGTCGCCGGCGGCGTTGGGATCGGCGAGCAGGTCCGTCTCGAGCTCTCGTTCGTCCTCGCGGTCCTCGAAGGGGACGTCGGTCATGGTGCGGTCCTTCCTCTCGCGGGCGGGCCCGTCCGGCGCCGCCGTCGTCGTGGTGTCCCACACCCTAGTGAGGCCGCCCACGCCTCACCAGGGGACGCCCGCGCCGGGGCCGTGGGCGCGGTCACCCCGCCGGGTGAGACCGTCCACTCGGCCGCGTCTCAGGCAGGGAGCCGGCGTGCGGGACCACGTAAGGTCGGGAGGATGAGCGATCCGACACCGCCCTCGACCGAGCCCATGATCCCCGAGCAACCCGGGAACCATCCGTCCTCGGCGACCGCCCCCGACGCCGGCGTCGCCCCTGCCACCTCCGCCGCGGCCGCCCGCGACCGCGTCCTGCTGCCGTGGGTGTTCTGGCCCTCCGCGGTCATCGTGCTCTCCTTCGTGGGGGCCACGCTGCTCGCCCCCGACCAGATGACCGTGGGCATCGGCCTGGTCCAGCAGGCCATCATCACGAACTTCTCGTGGTGGTACGCGCTCGTCGCTCTGTTCTTCGTGCTGTTCTGCGGCTACCTCGCGTTCTCCCGCAAGGGCGGGATCACGCTGGGCAAGCCCGATGAGAAGCCCGAGTTCTCCACGCTGTCCTGGTTCTCCCTGCTCTTCGCGGCGGGCATGGGCATCGGCCTCGTGTTCTTCGGCATGACCGAGCCGCTCATGCACTTCACCGATCCGCGGCCCGACGTGGCGGCCGCCAACCCCACCCAGGCGGAGGCCGCCCAGTCGGCGCTGGCCACCACGTTCCTGCACTGGGGCCTGCAGCCCTGGGCGATCTACGCGGTGGTGGGCGTGGCGGTCGCGCTGGCCATCCACCGGCGCGGCCGTCCCCTCGCGCTGCGCTGGGCCTTCGAGCCGCTGATCGGCGAGCGCCGCGTGCGCGGCGGCTGGGGCCACCTGATCGACAACATCGCCCTCATCGGCACCGTCTTCGGCGTGGCCACCTCGCTGGGCCTCGGGGTCACCCAGATGTCCGCGGGCCTGCGCGCGCTGGGCATCGTGCCCGAGGACAGCCCCTGGCTCGAGTACGCCATGATCGGCGCGGTCACCTGCGTGGTGCTCTACACCGTGGTCTCCGGCGTGGAGCGCGGCATGAAGTGGCTGTCCAACACCAACCTGATCCTGGCCGCCGGCCTGCTGCTGTTCATCGCGATCGTGGGACCCACCGCGTTCCTGTTCAAGGAGATGGTGCAGTCCCTCGGCTCCTACATGCAGTACTTCTTCGCGAACTCGCTCAACGTCTCCGCGTTCTACGGCGCCGAGGGCGACGCGTGGCAGGCCGGCTGGAGCGCGTACTACTGGGGCTGGTGGATGTCCTGGACGCCGTTCGTCGGCATCTTCATCGCCCGCATCTCGCGCGGTCGCACCGTGCGCGAGTTCATCGCGGGCGTGCTGCTGGTGCCCACCATGGTGGGCGTGGTCTGGTTCGGCATCCTGGGCGGCACCGCGATCTTCCTCGAGACCACCCGCCCGGCCGGGTACACCTCCGTGGTGGGCGCGGACGGCGCCATCGACTCGAACACCGCGCTCTTCCAGGTGCTCGAGCAGCTGCCCGCGGGCACGATGCTCGTGGTCGGCGCCATCATCCTCTCGGGCATCTTCTTCATCACCTCCGCCGACTCGGGCTCGCTCGTGATGGGCATGCTCGCCACGGGCGGCGACGTGAACCCGAAGGCCACGGTGAAGATCTTCTTCGCCATCGCCACCTCGCTCATGGCCGCGGCCCTGCTGGCCGCCGGCGGCCTGTCCGCGATCCAGGTCCTGGCCATCACCATCGGCCTGCCGTTCTCCGTGATGATGCTGCTGATCTGCCTGGCCACGTTCCGCTCGCTCGGCTACTCCGTAGCGCGGGTGGAGGCGGTGCGCCGCCAGGCCATGCTGGCCTCCATCAAGGACCGCCTGGGCCTCGAGTCCGACGACGACGAGGTGGTCGACTCCGGCCCCGTGGCGGCCTCGCAGTGGTGGGCCTCGCTCAGTCGGGACCACCAGCAGCGGATCGCCGATGCGGCCGCCGGCGTCCCGGCCTCGGAGGGGCCTCGCCGCACCCGGCTGCGCCGCCACGAGCACTGACGTCCGCCCCCGGGCGCCCTCCCGGCCCCGACGAGAACGGCCCCTGTCCCGCGCGGGACAGGGGCCGTCGTCGTCGTGGGGGTCAGTCCTCGTGGGACTGGCGGGTGCGGACCACCGGCAGGGTGCCGGTGCGGCTGTGGGCCGCGGCCGACGTGCGGGTGCCCGTGACGAACCAGGCGAGGGTCAGGACCGCGACCCACACGAGACCGATGATGAGCGCGCGGCGCGAATCCGGGATGGTAGCCATGGTGATCACCACGGTGGCCACAAACGCCAGGCCCAGGTAGGTGCCGACGTTGCCCAGCGGCATGGGGAAGGGGGACGGCTCCGCGCCCTGCTCCGCGACGCGCCTGCGCATGGCGCGGTGGGACAGGAAGATCATGGCCCAGGTCAGCACCACGGCGAACGAGGCGACGCCGGCCACCAGGCTGAAGGCGTTCGGGTCCACGGTGATCAGCACCGCGCCGAGCACCATCACGCCCAGCGTCACGGCCACGGACAGCCACGGCACGCCGCCGCGGTTGGTGTGGGTGAAGGCCCGGGGCGCCTGGCCGTCATGGGCCATCGCGTAGAGCAGGCGACCGGACGCGTAGATGCAGGCGTTGATCGCGGAGACGGCGGCCGTGAGCACCACGAAGTTCAGCAGGTGCGGGGCGAAGGGGACGCCGAGGCCCTCGAAGATCTGCACGAACGGGCTGGCCTTGCCGTCCACCTGGTTCCAGGGGACGAGGGCCATGATGACCGCCATCGTCAGCACGTAGAACAACAGGATGCGGATCGGCACCGTGTTGATGGCCTTGGGCAGCACCTTCTCCGGGTTCTTGGCCTCGCCCGCGGCCACGCCGAGGGTCTCGATGCCGCCGAAGGAGAACGTCACGATGGTGAGCGCGGTCAGCACGCCCAGGATGCCGTGCGGCAGGAATCCGCCGTGGTCCACGAGGTTCGCCAGGCTGGCTTGGGTGCCGTCCGCGGTGGAGGCGCCGGTGAAGAGCAGGATCACACCGCCGAAGATCATCGCCACGATGGCCCCGACCTTCACGAGCGTCAGCCAGAACTCGGCCTCGCCGAAGTTCCCGACGTGCGTGAAGTTGATCAGGCCGACCACGAGGATCGTGGCGGCGACCCAGGCCCAGGCCGGGACCCCCGGGAACCAGAACGCCATGTACGTGGTGATGGCGGCGGTGTCCGCGATGATCACGACGGCCAGCTCGAAGACGAAGGTCCAGCCGGTCACGTAGCCGGCGAAGGGGCCGAGATAACGGGAGGCATAGGCGGCGAAGGAGCCGGAGACGGGCTCACGGAGCGTCATCTCGCCGAGGGCGCGCATCACGAGGAACACGGCGGCGCCGGCGACGAGGAAGGACAGGATCACGCCCGGCCCGGCGGCCTGGATGCCGCCGGCCGAGCCGTAGAAGAGGCCGGTGCCCACCGCCGTGCCCAGGGCGATGAACATGATGTGCCGCTGGCTCAGGCCGCGGTGCAGCTGCCCGCGGTCCGTGGTGGCCGCGTCGGGCTCGGCGACGCGGGAGCCGGAGGGGGAGGTGCTCACGTGAAGTCTCCGCTCGAAGGGGGTGGATCAGGACACGCCATGGTGACTCGTGACACAGCGTTCATGCCACTTTGTCCGGTGTGATGCGAGTCATCGTGGACGTTACGTCGAGTTCATCCGACCGTGCCGGATGATGTGGCCTCGGCCACCGCTGATTCCTCGCGGAAGATCTGTGGCGCCCCGGCGGGTCCCGGGGCGTGCCCGGCTCAGTCCATGAGCAGCCACGCGGCGGCGTCGTGCGCGAGCTGCCCGTCCTGCACGGCCTCTGCCTCCTCGAGGGAGAACAGGGCCCGGGAATGGCCCGCGGGCAGGTCGACGGGATCGGTCGACAGGTTCGCCATCACGAGCACGGTGCGCGCCGGGATCGGCTCGCCCGAGCCCAGGTGCCGGCCACCGCCCGAGGTGACCGTGAACGCCAGCACCCCGCGTGCGGGGTCGTGGTGCTCGGACCACGCGAACGTGCCCGTGCCCAGGTCGAGCTCGCCGCGGATCTGCAGCAGACGCCGGTACAGCTCGAACACGGAGCCCTCGACGCCGACCTGCCGGTCCGCCGCCAGCGCCCGGAAGGACGCGGGCTGGGGCAGCCACGGCGCGGCGACGCCCTCGGCGGCGGACGCGGGGCCGTCGTCGTCCGCGGGGGTCGAGAAGCCGTAGGACGTCTCGTCCGCGGCCCACGGCAGAGGGATGCGGCAGCCGTCGCGGCCGGGCTCCTTGCCGTCCGTGCGGAAGAAGTAGGGGTCCGTGCGCTGCTCGGCGGCCAGGGTGGTGTGCTCGGGCAGGCCGAGCTCGTCCCCCTGGTAGATGTACGCCGAGCCGGGCAGGGCCAGCTCGACCAGGGCCGCGGCGCGGGCCCGGCGGCGGCCCAGCTCCTCGTCCGGCTGCTCGTCCTCGGCGGTGATGCCGGCCGGGTAGGAGCTCGGGTCCGCCAGGCCGTAGCGGGAGGCGTGGCGCACCGTGTCGTGGTTGGAGAGCACCCACGTGTTGGGGGCGCCCACGCGCTCGGCGTGCTCGAACGAGCGGTCGATGGCGCTGGTGAGCGACTCCGCGTCCCAGCCGGCCATGAGGTAGGTGAAGTTGAAGGTCTGGTGCATCTCGCCGGGGCGGACGTACCGGAACATCCGCGAGAGCGGGGCCACCCACGCCTCGGCCACCATCATCGGCTCGTGGTCGTAGGAGTCCAGGACCCGCCGCCAGTGCCGGTAGACCTCGTGGACGCGGTCCTGGTCCATGAACGGGGTGAGCGGCTCGAAGGTGTCCGGGTCGAACGTGGGGTCGGCGTCCTCGCCCGCGTCCGTGACCATGCCCATGCGGGAGTGCTCGGCGTCCGGGTAGCCGGGCTGCTTGATGAGCCCGTGGGCCACGTCCACCCGGAAGCCGTCCACGCCGCGGTCCAGCCAGAACCGCAGGATGGAGCGGAACTCCTCGCGCACCTCCTCGTTCTCCCAGTTCAGGTCCGGCTGCGTGGTGTCGAACAGGTGCAGGTACCACTGGCCCGGGGTGCCGTCCGCCTCGGTCACGCGGGTCCAGGCCCCGCCGCCGAACGTGGACTCCCAGTTGTTGGGGGGCAGCTCGCCGTGCTCGCCGCGGCCCTCGGCGAAGTGGTAGCGGGCGCGCTCGGGGGAGCCGGGGCCGGCGGCCAGGGCGGCCTGGAACCACGCGTGCTCGGACGAGGTGTGGTTCGGCACGAGGTCCACGACCACGCGGATGCCGGCCTCGTGCGCGGCGGCGATCATCTCGTCCGCGTCCGCGAGCGTGCCGAACCGCGGGTCCACGGCGCGGTAGTCCGCGACGTCGTAGCCGGCGTCGTGCTGCGGGGAGAGGTAGAAGGGTGAGAGCCAGATCGCGTCCACGCCGAGCTGGGCCAGGTAGTCGAGGCGCGAGGTGACGCCGCGCAGGTCGCCCATGCCGTCCCCGTCCGCGTCCGCGAAGGAGCGCGGGTACACCTGGTAGATCACGGCGTCCACCCACCACGGGGTGACGGGCCGGTTCCGGGCTTCCGAGGGCGGGGTGCTCAGGCGCTGCGTGGTCATGGGATCCACCCTAGGCCCGACGCGGGAGCGCGCGCCCCGCGTGAGCGGCGTCGGCGGCGTGGTGTGCGTCTCGAGCACCCGGGTCGGCCCCACCCCGGTGCGCCGGCGGCCGGCTCAGGTCAGCCGGGCCAGCATCCCGACGGCGGCCCAGCGACGGTTCAGCCGTTCCTGCGCGACGCCGGCGGTCGCCTCGTCGCCCTCCTCGAGGGCGTCGATGAGCGTCCACAGGTCGAAGACGGAGTCGTCCGGCCACACGTGCCGCGTGAGGCCGCCGTAGTCCAGCTCGATCCACGAGTCGGGGTGGAACGCGCCGAGCCACTCCACCATCACCGTGAGCTCGCCGATCAGCTCCGCATCCGGGGCGTGCCGCGCGAGCACCGCCGCCGCGTGCCCGGCCCGCTCCCGGGCGGCCACGATCGGGGCGCGCCGGTACGCCGTGCGCTCGCCGTCCACGAGGCGCTTCACCGGCTCCTCGGGGTCGAACACCGTGAGCCAGCCGTGCGGCACACCCCACGTGGCCGTGCGCGTCTGCACGCGGTGGTGCTCCGGCGCGCCGCCCTCGTCCTGCGGGTCCTGGCCCGCCGCGTCCGGGTCGGGGGAGAGGCCCCACTCGTCCTCGAGCGCCACGAGCGCGCGGCCGCGGTTCATGGCGCGCGCCGCCGGCGGGATGGCGGCCTCGTGCAGCCGCGGCAGCATCGTCTCCTCGAGCATGGCCGCGGCCATCTCGGCGCGCAGGCCCCGCTCGTCCGGGCAGTAGAAGGCGGAGCGGTGCTCGTCCTGGAGGACCCGCACCAGGTCGTCCTCACCGGGTTCCGGGAACGGGTCGGCCACGGGCCGGGCCAGGCGACGCCGGGCCCGTTCGGCCGCCTCGGCCTCGACCTCGGCACGGGTGCGGTGGCCGCCGGCGATCAGCCGCGCCTGGACCGCGTCCGGGAACGCGGCCAGCGGCTGGAAGACGCGCAGGTGCGCGGTGCCGCGCGCGACACCCGGGGGCGGGCCGCCGTCGTCGTGGGTCATCGCGGGCTCGTCCGTGGTTCAGCCCAGCTCGACGACCACGGGCGCGTGGTCCGAGGCGCCCTTGCCCTTGCGCTCCTCGCGGTCGATCCAGGCGTCCGTGACCGTCCGTGCGAGGGCGGGGGAGCACAGCTGGAAGTCGATGCGCATGCCCTTCTTCTTGGGGAAGGCCAGGCCCGTGTAGTCCCAGTACGTGTACACGCCGGGGCCGGGGTGGCGCGGGCGCACCACGTCCACCAGCCCGGCGTCCTCGAACGCGTGGAACGCCGCGCGCTCGGCCGGGGAGACGTGCGTGTAGCCCTCGCGCTGGAACAGCTCGATGTCCCACACGTCCTCGTCCTGCGGAGCGATGTTCCAGTCGCCGGCCAGGGCGAGCCGGGTGTCCGGGTCCTCGGCGAGGCGAGCGGCCGCGTGCTCCTGGAGCACGCGCAGCCACTCGAGCTTGTAGCCCATGTGCTCGTTCTCCAGGCCGCGCCCGTTGGGCACGTACAGGCTCCACAGGCGCACCGGGGCGACGCCGTCGGCCGCCTCGGCACCCACGGTCGCCCCGATGGCGCGGGACTCCTCCTGCGGGTCCACGCCGCCCTTGCCGAAGTGCGGCTGGCCGGGGAAGCCGCGCTGCACGTCGCTCAGGCCGACGCGGGAGGCGATGGCCACGCCGTTCCACTGCGAGGTGCCGTTGTGCGCCACCTCGTAGCCGGCGCGCTCGAAGAGCTCCCAGGGGAAGTTCTCGTCCCGGCACTTGGTCTCCTGGATGGCCAGGACGTCGATGTCATGGCGCTCGAGGAAGGCCTCGACGCGGTCGGCGCGG
This sequence comes from Micrococcus sp. HOU01, assembly GCF_035609305.1. Lineage (NCBI taxonomy): Bacteria > Bacillati > Actinomycetota > Actinomycetes > Micrococcales > Micrococcaceae > Micrococcus > Micrococcus sp. HOU01. The sequence continues at coordinate 50,154 of NZ_CP141211.1, read as the reverse complement.
GCACGGAGGGAGTTGACGTTCCAGGTGGCGATCTTCACCCGGCCAGGCTATCGAAGGGCGCGGACACCGTGGGATCGGCGCCTCAGCGCCACCAGTCGTCGTGGATCGTCACCGGCGTGGTGCGCTTGTGGCGGCTGCGGAGCCAGATGCCCTCGAGCTTCTCCGCGACCTCGGTGGGGACGTCCTTGCCCTCGAGGTAGTCGTCGATGTCCTCGTACGTCATCCCGAGTTCGGCCTCGTCCGTCTGGCCCGGCGTGCCGTCCAGCAGGTCCGCGGTGGGCACCTTGTTCCACAGGGGCTCGGGGGCGCCGAGTTCGCGGCCCAGCGCCCGCACCTGCCGCTTGTTCAGGCCGGCCAGCGGCAGGACGTCCGCGCCGCCGTCGCCGAACTTCGTGTAGAAGCCGGTGATGGCCTCGGCCGCGTGGTCCGTGCCGATCACCAGCTGCCCGTGGGCGCCGGCCACCGCGTACTGGGCCGTCATGCGGATGCGGGCCTTGACGTTGCCCTGGTTGTAGTCCGAGATCGGCTCCCCCACGGCCTCGGCGAAGGCGGCGGCCAGACCCTGCACGGCCTCCGCGATGTTCAGGGTGACGTCCTGATCCGCGCCCACGAAGTCCATGGCGGCCCGGGCATCCGCCTCGTCGTGCTGCACCTTGTAGGGCAGGCGCACGGCGGTGAACCGGGGGTTCTCGCGGGAGGGCACGACGTCGGCGCCCACCCCCGCCTCACCCGGCGGGGCGGTGCCGGGGCCGCCCAGGGCGACGGCGTCCGTGACGCCGAGCTGGGCGCGGCGACGCTCGGCGGCGAGCTGGGCCAGCCGGCCACCCACCGTGGAGTCCACGCCGCCGGAGATGCCCAGGACGAAGCCGGACGCGCCCGTGGCCGCGAGGTAGTCGGCGAGGAAGGCCACGCGCCGTTCGACTTCGGCCGCCGGGTCGATCTCGGGGAGGACGCCCTGCTGGGCGATGATCCGCTGCTGGAGTTCACGCATGCCGGTCAGCGTAGGACCGGCCCCGCGCACGGGGACAGGGTCGGTCGGCGACGACGGCTCACGCGTCCGGGTGCCCCAGGTTGCGGGCGATGCGGCGCAGGACGCGGACGGCGTCGTCGATCTGGTCCCGCGGGACGTCCGCCGTCGCCTCGGCACGCAGGGCCTCGACCGCCTCACCGACGCGGGCGCCCGCGGTGCGGCCCGTGGCGGTGAGGGTGTAGAGGTCGCCCTCGACCGTCACCCAGCGGGACTCGACCAGCTCCTCGATCTGACCGGACACCGCGCCGCGCTGCTCCTCCTCGAAGCCGGCCTCGAGCTCGGCGCGGGACTGCGGGGCCACCGTGAGGGTGTTCAGAAACTGCCACTGGGCGCGGGTGAGGCCGTGCTCCTCGAGGCTCTCGGCCACGCGCGCCGCGATCAGGCCCTCGGTGAGGGTGAGCCAGTGCGCCAGGGGCAGGCCGGAGGGATGCTGGACGGCGTCGTCGTGCTGGATCTCGCTCATGGCCTGAGCCTAGCCAGTCCGGGACGGAAGCGGCAGGGGCGGTCGGGCCCGCACTAGCATGGGCGGCATGACCGACGCGCAGACCCCCACCGTCCCCACGCCCGAGCAGGACCGCGAGCGGCTCAAGCAGCTCATCCAGGATCTGGCTGTGGTGCACGGCCGGGTGACCCTGTCCTCCGGCAAGGAGGCGGACTACTACGTGGACCTGCGTCGGGTCACCCTGCACCACGAGGCCGCCCCGCTGATCGGCCGCGTGATGCTGCGCCTGCTCGAGGAGAACGGGATCGGGTGCGACGCGGTGGGCGGGCTGACCATGGGTGCGGACCCCGTGGCCACCGCGATGATGCACCAGGCTGGCGCCGCAGGCCGCGCGCTCGACGCCTTCGTGGTGCGCAAGGCGCAGAAGTTGTACGGCATGGGCCGGCAGGTGGAGGGCCCGGGCGTGGACGGTCGCCGCGTCGTCGTGCTGGAGGACACCTCGACGACGGGCGGCTCCGCGCTGACCGCCGTCGAGGGCGTGCGCAACGCGGGCGGCGACGTCCAGGCCGTGGCCGTGATCGTGGACCGCGCGACCGGGGCCGCCGAGCGCGTGGCCGAGGAGGCGGGGGTGCCGTACCTGTACGCGTTCGGCAAGGACGAGCTCGGCCTCGACTGAGCCTCGGCCGGCCCCGCGCCGCCCGCCTAGAGCCAGTCCGCGCGCTTGAACAGCACGAACAGCGTGAGGGCCACCGCCAGCATGAGTCCCAGGGCGAACGGGTAGCCGAACGCCCAGTGCAGCTCGGGCATGCCGTCGAAGTTCATGCCGTAGACCGAGCCCACCAGCTGCGGCGCGAAGATGATCGCCGCCCAGGACGAGATCTGCTTGACCTGCTCGTTCTGGGCGATCGACTGCTCGGCCAGCCGCTTCGACGCCAGCGTCGAGTCCAGCTCGAGGGCGCTGTTGAGCATCTGGCGCATGGTCGTCACGCGCTCGTTGATCTGGACGGCGTGGTCGTGGACGTCGCGCAGGCGGCGCAGGTTCTCCACCTCGAGGCGCGCCTGATCGCTGAGCTCCTCGTCCTCCCAGGCGTGGGCGTCGTCGCGCCGGGGCAGGCCGTCGGCGTCGAGGCGGCGGGTGTCCTCGTGCAGACGGGTGCGCACCTCCTCCTGGAGCTGCTCCACGATGGACGGCAGCGCGCGGATGGCGTGCTGGAAGTTCAGCACCTCGCGGGAGAGCTCGTAGATGCGCCGGGAGACGTGCCCGTCGCCGGCGAAGACCTGGTCCTCGATCTCCGCGATGTCCTGTTCGAGGCCGTCGGCCACCGGGAAGTAGTCGTCCACGACCCGGTCCAGGATCTCCAGGGTGACCTGCCACGGCCCCATCGCGAGGCGCTCGCGGCCCTCCGTCTCCAGGGACCGACGCACGGCGGCCAGGTCCGGCTCCTCCGCGTGACGCACCGTCACCACGTAGTGCTCGCCGGTGAAGACGCTCAGCTCGCCGAACTCCACGGTCTCGGTGCGGTCGATGTAGCGGGCCGGGTGCAGGACCATGAACGAGTCCTCGCCGTAGCGGTCCAGCTTGGCGCGCTCGCCTCCGGCGAGGGCGTCCTCGACGGCGAGCGGGTGCAGGCGCAGCTCCTCCGCGACCGCTTGGAGCTCGGCCACGTCCGGGCGGTACAGGCCCAGCCAGGCCATGCCGCCGGTGCGCTCACACTCCTCCCAGGTGTCCTCGAGGGTGGAGGGGGCGTGGACGCGCCGCCCGTCCACGTACACGGCGTTGTCGATCATGCTCACCAGGACATTCTCCCCGACGGTGGCCCCCGGCGGATTCCAGGATGCGCGCGCTACGGTGGCGCCATGAAGACTCCGCGCCATGCCCCGCCCGTCGTCCGTGACGGCAAGACCCTGCTCCCCGCCCACGCCGTCTCCACGGCCCCGGTCGCCGCGTTCGGTCTGATCGGCGGCTACCTGACGGCCCGTGAGACCGGCATCCGCCCGCTCGGCGGCGTCGTGCTGGCCGCCGCCGGCCTGTACGCCGGCCGGACGTGGTTGGCCACGCGGGGGCCGGCCGTCACCGGGGGCCTGGCCGCCCTGTACCTCGGCGGCTTCGGCGCCTCCCACCCGCTGGCCAAGAAGATCGGCGCGTGGCCGGCCGTGCTCTCCGTGGCCGCGGTGTCCGCCGGGGCCGCCTGGGCCGCCGTCGACCGGTCCGAGGCCGGCCGCTGAGAGAGCCCGCGCCGGCCGAGGACGGCGCCGTGCCCCGCGAGGTCGGCGTCGGGCCGTGGACCGGCCCGTGGCCGGAGGACCCCCGCTACGACCCGGAGCTGCTCGCGCACGGCGACCGCCGCAACGTGCTCGACCGCTACCGCTACTGGAGCCTCGAGGCGATCGTCGCGGACCTCGACGCGCGGCGCCACCCGTTCCACGTGGCCATCGAGAACTGGCAGCACGACCTGAACATCGGCACCGTCGTGCGCACCGCCAACGCGTTCAACGCCGCCGGGGTGCACATCATCGGGCGGCGCCGCTGGAACCGGCGCGGCGCCATGGTCACCGACCGGTACCTGCACGTGCGCCACCACGAGACGGTGGCGGCGTTCACGGAGTGGGCGGCGGGGGAGGGGCTGCCCGTGCTCGGCGTGGACCTGTTCCCCGAGTCGGTGCCGGTGGAGACCTTCGACTTCCCGCGTGCCTGCGTGCTCGTCTTCGGGCAGGAGGGGCCGGGGCTCTCGGCGGAGGTGCGGGCGGCGTCGAGCGCGGTGTTGTCCATCGCGCAGTACGGCTCCACCCGTTCGATCAACGCGGGCGTGGCCGCCGGCATCGCGATGCACGCGTGGATCCGGCAGCACGCGGCCGTCCCCTGAGTCCGGCGCGAGCCAGACGATTCCGCGCTGAAAGGAGCCTCTGGACCGCAGATTCGTCTGGCTCGCGGCGCAGGACGGCGCAGGATGGCGCACGACGACGCAGCAAGACGCAGGACCGCGCCGACGACGTGCGGCGTGACGGCCTCAGCCCGCGAAGGGCCGGGCCGGCAGGCCCGTCACCCCCGGGCGGACGGCGAACAGGGCCCCGGCCAGCGGGTCCTCGCCGCGCTCCAGGTTCTCCCAGGAGGTGGTGATGTAGAGGGTGCCGAGGTCGTCGCCGCCGAAGGTGCACGCCGTCGTCTTCTGCACGGGCACCTCGACCACCTCGTCGAGCGTCCCCTCGGGCGTGTACCGGTGGATCTGCCCGTGGCTGATCACGGCCACCCAGATCCCGCCCTCGGCGTCCACGGTGAGTCCGTCCGGCTTGCCCTCCCCGTCGAGCACGTCCACGAGCACGCGGCGGTTCGTCAGGCCCTCCTCGCGGGAGTAGTCGAACACGGCCACCTGCCGTGTGGGGGTGTCGTTGTAGTAGGCCCGCGTGCCGTCGGGGCTCCACTCCAGGCCGTTGGACGTCGTCGCGCCGGTCAGCACGACGTCCACCTCGCCGGCGCCGCCGTCGGGTCCGGGGGCGAGCCGGTAGAGGTTCGCGGCGCCGGGGGTCTTGGCGTACGCCATGGTGCCGCAGTGGAACCGGCCGTCCGGGTCGCAGCCGCCCTCGTTCATCCGGATCCCGGCGTCCGCGCCCCACAGCTCGGGCAGCGTCGTCAGCTCGCCCTCGGGCGAGATCAGGGCGAAGCCCCGCTCCACCGCGACGACGGCGCCACCCCCCGCACGCGGGCGCAGCGCGGCGGCCACGTCGCCGACGTGCGTGCGGTCCACCGTGCCGTCGGCGCGCAGGGACAGGACGTCCCCGGCGAGCATGTCCACCCAGCGCAGGCCGCCGCCGGCGGTCACGCCCTCGGCGGCGCTGCCCCACGAGGCGGCCCAGACGGGGCCCTCGCCGTGGTAGGCGATGGGATCGGTGACCTGCTCGGCGCGCATGACTGCTCCTTCGGTGGGCGGGACGGTCCTGGCCCCGACGCTAGCCGAGGCTCAGAACCACCCGCACGAGTCGGCGGTCCAGCGGTCGGCGAGGGTCGCGTCCAGGAACGCCCCCATCCGCGGCAGCGAGGCCACGTGGCCGCCCACGTGGGTCGGGGTGAGGAGCGGGTCGAAACGCACCCGCGCGCCCTCCGCGCACCAGCGGCGGCCCAGGTCGCGGCCGGTGCGGTACGGGATGACGTCGTCCGTGACGGAGTGCGCGATCATCACCGGCACATCCGGACGGCGGCCCGGTGCGCCGATCCGCTGCTCGGCGAGGATCCCGGCCAGCTCGGCATCGGAGCGGACGAGCTCAGGGAAGTCCTGCCCCGTGTGGGTCAGTGTGGCGGAGTCGAGGTGCGCGTAGGCGAGGCTGCCCACCATGCAGGTCTCGGCCGCGCCGGCGAGGGCCGTCAGGCCGGTCTCGTTGAGATGCGTGGCCGGGTCCACGTCGTACGCGGCGAGCTGCCCGGCCATCGCGTAGAGCAGGAAGGCCGCGTAGAGACCGCCGTCGATCCGGCCCGCGACCTGCACGAGGTCGGCCGGCGGGGCGCCCGCGTAGGCGCCCTTGAGGTCCAGCTCCGGGGCGTAGTCGGACGCGAGCTCGGCGGCGGCCGCGGCCGCCCCTCCGCCCTGCGAGTAGCCCGCGAGCGCGACCGGCGCGGTCGCGGTGACGCCCGACCCCGAGACCTGGGCGGCCGCGCGCACCGCGTCGAGGACGGCGTGCGCCTGGGCCTCCCGGACCATGTAGGTGTGCGTGCCCGGGGTGCCCAGGCCCTCGTAGTCGGTGACCACCACGGCGTGGCCGCGGCTCAGCAGGGAGGTGATCCCCACGCCTTCGTACTGCACGCCGGTGGAGAGGGTGCGGGATGGGGCGCAGCGGTCCGCCGCCCCCTGGGTCCCCACTGCGTAGCTGATCACGGGGCGCTCGCCGCCGCCCGTCCACGGGGCGGTGGGGGTCAGCACGGTGCCGGTCACGGCGATGGGTCGGCCCCGGGCGTCCTGCGAGGCGTACATGATGCGCGTGGCGTGCGCCGGCACCTGGACCAGCCGCACCGGGTCCAGGTAGAAGGCGGTGGGCTCGGTGCGGATCAGGGCGCCGGGGGTCGCGGGCACGACGGTGGGCGGCAGGTAGAAGGGGTTGTCGGCCGAGGCGGCCGCCAGGGTGTCCCGGGCCGCGTTCCAGCGGGCGTCCTCGGCCGCCGTGGCCGGCTGCGAGAGGTCCTCGACGGCGGAGCTCACCTCCGGCGCGTCCGGGGCAGGGGCGGACTCCTGGGCCAGGGCCGCGTGTGGCGCGCCGAACCCGGCGACGACAGCCAGGGCGGCGGCCAGGGCGAGGGGGCGGGAGGGGCGGTGGGCGGGGGCCATGGCGGTCTCCGGTCTCTCGGATGCGAATGTGACGCCGCTCACCCTAAGCCAACGGCGGGGTCGTGCCCAGGCCGGCGTCGCCGTCGGGTCCGGGACCCTGGGGCGGGTCCGGCCGCGCGGATAGGATGAGCCCGAGGGTGTCGCGCTCGCCGCGCTCCCCCCGCCTGCCCGAGTCGACGACGCCTAGGAGCTGCAGCATGCCCATCGCATCCCCGGAGAAGTACGCCGAGATGATCGACGCCGCCAAGAACGGCGCCTTCGCCTACCCGGCGATCAACGTCACCAGCTCCCAGACCCTGAACGCCGCCATCCGCGGCTTCGCCGAGGCCGGCTCGGACGGCATCATCCAGGTCTCCACCGGCGGCGCCGCCTACTTCTCCGGCTCCTCCGTGAAGGACATCGTCGCCGGCTCGCTGGCCTTCGCCGCGTTCGCGCGCGAGGTCGCCAAGAAGTACTCCGTGAACATCGCCCTGCACACGGACCACTGCCCCCAGGACAAGCTCGAGGGCTTCGTCCTGCCCCTGCTGGACGCCTCCGAGGCGGAGGTGAAGGCCGGGCGCGACCCGATCTTCAACTCCCACATGTGGGACGGCTCCGCCGAGACCCTCGAGGAGAACCTGCGGATCGGCCGCGAGCTGCTCGCGCGCACCCACGCCAACAAGCAGATCCTCGAGGTGGAGATCGGCGTCGTGGGCGGCGAGGAGGACGGCGTGGCCCACGAGATCAACGAGAAGCTCTACACCACCGTCCAGGACGGCATCGCCACCGTGGAGGCCCTCGGGCTCGGCGAGCACGGCCGCTACCTCACCGCGCTGACCTTCGGCAACGTGCACGGCGTCTACAAGCCGGGCAACGTGAAGCTGCGCCCGGAGATCCTGCAGGAGATCCAGCAGGCCGTGGGCGAGAAGTTCGGCAGGGAGCGCCCGTTCGACCTCGTGTTCCACGGCGGCTCCGGCTCCGCCGCCCAGGAGATCGCCGACTCGGTGGAGTACGGCGTCGTGAAGATGAACGTGGACACGGACACCCAGTACGCGTTCACCCGCCCGGTGGCCGGGCACATGTTCGAGAACTACGACGGCGTCCTGAAGGTCGACGGCGAGGTCGGCGACAAGAAGCAGTACGACCCCCGCGTGTGGGGCGCCAAGGCCGAGGAGGCCATGGCCGCCCGCGTGGTCCAGGCCTGCACCGAGCTGAACTCGGCCGGCAAGAGCATCGGCTGACCCCGCCCTCCGCCGCGCCGGCCCGCACCCTCGCGTGAGGGTGCGGGCCGGCGTCGTCCTCAGCCTTCCCGCTCCTCCTGGGCCTGGAGGAACTCGAAGACCTCACGCTCGTCCACACCGGGGAAGGTCTGCGTGGGCATGGCCGCCAGCAGATGCGCGTGCATGCGGGCCGCGGGCCACACGTGCCCGCCCCACGCGGCCTCGAGCTCGGGGTCGGGGCGGCGGCAGCAGCGCGGATCCGGGCACGTGGAGGTGACCCGGTGACGGGTGTCCGCGCCGCGGAAGTATCGGGCATGCTCGAACGGGGTGCCCACGGAGAGGGCGAACAGCCCGTCGGGGCCGTTCTCGATCATCGAGGTGCACCAGAACGTCCCGTTGGGCGAGTCCGTGTACTGCGTGTGGGCACGGAACCGGTCGTTGCGGGAGAAGGCCTGCCGCGCGCCCCACTTCCGGCACGCCTGCTGGCCCTCGATCGCACCGGTGTGGTCGGCGGGGAACACGATCCCGTCGTTCTCGTAGGCCTTGTGGATCACCCCGGTCTCGTGGACCTTCTGGAAGTGGCAGCGGATGCCCAGGTCCACGGTGGCCAGGTTGGTGAACCGGTGCGCGGCGGCCTCATAGGAGACGCCGAACGCGTCCTTCAGGTCGTCCACGGACAGGTCCCGGCGCTTCTGGGCGGCCCGCAGCAGCGACGATGCCGCCCGCTGCGGCATGAGCAGCGCGCCCGCCAGGTAGTTCACCGCCACACGCTGGGCGAGGAAGTCCTCGTAGTCCCGCGGCTCGCCGTGGCCCAGGACGGCGGCGGCGAGGGCCTGGAGCACCACGGTGCGGCGGTCATGGTCTGAGGAGCGGGAGCCGCTGATGTGGATGCGCCCGTGCTTGAGGTCCGTGACGGAGCGCGTGGAGTGCGGCAGGTCCGGGACGAAGCGCAGGGTGAAGCCGAGGTGCTCGGCCAGCTCCGAGACCGCGTGCAGGCCCAGCGGCCCGCCCGTGTGGCCGATCGCGTCGAGCAGCCGATGCGCCTCGGCCTCGAGGTCGGGGTAGTGGTTGTCCACCGCGCGCATCCGGGCGCGCAGCTGGGCGTTGGCGCGGCGCGCCTCCTCGGGGGTGGCGGCCTGCTCCTCCAGGCGACGGCGCAGCTCGGCCTCCAGCCCCGCGATCACCTCGAGGACCTCGGTGGGGGTGCGGGGCCCGATGCGCAGCGGGGGCAGGCCGAGGGAGGCGTAGTGCTCCGAGCGCGCGAACCGTTCGACCTCGATCTCCAGTTCGGCCCGCCGGGTGGGGGCCCGGCCGGTGAGCAGGTCCTCGACCGGCACGCCCAGGACCTCGGCGATCCGCTGGACCAGCGAGAGCCGCGGCTCGCGGCGGGCGTTCTCCACGAGGGACAGGTGCGAGCCGCTGACTCCCGTGCGCTCCGCGAGCTGGTCCAGGGTGAGGCCGGCCTGCTTGCGCAGGTGCCGGACGCGGCGGCCCAGCGCGACGGTGTCCACGGTCGCGCTGTCCTCGGGAAGCGGGCGGGTCATCATGCGCGGAACTGTAGACGGAACCGGGGAGGAGATCACGTGTTTCGGAAAGAAAGTCACATTCTTGACAAGCGGGGGGCCGTTGCCGTGATCCAGGCCACATGGGGGCGCAAGGACTGTCACGTTCTGACCCAGTGGCAGGAACGGCCGGAGTTTCCACCGATTTTGTGCTCCAGAGGGCCTTGCCTGGGGCCAAGGTGGATGTCAACGGCAGCGACGGACACGTCGCACCGAACCCTTCACGAACCGGACCGATCCTCAGGAGGACGTCATGACCACCCAGCCCCACCACTCCACTCCCGCCTCCGCCGAACAGCTCCAGCACGACTGGGACAACAACCCCCGCTGGGCCGGCGTCGAGCGCAGCTTCACCGCCGAGGACGTCGTCCGTCTCCGCGGCCGCATCCAGGAGGAGCACACGCTGGCCCGCCGCGGCGCCGAGAAGCTGTGGACCCAGCTGAAGGACGAGAACGCCCGCGGTGAGTTCACCAACGCCCTCGGCGCCCTCACCGGCAACCAGGCCGTCCAGCAGGTCAAGGCCGGGCTGCGCGCCATCTACCTCTCCGGCTGGCAGGTCGCCGCGGACGCCAACCTCTCTGGCCACACGTACCCGGACCAGTCCCTGTACCCGGCCAACTCCGTGCCGCAGGTGGTGCGCCGCATCAACAACGCCCTGCTGCGCGCGGACCAGATCGAGCACGCCGAGGGCGTCAGCAGCGTCGAGGACTGGCTCGTGCCGATCGTGGCCGACGCCGAGGCCGGCTTCGGCGGCCCGCTCAACGCCTACGAGCTCATGAAGTCGATGATCACCGCCGGCGCCTCCGGTGTGCACTGGGAGGACCAGCTGGCCTCCGAGAAGAAGTGCGGCCACCTCGGCGGCAAGGTGCTCATCCCCACCGGCCAGCACATCCGCACGCTCAACGCCGCCCGCCTGGCCGCCGACGTCGCCGACGTGCCCAGCGTGATCATCGCCCGCACCGATGCCGAGGCGGCCACCCTGATCACCTCGGACGTGGACGAGCGCGACGCCGAGTTCATCACCGGTGAGCGCACCGCGGAGGGCTTCTACAAGGTCCGCAACGGCGTCGAGCCCTGCATCGCCCGCGCCAAGGCCTACGCCCCCCACGCGGACCTGATCTGGATGGAGACCGGCACGCCGGACCTCGAGCTGGCCCGGAAGTTCGCCGAGGCCGTCAAGGCCGAGTTCCCGGACCAGATGCTGGCCTACAACTGCTCGCCGTCCTTCAACTGGAAGAAGAACCTCGACGACGACACCATCGCCAAGTTCCAGCGCGAGCTGGGCGCCATGGGCTACACCTTCCAGTTCATCACGCTGGCCGGCTTCCACGCCCTGAACCACTCGATGTTCGACCTGGCCAAGGGATACAACGAGCGCCAGATGTCCGCGTACGTCGAGCTGCAGGAGCGCGAGTTCGCCGACGAGGCCCGCGGCTACACCGCGACCAAGCACCAGCGCGAGGTCGGCACCGGCTACTTCGACGCCGTGTCCACCGCCATCAACCCGGACAGCTCCACGGTGGCCCTGGCGGGCTCCACGGAGTCCGGCCAGTTCCACTGATCCGCTCAGCCGAGACCGCGAGGAGGCAGTCCCATGAGCCCGCAGACCACGACCCCCACCCTGCACGAGATCCATGCCGACGACGTTCGGGAGCACACGCCCCTGCCGCATGACGTGAGCACCCAGGCCATCCCCGTCGTCATCCCCGAGGGCGCCGCCCCCGTGGTGACCGTCCACGGGCCGGTCGACGGGCGGCAGGCCGAGATCCTCACGGACGAGGCGCTGGCGTTCCTCGGCCGCCTGCACCGGCTGGCCGAGGACCGCCGCCGGCGGCTGCTCGAGGAGCGGGAGTACACCCGGCGCCGCATCACCGACGGCTGGAACCCGCACTACCTGCGGTCCACCCGCCGGGTCCGCGAGGACAACTCCTGGCGGGTGGCGCCGCTGGCCCCCGGCCTGCAGGACCGCCGCGTGGAGATCACCGGCCCCGTGGATCGGAAGATGACGATCAACGCCCTCAACTCGGGCGCCTCGGGCTGGCTCGCCGACTTCGAGGACTCCTCGACGCCGTCCTGGGACCGGATGCTGGACGGGCAGGTCAACCTGTTCGACGCGATCCGCGACCAGATCGACTTCACCTCCCCCGAGGGCAAGGAGTACCGGCTGCGCGAGCGCGAGCTCACGGACCGGCCGACCATCATCGTCCGCCCCCGCGGCTGGCACCTCATCGAGGACCACATCCGCGTGGACGGCGAGCCGATGGCCGGTGCCCTCGTGGACTTCGGCCTGTACTTCTTCCACAACGCCGACGAGCTGATCCGCCGCGGCCACGGCCCGTACTTCTACCTGCCCAAGCTCGAGTCCCATCTCGAGGCGCGGCTGTGGAACTGCGTGTTCGTGGCGGCGCAGGACGAGCTGGGCATCCCCCAGGGCACCATCCGGGCCACCGTGCTGATCGAGACGATCACCGCGGCATTCCAGATGGAGGAGATCCTGTACCAGCTGCGCAACCACGCCGCTGGCCTGAACGCCGGCCGCTGGGACTACATCTTCTCCATCATCAAGAACTTCCGGGACCGCGGGGCCGAGTTCGTCCTCCCGGACCGCTCGGAGGTGACCATGACGCAGCCGATGATGCGGGCCTACACGGAGCAGCTGGTCCGGGCCTGCCACCGGCGCGGCGCTTCGGCGATCGGCGGCATGTCCGCCGTGATCCCGGACCGCCGGAACGAGGAGGCCAACGCCGCCGCGCTGGAGAAGGTGCGCGCGGACAAGGCCCGCGAGGCCGGCGACGGCTTCGACGGCTCGTGGGTGGCGCACCCGGACCTCGTGCCGGTCGCCCGGGAGGAGTTCGACGCCGTGCTCGGCGAGGCCCCGAACCAGATCCGCACCCGCCGCCGCGAGGACGTGGTGCCGGACGAGGCCGCCCTGCTCGACGTCGCCGCGACCACGGGCTCGGTGACCGAGGCCGGCGTGCGGATGAACATCGAGGTCGGGATCCGCTACATCGAGTCCTGGCTGCGGGGGAACGGCGCCGCCGCGATCCACGGACTCATGGAGGACGCCGCCACGGCGGAGATCTCCCGATCCCAGATCTGGCAGTGGGCCCACAACGGCACCGGTGTGCAGCTGACCGAGGGCGGCGTGCGGACCGCCAACCGCGGCTGGATGGAGCAGCTGATCCGCGAGGAGCACGCTCGGATCCTCGCCGGCCCGCTGCCCGAGGGCCACCGGTTCGAGGACGCGGTGCGCGTGTTCTGCGAGTCGGCCCTGCCGCCGGAGTACCCGGCGTTCCTCACCCTGGGCGCGTACCGCCGGCACTTCGCCGGCCAGGACGACGCCGCGGCGAAGGCCTGATCCGCCGGGTCACACGACGACGGCCGGTCACCTCACGAGGTGACCGGCCGTCGTCGTGCCGGGTGTCAGTCCCCGGACGTGGAGGGGGACGGCGAGGCCGAGGCCGACTTCGTCGGTGACGGGCTGGCCGACGCCGAGGCGGACGCCTCCGCGGCCCGCTGGGATTCTGCGGCCTCCCGCGCGGCACCCTGGAACGGCCGCGGCGGCTGGCCCGGGGCCACGGGGCCGGGGGCGCCCTCGGGGCGGTCGATCGTGGACTGGTTGTTCAGCAGCTCGTCGGGCACGCGACCGGTGGGGATCTCCCGGGCCTGGGCCAGGGTCTCCTCGTCCATCTGCGCGTTCAGGAAGAACGGCGAGCTGAGCTTGATGACCTCCTGGAACTCCCCGGCGTCCTTCAGCACGGTGTCCGCGAGGTGGTCGCGGGTCTCGGTGACGAGGGTGGTGCTCTGTGCGACCGGCGAGTTCTTCACCTGGGTGAGGCCGCCGTTGGCGTCCCCGAAGCCCTCCATGGAGCCCATGGTCACGGAGACCATCTCGCTGCCGTCCTCGGAGCAGGCCCACGCGGTGCGCTGGGGCAGCAGGGGGGCGCCGTCCTGGCCGCCGACCATGCCGGGGCGCAGCAGGGCGAGCAGCCCCTTGCCGGTCTTCGGGTCGAACGTGTACTCGTCCGCCACGGCGGCGGGCTCCTCCTGGCACCACTCCAGGCGGGAGCCGTCGAGGTTGTGCTGGTAGTGGACCTGCGCCAGGGGCATGCCGGGGCTGTACTCGAAGTAGCCGTTGTAGACGCAGGTGAGGAACTCGTGGGTCTCGTCCTGCGAGGCGAACAGCTGCACGATCTCGATGTTCGAGCTGTCCGGGATGTGCGTGGCGACGGCGTCCAGGGTGCGCTGGTCCAGGACGTCGCGCGTGCAGTCCATCACGGAGACGGTGTCGTTGCGGACCGCGGCCGTGTTCTTCCAGGCCTCGGTGGCGGCGCCGTCCTTGATGCCCGGGCCGACGGTCTCGAACGCCTGACGCGGCTCGGCGCGCGGGGTGCCCTCGGCGGACTCCGACGCGAGGGCCTCACGGACGCGGGACGCCGCGGCGGACGCGGGGTCGGTGGGGCTCTCCGTGGCCGAGCCGGCCGCGGCCGAGGCCGCCGATCCGCTGGGCGCCGCGGCGGTCGACGAGGCGGGCTCACCGGACTGGCCGGCCGAGCCGCAGCCGGCCAGGGCGAGGGCGAGGGCGGCGACGCCGACGGCCAGCGGGGCACGGCGGCGGGCGGGCGCGGGGTGGGTCATGGAGGCTCCTTCGACGGCATCGGCGGCCCGGCCCCGGGAGCGTGGGGCTGCGGACGGACGCTGCGCCTACGGTACCGGACCGTCCTGGACGCGGGGACGGCGATCCGTCCGGCGTCCGGCGCCGTCGATAGACTCGGCCGCGACCGCATCGTCCGCGAGGAGAAGAGGCATCCCATGTCCGAGTCCCTGATCGGCAAGAACCTGATGGAGCCGCCGGCCACGCGCCTGCCGGAGGAGCCGGAGGTGCTGGCCCGGCTCGAGGCAGGTGACCTGCCCGAGGACATCGTGCCGGTGGCGCCCGAGTCCTCCCTGGTGTGGGCGCTCATGGCGGAGGACGCGTGGGCCGAGGGCCGGACCGTGGACTCCTATGCGTACGCCCGCGTCGGCTACCACCGGGGTCTGGACGCGCTGCGCCGGGCGGGGTGGCGCGGCGCCGGCCCGGTGCCGTACGCCCACGAGCCCAACCGCGGCTTCCTGCGCGCCCTGTACGCGCTGGGCCGCGCGGCCGCCGGGATCGGGGAGTCCGAGGAGGTCGAGCGCATCCGCACCTTCCTGCGGGACTCGGACCCCACGGCCGCAGAGCAGATCGAGGCCGGCCAGGGCCGCGCCCGGGGCTGAGCGGGGCCGTGGCCAAGCTCTACTTCCGCTACGGGGCCATGAACTCCGGCAAGTCCACGGGCCTGCTGCAGGCCGCCTTCAACTACGAGGAGCGCGGCCAGCGGGTGCTGCTGGCCAAGCCGGAGGTGGACGTGAAGGGGGAGGGCGACGTCGTCTCCCGCCTCGGTGTGACCCGCGCCGTGGACTTCCTCGTCCCGGCGGGCGCGGACGTGCGGGAGCTGTTCCGCCGGCACGCCACCGGTGACGACCCGGACGCCCTCGTGGGGCACGTGGAGGCCCCGCCCGTGGCGTGTCTGCTCGTGGACGAGGCACAGTTCCTCGAGCCGGCGCAGGTGGACGACCTGCTACGCATCGCCGTGCTCGACGGCGTCCCCGTGATCGCCTACGGACTGCGCACCGACTTCCGCACCCGCTCCTTCCCGGGCTCCGCGCGGCTGCTGGAGCTGGCGCACTCCCTCGAGGAGCTGAAGACCATCTGCCGGTGCGGCCGGAAGGCGGTGTTCAACACGCGCAAGGTCGTTGACCCGGCCACGGGCGCCGAGCACTTCGTGTTCGAGGGGGACCAGGTGGCGATCGACGGTGTCCAGGTGACCTACGAGTCCCTGTGCGGCACGTGCTACCTGGCGGAGTCCGGCGGTGCCCTGGGCTGAGGCGGCCATTGCCAGGCAACTGCCAGGCTGCGTGACGGCTGCGCCCATGCTCGGTTCGTACGGTGGAACCACTTCATCGAGGTGCGAGTGATGAAGGTGCGAGTGATGACAGGCGAAGGGCCCCGGTGATCCCGGGGCCCTTCGTCTGTCCTGCCACGTCCGGCATCGGCCGATCGGGTCAGAGCGAGACGAGCAGGAGCGTGCCGCCGAAGACGAGCCCCGACGCGAGCAGCACGACCGTGGTGTACCCCAGGATGTCGCGCATCTTCAGCCCGGCGATCGCCAGAAGGGGGATTGCCCAGAACGGCTGGATCATGTTGGTCCACTGGTCGCCGTAGGAGACGGCCATGATGGTGATGGCCGGGTCCACGCCGAGCGCGTCGCCGGCCTGGAGCATGATCGGGCCCTGCACGGCGAACTGTCCGCCGCCGGAGGGGACGAAGAAGTTCACGAGGCCCGCGGCCAGAAATGCCAGCAGGCCGAACGTCACCGGGTTCGAGATCGCCACGAAGGCGTCCGAGAGCACCGCCACCAGGCCGGTGGTCGTCATCATGCCGAGGATGCCCGCGTAGAGGGGGAACTGCAGCAGGATCTCGCCCACGTTGGACGCGGCCGACTGGGTGAGGCCGATCAGCTCGTGCGGGCTGCGCACCAGCAGCAGGATCAGCGCGAGGAAGGACCAGTTGACGATGTCCAGGGTGAGGGTGCCGCCGCCGACGAAGTGCATCACCAGATAGACCACGAGCATGGCGCCCACGAGGAGCGTGGGGACACGGGAGGCGTCGAGGCGGTCCGCCGGCGTCTCGATCTCCGGTGCGGGCACGGCGTCCTGGTCCCGCGCGTCGATCTCCAGCTCCACGATCCGGTCCCCGGCGCGCGGGGCGACGAGGAACAGGGCCAGGGCCACGACGAGCACGGTCACCACGGCGGCGGTGATGTTCCACCAGGAGAAGGTGGTCTCCGAGACCGGGACCGTCCGGCCGTCCAGGCTCTCCGTGAGGAACGAACCGGGGGTGGCGGCCGTCAGCGGGCCGGAGCCCGAGTACCCCATGTGCCACACCACGAACCCGGAGAACCCGGCGGCCACCAGCATCGGGAAGTGCAGGACCAGCCCGCGCTCACGGGCCTGCGCCGCGACCTCCTTGGCCAGCAGCGCACCGACCACCAGGCCCAGGCCCCACGTGATGAGGGAGGCCGCCGCCGCCACCACGAACACGAAGATGTAGGCGGCCAGGGGCGTGCGGGGAATGCTGGCGAGCCTGGCGAGCAGACGGCGCACCGGGCCGGTGTTCGCCAGGATGTGTCCGAGCATGAGCACGAGCGCCATCTGCGTGATGAACGCCAGCAGTCCGGACAGACCGTCACCCCAGCCCACGACGACGTCGGCCGGCCCGGCCGGAGTGAGCAGCGAGGACCTCCTCTGTTGTGAGGCGGGCCTCGGCGCTGGAGATGGCCTAGGGCGTGTCTGAGAATGGCTCCAGGGACCCGCTGAGATCCGGGGAGCCATGTCCCGGTTGCACGTCGTCTCCGATGCCCGATCGGAGCTGATCGCCCCGCTGCTCCAGACCGCACGGGCCGGCAGGGTCGACCCTTCTCGAATGTCCACACGATGGTCGAAGCGATCATCTGCCGGTGCAGGTGCGGGACTCCGTGGCGGGATCTGCCCGAGGTCAACGGGCCCTGGCAGACCGCGTGGACCTGGCATCGACGCAGGGTGTGGGCACTGGTCTGTCCGGGGGCTGACTCGAGGACTCTTGTTCGTACCCTGTCTGTCATGGCCACCCCTCTCCTGGAGCTCGCCGCGAGTCGAGGCGTCTGCTTCCCGCTGCGAGCCCGCCGGCTGACCCTCACTCCGTTCCGGGGTCTCGATGCGCCCGCCGTGTGGAGCTTCTGCCGTCTCGAGCAGGTGTGGTCGTGGACCTCCGGCCGCCCGGAGAGTGAGAACGCGCTGCGCGAGTCCTACCTCGGGGCGGGGGACCGCCTCACCGTGCGGGCCGGAGACGTCATCGTCGGTGTCGGGAAGGTCGCGGTGCAGGACGCGTGGAGTCAGGACGGCCCGCAGGAGGAAGCCCGGGACGCCCAGGCCGAGCTCGGCTGGACGATCGATCCGCGCCAGGCCGGGCAGGGCTATGGCACCGAGCTTGCGCGAGCCCTGCTGGGCTTCGCGTTCGACGATCTGGGTGTGCGACGCGTGGAGGCTCATGCCTTCGCGGACAACGCTCCGAGTCTGCGCATCATGGAGAAGGTGGGGATGCGTCACGAGGGCACGTTCAAGGAGGAGTCTCTGCATCTCACGCGCGGCTGGGTGGATGGCGCCACCTACGCGATGCTCGCCTCGGAGTTCCATTCGCCCCTTACGCAGGAGTGATCCCGGCGGCCACGACCGCATGATCTGCCGCTCCGCCTCCGAGGGCCGTGTGCCAGCAGGGGGCTGTGAGCGGGGTGGGGAATGAGCGTGAGTGGCGGTGGCGCATCGGTGTGGCGTCTCCCCTGGTGGGTTCGGCTGGTGTGTTCGCGGGGCTGCGGCAGGATCTGGGACTGGGGTGGGGTTTGACGCTGGTGGCCGTCACGGCCCTCGGGGCGATGCTCGCCTTGCGAGGGGTGCATCACCGGGTCGAGGCGGAGCAGGCTCGCCGCAACGTGTTTGACGCCGGAGCCGGCTCCACCGCGTGGGTGATGCTGCTGATGGGGGCCGCGGTCATTCCGGGGCTGGTGCTGAACGCGATCGACGACGCCGGCGTCCGGGCGGTCGTGGCCGGTCTGCTCGGCGCGGTGCTCGCTGCCGCCGCCCACGGCATCCTCGCGGCGACGACGACGTTCGAGGAGCAGCCTCGGCCCGAGCCGGTGTAGAGATGCAGCGAAGATTTCACACGACGCGCGGCCAAGAGTTCACAAACACGCGCCACACGTTCGTCTCTGCAAAGTAGGCCGAGCTGGAGATGAGTGAAGAAGGGCATCCAGGACGGGGCCGTGCGAATTCGCCTGGGTGCGTAGAAGGCGCCTCCAGACTGGAGCCGCGGTACTTCCTGCGGGTCGCACGAGCGCATCCACGCCCACTCCGAACACTCTGCATGTCTAAGAGTTGCTACTGGATCGCCATCTGCCACGTCCGGCGGCAGGGTGTCCTAGTAGGCGATCAGTGGGGGCCGTGCTCCTCTCACCAGGGAAACGTGCCGCCCAAGAACTGGGTCAGTAGTGCAGTGAGGCCACTCACGGCAGCTTGGCCGGAAGCTTCGGCGGCCCCGTCGCGCAATTTTGTCAGAAACGAGCGTGTGGACTCACCGACCGTATTGCCGTCCTCATCGAGAGCTTGTCGAAGATCTGCAACCTGATCGGGCTCGAGAAGCTTGGCGGCAGCATCCAAAAGTCCCTCACGATCTCCAGGAGTCACGCGAGCGTCAATTGCAACTGAGGCGGCGCCGTCAACCTGCCCTTGTGAGACCACCGATGCCCGGTCGCCATAGATGTTTTGGGTGATGATTTGAAGAGAGACGCTGCGTGCTTCTCCCCGTGTGCCCTCCGCATCCTTGCCGACATCGCCCACTGATGGATCAATGGCTTCGAGCTCCAACAGCAGCTCTAGGTGTGATGTCCAGGGACGTTGTTGAGTCGGTCGAAGGGTACGCCGCCAATCGCAGAGTGGTGTCGGTGGTGGTTGTAGAAGTGGAGCCAGCCGGGCAGCGCCAGGCGTCGTTCGGCCTCTGAACCGTAAAACCTGGCATAGGCCCAGCCGTCCCCGAGCGTGCGGTGGAATCGCTCGATCTTCCCGTTCGTCTGCGGCCGGTAGGGGCGTGTCCGCTTGTGTCGGATGCCGAGCCGAGCGCAGAAGTCCCTCCATGCGTGGGATCTGTATGCCGACCCGTTGTCGGATAGGACTCGCTCGACGGTCACGCCTCGTTCGGCGAACCAGGCCACGGCGCGTTCGAGAACTCCCACCGCTGTGCTCGCCTGCTCATCCGACCAGATTTCTGCGTATGCGACGCGGGAGTGGTCATCGATGACTGTGTGAACGAACGCCGTCCCGGTGCGCGGCTTGTGATCTTTTCCTCGTGGTAATCCCGGAGTCGCGAGCTTGTTCCGTGCGCCTTGCTGCCGACCTACGTAACGATGTCCACCGCCGTCGGGGATGTTGCCGAACTTCGTGACATCGACATGAATCAACGATCCCGGATGAGGATGCTCATATCGCCGCAATGGCTCGCCAGTGACACGATCGATATGCGAGAGGCGGTTCACGCGGCAACGGACGAGGACCGCGTGAACAGTCGACGTCGAGAGACCAAGTCGCGCAGCGATCTGGGCTGGCCCCAGTCGAAGCCGCCAGCGCAGGTTGATGATCTTCTTCTTGACATGCTCGGGCGTCCTGCCTGGGATCCGGTGCGGCTTGCTGGAGCGATCCTGCATCCCAAACTCACCCTCTTCCCGGTAGCGGCCTGCCCATTTCCGGGCAGTGATCGGGGAGACCATGAACATCTTTGCGGCGATCGTGGCCGGATAGCCGTCTTCGACAATCAGCCGAGCTAACCGGAGACGGGCACGAGGAGTGAGAAGAGCGTTCGGATGGGTCATCAATTGGCCTCCGCCGCGGTCTTCGTAAGCGCGCGTCTGGTGAGAAGCATGATGACGAGAGCGATCGCTGTCAGCACCGAAGCGACCCAAACCGGCGCGAGCAGCCCCAGCCCGGTCGCGAGCCCGAGCGCACCAAGCACGGGCCCCGCTGCAGCTCCGATATTCAATGCTGCGGTTGCGTACGAACCGCCCATCGTTGGCGCACCCGATGCTGCATACAGCACACGCGTGATCAGAGTACTGCCGACGCCGAACGACAGGAATCCCTGAACGAGGACGAGGACGATAAGCGCAACGGGATGAGATGCGACCACTGCCAACACGATCCAGCCTGTCAGCAATAGCGGTCCGCCGACTGCGAGCACGAGGCCAGGTCGTTGATCTGATAGTCGTCCTGCGATCGTGACGCCAAGGAACGATCCGATGCCGAACATCACCAGCGCGACGGACACCCACGCTTCGGCCAAGCCCGCGGTCTCGGTCACGATGGGTGCCAGGAAGGTGAATGCCGCAAAGGTCCCTCCGTTGATCAGCGCTCCGAGTGCCATGGCCAGGATGAGCCGCGGCGTCGCCAACTGGCTGAGCTCGACACGGAGCCTTGGTGAGGTCGCGCTAGTCTCGCTCCGACCAACATTGTTCGTGACGCCACGAATGACTCCAACGGCCGCGGGAATACAGAGGATGGCGATCGCCCAGAACGTCGTTCGCCAGCCCAGCGCTGTGCCGAGCAGTGCCCCGGCGGGGACGCCCACGACGGTTGCGATCGTCGTGCCGGAGAGCAGGATCGACAGTGCACGCCCCTTCTGGTTCGCTGGCACGAGGGTAGTGGCCGTGCTCAGTGCTACGGCGAGGAATCCTGCGTTTGCGAGAGCGCTGAGCACCCGGGTGATGAGCAGGAGAGAGAACACTGGTGTCATCGCTCCGATGACGTGGCTTCCCGCGAACACGAGAAGGCAAACGATCAATGTGAGCCGCGGTGGCCAACGGCGAGCGAATGCCGCCATCACTGGCGCGCCGACGACCATACCGACTGCGAATGCGGAGGTCAGCAGGCCCGCAGTGCCGACCGAGACGTCAAGTTCGGTCGCGATCGCGGGGAGCAATCCCGCGAGCATGAATTCTGAAGTGCCCATGACGAAGACCGCCAGGGCAAGCATGTAAAGGGCAAAAGGCATCGAGTACTCCGAGGTGTGAGATCAAGAAATGGTTCTTCTTGTCACCACGGCCAGCGCCCCGGGTACGCCAGACATACGCCCACACAGATCGTGGGCGTCGTAACTAGTGGTTCAAGGGGCTGGCGGTGTGACCGACAACCCCTGACCTGTCTGATTCGGGACTCGACATGCCCCAAACTCTAACATGCCTTCAATGGCAAGCGGTCTGGACAGATACTTCTTGAATCGGCACGGTGTCATTACGGGCGGGGGCCAGAACAACGTCCCTGGACATCACATCTAGGGCAGAGGTGCGCACACGATCGACGATGCCCTCCAGATGCGTCCGGGGCAGGACTCTGCAGGCCGATGCGAGCTCCATCATCTCAACTCTGGGCGCTTTGCCTTCATTGCCGAGGCGACGGAACTCATCGACCCAAATGAGAGGAAGGCTAAGCTCCGGTGAGTTCTCCCGGTCTCGGGTCAGGGCGCTGACCTCCGCCACGGGCTGGCGTAGGAAGTCTGCTTCTGCGGGTACTCGTAATGACTCTGGGATGTCCGAACGACTGAGTGACTGACGCAACGAGGCGCCCATCGGACCATGGAATGTGAGCCTGTATGGAGCGAAGAGAGTTGAGCGATAGTTCGGAGGTTTAACGTCTGGTGACCCGTACCCCTGAAGCTCGCCCTTCACCCATTCCACCATAGGGTCGGACTGGATTCGCTTTGCCACTACCAGACATTGCCGCAATGCGTGTTCGATCTGCACATTCGGATCTGACAAGGTCTCAATTGCGCGAGTGATAGTGAAAGTCATCAGAAAAAGCACCAATCGGTGTGGCGGACGTGGCAGACGGTGGCACGTGGACAGTCCTAGAACTTTTCGTGAAACGGTCGCATATGGGCAAGGCTGAGGCTTCAAGAGGCTTGCGAGGGCGGGACTGCTGCACGGATAGGTGACATCTGATCTGTGACGCTGTGAGGCGTTGCTGGAAGGATGAACACCGTGCCCAAGCACTATCCCCAGGAGTTCCGCGACGACGTCGTGCGCGTCGTCCGCGATCGTGAACCTGGCCAGACCATCAAGCAGATCGCCGCGGACTTCGGCATTGCCGAGTCCTGCCTGCGCAACTGGATGCGCCGGGCGGACGTGGAAGAGGGCTCCACACCCGGAACGAGCGCCGCCGAGCACGCCGAGCTCCGGGAGGCCAAGAAGCGCATCCGGCTGCTGGAGCAGGAGAACGAGGTTCTGCGCCGGGCGGCGGCCTATCTGTCCCAGGCGCACCTGCCGGGAAAATGAAATACCCGCTCGTCCGTGAGCTGGCCGCCGACGGGATCCCCGTCACGGTGACGTGCCGGGTCCTCAAGCTCGCCCGCCAGCCCTACTACCGCTGGCTCGCCACCCCGGTCACCGACGCCGAACTGGCCGAGGCGTACCTGGCCAACGCGTTGTTCGACGCCCATCGCGACGACCCCGAGTTCGGCTACCGGTTCCTGGCCGATGCGGCCCGAGACGCCGGCCACGCCGCGTGTGACCGGACGATGTGGCGGGTGTGCTCGGCCAACGGCTGGTGGAGCGCGTTCGGCAAGAAGCGCGGCAAGAACGGCAAGAAGCCGGGCCCACCGGTCCACGACGATCTGGTGAAACGCGATTTCACCGCCGACGCCCCGAACGAACTCTGGTTGGCCGACATCACCGAACACCGCACCGGTCAAGGCAAGCTCTACCTGTGCGCGGTCAAGGACGTGTACTCCAACCGGATCGTGGGCTACTCGATCAGCGACCGGATGAAGTCGCGCCTGGCCGTGAATGCGCTAAACAATGCCGTGGCCAGACGCACCGAGGTGGCCGGCTGTATTCTGCACACAGACCGCGGATCGCAATTTCGGTCCAGGAAATTCGTCCGCGCCCTGCACCACCACGACATGGTCGGTTCGATGGGCAAGGTCGGTGCCGCCGGTGACAACGCGGCCATGGAGAGCTTCTTCGCGCTGCTGCAGAAGAACGTCCTGGACCGTCGCACCTGGGCCACTCGCCAGGAGCTGCGGATCGCGATCGTCACCTGGATTGAGCGGACCTACCACCGCCGGCGCAGGCAGACAGCCCTGGGCCGATTGACTCCCGTTGAATACGAGACCATCATGACCGCACCGGCCGCTCAGGCAGCCTGACCCACCCTGTCACCTATCCGTGCAGCAGTCCCGGCCTTCTATCGAGCCGCAGACCTCTGACGGGGCCGCAGAGGCCAAACCATGACTGTCTCGCTCGTCAGTTTTCCAGTCTCTGCCTCCCCGGGACGCTCGATAGCTCGACATACAGGTCTGTGGCGATCCGGGACTCCTCTGCCGCGTTTGATATCGTCGAGTCCATGTACAGAGGCATCGCGTCGATGAAGCTCCGCTCCGCCCGCTGACGGCGGCGGACAACTCCTGACGAAACCCGCTCGCCGTCCTGGCACCCTGCCGGGCGGCTTTCTCATGCTGCCCGGCTCCATGACGAGCTGAGAGACCACGATGACCCTGACCCCTCTGAACACCCCTGCCCTGCCTGCAGGCAGCGCCGCCCACATCCGAGCCGAGAGCATCACCCTCACCCTGGGCGATCGAACCGTGCTGAACGACGTGGACGTCACGGTCTCCGCCGGATCCCGGTTGGCCGTCGTCGGTGAGAACGGCCGCGGCAAGACCACGCTGCTGCATGTGCTCGCCGGCACCCTGATGCCGGACTCCGGCACCGTGACCCGCGCAGGGACGGTCGCCCTCGTCGAACAGGACCTCGACGTGGACGACGACCGCACGGTCGGTGACCTCGTCCACGACTCCATCGGCGAGTCCCTCCGTGTCCTGGACCGCCTCGAGGAGGCCACCCTCGCCATGGCAGAGGGCAGGCCTGGAGCCGATGACGCCTACGCCCGAGCGCTGGAGACGGCCACCGCCCTCGACGCCTGGGACGCCGAGCGGCGCATCGACCTCGCGTTGCACGGCCTGTCCGCCTGCACGGATCGGGCTTGTCCGCTGCGGGCACTGTCCGTCGGACAGCGGTACCGCGTCCGGCTGGCCGTCGTCCTGGGCTCTGCGGTGGACCTGCTCTTGCTGGACGAGCCCACCAACCATCTCGACGCCGGGGCCCTGGAGTACCTGACACGGGCACTGAGGGAGCACGCTGGGGGGTTCGCCGTGGTCACCCATGACCGCGCACTGATGAAGGACGTCGCCGACGTCTTCCTCGACCTGGATCCCACTCGTGACGGTCGCCCCCGGCAGTACACCGGAGGCTATGAGGCCTGGGAGAAGGGGCGGCGTGCCGAGCGGGCCGCCTGGGAACAGGAGCATGAGCAGCAGCTGGCCGAACACGCCGCCCTCACCATCGCGGCCGAGGCCGCCCGCGGACGTCTCCAGGACCGGTGGCGTCCGGACAAGGGGACGGGCAAGCACCAGCGGGCCACTCGCGCCGGCGGCGTGGTCCAAACCTTCAACCGCAGGATGCGGGATCTGGCGGCGCATGAGATCACCGTGCCGGACCCGCCCCGGTCCCTGACGTGGCCGGCCTCGACGACCAGGGCAGGCCGGCCACTGCTCAGTGCGGAGGGGGTCGGCCTGGCCGGCCGCCTCCACGGGCCGGCCTCCGTCGAGCTCCACGGCGGGGATCGCCTGCTGCTCACCGGCCCGAACGGCGCCGGCAAGTCCACGTTGCTCCAGGTCCTCGCCGGCATCCTCGAGCCCACTGCCGGCCGCATCCTGCGGCACACGGGCGCGAAGATCGCGCTGCTCGCCCAGGAAGTGCCCGCATGGAACCCGCGACACACGGCGCGGCAGGCGTTCGAGGCGCACCTGCACCGCAACGGTCTGATGGCGAGGAACAACGGTGTGCCGTCACTCGGGTCATTGGGCCTGCTAGAACCGCGGAGCCTGGACACGCCCGTTGGGCGGATGTCTCAGGGGCAGCAGCGAAGGCTCCACCTGGCGCTGTGCCTGGCTGAACAGCCGGACCTGTTGATGCTCGACGAGCCGACCAACCACCTCTCCGCCGCGCTGGTGGACGAGCTCACGGACGCCATCCGGGAGACCCGGGCGGCCGTGGTGGTGGCCACTCACGACCGCCAGATGCTCCGAGACCTGACCGACTGGCCGCGTCTCGAGCTGAGCACCGAGGGGGTGACCCGTTGACCTCGATCACCGCACTGGCACCTCTGTCCTCCCCCCGGTATCGGCCGCTGTTCCTGGCGATGGTGCTGGCCATCTTCGGCCAGGGTGCCTGGAACCTGTACCTGGCCATGCAAGTGCTGGAGCTCGGAGCTGATCCGCCGACGCTGGCCGGCGTCGTCATGTGGAGCGGCGTCGGCCTGCTGGCTGCCTCACTGCCGGCCGGCGTCGTCGCCGATCGCCTGTCGAAGAAGGGGATCCTGGTGGCCGTCCTGGTCGTCAATGCGGTGGCGGCCGGTGTCGTCTCCGGCCTCGCCACGATGGGGGCCGCTCAGTACTGGCTCCTGGGATTGTCAGCACTGATCGTCGGGGCATCGACGGCGTTCTTCTTCCCGGCCTACACGGCGTTGGTGCCGCTGCTCGTCGAGGAGGAGCAGCTGATGGCCGTGAACGGCCTCGAGGGGGCGACGCGGCCCGTCGTCGGTCAGGCCCTGGCACCAGCCCTGACCGGGGCGGTCATCGGTGCGACGACACCTCCTGCGGGCGGGCTGCTCATTGCCCTTTCGCTCGCGGCCGGCGCGGTGCTGGCCGCCCGCCTGCCTGCGGTGGGCCCCCCAGATACGAATGCGGCGCCTCAGCACCCGTTCCGGGACCTGGCCGAGGGATTCACGTACGTCCTCCGGACGCGCTGGGTGAGGAGCAGCGTCCTGTTCGCCGCCGTCATGGGCCTGGTGACGACCGGCGTCCTCGAGGTGCTGCTGCCGGCGCTGCTGCGCGACGGCCACGAGAACGGTGCCGCGGTCTACGGGGCGGTGCTGGCGGCGCTGGGCGTCGGCGGGCTGGTCGGCTCGCTGATTGCTGGCGGCATGGAGGCGCCGCGGCGCTTCCTGCCCGTAATGGTGGGAGTCTGGGCTCTGGCATGTGTCCCGCTGGCCCTGCCTGCTTGGACGCTGAACCCCTGGATCATCGGGGCCGGTCTGATGCTCTACGGGGCCGGCATCGGAGTGGGCATGGTGATCTGGGGGACCGTCCTCCAGGCGCACGTGCCCTTGGACATGCTCGGACGGGTGGCGAGCCTGGACTTCTTCGTTTCGATCGCGTTCATGCCGCTGTCCGTCGGGCTCGTGGGGGCGGTCTCCGCCACCGTCGCCCCAGGAGCACTGTTCGTGGCCGCGGGGATGGTCCCGCTGGCCTTGGCCGGCGTCCTGGCACTGGCCGGGCAACTGCGTTCCGACGAGCCCCACGCGGCGTGACTCGTGCCTCGCGGCGGGGTCGGGCGATGGCTCGGCCCCACCACGCGGCAGGGGGCGCCCCCCTGCTGTTCCGACGCTTCAATCGACGCGCCCACTCAGGAGGCCCGCGTGCGTCCCCTGGCCCTCACGGCGCGTAGTCGCACGATGGCAACAAGTTCATTGCTGGTCACATCACGCTCCGTCAAGAGGCGAGGTGTGCGCTGTTCTATGAAACATAGATGCGCGTCTGTGAAATCTTCGCTGCATCTCGACAACACGGGGGCGGGAAGTGCGCCGGAGACGGCACCGCAGGAGTGCCGTTCAGGTGCCATTGTCGAGATGCAGCGAAGAGTTCACACGACGCGCGGTGAACTCTTCGCATATCAGGCGGGATCCGGTCGGCGTGAAATCTGGGTGTCCCGGTGGGCGCTCCCGCGCGCCCCAGGGCCCGCCAGAAACGTACGGGCGGCTGCCGCTCTGGCGGGTCGGTTGTGGCGAGTCATGTGGCGGGCGGACAGGGTCGGATGTGGCGCGCACGGCGCATGGCGGGGTCCCTCGCCACAAACGACCGTTTGAGCTGGCGTGAATGCTCCTAGGAGGAGACGAGGCAAGGAGTCTGCGACCTACATGATGGATTCGGCCGGGTGCGGTCCTGACGGGGTGGTGTGCTCTCCGGTTATCTGCTGCTTCAGCGCCCTGGCCCCTACGCTCGGTCCATGGAGAACCTGCACATGATGCGCGGCGAGGTTGCCCGACGCTATGAGGCCCTGGGCCTTCCTTCCTGGCCGGACCCGCAGGCCCACCGAGAGCGACGCGGCGAGGAGTACTCCACGGTCACCGAGCCGCAGCGGTACCGGATCGTCCCGGCAAGGGCCCGTCTGTGGGCGGATGTGCTCCAGGAAGCGGGGGCCACGGTGTTCGAAGAGAACATCCGGGAGGTCCGGCCAGAGGGCTGGCCCTCTGATGCGCGTCCTCGGCCCGTCGACCGCGTTTTGCGCATTGATCCGCCGGCGGGCCGCTCTGGTGCGGTGCCGATGTGGGTTCTCGAGATGGACGGGCCCGTTCCTGCGGTCGCACTGTCTGCGGGCGAGGTGGAGAGTTTCTACGCCCTCCATCCGGACTGCGGGTGCGACGCTTGCGACGCCGGTTCCGAGGACCTTCTCTTGGCCATCGACGAGGCCGTGCAACGACTGGTCGGCCCCAGGGTCATCCTCCGGGGTCGGACTGCTGAGCATGGGCCCTGGCGGCACCGCTATTTCGTGGACGGCCGAGCCGACAGTTCGGGAGAGGTCCCGGGCGACTACTGGGCCCTCTACTGGGCCTGTGCGGAGATTGTCTCGGGCGGCGCACCGGTTCTGCCGGCGGGGGTGGACGTGGAGGTCATCAGCGGGTGGTTCGTCGACGGTCGTTGATGAGGGAACGGTGCTTTCCGGGGCGCAGGGGCCCGAGGATGCGGCCGCGCCAGGCGCGGGCAGGGCAGGCGGTGTGGACGTGGGAGGGATTCGTTTGGTGTCCACGGATGCGGCGGGGATCCTCCTGGTCACAAACGACCGAATCTGTCGAGTCAGTTGCAGAGCGCCGGGGTCAAGGGAACGACTCCGCCTTAGCGGGGATGGCGGAGGCCGCGTGACCGTGCGATGAGGCAGACCAGCAGCCCGAGGGCTGCTGCCGTACTGGCAAGGTGGATCGGCCACGCCCACGGGCTGTGGTCGCCCCCGGAGATCATGTAGGTGTCGGCCAGGCCCAATCCCATACCGAAGGAGGCCACCCAGTAGGCAGGGGCCGCGGCGGTAAGCAATCCCAGGCCCATGGTCAGGAGCATCAGAGGGTCGATCCGTGGCCGGCGCCGGGCCAGGCGACCCAGCACGAGGGCGCCGCCGATTCCTGCGAAGAAAACGAGCGCGGGGAAGGCCGCCAGCTCGAACACGCTGACCTGCGGGGCCAAGTCAGCATAGATCTGGGTGAGGCTACGGTCTGCGGGTGCTGCGGCCAGCGGGTTGAGGACGAGGGTCTGCAATGCCCCGAGGAGGGCCAACATCGCCAGGAGGGAGGGGATCGCAGTGCGTGTCGCCGGACCCATCCACGCAGGCCTAGCGGAGGCGGGTGAGCCGCCAGCGGTGCGGGGCTCGACCGGGCCCGGGCGGGCAGAAGGCGGGAAAGGGCGCGACATGGGCTCACTCTAGGGCCATCCCCGCGCCTGGCCCTCGGTGACCAAGCAGGGTGCAGGCGCATTGGCTGGGCATCTGGCTGAGTTGCAGCGGATGGCCCAACTGGCTTCGCCCACTGGCGCGTCTTCGGGACGACGCAAACGACCGAATCTGCCTAATCGACGGGCTGGAATCCAAGTTTCTGGTAGATCCCCAGGGCCGCCTCGGAGGTGCCCTCGCCGAAGCGCAGACTCAGGACGGGGTCGCCGGCGGCGGAGCAGACGTCGACGGCGTGCTGCACCAGGGCGCGCCCGACCCCCTTCCCGCGCGCGGCGGGATCGGTGAAGAGGTCAATGATGAACGGCCCCGCGAGGTCCGCGTCCCAGATCGAGTGGGTGACCACCATGATCGCCCCGGCCAGGCGGCCGTCCTGTGACTTGCGGCGCTAAATGTCGCGGTTCTCGCGTCGCTCTGCATCCGGTGAGGGGCCCCGTGCCTCGTCCCGAGACGCGCGTTATACCGGTCACCGGCCAACAGAATGGCTGGAAGCACAGCGCGCCGGAGACGCGCGCCGGTTCCTCCCGTCTCGTTGGCTGCCCGGCTGGTGTGGTCTATGACGCGATGCGTTCGATATCTCGTATGAGGTCGATGATGCGTTCGACGCTTTCGCGGCGTTGCTCAGGAGCGATGCTAGTGCTTCCAAGTACGTCGGTGACCCAGAGCCCATCGGCGGCCAAAAGCGCCAGGGCATATGCGGGATCATCTGTCGGTTGCGGTCGTGGCGCCCAGCGTTGGAGAACGCGATCCCAAGCGTCCTGGTTCTCAGTGTGATGACTATCAAGAATCATCTGCACTTCTGCTCGAGTGGCTGGTGTCGCCGCCATGCGGATGTAGGCGGTGAGTCGTTCGAACGCGGTGGTCTCGTCGGCCGGCTTACCGCAGGCAGCTTCGAGCTGGCTCTCCCAGCGGCATGCCATGTGCTCGTGAATGGCCGCGATCAACTCCCCCCGGGAAGGGAAGTGGTAGATGATCCCTCCACGGGTGATGCCAGCTGCTGCCGCGACGGAGTCAAACGTGACGGCGGTAATCCCGTCAGATTCGATGACATTGACCGCGGCGTCCAAAATTACGGTCCGCTTGCTCTCTCGCACCTTGCCCCTCTCTAGCGAGAACGATTCTCAGTGGTTCTCCGCAAACTCCATGGCCTGGCTATTGCGTCCGTAGGCACGCAGAAGCCGATTGGTAACTCCCGCGCCAACCGCTAACACGACACCCAGAACGATCATCGTTACCAGGTAGGCGGTGTCGAATGCAGTGTTCGCGGCAGCAATCACCTCGGAGTTTCCGTCAGCGACGGCGAGTGCGTCTGCCAGGCTCTCCCGGGCTGCATCCGGGGAACCATTGGGGAGTTGAACGGTGAAGGCGTACACAAACGTCAGCAGGCTGCCCAGCACGGCGACGGCCGAGAGCGACCCCATTTCGTAAGACACCTCCTCGACGGAGGCAGCCATGCCAGCTTTGCGCGGGTGGGCATTGCCCATGATCGCGGAGGAAGCGACCGAGAACGCTCCACCCAGGCCGAGCCCGGTGACGACGAATCCGGCCACGAGCAAGGCGAAGGTGTCTGTTGCTACCGCGGTGATCGACAGCAGCAGTCCGAGGGCTCCAACGCCGAGGCCGCCGGAGATGATGAGTCGCAGGCCGAGCGTGTCTAGGAACGCAGCCCCGAGTAACCCCGAGGGCAGAGCACCGAGGGCGATTGCTGCAACCAAAAGACCCGCTTGCAAGGGGCTGAACCCTTCCACGAGTTGGAAGCGCTGGGTTGTGATGAGCTGCGCGCCGGCGATCGTGAACATTGCGAACGCAGCCGCCAGGACGCCTCCAGTGAAAGCCTTGTTGCGGAAAATCGAGAACTCCAAAAGCGGTTCACTCATCCGACGCTGACGGCGCACGAACAGCACGAACCCGACCACGGCAGCCACTGCAGCACCTGCAATCAGTGGCCAGTTCTGCGGGACATGGGCGAGCTCCTTGATAAAGAGCACCGTGCCCACAAGGCCCACCATCGCCTGGATGGAGGACAGCAGGTCCCACTTCTTGGAGGGATCAGCGTCATTACGCGGCGCGACGAGCGCGGTCCCGATGAGCGCGGAGACCACAACCGGAACGTTGATCAGGAACACCGATCCCCACCAGAACCGCTCCAACAGCAACCCGCCTAGGATCGGACCGAGCGAGGCTCCGACAACTGAGAGACTTCCCCAGATCGCGATCGCAATGTTCCGCTCTTTCACGTCATTGAACGACAACCGGATCAATGCGAGCGTCGCCGGCATCATCGCTGCAGCACCCACGGCCAGCAGCGCACGCGAGGCGATCAGCATCCCCGGGCTCACCGAGAACGCTGCAGCCAACGATGCCAGGCCGAAGATCAACAGCCCCACCA
This sequence comes from Micrococcus sp. HOU01, assembly GCF_035609305.1. Lineage (NCBI taxonomy): Bacteria > Bacillati > Actinomycetota > Actinomycetes > Micrococcales > Micrococcaceae > Micrococcus > Micrococcus sp. HOU01. Next base: position 19,012 of record NZ_CP141211.1, on the reverse strand, counting down.
CGAACATTCTGCGGTGGCCGATTCGATCACCCAGCGTCCCCGCCCCCAGCAACAGACCCGCCATCACCACCGGGTAGGCGTTGATAATCCACAATGAGGCCGACCCCGAAGCCCCCAGCTCCTCGGTCAGCGTCGGGAGCGCGGTGTACAAAATCGAGTTGTCCAGCGTGATGAGGAGCAAACCTGCACCTACCGTCAACAACAACCACCAACGTCGCTTCGACGCAGTATCGCTTCTCATCTATCCGACCCCTCGCTTCCGCTTTACTATACAAACAGGTTAGTATAGTAACATGATCGACCGTTCATGAGTCAGTCGGCAGCCTCGTCGATTAGGTCGGCGAGTCGTGTCTCACGACCCGTGTCAGCAATCTATGTAAAACAAGCGGCGTTCGCGTTACACTGAGGCATGGCCACGATCGGTTACGCACGCGTCTCGACCCGAGACCAGAACCTGGACGGCCAAACGGATGCGCTCAATGCTGCGGGCTGCGACAAGATTTTCGTCGAGCACGCATCCGGCACCCTGGCGAAGAGGCCGGCGCTCACGGAAGCCCTCGGGTATCTGCGCGAGGGGGACTCGCTCGTCGTGACGAAACTTGACCGGCTCGGCCGTTCGGTGAAAAACCTCAAACAGGTCGCGGACGAACTGCAACAGCGCGGGGTTGGCTTGAAAGCGCTCTCGCAGGGCATCGACACGACGACGCCGGGAGGCCGCCTGTTCTTCCACATGCTCGCCGCGATCGCGGAGTTCGAACACGACCTCATCGTCGAACGCACCCACGACGGCCTCGCGGCCGCCCGCGCACGGGGCCGGAAGGGCGGCCCGAAGTTCAAGATGACGCCGACGAAGATCCGGCAGGCCCGAGCGATGTACGACGAGGGCGGCCACACCGTCCAAGAGATTGCCGACACGTTCGGGGTATCCCGGCCCACGATCTACCGGCACCTGGCCGAGCACGTCGAGCGGGCCTGACGAGGAATCATGGCGCACCTCAGCGACCGGCAGAAAGCCGAGCTTGTGCGCCAACACCAGGACGGGGTGCCGTGGACGCGCATTGCGGAACACTCCGGCGTTGCAGTACGGACCCTGCAACGCTGGGCAGCCCGGATGGAAATGGGGCAGCTCTCGCGGGCACCTCGCAGCGATAAGGGTTCGACGCGCGTCAACGCCGAGCTGGTGAAGGCGATTGAGGCGCTTGCTGTGCGGCGTCCCGCGCCGACGATCGCATTTATCCACCGCCGCGTCGGTGACATCGCCAGAGACCGAGGACTATCCACCCCGGGATACACCACGGTCCGCGAAATCGTGCACGCGCTCGACCCGGGCCTGACTGCTCTCGCGGACGGCGGGGACGCGGCCTACCGAGACAAGTTCGAGCTGGTCTACCGCCGCACGACCTCCGCGCCGAATGAACAGTGGCAGATGGACCACACTCTGCTCGATGTGATGATCCTCGATGACCGGCAGCAGCCCGTCCGTCCCTGGCTCACGATCGTGCTCGACAACTACTCACGAGCCATCGCAGGCTACGCGGTCAGCGTCTCAGCACCCACAGCCGAACACTCCGCACTGGCGTTCCACCAGGCCATTGCTCGGAAACGAAACCCGAAGTGGGTAGTGTCGGGCCTCCCAGACATCCTCTACAGCGATCACGGATCCGACTTCACCTCGACCAGGATCGAACACGTCTGCCTCGATGTTCACGTGCGCCTGATCCACTCACGGATCGGCGTCCCACAGGGACGCGGCAAGATCGAACGGTTCTACCGAACGATCACGACCGAGCTGCTGCCGCACCTGCCCGGCTTCATCCCGCACGGCACCGGCGGATCACCCATCAACGAACCCACGTTGACCTTGCACCAGCTCGATGACGTTCTCGAGCGATTCATCGTCGACGAATACAACGAACGCATCCACTCGTCGACGGGCGGTGCCCCGCACGAGCGATGGCGCAGCGACAGCTTCATCCCTCGAACACCCGCCCGCCCGGAAGACATCGATCTGCTTCTACTCACCGCAGCGACAACCCGCCGTGTGCAACGCGACGGGATCCGTTTCGCATCGACCCGATACATCTCCCCGGTCCTCGCTGCGTACGTCGGGGAAGACGTCACGGTGCGGTACGACCCCCGCGACCTCGGGGAGATACGAATCTTTCACGAAAACACATTCCTCTGCCGCGCAATCGCCCCCGAACGCTCATCCGAGACTGTCTCCTTCGCGGACCTACAAACTGCGAGAAACGCGCGACGTCGCGCTCTGAAACAGCAACTCCGCGAACTCACCACTCACGCGGGTTCCCTCCCCGAAGACACGCGCCACCAAACCGAGATTCCAACGATGCTCGCCAGCACACCTGACCAGCTCGCGACACCTCCCGCGCGACACGGATTGAGGACCTATGCCAGTGACTGATCCAGACAGCACGCCCAAGTCTCTTCTCTTCACGCCTGACGACGATGGACGCCGATTCCTCAACGGCCATTTCGACGAATTCACCGATGCGCCTCCGCCTCACACGGACACCTTGGACGCATTCGTGACTACCCGTGAGCACCGACGGTTCACAGAGTTCGCGGACACCGTCCGATCACACCGCTACATCGGCCTCTGCTACGGACCACCCGGCGTCGGCAAGACACGCTCCGCACGCAACTACGCCGGCGCCGACGAGTGGGAGCAGTGGTACCCACTCTCCCGCAGCAAAGGCCCACTGCCACCCGTGCCCGAAGCCGTGCAACGAAGCCGCACGGCGTTCTTCACACCCACCGTCGCCGCGACCATCAAACAGATCGATCAAGGCCTGCCCCGGGCATGCCAGCACGTCTCCTGGGCCATCGACTATGCCCAGCACGGGCACGTTGATCCTTTCGTGCACGCCGAGTCCCAACACAGTGGGAACACCGAACTGCTCATCATCGACGAAGCCGACCGACTCAAAACCGCCGGCCTCGAACAAGTCCGCGACTTCTACGACCGCCACCGGATGGGCGTCATCCTCATCGGCATGCCCGGCATCGAGAAACGCCTCGCCCGCTACCCCCAGCTCTACAGCCGCATCGGCTTCGCCCACGAATACCGGGCGCTACGAAGCGACGAGCTCACGGCCGTCGTCGCGCAGCGTCTCCCGGACCCCGACCCAGACGACTCCGGTCTCGCACACACCGCAGCTCTCGCCGCAATCGTCCGCGCCACCAACGGAAACTTCCGTCTCGCCGACAGACTCGTCACCCAGATCAACCGCATACTCGACATCAACAATCAGACGCACCTCATCCCCGAGGCCGTCGACGCCGCCCAAGAAGCACTCCTCATCGGACGATAATCGACGCGGGAACCACGACACTTATCGCCGCAAGTCACAGACGCCGCCCCGTCGCATCCCGGACGCCCGCCACAAACGACCGCTATAGCTCCCCGCTACACCTTCGCTGAAGCGCCCTGGGTCTGATGGAGACTCGCGCTATTTGATTCCGACCAGCTGTTCGCGGCCGGCTTCGACAGCATAGAACGTGTCCTCGAACTCGGCGGGTGGGACGTCGCCGAGGTAGCCGTGGAGGCGTTGCGTGTTGTGCCAGGACACCCACCCGAGGGTCGCGAGCTCGAGGTCCTCGACCGTCCGCCAGGGACCTGGCCGTGCGGGTCCGCGGACGTGCTCGGCCTTGTAATAGCCGTTCACGGTCTCGGCCAGGGCGTTGTCATAGCTGTCCCCGACGGTCCCGATCGACGGTGTCGCTCCGATCTCGGCGAGGCGTTCGCCGTAGCGAATGGAGGTGAATTGAGACCCCGCGTCGCTGTGGCAGCGCAGGTCCTCGTGGCGAGCGCCGCGGGACCAGCGGGCCATCTCGATCGCGTCGAGGACCATCTCGGTGCGCATGTGTGACGCGCACCGCCACCCGACGATCATCCGGGAGAACGCGTCGACGATGAAGCAGACGTACGCGACGCCGGCCCACGTCGGCACGAACGCCAGGTCGGTGACCCAGAGCCGGTTCGGGGCAGGCGCGGTGAACTCCCGCTTCACGAGGTCCGGGTGCCGCGCCGCGGTCGGATCTGGCCGGGTCGTCTTCACCCGCTTCGACCTGGTCGCGCCCTTAATCCCTGCGGCGCGCATCAGCCGGGCGGTCTGGTCTCGGCCGATCATGATCCCCGCCCGGCCGGCGGCTTTCCAGAGCTTGCGGATTCCATAGACGCGGTAGTTCGTCTCCCAGAGCTCGACCAGCTGCGGGATCAGCTCCTCGTCCCGCACCGCGCGAGCCGAGGGGGCGCGGGTCTTGGCGGCGTAGTAGCTGCTCGGAGCCACCTGCAGCAGCCTGCAGATGAGCTCGACTCCGAGCCGGCGAGCGTCGACCAGGTCATCCTTGTTCGCGTCGATGAACGCGACTACTTCCGGTAGTGGCGGTCGAGCTCCGCCCCGAAGAAAGACGCAGCACGCTTGAGGACCTCGTTGGCCCGCCGCAACTCCCGGACTTCCTGCTCCAGTTCACGCACCCGCCGCGCCTCAGCGCTGCTCACGCCAGAGGTGACGCCGTCGTCGATGTCGGCTTGCTTGACCCACATCCGCACGGACTCGACCCCGTACCCGAGCTGCGTCGCGACCCGATTGACGGTCCCATGCTCGGTCCCCAGCTCGGCACGCAGCGTCCTCACCATCCGGACCGCCGCGGCCTTCTCCTCCGGCGAATACCGACGCGTCGTCGGCTTCCCCGCTGTCTGCTCTTTCGGCATAACTCCATCCTCGTTTCCAAGGTCAGGAGTCTCCAACAAACCCAGGGCGCTTCAGGTCGATCCATATACTCAGGGCATGGAGACCGAACCCGAGGACCAGCCTGACGAGATTTCCAAATCCGAAGATGCTTTCGCCCTCGGCTCCCTCGACTTCTCGGGTCTGTCGCCCACCGACTTCGAGGAGTTCTGCTTCGACCTCGTGTCCGACAGTGGCTTCTCCAATGTTGACTGGAGGAAGGGAACTCCGCTCGCTGCTTCACCCTCTGACCGTGGTCGGGACATCGTCGCTTCAAAGACTCTCAGGGACATCGACGGCCACGAGTACCAGGAGCGCTGGTTCATCGACTGCAAGCACTACGCAAGGGGCGTGCCGCCCGATGCCCTCCAGGGCACTCTTGCCTGGGCCAACGCAGACCGTCCCGCTGTGGTTCTCTTCATCGCCTCTGGCTATCTCACGAACGGAGCCAAGGATTGGATTGCTGAGTACGAGCGCAGCAATCGGCCGCCGTTCCGTATTCGCGTATGGGAGAAGCCTCAACTTCTCCGGCTAGTCGAGAAGAATCTTGATCTGGCCTTCAAGCATGATGTCGGCACGAGCACGCTCAGGCGAGTTACCGAGATCCTGGCGGCAGAGTCGGAGCTGATGGATCGGCTCTGGTATGGGCGAAAGCCCTCCGACGAGGATGTGGCTACCAGGGATGACCTGTCCGAGGAGCTGAAGGCTGGCTTGCTCGCCTCGAAGCGTCGGATGGAGGAACAGTACGGCGTGGACGAGCTGGCAAAGGATGTCTCATCTGACTGGGCCTGGGGCTACCTGTCGGGCAGGATTTCGGCTGTGCGCTGGGTACTCGGTGATGATTGGCACAATCTCGACAGCTAGGGCGTGTCTGAGAATAGATGCACGAGTCAGCTGAGACCCTGGGGACATGTTTCGGTTCCAGATGCTCTCCGACGCCCAATGGGAGTTGATCGCCCCGATGCTCCCGACCCGGACCGGCCGCGCCGGCAGGCCGTTCGCCGACGCCCGCGCCATGGTGGAGGCGATCATCTACCGGTACCGGTGCGGAATCGCTTGGAGGGATCTGCCCGAGGTCTACGGGCCCTGGCAGACCGTGTGGACCTGGCATCGGCGCTTGGCCGAAGAAGGCACCTGGGACACGGTGCTGGCCACGCTGACCGCCGCCGCTGACGCCGAAGGCCTGATCGATTGGTCGGTCTCGGTGGACTCCACGATCGCCCGCGCCCACCAGCACGCGACGAACATCACCCGCCACACAGGGGGATGGATCGAACTACAAGAATCCGCGTGAGGAGCCGGCCGATCACGGCATCGGGCGCTCCCGTGGCGGGCTGAGCACGAAGATCCATCAGCTCGTCGATGGGACCGGGCTGCCGCTGGTCAGCCTGATCACCCCCGGCCAGGCAGGGGACTCCCCGATGCTGCTTCCTCTTCTGGAGCAGCTGCGCGTGACCCGGCCAGTAGGGCGGCCCCGGACCCGCCCTGCGGCGGTGCTGGGCGATAAGGCGTACTCCTCCCGGGCGATCCGCACCCACCTACGCGCCCGTGGGATCAAAGCGGTCATCCCCGAACCGGCCGACCAGCAGGGCCACCGCAGACGGCGCGGTGCCCGCGGCGGGCGCCCCATTGGCCTCGACGCGGACGCCTACAAGGGCCGCAACGTCATCGAGCGTCAGTACGCTCACCTGAAGCAGTGGCGGGGTCTGGCGACCCGGTATGACAAGTACGCGATCATCTACAGGGCCGCTGTGGTGCTGAATGCTGTGATCGCATGGTCCAAACGATTGTCAGACATGCCCTAACCTAGAGCCGCCCCCACGGGACCACGTGGACACATCCAGACCCCCGCGGGAGCCTTCCCAGGCGCAGGCCCGCGGGGGTCTTTCCATGCCCAGACGAGTCCGCCAGGCCCTCGGGACGCCCGCGGCGTCGCCCGGGAGGCCAATCCTGTGCGTGAAGAAGCCCCCGGGAGACTCGTCCGAGTCTCCCGGGGGCTTCCCCTGTGGAACGTACAAACCGTTCCCTGGCCGTCTTGCAAACGGCCCGCGGTGCGCGAGGGGGGACTTGAACTGACCTCGACCCCCTCGCGCCGCGAATCTTGGAAGGGCGTTCTGCCGCATGAAATCAACGATCTACGGCATGTGCCCTGTGGATGACTCCACCGCGATACCTCGACCTGCAGGTTGCTTAGCACTTTCGTTAGCACTTTTGCGGCGCGCCCAGCTCTGGCTGAGGTAGGCAGGGGCCGCTTGCCGCTTGCTACCCTGGGTTCACACGAAACTCTAGGCTTGGCCCCCAACCGGGCCGGAAGGTGAGGTCAGGAACATGGACTTCTGGAGCACGATCTGGGATGCGATCTGGTGGTTCTTCACCATCTTTGTGTTCGTCGCCTACCTCATCGCACTGTTCTCAATCATCAGTGATCTCTTCCGGGACCGCGAACTCAGCGGCGTCTACAAGGCGATCTGGCTGCTTTTCCTCATCTTTATTCCGTTCCTCACGGCGCTCGTTTACCTGATCTTCCGCGGTCGTGGGATGGGCGATCGAGCCGAGCGACAGGCACGAGAGGCCAAAGCAACGGCGGACGACTACATCCGGACTGTTGCTGGGGGACCTGCGTCTGAGATCGCGCAAGCCAAGCAGCTACTCGACAGCGGAACTATCTCCGAGGCGGAGTTCCAGAGTCTGAAGCAAAGCGCGCTGGATGGTTCCCGTTAGCGTTGTCGGGCAAGTGCACGAGCGTCCTCGCCGCGGCTACGACTGCAAACGTCTCTTCGGCAGCCGGGAAGAAGTCGACGGTGGTATCTAGGGCGTGTCTGAGAATAGATGCACGAGTCAGCTGAGACCCTGGGGACATGTTTCGGTTCCAGATGCTCTCTGACACCCAATGGGAGTTGATCGCCCCGATGCTCCCGACCCGGACCGGCCGCGCCGGCAGGCCGTTCGCCGACGCCCGCGCCATGGTGGAGGCGATCATCTACCGGTACCGGTGCGGAATCGCTTGGAGGGATCTGCCCGAGGTCTACGGGCCCTGGCAGACCGTGTGGACCTGGCATCGGCGCTTGGCTGAAGAGGGCACATGGGACACGGTGCTGGCCACGCTGACCGCCGCCGCTGACGCCGAAGGCCTGATCGATTGGTCGGTCTCGGTGGACTCCACGATCGCCCGCGCCCACCAGCACGCGACGAACATCACCCGCCACACAGGGGGATGGATCGAACTACAAGAATCCGCGTGAGGAGCCGGCCGATCACGGCATCGGGCGCTCCCGTGGCGGGCTGAGCACGAAGATCCATCAGCTCGTCGATGGGACCGGGCTGCCGCTGGTCAGCCTGATCACCCCCGGCCAGGCAGGGGACTCCCCGATGCTGCTTCCTCTTCTGGAGCAGCTGCGCGTGACCCGGCCAGTAGGGCGGCCCCGGACCCGCCCTGCGGCGGTGCTGGGCGATAAGGCGTACTCCTCCCGGGCGATCCGCACCCACCTACGCGCCCGTGGGATCAAAGCGGTCATCCCCGAACCGGCCGACCAGCAGGGCCACCGCAGACGGCGCGGTGCCCGCGGCGGGCGCCCCATTGGCCTCGACGCGGCCGCCTACAAGGGCCGCAACGTCATCGAGCGTCAGTACGCTCACCTGAAGCAGTGGCGGGGTCTGGCGACCCGGTATGACAAGTACGCGATCATCTACAGGGCCGCTGTGGTGCTGAATGCTGTGATCGCATGGTCCAAACGATTGTCAGACATGCCCTAGGCCGCTCGGCCGTTCCCCTGCGCGGGTCCGCAACCTCAGAACTGCCAGCCGTAAGCTCGGATGTAGTCGAAGAACTTGATGGTTCGAACTCGGTGCTCGTCGGCGATGTTGGGGATCTTCTGATTCTTGTCTTCGGTCCCGGGGCCCTTGCGGTTCTCCTCCGAGACGATGGTCGACTGCTCCGACTTCGCGTGTGCGATTACGAAGGGGTCAGCCTCGTTAAGCTGCCCCTGAACCCAGCCAGGGTGAGCCACACCGATCTCAGCGACGGTGATCAGCTCCTCGTCTGTGATGGAACACACGAATCCCTGCAAGTTCTTGGCCCAGTCATGGAGCTCATCTCCACCTCGATGGACCTCGCGAAGAATCGCCTCGCAGATGCAGCTCTCCCCGGCAGCGACCGTTGCTTCGATGTTGTCCCACATTGCAGGAAAAATGTCGCGGGGGTAACGCTGCACCAACCCGATCAGGATGTTGGTGTCGAGGGTGTAGCTCATTCGGCACCGCCTGTTCGGTAGTACTCGCTGAGCATCTGCTCAACCATCGGAAGTCGGGCGTTGAGCAGGTAGGTAGCGTCAACGAGGTCAACCCTGCGGTCTTCCAGAGCACGAGCGACTGTGCCGATGTAAGTGGATCCAAGATCCCGATAGCGGAGCCGCCATGGGGGAACAAAGCCATCCTTCTGCTTCAGAGCTTCTCGCGCTCGTTCCCAAGTCTCCTCACTGGCCGTCCGAACTTCGTCGAGGTCCTCGTCATCGAGGAAATCGAGACGACGGAGGCGCACCGCGGCAGCAAGGTTGCTGACCTTGAAGTGACGAGCAAGGTGTTCAGAGGCTGCGAACGGATCGTCCGCGTACTTCAGATTTGCTCGGACCGCAGCCTCGGGCATCAGGAAGTTTGCCGCGAAGTTGTTTGCAATGGCCTCTTCGTCAACTGTCTCCCGCAGAGCGCAAAGCCCGCTGGTCCTGTTGATGAGGTGGGCTACCTCGTGAAACAGAGTAAATGTCCTGCCCGCGGGGCTATCCCCGCCGTTCACCATCACAACCGGAAGCTCGTCGTGGTGTACAGACAGTCCGCGGAAGGTCTCGAGGGAAATCTTCGTCGTTTGGAAAACCAGCACACCATGCTCTTCGAGCAAACCGCGCCAGAAGTTGAAGACCTGACTGTTGGCGGACTCGGGTGGTACAAAGACATCGGTCAGCCCGAACTGCCTTCTCAGCTCTCGCGCCCGGACAGGAATGTTGCTCCATCCGATTGCGTCCCCGTTCAGCTTCCGCTCCGGCCGCCCACCGAGATCCAGCATGGCGTCTCGATGCTGCTCAGCTCGACGCATCTCCTTCGCCAGGTCCGCGGGGAGGGTGGCGTGGGCGCGACCTCTGAAGTCCGCGGTGTCCGGCACATCGGGGACAGCGGGCGGGGGCGCAAAAAAGAAGCCGAGTGGCCTATCGAGCTTGGTGGCAAGGAGCGTGAGCTGCCGGAATGTCGGGAGGGCGTCACCACTCTCAAACTCTTCAACGCGATTGGGTTTGACCCCGACGGCATGAGCTAGGTCTTCCGTGCTCACATGGTTGACCTCACGGGCCCAGCTGAGAGTCAACGGATTGATGGGCGCCCTTGCCATCACTCCACCTCCTGGCCCCAGGCGTGCCGCGTGCCCGCCGAATGCTTGCCATTCTAGGGGTAGCCTCCGACTCGCCGCCCAGAGCACGGTCCGCAGCGCGCCTAGGTGTTGTGGGTCATGAGGTTCTTGGCACGAGGGCCGGACTGAGATGAGACGAGTGGGCCTCTCCCGCAGGATGGAAGTTCCTACACCACCCATCCGCGTAAAGAGACCCACTCATGACTCACGCTAACGCACCCCTGACCCCCACCGGCCGACTCAGGATGGTCCACCGCCACCTGCACGACGGCATCCCACAAGCGCACGTGGCAGCCGAGTTCCGGGTGAGCCGCCCCACGGTGGCCACCTGGGTCGCCCGCTACCGCGCCCAGGGAGAAGCCGGCCTTCAGGACCTGCCCAGCCGGCCGCACCGTTCACCTGCCCAGCTCGACCCTGGGGGACTGCCCCCACCCGGTCTTACTTCTTGCGTCCAGTCAGGTATACCCCTTTACACACCCCACCCTCCCACGAGACCATCACGTCAGAGACGGTCCCAAGCCGGGCCGTTGGACACATGCGTCGGAGGGTCTAAGACATGGTTGGACAGACTGTGGGGTACGTGCGGGTGAGCTCGGCTGAGCAGAACCTGGACCGCCAGCTCGAGGCGGTGGGGGAGTGCGACCGGATCTTCGAAGACAAGATCTCCGGCAGCTCCCGCGCCAAGCGCGCCGGGTTGGCGGAGCTGATGCGGTACGTGCGGGAGGGGGATCTGGTGAAGGTTGCCTCGATGGACCGGCTGGGACGGGACACTCGGGACCTGTACGCGATCGTGGATGAGCTCACCGCCAAGGGGTGTGCTGTGCAGTTCGTGTCAGAGCGGATCACCGTGGACAAGTCCGGCACCTCCCCGGTGGACGGGTTGATGTTGGGGATCCTGGCTGCGTTCGCTGAGTTCGAGCGCCGGCGGATCAAGGAGCGCCAGGCCGAGGGCATCGCCCTGGCCAAGGCTCGGGGCAAGTACGTGCAGGCCCCGAAGCTCTCGGACACCGACGTGGAGCAGGCGTGCGTGATGATCGAGATGGGGATCCCGAAGGCTGAGGTGGCGCGCACGTTCGGGGTGAGCCGGCAGACTCTGTACTCCTCATTGCGTAGGTTCGCTTCCGGACGTGGGTAACCGTCCCGCGTGGGCCACTCATTTTGAATCCGCTCTGGCAATATGGCCTATTTATGAGGATTTGAGCAGAGCCTCCTCGTATAAGGAGAGGTCAACGGCAGGCGCTGTGCCGATGGCCTGGAGTCGTCTGAAGAGTCTCAGGCAGAACCAGAGTAGTTGCGTACTCTCAGGTGAGAAGTGGAGACCTGCTTCAAGCATCTCTTTGTTGTAGGGTGGCGTGGTGTTATCGAAGGCAGAATCCAACAGGGCAAGACCCATGTCTAGGCGCGCATCCCCAGTATGATCTTGAATGTGCTTTTTCCCCGTCTCACCCCTCATACCTGTCGTCCACTCCGACTTGAGTGCAAGGATTCCCGAAAGGATGGGTCGCTGCTCAGGACGGGGGCCTTCGTGGGTCCCGTGGATATCAACGATCTTTTCACTAGTCCGCGTCAGTTGGCGCACCGAAGCTGCTTTCCGGGCGGCATAGCGTAGGTTCGAAGCATTTATTTTTTGCTTCACCTCGAACACGGCGTAAATGCTCTCCACTGGCACGATCCGCTCCCCCGCGGGTGACTCGAACCAGATGGGGGCGTATTGGCGGTCGTAAATAGCGATATCGATCTGGTGGCTTTGGCCGCCGGTGATATCCAGGGCGTGTACAGGGCCGACTTCATAACGTCCTGGCAGGTAGGTGCGAAGCATTCTCGTCCAGTTCGCCTCGGAGGCATTACCGATGGAGGTTGGATGGTCGGTGAACTCCAGAGGGATACCGAGTTCTGCGGAGAGGGTACGTTGCCGAGCCTGAAAGGCTAAATTCAGATCAATTGGTGAACTCATGGGGGTTATCCTTTCTGCTGGAGGCAACTTCTAGCACTAGTCGCTGGAGGTTGCCATCTGGATTCGCTTCCCGCGCGTGGCTGATCCAGTCTGTTGCGGTGCGGGCGACGACCACTAGGAGCACATCATGCGCCCCCGCCTTGGCCAGCTGGCGCAGGGCGAGCGAGTCAGTCTCACTCGGACCGTTCGGTCCGGGATGACTGTGCCACTCACCGATGTACCCCGTAGTGTTTTCGGGGCCTAATGCCCTCGTCTGCCTCAACGTTGCTGCAGCTATGGTCGCGTCCCGGCGATAGCGCACAGAGGTCGCTGTGGGATCAGGGACCTCGACGCATTGCACTATGCGCGGTTCGGTCTCGATGTAGTAGCCGAGAAGCAGGCCGCCCGTCTCACGTGGCAGGGCGCGGCTCGCTGCCTGGGTGAGCTCTGTCCAGGCATCAGCATTGATGGTCGCAACTCTCACGTTGGCAGCTCGAACAATGCGCGTGACTCGCCCGCGGGGGGCACCTCTTCGCCACAGAGCAGCCTGATCGCAAGCCGGGCTCCCATTCCAGCGGTTTCTATTACTGCAGCCGGTGGTGTCGGTGAGATCGGGTCCCCGCAGCCAGTCTCATACTCGCCTTCGATGGCACCTTCCAGAGGGTCCATCGACAGAGGCTCAGCTGCATTGAGAGGCGGACAGATGTCCGCTCGCCCGAACTGGCCCTGGCCCACGATTGCGACATGAAGGAACCGCGCGCCTGAAAGACGGGCCGCGTGTTGGAGCATGTGCCACACGAGCCGGCTGCCCGTGCAGTCGATCACGAGGTCGCGCGAGTCCATCAAGCTCACAGCATCGGCAAGAGTCTTGACGGGTCCCGCGCCGGTCATGCTCGACCCCGGGTCGCGGAGAAGGGCCGAGGCGCACACTGCTGTGGTCTTCGTCTGCCCGACGAACGCGGGTGAAGCTGCGTGGCGAACTAGGTTGCCCGGTAGCAACTTGTCGAAGTCGTGGACGCGCAGGTCTCCTACTCCGCTTCGATCGAGCACCTCCGCCACGTAGGATCCGATGCTGCCGGCGCCGATGACTGAGACTGACTTCTTGCGAAGGGCGGGGGCATGCCAACCGGCGCGGCGTCGTTGCGCTTGTGCTCTCTCTGCGACGGAGATGTAAGTGAGAGGGGCCTTGTCCTCGAGCCAGAACCCTATATAGCCGTCGCCCGCTCCTCGTCGGTAGCGCATGGCGACCAAAAGGGGCCGGCCAGTCTCCAGGAACTTGCCTATAGCTGGTCTGTCGCTTCCACAGGCAGCAACGAGGTCGGATGGTGAGATCACCGGCTTTGCGAGTTCACCGAGGTCGATCGCAACACCGTTCAGGAAGCGGTCGGGTTTGCGGTTCTTCCGCCGAGCCCCCTGTTGGCCAGGTGTCGCAGCTGGAGGAGGAGGCGTCTTCGCCCGCTTGACGCGCATCACTCCGTGAGCGTCTGGCAGCGATGATATGAACCATCCGGGTGAGAGACCGTCCCAGCGGTCAATCAGTAGTGAAGGGTGCACGGTGGAGCCGTTGACTTTGAGGAAGCGAGGCTGGTGGTAGGCCTCCAGATCGAGTTGGGGGGAGTCCTTGATCCACCCGGCGGCGTCGTTGGCGATCCAACTCTCGATGCGTTCGATGAGAATCGTTGGGTCGAGCCAAGGAATGCCTGCCTGGCCCTCCTCGGTCCAGAGGCAGAGGATCCCTTCCGGTCCGCTATGCCATCCGAGGTCTGTGGCCCTGTCGGGCAGGGACACGTTCGGCGGAGAGAAGGGATAGCTCGGCTGGGGCGTGTCAGATGGTCTGTGTAAGCCGTACCGAGAGGAACGGTAAGAATCATGACCATGATCGACGAGAAGAACCCAGGCGAGCCCTCGGGCCAGGACCTGGTCGAGCAGCTGAAAGCCTCAGGGCAGCTTGATTCCCTATTCGCGCAGATCGACGCGGGCGGCGTCGAGCTCACCGGTGACGGCGGGTTCGTGCCCGCGCTGGTCAAGGCCGCGCTCGAGCGGGGCCTGCAGGCCGAGCTGACCAGCCATCTGGGCTACGAGAAGGGCTCGAGCGAGGCGCCGAAGCACGCCAACTCCCGCAACGGGACCACCCCGAAGACCGTGGAGTCCGAGGTCGGGCCGATCGAGCTGGACGTCCCGCGAGACCGGGGCGGGTCGTTCACCCCGCGCCTGGTGCCCAAGGGCCAGCGGCGCCTCGGGGGCCTGGATGACATGATCATCAGCCTCTATGCCGGCGGAATGACGATCCGGGACATCCAGCACCACCTGGCCTCCACGATCGGCACGGACCTGTCGCACGAGACGATCTCCAACATCACCGACGCCGTGAGCGAAGAGGTCCTGGCGTGGCAGTCGCGGCCGCTGGAGGAGTTCTATCCGGTGATCTATCTCGACGCAATCCGGATCAAGATCCGAGAGAACAGCCAGGTCCTCAACCGTGCCGCCTACATCGCCGTCGGCGTGGACCTCGAGGGCATCAAGCACGTGCTGGGGATCTGGGTCCAGGACACCGAGGGCTCGGCGTTCTGGGCCCACGTCTGCGCCGATCTCGCCAACCGGGGCGTGCAGGACGTGCTGATCGTGTGCTGCGACGGGCTCAAGGGCCTGCCGGAGGCGATCGAGGCGACGTGGCCGGACTCGATGGTCCAGACCTGCGTGGTTCACCTGATCCGGGCCGCGATGCGGTTCGTGGCCTACCAGGACCGCAAGAAGGTCGCCGCCGCGCTGAAGCCGATCTACACCGCCCCCAACGAAGAGACCGCGAGGAAGGCGCTGGCCGAGTTCGAGGCCTCCGAGCTCGGCACGAAGTACCCGTCTGCAGCCGCGACCTGGGCGAACTCCTGGGAGCGGTTCATCCCGTTCCTGCAGTTCCCACCCATGCTCCGCAAGGTCATCTACACGACCAACAGCATCGAGTCGCTGAACTTCCAGCTACGGAAGGTGACCAAGAACCGCGGCCACTTCCCCTCGACCGAGGCGGCGGTGAAGCTGCTCTGGCTGGCGATCTGCAACATCGAAGACAAACGCGCCGCCGAACGCGCTCGGGACCGGGGCAAACCCGCCGGCCAGCGCAAAGCCCAGGGCCGGCTCGTCGAAGGTCAGGCCGTCACGAACTGGAAGCAGGCCCTCGCCCAGCTCGCCGCGGCCTACCCCGACCGGATCAACCCCTACCTGTGACCACCCCGCTTACACAGACAAGTTGACACGCCCCTCGGCTGCAGCGTCACCCGCACCAGCTCACGTCGGGGCCCCAGCCGACCGGTCCATTCCCACTCAGTAGGGAGGTCGCCTGAGTGCTGGGTGCGGAAACCTCGCCGGTTCAGTCCCTCGTCGAGGCGGCGGACGGCCGTATCCAGGAAATCACGTGTGGCATCGTTCATCCGAACGTGGGAGAGTCACCGCTGGGCAGGCTAGCGTAGCCGGGGCGCACACTCGCGGCTTGCTCCGTCCCAGCCGACCGCGGAAGCAATGGGAAGACTGCTTCGCCCTCGGTGGTCAGTCCTAACAGTTCATGGAAGGCCTGCGCTGCGGCGTGGTCGTCTATCTCGTCCAGGGCGACGCGAGCACTCGTAGCAGCATGCTCCCACGCAGCTACAACAGCTTCCAGCTCTTCTGTCGTGGCCCGTACATGCAATTTCTGCCCAGGGACAGCAGGGTTTAGAAGTGGCGCGCTGCCGTCGGCATGGGCACGTAACAGCGGCACCATCGCCTCCAGTGCCACGGTGTAGTACTCCGCAATGGAGGACGGTAAGTCGGGGGCTCCTTCCGTTGGGATGTTCTGGAAGGCGTGGAAAGCGGCAACCTCAACAAAGAATCCACCCGGTTTCGCAGTCCCCATCAAAGCGCGACGCGTCTGGCGGAGCAGCTTCACCGTAGGAACGTACTTCTTATCGTGTGTAGCGTTGCATCCGCTGGTGAGTTCATTGAAGCGAAGGGGATGGGTCGTCTCCCAACCCTCCCCCTTATTAGGGATTTCCCATAGGTCCCCGACAGGTCGTGCTGGCACGACGTCGACGTGAAGGTCATAGACCGGGAAGTCCACCTTCACCGACCGGTCGTTGCGCGATACTCGATCGCCGTATTCTTCGGAGAGGGCGGAGAGGAACCGATCAAGCAAGTCTTGAGGGTCAACATCTACAGGCAAGTCCGGCAACTGACAGAAGACGTCCGCATCCTTGACGCGTCGGATCGAAACCTGCCTCCGGTAGGAGCCGATGAGGAGCGTCTCCAGTCCCCAATCCTTGAAATCTTCCCTGGAATTGAGCACGCGTCGTACCTCTTCGTGTGCTTCAGCAGCATGTTCGGCATCCTCCGCTGGCTCGATTGCTGCCAAGGCATCTCGAAATTGTTTGCTCAAGACTGCCATGAGGCCCCCTCCCGCTGACCTTCAATCAGCACTAGTAAGTGGGCTTCAGGATAGCGCGCACATGGACCCGGTGGATGGCCGCAGGTGCTCGGGACTACTCGGTAGCTGGTCCCCAAAGGGCCGGTGCGACTTCGAGGGCATCTTGGCCGTGGGCGGGCCATATTGCCCTGGAAGCGAGCGTAGTGGTCATGGATGCCGCTTCGACTGTGCGGCCGAAGTCGCGGTTTGTCGACTGAGAAGGTCCGACCTTTGCCACCGGGGCTGGTCCTTCCACCCCATTCGTCGTACCGGACGGGGTTACGAAGCCCTCTCTGCGTAACGGGCGAAGAGCAACTCCTGACGCTCGAGCTCTGTGCGGCATCGCCGCGGGGCGCCCATGATCCGGTCCATCACGGTGTCCAACCCGTCGTGGGCTCTCACCAGGACCGGGTCCATGCCCAGGGGCGCGTAGTGCTGGGCCAGGGAGCGTCCGGGATGGAGGGCCCGGGCTTCGAGGACTTTCTGGCCGGCCTTGGCTAGAGAGGCTCGGTCCTTGTCGATCAAAGCAGGAAGGGGGAAGCCGTTCCAGGTGATCGTGCTGGAGAACGAGATGCGGGACTCCAGTCGTCCTCCGACGGTCTTCATCCAGGTGATGAACATCGAGGAGGAGGCCACGGCGAAGACGATGCCGTCGGGGTCCACGGCACCGTAGACCTTGTTGGAGATGATGACGTCGGGCTCGAAGTGGGCCACAGGCAGGTAGGCGCGCCCCTCACTGCTGACCTCGGGGATGCCGACGAACGGCACCTCGGAGACGAGGCCGCGCTGGCGGAACAGGTGGGGGAAGCGTGCCCAGTCCCGGGTGGATGCGGCCTTGGACTTGGCTCGTTCGGCGGCAACACCCTCGAGGCGGCGCTTGAGCTCGGGGGAGCGGGAGGGCGCATCCGGGTCCATATCGGTCAGCCAGAGACACCAGCGTTGCTGGCCGCGGATCAACTCGACCGCGCCGACGTAAGGGCGCACGTAGGGGGCCATCACGGGATCGGCCATCACGGCCTGGTACTGCTCTGCGGTGACGATGAGGTTGCCGTCATCCGTGGGCTTGGAACCATAGACGACCTCCGGCATGTCGGGGGCGAGCGGGGCGCTGCGCTTCTGCACCAGCACGTTGGGTCCGTCCACCAGGTAGGCGTTGATCGTCTTCACCCCGGGCACCTCGCGGGCCTCGCCGCGTGCATGCTCGTACTTAAACAGGCGTGCCTTGGTGTCGAGGTCGCGGGTGAAGCCGATGATCACGCAGTGCACCGCGGCCTTGCCGGGGGCCTGAGAGTCCCACGCGAAGGTGCGGTGTGCGAACTTGATCCGCCAGCCGGCCTCGAAGATCGGGGCGAACAGACGCGCTGGCTGGTCCCCCTGCACGATGGAGTTCGTGGTCACGAACGCCCACTCCCCATCCCGCTCATCCAGCAGGCGCAGGGTGAGTGCGTGCCAGGAGGTCACGAAGTCCAGGCGGGAGAGCTGCTTGCCTTCTCCCCAGGCCGCCTGCATCAGCGCCAGCTGGGCAGCCGTGCGGGTGTGGTCACCCAGGAACGGGGGGTTGCCGAACACGAACGTGCGCCCGGCCGGGGCGGGGAGGGCCTGAGACCAGTCGAGGGTGAGCGCGTCGTGTTGGTAGATCGTGGCGGTGATCTTGATCGGCAGGCGTACCGGGGCCTGGCCGAGCGCGGCGGCCAGCTGCCGGTTGGCCTGATGGTCCACTAGGAACATGGCGGTCTCGGCGATCTTGGCCGGCCACCAGTTGATCTCGATCCCGTAGAACCGGTCGATGTGGATCCGCTGGTCCAAGCTCACGTCCAGGGACAGGTCCTGGGACCCTGTGCGGCGGCGCTGGTCGGCCAGCAGGTCCGTCTCGATCTCGCGCAGCTTGGCGTAGGCCAGGTTCAAGAAGTTGCCGGCCCCGCATGCAGGGTCGACGTAGATGTTGGAGGCGATCTCCTCGATCAGGCCGATCACCTCACGCCGGGTGGTGGTCTTGTTCTGGATGAGCCGGTCCGCTCGGGCGCGGTACTCGTCCAGGAAGAGCGGGCCGATGGTCTTGAGGATGTTCTCCTCGGAGGTGTAGTGCTCTCCGTCCCCGCGGCGGGCCTGCTTGGACTTGACCAGTTGGAACATGGAGCCGAATACGGCCGGGGAGATCTGGGTCCACCGGAACCGGCAGGCGGCCACGAGCGCGTCCCGGAAGTTGTTGGTGAGGAACCCGGCGGTGGAGGTGCCGTCGAAGATGCCGCCGTTGACGTAGGGGAAGCGGGCCAGGGAGTCCGGCACACCGCGGCGCCGGTTCTCGGGGGTGTTGAGCACGCGGAAGAGGGCGTCGAGCTGGGGGCCGAGGTTGTCGGCGGTGGTGTCCCACTCCACCCAGCGTTGGAACAGGTCGGCCTCCCACAGGCCGGCGTCGTCTCCGTAGAGCAGGAACAGCAGCCGGGTGAGCAGGATCGAGGCCTGCTGGGTGGCGAACTCCTCCTCCTCGGCGTCCTCGGGGGCCTCCTCGC